>NZ_JAUMIT010000001.1 GCF_030519655.1 Wenyingzhuangia gilva
GTTATAGAGTGTTCTCCTTTAAGAATCAACCTTACACATTCTTGTTTAAAGTCTAATGTGTATTTTACTTTTCTAGACATAAAAATACCCCCAAATTGTGTCTAACTTTTTGGGGGCACTCTATTAAAGCAGAGGTTTTTTTTAAAAAAAAACTAAAAAAACAACATTTATCAACAAAAAAAATACCTTTGCAAAAAAAACTAAAATGAAAAGAACTTTAAAGATTTTAATTTTATTAACACTAAACTTATTAATAACTTCATGTGTTGATGAGAGTTTAAGAGATGACTTAGAACAACTTAAGGAAGAAGTAAACAACAATAAAACAAACATTCAACTACTACAAGAAAGTAACAGTATTAATTTTGTAGAAACTTTAGATACTGGTTACAAAATTCATTTCTCTGACAATACCTTTATTGAAATCTCTAATGGAACCGATGGTAACAACGGAATAGATGGACAAAACGGAGAGGACGGCAAGGATGGTGTGAATGGTAAAGACGGAGTAGATGGACAAAACGGAGAGGACGGCAAGGATGGTGTGAATGGTAAAGACGGAGTAGATGGACAAAATGGAATCGATGGTAAAGATGCTCCCTATATTGTAGAGATTACAGAAAATGAGACACATTTTGTTTTTAAATTTTCTGATGACACAATAATAGAAGCCCCAATTAACATCGATTTTAAAAGAATTGCTTGTTGGGGAGACAGTTTAACTGCCCAAGGCTTTCCTGCTATTTTACAATCCTTACTAGGATCAGACGAATATGGAATTCTTAACAATGGTGTTGGAGGAGAAAATACTTTAGCCATAGGAGCTAGACAAGGTGGAATCCCCATGTACTTAAAAAACCGAGTGATAATTCCTGCAACCACCGAGACTATTGTATTAGGAGAAAAAACAAACACTTTCATTTCCACTCATAATAATACTTCAAGTATAACTCCATTATTACAAGGAGGGAGTTCTACAGTTAACAATTGTATGATTAACGACATAGAATGTATAATTAGATGGACAGGAACTGCATGGAATGATCCAGATGGGAGATATACTTTAACTAGAATTACCGAAGGTATTGAGAGAACAACAACTGAAAACTCTATAGTTTTTACAGGAGCCATGAGAAAACATAGAAACTACCACGCTAATGTATTTTTTGTAGGTCAAAATGGAGGCTACTCTAGTTATGATGACTTAGTAAATCAAATTAAAAAAATGGTAGATTTTAGCAGTTCTTCTAACTATTTAGTCATTGGTTTACACACACAAAGTGCAGCATACAGAAATGGTTTAGAAGTAAAAATGCTTAGTGAATTTGGTGCTAGATATATTAATTTAAGAGAATATTTATCAACTTATGGATTGGAAGATGCTGGACTTACCCCTACTGAAGAAGATTTAAGCGCTATGAATTCAGGAAAATGTCCTCCTCAACTACTTAGAGATGGTGTTCATTTCACAACGACTGGATCAACTCTTTTAGCAAGTTTAATCAAGAAAAGAATGATTACTCTTGGTATAGTTGAATAGTTTTTAAATTATAAAATACCACAAAGTCCTCTTTATCTTTTTTGGATAAGGGGGACTTCTATTTTTTAAACAAAATATGGTAATTAGTATCTTTGTACAAATAAATAATATACATGACTGTACAAGAATTTAGAGAACAATATATTTTAGGTTTTGGTTACGAAAAAGGGACTAAAAGTAAAAGATTCCGCCTAGTTGTTTTAGACCGCAACAGCATGCAGGTAATGAATGAAGTTTTAGAAAACGAAAACAACACTTGCTTTAAACAGTTTTTAGCAGGGAAAGACATCAACAAAGCTATTTTAAAGTTTAAGATTGATGCCTTGGAAGAAGTATTGCAAGTTCATAATGTAACAGGCATTAATTTATCAGAAAACGAAATCAATAAATATTTTGAGTAAGCACGAACATCACCACCACGAACATGATCATGACCATAATCATGATGACCACCACCACCATCATCACCATGATGAAGGGATTATGACCATTGAAGAATATCATAAAGCCAATATGATGTTGTTTAATATCAAAGATCTTAGAACTACAGATACTGTACTTTGTACTTTAACTTCAATTGATAGAATGAGTTTTTTGCCAAATGGAATTGAACATCATGAGTGTAAAAGATCAGAATTAACAGAACATTTTACCGAAGTCGTAAAAAGAAACCTTATTTTGGCTTTCTTTGAAAAAATAGAAATTGAAGCGTTTGATGTATTAGATATAAATACAGACATCGACTTTTTATTTGAATAACCTAAAACAACCATCACCATGGATATTAAAGAATTTAACAAGAAATTTATTTTAAACTTTAATGTAAACGAATCTCATCCAGAGAACATTGAATTTACATTAGAGACCATTGATAGAACTACTTTACAACCAACTTTAGATTTTAAAAAACTTAAGAATGAAACCCCAGTAGAGTGGTTATCTGATAAAATTGGAGAAGAAGCTTTGGCTGGAAGAAATCCTGCTAAATTCCAAAGTAGTTTTTATGAAAATGTAAAACGTAAGTTAATTAACACATTAATTATTAAAAACAACATAAAAGGTTTTGATGCCTTAGATACGCATGCTTCTGTTGATTTTTTGTTTAGATAATAGAAAACACTCTTTTTAATTTAAACAATATCTCGTTTAAAATTATGCTAAAATCACCTATGTTGCTAATTGTTTTGTTGAGTGCATTTTTATCAAAAGCTCAAACCAAACTCTATCCTATTTTTAAAAACCACATGGTATTGCAGCAGCAACAAAAGGTTAGTATTTGGGGAGAGGACAAAGCAAACACGCCTATTAAAATAACGACTAGTTGGGGAGTAAATGTTTCTACAATTACCAACAATGAAGGAAAATGGAAACTAAAAATACAGACTCCAAGCGCTGGAGGGCCTCATAAAATTTTTATAAACGGAACCAAACTTATTGCTTTACAAGATGTAATGATTGGAGAAGTATGGCTTTGTTCTGGACAATCGAACATGGAAATGCCAATAAAAGGATTTCACAATCAACCGGTAAAAGGAAGTCAGGAAGAAATATTGAATTCTAAAAACAATAACATCAGAATGTATACTGTTAAAAGAAATCCCAGCCTTTCTCCAGTAAATTCTCTTTCGGGAGATTGGAAAATTTCCAATCCAAATAACACAGCAGATTTTAGTGCAGTCGCTTATTTTTTTGGTAAAAAACTAGAAAGTGCTTTAAAAGTACCTATTGGATTAATTGTGTCTTGCTGGGGAGGATCTTCTGCCGAAGCTTGGACAGATTTACAAACTTTAAAAGAATTTAAAACAATTACCATTCCTGAAGGCTTTGATGTAGACAGAATTCAACAAACCCCAACAAGCTTATACAATGGTATGATTCACCCTCTTTTAGGTTACTCTATTAAAGGATGTATTTGGTACCAAGGAGAAACAAATAGAGACAGGCCTTCGGAATATTCTGCATTGATAAATGCAATGGTTACGTCTTGGAGAAAAAAATGGAATCAGGGAGATTTTCCTTTTTACACCACACAAACAGCCCCTATAAGTTATGGAAATAATGGAACCTACATCAACTCAGCTTATTTAAGAGAGGCTCAATTAAAAACTTCTCAAACATTAAAAAATACTGGAATGGCTATTACTTTAGACATTGCACAATGTGACTCTATACATCCTCCAGAAAAAAAGATTGTTGGGACTAGGCTGGCTTACATAGCACTTGCCAAAGATTATGCGTTTAATAGTGTTGAATACTCAGGACCTGTTTACAAAAGTATGAGATCCATTGATGAAACAACCTTAGAGCTAACTTTTAGTGGTAGTAAAACGGGAATCACTAGCTTTGGAAAAGAAATCCTTGGTTTTGAAATTGCTGGAGAAGATCAAGTTTTTTATCCTGCCATAGCCATCATTGGAAAGGAAATAAACACCTTATTAATTTCCTCTCCCCATATAACAATTCCGGTTGCTGTTCGCTATAACTTTAACAATTGTGCCAAAGCTACTTTATTTAGTACTTCTGGTTTACCAGCCTCTTCTTTTAGAACAGATAATTGGTAGGTAAGATTAAATTATGAATACTATTGACTCTAAAACAACAACTTCAATGTAGCTTTTCGTTGGATTTTTTTGGTCTCCGTTTCTACAAACTGATCTATAAAATAAGTTTGTTTAGGAATTTGATATTTAGATAAAGCTAAAGAACTAAAATCACATACTCTATCTTCTCCCTCAACCACCAATATTAATTTTTCTCCTAAGATTTCATCTGGAATTCCCGTTACAAAAAATCGTTCTACAATAATTTTTGAAAGTTCTTTTTCTATTTGCTCGGGATGCAATTTTACACCACCAGAATTGATCACATGATCATAACGACCTAACCATTCAAACTCGTTATCAGAAATCATTTTGACAACATCGTTGGTAATGACTTTTTCCTCAGACAACAAAGGAGCATCAATGACCAAACAAGCTCTATTATCTTGAGAAATGGTAATATTAGGTAATACCTGATAAAAACTTCTCGACTCCGCTCGAAGACCATTTCCTTCAACATCACTTAAATTAACTTCTCGACTACGCTCGAAAACCTCTTTTTTGGAATCTTTAGTGTTCTCGTCATCAAGAGGAGTCGAGTTAAAATGATTTAATTTTTTAACGGCAATATGACTCACGGTTTCTGTCATTCCATAAGAGGCAAAACATTCCGTAGACAAACTTTGTAAGTCTTCTTGTAAAGTTTGTGAGACCACTCCACCACCAATCAGTAATTTTTTAACCAAGTTTAAATCCCATAAACTAGCTTGTACTTGCATAGGCACCATAGCACAAAAATCATATTCCTCAAAAGCATTTTCTAGCGGATTACCAACTGGTTCTATAACATCTAACTCCCACCCTAAAGTTAAGGCACGAATGACCATCATTTTACCAGCGATGTAATTTACAGACAAACAACACAGGGCTTTGGTTCCTATTCCTAAATCAAAAAAAGTCCCAGTGGCTTTGGCTGAGTTTTGCATCAACTCCTTTTTTATTGAAATTAATTTTGGTTTTCCTGTGGAACCTGATGTTTGTACAATTAACGTTTCTGCATCAGAAAACCATTCTTGTAAAAACCAATATAATTCCTCTGAGATCGTTTCGGAAAACGATATTAATTCTAACGGATTTTGGAAGGATTCTCCTTGAAGTTTAAAACTTTTATGCATCAAAACGGATGTTTAATTCTTGTTCTAACTGAGTTTTTTTTAGCTTTAATTTTTCTAAAAAAGACTGATGTGATTGCGAATCTGGCTGAAACGGTTTGTGTAATTTACTTTGCTGTACAGAGGCTATTCTTTTAAAATAACTTTGTGAATTTTCACTAATCCAAACCTTAGAAAATTGTTCCCAAATATAATCAATGGCTACTTGATTGGGATGAATCATATCAGCTTCATAAAATCTATAATCACGTAAATCATCCATCATCATTTCATAACTTCCAAAATAGGCCACACCGTGGCTTTCTTTAATTTTATGTGTTGCGGTAATTAAACTTGCTTTGCTTAATGAATTTTCTATCATCCCATCTTTAAGATGTCTTACAGGACTTACCGTGAAAATAATTTGAGCAGAGGAATTTACTTTTCTAATATTTTTGATAATCTCTTCTAAAACAGTTTCTATTTCTATGAATGACAAATTCCTTTTCTCAAATTCTGTTTGTGGAATTTTATGACAATTAGCCACCAACTGATTGGTTAAAATATGTCCGTAAACCCACGAAGTTCCTAATGTAATAATGACGTGTGTAGCTGATTTTAATTGATCTAAACATTGTTTTTGAGCTTGATGAATATTCTCTATCACTTCAGATGTTTCTATCCCTGATAAATCAGAATGATGATGTAATGAATGATACAAATCTCCTTGTTTTACCAAGTCACTAGCAGAATGTTTTTTTTCAATTATAGTATCTTCTAAAACTTTAGCAATGGCAGTTGGACTAAACAAAGTCCCAAAAGGATTTACCAAAGTATCAAACTTGAAATAAGAAAGTTTATTTCCAATGTTTTCAGAAAAACAAGATCCCAACAACAGAATCTTAGACTTGTAATCTATTTGATTTTGTTGTTGGGATGCTAATTTTATTTCTGTTCTAAATTTCAAACCTTCGGTTGGTTTTTAGTATTTAATAAACCCTTAAAAATAACTTTTATAGAACTATTTATGAGCTTTCATTATTCTTTTCTCCATTTTATCTATTCTCGTTTTATTCTTACCATCAACCCTAGAGGCAACTGCCCATATTGCAGCTGGTAACCATCCTATTAGTGTTAGTTGTAAAATTACACAGATGATACCTGAAATTATTTTACCTCTTAAAAAGAAAGATAACCAAGGCAATAAAACTGCTATTAACATCATCCTTTAGATATTTTTATCAATAAGTACTTATAACAGTTATAAGTATTCTTTTACTTTTTCAATTGCTTCAGATAGTCCTGCTGGATTTTTACCTCCTGCTGTAGCAAAGAACTTTTGTCCACCACCACCACCTTGGATGTATTTTCCTAATTCACGAACAATTTTACCTGCATCGTAACCTTTTTCTTCTACCAAGTTTTTAGCAATATAAGAAGTTAAAGTTGCTTTTCCATCATTTTCAGCTCCTGCAAAAAAGAACAAGTTTTCAACTTCTCCTCCTAATTCATGCGCAATATCTTTAATGGCTCCGGCATTCATATCAATTCTCGTGGCCAAGAAATTAATTCCGTTCACTTCTTTAATACTCGCTTTTAAATCTCCCTTAATATTCTTTGCTTTTTCTTTTAATAAAGATTCTATTTCTTTCTTTAAAGCTGCATTTTCTTCTTGTAAACTTACAATTGCTTTTACAGGATCTTTTGCATTTTTTAAAGTTTGTTTTACTTCTACCAAAGCTTTGTCTTGCGTAGTAAAAAAATCTTTAGCTACATCTCCTGTAATGGCTTCAATTCTTCTTACTCCAGCCGCTACTGCACTTTCGCTAGTAATTTTTAAATGCCAAATATTTCCTGTATTGGCAACGTGTGTACCCCCACATAATTCTTTTGAGTTTCCAAACTGAATTAAACGAACGGTATCTCCATACTTTTCTCCAAATAAAGCCATTGCACCTTTGTCGATTGCTTCTTGCATTGGAATATTTCTAAACTCTTGTAACGCTAATTTTTCGCGAATACGAGCATTTACAAAAGCCTCAATTTCTTCAATTTCTTCGGCTGTTACTTTAGAAAAATGAGAAAAGTCAAAACGTAAATATTTTGCGTTTACCAAAGAACCTTTTTGTTCTACATGCGTCCCTAAAACAGTTCTTAAAGCCAAATGTAATAAGTGCGTTGCAGAGTGGTTGTTATTAGATAATTCTCTGTTTTTAGCATCTACCACCGCTTTAAAAGTATCAGTAGGATTGTTTGGTAAATCTTTAGCAATATGCATTACTAAATTATTTTCCTTTTTAGTGTCTATAATATGTAATACATCACCATTACTAGCTTCTAAAAATCCTCTATCTCCTACTTGACCTCCTCCTTCTGGATAAAATGGCGTTAAGTTAAATACTAATTGATACAACTCTCCATCTTTTTTAGAAGTCACTTTACGATATCTCGTAATTTTTACATTGGTTTCTAAGTAGTCATACCCAACAAATTCTTGATCCGCATCTTCTTTTAAGATAACCCAATCATCCATATCCATTTCTGCAGCAGCTCTAGATCTATTTTTTTGTTTTTCTAAAGCAGCTTCAAATTCAGCTTCGTTTAAAGAATATCCTTTTTCACTTAAAATCAATGCAGTTAAATCGATAGGAAATCCAAAAGTATCATACAATTCAAAAGCCTTGTCTCCAGAAACTTCTTTTCCTTTGGTTTCAGCAATTACATTGTCTAACAATCCTAATCCCTGACCTAAAGTTCTTAAAAATGAGGTTTCTTCTTCTTTAATAACATTCATCACCAATTGTTTTTGAGAGGTAATCTCTGGGAAAAATGCTCCCATTTGATTGCTTAACACTTCTACCAATTGATAAATAAATGCTTCTTTTTGATTTAAGAACGTAAACCCATAACGAATAGCACGTCTTAAAATTCTACGAATTACATATCCTGCTCCTGTGCTAGATGGTAATTGTCCATCAGCAATGGCAAATGCAACAGCTCTTACGTGATCTGAAATAACACGAATAGCAATGTCTATTTCTTCTTTTTTTCCATATTCAAATCCTGTCTTAGATTCTAATTCATGGATTAATGGTGTAAATACGTCAGTGTCATAATTAGATTGAACTCCTTGTAAAACCATACAAAGACGCTCAAATCCCATTCCTGTATCAATGTGTTGGTTTGGTAAGTTCTCTAAAGAACCGTCAGCTTTTCTATTGAATTGCATAAATACCAAATTCCAAATTTCTACCACTTGTGGGTGATCCATATTCACCAAATCTGCTCCAGGAATTTTTGCTTTTTCTTCTGCAGAACGAATATCAACATGAATTTCTGAACAAGGTCCACAAGGTCCTTGCGCTCCCATTTCCCAAAAATTGTCTTTTTTATTTCCTAATAAAATTCTGTCTTCTGGAACGTGTTTCTTCCACATATCGTAGGCTTCCGCGTCTTTTGCTAAGCCTTCAGAATCATCTCCTTCAAAAATAGTCACATATAAAATGTCCTTATCTATCTTAAAAACTTCGGTTAACAATTCCCATGACCAATCAATAGCCTCTTGTTTAAAGTAATCTCCAAAAGACCAGTTTCCTAACATTTCGAACAAAGTATGGTGATAAGTATCAATTCCAACCTCTTCCAAATCGTTGTGCTTTCCAGAAACTCTTAAACATTTTTGTGAATCTGCTACTCTAGTATTTACAACTTTACGTTGACCTAAAAAGAATTCTTTAAACGGAACCATACCTGCATTAACAAACATTAACGTAGGATCATCTTTTAACACCATTGGTGCAGAGGGTACCGATTTATGTTGTTTAGATTCAAAAAATTCTAAAAATGTCTTTCTAATGTCCTGAGATTTCATATAGTAAATTGGGTTAAGCAAACATCAATAGTTACCTTAATAAAACATTTTGTAAATTTGTACGTTAGTAACATCAATTAAATTGCTTTTATTTAATTAGGTCACAAAAATAGTTATTTTAGATTCATGGCGAAAGCAAAATTTTATTACGATTCTGACACCCTTTCTTATCAACCGATAGAAAAGAATACTAAAATAGTTTTAAGAAACACCATTCTGTATGTCTTTGCTATTTTTTTAGTGGGGTTGATTGGTTTTGTGGCATTTAGTGCTATTTTAAAATCACCTTCGGAAAGAGCTACTTTAAAAGAATTAAACAATTTAAAGTTTAATTATGAACTGCTAGAAAAAAGAATGGAAGAGTCTGATGCCATTTTACAAGAAATTCAACAAAGAGATAATAACGTATATAGGGTTATTTTTGAAGCCAAACCTATTTCTGATGATGAACGTAGTGCAGGTTTTGGTGGTGTGAACAGATACAAAAACTTAGATGGATTTAAAAATAGTGAACTTGTAAAAGAAGCTACTAAAAAAATGGATGTTTTGGCCAAACGCTTGGTAATTCAATCTAAATCTTTAGATGAAATTGTAAAATTAGCTAAAAACAAATCCGAAATGCTAGCTTCTATTCCTGCAATACAACCCGTAGCGAATAAAGATTTAAAAAGAATGGCTTCTGGTTACGGAATTAGAATTCACCCTATTTATAAAACAAGAAGAATGCACTGGGGAATGGATTTTTCTGCTCCACAAGGAACTAATATTTATGCGACTGGTGATGGAGTTGTTAAAACCGCTAAAAAATCTAGAAAAGGTTTTGGAAATCACGTAGTCATTAATCATGGGTTTGGATACGAAACTACCTACGGACATATGAGTACTTTTTATGTACGTGCAGGACAAAAAGTGAAACGTGGAGATTTAATTGGTTTGGTGGGTTCTACAGGATCTTCTACCGCTCCTCACCTACATTACGAGGTGAAAAAAGGAAATCAAAAATTAAATCCTGTCTATTTTTATCATAATGATTTAACTCCGGAAGAATACGAAGCGATGTTAGTATTATCTTCACAAGAAAATCAATCATTAGACTAATGCATATAGAACTCCCTAAAAAAAGGTATTATAAAATAGGAGAAGTAGCCAATGCTTTTGGTGTTACTTCATCTATGATACGTTATTGGGAACAGGAGTTTGACATGATTAAGCCTAAAAAAAACAGCAAAGGTGACAGAATGTTTACCCAAACTGATATTGAAAATTTTAAGCTTATTTATCACTTAGCCAAAGAGCAAGGATATTCTTTAGAAGGCGTTCGTAAAAAATTACGAGAAAAGCCTAAAGAAACCATTACCAACTCTAAAATTATTAGTAGGTTAGAAAGCATCAAAACTGAATTAATTAAAATTAAAAACCAACTATAAAAGACATTCTGTCATATTTAGATATTGGTATCATTTATGCATTATTGTAAACTATAATTCATAAATTAGAGCATGAAAAAAATTGTAAAATATTTAGTGATTTGTATCGCTGCAGTCTCTTTGAGTTCTTGCGGATACAATGATATGGTTAGCGCTCAAGAAGCTGCTACAGGACAATGGGCAAACGTAGAAAGTTCTTACCAACGTAGAGCCGATTTAATTCCAAATTTAGTTGCGACTGTAAAAGGATATGCAAGCCATGAGAAAGAAACATTAACCGAAGTAATTAACGCAAGAGCTAAAGCAACATCAGTAACGATTGATGCTAACAATTTATCTGCTGCAAACATTGCCAAATACCAAGAAGCACAACAAGGTTTAAGTGGTGCTTTAAATAAGTTGATGGTGGTTTCAGAGAGATATCCAGATTTAAAGGCAAGTCAACAATTTATAGGTTTGCAATCTCAATTAGAAGGAACTGAAAACAGAATTAATGTAGAGCGTAACCGTTTTAACAACATGGTGATTAGCTATAATACCATGATTAGAAAGTTTCCTAAAAACATTACCGCTAAAATGTTCGATTTTAATAAAATGGAATACTTTAAATCAGATCCAGCAGCTAGTAAAGCTCCTGAAGTAAAATTTTAATGATGAGTAAAACCAAACCGTTTTTTACCGAAACCGAAGAACAACAAATTGTTACTGCCATTCAAAAAGCAGAAAAAAACACCTCTGGTGAAATTAGAGTTCACATAGAACCTACTTTTGAAGGAGATGTGATGGATAGAGCTATTGCCGTTTTTAACGATTTAAAAATGTTTGAAACAGATGCTAGAAATGGTGTTTTGTTTTATGTAGCCACCGAAGCCAAACAATTTGTAATCTTGGGAGATGATGGTATTAACGAAGTGGTACCTGATCATTTTTGGGAAACTACCAAAGACAAAGTTATTAATCAATTTAAACAAGGACAATTTGCACAAGGATTGATCGATGGAATTGAAGAAGCAGGAAATCAATTAAAAACCTACTTTAAATACCAAAGTGATGACACCAACGAATTGTCTGACCAAATATCAAAAGGATAATTATTATGAACCCATTTACTATTGAAAGCAGCTCGGTTAAAGAGGCTGCATTTATGAACAAAGTATACGCTTGGATGAGTGGTGCTTTGTTAATTACTGCATTTGTATCATGGTGGGCAGCCACTACTCCAGCATTTTTTCAACTTTTATACAGTATCAACCCTGAAGGAAGAATGATTCCTAATATGTTATTTTACGCGATAATAATAGCAGAATTAGGTTTGGTGGTATGGATTTCTGCTAGAATTCAACAAATGACAGCTGAAAAAGCTAGTTTGTTATTTGTGTTATACTCCATTCTAAATGGTATAACCCTGTCATCCATTTTTATTATTTACACTTCAAGCTCAATTGCCTCTACCTTTTTTATTACAGCGGGTACTTTTGGAGCCATGAGTTTATATGGATATACTACTAAAAAAGATTTAACCAGTTGGGGAAACCTATTGTTTATGGCTTTAATTGGAGTTATTATTGCAACGGTAGTAAACATGTTTTTACAATCTCCAGCTTTATATTGGATTTTAAACTATGTAGGAGTTGCGGTATTTGTAGGATTAACTGCTTATGATACTCAAAAAATAAAAAGAATGGCCAACCATTTAGATTCTGAAGAGAATGCTAAAAAAGGAGCTGTTATGGGAGCTTTAACGCTTTATTTAGATTTCATCAACCTATTTTTATTCTTACTACGTTTGTTTGGAGATAGAAAATAAAATTATATGTTAAAACACATCACAAAGCTAGTCCTTGGACTGGCTTTTTTTTCAACAGTACTTACACAAGCACAAGAGCCTTTGGCTAAAAAAGAAACTACTTTTAAAGGGGTTTACGATTATGCTCATATTTTATCAAACCAAGAAGTACAAGCTTTATCGCAAAAGTTAATTCGCTATAAAGACACAACATCAACACAAATTGTTGTTGCCACTATTGAAAGTTTAAACGGCAATGATATTGCCATGTTGGCAACTGAAAAAGCGCATGAATGGGGAGTTGGTCAAAAAGATAAAGACAATGGAGTTTTTATTTTAATTGCTCCAAACGAAAGAAAAATTCACATTGCCACAGGTTATGGTGTTGAGCACTTACTTACTGATTATTTAAGTAAACAAATTATTGATGACATTATCACCCCAAACTTTAAAAAACAACAATATTATAGTGGTTTAAATCAAGCTACCGATGTCATCATTAAAATATTGGCAGGAGAATATAAGGCTGATCAACAAAAATCTACACAAAACAGAAAAGGAAGCATTATTGCGCTTATTATTATTGTAGGAGCTGTCATTTTTTTTATGAGTAGAGGGAATAATTCTGGTAAAGGAAACGGAGGTTCTAACAACCGAGGAGGTGGTTTAGATTCTTCAGATATTTTTACCGCTATCTTGTTAGGTAGTTTAGGAAGTAGCAGAGGTTACCGAGGAGGATCTTCTGGAGGCTTTGGTGGCGGTGGAGGTTTCTCTGGCGGCGGAGGCTTTGGAGGCGGAGGCTTCGGAGGTGGTGGTGCCAGCGGAGGTTGGTAACATCATACATCAAAAAAATACAATTTTAAAAGCTCTTTAACTATTTAAGTTAAGGAGCTTTTAAATTGTACAATACACCTCAACTTGTAAAAATTCCTAGTTTTAAAAAACTCTTCCTTTGGTAAATATTAAATTTATGTACATTCGTAAAGTTGTTTATTTACCTCCCAATACATTCAATAATGAACATTAGAACTTGGATCATCATCATTATAAATTCGCTACTTTTTGTAGTTGTAATTTCTTTATCTGCATCATTTTACAATCAGTTTGAAAAAACTTTGGATGAGAAAATTTTATCTCAATTAAGTTCTATTGAACGATTAAAAAGAGTTCAAATTGAAAAATATTTAGATACAGAATGGTATCATTTTACAGAAATAAGAGAAGATACTTTACAAAATGTTGATCTAAATGATTTAAAAAAACTTCCTTTTACTATTGATAAAACAGGGATGTATGACTTTACACCTATTTCTAAAAACGGAACTTTAACCATTGGTTTTGTAAAATTTAAAAAGGAGGCTATTACTAGTCTAAAAATCATTTCTGGAGACAATATTCAACAAATTTTATTGGAGCGAACCGGAATGGGGAAAAGTGGAGAAACCTATTTAGTAGGTACTGATTATAAGTTAAGATCTGCCTCTAGATTTTTACCTAACAAACCACCATATGAAATTAAAGCCAACACCAAAAGTGTTAAGAATGCTTTTAACAATATTTTAAAAAATGGGATTTATAAAGATTATAGAGAAGTTCCCGTTTATAGTGCCTATCATCGCATTGATATTTCTAATATCCATTGGGCTATTTTATCAGAAATGGATGTTGCAGAAGTCATGCTACCTCTGCAAGACATGAAAATGAAATTGTTATTAATTGCTTGCTCCATTCTTATCATTGCTTTGTTGCTTGGAATCTATTTTACTCAATTTTTATCAAGACCTTTAAAAACCATGGAAACTCAATTGTTAGCTATGACAGAAGGTAATTACAATGTTAGTATTGGTAAAAAAACGCACTTTAAAGAAATTAACGATATTTTAAAAGCTTTAAACTCTTTAAAAGAATCTTTAACCAGAGCCATTACCTTTTCTCAAGAAGTGGGAGAAATGAAGTTGGACAGCAATTACAAACCGAAATCCGATGCTGATATTCTTGGAAATTCATTGGTTAAAATGAAAGATAAGTTGGTAGAATATCAAACCAAAGTGGCACAAGCCAACACCAATAAAAAAAGAATTCTAATTGAAGGACAAGAAACAGAAAGAAAAAGATTGGCTCAAGAATTGCATGATGGAATTGGTCCTTTATTAACCAGTCTTAGGTTTTTTGTAGAAAACATGAAGATTGAAGTTGAGGAAAAAGAAAAAATGAAATCCTTAATAGATCATACCATTGCTGAAATTAGAAGAATGACTTATGCTCTAATGCCACCATCTTTAATAGATTTTGGAGTGGGTGAAACTTTAAAAACATTTGTAAAACTAATTAAGAACACGACTAATATTGATATTGATTTTAACAACTCTATTAAAACAAAACACTCAAAAATAAACACCAATATTGCCATTTCTATTTTTAGAATTAGTCAAGAATTAATTAACAACAGCGTAAAACATGCCAATGCAGATAAAATCAGAATTTCTATTACAGAGTTTGATGATTATCTATCTATTTTTTACTTTGATGATGGTATTGGTTACAACACAGAAACTGTTAATTTAGGATCCGGTATTATTAATATCAAAGAACGTGTAGAAATTTTACATGGTTCTATTAGTTTTGAATGTGAACCACAAAACTCTAATGTAGAAATTGAAATTCCATTAACTCATGAATAAAATCAATCTTATTGTTGCAGATGATCATCAATTATTTAGAGATGGATTGACTGCTTTGTTAAACAAACACGATTTTTTAAATGTATTAACCAACGTAGAAGATGGTTTAGAACTAATTAATGTTTTAAAAGAAGGAATGATTCCTGATATTATTTTATTAGATCTTTCCATGCCAAACATGAATGGATTTGAAGTGTTAAAAACCTTAAGAAAAAAATATAAAGACATCAAGTCTATTGCTATTTCTATGCATGATGATGGTAACTATATTGCCAAATGTGCACAAAATGGTGCCTATGGCTATTTGCTTAAAAACACCGATGAAGAGGAAGTTTTAAATGCTATTAAACAAGTATACAACGGTCACAAATACTACAACCAAGAATTGTCTAAAAAAATGATAGACAGTATGGCTGAAGTAAAAAGCATTAAAAAATTAACCAAAAAAGAATTAGAAATTTTAGAGTTATTATCAAAAGGACTAACCACTAAAGAAATAGCCTCAAAATTATACATCAGTACAAGAACAGTAGAAACTCACAGATCTAATATGCTTAAAAAATTAGAGGTTAAAAACACAGTTGAGTTGATTAACAAGGCCAGTACTTTAGGTATTATATAACAAAAAATAAGTATAAACACGTACAAACATCCACGTATAAACACCATATAAAAATACCGTTTTTCTCATATTTCAAAATCCTTTAATTGCTTGTAATTTTATCATAGATAAATCATTAAAAGATAGTGTTTATGAAGAATTTAGTATGGATTTTAGCAGTGATGATTGGGAGTAGTGTATACGCTCAAAAACAAAATGAATTGAAAGGACCAGAGGCTAAAAACTACAAGCCTTGGAAGTACGAAACTGAAGCTACAGTTGTTGTAAATAAAAGTTCTAAAAAAGATTTAAAAGGACCTGAAGCTAAAAACTTTAAGCCTTGGAAAGATGAAAAAAGTTCCGAAACAATAGCAATTGTTACAGATAACAAAAGAAGAAAACTTCAAGGACCAGAGGCAAAAAATTACAAACCTTGGAGAGATTAGTATTTTTTTTATAATTAGTAAACGTTGATTTAGTTCGCAAAAAAAGCTCTTTGATTTTATATCAAAGAGCTTTTTTATATATAAAACCGTTATGTTTTATCCTACGTATTGATCCACATTTTCCCATGGACCTCCGTTAATAATATTTACACCATGTTGTTTTAAAAAATCTGTAGCTTGTTGGCTTCTTGCCCCACTTCTACAAACAGCAATCACAGGTTTTGCATACTCTTTTACCACATTTACTTTTCCTGGCAAAGTTTGTAATACAATGTGTTCTGAACCAGCAACATGCCCCTCTGCATATTCCTCATCTGTTCTTACATCTAATACTACTGCTCCATTTTTTAAATATTCTTGAATTTTTTCGTTATCAAATTGACTCATTATCTTTTTGTTTTTAATTCCGTAAACAAATTTAATAATTGTTTTAGTATAAACACCATGTAATTTCATACATTACAAATTGATTTACATATCACACATACAAATACTTAGTCTTATTGAAATAATCATTAATATAAAGTTATTGTGATTTTATAAATTAAAATTATCTTTTTTTTAATAAATTGTTTTAGTTATCAACCTTAGCAATATCAACCATCAATGAATAGTAATCACGACTTTTCTTTTCAAGAATTAAAATCAAAAAAAGAATTTGATCTTGAACGTTTTTTCAGCATCACTCCAGATATTCTTTGCATTGCATCTCCAGAAGGAATTCTAAAAAAAATAAATCCCTCTTTTGCTAATTCATTAGGCTATAGTATAGAGGAATTATTAGACACATCAGTTAGTTCCTATATACATCCCGATGACAGAAAATTGACTTCAAAATTAAGACACGAGATTAGCCGTAACATACCCATGATTAATTTTGACAACCGGTATATCACAAAAGGCGGTGAAACAATTTGGTTGTCTTGGACTTCTGTATACGAACCAGAGGATGAGTTAATATATGCTGTTGCCAAAAATGTTACGCAAATAAAAGAATTAGAAGAAAAAAGAAATTCTTTACTGATAGAACTTACGAGATTAAATACTGAGTTGAAACAATTTGCTTACACAACTTCACATGATTTAAGATCTCCCATAGACAATATTATTTCTTTGTTTGGCTTGATGAACTTTCCTAAAATTGAGGACAAACAAACTCTTAAATACATTGAAGTTTTTTACACTTCTGTTTTAAATTTAAAACAGACTTTAAACAAGCATATAGAAACTTTAAATACAGAGAAAAAAATTAACATAGATTTACAAAAACTAAACCTAAACAACACCTTAAATATTGTAAAAGAATCTATTAGTGAATCTATAAAAAACTCGAAAGCAAAATTACTTGTTGATTTTTCAGAAGTTCCTAGCATTACTTTTAGTTCATTTTATTTACAAAGCATCTTTTTAAATCTCCTCTCAAATGCTATTAAATATTCAGATATAGAGAGAAAACCTATCATATCTATTACTTCTAAAAAAGTAAACGGAAAAACTCAAATTATTTTTGCTGATAACGGTATTGGTTTTGATATGGACAAAGTAAAGGGGGATATTTTTAAATTGCATGAAACTTTTCATAATCATTCAGATAGCAAAGGAATTGGATTATTTTTGGTAAAAAGTCACTTAGAAAGTTTAGGAGGTAGCATTGAGGTAGCAAGCAAAATAAATGTTGGAACTACTTTTACGTTAACTTTTAAAGAATAAATCACTACACGATTCTGTATATTTATAAAAAATCTCATTTGAATCAATTAAAAACATACAATCAAATAAATAAAAAAGACGAACACATAAGTTTTGGAATTTCCAAAATGGAAGATATTTATACCAAAAGAAAAGGAGAACCCGACACGCCACACAGACATGATTATTTTACAGTAATTGTAACCAATAAAGCTAAGGGTAAACATTTTATAGATTTTAACGAATTTAATCTAGAAGCCAATCAAGTTTATTTTGTTGCTCCAGGTCAGGTTCATCAAATTATAGAAACCTCAAAATCCTACGGTTACGCTTTGGTTTTTTCCAATCAGTTTTTAATTGAAAATAATATTCCTGTTTCTTTTATAGACGATTTAAATCTTTTTAACGACTTTGGATCTAGTCCTCCTTTGTTTTTAAATAAGGACATTCATCAAAAAATCAACCTTTATTTAACTGAAATCTACAACCAATACAATTCCCAATTCACCTATAAAAATGAAGCTATTGGAGCTTTGTTAAAATTAATTTTAATAGCATGCAACAATGCATGCTCCTTACCCTCAGATTATTATCAAAGTATAGATTCTACCTTACGTAAGTTTAAAACCCTAATCAATCAACACTATAAAGAATGGCATGCCACAACAGATTATGCCAATCAACTAAACATTTCTCCCGATCATTTAAACAGATTGGTAAAAACCCAAACAGGAAAAACAGCCAAAGAACACATTCAGAGTAGAATTATAGTGGCTGCAAAACGTTTGATTTATTTTACAGACCTAAGTAACAAAGAAATTGGTTTTGAGTTAGGTTTTTCTGAACCTGCAAATTTCAGTGCTTTTTTTAAACATCAAGTAGGGATTTCTCCATCAAAATTTAAGGAAAATCATTAAATATCGGATTTTCATAAGTCCTTCCCGTTTTTTTACATCCTCTAAACTGTATAGTTTCCAGATCTTTGTTATAGAAAATAACAAGAGTTAAAGAGATACAGTTATGAAAAGCATATTACATAAATCAAATACAAGAGGACATGCCAATCATGGGTGGTTAAACTCACATCATACATTTAGTTTTGCAAATTACCACAATCCAGAAAGAATGAATTTTGGAGTTCTTAGGGTTTTAAATGATGACCATGTAGCTAAAGGAATGGGATTTGGAACACATCCGCATGATAACATGGAAATTATTTCTATTCCATTGGAAGGTGATTTAGAGCACAAAGATAGTATTGGAAACACCACCGTAATTAAAGAGGGTGATGTACAAGTGATGAGTGCTGGAACAGGAGTTTTCCATAGCGAATACAATAAAAGCAAAGTAAATGATGTAAAGTTTTTACAAATTTGGGTATTCCCAAATCAACAACAAGTACACCCTCGTTACGATCAAATATCTACCAAAGATTTAGAAAAAGTAAATGAATTTTATCAAATTCTTTCTCCTAATAAAAATGATAAAGGTGTTTGGTTACATCAAGATGCTTGGTTTAGTATTGGAAAATTTAATGAACAAACAAAGACCGAATATAAAATTCATAAACAAGAAAATGGTGTTTACTTCTTTGTTTTAGAAGGAACAGCCAACATTGAAGGTCAGGAGTTAGAAAGAAGAGATGGTTTTGGAGTATGGGATGCCGAAACCATTAAAATAACAGCAGCAAAAGATGCCCAAATATTACTAATGGAAGTACCAATGAATATTTAATCAAAAAATAATTAAGATGAAAAATTTAACAAAATGGGCTATTGACCCAACACATTCAGAAGTTGCATTTAAAGTAAAACACATGATGATCTCAACTGTTACAGGTCACTTTGAAAATTTTAATGCTAGTTTAGAAACAGAAAGTGAAGATTTTAAAGGAGCCGATTTTAATTTTACGGCTCAAATAGAATCTATCAATACTAAAAATAAAGATAGAGATGCGCACTTAAAATCTGATGATTTTTTTAATGCTGAAACATATCCTGAAATGACTTTTAAATCTAAGTCTTTTGACGGAGAAACATTGATAGGTGATTTAACCATTAGAGATGTTACCAAAGAAGTTTCTTTAGCCGTAGAACTTAACGGAGTGGCTGTAGATCCTTACGGACAAACAAAAGCTGGTTTTGAAATTCTTGGAGAAATCAACAGAAAAGATTTTAACCTTACATGGAGTGCTGTTACAGAAGCTGGAAGTGTTGTGGTTTCTGACAAAGTAAAACTTGTGATTGATGCACAATTTATTAAACAATAATTATTGTACATATATCAAAAAGGTGATAGCTTACATAAGGTATCACCTTTTGTTTTTATAAAAAAAGTTAAGTTAAAATCTCTCTGTTCTTACAGGTACTCCAGCAAAAAATCTAAAAATCTGTTTTTTTTCTCCATCAACATATACGTGTAAAATGTTTGATTGCTTATCAAAAGAAGAAAACAACAACGTGTTTTTAACAGTAACAATATCATATTCTTGATGTTCGTTTAATTGTCCATTAAAAATTACTTGACAAACATTATCTTCCGTTTTATAAATAGAGGTTATACTTAAATTTACCAACACCTGATTAAGCTCTATACTTACATTATTTAAAACATAGCTTTCAATAGTTTCTTGCATTTGAGTGTTTGGAACTTTATAATCAAATGGAGGCTGAGGATACATTTTGATTAATTCACTTTCAAAATCATCAATAAAAAAGTTTAGCGTAAGCTTACATGTTTTATTTTGGGTGTTTAACTCAAGTTTTCCTGTGGTCATTTTTATGGTATGAGCCCATAAATTGGAAACTCCAAATAAAACCAAAAATGCTAATAAAATATTTTTCAAAACTTTTAAATCAAATGTTTAAGAATCATCGTAAGTGCTATTCCCCCACCTGCACCAGAAATCACTAAATTCCAATCTCGATGTTTTACAGAAAATATAGTGGTTAATATAATATTAATTAACAACAAACAAGCCACAATAGCTAGTTGACCTAATTCTATTCCTACATTAAAGGAAAACAAAGGAAAAATTATAGATTCATCATCTATTCCCATCATCATAGAACGGAAAAAATTTGAAAAACCCATACCGTGAATAAAGCCAAAAAACAGTGCTAATAAATAATTCAATTGTATTCCCCCTTTTGAATGATCTGTCTTTTTTACAATATTATAAACGGCCGTTAATAATATGGTTACCGGAATTAAAGTTTCTACCAATTCTTGGTTCACAGAAATAAGTTTTAAACCCGAAAGCGCTAAAGTTACGGTATGACCAATGGTAAATGCAGTAACCAAAACCAAAATTTGCCTCCATTGTTTTATTTTGTACACAGCACAAAGCGTGATGATAAACGCCATGTGGTCTATTCCTTCTAAATCTGTAATATGATTTACTCCCTGCTTTAAATAAAAGACAAATCCATCCATTTAATTACGAATATTTTAATTAATTTGGCGGGGAAATTACTCTTTTTTTACCCCAAATAAAACTCTATTTCAATTTATAAATCTAAATGATTATATCAAAAATGAAAAACACCATTATTGGAATCTTGTTTTTTCTATGTGTTCACAACATTTATGCACACCGAGAAAAAACATATTACTTACAAGGAAAAGTTGGGGAAACAGAACTTGCCATTAAAATTGATGAGTACGGAAACGACTGTGTTGCGAGCTATTTTACTCAAAACGACTTATACAATCATTTATTAGAAGGTGTAATATTAGAGAATGGCCAAATTAATTTGATATCAAAATATTGGGATCCCGTAAAAAAACAAAATATTACCAAAGACTCAGTACAATTAATTGAAAAAGAAAAAAACGTTTGGACAGGAACATGGACTTATGAAAATAAAGAAAAAATTGCTTTTAGCTTAAAACCAATTGATATAGAAAAGTTAAATCACCCATATTTTGAAGCGATTAAAAAATATGAAGTAGATCCATTTACTGCATATAGAACAAAAGACGTTAAGTTTAAAAAAGGTAAAAAACAAAAAATATCTAAAGGAGCTTGTATCCGAAAAATGACGGATCCAGTAACTGGAATTTCTTTTTTTAGAATTATAAATAGTCGTAAATATAAAATTCAGGCTGACAGTATCAATAATAAACTAATAGCCAATCACTTAAAAATGATCAACACAAAATACTCATGTGTTTATTTAGGAAGTAATGGGGAATACTCGATTGATTATGAGGTTACTTTTTTAAATCAAGATTTTATTAGTTTTACAACCAACACAAATAGATCTTGCTTTGGTATTAAAGGAAGTAACGCCACAGAGTACCATACATTTAAATTGATTGATGGAATAGCTCCAAAACTAGAAGATTTATTTTGGTTTGGTGAACAACCTCAGCCCCAACTATCTTCTGGAGAATACAAATGGATGCAGTACCGTTACAAAGTTTTTGGACCTAAAATATTAGAAATTTTAACAAGTCTTTATCCTGAAAAAATAAATCCTACAGAAGCTATCAAATGTAACTACAACAGTGTTAAAGCTTGGCAGTTTCCTATATGGAAGCTAACCACTAAAGGACTTTACTTAGAAAGTAAAACACTTACAAATAAAAAATGTGATGATACCTATTGGTCAATTATTCCTTTTGAAAATTTAAAGAGTTTTACAAACCCTAACTATAACTTTACTAAGTAATTATTTAGTTTGTATAAAATACAATATTAAAATAGTATTAAAAACAGGAGCACAATACTCTTGTTTTTTTTATATTTAAACATAAGTTTCTGGTAAAAAAGACCTTAACATAGCATCATAGTGCAGGATGGATTTTTGCAACATTAACACTAGTTTGCTAAAAATTATCTCAATGAAATACTTTAAATATCTTTTTTCTGCTTTTTTATGGATTTCTATCTTAAATGTTAACGCACAACAAAAAGAACAAAGCCAAGAATTCTATTTTGGTAAAACAATAAAATCAAAATCTGGAATAAACATCAACACTCCTATTAGCTACAATGAGAAAACGGGGTATGGATTTGACTATCGATCTGCTGAAAAAGTAACATTTGAAAAGAAAAATATTTCAGGTAAGACTTCTATTTACTTTTCTGTAAAACTTCCTGAAGGAAACTATACTATTGATGTGGTTTTAGGAGGAAAAAAAAGTGCTATTACGTCTGTAAAAGCAGAATCTAGAAGATTGATGTTGAAAGAAGTTAAGACAGACAAAAAAGAATTTGTTCATCAATCATTTACAGTTAATGTTAGAACTCCTAAAATAGATGAACACACTAATATTGCTGTTAAGAATCGTAATAAAGGACAATTAAATTGGGACAACAAGCTAACTTTAGAGTTTTCAGGAGAGCCAGCTATACAAAGCATAAAAATTACTCCCGCTTCTAATGTCATCAATGTGTTTTTAGCTGGAGATTCAACCGTTACAGACCAAGATCATGAGCCTTGGGCTTCTTGGGGACAATTCATCACCAATTATTTTACCTCTGATGTTGTATTTGCAAATTATGCAGAATCAGGAGCATCTTTACCATCTTTTAAAGGAGGTAGAAGATTAAAGAAAATACTAGGTTTAATGCAGCCTGGGGATTATATTTTTATAGAATTTGGTCACAATGATGAAAAAATAAAGGGAGAAGGAAATGGTGCTTGGGGATTATATACCAACCTATTAAAAGAATTTATTGAAGAAGCTAGGAATAAAGGTGGAATACCAGTATTGTGTACACCAACGCAAAGAAGAGCATTTAATAATGATGGTACTTTAAAACCAACACATGGTGATTATCCTGCTGCGATGAGAAAAGTAGCCGAGGAATTACAAGTTCCTTTGATTGACATTACCAAAATGACCACCAAAATGTACGAAGCTTGGGGAGATGAACCTTCTAGAAAAGCATTTGTACAATATCCTGCAAATACCTTTCCTAGACAATCAAAAGCTTTAGAAGACAACACTCATTTCAATAGTTTTGGAGCTAATGAAATTGCAAAATCTGTAGTCTTGGGTATTCAACAATTAAACATAGGACTTGTTAAGTACATCAAACCTAACATTCCTAAATACAATCCTGAAAATCCAAATCAACTAAGTGATTGGACTGTGCCAATGAGCACAAGATTTGAAATAGAAACACCTGATGGTAATTAATAATTATATGACTTTTAACAAAACAAAAACAAAGCAAATAGCTACGCTATTTGCTTTTGCATTACTTTATTGTATCAATGCTGTAGCCCAAGAATCAGAAAAAATATACTTATCTGGTAAAGACTTTAAAAACCCTGTGAAATGGGAATTTATGTGTACTGATGGACATAACAGTAAAAAATGCACAACCATTGATGTTCCTTCAAACTGGGAATTACAAGGATTTGGAACTTATACTTATGGTAGATGGTACAAAGAATTAGATCAAAAAGAACCAAGTAAAGAAGAAGGTTTTTATAAATACAAATTCAACATTCCTGCCGATTACAAAGGTAAAAATGTAACCATTGTTTTTGCGGGTGCAATGACAGATACCGAAGTGAAAATCAACGGAAAATCGGCTGGAGACATTCATCAAGGTGGATTTTATGAGTTTAAATATGACATTACATCTTTGTTAAACTACGGAGCTGAAAATCTTTTAGAAGTACATGTTTCTAAACACTCTAGCAACAACACGGTAAACAATGCAGAACGTAAAACAGACTGGTGGTTGTTTGGCGGAATTTACCGACCTGTTTGGTTAACAGTTTCTCCAAGCTCTCACATCAAACACGTAGCGGTTGATGCTCAAATGGATGGTTCTTTAACTGCTGATTTAGAATTGGTAAACATTCCAGAAAATAGTATTATAGAAGCAAAAATCAATCCTATCGGAAGTGATGAAAAATTCCCTGCAATCACTTTGCCTATCAACAGTAAAGATGATTTACAAACCATTAAAGCAAAATGGGACGGTGTAAAAAACTGGAATCCAGAATCTCCAAACTTATACACGTTAAGTTTATCACTTAAAAACAATGGAAAAACACTTCATACTTCTAAAACCAAAATCGGGTTTAGAACTATAAAATTCCTTAAAAAAGATGGTATTTACGTAAACGGTAAAAAAATTATCATGAAAGGAATTAACAGACACACCATTTGGCCAGAGTCTGGAAGAAGTACTGATAAAATCATTAGTATTTTAGATGTAAACTTAATTAAAGATATGAATATGAACGCAGTTAGAGGTCATTACCCTCCTGACACTCATTTTTTAGAAGCTTGTGATTCTTTAGGTTTGTTTGTGTTGAATGAAGTTGCAGGTTGGCAAAACGGATATGATACCAAAACGGGAACTAAAATAATTAAAGAAACGGTGCAGAGAGATGTCAACCATCCATCAGTTATTATCTGGGACCATGGAAATGAAGGTGGATGGAACTACGAAATTGATCACGTTTTCCACCAATACGATCCTCAAAATAGAATTGTCATTCACCCTTGGTCTGATTTTGATGGTTGGGATACACACCACTACCCTACTTATTTAACAGGAATGCACAGATTTAACAATGGTGAAAACGTGTTTTTTCCTACCGAATTTATGCATGGAACCTATGACAATGGTATTGGAGCTGGTTTAGAAGATTTTTGGAATCGTTACAAGCAAAGTCCTTTATTTGCTGGTGGATTTATGTGGGCGATGTTAGATGAAGCTGTATTGCGTACCGACAGGACAGGAGAACAAAAATTTGATTCAAAAGGAAACCTTGCTGCCGATGGTGTTTTAGGACCTCATAGAGAAAAAGAAGGGAGTTTCTTTACTGTAAAAGAAGTTTGGTCTCCAATTCAGTTTCAACCAAAACAAGTAACCTCTATGTTTGATGGTTCTTTTATGGTAAGTAACGAATACATTTATACAAACCTTGATGAGTGTAAACTTGAATATCGTGTGTTAAAAACTAGTAATGATGTTATTTACAACAAAGATAAAGCTGTAATTACTGCTTCTAACACTATTAATTCAGGAAGTATTGAACCAGGAGAAACTAGAAAAATTAAGTTTGATTTACCTGATGATTTTTTTGAAGGAGATTGGTTAGAAATTACTGCAAATGATAAATTTGGTAGAGAAATTTATACATGGTCATGGCCAATACACAAAGCTCCTTATTTTGCAAATAAATTCATCAAAACAGAAAAAGAAAGAAAAAAGGTAAAAGTATCTCAATCTAAAAATGAAGTTACTTTAAGTAGTAAAAAAGTGACATTGAAATTAGATAACAAAACTGGTAAAATCATCAGTATTAAAAACGAAAAAGGAAATGTTCCTTTTAACAATGGTCCTCGACCTGTAGGAATGAAGTTTGAAGTTGACAAAGTAACCACAGAGCAATACAAAGATTCAGCAGTTTGTTATATTAAATACGCAGGAGGTTTAGACAATATTACTTGGACGATGTACAATGATGGTAGAATTAAAATGGATGCATTAATGTTAAAATATGCGGGTAGAAGTAGCGGTTTTGACGATGCTTTTATTCAAGGAGCTATTAGTGAATTTGGTCTTACTTTTGATTTTCCAGAAGAAGGTGTAGCATCTATAAAATGGTTTGGAAATGGACCTTACCATGTTTGGAAAAACAGAATTAAAGGAACCACAATGGGACTTTGGGAAAAAGACTACAACAAGACCATTACTGGTGAAAGTTTTGAAAACTTGGTATATCCAGAGTTTAAAGGTTATCATGCCAATATGATTGCTGCAAATCTTAGAACAAAAAATGGAGATGTTCAGTTTTTTAGCGAATCTGATAAATTATTTTTAAGATTATTTACGCCAGATTTACCTAAAAAAGCCATTTCAAAAGTTTTTCCTCAACCTAGATTTCCTGAAGGAAACATTTCTTTTATGTATGAAATTCCAGGAATGAGAGCTTTTAAAAGTTTAAGTGATCAAGGTCCAGAAAGTCAACCTACAAATATCAGAATCAAAAGTGGTGACCATGGTATTCCAATGACTTTATGGTTCGATTTTAGAAATAATTAATGATAAAAATACAACATGAAAAAATTATTAACAATACTTTGTTTATCAGCTTTATTTGCTAGTTGTAAATCAACAGACAAAACAACTACAACAAAAAACGGCAAACCCACTGTTTATACAGTAGGAGATTCTACTGTAAAAAATGGTAAAGGAGATGGTTACAACGGTCTTTGGGGATGGGGTGATTTTATTGGTCAGTATCTAGACAAAACCAAAGTAAATATTGAAAACCATGCTCTAGGAGGAACTAGTAGTAGAACATTTCAAGCTTTAGGTTTGTGGGATGCTGTAGAAGCAAAACTTAAAAAAGGTGATTATGTATTAATTCAATTTGGTCACAACGATAATGGTCCTCTAAACGACAATAAAAGAGCGAGAGGGACCATTAAAGGAATTGGAAACGAATCTGAAAAGATTGTGAACATGATTACTGGTAAACACGAAACGGTTCATTCTTATGGATGGTACATTACCAAAGTGATTGAAGAAACCAAAGCAAAAGGAGCCATTCCAATTATTATGTCTCCAATTCCAAGAAACGATTGGAAAGATGGTAAAATACCAAGAAATAATGAATCTTACGGTTTATGGGCAAAACAAGTAGCAGAAAAAACAGGAGCTCAATTTATTGAATTGAATGATAATATGGCGTCTCAACTAGAAAAACTGGGAGAAAGTAAAGTAACTGGAACTTATTTTTACAAAAGAGATCATACACATACCTCAGCAAAAGGAGCTGCTTTAGCCGCTTCTATTATTGTAAATGAATTAAAAAAAACTGATAATTCTATCCAACAATATTTTCTTGAAAATCCAACCATAAAACTTCCTAAGAAAACAGATATTTATTTAATTGGAGATTCTACTATGGCAGAAAGTAGTAATCCGAATACCATCGGTTGGGGTGTTGCATTTCCATCTTTGTGTGATACCATGCGTGTGAATATTTACAACAAAGCCAGAGGAGGTAGGAGTACTAGAACTTTTGAATATGAAGGTTTGTGGGAAGCAGCTAAAAAACAATTTAAAGCTGGTGATTATGTTTTTATTCAATTTGGACATAATGATGCCGGAAACATTGACAAAGCCAAATACAGAGGTTCTTTAAAAGGAATGGGAGATGAAAGTCAAGAAGTAAATAGAGACAGTCTTGTTGAAGTTGTACACACCTATGGTTGGTACATGAAACACATGATTAAGGAGGTTAAAGCAAAAGGAGCCATTCCTATAGTTTTAAGTTTAACCCCAAGAAACGAATGGCCTAACGGAAAAGTAGAAAGGAGAAATGATAGTTATGTAGGTTGGGCAAAACAAGCTGCTGAAGCAGAAGGTGCTTATTACATTGACTTACACAATTTGGTAGCTGAAGGTTATGAAGCTTTAGGAAAAGAAAAAGTAAAAGAATTCTTTCCTCAAGATCATACTCATACAAATATCAAAGGAGCTACTTTTATTGCCACTACCCTGGCAGATTATCTTAAAAACAATAAAGAAATTGGATTGCGATTTTTTATCAATAGTTTTTATGAGAAATAGGCTAATGTAAAAAAACAAACTTTATAAAAAGCCTTTTAAACGACTTGTTTAAAAGGCTTTTTTAGTCATATTTTATCAACAAATAAAACTATTCCTTTACTGCAAAAAATCATTACCCCAAACAACATCAACTAATAAAGAATATTGTTTAATACTATGAAAAATAAATTCTGTTATCTACTTTTTTTACTTTCCTTCTTTTTAAATGCTCAAAATATTTATATTGAAAAACTTGATATAAAAAACGGACTACCAGACAATTCTGTAAGAGATATTATTCAAGATGAACATGGGTATTTATGGTTTGGAACTTTAAATGGTCTTAGTAGGTTTGATGGAAAAAGTTTTAAAAACTACAATTCTATTCCTGGTGACACTACTAGTTTAACCAACAGTAGAATGGTTAAAATTAGTGAAGATAAAAAAGGGTTTATTTGGTGTTGGGCTGATGACTTAAATCTACAAAGAGTAAACCCTATTACCAATGAAGTGTTAAACCTAAATAAACACTTACTTAAAAGGGATTTTCCTGTTGAAGGCTTTAGAATAACTTCAAACGGAGATATGTGGGCATGGGGAAACAATGGTTGCACTAAAATATCTTATATAGAAAATTCTTATCAATTAAAAGCAGAAATATTTAATACTAAGAACGGTTTAACAAGTAATGATGTTCATTTTGTTTTTGAAGACTTGCTAGGAAATATGTGGATAGGAACTGAAAACAGTCTTGTAAAAATAAAATTTTCTAAAGGTGAAAAAATCATCAATACCTATTATCAAAACACAAGCTTTATTAGTTTTAATACTCATAAAAATAATATTTGGTTTGGAACAACTTCTAAAGGAATTATCAAATACAACCCAAAAACAAATAAATTCATACCGGTTGTTAGCATCAATAAAAAACTAAAAAGCAATTCCGTTATATCAATTAATCAATATAACGATGATATTTTACTTTTAGGTTCTAATGAGTTTCTTTTGGAATATAACATTCCTAAAGATGAATCTTCATTGATTTATCATGAAAATTTTAATGGAATTTCTAAATTCTACAATGATTCTTTTAACAACACTTGGCTAATCGCTCAGAAAAGAGGAATTTTTAAATACTCCATAGGATCAAAAAAAATAGAATATTATGATTTAGATGCCGAAGAAAGATTTTTTTTAGGAGACTCTGATAAGCAAAAAATTCTAGAAGACAGTAATAAAAATTTATGGATTGGAATTCATGGTGGAGGCTTGTTTTTATACAATAGAAACAACAATACTTTTTCAAAATTTAAATCAAACGAAGAAAAAATAGGAAGTCTTTCCTCTAATATTGTATTGTCTATTTTTGAAGATTCCTCAAAAAATCTTTGGGTAGGAACCATGTATGGTGGTATCAACAAAATTAACCTTACCAATGAAAACTTCATATGGCACAAACCCATAAATAATCCTATTAATATATTTGAAAATGAAATTCGTGCCTCTGTTGAAGATATAAAAGGTCGCTTATGGCTAGGAAGTAAAGGGGGTAAAATTTTTTGTTATTCAAATTATGATTTACAATTCACTTTTCCTGATGACCTGTCTAAAGAAAATCAACAAAAATTCAAAAACATTAATGTATATAGCCTGTATATAGACCACCTAAATAACATGTGGATAGGTACTAAAGGAAAAGGATTATTTGTGATTAAAAGCATTACCGATACAGCTCCTAAAAATCTTGAAATAATCCATATAGAATCAAAGAATTCAAAAGCTTTAAACGATGTATATGCTATTATTCAAGACCATAATAAAAACTATTGGTTTGGATCTCATGGTTACGGATTGGCACAAATGTCTACCCCTTTTAACAATCCTAAAATAACAACCTATACTCAAAAAAAATCATCAGATCAACTACTAAGTAATTACATCCGTTGTTTATTTTTTGACAAAGATCATAACCTATGGATTGGTACCTCAGATGGAATTAATCTTTTAATGTCTAATGAATTAAACAAAAAAAACAAAAAGTTTATATCTATTAAAAATATCAAAAACAGCATTTCATCTTTAACCTATAATTCTGTCGATCACATTTTTCAAGCATCAGACAATAGCATCTATCTCTCTACCATGGGAGGCGGAATGAACATCCTAAACTATAGTGATTTTAAGGACCGAAAATTTAAATTTACTCATTTAAGTGTGGCCAATGGATTGTCATCTAATAAGATTTTTGCAATGCAAGAAGATATCGACAAAAACATATGGATTAGCACCAGTTTAGGACTTAACAAATATTACCCAAAACGCAATAAATTTGAGAATTTTTTTGTTGAAGGATATGGTTTAAATTATTTTACTGAAGGCTGCGTTAACAAACTAAATAACGGTGATTTTTTATTTGGACACCACAAAGGTTTTTTAACGTTTAATCCTAAAAACATTACCAAAGATACTACCGCATATCCATTAGTACTTTCTAAATTCTTTGTAAACGGAAATGAACAAATACCTAGAAAATCGGATATTATTCAAAAAAATATTGAATATATAGACAACGTCGAATTATCTTATACTCAAAATACCATTCGTTTTGACTTTTCTGTTTTAGATTTTAAAAACCCAGAAAAAATTCAATACTCATATAAACTAGATCATTTTGATAAAAATTGGAGTACTCCTTTAACTAGCAATACCGCTATTTATCAAAATTTACCACATGGAAATTATACATTTTTATTAAAAGCAACCAATAGTGACGGTCTTGAATTACCAAAAACACTTAAGTTTAATGTAAATATTAAACCACCCTTTTTTAAATCTTATTTAGGTTATTTCTTAATGGTTTTGTTTTTTGGAAGTATCTTTTTTGCTTTTTTATATTTATACAAAAGGCAAATTTCCGCAAAAAATAGTATTGTCTTTGCCGATAAACTAAACGAGAAAAAATTAGTATACTATACCAATATATCTCACGAATTTAAAACGCCATTGACTTTAATTTCTTGTCATTTACAAGATATTATTGATGACAATGAAGTTTCTAATCAAACTAAGTTAAGTACTAAAAAAATTCAAAAAAGCACCACTTACCTATTAAATTTGGTAGAGCAAATTCTAGATTTTAGAAAAATTAGAGAAGAAAAAATGAAGCTTTTATTAATCAACACAAACATTGTTGATTTTATTAAAAACATCCATGATCAATTTATGCCTTTAGCTACCAAAGAGGGAATAAATTTATCATTTAAAACCAATAGTGAAAACATAGTTGGTCATATTGATGTTAAAATGCTGAAAAAAATTGTTTATAACCTCCTTTCTAACGCTATTAAGTTTACCCCTTCGGACAAGTCTATTAAAATTTCTTTAAAATTGATTAACAACAATGAGTACATCAAAATTAAAATAAAAGATGAAGGAAAAGGAATTTCAAAAGAAGATCAAAAACATTTATTTGAGCGTTTTGGAAAAAGCGAAAACAGCTCGGGAATAGGTCTATTCTATGTAAAGGAACTTGTTAACTGTCATAAAGGAACTATTGAAGTTACTAGTGAAATAGACCAAGGTACTTGTTTTAATATTTTATTACCAATACATAAAAAACATTATAAAGGTGAAGATATTGAGGTAAGTGATATTGTAGTGAACGAAAGTAATTTTTATGAACCTAAACTAGAAGTTCAAAAAGATTTTAAAACAGAAAACGCAAACAAACAATACTCTATTTTAATTATTGATGACAATGATGAAATGAGAGATTATTTAGGAACAAAATTTCAACAATACTTTAATGTTTTTACAGCAGAAAACGGGAAAACAGGTGTTGAAGCGGCTATTAAAGAAGTGCCAGACATTATTGTTTGTGACCTTATGATGCCTTTGGTTGATGGTATTGGAGCCATTAAATTACTGAGAGAAAACTTTAATACCTGTCACATTCCAATCGTTCTTTTAACCGCAAATTCATCAGAACATAAAAAAATAGAAGGAATAAAAATTGGAGCGGATGATTACATTACCAAACCTTTTAATTTTAAATATTTAAAGTTAAAAATTGATGCTCTTATTAATCAAAGAAATATTATTATTCAGAGTTTTAGTAAAAATCCTGAACTATCTATGGATATTTTAACCAATACCGATGAGGATAAAAAGTTTATAGAACAAGTAAAACTGATTGTAGAAGAAACTATTGGAGAAGCAGATTTTAGTATCAACTTAATTTTGTCTAAAATGGGACTGAGTAGAACTGTTTTTTATAAAAAAATGAAGGAGATTACAGGAGAAACACCTCATGAATTCATTAGCACCATTCAAATGAAAAAGGCAGCATTATTACTTAAAAACACCAATTACACCATTGCTGAAGTAAGCCTTACTTGTGGTTTTAATGATGCTAATTATTTTTCTAAAATCTTTAAAAAATACTTTGGACAAACTCCTAAAACATATCAGGTAGAACACAAAACACAGTCATAAAAAAACAATGGTTTTATCCTTTCGCATAAAACCATTGTCAACAATTAAACTAACTATTTACTTAACCACTATTACTGTTTTTTCCTTACTGTTTCTCTCTACAGACACTGATAAAACACCATCTTTAAATGCTATTTTATCAGAATCCAATTCATATATTTTATCATCTACTTTTATAGAATTTGGTTTTTCTTTTAAATGAAACCTTACTATATAATCTAATACAGTACTTTTAAATTTTCCTTTAGTAGCCTCTATTGTAAATTCAATTTCTTTTTCCGAAATTTTTGAAATGAATAAAGTTGTATTAAATTTTCCTTTTTTATAATCTAAGGTTTTACCATCATCATTATAAAGCGTAAAAGTATTTGATGCATTTGGATACACATCCAAAGTCAACTGAGTCATTTCTTTTTCTCCTACATAATTTATAAGTTCTTGGGTTGGAATTATGGCTCCTTGTTTTACAAAAATTGGCAATTGATCAATAGGACATAGAACATTATAATCTTTTTTACCTTCATAAGTTTTTCCTGTCCAATAGTCTGTCCAAATTCCTTCAGGCAAATATACAACCCTAGTTTGTGCTCCTTTTTGTGTTACTGGACAAATCATTAAACTTTCTCCTAATAAATATTGATCTGTAATATTATATACGTTTATATCATTCTGATAAGCCAAAACCAACGCTCTCATTAATGGAGTTCCTTTGGTATACATTTCATAAGAATAACTATATAAATACGGAATTAAGCTATAACGCATTTCATCATATTGCTTAAAAATACGTTGAGCTTCATCTCCATATGACCACGGTTCTTTATAACTAGGATGCTCCATTCCAAACAAATGTGCAATAGGGCTCAACAATCCAAATTGACACCAACGAATGTATAACTCAGGATCTGCCACATGCTCAAATCCTCCCATGCAATGAGACCAATTTCCTACTCCAGAAAGCCCAATATTTAGACCTGCTTTTATTACTGGTTCAAAATATTGCCACTCACTTGGCCAATCTCCTGCAAAAATAAAAGGATAACGCTGAATACCTGCATACCCTTCTCGGGTATGGTTCATTCCTCTTATTCCATTGTGCTCTTGAAATTTTTCATAAGGAGCTTTGGCATAAGCTATAGGAAATAAATTATGTAATTCTTTTATATTTTCTCCCTTGGGTCCTACTTTATCACTTTCATTTGCTTTACGGCCAAAAGCGCTTCCTTCATCTGTTTTTAAAAACATGGCTCCTTGATCTGCAACTCTTTTCACACCATTATCCCACCACCAGTCTACTGATTTTTGATCGAAAAAATTAACAAATTCACCGGGGTTATCATCTTCTGGATATACAAATCCTTTTTTTCTAGCTTCATCTAACAATTGTAATTCCTTTCCGTTATCAAATCTCGGTCTTAAATGTAATCCTACCATATTTAAATTTAAATCATACAAGTCTGAAAACATTTTCTCTGGGTTTTTAAAAGTTTCTCTCCATTCAAAAGTCGTCGCTCCTTTTCCCCCACTTTTACCAAAAATTCGCCAAGTAGAGTCTAAATGTAATACGTCTAGCGGAATTTGTAACTCTCTAAATTTTTTAGCAAGATTTACCACATAATCTGTAGAAGTATTTTTCTCTTGTCCCCAAGTTCCACCACTATATGTTCCTACATGTAAGCCTAATGCAAATTTTGGTAATAAAGGTGATTTACCTGTAATAGAAGTATAACCATCTAAAATACTTGTAAACGTTGGCCCATAAATAAAATAGTAATCTAAGGCTCCACCTTCTGCCTGGAAACTGTAAATTTCATTATTACTTGCTCCCATATCCCACGTAGTTGGATATGCGTTATGAAAAAAAACGCCATACCCTTTGGTACTCATAAAAAAAGGAATAGGACTATAATTGGCCTCTAAAACATTATAAGCACCTGTTATGTGAGGTCTTCCAATACCTCTTCCTACATTTAATGTTACTTTTTTTCCTCTTCTGTCTAAAAAATCCATGCGTTCTCCAAAACCAAAAAAATGTTCATTTTCCTGTAATTGTTTTACAGTTCCCACTTTTTTATCTTCTTGATAAGCTCCTAAATAATTTTTCTTGTTTTGATTAAACTCAGAAGACAATAAATTTCCTTTGTTGTCAAAAATTTGAATTGCAAATGTTTTTTTGTGAATATTAATTTGCAATAATGTTGTGTTAATGTTGATTTCTTTTTCTGTTTCTTTTAATTGATAATTAACCGGATTCCAATTATAATTAGAAACCATCCAATGTTCTTCTTTTTCAAAAACACCATTCCAGGTAGTTCTAAACCTAAGGATAGAAGGAGTACAAAACTCTATAATTACTAAAGCATTTTTTGTTTGTATGGTTAATTGATTTTCTTTTTCTAAAAGTATTTTCTCATAATCACCTATTGATTTTTGAGCACGTATTGTGCTAGTAAAAATAAACAAGAAGCAAGAAAATATTAAATAATTATATTTCATATATTTTTCATAGGGGTTAAATGTATATTCTCATCAATAGAGAATTGAAAGATTAAATTATGGGCCTAATGGTTATGAGTTACCATGCCATTAAACCCAAAATTTAATTTTAATATCTAGTAAGTATTTAGCTACTTTTTAAATACCATCCCACTCAGTATTAAAAGTGTCAATACAAGTTTCTTCTGGTAAAAAATAAGTAGCATATTCTGCTCCAGATTTATAATCACTAATTGTAATTGTTTTGTCTGCAGCAGGTAATACAGCTGTTGATTCACCATCAGAAGTATCTGTATATCTTATTCTAGTTTCCACAGCTCCGTTAGAAATATCAGCATCTCCAAAAGTGAGTGTTAACGCACCTGTTATTCCATCTACACTAGAACTCTTTAATTCTCTATTAGAAATTAATTTCTGATAATTTGCTCCATAAGCAGTTCCAAAAACCTCAACAGGTACAGATATATTTCCCTCATCATCGTACGTTTTTAGGATAAAAGAATATGCTTTTTCATCTAAATTATCTATGATCAATTCTTTAAGAGCATTAGTTGCCGTAATAGGCACTGAAATAGAATCTGTATAAAAATTCCAAAAAACTCTCATTTCTTTTGATGACGGATCTTTAGGCGTTAAAACTCCTATTTTAACTCTGTTTTTACCAGCATATGAAACTGGATATAAAACCTTTCCTGGATAATTTTTATCAGAAAATTCATTCACAAAACCTTCATAAATCTCCGTTTGATCTTGACAGGAAAACACCGATAATGCGAGCATTCCTAATACTATATTTTTTATTTTATTTTTCATTTTACTTTGCATTAAGTTTAACATCTATTCCTCTTTACCCCAATAAGTCATTTCTGTAATAATAATAAACGCCCCCTTACCTGTAGTTTCATTAAACTTAATTCTGTAATAACGGTAACCGTCTGGTATATCAATAAACTCATAATCTATACCTTGTCTTGCATAATCAATATCTTCTTGAGTGCGTTGCTTATGTGGTAATCCTGATGGTTTATATGGTTCTCCAAAATGATGTAGATACGTCCAACTATCCCATGACCCATCTGGATTAGGATCATTAGATCCATATACTTCCCAATCAGTTGGGTAGTTTCCATCTGTATATTCTCCATCTCCACGGAACCATAGTTTTAACCTACTTAACTTATACTTTTTACCAAAATCTAAAGAAATCCATTTTGGCATAGGGTCTTGATTTTGATCTGATGCCCAGAAGTTACTATTAGAATTAATAACTCCATCCCATAAATGTGTAATAGGGTTTTTAGAACGTAATGATCTAGAATCATTTGGTAATCTTAAATCAGCAAAATCATCTTTAGGAATTTCTATTTCAAATAATGGTGTTAAAGTTGTTTTTATAGTTTCTGTAGTATTTCCGCAAGGATCGCTCACTGTTATTGCAAAATTAGTTTCCACAGATTCAAAACCTCTTAATACCCATCTACCACTATTTAACTTTGTATAATACTTATCATAAGGAACATATTCTTTAGCTGTTCCAATGGTATCAACCATCACTTCTATAATTACGTTTGCCTCATCATTGTTTTCATATAAAACTTCAATTCCACCAAAGACTGCATTAATATCTAAAGATGCAGCAACATTATAAATTGATGCTTCTAAAGGAGTAAAACTCTTTTCTACAAACTCAGATTCCTTGGTATTTCTTCCTACGCTGTATAATTTTACATTATGTGGTTCTGTATCTCCAAAGCACTCTAAAACAATTTCATTTGCATATTTAGATGATTTGGCTTCTCTAATTTCTCCTTTAGGTGCTTCGTAAACCGCTTTTACGTATAAAAAGTTATCTTCATCAGGAACATCATAAGTCACTATTCCTCCTCCTGGTGTAGGTGTTATATTAATATTATTTATAACCCCTGGAGCTTCTCCAGATTTACTAATTAAATCTTCTCGTCCTTCTTCTTGACAACTAATAGCCATCAACAAAAAGCAAACGCATATATATATTAAATTTTTCTTCATAATTTGTCTTTTTTGTGGGTTACCAACCTAAATTTTGCACCAAATTTCTATTACGAATAATATAACTATCCTTAATAGGTAAAAAGTAATCTTTAATCCCAAATTGCTGAGTAAACACTACTCTTGGCTTACTATATAGTTCAGCTGTTTCTTGTGATAAATTCCAAGTTAACACATCATTATTCATAATGGTAGGTGCTGTTTTCCATCTACGAATATCCCAATAACGTTTTCCTTCAAAAGCAAGTTCAATTCCTCTTTCTTGATGAATAATTGAACGAAGTCCCTCCTTAGTTTGTGGCTTTGATGCGTTGGTTGAAAAATTAGTCCAAGCATCGTCTACACCTTCTAAACCAGCTCTCTCTCTAACTTTATCTATGTATTGTTTAACTTCTGGTGATGGTCCTTCTGCTTCATTTAAAGCTTCTGCATACATTAGATACAAATCTGCTAAACGAATTACTGGCCAAGGATAAGCATTCACAGAATAACTAGTTGCTGGGGTCTGAACATTTTCATAATGCACTAATTTTTTAATATAACTACCTGTTGCATTACTGTTGTTTTGTTGACTTTGTTTGGTTCTTATATAAAACAAATCACCTTCGTCATATTTTCTTTGTCCATACCAAATCCCTCCATCAAAACCAATGTTTGCGTAATACCTATTTTCTCTATCATAATTATAATTAGCAGTTTCATAATTTGTTTCAACATTAGGATAATCATTAACTGTTGCTGCTCTTATACCATATCTATTGGTATAATCCCAAGTATTATCTTCCTCAATAGGCACTCCATTTTTGGTATAATACAAATCTGTAATTTTTATAGGAGCACCTAACTCATGTCTAATTTGCGAGTTTTCAGTATTTGTTTCATCCACAAAAGGCGTTGCAAAACGTTGTAAACTACTCACCATACTTTGCGTATTTCCCCATATAATTTCTGTGTTCCATTTTTCAGTAATCGCGGTTCTTAAAGTTAATTGAGTAAGGGTCGCTTCAGATAAAGGCTTTCCAATGGTGTTTTGAAATTCATGGAGTTGATATCCTAAACTTTCGCAAAGGTCAATAGCTTCTTTACAAGCAGTAGCTGCAGTAACCCACCTTGTATCATCTTTAGTTTGATTAAACAATTGTGTTCCATCTTTATTAATCAAGGCTGCAAAGTCACTATTTCCATTAAAAAGAGGACTTGCATGAAACAATAGCACTCTTGCTTTTAAAGCCATTGCTATAGGTTGAGTAATTCTACCTAAAGAACTAATAGGATCTGTAATCTCTGTAGGTAATGTTTGAATAGACTCATCTAAAAGGTTTACTACAAAATTAAAACAATCATCAACCGGTTGACGAGAAACACGAACTTGATCGATAGAAGCATCAATGGGCAAACTTTCATTTACCAAAGGAATAGGCCCGTAATGTTTTATTAAATAAAAATGATAATAAGCCTTTAAGAATTTTACTTCAGCAATCCATTCTCTTTTTTCTAATTCATCCATATCTGGAACGATTTCTATATTCTCTAAGAAAATATTACAGTCACGAATGGCTTTATACATTTCATCCCAAATCTCATTTCCAATAGGATCTATTTTAGTTTGTCCTCCTTTGGCAACATCAAAAATTCTATGCTCAAAGTTTTTTGAAGAACCTGGAGCTGAATTAAAAGCCCAGATTTCATCACCTCCAACCAAACCAAAATTACTCGCAGGATCGGAATGATTAGGCATATAAGAATAACAAGTAAAAAGATATTTTTCAGCATTTACTCGTAAACTAAATGCATCGTCTATAGTCGCCAGATTGTCTGGAACTACATCTAAATAGCTGTCACAAGACCAAAGCAAGGTAAAAGCAACAACAACTAAACTCCATATTTTATTATGTTTCATTATGTTCATTTTTTAATTAGTTAAAACGAATGGTTGTTTATTAGTTAAAACTGATATTCATTCCTAAATTGATGGTTCTCTGTACAGGATATCCTAAACCATTTCCTCCCATTTCAACATCCCATTTTTTAAACTTACTAAACGTTAATAAGTTTGAGGCGTTTAAATAGACTCTAAATGTTGACATCCCTAATGTGTTTTTAAGTTTTTCTGGCAAATTATACCCTACTTCAACCTGCTTTAATCTTAAGAAAGATCCGTCACGCATAAACCAAGTACTAGTTTGTGTATTGTTTTCATTTAACTCAGTATCTAACCTCGGCCAAAATGCGTATAAATCTCTATTACTTTCAGACCAGTAACTATCGGCTACCGCTTGTAATACTTGATTTTCTCCACCTCCTGAAGCTACGAAAGGAGATATAGCTACTGGATCTATCCAAAAAGATTCGTTTGCCAAACCTTGGAAAAAGGCTGATACATCAAAGCTTTTATATCCAAATGAAAATCCAAAACCATATACAATTTCAGGAAGCGTTGGGTTACCAATAGCTACTTTATCTGCTTCGGTAATTTCACCGTCGTTATTGATATCGGTATATTTAATATCTCCACCACCAACAGGTCTTCCTCCAAAGTTTTGTGTTGGAGAGTTTAGTGCTTCTTCATCATCTACAAACAAACGTTCTGCAATATAACCGTAGGTTTGTTGAAGTGATTTTCCTACTCTAGAACGCCAATATTCATCATATTCCGGTTCTTCATATACTTCAAATTTATTGGTAGCATATGTAAAATTAGCACGAGCAGAAAACCAAGTTCCATCGCTCCAACTGTGACGAAAATCTGCTGATAAATCTACTCCACTTCCTGATGCCTCTCCTAAATTTGCTTTGATAGAAGTTTGTAATCCCATAGTACTTGGAATCGCTTCTCTTTCCATTAAAATATTAGTACGACGTTCTCTAAAATAATCTGCCTGAACTGTTAATTTATTAAATAAACCTAGCTCTACTGCTATATTAGATTTACGAGCAATTTCCCATGTGATGTCGGGGTTTGGATAACGACTTATACGAACTCCATTTTTACTATACCCATTATCTCTACCAAAAGTTGCTGATCTATCTCCATCATTTAAGTTAACTTCAGATAGATAAAAGAATCTATCAGCCGAAGATCCAATACCATCATTACCAACAAGACCATAAGACCCTCTCAATCTAAAATTGTTTACCACTTCTTTAAAAGGTTGCCAAAATTTTTCATTAGAAATAGTCCAGGCAGCACCAGCTGATGGAAAAAACCCAAAACGTTGAGATTGATGAAATCTTTCAGATCCGTTATATCCAAAGTTAAATTCTGCAAAATAACGATTGTCATATGCATAAGTAGCTCTACCTGAAACTCCTAAATTTCTAGAAGGCAGTGAGGTTTGTAAACTACTAAAATCACTAGTCAAACTCTCTTGCATACGATATACCAACAAACCGTTTACTTGATGTTTATCGTTAAAATTTCTATTATAAACAAACTGACTTTGTAAATAAAAAGTAGAACTTACTGTTTTATTTCCTCCTTGAGGCTCTCCCAAAGTTTCGGTTCCCGTATCAGGGTTTAATTGAGTTAACGTATAAGTATTATTAAATCTATTATAATTTCCTGCTTCGTAATAAAACGGATTGTACATTCTACTTACGTCAAAGTAAGAATTACGGTTGGTATTTACCATGGTGTTGAACTTTAACCCCTCTATTAACATCGATAAATCTTGATTCATTTCAAACTGAGCTAACATTCTTGATCTTGAATAGTTTTTATAGCCTCTTACCATTTCTGCATAGGGATTTAAGTAATTTCCATCTCCATAATTTCCAAATAAAATATGTTTTACATATTTATGATCCTCATCCACTGGATAATAAGCAGGAAACAATACTGGATTAGAACGAACTGCCATTTTATAAACATCAGAACCTCCATTTAAAGGACCAGTGTAATCGTCAAAAACACCGTTTAACCTTACTACCAACTCTGTTGATGGAGAAACATCAATATTAACGTTAGATCGTAAAGTGTAACTATTCAATTTAATGTTACTATTAAAATTGTTGCGCTTATGTGTTTTTAAAATACCATTATCGGTATTGTAAGAACCTGAAACATAATATCTGGCTACTTTTCCACCACCACTTACATTTAAGTTCATACGTCTATTGTTTGTTTGATCTTTAAACAATAATTGCTGCCAATCATTGGTAGGATAAAAATATTTATTGCTGCCACTAATAGTATTTTCTATTTTTTGAGGAGAATACAATGTTTGCCCTAAAGGATCTCTTGTTACAACAGCCTCATTATGCATATTCATAAAAGTAATTGGGTCTGCAAACTGAACATTTCTTGTTGGTGATGATGTTGAATTCTCTATACGAAAAGAAATTTTTGCAGGACCTTCTACCCCTTGTTTTGTTTGCACCAATATTACTCCATTGGCTCCACGAGCTCCATACAAAGCAGTTGCTGTTGCATCTTTTAAGACCGAAAAACTTTCGATGTTATCTTTCTGTAAACGAGCTAAATCTGTAGTTGTTAATTCCATTCCATCAATTAAAATCAAAGGACTTCTATTGGCTTGAGACCCAAAAGTTGTAATTCCACGAACAAAAAAATCTGCATTGTCTTCTCCTGGCTCACCACTTCTTTGATAAGCAATTACACCGGCAACTTGACCTGCCAAAGCGGTGGTAAGGTTACTAGTTGATATTTTTTGTAAATCTTTAGCATTAATAGTAGACACTGCCCCAATCATGTCTTCTTTTTTCTGCTGACCAAAAGCAACCAACACCACTTCTTTTAAAGACTCTGTGTCTTCTTTCATGATAATATTAATGGTAGATTTTCCATTAATATTAATTTCTTGCTTCACCATTCCGACATAGGTAAAGGTGATAGTTTTTGCATCATCAGGAACTAAAAACTCATACTTACCATCAAAATCTGTAGTAGTTCCAATAGATGTGTTTTTAACAATTATGGATACTCCTGGCAAGGGCATCCCTGTTTTGTCTGTAACAATTCCTTTTATACTAGACTTGCTTTGCGCGTATATTGGCAAAGCAAACAACACTCCTAGTAAAAAGAAATAACTCTTGATATTCTGTTTTAATTTCATGCCTTATCTGTTTAATTTAGTTTTAGTTTGTTTTATTGATTCAAGATTTAATTTGATTTATACTCTATTGTACAAACTGTAGCATGATACGTTTGAATGCTTTTAATTTTACATCCTTGAAAAAATTTACATTGTTTTCCATACTCTTGTTTTTAGTTAAATAATTAAAATGTTATGAGAGCAAATTAACTGTAGAATGATTTTTTTAATAAAGAATATCGTACTTAATAAACAGGAAAAACGTACAAATCCTTAACAAAATAACTATTTAAGTATAGATATATCAACAAAAACACACAACTATAATTATATCAATAAAAAAAGCTCTAATCTTTCGATTAGAGCTTTTTTTATAGTATTAAATTATTTTACTACTTAATAAACGCTGTAATTTGTGTATTAATTTGTTCCATTCCTTTAACAGAAGGATGTCCCGATTTTTTATCTATATCTTTTAATTCAATACAATCAACATTGTAATGTTTACAGATGGTTTTTACTGATTCGTTAATTTCTTCTTTTAATTCAGAATTTAAAATAAAATAAACTTCAACATTCGGATGTCTATTTGTAATATAATCTAACATATAAGCCATTGCTGGACGAAAACTGTATAATTCTTCTGCTTTCCAATCTGCATACTGGTAATTTCCTATTGGAGCACCTGCCCAAGCATCATTAGTAGCACCAAAAATTAATATCATATCAGGTGAACCTAAATTTTTCATACGAGTGATAAAAGAACAAAAAGTATAATCTTCTTTTCTATAACCTGTATTACAAATAGTAGAACCTGAAAAAGAATTATTCTTTTCTAGTTTATAATTATTTTCTTTCACAAACTTATGCCACCAAGTTTGTTGTACACTTACAACATCGGTGTTTTGGGAGGTATTATTAAAATACCATGTTTTATTTGTATTAGGCTCAATATATCCATCAAAAGTAGAGTACGAATCTCCTAAAATAGAGACAGATTTTAATTCTTGAGCAAAGCAAAAATTACCAATACTAAAGGCTATTAATAAAAGTGTTTTAAATTGTAATTTCATTCTTTTTTTATGATTTTTTATAATTTTTAAAGTTAGTGTTTTCGTTCAAAACATCCTAAGTCTGGTGCTATTCCCGAAAAAGGAAAACCAATATCTAAACCTAAATTAAGTGCTTTGCTGTTAGGAGATAATTTAAAACTATTGATGTATGGAAGACTACCATCTTTTTGTCTTGCAGCGGTAAGCATAGTTTCGTCAACACTTATAGATATCAATCCATATGAAAAACCTCTTTTAATGGTTTTTCTACAGGGGAATTATCAGAATTTGTATCCATAATATCTCCCATATACGCCCACCACTTTTTTACAATAGGGTGGTTTGGCAATAAACTTGTATCAAAGTCTTTATTAAGTTTTTGTACAGCAAAAAGAATTAAAGTTTCTTCATCTAAAAAAATACTATAATCTTGAATCCCTGATTCAGACAATAAAGTTTCTAATTCTGGCCAAATCTCATCGTGACGTTTTTTATACTCTGCTTCAAATCCCGGTTTTAGCTTCATTTTAAAAGCATTCCTAACAATATCTTTTTTCATTTTTATGGTTTTAAATTTATTTGTACTGGTAAATTACGATTGCACATAATATTTCCATTTACATATTCTAATTCCGCTACCTGAATAGAGGTTCTTCTTGTTTCTGTATTATCTTCCCCTTCATTTTCGTGAGTTCTACCAGGATGTGTAAAATAAAAAACATAAGCTTTATCATCCTTTACAATAACATCTGGATGCCCTCCTTTTACCTGATCATCTTTTCCTGTTCCTGGTGTTTGTAATATATTTTTCTCTTGTCTTTTCCAATTAACAAAATCATCTGAGGCATAAACTCCCAAACCTCTCCAAGCATCGTTCATCATCCAATTTTTTCCTTTCCATGTAAAAACCACAGGACCTTCTCCTCTATCTTTAATTACTTTTACTCCACTATCCACCCAGCGATACAAATCTTTACTATCGGCATAATAAATAGATTTACCATCATTTTCATTGTTGTAATACATCCTAAAAATTCCATCAGGCAACTGAAAAACATCCGCATCTATACAACGCTCTGAAGCTAATGTTAATTTTGATTGATAGTCCCAATCCATTAAGTTTTTACTGGTTAAATGAATGATATATCTCGGATGATACCAATCTTTAAATATACCAGGCACAATGGTTAAATACATATGATATGTATCTTTATACGTTATCACCTCGGGAGCCCAATAAGTAACCTCTTTTAAATTATAATTAATACTACAAGTATCCTTATACGTCCAGTGCGCACCATCAGTAGATTCTGCAACACCAATTTTAGTTCCATGAACCCAATCAATTCCTTTAATAGAAGTATCATTGGCTCTTCTATTGGTATAAAACATCAACCATTTTTGTTCTTCATCACTCCAAATAATGGAAGGATCCGCTGCCCCATCAAAAACAGGATCTCTAAACAATGGTTTATCGGCAACATTTTTTTTAGGACTCTGAGCTTGTATTGAAACAGAAGACATCAACAACAAGAACATCAAAGTAACTTTATATGATATTTTATACATTTTAAAAACCTTATTTAAGCTCAACATTTACTGTTTTATCGTCTTTTATAAATTGATTTTGCAATAATATTTTTAACCTTGCCAGCACCTCTGGTTTTTTATTGACTACATCTTGTTTTTCTTCAGGATCTTCATCAATATTATACAATTGATACAAAGCTGGAGAACCATCTTTATGTCTTGTTCTAACAATCTTATAAGGTTGATGAATTAAACTTTCTTGCTTATGACCTCTTACATAAATATCATGATTTGTTTTAACATTAGCATCTGCTATTGATGACCAAACATTGACTCCTTCTACATCTTTTGGAATCTCTTTATTAATAAGCGATAAAATCGTTGGCATTAGATCACTAACAGACATATAATTCCAATTTTCTTGATTCTTTAAATGATTTTTCCAATACACAATTGCAGGAACTCTTATAGCGCCTTCATAATTTGAGGCTTTCCAGTCTTTTAAGGGATAATTACTTCCTAACACATCATTTGCTTTAAATTTACCATCATATTGATACGTTGGATTCCAATTTTCCATAGCTCCATTATCACTCATAAAAACCACTAATGTATTTTCCTCTAAATGTTGATCTTTTAACGTTTTTAATACTTTTCCTATGCTATGATCTAAATGAGACATGGCTGCTGCAAAATCTCTTCTAGAGTCGTTTTTTATTGTTTTTAGATGCGGTTCTTTCCATTTATCTTCTTCTTGCAAAGGAAAGTGAGGAGCACTATAAGCCAACTGAATATAGAAATTTTTGGTAACATTTCTTTTTTTTGTGATCCAATCAATGGCTTCTTTGGTAACTAAATCTGTGGTATGACCTTCTTCTTCAATCATGTTATTATTTCTATACCAACTTGCATCACCATTTTTATATCTGTGTGTATATTGATCTATTTGACCATGAAGAAATCCATAAGAATAATCAAAACCAAAAGCATTTGGACCATTGGAAATATCCAAACCTAAATGCCATTTACCAAACAAAGCATTTTCGTAATTGTATTTTTTTAATGCTTGTGGTAAAGTAGTAATTGAATCTGGCAAAGTTTTATTACTTTTTCCGCTAATAGGCGCTACAATACCTATTCTACTAGAAGGCATTCCTGTTAACAAAGACACTCGAGAAGGTGAGCAAGTAGGGTTTGCGTAAAATCGATTCAATTTGACTCCCTTTTCAGCTAAAGCATCAATATTAGGCGTATTGATTTCAGAACCATTGTAACCAACATCGTTCCAACCTGCATCATCTGCAATAATAATCAAAACATTTAGACCTTTTTTAGAAATTATTGAGTTGTTGTTTTTTGATTTCTGCTGACAAGCAAACATCAAAACCATCATAGAACCTAGACCTAAAAAATTAAAACTCCTTAAAATATTAAGCATATGTTTTATATTATTTTAATTAAGAAATATTATTTCAAGATAAAACCTTAAAACAGGAGTTTAAAACTATACTAATAGGATTAATGTTGTATCCTGTACCATACTGCATAAAAAAACGCTATGATACAAATATCATAGCGTTTATAAATTCTATTAAAAATGATTTAGTTATCGTATCCTGGATTTTGCTCATACAAATCAGGTGCTGTTAACAATTCTTGCAGCGGAATTGGATATAACAATGAGTTTTTATCTATAACCCCAATACTGTTAGACAAATCTTCATTTGTCTTCCAGTCATTCATAATTGTAATTGCATTTCCTGACCTAATTAAGTCAAACCACCTTGACCCTTCAGAAAAGAATTCTTTTCTTCTTTCTTCAAACAATTGCTCTAATGTAACACCGCTAGCATCTCTTGCTAAACCAGCACGCTCTCTTACATCATTAACAATATCATCAACATCTGCCTGAGTTCCACCACCTCCATGTAATGTACATTCAGCCATTAACATTAAAACATCTGTATATCTAATTACCATAAAATCTACTCCCCAGTCTTCTCTTCCGTTACCATATCTGTTAATATCAATATACTTTATAAACGATGTTCTATCTGTATATGTACCAAAATATTTACTTGAAGCATTTGTTACCTCAAAATCATCTATTATTCCGAAACTAGCACGCTCATCATTTGCATCAAATGAATTTCTAAAAGTTACTGAAACAGGCCTTCTCTCCAAAGACCCCTGATCATTCAACCCTAACGAATGAAAATAATTATCATCACCTACTTCAATCATAAAATTACCTCCAACTCCATTACCTGTATCTTCTGCATATGGAATCGTTAAAACATTTTCTTTATTTAAATTTCCTTCTACACGAAAAATAGAATTATAATCAGTCCCAAATTCAAACAATTGACTATTCTTAATATCATTCAATTGCTGATAAGCTTTATCCCACTCATCTAAACCTAATGTAGCCCCCTCAATAGCATACGTATCACTTGAGCGAGTCATATAAACAAGAGCTAAAATTCCTTTTGCACCATATTTTGTAACCCTACCGAATTCAGCATCTGGATACGACGGAGCAAGTTTATCAATAGCGAGCTCCAAATCAGAAATAATTAATTCATAAATCTTTGAAACATCTGCTCTACCAATAGTAGCAACTTCCTGTGGAGATAATGTTTTATCAATCAACGGCACTTTACCAAACCATCTTATCAAATCAAAATAACAAAATGCTCTTAAAAAATGTGCTTCCGCTTTCATGTTATCTCTCTCGTTATCATCAACAATAACATCACCTTTAAGCTCTATCTGTTCTATCAACTGATTAGCTTTATAAATAGCATTATAATTACTAACATAAGCCTCTTTAACCAAAGAATTTGAACTAATAGAGGTAAAGAAATTATTTATCCCTTCCCAAGCTCTAGATGCCTGAGTAACACCATATAGATTATCAGATCTTGTTTCACTTAAGTTTAATAATCTGTTTGCATAGCCATAAGTCCCAGTTCCATGAAACGCTATGGAGTAGGTTGCATTTCTAGCTTGAATAAAATCATTCTCGGTAGAATAAAAATTCTCTGTTGTTCCCTGAGAAAGAGGGATTTGATTTAGCTCATCTTCACAAGAAAACAAAGCTAAAAAAGCAAAAACACTGACAATTATTTTTATATACTTTTTCATCTTTTTTTAATTAAAATTAATATTAAGCCCTAAGACAAGTGATCTAGACAATGGAGTACCTCCATAGTCCGCAGGGACTGGGAACCTACTATCACTACTTCCAGACACATTAACCGCTTCCGGGTTATATCCTCCATCGTATTTATCCCAATAAAACCAATTTTCTGCACTTACGTACACTCTTGCGTTATCAATCCTAGACACCGAAGCAAGTAGTTTGTTTAAACTATATCCTAAAGTTATATTTCTAACACTAATATAGTCTGACTTATACAACCAGTCTGTATTAGGCTTATATCCGAAATTTGTCTTCCAGTTTCCTCTTACCGCAGGATCAAGATTAATCGTATTCTCTCCATAGCCCATACCAGTTCTGTTAATAGCTCTTCCTAACAAACCATAAACATAACCACCATTTTGACCTTGAACTAAAATATTTAAGTCAAAATCTTTATACTTAAATGTATTTGTAATTCCCCAAGTATACTTTGGCAATGGATTTCCTACATCTACACGATCATCAGTATTAATTTTTTTATCATTATTTTGATCAACATATCTAGGGTCCCCTAGCACTAAAGGTTTCCCTCCAAAAGTAGTCCCTCCATTATCGATATCAGCCTGAGTAACCACACCATCTTGTACTACGGTAAAAATAGTGTACATAGGCTTTCCTACTTCTAATTTAATAAAAGGAACTCCACCTCCATAACTTGAAGAAATTTCAATCTTATCTTGATCTGGTCCTAATGCCAAAACTTTATTTTCATTATGGCTTATATTTGCAGATGTTTTCCACTCAAAATCTTTACTAATAACATTTCTCGTAGTTAATTCAAACTCCCATCCTTTGTTTTCAACCTCTCCAATATTAGACAGGTAACTTGTAAATCCAGAAGCTGCTAGTGCTGGTACTTGAAGTAATAAATCACTATTCAATTTAGTATAATAATCAAATATCCCAGTAATTCTATTATTAAACAAACCAAAATCTAAACCAAAATCTTTAGACTTAGATTCTTCCCAATGTAAATAAGGATTCGGTATACCAGATACTCCTTGACCTTGACCTGTTCCATTTCCTAAAGCGTAATTATAAGTTCCAAGAGTTGAAAAAGCAGCGTAATTACCTATATTATTACTACCATTTACCCCATAACTAGCTCTAATTTTTAATTCGCTTAACCAATCTACACTCTTCATGAAATCTTCTTGAGTTACTCTCCATCCTAAAGACAAAGAAGGAAAAGATCCCCATCTCTGCTGAGATCCAAATTTAGAAGAACCATCTCTTCTCATACTAGCTGAAAAAAGATACTTTTCTTGATAATCATACTGTAATCTTCCGAAATAAGAAACTTGTGTGTTCTTAGCTGAGTTAGTACTACCCAAAGAACCTGAAGGCAAAGTTTCGATTGTATAACTGTTATATAAATTACCTGAAGACAAACTAGCTTTTGTTATTTTATATGAATTGAAAGACATACCAGCTAAAGCAGTAAAATGATGATCTTCAGCAATATTAAAACTATAATTCAATGTATTTTCATTTACGAAGTTTTGTCTTCTATATGTATTATAACTACCTCTAATACTATTTAAATTACTACTTGGACTGTAATTTTCAGTAGTATTATCTGAATTATCAAAGTTTAATGTAGATTTTGCTGTTAATCCCTTAATTACATCATAACTTAAATATGCTGACATAATGTTTCTAAACATTGAATTTTCTCCTTTTCTAGACAATCTAGACAACATATCTGTTGTACTACTTCCCCATGCATATCTAGTAGTATATTTATCTCCACTAGCATTTGTTGTACTTTCAAAAACAGGAGTTGCACTAAGTGCTTTATGCAAGGTATTATCTTTACCTTCAACTCCTGGATTATTCTTAATTGAATACGATGGAGCAATATTTACACCCACTTTAAACCTATCTGACAACTTTACATCAATATTAGCTCTTGCTGAAAATAACTGATAATCTGTACCTATTACATATCCTTTATTCTTCTGATAGTTTCCTGAAACATAATAATTAATCATATCTGTTGCCCCCGAAGCAGATATTTGATAATTATTAAATTCTCCCAGCCTAAAAATTCTATCCTGCCAATCTACATAATCTAATCCCGGGTGACCAGGCATATCCCATCTAGGATCATACATATATGAGGTATTAAACTCATCTGGAGCTAGTATTGGCTTACCATTTGCTGTTTGATTTTGATTATATATAGCTCTTCTTTCATCAATGGTTTGTGTATCTAAAGCTCCAGGAATCCCTGATGTTCTCCATTGCTGATCAATAACTGTTTTAGCTCTACCTATCCACTCTTCTGCTGTTAATACATCTACTCTTTTTACTTCTTTGGAAATACCTGAGTAAGTATTAAATGTAAACTTAGGTTTTCCTGTTTTTCCTCTTTTAGTTGTTATTAAAACAACTCCATTAGATGCTCTGGAACCATAAATAGCAGCAGCTGCTGCATCTTTTAAAATTTCAATAGATGCTATATCATTAGGATTCATATTATCCAACGGGCTTCCATTAGAAAAACTTCCACTACTTGAAGTTCCCTCTGTATGTATAGGGAAACCATCAATAACATACAAAGGTTCATTTCCCGCTGATATGGATCCTGTACCCCTAATATTTATACTAAACGGCTCTCCCGGCATACCAGTAGTTTGTTTAACTCTTACCCCAGAAATTTGACCTACCAACCCTTGATCCACTCGAGATATCGGTCGTTCAACAAAATTATCCGTCTTAATAGAAGATAATGCTCCTGTAGTCATAATTCTTTTTTGAGTACCATAACCAACCAAAACAACTTCATCTAAGGCCGTATTGCTTGGCTTCATTTTAATTTTATATTCATTAGCAGCACCTATAACTTGCTCTTTAACCTCATAACCAATGTAGGAGAAAACTAATGTTTGACCAGCAGAAACATCAATACTAAATCTCCCATCAAAATCACTAGCAGTACCCGTATTTGTACCCTTAATAACAATATTAACCCCAATCATAGGAAGATTTGAGGAGTCTGAAACAATACCTGTAACTTTTTTTTGCTGGGCATAGCCTAATGTATGTATCAAAACATACATTAATACCCCCATAAACAGTGTTTTTTTGTTTTTCATATTATATAATTTTAGTTAATAATCATCAAAAATATTTTTTACAAACCAGTAGGGTATCCCGTACTGACCTGTAACAAAACGGTGTTAAAAACACACTTACACAGTTACTAACTTGATAAACAATCAGTTTCAACACTGAATAATTAATAAAAAAAACAACATAATATTATATAAAAATTAACAAAATAAATAATTCGATAAAAACATTTTAGTGAAAAATCTTAGATAGACAATACAACTCTTTTATGATTTCAGAAACTAAACTACAGGTAAGAACAGGACACGATATAAAACTATCTTTAATAGTTTTATATTCTTATTCTATCCATATAATTATTTAATTGTTATTAAATAAAACATATCTTTTATAAAAAAAATCAAAGTAGTAATGAAAATAAAACTAAGCCACATCCCTTTACTTTTCGGAGTCTTTTTCACCTTTAATTCTTTTGGTCAAGAAACAGTTTCTAAAACTCCTTGGACAGAAAAAACCAACATTAATAAACCATGGACGCGTTGGTGGTGGATGGGTAGTGCCGTTGATGAAGATAATTTGAAACAAAATTTAATTGATTTACATAATGTAGGTATTGGCGGAGTAGAAATAGCCCCTATATATGGGGTAAAAGGAGAGGAAGATAATTTTATTGATTACTTATCTCCTAAATGGATAAAAATGCTAGACTATACCATTAAAATTGCTGATAGTTTAGACATGCAAGTAGATTTAACGTTAGGAACCGGTTGGCCTTATGGAGGACCACAAGTAACACCTCAATATGCAGCTACTAAATTGGTCACTGAAAAGTATGAAGTTAAAAAAGGAACTGTTTTTAATCAAGATGTTATAGTCACAAACGAAAGAGACAGAAAGAACGCTACCCTGCAATACGTTTTAGCATATGGCGAAAAGGGCGACTTTATAGATTTAACTTGTGAACTCAAAAACAACTCTTTAAAATGGAAAGCTAAAAAAGACAATTATACTATTTATGCCATTTTTGAAGGAAAAACAGGACAAAAAGTAAAAAGAGCTGCTCCGGGTGGTAGTGGATTTACACTTGACCATTATTCAGTTGATGCTTTAAAAACATATGTAAAACCTTTTGATGATGCCTTGGTTGGGTTTGATGGAAAAATAAGATCTATTTTTAACGATAGTTACGAAGTATACGGAACTAATTACACTGCAAAATTCTTTGAAGCTTTTGAAAAGTTTAGAGGTTACGATTTAAAACCACACATTCCTTTGTTGTTGGATCAAAATGATACCGAAGAAGGAAACAGAATTAAAAGCGATTATAGAGAAACCATTTCTGATTTGTTAAAAAACTTTGACAATCATTGGACTGCATGGGGAAATAACAAAGGTTTTAAATCTAAATTACAAGCCCATGGTTCTCCGGGTAATTTAATCGACTTGTACGCTTCTGCTGATATTCCAGAATGTGAAACTTTTGGTTCTATGCCTTATGACATTCCGGGTTTACGTAGAGAAAAAGAGGATATCAGAGATGGAGATGCGGATCCTGTAATGCTTAAATTTTCATCTTCGGCAGGACACATTTCAGGAAAACCTTTAACCTCATCAGAAACCTTTACTTGGCTAAGAGATCATTTTAAAACTGCTGTTTCTCAATGTAAACCAGAAGTAGAAGATTTACTTTTAAACGGAATTAACCATGTATTTTTACACGGAACTACTTATTCTCCAAAGCGAGCTGCTTGGCCAGGTTGGAAATTTTATGCCTCGGTAAACTTTAACCCTAATCTGACTATTGGTGAAGAAGAAGCTCAATTATTTTCTTATATCGCTAATTGTCAATCTTTATTACAATCGGGAACTCCAGACAACGAAAATTTACTATACTGGCCTATTTATGATACTTGGGGTAAAAACTTAGACGGAACTTTATTTTTTGAGTTTAAAATTCACTCTTTAAAAAAATGGTTACACGGAACTTCTTTTTATGATACTACTAGAAAATTGATGGACAAAGGTTATGGAATGGATTTTATTTCTGACAACTTCATCAAACAAGCAACTTTTAAAAATGGAATGATTCATTTACCTGGAGGAAGCTACAAAACTTTAATTATTCCAGCTTGTACCAACATGCCATTAGCTACATTAGAAAAATTAATAAATCTGAAAAAACAAGGAGCTAAAATTATTTTTGAAGGTTTACCAAGTTCTGTTCCTGGATTTAATGACTATCAAAAAGAAAACAAAAAACTACAAAAATTACTAGTCAAAAATAAATCTATCATCTACCCTACCAATGATGTTTTTGCTGATTTAACACAGGCAAATGTTCAACCTGAAAAACTAGTAGAAACGGGATTGAAATTTATTAGAAGAGATGACAACGGAAATAAAATCTACTATTTGGTAAATCACACAGCCAAAGCAGTAGATCAATATATCCCTGTAAATATATACAACAAAGAAGTGATTATTTTCAATCCTAACACTTCTGATTACGGGAAAGCACAAACAAAAAAACAAGGAAATATTACATTGGTTAAAGTACAAATAAAACCAGGACAATCTTTATTCTTAAAATCTGAAGACACTTCTGATATTAAAAATTGGTCATATTTTAAAGCGACTGACAAAACCTATAAAATTGAAGGTGACTGGGATATTTCATTCTTAAGAGGAGGGCCAAGTTTACCAAAAACTGAAACCGTTTCTGAATTAACTTCTTGGACAACTTTAAGCAAAGAAGCAGAAGGTTTTTCTGGAACAGCTAGATATCAAATCACCATTCAAAATCCTGATGAAAACGTTCAAAACTGGTTACTAAAATTAGGTAATGTTAGAGAAAGTGCTAAAATTTGGGTAAACGGAAAATCCGTTGGAGCCTTATGGTCTAATCCTTTTGAAATAAATATTGGATCGCTTAAAAAAGGAGAAAACATCATTACTTTAGAAGTGACAAACTTATCTGCAAACAGAATTAGAGCTAAAGAAATGAGAGGTGAAGAATGGAAAAACTTCTATGAAATTAATATGGTAGACAAAGATTATAACAAATTTGATGCTACCAAATGGAAACCAATGCCATCAGGTTTGTTAGGCCCTATCACTTTAACTCCATTAACAAAAAATTAAATTACACAAATATTAAAAACATATCACATGAAAAAACACCTCTTACTTGTATGTATTTCTGTCCTGAGTCTTCAAACTGCTTTTAGTCAAATTTCTGACAAAAAGAAGGTTTTAGAAAAAATGCAACTTGCCAATGAATACTTTATGAACAAATGGCAAGATGTAGGAAAAACCATTATTACCAACAAAGAACGCCCAAGTAATATTTGGACTCGTGGCGTTTATTATGAAGGATTAATGGCTTTGTATGAAATTTACCCAAAAGAAGAGTATTACAAATATGCATACGACTGGGCTGAATTCCACGACTGGGGATTTAGAAATGGAAATGCCAACAGAAATGCTGATGACTATTGTGCTGCACAAACTTATATCGATTTATATAATTTAGAACCTGATCCTAAAAAATTAAAAAACACAAAAGCATGTATAAATATGCTTTTAAACACTCCTCAATTAGATGATTGGTCTTGGATTGATGCCATCCAAATGGGAATGCCTGTATTTGCTAAATTAGGAGTTTTAGAAAACGATGATCGTTATTATGAAAAAATGTACGATATGTACATGTATACCAGAGACAAACACGGAGATCACGGACTTTACAACCCTAAAGATGGTCTTTGGTGGAGAGATGCTGACTTTGATCCTCCATACACAGAACCAAATGGTGAAGATTCTTACTGGAGCCGTGGTAACGGATGGGTAATTGCTGCTTTGGCAAAAGTATTAACCATTATTCCAGAAAATGCTCCACACAGAGAACAGTACATCATAGATTTAAAATCTATGGCACAAGCCTTAGTTCCAATCCAAAGAAAAGATGGTTTTTGGAACGTAAGTTTACACGATCCTAAACATTATGGAGGAAAAGAATTATCTGGAACAGCGTTATTTGTTTACGGTATGGCTTACGGTGTAAATAACGGAATTTTAGATAAAGAAACTTATTTACCAGTAATTGAAAAAGCTTGGAATGCCATGATTGAAGACGGACTACATAAAAACGGATTTTTAGGATATTTACAATCAACAGGTAAAGAACCTAAAGATGGACAACCTTTATCTTATGACAAGATTCCTGATTTTGAAGATTACGGCTTAGGATGTTTTCTTTTAGCAGGAGCTGAAGTTTACAGAATTAAATAATGACATCACTCATATAAAAACTACTATCGATACGTTTTCGGTAGTAGTTTTTTTTATACATCCCAATGAACAAATTCACTATGAAAAAAGTTATTTTTCTTTTAACAACCTTTTTAACTTTACTATACGCATGCAATCACAAAAAAACAGCCATAACTTTGGATGAAATTAAAGTGGACGCTCCTTTTGAAATGCCTATCATTCAAATCCCTAATTTCAGTAGTTGTGAAACTTTTTCTATTGTAGATTTTGGAGCAGTTAAAGGTGATAAAGAAAAAAATGCTTTGGCTATTGACAATGCTATTGAGGAAGCTAATAAAGCTGGAGGAGGAATTGTTGTGATTCCCGAAGGAGAATGGATTACCAAAAAATTACATTTTAAAAGCAATGTAAATTTACATCTAAATAAAGGAGCAACTTTACTTTTTTCAGAAAAACCTGAGGATTACTTACCAGCAGTTCATACTACTTGGGAAGGAATGGAATGCTACAATTATTCTCCTTTAATTTATGCTTACGAATGTGAGAACATCGCCATTACTGGTGAAGGGAAACTTAAAGCCAAAATGGATGTTTGGACAAAATGGTTTGCAAGGCCTGCTCCACATATGAATAGTTTAAAACGCTTATACAACCTATGTGCTAAAAACACTTTGGTTGAAGAAAGACAAATGGTAAATGACACTGCACATTTACGTCCTCAATTCATACAATTCAACAGGTCAAAAAACATATTATTAGAAGGAATTAGTATTGAAAATAGTCCGTTTTGGACGATTCATCCTTATTTATCAAAAGATGTGGTGATTAGAAATATTAAGGTTTATGCTCATGGACACAACAATGATGGTGTAGATCCTGAAATGTCTCAAAATATGTTGATTGAAAATTGTGTTTTTGATCAAGGTGATGATGCCATTGCAGTAAAATCTGGTCGTAACCAAGATGCTTGGCGTTTAAACACACCTACCAAAAACTTAGTGCTTAGAAATTTATTGGTAAAAAACGGACATCAATTATTGGCTATTGGTAGTGAACTTTCTGGTGGAATTGAAAATGTTTTTATGGACAATTGCGAAGTTGTTGATGGTGCAAAGTTAGGTCACTTGGTGTTTATTAAAACCAATGAACGTAGAGGTGGTTATGTTAAAAACATTCATGTTACCAATATTAAATGCGGTAAAATTGACCTTGGTGTTTTAGGAATTGAAACAGATGTATTGTATCAATGGAGAGATTTGGTACCAACTTACGAAAGAAGATTAACACCTATTAGTGATATATATCTTGAAAATTTTGAAACAAAGGATGTAAAGTTTGTGACCAATATTCAAGGACAAAAAGAAGAGCCTATTAAAAATATCAACTTAAAGAATATCAAATGTGAGGTGATTGAAGGCGAAAAACATATTCAAGAGAATCTTATTGGTTTTCATGAAATAAAATAAATATGGATAACAAATATCAACCAATATATGTTAATTATATTTATCGTTCAAAATTAACACAAACACAAAATCATACTAATAGCAAAAAATCAATTACTATTTGTAATACCAGAATATTATGAAAAAAACAATCCAAAATCTTAACAAAGTACTGCTTTTTAGTTTAGCCCTCTTTGCAGGAATATCGACAAACACATTTTCGCAAGAAAATCAAATTCCTTTATGGGACAAAGTTCCCAACTCTAAAAAGAACAAAGACTATAAGGAAGAACCTAGATTAGATAAAAATGGAAACAGAACAGGGATTAGAAAGGTAACAGATCCAACCATTACTCCTTATATAGTTGATAATGGTTCTGATGAAAACACAGCTGTGATTATTTGTCCTGGTGGTGGATATTCTGTTTTATCTTTTGATAAAGAAGGGATTGAAATTGCTAAATACTTTAACTCTATTGGTATTTCAGCTTTTGTATTAAAATATAGGTTGCCAACAGATATTATTATGAAGGACAAAACCATTGGTCCCTTACAAGATGCACAAGAAGCTATTAGAACAGTAAGAAGAAATGCAAAAGAATGGAACATCAATCCAAATAAAATTGGAGTGATTGGGTTTTCTGCGGGAGGACACTTGGCTTCTACCCTTTCTACACATTATAATGATGAAGTTTACAAATCAGATAAAACAAGTGCAAGACCAGATTTTTCTATCTTAATCTATCCTGTGATTTCAATGGAAGATGGTATTACACACAACGGATCTAAGGTTAATTTAATAGGGAAAGAAGCCACTGCTGACTTGATTCAAAAATACTCAAACGAAAAACAAATTGATGCCAACACACCTCCTACTTTTTTAATTCACGCTACAGATGACCATGCAGTACCTGTAGAAAATAGCATCAACTATTATTTAAAATTAAAAGAGAACAAAGTTCGTGCAGAAATGCATATTTATGAAAATGGAGGTCACGGATTTGGATTAGGAAGGGTAGGAACCAGTCTTGATTGGTCTAAATCACTAACAACTTGGTTAAAGGTAAACCATTTTACACCAGAAAAACCTGTCTATATGTTTTCTTATTTTAAAGGAAATGGGGAAGATGGTTTACATTTTGCTTATAGCAACGATGGATATACTTTTAAAACCTTAAAAAATGATACTTCTTTTTTAACGCCTGAAGTTGGAAAAGACAAGTTGATGAGAGATCCTTGTATTATTAAAGGAGGTGATGGTTTATACCACATGGTATGGACAGTTAGCTGGACAGACAAAGGAATTGGATATGCCAACTCTAAAGATTTAACTCATTGGTCAGAACAACAATTTATTCCGGTAATGGAGCATGAAAAAGACACACGAAACACTTGGGCTCCAGAAATTACTTATGATGATACTACCAAAGAATATATGATTTATTGGGCATCTACCATTATAGGTACTTTTCCAGAAACACAAACTACTGAAGATGCAGGATATAATCATAGAATATATTACACGACTACCAAAGATTTTAAAGAATTTAGCAAAACTAAATTATTATATGATCCTGGGTTTAATGTGATTGATGCTAGCATTCAAAAGCAAGGAGATCAATTTGTAATGTTTTTAAAAGATGAAACCAAAAAGCCAGTACAAAAAAATATTAAAGTTGCTTTTAGCGACAAATTAACAGGACCTTACTCTGAAGCAAGTGAACCTATTACAGGGAAATATTGGGCAGAAGGACCAACAGCGATCAACATAAATGGAAGTTGGATTGTTTATTTTGATAAATACACCGATCATAAATACGGGGCAATTACTTCTAAAAACTTAAAAGATTGGGAAGATATTTCTGATCAAATTACTTTTCCAAAAGGAACAAGACACGGAACTATTTTTAAAATTTCTCAAAAAGAATTTAAAAAATTATTAGATAAAATAAAGGGATAAGTTATTTTGCATAATCTTCAAAAAACCTTCAACATTTGTTGAAGGTTTTTTGTTTTTATCATTTTTATTCAAACAATTTATTTATTAAATGAGCACCAATGCACATGGATAGCGCTTGTACATTCTTTAAAAAATAACGACTTTTGCAATACCATATTTGTTTTTTCATTATTAGAAGCAATAATCACCATGAATGTTATATCTAAGAAGATTTTAATTAAAATAGGTTCCAATGTTCTTACGCTTTCATCAGGTGCTCCTAATAAAGAACGTATTGAACATATTGTGGAGCAAGTTGCTGCTTTAAAAAAGCAAGGACATCAAGTAATTTTAGTATCCTCTGGAGCTGTTGCTGCAGGTAGACCTCAAGTGATTTTACCAAATTCTTTGGATGCAGTGAGTAAAAGACAAGTATTGGCCTCTGTGGGACAAATTGCTTTGATGAATCTATACAATAGCTTTTTTAACAACCATCAGTTGGTATGCTCTCAGGTATTAATTACCAAAGAATCTTTTAGTACCAGAGAACATTATTTAAATATGACCAATTGTATTGAAGCATTGTTAAAATGTAACATTACTCCTATTATTAACGAAAATGATGTGGTTTCTGTTACAGAATTAATGTTTACAGATAATGATGAATTGTCTGGTTTGGTAGCAAGTATGGTACAGGCGGATGAATTACTGATTTTGAGTAATGTTGATGGAATTTTTACAGACCATCCTACAAAACCTAATGCTAAACTAATTAGAGATTTTGACAATGAAGAAATCGACTTAGAAAGTGCTATTAGCGAAGAAAAATCAGAATTTGGACGTGGGGGAATGTTAACCAAAGCCAATACCGCTATTAAAATTGCTGCTTTGGGTGTAAATGTATCTATAGGAAATGGTACTGTCCCCAATATTACTGCCCAGCTCTTAAATAGAGAAACTGGAACGTTTTTTAAAGCTCGTCACGATAAAAACAAATCGGCAGTAAAAAAATGGATCACCAATTCTGGTACTTTTTCTAAAGGAAAAGTAACCATTAACAAAGGAGCTCACGAAGCCCTTTTAAGCAATCAAGCCAATAGCTTATTGCCTGTTGGAATTGAAAAAATTGAAGGTGATTTTAAAAAAGGTGACATCATTACCATTATTAATAGCGACGGTAATGAAGTAGGTTATGGAAAGGCATCTTATGGTGCAGAGAAAGCCCATGTGTTTCAAAAAAAACACAACCAACCTGCGTTAGTGCACTATAATTACTTAACAATAAAGTAAGAATGGAATTTAAATTAGAACAAACATTTCAAAATGCTAGAAACGCAAGTAGAGCATTAATTGAAATATCATCAGAAGAAATTAACAACATATTGGTAGAAATTGCAGACAAGGCAATTGCTAACACGGATGTTATTTTAAAAGCAAATCAAAAAGATTTAGATCGTATGGATAAGAACGATCCAAAATATGATCGTTTATTATTAGATGCAGATAGGATTACAGGAATTGCAGGAGATATTAAAAATGTTGCTCGTTTAGAAAGCCCTATCGGTAAAATCATTGAAAATAAAGTTTTAGATAACGGTTTAGATATTTCTAGAATAAAAGTGCCTATTGGTGTCATTGGAGTAATTTATGAAGCTAGACCAAATGTATCTTTTGATGTATTTGCTATTTGTTTTAAAACTCAAAATGCATGTATTTTAAAAGGTGGTAGTGATGCTGAATTTTCTAACATTGCCATTGTAAACATTATTAAAGAAGTCTTAAAAAGTCATAATATCAATACAGATGTTGTAACTCTTTTACCAGCTGATAGAAGTGCTACTACTGAAATGTTAAATGCAGTAAAGTATGTAGATGTTATTATTCCAAGAGGTAGTCAAGGTTTAATTAACTATGTACGTGAAAACGCAAAAGTTCCTGTGATTGAAACTGGAGCTGGTATTGTACATATTTATTTTGATAAAGATGGAGATGTAAAAAAAGGAACAGCTATTATAGCCAATTCTAAAACAAGAAGAGTTAGTGTTTGTAATGCTTTAGACTGTTTGCTAATTCATGAATCTCAATTAAGCAATTTAAATAAATTGTCTACAGAGTTAGCTAGTAAAGGAACCCTTGTATATGCTGATGAAAAATCTTACAAACATTTAACAGACTACCCAAAAGATTTATTAAACAAAGCTGAAGAGACTCACTTTGGTACTGAATTCTTAGCTAACACCATGTCTATTAAAACAGTAGCTAATATAGATGAAGCCTTAAATCATATTGCTAAATATAGCTCTAAACATAGTGAATCTATTATTTCTGAAAATGCTGAAACCATAGCAAAATACTTAAATGTGGTAGATGCTGCTGCTGTATACGCAAACGCATCTACAGCCTTTACTGATGGAGCTCAATTTGGTTTAGGGGCCGAAATAGGTATTAGTACTCAAAAACTACATGCAAGAGGTCCTATGGGCTTAGACGAGATTACTTCATACAAATGGGTCATCAAAGGGAATGGACAAACTAGGTCTTAAGCCAGTATAATATATTTTTATACAAGCTTAAAAATCTGTATATTTGAATAGTTACCTTCTTAGAAGGTAACTATTCTTTTTTTTATTAAAACTGAACTTAAAATGCCTAACAGAATTGTAGATTTTTTATCGAGAACTCAACTAATACCTACTAATGAGGCTGATATATTAATGAGTTTGGTAAAACCTATGACACTTCTTAAAGGTGAATATTTAAATTTTGAAGACAAGATACCAAAACACGGAGCGTTTGTTATTTCTGGAGTTTTACGAGAATTTTATACTGATGCTAAAGGGGTTGATTATATAAGACGATTTGCCTACGAAAATTGGTGGATGGTTGATTTATATGAACTAATACAAAACAAACCTGCTCTTTGCAGTGTACAAGCCTTAGAAAAAACTGAGTTACTTACTTTTACCAAAGAAGATTGTTTGGTTTTAATGGAAAAATGTCCTGTTGCTTCTAAAGTCTTAGAAGAAATATCGGCTGCAGAAAAATATTCCCTAGCCAAAAAAGAGAAACAAAAAAGAAGTTTAACTGCACAAGAAAACTACGAACATCTAATAAAACTTCATCCTAGGATAGACAAAAGAATACCACTTTTTCACATTGCCTCTTACCTAAACATCAAACCAGAATCATTAAGCAGGATAAGAAAACAAATGAGTTTAACAAAAAAAAACTCATAAACAACTTATTTTCTGTTAGTTATTTTTTTAATACTCAAAACAACTATTATTTATTTTATTATTAATTTTTAATGTAATTTTGCTAACCTATTAAAGAAAAATTAACAAAGTTGTAAAACGGATTTATTATTGTATTGATATATAAATACCTGCTAAAATTTATATAGTTATCTGTACTATGTTAGATATTACAATTATAAACCCACCCTAAATCATTTGAGTAATGCTTTATAAAATAAAAGAGTACTACAAAAAGAGAGGCGTTATTATTCCCGAAAATGAATTTGATATCATTTCTGAATTTCTTCAATGTAGATCTTTAAAGAAAAAAGAATTTTTCTACAAAACTGGAGATACTAACACTTCTGCGGCATACATCCTTAAAGGAGCTGTGAGAGTATTTATTACTGACAAACAAAAAACAGAATACAATCGTTTTTTTGCATTTGAAGATTGGTGGATAGGAGAATACCATCAAATAATGAACAACCTACCTTCTAAAACGAGCATACAAGCCCTTGAAAAAACAGAAATGATTGAAATAACAAAGGAAGCCTTTGATGTTATTTTAGAAAATTGCCCTGTATTTACAAGAGCCACTTTTAACTTTTATTTAAAAAATTATGCCAACCTTTTAGAAAAAGAAGAAATTAAAAAAACGTTAACCATAGAAGATTTGTATCTAGATCTTTTAAAAAACAAACCAGAAATTTTAAAAAGAATTCCGCTTTATCACATTGCAAGTTATTTGGGCGTTAAACCTGAGTCTCTTAGTAGGGTTAAAAAGAAATTTCAATAAATCCTATCGGTAAAATTTAATTTTATCGCTTTCATTATTTGCTTTGATTTTATAACCATTCATTTTACGTATCTTTGCACAAAATTTACATTTCATGAATAGTATTGTAGCCATAGTAGGAAGACCAAATGTAGGAAAATCTACGTTATTTAATAGATTGATTCAGCGTAGAGAAGCTATTGTTGATGACGTTAGTGGTGTTACAAGAGACAGACATTATGGTAAAAGTGATTGGAATGGAAAAGAATTTTCTTTAATTGATACTGGAGGATATGTAGAAGGATCTGACGATATTTTTGAAGAAGAAATTAGAAAGCAAGTTATTTTAGCACTTGAAGAATGTGATATTATTGTTTTTGTAGTTGATGTTACTGCAGGAATTACTCCTTTAGATGAGACTGTTGCTATTCTTTTAAGAAAAACTAAAAAACCTGTTTTTGTAGCTATCAACAAAGTTGATAACGCTATGAGAGAATCTGATGCCTATGAATTCTACAATCTAGGTTTAGGTGATTTTTACACCATTTCATCAATTAATGGAGGTGGTACTGGAGAATTATTAGATGCTTTGGTAAAAGAAATGCCTGAAAAAGATGAAGATGACACAGACATTAACCCTAGTGATGAATTACCAAGATTTGCGGTTGTGGGAAGACCAAATGCAGGAAAATCATCTTTTATAAATGCCTTAATTGGAAAAGACAGAAATATTGTAACTGATATTGCTGGAACTACAAGAGACACTATTGATACTGTTTATAATAAATTTGGTTTTGATTTTAAACTAGTAGATACTGCTGGAATTAGAAAAAAATCAAAGGTTAAAGAAGATATTGAATTTTACTCTGTAATGAGAGCGGTTAGAGCTATTGAGTATTGTGATGTTGCTATTTTAATGGTAGATGCTACTCGTGGTTTTGAAGGTCAAGATCAAAATATTTTTTGGTTGGCTCAAAAAAACCGTAAAGGAATTGTGATTTTGGTTAACAAATGGGATTTGCTAGACAAAGAAACAAATACCATGAAAAAGTGTGAGGAAATGATTCGTAAAGAAATTGCTCCTTTTACAGATGTTCCTATTATTTTCACCTCAACCATTACAAAACAACGTTTGTTAAAAGCTTTAGAGACTGCTGTTGAAGTTCACAAAAGCAGAAGTAATAAAATACAAACAAGCAAACTAAACGAAACGATGTTAGAGGTGATTCAAAACTACCCACCTCCTGCTGTAAAAGGAAAATACATTAAAGTTAAATACTGTATGCAATTACCAACGCCAACACCTCAGTTTGCGTTCTTTGCTAATTTACCTCAATATATTAGAGAGCCATATAAGCGTTTCTTAGAAAATAAAATGAGAGAAATTTACGATTTTAAAGGAGTACCAATTACTATTTATTTTAGACAAAAATAGACTGTTATTAATGATTACATTTTACGACCTATATTTTGTAAATTCATTCTGAAATACATAAATAAAGGTATATGTATATTTTAAAAAGTCCAATAATCAATAAAGAATTACCTATCAAAATTCATATTAGTTTTGATAGCATTTTTGAGTATCTGGAAAATCAGGCAAAAAATACGGGAAGTATTTTCCACGATTCTGCCATGAAATTGCTTCAGGAAGCGAATCAATATCCAGAACTTAAAGAAGGATTTACTGATTTCTCTTTATTAAAAACTTACGAACATCAAATACAGAAGTTACTCTCTATTTTATTTCCAGACCTTTTACAAACCAACGAAATAAAAGCAGCCTCTATTCCTTTTGATATGACTGCTTTTATGCTCTCTAAAAGATTTAGAGCCATTATAGAGAATGCTGGTGATGATTTTAAATACGAAATAAGAAACTTTGATACCAAAAACATGTACATCCTTACTTGCGTGTACATATTAAGTTCTTACTACAACGAAAAAATAGATTTTAAAAGGCCTTTTTTTTATGATATTCCCGATGTAAAAAACAACACCATCAAAACTTATAGAGCTTTATACAATGCAGATTTTGCAAAAATTATAAAAACAGACAACACTCCAGAATTAACCAAAGATGACATCAAACTTTTATTAAGAAATTTTGATAATATAGATATTTGGAAAGAAAAATTCCCTCCCAATTCATATATTTTTAAAGGTTTTGGAATTATTAATCTTTTTGATGTTACCCAAGACGAAACCATTTCTAACATCAAAAACACTGTCATTAAAAGAGACATCAACACACTTGGGAATCTTGAAAAAAATTTACAGAAATTACTTGATATTCCAGATCTAAAAATGGGGATTTCTATTTATAATAAAGAAGAAGGAAGTAGGAATGTAAACTTTATAAAAACTAAAATTAATCATAGTCTTATTTCTAAAGAATATCATTGTGATGTTAAAGATTACTTTTGTCAAAATATTAAAAATCGTGTTTTTAACGACTATTTAATTACCAGTATTGCGGATGTTGATGAATATAAAAAGAATTCAAATGAAGATGAATTTTACAAATCCATAAACTCTAAAAACATCAAAAGTCTTGTACTCGTTCCCATAGTACTAGACAATGATTATATTGCTGTATTAGAATTAGCATCGCCAAAAAGCTATGCTTTAAATTCTGTAAATGCTAATAAGCTAAAAGACATTTTACCAGTATTAAACATTAGTTTACAAAAAGCTATTGATGAACGTCAAAATTTATTAGAGTCTGTTATTCAAGAAAATTACACCACCATTCACCCTAGTGTAAAATGGAAGTTTTACAATGCTGCAGATGAATACTTACTAAACAATAGCCAAAACAACCATACCAAACTGAAAAACATCACCTTTAAAAATGTATATCCATTATATGGACAATGTGATGTAAAAGATTCTTCAGCATCAAGAAACAAAGCCATTCAAGATGATTTAAGTTCTCAATTAAAAGATACTATTTTCTTATTTGAAAAAATTCATCAAAAAGAAAAACTATTGATTTATGATGAAATTATTTACCGTTTACATAAAACTTTAAAATCAATTAAAAATGGTATCAAAACTACTGATGAGTTACAAATCACAGATTTTTTTAAAGAGGATATTTACCCTGTTTTAAATCATTTAAAAGAACATCACACGTTCATCAAAAATGATATTATTGACTACGAAAACAAAATTGATCCAGTTTTAAAGATTGTATATAAAAAACGTAAAGCCTACGAGGATTTTATTTCTAATTTGAATAGTAGTTTGGCTAAACATTTAGACCATGCTCAAAAAGAAGCACAAGCATTTTATCCACATTATTACGAACGCTTTAAAACCGATGGTTTAGACTACAATATTTATATAGGTGAAAGTATTAGTAATACAAAAGAATTTCATCCTATATACATTAAAAACATCAAACTTTGGCAATTGATTCAGCAATGTGAACTTGAAAAAATTGCAAAACAAATTGATCTTAAACATCAAGATATTAGCTTACAAGTCACCTCTTTAATTCTAGTCAATTCTCAACATTTAGATATTAAATTTAGAATGGATGAGAAAAAATTTGATGTAGATGGAGCTTATAATATGCGATATGAAATTATTAAGAAAAGGATTGATAAATCATACATCAAAGGAACCAAAGAACGATTGACCCAAACAGGTAAATTAGCCATTGTTTATACACACGAATACGACTTAGAAGAGTATTTAAAATACATTGAATACTTAACCCAACAAAACTATTTTACGGAAGAAATAGAACATTTGGATATTGAAGATTTACAAGGGGTTTCTGGTCTAAAAGCGATTAGAGTAGGGATTAACTATCAAAAGGAAAACAACAATTTATTGTCTTTTGAAAATCTACTAAAAGCAACTAAGCTAATTACTGAATAATTTTTTAGATTCCTAAATTATAAAAAGAAACTCCAAAAGAAATTACAGAAAGAATAATCCCTGTCATAAAAATGGTATAGGTAATTCTTAATAATTTGTATTTTCTTGCCAATACTACTCCTAGAAAATATAAATCTTTGTTTAACGATTTGTACAAATATTCTCGGTCATCAATCAACGCAAACATACTGTCATCAAAAGTTTGTAATGGCATTTTATGAAAGTTTCCAAAAAACAATAAATTCACTTTTTTATTATCTACATCCTGCTGAGAAAAAGTCCCAGAGGTTACTTTTGGTCTTGTTGATAAAATGGCGAATATAATGGAAATAACAGCTGTTAAAAGAAAAATAATGGTCGGTGTGATTAAGTAATGATTATCTGCTTTGTCTAATTTAGGAAACAAACTAGATAAGGCTAAAGACAAAATAATAGCATTTACACTTAACAAAATATTGGCTTTAGAATCTGCAATAGCACTTAATTTTATATGGTTACGTAAAGTAACTCTGTACATGGTTTCAACAGTCTTATCTGCCTTTTTATCAAAAGCACTCTTCGTCTTTTTAGATTTGTTTTTTTCTCTTTTAAGCAATGCATCATCTTCTTTTTGAATGGCATTTTTTAATTTTTTTTCGTTAGATGCCAAGTTTGATGATTTTAAAGCACTCCAATGTCTAAAAGCAAAATCGGTATAAAATTTATGATGTCTTAAAAATTCTGAATTGCATTGAAACCACTCTACATCTGTCAACGTTTTTCCTTCTAACAACTCCCACTCTGCCCTTAACAATTTACTATCCGATTCAAACGATGAAGTTGCTACGTGAAACAAATCTGCATCACAAATAATTTCTTCTAACTTATTTTTAGGATTTTGCGGCATTTTTGTAGCTCTAATACAATCAACCACAACCTCAATTTTATCTTCATCGTAATGATGATCTTTTAAAAAACTTATTACTTCTTTTACACTTCTTTCTTCGTGTCCCTCTCCTCCTTTTGTATATCCAATGTCATGAAACCAAGCTGCCAGTAACAAACATTCTTTATCCTCTTCAGAAATATTTTCTTCTTTAGCCAAAGTTTTAGCAGCATCAACCACATCTTGTGTATGCGTTATGCTATGATAAATAGTACCTGAAGGTAAATTATGTTTTAAATAACTAACAACATATAATTCTGCAGATTCAACAATAGAAGATTTCATATCTTTATATTACGATTTAAAGTAAATTTATTAAAATAAGTTTACTTTTAGTTTATCATTACATCAAATAAAAATGAATTTAATTTCCCTTAAAAATTCACTTCTATTCATTTCTACATTACTAGTAATGAGTTGTGCTACCTACAAAAAACAAATTTCGGAACAATTTATCAACTGGAATGTAAACAAAAAAAACATCAACGAAATAAGTAACATTTACTTAATTGGAGATGCTGGTGACCTTGCCAAAGGAAATGAAACCTTAGAAAGTTTAAAAAAAGAGCTTTTAAAAGAAGATGAAAATAGTACTGTTATTTTTTTAGGCGATAATGTGTACCCAAAAGGCATTTCTACCAAAAAAGGAAAAAAACAAAAAGAAGGGATTTCTAAATTAAATGCTCAGTTAGATATTCTAAAAAAGCACAAAGGAAAAACGTTGTTTATTCCAGGAAATCACGATTGGTATTATGGACTTGATGGTTTAAAAAAACAAGAAAAATTAGTAGAAGATGCCTTAGGTAAAAACACTTTTTTACCAGAAAATGGTTGTCCGTTAGAAGTGGTTCATTTAAACAAAGAGGTAGATATTATTGTTATAGATTCTCAATGGTTTATTACAGATTGGGATACACATCCTAAAATGAACGACAAATGTGATGAAATTAAAACCCGTGAAAAATTTTTTGTAGAATTAGAAGGACTAATCAATAAAAGTCAGCAAAAAATAACACTCGTTGCCATTCATCATCCAATGATTAGCAAAGGAACTCATGCTGGTGAAAATTCTTTTAAACAGCATATTTTTCCACTCCCTGTAAACATTCCTTTGCCTGGGTTAGGATCTATTTTTCAATCCATTAGAAAAACAAGTGGTTTAAATTCTCAAGATTTAAATGCTTTTAGGTATCATCAACTAATAGAAAGAGTTACTACGCTCGCCAAAGAACATTCTCATCTTATTTTTGTTTCAGGACACGATCATAATTTGCAGTATCTGTATAAAGATGGTATTCCACAAATTATTAGTGGTGCAGGTTCTAAAACCTCTCCCACTTATTTAGGAAAAGATAAAGGATTTACTTATGGAAAAAACGGATATGCAAAACTAAGCATCTATCCACATAAAGAAGTTAGCGTAGCATTTAAAAACAATACAGAAACCATTTTTGAAACCACTGTTTTTAAAGCAGAACCAGAAAAAAAAGAAACATTATATAACAACATAAACATCCCTCCTTTTGTAAATGCAACTATTTATCCAAAACAATTAACTGACAAAAACAAAATTTACAGAGCTATTTGGGGACATCATTACAGAAACGAATACAGCATTCCTGTAAAAGCAAAAACTGTTTTGTTAGACACTTTATATGGTGGATTAACTGTGGTCAAAAAAGGTGGCGGACATCAATCTAAATCATTGCGTTTGGTAAATCCCGACGGAAAACAATATGTAATGCGTGCCTTAAAAAAGAGTGCCGTTCGTTTTTTACAAACTGTTGCTTTTAAAAATGATTATGTTACCAATCAACTAAAAGACACTTATACCGAAAATATTTTATTCGATTTTTATACTTCTGCACATCCTTACACGCCTTTTATTATTGGTGATTTGTCTGATCCTATAAATGTTTATCACACCAATCCTAAATTATTTTATGTTCCCAAACAAAATACCTTAATTCCTTATGATGATGAGTTTGGAGATGCTTTGTACATGATTGAGGAAAGACCTGAAGAGGGACAAAAAAAAGTTGCTTCCTTTGGTTTTCCTGATGACATTATTAGTACCGATGATTTGTTTGAAGAACTTAGAGACAATAAAAACAATAAATTAGACGAAAAAAATTATGTAACGGCTCGTTTGTTTGATATGATTTTAGGAGATTGGGACAGACATGCCGATCAATGGAGATGGGCGGTGTTTAAAGATGGAAAACACAAAACATTTAGACCTATTCCTAGAGATAGAGATCAAGCCTTTTCTAACTATGATGGTCCTTTATTAACTACTTTAACCACGCTTGTTGATCCGATTAAACTGATGCAAACGTATGATAAAGACATCCGAAACTTATTTAAGTTTAACGATGAACCTTATCCAATCGATGTTTCACTTTTACAAGAAAGCAATTACAATATTTGGGAAGAACAAGCCAATTACATCAAACAAAACTTAACTGATGAAATCATCAACAAAGCTTTTGATCAACTACCTGATGCTGTTAAAAATAAAAATATTGATAACATCAAAGAAGTTCTAAAATACCGAAGAAATCATGTGGTAGAAATTGCCAAAGAATACCGTAAAAGTTTAGAAAAATTTGCCATTGTTAAAGGAAGTGACAAAGATGATTGGTTTGAAATTACAGCTGACAAAAAAACAACCAAGGTTTGTATTTTTAATATTAAAGACGGTAAAAAAGAAGATTTACATTTTGCCAAAGAATTTAACAACAAAAACACCAAAGAAATTTGGGTATATGGTTTAGATGATGACGATTATTATGAAGTAAAAAACATCAGCAAAAAAAGCCCAAAAATACGTTTAATTGGTGGACAAAATCACGACACCTATGAAATTATCAATGCTAAAAACATTAGAGTTCACGATTTTAAAACCAAGAAAAACACTTTTAAAGGTCGTTTTAAAAAACACTTAACCAACCAATACGACAAGAATATTTATGAGTACAGAAAAGTAAAAGACAATACTTTAACTGTGTTACCACTTGTGGCTTATAACCCCGATGATGGAATTAATTTTGGTCCTAGCATTGCTTTTACTCACTATGGTTTTAACAGGCAACCTTTTACCAATCAACACCATGCAAGTCTTAAATATTTTAGTGCTACCGTTGGTTTTGATTTTGCTCACAAAAGTGAATTTGCCACTTATTACAATCATTGGAATGTATTTGTAAAGACAAGATTAACCAGTTCTAATTTTAGCAACAACTTTTTTGGATTTGGGAACAACACCATAAATAATGACAATACTTTAGGCTTGGATTACAACCGAGTAAAATCAGAAATAAAAAGTATAGAACCCGGAATTACTTGGAACAATTTAATGGGAGCTAATTTTAATATTAGTATTCCGATGACCATTTATGAACTTGAAGAAACAGACGGAAGATACATCAACACCTTGCCTATTGAGTTTGATGAACAAAATTTTGCAGGAATAAAAACCAGTTTTAACTACGAAAATTATGACAGCAAAACATTAACAACATTAGGTTTTGATTTTAATTTAGATACTGGTTGGGATTATAATATTTCTAAAGAATCTTCTTTAGCTTACCTTAAAACCAATCTAGGAATGGTGCTACCAATTTCTTTAAATCACAAATGGGTATTTGCGAGTAAAATTCGTTCTCAATTTAATTTTGGTGGTAATTTTCAGCTATATCAATCTGCTTTTATTGGAGGAAACAACGGACTAAGAGGTTTTAGAAATGAACGTTTTGCAGGAAAAAGTGCCTTTACTCAAAACTCAAATATTAGATACACCATTAATAATATTAAAACCCCAATTCTCCCTATTACTTATGGACTAAGCTTAGGCTATGATTATGGTAGAGTTTGGTTGCCTAGTGAAACATCTGACAGATGGCATACTTCTTACGGAACTACTTTATGGTTTAGTGCTCCGTTAGCAAAAATCAATTTTAACTTATTTAACAGTACAGAAGGGTTAAGATTTACCTTTGGGGTTGGGGTGAATTGGTAAATTGTGAGTAGTGAGTAAAACTCAATATTCAACTCCACAACTCAACAGTTAAACTTTTCAACAATTACTTCTTAGTTCTTACATCTTTCAACATCAACTGTAAAGAAGTATAGCCATTCCAATTATTTTCTTCTAAAGTAAAAGCAGCTTCAAAAGTTTCAGCATTTTTAATTTCATCTAACTTTTCTCCCATACCAAATCCAATAGCATTATAAGTTTTATCATCTGCACCATAAATAATGTTTAATCTCAAATGTTCTGGTAAATCACCTTCATTTTCTACTTTACCAATTCTTTTACCGTAACCATTATCTCTTAAGCCTGTGGCTTTAAAAACAGGTTTCATATTGGCTGGCCCAAAAGGAGCAAATTGTGATAAAATTCTATAGAATTTCGGATTTAAATCTACCAAATCAACCTCAGCATCAATGGTAATTTCTGGTGTTTTTTGTTCTTCTGCCAATGTTTGTTTTACCACTAATTCAAAAGCATTTTTAAAAGCAGTATAATTTTCTGGTAACAAAGTCAACCCCGCTGCGTATTTGTGTCCACCAAATTGTTCTATATGCTCTGAACAAGCTTCTAATGCATCATATACATCAAATCCTTTTACAGAACGTGCCGAAGCGGCTAACTTTTCTCCACTCTTGGTAAATACCAAAGTTGGTTTGTAATAATTTTCTATGAGCCTTGAAGCCACAATACCAATAACACCTTTATGCCAAGTTTCGCAAAAAACAACACTCGTGCTGTTTTGCTCTTCATTATTTTCTCTAATTTGTTGGATAGCTTCATCGGTTATTTTTTTATCTAATTCTTTTCTATCTGCATTGTATTGATCTATTTCTCTAGCAAACTTTTTTGCCAAAAACATATCATGCTCCGTTAGTAATTCTACCGCATGAATTCCTTGTTTCATTCTACCCGCTGCATTAATTCTTGGAGCAATAATAAAAACAACATCTGTAATCGTTAATTCTGTTTTCTGAATTTGTTCTAAAATAGCTTTAATTCCCGGTCTTGGATTTGTATTAATGACTTTTAAACCATGATAGGCTAAAATTCTATTTTCCCCATCCATAGGAACAATATCTGCCGCAATACTCACGGCCAACAAATCTAAATAAGGGATCAACTCCTCAAAAGGCTGTTCTTGAATTTGAGCAATGGCTTGAATGACTTTAAAACCTACGCCACAACCAGACAATTCATCATAAGGATAATTACAATCTGTTTGTTTTGGATCTAACACCGCAACAGCATCTGGCACAGTTTCCCCTGGTCTATGATGATCGCAAATAATAAAATCTATATTTTTTTCTTTGGCATAAGCCACTTTGTCAATGGCTTTTATTCCACAGTCTAGAGCAATAATTAAAGTGATGTTATTATCCTCTGCAAAATCAATTCCTTGAGTAGAAATTCCATACCCTTCTGTATATCTATCAGGAATATAAGTCACCACATTAGGATGCAAAGTCAATAAGTAAGAAGACATCAAAGCAACAGCCGTAGTTCCATCTACATCATAATCCCCAAAAACCATAATGGTTTCGTTATTTTCAATAGCCTCAAAAATTCTTTGCACAGCAGCTTCCATTCCTTTCATCAAAAAAGGATTGTGTAAGTGCTCTAAATTGGGTCTAAAAAAATTCTTGGCTTTTTCAAAAGTATCAACGCCACGTTGCACCAATAAGGTGGCTAAAACTTTATCAATTCCTAGGGAATTTGACAAATTATGAACAGTTTCTTGATTGGGTTTTGGTTTTGATATCCAACGCATGAAGATTTAAAGTTTAGGGTTTTAAGTTCAAAGTTTGTTGATAAAAATAAATCAACAAAAAACGATATCAATTATTTAACTCTTGTAATAGTTAGTCCATCTCTAATAGGTAACAAAACAGTTTCTACTCTAGGATCTTCATTTACTTTTTTATTATAGATTACCAAAGCATTGGTATCAATATCTTTAGGGTCTATTTCTTGTACCACTTTTCCACTCCACAATACATTGTCTGATAAAATTACGCCTCCTGGATTCATCTTCTCAATAATCAAATCAAAGTAATTTGAATAGTTGGCTTTGTCTGCATCAATAAAAACCAAATCGAATTTTTCATCGATGGTTGGAATAATATCCATCGCATTTCCAACATGTTGTTGAATTTGTGTTCCGTAGTTAGACAAATCAAAATATTTGCGTTGTAAATCATACAACTCTTCGTTTCTATCTATGGTATGTAAACGTCCATCAGTTTGCATTCCTTCGCACATACAAAGGGCAGAATATCCGGTATAAGTACCTATTTCTAAAATATTTTTAGGATTAATGAGTTTAGAAATCATGGCTAAAAGTCTGCCTTGAAAATTCCCGCTTAGCATACGAGGATTTAAAACTGTTTGCCAAGTTTCGGTATTTAAAGCTTCTAAAAGTTCTGGTTCTGGTTGAGAATGATTTACGGCGTATTCATCAATCTCATCTGGTAAAAAATGCATTCTCTATAGTTTGTTTTCTAATTCTTTTATTTGTTGTTTCAACTTTGCTTTGTCTTTTTCAGACAAACAACATTTAGACAATTCTCTTTGTTTTTTTACCATGCAACACATGGTTGATAGTTTAGAATTTTGTTTGCTAAATACTTTACATACTTTACAGTACGTAAAATGAAAATTTAACTTTATTTTTTCCAACAAAGTAGCTTCCCCGTACTGCGCTTTTGAACAGATGGTAGTAGCTTCTTCACATGTAATTTTTATTTTTCCCATCACCTTAATTACTTTTTAAACCAATTTTCTTCCATACATTCTCTCAGTTGAGTTCTAGCCCTATGGATGATTACCCAAAGATTAGACGGAGTGATATCCAGCTCATTACAAATATCCTCTGTATCAAAACCTTGAATGGTTTTCATTTCAAATACGATTCTATACTTTTCTGGTAATTTAGCAATACAAGACTGTAAAGCTTCTCCTAACTCTTCGGTTTCTATTTCAGCATCTGCATCTCCAGACCAATCTTGTGGCACTCTTTCTTCTATCCAATCTCCTTCTCTTTCTCCATCACTATAAAAGTTCATACGAACCTCAGCCTTCCCTTTATTAGAATTTATTTTTCTATAATGGTCTATAATCTTTCTTTTTAAAATTGAAATCAACCAAGTTCTTTCACTTGCTTTTCCTTCAAAATTTTTCATCGACTTTAAACCCGCAAAAAAAGTTTCTTGCACTAAATCTTTCGCTTTGTCCGCATCATTCACCCTAGCAATTGTGTAATTAAAGAGGTAATCTGCATAAGCATCAATCCAATTGTCTGGATTTAAAGTATGTATATTGGTTTCTGACATAATCCTTAAAAGGTTTTCTCTAGGATAAAGATATAAATATTTAAATGTAAAACTCCATATCTTTTTATGACCAACTTACTTGTTTTACTTCTTCTTAATTAATTGCCCGAATTCCTTAAAAAAGAGTAATTTTACAATCCGTTTTTATTTTAAAAAGATATGTCTGCTATTAAAAAACAATACAAAAGAATTACAACAAATTCCTTAATTGAAATGAAAAGTAATGGAGAAAAAATCTCTATGCTTACGGCTTATGATTATACCATGGCTAAAATTATTGACAATGCAGGAGTGGATGTTTTATTGGTGGGAGATTCTGCCTCTAATGTAATGGCTGGTCATGAAACGACCTTACCTATTACTTTAGATCAAATGATTTACCATGCAAGTTCTGTTGTAAGAGCTTCTAACAGAAGTTTGGTTGTAGTAGATATTCCTTTTGGTAGTTACCAATCTGACTCTAAAGAAGCTTTGCGTTCTGCCATCAGAATTATGAAAGAATCTGGGGCACATGCAGTAAAAGTTGAAGGAGGAATTGAAATTGAAAACGCCTTGTCTAGAATTATACAAGCAGGAATTCCTGTGATGGGACACTTAGGATTGACACCACAATCTATTTATCAATTTGGAACCTATACCGTTCGTGCCAAAGAAGAAGCAGAAGCTGAAAAGTTATTAGCCGATGCAAAGTTGTTAGAAGCCAAAGGATGTTTTGCTTTGGTGCTAGAAAAAATACCTGCAAAATTGGCTAAAAAAGTAGCCGAAAGTTTAACCATTCCTGTGATTGGAATTGGTGCAGGACCTGATGTTGATGGACAAGTTTTAGTGGTACACGATATGTTAGGAATGACACACGAATTCCACCCTCGTTTTTTACGTAGATATGCAAATTTATACGATGAAATGAGTAATGCTTTTACACAATACAATGCCGATGTAAAAGCCAAAGATTTTCCAAACGAAAAAGAACAATATTAATTAGCTATTAGACTTTAGCTGTTAGCTGTTAGCTAATGGCCAAAAGCTAAAAGCCCATGGCTAAAAATCATGAAAATACTTCACATAGATTCAAATCATCCTGTGTTAATGGAAGATTTAGCTTTGTTAGGATGTGAAAATCACGAAGATTATACCTCATCAAAAACTGAAATAGAAGCTAAAATTGCCAACTATGATGGGATTGTGATTCGCAGTCGTTTTAAAATAGATAAAACTTTTATTGATGCTGCTACCCGTTTAAAATTCATTGCTCGTGTGGGTGCGGGTTTAGAAAGTATTGATTGTAATTATGCCGAAAGCAAAGGCATTGTATTAATTGCTGCTCCAGAAGGAAATATGAATGCTGTTGGAGAACATGCTTTGGGAATGATTTTAAGCTTATTCAACAACTTAAAAAGAGCTGATTCACAAATTAGACAAGGACAATGGTTGCGTGAAGCCAACAGAGGTTTGGAACTAGAAGGAAAAACCGTTGGATTGATTGGTTACGGAAACATGGGAAAAGCTTTTGCTAAAAAACTAAAAGGTTTTGATTGTGAAGTCATTTGTTATGATATTAAAGAAAATGTAGGGGATGAAAATTGCCAACAAGTTTCCTTAAAAGAGTTACAAGAAAAAACGGATGTATTAAGTATTCATACCCCTCACAACGAACAATCCTTTAAAATGATTGATGCTAATTTCATCAACAATTTTAAGAAACCTTTTTACATTATTAACACAGCAAGAGGAACTGCTATTGTGACCAATGATTTGGTTGATGCATTAAAATCTGGTAAAATACTGGGAGCTTGTTTAGATGTTTTAGAGTATGAAAAATTATCATTTGAGAATCTTTTTGAAAACAATAAGCTTCCAAAAGCTTTTGAATATTTAATCAATGCTGAAAATGTTTTACTCTCTCCACATATTGCTGGTTGGACTGTTGAGTCAAAAATTAAGTTAGCAAAAACAATTACGAAAAAGATAGCTCAACATTTTTTTAATTAAAGATTTGTAATGTTTACTTTTATGCTTAGACAAGTAAAACATGAAAGAAATAATTAAAGAATTACAAAACATTAAACAAAACACTGATTTAAACTACAGTGTTAAAACTAGTGTTGAAGATTTTACTCAAAAAATATTTAGTGTATTATTTGATGACAGTATTGATTTGGCTCATAGTTTTGAAGAATTAGAGAATTTATTTAAAGCAGCCGCTAAAATATCATGCATGTGTCCTCAAGAGGTTTGCGATAAAACTTGGAATACTTTTGCTCAAAAACTACCGACAATCTTAAAAGATTTAAATAAAGATGCGATGTACTTTATGGAGTCTGATCCGGCTGCCAGAAGAATTGAGGAAATTTATTTTGCTTATCCTGGGTTTTATGCATTGGCGATCCACAGATTAAGTCACGAAATATACAATCAAAACTTATACTTATTTGCTCGTTTGATGAGTGAATTTGCTCATAGACAAACCGGAACTGATATTCATCCGGGAGCCACTATTCACGCTCCCGTATTCATAGATCACGCAACCGGAATTGTGATTGGGGAAACTTGTATTATTGAACCTCATGTAAAAATTTATCAAGGGGTTACTTTAGGAGCCTTAAGTGTAAGCAAAGACAAACAAGACAAAAAAAGACATCCTACCGTAAAATCTAATGTATGCATTTACGCAAATGCAACCATATTAGGAGGGGAAACCGTGGTAGGAGAAAATTCTATTATTGGTGGAAACGTTTGGGTAACCAAATCTGTTCCTGATAATTCAGTCGTGTACAATACCATTGAAGCCAATATCAAAACAAGATAAATACTATGTATCGTAAATTATTAGACTGCATTGGTAATACACCATTGGTAGAAACTACTCGTTTGGTAAAAAATCCAAATGTAAAATTGCTTTTGAAATTAGAAGGAGACAATCCAGGAGGAAGTGTTAAAGATCGTGCTGCTTATAGTATGATTAAAGGAGCTTTAGACAGAGGAGAAATAAAAGATGGTGACAAACTAATTGAAGCAACTAGTGGAAATACTGGAATTGCTTTGGCCATGATTGCTCAATTATTAAATATCGATATTGAATTGGTGTTACCCGAGAATTCTACTGCTGAGCGTGTACAAACCATGCGTGCCTATGGAGCTAAAGTTACTTTGACTCCTGCGAGTACAGGAATTATTGGCTCTAGAGATTATGCCGATGAAAAAGTAGCTCAAGGAGGTTATATCATGCTAAATCAGTTTGCCAATGATGACAACTGGAAAGCACACTATCGTACTACCGGACCTGAAATTTGGAGAGATACTAATGGGGAAGTTACCCATTTTGTATCTGCCATGGGAACTACAGGAACCATTATGGGTACTTCTACTTATTTAAAGGAACAGAACCCAAACGTCCAAATTGTAGGAGCACATCCAAGTGATGGTTCTCAAATCCCAGGAATTAGAAAGTGGCCAGAAGAATATCTACCTAAAATTTTTGATAAATCTAAAGTAGATCTTGTTATGGAAGTGTCAGAAGCAGATGCTAGAACCATGACCAAACGTTTGGCTAAAGAAGAAGGTGTTTTTGCCGGAATGAGTTCTGGTGGTTCCGTAGCAACGGCTGTTAAACTTGCCGAAGAATTAGAAAGCGGTGTAATTGTTGCTATCATATGTGACAGAGGTGATAGATATTTATCATCTGACTTATTTGATTAATTAAAGTATCAATATGAAATTTATACAATCATTTATCATTCTTATTAGTGCTTTTACTTTTATAGGTTGTAAATCAAAACCAAAAAAAGATCCTATCAAAGCTATAGAAGAAGCACATCATAAAACAGCCTTTTTATCTAACGAAGCTGTTCAATTTGATATATTATTAACCTTTAGAGGAAAAGAAAGATTAAATGCAACCATCACTTTATTAACCAATTCCACAAAAGGATTGATAGAAAACAAAGATGGAAGTAAAATATACACTCATAACGAATGTGTCTATTATTCGCCAAACTTTAAAAGAGTAAGAGCTGTAAGGTTTGATGCTTACACTTGGGCTTATTTCTTTTTGTTTCCTTATAAATTATCAGATCCTGGAACCCAATGGTCAGAATTTGGAGAAAGTGAATTGAATGGAGACTTATTTAATACTCAAAAACTAACTTTTAAAGCAGGAACAGGTGATGCTCCAGATGATTGGTATTTTGTATACACTGATCAAGATGATCATTTAATTAATACTGCGGCATATATTGTAACTTTTGGAAAAAATGTAAAGACAGCAGAAAGTGATCCTCATGCCATTAAATATGATGAATATGAAGAAATTAACGATATTCCAATTGCCACACATTGGACTTATTGGGAATGGAATAAAATAACGGGGATTTCTAATCAATTAGGAGAAGCAACCATTAGTAACATTAAATTCATGAAAAGTAAAGACGTTTCTTTTGATATTCCAGACAACTACATTGAAAAGAAATGATAGAACTACTTAAATACGCTTTAACTGTTTTTATTGGTTTTTTTGCCATTATGAACCCTTTTGCAAACATTCCAATTTTTATATCACTAGTAGGAAATGCAAGTCGAGAAACAAAAAAAAGAATTAATAAAAAGGCCACATTAACAGCTTTTCTGATAGTGCTGGCTTTTTCACTTTTGGGAAAGTTTATTTTTGAAATGTTTGGAATTACCATTCCTGCTTTTAAAATTACGGGAGGAATATTGGTTTTTCATATTGGATATGAAATGGTGCAATCTAAAAAACCAAGTGCAAAACATATGAAAGATGTTGATTTGGATGAGAATATTGCCATTTCTCCACTAGCCATTCCTGTATTGGCCGGACCTGGAACCATTGTAACGGCTATGAATTACGTTTCAAACACAGATTACATACATGTATTTATCGTGATTACTATTTTTGCCTTTATGTGTTACATCACTTATTGGGGGTTTAAATTAGCAGATTTTATAGTTGAAAAAACAGGAAACAACATCATTACTGTCATTGGTAAAATCATGGGGTTAATTATAGCTATTATTGGAGTTGGCATGTTTGTTAGCGGAATCAAACTAGCCTTTTCACTAACCTAAAATATAATTAAATGTCACACAATCACCACCACCATCATGATGCAAGTAAAAACATAAGAACGGTTTTCTTTTTAAACCTAAGTTTTACCATTTTAGAAATCATTGGAGGTTTTTATGTAAACAGTGTGGCTATTATTTCTGATGCTGTTCACGATTTGGGAGATAGTTTGTCTCTTGGGTTTTCATGGTACATGCAAGAAAAATCTAACAAGAAACCTACCAAGACTTTTACTTTTGGCTACAAACGTTTGTCTTTACTGGGGGCTTTGGTGAATAGCCTTGTACTACTTACAGGATCTATTTTTGTGATTTATGCTGCTGTTGACAGATTGATTACTCCCCAACATTCTGATGCGCAAGGAATGTTAATTTTTGCCATTTTTGGCGTGTTAGTAAATGGTTATGCGGCATGGAAAATAAGCAATGGAAAAACACTAAACGAAAGAGTTTTGTCTTGGCATTTAATGGAAGATGTCTTGGGTTGGCTAGCTGTATTAATTGTAGCCATTGTCTTAAATTTTAAAGGCATTCCTTATTTAGATCCTGCACTTTCTATTTTAATTACCATCTATATTCTTTGGAATGTTATCAAACGATTAAAAGAAACTTTGTATCTGTTTTTACAAGCCCAACCTTTTGATGTTGATCTTGATACCATTGAAAAAGAAATATTAGGTATTGCTAACATCAACAGTACCCACCACACACATATTTGGTCTTTAGATGGAGAACACCATGTATTTACCACCCATATAGTTCTAAAAGAAAACACTTCTTTTAATGAAATGTTAAATGTTAAAAAAGAGATAAAAAAAGTACTTCAAAAATATCCATTTGACCATATTACTGTTGAAACTGAATTTGCCAATGGTGAATGTTCTATGTAAAATGCACTTAGCTTTTTTTACCCCCAAAAGCATCCATGCTCATCTTTCTTAATAACCTCAATAACTTTTGAAAAGTGTTGCTCTTCAAAATTTGGTTTGTATTGAATCCATTTTTCATTAGAATCCATCCAATAAACTCTCCAAATATTTTTACTTTTTACATACTTAGCTCTAGCTACTGGAAAATTTTCAATAACTTTATTATCATCCCATTTAGGACGTATTTCAAAAATTTCAACAACATTGTTTCCATAGGAATAAGACACATCAACTTCTTTTCTTATCTCTTTAGGCGGTCTAATTTCTTCTATGTATTGTTTGATCTGAATTTCTGTAAAATTGATAACTTTCATTAATAATAACTTAATTAAAAATTAGTTTTAAACTTGATGTTTTAATTTCCTCTTCATTCATCAACATTTTATAATATTTTCCTGAATTAAAATAGTTGGTTTGATTGCTATAAAAAGGACTTAAAAAATATCCTGACTGACCTGTTGGCGTAACTGCATAAGAATTTTCTATATCAGAAAAATCTATGATTCTACGAGCAGAAGGTCCTGCATTTACCTTAAATTCATTTTCTTCTGTATAATCAAACATTAAATTATTAATAGTTTCATTTCCTCCAACCATTGGGAATGGACCAACGTTAAAAATCTTTTTAAGCAAATCCATTTTAGCCAAAGCATGTTCATAAGTTACTGTGTGAACTTTAGACCATTTCCATTCGTTCATATCATCCCCTAACCCAGTTTTTAACTCAGCTACAGATGTTTTAAAGGAGGTAGTTACAATGTCTTTAAAAGTTTCTTTTCTCAAAGTAGTAACATTGTCCCACCAAACAGAATTCGGATTTTTTAAGTATTTATTTTGAGTACGTCTGGATAAATTTGAATTGACAAAATCTTTAAAATCATCTACTCCCAATTCATCTTCAAAAGTATTTTTCCAAAGTCTAAAAGTCAATTTATAATAAATGGTAGGTTCAATATTATCCAAGCCATGATTTCCTTTCCATTTAACCAACCTATCTAACACCTGTAATTCAAAATCATTTAATTCATCAATATCAATTCCATAAACCAAAGCTTTTATATTTTCTATAGCTGTTGTATTGGTATGACTATTGGCAATACTTTTCATATCGCTTACTGATAATTTTTCTTTTGCCTCAATTCCTTTTTTAATAGCCACTGCTCTGTCTTGCGACAAATAATATCCTGGATATAAATCTCCATCCACAGCTTCTGGTTGTACATTAGAAGTAAACAAATATCCCTTTGGTGGATTAATCGCTTTGGGATTTTTACTAAACGGCAACCACTCTTTTCCTAATTGAAAAATATCTGTTCCGTTTAATACAAACTTAGTATTTACATTAGGAGATGTGTGTTTGTATAGCTGACCTGCAGACCACAATCCTATGTTGTCTTTTTTATCACCATACACAAAGTTCAATCCTGGAGCGGATAAGGTAGCGATGGATTTTTCAAACGCATCAATATTTTTAGCATGGTTCATTCCATAAGCTGTTTGTAATACTTGATTTGGTTTTTCATTGTACACCCATTGTACTACCGTTGGTAATGAATCTAAATTTTTAGCACTTTCATTAAAAACGTTTCCTAATACTGTTTTTTTAATGGTAATAACTTTTGGTTTCTCATCTTTAATTTTAATTGTTTTTTTCTGATAATCATAGTTATAATACCCCATTCCCATAAAGTATCTGTCTTTATACATAGGATGTTGTTGTATTTGATAAAAATCCATGTCATCATTTTCAAACATGGTTAAACCAAAAGCATAATCTCTATTATGTGCTAACAACGGAAAAGGAAACAAGCCTAAGTAAAAACCATAATTTTCATAAGTCGGTGTTTTAATGTGTGCTTGATACCAAACCTGTGGTTGTGCAAAACCGATATGTGGATCATTCTCAAACAATACTTTCCCGGTGGTTGTTTTTTCTGGAGCCAAAACCCACCCATTGCTTCCTATAAACTGAGGAAAAGGTAATTTTTCTAAAATGTTATTGATGCTAGAAATACTATTTTTTCTTACATCATAATTTTCTTGATATACGGTGTTTTCATCAGCCTCGATAGCCAAATCTTTTAAATATTCTGTTCCTAAATTATTTTTTATGTGAGTTAAAACCGGATCTGTTTTAAAAGCATGGGCAAAACTAAAAGCCATATATGCCGTTACGTAATAAATATCTTTAGGAGTGTAATGTTCTTTTTTAATTCCCAATAAAGAAAATTCAATAGGCGTTACTCCTTCATCCATATAAGTATTGATTCCTTTTAAATAAGCATTTACAAGTTCCTTTACTTTTGGATTTTTATCTAAAGCTAACACTTGCTTTTCTACTGTTTCATCAACTCCGAGATTAGAGAAAAACACATCAACATCTACCAAATCTTTTCCAAAAATCTCAGATAATCTTCCCGCAGCAATTCTTCTTAACAATTCCATTTGCCACATTCGTTCTTGTGCATGTACATAACCCAAAACGGTCATGGCATCTTTTTCTGAATTGGCAAAAATATGAGGGACACCAATACTATCAAAATAGACTTCTGTACTCTGAATTCCATCAATATGTGCTGTTCCTTTATAGCTAGGTTTTAAATATTGTAAATATCCATAAACCCCAACAGACAAACCGACTAGTAGGAAAAAAACCACAATGATAACTTTCTTGAAAATCTTCATATTCTATTTTTTAAAAAGTAGCCTAAAGATAAAGAATCCTTTTACACTTGACTTAGGAAACCTTGCGATAATTTCGTTAATTTGTAATGTAATCTATCCTAGATGAAGAAACTTCAAATGGTTGACTTAAATAGTCAATACCAAGACATAAAAGAACAAATTGACAATTCTATTCAACAAGTAATAGATCAAACTTCTTTTATAAATGGACCTCAAGTTCAGACTTTCAAACAAAATTTAGCAGATTATTTAAATGTAAAACATGTTATTCCTTGTGGTAATGGAACCGATGCTTTGCAAATATCTCTCATGGCTCTGAATTTACAGCCCGGTGATGAAGTCATTACTGTTGATTTTACTTTTGCAGCTACCGTAGAAGTGATTAAATTATTAGGATTAACTCCCGTTTTAATAGATGTTGAATTAGATACTTTTAACATCAGCATTACTGCTTTAGAAAAAGCCATCACTCCAAAAACAAAAGCTATTGTTCCAGTACATTTGTTTGGACAATGTGCCAACATGGAGGCGATTTTAAAGTTAGCTAAAAAACACAATTTATATGTGATTGAAGACACGGCACAGGCTTTAGGAGCTGATTATATTTTTACTGATGGAACTACAAAAAAAGCAGGAACCATAGGAACCATAGGAACCACTTCTTTTTTCCCATCAAAAAACTTAGGATGCTATGGAGATGGCGGAGCTATTTTTACCAATGATGATGCATTAGCTCACACTTTAAAAGGAATTACCAATCACGGAATGTATCAAAAATACTATTATGAAGTAGTTGGTGTTAATTCTAGACTGGATAGTATTCAGGCCAATATTTTAAACATCAAATTACCACATTTAGATAATTACAACAAAGCAAGACAACAAGCAGCAGCGTTTTACAACCATGCTTTTGCCAATTGTCCACATATCATCACCCCTATTACCTCTACATTTTCTAATCATGTATTTCATCAATACACCCTTAGAATTACCAATGGAAAAAGAGATGAATTGCACGAATATTTAAAAGAACAAAATATTCCTAATGCCATTTATTACCCTGTTCCACTACACAATCAAAAAGCTTACAAGCAAGAAAACGTTATAGAAGAAAATTACCACAACACCAACACATTGGTACAACAAGTAATATCTTTACCAATGCATACTGCTCTAGATACAGAACAACTAGAGTTTATTGTCAAAAACGTACTTAACTTTATAAATAATACTTATTAACATGGCTAAGCAAATATTAGTTACGGGAGGTTTAGGATTTATTGGATCTCATACGGTAGTAGAATTACAAAACGCAGGATTTGACGTTGTTGTAATTGATGATTTATCTAACACAACTATTAAAGTTTTAGATCAAATTACAGACATTACAGGAATTAAACCAGCATTTGAACAAATTGACTTACGTATTAAAGCAGATGTAAAAGCTTTTTTTGACAAATATAAAGTTGATGGAATTATTCACTTTGCTGCTTTTAAAGCTGTTGGAGAAAGTATGCACAAACCTTTAGATTATTATGAAAACAACTTAGGGGCTTTGGTATATATTTTACAAGAAATGAGAGACAGAAAGTTAGATAACTTTATTTTTTCTTCTTCTTGTACCGTTTATGGTCAGGCTGATGAATTGCCTATTACAGAAAAAGCTCCTGTTAAAAAAGCTGAATCTGTATATGGAAATACCAAGCAAATTGGAGAAGAAATTATTCAAGATGCTTCCAAAGCTCATGGAATTAACGCCATTGCTTTAAGATATTTTAACCCTGTTGGGGCACATGAATCTGTAAAAATTGGAGAATTACCTTTAGGAGTTCCTCAAAACTTGATTCCTTTTATTACACAAACTGCTGCTGGAATGAGAGCTGAATTATCTGTTTTTGGAGATGATTACGATACTCCTGATGGAACTGCTGTTAGAGATTATATACACGTAGTAGATTTAGCAAAAGCACATATTGCTGCGCTAAACCGTTTGATAGAAAAAAACAACAAAGAAGCTTACGAATTTTTTAATGTAGGTACAGGAAAAGGAAGTTCTGTTTTAGAAGTGATTAATGCTTTTGAAAATGCTAACGGAGTAAAATTAAATTATAAAATTGTAGATAGAAGAGCGGGTGATATTACTGCTGCTTATGCAGATACTACTATTGCCAACAAAGAATTAAACTGGAAAACTGAGCTTAGCTTAGAAACAGCTTTAAAATCTGCTTGGGAATGGCAGAAAAAACAAAACTAATTTCGAAACTTCTTCTGAAATAATTAAAAAAAGCCTTTCTATGATTTTAGAAAGGCTTTTTTTATGACTTAGAAAATATTTACGCAACCAAAGCATAAAAATCTAATCTTAATGATATACAAACTACTTATGAAAAATTTAAAATTGATTGTTTTTCTTCTAGTCTTAAGTATTTTTTCATGCGGAAAAAATGCATCTAATCAAGAAGATGATTTAGCTGAATTACAGGAATTAAAAACAAAAATAACTGCTATGGCAAAAAACGAATCCTGTGAAGAGAGTAGCCAGTGGGATTTTATTGCGTTGGGAAATAAAGCCTGTGGTGGTCCTAAAGAATATATTGCTTATTCCAAAAACATTGAGGTAAGTAAGTTTCTGAATTTAGTTGATCAATACACCAAAGCAGAAAAAGCTTACAATCAAAAATGGGAAATTGGTTCTGACTGCTCTGTTCCTCAACAACCATCAGCCGTTGTTTGTGTGGATGGAAATCCTACTTTTGAATATTAAGCATAAGTCAAATCCTTAATCGTTTTGGTTATATTTACCAAACCCAATATTATTAAGAATTTTACGACATGCGTTTTTTATATTTTTTAATCTGTTTATCGCTAGTTACGAATAATACATTTGCACAAAAAATTCAGCTTAAGATTGAAAAAAATGCAGCTTATTTTATCGAAGAAAATGATTCGATATTAGTGTATCAAATTGCTGAAAAATCAATTAACGGAAAATATACTAGAAACAATTACATCCATCCACTCTATTCTTTAGAGGGGAAAGTTCTTACCGAAGATTTTCCAAAAGATCACTTACATCACCGAGGAATATTTTGGGCTTGGCATCAATTATATGTTGGAGAAAAACGTTTAGGTGATGGTTGGGAATTAGAAAATTTTCATCAAGAGATTACTGATGTTAAAAAACTTAAAGACAAAAGAAAGGCAAAAAGTATTAAAACTACGGTGCTTTGGAAATCCAATCTTTATCTAGATAAACACGGAAAAGAAAAACCTGTAGTAAAAGAAAATACTATAATTACTGTTTATCCTAAAGAACATAATTACCGACAAATTGATATAGAAATTTCCATCATTGCTTTAGAACCCAATATCCACATTGGTGGATCAGAAGATGCCAAGGGCTATGGTGGTTTTTCCCCTAGAATTAAACTTTCTAAAAACACCAAATTTACGGGGCCACAAGGAACAGTAATCCCTAAAAATTTACCTGTAAACTCTAAAGGGTGGATTGATATTTCTGAAAGTTTTGACGATAAAAATACATCGAATGGAATTGCTATTTTATGTCACCCAAACAATCCTGGGTATCCAAATCCTTGGATATTACGCACCAAAAAAAGCATGCAAAATGCTGTTTTTCCATCGCCTGGAGCAACAGCAATTCCACTATCACAAAAGAAGCCAATTACCTTACGTTATCGTTTATTAATTCATAAAGGAGATGAAACTTCTATAAATATCTCTCAAATTTATGACAGATACAATAATCAATAAAAATCCCCAAGCATATGCTCAGGGATGTTATATTTTTTTACTTCTTAATACTACAGCCAATAGCCCTAGTTTCTTTTACAGGAACTTCTTTTCCTGCTAATAAAGCATCTACAGCATTTTCTGTATACTTTACTTTTACAGCATTGGCATCTTTGTAATTGTCATCAATGGCACCAATATATTTTACGACATTTCCTTTTTTTGTTTTTTGAATAACAAATATATGTGGTGTTTTTGTTGCACCATATTTAGGATATACTTTTTGCTCCTTATCAATTAAATAAGGAAAGGTAAAACCTTTGTCCAATGCTCTTTGTTTCATCGCTGCTAAATCATCTCCTGGCTTTACATCTGTATTGTTAGGCATAATTGCAATTACAGGATATCCTTTAGAAGCATATTTATTGTTCAACGCTATAATTCTGTCCTCGTAACCTACTGCATACGGACAAGTATTGCAGGTAAAAGTGACAATAAAACCTTTGGCATCTTTATAATCAGACAACGAAACCATGTTACCATCAACATTCATTAAAGAAAAATCTTCGGCAACATCTCCTACACTATAACCAGTTGTTAAATTTGATTTGTTAATTGTAAATGCACTTATGACTACCACAAGTGTTAATAACGATAAAATTTTAATTGTTTTCATAGGGTTTATTTTAAAAATTGTTTGACTTCATTTTCTAATATTTCATATGTAAAAGATTGTTCAAAAAATTTACTTTCATCATTTTTATAAATAATGGTGGCTGGTAATGCACCAGACCAATTTTCATTTACTTTTGGAATCCATGTATTCATATCAACATCATCTAAAGCAATTACTTTTGATGTTATTTTTTTATCTATAATAAATGGTTTTAATTTAGAATCATATTGATTAGGAAAATCTAAACTGACCAAAAGAATCTCAACTCCTTTATCCTTATATAATTCTTTTAATTTTTCAAAATATGGTAATTCTTTAACACAGGGAGCACACCAAGTAGCCCAAAAATTAATCACATAGATTTTTCCATCTTTTTTGTTTAAAAACTTCTCAAAACCATTAAAATCATAAACTTCTAAATCTAACTTGTTTTCGACTTTAACAGGTTCTTTTTTTACTTGTTCTTCTTGCTTTTTTTGAGAAGAATTACAAGATATTAAAACAACTACTGAAATTAGTAAAATGATTGTCCTCATCTAAATTATAATTTATAATACGACAGATTTTATATCAAATTTTATACCCTTTCCAATTAAAATAAATCTTGTTTTTTAAAATTGATTTTTATTAAAAATAATAGCATTCATCAAACCACCCCTTAACAAAAACAATTAAAAAAAGAATTATATTTAAAATTTAAAAGCATTTGACTAAAATTTAATAACAATAATTATTTTATTTTAATACTTTCGTAATCGATTACAAAACAAAATTATATACAATGAATAAATTAAAAGGATTATTACTATTGTTACTGGGCTTATTCGTTTTTAGCGCATGTAGTACAGATTCTGTTGAAGAAGAAAAAGATATTTTGGTAACTAAAATCATCATAAATGCTGCTGATATTACTGATGGAAGTATCACAAAACTAAACGTAGTTGTGTTACCTAGTAATGCTACTAATAGAGCTGTAACTTGGTCTATTTCTGACAGTAGTATTGCTCTTATTTCTGAAACGGGTATAGTAAACCCTTTAAAAAATGGAACTGTTACTATTTCGGCAACAAGTGATGATGGATCAGAGATTGTAGCAGAAAAAACAATTAAAATTTCTGGAGTAGCAGGACCACAAATTGTTGTAGAAACAATTAACATTACCGGAAATGACAATATTAGTGATGGTGAAAACAAAACCTATATGGCAGAAGTATTACCTGCCAACGCCAGTAATAAAATTATTTCTTGGTCTGTTTCTGATACTTCTATTGCTACTATTACTAACCAAGGAATTCTTATACCTAAAAAGAATGGTACTGTTAAAGTAATTGCATCTGCTACAGATGGTAGCGGAATAAAAGGGGAGTTGAGTGTTACTATTTCTGGTATATTTTTAACCAACTTAAGAGCAGAAAACATGTTACTTTGGCAACGTAGTAATGGTGGATGGCCAAAAGAACCTTACAATGATTTTAAAGGTTATGATAGAGAACAAACCGAAGCTGAAAAAACAAAGGCTTTAAACGAAAAAAACAATACGGATACCACTATTGACAACAACCACACTATTGGAGAAATCAGAGCGTTATTAAGTGCTTATGTTGCTACCGATAACATTAATTATTTAGAGGCTGCAGAAAGAGGAATTGATTACTTATTTGAAGCACAATATGACAATGGTGGATGGCCTCAATATTACCCAATAAGAAATAACTACAGTCGTCGTATTACCTATAACGATAATGCTATGGGAAATGTGATGAATATTATGAGAGACATCTTTAACAAACAAAATAATTTTGATGTTGTGAAAGCAGAATATGCAGCCAAAGCCAAAACTGCTTTTGATAAAGGAATCCAAGTGATTTTAGATACACAAGTAATTGTTAATGGAACCAAAACTGCTTGGTGTGCACAACATGATGAAGTTACTTTAAAACCTGCAATGGCTAGAGATTATGAATTAGAATCTAACAGCGGTTCTGAATCAATTGGACTAATTAAACTTTTAATGTCTCTAGAAAACCCATCTCCAGAAGTTATTGATGCCATTGAAAAAGCAGTAGCTTGGTTTGATCAAGTGAAAATTGTAGGATATGCTTTAGTAGAAGAGAATGGAGATAAAGTATTAAAAGAATCTCCTGGAAATGTAATGTGGGGAAGATTTTATACTTTAGATGACTATACAGGAAACCAATATGAAACTCTATTTAATGAATTTGAACCTAATCAACCTTTTTTCTGTAGTAGAGTAAAAGACAGTGAAGGAGGTGGCCCAAGAAAAACCATTGCAGAAATATCTTATGAAAGAAGAAATGGATACTCATGGTATGGTAACTGGGGTAAAAACCTACAAAGTGATTATACTAAATGGAAAAATGCTAACGGGTTATAAAAGCTCCTTTATAAAACAAAAAAATCAGCCAATTGGCTGATTTTTTTTGTTTTATTCTAGTTGGTATGCTCAAGCAAACGAATTCCGTTTTCTTCTAAAACCACCACTTTGTTTTTATACAAACCACCTACAGCATTCTTAAAAGCTTTTTTACTCATTCCCAATTCGTACTTAATGGTATCTGGTTCAGATTTATCTGTAATAGGTAAAAACCCATTATGAGCTCTTAATGCATTTAAAATCTGTACTTGAAACTTGGTAATGCTGTTTCTAAAACCAATTGGCTGTAAGGAAATATCCAACTTACCATCGTCTCTTACTTTTTTAACATATCCTTTTAACCTTTGTCCTTCTTCTAAACGTTGGTACACTTCATTGCTATATAACATTCCTTCACAAACTTCATCAACCAAAACAGTAATTCCTATCTTAGAAAAACTTCCTACCACTATTCCTACCTCTTGTCCTACTTCAAACTCTTCCATAATTTTATGCTTTAAACTTTTCAAAATAAGTTTTTAACACCTCATCATTGCTATGGCTAGGGGTAAAAACTTCTAATATTTTTGGTTGCTTACTTTCTTCATAAAAAGTAGCCAACCCTTTTTCTGTATTTTCAACATTAGTGGTTGCTAAATATTCAAAACCATACATTTTTGCCAAATGCTCGGCTGTTAAATGATGTGGCGTTTCAAAATATGACAATGCTGGTGTTTGTTTGGGGCCTGGTAAAATTTTAAAAATACCTCCTCCATTATTATTGACAATTACAATTCTAAAATTAGCTGGAATGTAATTATTCCACAACGCATTACTATCATACAAAAAACCTAAATCTCCCGTGACCAAGGTGACTTGTTTTTCTGATTTCATTGCATAACCAATAGCCGTTGAAGTACTTCCATCAATTCCACTAGTTCCCCTATTACAAAAAACAGAAATGCTATCATCAATATCAAACAACTGAGCATAACGTACCGTAGCACTATTACTTAGTTGTAATACTGATTGCAAAGGTAAAGACTTGTTTACCAAATCAAACACTTTAAAATCAGAATATTTAACCGTATCTATATATTTTTGATGTGCTTTTTTTCTTAATTTTTTGACCGCTAAACCAGTAGATTGAAAATTACTTTGAACAGATTTTGTCAACCAAAAAAACTGACTAAAAAATAATTCTGTAGAAAGTTTAAAATGTTGAGTTAAACAATTAAATGTATCATAACCAACCGTTGGATGCACTACAAAATGATGCTTTGGTTTAAAAGTTCTAAAATATTGCTTAATTCTTTTAGACACCACCAAACCACCTATACTTAACAAAATATCTGGTTGATAAAAGTTTTTATCATCTTCAGTAAGTCCTGCTAAAAATTGATCAATACTATTGATTACATTTTTGTTATTGATGTTTGATGTGGTTTCTGTAAGTACTAAAACCGATGGATCTTTTAACAAATAATCTATTTGTATTTGTAACAATTCACTTGGCTGATGAACCCCAATCAAAACTATTTTTTTAGTTGCCTTATTCCAAATTTCTACAATAGACTCTAATTCTTTTAGCTCCAGAACTTTTTCGTTTACCAATTGTGGTTCTGGTTTCTCAACCACAGGGTAACTTAATAGGTTATCAACTAAATTATACAAAGGTTCATCAAAAGGCACATTAATATGTACGGGACCTTTTTGTTCATTGGCTATTTTAATTGCCTTAAACAATAAGAGTTTATTATAAGCCCTATCCATATCATTTTGAATGACTGTTAAATTGGCTTCAAACAAAATATGATTTTTAAAAACTCCTTCTTGACGAATGGTTTGTCCATCTCCCACATCAATCATGTGTTTGGGTCTATCAGCAGAGATAACAATCAAAGGAATATCTCCATAATAAGCTTCTGCCACTGCCGGATAATAGTTTAACAAAGCAGAACCAGAAGTACAGGTAATTGCCGTAGCTTTTTGTGTTTTTTGAGCCATACCCAAGGCTACAAAGGCAGCACAACGCTCATCTACAACACTATAAGTATTCATAGTTGAAACTTGACTAAAACCAATGGTTAATGGGGCGTTACGAGAGCCCGGCGATATTACGACCTCGTTTACATGATTGGCGACACAGGAAGCAATGACCATTTGAGCCAATTCATTTTCAGGATATTTCATTCAAATATTTATCTAAATAAGGGTGTAAAATTACAAATAAAAAGATAGTATCTTTACGTATATATTGTTTCTTTTTTAGCCATGGATGAACTAATTGATATTGTAAATTTACAAGGAGAACCTACCGGAAATGCTTGCTTAAAAAGCTTTGCTCATCAAAATGGAATTTTACATGCCAGTGTGCATATTTGGTTCTATGCAGAAAATCAAAAAATACTGATTCAGAAAAGGAAAGAAGATAAGGATACCTTTCCTAATTTATGGGATGTTTCGGTTGCAGGACATATTGCTTCTGGAGAAGATCCAAAATCAGCAGCGGTTAGAGAAGTTAAAGAAGAGATTGATTTAACAATTGAACAGAATGATTTAATCTCTATCGGAATTTTTGAAGAAAAACATCAACATCCTAACGGAATGATTGATTATGAAATTCATCATATCTACCTTGCCAAATTAAAATGTCCTATTAAAGAACTCACTCCTCAAAAAGAAGAAGTATCTGACCTAAAGCTAATTGACATTCAAGAGCTAGAAAAAAATTATATAGATGATAAAATCTATGTACCCCATAGCCATGAGTACTATGATTACATCATCAAAAAACTGAAAGAAATTTAAAATGAAAAATACCATTGCAGAAAGGATTACTGATTTTATTAAAATGTACCCTCCTTTTGACAACTTACCTTATAACGAATTATATAAACTTGCAGAAGACACTAGGGTGATTTACTTAGATAAAGATGAAACTTTATATACACAAGGAAAACCACCCAAAGAGCATTTTTTTATCGTAAACCAAGGAGCGATAAGGATTTACAGACAAGAAGGTGAAAAAACCATTGAGGTTGAAATGTGTGATGAAGGAGATGTATTAGGATTAAGACCTTTAATTGTAAACGAAAACTATACCTTAAACGCAAAGGCTTATGAAGAATCTATTGTTTATGCCATTCCTATTCAGAATTTTAATAAACAATTTGAAAACAATTCTGAGGTTAGTAAGTATCTAATTACTCGATTTGCTAGTAACTCTGCTACAAGATTTTCTCAAGAAGACAACGAACGAATTTTTGCCGATTATAAAAGAACCACCAACACAGATTACTTTAGTTCTAAAATCAGCAATTTAATGACCACAGCGGTTTGTTGCAATCATAAATCTACCATCCAAGAGGCTGCCACCATTATGAGTGAAAATAAAATCAGCTCTATTTTTGTGTTGAAAAAAGACAAACCTGCAGGAGTTATCACCAACAAAGATTTATTGCATAAAGTTGCTACTGGAAAATTTACCATAGATCAGAATGTAAAAAAAATTATGTCTTCTCCCGTAATTACTGCTTCGCCAGATATTTCTATTGCTGAAGCACAAATTATTATGCTTAAAAATAAAATAGGAAACGTATGTGTAACCAAAGATGGTACGCCCGACAGTAAATTGTTAGGAATGTTAACTCAGCAGGATATTGTAGCCTCTTTAAGTAACAATCCTGCTATTTTATTAAAACAAATTAGTAGAGCCAGAACCATTCCTAGACTAAGAGATTTAAGACAGCAACTGAATGATCTTTTAACAAGGTTTATTAATCAACATATTTCATTTACCCACACTCTTACTGTTGTAGCGGAACTAAATGAAACTATTAATCAGAAAGCAGTTGAGATATCTATTAAAGAGCTAAACAAAACACCTCCAGTACGATTTGCTTTATTTGCCTTAGGTAGTCAAGGTAGAAAGGAACAATTGGTGCCAACAGATCAAGATAACGGAATTATTTTTGAAGATGTGCCTGATGATAAATTAGAGAGCATCAGATCTTTTTTCTTAGAACTTGCTACTATAATCAATAAAAATCTACACTCAATTGGTTATGAATATTGTCCAGCAGAAATGATGGCGAGTAATCCAAAATGGTGCTTATCTAAAAAAGAATGGGAAAGCCAGTTTAAAGATTGGATTTTTAATCCTACTGAAAAAAACATCTTACTGAGTGCCATCTTTTTTGATTTCAATTTTGTTTATGGTGATAAAGAATTGGTAAACGACATGACAGCCATTGTACATGAAAGCACTGAAAACAACAATAGATTTTTTATGTTTATGGCCAAGGATGCTTTAAAAAGTCCAAGTCCACTTGGTTTTTTTAGACAATTTTTAGTCGATCAAGATGGAGCTCATAAAGATCATTTTAATATTAAACAAAGAGCTTTAATGCCATTGATTGATGCTGCCAGAATTTTAACCTTGCAACACAATTTACAAGGGATTAATAATACTGCTGAAAGATATTATAAGCTAAGAGAATTAGAACCTCAGAATGCTGAAATATATGAAGCTTGTGCTTATGCTTTTAAAGCTTTGTTAAAATATAAAACCAAAAACGGATTGACAACACTAGGTGAAGACGATGGAAAATTTATCAAACTAGAGAATTTAACCAAGTCAGACAAAGTAAAATTAAGACGTTGTTTTAAGCCTATTAAAAGTATTCAAGAAGTCATCACCATTCGTTTCCAACCTACTTTATAAAATAAATCTATGTGGAATTACATCAAAAAAAACATAGCATATTTCTTAAAAAAAAGACACCTACCAGACTATTGGAAAACGTATGTTGAATCTTTAAAAAACATTCCAACCAAAAGTATTGAAGAATCTAAATTTGTTGTTTTTGATTGTGAAACATCGGGCCTAAATCCTAAAGAGGATAGAATTTTATCTATGGGAGCCGTGATCATTAGGGGAAACACCATTGAGGTAAAAGATAATTTTGAAGTTTACTTGGAACAAGATGTTTTTAACAGAGAAAGTGTTGCCATACATGGTCTACTTAAAAAAGGAAAACAAAAAAAAATAAGCGAAGAACAAGCTATTAAAGATTTTCTTATTTATATTGAGGGAGCGATATTGGTGGGACACCATATTAGTTTTGATGTAGCATGTGTAAATTATGCGCTAAAAAGAATGGGACTTCCTAAATTGAAAAATAAAGTTTTAGATACTGGTATTCTTTTTAAAAAAACCAAACATCAATTATATGCAGAAGCTTTTACCAAAGTTTTTAGTTTGGATGATGTTTGTGATGAATTAAAGGTAAAAAAGAAAGACAGACACACAGCTTCTGGAGATGCCTATATTACCGCTATTGTGTTCTTTAAAATATTAGGAAGACTAAACAGAAATAATGATTTAACACTAAAAGAATTATTTTTTACTCCTAAAATGATATACTAGTTGTATCTGCTTTTACAAACTAAAATAAAGATTGAAAAAAGAAATGGTCAAAAAAAATCTTAACTAATTGAGTAGGGATTTTTTTAATAAAAATACGCAGTTGTTAAATTTTTATATTCTTGCTAAAATACAGATATCTTAAGCCCTATTAAGAGTTTATATTTTATTGTAATCCATTACCTTTGCATGAACAAAAAAAAATCAACTAATAAATTTCCATAATGGCTAAAACTACAACCATAAAACATTCTGATTTTGTATTGATTGGTGGAGGAATTATGAGTGCCACATTGGCTATATTACTTTACGAAAAGTTTCCTGGTAAAACAATTACTGTAATTGAAAAACTCCCTAAAATGGCTGAAGAAAGTTCTGAAGCCTGGAACAATGCAGGAACTGGACATGCAGGAAATTGTGAACTAAATTACACGCCTGAAAAAAATGGGGAAATAGATCCTTCTAAAGCCTTAAAAACCGCTAAACAATTTTACAACACCTTAGAATTCTGGAAGGATTGTGCTGAAAAAGGATACATTCAAAACTTAAAAAAATGTCTTTCTCCTGTTCCTCATATTAGTTTTGTTCAAGGAAAAAAAGATGTTGATTTTTTAGAAAAAAGGTGGAATGTTTTAAAAGAAACAGAACCTTTTAAAGACATGATTTTTTCTAAAGATAGAGAGCAAATTAAAGAATGGATTCCATTAATGATGGAAAAGCGTAGCAAAAGATCTACTGTTGCTGCAACCTATATGAAAGAAGGTTACGATGTTAACTTTGGTGAAATTGCAGAACAAATTTTCCGTTACCTAGGAAAACAACCTAATGTTAATTTGGTAAATGATAGTAACGTTCTAAACTTACAAAAAACAGAAAACAAACGTTGGTTGTTAAGTGTTAAAGGTCAAAATGTAGGTAAACACTGGAAAATTGTTTCAAACTATGTATTTATTGGTGCTGGTGGTGGTGCCTTATCATTATTAGAAAAATCTGGAATTAGAGAAGCTAGAGGTTATGGTGGTTTCCCTATTAGTGGATTGTGGTTACGTTGTACCAATCCTGAAATTATAGAACAACACCACGCAAAAGTATATGGTAAAGCTAAAAAAGGTTCCCCCCCTATGTCTGTACCACACATGGATACTAGAATGATTAACGGAAGAAAAGAATTACTATTTGGTCCATATGCTGGTTTTACTACTAAATTCTTAAAACACGGTTCTCATTTTGATTTACCTAAATCTGTAGAATTTGACAACATCATGAGTCTTTTAGGAGCTGGTTATCACAACTTACCACTGGTTGGATATTTGGTAAAACAAGTAAAATTAAAGTTTGAAGATAGAATGGAAATGCTAAGAGAATTCTATCCTGAAGCAAAAGATGAAGATTGGAAAGTAGTAGTTGCAGGTCAACGTGTGCAAATTATTAAAAAAGATAAAAAATTAAGAGGTAAATTAGAATTTGGTACCGAAATTATTGTAGCCAAAGACAAATCTATCGCTGCTTTATTAGGAGCTTCTCCTGGAGCTTCAACCTCATACTCAGTAATGAAAGAAGTTGTAGAAAAATGCTTTGAGTAAACTCTTAATTATAAATTAAAAAAATCCCAACTATATAAGTTGGGATTTTTTTATTTAAGCTATCGTATATTTTCCAAAATGAATTTTGAACTCTTTTTGTAACGCTTGTAATTGCTCTAATTCTTTAGACAACACAATGGCTAAAGACAAACCTTTGTTTCCTCCCCTAGCTGTTCTACCACTTCTATGAACAAAATACTCAGTATTTTCTGGTAACTGATAATGAATTACATAATTTACATTTGGCACATCAATTCCTCTGGCAGCCACATCAGTACAAATTAACAACTGACTTGCACCATTTTTAAAAGAACGTAAAGATTTTTCTCTATCTCGTTGTCCCATATCGCCTTCTAAAGCAACAGCTGAAAATCCTTCTTCAGACAATTCCTCTTTAAGTTTTTGAGCTCCTAATTTTGTTTTACAAAACACAATTCCTTTCTCCAATCCTCTACTCTCTACAAAACTGATCAAAACATCTAATTTTTGACCAATAGTAGTGGTAATAAATTTATGAGAAATATCTCCATTGATTAATTGATCTGCTTCTACCTCAACACGAACAGGCGTATGCATATAAGTTTTTACCAAACTATTTAAAGCATTTGGAAACGTTGCAGAAAACAACCAAGTATTTTTAGAGGCAGTAGAATATTTTAAAATTCTATTTAAGTCTGGTAAAAATCCCATACTTAACATTTCATCAGCTTCGTCTAACACCAACATTTTAATATTGCTAATATCAATGGCAGCTCTGTCTAACAAATCACACAAACGCCCAGGCGTAGCCACTACCACATGAGTAGTTCTTTCTAACCTTTCCATTTGAATGTCTATTTTTTCTCCTCCGTAAACCGCTTCACAAAATATTCTTTCTGATGAATATTTGGTCAACTTAAACAATTGCTTTTTTATTTGCTGAGCCAATTCACGTGTAGGTGCTAACACCAATGCTTGAATTTGACCTTTTTTGGGATTTATTTTTTGCAACAATGGCAATCCAAAAGCAATGGTTTTACCCGTTCCTGTTTGTGCTTTCCCAATGTAATCTATTTGTCCTTCTAACAACTTAGGAATGGTTCTGTACTGAATTTCCGTAGGAGTCTTTACGCCCATTTCTTTCATCGATTGTATAAAATCGTCTGAAACCCCTAATTCTTTAAAATTTTTCAAAATTTTAGTATTTAATTTCTTTGCAAAGGTACTATTATAATTTGGATGTGAGATTTGAGTTATTAGATATTAAAAGGTCCTTTTATAAGCTTATTAAACTTTAAATACAGTCAATTTTTTAACCTTTTTTTCTCTCTGGTACCAATCATTATAAACCAATTCTATTGCGCTAACTTCAAAAGATCCAAAATCAACATTTCTGTACTTCTCAATTATTTTTAAAAAATCATTTTTACAAGTAAACTTTTTTTTGAATCTTACAACTGTGCTATGCGCTGTTTGGATAGCATATCTTTTATCTATACTTTGTTCTAAGGATGATACTTTAAAGTTTTCTCTTAATCGATTTCTAAAATTATTGATGACATCATTCTCCATAAAACCTTGCACCAAAATACAAGATGGAGAAGCGGTAATTCCTTTAAATTGAATTTTGGTAGCACTAAACCCTTCTAAACTTTTTTTGATGATTTTGACATACTCCTCAACATTAATAGTATTTAATTCAAAACCTTGATAACAAGAAATGATAGACATTACCGTAATATGAATATCACCATTTTGATAATAATACTGATGAGGCTCAACCGATTTTAATTCGTTTAAAAACAACTGGATATTGCTCTTTACTTCTTCAGAAGGTCTGATGACCAAGGTAATTCCAAACCTTAAATCATTTGGATTTTCTATTAAAGTATCTATTTGATAATCATCGGCAATTATTTTGATGATGGATTCATCGTATAACTTTTTATAGTGTTCTTGTAAATCCATCATCAAAATCTAATTTACAAACCAGCAATTACTTTAATTTCATAAATAGCTCTTAAAGCCAAAGCATCTGCTGTTTCTTGAGAACCACTTTCTGTATAAATTCTAATAATCGGTTCTGTATTCGATTTTCTTAAATGTAACCACTCATCAGCAAAATCAACTTTTACTCCGTCTATGGTATTCACTTCCTCATTTTTGTATTTCTCTGCCATTTGTTCTAAAATAGCATCTACATCTAAAGTTGGAGTCAACTCAATTTTATTCTTACTCATATAATATTCAGGGTAAGAATCTCTTAACTCTTTACAAGATTTTCCTGATTTTGCTAAATGAGATAAAAACAAAGCTACTCCTACCAATGAATCACGACCATAGTGAGAAGCTGGGTAAATAATCCCTCCATTTCCTTCTCCACCAATAACAGTATTGGTTTCTTTCATGGCAGTTACCACATTCACTTCTCCCACAGCACTTGCGGTATAAGTTCCTCCGTGTTTTACGGTAACATCTCTCAAAGCTCTAGAGGAAGACAAGTTTGAAACCGTATTTCCTCCTCCTAATTGCCCTAGTACATAATCCGCACAAGCAACCAAAGTATATTCTTCTCCAAACATAGAACCATCTTCGCTAATTAACGCAAGTCTGTCTACATCAGGATCTACTACAATTCCAAAATCTGCTTTTTCTTCTACTACCAATTTAGATATGTCTCCTAAATGTTCTTTTAAAGGTTCTGGGTTGTGGGGAAACTGTCCGTTAGGTTCACAATATAATTTTACGCACTCCACCCCTAACTTTTCTAACAAAGCGGGGATAAAAATCCCTCCTGTTGAATTCACTGCATCTAAAACCACTTTAAACCCTGCTTTTTTGATGGCATCAACATCAACTAATTCTAAATTTAATACTTCATTGATGTGTTTTTCAACATAAGAGTTGTCTTCCTTATAAGTTCCTAAATCATCAACCTCAGCAAATGTATAAGCGTCTTTTTCAGCAAAGTCTAAAATTTCTAATCCATCTGCTCCGTTTAAAAATTCCCCTTTTTCGTTTAATAATTTTAATGCATTCCACTGTTTTGGATTGTGTGATGCGGTTAAAATAATTCCTCCATGTGCTTTTTCTAAAGGAACGGATACTTCTACCGTTGGCGTGGTAGACAAACCTAAATCAATTACATTGATTCCCAAACCAATTAAAGTATTGGTAACCAAACTACTGATCATTGCTCCTGAAATACGAGCATCTCTACCCACCACAACATTGATTTCTTTGGCTTCTTTATTTCTTGCTTTGATCCAAGTTCCATAGGCAGCTGCAAATTTTACAGCATCTAAAGGCGTTAAATTATCGCCAACATTTCCTCCAATGGTTCCGCGTATTCCTGATATTGATTTGATTAACGACATGTTAAATTAAGTTTTAAATAGAATTCTTTATCCTTGTTTTTTTTCTCTTAAGTATAGATATATTGCGATGGCTGAAAATATAATATTGGGCAACCAAGCCATCAACAAAGAATTTGAATTAGGAGCAGACCCCAACACCACCGCTACTTTCATAAAAAAGACGTACATAAACATCATTCCAATTCCCAATGCTAAGTTGATTCCTGTCCCTCCACGTTTTTTTCTTGAAGATAAAGAAACTGCAATTAACGTTAAGATATATGCTGAAACGGGTAAACTTGTACGTTGATACAATTCTACGTAATAGGCATTTAAATTCTTTACTCCTCTCCTTTCAGATTTATCAATAAACTCTGATAATTTATCAGAAGTCATCTCCATAGATTTTGATCCTGAAACTATTAAATCATCTGGGGTAAAATCTAAAACCATTGTTTTTTTCTTACCACTCGCAATAGAATCCTTATCATCATGTATAAACCTTTCCGTAAAGTTAGTCAACAAGAAATTACCTTTTTCTTTATCCCAAGCTATGTTTTCTGCTACAACTCTATGTTTTATTTTAATCCCATCAAACTCTGCATAAGAAAAATCATATCCTTTGCGGTTTAATAAACTAAATTTTTTGATAAAGATTTTAGCACTATCATTTAATTGAAGATTAAAGTTTTGAACAAACGATCTGTTCTCTGTTCGGCTAAAAATATATTCTTGTTCAAAAGCATACTTTATTTCATTTCCTTTAGGCACTACAAAATGATTCATTCCTAAAGCAACCAATGCTAAAATAGTAGCTCCAATAAAATAAGGTCTTAAAAATCTGGTAAAAGAAATGTTAGCACTACTAATGGCAATAACCTCCGTATTACTTGCCAGTTTAGAGGTAAACATAATACAAGCTATGAATGTTGCTAAGGGTAAAAATGTATTGGCATAATACATAATAAAGTTTAGATAATAATCTTTAAGAATATGGATAAGTGTTAAATCATCATGTCTTAAAAATTTATCTACTTTTTCAGATACATCAATTACCACCGCAATGGGTATCAATATAAACAGCGTAAAAAACACTGATTTTAAATATCTAAATAATATGTATTTGTCTAATATTTTCAAGCCTATAATCTATTATCCATTTGCTTTACCATTTTGTCTTTCCATTCTCTAAAATCACCTGCAATAATATGTTTTCGGGCTTCTCTTACCAACCACATATAAAACCCTAAGTTATGTATGGTAGCAATTTGCTTGCCTAAAAATTCGTTAGACACAAATAAGTGACGTAAATATGCTTTTGAGTACTCTGTATCTACCCAAGTAATCCCCGCAGGATCTACTGGAGAAAAATCATTTTCCCATTTTTTATTTTTGATGTTGATGTGTCCTTCAGACGTAAACAACATTCCGTTACGTGCATTACGGGTGGGCATTACACAATCAAACATATCCACTCCTAAAGCGATGTTTTCTAAAATATTGATAGGGGTTCCTACCCCCATTAAATATCTTGGTTTGTCCTCTGGTAAAATACTACACACCACATCTGTCATGGCATACATTTCCTCTGCTGGCTCCCCTACCGACAATCCACCAATCGCATTTCCTTCTGCACCTGCATTGGCAATATATTCTGCCGATTGTTTTCTTAAATCTGTATAAGTACTCCCTTGCACAATTGGGAAAAATGTTTGAGCATAATCATAACGGTAAGGCACTTTTTCTAGGTGATTGATACATCTATTCAACCATCTATGTGTCATATGCATAGAACGTTTAGCATAATTATAATCACAAGGATAAGGTGTACATTCATCAAAAGCCATAATGATGTCTGCTCCAATTTTACGTTGGATTTCCATGACATTTTCTGGTGAAAAGAAATGATAAGAACCATCTATATGACTCTTAAACTTTACGCCTTCTTCTTTAATTTTTCTACGTCCAGACAAAGAATATACTTGATACCCTCCTGAATCTGTTAAAATAGGACGATCCCAATTCATAAATTTATGCAAACCACCTGCAGCCTCTAACACATCAGTTTTAGGACGTAAATACAAGTGATAGGTATTTCCTAAAATAATATCAGGATTGATGTCTTCTTTTAACTCACGTTGGTGTACCCCTTTTACTGTACCCATGGTACCTACAGGCATAAATATAGGCGTTTCTATAACTCCGTGATCGGTTGTTAGTTCTCCTGCTCTCGCTTTACTTTGCGGATCTAATGCTTCTATCTTAAATTTCATAGCGACAAAAATAACACTTTGGAATGAACAACGGTTTAAAGAAAAGAAAAATAACAATAGACAGGGAAATATTTATAAAACAATCATACAAAATTGTTATGTAATTAAATATTAACCACCATATAAATTGCTCTATATCAATATTTAACTATATTTATTCAAAAAAAATTAAATTACTATGAAAAAAATATTTACTTTATTCATAACAACATGCTCTTTAATTTTTCTAATATGCTGTTCTTCTAAAAAAAACTCGGAAACCGATAATACTCATATTATAGAATCTAAATCTATGGTTGGTTTTTGGAGACAAACAGGAGTTACTTCTAACGGTAAAACTTATGATAGATTAACTAGTAATTATAAAATGATTAATGATGATGGTAGTTACTTTACATTTATTACATGGCCCAAAAACACAAGCATTGGTCATTATGGTTCATATGAAATAACATCTGATAGTACTTTAACGGAGCATATTGTTCTTCATATGAATCCTGAATTAAATGGGACAGATCAATATACTAGGTTTAAACTAATTGATAAAGATACTTTAATAATGGATTGGAGTTTAGATAACGAAAGATGGGTATGTGAAAAATGGACTCGTATACCAATAACTAAAACACACGAAGGGATGGTATTAGTAAAGCGAGGAACTCAAAAAAAAACAGAAATATTAGACTAAATATTTTATGATTTTATAGTAACACATTGTATTTAATTAAAAATGAAAAATTGTCCAAAATGTAAATCCGAAGTTGATGATCACTTTGAGTTATGTTGGAATTGTAATTATAGCTTTTTTGATAAAAGGGTATTAGAATTACACGAACTAACAAAAGTAGAAACTGAAAAAGAAATTGATTGTTTAAGATGTAAAATCCCCATGAAATACTCTGGAGAATTTAAATTTCACGAAGGAAGTCGTGCAGGAATTTTTGGAAGTGTGTTTGAAATTTTTCAAAACAGAGAATCTTTTGATTTATATCATTGTCCAAAATGCCGAAAAGTAGAGTTTTTTATTCCTTAAAAAATTAATTATTACATCCTTAAACTACCATATCTATGAAAAAAATCTTTATTTTATTTATCACAACATGTTCAATACTAACTATAATAAGTTGTTCTTCATATAAAAAAATACAACCCCAAAAAACACATTTACCAGTATCTAAATCTCTTGTTGGTATTTGGAGACAAACATTACCATTCATTAAGGATGGTAAAAAAATAGATCTATTAACTACTCATTACAAATCAATTAATACTGACGGTACATACTATACTTTTAATACAGGAAAAAATGGAAGTATAAAAATTATACAATATGGTTCATACGAAATAACATCTGACAACACTTATATTGAACATATTATAACTAATTCTTTAGTCCCAACAATGAGTAATCAAGATTCATTTATAAATTTTAAATTAGTTGATAAAAACACCTTAATGATTAATTGGAAATTAAATGACCAAAGAGGAGGTAATGAAAAATGGACTCGTGTCCCTTTCTATTAAGAATTAAAAGATACTCTTTAGTTAAAACGAAAGAACATATACCTAATATATTAGTAAAACAATTACATTCAACCAAAAAAGAAAAAAGAATATTAAATTTTTAGTTAACTTTATAAATAAGTTTATTAAACCAATAACTCTTTAAAGTAAATGAAATTAGGTGCATTCTCAATCAGTCTAAACGTAAAAGATATTGAACTTTCTAAACAGTTTTATGAAAAACTAGGTTTTCAAGTTTTTGCAGGTGATGCTGGTCAAAATTACTTAATTATGAAAAACGAATCGACTATTATTGGTTTGTTTCAAGGAATGTTTGATAAAAATATTTTAACCTTTAATCCAGGCTGGGATAGCAATGCCAATACCCTAGAAAACTTTAATGATATTAGGGAAATACAACAGCATTTAAAAGATAACAATGTAGCGTTAACCCAAGAAACAAATCCAGAACAGAAAGGGCCTGCCAACATTACACTTATAGATCCTGATGGAAATGCCATTTTAATTGATCAACATATTTCATAAAAATGTTTAGACTAAAACCACAACTGTGGCTGTTTATTATAGGATTTTTTGTTTCTATCTTTACTCCAGAACAAGAGAAAATAAAATTAAAAGACCAATAATTTTAAGCTCAAAAAAATGAAGCAGCTCATAAAAATCGAAGAACTTGCTCAATTTTTATTGTCCATTGTTTTGTTTAGTCAACTAGACATTTCTTGGTGGGTATTTCCTGCCTGTTTGTTACTACCAGATTTTTCTATGCTAGGTTATGTAGTTAACAACAAAATAGGAGCTTGGAGTTAAAATCTTTTTCACCATAAATTGTTAGGAATTATTTTTTATGTCATTGGTGTTTTTATTCAAAACGAAACAATAATGCTAATAGGAATTATTCTTTTTGGACATTCGGCTATGGACAGAATTTTTGGTTATGGATTAAAATATAAAGATGATTTTAAATACACTCATTTAGGAAAAATCGGAAAAGAATAAGCTTATTATTTATTACTGAATATCTAAAAACAGTCCCCCACTATAAGATGGTTTTGCATAAATAATTCTACCCGAAACTGCACTTGTGTAATTTAGAGACACTCCTAGTTTTGAAGTAATATAATAAGCTACTTCTGCCCCAACGCTTACATACTCTATATTGTTCGCAAAAATACTTCCTTGAGAGTTTTGAGCAGAAAGGGTTCCGTTTTTAAATGAATTGACACTATTTAGCCTAGCCAACACCCATAACTTATTCCCTAATTTTATCCCAGATTCTATTCCGTAATGAAACTCATCAGAAAAACCTTGAGTTCTATTGTTAATTCCTATATAGGTTTTGGCATAAGCAGGTTTAGAGAACAATTGATAAGAAGTTCCGGCATCTACAGTAATCAACTGATTAAATTCTCCATCACCTGTTTGAAAACTACCATCACTTCCTGCTTTGTTTTTTCCTGTTGGCAAACCTAGTTTTAAAGTGGTTGATAAGGCAAAATGGTTCTTTTTTATCAAACCATATCTTAATCCAACATCAATATCTCCAATGGCATTTACAGCTTCTCCTGCTTGTAATACATTTCCGTTAGTACCCGAAATTTGAGCATTTTGATAAATCCTTGTCAAAAAAGGAACATAAGTAATAAAATCTAGTTTATTAGAAATGCCATATTCTCCATAAAAACTTAATGTAAAATTACCTCTTGTAGCATTGGGGTCTATTTCTCCTGTATTGGTATAATGTTGATTTGCCACCAAAGACCATGCAGATATTTTATAATATCCATTTCCTTTTCCTTTGTTCCATTGCGCATCACTTTGTTGAAAGAAAAACAAAACACATATGATGATAACTAATTGTAAATGTTTTATGAAATTTTATTTATCTGTGATGGTTGCTTTACCTACAAGAATTGAAAAAGGTCTACACCATTGTACCAAATATTGATAATCATTAATGCCTACTCCATCTAAGATATAGGTAAATGCTCCTTTGTAATGAGTTCCATCAACATCATCATATGCATCAATTTGCAATGCGTTTGCTAAAGAATTTGGATTGTTCGTTAAAAACAAAGCAAATCCAGGCAAACTTTCATCTGCTACATAATTATCATCAAGTATTATTTGTATTCCGTTTGTTGTTTTACTGATTTCAAAATCACCCGCAGCAACATAAGAAGCTGTAGGAGCTATAGTTCCTTTTTTGGTGTTTTCTGATGGCATCACAACCACTCCATCTTTCACCACCATAATAATTTCACTATCCGTTAACTCCCCAGAACTTCCCGTTGTTTTAACAGTAATGGTTGCCGTTCCTTCGGCTAAGGCAGTAATATTGGTCGTAAGGGCATCAATAAACAATACATTAGAATTTGAAGTTTCCCAAACAATGTTTTTATTTTCTTTCTCCCCAACATTATTAAAATAAGAAGCTTGTAATTTTACAACATCTCCTACTTTTAAAGTATTCACGCTACTAATAATTCTTAGTTCTTCTGGTACGGCATCATCTACAATATCTTCTTGAATACAAGAATTTAATCCTACAAAAAGTAAAAGAAACACTAGTTTTAAAAGTTTCATGTCTATAGTTATTAGTTAGTTAAAAGTTCTGTCGACACTTAACTAACATCATTACAGGCTTCTATAGAAAAAGGCAGTATAGAATATTTCTATGCTGCCTTTTTTTTATGTTTTATGCACTTAATTTTTGATTACAAACTTTCCATTGGTTTTGTTTTTCCCAATTTCCTGAATGGTATAAAGATACACACCACTTGGTAGAGAAGTTTGATATACAATTACATGATTGCTATTGCTTACTTTTATGGTTTGTTGATCTACTAATTTTCCTGCCATATTGTATACACTAATTGTAGGTGTGATCATATTTGCATCTACCAAAATTTGTGTTTGATTACTAAATGGATTAGGATATACTTGATTTTGTTGATGATCAATAAAATCAGTTCCTAATTTTTTTTGTTCAAAAGCAGTATTTGTAAAAGCCACTTTTTCTATACTTAATTCAAACGGTTCAAAACTTTTTCCGTTTCCGTTGATGGAAAAAACAATTCTTTTTACATCTTCAATGGTCGCACTTTTCCCTTTTTGATCTTTAAAATCATGAATAGAAATATCATAACCCATGGCTACTTTACTGGCAGGAACTATATAACTAAATCTATCTTCCCAATCTTGTAAATCACTTTGCATTAAAATCAATTCAACATCGTGTGTACTTTTACTTTCAAATTTGATGACATTGTATTGATTTAACTTAAAACTTTGATCTCCTGCCAAAACTTGTCTAAAAGCATTTAAAGTATTTTTAATATTCCCTGAAGCATGAATACTTCTTTCTACAAGATGAATTCCTTCTGAAATTTCTTGTTCAGACGTTTGAAAAACATCATATTGATTTAACTGAGCACTGGTTACTAAATAATCTAATCCCCAAGGACCATCAGCCAAATACAAAGCATCCATTTGCTTAGAAGTATTGCTTTTTACAGAAACACCAACATCGAATAAATAACCTGAATCTACTACAATAGAATCTAATCTACTTCCTGTTAACTGAAAAGTTTGCGTTAACTGTTCTGTTTCTGATTGTTCTGTTTTTTTAATATTAGCATTAAATTCTAAAATTTTAGTGTTTGCATTGTTGATAATTTGTAAATGTATTTTTCCGTTTTTATAATATCCAGACTTTACAAATACCTGTGGAATTTTTTCAGTTTGTGAATCACTTACCAAACTTCCTTTTTCCTTAAACTTATCGATGATATTATTGGCAATAGCGAAAACTTGCCCGTTGTTAGCTCCCCAAACTTGAAAGTTATAATAACTCCCCTCTTTGTATTGATCAATATTCCAATAGCTACATAATTCGTAAGTATTCCCCTCTGCTTCTCTGATTGAAAAACTCAACGTATTTTCAACTTCTCCTCTATCTCTCAACAAACGAGCATGTATCATTTGGTGACCTCTTACTTTTACCAATCTTACATCTTCTAAAGTTGAACTATTTAATCTATCACAAATCGCTTTTGTATGATCGTACACTCCATTTGAACTATAAGATGCCAAAGCAGCAGCTATTCTATGCTCTCCTTGATAATAATCAATAGAATAAATTTCATCGGCATTGGTAATATCTACCAAATCTGTTGGGCTAGACACATATGAACTTTCAGTACCGAACATACCGTTTTCTGGAATATATTCTTCTAAAACACTTTTGTTAACAGCGCTAGTTTTCATTGTTCTGTAAGTGAGAACACTCATTTGCCTCGCTTTAGTGTTTGGCAAATTTTGTTTTACGCTACGCTTAAAATTACGTTTAGCAATTTTTTCAGCTAAAGTTCCATTACTTTCTAAACCTCCGTTGTTTGCAGAAGTAACATCTGTGGCAGAGCTTACTTTGTTAATATTACTGGCAACAATGGCTCTATAGGGTGTTGCTGTTACATAAAAAACAGCATCGTTAAAATCATTATCACAAGAAGCATAATCTCTTCTAATATCTTCAAAACCTAAAATAATTCTTTCATTTTCTGGATCCTCTAACAATACGTTATGACTTCTCAAGATTTCATCACTTTCTGGATTGTAATCCGTGTTAGAATACAGTTGCCAAAGTCCATTAGTCACACGTCCTTTCCAAGCATCTGCCAACAATACCCAGCCAATACTTGTTCCCGCTTCAAAGTCGCCAATTTTTACTTTATCACCGGGCAACAAACTACCACCACTATACAATTCAGACACATTAGGAAAAACAATAGTGATGTCTTCTGGATTTGGTTTTTGAACATTCACATCATTAGTATTATAGGTATAAAATCCTAGTACATTTTTATACCCTGCTCCTTCGGTTACATAAGTCACAAAAACCTCAGCACGTTCGCTTAAATGAATATCGGTATCGTATCCTGAACTAATATAATGAGGGTTAAAATCTGGTACAGGATATCCTTCTGGCAAAGCATTGTGAACCATTGTTAAAGTAGCTTCATCAATTTCATCTGGAACGTCCATTAAATATTCTGGAGTTCCATCGGAAGTATAGCTTCCTAAAAAATTATAATTCTGAGCTTTTACCCCAAAATTAACTGCAATAAAAGTGATGATAAAAAATAATATAGGTTTCATGTGTCTGTTTTTTAAAACAAAACTACGGCACCTATAACATTCTTTTTAAGCAGATTAGATGATTGAACAATTACTATCGACAAATGGTAAATATCTTTCTTTTTATTGATGATTACTCAACCTCTTTTAAGGTTCTCTTTCCAATTCTATTGGCCGCAATAGCCAAAATAACAATTTGAGTGATGTGATAAACCATGACCGGTAGTAAATACAAACTTGCACTTACATTGTTGGCAAAAATAATATTGACCATGGCTGATGCATGCACCAAAGATTTTTTTGTACCGCAAAAAGTGGCCGTAATTCTATCGGCTATAGAAAGTTTTAATTTTAAAGAAATATAATAAATCACTCCAATAACAAACCAAAACAAAACAAAAACAGTGCTAAAAAGAAATACAAAATTTAACCAACTAATACCATCAAACATATGAGCCAATATAGAAGTACAAAAACTAGCATATACTATTAAAACAATAATGGTTTTATCGTACAAAGCAATTTTAGCGCTATTCTTTTTTGCAATATGCCCTAATTTTTTGTTGAGCAACAATCCTATCACCAGAGGCAATAATATTTGAATAATCAATTTTAGAAAAACATCTCCTAAAGACATTCCTCCAGATTGACTTACAATAATTCCTATCCAAAGCGGTGTAACAAAAGCTCCGATTAAACCAGAAATACTAGCGTTAAAAATAGCTGACGGCACATTCCCTTTGGCCAAAGAAACCATAACTACTGATGAAGAAACGGTTGAAGGCAAAGCTGCTAAGAAGAACAATCCAATCCAAAAAGTTTCTCCTACCAAACTAATTAACAAAGGTTTTAATCCTAATAAAATTAAAGGAAAAAGCACAAAAGTACTCAGTTGAATTAATACATGAAGTTTGTAGTTTTTTAATCCTTGAGCAACTTCTGTAAATGATAATTTTAATCCATAGAAAAAGAAAATAAACCCAATTCCAATTTCTGTTACTTGTTTTAAGTGTAAAGTACCTGCTCCAGTTGGGAATAAAAAAGCAATAATAATGGCAGAAAAAAGTGACAAAATAAACTTGTCTATTTTTATGTTTTTAAAACGGGGTAAAGCAACATTCATATTGATGATTCAAATATATATTTGTTGGCTAAATTAGCATATTCCTAAAAGAGTTTTCCTTTAATTCTTCAACTTTTTTATTGAATTTTAATCATTTATAATTTCTATCAAAAACAAATTAACATTCCTTTTTTTGATGTTTTTATCTGCTATATTTTAAATAATTACATAAGTTTGATTAAAATGCTATTTAAATAAATTTCTTATGAAAAAAATTACCTTCCTATTATCGGTTGTATTGATTGCTGCTTGTAACACAGTTAATAAAATCCAACAAGAAAACACCAACAAAACCATTGCTAATATTCCTATAGATTCTATGGTAAAAACAGGCGTTTTAAGTAACGGTATGACTTATTATGTTAGACAAAATGACAAACCAGAACAAAAAGTAGAATTTAGATTGATTGTAAAAGCGGGTTCTATTTTAGAAAATGAGAAACAATTAGGATTGGCTCATTTTATGGAACATATGAACTTTAACGGTTCTAAAAATTTTGATAAAAATGAGTTGGTTAGTTACTTGCAAAGTATTGGAGTAAAGTTTGGGGCACATCTAAATGCTTACACTAGTTTTGACGAAACGGTTTATATTTTACCCATTCCAACAGATGATGATGAAAAACTAGAAAAAGGAATTCAGATTATAGAAGATTGGGCTTTTAATGCATCGTTAACAGAAGAAGAAATTGACAAAGAAAGAGGCGTTGTTTTAGAAGAATACCGACTTGGTTTGGGAGCTGATAAAAGAATGATGAAAGAATATCTCCCAAAATTAATGTATAATTCTCGTTATGCAGAACGTTTGCCAATTGGTACCAAAGAGGTTTTAGAAAACTTTTCATACGATGATTTAAAGCAATTCTACAAAGATTGGTACAGACCTGATTTAATGGCCATTGTTGCGGTAGGTGATGTAGATGTAAATATTTTAGAGCAAAAAATCAAAACTCACTTTGAAAAATATCCTGCTGTTAAAAACCCAAAAGAACGTAAAGAATATAAGGTTCCTAACCATGAAGAAACTTTTGTAGCTATAGAAGCAGACAAAGAAGCATCAAGATCTATTGTTAGACTTTATTACAAAGATTTAAAAGAAGCAAAACCGATGACTTCATTAGAGGATTATAAAAAACATCTTATCGAAGATCTTTTCAGTAAAATGATCAATCAAAGGTTAGATGAATTAACCACCAATGAAAATCCACCATTTTTATATGGATATAGTGCGCATGGAGATACTTGGGCAAAATCTAAACAAGCATATCAATCGGTAGCTTTAACTGGAGAAACAGGTCAATTAGAAGCTTTAAAAACTTTAGCTACAGAAAACGAAAGAGTGTTACGCTACGGATTTAATGCTAGTGAATTAGACAGAGCTAAAGAAGCTTTGTTAAAATCTATGGAACATGCTTATCAAGAAAAAGACAAAACAGAATCTAAGAGATATGCTAGTGAATACATTCAAAACTTTTTAGAGCAAACTCCTATTCCTGGTATCAAATGGGAATTACAAGCAGTTCAAAATATTTTACCTACAATTGATATAAACGACTGTAACCAACTAGTTCAAAAATACATTCATAACAATAACAGAGTAATTGTTTTCACAGGTCCAAAAAAAGAAGGATTACAAAAAGTAACAGAAGCCGATGTTTTAAACACCTTAAATCTTGTAAAATCGGCCAATATAGAACCTTATAAAGATATTACTTTTGCAGAGGGATTGATGAAAGAAATGCCTAAAAAAGGAAGTATTGTTTCAATTAGCAACGATACTATTTTTAATACAAAAACCTTAACGTTAAGTAATGGTGTATTGGTTACTTATAAAAAAACAAACTTTAAAAACAACCAAATTCTATTTTCAGGTTTTAAATATGGAGGAACTTCTTTATACACAGATGAGGAATACAAAAAAACCAATTTGGGTACAAACGCTTTAACTGAATCTGGTTTAAATGGTTATTCTAAAACCGACTTAGCAAAACTATTAACTGGAAAGTTGGTAACTGTAAATCCATACATTAGTAATCTTAGTGAAGGATTTAATGGTTCTACTACACCTGAAGATTTTGAAGTTTTATTCCAGCTAACCAACCTTTGTATAACCAAGTTAGATTATGATGAAAAAGCTTATAATTCTAACAAAAACAAGATGCAAGCTTATTTAAAAAACATCCTTTCCAATCCTTCTACTTATTTTTCTGTAGAGTTCTCAAAATTTCTTAATCAGAACAATAAAAGATATACCGGTATTCCAACTGATAAAGATTGGGAAAACACCGATTTTAAATTGGCATATCAAAAATATAAAGAGTTGTTTTCTAATGCCAATGGATTCCACTTCTACTTTGTAGGAAGTTTTGACGAAGACAAATTAAAAGAATATGCAGAACTTTATTTAGCAAGCTTACCATCAAAAAACACAAAAGACAGTTATAAAAATATTGATAGCAAACCTCTGTCTGGAAATTTGGAAAAAATTATCACCAAAGGTTCTGAACCAAAGAGTTTGGTCAGAATTATTTATCAAGGAACTACAGACAACAATACAAAAGATGCTTATTACTTAAAAAGTTTAGGAGAATTATTAACCATTAAATTAATTGAAGAATTAAGAGAATCTGAAAGTGGCGTGTACGGAGTTGGAGCTAGAGGTAGCATGAACAAACTTCCGTTTGCCACCTATAACTTTAGTATTTCTTTCCCATGTGGTCCAGAAAATGTAGACAAACTAAAAGCTAAAACCTTTGAGGAGATTGAAAAAATTAAAAACAATGGTGTTTCTGAAAAAGATTTAAATAAAATTAAAGAAACGCAGTTATTGGAATTAAAAGAAGCACAAAAAACAAATAATTACTGGCTTGGTCAACTACAAAACAGTGATTACAACCAAACTGATAGAAATAAAATTTTAGAAGCTGAAGATAAAATCAAAAAATTATCGGTAAAAGATTTACAAAAAACTGCAAAAAAGTATTTAAACAACAACAGAATTATAGGAATCTTAAACCCTGAAAAATAAAACACATATCCCCACAAAGAACAAACTTGTGGGGATATTATTATATACAACAAAGCCCGCATAACCAAACAACTTTACACGGACTTTGCATTCTAAACTAACAAACTAAATATTTTAATAGACCCTATCAATTTTGTGTTGAAAGGATCGTTACTACTGATTTTTCAGGAATCACAAGTTCTTCTGTTTTTATATTTTGATATCTCAAATTCAACTTATAATTTGTAGTGTAACTACTGATTGCTTTATAATGATGATTTTTAAAATTTAATTTCACAATTCGCTTTTCATTACAATTATTAACAATCACCGTTGTAATTATTTTTTCCTTTTTGTTTTGATAAGAGGATATCAACAATTTAGAATCTGTGCTTTCCGTTGCTATTCTAACATCGTTGGGTCTTATAAAACGACTATAATTTCCTAATGTCCATAACATTTTACTCTCGTAAAAATTTCCATCTTGTTTATTCTTATCAATATAAATCAACCCGTCTTTATAGTCGTAAGGTGATATTGCTACCCACCATTGCCAAGAAGAAGCTTGAGCAAATACCAAGTCATTATGAATTACTTTTGCCAAATACAAAGCAGATGTCATTCCTAAATCTCTTTTATTTCCATCTATTTCTCCACTATTTCCTCCTAAAATACAATATTCCGACATCCAATATTTTAAACCTGATATGTTATCAATAGCTTTATATAGTTCTTTTCTTTTATTGACTGCAACATCGTTGGGTGACGTTGTAAAATAACTATGACCAGAAATAGTTTTACTTACATTTGATAAATCTCCTATATAATTTGAGGAGTTTGAGTTAAAAAAAGCATCAATCTGTGTAGACCTAAACGGTTTGTCATCTTTTTGATACAGATAATCAATTTTAGCAGCCTCAGCAATATCTATTTTAGTTTTTAATTTTTTATCCACTAAACTTTTATTTAGTGCTTTGGTAATTCCAGCAATATCACTATTGGTAAAAGGAGTTCCTTCTTGACCTCCATCTGACCAATCCCATTGAGGTTCGTTTACTGGGCTAATATAGTCTACTGTTAATCCCATCTTATTTAACCCTTCAACAACAGTCGTTAAATAATCTGCATAAAAAACAAACTGATCTTTATCTAAATTAGGCTGTTTATTTGAGGCATAAGCTTTCTTGTTTTTAGTAATGTTTACAGGAGGACTGTTAAGAAACATCAATAATTTAGATACTTTTCTTTCTTTAGCTGCTTTGGCAAACCATATTTGTCCTTTTTGCCTATCCCAATTATAAGTACCATCAGCTTCTAAAAAAGACTCTGCTCTTCTCCATTCATCTTTAATACCACTCTCACTCCCTTGTTCTGCGCTTCCTGCACCAACATTAAAACGCCAAATAGACAATCCTATTCCTATTGGATTTTGATACTCATCTACTTCCGTACTAAACAATAAATCTGCTATGGCTTCTCTTTTTACTAATGGCCAGTTGCCAACAAATTGTGTTGACCAAGCATCAGAAGCCCCAAAATGATCTATAATTTGATATTCTTCGTTTTCATCAATCTCAATGGTTACAAAATCTGTTGAATCTTTTGTTTGTTCTATACTTTTTGACTGACTATAGGCAGGAAAAATAGTGACGAAAAAAAAGGCTGTAAATAGGGTGATGAATATTTTATTGATAATCATTTTTAAAACTATTTAAAACTATTTAGAAGTTATAAAATAACTAATTATTTCAATGGAAGATAGAGGATAAATTGAGACAAATAATGGTGTAAAATCATTTTCACATACTTTTTTAATAAAAAAAACCTTCAAGTAAAAACTTGAAGGTTTTTTGGGAAGATTAATATTTAAGGGTTGTTTATTTTAAACTTGCCTTTACCTCTCCACAGGTTAACATATTTTTAGGATAAAAAGGATTTTCTATTTTATCACTATCACTAACCCATTTTGCATTTGTCATTGGACAAACTTGTAAATATAGCGTAACATTTTTTGCTTTAAGCTTGTCTGCGATTTGCCAAAATTTAGAAGAAAGTGTTTGAAAAATATTACGTTGCTTATTAATATTTCCAGTATCAATTAACTCAGTAGCTAACTCAATTATTTCTCTTCTAATTTTCACAGCTTCATTCATTTGAGCTAATTTTAATTTTTTAAATTTAAACTTACCCAAAGATTCTTTTAATTGACTTGCATTTTTTTTTACGGATAAACTATCTGAAATTATAAGGCTGTTTTTTAAAAGCAAATAATTATCTGTAATTTCCTTTTTTAACTCTTCTCTTTTTTCCACCAAATCAGGAGTAACCTCTTGATATGAGCTTGTTTGAGCCTGAGATAAATAACTTATACTTAGTAAGACTATTAAAATTAAATTTTTCATTCTGATGTTTTATTTAGCTTGGTAATAATTTTGTCTATTTCTATTAAAATATTTTTATGATGATCTTTATTAATTCCTTTTTCACCTCTCTTTAACTTTTTCACAATAGTTTTTAGGTCTAAAAGATGTTGCTTTCCATACAAAAGTATATCGCTTCTCTGAGCTGTAGTTATACTCTTACCTGTAGGGCATAATAATAAGTCTAATTTTTCAACGTAACCACGTTGAAGTGATCTTCTATAAAAATCAAGTTTTTCGTTACCACTAAATTCAACCCAAACTGTTTGTTGCAAATCATTTAAAAATTCAGGAACAGTATAAACCCCTTCAAACTGAATTGATTTTTGATCTAGATTATATAACATCCCTGAGCTTAACAACATATTTAAAACTTGCATTTGTTGACTTAATATTTGGTCTGTTGTTTTTAAATCTGTTAACTGAGCTATATCCTCTGGATACATCCATAGTGGAGCTACAAACACTTGCCTTCCTATGTATGATATCGCTGCTTTTACCTTTTCTTTGGGAACTGGTTTAATGACAACGTCTTTTTCGTCTACTGTTCTTTCTGTTATATAATTTCTACCAAAATATTTTAAAACATGATATAAATATACAGAGTACTGTTTTACAACAGCCTTATGCATTTCTGATAAATTCTCATAAGGATCATTTGGTTCATAAGTCCACTCTATAAGATTAGACACTACTCGTTTCAAATTTTTAATACCATAATCACTTGCCAACACCGCATCATCACCAAGATCTTCTTTTTGACTTCTAGGATCTTCACCTTTACCTTCACCTCCAAACCACAGTTTTGGATTTTCAGTTAAACTCTCTGTCGTCAACTTACTTAGGATATCAGATTCTTCATATTCATCTTTTGCATCAGGATAATAACCATACCCCCATTTAACAGCCCATTTATCGTACATACCAATACGAGGATACAAACCTTTTGGACTTATATTATCCTCTGGTTGAGCTACATAATTAAAACGAGCATAATCCATAATAGAAACAGTATGACCGTTAGCTTCTACCCATTCTTTATCTCTAAGTTTTTCTACTGGTGTTGCACTGCTTGCCCCCATATTATGACGTAAACCAATTGTGTGTCCTATTTCGTGAGAAGAAACAAAACGAATTAACTGTCCCATTAATTCATCATCTAAATGCATTTTTCTAGCTCTAGGATCTAAAGGTCCCGCTTGAATCATATACCATTTTTGAACCAATTTCATTACATTATGAAACCAACCTACATGACTTTCTATGATTTCGCCACTCCTAGGATCGCTTACTCTTGGTCCATAGGCATTTGGGGTTTCTGAAGCATAATACCTAACTACTGAATATCTTGCATCTTCCAAACTCATTGTTGGATCGTCTTCTGGCCACTCTTTACCAATAATTGCATTTTTGAAACCTGCAGCTTCAAAAGCTTTTTGCCAATCATTAATTCCTAAAATTAAAAAAGGCCTCCATTTTTTAGGAGTTGCAGGGTCTATATAATAAACTATTTGTTTTTTGGGCTCAACCAACTCCCCTCTTTTATATTTCTCAATGTCTTCTTCCTTTGGTTCTAAACGATAACGTTGAACAATATATTTTGATTGAGCACGTTGCTGATCATCTCCAAACAAAACATATTTGTTTGAAAAAAAACCAACTCTCTCATCAGCAAAACGTTTACGCATTGGTTTCTTAGGAAGTAAAACTATTGACGAATTTAATCTCAAAGTTATATTCTCCCCATCTACAGTCGCATTCTTGTAGGTTTTTGTTGTCTTTATTTCAACATTAATTGGATATACATTTATCGTTTCAATAAAAGACATATCATTTGCAAGGGAATTCAGCTTTTTCTCTTTTTTCTCTTTATTGTTTATGGAAAAAATTAAATTATCCTTTTCGAATGCATCTGTAACCTCAATAACAATATTTCCTGTAGTAGGATTAATTGTTTTAATAGGAAAAGTTAAAATAATTGGATTTTCATTACTTCCTGCAATGGCTTTAGATAACATCGCGTCTGGATTACGTACTCCCTGCTTGTATTGTAACGATCTTAAAAAAACATTGTCATCAGGACCTTTCTCAAAATAAATGGTTTGTTCATTAACTTTCTCTCCTCCAAAACGTTTAAACCCTTCAGGTGTAGATAGATACCTTGTTACAACCATCATATACCTATTAAACAAACTATCTGGTATTTGAAAGTAAAACTTAGAATCAACCTGATTAACAGTAAACAATCCTTCCTTATTAATAGAAGTATCATTAATTAATTTACTGTAATCTTGAGTGTTTTTTTGTTTTGTGCTATCTATTTTTTTGTCTGTATCTGTTTGCGCATATATATGTTGTTGCCCCGCAATAAACAAATACAGTAGTACTCCTATTTTTTTAATCATAATTAAAATGGAACTGTTTCGTTTGTATTTAATGTAAGTTTTGGATTTTGATTTAAAGCCGATAATGGAAATGGAATAATATACAACCTAGAGTTAGGTCGTAATGTATAGGTTTCCTGAGGAACCGTTTGATTTACGATAGGAAAAACTCTAGTAATTGTTTTTGCATATTCAGCTTCTGTATTTAACCTCTTAAGATCAAAAAAACGATGAAAACCAAAAAGCAATTCTTTTCTACGTTCGTTAACAACAAGTTCCATGGTTTCTTTTCTTGTTGCAGGTACTTCTAAATTTACCGCACCAGAAAGAATACGTTTTTCTCTTAGCTGATTTAAAATATCTATCGCCTCACTAAAATTATTTTCTCTAGCATAACATTCTGCTAACATCAAATAAACCTCAGTTGTTTTCATTCCTACGGTTGGATAAAAGAATTTATTATATCTTACATTCCAATAAGCTGTATTAGAACCTGCATCCAAAAATGTTGTTGAAGTTGTGTTAAAAAACATATTTAAACGGGCATCATTATCTCCAAACAATTCTTTTAATTCTGGGCTTATTATATAACTATAAGCATAATTTAATTCATTATACCCTGTCATATACATATAACTTAAGACTTCTACATTGTCTTCAGCTGGTACTGAATAAGCATCCAATCCACCTTGTTGATTATATGCTACTAAATCAAAAATTTCATCATTATAGCTTAATGACTTTTCTGCTGCCATTCTTGCTTCTGCAATTTCTTTCTTAAATAAATGGACTTTTGCTTTAAAAGCATATGCAAATGCTAATGATGGGTGATAAACCTCTGGTGTTTCTTTTAAATAAGGAAGAGCATCTTCTATATCTTTTTGGATAAAGTCATAAACTTTCGCCACACTAGACTTTGCTGGTTGTGCTTCTAAGTCAAACTTATCCATAATACAAATACCACCATCTGTTGCTGCTGTCTCGGCATCGTATGCCTTTGCATAAGTATTCACCAATAAAAAATGATCGTAAGCTCTATAAATTTTAGCTTCAGCTTTTGCTAATTGCTTTGTAGCACCATCCCCTTTACTATCATCTACTAATGAAATAATGGTATTCCATCTATTAATATAAGAGTATGCCTGATTATAAAAACTTGATCCTTTCATTAAAGAGACACGATCTGCACTTTCATCAAAAGTAAAATTAATGGTGTTTATATTTGGAGTTTGTCCAATTACATAGAACTCTCTCATCCACTGATCATCTACCAAATATTGAAAATTATTAATTGGATAACCTCTATTTGGTAGTGCCACCATTTCGTGAAACTCAGATGCATTTTCAATTACTAAGGCTCCTTTGGGAGTAATATCTGTATATTCTTCGCAAGAAGTAACTGTTAATATAATTGATAACAGTATAAATTTATATATATGTTTCATTGTTTTTAAAGTTTTAGATTAAGACCTAATAGAAAAGTTTTAGGCAATGGTATACTACGTGTAGCTGAGTTGGATGAATAAACCTCTGGATCTATATGATTTCCAGCAGCGCTCCAATACCAAAGATTATTAACCTGAAAAGTAAATTTAATTGCTGAAAATTTAATTTTATTAAGTAACGTCTCTGGTACGTTATAACCTAAAGAAATATTTCTAAGTTTAATATAATCACCATCAACCACGTTTATATCTGAATTCCTCCATTGACTACTTATAGTTCCGGCATAATTACGAACGCTTTCATCAAAGTCTACATACAAACGAGTATTATCATTTCTTTGAGAATCTGTATATCTATCTGCAATTCCTCTGTTATTTATTTCATCAGAACTCATATCAATAACATCTTTTCTCATGACATTCCCTCCAGAGAATACAAAAAGTGCATTTAACTCTAACTGCTTATAAGAAAAACGCTGAGAAAATGAACCTGTATAAGTGGGCATCAAACTTCCTTTATTTACAAGAGCATCAGGATTGGTGATTGTTTTTATGGAGTTTGATACTGGAATTTCATTTTCATCAAAAGTAATTGATGGGTCTCCATTTTCGTCTAACACATAAGGATAGCCATTAACAATACCTCCAAACTTGTATGCATACAAGCTATTGTAAGTCTCGTTTTCGAAAAAATAATTCATTGGTGAACCTACATATACAGAAGCATTAGACTGAGCTCTGGTAACTTTATCTACGGTTGTTTTATTAAAACCAATAACAAAATTAGAATTCATTTTAAAATCTCCTCTATTAAACCAATCGTAACCAGCACTAAACTCAACTCCTTTATTTAATAAAGCTCCTGCATTAATTCTTCTTGTTAAAGCTCCAACAGTAGGGTCTAAATCTGTTGTAGTTAACAAATCCGAACTGTATTTACGGTAAACATCTACACTACCTCTTAACTTACTTCTAAACAAACCAAAATCCAAACCAAAGTTTGTTGTACTTGTTTTTTCCCATCGTAACATAGGGTTTGGTTGAGAAGTAATATTTATGTACTGGAATGATTGATATAGCTTATCATTCTTTCTTGTTGCTGTTACGTATGGAGACGTAGTTTGATCTATATTTCCGCTGATTCCGTGAGTAGCTCTAAGTTTTAAACTATTAATCCACTTTATGTCTTTCATGAATTTTTCTCTGCTCAAATTCCAACCAAGTCCTACAGACCACAATGGACGATTTTTATATTTTGAATCGACACCAAATAAATCTGCTCTATCTACTCTATAGCTTCCTGTTAAATTATATTTAGATAAAAAAGTATAATTTAAGGTACTATAAACTGAAAAATAGCGATGTAATATTTCTTGTTGCGTTCTTGATGGTGCTCCTAATGTTTTGTTACGACCGTAAATATAACTTGGCACACCTGTTCTACTTAAATCTAAAGTATTTATGGTTGCAGAAGTAAGGGTAACAGGATCATAACCATATCTCAATTGTTGTACATTTCTAGGTACAAAGGTTTCTCGCATTTCAAAACCAGCAATAGCACTTACAAAATGTTTTCCTTGGTCAAACTCTTGACTATAATCTAACTGATTTCTAAATGAATAATTACTAGCCTGACTGCTGTTCTGTTGATAGCGACCTCCTTCTGAAAACCCGTCTATATAACTATATGTATCACTACTAGGATTGTAATCTGTTAATGTATTTATAGCATAACGCATTTTATACGAGCTTATATCGTAATACTGATCGTTATTATTTCGAGCTGTTTCATATTGGAATTTTGAACTTAAACTTAAACCTTTCCATAATTTGGCTTTTAAATTGGTAAAAGCTCTTAATTTTAAAGAGTTTCTGTGTGAAATTCCTTCCTGTAATTCATCTAAAACATTAAATGTTATAGGTTTAAAACCACTTAAATTAGCTATTTGAGCAGCTACATGTGGATTAGTTACGTCACTTGAAGTAAATCCATCACTAATTTTTACAAATGGAGAAATTATTAAATTTCCATCCTCATCCGTGATACGTTCATATCTTTTTTGAATATCAAAATTTCCATAGCTAGCATCAGTTACATCATCATTTTTAATAGTTCCGTTAACTCCAAAAGTAGCATCTAACCAGCTATTTACAGTATAGCTACTTTTAGCATACAAGTTAAAACTTTGGCTATTATTATATTTAATACGATTTTGTGTTTGATCGTAATTTATTGATACGTAAGTGTTGTGCTTATTAGAACTTCCTGAGAAAGAAATATTATAGCGTTCTCTAAATTCATTTTGCCACACATGATCACGATAATCTTTCATAAAATCATTTTTTCTCCATTGAGAAATTGTATTATCATAATCTAAACGATTTATATTTCCTTCTTCTAAATCTCTATTAAGTTGGTATAAAGGACTATAATATTCACTATTACCACCAATATTTCCATAACTATCAAACATTGTAGTAACATCATTATATCTACTACGCTCTCTATCATAAACATCTTGTTCAAAATCTATAAGATCACTTGTTGAAGCATAGTTTAAACCTCTTAAGTTTGGTTTTGTTGAAACAAAAAAGTCTGTATTTACATTAACTGTTAAATTACCTTTCCCCTTTTTTGTAGTTAAAACAATAATACCGTTTGCTGCTCTTGAACCGTAAATAGATCCTGCTGCTGCATCTTTTAGTACGTTTACACTTTCTATATCATAAGGATTAATTTCATCTAAAGTTAACTCCGTTGGCATTCCATCAATTACAATAAGCGGGCTATAACCTACTTCTAAAGAAGAGAAAGTTCCCATACCTCTTAAAATAGGAGTATCTGAAGATTCACCATATGGATTTTTTTGAAACATTAATCCTGATACACGTCCTTCTAAAGCACTTAAAAGGTCTGTATTTATATTTTGATTTAATGTTTTTTCATCTACCGTTGAGACTGAACCTGTTAAATGACTTCTTTTAATTGTTTTATAACCTGTTACTACAACCTCATTCATTTCTGTAATTTTCTCTTCTATAATAAAGGTTGGCTGAGTGTTTCCTTTAACAGAAAAAATTTCTTTTACAATAGAAACACCCGAACATTGAATCATAGCATCTGTTGGAATATTCTTAAAAGAAAAATTCCCATCAAAATCAGTAATATTATACTTGTTTGTATTTACTACATGAACGGTAACTCCAACAACTGGCTCTTTTTTATTGTTTAAGATTTTACCAGTCACATCTATAAACTTCTTTGTCTCATTTTCTTGCTTAATAGCCGTTACCACTATTGTTTGATTGGTTAAAGTATATTGTAAATTTCGATTCTTAAAAACTAAATCTAAAGTTTCTTTTAAAGTTGCATTTTTAACATTTAATGTGACTGGCTTTGAGTCTTTAAATAGTTTTTGCGTATAAAACACTTCATAATCTGATTGTTTTGCTACTTCTTTTAAAGCTTTATCAATAGCTACCTCTTGAACATTAATTGTGATGTTTTGAGCTTGTACATTAGAAGCTCCAATGAATGTTAAAAACAAGACAAATCCCCATAAATAATTCGAAAAATTAACCTTTGAGATGTTCTCTTCGAGGGTTAATTGAAGTGTTTTTTGTTTTAATTTAAATTTCATACATTAACGTGTGTTTTTAGTTAGACATTTGTTTTAGTTAGACATGTGTAAAAAGATTATTGACTATTAACCTTATAAAAGCCAGAAGTATCGTTACTATTTCTGGTTTTTTTTTCTATAACCTTGCTATTTATACTTAAGGATAAACCACAACTTTTTTACCTTCTCTTTTAAATTTTATATTACTTAACTCTAGTACTTTTAATACCTCAGACAAATTTTTATTCATGAATGTCCCCCCACTAAAACTTACATTAGGTACATCTCCTTGATATTCTACTTTAATATCGTACCAACGTTCTAGTTGTTTCATTACAGTTTTTATATCTGTGTTGTCAAACTTAAACCTTCCATTTTTCCATGCAACTGAGTTTTCTGCATCTACCTCCAGAACTGTAACTTTATCTTCTTTTTTCAGAACATTAGATTGTTGTCCAGGTTTTAATATTGTTTTTTGATCTTTAATAGTAATTAGTACACTTCCTTCTAATAATGTTGTTTTTATAACCGATTCATTATGATAAGCATGAACGTTAAAATGAGTTCCCAAGACTTTAATTGATTGGTGGGCACATTTTACGATGAAAGGTTTGTTTTTATCTTGTACTACTTCAAAGTAAGCTTCCCCTTCTAATTCTACAATCCTATTTTTTCCATTAAAATGAGTTGGATATTTAATAGATGAAGCTGCGTTTAGATACACTTTAGTTCCGTCTGACAAAACAATATTATATTGACCACCCACAGGAGTTGATAATGTGTTAAATGAATTAGATTTTATATTACTTAAATTTGGGGTTATTTTATAAGTAATAATTCCTTTTGAATTCATTTTAATAATTACCTCTTCTCTTTCTCCTTCTTTTGCAACGGTATCTTTTGTAGAAAGATCAGTCAAAACAATCTGTTTTCCATTGGAAAGTGTCAATATTCCTTTTTTTCCACCTGGAAGTACCTCATCTAACTTATCTACAACTTGTATCTTTTGTTCTTTGGATTCTGTCATATAAAACAGACTAACCCCAAGTAATAAAACTATTGATGCTGCCACAGTAATACGACTCCATAGCTTTACCACTTTAGTTTCTTTATATACTGGTAATTTAGACTTTAGATGTTGATAACTTTTTTCTAACTCATCTTCTGTAAGAGTCTTATTGCTTTTTAAAGCCTCATGTAAATACCATGCTTCAAGTTTATCCTTATCTACATCAGACAAAGTACCTTCTTGGTATTTTTTTAGTAATGCTAAAATTTCAGTTTTGTTCATAAATAAAGTACGTGATTTACGTGCTGTTTTATATTAAGACAGCTAATAAGAGTTTTTGTCATAGACAAAATCAAAAAAAAATTAAAAAAATATTATTAAATCTTTAACAAGCACAATCACAAAGAAAAAAAACATTGTAAATCAGCTTTTTAAATATTCTATAGACTAGGAAATTATTATAAATAAAACAAAAAGACACATGATAAATACACTCAATAAAGGATGCAACCTCTCTCTAAGTTTTTTAAGTGCGTTGTAAACTTGCTGTTTAGCCGTTTTATCGGTAATATTTAATTTATGTGCTATTTCTTCATACGGAAGTTCTTCAACTTTTTTTAAAAGAAAAACTTGTCGCATTTTATCAGGAAGCAAATCTATTTCCTTGGTTATAATAGCATGTAACTCCTCTTCTCTTATTTTGGAATCTGCAAAAACATAATCATTTTCTATAAAATTGGAAATTGAATCAGCGTAACGAGCAACAACTTTTTCATGAGCAATATGATTAAGTATTTTGTTTTTTGTTGCTTTATATAAATAAGAAGAAAGTGATCCTGTAAGTATTAAATCTCTTCGTTTATTCCAAATTGATAAAAATAGTTCCTGAACAATATCATTTGCATCATCTCTATCACCAAGCATCTTATATGCATGATTGACTAAAATCACAGAATATCTTTCGAACAATTCTGTATATGCTAACTGATCATCATTTTTTAAAAGATTAAATAAAATATCATCAGCATGTTTATGATAAATAGATTGAGTTTTCAATATTGTGTCTAACGATTATGACTTGGCTTGGTGTGGATTGACAATTGACAAGATTTTCAGACATGTACTGAGCTTAGACTTGTTTTTAATGTTTATCTAATCGCCACAAAATTAATTAAATATGACTGAGCATACATTGTAAACATGAACAAAAATTTAATAATACCCAAAAAATACATTAACCACAATTCACACAAGTAGCTTTTTTTATTTTAATAAAAAAATAAATATTATTTTATCATTTTCAAAATAAAATCTAAACTTAAGATCTCTATTTGGGATTAAATATCTTAGTTTAACACCAAAAAGGGTTGTTTTATGCAGTCTAAAATCAATTTTCTTGACACTACCATTACTTTTTTTTAACACAAATAACAATCATATTAGCGATATTTTGATTAACGGTTACTCTAGCAAAAATTTGGGTTTTGTTACTTTTAATACGTGATGTGTTTATCCAGAACAGGATAGAAAAAGTACTTAAAACGTTCATAGTTGTCGTCTTTTGTGGTTAAACATTGGACGAAAGTCAAAATCAACTATAATGTGGATCAAGAACAAAAGTTGTGTTTGAAATAAGATAGTTTTAGTTTTAAGGTTTAAATTTATTGGTATTGGAACTTACTTTATACCTTTTAAAACTTATACTTCCTGAATTCTTAATCGACAACTTCGATTTAGTAAAGTACATTAACGCTAAACAAATACTTCATCTATATTTTGAAGAGAAAATAACAGCTCCTAAAGAGTTTAGCAATCTAATAATCATTGTGCATGGTTTTCACAAAGAAATAACCGTACAAGACTTTCCTATAAGAGGCAATAGAGTATACCCATATATAAAACGTAGAAGATGGCTAGATAAAAACAATAGCTAAAGTCTACAAAGAGACTGGAATCTAATAACTAAGGGAACTCGTATGACCAAGGAATTCACAATTTTTTTTAAAAGAAATTTGAAACTTTTGAAAATGGAGATACTAAAAAACAATTGCTTGCTAGAAGCAGATACCTATTATATAAAGCTTCCTCGTATTGAACAAAAAATCAATACTTTAGAAGTTAAATTCTATTTCAACAATACCTCGATATCAAAAAAGCGTTTGACTTAGTGCAAGGACTCAGAAATATATTCAACCAAGCTAAATCAATAAAAATAGCACACACAAGATTAGCGCAGTGGTATAATCAAGTAGAAAAATCAGGGTTTAAGGCTTTTAATACAATTGCCAATACAACACAATACAACTAAACTACAGAACCATCCTAAATTACTTCAACAACAGAAGTAATAATGCTTCTGCTGAATCTTTCAATGCCAAAATAAAAGCCTTTAGAACACAGTTCAGAGGAGTAAAAAATCTAGAATTCTTCCTCTTTAGAGTAACCAATATTTTTTGCTTAAACACAACAATTAGGCATGATCCGTAACCTTGCTAATTAAAAACACAAAAGCCCTTAATGCTAAAACATTAAGGGCTTTTTTTAGTAGCGGGAACTGGACTCGAACCAGTGACCTTCGGGTTATGAGCCCGACGAGCTACCTACTGCTCTATCCCGCGATTTGGATTGCAAATATAGGAGATATGAATGATTCTCGCAACTGAAATTTAAATTATTTAATTAATTAACTTTTACAAAGAGATAAAACTGTCATATTCATATCTTTGAGTAAATTATCATTTTAACATTATGCTTTCAAAAGCTTGTAAATACGCCATAAGAGCAGTTTTATATTTAGCAATTAATTCTAGTAAAACTAAAAAAATTGGAATTAAAAAGATTGCCGAAGAACTTGAAACACCTCAACCCTTTTTAGCTAAATTATTACAACAACTAAGTACTCATAAATTAGTTTCATCTACCAAAGGACCTGGTGGTGGTTTTTTTCTAACAGAAAAAGATTTAGAAATCACTCTATGGGACATTGTTTTAAGTATTGATGGGACAGAAAAATTTAACCAATGTTTTTTGGGTCTTTCTGTTTGTAGTGATGAACATCCTTGTCCTGCACATCACATGGTAAAACCTTTTAGAAATGCTGTTTTATCAGATTTTAAACATAAAAACATTTTAAAACTTAGAGAAGAGATTAAAGCTGATGGAACCTGTTTATCTTTAAAAATACTAGAAGATTAATGAAATACTTTATCCTTTTCATAATATCTTAAAGCATGTTCTTTTTGTCTTCCTGAACTAAAATTAGAAACTCTTTTTAAATAACCAATTACTCTTGTTGCATGATCTATATTTTTAGAGCCACAACTAGGACATTCATGTAATGTTCTCTTGTCTATATTTTCACAAACATTACAAACAGTTATTCTAATATTAAAACAAAAATAATTACACCCAGCCAAAGCTGTGGCTTCAATCAACTTCTTAAATCCTTCTTTAGTTAAGGCTTCTTCTAAATTTAAATGTAACGCAGATCCACCATCTAAATATTGTATACATTCTTTTCCATGTAATATAATTTTATCTATACTATTTACTTCTTCATCATCTACAGCATAAAAATAAGAGTTGTAACAATCTCTATATACTTCCAAACCATCTTCTCTATCCCATTTTGCATTTTTTACTCCTAAGTTTTCAGCAGGAACAAATTCTGTATTAAATAGATACCCCCACTCTTCTTTTGCTTTTTTATTTTCATCAAAAATACTCTTCAAATAAGTATTGATAAATTGTTTATACGCTTCCGTATTATGTGCTTTAATCCCTAAACTTTCAGCAGCTTCAACCATTCCATTTACACCAATGGTTAAAAATTGTTTATCTAAAGTAATAAAACCTGATTTATAGACTGGTAACAAACTCGCATCATTATACTCATCCATTAGCTTACGATAGGCTACTTGATATTTATGTATTTTTTTTACTTCTTTTTTAATATCCTTTCCTTGTTGTACCAATCGATTCATATTTATTGTAATAACATTGATAGAACCTGTGGCAACCCCTCCTGCTCCTAAAGAATAACTAAAAGTATGATCTGTAATTTCATTTCGAAGTCTACAACATGAAGCCAAACTATCGGCACTTTCAGATTGATATATAAAGAACGAATTTCCTTCACTTAATTCTTTAGCACACATATCTGTAAATTCTTCATCTTTGGGTTTGCCATTATTTACCAACATAGCTGCTGTTACCACTGGAAAAGTTAAAACAGCTTTGGTTCTTTCTTTATTAAACCAAGTCATAAAAAAAGCTTGTAATTTTTTTAATCTATCCCAGCTAGGTTTTTCCATATTAGGAAATACAAAATCGCCAAACATGCTTTCAAAATAAAATTGATCATATAGAGATATATTCCAAAAAACTGATTGATATCCTCTGGCAGCTGCAGGTTGATTTATAGCATACACTACATGTTGTAAATGATTTTCTATTGTTTGTTTGTTAGTAACTAAATAATCCTCTCCATAATCTACTTTAGCAAAATGATCAAAATACATTAGAAACTCTACAGTAGCCAGCGCACCTGCAAATTGAGAACTTACAGCAAAAACAAGATTTACAAATTCACCACAAAAACTTTCTAAATGCTGGGGAGCCTTACTTTCTCCTCCTAATTTGGTTAAACCATCTATTAAAAAAGGATACATGCTTATGGACACACAATAAGGTTTTAAAGAGGTTTCATCGTGTATATATATTTCATGATGTTCTATTTGACGTACATATTCATCTGCTAATTCTTGTCCAAAAAGAATGGCTATTTTTTTACTAACCAATGCTCTATTTACCTGAATATTAATATCCTTATTTAATTCAGCTTCCATAGTTGCAATGTTTTTTGAAGTAACATTTGCATTTGCATCTACTTTAGAACCATCTGCTGCATTTTCTGAATACAAATAATGTTCAATAAAATTAATTTTTTGGTTAATTTGGGTTTCTGTTAATCTTATCATGATTTTTATTTTTTAAAGAGATGATTTAATTTTTCATTAGTTTTTACATTTCTAAAAACTTGATTTGTTTTTTCATTGGTTAATCCTCCTAAAGACTCTATCCAGGGACCTGTTTTTAACCATGTTAATTCATTCATAATATTTTGTTCTACCTTATCCAAACCCGTATACAAACAAGTATTATAATGATGTGCTTTTGCCAATTGAAGCTTGTGAATTAATTCCTCTGATTCCCACTCTCCCCCCATAAACAAAACACAGGTAGCATAATTTTTATATTTTTCTAAAACAGAAATATATATTTCATCAGTTAAACACTCTCCATTTTCTTTTTTAAAAAGAAACGGAGAATGACAACCTTTACATTTTAAAGAACATCCACATATTAAGAAACAAAGGCTAATTTCATTGGGTACCTCTTGAAAAGCTATTTGAAATCGATAATAATACATAAAAAGACCTTTTTATCTTTATAAAGATATTATTTATAATAAAATGATATTTTACAAATGCTAATAACTTATTAAAAGAGTTATCAACAATAAAAATTACAGAAAATAAACAGAGAAGTACTAAAACATAAACAAACAACTATAAGTCTGATAATTATAGTAAAAATCGGTTTATATAAATCCTTAGCTTTTATTATGTATCAATAGGAAAACTAAAAATTGTTAATGATATAATCTGAATTAACCTCTATTAAATCTGATAAGAAAAACGAATATATTTAATCAATTTTTTTTAGTATCTGCTAATTATAACATTAGGATTCGACTCACAAAACTCTGCTAAACAACTATCATATCAACATTATATTATGGAGGTATAGCATTATTCCACCTATTAAAAATAACGATCGTTGAATTAGTAATAAAATTATAAAACCATAATAGTAGCTTACACTTATAGAATCTTTAAAATGTTCTTATAAAACTATCTAAACAAGTGTTTAATCTACCTCTACACTCCTTTTATCGACTTTATTTTTTTGTTAACTAAACTGAATCTATCTTTGTTAAGTAGACTAAATAAAAAAAATATGCTTTATTAAAACCAATGAAAATCCATCATGCTTTAGTTATCGACAAAGATATATCCAACCACCATATTATAGAAAACTTATGCTCCGAAAACTTTTTTATTGATATCAAAAAATCTTTTACCGATTCTATAGAAGCATTTAAATACGTGATTGAAAATAATGTAGATCTAATTTTTATTGATATTGAAATGCCCAAATTAAACGGCTTAGATTTTATAAAAAACACAACGAAAAAAGTCAACTACATTATTATTTCCTCAAAAAAAGATTATGCGTATGATTTAATTGGGAACAATAATGTTGTAGGCTATATATTAAAACCTCTAAAAGAACATATTTTTAAAAGCAAGGTAACTGAATTTGTAAAAAACAGTAGAATAGAAAGAACTATACAAAAAGAAAATAGTTTATTTCAAAAGCAAAATGAAATTTTTATTAAATACGAAAGGAAAATAATCAAAATTAACACAACAGATATTATACTAATTGAATCTAAAGGGGATTATGTTTACATAAAAACATCGTGTAAAAATTACATCATAAAATCTACTTTAAAGAGGATTGATGAAAAACTTCCTTCTAATGAATTCTTAAGAGTACATAAGTCCTATGTAATTAACATCAGTAAAATCAACGAAATACAAAATAACACTATTGTTATTAATAAAGAGCAAATTCCTTTGAGTAAAAAACTTTCTAAAAGACTTAGAGAACTAATCAATATTATTTAAAACGCATAATACCTACTAAAAAATAAAACTTATTATTTCTGTTATTATAACCCGCTATGAAAAAGACTGTTATTATAATACCCCTAACAAACTCTATTGAAGAAGATGTGTTTAAACATTTTGAAGATATTTTAGAGAAAACTCCTGAACACGTTATTTTTTGTATTGCCACGAATACAGAAAATATACATTTTGATAAATTAATAAAACTGCAATCAAAATTTCAAGAAAAAATGATAATGTTAACACATCTTCATCAAAAAAGTCTAACTAATATTATTATTCAAGCTCATCAATATTTTCTAAACAATAATGATATTGAATACTTTGCTAATTACGACTTTAAAAATCTAGTCAATATCAATAGTCTGTATAATAAAATAGACACAATCGTTAACAACCCTAATTTATCTGTTGTTTTTTGTGAAAGACATTATGATATGGAAATATCAATTCTATCACAAAAAACCATTTGTTTATTAACTTGTTTTTTAAACTTTAATACTAAAGATTACTCTATCTGTACAAACGTAATAAACAAAACAGTTGCTCACCATGTTTATAATAAATGTGATATCAATAATCGTATATTTTTTAAAATTTATTTCATAACCAAACTTTATACTCTTTTTGGAAGAAAAAAAATTAGACTTGCTATTTATTAAGTTAAAATTAGTTTTTACTATTATCCATAAAAAAACGTCACCAATATCAGCTTTTTTTTATTTGGTAGCGAAAGCTGATATCGAATCATTAATCTTTAGGTTATGATCGTTACGATTATCAATATTCACAAATCTATTGAACTTTCAATAAACGATTACAAAAAGCCATTCACCTCTTAAAAAAAACATTTCACCGAAAAAAAAACATCTCTAAGGTCTTTGATTATAAATTTAACTGTACATTCTTTAAATATCTACAACTATGAGTTTAATAAAAACAGTTACATGGCTATCAATCACCTCTGCAACTTTATTAATATGGTATATCATTATTATGTGCTAATAAAGGAAAGGTTGATTTTTTAACAAAAAGACATCTTAATACTAAATAAAAAAGGTTTCACATTAATGTGAAACCTTTTTTATTTAGTAGCGGGAACTGGACTCGAACCAGTGACCTTCGGGTTATGAGCCCGACGAGCTACCTACTGCTCTATCCCGCGATTTGGATTGCAAATATAGAAGATATCCGTAATTCTCACAATTTTTTTACACTAAATATCCATAAAAAAACTAACTGAATAATAAACAACAACTTAACTAATCACTTATGTTACAGTTGATATTTTATCACCAGAAAAAATCATGATATTTCTTATATAATGGAATTTGTACTCACTTATTATTGGTTTCAATAAGAAAAAACACAAGAGCTAAACATAAAATCTCTGATAGAATTATTGGTAATAATAAAAAAAGAATTTCTTAAACTTTAACCAAAACCTTCAATTTACAATCGTTATATTTCATATAGATCAAAAAATACAATCTCTATATCACATCTGTAATTATTAAAGTCTCATTTCGACAATAGTGATGTAATTAAAATAAAATTCATGAAACTTTTAGTTAAACTTTTACTTACCATTATTTTATCTACTAGCGCATTTGCACAAGACAAAACCAAAGCGGTATTCACAACCGAAAAGGGAGCTATTAATGGATTTGATCCTGTAGCTTATTTTACAGAATCTAAACCCGTAATAGGAAAAAAAGACATCACCTACAAATGGAACAATGCTACATGGCATTTTAGCTCAAAAGAAAACATGACCCTTTTTAAAGAAAAACCTAATAAATATGCTCCTCAATACGGAGGATGGTGTGCCTTTGGTTGGTCCAGAGGATACCCAGCAAAAATAGAGGCTGATGCATGGAGCATAGTAAATGGTAAACTTTATTTAAACTACAATAAAGAAGTCCAAGAAACTTGGTCTGAAAAGAAAGAAGAGTTTATTATAAAAGCCAATAAAAATTATAAAGAAAAAGGATTTTAACTCTCCAAATCTTTATCATTTTCACATATATTTTAACCATCAACGTAATTAAAATTTGATTACGTTAATTACATTTTATAAAATTCAACATGACAAATAACAAACCTACCCACTATTCTATTTTAGATTTGGCCGTTGTAGCCACTGGAACCAGTATCCAGCAAACTTATAAAAATACGCTTCGCCTAGCCCAAAAAGCAGAATCTTACGGGTACAAACGTTTTTGGTTAGCAGAACATCATAACATGGCAACCATTGCCAGCAGCGCTCCTAGTATTTTAATAGGATATGTTGCTCAGGGAACCACAAGTATTAGAGTTGGTTCTGGTGGAATTATGCTCCCAAACCATGCTCCTTTAATTGTGGCTGAACAATTTGGAACTTTGGGATCCTTATACCCTAAGAGAATTGATTTAGGTTTGGGAAGAGCCCCAGGAACCGATCAAGAAACTGCACATGCCATTCGTTCTGATTTTATGGATGCGGCCCATTCTTTTCCTAAAGAAATTGATAAAATTCAAGCTTTTTTTTCTGAAGAAAATGCCAGTTCTAAAGTGAGAGCTACGGTTGCTGAAGGTGTTGATGTCCCTATGTATATTTTAGGTTCTAGTACAGACAGTGCTCACTTGGCTGCCAAAAAAGGATTGCCTTATGCTTTTGCTAGTCATTTTGCCACAGCAATGCTTTTAGATGCCTTAGACATTTATAGAAACGAATTTAAAGCTTCAAAAGCATTAAACACTCCTTATACAATTGCAGGTGTTAACGTAATTATTGCAGATACTGATGAAGAAGCTGAAAAGATTTCTACTTCCTTCTTTAAATTGATTGTTGGAATTTTAACTGGAAAAAGACAACCTTTATCTGAACCTACAGAAATGACAAATGATTTAAAAGAAATTTTACAACATCCTTCTGTACAACAAATGATTAAATATTCTTTTATAGGAAGTAAAGAAACTGTAAAAAAACAAATTCAGGCTTTTATAGAAAAAACAAAGGTTGACGAAATTATTGTCACAACCAATATTTATAGTATTGAAGACAAAATACATTCCTACAAACTGCTTTCTGAAATTATGAAAGAAATATAAGTATCAAAAAAAAGTGCCTTACATTTTATGTTAAGGCACTTTTTAAACAAACTATAATTAAACTACTAAAACTTTCTTTTTCTACTTGATTGGATTTATTTCCATTCAAAATCTCCCTTCTCTACAGACCAATCATTTCCAAAAAAACCTGAAGCTTTTACTGCAGACATTCCATTTTCTAAAACTTCATCATCAAACAATAAAACATCTGGAAAAGTGGTTCCATTTACCAAATAATGATTCATATATGCTGCTTTCATTCCTTTGCTTCCTGTAGCAGTTACTACTCCAACACAAGCTATATCACTATCTGTTCTTGGTACAATAAAATACATTCCCCATTGGTTTCCTGTAATTGATTTTCCATCAAAATCAATCTTATTATTTTCTACCTGAATAGGTGATTTCTTCAACAACGTTTTCCATGCAGCGTTATTACTTTTATTTCCATAAATCACCACATTTCTATCAGCATATTTCTTAGGCGAAAAATCTACATCTTTCACCAATTCAATTTTTCCATTGGCACGGTACCAAAACGTTTCTGCATCAAACCTAGCTCTGTTTAAATACCATTCGTTTTCAGCTGCGGTTCCTTTGGTTGCATATACAAAAACTACATGGTGTCTAAAAGCATCTTTAAACCCTCCATTTCTATGTGGTCCTTTTTGCGCTAAACTAGGAACTGATGTATTTTTCCATACTCCATCAACTTTTTGAAAGTACATTTTAGCTCCTTTATTAATTGTGATGATATTGTCATCAATTTTAATCTCATTTTTATCAGTAGCTAATTTTGAAAAATCGACCAATAACAAAGCCACATTATTTGTTTTGATAGACAAATCTCCCTCTTCTTTAGAAAAGTTGAATGAACTGGTTTTAAAAGGAATTTCTTGCTGGTATATGGTAACAAAATGTGAACTTGCTGATACTCCTGGTGAACCTGTATAGAATTCTAAGTTTTTAATTTCATCATCTTTTTTAATAGTATGTCTTTTAAAGAAATTAAAAAGAGGTTCCCAGTCTATACTATGATCTCCATACCAATGCGTTCCATCAGGATATTCATAATACACAAAATCATTATGAAAAGTTCCCAATCGTTGTCTCATTCCTCTAGCGATAGAAGTTGGCACTACATTGTCTTTTTCTCCATGTAGCAAATACACACCAACATGTAAATAATTACGAATCAACTCCAACGTTCTACTAGGGGTTCCTGCTCTTTCAATCATTTTTTCGACAGGAGTCAATTCTAATGATTGATTAAATTTTAAACGACTCACTATTTCTGGTGTCATTCCTAATTTTGTTAATTCTGTTTGCGGTAATTCTAAAGTACTTTTTAAAAATCCATCTCTGTATAACAACAAATCTGGGTAACCAGCACAAGGAGCAATGGCTGCAAATTTATCTGGATAAGTAGCTCCTAAATACCAAGTTCCATGTCCTCCCATGGAATGACCTGTTAAATATATTTTTTGAGGATTTGGTTGATAAATGTTTTTAGCATCGGCCATAACTTCTAAAGCGTCTAACCTTCCCCAATCTTCCCAAGCAAATCCAAAAGGACGTCTATTGGTTGGTGCTACGATATCACCCCAATCTTTTTGTTTATAAGCATTGGCTTGATTTACGGCTTCTACTGAAGCTCCGTGAACAGATAAAAAGAAAGCTCCGTTTTTTAAATCTTTGTTGCTTGATGGAGCAACACTATAATATTGTACACTTCCATCAATATCACTAATAAAAGTACGTTTGATTTTTTGATGTTTAGACTTTACTTGAATTTCAACTTCTTTGGTGTCTAAAACACTGTTCTTATTTTTTAAAATAATATTTAACTTTTGTGCTCCAACTTTGCTATTATTAGATACTGCAGCAATAGAAAAAGGCATTTTTAACACACTCATAGGAGCTATATCAGGAACAATAGTTTCTAGTTTTTCACCTTTTAATTCTGATTCTAAACTATATCCTTTTATCCAAGTATTGGTGCTATTCACCACTCTAATTCCACCAGTATAGTTTTTAGGTTCATCAAACAAAACATCAGGAACCAAAACGTCTCTTGTGGTTAATTGCACCTCCATTTTTGGTTCTATTAACCTTGCTCTAATTCTAGGAAAACGTCCTACTTTTAGTACAAAAACATTCATTCCTTTTTTTAATTCTAAAGGAATTAAATTCCATCCAAAATCGTAATGATCTCCTTCGTGTGGCAATCCATTAATCAAAACAAGTGAATGCCCCGATGCTTCAAACAAAACCGTTTTTACTTTGTTAGATTTGTATTTTAACAATACATAACTTGATGATAGATTTTCATCATTAAAACTATTGGTTTCATCTACTTTTATGGTTTTCCAAACCATTGGATTTCCAACAAAATCAATATCAAAAGTTTCTTTGTTATTAGGCAAGTAATTTTCCTCTTCTAAAAACCTAGCATAAACAGGATCTTTAGGAAAAGAAGAGGAATTAAAATGATGGGTAGGTACTTTTAATGTTAAAGCTTCTTTAAAAACATGAATCAATTTACCTTCCTGAATAGTTTCTACTTTTTCTTTTCCAAAATACTCAACAATATTCCCTGTTTTTTGCTGAGCAAAAAGAATACTTTGTACAAAAAGTAAGAGTAAAAAAATGGGCTTGGTTTTCATCATGATGCTTATTTCTTTTTATAATAGTTACTTGTAATTAAAAAATAAAACTAAATGAATTATGAGCCTGTAAAAATATATTTCGACAAATAACAAATTACACTAGCTAAATAACTTAGATAATAAATGCTTTTAAACATTAGGATTACTCCCTAAAAATGAATGTCACCTTGGTATTATACGATAATAACACCTCTTTTTTTTCTCAATTATCTGTATTTTCATCATCTCATTTAAACCATTAAAAAATGACCAAAATAAAACTGTTAATTCTAGTCCTTATTTTTTCTCAAAACATCTTTAGTCAAAACGACTGGGAAAATCCGGAACTCTTCCAAATCAATAGAGAAAAAGCACATGCAACCTTTTATTCTTACTCAGCCTTAAACAAAGCTGAAAAGAACAATCCACATCAAGAAGATAATATTCAATTTTTAAATGGAAAATGGAAATTTCAATATGCAAACAAAATATCTGAAAGAAATTTAGACTTTTTCAAATCAGATTTTGACGATAGCAAATGGGATGAAATTACCGTTCCTGGTAACTGGGAAATGTATGGTTATGGATACCCTAATTACACCAATGCTGATTATCCTTTTACCCCAAATCCTCCTTTTATTAGTGAATCTCCTGTAGGTTCTTATATAACCTATTTTAATCTTCCTAAAAACTGGAAAGGAAAAGAAGTTTTCTTACAATTTGGATCTGTCAAATCTGGATATTACCTGTGGATCAATGGTAAAAAAGTAGGGTATAGTCAAGACTCAAAGTTACCTTCAGAATTTAATATTACTTCTTATTTAACATCAGGAAAAAATAAAATAGCGGTTCAAGTATTTCAATTTACAGACGGTAGTTATTTAGAAGATCAGGATTTTTGGAGATTATCTGGTATTCAAAGAGATGTTATATTACAAGCAAAATCTAAAACACATATCAATGATTTTTATGCTGATGCCTCTTTAGATAACAACTATGAACATGGTGTTTTAAATTTAAATATTGATATTAAAAACATCAAAAACAAGAACAAAGACTTTAGTATAAAATATCAATTGATTGATGCTAATGGAAAAGAGATTAGTAGTAAAAAATCTAAATTTAAATCAACCAAAAATGAACAGTCTATTTCTTTTGTTGATAAAATTCCTGACGTAAATAAATGGTCTGCAGAAAATCCATACCTATATCAATTAATCATTAGTCTTTACGACAAAAAAAATCAGTTAGTAGAAGCTACTTCCGTTAAAACAGGATTTAGAACCTCGGAAATTAAAAACGGACAACTTTTAGTAAATGGTAAACCCATTCTTTTAAAAGGTGTAAATAGACATGAACACAATCCTTATTTTGGACACGTTGTAAATAAAGAAGACATGATTGCTGATATAAAAGTAATGAAGCAATTTAACATTAATGCCGTAAGAACTTCTCATTATCCTAACGATCCTATGTGGTACCAATTGTGTGATGAATATGGATTATATGTATATGATGAAGCCAATATAGAATCTCATGGAATGGGTTATGATCCCGACAAGACCTTAGGAAACAAACCTGTTTGGAAAGCTGCTCATGTGGAGAGAATTACCAACATGATTAAAAGAGATAAAAACCATCCTTCTATTATTGTTTGGAGTATGGGGAACGAAGCTGGAACTGGAGTTAATTTTTTAGCAGGTTACAAAGCAGCACATGCTTTAAATACAAAACGCCCAGTTCATTATGAACGTGCTGAAAGAATGACTGATATTAAAGAAAGACATACTGATATTGCAGGACATATGTATGCTTCTATAGATTTTGTTAAAAATAGATGGTTAGGTTCAGATAACGATCGTCCTTTTATTTGGTGTGAATACTCTCACGCCATGGGAAATAGCAATGGAAATTTTCAAGAATACTGGGATTTGGTAAAGTCTCATCGTCAATTGCAAGGTGGATTTATTTGGGATTGGATGGATCAAGGATTGGCTAAACTAGATGAAAATGGAAAACAATTTTGGGCTTATGGTGGACATTTTGAACCAGAAGGTATTTATCACGATAACAACTTTTGTATGAATGGTGTAGTAGACCCCGATTTAAAACCTCATCCTGCTCTATTTGAAATAAAAAAAGTATATCAAAACATTATCTTTAAAAAACTAGATATCAAAACAGGCAAGGTTCTTATTGAAAACGAAAACTTTTTCACTAACATAGACAACTACTCTATTGTTTGGGAGTTTTTAGAAAACGGAAAGATTACTAAATCCGGAAAATTTATTCCATTAGGAGTTGCTCCTCAAACTAATAAAGAATTTAAAATTGAACTTCCTGAAGTTAATAAAAACTCAGACTCATTTTTAAATATTTATGCGCTTCAGAATACTAAAAATAAGTTTATTCCTTACGGACACAAAGTAGCTTCTGAGCAATTTGAATTGAATACTGTTATTCCTTCTAAAAAAAATAACATTAGTACTAAGCCTATTAAAACTTCCGAGACAGACAAAGAAATCATAATAACTGGGGTAGATTTTGTTACCCAGATTTCTAAAGAAACAGGATTATTACATTCTTATATTTTAAATGAATACCAATTAATTAAAGCTCCATTAAAAATTGATTTCTGGAGAGCTCCAACTGATAATGATTTTGGAAATGAATTACAAAAAAGAGCCTTGGTTTGGAAACATGCAGCAGATAAATTTGTATTGCAAAACATCAATTCTAAAAAAACATCTACATCAGAAGTAATGATCTCAACCTCTTTTAAAAACGAAGAAATTGATGGAAACATTGACATTAACTATGTAATTAATGGAGACGGAAAAATAACTATAGATTATAGCTTTGAAGCAAAAAAAGAAAATTTACCTGAAATTCCAAGAATTGGATTAAGCCTACAGCTTCCTAAGGAAATGAATAATTTATCTTATTACGGTCGTGGTCCTTGGGAAAATTATATAGATAGAAATACAGCTGCTTTTGTGGGTAAATATCAATCTACGGTTACAGATCAATATTTTGCTTATAACCGACCACAAGAAAATGGACACAAAACTGATGTTCGTTGGTTAAGCCTAAAAAATCAAATAGGAATTGGACTTAAAATAAAAGCTATAGAGCATCCTATTGAATTTAATGCATTACACAACAGCACTAGTGATTTTGACCCTGGTGAAAACAAACTGTTAAGAACCACTACTGATATTACTGAAAAAGATTTTGTAGAATTACACATAGACCACAAAATGATGGGTGTTGGTGGAGATACTAGTTGGGGAGCAAAACCACATGAACAATATATGTTTTACGGCAACAAAAAGTATAAATTTAATTTTATCTTAGTTCCTGAAAAATAAATTTATTAAATAATGCCCCCATTAAAAAAAACTAAAACCATTATAAAAATATGTATTATTTTTATAATGGTTAATCCAATGCTACTTTTAGCACAATCACAAAATATTTTATGGTTTAATGAACCAGCCAACTATTTTGAAGAAACACTTGTTTTAGGAAATGGTAAAATGGGAGCCTCCGTTTTTGGAGGAGTAAATTCTGACCAAATATATTTAAATGACGCAACGTTATGGTCTGGAGAACCTATAAATCCATACAACAATCCAGAAGCTTACAAATATGTTAAACCTGTAAGGAATGCGTTGCAAAACGAAAACTATAAAGCTGCAGATTCTATAAATCGCTTTATTCAAGGTGCATTTTCTCAATCATATGCTCCTTTAGGAACCATGGTGGTGCACTATAAAAATCAAGATGATTTTAAAAATTATCACCGAGAGCTAGACATTAGTAAAGCTATTTCAACAGTTACTTATAAGAGTAAAGGAGTTAATTTTAAAAGAGAATATTTTATTTCTCATCCTGATCAAATTATGGTAATTCATTTAACCAGTAGTCAAAAAAACACTATTAATTGTAATATCAATTTTAATAGTCTCTTAAAATATAAAATCACCAATACTAAAGATGTCTTAAATATTAGTGGTTATGCTCCTTATCATGCAGAACCTAGTTATAGAAATAACATAAAAGACCCTATTCTTTTTGACAAAGACAGAGGAACAAGGTTTACCACTTTGTTTAAAGTAAAAAATATTGATGGAGAAATTAAAATAACTGATGATTCTTTGGAAATAAAAAACTGTAGTGAGGCTACCGTTTATGTTTCTATAGCTACAAGTTTTAATGGTTTTGACAAGAATCCTGCTACACAAGGACTTGATCATCAAAAAAATGCTTTTACCAACTTAAAAAAAGCTTCTAAAAAAACTTTTGAAGAATTAAAAAACAATCATTTAAAAGATTATCAAAATTTATACAACAGAGTAAAATTAGATTTAGGGCCTACTGATGCACCTAAACTAGCTACTAATAAAAGATTATTACGCTATAGTGAGGAAGGTATTGAGGATAAAAACTTAGAAATTTTATACTTTAATTATGGTAGATATTTATTAATATCTTCATCAAGAACCAAAGGAGTTCCAGCCAATTTACAAGGTATTTGGAACCCTTATATGAGACCTCCTTGGAGCAGTAATTACACTTTAAATATAAATGCTCAAGAAAACTATTGGTTGGCAGAAACTGCTAATCTTTCTGAACTTCACGCTCCACTTCTAGAGTTTATCAAAAATATTTCTAAAACAGGAGCTATTACAGCCAAAACCTATTACGGAGTTAACGGATGGGCTGCATGTCAAAATTCAGATATTTGGGCTCTTAGCAACCCTGTTGGAGATTTTGGAGAAGGAGATCCTAATTGGGCTAACTGGAACATGGGAGGAACATGGTTGGCCACTCATTTATGGGAACACTACAATTATACTCAAGACAAAAAATATCTAAAAAAAGATGCTTACCCTGTGATGAAGGGAGCTGTAGAATTCTGTTTAGATTGGATGATCAAAGATAAAAACGAGAAATGGATTACCTCTCCCTCTACTTCTCCTGAAAACATATACATCACTCCTGAAGGATATCACGGTGCTACATTATACGGAGCTACTGCTGATTTAGCCATGATTAGAGAATTGTTTAATAATTTTATAAGTGCTTCATCAGAATTAAACATACAAGATGACTTTTTAACACGTGTAAAAGAAGTAAAAGACAATTTACACCCTTATCAAATTGGAAAAAAAGGAAATTTACAAGAATGGTATTATGATTGGGAAGACGAAGAACCAAAACACAGACATCAATCTCATCTTTTTGGTTTGTATCCAGGTCATCATATTACAGTAAACAACACTCCTAATTTAGCCAATGCTGCTCGTAAAACTCTAGAAATAAAAGGAGATGAAACCACTGGATGGTCTAAAGGATGGAGAATTAATCTTTGGGCTAGATTACAGGATGGAAATCATGCTTACAAAATGTATAGAGAATTACTAAAATATGTTGATCCTGATAAATCTGATGGAACTCATAAAGGACATGGTGGGACTTATCCTAACCTTTTTGATGCCCACCCTCCTTTTCAAATTGATGGTAATTTTGGAGGTGCTGCTGCGGTTATTGAAATGCTAATGCAGTCTTACGATAGCAAAATATATTTATTGCCTGCTTTGCCAGATGTTTGGAACCAAGGAAGCATTAAAGGTATTAAAGCCAAAGGTGGTTTTGAACTTGAAATGGAATGGAAAAATAATACATTAATCAAAACCAGTATAAAAGCTACTACCACAGGAAAAACCACTTTGATTTATGGAAAAATAAAAAAAGAGGTTTCATTAAGGAAAGGTGAAACAAAAGAGATTTTGTGGTAACAACAAAATATATTTATAGCGCTAAAGCATTCATGTTTTAGCGCTATTTTTTTTTACATTTACATTATCAATTCGCTCCATAACTATTTACAAATGTTTTTCAATATAAACTCAAAAAAAATATTAAAAACCTTAATAATACTTTTAAGTTTTATAACCTTAGAAAAAACTTTTTCACAAAACAACTACTTGCCTGGATATATTATTAATCAACAAAAAGATACTATTAAAGGACTTATAAATTACTTAGATTGGGATAAAACACCAATAAAAATAAACTTTAAAAGTAAATTGACTGAAAAAGACATTAATTATACTCCTAAAGATATTGTTGAGTTTTCTGTAAATCATCAAAAATTTATTAGTACCTCTGCTAAAACATTATCTAATTCCAACAAAACAAATCAGCTTAGTTACAGTCCAAAAATTAAATTAACAGAAAACCATGTTTTTTTGCAAACCATATATGGAGGAGTCAAAAGTCTATACCAATATATAAGCCCTACAGGAATTGAAAGTTTTTACATAAAGAAAGATAATACTTATGAAATCCTAATTTATAATAAATACCTTAAGAAACAAAAAAGTACAAACATAACTGTTGAACAAAATTTCTACATAGAACAACTAAAAAATTACTTTAAAAATTCTATTCCTTTAAAAGAATCCGATTTTAAAAACACCAAATATAATTTAAGTAGTCTTAGTCATCTTTTTGAAAAATTTTATAAAATTAATCTAACCAAAACATCATATAAAAAAGCCAAAGAAAAAATTGATATAGAATTTGGGTTGACAATTGGAGCAAGTATTGGTATTCTTAACACAGACGATGTTACATTTAGTCGTATATTATTAAACTCCGAAAATGAGTATGAATACTACCTAATTACTTTTCCTACCAACTATAATAAATCGTATGATTTTACAGGAGGCTTTTTTTTAAATGTTACTCTTCCTAAAAAACTACGAAGATGGTCTATCAATAATGAGGTTTTTTATACAAATCTTAAATTTTCTGGAACATCTAAGATAGCAACATCTCAGAATTATTCTGAAATTGCGTATTCTAGTATTAGATTGAACAATATGGCTAGGTATACTTTTCCATTAAAAAAACTATTTATTTTCATCAATGCTGGAATTATAAATGGTTTTGCGTACAAAGAAGCTAATTACGGAAAGATTCAAGATCCAATTATAATAAATGATGAAGGTAAGATCTATGAAGCAAGAAAATACGAACAAGGTCTTTTAGCAGGTGTTGGTTTAAAATATAAAAAAACCTTATTTGAAATCAGGTATGATGTAAGTAATGGTATTTCAAATTATGGCTTAATTACCAAACCTAAAAGAATCTCTTTTCTATTAAGTTATACTCTTTAACTTGAGGTTAAAGCGGTAGCTCTGGCACTTTTTATTTCTACCATATGTTCATTCGCCCAAGAAACTAAGTTTTTTAAATTTGGTAACAAACTTTTTCCTCTTTCCGTTAAATTGTATTCTACTTTTGGCGGAATTTGAGGATAGATTTCACGGTGAATTAAGTCATCTGCTTCCAACTTTTTTAAAGTAACAGTTAGCATTTTTTGAGAAATGGTGCCTATATACTTATGTATTTCATTAAAACGTAAAGTATCAGCATCTCCTAATAGTAGAATCACTAAAACAGACCATTTATCTCCTATCCTATCTAACACATTTCTAACTGGACAATTATCTGCATCCAAATATTTTTCTAAATTATTTTTACTCATAATCAACTCATTATCAATGTTAATTACCTTAAAGTAAGTGTCTTACTTATTTTTCAGTTCTTGTATAAACAATAATTACCTTCTATCTTTGACTTACCAAAAGTAAGTAAAAAACTTTTATTAAATAAATATTAAAAAATATCAAAATGAAAAAAACATTAATTACAGGTGCAACAGGAGGTTTAGGTAGCACTGTTGTAAAATTCCTAAAAGAAAAAAACAACTTAAATCATTTAGCGGTTTTGGTTAGAGATGAAAACAACGACTTAGCAAAACAGTATAAAAGTGATGGTATTGAGATAAGAATTGGTGACTACGACAATATAGAATCTCTAGAAAATGCTTTTAAGGACATTGAAGTATTATACTTTGTTTCTGGAAGTGATATCAACAATCGTTTACCTCAGCATAAAAATGTAGTGGCAACAGCTAAAAAAGTAGGGATAAAACATATTTTATATACTAGTACTGTTAGAAAAGATGAAAGTTCATCAGCTCCATTATTTCCTGTAGTAGATTCTCACAAACAAACAGAAGATTTAATTATTGATTCTGGACTTAATTATACCATTTTAAGACATAGTTTATATGCAGAAGTAATTCCTATGTTTATTGGTGATAAAGCGCAATTACTACAAACAAAATCTATTTATTTACCAACAGCAAATGGTGCAACAGCCTTTGTTCCTAGAAAAGATTTTGCAGAAGCAGAAGCTATTATTCTTAGCGATCCTGAAACCTATGAAAATAAAATTTTAGAATTTAACGGAAGTGAAACAATCACATTCTCTGAAATCGCAAAACTTCTATCAGAAACCATCAACGAATCTATTACTTACATTTCTCCTGAAGAAGCTGAGTTTAAAACTAAAATGACAGAGGTTGGTTTACCTGATTTTATTATAGATATGTTAATTATGTTTAGTTTAGGAATTGCCAACACAGAATTTGATCAACAAACAGATGATTTAGAAACTGTTTTAGGAAGAAAAACACAAACATTGAAAGATTTTTTAACGGAAGTTTATCAATAAAAACAGATCTTATTTTTTTATAAAAGGCTTACAAATTATTGTAAGCCTTTTGTTTTTTAGCATCTATTGAATTCTTCACTCACACATTATCATTCTTAATATTGGTTTACGTAACTTTGCAGTTCAATTTGTAATCATGACACACAAAGCTGGTTTTGTAAATATAATAGGAAATCCCAATGTTGGGAAATCTACTTTAATGAATGCCTTTGTAGGTGAAAAATTATCTATCATCACCTCTAAAGCGCAAACAACTAGACATCGTATTTTAGGAATTGTAAACGGAGATGATTATCAAATCATGTTTTCGGATACTCCAGGGATTATAAAACCCGCCTACGAAATGCAAGCTTCTATGATGGATTTTGTAAAATCTGCCTTTGAAGATGCTGATGTTTTGATTTATATGGTAGAAATAGGTGAAAAAGAATTAAAAGATGAAGCGTTCTTTAATAAAATTCAGAACTCTAAAGTTCCTGTAATGTTGTTAATCAACAAAATAGACACTTCTAATCAACAAGAAATTGAAGAAAAATTGGCTTATTGGGAAGAAAAAGTTCCAAAAGCAAACGTGTATTTAATTTCTGCATTAGAGAATTTTAATATTGAACCTGTTTTTGATAAGATTAAAGAATTACTTCCTGAATCTCCAGCTTTTTATCCTAAAGACCAATTAACAGATAAGCCTGAGCGTTTCTTTGTAAATGAAGCAATTCGAGAAAAAATCTTATTAAATTACAAAAAGGAAATTCCTTATGCTGTAGAAATTGAAACAGAAGAATTTTTTGAAGATGACACCATCATTCGTATTCGATCTATTATTATGGTAGAGCGTGAAACACAAAAAGGAATTATTATTGGTCACAAAGGTGCTGCTCTAAAAAAAGTAGGAATGGAAGCTAGAAAAGACCTAGAGATCTTTTTTGATAAAAAAGTATTCTTAGAACTTTATGTAAAGGTGAACAAAAACTGGCGTTCTAACGACAGACAGTTAAAGCGTTTTGGATATAAAGACTAACAAAAAAGCCACTCAATGAGTGGCTTTTTTTATTTAGTAAAATATCTTTCATGCAATACATTTACATGATGCTGTACATGCCCTACACAAATACACCCAAATATTAATGGACTTACGTGTATTCCCGAACAAATTCCTTCTCGCAATAACATCTCATCACTAAAGCTTTTAAACAGGGCTAAAGTAGATTTTCTTACCAAAGAAAATTCTTGTAACAAATCCTCTACAGATCTACTACCGGCATTGGTGTGTTGTGCATATTTTTGTTCTTCAAAACCAATCAACTCTTGTTGTTCTCCTCTAGCCAAAGTCAAGGCTCTGTAAGACATAATTCTTTCAGTATCTATCAAATGTTGTAAAATATCCTTAGGCGTCCATTTTCCTTCTTGGTACTGATAATCTTGTTGTTGAATTAATGATTCTTTTAATTCTTCTAAAATGTTTTGTGAACTACTTAAAGCTTCTAAAACAGTTTCATTTTCTGATACTAAATCAATATACCTATCATAAAAGAAAGGCATCTCTTTTATATTGGTTTTTTTCATTTGGTATTAATAATCTCTATAATTGTTAAATAAATCGGCTTTTACTCCTACTACAAACCATTGGGTGTTTTCCACATTAAAAGTATACCCCGTAGATTCTGGTTCAATTCCTATTCTGGTAATAGGACTGTCTGATTTAAAGTTACGAATTAACGCACCAGCAAATACTTTAAAATTATTAGATGGGTTGATTAAATAACTTACTTCCATATCTGCGTTTAAAGTAGTGGCTACATTTCCTTGTAAAAATTTCTGATCGTAATCTCCATTTCTTTCTGTTGCCAACACAAACACATTTCCTCCATAAGATGTTGAATCTCCATCAATATCAAATCCTTTTTTACCATACACAACTTTTGCATGTGCTCCCCAACGATTTTTATTATATCTGGCAATAAACACAGTTTCCCAAAAATTAGCTCCCCATAAATGAGCCAACGGCTGTCCAAAATGAGCGTAATTATGTTGTTGTTCGTGAGAATAGGTAAACGGTGTTACTTTGTTGTATTCAGCCTGTAATTGTAATCCTTTCACTTTAAAAGCATCAAAAAACTTAGCTCCAATTTGAATGGCATTTTTATTTGCCCAATACCCATTTTGAGGTTTAAAAAATTCGGCCACTTTAAAATCATCTAATAAAAATTGTCCGTAAAAAATGGTGTTTTCTGCTAACCTATATTTCATATCCATTCCTACAATTCCGTTACCAGAATCTTCACCATTGGCAAATTCTAAATTTTTATAAAAAATAATAGGATTAAAATATTCTGCAGGAAATGCTCCTGAACTTCCAGCATTATCAGTAATAATCCCTTCAAAAAAACCAAGATTAAAACGAGGTGTTACATTCCAACTTAAATGATGAAAGGTTCCATATTTCCTTTTGTGACCATAGTTCATTCCTGCCGAAGCATCATCAATAGAATAATTAAAGTCTTTTAACCACATCCACATATTAGTGTATTGTACCTTTCCTACAGTTGTGGTAATTTTTGCATAAGTACTTGGAGCAGAAACATCAGACAAAAACAGAGAACGATACCCATCACCAATAAAATTTTGACCATGACCAAATTGTACATCAAAAAATTTACTAGGAGCATAAGAAACATATCCTGTTGAAATTCCATAATCCATTCCATAAGTTCCAACCCCTTTTCCTTTTCCTCTTCCAGGTATTAAACCTGCTGCATCTTCTGGTTGATTGATTTTTATATAATCGTAAACAAACTGGGTGTATTTTGTTTGACTCTCAAAAGCAGAAGCACTGTAAGAAAACTTATTCCCTATCTGTCCTTCAATTTTAAGAATTCTAGTATTGTTCATCGTCGTACCAACATCGGTGTTATCAACTCCAGCATCTACATCCAAAAGCACATCTAAATGAAACCAATAATCTTTTCCTCTAACAGCTACCAAATGTTCGTTCCACAACTTTCTACCTCCCCAAGATTTTTTATTTTTTAATAAACTGTTTTTATATGCATCCAATCCTGCCACTTTACTCACAGCTTGATACACATATGGTTTTATGGCTGTATGACTATTCTCAGCTTGATAAATACCTTGTTCAAAAACACTATAACTAGCATGATTAAACGGAATTCTTAACTGACTTTCATGCTCTGGAAAGAGTTCCTCTTTTTCTTGAGCATTTAAAATGTTTGCTCCCAATAATAATACCCAAATAATTTTTTTCATCATGATATTCTAGTCACGGTATCGTTAGTCAATTTATATTCTTGTAAACTTTCTTTGCAAATAGCCATTCCGTCTGCATCAAATTTTAATCTGTGTCCGTATTCACTTACCCAACCCATTTGTTTTGATGGATTTCCTACCACCAAAGCATAAGGTTTTACTTCTTTTGTAACTACTGCTCCAGCACCAATCATTGCATATTCTCCAATGGTATTACCACATAAAATGGTAGCATTAGCACCAATACTAGCTCCTTTTTTAACCAACGTAACTTTGTATTCGTCTTTTCTGATGATGGCACTACGTGGATTGATAACATTGGTAAACACCATGGAAGGGCCTAGAAACACGTCTTCCTGACACTCCACTCCTGTATATATAGAAACATTGTTTTGCACTTTAACATTTCTACCCAATTTTACAAAGGGAGACACTACCACATTTTGACCAATGTTACAAACCTCTCCTATTTCTGAATGAGGCATGATGTGACTAAAGTGCCATATTTTGGTTCCTTTTCCAATCTTAGCTCCCTCATCAATCACGGCTGTTTTGTGAGCAAAAAATTCTTGAGACATATTTTTTATCATCTTAATTTCTAGATTACACTACAATACCTTTAACAGTTTATCGAGTGTAGTCGAGATGTTTCTTTTCTAATTTAACTAAGTTTTTCTTTATCAACTATTCTATATCAACTTTTCTTTCCAAGCATTCCATTTGTATTTTTTAGCATAAACAAATAGCAATAATGGATATAAAAAGAACATAGCAACTAGTTCCGTCATCAAACTTGGAGAAGATATGTCTTTAAAAATGGCTGCCGTTTGGAATGCTGTCCAATCCGCAGTAACTAATAGAGCTGTTATCAAATTATTAGCAGCATGAAATCCTAAAGACAATTCTATTCCTTCATCCATTAAAGTCATAATTCCCAATAACAATCCTGTTCCTATATAAAAAACCATGATTCCATAACCCAATTCTTTTACTTCAGGATTTGCATAATGCAACAGTCCAAAAACGACTGATGTAACCAATAAAGGCACCCATTTTGTTTTAGAACTGACTCCCAAACCTTGCATCAAATATCCTCTAAACACGTATTCTTCTAAGCTAGTTTGAATAGGAATTAATACAATTGATAACAAAAATAAAATCGAAAATTTCTTTGCATCAAAATTCCAAACCACCTGTTCTGGACTAATGATATAGCCAATAAAAAACAACAACAAAGTGATGCTTGCCCAAAAGAAGAAAGAAAAGAAAACTCGTTTATAATCTATTTTAACTCTACTCGTTGTTAAACTTGTCCAACTTTGTTTGTGTATTTTTTTTATGATTATAAATAAAGTTATCATAGCACCTACAAAAGGTAACATCATATAAAACAAAGATGTATTGCTATCTAATAAAGTGTATAAATAGTTGATATCTTCAACTCTTGAAGCATCTGCAGTTCCTTCTGTAATTTTATTTGCAATCACTAAATTGTAAGGCAAAGAAAAAGTTAAAGCTCCTATAACTACTAAAATAATTCCTAGTACATAGTTCCAAATACTATGATTTGCTTTGTATGCTTGATCTAAAAATCTATTTTCCATGCTGCATTTGTGTTGTACCTGATACTTCCATCTACTACTTCTAAAGGACTATCTATATTGTTGGTAAACAAACCACCAGTTCCCAAACCTTGTGGCATTTGAACACCTAAAGTATAGGTATATTGACTAATAGCGTTTAGTCCAATATTGCTTTCCAATGCAGAAGTAATCCAAAATGGAATATTTAATGAGTTGGCTATTTCAATCCACTCATTACATCCTTTAAAACCACCCACCAAACTAGGTTTTAAAATAATATATTGTGGCTGAATATTTTTTAACAAAGCTAATTTTTCTTCGTACTTAAAAACACCTATCAATTCCTCATCTAAAGCCACCGGTACTGGTGATTTTAAACACAAATCTCTCATTGCATTTAATTCTCCCTGTTTGATAGGTTGTTCAATAGAATGAATACCCAACATGGCTAAACGTTCTAATTTACGTAAAGCATTTTGTGGAGCAAAAGCTCCATTTGCATCAACTCTTAATGTGATTTGTTTTGTGGTATATTTTTCTCTAATACTACTTAATAGTTTAATTTCTGTATCAAAATCAATGGCTCCAATTTTCATTTTAATGGTAGAAAAGCCTGCTTTTATTTTATCTGCAACTTGCTCTTTCATAAAAGTTTCACTGCCCATCCAAATCAATCCATTAATCGGAATAACATCTTCCCCTCTTGTGAATTTTGAAGGAAACAAATCAAAACCGTTAGAACTTTCTAAAGACAAAAAAGCTTGTTCCAATCCAAATTGAATAGAAGGAAACTCAATTAATTCCTTCCATAAAGTATCTATTCCTAAATGAATATTTTTACAAGCCCATTTTAAATTGGCTTCATAATCGGGTCTATCATCTGCACTTAAACCTCTAAACAAACCTGTTTCTCCATATCCTATTTTTCCATCCTTTTCTAAAATGATAAAATAGGTTTCTTTAGTCTTTAAAACTCCTCTTGAAGTCCCAGAGGCTTGTTTAAAATCAAGAATATATTTTTTATAATTTGCTTTCATACACTAAAAAAAACCTTTTGGGTTTAGCCAAAAGGTTTTGAATTTATTAAGTATTCTGTTTATTTTTCTAATATTGATTTGGCATTTTTCAACCCTTTTTCTAAATCAGAACCTTTTAACTTATTTACATCAATAAGCATCATAAAAACACTTTGTAAGGCTCCATAGTATAAATCTTGTCCCCATATAACTTTGGTATCAGTTCCATTGTCATCAAACTTAAAAAACGTAGTTGAGTTAAATTCAACAGGTTTTTCAATTCTTAACTCAGAAATAATTTCTTTATTAGGGATCATTTCTATAATTTCCTGTTCTCCAACTCCAACTCGCTTATGTTCTGATTTCCACGCGCGAACAGAACCTACAGTGTTCCCAACTCCTCTATATTCATGTACTGTATTTGGGTCTAAAGTTTGTAAAACATCATATTCCTCTATATTTTGTAAAGAGGCAAAATAAGGGTACACTACCTCTATAGGTTTCTCTATAATAATTGACCTTTGTATGGTTTCAGATTTTGGTGCAATCATTATCAAAATTAAAAGTATTGCAATAATGATTACAGATCCGTATAGAAAAATCTTTTTCATTTTTATTAGTTTTACAAGTTCCTTAAAAGTATTAAATAATTAATCCTAAACCAAAAAGGAGCGAAAACAAAAAGGTACTTAAAGCAACTTTTTTTAATTCAGGATCTAACAATACAGCTTCTTTATTGGTGTAAACTGTTTTAATATGTTTTAATAAAGGAACAAAAGCTATTAAAAATAAATATGCTTTAAAAGAATAATTCAAAGCAACAACATAATAAATGGTGGATAGCATTCCAACAATCAATAATACATAATGATAAACCTTTGCTTTATTTGCTCCTAATTTTACTGCCAAAGTATTTTTATTAGATTGAATATCTGACAATCGATCTCTCATGTTATTTAAATTCAACACACCAACACTAAACAATCCTATAGAAATGGCAGGCAAAAAAGACAAGGTTGATACTTGCTTCGTATATAAAAATTCACAGCCTACGACCCCTAACAATCCAAAAAACAAAAAGACAAATAGATCTCCAAAACCAGAATATCCGTAGGCTCCTTTTCCCATGGTATATTTCATGGCTGCTCCAATAGAAGCCAATCCTAGGAAAAAGAAAATAATAGACAACATAAAGTTTTCACTACCAAAAGAAACATAAATTAATAACAATGCAATAATTAAAGTAATGGCAATGGTTATATAAATCCCTTTTAACATTTGCTTTGGAGAAATAGTTCCACTTTGCAAAGCTCGTTGTGGGCCTACTCTATTTTCGTTGTCTGTTCCTTTCACTCCATCTCCATAATCATTAGCAAAGTTAGATAGGACCTGAAATCCAACAGTTGTTAACAAAGCCAACACACAAATATCCCAATGAAAAGCTCCTTTTGAAGCTGCTAAAAAACTCCCTGTAATTACTCCCGACAACGACAAAGGCAAAGTTCTTAGCCTTGCCGCTTGAATCCAATGTTTCATATTTTATTCATAAAAAAAGTAACTACATAACACCTTTAAAGTGTGAGATACTCACTTCAATAATTTTATTGTTTGCCGTTTACAATCCTAAAGATTCTACTAGCAATTCAGCAATATCTTTTACCTGAACCTCTGCTTCTTTTTTGTGATGTTTAATACCATCTGTCATCATGGTATTACAAAAAGGACATCCTGTAGCAATCACATCTGGTTTGGTTTCTAAGGCATCTTGAGTACGTAGATCATTTACATCCATAGTCCCTTTTTCTGGCTCTTTAAACATTTGAGCTCCTCCTGCACCACAACACAAAGAATTGTTTCTTGATCTTTTCATTTCAACCAAATTAGTTCCTTTGATATATTTTAATAAAGTTCTTGGTGCATCATATTCATCATTTGCTCGTCCTAAATAACAAGGATCGTGAAAAGTGATGGTATTGATATCTAACTTAGCTTTAGAAAGATCTAATTTTCCTTCATTTACCAATTGTTCTATAAATTGTGTATGATGTAAAACTTCGTATTTTCCTCCTAACTCAGGATATTCATTTTTTAAAGTGTTGAAAGAATGAGGACAAGCCGTTACAATTTTTTTCACATTGTAAGCATTCATCACCTCAATATTAGTCATGGCTTGCATCTGAAATAAAAATTCATTTCCTGCTCTTTTAGCAGCATCACCACTAGAACTTTCTTCGGTTCCTAACACCGCAAAATTTACCTCAGCTTTGTTTAATATTTTAACAAAGGCTCTGGTTATTTTTTTAGCTCTATCATCAAAACTTCCTGCAGAACCTACCCAAAACAATATATCTGGTTCCTTTCCTTCGGCAAATAAGTCTGCCATTACTGGTACTGTTATCATATCTAATTACGAATTTTGAAATTACGAATTACGAGTTTGATGAATTTGTAATTCCTAATTGATAATTGTTAATTGACTATTCCTCGTTTACCCAATTCAATCTATCCATTTGACTGTATTGCCACGGAGCACCATTGTTTTCTACATTGGTCATCATTGCATTTAATTCCTGAGGAGCTGCAGATTGTTCCATTACTAAATATTGTCTCATGTCCATAATAATAGATAATGGATCAATATTTACAGGACATTCTTCTACACAAGCATTACAACTTGTACAAGCCCAAATTTCTTCTTGAGTAATATAATCATCCCCTAATAATTGCTTTCCATCATCTTGAAAAGTCCCTTTATTAGCATCTATATTTCTACCAACTTCCTCTAACCTATCACGAGTTTTCATCATAATAGCTCTTGGGGACAATTCTTTACCCGTTAAATTTGCTGGACAAACCGATGTACAACGACCACACTCTGTACAAGTGTAAGCATTCATTAATTGCACCCAATTTAAATCGGTCACATCACTCGCTCCAAATTTTTCTGGTTCTCCTTCATCCTCGGCAGGAGCAGCATATGGATCTGCGTTAGGATCCATCATTAATTGTACTTCTTTGGTTACATTTTTATTATTTACAAACTGACCTTTAGGCTTTAAGTTTGCATAAAACGTATTAGGGAAAGCCAATAAAATGTGTAAATGTTTTGAGTAATATAAATAGTTAAGAAAAACTAAAATTCCACAAATATGCAACCACCAAGCTGTGCGTTCAATCAGATACAATCTTTCAAAAGGAATATTTTGAAACAATGGTACAAAAAACTGACTGATGATATTTCCGGTTCCTGATTGTTGTAAATGTACATCTGTAGCATTCATTACTAAAAACAAAGTCATTAAGACCATTTCAAAATACAGAATGTAATTTCCGTCATTTTTGGGCCAATCCGTCATTTCTTTGTTCCAAAAACGTTTGATTTTAAGTACGTTTCTACGCAACCAAAAAACAGTTACAGATATAAAAACTAAAATGGCTAAAACCTCAAAAGTTCCTATTAAGAATCCATAAACACTTTCTCCTAAAATGGGTAAAAATAAACGATGTGTTCCTAACAGTCCGTCTAAAACAATTTCTAAAACCTCAATATTTATAATAATAAAACCAATATAAACAATGATATGCAAAAAACCAGAAACGGGTCTTCTTACCATTTTAGATTGCCCCAAAGCGATTCTAATCATATTTGACCATCTCTCAGATTTTTGATCAGACCTATCTATATCTTTACCCAGTTTAATATTACGAAGTAACTTTTTTACATTGTTTGCAAAAAAGTAGACTCCTACTCCTAATAAAATGGCAAAAATAATATTTGGAATAAACTGCATAGTTTTTAGTTTTCTTTAGTTTCTTCTGATTCCTCGTATTTTCTTTCTTTTTTTCCAAAGATAGAGAAGTGAACAAATCTTTTTGGATGCTCTTTTACATCTCTCAACAATTCTTCCAACTCCTTACTAGCAGCTTCTAAATTGTTATATAAATTTTCATCTTTAGCCAACAAACCTATAGTTCCTTGTCCGGCTTGAATTCCAGCAGTAATGCTATCTAAATGAGAAGCGGTTCTGTTAATTTTTTCTGAAATAGCTAATATTTTAATTTGTGCTAAAGAATCCGAAAAAGTTTTTAAGTTCTTTGTAGTATTCTTGATGTTACTAAAAGTAGCATTCATATTCTGCTGATTACTCTCAATCATTACCTCCACAGATGCTGAAGTATTTTTTAAGCTAGCCATGATTACATTTAAATTTTCAAAACTTGTATTTAAATTTTCTATGGTTTGCTTATTTAACAAAGCATTTAAATTGGCTGTAACCGAATCTATATTTACAATTACATTCTCTACTTTAGATTGTAGGGGATTTAATTTATTGGTGATCGATGAAAAAATATCAGATTCTATTTCTCCTTTTAAATAATCACCAGGTTCAGCTTCTTCTCCATCATACGATGGGATAATTGCCAATGATTTGCCTCCCATTAATCCACCACTATAGATTTTTGCAATAGATTTTTTTGAAAAATGTAAATCTTCTTCAATGGTAAACTCTACAATTAACTGACCTTTTTTTTCAGGGTCATCACTAAAACGAATATCTAAAATTTTACCTACTGTAAAACCATTTACAGTCACAGCACTAGATTTTTTTAATCCGTTAATGTTCTTATAAGTTGTGTAATAACTGCTTAAACCACCGTTAAACAGATTTCTGCCTTTTAGGAAACTAAAGCCCCAATAAAACAATGCTAATATTACCAGTGCAGCAACACCTGCCTTTAATTCTCTAGAAATTTTTATCATGGAACGAAAATACAAAATATTTAATTTGTTTGCCTTTTCAAGGCCTCTTTTAGCGTGATTCTTTCATCATTTAAAAAAGCCACTACAAAAGCTGAGCTGTATTTTTTAGATTTTGCAGAGGCTAAATACTTCTTTGCTTGGTCGTAACTGCTTGTTTTTCCTAAATAATATTTATAATAATTCCCAACTTTAACAGCTTCTACTTCATCCAATCCTTTAAAATTAGAGGGGCTTGTACTGATTTTATTTGTTGATGAAGCTATTTGAACTTTGTAATACACCTTAGAAACAGCATTATTAACAACTTTTGGAGTGGCTAATTGTTCTGTTATGGAATGTGGTGTCGCTTTTACCTCATCATTAAAACCAACAACAAAGGCGGTTTTATAACCTTTTGATTTGGCTAATGACAATCCTGTATTTGCTTCTTGTTTGTTGTTGTATCTTCCTAAATAATATTTGTAAAAGCCATCAACCTGAACTCTTTCTACATCTTTTAATCCTTTAAAATTATAAGAAGATGTACTAATTCTATTTTTACTAGAAGCCAATTGAACTTTATAATAAGTCCCTATATTTTCTGAAGCACTAGCAACATTACTCGTGTTTGGACTACTGATAACATCTCCATCATAAAAATCATTTGCAGCTACGTTCAACTGTTGTCTTTGTAAATATTTCTGCACAGACTTAGCTATGGAACTTGCCATTTGTTGCTGTCCCGCAGCAGAATATAAATATTGACCTTCAATTCTATTAGTTAAAAATCCCGTTTCTATCAATACACTTGGCATATATGTTTGATACAATACCACAAAACCAGCTTGCTTTACTCCTCGATTGACTCTATTTAAAGATTTTTCAAACTCAGTTTGAATCAAACTAGCTAACAATAAACTTTGATCTAAGTTTTCTTCTTGTTCCAATGATAGTCCTATTACTGAGGTTGGATTGCTAGGATCAAAACCCTGATAACGCTCTTGGTGATTTTCTTCTTGTAAGATTACCTCGTTCTCCGCCTTTGCAACTCTAAAATTTCTATCATTTCCTTTTAAAGAAAGCACCCACGTTTCTGCTCCTATTGCTTGACTGGTATGTGCATTACAATGTACTGACACGAATAAATCTGCATCCGCATCATTGGCTATATCTCCTCTTTTCCATAAATCAACAAAAACATCCGTAGTTCGGGTATACATTACCTTAACACCAGGAATAGTAGATAGTATTTTACCTGTTTTTAAGACGATATTTAGGGCTACATCTTTTTCTTTTGCTCCTTTGTATCCTACTTTACCCGGATCTTTCCCTCCATGACCAGCATCTAGCACCACAATAAAACCTTCATGTTTTTGGGCAGAAACATCTGTTATCATTGAGCTAAAGAGCACAATAAACACAACACTTATGCGTATTAAAGAAAAGTTCTGATATTTAAATATGGGAATCAATTTCATCAATAAAATTTAATTATTTTTGGACTTTTAAATTGGCATCCATATTGTTGTCAATTGGACTAGACAAAAATAGGACTTAAAGCATTGCAAACAAATAGACTTTACATTCTTTTATTAGTTTTATTCATGTGCTTAAGTAGTTTACCTGCTAAAGCTCAGGATAAAACTACAGATACTAATATTTTAACGCAAGCTAAAGATTCTATTGTGCAAAACGATAGCATACCTGCTATTAAAAATGATAGTATTGTTGCCATACAAAACGACAGTATTCCCAACATTGCTAATGATAGCATTGTTACTCCTAAGAAAAAAGAAGCCATAGAGGATATTATAGAACACTCTGCCAAAGGGTATATTGAAGAAGATATTCCAAATAAAAAGGTTTATTTATATGATGAAGCCCATGTAGTTTACGGAGAAAACGAAATTACTGCTGGTCAAATTTTAATTGATTACAACACCAATACCTTTCAAGCAAGAGGAATTCCCGATGAAAAAGGAAAATATTCTCAATTACCTGTTTTTAAAACCACTGGTAATGAAACCACTCAAGATTCATTAATTTCTAATTACAAAACCAAAAAAGCCATTATTTATGGTTTAGAAACGGAACAAAACGGAATTAACACCTTAGGTCAGAAAACAAAAAGAGTAAACGATTCTACCATTTTTGTGCGTAATATTATTTTTACAACCTCAGATCCAAGACATCCAGATTATTACTTAAAAACTACCAAAGCAAAAGTAGTTCCAGGTAAAAAAATTATTACAGGAGCTACTAATTTAGTCATTGCTGATGTACCCACTCCTGCTATTTTCCCATTTGCTTATTTTCCATTAACTAAAAATAGAACCTCTGGTATTATTTTCCCAACTTATGGAGAATCTTTTAACCAAGGATTTTTCTTACAAAATGGAGGTTATTATTTAGCGCTTAACGATTATTTTGATTTAAAACTTACTGCCGATATTTATTCTAATAGTAGCTGGGGAATTAATGCCGCTTCAAGTTATCGAGTAAGATATAAGTTTAGTGGAAATTTTAGTTTTAATTACGATAATCTTATTAGCGGAATTGAAGGTTTTTCTAGCTATAGTGTTGCCAAAAACTTTAACTTAAGATGGTCTCATAGTCAAGACAGTAAAGCTTCTCCTAATAGTAGATTTTCTGCCTCTGTAAACTTAGGTAGTAGTCAATATTTTAGGCAGTCTGTTAATGAAACTAACAATGGTTTAGGATTGACCAACACTTTAAGTTCTTCTGTTTCTTATTATCAAGATTTTGTTGGAACTCCTTTTAACATGAGTCTTTCTGCTAACCACAGACAAAATACAAACACAAAAGATGTCTATTTAACACTCCCATCTTTACAGTTAAACATGGACAGACAATACCCGTTTGCTCCTAAAAATGGAACCAAAAAAAATGCTTTTCAAAGAATTGGTCTTACCTATTCTTTGAAAGCTGACAATCAAGTAACCACTACTGAAGATGAATTTTTTAGTAGCAAAATGTTTGACAAAGCAAAAAATGGGGCTCAACACAATGTAAGTATGAGTACCAACATGAAACTGTTTAAATATTTTTCTTTATCGCCTAGTATGAGTTATAGAGAAGTTTGGTATTTAGATAAAATTCACAAAGAATATGATCCTATAGAAAATAAAGTTGTGACAGATACTATTTCTGGGTTCAATGCCTTTAGAGATTACAGTGCATCAACATCATTAAGTACCACTATTTATGGAATGTTTAAGTTTAAAAACAGCAATTTAAAAGCCATTAGACATACCATGAGACCTTCTGTTTCTTATAGCTACAGACCTGATTTTGGTTTTTATTATGAAGAGGTACAAAAAAATGCTGCTGCAACAACTTTTGAAACTTATTCAAAATTTGATAACGGAATTTATGGAGGTCCTTCCAGAGGAGTTTCAAACTCATTAGGATTTAGTTTGGCCAATACCTTAGAAGGAAAAGTAGCCAATAAAGATGATTTAGAAGGCGAGGATAAAAAAATCACCATTTTAAACTCATTAAATATGAGTACCAGTTATAATTTTACTGCAGAAAGTTTTAAACTTTCTCCTGTAAACTTAACGGCAGGGACAACCATTCTAAAAAAAATGAACCTAAACTTTGGAGCATCTTTAGACCCTTATGCTTTAAAACCTAACGCAACCACTGGTAAAATAGAAAGAGTTGATGCTTTGAGTTATAAAAACGGAGGTCCTTTACTTAGAATGACCAGAGCTAACTTTACCACAGGGTATTCCTTTTCTAACAAGGATTTTGAAAAGAAAAAAGAGGGAGTCACTACAGAAGAAGAGGAAGACCCAACAGCTTATGATCAAGATCTGTTTGGTGCAGACCAACAAAACACCAATGATTTTTCTGTAAATCCAGAGGACGAAACAAATACCCAAAAAGAAACAGAAGAAACTACTGACTTACCTCAATATATCTCTGCCATGCCTTGGAATTTACGTTTCTCATTTTCTACCAATTATACCAACAGTTTGGGTGAGAAAAAAATTTCATCTGCTTCTTTAATGTTTTCTGGTGATGTAGAATTAAGTCCAGGATGGAAAGTTGGAGCCTCCTCTGGTTATGATTTCATCAATGGTGGTATTACTTACACCAATTTAAGATTTACGAGAGATTTAAGAAGTTGGAGTATGAACTTTAACTGGGTTCCTATTGGAAATTATAGTTCTTACTATTTCTTTATCGGAGTTAAATCTTCTGTATTGAGTGATTTAAAATGGGACAAACGTAACGTTAACAGAGATTTTTAACTTAGGTACATTCTAATTTTTTCTTGCAACTCATTAGTAGTGCTATACAATTCAAAAGCACCATCAATAATAAAAGATATTTCTCCTGTTTCTTCAGAAACCACCAAACACATAGCATCTGTTTTTTCAGTAACTCCAATAGCAGCTCTGTGTCTTAATCCAAACCTACTTGGCAATTTTTTCTCTGACAAAGGCAACACAACTCTTGTGGCTACCACATAGTTTTCTTTTACAATAATAGCACCATCGTGTAACGGGCTATTTTTATAAAAAATACTTTCTAGAATAGGAATATTAATTTCAATATTCATGCTGTCTCCTTTTTCACTTAAAAAATCAAGACTATTATTTCTTTCAATTACAATTAGAGCTCCTGTTCTAGAAACACCAAATTTTTCGCAAGCCATCACCAAAGCTTCTACATCAACATCAATAGATATTTCTGCTTTTAAAAACTTTAATTGGTTAATGAAATTTCTTTTGCTTTTAAAATTTGTCGATCCTAACATCAGCAAAAACTTACGCATTTCTGGATGAAAAATAATAATCAACGCAATGGCTCCACCACTTATTAAAGTTCCTAATAAAGAACTAAACATTTCCATGTGTAAGGCCTCAGTAACTTTATATATTAAAAACACAATGGCAATACCAATAAAAATATTAATGGCCACTGTACCTTTTAACAACTTATATACGTTAAATAACAAAAAGGCTACTAAAAGAATATCTAGCAGATCAATAAAAGTAAATTCCAAAAAACTGAACACAGGCTTGTTTTTATATTGCTTGCCTAAAAGTAATCATTTTTAAAGAAACTCATATTTTGACACCTAAAAACTAACATTTATATTCGCTTAAAATATTTTACAATGGATGAAATTCTAGAAATCCTTAAATACACCCTTCCATCAGTAATTACTGGTGGTGTAGCTGCTTACTTTTTAAAGCAATATGTTTTTATGGAGAATAACAAACGAAAGTTTGAAATGCTGAATGATAAAAAGAAACAAAGTTTACCCATAAGACTTCAGGCTTATGAAAGAATGACCTTGTTTTTAGAACGTATAAATATCACAAATCTTGCTTACAGAATTGATCCAGAAACATTCAATAAAATTGAATACGCCAAATTATTGATTGCTCAAATAAATGCTGAATTTGAACACAATTTGGTACAGCAAATTTATGTAAGTCCCGATTGTTGGACATTAATTGTAAACACCAAAACCACTATTTTAAATAATATTACCGCTTACAGCATGCACGATAATTTAACGAGTGGAAAAGATTTACAACAAGAATTAATTAAAATTGGAAAAGAAGGCCCATCCCCCACACAAATTGCCCAACAATACATTCAAAAAGAAGTACAAACTATTTTATAAACAAAAAGCCCATGCAAATTTGCATGGGCTTTTCTCTTCTTCATAGCAACTCACCAATTACTCAGTAAAGTAAATTTTTGAAGCTCCTAAAGCTACTTTTGTTGTAAACACTTTTTCTTTGGTACTTAAATCAAATACATAAAGATTACTTTGAGCAGTAAAGTTTGCTTCTACACCATATAGGTTTCCGTTTTTAACTGCCATTCCATATAAACTTTGAGATATTAATGCTTTAGTTGGTAAAGTCTCTTCTCCTGAATTCACTTTATAAACCCCTCCTGATAGGTAATAATATATTTGTCCGTTGTCATAAGTCATTAAACTAGGATGCTCCCCTTCTTCAAACTCTATCGTTTTCGTTATTGTATTAGTAGTAGTATTTATAATATGTATAGCTGCTTTTGTTTCACTTTTTATAGTTGGCCATGGATCATAAACAATACTACCTTCCGATAGAACTAACAAATCTCCATTATTATTTAACAACAACTCATCTGGATTGTCTTTCACTGTAATTTCAACAACATCATCAGTAGCTGTATCAATTACAGAAACAACATTATTTGTTCCATATGCCCCTTTGTGAGATACATATAGCTTATTTCCTTTGGCAACAATTTGTTCAGGACCATTTGCTACAGAAATTGTTTTTTCAACAGTATTGGTATTTAAATTTGCAACAGCAATATAATCATCTTCTGTGTTATATGGATCTCCCCAATTGGTAATATATCCCTTATCTCCTACAACAGTCATAAAACGGGGAGTGTTTAAATCAGTTTTAATTTCTCCAGTTTTAATAAAAGTTTTTTTATCAACCATTGTAACCGTATTGGCATTATCTACAATAATAAAAGCACTATTTTCATTAAAAGCCATAGATTGTAAATATGTTCCCAACTGAGTTCCGTTAGCACTTAAATAAATAAATTGATATTTTGATGTTTGGTCTGATGACAAATAAGTAACAGAACCTGTTCCTGCTCCCGATCCTTCTCCGCTGATTAAAATTCCATTAGAATAATCTCTATTTACTAACTCTATAGAATCATCATTATTACATGATACGATAATAAGAGCAATAACTAAAAGCTTTAGTATTTGTTTGGTAGTTTTCATTTAATTTTAAAATTTATAATTGATGTTTAGGTTATAATTTCTTCCAGGCATAGGTCTTGAAACACTATATAAATACAACTGATTAAAAATATTTTTAACCGCTAGTATAACATGTAAAGATTTGGTTCCTTTTTTTAACAACGAGACTCCTGCTCCTGCATTAAAAACAGTAAATGCATTTAACACTGCCCCGGGAGTGTCAATATTATCTTCTGTAGTATATACTTTACTCTGACTTAAATTCTGTGCATATGCTGTAAAAATATTATTTTGATAATTTACAGTGGCATTAAATAAATGTCTAGGCACAAAAATGAGCTCTTTATTTGTCTCTGCATCTTTTGCCACAGTATAGATGTAATTTGTAGCAACATCAACAGAATGGTTTTTTGAAAAAGAATAACAAAATCCTCCAAAAAACTCAGCTCCTGTATGGAGAGATTCATTTAAGTTCATCGGTTTCCAAACTCCTGAATTATTATTTGGAGTCCAAATAATTTTGTTATCAACATTCATATAAAACAAAGTACTTTTAATTGTAAACCAATCATTTTTATATTGATAGCCTACATCTACCTGTTTTGAATGTTCTGGAATTAAAGTTGTATTTCCTTGTCCTGGCCAATACAAATCATTTAGGGTAGGTACTCTGTAATTGGTTGAAATATTTAAAAGAATTTCATTTGTATCATTTAACGCATAATTGTTTCCCAAAGAAAAAACAGCAGGAACTGTAAAGGCAGAATTGAATTCTTTTTTTAGTTCTAAATTATATCTCCATTGCTTAGTAAGAATAGAATTAAAACCCAACGCAAAAGCGTATTGTTCTCTTGTTTTTTCAGAAATTTGATTTGTTTTCCCTTTGATATTTTGAAGATCTAAAAAGGCATTAATAGCGGTGTTTTTAGTTAGATGATATGTAAAATCATAATTAAACAACCATCTTTTTGACTTTCCGTAATCGTAATCTATATTGTTTTTATCACTAAAATATCGATATTCTTGAGTTAAAAACGCTGATTTAAAAACATGAGAAAACTGATTTTTCTGAACATCCCAAACTACTAAATTACGCTGATTTAAATCTATATATTTTTCATTAGCTCCAGATGGATTTGGTAATTCTCCCGAAAACAATCTATCTCCTTTAAAACCGGTGGTATAAAAACTTAACGAATTTCCTTCTGAAAACTGATATCCTACACTTAAATTCAATCCGTAATTTTCATAATCACCATTACTGTTTTTTAAATAATTACCATCTGTATCTTTATACCTATCGTCAATCAAATCATAATCATTATCAGATTTATTAAAATTTGCTCCTAGTTTTATTGCCCATGTTTCAGTTCCCAAATTGGTTTTGAAAAAATTAGAAGTCGTATTAAAACTTCCATAAGAACTAAACAATTGAAAGTTTTGATGTTTGTGAAAGTACAGATTATCGTTTGCATGGATAGAACCTCCAATAGCCCCAGAACCATATTTTACAGAACCTCCTCCACTTTTAATTACAATTTCATCAGCAGTATTTAAAGACAAACTATTTAATCCTGTTTGTCCATTTCCAATAGCATTTACGTTAATTCCATTCCACAAAACAGCTGTGTTAGCTGCCGAAGTTCCTCTAAAACGAGCTGAGCTTGTCCCTCCATTTCCATAATCTCTAATGGCTACTACAGAATTAAATCTTAAAGTTTCTGTTAGGTTTGTTGGGTTTTTTACAATATTCTCACCTGTTATAAGGGTAACTTTTTGACCAACTACATTATTTCTTACATAAGAATCGGCCACAATGGTAACTTTACCCAAACGATTGATAGTATCATTTTGAGCTAAGGTTACAGCACACCAAAGCATGCTTATTAAAAAAAACGCATTACATAGTTTTATCATAAATTTCCTTTGCTCCCGAAAGAATTTATATTTATGATTGTGGCAGGTCTCCTGACTTGCGTCTTATTACTACCTTCCCATTTTATAAAACAGTGGTCTAAGAATGTAACAAGCACCCTATTGGGCTAAGCTTACAGTTGCGGGGACAGTTCTTGATTTTAACAAGATTCCCTTTTAATTTTAGCTCTCAATTTCTTGAATAGCATAAAAACCAAAATCGTGGCAAATTTACGTTGTTTTTTTAGTTCTCAATTATTTTTTATCAAAATAATTACAATATCTATTTTCCAACCCTGTAGGTTCAGTAAAAACTGTAGGGTGAAATATTTTTGATAATACCACAATTCCATCTACCAATGTACTAGCAGATGATTGCGTAAACATATCAAAATCGGCTAAATAGACTTGCTTGTTCTGTACAGCTCTTAAAGAATTCCATTCAGGTTTAGCTTCTAAAAACTTCATATCCTCTAAAGTTCTTTCTTGGGAATATCCACAAGGAGCAATGACCAAAACTTCTGGATTGTATTTTACTATTTTTTGCCAATCGATAACAATGCTATCTCCCGAAGGATGTGATAATAAATCAATTCCTCCTGCATAGCCTATTTGATGAGGAATCCAATGTCCGCAATTAAACAATGGATCTATCCATTCTAACAACATCACACTTTTGGGCATTACCCTAGCCTCACGTTGCTTGTCAACTATATCTGCAATTTTATTCTTAAGAAAAGTAACATGGTCTTTCCCTAAAACTTCTTGATCTAAAGCTTTTGCGATGGTAATGACATTCTCAAATACATCTTCTAAAGATTGTGGAGTGATAGAAATCAATTCAGGAATCTTCTCTAATTTATGTACCGCTAAAGAGGCACATTCGGTGTCTATCTGACAAACGTCACACACATCTTGAGTAAACACTACATCAGGGGCAATTTTAGCCAAAGCAACTTCATCAACAAAATATAAACTTTCTCCCGTGGCTTTACTATTAGAGAACAAGGTATTGATTTCGTCACTGGTATAATTTTTCCCTTCTAAAACACATCTTACCACAGGTGTTTTCTCTTTTAAAGCTATTTGTGGACACTCAAACGTAATTCCATCTAACAAATTTTGCAAACCCAAATCATAGATAATTTGAGTAACTGCTGGCATAAAAGAAGACACTTTCATAAAAAATAATTTTAAGATTGCTAAAGTAAATTCTTTTTACAGATATATTTTTTTAATCTTAAAAAACTTACCAATCTTTGTTCAAAAATTTGACATGATATATTATATCACAGGAGGAGAACGTTCTGGCAAAAGTAGCTATGCACAGAAATTGGCTGAAAAACTAAGTCCAAATCCTTATTACTTAGCCACTTCTAGAATTTGGGATGAAGATTTTAAAAAACGCGTAGACAGACATGTTTCTGACAGAGATGAGCGATGGACCACCCTTGAAGAAGAAAAACATTTAAGTTCTGTTATTCCAGAGAAGTCGGTGGTAGTCATTGATTGTGTTACCTTATGGCTCACCAATTTTTATACCGATACAAAATATGATGTAGCCAAAAGTTTATCATTGGTAAAAGAGGAGTTAAGCAAGTTAAAAGAAATAAATGCCACCTTGATTATTATATCTAACGAAATAGGAATGGGGGTGCATGCCAATACCGAAATATCAAGAAAATTCACCGAACTACAAGGTTGGGTAAATCAAGAAATTGCTACATTAAGCGACAAAGCAACCTTTATGGTTTCTGGACTTCCAATGACTTTAAAATAAAATCAACATGAATTTTCAAGAAACTTTACAACATAAAATAGACACCAAAACCAAACCTTTGGGATCTTTAGGTATTTTAGAAAAAATAGCCTTTAAAGTGGGACAAATTCAACAAACCACCTCTCCTATTTTATCTAAACCTGCTATTTTGGTTTTTGCAGGAGACCATGGAATTGTAAATTCCGAACCTGTGAGTCCTTTTCCACAAGAAGTCACCACCCAAATGGTTTTTAACTTTTTAAATGGTGGAGCAGCCATCAACATATTTTGTAAACAACACCATATCCATTTAAAAATTATTGATGCTGGTGTAAATTACGATTTCGGGAAAACTCCCCATTTAATTGATGCCAAAATCAATAAAGGAACTGCCGATTTTTCTGTACAACCAGCCATGAGTATTGAGGATTGTAAAAAAGCAATTAACAAAGGAAAAGAATTGGTTACCAAACAATTTGCCGAGGGGACCAATGTGATTGGTTTTGGAGAAATGGGAATTGGGAATACTTCTTCCGCCTCTTTACTAATGAGTGCATATACCAATACTGATATCAGTAAATGCGTGGGTAAAGGAACAGGATTAAACAATGATGCTATTAGAGTAAAAACTGCTGTTTTAAGAAAATCTCAAGAAGCACATCCTAATATTACGGATCCTTTGGAGATTTTAGCCACTTTTGGAGGTTATGAAATTGCCATGATTACAGGAGCAATATTACAAGCAAAAGCATTAAACATGACCATTTTAGTTGATGGATTTATTGTGACTTCTGCTTTGTTAGCCGCCCATGACATGGAACCATCTGTAACTGATAATTGTATTTTTTCTCATTGTTCAGATGAACAAGGACACACCAAAATGTTACAATTTTTAAAAGCAGATGTCATTTTAAATATTGGACTGCGATTAGGTGAAGGTACAGGAGCTGCTTTGGCTTATCCGTTGGTACAATCTGCCGTAAACTTTTTAAACGAAATGGCTAGTTTTGAAAGTGCTAGTGTGACCAATAAATTGAGTTAATATGAAAAAAGAAATTGCTATTTTCTTGACTGCCATTATGTTTTTCACAAGAATTCCTTGTCCTAAAAACATAGACCATTCTCCTGAAATATTAGCCAAAAGTAGTCGATATTTTTCTTTGGTAGGAATTATAGTTGGAGCTTTTGGAGCTTTGGTGTTTTATTTAGCCGAATTTCTTTTTAACGATGCTATTTCTATACTGCTAAGTATGGCAGGAACCATTTGGATTACAGGTGCTTTTCACGAAGATGGTTTTGCAGATGTTTGCGATGGTTTTGGTGGCGGTTGGACCAAAGAAAAAATCTTAACCATTATGAAAGATTCTAGAGTGGGAACTTATGGAATTGTAGGGTTAGGATTGTTATTAGCGATTAAATTCAATGCTTTATCCGAATTTAATATTCACACTTATATTATTGCTTTAATTTCAGGACACGCTATTAGTAGATTTGCTGCAACCACACTTATTTATACGGAACCTTATGTGCAAGATATTGATAAAAGTAAAGTAAAACCATCGGCTATTGGTATTCAATTAAAAGACGTTATCATTAGTGGAATCTTTGCCATCATTCCCTTGATTTTCTTTTTTAATTTTTATGTATTTCTTGCTTTTACTCCTGTGATGATATCAAAATACATGTTGGCAAAATATTTTCACAAATGGATTGGTGGGCATACAGGTGATTGTGCCGGTGCTACACAACAAGTTTCAGAAGTCGTCTTTTATTTAAGCTTATTAATTATTCTATGAATCTATATTTAATAAGACATACCACACCCGATATTGACAAAGGTATTTGCTACGGACAAGCAAACATTCCTCTTTCTGATAGCTTTGAAGAAGAATCTGATTTTTTGATTTCTAAACTAAAGAATATCAATATCCAACAAGTAATAAGTAGTCCCTTACAGAGATGTACTAACCTTGCTGCGAAAATAAAAACTGATTTTACAATAGATGACAATTTAAAAGAATTAGATTTTGGAGATTGGGAATTGATGGATTGGAATAAAATTCCACAACAAGAAATTGATCCTTGGATGAAAGATTTTGTTCACGTTCCTGTTCCTAATGGAGAAAGTTATATGGATTTATATTTAAGAGTTTTGTCGGTTTACCAAAACATCAAAAAAGACAAAACAGCACTGGTTACTCATGCTGGGGTCATCAGAAGTATTTTAGCACACATTACAAAAACAGACTTAACAGATTCTTTTGATTTTAAAATTCCTTACGGAACTATTGTACAAATAGATACTGAAACCAACCAATATCAAATTCTTTAAACATGAAGTTTTTTACACCTCTATTTATTTTATGTACCCTTATTGCTTGTCAACCCAAGGCAACTAAAAAAACAGAAAACAAGGCTCTTATCAAACCAGAATTTGCCAAAGGATTTGTGTATGAAAAATACGAAAAATACATCAAGGCTATTGTAAAAACGCCATACAAAGGAGCCACAACTCCCTATGAATATATTATTATTAAAGGAGATACGGTTATCAAGCCAAGTCATGAAAATCAAATTGTGATTCATACTCCTTTAAAAAAAATAATCGCGACTTCTACTACTCAAATCCCTGTTTTAGAAGCCCTAAAAAGTGAAACTTTATTAAAAGGATACCCAAACACAAAGTTTGTATCTTCTCCAAAAACAAGAGCTTTAATTGACAATGGAAGTATTATTGATGTTGGACATGAAGAACATATGAATACCGAAATGGTTTTGGATATTCAGCCTGATATCTTATTTGCTTTTGCCGTGAACAATGTGAACAAAAATTTTACGACTTTAAAAAAAGCTGGAATCCCAATTGTGATTGATGCTAGTTGGTTAGAAGAAACTCCTTTGGGTAGAGCAGAATGGATTAAGTTTTTTGCCTTGTTTTTAAATCAAGAAAAAGAAGCCGATTTGGTGTTTCATCAAATTGTTGATAGTTATCAAAAAGCCTTAAAAACAATTCCTAACAACATTAATAAGCCCAATGTTTTATACGGAGGAATTTACAATGATATTTGGTACACTCCTGCTGGAGATAGTTATGTAGCACAAATTATGAAAGATGCGGGAACTAATTATTATTGGCAAAACACAGAGAGCACAGGAAGTTTGGCTTTACAATTTGAAGAAGTATTTGTTAAAGCTAAAGATGCAGATTTTTGGTTTGCTCCTGGTTATGCTCTTGATAAAAAAGCCTTAGCAAACACCAATAAACACTACACAAGTTTTAAACCTTTTAGCACCAACAATATTTATACGTACACAAATACTATTGGTGAGACTGGTGGACTAGTATTTTTTGAATTGGGTGCCTTAAGACCCGATTTAATTCTAAAAGATTTTATTAAAATTTGTCATCCAGAGTTGTTACCTAACTATGAAACTACTTTTTTTAAGAGGTTGGAATAACCTAGACTGTCCATCTTGTCTGGTGCTCGAATCCTTTCGAGGACCTTATTTATTCCTTCTGTTTCTTACAAAATTTAAAGACTTAATTTCTATATCTTGCAATAACTAGCGTTTGGAAACGCTAATTATGGTAATGGTACTCGAACATTCGAGCACCAGAGGGGGCTAGTGGGGAGCATGCAAAATTTTATAGGTTTATTATATTTATAGATGTTTTGTGTCAATAGACTCACAGATATTTCGTATTATTTTTAAAAAGTTCATAAACTCAGAGCTGTAAATTATTTTATGAGTATCGCTTCCAAGTATGACAACTTCTTTTTGGACAATATAACCATTTACAAAAAATAATATCTTTAATTCTGAGTAAGTTCCTATGTCTAAAAAACCTTTGTTTTTTATCCTATCTAATTCAATTTGCTTGTTTTTTGATTCAAAAAACATGTTAATATATTTCTTAATTTTTTCAACCTTTATTTTATTAATCAAAGTAGATTTTCCTTTAAGACTGTAATTATATATAGAATCATTTATAATACTAAATTTATATTCAAACACTTTATTAGAGTCCCAATACTTTATCTGTATACTGTCCGAACTAATATCTCTTTTATGAGGGGTTCCTTCTAAAAATTTACTTTCGAAAAATTCAATATTAAATTGATATGAAAAGGTAAAAAACATTATTAATAAGCTTCTCATTGTTGTTGTTTTCTGCATTTATTTCCCTACTCACTCTGGTGCTCGAATCCTTTCGAGTGCCTTTATTATTCCTTTTGTTTTTAATAAAATTCTAATCAAACAAATTTGTAAGTATTATTCCTCCTTCATAACTTAAATCGTCAGCATAAAAATTATAACTACTGTTTTTCCAATATTGTGGACTTGAAACAAATCCTTCGTCAACAGGATTCTTATGTATGTAATCTATTCGTTGATTTAATTTTTTTGAGGTATTTAAAATAATAGGATGAAATCCATCTTTCCAAACCTTATATTGGTTTGCCCTTTTGGTTCTATTTGCTTCATACGCAAACTTGGCCAATATCCATTCTCTCCTGCTTTCCCCTATATCTTGTATAGCTTCAATAATTTTTTTATTGGTATATCTTTTAAAATCTCTGACAATCTCTTGTATTTCATTTTTTACAGAAGTCACAATTAAATGAATATGGCTTGTCATATAAACATAATAGTGAACTCTTAATCCTTTTTCTTTTTTACAAAATAACAAAGACTCATCAATAATACTCATATAGTTTTGTCTTGTTAAAATATCTGTCCACTGTACAAAAGTACAGCTTATAAAAGTTGGTACAGCACTATCTATTACTTTGTATTTTTCCGACATCGCTTTTTTGTTCTCAATTTAATAAAACTACATTAAGCTACAAAAAAGCAATATACGCTGGTGCTCGAATCTTTTCGAGTACTATTATAATGCTTGCCACACACTCGCGTTAGGAAACGCTAATTACAATAAAGGTACTCGAGTATTCGAGCACCAGAGGGGAGTTGTTACCTAACGATGAAACTACTTTTTTTAAAAAACTAGAATAACGTTGGCTGATCTCCATTAATCTCCTTTTCGTCCTCTACTTCAATATCATTTTCAGCAGGGCTATAAGGAGAAGGTTCTAATCTATTCACCAATTTAATTTTATCATCAGTTAATTGGTTTCCTAAAGCTTTAATTCCTTTTACAGCAATAAAATCTTCTAAATCAATAACCAAATTCTCAAGATTACGTTTGCTAAATACCACCTCAACATTAGGTCTATAATCGGTCACTACAATTTGTAATTGTGTTTTTGGATGTTCACTAATAAAAAACTCTTCCTTGTCTGGATGATCTATCACAAAACGTTTTACGTAATATTTTTCTTTTTCCCCTTCATAATAAATAGCAGAAATAGGTTTGTTTGGTTCCCATTTTTCTAGCACTACCATGTCATCTTCAAAATGTGTGGTTAAAGCTGGAGTAATGGTTTTTATTTTTCCAGATTGTGTAGCAACTAACAATTTATCTTTGGCTGTAAATTCTCCTAACAACTCTCCTCTTCCATCAACATTTAAACGTTGTACAGTATCATCAAACCATATTTTACGTGGTTTTAAAGTAGAAGTTCCAGCAGATTTAAACTCAATTTTCTTGACAGGATACTTGGTAATTAAGTTCCCTTTTGAAGAACGTCCTTTAATCATTAAATCCGAAAAATCTATATCCCATTTTAATTTCTTTAACCCGGCCAATGGTTTTAATTCTACAGAAACCGTTTCTGCTTCTCCATTAGGATTGGCAGTAAAATACCAAACTACAGAACCTTTGTTTCCAGCTGTTAAGTCGTACTCTTTATCTCTGGTTATACTCGTTACATTAAAACGTTTCATATAACTTGGACCAGAACGACCATCACGATACATCATGTTATAAATAGTACGCTTGTCTCCTTTTTTAAAGATGGCTACATGAATAATATCTTTACCAACAAAGGTTTTTTGAGCCACTTTACTTACGATCATGGTTCCATCTTTTCGGAATACAATTACGTCATCTATGTCTGCACAATCCGCTACAAACTCATCTCTTTTTAAAGAAGTACCCACAAAACCTTCAGTTCTATTTACGTATAATTTTTCGTTACGCATTACCACTTTGGTTGCTTCAATATCATCAAAAGTTCTAATTTCTGTCATACGAGGTTTTTCTTTCCCGTATTTTTCTTTTAAACTCTTAAAATAATCAATAGCAAACTCTATTAAGTTCTCTAAATGATGTTGCACTTGAGCAATTTCATCTTCTAAACTTTCAATAATTTGTTTGGCTTTGTCGATATCAAACTTAGAAATTCGCTTGATTCTAATTTCTGTTAAACGAACAATATCTTCTTCTGTAATGGCTCTTTTTAAATGTGATATATGTGGCTTTAATCCCTTATCAATAGCAGAAATGACTCCTTCCCACGTACTTTCTTCTTCAATATCACGATAGATTCTATTTTCTATAAAAATACGTTCCAAAGAAGCAAAATGCCATTTTTCTTGCAACTCACCTAACTGAATTTCTAATTCACGTTTTAACAAGTGTAAAGTATTATTGGTTGATATTTTCAAAATATCAGAAACTCCAATAAACACAGGTTTATGATCTTGAATAACGCAACACAAAGGAGAAATAGACACTTCACAATTGGTAAAAGCAAATAAAGCATCAATGGTTTTATCTGGTGATACTCCTGGTGGTAAGTGAATTAAAATCTCAACGTTTCTAGCAGTATTATCCTCTATTTGTTTGATTTTAATTTTCCCTTTATCGTTTGCTTTTAGTATGGATTCTATTAAAGTTGAAGTGGTAGTTCCGAATGGAATTTCGTTTACCACTAAAGTTTTTTTATCTAACTGAGAAATTTTTGCTCTCACTCTTACTTTTCCTCCTCTGGTACCATCGTTATAATTGGTAACATCAATTACTCCTCCAGTTAAAAAATCTGGAAATAAAGTAAAGCTTCTTCCTCTTAATATTTTAATCGAAGCATCTATCAGTTCATTAAAGTTGTGTGGTAATATTTTGGTTGATAACCCTACTGCAATTCCCTCACCTCCTTGTGCCAATAGCATTGGAAATTTTACAGGTAAATTAATAGGTTCTTTTCTACGACCATCATAAGAAGCTTGCCAATCGGTAGTTTTTGGATTAAAAACTACTTCTAAAGCAAACTTAGACAAACGGGCTTCTATGTAACGAGCTGCTGCTGCTCGGTCTCCTGTAAGAATATTCCCCCAGTTCCCTTGCATGTCTATCAACAATTCTTTCTGACCAATTTGTACCATGGCATCAGAAATAGAAGCATCACCATGAGGATGATACTGCATACAGTGTCCTACTAAGTTGGCTACTTTGTTGTAACGTCCATCATCTAAGTCTTTCATAGATTGCATAATACGTCTTTGCACAGGTTTAAAACCGTCTGCAATGGCTGGTACTGCACGTTCTAAGATTACGTAAGAAGCATAGTCTAAAAACCACTCTTTGTACATTCCTGTAACTTTGGTAATGGTCTCTTGACTTTCTACCGGTTTATGATTTTCAAATTCGTTTTCTTCTTGCTTGTTGATGTCGTCTTGCATATAGTTGCAACTGGTGTTTATGTTTTACTTCTTTACGTTAATGTCGATTTATTTTTTAGAGACTAATTCTCTTCAATAATATCCAACTCATATTTCAAATTGTCGATAATAAATTCTTGACGGTCTGGTGTGTTTTTACCCATGTAGAACTCTAACATAGATTCTATAGACTGTTCTTTGTCTAACATCACAGGATCTAAACGAATATTATCTCCAATAAAATGCTGGAATTCATCAGGTGAAATTTCCCCCAACCCTTTAAATCGTGTGATTTCTGCTTTTCCTGTTAATTTTTCTATCGCGTTTTGTTTTTCCTCTTCGGAATAACAATAAATGGTTTCTTTTTTATTTCTTACCCTAAACAAAGGGGTATCTAAAATATATAAATGACCTTCTTTAATCACCTCTGGAAAAAATTGTAAAAAGAAAGTAATCAATAACAAACGAATATGCATACCATCTACATCGGCATCGGTCGCAATAATCACGTTGTTATATCTTAAATTTTCTATTCCGTCTTCAATATTTAAAGCTGCTTGCAGTAAGTTAAATTCCTCATTTTCGTACACAATTTTTTTAGTCAACCCATAACAATTTAAAGGCTTTCCTTTTAAACTAAATACCGCTTGGGTATTTACATTACGAGACTTGGTAATAGAACCACTTGCAGAATCTCCCTCGGTAATAAATAAAGAAGTTTCTAGGTGTCCTTCTTTTTTAGAATCTTCTAAATGGATTCTACAATCACGAAGTTTTTTATTGTGTACACTTGCTTTTTTGGCACGTTCTCTAGCTATTTTTCTAATTCCAGACAATTCTTTACGTTCCTTTTCTGCCTGCATTACTTTACGTTGAATAGCTTCTGCAGTGGTAGGATTTTTGTGTAAATAATTATCTAAATTGGTTTTAACAAAATCGTTAATATAAGTCCTCACCGTTGGTAAATCTCCTCCCATTTCGGTAGATCCCAACTTGGTTTTGGTCTGACTTTCAAAAACAGGTTCCATTACCTTAATTGCGATGGCACTTACGATAGATTTACGAACATCCGAAGCTTCAAAATTTTTACCAAAAAACTCTCTAATGGTTTTTACCACTGCTTCTCTAAACGCATTTTGATGTGTACCTCCTTGCGTAGTATGTTGTCCGTTTACAAAAGAATGATATTCCTCACTGTATTGCGTTTTACTGTGAGTCATGGCAATTTCTATATCATCTCCTTTTAAATGAATAATAGGATATGCCAAAGTATCTTCGTGAATATTTTCTTCCAACAAATCTTTCAATCCATTTTCTGAAATAAACTTTTCACCATTAAAAACTATGGTCAAACCTGGATTTAGGTACACATAGTTTTTTATCATTTTGATGACGTATTCACTTCTGAACTTGTAATTCACAAAAATACTTGGATCTGGATGGAAAATAACTCTTGTTCCTCTTCGAATGGTCGTCGCTTCCAAAGGTGTTTGATGAATCAATTCTCCTTTTTCAAATTCGGCTGTGGTGGTTTGTCCATCACGAATAGACTGAATAGAAAAATTACTAGACAACGCATTTACTGCTTTGGTACCAACACCATTTAACCCTACAGATTTTTTAAAAGCACGAGAATCATACTTTCCTCCTGTATTCATTTTAGAAACTACATCCACTACTTTTCCCAAAGGAACTCCACGACCGTAATCTCTAATTTTAACCACTTCGTCTTTTACAGAAATTTCAATGGTTTTCCCAACGCCCATCACATATTCATCAATGGAGTTGTCTATCACCTCTTTGATCAAAATATAAATCCCATCATCCTGAGAGGATCCATCCCCTAGTTTCCCAATATACATCCCTGGTCGCATTCTAATATGTTCTTTCCAGTCTAACGATCGTATATTGTCTTCGGTATATTTTGTTTCTTCACTCATGAACAAAGCTCTGATTTAGGTTCTTGTTAAATTTAAGGTTTTATTCGTCTTTACCGACGGTCTTTAAAATTGAATTATCAACAGGTTTTTAACGCAATCATCGTTCTTTTTTTGATACAATTCTTACTCCCAAAATTACAATTACAACTCCAATTGCTTGTATAAAAGTAATACTTTCTCCCAAAACAATAGTTGCTAATAAAATAGTAAATACGGGTCCGATACTCCCAATAATAGCAAACTTGGAAGCTCCCAGTTTCTGAATCGCATAAGACACCAAATAAGAAGGCAAAACAGTACAAAAAACAGCCATCAGTATCTCGTATTGATATACCTCTGCTGGATAATTTAAAACAGACTGTCTATCTGTAATTAAATAATGTATAATTACGGAAGTACAAGCCACAACCATAGCCATTGAGGTAAAACGAATGGTTCCAAATTTAGGTATCAACCAACCACTTCCCACCAAATATGAGGCATAAGTTAAAGCACTCATAAAAATGAGCCCTGCCCCTAAAAACAAATGATCATCATGATTGATTTGCAACTCTGAAGCAAAAGTTAAAAAGACGCCAAAATAAGTGATTATAATTGCCCAAATTTGTTGTTTGGTAATTTTGGTTTTTAAAAATAACGCTCCTATTAGTACTACCAAAGTTGGATACACAAACAAAATAATTCGTTCCAAACTTGCTGATAAAAACTTTAATCCATAAAAATCAAAAAAGCTTGCTATGTAATAACCAATCACTCCAAAAAGAACTAGCCACAAATAATGCTTTTTTTCTAAGCCTACTTTCACTTCATTTCTTTTAACTCCCAAAATCACCAAATAAAAAGGCAAGGCAAACAACATTCTTAACAAAAGAATATGAACGGTTGGGAGTTGAAAATCATAAATTAATTTTACAATAATTGCTTTAGACGAAAATAGAAATACTGCCAACAAAGCAATCAATACACCAACAGTATTTTCTGATATTTTTTTCATAATTATTATTCAATAAAAAAGCCAATTCAAAAAAATGATGAATTGGCTTTTATTCTTATTAATGGAGAACATTAGACATTAAATCTAAAATTCATCATATCTCCATCTTGTACTATGTATTCTTTTCCTTCTACAGATAATTTACCAGCTTCTTTTACTTTGGCTTCACTTCCTAAAGTAACATAGTCGTTATACTTAATAACTTCTGCACGGATAAATCCTTTTTCAAAATCTGTATGAATTACTCCTGCTGCTTGTGGTGCAGTATCTCCAATGTTAATGGTCCAAGCTCTTACTTCTTTTACCCCTGCCGTAAAGTAAGTTTGTAAGTTTAATAACTTGTAAGCAGCACGAATTAATTTTGCGGCTCCTGGCTCCTCTAAACCAATATCAGATAAAAACTCTTTACGCTCTTCAAAACTTTCTAATTCGTTGATATCCGCTTCAGTTCCAACGGCTAAAAATAACACCTCAGCATTTTCATCTTTCACCGCTTCTTTTACCAACTCAACATATTCGTTTCCATCTACTGCTGATTCTTCATCAACATTACAAACGTACATTACAGGTTTGATAGTGATGAATTGTAATGGTTTTACAAATTCTAATTCTTTTTCAGTAAATGATAATGCACGAACAGAAACTGCAGCTTCTAAAGAAGTTTTAATTCTGTCTAAAACATCAAATTCAGCTTGCGCTTCTTTGTTTCCAGTTTTAGCTAATTTTTTAACTCTCTCTAAACGCTTTTCTACTGTTTCTAAATCTTTTAATTGTAACTCAATATCAATCGTTTCTTTATCTCTAATAGGATTGATAGAACCATCAACGTGAATAATATTGTCATCATTAAAACAACGTAACACGTGTAAAATAGCATCGGTTTCACGAATGTTTGCTAAAAATTGGTTTCCTAAACCTTCTCCCTTACTTGCTCCTTTTACCAATCCGGCAATATCAACAATTTCTACAGTTGCAGGCACTACTCTTTCTGGATTTACCAAAGACTCTAACTTTTCTAATCTTGGATCTGGTACATTTACGACTCCAATATTTGGTTCAATAGTACAGAATGGAAAGTTTGCACTTTGCGCTTTTGCGTTAGACAAACAATTAAATAATGTTGATTTTCCAACGTTAGGTAATCCTACAATACCTGCTTTCATGAGTTTTTATTTTTAGAAGTGGCAAAGATACAATCTATAATTTAAAATCTTGAAAAAATAGTAACGAGTATTGAATAGTGAATAGTATAATTTCTAAAATAACGCAACTTCTAAACATCATAAATTAACAGCCTACTGCTTTTCACTTTAAAAACTTAGCATTACTTTTAAGTTTCAAATTAAAAACTCCCCGAACATGAATTTATCTATGAGTATCCCTGCCTTGTTATTTCCAGCAATCTCTTTATCTATGTTGGCTTATAATGCCCGCTATTTAGCCATTGCTTCTTTGATTAGACAACTGCACAAAGAATATCAAGATTCTCACGAAAAAGATATTGGAGCTCAAATTAAGATTCTAAGCAAAAGACTAACGTTGATTAGAGCCACCCAAGGATTTGCCATTCTAAGTTTTATGGGAGCTGTGCTGACCATGTTATTGCTATTTTTAAACATGTTGATTTCTGCTGATATCATCTTTATCATTAGCCTTTGTTGTATGATGTTTTCATTGATTTTATTGTTTATTGAAATTCAAGTCTCCACCAAAGCTTTACAAATACAGTTAAAAGGAATGACAGGAAAGTTTATTTAGCAAACCTAATTACATAAAAAAGGGCAGTTGTTAATTAACAACTGCCCTTTTTTATATTTAAAATTCAGCTATTTAAGCCTCACTTCTTTTAATTCCTAATTCTAAACCTCTTAGTTCTGCCAAACCTTTTAACCTACCAATAGCTGTGTATCCACAATAAGCTTTGTCATTGGTTAAATCATCAATCATTTGGTGACCGTGATCTGGTCTCATTGGAATTTCTATTCCTCTTTGTTTTTCAATTTTAGCAACTGCTTTCACTACCTCGTACATATCGCTAGAACCTCCTAAGTGATTGTCTTCAAAAAAGCTTCCATCAGCTTCTCTTCTTACATTTCTTAGGTGTAAAAAGTGAATTCTATCCGCAAACTTTTCTATCATTTTAGGCAAATCATTATCTGGATTTGCCCCTAAAGAACCTGTACAAAAAGTAATTCCGTTACTCGGGCTATCAATAAAACCGATTAAATCTTCTAAATCTTTTTCTGATTTAATGATTCTTGGCAATCCTAAAATATCCATTGGTGGATCATCTGGATGAATGGCCATCACAATTCCATTTTCTTCTGCAATAGGAACTACTTGATTTAGAAAGAATGATAAATTTGACTTTAAATCTGCATGACTTAAACCATCATACTGCGCAATCATTGCTTTAAACTCATCCATAGACAAATCATCCACCGTTCCTGGCAATCCTTTTAAAATACAATCAGACAAACGTGTTTTTTCTTCTGATGACATGTTTTCAAAAGATACTTTTGCTTTGGTCTGAACTTCTTCTGTATAGTCTTTTTCCGCTCCTTCTCTTTCCATCAAATAGATTTCAAAAACAGCCATTTCAACTTTGTCAAAACGCAAAGCCGTTGCTCCATTTTTTAAAGGCCAAAAAAGTTGAGTTCTTGTCCAGTCTAACACAGGCATAAAATTGTAACACACATTTTTAATTCCACATGCTGCTACATTTTTTAAACTCTGCTTGTAATTTTCTATACGGTGTAAATAATCACCTTTTTGTAGTTTGATATTTTCATGAATAGGAATACTTTCTATAAAAGACCATTCTAAACCAGCCGCTTCAATCATGTTTTTTACCTTCATGATTTCTTCCACTTCCCAAATATCACCATTCTTTACATGATGTAAAGCCGTTACCACTCCTGTTGCACCAGCTTGTGCTATGTGAGATAATTGAACAGAATCATTTACCCCAAACCATCTAAATGTTTGTATCATTTTTCTAACTTATATCTTTATTAAACTCCACTAAAGGCACTAAAACCACCATCAATTGGCACTACAATTCCTGTTACAAACTTTGAAGCATCACTTAACAACCATTGTACGGTTCCGTTTAATTCTTCCGATTCTCCAAAACGTTTCATAGGCGTATTTTTAATAATTGTGTTTCCTCTTTCTGTATAAGAACCATCTTCATTGGTTAACAAACGTAAGTTTTGTTTCCCTATAAAAAATCCTGGTGCAATGGCATTCACTCTAATTTTATCTCCAAATTTTAAAGCAAAATCAGAAGCCAACCATTTGGTAAAATTATCAATAGCTGCTTTAGATGCTGAATAACCAACAACTCTTGTAATGGCTTGTGCTGCTGCCATAGAAGATACATTTACAATACTTCCTTTTCCATTGGCTACAATCTCCTTCCCAAAAATTAAACATGGTAATACGGTTCCATCTAAATTTAATTCAGACACTTTTCTAAAATCCGCCATTTTTAAATCAAAGAATGTTTTGTCTGGAGAAATGGTAGCTCCCGGCATATTTCCACCCGCAGCATTTACCAAAGCATCAATTTTTCCCCACTTGGCAATAATTTTATCTTTTACTTCTGTTAATGAAGCCTCGCTTAACACATCACATGCGTATCCAACAACCTCTTTTCCTATTTTTTCTAACTCTGCTAATTTTGCAGCAACTGTATCTTCGCTTCTACTAATAATTACCACTTTAGCTCCTTCGCTTAACAAATGCTCTGCAATGTTACCTCCTAACACTCCTGCTCCACCTGTAACGACAATCACTTGATCTTTGATATTGAATAATTGTGCCATTTTAACTTTAATTTTATATTTTCGTGTACGCACACGAAATTAATAAAAAATAATGAACCAAACATCATTCATCACTATTTTAACATAATTTTGTTCCTGTTTTTATGAAATTAATAAAATAAAACATTGAAAAGCATTAAAGACATCGCATTAAAAGCAAACGTTTCTATAGGTACTGTAGACAGAGTTTTACACAACCGACCAGGCGTTTCTGAGAGAACCAAAAAGAAAATTCTTAAAATTATTGAGGACTATAATTATACGGTAAATCCTGTTGCGAGTATTTTGGCGTCAAAAAAAACGTATACTATTGCGACTCTTTTGCCAGAAAACATAAGTTCTGATGAATTTTGGGAGTCTCCTAAACAAGGAATAGCCAATGCGATAGAAGAAATTAAAAATCTTGGCTTTTTAATCAACAACTTTCATTTTGATCAATTTTCATCAAATACTTATATAGATGCTTTTCATAAAATGATAGATAGCAAGCCTAGCGCTGTATTAATCGCTCCTATTTTTAACAAAGAAACTAGGGATCTGATTGGGTTGTTAGAAAATCAAAACATTCCTTATGTATTTATCAATACAGAAACAGAAGGACTTAACAATCTTTCTTTTATTGGACAAGATTCTTTTAAAAGCGGATTGCTTGCTGGAAAATTAATGAATTGGGTATTGCCTAAAAAAGCAGAGATTTTAATTATTGAAATTCGTAAAGATATTTCTAATTACACTTCTATTAACAACAGAATTAACGGATTTAGAGATTTTTTTAAAACCTCTAAAAAATCAATTGCTATTCACAACCTGCATTTTGATCATGTTGAAAACAGCGAAACGTTAAAAAATCAACTTGACAATTATCTTTCTAAATATCCAAATATTAAAGGAATTTTTGTGCCTTCAAGTAAAGTAAGTACCGTAGCAAAAATAGTAGAAAGTTTAGACAAAAAAGATATTGAAATTGGTGGTTTTGACACCACTAACGATAATATTAAGTATTTAAAAAATGGAACTGTTGATTTTTTAATCAGTCAAAATCCTGTTCAACAAGGATATGATGGAATTAAATTGCTCTTTAATTTTTTAACGCATCAAATAAAACCAGAAAAACACTATTTTTCTCCTATTGAAATTGTTTTAAAAGAAAACGTAGATTTTTTGTAACAACTAAATCTTATTGGTTTTTATAGCTAATCTCAATGCCTTATATTTGCCAAATCATTTTTTGAAAAAACATAACATGAACACCATAGAAGATTTTAAAGCATACGTAGCAAAAGTTGAAGCTACAGAAGGATACACAAAACCATTAGCATTTGGATTGGGAATTCGCAGGTCTAAAGGAGATAAAGTTTTAGACGTAAACTTTCCTAGCATTAATTGGGATACTGCTTTTGGAACTGCTGCATTATTACAAGATGTAACTGGTTTTAAAGGTGGAGAAAATGGATTTGTAACCGTATCTAAGGCTCAATTACAACAAGCTTTTGATAACTTTGCTGCTTTTCATGGAGAAATAGAAAAACATCCAAACATTGTTATCATTCAACAATTGTTAGAAAATATAGCAACACCAAGTAATACTTATCAGGAAATTGATGTAGTGGCTTATTTCTTATTTGATAAAGACCAACCTGTTACCGATGCCGTAGAAGGATATTTTAAACTACAATGTTTATCTCAATTACACGTATTACCTCACGGATTGTCTTTAGAAGGTGTTTTTGGAAAATTAAACAACATTGCTTGGACCAACCAAGGACCTATTTTGCCAGAAGATTTATCTGCCGAAAGAATTAAAGCTACTTTTAAAGGAGAAAACATTATTGTTTCTCATGTTGATAAATTCCCTTACATGGTAAATTACCACGTACCTAACGGAGTTAGAATTGCTAGCGGATCTCAAGTTCGTTTAGGGGCTCATTGTGCCGTGGGAACAACTGTAATGCCTGCTGGTTATATTAACTTTAATGCAGGTACCAAAGGAAATGCCATGATTGAAGGTAGAGTTTCTGCTGGAGTTGTTGTTGGACATGATTCTGACTTAGGTGGTGGGGTTTCTATTATGGGAACTTTATCTGGAGGTAATAAAAATGTGATTTCTATTGGAGACAAATGTTTATTAGGGGCTAACTCTGGAACAGGAATTTCTTTAGGATTTGGATGTACTATTGCTGCGGGAGTTTATGTAACTGCTGCTGCTAAGGTTTGGTTATACGATGCCAACAAACAACCTGTTGATATTAACGGAAACGTTGTGGAAGAAGGACAAAACATTGTAAAAGGTGCTGAGTTAAATGGAAAAGATAAATTATTGTTCTTATTAGACTCTACAAACGGACACTTAACTTGTCGTCCTAACCCAAAAACAATTGAATTAAACGAAGCTTTACACGTAAAAAATTAATTTAAATGTTAGGCTTACTTTTAATATATTTTGTTGGTAAAAAATTTTATGATCTAGCTGATAACTACGACATGCATTTATGGAAAAATGCCATTATGGGTGTTGTTATTTATTATGCAGGTACATTTATAGGTGGAATGATTTTAGGTATTATTGATGGTTTCTTTGGAACAACAATTACCCAAAACACTATAACCACAAGTGTTATTGCAATTCCTTTTGGTGTTGTAGCTTGTTATTTTTACTACAACTATTTAGAAAAAAAATTCAAACAAAAAGCCTCAAAAGTTGAAAGTATCGATGATATTGGAAACTCTGACAACTAAAACGCAAAACCACCTTTTCTTTTTTTAGATTAGGTGGTTTTCTTTTTTAAATCGGACTGATTGTTGTAATTTCTCCCAAAAATTTATTTCCATGAAGAAAATCATCTATTTTCTATTTACCCTTATCGTTGCTGGCTGTAATAGTCCTAAAACAGCCATTAGTCAAAAAACAGATGACATTCCCCCAACTTATAAAAGAGTTTTGTTTGTGACCGATAGTTATTATACCAATCAAAACATTATTAAAAAACTGTTTGATACGGAGATTAAAAACAAGTTAACCGTTTCCAAAATCAATACTAAAATAGTTGAGTTTGCCAAAGAACAATTAGAAGAACAGAATAAATATGCTGATTTTTATTTGATTAAAAACAACTTGGACAAAACACTTGTTTTAAATCAGGAAGAAATTCAACAAAATATAGATGAAGAAGTCTTAGATAAAAATATCGATTTGGTGATTACCATTTTTCAAAAAGACATCCAAAGACTTTACAATAAAATAAATAGTAACGAAAAGGTTTTTGAAAAAGACACCTATAATGCCACTACAAATTCTAGCAATTTAATGTACACTTATGTTTTTACAGGAATAGATATTAGCAAAGATAAGGTGGTTTGGAAAAGTGAATATGGAGTGCAAAATGCTGATGATTTATTCAACAACATTCCCAAACAAGTTGCACAAAGTTTAGTACATCAACTCAACGAAAATCATTTGTATTAAAATAAAATTTAAACCACGCTTTCTTTTTTGATTGGGTGGTTTTGTTTTTCACTACTTTTGCCAAAATTTTTTGGATGTCAATTACACTTTTATCATCTCCTTTACAAGGATTTACAGATTTTCGTTTTCGTAACGCTTTTCATCATTATTTTGGAGGAATAGATACATTTTACGCTCCTTATATTAAGATGAATGGTAAAATGGTGATTAAAAACAATTACCAAAGAGATTTAAATCCTGAGAACAATCAAGTTTCTGAATTGATTCCTCAGGTGATGACCAATGATTCTGATGAATTTTTATTTGTGATTAAATACATTCAATCTTTAGGTTACAAAGAACTTAATTGGAACTTAGGCTGTCCTTATCCAATGGTGACCAAACAAGGAATGGGATCTGGAATGATTTGCCAACCTCAAAAAATTGATGAAGTTTTACACAAAGCACATAACGAGAGTGATGTAACCATTTCTATGAAAATGAGAATGGGTTATGAAGAACCTACCGAAATTTTAGAAGTATTCCCTATTCTAGAAAAATATCCATTAAAGAATATTGCCATTCATGCTCGTATAGGAAAGCAATTGTACAAAGGAGGAACAGATTTAGATTCTTTTCAAAAATGTGTAGAAAACAGTCCGCATAAACTATATTACAACGGAGACATCACAAGCGTACAATCTTTTAGAGAACTAAAAGAACGTTTTCCAAGTATCAATCATTTTATGATTGGTCGTGGTTTAATTGCTGATCCTTTTTTACCAAGTATGATTCAGAACAACACGACAGAGTATCCTGAAAACAGATGGCAAATTTTTAAAGAATTTCACGATACTATTTATCAACAATACGATGAAGCTTTGTCTGGCCCGACTCCTATTAAAATGAAGATGTTAGGGTTTTGGGAATACTTTTCTCAATCTTTTGACAGTCCCCAAAAAACTTATAAAGCCATCAAAAAAGCTGGAAATCAAGTAAAATACAAATCTGCTGTAGCAGAAATTTTTGCCATGCAACGATAAATTAATTGGTAAAAATAAGCTTCACAAATACACTTTAAAATACTGTATTCTATATTATTATGAATAGCTTTGCAGCCGCAACCTGAAAAAACAAAACATGAAGCGTATTAACGAATATAAAAAGCTTTTTAAAGTAGAAGGAGCTATCTCTCTTAAGGAGTTAAAGACTACTTATAGAGGATTGGTAAAACAATGGCATCCTGATAAGTTTCAGGACGAAGAAGAAAAAATAGAAGCTGAAAAAGCAAGTTTAAAAATTATTGATGGTTATCATTTCTTAGTAAGTATTGCTCCAGAAACCAAAGAAGCAAATTTAGAGGAGTATAAAAAAACCATTACAGAATCTCAAGTAGCAGATTATCACCACAAAAGTATGTTGTTAGAAGTGACTTTTACCGATGGAAACACTTATGAGTATTTTGGAGTAAACCATAAATTATTCTTAAAGTTTGTAAACAGTAAATCAATCAACAATTTTGGAAGACGTAATATTTTTAATTCTTTTACGTACAGAAAATCTAAAAAAGGAACGGTAGAAGCATAAACAAAAACTGTTCCCTTAAATAAATTATAAAGACTGATGATGATGAGTAGTTCGCTATTTCTCATCATCTTTTTTTATATGGATTACCTATCAACCTATTAAATACTAGCAATAAATAAACTATTTTTGCATCATGGTAAAAGAGATTCAACTTCGTATAAAACTGCAAGAAGAAACCAAGGCGAACATTTTAGAAATGAAAGCGGCGGAATGGTTAAGTATTTCTAGAAAAGACATTACAACTGTAAAAGTCTTACGTAAATCTATTGATGCTCGTAAACCTCAAATTTACTTTAACTATAAGGTAGCCGTTTATATTAAAGAAGCTGCTCCAGAGCAATCAGAATATCAATTTAATTACCAAGATGTTAGTAACAAACCAGAAATTCACATAGTAGGATTTGGTCCTGCGGGAATGTATGCAGCTTTACGTTGTATTGAATTGGGATACAAACCTGTGGTCTTAGAACGTGGTAAAAATGTACAAGACAGACGTAGAGATTTACGTCAAATCAACCAATTCCATAACGTAAATGAAGATTCTAATTATTGTTTTGGTGAAGGTGGTGCAGGTACTTATTCTGATGGAAAATTATACACTAGAAGTTTAAAGCGTGGTGATGTTCGTAGAATTTTTGAAAACTTGGTGTACCACGGAGCTACAGAACAAATTTTAGTTGATGCGCATCCGCATATTGGAACCAACAAACTTCCTAAAATTATTGCTAAAATTCGTGAAAACATCATCCATTACGGAGGAGAAGTTCATTTTGAATCTAGAGTGGTTGACATCATTACCAAAAACAACAAACTACAAGCCATTCAATTACAAGATGGACGTGAACTAAGTGCCAAAGCATTAATTTTAGCCACAGGTCATTCCGCTCGTGATATTTATGAATTGTTAGATAAAAAACAAATTGCCTTACAAGCAAAATCTTTTGCCATGGGGGTTCGTGTAGAACATCCTCAACAAATTATTGATGGGATTCAATACCATTGTGAAGGGAGTAGACACGAATTGTTGCCTGCTGCCGCATACGGATGGGTAGAACAAGTACGTGAACGTGGTGTGTACTCTTTCTGTATGTGTCCTGGTGGATTTATTGTTCCTGCTGCAACCGCCAACGGTGAAGTGGTGGTGAACGGAATGTCTCCATCCAAACGAAATAATGTATTTGCCAATTCTGGAATTGTAGTAGAGATCAATGCTCAAAAAGATTTACAAAAATACGAGCAATACGGAGCTTTAAAAGGATTGCAATATCAAAAAGATTTAGAACGATTGGCTTTTACTGCTGGAGGAAGATCTCAAACAGCTCCCGCACAAAGATTAACCGATTTTATTGACGGGGTTTTATCACCCTCACTAAATCCAACCTCTTACCAACCCGGATTAAATTCTGCACCATTACATTCTCTTTTACCTAAAGCCATTGGAGGTAGATTAAGAAAAGGTTTTACGCAAATTGGAGAAAAAATGCACGGATACAATACCAATGAAGCAAATATTGTAGGGGTAGAATCTAGAACCTCATCTCCCGTAAATATTCCAAGAAAAGAAAACTTAGAACACCCAGAAATTCAAGGATTATACCCTTGTGGTGAAGGTGGTGGTTATGCTGGTGGAATTATATCTGCAGCCATGGACGGAGAACGCTGTGCAGAGGCTGCTATTCAGAACTTAAAAGCATGATAAAATAAAAAAGTTTCATGTCATCCTAAACTTGATTCAGGGGTCGCACCAAAAACTTTACAAAACCATCAACGAATGAGATGCTGAAACAAGTTCAGCATGACGGAAACAAAAAAACGTCATCCCGAAATAAATTCAGAATGACGTTTATTTAAACAATCTCTTTTTATCGATATTCTATAAAACTATAAACTATTCTTTAGCTAAAAATACAGAAGAAGCTGAAGCTAATGAACTATTAAAGAAGGGTGTTAAATTCCCTCCTGAACCAATATTATTAAAAGCTAAAATTCTTCCTCCACCATTACCAGCTTCGGCAATATATACTATTTGTGACTCTGCATCATAAGCAACATCTACAGGATTTCCCATCATGGTATTAGAACCCGCTACTCTTGTTTGGTTGGCTAGTGAAATCATTCCTCCATTTTGAGTAGCATTTAATTTATTAGAAAAATCTTTAATAATATGGAATCCACCATCATCTTGTCCGTTAGAAGCCAAAGCAATATCAGTCATCACCAATATATCAGAACTAACATCATAAGTAATTCCATGAGTTCTTGTAATTCCCTCTATGGCAATACGTTTGGTTGCACTTATAGAAGCATTAGTTGTGTTGCTTAAAAAATTAGAAAAAACAGCCAATTCATTTGTAGCATCTACAACAGCATATAAATCATTTCCGTTAAAAGTAATTCCCCAAAGTTTAAAATCAGTAACAACGGTATTTCTAAGTGTAAAACTTCCGTTTGTCATTTCGTAAATGTATAAACTACCATCAGGAGTGTTCATGTCTCCGTCTACATCAGCGTTATCAGCTACAACATATAAATTTCCGTTAACAGCAACTTCTCTTGGGCTCATCATATCGCTAGTCCCTGTAATACCTACACTAATAGAAGCCCCTCCTAAAATACTATTAATATTTACAAATCCTTCTAAACTATTACCTGAACGAGATGCCTGAAATACTGATTCAAAATCAGAATCATAATAAACACCATCTGCTGCTGTTGAAGAGGTCACTAATGTTTTTGATGAAATATCTTGACTAGAGGTAACATCGTAAACAGTAATATTTCCGTTTGAATTATTAGATGCAAAAAGACTTAGTTTAACATCTCCCATAACAAGGTTATTGTCATCTCCGTTATCATTACATGATACCGCTAAAGTAGAGGCAACCATAGCCATTGCAATTACAAGTTTTGAATTTGATTTTTTCATTACATTCTTAAATTTCATGATTTTTATTTTTATGATTACACCTTACTTACGCAAGAATAATGAGGATGGTTTTAAAAAATTGACTTTTTTTAATTTTAATTCTCTACAGACTTCCTTTCTAATAACAAACACAATACTTAGTCTAATAAAAAATCTAACCTTTAATTACTAGGAGTAATAAATCTACATTTGTATCAACCATACCATCATCAACAATATTATCATTACACATGATGTTGCTATAAAAGAAACGGCTAATATCATAGCTGTTATAAATTTTGAACTTATACTATTGACCACAGTTATATTTTTCATCATAATTATTCTTTTAGGTTAACTTATTTACCTACGTAAGAATGATTATGGTGGTTTTAAAAAAATTGATTTTTTTTATCTTATTGATAAAATGCAATTTATTAAAATATAATATGTGTTTTCATATGGTCTACATTTACAAAAACCAGCTTACTTTTGTGCTTAAGTTAATACTACCTTGCAAGAGGAAACAAGAACTCCATACAAACATGTCTACAAACTATAAAAATCAAGCAAGCATCCTTTCTAAATTAGGAATTACACAGTTAAATCCTATGCAAAAAGCTGCGCAAGAAGCCATTGCTAGCAACAAAGATGTTGTTTTGTTATCTCCTACAGGAACTGGTAAAACCTTAGCGTTTTTATTACCAATGCTAGAGAAATTAAATCCTAATAGCAAAGAGGTTCAAACCATTATTATTACTCCTTCTAGAGAATTGGCCATACAAATAGAGCAAGTTTTTAGAGAAATGGGAACAGGTTACAAAGCCAATTGTGTGTATGGTGGTAGACCCATGTCTAAAGACAAAATAGAGTTAGCTCATACACCAACTGTTTTAATTGGAACACCGGGTAGAATTGCAGATCATTTACGTAAGAGAAGTTTTGAAACTTTTGATATTAGTACCATCATTTTAGATGAGTTTGACAAATCTTTAGAAGTTGGTTTTGAAGCAGAGATGAGTGAAATTGTGGAATTACTTCCATCTATCAAACAAAAAATATTAACCTCGGCAACGCAAGAAATTGAGATTCCAACTTTTGTAGGGATTCAAAATCCTATAGAAATTAATTTTTTAAGTGAGAAAAAATCTCAATTGGTCCTCAAAAAAGTATTGTCTCCAGACAAAGACAAATTAAAAACTTTGGTGGATACACTTTGCCATATTGGGAACAAATCTGGAATTATTTTTTGTAATTATAAAGACAGCATTGCTAGAGTAAGTGATTATTTTAACGATCATGAAATTCCACACGGTTGCTTTTATGGAGGTTTGGAACAAAAAGACAGAGAACGTGCTTTGATAAAATTCCGTAACGGAACTTATAATATTTTAATTGCAACAGACTTGGCTGCTCGTGGATTGGACATTCCTGAAATTGATTTTTTAATTCATTATCAATTGCCTTTAAAAATAGAGGAATTCACCCACCGAAACGGTAGAACTGCTAGGATGAATAGTGAAGGAACTGCTTATGTAATTCAATGGAAAAAGGAAGAGTTACCAGAATTCATCAACATTGAGGATGTAGCGCATTTGCAACAAAATTCTTTACCAGAACCATCACCATGGAAAACTTTATTTATTTCTGGAGGAAGACAAGACAAAATATCAAAAGGTGATATTGCTGGTTTGTTAATAAAAAAAGGAAACTTGTCGGGGAATCAAGTCGGGGTGATAGAACTAAAACACGATTGTGCATTTGTATCTGTAAAACTTAAAAACACCAAACCCTTATTAGACATCATTAACAATGAAAGATTAAAGAAGAAAAAAGTTAGGATTACAGAAATTTGATTTCTTACTTTTATGACATCAACATGAAAAAGTAAAAAATGCAAACCACCGAAACCAAACCACACACTAGAAACGAAAAAATTCTCTTAATAGCCATGATCCTTAGCATGTGCACTTGGGGAACCAGTTGGACTTGTGCTAAAGTTTTAGGAACTTACACTAATGCATTAAACTTAAGTTTAATGCGTTTTATTTTAGTGCCTTTGACTTTAATTCCACTAACTTATTTTGCTAAAATTAAAGTAAACGTTAATAAAAAAGGATGGTTTCATATAGTGGGAGCATCCATCTTTATTTTATTATACACCTTGTTCTTTTTCAGAGGTGTTCACGAGGGATTTCCTGGAGCAGGTGGCGTGTTGGTAACGACTATCAATCCTATATTTGCTTACATCATCGGATTGGTTATCAGCAAAATACTACCTAGCAAACAAGAATATCTTGGATTGCTTTTTGGATTTTTAGCCGGAATGGTTTTGTTAAAAGTTTGGGACAATACAGCTGCTATTTTAGATGTGGGGAACGTCTATTTTTTATTAGCTGCTTTTGTTTGGGCGGTGATGAGTAAAATTAGTTCTCATGCCAATAAATTTGGAAACGCTATTGGATTTAGTTTGTGGACACATATTACAGCTGCCATCATTTTAGCTTATTTTGTAGATTTTAAAGAATTTCAACAGTTGCTAACTACAGCCGATACCAAATTTTGGTTAAACATACTATATTTTGGAATTGTAAACTCAGCCTTAGCCACCACTTGCTTTTTATATGTAACCGCAAGAATTGGAGCTGAAAAGGCGAGTACTTATATTTTTATTGTACCTAGTACTGCCGTATTAACTTCCTTTATATTTATTGGAGAACAAATTTTATGGAATACCGTTGTTGGAGGAGTTTTAGGGATTTTAGCCGTATTCATTATTAACGGAAAGTTTAATCGAAAAAAGAAGAAAAAAATAAATGTGATGAGAAACATTGCTCGATAAACATAAAAAATCCCAAAATGAAATTTCATTTTGGGATTTTTTATTTCGTTACTACTGATAGTGAACAGTATTATTTTTACTCTGTACTTTGTACTAAATACTTCGTACTAGATTATTATCTTCTATTTCTACTTCTCCCTAATTTAGAAGCAGCACTTTTTTTTGTTTGTACCCATTTTGGGGTTTCACCTGGTTTAGCTTTCTTTTTAGCCGTTTTAGGCTTTTGTGCTGCTTTTGGAGAATTGGTTCTTGATGGTCCTTTTTTCATCGCTTTTAATTCTTCAGCTGTTGGAGCTTTAAAATCAAAACCTTCTAAAGGTTGCATAGGCAATTTTAAGCCTAATAATTTTTCAATGTCTAAGGCAAATTTTATTTCCTCACCACATACTAAAGAAATGGCATGTCCACTTGCTCCTGCTCTACCAGTACGTCCAATTCTATGAACATAATCTTCAGGTACATTTGGTAGTTCGTAGTTAATTACGTGTGGCAACAAAGGAATATCCAATCCACGAGCGGCAATATCAGTAGCGACCAACACTCTTACCGAACTTTTCTTAAATCCGTCTAAAGCTTTGGTTCTTGCAGCTTGACTTTTATTTCCGTGAATGGCAGAGGCTGTAATACCTGCTTTCGCCAATCTTTCTGCCAATTTATTAGCACCATGTTTGGTACGTGTAAAAATTAAAACCTGACTCCAGTTTCCTTTTTTTACCATCCCAATAACGGCTTCTGGTTTGTCTCCTTTATTTACGTTGTAAAAAGTTTGTTTTACTTTTTCTGCAGTCGTGTTTTGTGGAGCAGACTCCACCGACACTGGACTATTCATAAAAGTATTTGCCAATGCTTTAATGTCTGGAGAAAACGTAGCAGAAAACAATAAGTTCTGACGTTCTTTTGGAACCAACGCTAATATTTTTTTAATATCACGTAAAAATCCCATATCTAACATTCTATCGGCCTCATCTAAAACCAATATTTCAATTTTAGACAAAGACAATGCTTCTTGGGTGATAAGATCTAATAATCTACCTGGTGTAGCTACCAATACATCTACTCCTCTTCTTAAAGTAGTAATTTGTGGTTTTGGTTTTACTCCTCCAAATATTACGGCTGATTTTATATCTAAAAATTCACTGTACTCTCTTACGTTTTCATAAACCTGTGCTGCCAACTCTCTTGTAGGAGTTAATACCAAAGCACGTATAGGTCTTCTTTTCCACTTATTTTGAGTAGATAATGAATGTAATAATGGTAATGTAAATCCTGCTGTTTTTCCTGTTCCTGTTTGTGCAGATGCCAATACATCTTTACCTTGTAAAATATGTGGAATGGCTTTTTGCTGAATGGCTGAGGGCTCTGTATATCCCTTTTTGTTGATGGCTTTTAAAATAGCCTCTGATAATCCTAAAGATTCAAATGTCATAAATATATTTTAAGAATTGGCGTGAAACCGATTCTGTAGCGGCTGCAAAGGTACGACTTAATAAATGATATTGCTCTACTTTTTTATATTGTTTGATTATGAGACAGATAGCTCCGTTTACCATTATAAATTTAGCAGATAAAACCTATAAATATTTAAGAAGAATGCTTTAGCTTCGTATAACAATGAAAATAACAGAAACCCACACTTCTCCTAACTTACCATACGGCATCAGATTGTCTGATTATGCCGTGGGGATTTTTGCTAGCATTCCAACCAAAGCCGGAATTAAAAAAGCCATCAAAAAAGGATTGATTTTGGTAAATAATCAACGTGGAATTTCAGGACAATTTATTGTTGGAGGTGAAAAAATTGAATTATTAGAAGATGAAAATCTCATCAAAAAAAACATCGATTTAGCCTTAGAAGTGCTTTGGGAAGATGATTATTTAGCCGTGATTTATAAACCTGCTGGTCTATTGGTTAGTGGTAATAAAGCCAAAACTGTAACCAACGCTTTGCCTTTTAACTTAAAACCTAGTACCTTAGAAAACGCTGTAAAACCTCAACCTGTACACCGATTAGATTTTGCCACAAGCGGCTTGTTATTAATTGGGAAAACAGCTAGTAGTATAAGGGAATTAGGAAAATTATTTGAAGACAAAACCATACAAAAAACTTACGAAGCCGTTACCATTGGTGAAATGAAAAACCAAGGAACCATTAATTTTCCTATTGATGGAAAAGAAAGTTTATCTAGTTATCTACTTTTAAAAACCGTTGATTCCGAAAGATTTGACAAGTTAAATTTGGTACAATTAACACCACATACAGGAAGAAGACATCAACTAAGAATTCACTGTGCACATATAGGCAACCCTATTTTAGGAGATGTTGAACATGGAATTGAGGAAAAGATTTTAAAAGGAAAAGGATTGTTTTTACATGCCAAATCTTTAGAATTTACACATCCTTATACACAAGAAAAACTAGTGATTAAAAAAGAAACGCCAGCAAAGTTCAACAAGCTATTTATTTAAGAATCTGAATCTTAAACCTTAGTTATTTAAAACACAAAATCCAGCTTTTTGAGCTGGATAGTTATGTAAAATAAACTTACTAATTGTCATATAAAAAAGGGCAAGCTGCCTACATCACACCGCTACAACCAAGTACCCTTGCTGCGTTCCCGCCCTGGGGGATTCCGAGGGAGCTAGTTGTGTAGGACTTGCCCGGCCGCAAATTTACAACCTTATTACAATTCTCACAACATTTAACACATGATTTTTTAACATTCAATTCATCTTGTTCAAAGCGTACACTTTAGCCTAATAAATACCTATATTTGCCTTTAAATTTTAAATAGAAAAATGAAAAATTATATAAAAACAAACCCTATTTTATTCATTTCAATTATCGCTGGATTTGCTTTTTGCCTAAACGAACACATCCCATATTTGCTATACAATAAAAATCCTTTCTTAGCAGGCTATACAAATATTCAACTATACATCCGCTTTGTAATTCCTATTATATTTACGGCACTAGGAATTATTGTTGGTCAAAAACAAAAGAAATTTATTGATTTTAAATCAATAATTAAAGTAGGGTTATCAATTGCACTTATTATTTCTCTTACCTATACTCTTTATATGTTATTGTTCATATTTAGTATTGAACCTAATACATTAGAGGAGTACAAACAAGGTGTAATCACTTTAAATACTAATACTCCTAACATGAGTGTTAATGAAATAAATCAAAAAGCTGAAGATTCAAAAAACAATTTAATAATCACCGGAGTCTTATTCACTTTTGCATCAAACTTATTTATAGGTTTTATTACTGCAGTAGTAACAGCTATATTTGTACGTAATAAATAAAACAAGCATGCAAATATCTATTGTCATTCCATTGTTAAATGAGGCGGATTCTTTACAAGAATTACACCAATGGATTGTAACCGTAATGAAACAAAATAATTACAGTTACGAACTTATTTTTATTGATGATGGAAGCACCGATGATTCTTGGAAAAAGATTACAACTTTGCAAGCTGAAAACCCAAACGTTAAGGGAATTAAATTCTTAAAAAACTTTGGAAAGTCTCAAGGATTAAATGCTGGTTTTAAAAAAGCACAAGGTGATGTTATTATCACCATGGATGCTGATTTGCAAGACAGTCCTGAAGAAATCCCAGAACTTTACAACATGGTTACTCAAGGAGGACATGATATTGTAAGTGGGTGGAAAAAGAAACGTTACGATTCTAAAATAAGAAAAAACATTCCTTCAAAATTATTCAATTGGGCAGCTAGAAAAACTTCTGGAATTGAGTTGAATGATTTTAATTGTGGTTTAAAAGCGTATCAAAAAAAAGTCATCAAAAGCATTGATGTTACTGGTGAAATGCACCGATACATTCCTATTTTAGCAAAAAATGTTGGTTTTAAAAATATTGCAGAGAAACCTGTACAACATCAGGCAAGAAAATATGGAGAAACCAAATTTGGAATCGATCGTTTTACCAATGGATTTTTAGATTTAATCACCTTGTGGTTTTTATCAAAATTTGGAAAACGTCCTATGCATTTCTTTGGATTGATGGGAACTTTTATGTTTTTATTTGGTTTTATATCAACCTCTTATATCGGAATTCAAAAATTACTTATTGTTTTTTACTATCACGAAACCGCCAAATTAGTTACCAATAATCCTTTATTTTACATCGCCTTAACCACTATGATTTTGGGAACACAATTGTTTATTGCTGGATTTATCGGGGAGATGATTTTAAAAAACAGAAAAGCAAACAATTTATACTATATTGAAAAAGAAATCTAATTCAGATTCTATATATTTATAATATCTAAAAACACTAACTTAATTTTATAATCACACATGGTAACTCCTAAAATTATTGAAGCTTCAAAACAATGGCTAACCTCTACATTTGATGCAGAAACCCAAAAAGAAATTCAAGATTTAATAGATAACAATCCCGAAGAACTAACAGACAGATTCTACAAAAACATGGAATTTGGAACTGGTGGTATGCGTGGTGTTATGGGAGCAGGAACCAACAGAATTAACAAATATACTTTAGGAAAAGCGACCCAAGGACTTTCTGATTTTTTAATTCAGAACAATCCTAACAAAGAGTTAAGTACGGTAATTGCTTACGATTGTCGCCACAATAGTAAAGAATTTGCCAAAGTAGTCGCTGATGTTTTTACAGCCAACGGAATTAAAGTTTTTTTGTTTGATGACTTAAGAACAACTCCAGAATTGTCTTTTGCTGTTAGATATTTAAAAGCAGATGCTGGAATTGTGTTAACAGCTTCTCACAACCCACCAGAATACAACGGATACAAAGTATATGGTGCAGATGGTTGTCAGATTACACCTCCTAATGATGGATTGATTATTAACGAAGTTAACAAAGTTTCTTTTGATAAAATTAAGTTCAACGCAAACGAAGATCTATTAACTTACATTGGCGAAGAAGTAGACAATGCTTTTAACCAAGTATCTGTAGACAACGGAACTTTTGGAGAAGTTGACAGAAGTGCTTTAAAAATTGTTTTTACAGCTTTACACGGAACCTCTATTAAATCAGTTCCTCAAGTTTTAAATAAAGCAGGATTTAGTGATGTACATATTGTAGAAGAACAAGCCATTCCAAATGGAGACTTCCCTACTGTAAAATCGCCAAACCCAGAAGAGCCAGAAGCTTTAGAAATGGCTACTGCATTGGCTAATAAAATAAATGCTGATATTTTAATGGGATGTGACCCTGATAGTGATCGTTTAGGAATTGCGGTAAGAGATTTAGACGGTAACATGAAGTTGTTAAATGGGAATCAAACCATGATTTTAATGACTGATTTCTTAATCAACCAAAAGAAAAAAGCAGGAAAATTAAACGGAACTCAATTCACTGCAACCACTATTGTTTCTTCAGAAATGGTAAAAGTTTTAGCAGATCATTACGGAATTGATACGGTTATTACTTTAACCGGATTTAAATGGATTGGAAAAGCAATTGCTGACAATCCAACCAAAGATTTTGTAGGTGGTGGAGAAGAAAGTTTTGGATATATGATTGGTGATTTTGTTCGCGATAAAGATGCGGTGACTTCTTGTTTATTAGCTTGTGAAATGGCTGCCCATGCAAAAGCTAATGGAACAACTTTATATCAACAATTGTTAGATATTTACATCCAACATGGATACTATAAAGAGAGTTTAATTTCTATCACCAAAAAAGGAATGGACGGTGCTGCGCAAATTCAACAAATGATTGCCGACTTCCGTGCAAATCCTGTAAAAGAAATCTTAGGTTCTCCAGTAAAATATGTTTGTGATTATGAATATTCTACAAAAAAGAATTTAATCACAGGAAAAGAAACAACTATTGATGTTCCAAAATCTAACGTATTAATTTATCATACAGAAGACGGGACAAAAGTTTGTGTAAGACCTAGTGGTACCGAACCAAAAATAAAATTCTACTTTGGCGTTAAAGGAACTTTAAATAGTCACGACCAAGCAGAAACAGTAGAAGCGCAATTAGATCAAAAAATTAAAGATGTAATTGTAGCCTTAAACCTAAATTAATGAATGAAAAATTTTAAAAGATTTTTATCCTATGCCTTGCCATACAAATGGCAAGGCTTTTTTGCCATATTATTTAACATCTTATATGCCTTATTTACCGCTTTATCGTTTGTAACTTTAATGCCGGTATTGAGTGTTATTTTTGGTGAAACAGACCCTATTACTATAAAACCTGATTTCCCTGGAATTACTCATCTAAATAAAGAGTATTTAGAAACTTTTTTAAATTATTTTGTAACCACTAACACTATAGACAACGGTATTGAAAATACCTTAACTTATATGGTTGCTGGAGTTGTTTTAGTTTTTTTACTAAAAAACATCTTTGGTTACTTGGGGAATATTTACATGATGTTTTTAAAAAATGATGTTTTAAAAGACATCAGAAATGAAATGTTTGAGAAAATTATTTCTTTACCTGTTTCCTTCTATTCAGAAAAAAGAAAAGGAGATGTGATTTCTAGAGCAACCAATGATATTGGTATTGTAAACAATACTTATTTAGATTTGGTAATCACTTTTATTAGAGAGCCTTTAAACATTGTTTTCACCTTGGTTATAATGTTTAATATGAGTTGGGAATTGTCTCTGTTTATATTCACATTCATCCCTGTTTCTGGATTTGTAATTTCTATCATCACAAAAAAAATTAAACAACAATCTACCGCTATTTTTCAACAAGGAGGAAATATGTTAAGTAGTATTGAAGAAGCCATTACAGGATTAAGAATTATCAAAGCTTTTAATGCTGAAAAATTTATTATTAACAGATATAATGAATTAAGCGATACCATTCTTAAACTAAGTAACAAGATGGGAAAACGTACCTCTGCTTCTAGTCCTACAAGTGAATTTTTAGGAATTGCAACCATTGCTTGTTTGCTTTGGTTTGGAGGAAGAATGGTATTGGTTGGTGAATCTATTGAACCAAGTCAATTTATTGTTTTTATGGGATTGGCCTATAACATTCTAACACCTGCAAAAGCTATTTCTAAAGCCAACAATAGCATTAGAACAGGAAATGCAGCAGCAGATAGAGTCATTGAAATTTTAGACAGCACCAATCCATTGGCAGATCAAAAAAATGCAGTGGAAATTACAGGATTCAATCAAGAAATTGTTTTTGATAATATTTCATTTAAGTATGATCAAGAATATGTGTTAAAGAATTTTTCTTTAACCATTCCAAAAGGAAAAACGGTGGCATTGGTTGGACAATCTGGTAGTGGAAAATCTACTTTAGCCAATTTGATCACTCGTTTCTGGGATGTTAATGAAGGAAAAATTACCATTGATGGTGTAGATATTAAAACCATCAATACAAAATCTTTAAGAGCACAAATGGGGATTGTGGCTCAAGAAGCATTGTTATTTAATGATACCATTAAAAATAACATTGCCTTGGGTATTTCTGACGCCACAGATGAAGCGGTGATGCAAGCTGCAAAAATCGCCAACGCTCATGAATTTATTAAAGACATTCCTTTAGGCTATAACAGTCCTGTTGGAGACAGTGGAGGATTGCTTTCAGGAGGACAAAAACAGAGAATTGCCATTGCTAGAGCTGTGTTTAAAAATCCACCAATTATGATTTTAGATGAAGCTACTTCAGCTTTAGATACTGAATCTGAACATTTGGTGCAACAAGCTTTGGAAAACATGATGGAAAATAGAACATCTATTGTGATTGCTCACAGATTATCTACCATTCAAAATGCAGATCTAATTATCGTAATGAAAAAAGGAGAAATTGTAGAGCAAGGAAAACACGAAGACTTGATTAGTTTAAAAGGAACCTATTACAATTTGGTGAATATGCAATCTTTAGAATCATAGCTAAAAAACACCTCATAAAAAAACAGCGTATTGATAATTTCAATACGCTGTTTTTGTTTTAAAAAGTAACTTCTGTTGCTCCCAAACCATATCTTTGATAAGAAGCTTCCTCATATTTTAAAGAATATCGATTAAAAATACTGTACAATCCATCTTTTAAGACCCCTTCTCCTACCCCATGAATGAATACAATTTTAGGGATTCTGTTCTTGATAGCAAAATCAACCTTATGCTGAGCCGTATCTAATTGTTTGTTTAAAATATCGCCATTAGACATTCCTGATTTAGATTTTACTAATTTTTCAATATGTAAATCTACCTCCATGACCACACCATATTTTTCTTGTTTAGATTTTTTAGAACTTCTTTTGTTTTGTTCTATCAACGATGCTTTTTGACGTAACATTTTGTTATTAATATCTGAGAATTTTGACATTTCAGATTGTTCTATTTCTACTAAAATCAATTGACGGGTGTCATATTCTAACTCAAAACCATCTTCATCTAAAACAAGAACGCTGTTTTTCAACACTTTAGAAACCATTCCTTTTATAACGGAGTCTTTTACCAGTACTTTATCACCTGATTTAAGTTTCATTGTTCCTTAATTATATATTAACATCTGTTTATACGTACTCTCCTATATTTGTGTTTTATAATATTAAAACACCTTAAATGACCATCCTACATAAAGCGAATGTTAAGGATTTTTTTGAAAGAGCTATCAGAAATACAAAGTTAGATATTCAAAGAGAAACTTTACTAGAAAATATAGCGAATAAAATTGTAAAAACAATTCACAAAAAAGGAGAAGTTAATATCAACTTTATATGCACTCACAACTCTAGAAGAAGTCAGTTTGCACAGGTTTGGGCCTATTATGCGATGGAATATTATGGAATTGATAACGCATCTAGTTTTTCTAGTGGAACTAGTGCTACGTCATTTTATAATGGTACTTTAAAAGCTTTAGAAGAAGCTGGTTTTAAGTTTAGTTTAGAAGAATTTAGCCACAAAAACCCTAAGTATTTAATTAATTACATTGGAGCGAAGAAAGAAGTTTTAGGTTATTCTAAGGTTATAGATGACCCTATCAATCAAACTCCTTTTATTGCCATTACTACTTGTGGAAATGCTGATGAAAATTGTCCTGTTATTTTAGAAGCTTCTGCTCGTTTTCATTTACCCTACAAAGACCCTAAATGGAGTGATGATGAAGAAAACGAAAAAGAAGTATACTTAAATACTTCAAAAAAGATTGCAGGAGAAATGGGATTGTTATTTAAGAAAGTAACAAACCTCCTTTAAAACAAGGAGGTTTGTAATACTTTTAGTGCTTAATTATTTGTGAAACACTTATACCTGCATTACTGTATATTTTAATCCAGTAGATAGCAGAACTTAAATTTGAGATATCTACGTTAACATTCTCCAATCCAGAATTAGGGATTACTGTTTTTATAATACGACCTGAAACATTGTATAATTCCAGTTTTTCTATCATAGAATTAAAAGATGGTTTTACTGTAAATGAACCCGTTGTAGGATTGGGTGAAATAGAAAACATTTCATCTAAAATATGATGATGATTACCTAAAGTTATTTCTTCTGATTCATAACATCCTAAATCTATTATACCTCCGTAAAATCTTGTATTCCCTCCTAAATCATTATCATTAGACAAATCTCCTCCAGCATTAGTATAAGCATCATTACTACCAACATTAAGAGCTGGACTACCAGATTTTAAACTAAAATCATCTTTATATGGATCTGTAAAAACGTCTGTTTCAGAAAATCCTAAAGCATTGATATTACCGTTTGAAGTATTATTACTATTCATAATAAAACTATGGCTGTTTGTTGTATATGATCCTGAATAATTATAGAAGGTATCCCATAAAACACTATTGGTAATTTTAAAAGTTGAAGCTACATTATAAAATCCACTTCCACTGTCAGCGTTATTCAAAGCCAAAGTCACATTCGTAAAATTAGATGAAGAATTATTATTATAAACTCCTCCACCATTCATAGCACTATTACTATGTATTAAAACATTGATTAACGTAGGTGCAGAATTGTTATCATTAAAAATACCTCCTCCAGAAGTTACAGCTGTATTATTTGCTAATGTAGCATTAAACATTTTAGGAGAAGAATTAAAATTAGCCATACCACCACCGTTTTTAGCATTATTATTGCTTATGAAAGTATTAGATATACTAGGAAAAGAAGAAAAGTTATAGATTCCTCCTCCATTATTTTCAGCCCTGTTATTCGTAATGGTCACATTAAACAAACTAGAATCTGCATAATTATAATTATATATAGCTCCTCCCAAATTTCCAGCTACATTTTCGTAAAAAGACACTTTGTTCAAAAAAAGAGAACTACTATTCAAATACATTGCACCTCCATTATCTGCAGATGTATTTTCTTTAAATATTGCATCTGTAATTGTAGGAGCAGATGATAAACTACAATACATTCCACCACCTGCAACACTAGCTGAGTTTGTATTAATTATGATGTTATTAAATGTAGGAGAAGCATGGTTATATAAAAATATACCTCCCCCGTAATTTCTATTAATGGTTTGACTATTTACTGTTATACTACCAGAATCATTGGCATTACCTTTAGAAATAGTAAAACCATCAATTAAAGCAACTCCAACATTCTCTGTAGCTAGTAACACATGATAAGTATTATCGCTAATATCATTTTGCTTATTAATATCACCGCTTAAAATGGAGGTATAAGTTTCTGATGTCAAACTCCTGTCTGTTACATTGGTTTCTGCTCCAGAGAAACTACCATAAATTTGTACGTTTTTTACTAACAAAAAGGCATTGTCTCTTGTTTGATTGGTTCCAAAATCAGCTCCATCTTCTGGACTATATAGTGGATTATAAATCCCACTAGCTACCCATATTTGTAGTGGCGTACTTGCCCATTCTGTATTTTGATTATTATGAGCCCAAAGTAAAGCATCTGCTAATTCTGGTATCGCATTTTTCCAAGAATTACCACTTCCATTTCCTGTACTAACATTCTTGTTTACATATAAAATATTACTGCTATCAGAGTGAATCACCTGATACTCATTAGGACCTATATCAATTACTCCTTCCAGATATCTGGTATTACCTGTTAAATCGGTATCATCATTTAAGTTACCTCCTATACCGGTATAAATTGAATTGTTTCCTGCATTCACTGCTGGACTAGAGCTTAACAAACTATAATCATTATTTGTTGGATCGGTAAAAATATCAAAAGCAGAAAGTCCCGAAGCGTCTATATTACCATTTAAAGTGTTAGAAGAACCTTCTATAATACTATGATTAGAGGTATATGTTGCTGAAGAAGTATTTCTAATAATTCCAAAAATAATGCTATTACCAATAGTAACCCTAGAATATAAGTGATTGTATATAGCATGACCTGTAGAGTTAGATTGTGATATATTCTTAATTAAGGTTGTATTTACCATAGTAGTTTTAGAAGTAGAGGTATAGTAACAACCTCCACCATACATACTTGCCCTATTATTAGAGATACAACTATTTATAAGTTTTAAGCGTGTACCAAAACCATACAACCCTCCACCTGATATTGCAGTATTTTCAGTTATTAAGACATTGGATAATACAGCAGATGAATAACGGTCATACACTCCACCACCATAACTAGATGCCGTGTTATTACTTATAGTAGCATTATTTAATTTTAAGGGAACTTCATAATTGTATATTCCTCCTCCAAAACTTGCTGTATTTTTTGTTATAGATACATTTTTGATTGTTGAACTTGTATCTAAAAAAAACATTCCCCCACCTTGATTATAACGTATAGCATTACCGCTTACTAAGTATTCTTCACTACCACCGTTAGCGTTTCCTTTAGTTATTGTAAAACCATCTAGAATTGCATTATTTTTATTTCCACACGCAATTACAACATGATAAGTGTTCTCAGAATTATCTCCACCATTATCATCATCGTTATTAAGATCTCCACTTAATATAGTTTCATTTTCAGTAAGACTGAGATCCCTTTCACTTAACGACTTTTCTGTTCCTTTAAAATTTCCATAAAGATTAACATTTCCAACCATTAAAAAAGCATTACCTCTTGTTTGGTTTGTTCCAAAATTAGAACCATCTTCTGGACTATATAACGGGGTATACGTTCCGCCAGCAACCCAAATCTGTAAAGGATTACTTGACCAAGCAGTATCTTGATTGTTATGAGCCCAAATTAATGCATCTGCTAATTCAGGAATTGCATTTGCCCAAGAATTACCACTTTTATCTCCTCCACTTACATTTTTATTTACATATAAGACATTATTAGTGCTAGGAATGATTGTATTGATTAGCGCTACATCATGAATCAAAACTTTAGGTTGAATTTCATGTTCTTTAACAAAAGATTCAAGTATTTTTCTGTTTTCAAAATACCTTGCATTAATTGTACTGGATATCAGCACAATAAAAATAAAAAATAGTTTTTTTATCATATTGATTGTTTTTTAATTATTAGTCTAGTTTATCTATTTTGAAAAGGTTATTTTATAATATATAAACTATACTGCAAAAGTATGTTTACACCAAACATGAATAAATAAGTAACTCCAGTAAATAATACGTATGGTACGTACAAGTCTACCTCCCAAAGCACAGGAGGTTTATATATTATTTCTTTACTGTTTAGAAATAATTCTAAAAAAAATTACTTGTTATAAGTTTTAGATAATATGTGAAGAGAAACAAATAACAAAGGAGTGTCTCTCGCCTTAACCTCAAATAAAGAGCATAAAAAAAGGCTTCACAATTATGAAGCCTTTTTTTGTACAGGCGGAGAGACTCGAACTCTCACACCTCGCGGCACTAGATCCTAAGTCTAGCGTGTCTACCAATTCCACCACGCCTGCAGTTAAAATCTTTAACGACTGCAAATATAAACAATAGTTACAATTTGCAAAGAGAAATATTATATTTTAGTAATTCTTTAATATTTCATCATGAAAAACATAAATCAATACATCTCCAACCACAAAGAACGCTTTTTAAATGAGCTTATTGAACTCTTAAAAATCCCTTCTATAAGTGCAGATTCTAATTACAAACCACAAATTTTACAAACTGCCGAACACGTTTCCAATGCTTTAGCAGAGGCTGGTTGTGAAAACATACAAATATTATCAACCAAAGGAAATCCTGTAGTTTATGCAGATAAAATGATAGATCCTAATTTACCTACCGTTTTGGTTTATGGACATTATGATGTACAACCTGCAGATCCTATTGAACTTTGGGACACGCCTGCCTTTGAACCGACCATTAAAAAAACAGAAATTCATCCAGAAGGAGCCATTTTTGCCAGAGGAGCTTGTGATGACAAAGGTCAAATGTTTATGCATATCAAAGCCATTGAGTTTTTAATTGCTACAAATCAATTACCATGTAACGTAAAATTCATGATTGAGGGAGAAGAAGAAATTGGATCGCCAAGCCTTGCTCCTTTTATTAAAGAACATGTTGAATTGTTTAAAAATGATGTGATTTTAATTTCAGATACGGGAATGATCTCTAATCAACAGCCTTCTATTACTACTGGTTTGCGTGGATTGAGTTATGTAGAAATTGAAGTTACAGGACCTAATAGAGATTTACATTCTGGTTTTTATGGAGGTGCTGTGGCAAATCCTATCAATATATTAAGTCAAATGATTGCCAAACTTCATGATAAAAACAATCACATTACCATTCCTGGTTTTTATGATGATGTATATGAATTGTCTGAGGAAGAAAGAACAGAAATGGCCAAAGCTCCTTTTGAACAAAAAGACTATAATAAAGCCTTAAATATTGAAGAAGAATGGGGAGAAAAATCTTTTTCTACCCTTGAGAGAAGCACCGTAAGACCTACTTTGGATGTAAATGGAATATGGGGAGGTTATATTGGTGAAGGAGCTAAAACCGTATTACCATCAAAAGCGTTTGCTAAAATTTCTATGCGATTGGTTCCTGGTCAGGATCCTGACAAAATCACTCAATTATTTACCGACTACTTTATGAGTTTGGCTCCAAAATCTGTAAAAGTAGTAGTAAAACCTCATCATGGAGGAAAAGCCTACAGAACTCCGCTAGACTCAACAGGTTATCAAGCAGCTTACAAAGCTTATGCAGAAACTTTTACCAACACCCCTATTCCACAACCTTCAGGAGGAAGTATTCCTATTGTTTCTTTGTTTAGCGAAGTTTTTAAAAGTCATACTATTTTAATGGGATTTGGATTAAACAGCGATGCCATTCACTCTCCTAACGAACATTATGGTTTGTTTAACTTTTACAAGGGAATAGAAACCATTCCATATTTTTATCAATACTTTACAGAAATACATCAACAAAATGCGTAACGAACATACTTACAAAATTGGCTTAGAGTGGAAAGGAAAACTTGCCACAGATAAAAGGAACAGGTTGCGATATGAGCGTATTTATGAATTAAGTTTTAACAACAAACCAAATTTAATGGGGTCTGCTGATGCTACTTTTCATGGAGATCATACTTTATATAATCCTGAAGAAATGTTGCTAAGTGCTCTGTCATCATGTTATATGATGTCTTTTTTTTACTTGTGTGGATTGAAAAATATAGAAATTGCGAGTTATAGTGATGAACCCATTGGAATTCTAAAAGTAAACCCTAATGGAAGTGGACAATTTGATGAAGTGACCTTACAACCTTCTATTTGTATCAAACACAAAGATGCCAAGGAAATTGAAGTAATTTTTAATGAAGCTCACAATTATTGCTTTATTGCTAGGTCTTGTAATTTTAATATTAACCACGCTCCAAGAATAGATTATTATTAAAAGATACTTCTCGATACAAATCTCTACATTACATTACGAGACTTACTCGAAGTGACAGAGATTTATGAGATTACAATAATCAGTTTTTAAATATAAATAGCTACCATTTTTCGCCAATATTTGGCTCTATGTGCTTCGCCATCCCATTCGTGAAATTGATAAGAAATTTCCTTTTCATCAAGAATGGTTTTTAATTCATAGTTGCTTTCTAAAAACAAATCATTTTTACCAATCACTAAAACAATATCTAATTTTTTGATGTCGGAAATTAAAGCTCCATCATCCAAGTTTTTTAAATACTGATTAGGCATGTGATAGTACACAAAATCATTGTGATACCCACCTAATAAATCATCAAAATAACCTTTGCAAACTGTTAAATCATAACGCCCACTCATTCCCACAACTTTACAAAACAAATTAGGATGTCTCATGGCAATATTTACCGCATGATAAGCTCCCAAACTGCAACCCGCAGAAATTACGTTTGGATTGTTATTTACTTGGTGCATTAAAGGAAAAACCTCGTTTAACAAATAATTTTCATATTGACAATGTCTGTAAATTCTATGTCCAGGATGATCTTGTACATTGTAAAAAGTTTCTGTATCAATACTATCAATACAAAAAAGTTGTAAATGTCCTTCCTTAATTTTTTCTTCTAAAGCTTTAATAACTCCCCAATCTTCATAATCAAAAAAACGTCCCATTCTTGGAGGAAAAAACAAGACTTTTGCACCTGAGTGACCAAAAACCAACAATTCCATTTCTTTTTCTAAATTGGGACTGTACCATTTATGGTATTCTCTTTTCATAGCTTTTCTTTAAAAATTAAGACATTTCTAACACTGGAAATGATTCTTTATGTGTTTTAATGATATCATACCAAACTTTGTAACCTTTACTGTTTAAATGTAAACCATCCTCTATAAAATAGGCTTTGTTAGGTTTTCCTGAAGCGTCTAACATAGCTTCGTAAATATCTATAAAGTATAAGTTTTTATCTTCTTTGGTTATTTCCTTAATATTACTATTTGTATATCGAATGCTACCTTCTAAGTACCATCTACTAGGACTTGGTTTGATAGACACAAAAGTTACGGGAATATTTCCATAATCTTTCCTAATTTGATCTAATAAAGTTCTAAAAAACAAAACTACTTCTTCAGGATGTCTTCCATCACCTAAGTCATTGTCACCAGCATAAATCATAACTGCCCTAGGATTTAATCCTTTAAAATTTTTTTTATAAAACCAAGAACAAGCTGCCAGTGTAGAACCACCAAATGCCATATTAATTGGAGTAAATTCTTTAAAAAGTTTAGGAATTTCATTCCACAAGTTAAAAGAAGAACTACCGTAAAAAACCATATTGGGTTTGTATGTTAACTTTTTCTTTTCTCGCTCTAATCTTTCTAACTCTTCATGATACCAAAACATCTTCCACTTTTTTAAATCGAGGGCTAAAGTTAATCAAAATTTATGCTTCAAGCATAACATCCTGAAATTTAACTATTTTATAAAACCTAATTCCTTTTGTTTCTTTTTTGTAAAGCTATTTACTACCAAATCATAAGAATGGTCTATCCATTTTTTTATTTCATCTGTAGACATTTCTGAAGCTAACAAAATAGTATTCCAATGTTTTTTATTCATGTGAAAAGCTGGTGTTACCGATGAATATTTTTCTCTTAACTCCACAGCCAAATCAGGATTGCATTTTACATTTACTGCATGTGGAATTCTTTCTAAACCAGCCAAAGTAAACATTTTATCAGATACTTTAAAAACCAAGGTGGATTCATCAAAAGGAAAACTCTCGCTTACATGAGCTTTAGAGATACAATACATTCTTAAATCTTCTATATTCATTTTTCATCAATTTTTCTTAGGACAGAACAGGATGCCTACTAAGATACATTTTGTAAGTTTGTAAATCAAACTTTGCATATTTTCTAATGATTATTACCACCAATCCATATACTCAAAAAAAGATTCATCAATACTCTTTTTTAACAGATGATGAGTTGCATTTAAAACTGAATGCCACTCAAGAAAGTTATAAAAATTGGAGAAATATTTCTTTTAAAGAAAAAGAACAGTTAGGATTAAAACTAAAAGAGTTAATGCTAAATCGTAAAGAAGCTTTGGCAAACCTTATTAGTATAGAAATGGGAAAACCCATTACTCAATGTTTGGCCGAAGTAATAAAAACCAGTACCCTTGTTGATTACTTTACTCAAAACACAACTGCCTTTTTAGAAAACCAAACTTTAGATGAAAACACTTATGTAAGTTATCATCCTACAGGAGCCGTTTTTGGAATTATGCCGTGGAATTTTCCACTTTGGCAAGTATTCCGTTATGCGTTCCCAAACATTATGGCAGGAAATGTTTGTTTGTTAAAGCACGCTCCAAACGTTACAGGTTGTGCCGTAGCTATTCAGCAATTATTTGAAGATGCAGGATATCCAAAACATGTTTTTACTAATTTAATTATTGATATTCCACAAGTAGAACAAGTTATTGCTCATCCAATTGTACAGGGTGTTTGTTTAACAGGTAGTACAAAAGCAGGAAGTTCTGTAGCTGCTTTAGCAGGAAAACATTTAAAAAAATCTGTATTAGAATTGGGAGGAACAGATGCTTCTATTATTATGGAAGATGCAGATTTTGATACCGCCTTAACCTCTGCTTTTGATTCTAGAACTGCTAATTCTGGTCAGGTATGTATTGCTGCTAAAAGAATTTTTGTGCCTAAAAATAAATTAGAATATGCTATTTCCTTTTTTAAACAGAAGATAGCGAATTTAAAACATGGAAATCCTTTAGAAAAAAGTACTCAAATAGGCCCTATTTCTAAAGCTGAATTTTTACCTATTTTGCAAAATCAAGTTGAAGAAACCATTAAAAACGGAGCGAAATTAATGGTAGGGGGAAAAATAAACAACCCTTTTTACGAAACTACTTTGTTAATTGTAAACAAAGACAATCCGATGTTAAAAGAGGAAATTTTTGGACCTGTTATTTGCGTAATTCCTTATGAAAACGCTGATACTTTAATTGACGAAATTAACAATTCTGATTACGGTCTAGGAACCGCTATTTGGACAACAAATATTGAAAAAGCCAAAATATTGGCTACAAAAATAGAAGCGGGTTATGTCTCCATCAATTTTAAAGTAACAAGCGATCCTAAATTTCCTTTTGGAGGAATTAAAAAATCTGGTTATGGAAAAGAACTGGGAGAGCATGGTTTAAAAACATTTTTAAATGCCAAAACCAATACCATCGCTTAAACCCAAAACAATTCGCTAGCAATTCCATCAGCTAAAAACTTTCCTTTTTGAGTAGTTTTTAGCTGATGTTGTTTTAAAGATAAAGTGCCATTTTCTAAAAAAGGTTGAATCTGTTTTTCTAAAAAAGTCCTTGTTTTCAAACCATAATCTTGAGAAATCTTTTCTAAAGACACGCCCCAAATAGTTCTCAAACCCGTCATGATATATTCGTTGTACTGATCTTTGATAGTCAACGTTTCTTGAGTGAAAGGCAAATTATTTTCCGATAAAGATTTGATGTATTTAGCATTGTTAGCCACATTCCAACTTCTAACTGTTCCTTTAAAAGAATGTGCCGAGGGTCCAAAACCTAAATACCATTTTCCTAACCAATAAGAAGTATTGTGCTTGGAGTAAAAGTTCGGCTTTCCAAAATTTGATATTTCATAATGATCAAATCCTGCTTGGATTAAGGTATCAACCAAAATATCAAAATGTTGTGCTGCTAGACTTTCATCAATGGCAGGATATTTTCCTTTTTTAATAAAATTATCCAAAGCAGTTCCTTCTTCAACCGTTAAAGCGTAAGAGGAAATATGTGAAATTCCAAAATCTAAGGCTTGTTGAATATTTTGTTTCCATTCCTCATTAGACAATCCTGGAATTCCATACATCAAATCAATGGTAATATTGTCAAAATATTGTGTAGCTGTTTGCAAGCATTGTTTTACTTCTTGAGACGAATGTGCTCTGTTCATCATTAGCAACTCTTTATCACCAAAAGATTGCACCCCAATACTCAACCTATTAATTTCTGTTCGGACTAACTCTTTTATTTTATCATCTGTTAAATCATCAGGATTGGCTTCTAAAGTAATTTCAGGAAACTGAACTACCTCATAGTTTTCTCTAATCATTTTAATGATGTTTTTAATTTCATCAACCTCCAAAATACTTGGTGTTCCTCCTCCAAAATAAATGGTTTCTACTTTTTTGTTTTTAAATTCATTAGCTCTTAAAATAATTTCTTGTGCCAATGCTTTTAATAAAGGTTCTTTATTTTTTAAGGAAGTAGAAAAATGAAAATCGCAATAATGACATGCTTTTTTACAAAACGGAATGTGCAAATAAATACCTGACATTTTTATTGATGATTTGTTGATTTGTTTAACTGCTTAGTTACTTTTTCACTAATTTGTAATTAACCTCTGAGCATTTTATCTTTATTATGTTGATGTTAATTACTTAAACCATTTCACAAATAAACGATTAAGCAACTCAACTACTTTACTATCTTACTTTCATTCTGACTCACAAAACTTGCCCAACCTGTATAGTTTTTCCCTCCAACTTTAACACCGCTGTTAAAAAAGTGACAAACGGCTGCCGCCAAACCATCGGTAGCATCTAAGTTTTTGGGTAACGTTTTTAAATCTAATAAACTCTTAAGCATTAAAGCTACTTGTTCTTTACTGGCATTTCCATTTCCGGTAATGGCCATTTTAATTTTTTTAGGTAAGTATTCTGTCACTGGAATATCTCTAGACAAACCAGCAGCCATAGCCACTCCTTGTGCCCTACCCAACTTTAACATCGATTGTACATTTTTTCCAAAAAACGGAGCTTCAATAGCCAATTCATCTGGGTGATACGTGTCTATTAATTCTATGGTTCGTTCAAAAATCAAGCGTAGTTTTACATAAGGATCGCTGTATTTACTTAACAACAATTCGTTCATTTGAACAAACTCCATTTTTTTTCCTACGACCTTAATTACTCCAAATCCCATAATGGTGGTTCCAGGGTCTATACCTAATATGATTTTTTCTACAGCCAATAAAGTGGATTTAACTATTTTAGCAAAGATAGCTAAATTGAATGCTACCATACTGCATGCTTAAATCAATTCGTAAACATTTTGCTTTGCTCAATCGCATATTAAAATATGTGGTAAGCTGTATTGCCTTGTTCTATATCGCTTATAGAGTTTCCACCACTACCTTTAGCGCATCAGATCTCTATGATTTTTTAAATCCTGTAACTCTTATTTTTATCATTCTTTTGTCTTTGGGAAATTGGACTTTTGAAATTTTGAAGTGGAAAATTGTAATTCAGACTTTTGAAAAAATTTCTTTTAAAAAAGCAGCTTACGAAACTTTGGTGGCTTATACTTATGGATTGATTACCCCTTTTAACTCAGGGAATTATTTCAAAAAAATCCTTTTTTATTCCAAAGAGCACAGCAAAAAAATTGTGCTTTTAAATTTATCCAAAGGGATTTATCAAATGATGACTACCATTATTTTTGGAAGTTGGGGCGTTTATTATTTGATTGACAATATTGATGCTAGAGCTTTTAATCAACAAACATTTTTAATGATTACTAGTTTTATAGGGTTGATTGTTTTTATTGTTTTCAGAAAAAAAATCATAGCATATATTAAAAGTATTCCCGTAAAAGTTCACATGCAATTGTTCCTGTTTTCAGTGATAAAATTCATTTTCTTTTCTTTTTTGTTGATGGTATTATTACATCATGATAAATTAGACACCATCGCTTTATATGCAGGAATTTGTGCTATTTATTTGTTAAGTTCTTTACTACCCATTTTAAATATTTTAGATTTTGCCATTAAAGGAAGTGTAGCCTTGTTTGTTTTGGTTCCTTTAGGATATTCCGAAGCTCATGTTTTAATTGCTTATTTTATTTTATGGATTTGCAACCATGCTGCTCCAGCCATTACAGGAAGTTTTTTACAATTTTATCATCTAAAAAAAGAACAAATATGATTGTCATAATCCTTTATAGTTTGATGATTCTTCTTTTTATAGTTGGATTGATTCGTTTGCCTAAAACAGAAGTTGATCAATCTTTACATCAACAAAGATTTAGCATTTTGATTCCTTTTAGGAACGAAGAAAAATCTTTAAATAACCTTTTAAAAAGCATTCAAAATTTGGAATATGATTCAGACAATTTTGAAATTCTTTTGATTGATGACGAATCTACAGACAACTCTGTAAACATCATCAAACAATGGCAAGACAAAATACCAAATATCAAAATATTAAACAACCAACGAGTAAGCTATTCTCCTAAAAAAGATGCCATTCAAGTTGGAATCAAAGCTACGAAGTTTGATTTTATCATCACTACTGATGCAGACTGTGTCCTTCCTAAAAATTGGTTATATGCATATAATAGTATCATATATCAAAAACAAAGTTTATTCGTAGCAGGGCCTATTGCACTTAAAACCAACAAGAATTTTGTGGAACAATATCAAAAATACGACAGTCTAAGTTTGATTAGCGTGACCATGGGAAGTTTTGGAATTCAACAACCAATGATGTGTAATGCTGCCAATATGGGTTTTGATAAAAAAGCGTATCTACAAATGCAATCTCATCAAACCAACATTGCAAGTGGTGACGATGTTTTTACTTTGGAAAATTTTGTGAAAGACTTTCCAAAAAAAGTACATTATTTAAATACTACAGAAGCACTAGTTGTTACAAAAGCGGAAAATAACTGGAAAAAGGTAATTCAACAACGCATTCGTTGGGCTGCCAAAAGCACACATTACAAAAGTTTTTTTACCAAGTTTATTGGATTAATCGTTTTAATCACCCAATTATTCATTGTATTTGGATTGATGTTAAAACCGCTATTTACTTTTTATCTGTTGCTTCTAAAAATCGGAATCGACCTGATTATCATTTTGATAACCAATAAAAAATTAAAACAAAAAATCAGTATTCAACAATATGTATTGGTGGGAATACTTTATCCTTTTTTAAATACTTATATAGGAATAAAAGCGCTTTTTGGTGGCTATAATTGGAAAGGAAGAAAGTTTAAACGTTAGTTATTTGTTTAAAAACTGAGCTATCAAAGCATCTGCATTTTTTAACAAATACAACACCAAAAACAACAAGGCTACTAATAAAATAACTCTAAGTCTGTTTGGCTTTTTTCTTTTTGGTCTTGTAAACTCTGTCATATTTATATTTTTTTAGTCCCTCTTAACATTTCTCTTTTTCCTGGAGGGCCAGGCAATCTTTCTACTAAAAACCCTACTGTTTGCATGGCTCTACGCACACTCCCTTTAGCGGCATAAGTAACTATTTTCCCACCCGGTTTTAGGGCTTTAAACATCAACTCAAAAATTTCTTCTGTCCATAAATCAGGTTGTACTCTGGCTCCAAAAGCATCAAAATAAATCAAATCAAACGTATCTATATCATGTAAATTATGAAAAAACATTTGACGTTTGGTCAAAGTGAAATTAGGCGTTACCTCTTGTGGCTTGTTCCAAGGGGTTAAGTGCATTTCCTCAAACTTATGCGATAAATTTCTAGTATCTAATTCTGACACATAATTCAAAGCCAACAACTCATCTTCTCTAACAGGGTAAGCCTCTATCCCAACATAATTTATTTTACGTTGATCTTTAGCCGTTTCTAACAACGTAATAAAAGCATTTAAGCCTGTTCCAAAACCAATTTCAAGAATAGAAAAATCATCTTTTTCCATAGATTTATAACCCATTTCAATAAACACATGATAGGCCTCTTGAATAGCACCGTGCGTGGAATGATAATTCTCGTTCCATGCAGGGAGGTGAATCGTAGTAGATCCGTCAGATGTTATGATTATTTGTCTTTTCAAAACAGTTGGTTTATGGCAGCAAATATAGGTATTAATATACTTTGTTAAAAAGTCTTTTTATTGCATACTTTACAATTTTTATATTTACTTTTGTTCTTCATAAATATATTTTTTTACAAACGAAATCATGGGAATTAACAACCAGAACATCACGATTAAAAAATCTACTACCACAAAGATTAATGAGGTAGATTTTAGCAATTTATCGTTTGGAGAAAACTTTACGGATCACATGTTTGAATGTGATTACATTGATGGAGAGTGGAAAAACGCTCAGATTAGACCTTATGGTCCTATTTCTCTAGACCCATCAGCTAAAGTATTCCATTACGGTCAAGCAATTTTTGAAGGAATGAAAGCCTACAAGTCTGTCGATGGTGCCGTCTGGTTATTTAGACCTGAAGATAACTTAATCAGGTTAAACAAATCTGCTGTGCGTTTGGCAATTCCTGAATTTCCTAAAGATTTATTCTTTGACGGAATGGAGTTGTTGTTAAATATTGATAAAGAATGGATACAAACTACAGAAGGTAGTTCTATGTACATCCGTCCTTTTATTATTGCTACAGAACCAGGAGTTTCGGCTTCACCAGCAAAGCGTTATAAATTCATGTTTATTTTATCTCCAGCGCAATCATATTACAGCGGAGATGTAAAAGTATTATTTGCCGATAAATACAGTCGTTCTGCAAGTGGAGGAGTTGGATTTGCAAAATGTGCAGGGAACTACGCAGGGCAATTCTATCCTACAAAATTAGCAAACGAAGCAGGATATCAACAAGTAGTTTGGACAGATTCTAGTACGCACGAAAAATTAGAAGAAGCGGGAACAATGAACGTTTTCTTTAGAGTAGGTGATACTTTAATTACTGCTCCAACTTCTGACAGAATCTTAGATGGTATTACTCGTAAAAGTGTGATTGCCATTGCAGAAAAAGAAGGATATAAAGTTGAAGTAAGAGATATTTCTGTTTACGAAATTGAAGATGCTGCAAAAAATGGAACTTTATTAGAGATGTTTGGAGCAGGTACAGCGGCGGTTATCAACCCTATTGTAAGTTTTCACTTTAAAGGAAACGATTACGATCTTCCTAAATTAGAAAACAGCTATGCATCTATTATTAAAAAGAAAATAACAGACATTCAAACTGGTAAAGCAGAAGATACTTTCGGTTGGAAATATGCTGTAAGGTCAATCTAAATAAGACCAACATAAAATCAAAAGAGCCTACATAGGCTCTTTTTTTGTAAATTTGTACTTCAAAACTAATGTAATGGACACTTTAGCAAAAGCAAAAGAAAACTTAAATAATAAAGGTTTTTTAGATATCGATACCAAAGACACTACAGATTATGTAGCGGAAATCAATCGATTAAAGAAGGAGAAAAATGCTGTCATATTGGCTCATTATTATCAAGAAGAAGCCATTCAAGATATTGCTGATTTTGTAGGTGATAGTTTACAGCTTGCACAAGAAGCTGCAAAAACTGATGCAGATGTCATTGTATTTTGCGGAGTTCACTTTATGGCCGAAACTGCAAAAATTTTAAACCCTAAGAAAAAGGTTTTATTACCCGATCTAAAAGCGGGTTGTTCTTTGGCAGATTCTTGTCCGCCAGAAGATTTTAAAGCTTTTAAAGCAAAATACCCTGAGCATAAAGTGGTAACCTACATCAACTGTTCTGCTGAAATTAAAACAATGAGTGATATTGTTTGTACTTCATCAAACGCTGTAAAAATTATCAATTCTTTTCCAAAAGATCAAAAAATCATCTTTGCTCCAGATAAAAACTTAGGAGATTATTTAAACAAAGAAACAGGAAGGGATATGGTTTTATGGGATGGAGCTTGTATGGTGCATGAAGCTTTTTCTATTGAAAAATTATTGACTCTTGCTGCGGAGCATCCAGACGCTGAAATTATTGCACATCCAGAATCTCCATCACATATTTTAAAAACAGCGAGCTATATTGGTTCTACTGCTGGTTTGTTAAAATACGCGAGAGAGAGCAAAAAAGAAAAATTTATTGTAGCTACAGAAGCTGGTATTTTACATGAAATGATTAAACAAGTTCCTAACAAGCATTTAATTCCTGCTCCTGCAGAAGAAGATAATACTTGTGCTTGTAGCGAATGTTTTTACATGAGAATGAATACCATGAAAAAATTATTTTTGTGTTTAAAATACGAATTACCTGCTATTGAAGTAGATGAAAAATTAGCTGCAGATGCATTGCTACCTATCGAGAGAATGTTAGCACTTTCTAAATAAAATATGATTAAAACAGATTTTCTAGTCATCGGTTCTGGAATTGCAGGACTCTCTTATGCTCTAAAAGTTGCCAATCACTTTAAAGAAGCTCAAGTTATTTTGGTAACAAAAGCGGAAAAAGAAGAAAGCAACACCAAATATGCCCAAGGAGGAATTGCTACCGTAACCAACACCGACACCGATTCTTTTGAAGAACACATACAAGATACCTTAATTGCTGGTGATGGCTTATGTGATGAAGCTGTGGTTAGAATGGTGGTTGAAGAAGCTCCAAAAAGATTGGAAGAACTAATTGCTTGGGGGACTCAATTTGACAAAACCAATCAAGGCGATTATAGTTTGGGTCGTGAAGGAGGACATTCTCAAAATAGAATTTTACATCATAAAGATGTTACAGGGTCTGAGATTGCTCGTGCCTTATTAGAAACCGTAGATAAAACTAAAAACATCACTTTATTAGAAGATCATTTTACAGTAGATTTCATTACTGATCATCATATTTTAAGAGCTCAAGGTCACGAAAAAACAGTAACTCACAGAGATGAAATTACTTGTTATGGAGCTTACGTGTTAGATGAAAATACACAAGAAATAAAAACCATTCAAGCCAAAATAACATTATTGGCAGCTGGTGGTAGTGGTCAAGTTTACAGAACAACCACCAATCCTAAAATTGCTACAGGTGATGGAATTGCCATGGCTTATAGAGCGAAAGCCAAAGTTAAAGACATTGAATTTATTCAGTTTCATCCAACAGCTTTACATCAAGAACCAGCACAATCTCCTGCATTTTTAATTACTGAAGCCGTTCGTGGAGAAGGTGGAATTTTAAGAAACATTTATGGAGAACGTTTCATGGAAAAATACGATGATCGTTTGGAATTAGCACCTAGAGACATTGTGGCTAGAGCCATTGATTCTGAATTGAAATTAACGGGTGAAGATTATGTGTATTTAGATTGTAAACACATCGATCCAAAACATTTTGTCAATCACTTTCCAAACATCACCAAAAAATGTAAATCTTTAGGAATTGACGTTCACAAAGATTTTATTCCTGTAACACCTGCTGCTCACTATATATGTGGTGGTGTAGCTGTTGATATGAATGGAGAAACTACTATAGAAAATTTATATGCTTGCGGGGAATGTTCTAGAACGGGGTTACATGGAGCTAATAGATTAGCCTCAAACTCTTTAATAGAAGCAGTAGTATATGCTCACAAAAGTTTTGAACACGCTATTACAAAATTTGATTCTTTAACTTTTAGGAATGATATTCCTGGTTGGGATGATACAGATACCTCTAAAAACAAAGAGAATATTTTAATTACACATGATAGAAGAGATATTCAAAAAATTATGAGTAATTATGTTGGTATTGTTCGTTCTGATGAACGTTTACAAAGGGCTGCCAATCGTATAGAAATGTTGTATCAAGAAAATAAAGAATTATACAAAAAAGCCAAACTTTCTGTTCCTATTTGTGAATTAAGAAATATGATTACCAATGCCTATTTAATCATTCAAGCTTCCATGGAACGCAAAGAGAATAAAGGTGGTTTTTATAATCAAGATTGTTTAAAACCATAAAAAAGAATATCTTTATAAAGATGAGAATTTTAGCGTTCATACTATCTTTTATTGTTTTTGTCATGGTAGCCATACCATGTACAGATAATATTTTTGAACCTATAAATGAACATGTAAGTACTGAAATTCACAAACCTCATCAAGAACACTCACAAGATATCCATGATGAATGCACCCCACTTTGTACCTGTAATTGTTGTGGAACTTCTATTACTCTCCCTGTTTTAATTACGTTTAAACAAGACAATATCAAAAATTACGACGCTTGTAATTTTTTCTACGCTTACCATTATCACTACAAATTTGCCAAAGGTCTTTGGCATCCACCAAATATTGGTTAAGCTATTTTATTAGGACAAGTCTGTCTTGTCATTTCATAAAGTTTAACCAAAAACAACAAACATGTTTGATAAAATCATAGCTTATTCGGTTAAGAATAAGTTTATTATAGGGCTATTTATGATGGCTCTAACCATTTGGGGCGTCTATTCTTTAAGACAAATCCCCATTGATGCAGTTCCTGACATCACCAATAATCAGGTTCAAATTATTACCGTTACCCCTACTTTGGCGACTCAGGAAGTAGAACAATTTATTACAACTCCCATTGAACTAGCCCTACAAAGTCTTCAAAAAACAGAAGAAATTAGATCTATTTCACGATTTGGACTATCAGTAATCACCGTGGTTTTTCAAGAAGATTATGATATTTACTTGGCCAGACAATTGGTTAGTGAACGATTAAAAGAAGCCCAAGATAACATTCCAAACGGATTGGGAACTCCAGAAATGGCTCCTATTTCTACAGGACTAGGAGAAATCTATCAATATGTAGTAAGACCCGAAAAAGGTTTTGAGGGTCAATATAGTGCTACGGATTTACGAACCATTCAAGATTGGATTGTAAAAAGACAATTATTAAGAATTGAAGGTGTGGCAGAAATTAACTCTATGGGAGGTTACTTAAAACAATACGAAGTAGCCATTGATCCAACGGTTTTAAAAGCCATGAGTCTAAACATTACTGATATTTTTGATGCCTTAGAAAAAAGCAACGAAAATACAGGTGGAGCTTATATTGAAAAAAATCCTAACACCTATTATATCCGTGCTGAAGGGATTGCAAAATCATTAGATGATATTGGAAATATTGTGATTCATAACGATAATCATATCCCTATTTTAATAAAAGATGTAGCCAAAGTACATTTTGGAAAAGCTCCAAGATATGGAGCTTTGGTTCGCGACGGTGAAGAGGTCGTAGGTGGAAAAGTAATGATGTTTAAAGGAGCCAACTCCGCCGAAGTGACAGAATTAGTCAAAGAAAAAGTTGTTCAAATTCAGAAATCATTACCCGAAGGAGTTATTGTAGAACCTTATTTGGTAAGAGATAAATTGATTAAAACCGCCATTGGAACCGTAGAAAAAAATCTAATTGAAGGAGGATTGATTGTCATCTTCATTCTAGTTTTATTATTAGGAAATTGGAGGGCAGGATTGATTGTAGCATCGGTGATTCCGTTTGCCATGTTGTTTGCCATTTCTATGATGAATTTATTAGGTATTTCTGCCAACTTGATGAGTTTAGGAGCCATTGATTTTGGATTGATAGTAGATGGAGCCGTGATTATTCTAGAAGCCATTGTACACAGATTACAAATAAAACACGCAGGAAAACAACTGACAAAAAAAATGATGAACAATGAAGTGATTTTCTCTTCTCAAAAAATTAGAAGTTCTGCTGCTTTTGGAGAAATCATTATTTTAATGGTCTACATTCCTATTCTAGCTTTGGTTGGCATAGAGGGTAAAATGTTTAAACCCATGGCACAAACGGTGATGTTAGCCATTACTGGAGCTTTGATTTTATCATTGACCTATGTTCCCATGATGGCATCTTTGTTTTTAAACAAAAACATTAGTTATAAAAGAACTTTTACCGATAAATTAATTGATGCCATCCAAAAAAGGTATCAACCTGTTTTAAAAAAAGCTTTAAAACATCAGAAAATATTTATTGGGGGTACAATAGCAATATTCATCATCACTTTATTTGCCTTTACCAAAATGGGAGGTGAATTTATTCCTACGTTAGAAGAAGGAGATTTGGCTATGCAACAAATTTTACCTCCAGGAAGTTCTTTAACACAGAGTATAGAAACCGCTAAAAGGATTCAAAATAAGTTGAGAAAAGAGTTTCCTGAAATTAAAGACATTGTAGCCAATATTGGATCCGCAGAAATCCCTACCGACCCAATGCCTGTAGAAGTTGCCGATTATACATTGGTGATGAAACCTAAAAACGAATGGACATCAGCAGAAAACCGACAAGACTTGTTTGAAAAAATAGAAACTTCTTTACAAGACATTCCTGGTGTAGGTTACGAATTTTCTCAACCCATTCAGCTACGTTTTAACGAATTGATGACCGGAACCAAGGCAGATATTGCCATTAAATTGTTTGGAGATGATTTAGACGTACTTTATAACAAAGCCAAAGAAGGAGAAAAAATCATTAAAAAACTACCAGGTGTAGGAACGGTAAATGTAGAACAAACTGTTGGAATGCCACAAATTATGATTGAATATGACTATTCTAAATTGGCTCAATATGGTTTACATGTTCAGGATGTTAATAAAATTATTAGAACCGCTTTTGCCGGAGAAAAAGCTGGAATAATTTACGAAGGAGAAAAAAGATTTGACTTGGTCGTTCGATTAGATAAAAGTTCTAGAGCTGAGATTGATGACCTACAAAACCTATTTATTTCTTTAGAAGATGGAAATCAAATTCCGTTAAGTACTATTGCGAATATTCAATTGAAGGATGCTCCTATGCAAGTTTCTAGAGAAAATACCAATAGACGAATTGTAATTGGTGTAAACGTTGGAGACACTGATGTAGAAACCTTGGTTGGTAAAATTCAACAAGAATTAGACAGCAAATTGGAATTACCTTCAGGATATTATTTTACCTATGGCGGACAATTTGAGAATTTAAAAGCTGCTAATGCTCGTTTGTCTGTGGCCTTGCCTATTGCTTTGGCTTTAATTTTTATTTTACTCTACTTTACGTTTGGTTCTTTTAAACAAGCCGCTTTAATTTTCACGGCCATTCCATTATCTGCCATTGGTGGTGTTTGGGCTTTACAATTACGAGGAATGCCTTTTAGTATCTCAGCCGGAATTGGATTTATTGCTTTGTTTGGAGTAGCTGTATTAAACGGAATTGTATTGATTGGTTATTTTAATCAACTTAAAAAAGAAGGAATGGATAATATCTATGATAGAATTTTGGAAGGAACAAAAGTTCGTTTACGTCCCGTAATTTTAACCGCTGCCGTAGCATCTTTAGGTTTTTTACCCATGGCGTTATCGACTTCTGGAGGAGCAGAAGTACAACGTCCACTAGCCACTGTTGTGATTGGAGGATTGATCTCTGCAACATTTTTAACCTTAGTTATTTTACCCATCTTATATCAATGGATAGAAAACTGGAAGCCTAAAAAAATAAAAATCTCTTCAAAGACTACATTAATGGTTTTTGTATGCTTCAGCATTGGAATAGTCTCACGAGCACAAGAAAAATCTATTTCTGTAGAGGAGGCCATTCAAATAGCTTTAGAAAACCATCCTAAAATAAAAGCAGCTTCGTTAGAAGTAGAAAAAAATGAATCTTTACAAAACGTTACATATAATTTAGGAAATACTGCTATTGGTTATAAAGGAGATGGTTTGTTTGTTAAAAACAATCAACAAGTCAACCAAATTGAAGTATCTCAAAAATTCAACAATATCGGCGTTTCTAAAGCAAATAATCGTTTACAAAGCGAAATTACACAACAAAGTACTTTAGAACAAACATTGATAATTAGTGAAGTTTCTTATCAGGTAAAACAAGCGTATTACAACTTGCAACATCAAAAGAAATTGCAAAGCCTATATGCAAAATTAGTAGATATATATACCCAATATAGCAATATTGCCAAGGTCAGAGTAAAAGCGGGAGCCACCAATAATATTGAAGCTTATACCTTACTTTCTAAATTAAAAGAGTACGAATTACTCACAAAACAATCCGATTTAGAAATACAAAATTCTGAAAAGAAACTGCAATCCCTTTTAAATAGTGATGATTTATTCTTTCCATCTACAAATTTTGTAAAATCTAACATCGATTTTAAGGATAGCATTCAACTTATTTGGTTAGAAAAAAGCAAACAGAATATTGCCATTACCGAAGCCAAAATGAAAGTAAGTAAAACACAACTAAATCCAAGTTTTAATCTTGGTTATGCTGCTCAAAATTATGTGCAAGGAGGTTGGCTCAATGGTGTTTCTGGAGGGATTAGTATTCCGTTATTTAACAGTCAAACCAAAAGAAAAATAAAAGCTCAACAAATAGAAATAGAAATTGCCAAAAACAAATATAAAAGTGATGCTTTGACTTTTGAACAGGAAATAAATCATGCAAAAACTCAAGTATTAACCTATCAACAAGGAGTTGAGTTTTATGAATCACAAGTGAATCAAATCAATCCTGAAATGATTAGAATTGCAAAACTTAATTATCAAGCAGGTGAAATTTCTTACTTAGAATTGTTAAATACTTTGCAAATGGTAAGCAATAACGAGCAAAAATACTGGAATCAATTATTGAATTACAACAATGCCGTGGCTTACTATAAATTCATCACCAATCAACAATAAAAAATATGAAAACATATATCAAACCCATTTTTTGTGCATTACTTCTTTTAATTATGATGACCTCATGTAAAAAAGAAGCTTCAGACAAACATTCAGAAAAAAATGAGACTCAAGAACATCATGATGATAAAAACACTCACTTAAGTAAAAATCAAATTAAAACCATCGATTTAAGATTTGGTGATTTTTCTCAAATGAAAGTCAACAATTTTGTAAAAGCTACTGGTTTACTTGGTTTACCTCCCAATGCCTATTCATCTGTGAATGCAAAATACGAAGGAATTATATCAGGCCATAAAAAGTTCATCGAAGGAAATTTTATCAAAAAAGGAGAAATTATTGCTTATTTAGAAAATCCAGATTTTATTGTAAAACAACAAGATTTTTTAAAGACAAAAGCACAATTAGAACTTCAGGAAATTGAAGTTTCTAGACAGCAAGAATTAGTGAATGCCAATGCTGGTGTTTCTAAAAACTTACAAACTGCCAAAGCAAAAGTAGACATGCTAAAGGCCGAGTATATGGGAGTTTCCCAACAATTAAATTACTTAGGCATTGCTACTAAAAACTTGACTCCTGATAATATTTCACAACAAATTCCGATCATCGCTCCTATGAGTGGATTTATTACCAAAATTAATATGCATAATGGCGTTTTTGTAATGCCTAATGTTTCTTTGATGGAAATTGTAGCCAACGATCATTTACACTTAGAATTAGATGTTTTTGAAAAAGATATTGATAAAATAAAAGTGGGACAAAAAATAAGCTACACTACTCCTGCCATTAATAATACACAATACAAAGGAGAAGTAAGTGTAATTGGTAAAGAGTTTAACGGAACAGCTAAAACAGTGAGAGTTCATGGACATTTAGAAGATGAAAAGCCCATTTTTATTAAAGATTTATTCATCAATGCAAAAATATGGTTGAATGATAAAACTGTAAATGCCTTACCAGAAAGTGCTGTTTTAAAAGAAAATGGAACTCACTTTATTTATGTTGCCTCAACCAATAAAGATGATGCAGAAACTGAATTTTTAAAAATAAATGTAAAAACAGGAGCAACTAACCAAGGCTTTACAGAAGTTACCCCTATTGATAAAATTCCAGAAAATATGCAAATTGTAACTGATGGAGCTTATTACATTTATGCTCAATCTAAAAATGGAGAATTAAGCCACGAACATTAACTAAAAACAAAAAGCACTGCCTAGGCAGTGCTTTTTTCTAAACGTAAACTAACTAAACTCAATTAATGTACCGAGGAAGTATCTATTTTACCCGCTCCTTTTTTGATTAATAAAACAAATGGAATACAGAGTAAAAACAACACTCCTAAGTATAAAAATATATCCATATAAGACAATACTGTAGCTTGTTTCATGACTGAAACCTCTAACACTTTGTACGCCTTTTCTAAAGCCTCATTTACCGCATAACCTTTGCTCATAAACATCATTTTTAATCCCTGAATTCTTTCTTGAACTTGCAAATTCACGGCATTAATATTTGGCAATAAATCAACTTTATGTTGTTGGGTAAATCTGGCAATCATGGTGGTAATAATGGCTATTCCAAAAGAACCTCCTAATTGTCTTGTCATTCCTGTAAATGCTGCTCCGTCTCCAATATCTTTTCCTATTAAAGTTGATAATGATAAAGTTGTAATCGGTACAAATAACAACCCTAATCCCAACCCTCTTACCACTAATGGCCAAAAGAAATGTTCTGTTCCCGTATCTGGTGTCATCACCAAATACATCCATAAACTATACAAGAAGAAAATGGCAAAACCACCTGCTACCAAATATTTTTGCGGAACTCCTTTTTGCAATAACTTACCAATAATAGGCATCATAATGGCTGTTGTAATAGAACTTGGTACCAATAACAAACCAGCATCGGTTGCTGTAAATCCTAAAACGGATTGTGTATAAATTGGGATAATAAAGGTTGAACCATACAAACCAAATCCTAAAATAAAAGTCATGATAGTTCCTATTCTTAAGTTACTATCTTTTAGTACACTTAAATTTACAATAGGATGTTCATAGGTTAATTCTCTCCAAATAAACAATATCAAACCAAAAACGGACGTTACCGACAATGCTGTAATTAATGAATTATCAAACCAATCATCTTGTTGACCATGTTCTAGTACAAATTGTAACGATCCAATAAAGGTGGTTAATAAAATAATTCCTATCCAATCTACTTGTTTTGCTTTCAATTTTTCTCCATACTTAGGACTTCTCACAAAAAAAATAGTCAAAGCTGTCGCAATAATTCCAATGGGAATATTGATATAAAAGATATAGGGCCAAGAATAATTGTCAACCAAATACCCTCCTAATGGAGGTCCTAAAGTTGGTCCTACAATCACTCCCATTCCATAAATAGCCTGTGCCATTCCTCTTTTTGCGGCTGGGTAACTTTCTGTAATAATGGTTTGAGCAGTTACCAATAAGGCTCCTCCTCCTAAACCTTGAACAAATCTAAAAGCCACCAATTCCCAAATATTATCGGCATTTCCACATAAAAATGAAGACACCGTAAAAATAACAATGGAGGTTGCAAAATAGTTTCGTCTACCGAATTGCTTAGACAACCAACTTGTCATAGGAATAATAATTACATTGGCAATAGCATAAGCCGTAATTACCCAAGCAACATCAGTAAGAGTAGCTCCCAAGCTTCCCTTCATGTCATTCAGAGCTACATTTACAATAGTAGTGTCTACTATTTCTAGTAAGGCACACAGAATTGCTGTAATAGTTATAATAACCCTTCTGTAACCATATTCTACTAAACTGTCTTGATCCTGCATAACTTATTTTAAATGCACATCAACCTCTACATTCATTCCTGAACGTAATTTTGCCAATGCTTCTTTATTATTGTTTTCTGTAAATTCAATCTTTACAGGCAAACGCTGAATGGTTTTTACAAAGTTCCCTGTAGCATTATCTGGTGGTAACAAAGAAAATTTAGATCCTGTTGCTGGAGAAAAAGTTGCAACAACTCCTTCAAATTCATCTCCTGGATAGGCATCTACTTTAATTCCTACTTTTTGACCCACCACCATTTTTGATAATTGTGTTTCTTTAAAATTAGCAACCACCCATTTAGTTGATGTATCAATTAAATAAAATAAAGATTGACCTGGCTGTACAAATTGTCCTTCTTGAATTTTCACTGTTGATAACTGTCCACTAATTGGAGCTGTAACCACTGTATAACTTAAATTTAATTTTGCAGCATTTAAAACTGCTTCTGCACTTTTCACATTTGCTTCGGCAACTGCTACTTGTTTTTTAGAAATATCCGTTTGAGAAACAGCCGCATTTTTTTGACTGCTACTTGCTTGCTTTTGATTTTTTAAAACTTGTAAATGATTTTCAGCTTCCTGTTTTGCAGCCAACGCTTGCTCGTATTGTTGTGCTGTAATAGAATTATTTTTGTATAAATTTTCATATCTCTTAAAATCATTTTCTGCTCTCCATAGTTTAATTTCGGCAGATTTAATGGTTTCTGTAGCAGTATTCACTTGTGCACTTGCGGTAGCTGAATTAGCTTCAGAAGAACCAATGCTTGCTTGCGCTACTAACAAAGCATTTTGAGCAGCTAATAAATTCGCTTTTGCTTGTTCAATTTTTACTACATAATCACTATTATCAATCACAAATAAAGTGTCTCCTTTTTGTACACTGTGATTATCTGATACATAAACTTTTTGTATATAACCTCCTACTCTAGGAATGATAGGACTCATATTTTCTTCCATATGAGCATCATCTGTTTCTTCATGAGATAATGAGTGGACAAACTTGTAAGTTCCGTAAACCACTCCAATAGTAACCAATACTGAAATGATGGCTACAAACTTTTTATTGATTTTTTTCTTTTGTTCCATGATATGAAATATTCTTTATTTTTCTAATGTGTTGATTAATAATCCTGTTGCTTTTAACCAAGCGTAATATTTTTCTGTAATGTTTGCTTTGGCGTAAGTCACGTTTAATTTGGCTTGTAATTGATCTACATCTGCCTCTAACAAATCGTTCGTATCAGCCAAACCGTTGTTATATTTATCTTGTACAATTCTGTAATTTTCTATTGATTGCTCTTCAGATCTTGTAAAAACCGTATATTTTTTTACTGCCAATTGATATTCTTGTCTTGCATTTTCTACTTCTACTTTAACTGCATCATTCTGAACATCAATTGCATATTCCAACTCTTTAGCTTTGCTCTTGGCAACCTTAACATTGCTTTTATTTTTAAATATGCTTCCAATATCATAAGAAACCCCTACTCCAATATTCATAGCATTAGTCACACTTAAAGCATTTTTTAAGTCTAAAGCCACATATCCTCCAGACAACCCAATGGTTGGATAATAATTTCCTTTGGCTACTTTAATTTGATTTTCAGCTGCTTTGTATTGATAATCTAAAGCTTCTAAATCACTTCTTTCTATGGAAATATTATCATTCACCAATTCTAGTTTTCCCAAATCATCTGACTGGATATCAATCACTGTATTTTCAGGTAATTTTAACATCATAGCCAATCTGTAATTTAAAATATTAGCTGTCTTTTTAGCATCTTCTAAACCTACCTCAATGTTTGATTCTTGAATTTGTGCTTTTAACAAATCATTACGAGCAATGATTCCGTTTTGCTCCATAGAGGTAAAATCTTTTACTCTTTGTTTTGCACTTTTTAAGCTTTCTTGTATCAATAAAATAGTTTGATTTGCCTTGTATAAATTGATAAAACTTTGCGTAACGCTTAAAGCAATTTCTTCTTTTTTAGTTTCGGCATTTAAAGTCGCAGCTTTATAATTATTTTCACTTGCTTGAACCGTATTTTTTAATTTAAAACCTGTAAACAAGGGCATAGAAACACTAGCTTGTCCAAACATTAATTGATTGATATTAGGACTGCTATTACTCCCTGATGAAGAACTATTATCATTTAATTTTGAATCTATATTTGCATTGGTTAAATAGGCATACTGACCAGTAATTTTAGCATCAGGATACAATAAATTCTTAGCCACTTGCATTTCATTTTCTGCTGTGGTTACTTTTACATCCGCTATTTTAGACATGTCACTTTGTTCAAGCGCTATGTGAATAGCTTCTTTTAAATTCATCGATTGTTTGCTTTGTGACTGTAATCCAATAGTTACAAAAACACTAAGCAATAGTATTTTAAATTTCATTTGTTAATAATGATTTTATGGTTTGTTGAATGTGTTTTGTTAAAGTTTGATGCACATAAATATCAACGGCAACATCATTCTCTAAGGGTATTAAGGTTTTGTAAAAACGTTTGTTATAATAAAAATTAAAATAAGATCCTTGTACGGTAGGCATTAACAATTCTACATTCACATTTTTGATGAATACCCCTGCTTCTTGTCCTTTTTCCACAAAAGCCTTTATTGTTTTAAAACTTTCTAATTTTTCCTTGGTATATGCTTTAAAATCAAACCCTCTTGTTTCGTTAGAAAATTCAAAATGAATGATTTTATACATTCTTCTTTTTGAATGAATTCTATGAATAATTAATTCTATTAAATTGTCTAGCCTTTCTAAAAAAGATTTTTCTTGATTGATAACTTTTACCAGTTCATTTCTAAAATCTGCAATTCTATACAACAAAAATGTTTCTAGTAATTTTTCTTTTGAACCAAAGTAATAAGAAATCATTGCCACATTAACATCAGCCTCTTTTGCAATGGTTCTAACAGATGTACCATCAAAACCATTTTCTGCAAACAGCTTTTCTGCTACGCTTAAAATGTGAACCTGTTTTTTATTTAATTTCATGTCTCCGATTATTTAATCTTAAATCTTATACAAAATTAAACAAACGTTTAATTTAAACAAGTGTTTAATAAATTATTTTTTGTGATATTTTTTTAAATAAGAAAAAACAATATTAAAATCAGCTACTTTAGGCGGTTATATGAAAAACGAATTAAGCATAGAACAAGAGGAGCTTCAGTTTGAAGCTTTGATTGACGGACTCTTAAATAATCAGTACGGTTTTACTGAGAGTTTTATGGATGTTGATACCATTTCTGGACTAAGAGACAACCTTTTTAGATATAGAGAAAATGGTGAAATGCATCCTGCAGGAATAGGTAAAAAGTTTGATTACCAAAAGAATACTTTGGTAAGAGGAGATTTAATTAAATGGATTGATGAAAATTCTACCAATGCATTTGAGCGTTCGTTATTAAACAAAATCAATAGATTTATTTCTTATTTAAATAGAACCTGTTATACTTCAATAAATGCATCAGAATTCCACTATGCTACTTATGAAGTAAATAGTTTTTACAAACGTCATTTGGATCAATTTAAAAGTGAAAAAGGAAGAAAGTTCTCTTTGGTAATTTATTTAAACGAAGATTGGTCTACAAAAGACGGTGGGAAATTATCATTGTATATTAACGATAATAAAATAGATGATGTATATCCGCTAGAGGGTAGAGTTGTCTTTTTTAAAAGTGATGAATTAGAACACGAAGTGCATCCATCATTAACAAGAAATAGAATCAGCATTGCTGGTTGGTTAAAAAGTGTTTAAAACCAAAAAGAGTCAGAAAAATCTGACTCTTTTTTTATTTAGTATAAATTCTATTCTCTTGCTCTGCTACCCTAATAAAAGTAGTTCTTTTGGTTAATTCCTTTAAGCGTTGTGCTCCAACGTAAGTACAAGTGCTTCTGATCCCTCCTAAAATATCGTGTATGGTTTGTATTACTTTTCCTCTGTAAGGAACCTCAACTGTTTTTCCTTCACTGGCTCTATATTCTGCCACTCCTCCAACGTGTTTTTCCATAGCTGTAGCAGAACTCATTCCATAAAACTGCTTGAATTTTTCTCCGTTTTTTTCAATCAATTCTCCTCCACTTTCATCATGTCCAGCCAACATTCCTCCTAACATTACAAAATCTGCTCCTGCACCAAAAGCTTTAGCAACATCACCTGGTGTAGCGCAACCACCATCACTAATTATTTGTCCACCCAAACCATGAGCAGCATCAGCACATTCTATAATAGCAGACAATTGTGGATACCCAACACCTGTTTTTACTCTTGTGGTACAAACAGAACCTGGTCCAATTCCGACTTTGATTATATCTGCACCAGACAACAATAATTCTTCAACCATTTCACCCGTCACCACATTTCCTGCTATGATTACTTTATCGGGATATAAATTTCTTGTATTCTGAACAAAACTCACAAAGTGCTCTGAATAACCATTAGCCACATCAATACAAATAAATTTTAGAAATGGATTTTCAGTCAAAACGTGCTTTAATTTTTCAGCATCCTTAGAACCTGTTCCCGTGCTAATGGCTATAAAATTTTCTATTCCTTGGGGAGCTTTTGATAAAAACTGATTCCACTCAGCTACTGAATAATGTTTGTGAATAACAGTAAAAACACAATGTTCCATTAAAGCCAAGGCCATTTCAAAAGTCCCAACAGTATCCATGTTTGCAGCCATAATTGGAACTCCCATCCAACTAGCTTTACTGTTTAAAAATTTAAATTCCCTATCTAAATTAACTTGGGCTCTACTTTTTAATGTAGAACGCTTAGGTCTAATCATTACATCTTTAAATCCTAATTTGATATCATATTCAATTCTCATAGAAATGTGATTTTAGCTATACTCTTAAATTTACAAATTGTTTAAAAGTATATTTCCATTAAAAGTCATTTCTATTCATGACTTATTAACAATATTATTTATTAAAAAACAAAAAATCCCGAGTGAAAACTCGGGATTTTAAATTTATTAATACAAGGGTTTAGTTTTCTTCGTAAACTCCCATGTTTGCATATTTTTCAATACGTTCATTCACCATCTCAGGTATTTCTTTTGCTTGTAGCTCTGCTAATAACTTCACAATAGTTTCTTTAACAGTTTTAAAAGTAGTTTCTCTATCAGAATGAGCTCCTCCTAATGGTTCTGGAATAACACCATCGACTAATTTTAAAGCACTCATATCTTTAGAAGTTAACTTTAAAGCTGCAGCAGCTTTTTCTTTAAACTCCCACGATCTCCACAAAATAGTAGAACAGTTTTCTGGTGAGATTACAGAATACCATGAATTTTCCATCATTAACACTCTATCTCCAACTCCAATTCCTAAAGCACCTCCAGAAGCTCCTTCACCAATAATAATAGTGATAATAGGAGTTTTTAGCACACACATTTCAAAAATGTTACGTGCAATAGCTTCACCTTGTCCACGCTCTTCTGCTTCTAAACCAGGATAAGCACCAGGAGTATCTACAAAAGTAACTACAGGAATTCCGAATTTTTCTGCCATACGCATCAAACGTAAAGCTTTTCTATATCCCTCTGGGTTTGCCATTCCAAAGTTTCTGTATTGTCGCATTTTAGTATTGATCCCTTTTTGCTGACCAATAAACATAAAACTTTGATCTCCAATTTTTCCTAAACCACCAACAATTGCTTTGTCATCTTTTACAGTTCTGTCACCATGTAACTCCATAAAAGTATCTCCTGCCAATGCTTTAATATAGTCTAAAGTATAAGGTCTGTTTGGGTGTCTAGATAATTGTACTCTTTGCCAAGGGGTTAAATTCTCATAAATGTCCTTTTTAAGATTGATAATTTTATCTTCAATCTCTTTACAGGTATTGGTTACATCAACCTCGCTTTCTTCACCAATTATGGCACATTTTTGTAACTGTTCTTCTAATTCCTTAATAGGTAATTCAAAATCCAAGTATTCCATCATTATAAATTTTGGCTAATGGCAAATATAGTAAGTTATACGGATTAACATTCTGTTTTATTTAATTTTTAATTAACATTATTGACTTAACCTATGTCAGTTTTTAAAAAATTGACTTACTTTGTAGATTATTATAGATGATTGATTATGGGAATATTTAACAATAAAATTAATATTACAGAACTCTACCCCAAAGGTTTTGTTGATATTCACTCTCATTTATTACCAGGAATAGATGATGGAGCCAAAAATATTGAAGATTCTATTGGTCTAATTGAAAGAATGCACAAGCACGGAATTAGTGATTTTAGAATCACACCTCATGTTTTAGGTGGTGTTTGGGAAAATAGTTCTACAACTATTAAAGAAAAAGAAGCTGATTTAAAAAAAGCACTTATAGAAAAAGGATACCATAACGTAAATATACATGCAGCAGCAGAATATATGCTTGATGACCATTTTAGTGCTTTACTTGCCAATAATGATATCTTACCTTTAAAAGATAAATACATTTTGGTAGAAATGTCTTTTTTTAATCCTCCTTTTAATTTAGATGATCTATTATTTCAGATTCAAGTAAAAGGATATATTCCTGTATTAGCCCATCCTGAACGATATAATTATTATCACGATAGCATGGCTCAATATGAAAAATTAATTGAAGCTGGTTGTTTGTTTCAACTAAACTTACTATCCTTAACAGAACAATATGGTAAACCTACCACTAAAATTGCTTATGAACTCTTAAAAAGAGGAATGTATACTTTTGCGGGTACAGATACACATCACAAGAGACATATACATTTAATGAACGAAATAGCGACAAAAAAGAACAAAAAATTGTTATTGCCTTTGTTAGAAAACAACATCAAAACATTTTCTTTTTAAACATAAAAAAACCTCAACTTAGTTAGTTGAGGTTTTTATTTTTTATGAATTATTAAGATTGATAACTTCTTGCTCAGTTAAATGTCTGTAATGACCTCTTGGTAAATCTTTCTTAGTTAATCCTGCAAAAATTACACGATCTAATTTTACTACTTTATATCCAAAGTGAGCGAATATTTTACGGACAATACGGTTACGTCCTGAATGGATTTCAATTCCCACTTCATTTTTAGACTGTCCTTGTACATAGGCTACATCATCTACAAAAACTTTTTTGTCATCAATAATTGGTCCTTCTGCAATAGATTGTAAATCTTTTAGAGACACTTTATTATCTAAAGTTGCATGATACAACTTACGTTTGTTGTGTTTTGGATGTGTTAATTTTTTTGCCAACTCACCATCATTAGTAAACAACAATAACCCGGTAGTATCTCTATCTAATCTACCTACTGGATAAATACGCTCTTTACAAGCTTTACTTACAAGATCCATCACTGTTTTTCTACCTCTTTCATCTTCCATGGTAGTAATATAGTTCTTTGGCTTGTTTAATAACACATATCTTTTTGTTTCTGGATTAATTAATACATTATCAAAACGTACCTCATCAGTGGGTTGTACTCTGTAGCCCATTTCGGTAATAATTTTACCATTTACAGTAGCACTTCCCGTTTCTATATAAGTATCTGCATCTCTACGAGAACATATTCCCGCATTAGAAATGTATTTATTTAAACGAATTCCTGTTTGATTTGATGGTGTACTAACCACTCTCTTTTTTGGAGCATCAGTTGCTGATGGTTTTGCCTTACTAAAAGATTTCTTTTTAGTAAATGGCCTTGCTCCTTCTTCATTTGTAGCGTCTGCAGGTCTTTTAGTAAAACGTTTGCTATTAGGTTTAAAATTACCAGAAGGTTTTCCTTTTCCTCCTTGACCTTGTTGTCGTCTTCCCGACGAGTTTTTATTTGTATTCATTTTATAAATTTTGTGTGGCAAAATTACGAAACAATCCGTAATAAAATACTATAATCTTACTTCATTTAATATCCTGATTAACAACACAGAAGTATCAATTAAAGAAAGACTAAAAACCCCAATCACTAATACAACTCTTAAAAAGTTATGAAGCAAAAAATAATGTTTATTCTTTTTTGCTTTAATTAACAAAACTAAAAATAATGGCCCCCAAAAAACACTTGTATAAAAATAGTATTTCATGGTTCCAACTTCTGGAAATCTTAATAAAAAGTAAGTAGGAATAGTTAATAAAATCAACAAAACATATACATACGTTTTGACCTTACGATCACCATATTTTAACACCAATGTTTCTCTATCATTTAACAATGCTCCTTTGGCTCTTTCAAAATCTTTGATCAATTCCTTTAATAAAATCAGTAAATACAGATACAAACCGTGGGTAATAATTAACTCTGAAATATTTTCATAATAGACAAAAATCACGAAAAAAGGCAAGACATCTAAAATAGAAACTGATAAAATTCTAATAAACGGGTACCTTTGAAGCTTGTGTGAATATAACCATATTAAAAAAATATATCCCCCAAAAAAAACACCTGCTTTCCATGAAATGATCATTCCAAAAACAAAAGCAATAAAATTTAAAGCAAAGTAAACCTGAAGTTTGGTTGCTTGGCTAACCCAGTTTCCTATTTGCGTTTTAACGGGTTTGTTAATAGCATCAATAGGAGCATCGTAAAAATCGTTGATGATATATCCTGCTGAAACTACACTAATGGTTGATAAAACAACCAAGTGTAAGTGCCAATCTAACAGCACCTCTCTTAAAGTTTGATTGACAGTAAATACAAAAATAGCAGCTAAATATTGTGCCACAGTTAAAAGCATGATATTATAGCCTCTAACTACTGAAAATAATGCTAAAAATTTATGCCTTTTAGTGGCTGCTTTATTCATAATTGGTTAGATTTTAAAATCTATAAACCAATTCTAAATGATGACCAGCTAAAGACGTTTTTGCTTTTTCAAAATCAGCAGCAAATCCTAAAATATAGCCTCCACCACCAGAACCACAAAGTTTTAAATAATAGTCGTTAGAATCAATTCCTTTTTTCCATAAAGCATGAAACTGCTTAGGGATCATTGGCTTAAAGTGATGTAAAACTACTTTGGATAATTTTTTTACATTTCCAAATAATTCTTTTGCATCACCACGTAAAAAGTTATCAATACAAGCATCTGTATGAATTACAAACTCTTCACTTAACATTTTACGGAAGCCTTCGTTTTTCATTTTTTTCATAAAAATGTTCACCATCGGTTCCGTTTCTCCTATTATTTTTGAATCTAATAAAAATACTGCTCCTTTTCCGTTTTGCTGGTAAGGAATTCCTACAGATTCAATATCATTCTTTGATTGAATTAAAATAGGCAAACTTAAGTAACTATTTAAAGGATCTAAACCAGAACTTGTTCCGTGAAAAAAAGATTCCATCAAACCAAAAACTGTTTTTAGCTTTAGTAATTTATCCTTGGTTAAGTTTTCTAAAACTGTAATTTTATCTTTTGCATATTGATCGTAAATGGCTGCTACAATAGCACCAGAACTCCCCACTCCATATCCTTGTGGAATGCTAGATTCAAAATACATTCCCTCTGCCAAATCTTGTTCTAATTGCACTAAATCAAAAGAAACTAAATCTGTATCTAGTCCTTTTAAGTAGTTTAAATACTTAACTAAGTTTTGATTAGATTTTAATTTATCTCCTTCTAAAACATCTGCTAATTTAAAAGCTCCTTTAAAAGAATTATAAGGAATGGCCAAGCCTTTAGAATCTTTAATAATTCCATACTCCCCAAACAGCAAAATTTTTGCGTAAAATAATGGTCCTTTCATAGTTTAGTTTTTTGTGCAATTTGCGTTGCGCAATGAACACCACAAAGATATACAATTAATATTTCTTAATCACTAGATTGTTAATTGTTTAGCACCATTCCCCACACAGTCATGAATAAACGATTTGTCTTTACAATATATAGCTAGTTTGTTTTTAATAAACTCCTGTACTGTTTCTTTTTCATTTTCAGGATACAACAAATGCACATTAGCTCCAGCATCTAAAGTAAAACACAACTTACTTCCTGTTTTTTTTCTATAAGCCCAAACCTGATTAATGACTTCCAAGGTATTTGGTTTCATTAAAATAAAATATGGATTACTAGTCATCATCATAGCGTGTAAAGTCAACGCTTCACTTTCTACCAATGCAATAAATTGATCTACATCGCTATTGGCAAAAATGTCTTTTATTTTATTGATGTTTTCCTGTGCTTGTAAAAAACGTTGTTCTGCAAACGGATGTCCATGCATTAAATTATGACCAACTGTACTACTTACTTGTTTTTCTCCTTTATCAATTAATAATATAGTGTCTTGATAGTTTTTAAAAACAGAAGCTACACCATCTTTATAAGGAATTCCGTATAAGTCTGAACTTCCTTCAATGTTTTCGTGTTCTCCCCAAACAACAATATCTCCTTTTACACTTCTACAGGCACTTCCTGAACCCAAACGAGCTAAAAAAGAGGCTTTTTGATAAAAGGCTTCTTCGGTTAAATTGATGTTGATTTCTTTTTCTATGCTCATTAAACACAAAGCAATCGCACTCATTCCACTTGCTGATGAAGCAATTCCACTACTATGAGGGAACGAATTTTTAGTATCAATTATAAATGTATATTCTCTTAAAAAGGGAACATACCTTTCTATTCTTTTGAAAAAAGTTTCAATTTTTGGCTTAAAGTCTTCTTGCTCTTTGCCATCTAAAATCACTTTAAAATCATAAGTACCTTTCACATCTTTCCTTTTTCCATAGGTTAAAGTTGTGGTGGTATGACAATTAGATAAAGTAAAACTGATTGAGGTATTTTCTGGTAATTGAGGATTTTTCTTTCCCCAATATTTTACTAAAGCGATATTACTTGGGGTTTGCCAAGTTACTTTTCCAGATTCTTTACTTGCGGCTAAAGACTTAGGGATAAATTTTTGCTCCATTGCAAATGTCTATTTTTTTATAACTATAAACGTAAGTTATATAGTTGATATGTGAAAATTTTAATATTATTTTTTATCTACACAAATCACATTCCAAAGTTTTATAGATTGGCTATATTTGTGCTCATGAGAAAATTAAAATTGATTTGGGATTTTAGAGGTGCTACCGGTTTGGGAACAGCCAAACACCACTGCATCCATTTAAAAGAGTTTGCTGAATTAGAAAAACTTAACTATCATCTTATAGATCATCAAGAAGTAAACAATATGTGGGCAACTGCTTTTATTGTAGTTGATGAAGCCGACATGAAAATTTATAGAGATGCTTTAAAACCTCACAGGGGAGAAGTGTATCAGTAATGGTTAATGGTTAATGGTTAATGGTTAATGGTTAATGGTTAATGGTTAATGGTTAATGGTTAATGGTTAATGGAATTTAGAAATTCTACAATCAACAATTACATTTTAAAAAAGTTTATTTGTTGATTTGTTTAATCGATTAAAAAGAAAAAACTTAACAATTACACTGTCCAAAGAATAAGCTACAACTTTAAACTTAGAACACTCTAAAAGTTTATTTGTTGATGTTTTTAACCGTTTATAATAAAGTAGGTCTTCGAGCTGAGTCGAGAAGCCATCTTCTTAACTTTTATAATTCTCAATAAGCAATCGACTCCGATATTACCCAACCTCCTGTCCAAGCATTTTGAAAATTAAATCCACCTGTAACCGCATCTATATTTAAAATTTCACCGGCAAAAAATAAATTTTCGTGGAGTTTACTTTCAAATTTTTTAAAGTTGATTTCTTTTAATTTTATTCCCCCAGCTGTGACAAATTCATCTTTAAAAGTACTTTTTCCTTGTGCATGAAAAACCGTAGCAGTTAATTTTTCTGCCAACAATTCTAAACTTTTATTAGAAACATCTGCCCATTTGGCTTGTCCATCCATCTCACAAACTTCTAAAAATCTAGACCATAAACGCTTGCTAATGGTTTCAAACGGACTGCGTTTTTCGATGATTGATTTAACTTCAGTCTTTTTAATTTTATACAAAACATCCAATGCTTGTTGCTTGTTACAGCTTAACCAATTGACAATTACTTGATATTGATAATCTTTTTCGGCCAATAAAATAGCTCCAAATGCTGATAATTTTAGTACTGCTGGACCACTAGTTCCCCAATGAGTGATTAATAAAGGCCCTGTACTTTTTAACTTGGTATTTTTGATGGAAATCTCTACATTTTGGACAGCTACTCCAGGCAAATCAACCAATAACGGATCTTTGATATTAAACGTAAATAATGATGGAACAGGTTCAACAATCGTATGACCTAAATCCGTTAATAATTTCCACATCGGTTTGCTACTCCCTGCAGAAACCACCAATTTATCACAAGTATAATCTTGATGATTAGTAATAACTTTCCATATTCCAGTTTCTAATTTCTGGAAATTAGTAACTCCTTCACTTTTTTTTACTTCTATCCCTAAATTCTGAGTCGCATTTAAAAAACAATCAATAATAGATTGTGAAGAATTTGATTCTGGAAAAACACGATTATCCTCTTCAATTTTTAAAGACACTCCTCTATTTTCAAACCACTCCATAGTATCACCCGTCATAAACTGATGAAAAGGGCCTAACAACTCTCGTTTTCCACGAGGATAAAATTCGGTTAATTCTTTGGGATCAAAACAAGCGTGAGTAACATTACAACGACCTCCTCCAGAAATTTTAACTTTTTGTAAAACTTCTTTTCCTTTTTCTAGGATACAAACAGATAAATCTCCGTTCTTTTCTTTGGTATTAATAGCTGTAAAAAAACCTGCTGCTCCTCCTCCAATAATAATTACATTGTAATGTCTTGCCATAGATTACAAAGATACAATCTCTTGGTAAGCTTCTAATAAGGTTGGAAAAACTTTTACCGCCCCATTTGCTAACAATTGCTCTTCTGTATATTCAGTTGTTAATCCCACGGCTATCATTCCCGTAGCAGCTGCAGCTCTAATTCCTGTTAAACTATCTTCAAAAATCAGCGTTTCCTTAAAATCTTCTTCTTTTACACCTAAATGTTTGGCCAAAGTTAAATAAGGAATTGGACTTGGTTTTGGCTCTGAAAACATATCAACCCCCATACAAACCTTAAAATCAGCTCCCGTTTTCTTTACGGCGTGTTTTACAAAATCGGTATAAGCATTACTTGCAATCCCGTGTGGAATATTATGATTTGCTAAAAACTTTTGAATTTCATTCACTCCAGGCAATAAATCTGGTGCAACCGAAGTGGTCACAATATGTTTCTGCTTTAATTTATTTACTTCTGGTGCTTTACTGATGTCCCCTCCAAACTCAGCAAAATATTCTGCTATTTTATAGGGAGCAACTCCAGCATGAGTATCTCTTGGAAAAGGACAAATTTCTTTATCAAATACTTCTCTAAAAGCATTACTCCATGCTGACATATGACATTTAACGCTATCTACAATAACACCGTCAAAATCAAACAAAACGGCTTTTGGAAATGGTAGTTTATTCATGGTATATTTCTTTAGGATGAAATTATTTTACAAACAACTTGGTTAAATAACCATTTAAAAATTTGTTTGTAGGATCTAATTTTGAACGTAAAGTTCCAAAATCATTCCATTTGGTATAAAGTTTTTCAAAATCACTATAAGTTGCTTTAAAGCGTTTTGCCCAATGTGGTTTTCCTCCATATTTTAAAAAGACCTCTTCCACTTTTTCAAAAGCTTCGTAGTCGTCTGCTTTAGGAGAATTTCTACACACACAACCTACAGTTACCACATCTTCATCGGCAGCATAACTTAACCATGCATTGTCTTTTTTTAAAAAACGAACATCCATAGGCACATGCACATAAGCCTTGTTTGTTTTATCTTCTAACATGGCTTTTAAATCTTTAAATAAATCTTGGAATTTAGAATATGCTACTGTCCATTCTGCCAACTCCATAGTAGCTCCTCTTTTTTTAGTCACCGTTGCATCATACAAACTACCTGCATGTTCTTGCTTGGCTGTAAAAAATAAAAAGTATAAAATCTTATTAGCAATGGCTGTAAAACTTGGATATTTGTGCGTGTATTTGTAAAGTTTTTGAGAAACTTTCCTTCTATTTTTATAATATTTTGGAGCTGATTTTTCTTTAAAAGTGAATTCCTGATTTACTTTGGTTCCTAAAATTACATATCCATGATTGGTATGAGGCAGCCATAAAATTCTGACAAAATCATATGTTTGTAAAAAACCATCTAATTTAGCTGTCCAATCATCATCTTTCATAGGAGCTTCTTTGATGTGTAATCTATAATTTTCTTCACATTTAAAAGTGATCTCAGAATAAACTCCTAGCAATCCTAAAGAAACACGAAAGGCATCAATTTCCGAATCTTGATCTGTAAATTCTTTGATACTTCCATCAGCCATGACCATTCTAAATTTAGATACATATTTAGATAAAATGAATCCGTTTGTTCCGTGAGTAGCTGTTGCCAGCGCTCCTCCTATGGTAATTTTATTGATGTCTGGTAAACAAGGAATACACCAACCACAAGCTTGAACGGTATTGATGACTTTTTCTAAACTTGCACCTGCCTGAACCGTAATTTCCTTTGTTTCTTTATTGATATTTACAATTTTATCGTAATTAGAAACATCAATTAAAGTAGGAGTCCCCGCTTGAATATCAGCTGAAGAAAAACGATTTCCAAACACACGAACTGAAACGTTGTTTGCTACGGCATCTATCATTTCTTCTTCGTTGCTTACTTTGATTAACTTCTCGTAAGTGTGTTTTATATTTTTGTTCCAACTAATCCAAGTGTTGGTTGTTTGGGCATTTTTGGTTGGTTTGCTCAAAATATTTTGTTGTCTTTTGTTGATTATTTATAGCTAGTGTAGTCGTTAACTATTTAATATCTTTTCGATATTTGGTTTAAAATAATTAGGACCCTTTAATACTTTTCCATCTTCTCTGTAAATAGGCTCACCGTCTTCTCCTAATTTACTCATATTGCTTCTTTGAATTTCTTCAAAAACTTCTTCTATTTTATGTTGCATACCATGCTCTATAATGGTTCCACATAAAATATATAACATATCACCAAGAGCATCTGCTACTTCTACCAAATCACCGTTTTTAGCGGCCTCTAAATACTCTTTATTTTCTTCATCCATTAAATTAAATCTAAGGTTGATTTTATCCTCACCAATGGCTGCAATTGGTTCGTTTTGATATCCTAATTTATATGCGGTGTGAAATTCTTGTACTGCTTTGATTTTATTCTTCATTAGTTTATTAATTTTGGTGAAAATTAAATTTTATGTTTTCTACTAGACAGATCTACTTTGCAATATTTTTTGTTTTAACCTTTATAGCAGCTATGATTTGGAGCTATAGAAAAGATTTAAAACGACATAAACTCTATTACAAAAATACGGCTATTAAAGTTTTTATTGCAGGTATTATAGTAATCATCTCTTTTGTTATAATTAGGATTGCTTTAAAATAAGCATTACATTTTTTCTATTTCGTTTAACTTATCATGATTGACAATGGTAAAACCGTGTTCATCAAACTCATAAGAAGAACCAAATTTATAATCTATTTTAAGTTGGCTAAAATCATAAGAATGTAATTGATACAATTTTTGATTAAAAGCTTCTTCATGATATTGGAATAGGATGTAAATTTCTACTTCTAAATCTTTTAATTCTTGTTTGGTATACGAAAATAATGGACTGTCTTCATCAATAGGATGAACTAATGTCCACATAGTTGGTAAATACATAACTTTGTTACGTTGTACGTTCAGTTGATAAAACTTTCTATTAAATTCACCATTCTCGTCTTTTTCGGTAATATTTATGATGGCATTTAACTCTGGTTCAATCATCATATTAATACGCTTATTAATAACTCTAAACATCAATGCGGTGTGGTCTTCAAAATCACGAACCACCAAATGGTCTGAAAATTTAATTTTAGCTTTAGGTTTAGAAAAACGACCATACAACAAACCTGTGATAAATGAGAATGAGGTTAATCCTAATAAAGCTTCAAAGGATGAAGCAAAACCTCCCAAAATTCCACTAGGAGCAATAGCACCATATCCTACGGTAGTTAAAGTTTGAGCACTAAAAAAGAACAAATGTGTAAAATCTTCAATATCACTTCCTGTAGAAACCTGAAAGTGTTGTGCTCCAATAAGATAATAAATCAAGGCAAATAAAGTGTTAATTAACACATAGCCAATTAAAACATAGGTTAAAAAAAACAGCCAAGGAATATTAATTAAATAAGTATACAAATCATCTATTGTGCGGGGTCTGTTAATGTGTTTTACATTAGAATTCCCATTTACAATAACTCTTTGTGCATTTCTATTTGACTTATAACCAACGCCCGGATCTTTTAATGTTTTTGCCATATGCTAATTAAAAAAAAAGCCTTGAATAAATCAAGGCTTATAAATGTATTAATGGATCCACTGATATTTAAAATCGCAATCTTTAAATTTTCCGTTTAGCTTTACGTAAGTATCTTTAATTTTGGTATCATACCATTTCTCTAAAACTTCTTGTTTCTTTTTTTGAAGTGCTAACTGTTGGAACTTTACATAATCTTTTGCCAAGTCGGCTTCGTGAGCTTCAATTTTATTTTTAACCAAGTTAAGTTTATACATTTTAACTCCTTCTCTAGACTCTTCAAAGTAAACATCTGTAAGTTCCCCTTCTTTTAATCCATCTATTCTTTTAAAGAAATCTGCTCCCATTTTATTTAATTCAAACTTAGAATCTCCAGTATTCGGGTTTACTAAAACTCCTTTGTTTAATCTGGTATCCTCGTCATCAGAATATTTAGTTACCGCTTCTTCAAAAGAAATATCACCTGCTATGATTTCTGCTCTTACCGATTCTAATTTTTCTTTGGCAGCCGATAATTTAGCTTCATCTATTTTAGGTTGTATTAAAATATGTCTTACATCTCTTTGCTGACCTTTGATTTTGTCTACTTGTAAAATATGATATCCATATACAGTTTTAAAAGGCTCTGAAACCTCTCCTTCTTCTAAACTAAATGCAGCTTCTTTAAATTCTTTTACCAATTCACTTTCTCTAGTTAAGGTAATTTTCCCTCCGTTTTGAGCAACACTTGGATCCTCTGAATACAAAATAGCCTTTAATCTCATGCTAAATCCACCTTCAATATCTTTTTTGATTTTGTTTAGCTGGTCTATCGTTGCTTGAACATTTTCTTCGGTAGGTTCTGCCTTCATGGCAATTTGAGAAAGTTCCACTTCTACTCCAAAATTTGGTAAATCTCCTTTGTCTTTTAAATCTTTGTAGAAATATCTAATTTCTTCTGGAGTTACCACTACATCAGCAACAATAGCCTCTCTCTCTTTAGAGATCAAAGCATTCTCTCTTTGTATTCTTGTTAATTCACCTCTTAAATCCTCTAAATCATCAAAACCATACAAAGCAACTACTTTGTCCATATCTCCAATTTGAGATTTAAAATGTTCTAAAGTTCTTTCTACATTTCCAGCAATTTCCACATCAGAAACCACAATACTATCAATTACTGCATGATGAGCTAATAATTTTTGGCTCATTACATCTTCAATAATTTCACAATCAGGAATATCTACTTCTTCTTCAGCTCTTGATGCAATTTCTTGTTTATATTTAACAATATCAGATTCTAATATTATGTTTTCTCCTACCACAGCAGCAACACCATCAATCTTAATTCTTTCTTGAGCATTTACAGCGTAAAAGCCTAAAAGACATAACCATAATGCGTGGTATTTTTTAACGAACTTCATATTTTTTTTGTTTTACGGCATCATCAATCAAAATTTGTTCCATTTGATCAAAGAACTTTAATTTATTTTTTTGTAGTAATATATTTTTAATTGTGGGCTTTACGTATTCTAAAGGTGCAAGGTCTCCATCATGTAAAGTTTCACGAATGTAAATATAATAAACGCTTTTATCTGCCTCGGCTTTTTCAATCAACTTATTTGTTGATTTTAACTCCCAATCGGACAATACAGGAAATTCTGGTTTTTGAAAGTAAACATCTTTTAAAGAAACCCAAACAGAATCTTTAAAAAAATAATCATCAAATCCTTTGTAATCAGTTAATAGTTCTGACTTATCATCTACCTCATCAGAAAGAAATAATTTTTTAATGTTATATCTCTTTCTATTATTAGCATCTACATGTATGTATTTAAACTTTATTAAAGTCTCATTTAACTTAAAACTTTCTTTGTGTTTAACGTAAAAACTATCTATTTCGTTTTGAAACACCAAAGTATCTAACTTTTTGTTTACCAAAGCGTTTTTATAATAAGTTACATATAGTTCTTCTTTGTACTTGCTAACCAACTCATCTAACTCTTTTGTGTTGTCTAAATTGATTTCTGCATTTCTGTATAGTAATTTTTGTTTTGCCCAGTTTTGAATGTACTCTTGGGTAACTTTTAAACTATCTACAATAGAAGTGGTTTTGGGTAAATTGTTTTTTAAATCCTCTTTTGTTAAAGTAAAGTCATACACTTTTGCCACAACATTTGTTGCAGTAGTCTTATCTTGATGGCAGGCCATTAATGATAAAATTCCTATAAGTGTTAATATTTGTTTCATTATTTATATGACTTCTCTAATTTTTTAACCTGACGTTTGTTGTATTTTACTTTGCTTTGATTACGTAATGATTGGATCCATTCTTTTTGGACTTTATCTTGATAATCACTTTCCACATATCCTTTTACATCCTCAAACTTCTCTCCTTTGTCTTTGTAATTCTCTATATTTTCTTGATAAAAAGCTTTTACCAATTCTGGTTCTTTGGCAGGTACATCCCAAATATGCACTTTCATCAACTCAAAAATTTCAAGACCATTTTGATATGATTCTAAAATAGCTCTGTATTCTTCATTTTGATCTTGTAAATGATCAATTACATATTCTTTTAATTGTTGATTTTTGTATTCCTGAAAATAATCTAAAGGTTTTTGAGTTCTTCTGTTTTTTACATATTCAAGAAAATCCGCTTGCAAGTAAGGCTGTTCATTAATGGTAAACAAAACATTTTGTAAACTATCTATGGGAGTGTTATAAACTTTATTGGATTCAAAAATAGCTTTAGCTTCTTTGTTCACTTCTAGTTTATTTTTTGCTTCCATTTTAGCAAAAGCTACTTCTTTAGGTTTTTTTCCTCTTTCATCATTTAAAATCTTCTTTTTTAACGCTTCTTTTAACTCATCAAATGGCTTAATTGGTTCTTTTTCTATAAACTTAACAATGTGCCAACCGTAAGGAGTTTTAAATGGCTTTGAATAAGCATTAGGTTCTGACATTGAAAAAGCTACTTCTTCAAATTCAGCAGGTAATCTACCTTTTTCAAAAGCTTGTAAAACTCCTCCAGAATTACTGCTTCCTTTGTCATCTGAGTATTTTTTTGCTAGTGTAGCATAGTCTTCTCCATTTTCTAATTTTTGGTAAATACTATCAATTTTTGCTTTTTTAGAAGCATCTAAACCAGCAACCATAATATGAGCCACTTTTACTTTTCCTTCGGATTTAGCTAAGTCATCAACTTTAATGATGTGATATCCAAATTGAGATTTTACAATATCTGATACTTGTCCTACAGGTGTATTGTATGCAGCATCTTCAAAAGGATATACCATTCTAAAAGCTGTAAAATAACCTAACTCACCTCTGTTTTGTAGTGCACTTTTATCATCGGAATATTTAATGGCTAAATCTCCAAAATCAACTCCGTTTTTAATCTGTGCTTGAATATCTTTTATTTTATTATAAGCTTCAATGGTATCATTTCCTTTAAAAGCGATTAGGATATGACTTGCTTTTATTTTATTAACAGTTCTATAATAAGCTTCTTGTAATAAATTTTCTAAAGTTGCATCATCTGTTAAAAAAGGAGCCGCTAAATCTCTTTTGTACTTGTTTAGTTCTTTTTTAATAGAACTTAAAGTATCCAATCCTTCTGCTTTAGATTGTTTTAACTTTAATTTATAATCTACCATTAATTGTAAATCTTTCTTAAAGTCTTGCTCTATAACAGCAGCATCTTTTTGTTTAAATAATTTTGTAAATTCCGAAACATATGTCGGTTCTCCATCTATTTTAAATAAAACTTTGTCTTTTTTTTGTGCCGATGTACTAAAACACATCAACAACATTGCAATTCCTAAAAAATATTTATTCATAAAATTAACCTATAATTATAATGATATTAAACCTTCAATTTTTTCTACAGCATAATAGTTAGCAATTACCTCATCGGCATTTTTTACTTTTAGCATTACAGAAAGACTTACAAACTTACCTGTTTTAGAAGCTCTTGTAGTAATTACAGCACCTGTATTATTAAAAACAGCCTCCACTTCCTTCACTTGTTTTTTGGTTGTTGGAACGATAAATTTATATAAATAATCCGAAGGGAATTTAGTGTTATTTTCTAACTTCTCTTTTAAATCTTTATAAAACGCTTCTTTTTCGGTCATATTATAGTTATCCTTAGTAATCAGGCTACAAAACTATAATTATTTCTTATTTTTACTCCCTCGTAATAAGTTTATTTTAAATATATGCCACAAAAAATAGTACTAACAGGTGCTCCTGGTACCGGTAAGACTACAGTATTAAACCTACTTCGTTCAAAAGGTCACTTTTGTATGGAAGAAGTTTCAAGAGAAATTATTCAAGAAGCAGAAAGAATGGGTTCTAAAAAGCTCTTCTTATCTCAACCAATACTATTTAGCAAAATTGTTTTAGGAAAAAGAATTATTCAATATCAGCAAGCTAGCAATAGTGAAAAAACACATTGTTTTTTTGATAGAGGAATGCCAGATATTACTGCTTATTTAAACAGTATCCATACCCCTATTGAAGAAACCTTTAAACAATCTAACAACAAATACATTTACGATACGGTATTCATTTTTCCGCCTTGGGAACAAATTTACACCAACGATTCGGAAAGGTTTGAAACCTATGAAGAGGCTTTAGCCATTCACAAAGAAATTGTTGAAGAATACAAAAAAACACATCAAAATATTATTGTAGTGCCTAAAGGAACTCCAAAAGAAAGACTTAAGTTTATCTTAAAAAAATGTCATGCTTAACACTTCTCCTGAACAACTAAAAGAAATCCTCCAGAAATACTGGAATCACAGTTCTTTTAGACCCTTACAGGAAGATATTATTCAAGACATTTTAAAGCAACAAGACACTTTTGCTATTTTACCAACAGGAGGAGGAAAATCTATTTGCTACCAAATACCTGCATTGCTTTTAGAAGGAACTTGTGTTGTAATTTCTCCTTTGATTGCTTTGATTAATGATCAAGTTGATTCTTTAAAACAAAAAGGAATCGAAGCGATAACAATTCCAAGCAAATCAAATGCTGATGATATTATTCGTTTGTTTGATAACATCAGAATTAAAAAGATAAAACTGTTGTATTTATCTCCTGAACGATTAAACCAACCCATTATTCAGGAAAAGTTAAAGCAATTAAAAATCTCTTTTATAACGATAGATGAAGCCCATTGTATTTCACAATGGGGACATGATTTTAGACCTGCTTACTTAAAAATTTCTTTACTAAGAGACCTGTTACCAAACATTCCTTTTTTAGCGGTAACTGCTACCGCAACGGTTAAAACACAAGAACAAATTATTAATTTGCTCCGATTAAAGAATGTTAAAAAACACATAGGTTCTTTTGACAGAAAAAACCTTGCTTATCAAATTTATGAAACACCTCAAAAGTTTGATTTGCTTTGTAAAATATTAGGCAAGAGAAAAATTGTCACCATCATCTATTTACAAAATAGATTGGCAGTTATGGAACTTGCTAGCAGATTGCAACAACAAGATTTTAAAAGTACTTATTATCACGCTGGTTTAAGTACTAAAGAAAAGGAAAAAAACTACCAAGCTTGGAATACTGAGGAACAAAACATTATGGTAGCTACCAGTGCTTTTGGGATGGGAATTGACAAAAGTAATGTAAAACTTGTGGTTCACTTAGAAATTCCATCAACCATAGAAAGTTATGTTCAAGAAGCTGGTAGAGCAGGTAGAGATGAACAAAAATCTTTTTCATGCGTAATTTTATCTCAAAATGATTTCAAAAAATTCAAAAATTTAAGCACTCAAAACGAGCTAACTTTTGAAGATGTTTTTAATGTTTATCAGAAATTAAATCAACATTTTCAAATTGCGTACGGTGAAATGATTGAACAAGCTTTTGATTTTGACATTGATGCCTTTTGCCTTAAATACAATCTTAACTCAAATAAAACAAGTAAGGCGTTAAGACGATTAGATAATTATGGTATTATAAATTATCAGGAATTGTATGAAAGTAGTACCTATATAAAAGTAATTTGTAGTAGTCAGCAACTTTTAAATTTTTGCGACAACCATTATAGTTATCAAATATTGATTGAAACTATTTTAAGGAACTATACAGGAATTTTTGAAATGCCAAAAAAACTAAACATCCCTAGGTTGTCTAGTAAAACAGAAATCTCTATTCCTGAAATTGATAAAAAACTATCTTATTTAAAAGACATTCAGTTTATTGAATACGAAAAAAAACAAAATAACCATAGTTTACAGTTTTTAGTTCCCAGAGAAGACAAACAAACGATTAATGTAGTTAAAAAAGATTTGGTTGATTTGAATCATATCGACAATGAAAAAAGCAGAAGTACCTTGACTTATTTTGAAAACGAAAACATTTGTAGAAACCAACTGATTTTAAATTACTTTAATGAAAAGACTACAGAAAACTGTGGTATTTGCGATATTTGTTTAGAAAACACAAAAAGCATCAACCTAGAAAATTTAAGTAAGAATGCTCTTGCGTTTTTAAAAAGCAAACCACATACCTTTAATGATTTGATGATTGCTTTAAAAATAAACTCCATCAGTTTAAAAAAAGTGTTAAAGTATTTAATCAACGAAAATTACATCCAACAAAACCAACAATATTATCAATTGATATGAGTAAATTAAGAATTGTATTTATGGGAACGCCAGATTTTGCTGTGACCATTTTAGATAAAGTTTTACAAGAAAACTACAACGTAGTAGGAGTTATTACCGCTCCAGACAAACAAGCTGGTAGAGGAAGAAAAGTTCAACAATCTGCAGTAAAGCAATACGCTGTAGAAAAAGGATTAACAGTTTTACAACCTACCAATTTAAAAGCTCCAGAATTCCAAGCAGAATTAGAAGTTTTAAATCCTAATTTACAAATTGTAGTAGCTTTTAGAATGCTGCCACAATCTGTATGGAGTTTACCAGAATATGGAACTTTTAATCTTCACGCCTCTTTATTGCCAGATTATAGAGGTGCTGCCCCTATTAACTGGGCAATTATTAATGGAGAAACCGAAACAGGAACATCTACTTTCTTTTTAGATGATAAAATCGATACTGGAGAAATTATTCTACAAAACAAAACTACTATCGGTGCAAACGAAACTGTGGGAGAATTACACGACAAGTTAATGCATTTAGGAAGTGATTTGGTGATAGAAACTTTAGAATTAATAGAACAAGGAAAAGTTAAAACACAAAAACAAGCAGCACATAGTGATAAATTAGCCTATAAAATTCATACGGATACTTGTAAAATAAACTGGAATCAAACCAGTGATAAAATTCACAATCATATTAGAGGTTTAAATCCATATCCTGCAGCATGGACTACTTTGGTAAACGATGATCAAGAAATTAGTGTTAAAATTTATGGATGTGAAATCATCGATGAACCTCATCAATTAAATCCTGGAAGTATTGTTACCGATAAAAAGACCATTAAAGTGGCAACATTAAATGGATTCATAAAAATCAACCAATTAAAACTAGCAGGTAAAAAACTAATGGATGCTGTTAGTCTACTAAATGGATATACTTTTGCTGAGAACGCAAATATGCAGTAAATACTAACACAGTACATAAAACAACAATTTTAAACCCTCTTTATCAACAAAAACAGAAAGTTATTAACAATTCAATGTTTTTAAGGGCTGAACACTTGCACAAGCTATAATTCCTTATATATTTGTTTATGTATAAACTTATTTAATTTAAAATAAAATATTCAGTTATGAACAAATCAGATTTAATCGATGCAATTGCAACAGATGCAGGAATTTCTAAAACAGCAGCTAAAGCAGCTTTAGAATCAGTAACAAACAATGTAACTTCTACTTTAAAAGATGGAGGAAAAGTTTCATTAATTGGATGGGGAACTTGGTCAGTATCTAAAAGACCTGCTAGAGATGGTAGAAACCCTCAAACTGGAGCTACTATTAAAATTGCAGAGAAAAACGTTGTTAAGTTTAAGCCAGGTGCTGGATTATCAGACGCTGTAAACTAATAACAAGTTATAGTATTTAAAACTCCTTTGAAAAAAGGAGTTTTTTTTATGCTTTTTTTTTCTTATGTTTATTAAAAAGCTATAGTTATGCCTTTCTTAAAACCCTCTAAAGGAAGATTACTAATTGCTGAGCCTTCTATATTAGGAGACTTATCATTTAATCGTTCCATTATTTTACTTACAGAGCACACCAAAGCCAGCTCTATAGGGTTTATTATGAATAAACCTTTGGGATATAGCTTAAACGATTTGATTCCAGAAATTAAATGTGATTTTAAAGTTTATCAAGGTGGCCCCGTAGAACAAGACAATCTATATTTTATTCATAAAATTCCTAACCTACTAACCAATAGTGTAAAAGTGACTGATGGTATTTATTGGGGAGGAGATTTTAATGAATTATCGCGGTTACTGAATGAAGGTTTGGTAAAAAATGAAGATATTAGGTTTTTTCTTGGCTACTCAGGCTGGGGACAAGGACAATTAAATTATGAATGGGAAAGAGACTCTTGGTTGGTTAGAGAAAACGATTACCAAAACATTTTTAGCACCCACAATAGAAATTTGTGGAAAGAAAATTTAATGGAACTTGGCGGAAAATATCAAATATGGGCAAATGCTCCTATAGATCCTAACCTAAATTAGCCATCAATTCTGTAATTTCAGCCACCGTTTTTGTTTCAAAGGTCTTTTTTCGGTACTTAGTTACGGGCTGAATTCCTACAATAACGTTGGTTAAGAACACCTCATCTGCTTTTTGAATGGCAAATGGAGAAATAGAAGTTTCTTCAATTTCAAAATCTGCGTTTTTTTCTAAAACATCTATGATGTTTTTTCTCATCACTCCTTTTACACAACCATCAGACAAAGGTGGCGTAGTAATTACATTTCCTTTTACCAAAAAGATATTTCCATTGGTAAATTCGACCACATTTTTATTACTATTTAATAACACACAGTTATCAAATTCGTTCTCTTGAGCATAAATACCCGCTAAAACATTGGTGATTTTATTGTTGGTTTTAACAGTAGAAAGCAAATTGGGATTGATCATAAAGTCTTTATACAAATCAACCACATAATCATTTTTTATAACAACCTCTACTTTTTTAGCTTCTACCACATAAGAAACTTGATGGTTTACTGGAGCATACAATCCGTCTGCATCTCTATAAACTGTAAATTTTACTCTATTTTCTGTCCCTGTATTGGCGTTAATTGTTTTTAAAATCTCTGCTTCAAAAAACTCTAAAGTAAAATCCATCGGAATTTGCATACGTAACATACGCATAGAAGCCATTAATCTAAAGTAATGATCTTCACAAAACAGAACAGTTTCATCTTTTATTTTAATGGTTTCAAACAAAGCATCACCATATTTAAACGCCCTGTTATTAAAATTGATTTGATTGTTGTTTTCTGAAACAATATTCCCATTAAAATTAATCATGCTACTCATATATTTTTGGCAAATTTACATAAAAAAAGCCTTGATATTCATCAAAGCTTTTATACAATTGGTGCTTTTTAATTATGCTCCAATAATGTGTTTTAGTTCAGAAATTTGATTTTCCCACAACATTTTTGCTTCGTCCATCTCATCTTCCTCTGCAAAATCTGTAATAATTAAAGACACGTCTTTGGTAAGGGCATCTACTTGAATTTTAAATTCAAAATAAGCATTATCATCTTCATCTTCTACCCAATGAAATTTTGCTCGATCATCCGTTTTTGAAGCCAACAATTTTGCTTGTTCTTCTGCACCATCCCAAATAAAGGTAAACATCTCACCTCTAGAATTTACATTGTCTGCAAACCACTCTCCTAAACCTGAAGGAGTTGCAAAATACTGATACAACATTGATGGTGATGCGTGTATAGGGAATTCTATCTGAAACTTTTCTTTAACCATGATCGTACTCATTTTTTTGATGGTTGGCAAAGTAATATTTTTTTACTTATTAAAAAAAGAATGTGGTTTTAAAGTTATTTCTTTTTTTCGATGTGAATTTCCCTAACAGGTAAAGGCATTTTTGCACTTGGTAAAACAGATGGATATCTTTCTAGTTGGCCATATAAAAATGCTTGTTGCAAAATATGCTCAATCATATAATCTTCCATCACATTTTCTGGATGGTATTCTAAATCCAAATCAATCTTAAAAAAACTTGCAGAAAATCTATACCAAAATGCTCTAAACTTCCCTCGTTTGTCTTTTATATGTTCGTTAACCGTTTCCCCAGTAAGTCTATGGATTAACTTAATTAAAATCCTTCCTTCAGTTCTAGTTAATTTTTTTACATCATCAGAAAACTGTTCCTCAAAAATCTCTTGTTTTTCTTTAATATATCTCTTACGCTTTCTAGAAGAATCTATGTTTTTAATAGAGGCATTTAGACTATCTAATTTTTGCTTTGCCAATACTGCATATGGATACGCTTTGTAAGTCTTTTTCCTAAACCAAGCATAATAACGCATGTCATAATGATTTGTGAATTTCGGTTTTGGAAACAACACAACAGTATCTAATTGTATTTCTTCATCAGGATCTGTAATAACATATACATCTTTATATTGCTCCTTTAAATCACTCCCCTCTTTTTTCTGAGCTAGAACAACTAAAGAAATCAACATAAAAACTAAAGAAACTGATATTTGTAATTTTAATTTCATCAATACCAAAAATACATAATTAACCTGCTTAAAAACAAGAATCAACATGCATATTATCTAAAATCAAAATAGTACTTTTGAGTACTTAAAAAATCGATACATGATGAGTGAACAGACAATTTTAAACAAAAAGTCATTAGACTTTTTAGAAGAATATTTAAACAATGCTGCTCCAACAGGTTACGAAAGTAATGGGCAAAAAATTTGGATGGATTATTTAAAACCTTATGTAGATGAATTTATTACAGATGCATATGGTTCTGCTGTAGGAGTTATAAATCCAAAGGCAGAATATAAAGTTGTGATTGAAGGACATGCTGATGAAATTTCTTGGTATGTTAATTATATTACCGATAACGGATTAATTCACGTGATTAGAAATGGTGGTAGTGATCATATTATTGCTCCATCAAAAAAAGTAAACATTCATACTAAAAAAGGAATTGTAAAAGGTGTTTTTGGATGGCCAGCTATTCACACACGATTAAAGGGAAAGGAAGAAGATACTCCTAAAATTGAAAACATTACTATTGATGTGGGTTGCGATACCAAAGAAGAAGTTTTGGCATTGGGCGTACATGTTGGTTGCGTGATTACATATCCTGATACTTTTGAAATTTTAAACGGAAATAAATTTGTTTGTAGAGCCTTAGACAACCGTATGGGAGGATTTATGATTGCAGAAGTGGCTCGTTTAATTAAAGAAAACAATATTGATTTGCCGTTTGGTTTATATGTAACCAACTCTGTGCAAGAAGAAATTGGTTTACGTGGAGCAGAAATGATTACACAAACCATTAAACCTAATGTTGCCATTGTAACTGATGTTTGTCACGACACGACTACGCCAATGATTGATAAAAAATCTGAAGGTGATAGTAAAATTGGTGCTGGGCCTGTAATTTCTTATGCTCCAGCGATTCAACACAATGTAAGAGAGTTGATTATTGAAACTGCTGAAAAGAATGAAATTCCTTTCCAACGTCACGCATCATCAAGAGCAACGGGAACTGACACAGATGCTTTTGCTTATAGTAACGGAGGCGTTCCTTCTGCTTTGATTTCTTTACCATTAAGATACATGCATACTACTGTAGAAATGGTACATAGAAGTGATGTAGAAAACGTTATTAAATTAATTTTTGAAAGCGTTAAACAAATTAAAGAAGGAGAAAACTTTAACTATTTTCAAGAAAAAAGTTATAGTCTTTAAGACCAAAAATACACTCAACAAAAAGGGCTAGAAATAATTTTCCAGCCCTTTTTGTTTCTTTAAATTATAGATCTATTAAAAACTTTAATTCACTAAATATATTTATTCGTTCTCTTCAATATTATAAGTGTTAAAACAACACCAATGCAAAAAGCACAAACTGCTTAAAAACAGTCAAAAACAAGTTACGAAATCGTTGTAGTAAAATAAAAAAAAGTATGATATTTATAGCATCTAATAAAACTGAACTATATGTCATATCAACACAAAACCTTAGGAGAATTTATCAATGAAAATCAACATGCTTTTAAATACACCACAGGTGAATTATCAAGCTTAATTAATTCTATTAGACTAGCTGCAAAAGTAGTAAATCACGAAGTAAACAAAGCAGGATTGGTTGATATTACAGGGGCTGCAGGTGATGTAAATGTTCAGGGGGAAGCGCAACAGAAATTAGATGTTTATGCCAACGATAAGTTTATACAAACCATGATTAATAGAAACATTGTTTGTGGAATTACAAGTGAAGAAGAAGATGATTTTATTGTGGTGAATAGTAAAGACAAAAATCACCAAAATAAATATGTGGTATTGATAGATCCTTTAGATGGTTCTTCTAATATTGATGTAAATGTATCTGTGGGAACCATTTTTTCTATCTACAGAAGAATTACACCTATTGGAACGCCTGTAACCAAAGAAGATTTTTTACAAGAAGGAAAACACCAAGTAGCAGCAGGTTATATTATTTATGGAACCTCAACTATGTTAGTGTACTCCACAGGACACGGTGTAAACGGTTTTACATTAAACCCAGCTATTGGAACTTTTTACTTATCTCACCCAGACATGGAATTCCCTGAAGATGGAAATATTTATTCTGTAAATGAAGGAAACTATTTAGAATTTCCAGAAGGAATTAAAAAATACATTAAATACTGTCAGCAAATAGAAGATGATAGACCTTATACAAGTAGATATATTGGATCTTTAGCCTCAGATTTTCATAGAAACATGATTAAGGGTGGAATTTATATGTATCCAAAAAGTACTAAAAATCCTCAAGGAAAATTGAGATTGTTATACGAATGTAATCCTATGGCATTTTTAGCGGAACAAGCCAACGGAAAAGCGAGTGATGGATACACCAGAATATTAGATATTAAACCTACTGAACTACACCAAAGAGTGCCATTTATTTGTGGTAGTAGAAATATGGTTGATAAAGCTGAAGCGTTTATGAAACAATACTCCTAGTCAACCCACATCATAAAAAATCCGAAGAGAAATCTTCGGATTTTTTGTGTTTAAAATTTATTTTATGCTTTTAACCCTAAAGCTTCTCCCCTTTTTAGCATTAGTTGATAAGCTTCATCATAATCGTTTGAAATTTTTCCGTCTAAGATAGCTTCTTTAATAAAGTCTTTAATTTGACCTATTTCTCTGCAAGGCTTTAAATTAAAAGTTTTCATGATAATTTCTCCAGAAATTGGGGGCTCAAAATTACGAACCTTATCACGTTCTTCAACTTCTTTAATTTTATCTCTAACCAATCTAAAGTTATTGTGATAACGTCTAAATTTATTAGGATTTTTTGTGGTGATATCTGCCTCACACAAAGTCATTAAACTTTCAATATCATCTCCTGCATCAAAAATTAACCTACGAACGGCAGAATCTGTTACTTCTGAAGCCAGTACAATAGGTCTTGAACTTAATAACACCATTTTCTGTACAAACTTCATCTTATTATTTAATGGTAATTTTAATCGCTTAAACAATTTAAATACCATTTTAGAACCCACAAACTCATGATTATGAAAGGTCCATCCTACTTTTTTAGAAAAACGTTTGGTAGGAGCTTTTCCAATATCATGTAACAAAGCAGCCCAACGCAACCATACATCATCTGTGTTTTCAGAAATATTATCAACAACTTCTAAAGTGTGATAAAAATTATCTTTATGCTTTTGTCCTTCTACCTCTTGCACTCCTTTTAAAGCGGTTAATTCTGGTAGAATTTGATGTAACAATCCTGTTTCTTCTAAATGTAAAAAACCTACTGATGGCACTGGAGATTCTAAAATTTTATTGACCTCAACCATGACTCTTTCTCGAGTAATAATTTCTAATCTTTCGGCATTTTTAGTAATAGCCGACAAAGATTCTTTTTCAATCTCAAAATTTAATTGCGTAGCGAACCTAATGGCACGCATCATTCTTAGCGGATCATCAGAATAAGTGATGTCTGGGTCTAATGGTGTACGAATTATTTTAGACTTTAAATCATCAATTCCTCCAAAAGGATCCAACAAATCCCCCAAAGAATTTTCATTTAAAGAAATTGCCAAAGCGTTGATGGTAAAATCTCTTCTATTTTGATCATCTTGTAAAGTTCCCTCTTCAACTTCTGGATTTCTACTATCTTCTGTATAAGATTCTTTTCTAGCCCCAACAAACTCAATTTCTATGTCTTGATAACGCAACATAGCCGTGCCATAAGTTTTAAAAACTTGTACTTTTGGTTTGTTAGGTAATAAATCTGCTACTTTTAAAGCCAAATCAATTCCGCTCCCAATGGCAACCACATCAATGTCTTTTGCAGTACCTCTTTGTAAAATAAAATCACGTACAAAACCACCAATCACAAAAGCATCTACTTCTAATTGTTTTGCAGCTTTGGTGATATATTCAAAAACGGGATGTTCAATGGCAGATTTATAGTTCTCTAGAATTTGCATTAGGGACGTATTACGGTTACCTGATTTTGATTTGTGACCTTGATAATTGTTGAAGATTTTTCACAAATTTTATCGTGGTGCAAATCTACTACATAATCTACTGCCTTCAAAATTGCTGGACTTATTTCGGAAAACTGTTTTGGAGTGGGTTCTCCACTAATATTTGCCGAGGTGGAAACGATAGGTTTTCCAAAATCAGCTATCATTTTTTTACAAAAATCATCAGATGCAATTCTAATGGCAATGGTATTGTCTTTTCCAATCGCATTTTTAGCAATTCCAATAGGATGATCGTAAACAATAGTTGTTGGATTTGTGGCTTTTTCTAATATTTCTAAAGCTTTGCTAGGAACTTTAGCTACATACTTTTTTAGCATTTCTAAGGAAGAAACTAAAATGACCAAACTTTTGGTTTCTTCTCTCTTTTTGATGGTATATATTTTTGCGACTGCTTCTTCTGATGTAGCATCGCAACCTATTCCCCAAACAGTATCTGTAGGATAGAGGATGGTTTTATTATGTAAAAGATTATAATACATTTGCTTTATAAAACTAAACTGTTCATTATCTTAATAAATCTTTTCAAAAACTAATAAAAATATCATTATCGCTTTTAATGAAGATCCTTTTTTAGTCTAAAAAAACTTCTTTAAACTTATTCATTATGGTATTAGGTGAAAAAGCTTTAGAATACATATCATAATCTATTGAAGAATCAACAGTAAAATTTGAAAAAACATTATATAAGTCTTCTTTATTTTCATACAAAATAGCTTTCTCTTTTAAAATTTCTATATGTGAACGTTCTTCTGATTTTGACCAAGTAATTACAGGTTTATTTTTAATAGAAAACTCACCTACAGCAATCCCAAAACTTTCTCCTTGCACACGGGCATGTATATATGCATCGCAAGTATTAATAAACCTTACTTTGTATGAAACATCGATAGTTGCTGGTAAAAAGATAATGTTTTTATAAGGTCTAAAGAAAGTTTTACTAACAAAAGAATCCGTACCTAAAAACAAAAAATATACTTCTTTGTTTTTTGTTGCATACTTCTTAATCGTTTTTTTCACAAATTCTATATCAAAAGTTTCTCCTCCTCCATGCCTTCCAAATACTACAGCTTTTTTAGGAATATTTAATTCCTTCCTTAAATCCCCTTCAATTATCGGTAAATGAACCATATGTGGTACAAATGGATATTCTAAATTAGTCATTTCTTTAGCAAGCCATTCTGAAACATAAGCATATACATCTCCATGTGGTTCAAAACATTTAAAAACTGTATGCATTGCAGTTTTACAATTACTTACAATTATATCATCTTTAATACCATATTTAATAGCATAAAATAAATCTGCCTTCACTTTATCTACAATAAATTCTAACTCACTAACAGAACTATAACCTATAACTTCAAATTTATTTTTAAACTTTTCTATTGCGGCTTCAAAATTATTTGGATTGTTTTTATTGTATACGATGACAGATTCATTATTCAATATTTTTTGGTTATAGAAAGCATAATCATATACTGCTAATGAAGTCCCCCTGTAAGAAAGCTGATTTTCATGAAAAATAATCTTCATACTTATTAATAATTTCTTAATATTCTAAAAACACTTAATCAATTAAGACATAACTGTGTTCATAAAATAATTTATTTTTTTATATATTTATTTGCCGTACTTTTCTTTATCCATGTGTTTAAAGAGTCCATCTCCGTGAGCAACTTTAAAGTTTTGTCTTGGCCACCAATAAGCTATTTTTCTTTCCAAATCAATTCCTTCCCCAGTAAACGGCTCTATAACAGAAATATAAAAGTTTTTCTTAAACATGCATGGATTATTTGTCCAGTTACCATATCTAGATGTTGTCACGTAATAATCACCTTCTTTTTGAATTTGATCTCTAAACTTTACCTCTGGTAAAGGTGTCCAATGGATTGCATCTAACAAATGAGGAGAAGTTAATTGATGCCATTCATCATAATACTCTAATTCTCTACCTTTAAAACCAAATGAAAAATGTGGATAACCAGGATTATTTTTACTTCTATATCGAACAACATCAAATCCTTTATTTAACAAATCTAAACCACTTTTTAACTGTTTTACTGTAGTGTTTTTATTTTCTATAAGATGCCAATCATTTTCTAAGATGAGTATATGATCTGTTTTAGCCTCCTTAGCAAGTTCTAAAAAGCCTTGCCCTATACCTATATTTTTTGTTTTTGCTATATAATGAATCCCAAAAAACTGAGCTAATTTTATATCTAGATCACTTGCTTCATTAAACAAAATAGTTACATCATTTACATTTTCTAGCAAATCATTTTCCAAATAAGTTAGTAGAGTGCCTAATAGTTTTTTGGGAGATTTCCATGAGAGTATTCCTATGGAAATTGGTAGTTTATCATATTTTTCTTCTTTAATATTTTTTTCCAGACTTAAATGTCTTTTTTTTAACAAACCTATATCATTATCTGTAAACATTTTACAGAAATCACACGAAATTATATGTAGTTTTAATTGTATTTTTTTTATAAATCCTACATGTTTTTCTTTGCGAATTATTAAAGCTTCCTTACAAGTCATTTTTATTATTTGTTTTTTAAAAAATATCTAATCCAGATTAAAAATAACTTTTTAAGATAGATTTTATTTTTCTAGAAAATTTAAATTTAATGTCATTTTGTTTGTAAGAAGTTTTAATTTTCTGAATACACGTATCTAAATCTGGAGCCTCAATAAACCTTAGACTTGCCCAATCATTTTTATATACAGGATGAAAGTTGATATACTCTTTATAATTTGTCTTGTTTAGTTTTTTCCATACATCAAAAAAGGCATGAACATCAAAATCATTCTTATGCCCCCAGTTTGTAATTTTTGTATAAATTTCTTCTTCTTCTCTAGCCCAAGATTGATGAATCAAAAAATGGTCTGAAAAAACATCTTTAGCCTCTGTTTTTCTACCAAAGGTATATTTTGGGTAATTTGTTGCTAAATAGCAACTTTCTTTGATTGGATTAATAAGATAAAAACCATTTTCATCTTGCTTAAACAGTGTAATCCATTTTACATTTATATTTACAGGATTTTTATGAGGTTTGCATAAAAAATGATTGTTTTGTTTTAAAAACGTGATAAACTTATCAAACTCATAAACATATTCATCTGCATCTATCTGTATATGCCAACCACCATGTCCCATAAATTCCGCAAGTTTATTTCTTTGTTCTGTTTCCAAAATCATTGGCTGAATGTTTTTTTTATAAAATTCATCTTTGTAGAATTTTATTTTATTGTCTACATCTAAATTCTTAATTTCTAAAAAAAATTCTTCAGGTATAGAGATATTACTTCCAGACCATGTTTTAAAATTTTTATCATAACATAAAACAATTAAATCTACATGTTTATAAATCTGGTTTAATGATGTGAAAATATATCTATAATCATAAGAAACAAGATACCCTGCTTTTATCATTTTATTTGTCATTTAAATTATTTAGCTCAGTAGCGATTTTATACAACTAACAATATGTAGAATACTATATTTGCCAAAGTAACAAATAATCTGAATTAATTCATACTTATTTAAAGTCTAACATTTTTACAAAATGTATTATATCAAAGAACTCAAAAAATTAAACAACGACATAAGTGACCTAAGTAAAAATAAAAGTTTATCAACTTTTATTTTATTTTACTTAAGCTTCCCTTACACTCTTTATAAGTTAAAAACCTGGACAAGTAGATATCTCTATGATACTATTGAAACTAATGAATATGATGAGTTAAGAAAACACATATTGAAGAACAAGTTACTTAAAACCAATATTATTAATTACTTTTCTCAGGTTAACGAAATAATTGTAAAAATTAGAAAAGAATACTGGAATGACCATATTGAAAATATCTTACTTCTACGACAAAGAACCCCAACACTAAACATTGCCAAAAACTCTAACTTTACAGCTGTAATTGTAGAGACTAGAAAACATCCACACTTTAAAGTGGTGGTTGAAAATGTAATTTTAAACACTCAACATTTAGGGGTTTGCTTACAAGTATATCACGGAACAGAAAACGAAGTATTTGTTAAAGATTGTTTAAAAGAACATTCTAATATAAAATTCATCAACTTAAATGTTGAAAACTTAGACATTGAAGCCTATAATAAAATTATGTTGTCCAAAAAATTTTATCAAAACATTGATAGTGAACATATATTGGTTTTTCAAACAGATGTAATTACTTTTAAACCTTTAGATAAACAATTTTTAGCATACGATTATATTGGTGCCCCCTGGAAAAAGGAATTTCATCATAAATACAATGCTGAAGTTGGTAACGGTGGATTGAGTATTCGTTCAAAAAAAGCCATGTTAAATGTTCTAGAACAAAACATTGTTAGAGAAAAGTTTATTCCTGAAGATTTATATTTGTCAAGAATTTTAACCGAACAACATTTTAAAATCGCTCCTTTTAAAATTGCTTTAGAATTTGCAACAGAAGATGTTTTTAATCCAAATGCTTTTGGTTGTCACAAAAGTTGGGAATTGATAAAAATGAATGAATTAAAAATTCTTTTAAAATAAGTATACAATGCCTAAAATATTATTCTTTTATCCAGACAATCCTTTAAATATTAATCAAGGAAATAATGCTAGAGCAAATGCATTGTTGCATTATTTTAAGACCAATAATTTTGAGATAGATTTTGTGGGTGAAGAAAGTCTCATCTTCTCTAAAGAAGACCTTTTAAAACTGAAAAATTCTAATTTAATTAACAAAGCTGAATTAATAAGAAAGAGAAAAAAAAATGGAATTCGTTATTTGTTTGCACATTCAATTCCAAATAAAATAAAAAATAAAACAAGTATATCAACTCATTTAGGAGCAGGTCAACAAAAAGATTTTGAAACTATTTTAAAACAAAACACATATGACTATATTCTCATATCATATGTATTGTTTGCTTCATTTATTGGCAACAAAAAACTTTTAAAAGGAGCAAAAACGATTGTAGACACTCATGACTTTCTCACGTCTCAATTTCAAAATCATAAAAATGTAGGAAACCTATTTAAGGTAGAACTTAAATTATTAAACCAATTTGATTCTATTTGGGCTATCTCAGTTGAAGAAAAATATATTTTTAATCAATTTTTACCACATAAAAACATTGAATTAATACCACACGGTATTGATGACAAACATCAACAAAAATATATTACTCCATCAATAGATATTTTTTATGTAGCCAGTCCAAATCCTCACAATATAACTGCTGCTAAATGGTTCTTTAATCATGTTTATCCTTTGCTACCCAAAGAAATCAAAATTACTATTGTAGGTAGAATTGTTCATTTTATTGATGATTATGACAATGTAACAAAAATCGAAAAAGTTAAAGATTTGAGTGATTTTTATAAGAAAAGTAAAATTACCATCTGTCCCATGCTTAGTGGTACTGGGCTAAAAATTAAAGTTGTAGAATCTTTATCTTATGGAATTCCAGTGGTTTGTAACGAACGCGGTGTAGATGGTTTGTTAAACAAAATAAATAATGGATGTTTAACGACCAATAACCCTAAAATATTTGCTAAATACGTTCATCAATTATTAACAGAGAATGAGTTTTATAATACTCAAAGAAATTACGCTAATACTTTTTTTGATGAAAGTTTGAGTTTAAAAAATGTACATCAAAAATTAAATAATTTTTTCAATATTTAAAACAATAAACTCTTATACACGCTAAGATAATTTTTAGCCATTACCTTATAATCAAAATTAGCAGCTCTATTTAATAGTTTAGCTCTAAACTCTGATTCATTATCATAAAATTCTTTCATTCCATTTTTATAAATGGAAACCATATAGTCTGTTTCAAAGTTTTCAAAATAAAAAGCAACCTCACCACCAACCTCTGGTAAACTAGTTCTGTCACTTAAAAACACAGGTTTTCCAAATCCCATTGCTTCAATAGGTGGAATTCCAAATCCTTCAGCTATAGAGGGATGACACATTGATTCACAATTCTGAATCAATGCCCATTTTTCTTCTTCTGTTATATTATAGCAAAAGTGAATGCGTTTTTGAAGTCCTAAATCTTCAATTTTCTTATTTATTCTTTTTAAATAAGACTGATTCTCACTCGACACAACTAATACCAAGTCCACATCAAGAAACGGTAACATTTTAATTAATGATAATTGGTTTTTTTTATGAAATAAGACTCCAATATTTAGGATGTATTTTTTATTTTTTAAATATGAAAATGTTCCTAAATTATATTTTTTATCAATACTTGGAAAGCTAATTCCGTTATAAACAACAACTATTTTGGGTTCTTTTCTAAAAGAAAATAAATTTTTATTTTCTAATAAATCATTTTTAGTAAACTCAGAAATACAAACAATTACATCAGCATTATGTATATTTCGTTTAACTTTATTTAGTTCTTTTTTCTCTTTTTTTTCTGAAATTTTCTCATGAAGAAAATTTAAATCATGGAGAGTTACTACTTTTTTCTGACCTGCTTTTTTAAAATGAAAATAAGATGATAATTGATGACTTGTATGAATAAGATGATACTTAAAAGTATAGAAAGGAATCATTTTATGAATGGCTTTTCTTTGGACAACACTAAAACCAGTTCCTATTTCTTCTATAGTATCTTCTGGGCCATAAAGGGAAACAACCATATTACCAAGTGTAGGTAATTTTGAAAAACCAAATGCTAAATTTTTAAAAACATTTGCAATACCCGAATTTGGATATCTCAATCTTTCTAAATCAATTAGTATATGTTTCGTTTTTCTTTTCATTAACTTTTTTTTATACAAATATAAGGTCATATCTTTTTATTGATCCTCTAACATTACTATATTTTAAAAAGCAAAATTCTTTTTATATAGACTCTAAATACCCTTCAACTTTTTTATTATTAACTTCTGCATCAAACAGCTGATTTACAAAATCATGTCCTTTTCTCCCCATGTCTTTTATTAACTCTTCTTGGCTATGTAACAATATAATCTTATTTGCTAACTCTTCAATATTGTCTTTTTCAATTAAAAACCCAGTCTTATTGTTGTCTATAATTTCAGGATTACTGCTAACATCAAAAGCGATAACAGGTTTATAATGATAAGAGGCCTCCGCAATTACATAACCAAAACCTTCCCAATGTGACGTTAAAACAAAAATATCTAATTGAGACATAAATGCATTTACATCTTCTACATATCCCTTAAAATCAACAACATCCTCTACATTTAAATCTTTGGCTTTGGTTTTTAAAGTATTTAACAACCTTCCATCACCACCAATCAATAATCTAAAATTTAGGTTTTTAGATTTTAACACTACGGCCAACTCTAACAATGCTTGTTGGTTTTTTTGATACTCTAATCTTCCTAAATTCCCTATAATTAACGTATCTGTCTTGGGTTTATCTTGAATGGGATGGTAATTATCAAAATGAATTCCATTATAAATAACTTTAATATTTTCTTTAGGAAACAACTTCGGATTGTTTTGATTGACAGTTCTCTTCGTTTCTTCTGAGTTGGCCAACATGTTGGTTAAAACATTTTTAAAATAAAATCTGTTTAAAAATGTATTCTTAATAGGAATAGCACTCCCTCTTCTGTAAACCACTTTTTTTACCTCTGCTAACTTTGCTGCAACAGCTCCTGTTTTAATGTCTTTTGATGCGTTTAAAATTAAAATATCCGGCTTATCCTTTTTAAACATTTGAACCAGATTGTAAATCTTAAAAGGATTTAAAAAGCTTAAATTTTCAATATCTATCAACCTTACTTCTAAATCAGCCTCTATAGATTTGTGATGTAAAGCTCCATTTTTTTGACAATATACAATAACATTGTAATCCTTGTTTCTTAAATAGGTGGCCATTTCTAAGTGCCATTTTTCTCCTCCTCCCCAAGATTTTACAGAGTTAAAAAAGCATATTGTTTTTTTCATTTTATAAACTTTTATAAAGTTTTAATATTTGATTTCCTATTACATCATCATTAAATCGTTGTACATATTCAAAACCTTTTAGAGTCATTTTTTCTTGTAACTCTAAATTTTCTTCAATATTTAAAATCGCTTTTTTCAAAGCAATTTCATCATGTGGTTCTACATAAATAGATTCCGCCCCTCCTGCTTCTGAAAAACAACTCCCTTTTGATGATATTACTGGAGTTTTAGAATACATAGCTTCAACAATAGGTATACCAAAACCTTCAAAAATACTAGGATAAATAAAAATATCTGCCATTTGATAAATCATGGCCAACTCATCCATGGCTACACCTCTTAAAAAGTGTACTCTTTGCTTCATGTTGTTGTCTCTAATAAACGCTTTTACTTTTTCAATATAGGTTGTTTCTTTTCCTACAACTACTAAATGATGTTGAGTATCTTTTATAGCTTTTACAATGGTCAATAAATTTTTTCGCTCCTGTATAGTCCCTACATTTAACAAATACTTACTTGGTAAAGAATATTTAACGGCAACTTCTTGTTTCTGATCTTTGTTATAAACTTCTTTAAAAGCTGCATGACATCCTTGATAAATCACTTCTATTTTAGAAGCCTCAACATCTAAAAAAGAAACAATATCCTTTTTAGTTTGCTCACTAATAGCAATGATTTTATCGGCAACCTGAGCAGCTCTCTTAAATTTTTTAAAATGAATTTTAGCATCAATATAAGAGTACAACTGAGGATATCTTACAAAAATTAAATCGTGAATAGTTACTACAGATTTAATATTTGTTTTTTCAATCCCAATAGGCAATTCATTGGTTAATCCGTGATAAATTTCAATTTTATCAGCCATTAAATCTTTTACAATTGCTTTTTGTCTCCATAAAGAACTTAGCTTTTGCCAAACCTTGGCTTTGGGCATACACAAAACCATGTTTGATGTTAATACAAGTCGATTAACACTTCCTGGTTTGGGATTGTATAAAAAGTATTTATGATGGGGAAATTGAGCAGCTAAAATCCTTAAGGTATCTCTACTATAATTTCCTAAACCTGTAGTATTATGAAATACTCTTTTGGCATCAAAACCTAACTTCATCAATTTTTTATTTATTAAATACTCTACAACAAATTCTAATAGCAGTCACTTATGGTTTTGCAATATATTGAATCTTTTCTAATCTAAAATGAAGTTAACATCAATAAAACCCTAGCTCTCAAACAAATTTACTTATTTTTACACATCAACAAACGCAAGCAAGTAAAATGTCTAAAATATTAGCTTTTGATTACGGAACTGTAAGAACAGGATTGGCTGAAACCGATGATTTAAAAATGATGGCTTTTGGTTTAGACACCATTCCTACCAAAGAAATTTTTAGTTATTTAAATCAATACTTAAAAAACAATACAGTAGATGTATTTGTTATTGGTGAACCTAAACAAATGAATGGTTTAGAAAGCGAAAGTGAAGTTTTTATAAAAGAATTTATTAAAAAACTAGACAGCACCTATCATATTCCTATTGTAAGGTTTGATGAACGTTTTACCTCTAAAATGGCATTTGATACTATGATTGCTAGTGGAATAGGTAAGAAAAAAAGACAGAACAAAGGTTTGATTGATAAAATTAGTGCCACCATTATTTTACAAGGATATTTAGATACGCTATAATTTAGTCAACCTATTTTTTCATGAACAAAAACACTCAAAATTTACCAAAAATTGCGCTAATTGAGTTTGATCAATCTCATGCCGAATGTTTATATAGTCAAATATTATTTTTAAAAGAACAATATCAGATTACTGTGTTTATAAATGATAAAAGTCCTGAAGACCTCACAAACATTCCCAACATTACTTTAATCCCACTTAACTTAGAAGATAAAAAAACAAATCAATTTGTAAAAAAATATTTGATTTCAGAGAAAATAAGCAAAGTAATCTTTAATTCAGCCGAAAGAAAAATATTCAAATTTTTACTTTTGTTTTTATTCAAAAAACAAATTTCATTTTGGGGAATCTTACATAATCCTAACCGACTTAAAAAAAGTTTAAAACAAAAATATATTAGCCACAAACTTAATGGTTATTTTGTGTTAAGTGATTTTGTAAAAGAAAATATAATCACAGAAAAACTCACAAAAACTCCTGTAAAAAGTATTTACACCATTTTTTTTAAGGAAGAAAACATCAACAAAAAAATAACCAAACCCAAAAACGAAACTTGGCTAGTTATTCCTGGTAAAGTTGAGTTTGATAGAAGAGATTATTTATTTTTATTAAACCTTAAAATTCCTAAAAACATTAAATTCATTATTCTAGGAAATATTAATACTTCTGAAGGAATTCAGTTTAAAGAAAAAGTTATAAAAAATAAATTATTGACTAGTTTTATTTTTTTTGAAACCTATATCCAAGATTATGAATTTAGTCACTATATAGAAAATGCTGATTTTATACTACCTTTAATTCATCCCAATAATCCATTTTTCAACAAGTATATTAAAAATAAAATCACTGGTACTTATAACTGGGCATATGCTTTTAAAAAGACAATGTTACTTGAACAAAGTTTTTCATCAATAGATGAATTTAAGGAAACATCTTATTTTTATAACATTACTTCAAATCAAATATTTGAAGTTTTAAAACAACCAAAAAAAAAATATATAAGTGATAAGTGGTCGTTTGACTATCAACAAAACACTTATCTCAATTTTATAAAAACAAAATAAATGAAAGGAATTATTCTAGCCGGAGGATCTGGAACCAGATTGTATCCACTAACCAAAGCAACCTCCAAACAATTATTGGCTATTTATGACAAGCCTATGATTTATTATCCGCTTTCGGTATTAATGTTGGCTGGAATCAAAGAAATTCTAATCATTACTACGCCAGAAGATCAAGATAGATTTATCAATCTTTTAGGAGATGGAAGCCAACTTGGAATTCAACTTTCGTACGAAGTACAACCCAATCCAGATGGATTGGCACAAGCTTTTATTATTGGAAAAAAATTTATAGGAACAGATGATGTTGCCCTTATTCTTGGAGATAATATTTTTCACGGACAAGGATTTATCAAACTACTTTCCAATGCTATTGAAAGTGCTAAAAATGAAAACAAAGCCACTATTTTTGGTTATTATGTAAATGATGCTCAACGTTATGGTGTTGTTGAATTTGATGAAAACAAAATAGCCTTAAGTATAGAAGAAAAACCCAAAAACCCAAAGAGTAATTATGCCGTTTCTGGTTTGTATTTTTATCCTAATAACGTCATTCAAATTGCCGAAGCTGTAGTACCAAGTGAAAGAGGCGAATTAGAAATCACCAGTGTAAATCAAGCTTATTTAAAAAATAAAGAATTAAACGTACAAGTAATGGGACGTGGCTATGCTTGGTTAGACACAGGAACACACGAATCTATGTTAGAGGCTTCTAACTTTATTCATACCATAGAAAAAAGACAAGGTTTAAAAGTCGCTTGTATAGAAGAAATTGCCTTTGAAAAAGGATATATCACCCAAGAGCAATTATTAGCTTTGGGGCAAGAAATGAAGAAGAACGAATACGGTCAGTATTTAATTAGAAGAGCAACAAAATAGATGAAATATACACGTACCGAAATTCCAGAGGTGATTATTTGTGAACCCAAAGTATTTGGAGATCATAGAGGTTATTTTATGGAATCCTTTAAAGAAGATACCTTAACTGAATTCTTAGGTTATAAGATTCATTTTTGTCAAGACAATGAATCTGCTTCTACAAAAGGAGTCTTAAGAGGACTGCATTACCAAATGGGAACATTTGCTCAAACAAAATTGGTGAGAGTGATTCAAGGTGCGGTGATAGATGTGGCAGTAGATATCAGAAAGGGTTCTCCTACTTTTGGACAACATGTGGCAGTAGAATTGTCTGCTGAAAATAAAAAACAATTACTAGTTCCTAAAGGATTTGCTCACGGATTTGTAGTGTTAAGCGATACTGCTATTTTTAGCTATAAAGTTGATGCTCTTTATAGTTTTGAAAATGAAAGAGGATTGGCTTTTGATGATCCTACTCTAAATATAAATTGGGGGTTAGAGAAATCAGCATTGATTTTATCTGATAAAGACACTAAAAACCCAACCCTAGAAAACGCTGATTTGTTTGACTATAACATCAACTATTATGAATAATATTTTAGTCACCGGAGCAAGTGGACAATTAGGATCTGAAGTTCAAGAGCTTTCTAAAGAATACCCTCAATACGATTTCTTTTTTACAGATGTAGCTGATTTGGACATCACGGATTTAGAAAAAGTACGTGAATATTGTAATACCAATCAAATAAAAACCATTATCAACTGTGCGGCTTATACAGCTGTTGATAAGGCAGAAGAACAAACAGATGTTTGTAATGCTGTAAACCACATTGCCACCATCAACTTAAGTACGGTTGCGAAAGAATTAAATATAAAATTAATTCATACATCAACAGATTACGTGTTTAACGGAAAAAATCATGTTCCTTTTAAAGAAGATGATATTACTGCTCCTATCAATGTTTATGGAAAAACAAAATTATTAGGAGAACAAGCCATGATAGAAATTAACCCTACAAATTCTATTATTGTTAGAACGTCATGGGTATATTCTACTTACGGCAATAACTTTGTAAAAACCATGCTAAAGTTGGCCGAAACCAGAGAGCAATTAACCATTATTGCAGATCAAGTTGGGAGTCCTACTTATGCTTATGATTTGGCAAAAACCATTTTAGAAATCCTTCCTAAAATCAATAATGATCATGTTGAAGTATATCATTACTCAAACGAAGGAATTTGTTCTTGGTACGATTTTGCTTTTGAAATATTTCATCAAACCAACACTAAATGTAAAGTGTTGCCTATAGAAACCAAAGATTATCCAACAGCAGCAGAAAGACCACAATACAGCGTGATGAACAAATCAAAAATTAAAAAAACATTTGATATTGAAATTCCACACTGGAAAACATCTTTGTCTAACTGTTTAAAAAAATTATAAATGAAACATATATTAGTTACAGGGACTGCCGGATTTATAGGTTCTAATTTCATCTATCATTTTATAGAAAATCATACAAATTATCACCTAATCAGTTTAGATAAGTTGACTTATGCTGGGAATTTAGAAAATTTAAAGGAAGTTGAAAATCACCCAAGACACACTTTCATCAAAGGAGATATTTGTGATAGAAAACTGATAGAAAATATTTTTTCAGAATACAACATTCAAGGAGTATTACATTTTGCAGCTGAATCTCATGTTGATAATTCCATTTCTAATCCTGGAGTTTTTATAGAGACCAATGTAAACGGAACTTTTACCTTGCTTGATGTTGCTTACAAACATTGGATGCAAAAACCTTTTTCCTATAAACAAGGTTTTGAAAACTGTAGATTTTTACATGTTTCTACTGATGAAGTTTATGGAACTTTAGGAGAAACTGGTTTGTTTACAGAAACAACACCTTATGCTCCAAACTCTCCTTATAGTGCTTCTAAAGCAAGTAGCGATATGTTGGTAAGAAGTTACCACCACACCTATGGAATGAATACTGTTATTACCAATTGTTCTAACAACTACGGTCCACAGCAGCACGATGAAAAACTAATTCCGACCGTGATTAGAAAAGCCATTAATGGAGAAACCATTCCTATTTATGGAGATGGAAAAAATATTAGAGATTGGTTGTATGTACTAGATCATTGCAAAGGAATTGATTTGGCTTATCACAAAGGAAGATCTGGAGAAGTTTACAATATTGGAGGAAGAAATGAAAGAAACAACAATTACATCGCCAATAAAATTTGTGAAATTCTTGATGAATTAAAACCCAAAGAAAACAGCTACAAAAATTTAATTAATTATGTAGAAGACAGAGCAGGACACGACAGACGTTATGCGATTGATGCTACAAAAATTGAAACAGAATTAAGCTGGAAGGCCGATGAAAATTTTGAATCTGGAATTATAAAAACCATTCAGTGGTATTTAGAAAAATACAGTTAAAATAATTGTAATTATAAAATTTGTCAGTTTGAGTGTTCTGAACTCGTTCAGAATATATCGAAAACAAAATTTTAGGATTATAAAGACTTTAAAACAATACTACAAAGCCAAGGTTTCAAATCACTTTGGCTTTTTTATTGCTGTTATACCAAAGTATAAAGCTATTCTTTGTACTTTTGCAATCGAATTTTAGCATACCGATATGATATTACCCATTATAGCCTATGGAGACCCAGTCTTAAGAAAAGTAGGTAAAGAAATAGACCAAGACTATCCAGAATTAAGCACCTTAATTGCCAATATGTGGGAAACCATGGAAAATGCAAATGGTGTTGGTTTGGCAGCTCCACAAATAGGAAAATCTATCCGTTTATTTGTTATTGATGCGACTCCTTTTGCAGAAGATGAAGATTTAGAAGAAGGGGAAAAAGAAGTCTTACAAAACTTTAGAAAAGTATTTATCAACGCTAAAATTGAATCAGAAGAAGGTGATGAATGGGCCTTTGAAGAAGGTTGTTTAAGTATTCCTGAAATTAGAGAAGAAATCTGGAGAAATGAAACTATTCATGTGACTTATCAAGATGAAAACTTTAAAACGCACAAAGCTACTTATAGTGGATTGGCAGCTAGAGTTTTTCAACATGAATATGATCATATTGAAGGCGTTTTGTTTACAGACAAAGTATCTTCATTAAAAAAGAGATTACTAAAAAAGAAATTAGAAAATATCTCCAAAGGAAAAACTGGAGCAGATTATAGAATGCGCTATTACAGTGCAAAAAGACGATAACTAAAAATAATTAAAATGAGTTTAACAAAAGTAATTGCAATTGCTGGAAAACCAGGATTATATGAAATTTTAGGACAAACCAAAGGTGGTTTTATTACTACTAGTTTGTTAGATGGTAAAAAATCTCCTGTTAAAAACACTCAAAGTGTAAGTGTTTTAAGTGATATAGGTATTTATACTTATGAGACTGAAATTCCTTTAGGACAAGTGTTTTTATCTATCCACGATAAATTTGAAGGAAAAGAAGGACTAAGTCACAAAGCTCCTAACAACGAATTAACTGCCTTGTTTAGCGAAGTGTTACCTGATTATGATGAAGAACGTGTATACGTTTCAAACATCAAAAAAGTAGTACAATGGTACAATATTTTGGTAAATGCTGAATTTGATTTTGAAAGCATCAAAGAAGATTTAAAAAAAATAGAAGAAGCTCAAAAAGAAGCTTAACAAACAGTTGTTTGTTTTCATCTTAAAGCTGTTAACTTTTGTGTTAACAGCTTTTTTTGTTTAAACATATAAATATAGCTTCTACTTTTTACCTTTGACAAACCACACAATTTTTAAGAAACATGAATTCAAGAAAAGAACAATTAGCTGCTATAGATCGTTTGTTAACCATTATGGATGAATTAAGAGAACAGTGTCCTTGGGATAAAAAACAAACGATAGAATCTCTAAGGCATTTAACCATTGAAGAAACTTACGAACTTGCCGATGCCATTCTTTCCAATGATTTAAATGAAATTAAAAAAGAATTGGGTGATTTACTTTTACACATTGTTTTTTATGCTAAAATTGGAAGCGAAACCAATCATTTTGACATCGGTGATGTAGCCTCAGCCATTTCAGAAAAACTAATTCATAGGCATCCTCATATTTACAGCGATATAAAAGTAGAAGATGAGGAAGAAGTAAAAAAAAATTGGGAGCAATTAAAATTAAAAGAAAAAGGAAATACTTCTATTCTACAAGGTGTTCCAAGTTCTTTACCTGCTCTGGTAAAAGCCAATAGAATTCAAGAAAAAGTTTCAGCAGTGGGTTTTGATTGGGAACACCCAGAACAAGTTTGGGAAAAAGTACAAGAAGAATTATCAGAACTAAACGAAGAAATTTTAAAAGGCGATAAAAAGCGTATAGAAGCCGAATTTGGCGATGTTTTATTTTCTATGGTAAATTATGCCAGACTAATTGGAGTAAATCCCGAAAACGCTTTAGAACGCACCAATATAAAATTTAAAAAACGTTTTGAGTATTTAGAAAACAATACCATGAAAAAAGGCATTCAACTTACAGATCTTAGTTTAGAAGAAATGGATGTTTACTGGGAACAAGCTAAAAAGTTTGATTAATTTTCTTATCATCATAAAAATATAATTAACTTAAAATAAACTACGTAATTATACTTAATATTTTACGTATATTTGTATTAATAAAAAGTTTACAACATGGACACAATAATTAAAAGCCCACAAGACTCAGCCGTTGAGATTACTGAATTAATGAAACCTATGAATTCTAATTTTAGCGGAAAAATTCACGGAGGTTATATTTTAAATTTAATGGATCAAATAGCATTTGCATGTGCTTCAAAATACTCTGGTGCTTATTGTGTTACAGCTTCTGTAAACACCGTTAACTTTTTAAATCCGGTTGAAGTTGGTGAATTTTTAACTTTAAAAGCAAGAGTAAATTATGTTGGGAATACTTCTATGACTGTAGGAATAAGAGTGGTTTCTGAAAACATACAAACCGGAGTTAAAAAACATTGTAACTCGTCTTATTTTGTAATGGTTGCCAAAACAGAAGATGGTAAAAATGTGACAGTTCCAAGACTAAAACTTAGAAATTCAGAAGATGTTAGACGTTTTATAAGATCTAAAAGTAGATTAGAAACAAACAAATTAAGAAGACAAGCCTTTAGCAAAGCTGCTTTTAATTATAAAGAACATTTAGAAGAATTAAAAGATTACAATGTATATGTAGATCCCTCGTTATTAGATTAAAAAACAAAAAAGCCATTTCTTCCGAAATGGCTTTTTTGTTTTTTTATTTCATGTTTTCAACAAACTGATCAAATAAGTAAGTAGCATCATTAGGCCCTGGTCCAGCCTCTGGATGATATTGTACAGAAAAAGTGTTTTTATTTTTAACTCTAATACCGGCAACGGTATTATCATTTAAATGAACATGAGTAATTTCAACATTATCGTTTGCCTCAACATCATCTCTTTTTACAACAAATCCATGGTTTTGAGAAGTAATTTCTCCTTTTCCAGAAATTAAATTCTTTATAGGGTGATTGATTCCTCTATGTCCGTTATGCATTTTATAAGTAGAAATCCCTTGAGATAATGCAATAATTTGATGTCCCAAACAAATTCCAAATAAAGGTAAATCTTTATCTATAATTGTTTTAGCAACCTCTTGCACACCTTTTAGTGGTTCAGGATCTCCAGGTCCATTTGATAAGAAATATCCATCAGGATTAAAAGCAGCCATGTCTTCAAAAGAAGCTGTACATGGAAAAACTTTTATGTAACAATCTCTCTTAGCTAGGTTTCTTAATATGTTAGTTTTAATTCCTAAGTCTAAAGCAGATACTTTGTATTTAGCATTTTCATCACCATAAAAATAAGGCTCCTTTGTTGAAACAACAGATGCTAAATCTAAACCTTTCATACTTGGGGCTTCAGCTAATTTTGCCTTTAAACCTTCAATGTTGTCAACTTCTGTAGAAATCAAAGCATTCATTGCTCCATGTTTTCTAATGTAACTTACTACTGCTCTTGTATCAACGTCTGTAATAGAAAGTAATCCGTGTTTTTTAAAATACTCATCTAATGAACCATTAGAACGTTCTCTTGAATACTCGTAACTAAAATTTCTACATACCAAACCAGCAATCTTAATTCCTTCAGATTCTACTTCGTCATCGTTTACTCCATAATTACCAATATGTGCATTGGTAGTTACCATAATTTGACCAAAATAAGACGGATCTGTAAAAATTTCTTGATATCCAGTCATTCCAGTATTGTAACATACTTCACCAATGGTAGTACCTTCAATACCTACAGACTTTCCTTCGAAGATAGTTCCATCTTCTAATAATAAAATTGCTTTCTTTAATTCTTTGTACTTCATAAAAGTTGTTTTTGTTGTTGGGTGGAGGTGTTTCACCTAAGCTTTCAACAAAGAATGTTTGTAAAAATATTTTTGCAAATATAAAAAAAGGATAAACTATTAAATAGTTTATCCTTTATATATTTTACCAGAAGTAAATCATTCTTACTCTTCAGTAGTTTCTGTTGATTCAGCCTCAGCTTTCACTTGTGGAGCATCAGCTTTTTTCTTAGATCTACGAGTAGTCTTTTTCTTCTTAGCCCCATTTGGATTATAAATCTCGTTGTAATCAACTAATTCAACCATTGCCATAGAAGCATTATCTCCTTGACGGTTTCCTAATTTGATAATACGAACATATCCTCCTGGTCTATCAGCAACCTTTACAGCAATCTGTTGGAATAACTCAGTAACAGCATATTTGTTTTTCAAATAAGAAAAAACAACTCTACGATTATGTGTAGTATCTTCTTTAGATTTTGTAATGATAGGCTCAACGTACATACGTAAAGCTTTAGCTTTAGCAACAGTAGTATTAATACGTTTGTGTTCTATTAAAGAACAAGCCATATTTGCTAACATTGCATTTCTATGTGCCGTTTGTCTACCTAAGTGGTTAAATTTCTTTCCGTGTCTCATTTTAAATGATTTTAGCTTTCATCTTGCATCTACCCATTTTGAGGAGCAAAATATGAAAGGGGTTTAGTCTTTGTCTAATTTATATTTACTTAAATCCATTCCGAAATGTAAATTTTTAACATTTACCAATTCATCTAACTCTGTTAAAGATTTTTTACCAAAGTTTCTAAATTTCATTAAGTCATTTTTGTTAAAAGATACTAAATCTCCTAACGTTTCAACTTCTGCTGCTTTTAAACAATTTAAAGCTCTTACTGATAAGTCCATATCAACCAATTTGGTTTTCAATAACTGTCTCATGTGTAAAGACTCCTCATCATAAGTTTCTGTTCTTGCAATTTCATCAGCCTCTAAAGTGATACGCTCATCAGAGAATAACATAAAGTGGTGGATTAAAATTTTTGCAGCTTCTGTTAATGCATCTTTAGGATTGATAGATCCATCAGTAACAACGTCAAAAACTAATTTTTCATAGTCAGTCTTTTGTTCTACACGGTAGTTTTCTACAGCATATTTAACATTCTTTATAGGAGTGTAAATAGAATCTGTAAAAATTGTTCCTAAAGGCACATTTACTTTTTTATTTTCTTCAGCAGGAACAAATCCTCTACCTTTTTCAATAGTAATATCAAAACTAACAGCAACTGCGCTATCTAAGTTACAGATTACTAAATCCGGGTTTAAAACTTGAAAACCTGAAGTAAATTTCTGAATATCACCAGCCGTGATTTGGTTCTGACCCGATACAGATACAGAAACAGTTTCTTTATCTGTGTCTTCAATCTGTTGCTTAAAACGTACTTGTTTTAAGTTCAAGATGATTTCAGTAACATCCTCAACAACACCTTGTACAGTAGAAAACTCATGTTCTACTCCCTCAATGCGTAAAGATGTAATTGCGAAACCTTCTAAAGACGATAATAATACTCTTCTTAAAGCATTACCTACAGTTAAACCAAAACCTGGCTCTAACGGTCTGAACTCGAATTTACCTTCAAAGTCGGTAGATTCGATCATGATAACTTTGTCTGGTTTCTGAAAATTTAAAATTGCCATAGTTAACTGGTGTCTAATTATTATTTCGAGTATAACTCGACGATTAATTGCTCTTTGATGTTTTCTGGAATCTGAATTCTTTCAGGAGCAGTAACAAAAGTTCCTGTCTTAGTATCATTATTCCATGTTAACCACTCATAAACAGCAGAAGAACTAGCTAAACTGTTCTCAATAACTGAAAGTGATTTAGATTTTTCTCTTACACCAACAACATCACCAGGCTTCAATTGGTAAGAAGGAATGTTAACGATTTCACCGTTAACAGTAATATGTCTGTGAGATACTAATTGACGTGCTCCACTTCTAGAATTAGCCAATCCCATACGGAAAGCTGTGTTATCTAAACGAGATTCACATAATTGTAATAATACCTCTCCAGTAATACCTTTACTTGCAGAAGCTTTCTTAAATAAATTAGAGAATTGACGCTCTAAGATACCATAAGTATACTTTGCTTTTTGTTTTTCTTGTAACTGTAAAGAATATTCAGAACGTTTAGCTCTTTTCTTTGCCAACCCGTGTTGTCCAGGAGGATAGTTACGTTTTTCGAAAGACTTGTCATCACCAAAAATTGCTTCTCCAAACTTACGAGCAATTTTAGTTTTAGGTCCATTATATCTTGCCATAATAAAAAAATTAAAAAGTTAGCAGTTATGAATTAAGGCTTAGTCCTTCGATAACTTAATTGCTAACTTAGTGTTAATAATAAAAAAAATTAGATTCTTCTTCTTTTAGGAGGACGACATCCATTATGTGGTAATGGAGTAACATCAATAATTTCTGATACTTCAATTCCAGCATTATGAATAGTACGAATAGCAGATTCTCTACCGTTTCCTGGTCCTTTTACATAAACTTTAACTTTACGTAAACCTGCTTCGTGTGCTACAGCAGCACAATCTTCAGCAGCTGTTTGTGCAGCATAAGGAGTGTTCTTTTTAGATCCACGGAATCCCATTTTACCTGCAGAAGACCATGAAATAACGTCTCCTTTTTTATTTGTTAAAGAAATGATGATGTTGTTAAATGAAGCAGTAATGTGTGCTTCTCCAACAGACTCAACAATAACTTTACGCTTTTTAGCGGTCTTTGTATTAGATTTAGCCATAACTTAATTATTTCTTTTTGTTCGCTACAGTTTTACGTTTTCCTTTTCTCGTTCTAGAGTTGTTCTTAGTTCTTTGACCTCTTAATGGTAACCCAGCTCTATGACGGATTCCTCTAAAACATCCAATATCCATCAAACGTTTGATGTTTATTTGGATTTCTGAACGTAATTCACCCTCTATAGTGAAAGTACCTGCTTGCTCACGAATTGCTCCGATTTGATCATCTGTCCAATCTTGAACTTTGATGTTCTCATCTACTCCAGCATTTGCTAAAATCTCTTTAGCTCTAGTTTTACCAATTCCAAAAATATAAGTCAACGCGATTACACCACGTTTGTTCTTTGGAATGTCAATACCTGAAATTCTTGCCATAACTAACCTTGTCTTTGTTTGAATCTAGGATTCTTTTTATTGATTACATATAATCTGCCTTTTCTACGCACAATCTTGCACTCGGCACTTCTCTTTTTTATTGATGCTCTTACTTTCATCGTAATGATATTTTAGTATCTATAAGTAATTCGAGCCTTTGATAAATCATAAGGACTCATTTCTAACTTAACTTTATCTCCTGGTAACAACTTAATATAATGCATACGCATTTTACCTGAGATGTGTGCAGTAACAATATGACCATTTTCTAACTCAACTCTAAACATTGCGTTAGATAATGCTTCAGTAATTGTACCGTCTTGTTGTATTGACGCTTGTTTTGCCATAATTAAATTGTCCCTCTTCTTTTTGTTCCAGTTTTCATTAGACCGTCATAATGTCTGTTTAGTAAATACGAGTTAATTTGTTGGATAGTATCGATTGCAACACCTACCATAATAATTAACGAAGTACCTCCATAAAACAGTGCCCAGTTTTGTTGAACACCAAAGTGAACAACAATGGCTGGGAAAACAGCCAGCAAAGCTAAGAAAATAGATCCAGGTAACGTAATTTTTGACAAAATACTATCTAATTTTTCTGCAGTTTCTACTCCAGGCCTTACACCCGGTATAAAACCTCCACTTTTCTTAAGGTCTTCAGCCATTTTATTTGTTGGAATTGTAATAGCTGTATAGAAATAACTAAAAACTATTATCAAAATGCAGAATAAAATGTTGTATCCCCATCCGTGAAAATCAGATAAAGCATTAAATACTGTTTGTACTGTTCCTTCTGTGTTTCTTGCAACCAATCCTGGTACAAACATAATTGCTTGTGCAAAAATAATTGGCATTACTCCAGCAGAATTTAACTTTAATGGAATATACTGTCTTGCTCCTTGAGCATCATCTACACTTCCAACCACAGTACGTCTTGCGTATTGAACTGCAATTTTACGTACCGCTGTTACTAATAATATACTTGCTAAAATAATTAACAACCAAACTATTATTTCTAAAAGAATCATCATAAATCCTCCAGAACCAGCAGCGTACTTAGCAGTTAATTCTTGCATAAATGCACCTGGAAATCTAGCAATAATACCAATCATAATTAATAACGAAATTCCGTTACCAATTCCTTTTTCAGTAATACGCTCACCAAGCCACATAGCAAAAACAGTTCCCGCAGTCAATAAAATCATTGAAGAAATCCAGAACATTCCACCTTGACCTAATAGGTAAGCTTCAGCAGGAATACCTAAAGAAGGTAAACTTGTTAAATAAGCTCCACCTTGTACAATAGTAATTCCTATTGTTAACCAACGTGTGATTTGATTGATCTTATTTCTTCCGCTTTCACCATCTTTTTGCAATTTTTGTAAATACGGAACCGCAATTCCCATTAACTGAACTACAATAGATGCTGATATATATGGCATAATCCCAAGAGCCATGATTGAAGCTCTTGAGAATGCACCACCTGTAAATGCGCTTAATAAACCTAAAAGTCCATCTGATGTTTTATCGCCTAAAGCTGTTAACTGTTGAGGATCTATACCTGGTAATGTTACCTGTGCCATAAATCTGTAAACAGCCATCAATCCTAATGTTAAAAGTATTTTAGATTTTAACTCGTCGATAGACCAAATGTCTTTTATAGTTTGGATAAATTTCTTCATCTAAGTTTATTATGTTATAAGGTTACAGCTTCACCACCCGCAGCTTCGATAGCCGCTTTAGCAGTTGCAGTAAATTTGTGTGCAGTTACATTTAACTTCGCTTTAAGCTCTCCACCTCCTAGTATTTTTACTAAGTCGTTTTTACCAGCCAAACCGTTTTCTATTAATACAGTTAAATTAACTGTATCTGTAACTTTTCCATTCTCTACTAAAGACTGTAATTTATCTAAATTGATTCCATTGTACTCCTTACGGTTTACATTGGTAAATCCAAACTTAGGTACTCTTCTTTGTAATGGCATTTGCCCTCCTTCAAATCCTACTTTTCTAGAATATCCAGAACGAGATTTTGCACCATTGTGTCCTCTTGTAGCAGTACCTCCATGACCAGAACCTTCACCTCTAGCAATACGTTTACCACTTTTTACAGAACCCTTAGCAGGTTTTAAATTATCTAAACTCATCTTTTTATGACTTATTTAATTTCTTCAACAGAAATTAAGTGTTTAACTTTATTAACCATTCCTACAATTGCTGGTGAAGCGTCATGCTCTACCGTTTTACCAATTCTAGACAAACCTAACGCTTCTAAAGTTCTTTTTTGAACTTGCGTACGGTTTATTTGGCTCTTTACTTGTGTTATTTTAATTTTTCCCATGGTATTCAATATTAACTGTTAAATACTTTGTCTAAAGAAACACCTCTCTCTGCAGCCACAGCTTGTGGACTTCTTAACTGTAATAAAGCATCAAAAGTTGCTTTTACTACGTTATGAGGGTTAGATGATCCTTGAGACTTAGATAATACATCGTGTACACCAACTGATTCTAATACCGCACGTACAGCACCACCAGCAATAACTCCGGTACCATGAGATGCAGGTAATAATAATACCTTAGATCCACCAAATTTACCTTTTTGTTCATGAGGTAAAGTAGCGCTCATTAATGGAATACGAACTAAGTTTTTCTTAGCTTCTTCTACAGCCTTAGCAATTGCAGATGCAACATCTAAAGATTTACCAGATCCGTAACCTACTACACCTTCACCATTTCCTACTACAACAATAGCAGAAAATCCAAAAGTACGTCCACCTTTTGTAACTTTAGTTACACGGTTTACAGCTACTAAGCGATCTACTAACTCTAATCCGCTTGGCTTAACTCTTTCTACGTTTTTATATCCTTGCATAATATAATTTTCTTAAAATTTTAAACCAGCTTCTCTAGCTGCTTCAGCTAATGCTTTAACTCTACCATGGTACAAATAACCATTTCTATCAAATGCAACGATTTCAACTCCTGCAGCAACAGCTTTTTCGGCAATAGATTTACCTACTAATGCAGCCACTTCAACTTTTGAACCTTTTGCTTCGATTTCTTTATCTCTTGATGACACAGATACTAAAGTAACACCTGCGTTGTCATCAACTAATTGAGCGTAAATTTCTTTATTACTTCTAAATACAGATAATCTTGGTTTAGATGCTGTACCTACAGAAATTTTTCTAATTCTACGCTTAATTCTTTGTCTTCTTTCAAGCTTTGATAATGCCATAATACTATAAATTATGCAGATTTACCTGCTTTTCTTCTTAATTCTTCACCTACAAACTTAATTCCTTTTCCTTTGTATGGCTCAGGTGCACGGAAAGAACGAATCTTTGCAGCTACTTGACCTACCAATTGCTTATCGAAAGAAGTAAGTTTTACGATTGGATTTTTTCCTTTATCAGAAACTGTTTCAACTTGAACTTCTGGTGCAATATCTAAAATGATATTGTGTGAGAAACCAATTGCCAAGTCCAAAACGTTACCTTGGTTTGATGCTCTATATCCAACTCCTACTAATTCTAATTGCTTAGTCCACCCGTTAGATACTCCTTCAATCATATTATTGATTAAAGCTCTATACAAACCGTGCTTAGCTTTGTGAGTTTTAGATTCAGAAGGACGATCTAAGATTAAAACACCTTCTTCTTCTTTTATACTGATACCATCAGTAATTTCTTGAGTTAATTCTCCTAATTTCCCTTTTACAGTAACTGTGTCTCCGTTAATAGTAACAGTAACACCAGCTGGAATTGCGATTGGGCTTTTTCCTATTCTTGACATACTATTCTATTTTTAATATACGTGACAAATTACTTCTCCACCTACTTTTTCACGCTTAGCTTGCTTAGAAGTCATTACTCCTTTAGAAGTAGACACGATAGCAATTCCTAATCCGTTTAAAACTCTAGGTAAATCCTCTACACCAACATACTTACGTAAACCTGGTGAAGAAATTCTTTCGATTTTCTTTATTACTGATTCGTTAGTTTCAGGATTATATTTTAAAGCTATTTTGATTGTACCTTGAGCAGTACCTTGTTCAAATTTATAACTTAAAATGTATCCTTGGTCAAATAAAATCTCTGTGATTGCTTTTTTAACCTTTGATGCAGGAATTTCCACTACTCTGTGTCCTGCTAAATAAGCATTTCTTACTCTTGTTAAGTAATCTGCTATTGGATCTGTATACATAATATTTGTATTGGTTTAGATTATCACCCCATATACATGGGGCTAGCATCTAAAATTAATTCTTAAAATTTTACCAACTTGCTTTTGTCACACCTGGGATTAACCCTTGGTTTGCCATTTCACGGAAAGTTACACGAGAAATACCAAACTGACGCATATATCCTTTTGGTCTTCCTGTTAACTTACAACGGTTATGACCACGTACAGGAGAAGCATTTTTAGGTAACTTCTGTAATCCTTCGTAATCACCAGCTTCTTTCAAAGCTTTACGCTTCTCAGCATATTTAGCAACTGTTTTAGCTCTTTTTCTCTCACGAGCCTTCATTGATTCTTTAGCCATGACTAGTTCTTTTTAAATGGTAAACCTAACTCTGTTAATAATGATTTAGCTTCTTTATCGGTAGCAGCAGATGTTACAAAAGTAATATCCATACCACCAATTTTTTTCACTTGATCAATATTGATTTCAGGGAAAATAATTTGCTCAGTAATTCCTAAGTTATAATTTCCTCTTCCATCAAAACCAGTAGCTTTGATACCGTTGAAATCTCTTACACGTGGTAAAGATGCAGTAATTAATCTATCTAAAAATTCATACATTTTAGTTCCACGTAAAGTAACTCTTGCACCAATTGGCATCCCTTTACGTAATTTAAATGATGCAATATCTTTTTTAGATAACGTTGCAACTGCTCTTTGTCCAGAAATAGTAGTTAACTCTTCTACAGCGTAATCTACTAATTTCTTATCTGCAATAGCAGCACCTACTCCCTTAGAGATTACAATTTTCTCTAATTTAGGTACTTGCATAATATTGCTATATCCGTACTCTTCAGTTAAGGCAGCCTTAATTCTGTCAGTGTACTCTTGCTTAAGTCTTGGAATATAACTCATATTAAATAGCTTTTTCTGATTTTTTAGAAATACGCACTTTTTTACCGTCTTCTACTTTATAACCAACCTTAGTAATGTTTCCATTCTCTAAAATTGCCAAGTTAGAAATAGGTAAAGCAGCTTCTTTCTTTACAATTCCACCTTGAGGGTTTTGAGCGCTTGGTTTAGTGTGCTTAGAAACTAAGTTTACACCTTCAACAATTGCTTTGTTTTTATCAGTAATAATTTTTACTACTTTCCCTTCTTTTCCTTTATGATCTCCAGCAATAACTCTTACTGTATCTCCTGATTTAATTTTAATCTTTGCCATTGTTTTACAAATATTAAAGCACCTCAGGTGCTAATGATACAATTTTCATGAATTGCTTATCACGAAGTTCTCTTGCCACAGGTCCAAATACACGTGTTCCAGACATTTCTCCAGCCGCGTTTAACAACACACATGCGTTGTCATCAAAGCGAATGTAAGAACCGTCTTTTCTTCTTACTTCCTTAGAAGTACGAACAACAACAGCTTTGAATACTTGACCTTTTTTAGCGTTTCCATTTGGAGTTGATGACTTTACAGTTACAACAATTTTGTCTCCAATAGAAGCATAACGCTTTCCTGTTCCTCCTAAAACACGGATCACTAAGACCTCTTTAGCTCCAGTGTTATCTGCTACGTTTAATCTTGATTCTGTTTGTAACATACTATTTCGCTCTTTCTAGGATTTCTACTAATCTCCAACGTTTAGATTTACTTAAAGGTCGTGTTTCCATGATTCTTACAGTATCTCCAATGTTGCAGTCGTTTTGCTCATCGTGTGCAACGTATTTCTTCGTATTTAATACGAATTTTCCATACATTGGGTGTTTCACTTTTTTTACCTCAGCAACAACAATAGACTTATCCATTTTGTTACTAGATACAACACCAATTCTTTCTTTTCTAAGATTTCTATTTTCCATCTTGTAAAAATACTTATTGTCTGTTAGTTAACTCAGTAGCTACTCTTGCTACAGTTTTTCTAAGCGCTCTCAACTCTAAAGGATTCTCTAACGGAGAAATAGCATGAGCCATCTTAAGATCAGTATAGTTCTTTTTAAGAGAATCTAATTTCTCTTGTAAGTCTGCAACTGACAATTCTTTAATTTCTGATTGTTTCATTTCTCTTAGATATTAAGCGTTATCATAATCTCTCGCAACAACGAACTTAGTTTTAACTGGCATTTTTTGAGCTGCTAAGCGTAATGCTTCTTTTGCAACATCGAAAGATACTCCTCCGATTTCAAACAATATTCTACCAGGTTTTACTACCGCTACGAAATACTCAGGAGCTCCCTTACCTTTACCCATACGAACCTCTAAAGGCTTCTTTGTAATAGGCTTATCTGGGAAGATTTTGATCCATAACTGACCTTCTCTTTTCATATAACGTGTCGCAGCAATACGACCTGCTTCTATTTGTCTAGAGGTAATTAAGGCTTGTTCTAAAGATTTGATCCCGAACATTCCAAAAGCTAACTGATTCCCTCTTTGAGAATCACCGCTCATATTACCTTTACCTTTCTGTACCTTACGATACTTTACTCTTTTAGGCTGTAACATTTCTAAATTCTAATTTTTGTGAAAAATTATTTTCTTCTACGAGGTCCTTTCTTAGCTCCTGCGTTAGCTCCACCTTTTCCTCCTGACTTTTTAGCCAAACCTACTAATGGAGATAAATCACGTTTACCATAAACCTCACCTTTCATAATCCATACTTTAACTCCCAGTCTCCCGTAAGTAGTATGAGCTTCTACCAAAGCATAGTCAATATCAGCTCTAAAAGTAGATAAAGGAATTCTACCTTCTTTATAGTGCTCTGAACGTGCCATTTCAGCTCCGTTTAAACGACCTGAAATTTGGATTTTTATCCCTTCAGCGTTCATACGCATTGTTGCAGCAATAGCCATCTTTATTGCACGTCTGTATGAAATTCTATTTTCAATTTGACGAGCAACACTTGCAGCAACTAAATTAGCGTCTAACTCAGGACGTTTAATTTCAAAAATATTGATTTGTACTTCGTTTCCAGTCAATTTCTTCAACTCCTCTTTTAACTTGTCTACCTCTTGTCCACCTTTCCCGATAATAATACCTGGTCTAGCAGTAGTGATAGTAACGGTTACAAGTTTAAGAGTACGTTCAATAATTATTCTAGAAACACTAGCTTTGTATAATCTTGCGTTTAAGTACTTTCTTATCTTATCGTCTTCAGCAATTTTATCTCCGTAGTCATTACCTCCGTACCAGTTTGAGTCCCATCCTCTGATGATTCCTAAACGATTTCCTATTGGATTAGTCTTTTGTCCCATTTCTACTTTTGATTATTTGCTTTCAACATTTTTACTTCCCAACACAATAGTAACGTGATTAGAACGCTTACGAATTCTATGTGCACGACCTTGTGGAGCTGGTCTTAATCTCTTTAACATTCCTGCAGAATCTACAGTAATTGTTTTAACGTATAAATTAGCTTCTTCTAAACTAGCGTCTTCGTTTTTTGCTTGCCAGTTAGCAATTGCAGATAACAATAACTTCTCTAAGTTTATAGATGCTTCTTTAGAGCTAAATTTCAAGATTTGTAAAGCTTTTTCAACTTGTACTCCTCTTACTAAATCAGCCACCAATCTCATTTTTCTTGGTGATGTAGGACAACCAGTCAATTTAGCGAAAGCAACTTCTTTCTTTGCTTCTTTGATCTGTTTTGCCATATTATGTTTACGAACTCCCATATCCTACTATTTTTTTCCTTTGTTTTTCTTGTCTGCACCGTGACCTCTAAAGGTACGTGTTGGTGAAAACTCTCCTAATTTATGACCTACCATGTTTTCAGTAACATATACTGGTACAAATGTTCTTCCGTTGTGAACTCCAATAGTTTGACCAACGAAGTCTGGAGTAATCATAGAAGCTCTTGACCAAGTCTTGATTACTTCTTTGCTTCCTGCCTCAGCATTAGCGATAACTCTTTTCTCAAGTTTGTGGAATATGAAAGGTCCTTTCTTTAATGAACGTGCCATGTCTTATTATTTTTTTCTACGTTCTAAAATATACTTATTACTCGCTTTTGTCTTAGATCTAGTCTTATATCCTTTAGCAGGTATACCATTTCTCGATCTTGGGTGACCTCCTGAAGAACGTCCTTCTCCACCTCCCATAGGGTGATCAACAGGGTTCATTCTTACAGCGTTTGTTCTTGGTCTTCTACCTAACCATCTTGATCTACCAGCTTTACCAGAAACTAATAATTGGTGATCTGAGTTTGAAACAACTCCGATTGTCGCGATACAAGTCAACAAGATTAATCTTGTTTCACCTGACGGTAATTTTACAGTAGCATACTTTCCTTCTTTTGCCATTAACTGAGCAAAAGAACCTGCAGAACGAGCCATAACAGCTCCTTGACCTGGTCTTAATTCAATACAACAAATTGTTGTACCTAAAGGAATGTTTGCCAAAGGCATTGCATTACCAACATCTGGAGTAATCGCTTCATTACTACTAACAATAGTTTGACCTACCTGCAATCCTGCTTGAGCAATAACGTATCTTTTTTCTCCATCAGTATATTCTACTAATGCAATAAATGCAGTACGATTTGGATCGTACTCAATTGTTTTTACAGTAGCTTCAACTCCGAACTTATCTCTATTAAAATCGATAATACGGTATCTCTTCTTATGACCACCACCTACGTAGCGCATTGTCATTCTACCACTGTTGTTTCGACCTCCAGATCTTTTATTCGGTGCCAATAATGACTTTTCCGGCTTATCAGTAGTAATAGCGTCGAACCCATTTACAACTCTAAAACGCTGACCTGGTGTGATTGGTTTTAATTTTCTAACTGACATGTTAAAATTTAAAATTGTTTAATTAATTAAATATTGCTGTATAAGTCAATATTCTCTCCTTCTGCTACCTCGATGATAGCTTTTTTATATGCAGAAATTTTCGACTCAACTACACCTTTTTTAGTGAATTTTGTCGAACGTTTTACTGGATATATCATTGTTCTTACTTTCTCAACCGAAACCCCATAAGTCGCTTCAATAGCTTCTTTGATTTCAATTTTGTTAGCTTTCAACTTTACAACAAAAGCATAGCGGTTTGATAACTCGCTATCTTTTGTTGCTTTTTCTGTAATAATAGGCTTTATTAAAATACTCATATCTGTATCCTATTTACTTAAATTAGCTTCAATACCTTCAATTGCCCCCTCTAATAAAACAACTTTTCCAGCATTTAAAACCTTATAAGTGTTTAATTCTGAGGTAGTTACAACTTCAGACCCTTTTAAATTTCGTGAAGACAAATATACATTTTTATTTGACTCACCCAACACAAATAGAGATTTTTTATTATCTAACTCTAAAGCTTTCAATACATTAATGAAATTCTTAGTGTTTGGAGCTTCAAAATTGAAGTCCTCCACAACGATAATATTAGACTCTTTTGCTTGTAAACTAAAAGCAGATTTTCTAGCCAATCTCTTTAAGTTTTTGTTTAATTTGAAAGAATAATCTTTTGGTCTTGGTCCAAAAATTCTACCTCCACCTCTAAAAACTGGAGATTTGATAGATCCTGCACGAGCAGTACCTGTTCCTTTTTGTTTTTTAATCTTTCTTGTAGACCCAGCAACCTCAGCTCTTTCTTTAGCTTTGTGAGTACCTTGTCTTTTGTTTGCTAAATGTTGCTTTACATCTAAGTAAACTGCATGATCATTTGGCTCTATAGCGAATACCGCATCAGATAATTCAACCTGACGTCCCGTATCTTTTCCTGTGTAATCTAAAACTGCTACTTTCATTATTTCTCGATAGTTAAGTAAGAGTTCTTAGCACCAGGAACACATCCTTTTACTACGATTAAGTTCTTGTCAGCAACAACTTTTAAAACTCTTAAGTTTTCAACTTTAACTTTATCTCCACCCATTCTTCCTGCCATACGCATTCCTTTGAATACACGTGCAGGATAAGATGCAGCACCGATAGATCCCGGAGCTCTTAAACGGTTATGTTGACCGTGGGTAGCTTGTCCTACTCCACCAAATCCATGACGTTTTACAACCCCTTGGAAACCTTTACCTTTAGATATTCCTGATATATCAACAAATTCTCCTTCTACAAATAGATCTACACCTACTGTATCTCCTAAATTCAACTCCTCATCAAAACTAAACTCAACAACTTTCTTTTTAGAAGTAGTACCTGCTTTAGCAAAGTGACCCTGCAAAGCTTTAGTAGTATTCTTGTCAGATTTGTCATCGAAACCTAATTGGATAGCAGAATAACCATCTACTTCCTCAGTTCTGACTTGGGTAACTACACATGGACCAGCTTGAATTACAGTACAAGGAATATTTTTCCCGTTCTCATCAAAAATGCTAGTCATTCCGATTTTTTTTCCTATTAACCCAGACATTATTATTAATTAATTATTGTTATTAAATATGTTCATAAGAGACACAAAAACCGGCCTAACATTATTAGGCTGGTTTTATATGTCTATTAAGTTTTTATCAAACTTTGATTTCTACTTCTACTCCAGAAGGTAATTCTAATTTCATTAAAGCATCAATAGTCTTAGATGAAGAACTATAGATATCTAATAATCTTTTATAAGAAGATAATTGGAATTGCTCTCTAGATTTTTTGTTTACGTGTGGAGAACGTAATACTGTAAAAATCTTTTTATTTGTTGGCAAAGGAATAGGACCATTAACAACAGCTCCTGTAGACTTTACCGTCTTTACGATCTTCTCAGCAGATTTATCTACTAAGTTATAATCGTAAGACTTTAATTTTATTCTGATTTTTTGACTCATTTTCTAATGTTTTAAAATTAAGCTTTAGACGCTGCAATTACTTCTTCCGAAACGTTAGCAGGTGTTTGTGCATAGTGAGAGAACTCCATTGTAGAAGTTGCTCTACCTGATGATAACGTACGTAAAGTAGTTACATAACCAAACATTTCTGATAACGGCACATCAGCTTTTACAACTTTTGCTCCTCCTCTATCACTCATATCGTTTACTTGACCTCTACGTCTGTTTAAGTCACCAACAATATCTCCCATGTTTTCTTCTGGAGTTATAACGTCCATCTTCATGATTGGCTCTAAGATGATAGCACCTGCAGCTTTTGCACAAGCTTTATATCCTAATTTAGCAGCCAATTCAAATGACAAAGCATCAGAATCCACAGGGTGGAAAGATCCATCCTTTAAAACAACTTTTAATGAATCCATCACGAATCCAGCTAAAGGTCCATTTTGCATAGACTCTTTAAATCCTTTTTCTACAGCTGGAATGAATTCTTTAGGAATACGTCCACCTTTAATTTCATCGATAAATTGTAATCCTGTACCAAAGTCTTCATCAACAGGTCCCATTGTAAATACAATATCTCCAAACTTACCACGTCCTCCAGATTGCTTTTTATAAACTTCTCTGTGCTCAGTTGTTTTTGTTACAGCTTCTTTGTACTCTACTTGTGGTTGCCCTTGGTTAACCTCAACTTTAAATTCACGCTTTAAACGATCTACTAAAACTTCTAAGTGTAATTCTCCCATTCCTGAAATTACAGTTTGACCAGAAGCCTCATCTGTTTTTACAGTAAATGTTGGATCTTCTTCAGCTAATTTAGCTAAAGCCATACCCATTTTATCAACATCAGCTTTTGTTTTAGGCTCAATAGAAATACCAATTACTGGAGCAGGGAAATCCATACTCTCTAACACGATTGGTCCATCTAAAGAAGACATAGTATCTCCAGTCTTAATATCTTTAAATCCTACAGCAGCTCCAATATCTCCAGCCTCAATAAAGTCGATAGAGTTTTGTTTGTTAGCGTGCATTTGGTAAATACGAGAAATACGTTCTTTTTTACCTGAACGGTTGTTTAAGATATAAGAACCAGCATCTAAACGTCCTGAATAAGCACGGAAGAAAGCCAAACGTCCTACGAAAGGATCTGTAGCAATCTTAAACGCTAATGCAGCAAACTTATCTTTAACATCTGGTTTTCTTGTTACCTCTTCACCTGTGTCAGGATGAGTACCAATAATACTATCTCTATCTAATGGTGATGGTAAATATCTACAAACAGCATCTAATAAAAACTGAACTCCTTTGTTTTTAAATGAAGATCCACAAATCATAGGAATGATTGCCATATCCATAACTGCAGCTCTTAAAGCAGCATGTACTTCATCTTCAGAAATAGAGTCTTCATCTTCCATGAATTTCTCTAACAAAGCTTCATCATATCCAGCTACCTCTTCAATCAATCTAGCACGAGCTTCTGCAGCTTCGTCAACCATATCTTCAGGAATAGCGATTTCATCAAAAGTTGCCCCTTGAGTTTCATCATGCCAAATAATAGCTCTGTTTTTTACTAAATCTACAATACCTCTAAAATCATTTTCTTCACCAATTGGTAAAACGATTTCAACAGCATTAGACCCTAACATTTCTTTTACCTGATTACAAACGTTAGCAAAATTAGAACCTTGACGGTCCATTTTGTTTACGAATCCAATACGAGGTACTTTATAGTTATCAGCTAATCTCCAGTTAGTTTCTGACTGAGGCTCAACACCATCAACAGCACTAAATAAGAAAACCAATCCATCTAATACACGTAAAGAACGGTTTACCTCAACGGTAAAATCAACGTGCCCTGGAGTATCGATAATGTTAAAATGATAACCTTTAGTATCAGGTAACGGCTGTGCGTTTTCCATAGGAAACTGCCATTCACAAGTAGTTGCAGCAGAAGTAATTGTAATACCTCTTTCTTGCTCTTGCTCCATCCAGTCCATAGTTGCAGCACCATCATGAACTTCTCCAATTTTGTGAGAAACTCCTGTGTAGTACAATATACGTTCTGTAGTGGTAGTTTTTCCTGCATCAATATGCGCAGCAATACCAATATTTCTTGTAAGTTTTAAATCTCTAGCCATTTCTATTAAAATCTAAAATGTGAAAATGCTTTGTTAGCTTCAGCCATCTTGTGAACATCCACTCTCTTTTTAACAGCAGCTCCTTCTTCTTTTGCAGCAGCTAATACTTCTGCAGCCAATTTTTGAGCCATAGTCTTTTCATTTCTCTTTCTAGAGTAAGAAATTAACCATTTCATTGCCATAGAAACCTTACGGTCTGGTCTAATTGGCATTGGAATTTGAAAAGTAGCACCACCAACACGGCGGCTACGTACTTCTACTTGAGGCATTACGTTAGATAATGCATCTTTCCATATTTCTAAAGAAGATTTTTCTTCTTCTTCACCTTTTTTATTTTCTACAATCTCTAATGCATCGTAAAAAATCTTGAACGCTGTAGATTTCTTTCCATCCCACATTAAGTTATTCACAAAACGTGTTACCAATTGGTCGTTAAACTTTGGATCTGGTAAAAGAATTCTCTTTTTTGCTCTCCTTTTTCTCATGTTTTCTTAAGAATTTAAAAGATTATAGATTATTTTTTTGGACGCTTTGTTCCATACTTAGATCTACGTTGAGTTCTTCCCTCAACACCAGCAGTATCTAAAGCTCCACGTACTACGTGGTACTTTACCCCTGGTAAATCTTTTACTCTTCCTCCCCTTACTAATACTATCGAGTGCTCTTGTAGGTTATGTCCTTCTCCTGGGATGTAAGCGTTTATCTCATTACCGTTTGTTAATCTAACACGCGCTACTTTACGCATTGCTGAGTTAGGTTTTTTAGGTGTTGTAGTATAAACACGTGTACATACTCCACGACGTTGTGGACATGCCTTCAAAGCAGCCGATTTACTCTTCTTAGTAACTTGGGCTCTTCCTTTTCTAACTAATTGTTGAATAGTTGGCATAAATTAATATATATATAACGTTTTAATATTTACCCCTGAAATCTGTTCAAGGGTTTGCAAAAGTACAAATATTTTCTAATTAATCAAATATCAATGAGTTAATTTTATTTCATACTTATTTTTTTGATTTTGAATCCAATAATATACTGGTTCGTAAATTTGATTTTAATTGTAAATTTTAAAACAATTTTAAGCATCAAAAAGAGAAATCTATTAGCTTTGGTTTTATGAAATTGCATCTTTATTTATTTTTCATAATTGCTCTTTTAATCATAAATGTTACTCGGGCACAAAAAAACACACCTTCTTTTATTCTTAAAGATAGTTTGCAAAGCTCGTTTTCCATAAATGATGTTCGTGATTTTGATGCTTTGGAAAAAAAACTGAACAACGAAGGTTATTATTTTTTCAATATCGAGCCCATCAAAAAAAACAGTACCGATACTTATTTAGTATGTCTCGGAAATAAAACATCAATTGTAGAGATACACAACGTGCCAAAAAATATTCAACAAATATTTAAGACAAAAAAAGAGACTATATACATAAGACCTAGAGACACTCAAAAATGGATTCAAAAAATAAATAATGATTTTGATCAAAAAGGAGAGAATTTTACAGAAATAAAATTGATCAATCATACCCTACAGAATGATACTTTGTTTTGTGACTTAGACATTCACCAATCTAACAAAAGATACATTGACAAAACAGTGATTAAAGGATACGATAGATTCCCTAAAAGATTTTTAAAGTATTACATCAGGACTAAAAAACCATTCAGTAAAGAACTCTTAAATACTACAGAAAACAAAATCAACCAACTCACCTTTGTCAAAAACATTAAAAAACCCGCAGTCCTTTTTACAAAAGATTCTACTCATTTATACTTATATATAGATAGAGTGAAAGCAAATAAATTAGACGCCTTGCTTGGTTTTAGCAATAAGGCAGGTGAAAGCAAAATTAGATTTAATGGTTATGTAGATATATCACTAACTAATACTATACACAAAGGCGAAACTTTTGCTTTTAAATGGAACAATACTGGAAATGATCAACAAGAGATTGATTTAAATATTGACAATCCTTATATTTTTAATAGTCCTATCAATGCTGGCTATCATTTAAATATTTTTAGAAGAGACAGCTCTTTTGTAAACACACAACATGAATTAAGTCTTGGATACAGACCTCATTATAAACACTTAATCAACACTTATTACCATACCGAAAGCTCATCGGCACTAAATACTTCTAACGCTAATATTATTGAATACACCAAAAACATATTTGGTGTGCAGTATACTTATAATGAATTAAACCGTTTTGGGATTCCTAAAAATAGAGTAAAGTTTGATGTAGGATTAGGAACCAAAAAAAATCCGACCGCCAGCATTCAGCAACAAACTTTTAAAAGTGATGTTATTTATACTGTACAAATTAATCCTATCAATCACATTTTTATAGAAAATAGAAATGCTTATTTACGTTCCTCAAATAAAAACATCAACGAACTTTATAGAACGGGTGGAGCTACCACCATGCGTGGTTTTTTAGAACAGAGTATTGTTGCTCATTTATATGACTATGCAAATATTGAATATAGGTACTTTACAAACATAGCTAGTTATATTTATGGCTTTAGTGATGTGGGATATTTTAAAAACATCAACCAAGAAAATAATTTATTAAGTTTTGGTTTGGGATACACCATGGGAATTCCGTCAGGATTATTAAAAATAAGCTATGCTGTTGGAAAAAATCAAGACACTAGTTTTAATTTAAATAACGGACTGTTTCACATTAATTTTGTGACTATTTTTTAAAGGGAGGAATGAGGAATGAGCAAATTCTCAACTCAACGAATACACAAATCAGTAATTAAACAAAAAATACTGATTCTTGATTTCTGTATCTTAATTCTTAAAATCAAAACATTACATTTGCAGCATGGAAAAACAATCATCAAAAATATTCGGTATCCGAGCAATAATTGAAGCAATTAACGCTGGAAACTCTATCGACAAAGTTTTTTTACAAAAGGATGTAAACGGTGCTTTAATGACCGAGTTAAAACAATTGATAAAAAACAATAATATTACCTCTAGTATTGTACCAGTTGAAAAACTGGACAGAATGTCTAGAGACAATAATCACCAAGGTGCTGCTGCCTTAATTGCTCCTATTTCTTTTTATGATTTAGACAGTTTAATTACAAGTACTATTGAAAAAGGAGAAACACCATTATTTATTCTTTTAGATCAACTATCTGATGTAAGAAACTTTGGTGCTATTATTCGTACTGCAGAATGTACGGGTGCTCACGGAGTGATTATTCCTAAAACAGGAAACGCTCCTATTAACGGAGAAACAGTAAAAACTTCAGCAGGTGCTGCTTTTAATGTGCCTATTTGTAAAGTAGATCATATTAAAGATGCTATTTTTATGTTACAAGCTGCAGACATTCAAATTGTATGTGCTACAGAAAAAACAGAAGAAACCGTTTACGATGCTGACTTTACAAAACCTACTGCTATTGTAATGGGTTCTGAAGATAGAGGTATCAACCCTTCTATTCTTAAAATTGCCGATGTAAAAGTTAAACTTCCTTTACTAGGTAAAATTGGTTCTTTAAATGTATCGGTAGCTTGTGGTGCATTTTTATACGAAGCCGTAAGACAGAGAATAAAGAAATAACAATTAGGAATTAGAAAAAGAACAAATTCTCTAATCAACAACTCAACGAATTAGGATAAGAATGAATATTAAAGAAGAATTAGAAAAAAGAAGTGGTAATCAATGTGAACTATGCACTGCTACAGGAAACTTAAACGATCTTAGATTAAAACCTAGTTTGATTGACACTTTAGACACTAACATATTGGTTTGTGACACTTGTAAAGATCAAATTGAAAATCCTGAAAACATGGATATCAATCACTGGAGATGTTTAAACGATTCTATGTGGAGCGAGCACAAAGCGGTGCAAATTACCGCTTGGAGAATGTTAAACAGATTAAAAAATGAGGGTTGGCCTCAAGATTTAATCGATATGATGTATTTTGAAGATGCTGATTTGCGTTTTGCCGAAGCTACTGGAGATCATTTAAGTGATGATGAAAAAATCATCCATAGAGATTCTAACGGAGCTATTTTAGAAAACGGAGACACCATTACTTTAATTAAAGATTTAGAGGTTAAAGGAGGAGGAAACTTTACTGCTAAAAGAGGAACTGCTGTAAGAAACATTACTTTAGTGCACGACAATGCGGAACATATTGAAGGACGTGTTGAAGGAACACACATTGTGATTTTAACCAAGTTTGTTAAAAAAGCAAATGCTCCTCAACAATCGTAAACAAAACAACAATTACAATAAAAAGCTCGTAGAAATATACTTCTACGAGCTTTTTGTTTTTATTACTTTTGTGTTATGAAAAATGTGATTTCTACCTCTTATTTCAATCAACAAATAAAAGCAGTTACTGAACCGCTTCCTGGCAGTATTGCTTACCCTACACAATACAAACTTCCTGTTAAAAAGAAATACGAAGGACTCCATATTATTGATTTTTTTCTAGAACTGGTCCCTCGTTCTGATAAAGAAATTTGGTTGACAAAAATTAAAAATCAAACCTTACTAATTAACGGAAAACCTGCTACAGAAAACACCATTATAAAAGGAGGAGATATTACTCAACATACTTCAGAGCCTAAAACAGAACCTTGGGTAAACTCTAAAATCGAGTTGTTGTTTAGCGATGAAAATATTATTATTATCAACAAACCTGCTCCGCTTCCTATGCATCCAAGTGGACGTTTTAACAAAAATTCTTTGACAGAAATTTTAAAACTGGCTTTCCCAGAAGAAGATTTAAAAATCATCCACCGATTAGATGCCAATACTACAGGAATTGTCATTTTGGCTAGAAATAGAGAAATTGTAAAAAGCATTGGAGAGCAGTTTGAAAACAAATCAACCCAAAAAACATATTTGGCTTTGGTAGAAGGTATTCCAACTGAAGATTATTTTAATACAAATACAAAAATAGGAATCCAAAAAACTGCTGGAGGTGGAAGAGCAAGTAATGATGATGGTATTGATGCTTATACTGAGTTTAAAGTTCTAGAAAGATATCCCGTAAAAAACATGACTTTATTAGAAGTTACACCTCATACAGGGAGAACCAATCAGATTAGATTACACCTAGCTTCCTTAAATCATCCTATTGTTGGAGACCATGGTTACAAAGACATTAATTATTTTAAAAAAAATCCTCTTACCTATGCCAGCGATTGTTTGTATCTACATGCTTGGAAACTAAATTTATACCATAACAACAAACCATTTCTTATTGAAGCTCCTATCCCCGAAAAATTCTTAAATTAGAATTTTGAACAACAGTGGTACATATATTGTTGTATTTTTATGATATAAATTTTATAAAAGGTTCATGAAATTAGAAGAAATAGACGTGCTCTCAGAAATGAGTAAAGAAGAGTTTATACAGAACTATTTTAAACCCCAAAAACCTGTAATTGTAAAAAACTACTCTAAAGATTGGCCTGCATTTAACAAATGGTCTCTAGCTTACATGAAAGAAATTGCTGGAGACAAAATAGTTCCTTTGTACGATGATAGACCTGTAGATCCAAAAGTAAAATTTAATAGTCCTCATGCCAAAATGAAAATGAGTGATTATATTGATTTGCTAAAAAAAGAACCTACTAAGTTTAGGATTTTCTTATGGAATATTTTAAAAGAAATTCCAGTATTACAAAACGATTTTAAATATCCTGATGTAGGATTAACGTTTATTAAAAGTTTACCCACTTTGTTTTTTGGCGGGTATGACTCTTACACATTTATGCATTATGATATTGATTTAGCGAACATTTTTCACTTTCATTTTGAAGGAAAAAAACAATGTATTTTGTTTGATCAACAACAAAACAAATACATGTACAAAGTTCCTAACTCTTTGATGACTTTAAGAGAAATCGACTTTTCCAATCCTGATCTTGAAAAATTCCCTGCCTTAAAAAACGCTAGTGGATACATTGCCAATTTAGAACACGGAGACATGTTATACATCCCTGAGGGTTATTGGCATTATATGAGGTATATTACTCCTGGATTTTCTATGAGTTTAAGAACCATTGCCAAAAAACCATCGCATGTTGCAAAAGCAGTTTACAATATTGTGGTGATGCGCAATGTTGAAAATTTAATGAGAAAAACATTAGGCGAAAAATGGATGAATTGGAAATATCAAAAAGCCAAAAAAGATACCGAAAGGTTAAACAACATTACTTAATTATTTTTGGCACGACTTTTACTTATACTCAAAATATAATATTAAAAACAAAAATCATGAAAAAAATTCAAATTGCACTAGTAGCCATCTTATTTTCGGTTAGTAGCTTCACAACTATAAATGCCCAAATGATTTCCTTAACTACTAAGGGAGAAGTAGAAGTTATTCCAGATATTGCTTCTACAAATATTAGCATTACCAAAACCAATAAAGATGCAAATGTTCTTAAAAAAGAAATTTCACAAATATCAAGTGATTTGAATAAAGAACTTTCTAAGTTAAAAATAGAAAAAAAGGACATTCAAACCAGTAATTTACAAATCAACAAAGAATATGATTGGGTAAAAAGTGAAAGAGTCTTTAAAGGATATAGAGCAACGATTAGTACTTCTGTAACTTTTAGAAATATTAATAATTTAGAAAAAATATACACTCAATTACTAAGTAACGAAGACATCGTTGTAAATGGTATTCAATACGATTATAGTAAAAAATCTGAAGCTGAAAATGAAGCTTATATAAAAGCATTAAGTAATGCAAATACTTTAGCAGAAAAACTATTTAAGGAGGCCGAATCTAAATCTATGCTTTCTAACTCTAAAATCATTATCACCTCCATAAGTAATAATAATTCTACACCAAGTGACTCACCAAAACCAATGTATAAAGCCGCTAATCTTGAAGCCTTTTCAGATTCAGCTCCAAATATTGATATCAACTCAGGAACCATCACAATTACAAAAAGTTTAACCGTCGTATATCAATCACTTTAAAATTATAAAACACTAAAAAAAGCCTCATCAATTAATTGATGAGGCTTTTTTTATGAATCTATTCTTAGAAGGATTCATTCTTTATCTCTACTTCTATTTTAGCAGACAATTGATTTGTTAACTGCTTAATATAATTTTCAAAATAAGCTTTATCTACAAATTTAGGATTGCTTAACTCCCAACAAGCCACTGCATAGTAACTGATTGGCTGACTATCTTCTATTTTTAATTTGGCTAAAAAAGTATTGGTTAAATTTCCTTTTTTAGGAGCTTCTATGTAACCTATATATTTATCTTTTGGAAGAAGAATTGCCATTCCTAACCACCATTCTTTATTATACGTTTGTTTATCATGCGTATACAACACTACATAATCACTGTTTTCATCCCAAATATTTAAAGGCTGGTCGTTATTAATATTTACCAAACCAACAGCTAAATTTTCATCTCCTTGGAGCCCTGAAACAGCTACTGTATTTTTATATCCATACATTCCTGGCCAAATGCTTGTTTTTTCTTTTACAGAATATGTTCTTTCATTTGGAGACCAATTTTGATAATCATAAGTCAATATTGACTCCACAGGACCTTCTGTTTGAATTTTAAAGGTTGTTTTTTCTATATTATTGATTGAATCATTAACAGTAACTCCTAATCTCATCAATTCATCATCTGTGATTAAAGCATAACCACCCAAACCAACAGAATTTCCTACAGACATAATATCTCTACCCCAAGATTCCATGACATGGTAATTATCTTCAACCTCACCTTTGTCATTGATTCCAACATCTTCTGGAGACATTTTAGAAGTTGTTTTCCCAAATAAATCTTTGGCATTTCTACCATCTAAATAATGTCTAAATCCTACTTTGTCATTTTCCCAAGAAGGTCCATCAGTTTGATATTGTTGATATCCTAAACTTTTAGGTAATTCTTTTCTAGTTAATATTTCTTTTAAAGCTGGCTGTACAGGAGTGGTTTTTGAACTACGCTTCCCGAATCTAGCACTAGTTCTAATCACATATTGTGGAGCTGTATCTACCCATGTTAAAGTGATGTTTTTTGTTTCTTGACCCGAAAAATTGTTCACAAAAAATAGTTCATCCCATGCTCCATCATCATCAGCATCTACCAATTGAGACGGAATGGTGTCAGAAGCAACCATCAACAAAGGATATTTTTTTACACCCTCTTCTTGTATTGACAACGAGTTTCTATCAATAGAAACCGCTTTATCTGTCAAATTAAAATTCGAACTATTAGTTAATACAATATCTGTTTTATCTACTTGTTTTGTGGTTTTACAAGACACCAACAAAAGCCCTGTTAAGACTATTGAAAAACTTACACTTACTAGCTTTTTCATGATATTTTAATCAATTATTTTTTTATTCCTTTTAATTTACAATCCACACTAAATTAAAAATTATTATTCAGCACTGTAGATTTTCTCAGCAAAAACAACCTTATCAACATTTTTTACCGCCACTTTAGATTGATCTTCTGCAACAATCTTTACATCGTTCAAAATCCAATTAGCACTATAACTAACCTGTCCTGCAGTTTTTGCATGTATGGAAACATTGTTTAACACAATATTCTCTATAATAGAATTTTCAATACCGTTAACATTGATGGCAACATCCGCTCCTTTGATATCAATATTTTTAAGGGTGATATTTCTAAAAGTTGGAATTCCCTTGGCTGGTTCTACTTTTTGTAACATTTTTTTCCAATGTGCCGGAATAGAATCTTTGTTAAATTCTTTTGGCAATTTTGAATAACTGTAATTAGGATTCCAGTTCATTCCAACTTGCATAAAAGTCCCTACTTTATCCATTTTAATATTTTCTACAATAATATCTTCTACAGTACCACCTCTGTTGGTTGCCGATTTGATATTTAATCCATTCTTAGTTCCCATTCCGTGAATGTTTGACACATATACGTGACGAATACTTCCAGAAGTTTCACTACCAATGGTAAACAATCCTGCTCCTTGTCTGGCAACACAATCTTTAATAACTACGTATTCTGTAGATCTATTTACACGCTGACCATCCCAATCTCTTCCTGCTTTTAAACAAAAATTATCATCGTTACAATCAATATCACAGTTCTGAACCAAAATCCATTTTGAAGAATCTATATCAATTCCATCAGTACTTGGTCCATGACCTCCTATATTGTTTCTAATCACCAGTCCATCAATCGTTACATATTTAGAATACAACACCTGAACTGTCCAAAAACCTGCCCTTTGAATATTTAAATCTTTCACAAAAATATTTTCCGAATTTGAAACCAATAAAGTTCTAGGTCTTTTTGCATCGTAGTCCACAATCCACCTTAAACCTCTTGGTTCGTAATCGTTTTTACGCAAATCCCAATAATAATCCCAGAATACTTTTCCTTGACCATCAATAACTCCCTCTCCTTCTAAAGTTACATTCTTTTGATTGTCAACATTAATTAATGCAGCTGGCCAAACCATTTCAATTCCAGCCACACGAGTGTCAATTTCTTTATAATCTTTAATATCTTCACTTCCTTTAATTTTTACACCTTTAGGAACTAAAAACTTAATATTAGATTTTATAAAAACAGAACCACTTAAATATTCACCAGGTTTAAAAGTAACCGTACCTCCTCCATTTTTATAACATTCATCTATGGTTTTCTGAATCGCTATTGTATTTAAGGTAACACCATCATTTACTGCTCCAAAATCGTTCACATAATAAATATCACTACTTACAGTAAAGGATTTTGCCCCTACTTTACTTACCCAATCAGGCTTAGACTCATTGAAGATTTGATTTTTTGTAGAATTTGTTTGTTTAACTTGTTTACAAGACACTATGTAACAACTAACAAACAACAATAATAAGATTCTATAATTTTTCATGGATATTATTTAAAAAGCTAAAGCTATAATAAATCCTAAAAAAAGCCGTCCTGCACCTACATGACAACAACATTATCCAAGAAATATTCTTAAAGATTAAGAGAAATAAAAAAAGCCTCATCGAATTCTCGATGAGGCTTTGTACTCAAGATGGGACTTGAACCCATACGGGCATTTCTGCCCACTGGATTTTAAGTCCAGCGTGTCTACCAATTCCACCACTTGAGCGTGTGTAAACTTATTTTTTTTAAAACTTTGTACTCAAGATGGGACTTGAACCCATACGGGCATTTCTGCCCACTGGATTTTAAGTCCAGCGTGTCTACCAATTCCACCACTTGAGCATTTAGTTTACACTAAATATTTGGTATGTATAATACAATGTTTTGTTGAACGTATGCATTTCTTTAAATGCGAGTGCAAATATAAGAGATATTTATCTTCACAAAAAAATAATATTGCTTTTTTTTTATTTTTTTTTCATCCGTATAAATAACTACCAAAACTTAAGTATAATAAAATCTATAAGTTCAATTCCTAAGAAAATAATATCTCTATCTTTGCACAAATTTCAGAAGTACAAAAACCCAATGCCAAATACAGATAAAAAACTGGTAATTAACAAAGGCACTTTTTTAAGCGACTTTAAACAACTTACCAAATTTGGACTATCATTAAGTGTCGTTTTTTCGGCAATAGCTGGTTATTTACTTGCAGCGGATACCATTAACTATACTATTGTAACATTATTAGCCGTTGGAGGTTACTTAATGGTAGGAGCTTCTAATGCTTTTAATCAAATTATAGAAATAGAGGCTGATAAGTTGATGCAAAGAACCATGAACAGACCTTTGCCAACAGGTAGATACAATACAAATACTGCCATGATTATTGCAGTCGTTTTTACCATATTAGGGCTGTACATTCTTTATACCATTAACGAAAAAAGTGCTCTTTTAGGAGCGGTATCTATATTTTTATATACCTGTGCTTATACTCCTTTAAAAGGTGTAACGCCTTTGGCCGTTTTTGTAGGTGCTTTTCCTGGGGCCATTCCTTTTATGTTAGGATGGGTAGCTGCTACCGATAGATTTGGAATAGAAGCAGGTATCTTTTTTATGATTCAATTTTTTTGGCAATTCCCTCACTTTTGGGCAATTGGTTGGTTAGGACACGATGAATATTTAAAAGCAGGATATAATTTATTACCTACAGGTAAAAGAGATAGAAAAACAGTTATACAAATTTTACTTTATACAATTCTCTTAATTTTTGTATCTATCATTCCTGTATTTAAACTAACAGGTGAATTTTATATTTATCCCATAACCGCTGTAATTATTTTTATGAGTGGTGCTGTTATTTTTTATTACGGAATACAACTATACAAAAACTTGACTAAACAAACAGCAAAAAAACTAATGTTGGCAAGTGTATTTTACATTACAGCCATCCAAATTATATATATAATAGATAAATTTCTCCACTAAAATGGATAACAAAATGACTTTAGATCAAGAATTAAATGTCGCTAGAAGAAAAGCAGCAAAACCAATGTTATGGATATCTATGGTGAGTATGACCATGATGTTTGCTGGTCTAGTAAGTGCTTATGTAATTAGTAGTAATCGTGAAGATTGGGTTAGTTTTGAATTACCTCCTGCTTTGCTTACTAGTACAGTGTTAATTATTATAAGTAGCTTAACAGTACATGCAGCGCTAATGGCCTCAAAAAAACAAAAAAACAGTATTTCTTCGCTACTATTAGTAATCACATTATTTTTAGGAATTGGATTCGTAGTATCACAAATAAGTGGTTTTGGAGAGCTTAGAGATGCTGGTTTATTTTTTACTGGACCTAAAAGTTTGATCTCATCATCCATGCTAATGGTCATTGTATTTACTCATTTGTTACATATATTTGCAGCATTAATTGTTTTAATTGTAATGATTACAAGACAATTATTAGGTAAATATAACAACGGCAACACATTAGGATTTGAACTAGGAAGTATTTTCTGGCACTTTTTAGATTTACTATGGATAATACTATTTTTATTCTTTTATTTTAATACTTAATGTAAATTTATAAATTTGCCATTCGAACAAAACCGAACAAAACAATCAATTATAACACTTATGAAAGCAACAACTGCTGATCAGAACACAAATGTATGGGAGGGTGGAGCTACCAAACCATTAGGTGCAAGTTATGGGAAAATGATGATGTGGTTCTTCATCTTATCTGATGCTCTAACTTTTGCAGGTTTTTTAGCCGCTTACGGACTTACTCGTTTTAAATTTATCGACGTATGGCCTATTGCAGATGAAGTATTTACTCACTTTCCATTTATCCACGGAAATTATCCAATGTACTATGTTGCGTTAATGACCTTTATTTTAATCTTTTCATCTGTTACTATGGTATTGGCTGTAGATGCGGGTCATCAAATGAAACGTAAGAAAGTAATTCTTTACATGTTCTTAACCATTATTGGTGGTATTGTTTTCGTTGGTTCTCAAGCTTGGGAATGGAAAAACTTTATCAAAGGTGAATATGGTGCTGTTCAATTAAAAGACGGTAAAATTATTCAATTTGTAAATCAAGAAGGAAAGCAAATTGCATTGGCTGATTTTGCAGAAAAAAACAACCCTATTGTTCAACACACTCGTAACAACGGATTGTGGAATGAAAAAGGGCCTACTGTTTCTGAATTTACTACTGAAGGGATTATTGAAGCATTTAAGCACAACCCAGAAATTGGAATTCGTTTAGAAAAAATAAATCCTGAAACAAAACAAAAAATAGTAATTCTTAACAAAGCTGAAGCTTTAAAATATTTAGAGCAATCTGCAAGAGTTGTAGAAGGAGCTAACTTAGAAGTAAACGAATATGGTTCTAGCCAATTTGCAGATTTCTTTTTCTTTATTACTGGTTTCCACGGTTTCCACGTAACTTCTGGTATTATCATAAATATCATTATTTTTGCAAACGTATTATTAGGTACTTACGAAAGAAGAGGACATTATGAGATGGTAGAAAAAGTTGGATTGTACTGGCACTTTGTAGATTTAGTGTGGGTATTTGTATTTACATTCTTCTACTTAGTATAATTTTTAAAAGCGACAGCATTCATATCATATATTATGGGACAACACGAATCAAACACTAAGTTAATCTGGCAAGTATTCGGATTCTTATCATTAGTAACTATTGTTGAAGTAATCTTAGGGATTATTAAACCTCACAGTTTACACTTTACTATATTTTTAGGAACTTCAATTTTAAACTGGATTTTTATCATTTTAACATTGGTAAAAGCAGGAGGAATTATGTGGTACTTTATGCACATGAATCACGAGCGTAAAAACTTTGTAAATTCAATTATATTGCCACTAATTATTTTAATTCCTTACTTGGTTACATTACTACTAATTGAAGGAGGTTACATTCACGACGTAATGGCACCTTACATTAACTGGAAATACTAATTCTTTGGAATTATAACTCATATCAAAAAGGTGGATTTATTCCGCCTTTTTTAGTATTTAAATTTTAGTGATTATGAAGAAAAAAATTATTTTAATCTTATTATTTATAGGCCCTTTGGGATTCTTTATTTTATTATCATTAGGAGATGTAAACTTTAAGCCTTGCGAAGTCTTTAAAGAAAATGTGCTAGAAGTAGCTACTTTTAAAAAAGACACCACCTCTTTTAAAGACAATATTAATGTGATTACTTTTTTAGGAACCAAGCCTAATTTAAAAGAAACACAATTATTTAATTTAAATGAAGTTGTTTTTAAAAAATTAGACAAGTACAAAAAATTTCAAATGATATCTTTCTACATCAACAAAGACAATCCTGAAATAAAAAGTATTCAAGAAAAATTAGCCAAAACTGCTGGTGACAAATTTTACAAATGGAAATTCATCTGTTTAGATACTATAGAAACCACAAAACTTTACCAATCTTTAAAAACCATTTCAGATTTAGATAGTAACTTAGCCTCTGATGATGCGTTTATTATTGACAAAAAAAACAATCAACGTGGAAGAACAGATGATGATAAAATAGGAGAAGACGTATTTGCTTATAATATGTTGTCTATAAACGATCTGAAAAATAAATTATTGACAGATACTGAAAATGTTTTTTACGAGCAAGAAGTAGCTACCACCTCTAGAAAAGAAAGATTAGGAAAAGATGAAAAATAAATATTCATACATAGGAGTCGCTTTTATTATTTTGCTATTTGGAATCTTTGTCGTTCGTAATTTCAAACATCATTCAAATCCAAAAAGTACTAGTTTAAAATACACCAAACCTACAGGATTACCTAACGGAAGTGGATTGGCTTACTTGGTAATTAATGATGAGGCTAGAAAAATGCCTAAATTTTCGTTTACAGATCAAAACAATCAAATCATTTCTAACATAGATTATAAAGACAAGGTATTTGTGGTAGAATTCTTTTTTACCACTTGTCCCTCTATCTGTCCAATTATGAACAGAAATATGTTAACCGTAGAAGAAGAATTTGGAGAAAGAAATGATTTTGGTATTGCCTCTTTTACCATTAACCCAAGTGTTGATACGCCTATTAAACTAAAAGAATATGCCGAAAATTATGGAGTTACTAGTTTAAACTGGCATTTTTTAACGGGTGATAGAGATACTATATACGAAATGGCCAACAATGGCTTAAATATTTTTGCAGGTTTAAATCCTGAAGTAGAAGGTGGTTTTGAACATCAAGGATTTTTTGCTTTGGTAGATAAAAATGGATATTTAAGATCTAGAACAGATCAATATGGAAATCCTAAAATATTTTATCAAGGAACCGAAACTGAAGAAGTAGCATTATTAAAAGAAGACATAGACTTACTATTAAACGAGTAACATGGAAACAACAAAAAATTATAAAAAATTAATCACCTTATTGTCTATTATCATTCCGGTAGCAGTAGCTGTTTTGTTTGGAGTAAAAATAGACATGACTTTGCCTATATTCTTACCTCCTATTTATGCAACCATTAATGGTATTACTGCTATTTTATTAATAGCAGCTGTAATCGCTGTAAAAAATGGAAATATTAAAAGGCACGAATTTTTAATAAAAATCGCCATGGTTTGTTCTGGTTTGTTTTTAGTGATGTACGTATTATATCACATGACCAGCGATTCTACAAAATTTGGAGGAACAGGAGCAATTAAATACATTTACTTTTTCATCTTAATTTCACATATTATTTTATCCATTGCAGTCATTCCATTGGTCTTAACTACTTTTGTAAGAGGAATTAATAAGGAAGTAGAAAAACACAGAAAAATTGCCAAATATACTTTTCCTATTTGGTTGTATGTTGCTATTACAGGAGTAATAGTTTATATCATGATTAACCCTTATTATGTTGTCAGTTAGCAATTAACATTGAATAATTTACAATAAGTAACCGATCGTCAAAAAACGATGTTCGATGGTCGATCTTCGGAAAACGAAAAACAGAAAATGAAAAAATTACAATTCATATTATTTGTATCTCTATGTTTTACCAGTCTTGCAAATTATGGTCAGTGTGCCATGTGTAAAGCGGTTGTAGAAAGTGGAGATAGTTCTTATGCAAAAGGATTAAATGATGGAATTGTAACCTTAATGATTATCCCATACATTTTAGTAGCCATTGTTGCCTTTATTATTTTTAGGTACTATAAAAAAAACAAATAACATGTCAGTAAGAGCAAAAAAACATTTAGGTCAACACTTTTTAACAGATGAAAGTATTGCCGAGCAAATTGCTGATATTTTATCAGAAAAAGGATACGAAAATGTACTAGAAATTGGTCCTGGTATGGGAATGATGACCAAGTATCTTTTACAAAAAAAGTACACCACGCATGTGATAGAAATAGATGATGAATCTGTCGAATATCTACAAGCTCATTATTTACATTTAGGACCTAGAATTTATGGTAAAGATTTTTTAAAAATTGATTTACAAGAGATCTTTAAACAACAACAGTTTGCCATTATAGGAAATTTTCCGTATAATATATCTAGTCAAATTGTGTTTAAAACCATAGACTTTAGAGAATTTATTCCTGAGTTTGGAGGAATGTTTCAAAAAGAAGTAGCCATGAGAATTTGTGCTCCTCCTGGAAGCAAAACTTACGGAATTATATCCGTATTAACGCAAGCGTATTACGATACCGAATATTTATTTACCGTACCTCCTACTGTTTTTAATCCACCTCCAAAGGTAGATTCTGGAGTAATGATCATGAAACGTAAAAAAGATTTGTTCCTTCCGGTTTCAGACAAATTGTTTAAACATGTTGTAAAAACGGCTTTTGGTCAACGTAGAAAAATGATGCGTAGTAGTCTTAAAAGTTTTAACCTTTCCGAAGAACTAAGAGCTCATAAAATATTTAACGAAAGACCCGAACAAGTATCTGTACAAGGTTTTATTGAACTAACTGCATTAATAGAAAAAGATGGAATTTCAAATCAATAAAGAATTTATCAACTACCTGACTGATCTTATTGCTGAAAACAATGTTGATCAGATTGCAGAAGTTTTTAAAGATGTACATTATGCCGATTTAGCGGAGCTATTTGAAGAAATAGAACCCGAATTAGCCATTGCCATCATTAAAATTGTTGATACTGACAAAACATCTGATGCAATTGTTGAGTTAGATGAAGATGTTCGTGAAGAGATTTTAAAAGGAATGTCTTCTCAAGAAATTGCCAATGAAGTAAACGAATTGGAATCTGATGATGCTGCAGATATGATCTCTGAGCTTTCTGATGAGCAAATGCACGAGGTAATTTCTCAGATTGAAGACATAGAGCACGCCAAAGATATTGTAGACCTTTTACGTTACGATGAGGATACTGCAGGGGGATTAATGGGGAAAGAATTAATTAAAGTAAACGAAAGATGGACTTGCATGCAAAGTATCAAAGAGATGCGTTTGCAAGCTGAAGAAATTGAAAAAGTTTACACCGTATATGTAGTAGATGATGATGATGTACTAAAAGGTAGGTTGTCTTTAAAAAGCTTATTAACTACTTCTACCAAAACACCTGTAAGAGATGTTTACAGTCCTTCTATCACCTCTGTAAAAGCCAATGAAAAAGGTGATGTAGTTGCTAGAATTATGCAAAAATATGATTTAGTTGTAGTAGCCGTAGTTGATGAAATGGGACGATTGGTAGGACAAATTTCTGTAGATGATATTATTGATATTATTAGAGATGAAGCCGAAAAAGATTATCAATTAGCTTCTGGTTTAACTGATGATGTTGAAGCAGATGCAAGTATTTTAGAATTAACAAAAGCAAGATTACCTTGGCTAATTTTAGGTCTTTTGGGCGGATTCTGTTCAGGAGGAATCATGGGAGGATTTGGAAATATTTTTAAAGAATTCCCTATGTTATTTTTCTACACACCATTGATTGCCGCTTTGGCAGGAAATGTGGGAGTTCAATCCTCAGCAATTATTGTTCAAGGTTTGGCCAACGATAATATCAAGGGGAGCCTATGGGACAGAATGCTTAAAGAAATTGGATTGAGTTTAGTGAATGGAATAGCTCTAGGAACTTTAATTATTGGGTATGGCTTTATTCGTCAATATGATTTCTTAGTAAGCTTAACCATTGCAACCTCATTGGTTATTGTTATTATTATTGCCGCATTGATAGGAACATTTGTTCCCTTAATCTTAAACAAAAGAGGAATTGATCCTGCCTTGGCTACAGGTCCTTTTATTACCACCAGTAACGATATTTTTGGAATTTTTATCTACTTCTCTATTGCTAAAATGATCTTACCTATTTAAACAAATATTTTATGTCTATCGTGTACGCTATTTTAGCAATGATTCTTTTTGGTTCGTGTGTCTTTTTTTACAAACAAGGAACTCCTTTTTTCTCTACAGGACTCGGAGCCTCCATATTTATTGTAAGTCACATGATTGTTTTAGCTGTTTTAGCGATAGTAGAAAAAACTAAGTTAGACATGAAACACCTTAAGTTTTTGGTGATTGGAGGGGTATTGGGTGGATTGGCTCAAGTATGTTGGTTCTTGGCTTTAAAACACGGAAAGTTAAGCACAGTAGTTCCCATTAGAAATTTGGCATTGCTAGTAACCATTGCCCTAGGTGTTATTTTTTTAGCAGAAAAATTAACCCTACTAAAAGTTATTGGAATTATTTTAGGTTTGGTTGCTGTTATATTGGTTTCTATTTAAAAACTAGGCACTATAAATTAAACACAACACACCTATAATAACACCACACAACGGAATTAATTTTAGCTTTTTATTCTTCTCTTTAAAAATTAAACCACCTATTAAAACCGTAAATAATATTTGACTTCTTTTTAGTGCAGACATCAACATGATTAACACTTCTGGATCTTGTAATCCTTTAAAATAGAAGTAATCTGCCAAAAGCATTAAAACACCAATAGCTGCAATAGACCAATGCCAGGTAAATTTACCTATTTCTTCTTTTTTAGGTAGGTACACAAAATAAACAAGTGCAGACATAAAAATGGTTACATAACAAAAAAACCACCATTGTACAGTTATCACTTCATATTGTTGATATTGAAATAAAAACTTATCATACAAACCACTACAAGCTCCTAAAAAGGTAGCTCCAATAATCGCAAAAATGGCTTTGTTACTTTTAAATATTATTCCTTCTTTTTTTCCTATTTGTGAATAAGCAAGCATAGAAATTACGATGGTAAAAAAACCTACCCATTGTAGCGTACTAGGGTTTTCTCTATAAATAATAATAGCACCTAAAAAAGTAAAAAATGGTCCTGCTGCCCTAATTGGAGTTACAATAGTAATAGGCAAATGCTTTAATGCATAAAATGTCAACACCCAAGAACAAGTCATAATTAACGATTTTATACCTATAAAAAAATGATCTTCAATAGCAATATTAGGAATGTACATTCCTATTTGTTTAAGATATTCAGGATAAAAAAAAGAAGCAACAAAAAGTGGAAAAATCAACAAAGTGCTAATCCCATTACTAATTAAAAGCACAGGAAAAAGCGCATTCCCTTTTACACTTCTTTTTCTACATATTGAATTGAGACTTAAAAACAATGCGGCTGTTAAACCAAAATAAATCCACATATAATAAAATTAAGCAGCAAAAATACAACATGAATTACAGTTAAGTGTTAACTAAATCATATTAATCAATCATCTTTTTAAATTCATTCTGTAACGTTTTCTCATCAAATAAATAAATGGGAGCAAAACAATAATAAAGACAGGATGTATGATAAACCTTCGAATATAAAAAGGGAATAAATATCCTACATCAATCTTAAAAAACATCAAGCTAAAAAGAATAGAAGACAGCAAAACAAAAGCCAATAAGTAAAAAAAAGCAATGGTTCTTATAAATGAACGATGAGGAAATGCTATTTTTAAAATGGCAAAAGATATAATGGAGTTGATAAAATATCTAAAAAAATAAGAAATAAACAATCTGCTTTTATCAACCTCAGGCAAAGGCAAATACAAATAATCATTCTCAAAATAAGCTTCTAAAGGATCATAAAACAAATCAACTTGATAAGCCCTAACCAATATAAAGCAGAAAAACAACAACGCTACTAGAACAAATCTGGCCCACCTTTTCATCTTATTTCTTTTTTAAATTAGAAAAACGGTTTACCCAAATTACCCACAATAAAAACACATAACCATAAATAAAAGCAGGAAATAATAAATCGTGCAATATCATTTCATATTGTTTAAAATAAACCATCCCATAGGACAACAATGCTATTCTAAAGATATTGACAAAATAAATGGTAATTCCTCCAACAAAAGCAAACAAAAAAGTTTTTTTCCATGCTCCTCTAAATGCAACAACAAAAGCAACAAATAAAATAATAATACTCATAGAATTACATCCTTCTATCACTCTAGCCACATAATTATCTTCCATAAAAAGTTTTAGAGATAATTCGGTTGAATGCTGCTCAACATGTGCCTTGGCTCCCCAAATATTCAACATCCATTCAGTACTTTTGGCTACGTGCTGCGTAATAGGATCTGATTTAAAATTTGGAGCCTTACTTTGCGTTGATAGTAAGAAAAAAGAATACCCTAAGAAAAGTAAAAAATAGGTTCCAAAAAAACGCAACAAGAACCACCAAATCTTTTTATTCTTCATAGTAAACCTTCAATTTATACCCAAATTTAAACTTTAAAAAGAAAATACAGAAAAAATAAATAAAAGTTTGATAATAAAACAGTTCAATAGTTTAGCGTTTGAGCGACTTTTAGTAATTTTGCCTTTTTAATCGAAATTCATAAAAATGAGCACTAATAAGCAAGCTAAATCAGCTTTAATTTCAGTATTTCACAAAGATGGTTTAGAGCCAATTGTTAGAAAATTTAACGAGTTAGGAATTACTATTTACACAACTGGTGGAACTGAAAAATTCATTAGAGACTTAGGTATTGATTGTGTGGCTGTTGAAGACATTACTTCATATCCATCAATTTTAGGGGGACGTGTTAAAACTTTACACCCAAAAGTATTTGGAGGTATTTTAAGCCGTAGAGACAACGAAGGAGACAAAGCGCAATTGGCTGAGTTTGAAATTCCAGAAATGGATATTGTGATTGTTGATTTATACCCTTTTGAAAAAACAGTAGCAAGTGGTGCTCCTGAACAAGATATTATTGAAAAAATTGATATCGGTGGAATTTCTTTAATTAGAGCGGCTGCTAAAAACTTTAAAGATGTGATCTGTGTTTCTTCAATGGAACAATACGATGAATTTTTAAACATTATTTCTGTTGATAACGGAAATACATCGATAGAAGATCGTAAGCGTTTTTCTGCAAAAGCTTTTGCTGTGTCTAGCCACTACGATTCTGCTATCTACAATTATATGAACGAAGAGGAAACAAACTTCCGTCAATCTTTTGACAAAGTAACTCCTTTACGTTACGGAGAAAACCCTCATCAAAAAGGTGCTTTTTACGGTGATTTAGAGGCAATGTTCGAAAAATTACACGGTAAAGAATTATCATTTAACAACTTGTTAGATGTAGATGCTGCTGTAAATTTAATTAACGAATTTAAAGGAGAAGCTCCAACTTTTGCTATTTTAAAACACAACAATGCTTGTGGTTTTGCACAAAGAGATAATTTAAAAGATGCTTATGTTGATGCTTTGGCTGGTGATCCAACTTCTGCTTTTGGAGGGGTTTTAATTGCTAACAAAACTATTGATGTAGCAACTGCAGAAGAAATTCACAAATTATTCTGCGAAGTGGTAATTGCACCTGCTTATGATGCAGATGCTTTAGAAATTTTAAAAGGAAAGAAAAACAGAGTCATCTTAATTTTAAAAGATGTTGAGTTACCAAAAATTTCTTACCGTACGGCTTTAAATGGAGTTTTATTCCAAGATGCAAACTTAATTACTGACAAAAGAGAAGATTTGAAAAACGTAACTAAAAAAGTGGTTACTGATGCTCAAATTGAAGATTTATTGTTCGCTTCAAAAATTTGTAAGCATACCAAATCAAATACTATAATATTAGTAAAGAATAAAACGTTATGTGCAGGTGGAACTGGACAAACATCTCGTGTAGATGCTTTAGAGCAAGCCATTGCAAAAGCAAATCATTTTAAGTTTGATTTAAAAGGTGCAGTGATGGCAAGTGATGCTTTTTTCCCTTTCCCTGATTGTGTAGAAATTGCTCACAAAGCTGGAATAGAAGCTGTAATTCAACCTGGCGGATCAATAAAAGATCAATTATCTATTGATTATTGTGACCAAAATGGAATTGGAATGGTAATGACAGGAACTCGTCATTTCAAACATTAATTTGATTACATTTGATAGATTATATACAAATTAAAAATACAAACTAGAAACATGGGATTTTTTGACTTTTGGACCGAAGACATTGCTATTGATTTAGGTACAGCCAACACACTTATCATTCACGATGGAAAAGTAGTGATTGACTCACCCTCTATTGTGGCAAGAGATAGGACCACTGGAAAAATTATCGCTACTGGTAGAGATGCTAGTTTGATGCAAGGAAAAACGCATGAAAATATCAAAACCATCCGTCCATTAAAAGATGGGGTGATTGCAGATTTCCAAGCATCAGAAGAAATGATTAAAGAGTTTGTAAAAAGTATTCCTTCTATCAAAAAGAAAGTTTTTGCTCCTTCATTAAGAATGGTTATTTGTATTCCATCTGGAATTACAGAAGTAGAAAAAAGAGCCGTAAGAGACTCTGCTATTCACATGAATGCAAAAGAAATATACCTTATCTACGAACCAATGGCTGCTGCCATTGGGGTAGGTATAGACATTATGGAGCCTAGAGGTAACATGATTATTGATATAGGTGGTGGTACCACAGAAATTGCAGTGATTGCACTTGCAGGAATTGTTTGTGACAAATCTGTTAAAGTTGCGGGTGATTTATTTACCAACGACATTATGTACTATATGCGTACCCAACACAACTTACATGTTGGAGAAACAACTGCCGAAAAAATTAAAATACAAATTGGTGCAGCGACCGAAGATTTAGAAACCCCTCCGGATGACATGCTGGTTCAAGGTCGTGATTTGTTAAGTGGTAAACCAAAACAAGTACAAGTTTCTTATAGAGAAATTGCCAAAGCTTTGGACAAATCTATTCTTAGAATTGAAGACGCTGTGATGGAATGTTTATCATCTACACCTCCAGAATTAGCAGCAGATATTTATAACACAGGTATCTATATGGCCGGTGGAGGATCTATGCTAAGAGGTTTAGATAAACGTTTATCTAGAAAAACAGACTTACCAGTATACATTGCAGAAGATCCGTTAAGAGCTGTTGTAAGAGGTACTGGAATTGCTTTAAAAGAATTAGAAAAATATAAATCTGTATTATTAAGTTAGGCACATGCAATTCATTTTATATTTAATTCAAAAAAACATGAGCTTCCTCTTATTTTTTGTTTTAGAATTGATTGCATTGTTTTTAACCATTCAACTTCACTCTTATAGAAAAAGTAAGTTTATCAATTCCGCAAATGAAATTTCAGGGGGATTGTATAATAGCGTAACTTCATTTAGAGATTATTTACATCTAAGAGAGGAAAACCAATTATTAGCAGAGGAAAACACTAAACTCATCAATTATATTAATGCTAGTACTCCTAAAAAAACAATATTTTTAGATAGTATTGACTCTCTAAATCAACAGAAATATACCTATACTCCTGCAAAAATTGTTAATAATGATTTTCACAAGAGTAACAATTTTTTAACTATAGACAAAGGATTAAATGATAGTATCAATGTAGATATGGCTGTTGTAAATCCAAAAGGTATTATAGGAATAACAACTAACGTTTCTAACAACTATGTTTCTGCTATTTCTGTTTTAAACACCAATTTTAAAGTAAACGCAAAATTAAAAAATGCCGATTATTTTGGAACGCTTTCTTGGAATGGTAAATCAACAAAAGAAGTACAATTAAAAGACATTCCTAGACAAGCTATTTTAAAAGTAGGAGATACCATTGTAACAGGAGGTAGATCTAGTATTTTTCCTGCTGGAATTTTAATTGGGAGTGTTTCTAATATCACTTATCGTAACAATAGATACGACCAAATTAATGTGGCTTTGTTTAATGATGTAAGAAATGTAAGTAATGTTTACATTATTAAAAATTTACATAAAATTGAAATTGATAACCTAGAAAAACGAAGAAATGAATAGTGACTTTTTTAAAATACTAGGTCGTTTTTTGTTATTGATTCCTTTACAGGTACTCATTGCAAATCACTTGCGAATTTTTGGATATATCAATCCTCAAATATGCTTGCTTTTTGTTATGTGGTATCCACTTAAAAAAGACATTACAGGCCTATTATTAAGTACTTTCTTATTTGGAATTTTATTAGATTCTTTTAGCAATTCAGGTGGAGTAAATACGGCTGCACTTTTGTTTATTTGCTATGTAAGACTTCCTATTATTAAATTTATTTTTAATGATAAAGACTTAAACTTAAAGCTTTTTAAATATAGCAACTACGGTACATTACCTAAAATAACGCTTATTTTAAGTTTGGCTTTTATTCATCAATTCATTGTATACGTTTTAGAATATTTTAGCGTTTCCTACATTGGAACCATCTTATTCAAAACTTTCACTAATACTTTATTTACTACCTTTGTGGTTGTAATTTTCTTATCCATATTTACCTCAACCAAAAAGCAATGAAAAAAAGAAGCCTGTTATTTCCTTTACTAGTTATAATTACAGGGTTTATATTTGTTGCAAGACTTTTTTTCTTACAAATTGTTCATCATGATAGCAATGAAATTTCCCTAAGTGGATCTGCCATCAAACGAATTTATACATACCCTGAAAGAGGTTTTGTATATGATAGAAATGGTAAATTATTAGTGGCAAATGAACAAACTTATGATGTTAAGGTCATCCCTAATGAAGTTAAAGCATTTGATACAATTGAATTTTGTAGTTTGTTAAAAATTGACAAGAAATACCTTATTACAAAACTAGACAGGGCTAGAAATTATTCTCCATGGCTACCTTCGGTATTTTTAAGTCAACTATCCAAAGAAGATTATGCCTATCTACAAGAAAAAATTCATAAATACAAAGGATTCTCCATACAACGTAAATCTTTAAGAAAATACCCTCATAAATCTGCTGCAAATATATTGGGTTATATCAATGAAGTAAACGAATACTTAGCTAAAAAAAATCCTTATTACGAACAAGGAGAGTTGGTAGGAACACAAGGTATTGAAAAAGAATATGAAGACATTCTTAGAGGTACAAAAGGTGTTTCTTACAAACTTAGGAATAGATTAAACAAAGTCATTGGTCCGTATAAAGAAGGTATTTATGACACGCTCCCTCAACCCGGTGAAGATATATCACTCACCATAGATTTAGATTTACAAGCTTATGGAGAATTGTTAATGAGCAACAAAAGAGGTGGAATTGTAGCCATTGAACCAAATACTGGAGAAATTTTAGCACTAGTGACCGCTCCTAGTTACGATCCCAATTTAATGGTAGGTAGAGAGCGATCTAAAAACTCAGTCATGCTTTTTAATGACAGTATAAACAAACCCATGCTAGATCGTGGTTTACAGGCAGCCTACGCACCTGGATCTCCTTTTAAACTAGTAGAAGGTTTAATTGGTTTACAGGAAAATGTCATCACTCCAAATACTGGTTTTTATTGTCACCACGGATATAGATATGGAAATAAAGCAACTAACTTTATGGGATGTCATTGTGGTATTACTGGTAGAGCTATAGATTTAAGACTTGGAATTGCAAAATCTTGTAATAGTTACTTTTCTAACGTTTATAAATTACTACTTGAAAAATATGATACCTCACAAGAGAGCTTAACCCATTGGGCTGAACATTTACGAAGTTTTGGTTTGGGAGATTTTTTAGGATATGATTTGCCTATAGGTACCAAGGGATTTATTCCTTCTGCTGATTATTATGATAAAGTATATCCAAGAAAAACTTGGAGGTATACCACCACTATTTCGAACGCTATCGGTCAGGGAGAAATTGTAACCACTCCTATTCAATTAGCAAACATGATTGCCGCTATAGCCAACAGAGGATATTATTTTACACCACATGTATTAAAAAAAATAAATGGGAACCCTATTGACATAGAAAAATTCACCACCAAAAAACAAACCACTATTGATGCCAAAAACTTTGAACCAGTTATTGAAGGGATGTTCGATGTTTATCAAAACGGAACAGCAAAACATGTACAAATAAAGGATATAGATATTTGTGGTAAAACGGGAACTGTTCAAAATTATATTCGTAAAAATGGTGTAAAATATGAATTAGCAGATCACTCTATTTTTGTAGCCTTCGCCCCAAAGGACAATCCTAAAATTGCTTTGGCTATTTTTGTCGAAAACGGAGGTTTTGGTTCTACCATTGCTGCCCCAATTGCAAGTTTAATGATAGAAAAATATTTAAAAGGGACTTCTACTTCCTTAAAATGGTGGGAAGATAGAATTATCAATACTTCTTTAGAAGCAGAATATAAAAAACAACTTTCAATACAATTACTTGAGAAATCACAGAATTAACTTATTACCGCATATAGACTGGCTATTGGTTTTTATATATATCATTCTTATCTGTTTTGGTTGGATGAATATATATGCTGCCTCCAGTTCTGAAAACCATCAAGAAATTTTAGATTTTAGTACTCGTTACGGAAAGCAAATTATTTGGATGGGGCTTTCTGTTGTGATTGCCATTTTTTTACTTTTTATAGAAAGTAGTTTTTACGAAAAATTTGCCGCTTATATTTATTTGGCTTGCATGCTCTTACTTGCTGGGCTTTTTCTTGTTGGTAAAAACATAAACGGTGCTACGTCTTGGTATGCTATTGGTAGTTTTAGTATTCAACCCACAGAATTTGCCAAAACAGGAACTGTATTGGCATTGGCAAGACTTTTAAATGAACGTCAGTTTAGTTTCAAACCTTTTATAAACAAGGTAAAAACTTTTGTAATTATTACGGTTCCAGCCATCTTAATCACCTTACAACCTGACCCTGGATCAGCACTAGTTTATGTATCTTTTATCTTACTATTTTACAGAGAAGGTTTACATTCAAATATTCTAATCATCGGAACCTTAGCAATTGTGCTTTTTGTAACCACTTTGGTTTTTGGTTATGTATATGTCATTGCTGGAGCTTGCATCATTACAGCCATCATTCTTTGGTATATTTCAAAAGTCCGTAAAAAAATATTGCGTTTTGTTTGGCCTAAAATCATTGGTATTTTAACAATTGTTAGTGGATATATTTATAGTGTATATTTTTTATTTCACTATGTTTTTCAACAAAGACACAGAGATAGATTCAATATTTTATTAGGCTTAAGTAATGACACTAGTGATATTGGATACAATACCTATCAATCTATAAAAACTATTGCTTCAGGCGGTTTTTGGGGTAAAGGATATTTACAAGGAGATAGAACACAAGGTAAATTTGTACCAGAACAAGACACCGATTATATTTTTAGCACCATTGGAGAAGAATGGGGATTTTGGGGTTCTGCTTTGGTCGTTATATTATTTATGTCATTTATTCTAAGAATTCTTTTCTTAGCAGAAAACCAAAAATCTAAATTTAGTAGAATATATGGTTACGGAGTAGCTTGTGTCTTCTTTTTTCATGTATTAATCAACGTTGCCATGGTCATTGGCTTATTCCCAACCATTGGTATTCCACTACCCTTTTTTAGCTACGGTGGTTCTTCTTTATGGGGATTTACCATGTTATTATTCATTTTTATAAAATTAGATGCTGCTAAAAAGTACGAACTATAATTAATCATGTTTATTTCTAAGGATATCTGTATTTTTACAGCTTAGAAAAACGGTAAAAAATATACAGATGACAATTACAGAATTGGTTGGAGAAATTAAAAAGAAAAAATCTTTTTTATGTGTAGGTTTAGATGTTGATATCACTAAAATCCCACCACATTTATTAAATACAGAAGATCCAATTTTTGAGTTTAACAAACAAATTATTGATGCTACTCATCACCTAACAGTTGCCTATAAACCTAACACCGCTTTTTATGAAGCTTACGGAATTAAAGGTTGGCAATCTTTAGACAAAACCATCAATTACATCAACCAAAATTATCCTGAAATTTTTACCATTGCCGATGCAAAACGTGGAGACATTGGAAACACTTCTACCATGTATGCCAAAGCTTTTTTTGAAGATTTAAATTTTGATTCAGTAACTGTGGCTCCTTACATGGGAAGCGATTCTGTAGAGCCATTTTTAGCTTTTAAAGATAAGTTTACTATTATGTTAGCTTTAACCTCTAACAAAGGAGGATTAGATTTTCAAGGAAAAGATTTAATAAATGAAGAACCTTTGTACAAAGAGGTTATCAAAACATCTTTAACATGGGAAAACTCAGAAAATTTAATGTTTGTAGTTGGGGCTACCAAAGCAGAATACTTTAAAGGAATAAGAGAAATTGCTCCAAACAACTTTTTATTAGTTCCAGGAGTAGGTGCTCAAGGAGGGAGTTTAGAAGGTGTTTGTGAATATGGAATTAACAAAGAAAACATTGGTTTGTTAATCAACTCCTCTAGAGGAATTATTTATGCTAGCAACGGAGAAGATTTTGCCAATGCTGCACAAACAGAAGCAAAAAAATTACAAGAACAAATGGCTAGTATTTTAGCTGATAACAAAATTGCCTAATGACTTTTTTTGATGATTTAGGAAACGAGTTGAATTTTGATAAAACACCTAAGAAAATTGTTTCTTTGGTGCCTTCTATTACAGAAACTTTATACGATTTAAACCTAGAAGACAATATTGTAGGAATTACAAAGTTTTGTGTTCACCCAGTCCATTTTAAGCATACCAAAACAATTGTTGGAGGTACAAAAGATGCTAAAATTGATAAAATAAAAGAATTACAACCTGACATTGTTTTTTGTAACAAAGAAGAAAACACTCCCGAAATTGTAAAACAATTACAAGAATTCACGCAAGTTTATGTAACTGTAGTAAACAATATTGAAGATGCAGTTCGTATGATTCAAAAAATGGGATTGATGCTAAACCGTAGGGTTGATGCGCAGTTAATTAGTAATAAAATCAACTTAAAACTAGAGGATTTCAACTGGTTTATTAAAGATTTTGAAGTTAAAAAATCAGCCTATTTTATTTGGTACAATCCATGGATGGCAGCAGGAGATAACACATTTATCAACTCTTTGTTAACCTTAAATAAATTTGATAATATTTATAAAAACAAAAAAGAAAGTTACCCAACTATAGAAGCTAAAAGAATAAGATTAGAAGGAGATCCTGATTTTGTGTTCTTTTCTTCCGAACCTTTTCCTTTTAAAGACAAACACGTGTTTGAAATGGGACGTTTTACCCACCATGCCAGTGCCGTTTATGTAGATGGTGAAATGTTTAGCTGGTTTGGATCTAGACTCTTAAAATCTTTTGATTATTTTAAATCTTTAAGAGAACGAATTACATTGAGTACTTTTAAATAGAAAATGACTAAATTCTCGACTCCGCTCGAAAACCTTTAAATAGGTTCATCAAGCGGAGTCGAAATGTTTTTATCGTTATAAGACTCTTACTTATTATCCTGCAAAGCAAATACTCTTTTCAATAGCGTACTAGAGCGTTCAGAAATATCGGTTCTAATTTTTTGTTCCTCTACAGCAATCATGGTATAAACACCATCCAAAGCTTGAGTGGTAACATAATCTGTTAAATCAGGATTTACTTTGTTAATAAAAGGAATTTGATTGTATTTGGTAATAATAGTATTCCAAATATCAGCAGCACCAACTTTATCAAAAGACTTTTTTATTACAGGACTAAAAGAAGCATACAATTTCTCATTAGTTGTCTGACTTAAGTAAGTAGTTGCAGCTTTATTATCTCCCATTAAAATATTACGAGCATCAGTAAAACTCATGTTTTTAATCGCATCTACAAAAATAGGAGTGGCGGTTTTTACAGCATCTTCTGCTGTAGCGTTTAAAGCGATCAATCCTTTATCTGCCAAATCACCCAAGCCATATTTTCTCATAGCTGCATCAATTTTTTGTAAATCTTCTGGCAAAGCAATACGAACCAAATCATTGTTATAAAAACCTTTTTCTTGAGTTAATTTACTCACCTGATCACTCACTCCTTGATTCAAGGCTGCTTTTAAACCATTGGCTATATCTAAATTGCTAATATTTTGTGTACTTACAGGTAAACTACTCACAATTTGTGACAATTCTGCACAACTAGACAAACTAAAAACCAATACAAGCGCTATTATTTTCTTCATAATCAATTTATTTTTTAAACGAATCTGTTTTTTTATCATAACCATACGGACAATGTTTGCAACCACTTTTACAACAATACCCTCTTTTTAAATGATATTGTTCTGTAAAAACTCGATAGCCTTGTCCATTGGTATAAAAATCTCCTTCTTCAGGTGGTATGTTCAACATTTCATTTCTTTTCAAAAGCCAAAAATAACAAAGAGAAAAAAGACAATCTACAATTATTCTCAAATATTGAGATTAAATTATATTTATATACTTTAGTTTTTAGATTTTTATTTGATATGTTTTTAATATTTTTATACAAAAACCTCTACATCCCTTTTAAACAAAGGAAAATCTTATTTGATGGTTATTTGATATGGAAGAAAAAGAATTAAAAAAATTGTTAAAAGAGCTTGTTTCATATTCTCAGGAATCTGAGTGGCTTGAGTTTAAACTTAACTTTCATTCAAATGAAGAAATTGGAGAAAGAATTTCTGCTATTTCCAACGGAGCTGCTTTAAATAAAAAAAGATATGGTTTTCTAGTATTTGGAGTTGAAGATGAAACTCATTTAATCAAAGGAACTACATTCAGCTTAAAAAAAGCAAAACAAGGAAAGGAAGAACTTGAAAATTGGCTACTACAAAGGTTGAATCCTAGAATTGATTTTCAAATTCATGAATTTACATATGATCTAGGAATAAACATTACAATGCTAATAATACCTCCAGCAAAAAATGTTCCTGTCAAATTCAAAAAAACTGCATTTATTAGAATAGGCAGCTACACAAGGCACTTAAATGATTTCCCCGAAAAAGAATCTAAAATATGGAATAGAAAAAATGAAGCTAAGTTTGAGTCTAGAATTGTAAAAACGGACATTGAATCAAACGAAGTTATTTCTCTTCTAGATACGCAAATATATTTTGATTTATTAAAAATACCATATCCTTCAAATAGAGAAGCAGTACTTGATAAATTAACATCTGAAAAGATTATAAATAAAAATATTAAGGGAACTTATTCTATAACAAACTTAGGAGCTATCCTTTTTGCAAAAGACTTATCCTTATTTGGCGATCTTAAAAGAAAAGCTATTAGAGTAATTGTTTATAAAGGGAACAACAAAATTCAAACTATTAGAGAGCAAATTGGAATAAAAGGATATGTTTCTGGATATACCGGATTAATAGACTGGGTAAACAGTCAACTTCCTGAAAATGAAGAAATCGGAAAAGCATTAAGAGACAACAAAAGAATGTATCCTGAAATAGCTGTCAGAGAGCTGATAGCTAATTCAATTATACATCAAGATTTTGATGAAAAAGGATTTCCAATGATTGAAATCTTTTCAGACAGAGTAGAAATCACAAATCCAGGTATTCCATTAATAACTCCTGAAAGATTTATCGATGAATATCAATCTCGTAATGATGTATTAGCTGATTTGATGAGAAGACTAGGAGTTTGTGAAGAAAAAGGAAGTGGTATTGATAAAGTGATTTTTTACAATGAAATGTACCAACTACCCGCTCCAAAATTTTTAATTCAAGAAAAACATACAAAAATTATAATGTATGCCTACAAGGAACTAAATAGCATGGATAAAAATGATAAAATTAGAGCATGTTATCAACACTCTTGTTTAAAATACGTATCCAATGACATCATGACTAATCAATCATTGAGAGATCGTTTTAATATTGAAAGTAAAAATTCAGCAATTGCATCAAGAATAATAAAAGAAGCTTTGAAGTCAGAAATGATAAAAGAAGATGATCCTGAAAGTAATTCTAGAAAATATAAAAAATATATTCCCTTTTGGGCTTAAGCTTATTTGACTGTTATTTGACAATTTTAAAACCAAAACAATGTTATTATTTATTCATAACTGTTTATCAACGTGTTAAAAACAAACTTTTATTTGACAATAAATTAAGTACACAAATATTAAAACATAATGAAAGACGTTTTAGGAACTGCTTTAAAAGCTTATTATTTTAATAAAAACACCAAAGACAAGTTACTGACCAACTCTTCAATTGCAGAAGAAGATGAACTTCCTTTAGATTATTTATTAAGAGATTTTAATAAAATGCCTGTCATTGAGCAAAAAGCTTTAAAACTTGCCAAAGGAAACACTTTAGATATTGGTTGTGGGGCTGGGAGTCATGCTTTGTATTTACAAAACAAAAATCTAAAAGTTACAGCCATTGATATTTCTGAAGGAGCCATTGAAGTAGCCAAAGATAGAGGCTTAAAAAATGCCGAAGTTGCCAATATTTATAATTTTAATACCAATGAAAAATTTGATACCATTTTGGTATTGATGAACGGAACAGGTATTTGTGGAAAACTTAATAATCTTGCCTCATTCTTAACTCATTTATCGACTTTTTTGAATCCGAACGGACAGATTTTAATCGATTCTTCTGATATTATTTACATGTACGAGGATGAAAACGGAGATCACTGGATTGATGCTTCTAAAGATTATTATGGAGAAGTTCAGTTTTGGATGAATTACCAAGAACATCAATCAGAAACTTTTGATTGGCTTTATGTAGATTACAATACTTTACAACGATGTGCCGTTTATAACAATTTAAATTGTGAATTGATTTTAGAAGGAGATCATTACGATTATTTAGCAAGAATTACAAAAGCATAGTTATATGTACAAAATACTTCTAATTTTCTTGTTTCTAAGCACTTTTAGCATTGCTCAGAACAAAGATTACCAAACCGAAATAAAAGAGCATAGAAAAGAATTAAACGTGCATTTTAAAGACAAAAATGAAAGTCCATTACCACATCACAAAATAAAAAACTTTACTGGACTTCCATTTTTTCCTGCAAATGAAAAATACAAGGTAAAAGCCAAACTAGAATTTACATTCAACACGCCAGTCATGTACATTCAAGATACCAAAGGAAGTTCAGAAGCATATCAGCAATATGCATTGGCTACTTTTAAAATTGATGGCAAAGAATTTCAATTAAGCATTTATCAAAACTTAGAACTAAAAAAGAAAAAAGGATATGAAAATTATTTATTCATTCCTTTTACTGACTTAAGCAATGGAAAAACTACTTATGCTGGAGGTAGATATATGGATACCACTATTCCTGATGAATACACTGGTTATATCATTTTAGATTTTAACAAGGCTTACAATCCTTATTGTGCTTATAACAAAAATTATATTTGTCCTGTTCCTCCAAAAAACAATCATTTAAATACTTCTATTTTAGCAGGAGTTAAATACTAAAAAAGCTCAAAACCATTTGGTTTTGAGCTTTTTTATAACTTTTATATTTAAATTTTTTTCTGTACTAAACTTCACTCTCTGGAGCCAATTCAATTTCTAACCCATCCATCTCTTCTGTAATTGGTAACTGACATCCCAAACGAGAATTGTCTTCTACATAAAATGCCTGATCTAACATATCTTCTTCAGCATCTCCTTTTTCAGGTAATTCATGATCTGATAAAATATAACATTGACAAGAAGCACACATCGCCATTCCTCCACAAGTTCCTTCTACAGGTAACTCATAAGCCTTACAAAGTTCCATAATGTTCATCGCCATATCTGTTGGGGCTTGTAACTCATGAACTACTCCTTCTCTATCTTTAATCTTAATGGTAATGTCAGACATTGTACTGAATTTTAATTAACTATGTTGTTAAAATTGAGGTGCAAAGATACAACCTAAAGCTTAATTATTAAAAATATTGTGATAAGAAAAGATGATTTCAGAAAAAACAAACTAAAACAATCTTTTTCACTAAATTTAAAACGCTATGTAAAAGGATTTCTTCTTAAAAAAATAGAGATTTCTTTTTCACCAAGTTTATTGTAACATCAAAAATTAACTTAAAGAAAAAAAACATGAATTCACACAAAATTGATTACACCATTCATGGGAACGACATGCAAGTGGTTTCTATTGAATTAGATCCTCAAGAAACTGTTATTGCCGAAGCTGGTTCTATGAACTGGATGGATCAAGACATTAAATTTGAAGCCAAAATGGGTGATGGCTCTCAACCCAACCAAAGCGTTTTTGGTAAACTACTAGATGTGGGAAAAAGAGTCTTAACTGGGGAATCTATTTTTTTAACTCATTTTACCAATGTAGGTTTTGGTAAAAAAGAAGTCAGTTTTGCTGCTCCTTATCCTGGTTCTATTATTCCTATTGATTTAAGTACCATGGGTAATCAAATTATTTGTCAAAAAGATGCTTTTTTATGTGCAGCCAAAGGAACACAAGTAAGCATCGCTTTTAGTCAAAGATTAGGAACTGGATTCTTTGGTGGAGAAGGATTTATTCTTCAAAAACTAAAAGGAGATGGATTGGCTTTTTTACATGCTGGTGGAACCGTGGTAGAAAAAACATTAAACAATGAAACCATTTTGGTTGACACAGGATGTATTGTTGCTTTTTCACAAGGATTAGATTATAATATTAAAAGAGCAGGAAATCTAAAATCGATGTTTTTTGGAGGAGAAGGATTGTTCTTAGCCACCATTAAAGGAACAGGAAAAGTGTATTTACAAAGTTTACCATTCTCAAGATTAGCCGATAGAATTATTCAACACGCTCCAAGATTGAACGGAAAATCCAAAGGAGAAAGTTCTACTTTTGGGGGATTTGAGCGATTTATGGACAATTAAAACAATCATCATGAAAAAAACATTACTTATATTATTTCTATTCATCGTTGGAATCACTTGTTACGGACAAAATTTAAGCAAAGATGATATTACTGGAGAATGGAAAGTCAATAAAATTGTGAATAGTCCCGATGATCTTCAATTTCAGGCTTTATCTGATGGATTTAAAAATGCTACTTTTAGTTTTCATAAGAACGGAAAGTTTAACATCAACACTACTTTTAACACTCCCATGTTTAAGTTATTTACAGAAAAATCCGACAATACCCATTGGATTTTTATAGATAATGAACAACATATTAAAATTGGTCATCAAAGCAATCAGTATTCTATTATGGGAATTGTCATCAAACAAAAAAATAACAAAATTTTATTTCACTTAGACGAAACAGAATTAATTATGGAAATGAGTAAACAGTAATAACATAAAGGTTTACAGCAATAAAAAACCTCAAAAGCCAAGGCTTTTGAGGTTTTTTAAATTTTATAATAAGTCTAAAATTACATGCTTTTTACCACCGCTTTTTTAGCTTCTTTCTTTTCTCCATCAAATCCTTCAACTCCGTTTACAGTCGTATATTTCATTACATAACGCTTACCAGGGTTGATAATGTTATAAGCAAATTGTACTGCAATGGTAGCTTCGTGGAAACCACAAAGGATTAATTTTAATTTCCCAGGATATGTGTTCACATCTCCAATAGCAAAAATACCAGGAATATTGGTAGAGTAGTCTAACGCATTGTTTACAACAATCGCATTTTTCTCAATCTCTAATCCCCAATCTGCAATAGGTCCTAATTTAGGAGACAATCCGAATAACGGAATAAAGTGATCACATTCTTTAACAATTTCCCCTTCAGTTTTGTGCTTAATTGTCACAGATTCAACTTTTCCATCACCATTAATTCCTTTCACCTCAGCATCTGTAATCAAGTTGATTTTTCCTGATTTAGATAATTCAGCTACTTTTTCTACTGAATCTAAAGCTCCTCTAAATTCATTTCTACGGTGAACTAAAGATACTTCACTAGCAACATCAGATAAGAAAATAGACCAGTCTAAAGCTGAATCTCCACCTCCTGAAATCACCACACGCTTGTCACGGTATAATTCTGGATCACGGATGATATATTCTACTCCTTTATCTTCAAAATCAACCAATTCCTTAATAGGCGGTTTACGTGGTTCAAAAGATCCTAATCCACCAGCAATAAATACAGTTGGTGCATAGTGCTCTGTTCCTTTATTTGTAACAACTTTAAAAGTTCCGTCTTCTAATTTCTCAATAGTTTCCGCTCTTTCACCTAAAGTGTATCCTGGCTCAAAAGGTTTGATTTGCTCTGCTAAGTTATCAATCAAATCTCCTGCTAATACCTCTGGATAAGCTGGAATATCATAAATAGGTTTCTTAGGATAAATTTCTGAACATTGTCCCCCTGGTTGTGCCAATGCATCAATTAAGTGACAGTGTAATTTTAATAAACCTGCTTCGAATACCGCAAACATACCCACTGGTCCTGCTCCGATGATTAAGATATCTGTTTTAATCATTACCTTACTTTTTTATTTATTATCATTTTAAATAACGACTGCAAAAATGAGAATATTTTTCCAATCAATCACTACTTTTTACTCTTTTATCTTCTTTTTAACATCGGCTACCAATCCTTTGGTAAACTCGTTCATTTTCTCAACTTTTTCTTCAAAGTCTCCTTTGATAGTATCTCTGTATTTGTTTAAATACTCAGCCAAATCATCAATGTTTTCTGGCAATACAGATTCAAAAAATTGACGTAAACGCTTTGCCATGGTTGGAGATTTTCCGTTAGTAGAAATTCCAATTTTTACATTTCCTTTGGTTACAATTCCACCCATATAAAAATCACAATACGGAGGATTGTCTGCCAAGTTTACCAAAATAGCACGCTCTTTACAATCATTGTAAACTTTTAGGTTTACTGCAGGAACATCGGTAGTAGCAATTACAATATGTTTTCCTTCTAACATACTTGCATCATAATTCCCAACAACCATTCTTACCTTACCTTCTTTTGCTTTGGCTATGGTTTCTTCTCTAAAAAAAGGAGAAATCATGGTTACCTTAGCATCTGGACTAGATTTTAATAGAAAAGATAGTTTTTCTAATGCCACATTTCCTCCTCCTACAATTAATGTATTTAGGGCTGTAACTTTTAAAAATACCGGATATAATTGATTCTTTTCCATTATAGTTTTTGTCCTTTTTTCTTTAGTAAATATTGATACAATACTTCACTTTGTTTTACGGTTTCCCCTATTACAATCATAGATGGATTTGTTAAACCTTTTTGGTTGATGATTTCTAAAATGGTACTGATATTTCCAATTGCCAAACGCTCAACATCTTTCGTTCCATTTTCTATAATGGCTACAGGAATTTCTGTTTTACCATGAGCTAAAAAAGCATTTACAATTTTTTCTAGCTTGCTCATACCCATCAACACCACAATGGTAACGTTTGATGCTGCAGCTGCTTGAATATCTTCACTTAGCTCAACATCTGACGTAGTTCCTGTGATCACTCTAAAACTTTCGTTCACGCCTCTTTGCGTTAATGAAATTCCGTAACTAGCAGGTGCTGCAATGGCAGAAGTTACTCCAGACACAATTTCAAAATCAATTCCTTTTTCTAACACGTATTTTAACTCTTCGGCTCCACGACCAAAAATAAAAGGATCACCACCTTTTAAACGTACTACATGTTTTCCTTGAGAAGCATGTTCTACAATTAACTCTTGGATTTTTTCTTGAATGAATTTGTGCATTCCTCTTCGTTTTCCTACAAAGATTTTTTCTGCATTTTCTGCATACTGCAACAATTCTTCATTTGCCAAGGCGTCGTATAACACAACATCAGCTTCTTTAAGAGCTCTCACTCCTTTAAGCGTAATTAACTCTGGATCTCCAGGTCCCGCTCCTACTAATGTTAATTTACCGCTCATGTATTTTTTGTTTTAAGATTGAAGATTCAAAATTAATCAAATCTTCAATCTTAGCTTTTTATTTTTTAATTATTCTGCCAATTCAGCTGCTCTGTAAGCATCTACTAAATTGTAAAACTTATCAGCATCTGCAATGTATGATTTTGCAAATTCTGTAGATTGTGCATTTTGATTGATTTGATATACGAATGATTCAAAATCAGTTCCTAAATCAATTTTACCTCCTTGCACAAAAATTTCGTTAAAGTCAGAAATAATTTTATTATGTGTATTTGTTTTAGTTCCTTCAGCCGTTAAAATAGCTTTAGCTGTGTGTACCATTGAACTATAGGCAAAATAAATAGCATCACTTAATTTTCCAGTATCTAAAGCTTCCTTAGCGTTGTTTAACTTGTCTTTAGAATCGTATAATAAAGTCGCAACTAAATCAATAACAACCCCAGCACATTCTCCAACTCCAACAGCCGTTTCGTACTTTTCTTCAGATCCCCAGTCAATGAAATCAGAATCAACCAAATCATCTGTACTAGACAATGGTTTTAAGAAATCGTAGAAATATTTTTGACCACCTTTTTCATCATAGTACTCAATAAAATCTACTCCTCCAGAATTTTCGATATAATCGTTTAAGATTAATCTTAAAGCCTCTGGTCCTCTCTTAGATGGTATTTTAATGACTTTATCAGCAATTCTACCTTCACCATTTCCTAAAGTTCCTCCTCCTAACAAAATTTGTAAAGCTGGAGCTACTAATTTTCCTGACTTAATAGACATTCCTTGGAAACCAATGTTACACAAGTTGTGTTGTCCACAAGCATTCATACATCCAGAAATTTTAATTACTAGATCAGAATCATTTGCAAATTCAGGATATTCTGCTTTTAAAACTTCACCTAATTTTTGAGCTGCTCCTGTAGAAGATGCAATTCCTAAATTACAAGTATCTGTTCCTGGACAAGCAGTAATGTCGGCAACCGCTTCGTATCCTAATTCTGTAAACCCTAATTCTTTTAATTTTGTGTAAAAGAAAGGTAATAAATCCTCACGTACGTGACGAACCAATATGTTTTGACGTAATGTAAACCTTAATTCGTCTGCTGCATATTCTTTAATTAATGCAGCTAAAGCTCTTGCTTCTGGTAAATAAAAATCTCCAATATTTATTTTAATCCCAATCGCAAACAAACCTTCTTGTTTTTGAGCAAATACATTGCTTGCTTTCCATGCTTCGTATGCTTCTGCATCTTCAATAGTAACTTCTGGAGCTACAATTCCTGACACATCTGGGGTATTATCAAAACCTTCTGTATTAATTACCACAGATTGATTAGACAATGCCAATTGTTCTTTTGCAACCAATTCGTTAAAAGCTTCTAAACCTAAGTCTTTTACTAAGAATTTTAAACGTGCTTTTGCTCTTTTAGAACGTTCACCATATCTATCAAACACACGTAAAATAGATTCCATGTAAGGAATAATTTTATCTGATGCTAAAAATTCATGAGCCACATCAGCCAAACGAGGTTGAGAACCTAATCCTCCAGCCAACATTACTTTAAATCCAAATACTGGTTTACCATCTATCACTTTAATTTTAGCGATAAAGCCTATATCATGCATGTAAGACAAAGCTGAATCATCATCTGCAGAAGAGAAAGAAACTTTAAACTTACGTCCTAATTCTTGACAAATTGGGTTACGCAAGAAAAACTGAAATACTGCATGTGCATATGGAGTTACATCAAATGGTTCCTCTGGATTAATTCCCGCATCTGGTGAAGCCGTTACGTTACGTACTGCATTTCCACAAGCTTCACGAATCGTGATATCACTCTTTTCTAATTCAGCCCATAACTCAGGAGTTCTATCTAAACTCACATAGTGAATTTGGATGTCTTGACGAGTGGTAATGTGTAAACGTCCTCTTGAATATTCTTCAGAAACGTCACAGATTCTTAACAACTGGTCTGAAGTTACCTTACCATATGGCAATTTGATACGAATCATTTGTACACCAAACTGACGTTGACCGTATACACCACGAGCTAAACGTAAACTTCTAAATTTTTCTTCATCAATTTTACCATCGTAAAACTGTTGAATTTTATCTCCTAGTTCAATAATATCTTTTTGAACGATTGGGTTTTCTATTTCTGATCTAAAACTTTGCATGTCTTAATGAGTTTTAAGGTTTAAAAGTTAAAAGTTAAAAGGCTCTTTACTTTCAGAACTTGATAACTTGAAACTTTACAAACTAAATTTTTACTGAATAAATCCAGCTCCCGATGTATTATTTGTTTGAGGATCTATTAAAATAAAAGATCCTGTAGTTTTGTTTTCGGCATACGTATCATAAAATAACGTTTTGGCTAGTTTAAAAGAAACATTTCCAATTTCATTAATTTTTAACTCCGTTGCTGGAGCCTCTCCTGAAAAATCAGTAGCAATTACTGAATTAATTGCTGATACTTTTGCTGCAATTACATTTGCCCCTTGTTGTAAAAAGTATTTTTTACCAACCACTAAATTTGTAGTGTCCATCCAACAAACTTTAGCCTCTAAAGCTTTTGTTTCTCTTGGCAACTCAGTAGATTTTACAATAATATCTCCACGAGAAATATTGATGTCATTTTCTAACGTGATGTTGATAGACGTTCCTCTTTCGGCAACACTATATTTTTTATCAAAAAAGTAGATATCTTTTATTTTAGAAGCTGTTTTTGATGGCAATACCGTTACTTCGTCACCTACTGCTAAACTACCTCCGTACAATTTACCTGCATATCCTCTAAAATCGTGAAATTCATCTTTTTTAGGACGAATTACAGTTTGTACTGGTAAACGAGCTACTGATTCTTCATATATATCTTGAGCTTCTAATGCTTCAAAATGTTCTAACAAAGTAGTTCCTGTATACCAAGGTGTATTTTCTGATTTATCTACCACATTATCTCCTTGTAATGCTGATACAGGAATAAAAGTGATGTTTTGAGTAGAACCTGCTCTTTTTGCCAATGCTGTAATTTCTTCTTTGATGGCAACAAATTTATCTTGAGCAAAATCAACCAAATCCATTTTGTTTACAGCCACGATGATATCTTTTACTTTTAACAAGTTATTGATAAAAAAGTGACGATATGTTTGTTCTATCACTCCATTACGAGCATCTACCAAAATAATGGCTGCTTGTGAAGTAGAAGCACCTGTAACCATGTTACGAGTATATTCTACGTGACCTGGAGTATCTGCAATAATGTAACTTTTTTTAGCTGTAGAAAAGTAAATATGAGCTACATCAATTGTAATTCCTTGTTCTCTTTCTGCAACCAAACCATCTGTAGCCAAAGAAAAATCTAAATAATCAAATCCTTTTTGTTTACTAGTACGCTCAATTGCTTCTAATTTATCATCAGTTAAAGAACGTGTATCGTATAAAATACGTCCTATTAACGTACTTTTTCCATCATCTACACTTCCTGCTGTTGCTATTTTTAAAACTTCCATTTTGTTTATTAGCTGTTGGCTTTTAGCTATTGGCTATTGGCCTTGTTTTATAATAATTTTTTGGAGCTAATGGCTAACTGCCAAAAGCTAAAGGCGATTTGCAAAGCAAATTCTAAAAATACCCTTGTTGTTTACGTTTTTCCATTGCTGCTTCAGAACGTTTGTCATCAATACGAGCTCCACGTTCAGAAATAGAAGAATCTCTAATTTCTTGTACCACTTTAGAAATAGAAACTGCATCTGATAAAACCGCTGCTGTACAGCTCATATCTCCTACTGTTCTAAAACGAACCATCATTTCTTGTACTTCTTCATCTTCTGCACGATATACTACATCATCCTCTGCAGACCAAATCATTCCGTCTCTTAAGAATACTTTACGTTTGTGTGCAAAATAGATAGATGGAATTTCAATATTTTCTCTTTCTATGTAAGACCAAACATCTAATTCTGTCCAGTTAGAAATAGGAAAACAACGAACGTTTTGACCTAATTCTATTTTACCATTTAATAAATCAAATAATTCTGGACGTTGGTTTTTCTCATCCCACTCACCAAAATCAGAACGAACAGAAAAAATACGTTCTTTTGCTCTTGCTTTTTCTTCATCTCTACGCGCTCCACCTATACATGCATCAAAACCAAATTCTTCAATAGCATCTAACAAGGTTTCAGTTTGCAACATATTACGAGAAGCATATTTTCCAGTTTCTTCAACTACTTTACCAGAATCAATATTATCTTGTACGTTACGTACAATTAAATCAATTCCTAATTCTTTTGCCAAACGATCTCTAAACTCAATAGTTTCAGGGAAGTTATGACCTGTATCTACGTGTAAAAATGGAAAAGGTATTTTAGCTGGCCAGAATGCTTTTTGAGCCAATCTTACCAATGTAATAGAATCTTTACCTCCAGAGAATAACAATACTGGTTTTTCAAATTGTGCCGCTACCTCTCTTAAAATGTAGATTGCTTCACTTTCTAATGTATTTACTCTTAATTCGTTCATTTCTTTATTTAGTATTAAGCAATTAGTACTGAGTACTAAGACTAACAACTTATATTTTATTTTTTAACTATGTACTGAATACTTTGTACTCTGTACTTTTTTAATTATGCAATCCACACTCTCTGTTCCCTAACACTTTGGTAGGATCAAAATACTTGTGTTCGTTTGGAATGTTATTTTCTTCCAAATAAGCATCTAATTGCTCATCTGTATAATTATAAAAAGGGCTCACTTTTAAAATCCCATCTTCTCCTTGAGAAACTACGTTAATTGAATCTCTAAACGCAGTTTGTCCCTTTCTTAAGTTGGTAAACCATACATCTGGTTGATGCGCAGCCATTGCTCTTCTAAAAGGTTCTAACTTTACTTGTTCTGTAAACTCTTTGTGCATTGGATCCTCTATTTGAGGAATTCCCATGATTGCATCTCTATGAGAAGAAGTTTGTTTTGGCACATACAAATCGATATTTAAATCTAATAATTCAATTAACTCTTCTGCATGTTTATATGTATTGCGAGTATTATATCCTGTATCACACCAAATAACATCAATACCAGGTTTAACACTATTAACCGCATGAAGAATTGCTCCTTCGTAAGGTCTAAAATTTGTGGTAACCACTGGTTTTTTCGCATGAATTATAGCCCATGTTACAATCTCTTGTGGAGACTTTCCTTCTAAGTCAGTATTGAATTGTGCTATTTCTTGATCTGTAAATCGTTTACTCATTATTTACCCCATTTTATTGCATTCCAAATGCGTTCGTGAAAAAAGTATAAAATCATTTTTGTGAAAAGATCTATAGACGCAATTGATGTTGCTGTTTTTACATCACCAGTAGCAATCCAAGATATGATTAGGGTATCTAAACTACCTATCATTCTCCAACTCACAGCTTTTACTACACTACGAATTGGCTTTTCTGAAGATACAGACTTAGTATAACTACTATCTCCATCGTTATTAAAAATTTTCTCTGTTACCATTTTCTTAAATCTTTTCACTTATTATCCTACCTAAAAGGTAGGGAATTAAAATAAGTAGGCAGCAAAGATATAGTTTTTATTAGATCCTCACAACAAAAAACACAAAAATCTACAAAATTAGTAGGGTAATAAAGTTTAAATAAAAAAGTAAAGTATATTTAAATAAATTTCGATGAGAATTATTCTAAAGAAGAAATGATTTTTTTGACTTCTGATTCTTGATCTGAATGCACAAAAAGTTCCTGAAAGTCTGGCATTACTGCTCCAAATCCTGCAACACTGGCCGAAGTAGTGTTGTCTTTTACAATAGGCTCAATACCTTTATTTTGTAATAATTGTCTTACATGTTGAACCTCAACAATGCTACCTGAAAACACTTTGATAAAAGCCATATTAGTAATTTATTAAGTCCTGTAATGATGTATTTCTAAACACTTGCAACGAACTATCTCTTACCTGTATCATAAGCTTGTTAACAGCACAAACTTCTTCACTTTTACAATCATCACATTTTTTATAAAAATTAAGAGAAACACAAGGCACCATTGCAATAGGCCCCTCTAAAGTACGAATAATATCTGTCATTGGAATGTCTTTTGGCAAACGAGCTAAAAAATAACCTCCTCCTTTTCCTTTTTTTGAATCTAACACTCCCGCTTTTCTTAGCTCTAACAGAATTCTTTCTAAAAATTTAATCGAAATATTTTCATGACCTGCGATCTCAGAAATTTGCACAGGACAATTCTCTTTTCGCTTGGCTAAATAAGTCAAGGCCTTTATACCGTATTTTGTTTTCTTCGATAACATATTCACAAATATACAAATCCTACTTATACAGTAGGAGAAAAGATTCTATGATATAATCTCTCAGGTATTTTTGTAAATAAATATTAAAAAACAAAAAATTAAACAATTATAAATCAAACTTTTATAGGCTATATATTGAGAAAAAAACCATCTTTATCCTGCCAAAAAACAGCTTTAAAAACATAATCATATGTTAATTTTGAAAGACAAAACTCACCTAAAAACAAAACTTATGAAAAAACTTACTTACACTCAGTACTTCGAATTGATTCAAAAAGCAAAAAGAAACAATCCTTATTTTTATGTGGCAACATACAGCGAAGCCAAAAGAAATTTAATCCCCGAGCAATTTATGCTATTGCAAGAAAAAATTTCTAAAGCAGCATAAATCCTTCTAAAATAATCACAAAAAAAGCCCGATGAAAACCATCGGGCTTAGTTGAGTATAAAACAAACTTATTAATAAAAAGTACTTTTATTAATGAGTACCGATATAAACGAATCCTTCTTCAATTTTTACTGGAAAAATAGCAATTGAATAATCTTCTCCGTTTAAATTTTCTCCTGTTTCAAGAGAAAAAGTCTTTTTATGTAATGGACATGCAATTTTAGGCGTACCACAGTCTTCACCAATCATTCCTCTAGAAAGTACCATTTCCATTTTGTGCGGACATACATTTTGAGATGCATACCACTTTCCTTCTGCTGTAAAATTAAAGACAGCTATTTGTTTATCATTTACTTTTACACACGCCCCTCCATTTTCAGGAAACTTACTTACTGGAGCTGCCTTAAACCATGTTTTTACTTCTGATTCTGGCACTGTTTTATATTGTTCTAAAATTGAATTCATTTTTTAAATTTTTAAGGATTAGCAATTAAGCCCATAGTTTTGGCATTTTTTGATCTCTTAAAGCAACAAACTCAATAGTATCATCACTTTCTTCAGAGTTTACAAAGTGAGCAAAACGATTATTTTGTTCATTAATATTCTCTATCGCCTCTTTCCACTCACACTTATACGCATTTACCAAACCTGCCATATCTTTATCCAATTGATCACACAACCCTAAAGAATCATTAATTACCACATCTTTTACATGTTCAATACCTCCTTCTATTTTATCTAACCAAGCAGCAGTTCTTACCAATGGACCAGCAGTTTTTATGTAATACATTAAAAACCTATCAACATATCTAATCACCTCTTCATTAGTAATTTTCTCTGCTAATAACTCAGCATGCCTAGGCGTAGCACCACCGTTACCTCCAATGTAAAGATTCCACCCACCTTCAACAGCGATGATTCCAAAATCCTTTCCTCTAGCCTCTGCACATTCGCGAATACAACCAGAAACCCCACCTTTAATTTTATGAGGTGACCTTAGCCCCTTATATCTGTTCTCAATTTCAATTGCAAAAGACACAGATTCATCCATACCATAACGACACCATGTAGAACCTACACAAGATTTTACGGTACGTAAAGATTTTCCATAAGCATGACCAGATTCGAACCCTGCATCAATTAAATCTTTCCAAATTAATGGCAACTCGTGTAATTCAGCTCCAAAAAAGTCAATACGAGCTCCTCCAGTAATTTTAGTATATAAATCATATTTTTTACCAATCTGACCTAAAACGATTAATTGTTCTGGAGTAATTTCACCTCCTGCAACTCTTGGCACCACTGAATATGTACCATTACGTTGAATGTTAGCTAAAAACTTATCGTTTGAATCTTGAATCACGTTGTGATCATTTCCTGTATCTGCATATATACTTGCAAATAATGATGCAGCCACAGGCTTACAAGTTTCACAACCCAACTTTCCCTTACCATGAGTTGACAACAATTTGGCGTAAGTTTTAATTCCTTTTAACTTTACAATATCATATAACTCTTGACGAGAATAATCAAAATGCTCACAAATGGTTTCCTTAACAGTAACTCCTTGTGCTTTTAATGACTCATTAATTAAATCTGTAACCATTGGCTTACACCCTCCACAACCTGTAGTTGCTTTGGTTGCCCCTGCTACTTCTTTTAAAGTAGTCATTCCTTCATCATTCACTTTGCAACAAATAGCTCCTTTTGTAACAGCCTCGCAAGAACAAACAACAGCACTATCAGGTAAATCTAAAGCAGAACCAAATGATGCACTTTCACCTCCACGAGCTCCTAAAATTAAATCTTCAGGATTTTCAGGAATTTTCATTCCATTTAAAAAGATTTGGTGCAACATATTATAATCACTGGCATCTCCCACCAAAATTCCTCCTAACAACTTTTTACCGTCTTTAGAAACATTTATTTTTTTATAAATTCCTTGAAATTTATTTTCATAAACAATCGATTCACTTTCTTTTGCTTCGTTTAATGCATCACCAAAGCTAGCTACATCAATTCCACTTAGCTTTAATTTGGTAGACATATCAATAGAAGTTGGCATTAAACTATCACCTCCTAAAATTTGATCTACAGCAACACCGGCCATATCATAACCAGGAGCTACCAAACCATAAATCATATGATTTAACAAAGCGCACTCTCCAATAGCAAAAACATTCTCGTCAGAAGTTCTCATATCGTTTGACACGACGATACCTCCACGTGTTCCAACATCTAGACCACATGTTTTAGCCAATTCATCTCTTGGACGAATTCCCGCAGAAACCAATAACATATCTACAGGCAGCACCTCATCTTCAGAAAACCTCATTCCTGTAATAGCATCACCCCCCTCTATATTTTGAGTTCCTTTACTCAACAATACGTCAAGACCTATACCTTCTAATTTACGCTGTAAAACTTTACTAGCATCATTATCAAGCTGTCTTGGCATTAGCCTAGGAGCAAATTCCACAACTGAAGTCTCAAGTCCCATATCAATAATAGCTTTTCCCGCTTCTAGCCCCAAAAGACCTCCACCTAAAATAGCCGCTTTCCCGTCTGACTTATTTTTTTTAATCTCCTCTACATAGGACATCGTAGCATCTAAATCTTCTATCGTTCTATAAACAAATACACCTTTTTTCTCTATCCCTGGAATAGGAGGTACAAATGCTGAAGAACCTGTTGCTAATACTAAATAATCATAAGTATATTCCTTATCACTAATAGTTGTGATGGTTTTACTTGCTCTATGAATGTCGGTTACACGTTCATTGGTAATTAATTCAATATTATTTTCTTCATACCAAGATCTTGGAGCCATACTCAATCGCTCAGCATCTTGATCGGAAAAGTACTCACTTAAGTGTACTCTATCATAGGCAGGTCTTGGTTCTTCACCAAAAACAATCACCTTATAATTAACACCATTAGTCTTAGTCATAAGCTTTTCACAAAACTTATAACCTACCATTCCGTTACCTATTACTAAAATTGTTTTCATATATAAATAAGTTTGTTTTACTTTGTACTACGAGGCAAATATACGTAGTAATACTTAGATTAACAAAAAATTAAGTAAATTTGTCGTATAAATACGTAGAAATATGAGTTACAGCTGTACAAATTGCACCAATGAGACGTGCTTAATCAAAAAAAACTTGGGTCATATTGACAATATAAATCCCGAGATTACAGAACAAAAACACACCATTCAATGTAAAAAGTCAAGACAGTTTATCATGGAAGGAGCTCCTGTAAACGGTTTATACTTTATACATAGTGGTAAAGTAAAAGTTATTAAGACTGGGTACAACGGAAAAGAACAAATACTTAGACTCTCTAAAGATGGCGAAGTAATTGGCCACCGTGGATTTGGTATGGGTGAGACTTACAAGATTGGAGCTACCGCTCTAGAAGACACTGTGTTATGCAACTTTTCTACAGCTTTACTAAAGGAGATCTTATTATCCGAACCTAAAGTTACTTTTGATTTTATGCATTTTTATGCAGAAGAGCTAAACCGTAGCGAAACCAAGGTAAAAACCATGTCTCAAATGACTGTTAGGGAAAAAGTAATAGACATGTTATTGTATCTATACAGAAAGTTTGGTGAAGAAAATGGAGCTATAGGAATTGAACTATCTAGAAAAGAACTAGCTGATTACGCAGGTACTACAGACGAACAAGTGATTCGTATTTTATCAGCCCTAAAAAAGGAACACCTGATACATACAAAATCTAAATTGATAAAAATATTAGACGTACCTAAACTTAAGAAAGAAATCTCTGAACACAATTTCTTCTTAGATAGTTAAAAACTACGTAAAAACTTAAATCAAAACAAAAAACTGCCAATAGGCAGTTTTTTTTATGCTTAAAAACTTAAATCAACATGCCTAAACTAGTTTTACGTAACTAAACTACGTACATACCTTTGCTAAAACTAAGTATCAATACGTAATCAACTTAAATCAATCAATATGAAAATCACATTCTTTAAAGCTTCCACTTTGATTGCTGCTGCAATAATGCTAGCATCATGTGGGGACAAGAAAAAAAAGGAAACAACCAAAACAAGTGATGTTGCCCAAGTTAGCACATCCCTAGAAATTGAAAAACCACAATTAACTTTTGGTTTTATTAAATTAACAGACATGGCTCCTTTAGCTATTGCAAAAGAAAAAGGTTTCTTTGAAGATGAAGGATTATTTGTTTCTGTTGAAGCACAATCTAACTGGAAAAATATTTTAGACAGAGTAATTGATGGACAATTAGACGGATCACACATGTTAGCAGGTCAACCAATTGCTGCAGGTGCTGGTTTTGGTCGTCAAGCCGCTTTGGTAACTCCTTTCTCTATGGACTTAAACGGAAACGCAATTACAGTTTCTAATAAAGTATGGGAAGGAATGGAACCACACGTAAAGAAAGACGGAAACGGTAAACCAATACACCCAATTAGTGCTGAGGCATTAAAACCAGTAATTACTCAATACAAAAACGAAGGAAAACCTTTTAAAATGGGAATGGTATTTCCAGTATCAACACACAACTACGAAATTAGATATTGGTTAGCTGCTGCAGGAATTAACCCTGGTATGTATTCAGCTGACAACATTCAAGGACAAATTGATGCAGAAGTATTATTATCTGTAACGCCTCCACCACAAATGCCAGCTACTCTAGAAGCAGGAACTATATACGGATATTGTGTAGGAGAGCCATGGAATCAACAAGCTGTAGCTAAAGGAATTGGAGTACCTGTTGTAACCAACTACGACATTTGGAAAAACAACCCAGAAAAAGTATTTGTAATGACCAAAAAGTTTGTTGAAGAAAACCCAAATACTGCTATTGCTGTAACCAAAGCATTAATTAGAGCCGGACAATGGTTAGATGCTCCTGGAAACAGAGCTGAAGCTGTAAAAATATTATCGATGCCACAATATGTTGGTGCCGACGAAGCTGTTTTAGCAAATTCAATGACTGGGACTTTTGAATTTGAAAAAGGTGACAAACGTGCTATGCCAGACTTTAACGTATTCTATCGTTACAACGCTACCTACCCGTTCTATTCTGATGCAGTATGGTTCTTAACTCAAATGAGAAGGTGGGGTCAAATTCCAGAAACAAAACCAGCATCGTGGTATGCTAAAAAAGCAAAAGATATTTACCGTCCTGACATCTGGAAAAAAGCAGCTGAATTACTAGTAGAAGAAGGAAAAATTCCAGCAACAGATATCCCAGAAACAGACGGATACAAACCTGCAACTGTAGATTTTATTGACGGAAACAAATATGACGGTAAAGATCCTATCGGATACATCAACTCTTTTAAAATAGGAAACAAAGACTAATCTACTTAAAAGATTATAAAATCGGGGACACCCCATCCCCGATTAAAAATTACTGAACAACTAAGGAAGCATTAAGGAAAAATAGTACATCATGAAAGATTCAATCATCAGAGGAATTAAATTTATTGGACTTGGGTTTTTAGAACCTCTAATACGTTTGATTAATAAAGAGGAGCCTAAAAAAAACACCAAAGAAGTAATGAGAAAAATAGTTGCACCTATTGCATCTGTATTTATTTTCATTGGACTTTGGCAGCTAGGATCTAGTTCTTTATATAATAAAGAAGCTGCGTATAAAATTGAAGCCGCAACAAGAAATCAAGGTGAAGAGGCTGCTGCCAAATTAAAAGCTTGCATGGAGTCTGGAGACTCAAATTGTCAACCAAACACGCTTCCATCACCTGCACAAGTATATGCTGCTTATCAAGTTTTATTAGAAGATCACAAACAAATTTCTGCTGATAAAAAAGCCTTTGCTGAGAAAACTTTTGAAATGAACAAAAAACGTGTAGCCCAAGGTAAAAGAGCCATAACTTACACAGGAAGACCTTCATTTGTAGATCAAATAAAAACAAGTTTAAAAACAGTTTTTGCTGGATTTTTACTAGCGCTATTTATTGCTGTTCCAATTGGTATTGTACTTGGATTAAGTAAAACATTAAGAGGATCTATCAACTGGATTATTCAAATTTTTAAACCAGTATCACCTGTGGTATGGTTGTTATTAGTATTCATGATTGTAAAAACCTTAACTAAAAATTCTGATAGCGATAGTTCATTTATCATTTCATTTATTTCTGTAGGGCTTTGTTCTATGTGGGCAACTTTAGTAAACACTGCCATGGGAGTTTCATCTGTAAACACAGACTATATTAATGTAGCTAAAGTTTTAAGATTAAGACCTCTTCAAAAAATATTTAAAGTGATTTTACCAGCATCTTTACCTTTAATTTTTACAGGGTTACGTATTACTTTATCTGTAGCATGGATGGTGTTAATTGCTATTGAATTACTTGCACAATCTCCTGGATTAGGATCATTTGTATGGGAAGAATTCCAAAATGGAGCTATGGACTCTAACTCAAAAATAATTGTTGCCATGTTTGTGATTGGTTTCATTGGATTTGCTTTAGATCGAATCATGTTATTTATTCAAAACTTAGTTTCTTTTGAAAAGGAAACCATTTAAGAATCCTTAAAACTAAAGATCATGGCAATATTAGAACTCAGAAATATATACAAAACCTACAATCCTACAAAGGAGGACAAAGGGGAAATTCTAGATAACATCAACCTTAGTATTGAAGAAGGAGAATTTGTAGCCATTGTAGGGTTTTCAGGAAGTGGAAAAACAACTTTGGTAAACCTTATTAACGGTTTATTAAAACCAACTGAAGGTGAAGTTATTTTTAAAGGGAAACCTGTAGAAGATACCAGTCACGAAAGAGGTGTTATCTTTCAAAACTACTCACTTTTACCTTGGTTAACCGTTTATCAAAATATTGATATGGCCATCCAAGAAGCTTTTCCAAAAGCATCAAAACAAGAAAAAGATGTCCGTGTAAAAGAACATGTTGAAATGGTAGGATTAACTCACGCTTTAAACAAATATCCAAAAGAATTATCTGGAGGAATGAGACAACGTGTTTCTGTAGCCAGAGCATTATCAATGAACCCAGAAATGATTATTATGGACGAACCACTAGGAGCTTTAGATGCTTTGACTCGTGGAAATTTACAAGATGAAATTCTTAAAATTTGGGAAGTTAACAAACGTACCGCTTTATTAATTACCAACGATGTTGATGAAGCGATGTACATGGCGGACAGAATTATTCCTTTAAAGCCAGGACCTAATGCAACACTTGGACCTGAGTTTAAAATAAATATTGAAAGACCAAGAAACAAAACAGCTCTTAATGACAACGAGGAATACAAAAAAACTCGTTTAGAAATTATTGAATATTTAATGGATCTTGGAGAACAACAAGCTGCCAAAAGCACTTCTAGTTATGAACTTCCAGACCTTCAACCTAAGGACTTTAGATGGGATGCTAATTAAAAACTGAAAACATGAGCCAATTAATACACAACCCAAAAATAGAGAAATTTCCATCTAACGAAGTGATGTTAGATTTGATAGATTTAAAAAAAGTATACCCTACACCAAAAGGTGATTATGTAGTATTAGAAAATCTAAACCTACAGATAAAAAAAGAAGAATTTATTACCATTATTGGTCACTCTGGATGTGGTAAAACTACCATGTTATCTATGATGGCAGGATTGAATGAAATTTCTGGAGGTAAGATATCAGTGCTAGGAAGCAGCATCAAAGGGCCTGGACCAGACAGAGGGGTTATTTTTCAATCCCCGAGTTTAATGCCATGGCTAACCACTATGGAAAACGTAATGCTAGGAGTCAAAAAAGTATATCCACATGCTACAAAAAAACAAAAAGAAGATATCTGTAAATACTACTTACACAAGGTAGGAATGGAAAGTTCTTTTTACAAAAGGGCATCTGAAATCTCTCAAGGAGAACAACAAAGAGTAGGAATCGCTAGAGCGTTTGCTATCAAACCAAAAGTACTTTTATTAGATGAGCCTTTTGGAATGTTAGACTCTTTAACCAGAGGTCAACTACAAGATGTATTGATTGATGTTTGGAACAAAGAAAAAATTACAGCTGTAATGATTACTCATGATGTTGATGAAGCTATCTTTTTAGCAGACAGAGTTGTTATGATGACTAGCGGACCAAAAGCCAAAATTGGTGATGTACTTCCTATTGAATTTGAAAGACCTAGAACAAGAAAAGCCATTTTAGAACACGATGATTACTACAAATACAGAAAACATCTGATTGACTTCTTAGAGCACTAAACCAAATTTTTAACCATTCGTTTTTAACAGCGAAGAAATATAATCAACAAACAACTTAACAAACTTAATTATGAAATTAACTAAATCATTATTAGTAGCTGCATTTGCATTCACAACCATTGCAAACGCGCAGGAAGAAAAACCAAGTTTCTCATTAGCTGGAGAATTTAGACCACGTACAGAATGGATCGATGGATTTAATTACAAATACCAACCTGCTGCTGCTGCTGCACCTGCCGGAAATACCTCAGGTAGAGTTGGAACCCCAGGTTATATTGAAACAACTGTAAGGGCTGCTTTAAATGCAACTTACACAACATCAAGCTACACTACCTACATAGGTTTACAAGAAGTATTCACACTAGGTGATCGTCCTCAAATCTCAGCTACTGGTAATGGTAATTTAAGAGTACAAGAAGCTTGGGCAGACTTAAAAATCTTTAAAGCACTTAGCGTTAAACTAGGTCGTCAACCTTTATCTTACGACGACCAAAGAATCTTAGGAGGATTAGGTTGGGCACAACAAGCAAGAACACATGATGTTGGAATTTTAAAATACAAGAAATCTGGATATGCAATTGATGCTGGATATTCGTTAAACACCTCTAAAGACAATATATATGATACAGCTTTACTATTTTCTTATAGAGAAATGGCCTTTATTCATGCAAACAAAAAATTTGGGAACTTTAACATTAGTGCATTAATATTAAACACTAATTTCCAAAATGGAACACCAAACAAATCTAACTTAACCACTGCTGGTATACATTTTGACACCAAACTTGGACCAATCACTTTAAATGGTAATGGTTACATTCAAGATGGACAAAGAGCAGGAGACACAACCGTAGACATGGCTTATCTTGCTAGCCTAAATGCAGGACTTAAAATTGACGACAAAACTTCTGTTGGTTTAGGTGGAGAAATCATCTCTGGTAAAACTACAGACTCTGCTGGATTTTTTCCTTTATACGGAACCAATCATGCTTTTAATGGCTTAATGGATAGATTCTATGTAGGAAATCATGCAGGAGGAAACGGACTTGTTGATTTAAATGCAAAGGTATCTACCAAACTTATCAAAGGAATTTCAACAACTTTAATGGGACATTATTTCAAAGAAGAATCATTAACAAAAAATAATTTAGGTACTGAAATAGATTTAGTAGTGGCTAAAAAACTCAAAGGTTATTCTGTTATAGCTGGTTATTCTCAATTTTTTGAAAGTGACGATTTTCCTAACCCTGCTACAAATGCACCTGGAAAAGACACACAAAATTGGGCTTGGTTAATGCTAATTATTACTCCTAAATTTTTATAAATAATATTCAGTAATTATTCCTTAATTATTCAGTGTTAAAGGCTCGAGCATTTTGCTCGGGCTTTTTTCGTTTAACCCTACCACCTTTTTTTATTAATCTACATCCAAGAAACAACTTCCTCAAATCCAATTATTTAAATTCTAAACAAAATCATTCTCTTAAAACTACGTATATATACTTAATATCTACGTAATTTTAGTATATTTGCATAAGTATTCTACAAAAAACGAATCAATATGTCTGCAAATAAATCATACAAAACAACTTGTTCTTACTGTGGAGTAGGTTGCGGAATCATCGTAAATAAAGACAACAACGGAACATTAAAGGTAACTGGAGACACAGAAAACCCTGTAAACAAAGGTATGTTATGCTCTAAAGGAATGAATCTTCATTATGTTGCTCAAGATACTACGGATAGAATTTTATACCCTGAAATGAAATGGAGCAAAAACCATCCATTAAAAAGAGTTTCATGGGACACTGCTTTTGAAAGAGCAGCTGCTGTTTTTAAATCTATCATTAAAAAACATGGCCCTGATAGTGTTGGTTTTTACGTATCTGGACAATGTTTAACAGAAGAATATTATTTAGTCAACAAACTAACCAAAGGATTTATTGGAACTAATAATATTGATACCAATTCTAGACTATGTATGAGTTCTGCAGTAGTAGGATATAAAAAAGCGTTGGGAGAAGATTCCGTACCAATTGCTTATGCAGATATTGAATTGGCAGATACTTTTTTAATTACAGGAGCAAATCCTGCTTGGTGTCACCCCATTTTATATAGAAGATTAGAAGCTCACAAAGAAGCAAATCCTGATACTAAATTTATTGTAGTAGACCCTAGAAAAACACAAACCGCTGCTATTGCAGACTTACATTTACAAATTCAACAAGGAACAGATGTTGTGTTGAACAACGCTATTGTTCGTGAATTGATAGAAACCGATAAAATCGACATTGATTTTATTTTTAATCACACCAATAATTTTGAAGACGTTAAAAAACAAGTATTCGAGACGTCTTTAGAAGATGCTGCTAAAATTTGCGATGTTTCTTTAGATGATATCAGACTAGCTACTAAATATATTGGTGATGCCAAAGGATTCATTAGTATGTGGACCATGGGATTAAACCAAAGTATTATTGGGGTTGATAAAAACGTATCTCTTTTAAATATTTCTTTAGTTACTGGTCAGATAGGAAAACCTGGGTCTGGACCATTTTCTTTAACAGGACAACCAAACGCCATGGGAGGTCGTGAAGTTGGAGGAATGGCTAACTTATTAGCTGTTCATAAAGACTTAATGAATCCAACCCACAGAAAAGAAGTTTCAGATTTTTGGGGAAGTAATCCTATCAACCCAAAACCAGGATATACAGCCACCAAAATGTTTGATGCTCTAGATAAAGGAGACTTAAAAGCAATTTGGATTATTTGTACCAATCCAGTAGTGAGTTTACCAAACTCTAACAAAGTAGAAAGAGCACTTAAAAAAGCAAAATTTGTAGTGGTTCAAGACATTTCTCACAATTCTGAAACCACCAAATATGCAGATTTATTATTACCTGCTGCAGGTTGGTTAGAAAAGGAAGGAACCATGTCAAACTCAGAGCGTAGAATTTCTTATTTAGAAAAAGGAATTGAACCTCCTGGTGAAGCTTTACCAGATGTAGAAATCTTATGGCGATTTGCACAGGCAATGAATTATAGAGGTTTTGATTACAAAAATGCCGAAGAAGTTTACAAAGAATATTGCAAAATGACCAAAGGAACCAATATTGACATCTCTGGTTTATCTTATCAAAAATTAAGAGACTTAGGAACGGTTCAATGGCCTTTTCCATCAGAAGACAGTTCAGGAACTCCTAGATTGTTTACAGATAAAAAATTTTACACTCCAAATGGAAAGGCAAACTTTAATGTTGCTCAAAACATATACAATCAGTCAGAACAACCAACAGATGAATTTCCATTAATCCTAAACACAGGTCGTATTCGTGATCAATGGCACACCAGAACCAAAACAGGAAAAGTAAAACGCTTGCTAACACATATTAGTGGCCCTTACGTTGAAATAAATGAAGAAGATGCCAAAGCAAGAGACATTGAAGAAGGAACTGTGGTGGTGGTAAAAAACAATCGTGGTACTGCTAGAGTAAAAGCAATCATCAACAAAGACATCAAAAAAGGATCTATTTTTATGCCCATGCATTTTGGGAAAATATCTGGTTCTGACTTTGGTCGTGCTAACAACTTAACAAATGAATTAATTGATCCTATTTCTAGCGAACCTGATTTTAAACACGCTGTTGCACAAGTAACCAAGTTTAAAAAAGAAAAACAAAAAATATGTTTGGTTGGTGCTGGATCTGCTTCCTATAGATTTATTCAAACTTACAGAGAACACAATACTGAAGATGAATTAGATGTTTTTTCTTTAGAACCTTATCCTTTTTACAACCGTGTGATGTTACCAGAATACATTAACGAAGAAATGACATGGGAACAATTACAAAAAATTAAAAAAGGGGAACTAGAAAAACTAAAAGTTACTTTACATGCTAATTGCAGTATTATAAAAGTAAACAGAGAAGAAAAAACAATTTTAGACAGCAACGGAAACAAACATCATTATGATATTTTAATCATGGCGACTGGTAGTAGAGCTTTTATCCCTAAAGACTACAGAATAGATATGGCTGGTGCCTTTACCATGCGTACCAAAAAAGATGCTGATGCTTTAAAAGCTCATTTAGAAAAAACTGGTTTACCTCAACATCAACAACATGTAACTATTGTAGGTGGAGGATTATTAGGATTAGAATTAGCCGCTTCATTGTCTAAAATAGATATCAAATCTAGTATTATTCAACGTGCCAACAGGTTAATGGAACGCCAATTAGATTTGGTTTCTAGTAGATTATTAGATCAAGATGTTAAAGAAAGAGGCATACAAATACACTACAACAACGAAGTAGATACTGTTTTTGAAACCAACAAAGAAACAGAATTAGAAGTAAGATTAAAAACTGGAAAAATAATTAAAACCAATGCCATTGTTTATGCTATTGGTACCATTCCAAATATTGAATTAGGAAGAGATATCAAACTAAAATGTGGTAGAGGAATTGAAGTCAACCAACATTTACAATCTAGCGATCCTAATATTTTTGCATTGGGAGAAATTGCACAATACAATGGATGGTTATTTGGAATTACCTCAGCTGCAGAACAACAAGCAGATGTTGCTGCAAAGTATATTTTAGGTGATTTAGGAAGTGTTTACGATGGTTCTGTATTGATGAATATTTTAAAGTTTGAAAATCTTGACTTGTGTAGCATCGGGAATATTGAAATTCCGAAAGGAGACAATTCTTACGAACAAATTATTTTAACCGATGAACGCAAACGCTACTACAAAAAATGTGTGGTGAAAGACGATATTTTAATTGGAGCTGTATTGATGGGAGACAAAAAAGAATTTGCCGAATTCAAAGCTTTGATTGAAGACCGAGTAGAATTATCAGACAAACGTGATGAATTATTACGTGGTAGCGGAGGCGGAGAACCTGTGATAGGAAAACTTGTTTGTTCTTGTAGCCAAGTAGGTGATGGTAATTTAAAACAAGCCATTGCAGGTGGGTGTACAAACTTTGCCGAACTTTGTAAAACTACTGGAGCCGGATTAGGATGTGGTAGTTGTAAACCAGAAGTTAGAGATATTTTAAAAGAATCATTAACCCCTGTAAATGCATAATATAATGATTGAAAAACTAAAAAGAATTTTCATTAAAGGAGGTGTTATTACTCCAAATGAATTAAAGCAAGTAACACATTTAGCCAAGGCATTGAATTTAACTTCAATCAGTTTTGGATCTAGACAAGATATATTATTGCCGGTAAAAGAAAATCAGCAACATTTATTAAAAACTTATTTCCCAGAGTTTAAGCAAGATATTGATGATGATACTTATAAATATCAAAACATTGTATCTTCTTATGTTTGTGCAGATGTTTTTCAGCAAACACCGTGGTTAAGCGCTTCTACTTATTTGTATTTACATGAGGATTTTAAATACAACCCAACATTAAAAATCAACATTGTAGATCCACAACAAAATTTGGTTCCTATTTATAGTGGAAATTTAAATTTTATCGCTTCTAAAGATGAAGATTATTGGCACTTAAATTTAGATTTACCGGGTTGGAAAAAAGACATCAACTACCCTGTTTTGGTGTACTCATGGAACATTGCTAAAATCGCTAAGATTATAGAAGATGAATATCAAAATTTTGACAATGTTCAAGATTTATTCAATCACATTACAGACTTAACAGATGCTAATAACAAAGTAATTAAAGAACCTTTAAAAATTCCATACAGACCTTTTCCTTATTATGAGGGAATGAACAAAATGGGAATTAGTCAATATTGGTTGGGATTGTATTGGAGAAACAACAAATACGACATAAAGTTTTTAGATGAATTCTGTGACTTTTGTATGGATTACAAAATCAGCAGGATTTGTATTACCCCTTGGAAATCTTTTATTGTAAAAGGAATAGAAAAGGAATATAAATTTATGCTAGAAAAGTTTTTAGGACAAAGAGGAATCAACGTTCGTCACTCTTCTTTAGAATTAAACTGGCATTTACCAGTAAATAATCCTGAAGCCTTAAAACTAAAAAGATTTATTGTAAAGTCTTTTGATCAAAATGATATTAGTACTTATGGATTGACCTTTGGATATCATGAAAGAAGTGAAAAACCACAGTATTTTACTTCTATGATTGTAGAGAAAAACCCATCTCCAAAAATCACCAATGAATTCCAAAATATTGAATCGTATAATGTTTTGTATTGTAAAAACTTTGATCCAAACACAAGAGAGTATATATCATACGCTCAAAATGTTGAGGAAATAGAACTGCCTGGTTTGTTGATGCAATTGAGTCAATTGTATTTTGAACAACTAGATAACAATACTGAAAACGTTGCCAAACCAACAGAAAATAAAGATGGTGGATTGATAGAAATCCCAGTTTACCAATGCACCAGTTGCTTAACTGTTTATGATGAAGAAATAGGTGATGAAGAAGCTAATATTGCTCCAGGAGTAGCTTTTAAAGATCTTCCTGAAGATTATAGCTGTAATCTTTGTGATGCACCAAAAAGTAAGTTTAAAGAAGTTGTTTTAGCAGAATAACCCTAATTTAGTCTTCTATTTTATTATGGATATGAACAACTATTTAGTCAGTATTAAAGAAGCGATGAATTTGGTAAACACCAACGTTTTAAGCAAAAAACCTAAAAAGGTTTTACTTAAAAATGCTTTGGACTTGTTTTTAGCAGAAGATATTATTTCTCCTATAAACATGCCTCCTTTTCATCAATCTGCTATGGATGGTTTTGCTATTTTGTTTGATGAAACTCATCAAAATAATTTTACACTGGTTGATGAAATAAAAGCAGGAGACAACAACAAAAGAACCTTAAATATTGGTGAAGCAGTAAGAATTTTTACGGGAGCCCCTACTCCAACTAATGCAAACGCTGTAATTATGCAAGAAAACACCTCAGTAGAAAATGGTGTTTTAAATATTGATGACACCCTAACTGATTTTAAAAACATCCGATTAGCTGGAGAGCAGATCAAACAAAAACAAGTTGCTTTACAAAAAGGAGAAAAACTAAATCCAGCAGCCATTGGTTTTTTAGCCACTCTAGGAATTACCGAAGTAAGTGTTTATCCAAAACCTAGTATCAGTATTGTAGTGACTGGAAACGAATTGGTTACTCCAGGAACTCCTTTGGAGTATGGACAAATTTATGAGAGCAATGCCATTATGCTCCAAACCGCTTTGGCAAAAAAAGGGTTTACAGATGTAACCATTACCAAAGTAAAAGATGATTACGAAGCAACAAGAGCAGCTTTAAACGACGTAATTAAACAAAGTGATTTGGTTTTAATTTCTGGCGGAATTTCAGTTGGAGACTATGATTTTGTTGGAAAAGCATTATTAGAGCTAAAGACAGAACAAATCTTTTATAAAATAAAACAAAAACCTGGTAAGCCTTTATTTTTTGGAAAAAACCAAAACACCATCATTTTTGCGTTGCCTGGTAATCCGGCATCGGCATTAACTTGCTATTATATTTACATTGAATCTGCTTTGCAAAAAATGATTGGCAATCCAAATTACAGCAAACCAACTATTTCTTTAACCCTATCTAACGAATACATTAAAAACGGAACAAGAGGTGAGTTTTTAAAAGCGAAAGTTACAGGTGGTGAAGTAGAAATTTTAGGAAGTCAAAGCTCAGCCATGTTAAATAGTTTTGCTCAAGCCAATGCTTTAATTTATTTGGAAGATGATGTTAGAATGGTAAAAAAAGGAGAAAAAGTAAATACCTATATTATTGATTAAAACTAACTATTGTTATGCAAAAAAACATTACTGGAATAATTCTAGCAGGTGGAAATAGCACAAGAATGGGAGTCGACAAAGGCACCTTGATGCTAAAAAACATAACCTTTACCCAACACATTATTAACAAACTAAGCCCTATTGTTGATGAAATTATTATTGTGAGTAATCACAAAAACTACGATCAGTTTGACGTAAAAAGAATTCCCGATAATGTAAAAGATTACGGTCCTGTAGCAGCTGTTTATACCGGACTTAAAGCCAGCAAAACGGATTATAGCATTGTTGTAAGTTGTGATTGTCCTAAAGTAGATTTAGAGGTTTTTAAACCTTTGTTAGATGAACGTAACAACAAATACGACATTGTTCAATACATTGCAGATTCTAGGACAACTCCATTAATTGCTTTATACAATAGAAAATGTTTGGGTATTTTTAAATTAGCACTTAAAAATAAAATTCAGAAATTACGTTTTGTCATCAAACAATTAGAAGATAAAACCATCGTAGCTCCAGATCATATTCGCCCTAAAATAGTAAATATCAACACCCCAAAAGATTTAGAACGCTATAACATATGCTAGTAACCATTAAGTACTTTGGACAATTGGTTGAAATCACCAATAAAACACAAGAATCTTTTTCTGTAGAAACCGATACTTGTAACCTAGAAAATATTGAAAAAGCCATTCTTAACAAATATCCCAACCTAAACAACACCACCTATAATATAGCCGTTAATCAAAAAATAGAAAACAAAACATTCTCTGTAAAAGAAGGAGATGAATTGGCATTTTTACCTCCGTTTGCTGGAGGATGATTACCTTTACAAAACATAAAAGGAAGAATATGAAGAAACACAATGTATTTATTGAAGGTGCTATTACTCCTGATTTTATTGCGAATTCTATAGCCAAACATCAAACCAAGACAACCATTGGTGCTCACGACATTTTTTTAGGTCAAGTAAGAGCTGATGAAATTAATGGTAAAACAGTATCTGCTATTGAATATACAGCATATGAAGAAATGGCAAACTCAAAATTTAGCGAAATCAGAGAAGCTACTTTTGACAAATTTGAGCTGACTTGTATGCATATCTACCATAGTTTAGGAACAGTTAAAGCTGGAGAAATTTGCTTATTTGTGTTTGTATCCTCCCCTAGAAGAAAAGAAGCGATGAAAGCTTTAGAATATTTAGTAGAAACGATTAAGGCTGAGAGTCCTATTTTTGGAAAAGAAATTTTTGAAGACGAAACACATCAGTGGAAAGTAAACTCATAGAGTTGAATTGTTGATTTGTGTAACTGTTTAATTGTTTGCCATGTATATATTTTCATTTGAGAAATTAAATGTTTGGAAAGACTCCAAAGAATTTGTTAAAGAAATTTACAGAGTAACAACCAAATTTCCTGATTCAGAAAAATTTGGGATGACATCACAATTAAGAAGAGCCTCTATTTCCGTTCCATCAAATATAGCAGAAGGGAGCTCTAGAAAAACCTCAAAAGATCAAGCACATTTTACAACATTAGCTTATAGTTCATTGATGGAAGTTTTAAATCAAATTATTATTTCTCACGAATTAAACTATATTGGTTTAGAAGATTATCAATCCATTCATCCTCAAATTGAAATGATTTCAAACAAACTAAATGCTTTACGCAACGCTCAATTAAACAAATAAACAACTCCACGAATCAACACAATATGGTAGACATTACACATAAAAGTTCAACCTTAAGAACCGCCACTGCACAAGCAATTGTAAAAGTTAGCAAGCAGGAAACTATTGATGCCATCAACAACAAAACTGTTCCAAAAGGAGATGTTTTTGAAATGAGTAGGGCTGCAGGTTTATTAGGAATAAAGCAAACGCCTTATTTATTACCAGATTGTCATCCGTTACCCATTGAATTTACTGGAGTAGCATATCAAATAAATGGTTTAGAGATTACTATTTTAATGACGGTAAAAACCATTTACAAAACTGGGGTTGAAGTGGAAGCCATGCATGGAGCAAGTGTGATTGCTTTGAATATGTATGACATGCTTAAACCTATAGACAAACAAGTAGAGATTGGTAGCATTAAATTGTTAGAAAAAAGAGGCGGAAAATCTACCTTTCATAAAAAATCGGGAGCGGGATTAAAAGCCTCTGTTATTGTTTGTTCTGATACTATTTCTGCAGGTCAAAAAGAAGACAAGGCAGGAAAAGCGATCATTAAAAAATTGAAAGAATGTGAAGTTTCTATTGGAGAATACACCATTATTCCTGATGAAAAAGACATTATTTCTGAAAAAGCAATCACCAATAGTCAAAAAGATTTTGACTTAATTATATTCACTGGTGGAACAGGATTATCTCCAAGAGATGTTACTCCAGAAACTTTAACTCCGTTATTTGAAAGACAAATTCCAGGAATTGAAGAAGCCATTAGAAGTTACGGTCAAACCAGAACTCCTTATGCCATGTTATCCCGTAGTGTAGCCGGAATCATCAACAACACTTTGGTTCTGGCTTTGCCAGGTTCTACCAAAGGAGCAGAAGAATCTATGGAAGCTATTTTCCCTGCTGTGCTTCATATTTATGGCGTATTAAAAGGAGAAAGACATTAATTTACTGTTGATTTGTTGAGTTGTTAAAGCGTTTAACTGTTTTAACAATTCTACAACTACACAGTGCAACACATAAACAATAAAAAAAAGCATATCAAAAAAACAGACAACATATTAATTGATAATTTTAACAGAGAACATACTTATTTGCGAATTTCTATTACTGAAAAGTGCAACTTAAGATGTACTTATTGTATGCCTGCTGAGGGGATTCCTTTATCTCCCAAAAGTCATATCATGAATTATGATGAAGTTTTTGAAATTGCGAAAAAGTTTGTGGATTTAGGAGTTACCAAAATTAGAATTACTGGAGGAGAGCCTTTGGTTAGAAAAGATGTTGCCATTATTTTAAGAAAATTGGCGACACTTCCTGTTGAACTTTCTATTACCACCAACGGTGCTATTATCGATAAATTTATGGATGTTTTTAAAGAATGTAATATTCAAAAAATAAACATCAGTATAGATTCTTTAAACGAAACCAAATTCAACCAAATTACTCGTCGTAAAGATTTTGAGCGTGTATATAAAAATATCATGCTATTTACCAACGATGATTTTTTTAAAGTAAAACTTAATTGTGTGTTAATGAAAGATGTAAATGATGATGAAATCAATGATTTTATTGAGTTTACCAAACACCACAAGCTTAACGTTCGTTTTATAGAATTTATGCCTTTTAATGGGAACGAATGGAAATTAGATCAACTAGTTTCTTTGGCAACTATTGTAGAAACGGCACAAAATCATTTTGGAACAAGTGATATTGTACGAATAAACGATGCTCCAAACGATACTTCTAAAAACTATCAACTTAAAAATGCAAAAGGGAGCTTTGCTATTATTAGTACGGTAACCAATCCTTTTTGTGATAGCTGTAATCGTATTAGATTAACAGCTAACGGAAAACTTAAAAACTGTTTATTTTCTGGTGGAGAAGAAGATCTTTTAACCGCTATAAGAGCAGGAGAAAATATAGAAAAACCCATTAAAATTGCCATTCAATCTAAAAAGAAAATGCGTGGTGGCATGGATTCTCAAAAACAATTTACTACTGATGAGTTGCGTTTAGACAACCGTAGCATGATTGCTATTGGTGGATAAATAAATATTTTCATCTCCATTTTTAAAGGGCTTTTGTCTATTTTTATGTAAAATTATTTTACATGGATGCATTGAATGAATTTATCAATATTGAAATCATTAAAATAGGAGAAAATTCTATTAAAATTTATAATGTTTTATTGGTATTCGCCATTTTTATTTTCACTAAAATTTTAGTTTGGATTGTCTCTAAAATCATTCACAAACACAGAGACAAAGCAGATATGGATCATTCCAACGCCTATGCTTTGGTACAAATATCTTCCTATGTTTTTTGGGTGATTGGAATTGTTTTTATGCTTGAAGGTTTAGGAATTGAAATCACTTTTTTACTTGCTGGTTCTGCTGCTCTGTTAGTAGGTATTGGTTTAGGGTTACAGCAAACTTTTAACGATTTTATTTCTGGATTAATTTTACTTTTTGAAGGAACCACTAGAGTGGGAGACATTTTAGAAGTAGATAATGATGTTGTTCAAATTCAAAGTATCGGCTTAAGAACCTCAAAAGCCATTAACAGATATGATATTTCTATTATTATTCCCAACTCATTAATCACCACAAATAAGGTTGTGAACTGGAGTCATCATGGTACTACTACATTATTTACCGTAAAAGTTGGAGTTGCTTATGGTAGTGATGTAGAACAGGTAATTAATGTGCTTAAAGAAAGTGCTAAAATTCATCCTGAAGTGATTAGAAAAGAAGAGATAGATGTACGTTTTTCTGATTTTGGAGCTTCTTCTTTAGACTTCACAGTTATTTTTTACACAGAAAATATATTTGGTGTTGAAAAAATTAAAAGCGAAATTAGAATAAATATTGCTAAAGCATTTAAAGAAAATGATATTTCGGTACCATTTAATCAATTGGATGTGCATATCAAAAATCAAGAATTATAGATAAAATATCCCTTATGAAAAAAGATTTCTTTAACAGTACTTCACTGATAGAATATTCTAAAGAGAATTATCAATCAAACCCTATTACATCTATAGAGGAAATAGATTTTGGAACTGAAAACAAAAACATAAGATGGTTAAACACTTATGGTACCCATCATAAAAAAGAATTTAAAACAATTATTGCCAGTAGTTTACTAGATGATTTTTTATTAAAATTAATTGCCGAAGAAAAACACCCAAACAAAGTTCTGGAATTAGACAATGCTCTCTTTGTAACCATAAAAGTATTAAAAACAGAAACCAAAAACTTTCAAACAGAGCAAATGTTTTTTGTGTTAACTCCTCATATTCTTTGGAGTATTCAAGAAGAAAAAGGAGATTATTTTGAGTGGATTAGAGAACGAATTAGAGAAAACAAAGGAATTGTTAGAAACAAAAAAACTGATTATTTATTGTTCTTAATTCTAGAATCTATTATTGATAATTATGAAGATGCCTATGATAAAATTTCATCTTCAATGGAAACTTTAAACCAAGGAACGGATGTAAAACCTACTCCAGAATTTACCCAGAATATAGAAAAGGAAAAAAACATCCTAATCACTTTTAAAAAAGCAGCAACTAGTTTAAGAGATATTATTACCAAGCTAGAAAAAGTAGAACAACAAAAAATAAACAAAAAGTTTTACAGTGAATTAAGTACACAAATTCACAACCTACTAAACAGTATTGATTTTGATTTACAAGAAATGGAAAGTAAAATTAACTTGATATTTAGCATACAAGGACATCGATTAAATGAAGTTATGAAAACCTTAACTATTTTTTCTGTGATTTTTATTCCTTTAACTTTTTTAGCTGGAATTTATGGAATGAATTTTGAAAATATCCCTGAACTAAAAACCCATAATGGATATTTTATTTTACTTGGAGTCATGGTCATTGTTACACTTGTTTCTGTATATTATTTCAGAAAAAAGAAGTGGTTTTAAAAACAACTTTTAATCACATTACAAACTCTTTGTAAATCTTTTGTAGACATTGAAGAACCGCTAGGCAAACTCAATCCCCTAGCAAACAAATCATCACTGTTTCCATTTGAATAAAAAATAGATTTTTTATAAACTTTTTGTTGATGCATTGGCCTCCATAAAGACCTACATTCTATATCATCGGCAAGCAAAGCCAATCTCACTTTCTCTTTTATTTCATAATTCTTAAACAATAAACTTGTTAACCAAAAATTACTTTGGGTATGTAGATTATCATTTAAAAACGCTACATCAAAATCTTTTAATGAATTGATATAATATTCATTTCCTTGTCTTCTCTTTTTAATAAAAATAGAAAGCAAAGCAAATTGAGCTACCCCAATAGCAGCTAGAACATTACTCATTCTATAATTATATCCTATTTTACTATGCTTGTATTCTCCATCAAAATCTTTAGCCTGTGTAGCCAAATACAATGCTTTTTTTCTATGTTTTTTTTTATGTGTAACCAACATTCCACCACCAGATGTGGTAATGATTTTATTCCCGTTAAAAGAATACACTCCAACATCTCCAAAAGTACCACAATGTTGATTTTTATAAGTAGCACCAAGAGCAGCAGCAGCGTCTTCTAACACCAAAATGTTATATTTTTTAGTTACTTCTAAAATTTCATCTATTTTAGCTGGCATTCCATAACCATGAACCAAAATAAGCGCTTTAGGCTTATCTCCTTTTTCAATTTCAGAAAGAATTGCTTTTTCTAACATAACAGGACAAATATTCCAAGTATCTCTTTCGGCATCAACCAAAACAGGAATCGCTCCTATATAAGAAATAGGATTTACAGAAGCTATAAAAGTAAATGTTGGACACAATACCTTGTCACCTTTTTTTACCTTTAAAATTTTTAACCCCAAATGAATCGCAGCAGTTGCTGAATTTAAAGCTAAAGCATAAGGCATATTTACATACTTAGCCAACTCTTCTTCAAACCTATTTAGCATAGGTCCTTGGGAAGTAATCCAATTACTTTTAAACACCGATTTTAAAAACCCCCTCTCATTGCCCCTTAAATCTGGAGGAGATAAATATATTTTCTTTTTCAATGGTTCAGTTTAGTTTTAGTATAGTTTAATTTACATCACAAATCCTCCATAACAATTGTTAACTTTTAATGCGAATATAATCGTTTAGCTATAAAATCACCCACAAAACCGCTCCCAGCAGCTAATAAGTAATCAGACTAAATAATTTCTTTTAATTATTATATAATTATAAATATGATATAAAACACAGGGAACATACATAACCTATTAAAGGTAAAATGATTAATTTGCATATTCTAAATAACATTAATTTATAAAAACTATGACAACTGAAAACACCAAATTAATGCAACAGGCTAGGGCTTCCCTTGATTTAAAATGGGGAATGGCTATTATTACTTTTTTAATTTATAATATTATCGTTGGGTCTCTATCTATAATCCCTATTCTTGGGAGTATTGGAGCTTTGATATTGGCAGGACCATTTGCTTATGGTTTGGCAACGTTCTCAATGGCTATTTCTAGAAATCAAAAAGAAGATATTAAACAAATCTTTGAAGGGTTTAACAACTTTGCTAATTGCTTAATCGCTTATTTGTTAATGGTTTTGTATGTAATTTTATGGAGTTTATTATTTATTATTCCTGGAATTATTGCCGTAATTTCATATTCAATGGTTTTTTATATTATGGTAGATGAGCCAGAAATAGGACCCGAAGCTGCCTTAAGAAAAAGTAAAGAAATGATGTATGGTTACAAATGGAAATTCTTTAGGCTGAATTTAAGATTTTTGGGATGGAGCCTACTTTGTATTTTAACTTTAGGAATTGGGTTTTTATGGTTAATTCCTTATATGCATGTAACCTATGTTAAATTTTATGAAGACATTAAAAATGATCCTTTGGCTGAAATTGGAAGCCAGTACAGTAAATAATTATTAACAAAAAAATCCCATCATGAACATGATGGGATTTTTTTTATCTAAAACTCACAGTTTATAATAGTGTGAATGATTAATTTTCTTTTGACTGAATGTCAATTCCGTCTGAATTAATCCTTACTTTAACCTCTTTGGACTCTGCCCTAATTCCATTTTTATCAATTTTTAAACTTCCTTCATCACCATTAATTTCAACTCCATCTTCATCTATTTTTACTTTTGGTGTTTTTACCTCTACTTTAAAATCATCATCACAATCTAAACATAGCACATCATCTTTTATAATTTTTACATAGTGATTGGTCTGTTTATTTTCTATAATCGATGGATAAGTATAATAAAACCTTGTTGATTCAGAACAGTTTACAATAACACCTTCTGGTATGTAAACAAAAACTGTTACTTTCTGATTTCTAAATTTATTTTCTACATCGGTATACAAGTAAGAATCTAACATCAACTTCTGATGCTTAAAATCAAAATCATATTTTATATTATTAGCGTAATTTATTGCCTTTTGATAACTACTTCCATCAGCAGTTTTTTCAACATTTACAGTTACTAATGAGTCCTTGGTTGATTTTATTACAATCCTAACATTTCTTACATAAAGCCCTTTTAAATCATCATGATGATTTGCTATTTTAAAACCACCATTATAGTCGTGATTTCTATACAAATCATTATTTCTTATATCAATTCTTAAAGTATCTTTTGATGTAACATTTAAGACATGTTTATCTATCACACTTTCTGATATTGAATGTTCACTAACCTCTCTTACACTCACTATAACAATTCCAACAATAGCACATAGCCATAAACCTAACAGCGTTAATTTTGCAATTTTCCCAATTGATTTTAAGTTATTCACAAAAATCTTTAAACCTAAATAAAACAAGAAAAAAACAGGAATTCCTACAGTAAAAAAGACCAATAAAGATGCCAACCAAATAGGAGTATTCCCTGCATTAAATGCATAAACATAATCTAAACCAGGAATGTTTAAAATATTTTTAAACCCTACTGAAAATAGCCCCAAAATAAGTGAAATCAGGATAACAGCTGAAAAAACAATGATAATTATCCCTATAAATTTTGAAAATATCCTAACAACAACCATGATGAAGTCTGCAATAGTATCAAAAAAGTTTTTTGATGTTTTTTTTACAGCACCTCCATGTTTTTTAGCAGTATCTGAAACAGATTTAGATACGTTTTTAGCGACGCCAGAAACTGTTTCAAAACTATCTTTTATTTGTTTTTCTATATTGTTGATATTTACTGGCTCCCCAGTCATCATTATTTTTTCGGCAGTTGTTTTTGCAGCAGGGATTAATATCCAAAAAAGAATATAAATAACCACAAAAGTTCCGAATGACATCATGACAAGTAATACCCAAAGCAAACGCATCCATATAGGATCTATTCCTAAATAATGAGCAAAACCAGATGAAACTCCACTGATGTATGAATTATCTATATCTCTAAAAAGTTTTTTATTAAGTGTTGATTTTTTTGAAGAATTAAACCTAGGTTCATCTTCAAAAATATCATCATCAACCAAATAATCTTCGGGCTGTCCCATAATAGCAATGACCTCTTCAACTTCTTTAAGACCTATAACTTGTCTCTCATTTTTAAGACGTTCATTAAATAACTCTGAAATTCTAGTTTCAATATCAGCAATAATTTCTGCACTTCCTTCAGTATTGGCAAACGAATTTTTAATGGCCGTAAGGTATCCTTGTAACTTTAGGTATGCATCTTCATCAATATGAAAAAATATACCGGCCAAATTTATATTAACAGTTTTATTCATCTTTTGGTGGTTTTGGGCTTGTTACTATATTAACCGCATTTTGCAGTTCGTTCCATGTTGTATTTAGTTCATTTAGGAAAAGTTTACCAGTATCGGTTAAACCATAATATTTTCTAGGCGGACCAGACAAAGATTCTTCCCATCTGTAATTTAAAAGTCCTGCATTTTTAAGTCTTGTTAGTAAAGGATATATGGTTCCTTCCACCACAAGCAACTTAGCATCTTTTAAAGTGCTTAGAATTTCTGCTACATATGCATCTTCGTCTTTTAAGACCGAGAGTATACAGTATTCTAAAACACCTTTACGCATTTGTGCTTTTGTGTTTTCTATCTTCATTCTTTAAAACTTTTTTATGTTAAAATACAACTCTTCATTTTTTAGATTATTTGATAAAATTTATGGTTAATGGATATTTAAAACTCATACCATCTTTAGCTTTTAAACTTGCCATAATTACCAATACAAACTCAAATAAAAAACCTACAACTGCTATTATTCCCAAACCACCACCAATAAACATTAACGGAAAAGCTTTATTGGTACTAAAACTAAAGTGATGGAACTCATTAAAATCAAAACCATGAAAAAGATTAATAAAGAAAAAAGGAATAGAAATAGTTCCTATAACAATGGTATACAACAACATACTCAGTTGAAAATTAACGGCTTGTTTTCCGTGCTGATCTATAAACTCCGATTTATCTTTATTTAAAAGCCATAAAATTAAAGGGCCTAAAAAATTACCCAGAGGAATCAAAAATCTGCTGAAGCTAGAGAGATGTACAAAGGCTGCAATGTTTTTATAATGATTATTTAGCATAACTTTTTTTATAACGTTAGTAGTTTCTTATGCAAATATACATTTAAAAAAAGGTACTATGCAAAACAAAGTACTATAATTTTATTAAAAAATTATTTAAAACAAAAAAATCCCATCATTTTCATGATGGGATTTTTATAATATTCTAAAAGTCTCTTAAGGATTTGTTGACCAAATTCCTGCATCTTTAATAAATACTCTTTTGTTTAATTTCAGTTGCGCTACAATCACCTCTGCAATATCTTCCGCCTGCATAACCGATTCCGGATTTCCATCTGTTAATTTTAAATCGATTGCCATATCTGTAGCCACAGTACTTGGTGTTAAAGCAGTTACTCTAATATTATGCTTTCTTACTTCTTGCATTAAAGATTCTGTCAACCCTAAAACAGCAAACTTAGAAGCACTATAAGCACTCGTTACTGCTGCACCACGCAATCCTGCTGTAGATGAGATATTAATAATATCTCCTGATTTTCTTTCAATCATTTGTGGTAAAAAAGCTCTGGTTACATAATAGGTTCCCATTAAATTTACCTGAATAATTTGTTCCCAATCTTTAATACTTAATTCCATGAATTTTCCAAACTTTCCAATTCCTGCATTGTTGATTAAAATATCAATATGATCAAATTTATTAAATATTACTCCTGTTGATTTATTTACTTCTTCCAGAGAAGCTACATCAGCAACTGCAGTAACAACTTTTACACCTAGAGCCATCGCTTCTTTTGCAACGGCTAATAAATCTTCTTCTGTTCTAGCCAATAAAGCTACGTTTACACCCTCAGCTGCTAGCGCTAAAGCAATTGCTTTACCAATTCCTTTACCTGCTCCTGTAATTAGGGCATTTTTTCCTTTTAAATTATTCATGGGTATTTTTTAAATATTTACTAGCTCTAAGTTAAGGCCTAAGATTTTGATGAAAAAGAATATTGAGAATAAAAACAGATATTTTTAAGCATAAAAAAACCGAGCTTTTCACAGTCTCGGTTTTGATGATTATTAAGCTTCTAAAGCTTGTTTGATATCGGCAATGATATCATCTATATGTTCTAAACCTAAGGAACAACGAACCATTCCATCGGTAATTCCTACAGCTAATTTCACCTCAGCTTCTACCTTTGCATGGGTGGTACTTGCAGGATGTGTTACAATGGTTCTAGTATCTCCTAAATTGGCAGACAATGAACACATTTTTATATTGTCAAAAAAGTTTCTTCCTCCTTCTACGCCACCTTCTACTTCAAAAGCAACAATAGATCCTCCTAATTTCATTTGCTTTTTAGCAGTTTCGTATTGAGGGTGAGATTTTAAGAAAGGGTATTTTACCCATTTTACTTTAGGATGACTTTCTAAAAATTCTGCTAATTTTAATGCATTGTCACAATGTCTGTCTGCTCTTACTGCTAAAGTTTCTAAAGACTTAGACAATACCCAAGCATTAAATGGACTCATACAAGGTCCTGTTAAACGTGAAAACAAATAAATTTCACGAATTAAATCTTTATTACCAACAGTAATTCCTCCCATTACACGTCCTTGACCATCCATTAATTTGGTGGCAGAATGAATAACTAAATCTGCTCCGAATTTAATAGGTTGTTGTAAATATGGTGTAGCAAAACAGTTGTCTATAATTAATAAGATTCCATGTTTTTTTGCAATGCTACTTAACAATTCCAAATCCAACACATCAACACCAGGATTGGTTGGAGTTTCTGCATAAATAAACTTTGTTGTTGGCTGAATTAAACTTTCAATTTTATCAACATCTTTTACATCAAAATAAGAACAGTTGATATTCCATTTCGGAAAATATTTGGTAAACAATCCGTGGGTAGCTCCAAAAACAGAACTACAAGAAACCACATGGTCTCCTGCACTTAGCAATGCTCCAAAAGTTGAAAAAATAGCTGCCATTCCACTTGAAAAAGCAAAACCAGCTTCAGCACCTTCCATCAAACAAACTTTTTCAATAAATTCATTAGTGTTAGGATTGCTGTATCTACTATATAAATCTCTTTGTTTTTCTTCAGCAAAAGAAGATCTCATTTCCTCGGCATCGTCAAAAACAAATCCAGATGTTAAATATAAGGGTACTGAATGCTCAGAAAACTGAGTAGTTTCTGACTGCGTTCTTACCGCTAGGGTTTCGAAGTTTTTCTTATTGTCGCTCATTTTATTCGCTTTAGTACAAAGTACCGAGTACTGAGTACATAGTTTTACATTCTTTTAAACTAATTACTTTGTACTGACTACTCAGTACTAACTTAAATTTACAATTCAAGTTCCGTTAATCTCATAATATCTCCAAAGACCCCACGAGCAGTTACATTGGCTCCAGCTCCAGCTCCTTGAATTACTACCGGTTGATCTCCATAAGACTCTGTATAAATTTCAAAAATAGAATCGGCTCCTTTTACTTGTCCTAAAGCCGAATCGCGAGGTACAGAAACTAATTTCACTTCTAAAATTCCTTTATCCGAAGCCAAATCACCATGTAAATCACCTATATAACGCAATACATGATTTGGTTCTTGTTTGTCTTTTATTTCTTGATAGATTGGATCTAACTCTTCTAGCTTACTTAAGAAAGAAGCCGTATCACCATCTCTTAAATGTTCTGGAATTAAATTGTGAATTTCCACATCACTAAATTCATTTTGTAAATCTAACTCACGTGCTAAAATCAACAATTTACGACCAACATCATTTCCATTTAAATCTTCTCTAGGATCTGGTTCTGTAAACCCTTGTTCCGCTGCTTCATTCAACACTTCACTAAACTTTACATTTTTAGCAGAAAAATTGTTAAACAAATAACTTAACGTTCCAGAGAAAACTCCTTTAATTCTTGTGATATTTTCTCCAGAGGCATGCATCAATTTAATGGTATCAATTAAAGGCAATCCTGCTCCAACATTGGTTTCGTACAAATATTGTTTTCTATTTTGTGCTAAAGCCAAACGCAATTCATGATAAAAATCTAACGATTTTGTATTTCCTATTTTGTTAGAAGACACTAAGTTAAAACCGCTCTCAATTAATGGAATATAATTTTCTGTCATTCCTGCACTTGCAGAATTGTCAACCGCTATTAAATTTCCTAAATGATGGTCTTTTGCATATTTTACAATCGCATCAATTCCTTTATACGGAATTCCCGTTTCTTTGAGATCTTGTTTCCAAGTAGCTTGAATTCCATCGGCATTGAAATACACTTTTTTAGAATTTGCTACTGCAAAAACATTTAAGTCTATTCCTTTACGCTTCAGAATATTTTCTTTACTCTCTAAAATTTGTTTGATTAATGTCCCCCCAACCAAACCAACACCAAATACTGCTACATTGATTTTTTTGGCAATTCCAAAAATCTCTCCATGCATTACGTTTACTGCTTTTCTTAACTCTTTATTATCTATTACCAAGCAAACATTATTACCCGTTACTGTGTTATTAATTAATAATGGTTTGATATTATTATTAACCAATGCAGTATAAGATGTATTAAAAGAACTTAATGAATTTCCTAAAATAGACACTACTGCAACTCCTCTTGTAATAGATATTCTATTGATATCATTGCTTAAAAAGTCTAAATTAAATTCATTCCCTAATGCATCTTTTGCTTTGTGCGCATCTTTACCGTTTACCACAAAACTAATCCCTCTTTCAGAAGAACCTTGAGAAATAATTCCAACACTAACATTTTCCTTTTGTAAAGCAGCAAACAAACGAGCATCAATTCCCACTTTACCTAACAAACCTCTACCCTCTAAACTTACCAAAGCCATGTTTTCTTGTACAGAAATAGCTTTGATTCCATTTTTAGAACTCGCTTCAGCATTGATTAAAGTTCCAGGGCTCTCTGGCTCAAACGTGTTTAAAATTCGCAAAGAAATATTCTTTTTTACCAAAGGAATAATCGCTTTGGCATCTAAAACATTATCTCCCAAGTTTGCCAATTCATTCGCTTCGTTAAAAGACAAATGATTTATTTTTTGTGCATTAGAAACCAACAGCGGATTTGCTGTATAAATTCCACTTACAATGGTGTAATTTTCTAACTCTTCTGCATTTAAATATCCTGCTATTAAAGAAGCAGAATAATTACTTCCATTATTTCCAATAGAAGTTGTTTCTCCTTCTAAACTTGCCCCCACAAATCCTGTAACCACAGGAACTGTTGTTGTTAAATCTATATTTTTAAAATACTTTTTGGTGTTTTCTTCTGTAATCTCTTCTAATAAAGTAGCTTCTCCATACACATTGTCTGTTTTAAACAACTCCCTAGAATCTGTATATTGAGCATTTACACCGTTCTCTTTTAACAGCGCTGTAACTGTTTTACCAGCCAACAACTCCCCATACGCAGTCACCAAATCTTTGATTTTTGGACTGTAATCTCCTAATAAATTTACTCCTTCAAAAATCTTTTCTAAAAAAGAAAATTCTTGAGAAAAATCTACAGTAGAAAAAGGTTCTAATTGATTATTTTTAAAAGTTTCAAAAGCAGATTGATAATCTTCTCCTTTTTTGGCTCTTTCCAACAATTCAAACAAATCATCAGTAGCTGTTCCTCTTGCGGAAACTACTACTACAATTTCTTCTTTACTTTTTATCTTGTTTAAAAGAATGGATACAACGCTTTTAATCCCTTCTCCGTTGGCCAATGATTTTCCTCCAAATTTTAATACTTTCATTTCTTTTCAGGCTTTTGGCTTTAAGCTATTTGCTTTTAGCACATTTTTCAATTCCTTAAAATTCGCTTTCGAAACTTTTAATATTTCTACTTCTCGACTACGCTCGAAGACCTAACATTTAAAATTCTTTTTCCTTAATTCCTGAATTATTAAAAAACGTCTTTTAATAATTCCTTTAACTGTTCATCTTCTACCAAAAACCCATCGTGTCCATGAATAGAAGTGATTTCTTTATAGGAGGCATTTGCTCCTATTCTTTCTAAAACTTCTTGAGTTTCTCTATTTTCTTCTGGCACAAAAAAGAAATCAGAATCTATTCCTATTTGAATAATGGTTGCTTTAATTGATTTGGCCACTTCTTCAAAAGTTCCTCTTTCCGCAGTAATGTCTAAAGTACTCAGTAAATGATTTACCATTTGATAAGCCTTTAACTCAAACCTTTGTTCTAATTTATATCCGTGATGTAACAACCAACTTTCTACATTGGCAATTCCTAATGCTTCGTTTTGAGTTCTATTAAATTTTTCTTTAAATGAAGCTGCTGTCCTGTAAAACAACATCGCCATCATACGAGCATCGTGAACAGGTTTTTTAGAGTTCAACAAAATTTGCTCTTGTACTTTGTTGTGAGCTAAAATCCAATCTGTAGCTTTCCAATCAGAAGCAATAGGAATGATATAATCTGACAAATCAGGAAACAACACTGCCATTTCCCATGCAATTCCACCTCCCAAAGAACCTGCAATAATTGCATGCAACTTGGTCACTCCTAAATCTTGTAACAGCAATCCAAATAATTGTGCTACATCTCTAACTGTAAAACTTTTGTAATCTTCTATTAAGTTTTCTGGTTTGTTGTCATATCCATTTCCTGGAATATTAATAGAGATGATGGTATACTTATTTGTATCCACCAAATTCCCTTTGGAAACAATTCCTTTCCACCAACCTGTATGTTCTCCTGCAACATCAGAATTTCCTGTTAAGGCATGGTTAACTAACACAATAGGAGCTGTGTGTAATGGCTGGCCAAAAACTTCGTAAGAAAGTTCTAAGCTAGAATAATTTACACCAACCAAGGTAGTGTAATCTTTTAGGGTTCTATGTTGTAAACTTTTATTCAATGTCGTAAAATCATTTATACTCAAATAGCCTTCTACTCTAAATAATTTTAGAGTGAATAATATGTGTGTTGTTAAGTTATCGTGATTTTTAAGAGAATTGCTCCTGTGTTATCTATCCAACAAACGTTGGTAGAACGTAGCACCTTCATTTTTATAAACTAAAAAAGGGTTGCTAAGGCTTCAACGGGTCTATTCCCTCTACCTTTCATGATAACTTACTTCAATACATAATGAGCTGAAGCAAAGATATAAAATAAATTGCGAAATAAAAGAAATGTGTAAAAGACTTAAAAAAGAAAAACCATCACTGTGCAGTGATGGTTTTTTAATCTTAAAACACAAATATAAAATACACTTAGATTTTACCAAATGCTTGTACAATATCTGCTTTTAAATCTTCTATATTTTCTAGACCAACAGACAAACGAATTAAATCTTGCGTAACTCCTGCTCCTGCTTGATCTGCTTCACTCAATTGTTGATGCGTAGTACTTGCTGGGTGAATAATTAATGATTTTGTATCACCAATATTTGCCAATAAAGAGAAAATTTCGGTAGCATCTGTAAATTTCTTAGCCGCTTCATAACCTCCTTTTAAACCAAAAGTAACCAATCCACTTTGTCCGTTTGACAAATATTTTTTAGCTAAATCATAGTATTTACTAGATTTTAATCCTGGATAATTTACCCAAGCAACTTCTTCTCTTTCTTCTAACCAAGTAGCCAACTCCAATGCATTTGCAGAATGTTGTTTAATTCTTACTGGTAAAGTTTCTAATCCTTGAATAATATTAAAAGCATTTGTTGGACTTAAAGCTCCCCCAAAATCACGTAACCCTTCTAAAATTAATTTAAAAGTGAAAGCTGCCGCTCCTAATGCTTCGTGATACACCAATCCGTGATAACCAGCTGATGGCTCTGTAAATTCAGGGAATTTTCCGTTTGCCCAGTTAAATGTTCCGGCATCAATAATTGCTCCTCCTAAAGAATTTCCTTGACCTCCAATATATTTTGTTAAAGAATGAATCACCAAGTTCGCACCGTGTTTAATTGGATTTAACAACGCAGGTGATGCAACTGTATTATCAACAATAAAAGGTACCTCTGCAGCTTTTGCTTGCTCAGCAATCGCTTCTAAATCCAACACATCTAATTTTGGATTCCCTAGAGATTCTACAAAAAATGCTCGAGTATTATCTTGTACAGCTGCTTTAAATTCTTCTGGATTTGATGCATCTACAAACGTAGTGGTAATTCCCAATCTTGGCAACGTAACATTTAACAAGGTAAATGTTCCTCCGTATAAACTGCTAGAAGCCACAATATGATCTCCTGCTTTTAATAAAGTCATCAATCCTGTTGCAATAGCAGAAGTTCCCGAAGCAAAAACCACTGCTCCAATTCCTCCTTCTACAGCTGCCAAACGATCTTGTAAAACCTGATTGGTTGGATTGTTTAATCTTGTATAAATAAATCCTAACTCTTTTAAGCCAAATAAATTTGCAGCATGCTCCGTATTATTAAACACATAAGACGAAGTTTGATAAATAGGTACCGCTCTTGTCCCTTGAGTGTTACTCACATCATGCCCAGCATGTAATGCTGAAGTTTCTAATCTTTGATTTTCCATTTTTATTTTTTTAATAATTTCTAGTCATCTAACTAACAAATATATAAAACATAGATTCAGATTATCTACCTTATTATTAAATTCAAAAAAAAAGAATAGATTTATTAGAGAGGGTATTCCATTTCTTTTTTATAATTTTGTCCTCACAAAAAAAGGGGAAAGATTTGAACTGATTGCCACCTCTTTTACAACTAATCCTTGTAAGAAATAAAGAGCTAAAGCAGTAATTATCTACTTCTTTAGCCGACCAAGGCCATCAGCACAATAAATATTTAATAAAAACAAAAATAGATATGTCATATTTATTTACCTCTGAATCCGTTTCAGAAGGACATCCAGATAAGATTGCAGATCAAATTTCTGATGCATTGATTGATCATTTTTTAGCTTATGATGCAGATTCTAAAGTAGCATGTGAAACTTTGGTAACGACAGGACAAGTTGTTTTAGCTGGAGAAGTAAAATCTAAAGCTTATTTAGATGTTCAAAAAATTGCACGTGATACCATCAACAAAATTGGTTATACCAAAGGAGCTTATCAATTTGATGGGAATTCTTGTGGTGTATTATCTGCCATTCACGAACAATCTCAAGACATTAATCAAGGAGTTGATAGAGCTAGTAAAGAAGAACAAGGAGCTGGGGACCAAGGAATGATGTTTGGCTATGCAACTAACGAAACAGAAAATTTTATGCCATTGGCTTTAGAAATTTCTCATCGTTTGTTAAAAGAATTGGCTGCTTTGCGTAGAGAAATGAAGGATATTACTTATTTACGTCCTGATGCAAAAGCGCAAGTAACTCTGCAATATTCTGACGATAACAAACCAGAACGTATTGAAGCGATTGTAGTATCAACCCAGCATGATGATTTTGGACCTGATGACGAGAGTATGTTAGCAAAAATCAAAGCTGATATTATTAATATTTTAATCCCTAGAGTAAAAGCTACTTTTAACGAAGAAGTTCAAGCATTGTTTGGAGATGACATTAAGTTCCACATCAACCCAACAGGAAAGTTTGTCATTGGAGGACCTCATGGAGATGCTGGTTTAACTGGTCGTAAAATTATTGTAGATACTTATGGTGGTAAAGGTGCTCACGGTGGTGGTGCTTTTTCTGGAAAAGACCCTAGTAAAGTAGACCGTTCTGCTGCTTATGCTACTCGTCATATTGCCAAAAACTTGGTAGCTGCAGGAGTTGCTACTGAAATTTTAGTACAGGTTTCTTATGCTATTGGAGTAGTGGAACCTATGGGGATTTTTGTAAATACTTATGGAACTAGTAAAGTTGATTTAACAGATGGACAAATTGCAGCAATAGTAACTTCTATTTTTGACATGAGACCATTTGCGATTGAAACTAGATTAAAATTGCGTAACCCAATTTATACAGAAACTGCTGCTTATGGTCACATGGGTAGAACTCCAGAAATTAAAACCGTAGTTTTTGATTCTCCCTACGAGGGAAGAAAAGAAATTGAAGTAGAAACTTTTACTTGGGAAAAGTTAGATTATGTAGATCAAGTTAAAAAAGCTTTTAATTTGTAAAATCTTTTAACATATTTTTATAAAAGCCTTGATAATAGTGATTATCAAGGCTTTTTTTTGGTTATCCCCTCCTATTTTTTTAACTTAATGGAATATGGAGAAACAAATACAAAACACCCTAAGATTAGCAGAAAAATTACAAACAAAACAAACTGACACAGCAAAAAATCCTTTTGCAGATCGGCTTAAAACAATTATAGAAGTTCCAGAATCCAAACATTTTTTAATACAAATGATGGATGTTGCTTTCCGATCTAAAAATTATAAAAAAGTTGCTGAACACGTTATTCATCTGCTCAAAACACACAAAAATTATCAAGCCTTATTCACTCCTATAGAAAACGTATTATTAAAGACATTTTCTGTAGTAGGAAAAATCATTCCAACCTTTAGTGTATCTATTATGCTAAAGAAAATTCAAGCTACTTCCAGTGATGTTGTTTTTTTTATCAACAGTCAAAAATTTAAGAAACATGCACAAAAAAGAAAAAATCAGAATATCACTTTAAATGTAAACCTAATTGGTGAAGCATTGATTGGAGAAGACGAAGCTCAAAAAAGAATTTTAGGTTATTTAACCTTGTTAAACAGAAAAGATGTAAACTACATTTCTATTAAAATTTCTACTATTTTTTCTCAGATATCGTCTTTAGCTCATGAAGATACTGTTGACAAACTTTCCAATAGGTTGGCTATGTTTTATGATGAAATCTTAAAGATTGAAAAAGAAACAGGCGTTCAGAAATTTGTGAATTTAGACATGGAAGAGTACAAAGATTTAGAAATCACCTTTGATGTCTTTATCAAAACCTTGTCTTTACCAGAATACAAAAACATCAGAGCAGGAATTGTATTACAAGCCTACATTCCCGAAATGATTCACTATTACCGTAAACTTTTTACTTGGGCAAATAAAAGAGTTAACAACGGTGGTTCATCTGTAAAAGTAAGATTAGTAAAAGGTGCCAATATGGAAATGGAAATGACAGAATCTTCTATTGAAGACTGGCCACTAGCAACCTTTAGCTCTAAACCTGAAACCGATGCCAATTACAAAAAAATACTATCAGAAATGTTAACACCACAATCGGCAAGAGTGGTAAATGTTGGAGTGGCATCGCATAATATTTTTGATATTTCTTTTGCTTTACAATTAGTAAAACAAAATCAACTAGAAGATTGTGTTGATTTTGAAATGTTAGAAGGAATGGCCAATCAAACAGTTGACAATTTATTGGCTGAAAAAGTAAGATTACTATTATACACCCCAACTGTTAAAGAAAACCAATACAACGCTGCCATTGCTTATTTGGTTAGAAGGCTAGATGAAGGTACCCAAGCAGGAAACTTTTTAAAAGAAGGTTACGATTTAAAAGTTGGTTCATCTAAATGGGACAATCTAAAAGAAGAATTCTTAAAATCTATTTCTTTAATGGAAGATTTAGACACCAGTCCTAGTAGAAAACAGGATAGGAATAATGAGAAACCTAAGTTAATGCAAGGTTTTGAAAATGTCCCAAATACAGACTGGAACTTACCTGCAAATATTACTTGGGCTCAAAAAATTAAAACGGATTGGGAAACCCCTGAAAACATTATTGGAACCACCATTCCTGTTGTAGGTGAATTAGACAATAATGAGAGATATACTATTAAAGTAAGTAACTGGTCTGGTACTCCACCTTGGGATTACGAAATGGCCATTAAAGAAGATTATCAAAAAGCTATTGACACCCCTACAGAGTGGCAAAATTTTACGGTTGAAAAAAGGGCTGATTTACTTAAAAAAGCCGCTTTAGAAATAGAAAAAAATAGAGCTGATTTGATTGGTGTTGCTGTAGCAGAGCTTGGTAAAACCATAAAAGAAGTAGATGTAGAGGTTTCTGAAGCGATTGATTTTGCCAACTTTTATGCTGAAAGTAGTTTAGAAATTGCCAAAGAATTTACCAGCGATGACGAAGGAATTAACTTGATCTTATCTCCTTGGAATTTCCCTATTGCCATTCCTATTGGAGGTGCTTTAGCATCCTTAGCCGCCGGTAAAAAAGTAATTTTAAAACCTTCAACCAATGCATCAGCCTGTGCTTATTTAACTTGTAAATGTTTATGGGAAGCAGGAATTCCTAAAGATGCATTGTACTTTTTACCTTGTGAAGAAAGCATTTTAGATGATTTTTTAAGAAATGGAAATATTTTTGATGCTGTAATTTTAACTGGTGGTACAGAAACTGCTCACTTCTTGTTAGAAAGAAACCCACAGTTAAACTTATATGCAGAAACTGGTGGAAAAAACAGTACGATTGTAACCAGTTTAGCTGATAAAGAACAAGCTTGTGTAAATATTGTTCAATCTGCATTTGGTAATGCTGGTCAAAAATGTTCTGCGACTTCTTTGTTAATTTTAACAGAAGATGTTTTTAACGATAAAGAATTTAAAGCTTTATTAAAAGATGCTGCCATGAGTAAAGTATTTGGAAATCCTTGGGATTTTGCTACCGAAATTGGACCATTGGCAGTTCCTATTTCAGAAAAAATAAAACACGTAATTCAAAATACGCCAGATGATCAATGGTTGGTTAAACCAAGATTAAACGGAAACCATATGTTATCCCCTGGAATTATTTGGAATGTAACTATGGAGGATTATCCATATCAAAATGAGTTGTTTGGACCTATTTTATCTGTTTTAAAAGCAGACGATTTAAAGCATGCTGTAGAAATTGCAAACAATGTAGAATATGGACTAACAGCCGGACTAGAATCTTTAGATGACAATGAAATTAACTACTGGAACGAACATATTGAGGCTGGAAATAAATATGTAAATAGATCTACCACAGGTGCCATTGTACAAAGACAGCCTTTTGGTGGAATTAAAGCTTCTTGTTTTGGTTTTGGAATGAAAGCCGGTGGAATTAATTATGTGTTACAGTTTACCAACATCAAATCTAAAACCACAGATTGGAAAGAAGATTATCAAAAATGGTATGATGAATTATTCAGCAAAAAAATAGATTATGTAAACCTACGTGGTCAATACAATATCTGTAGCTATAATACTTATAAAGAAATTCTATTACTTTATGATGTACATACACCTCAAAAACACATTGACAAAGTAGAATACATTGCTAAATTTTTAAACATTCCATTAATTAAAGACACATGTGGTAATGCCCTAAAACATCACCCAAAAGATTTTACTTGTGTAAGAGCCTTAGGAGTTTTATCTGATCACTTTTTAATTAGATGTCACCAAAATGCCATCAATGTATATAGAGATGAACCTAGAAATAGCGGACGTATTGAGCTATTAAATTATTTAATTGAACAAAGTTATTCTCACAATTATCACAGATACGGAAATTTAATGGGTGTTGAATACAACCCAAACGAAAAACCTAAAGTTTATTAGTCTATATTTGAACATGAAACTTTGGATTTTATTATTCTTTTGTTGTTTAAACTGCTTTTGTCAAAATGTATTGATTAAAGAGGTAACTAAATTTATAGGTATAGACATCTATGAAAACTGTTATTATTTACAAAACAATGCCTTACACAAAAGCAGTTTAAAGAACGATTACAAAAACATAGAATACGGCACTCCCGATGTTGTTGATATTAGCAATCCGCTACAAATTTTACTACTGTACAAATTTTTTAACAAAGTAGTACTATTGGACAATCAACTAAGTTTTATAACACAATTTGAAGTACCCATTGGTACGGAACTTATTGCCAATGCCAGTAAAGACAAAATTTGGCTGTATGACAACATGGACATGATGTTAAAACTTTACAATTTTAAGACCCAAAAAACGGAAATTACTTCAATTCCTTTTAAAGAAAATATTTTAGAATTAAGAGGAAATTTAAATCAAGCATTGGTGGTTAACAAAGAAAATCAATTGATAAAATTTAACTTCTTAGCAAGAAAAGAAGCTGCCATCAATATAGAAAACATTATTTTACCCCTATCCCTTACCAATAATTATGTTATTAAAAATGGAGGATTATATCAAAAAAATAATAAAATCCTTTCTACTCCTGATAAAATTGAATCATTTGAAGTAATTAATAACAAACTCTATTTTTTTAAGGAGAACAACATCTACACACTTTCTATTCCTAAAAATTAACTATTTTTAGTGTTTAAACACACAAGTCCTATGCATATAGCAATTGCCGGTAATATTGGAGCGGGAAAAACTACCTTAACAGAACTTTTAGCCAAACACTATAAGTGGGATGCACATTTTGAAAGTGTTGAAGACAATCCCTATTTAGATGATTTTTACAACGAAATGGAACGTTGGTCTTTTAACTTACAAGTTTATTTCTTAAACACTCGTTTTGAACAAATTTTAAAAATTCAGAAAAGTGGTAGAAACATTATTCAAGACAGAACCATTTATGAGGATGCAAAAATATTTGCTCCCAACCTACATGCCATGGGTTTGTTAACCAACAGGGATTTTACCAATTACAGTCAGTTATTTGAATTGATGGAAAACTTGGTAACACCTCCAGATTTATTGGTCTATTTAAGAGCTGATATAAAGACTTTGGTAGGACAAATTCACAAAAGAGGACGTGAGTATGAAAGCTCTATTAATATTGATTATTTAAGCAGATTGAACGAAAGATATGAAGCTTGGATTACTTCTTACGACAAAGGGAAAAAGCTTATTATTGATATTGACAACTTAGACTATGTAAGCAATCCCGAAGATTTAGGGACTATTATTGACCGAATTGATGCACAGGTACACGGTTTATTTTAATCTACTTTTTACAACATAAAAAATCCCTCTATCAAAATAAGATAGAGGGATTTTTAGTCTAAGGGTAAGGTAAGTAAATTTAATCTTTAAAATCTTAGATGGGCTACAGATTATAAAGCAGCCCAAATAAGAAACCTAATAAAACTCAAGTCCTTTCGGAACTTAAAAACATAATTTTTTAGTATTCCCATCTAACAAAAGCTTCCATAGCAGCATAAGTTGCCAACCCTAATTTTTGATATAACTTAGCTGTTTCGCTATTTCTATCTTCTGCTCTTTGCCAGAATTCTCTACTATCTGTTCCTTGGAAAACGACACCATCTTTTTGAGATTGATGTTTAAAGATTCCATATCTCTTTTCTAATACTTGATCTGGACTCATTGGTACAGCCATTTCAATTTCATCAACTCCCCATTCTTGCCATGCTCCTCTGTATAACCACAACCAACAATCTTTCATAAAATCTTTTGATTTTAATCTTTTCATCGATTCAAAAATAGCATCCAAGCAAACTTTATGTGTTCCATGCGGATCTGCTAAATCTCCTGCTGCATAAACTTGGTGAGGCTTAATTTCTTCAATCAACTTCATCGTTAATTGAATATCTGCTTCTCCAATAGGATTTTTCTGAATGGTTCCAGTTTCATAAAAAGGTAAGTTCATAAAGTGAATTTGATGATCCTCTAAACCTACAAAATGGCTTGTTGCACGAGCTTCACCTTTTCTAATAATTCCTTTAATATATCTTACTTCAGGAATATCAACCTCACTATTTTTTTTATCTTTTAAGAAAGATTTTGCTTTTTCGTAAATCTCCTCAGCATCTTTATTATCTATTCCAAATTGCTGATTATAATCTGTTACAAAGTTTGCAAAACGCAAAGCTTCATCATCAGCAACAGCAATGTTTCCAGAAGTTTGATAAGCCACGTGTACATCATGCCCTTGCTCTACCAATCTTTTGAAAGTACCTCCCATACTAATGATATCATCATCTGGGTGTGGACTAAAAATCAATACTCTTTTCCTTGCTGGCTCAGCTCTTTCAGGTCTTCTGCTATCATCTGCGTTAGGTTTCCCTCCAGGCCAACCTGTAATGGTGTTTTGTAAGTTATTGAATATCTTAATATTGATGTCATACGAATTACCAAACTCAGCCAATAAATCGCTCATTCCGTTTTCAATATAATCTGCATCTGTTAACATTAAAATAGGCTTGTCTAATTCTAAAGCCAATCCCACAACCGCCTTTTTAGTTAACTGCTCATTCCACTCCACTTTTTCTACCAACCAAGGCGTTTTTACTCTGGTTAATCTTGATGAAGCTTCTCTATCTACTACAAAAGTCACATTATTGTGTTCCTGTAAAAATGAAGCTGGAACTTGATTGGTTACAGTACCTTCAACAGCTTTATTTATAATAGCTGATTTTCCTTCACCCCAAGCCAAAAGAATAACTTCTTTAGCTTCCATTATTTTTTTAACTCCTAAAGTAATCGCTGTTTTTGGTGTATTACTCAATCCTCCAAAATCTTTACTTGCAGCCAAACGAGTTGAATAATCTAAGGCCACCAATCTTGTTTTAGAATTTTGTAAAGACCCTGATTCATTAAAACCAATATGACCGTTTGAACCAATTCCTAACAACTGTAAATCAATTCCTCCTAATTTTTCAATTTTAGATTCGTAGGCTGTACAATATTCTTGTATTTTATCTTTATCTAAAGAACCATCTGGTACGTGACAGTTATCTGCATCTATATCAACATGGTTGAACAAAGCTTCCCTCATAAAACGTCTGTAACTATTTACAGAGTTTTCGTCCATAGGATAATATTCATCTAAATTAAAAGTGATTACGTTTTTAAAGCTCAACCCTTCATTCTTATGTAATTTTACCAACTCGGCATACACATCTCTTGGAGAAGAACCTGTTGCTAACCCTAACACACATTTTTCACCTTTAGCTTGTTTATCTTTGATAACATTTGCTATTTGCTGAGCAACAGCTATAGAACCTTTTTTAGCATTTTCAAAAATACTAGTATTAATATTTTCAAACCTACGTTCGAAACCAGTTGCTTTATCTATACTACTTTTAATCATCTTACTAATTTTTAATATTCAACTTATTTTTTTAACCAACTTTTATATTTATGTCCCCATAATGCAAAAAACAAAATGATTGCATAACATGGAATTAAAATCCAATAACTACCTGTTGCTGCTTTTGCTGTTGCATCTACCTGATTTACTCCTTCACTAATTAAACTCAACTTGTTAGCATCAACCATTCTTCCATATAAAGGTGGAATAATAGCTCCACCAGAAATAGCCATTACTAATAAGGCAGAAGCTGTTTTAGTAAACTTTCCTAAACCTTTTAGTGTTAAAGGCCATATTGCTGGCCAAACCAAAGCATTAGAAATTCCCAAAGCCGCTACGAACAATACTGAAGTAAACCCTGTAGTATTAAGAATTAATAAACTGAAGACAATACCCAACAAAGCACTTGCTTTTAATGCAGTATTTTGACTAATGTATTTTGGAATTAATATAGCACCTAATCCATAAGTTACTACCATGAACAACAGTGTTAATGTGGTGAAAAACTTTGCTTTGGCAGCAGAAAAACCTAATGATATTCCGTATGCAATGATGGTATCCCCAGCAATTACTTCAGCTCCCACATATACAAACAATGCTAAAACTCCTAACCATAAATGTGGAAATTGAAAAATGCTTGTTTTGGTTGTTTTTTCAGAAGCATTCTCTTGACTATCATCAGAGGCAGATTCAACATTAGGTAAAGGTGCTTTTCTAATTAACACTGCAAAAACGACTAACACAACCGACATAACAACATAAGGCATTACCACACTGTTGGCCATAGTGTTTAAAAGTTCTGTTTTTTCAGAAGCAGAAACAGTACTTAATTTTACATTTACCTCGTCAATACCAGTTAATAATAATGCTCCAAAAATAATTGACCCTACAGCCCCTGCCACTTTATTACAAATTCCCATGATAGCAATTCGTTTTGCAGCACTTTCTATAGGCCCTAAAATGGTGATATAAGGATTAGCAGCCGTTTGTAATAAAGTCATCCCTGCTCCTTGTAAAAAAATCGCCAATAAAAATACCCAATATGTTCTTGCCTCTGCAGCAGGAATAAAAACTAAGGCACCTATAGCCATAATAACAAGTCCTAAAGAAATTGACTTTTTATATCCTATTTTTCCTATAACATAAGAAGATGGTAAAGCCATCACAACAAATGAAATATAAGAAGCTGTTGCCACCAAATACGACTCAGATTCTGTTAATTCATTAATTGTTTTCATAAATGGAATCAATGCACCATTAATCCATGTTACAAATCCAAAAATGACAAATAGCCCTGCTATTATCATCATTGGAACTAAGTTTTTTTGTTTAGTAGTTACTGCTGTCATTATTTACTTAAATTTTAATTTTTAAAATCATTTTACACAAAACACTCGTTTTTAATTATTTCATTTTTATTCATTTGGCTTACAAAAGAATCTATTAATTTGAATTGGTTTTTAGCCTTTATCAGATTTTGTCCTTTATATGTTGATTTATAGTTAAGATCATTATTTAAATAATCTATTAGAAAATTTAAACCCGTAACAAACATCATAATCTTAACTGATTGGGCAAGATATTGTTTCTCAAAGAGTGTTAAACCTCCATCAATTTTAGTCAACAAACTCTCTTTATAAGATTTATAAAAACTCATATTGAACTCAACCTTTGATATATCTTTTTCGTCATCATCAGCAGTATTACATAATTTTCGAACAGCATCTCCAAACTCACAACAAAACCCTTCAAACGGTTGAATTTTATCAGTAAAAATTACTCTCGTTGGAATTTCACATTTTTCTTTTAAATCTTGCAATGCATGCATTTCACTTTTAAGCTCTGCAATTTTTGATATACAACTCTTAGCTTTCAATATTTTCTTTTCACTAGCAAATTCAACAACCCTAGTAAATACATCATAATAATGTGAAACTTTAAAAACACTTAATGCTAGTTCACCTTCGAAATTTGACTCCTTTTTAGAAGTATCCATTCGTCGGTTATTTTGATGACTTTTAAAGATGTTTAATCTATATAATCTCTTATCTAACATTTTTTATTTTTTAGCTTTAATTTTTCAGGCATTAAAACACTAAACAACTCACTTACTATCAACGTTAAAACAAAAAACATAAACTACTGTAAAACAGATTTATAAACAACATTAATTGTTTTGACTTTGCTAAAGTATAGAATGAAAATGTAAAAAAAAAGAAAAAACACAAAAATGTGCTCGAACACATACAAAATATGTGCTCGAGCACTCTAAAAAATGTGTTCGAGCACTTTTAAAAATGTTTTCGAACACATTTAAACGTATTTTCGGACACAAAAAACAATCGAAAAATGTTTTTTACTATATTTACCATATGAGAAAAAAATACACTATTAAAGATATTGCAGAACTTGCAGGGGTTTCTAAAGGAACTGTTGATCGTGTAATTCATAAAAGAGGGAAGGTTTCTGAGAAAGCTTTTGTAGATGTTACTCGAATCTTAGAAGAAATCGACTACAAACCCAACTTAATTGCTAGGAATTTAAAAAACAATAAGGTTTACAGCATTTGTGTATTAATTCCTGATTATCATCTGGATGATTATTGGCTATCTTGTAAAGAAGGGATTCAATCTGTAAAGCAAGAGTTTTCAGCCTTTGATATTGAAATAAATACATTATTATATCACTCTAAAGACGTTAACTCCTTTTTACAAAAAAGTAATGAAGTACTTAATTTAAAACCTGATGCTGTTTTAATGGTTCCTTCATTTCAAAAAGAGTCAGAAACAATTATTAACTTATTAGCTAGTCAAGATATTGTTGTAAGTATTTTTAACAACAACATTCCTAATAATAAGATTTTTAATTTTGTAGGGCAAGATTTGATTAAAAGTGGTAGAATTGCTGCTAAATTGTTTGATTTAATTTTAGGGAACGGAAAAGTAGCCATCCTTTATATTGGTGCAAACTTTAAAAATGCTACCTATTTTCACGAAAAAGACCAAGGATTTAAAGAATATATACAACAAACTGAAACAGCTTTAAGCTCTGTTACTAAAACTTTCTCATCTGAAAATTTAGAAATTGAGTTGATAGACTTTTTAAATCAACATCCTGATATAAAAGGGATATTTGTAACAAACTCCAAAACATACATGGTTGCGGAATTGATAAAAAAACATAAACTAAAAGATCTTAAGTTAATTGGTTATGATTTACTTGAAGAAAACATCACTTACTTAAAAAACAATACTATTCAGTTTTTAATTCATCAAAATGCAAAACATCAAATACACTTAGGATTAACAAATCTTATAGAACATTTTATGTTTGGCAAAAAAACACCTAAAAGAAATTTATTACCGATTAATATTATAAACTCAGAAAATTTAAGTTCTTATACCCAAAAAGAAACAATTTATGAGTAACTAATTCTATAGACATAAAAAAGCCCAACTAAATTAGTTGGGCTTTTTTATACTTATTTATTATATTAATTACAACACTGGAATAATTTGCTTTTTACGAGATACCACTCCTGGTAACACTACCAAATCACTAGTTACTGTTGCATTAAATTTAGATTCTGCTACTTGTTTCACCACATCATTTGGGACAAATAATGTTGATTCTTCTTTTAAAATATCAACTACAAATAATAAAACCTCATCTAGTTCTTCTTTTACTTTTATAGCTTCCATCGCTAATAGAATAGCATCTTTTCTATCTAAAACAATATTTGGACTTGTAGTTTCTAACACAGAAACTCTGTATTTATTACCACTAGCTTCGTACTTTTTACTATCCATTTTAATCAATTCCTCATCAGAAAAGGCAGAAATATCAGATTTTGCTTCAAACATTTTAGTAGCATATTCTGTAATATCAATTCCTAACTTAAAAGCCAAATGTTCAGCCATCATTTTATCATCCTCAGTAGTGGTTGGGCTACGGAATTCTAAGGTGTCAGAAATAATACAAGACAACATTAAACCAGCAATTTCATTTGGCAAGTCTTCAACCTCTTCAGACCCTAAAATTAAATACATTACAGATGCTGTAGATGCCAAAGGTTTTATGGTAATATCTATAGGTCCAGCCGTTTCTATACCACCTACCAATTTATGATGATCTATAATTTGAGTAATATTACATTCGTTAATGTTTTCAAACAATTCATCTGGATTATTGGTATCAACAATTACTACTTCATCTTGAGCCGAAACTGAAGTTAAAATTTCAGGAACCTCAAAACCCCAATGTTTTAAAACAAATAAAGCTTCTGTATTAGGAGTTCCTAACACATAAGGTTTTGATTCAACTCCTTGTTGATTTAAATACCAAGACCATACAATTGCAGATGCAGTTGCATCAGTATCTGGAGATCTATGTCCAAAAATTTTTAATGCCATATTTATTAAGTTAAGTCCGTTTTTTCAGAGCACAAAAATACAAATAAAAAAATGTATCTGTATATATGTTAAAAAGTAAATCCAAAAGACCCTTTTATCCCAAATTTATTGGCATTAGGATGGTCTAAATAACTCCCTCTCCAATAAAAATCTAATCTAAAAACTTTAAAAATATTATCAATTCCTGCATTATATTCATAATAAACCTTACTAGGAGTAATGGTTTTAGCTTCTAAATTTAAAAAAGGTAAAGATTGAAATGCTGGTAAATTCCTATCGATATTTACTTGAGAAATGGTTCCGTATGCTCCTTTTATTCCAACAACCTCACGAAGATTTAACTTTCTTAAAAAAGGAATTTTACCTAAAATACGTCCATTAAAATTATGTTCTAAATGCAAAGAAGCATAAGTATCTGTCACAAATTCATAATAATTCAACAACCCAAAAGTATTTTGAATATTAAAAAAGGATTGATTTCCAGGTACAATATTTAAAAGCGCTAAAGAAGCTTCTCCAAATGTTTTACCCACCTCAATTGTAGTGGTGGTTCTACCAATGCTTCCTATATAAAAAGGTTGCTTGTAATACATTTGTAATTTTTGATAATCAAAATCGCTATTAAACAAAGCTCCAAAACCGTTGGCATAACTTAAATAGAAAACAGGAAAATTGTCATTTACATTTTTACGTTCTACTCCGTTCCCAAAAATTTTTCTTCCTGGTGTATATTTAATCGCAAAACCTAATTCTGTTTGTTGTGTTTCGTTTTGAATATTTCCATACTCATCATAATAAGACAAATTAAAAGCAGTAGAGGCTGATTTTAAATTTCTTTGAACAAAATTCAACTCAAAATTGATATTATCAACTGGTTCTGCACTAAAAAACACGTTGGTTAATTTTACATCTGTCAGCAAGTTTGAAGCTCCGCTAGAAAACAATCCAGAGGTAGCAAAACTTCTACCTAACACATCATTACTTGTAGTTAAACCAGCTCCTGTTTGCTCAACGTCATCTCTATGCCCTATTCCAAAAATTAATCTTTTTTGTTTGTCGAACATATATTTGTAAGACACTCCATATTTTACTCTTTGATCTTTAAAACCATAAGCAGTATATCCTTGAAGTCGCCACATATCATTCACCCCAAAATAGGTTCTACCTCCCACTCTAATTCTAATTCCTTCAACATCATTATAATCAAAAGTGGAAAATACAGGACCGTAATCAAAGTTTGGAAACTCTACATATCCTGTCGCTAAAATCACTCCCAAATTATATATTCTTTTAAACTTTGGAACCGTTTTTAGGGTATCTAACATGGAATAAATTCCCTGTTCATTTTTATCTAGTTTTTCAATTCTATGCGTTTTCCAATAAGTATCGCCTGCATTGTAAATACTATCAGCAAACACATCTGATTTTTCTTTGTAAAAACTCTCTTTTTTAGGCTTGTTAAAATTATAAGAATCAAAATAAGTCGTTCTTTTTCCAAAAACTCCCATAGATGATTTTTTCTTTCGCAAACTAAAGTCTGCCATCATGTAATCTTTTTCTGGAAGGATCACTGAATCATTTTCAACCTTGTAATCACGTTCTAAATAAACCTCTTTGATCCAGTTTAAATTAGCACTTTTAGAAACTTGCATACTGATATCTTTCACTGCAAAAACAGTATCAGCAATCCACATATCTCCTTTAAAGGTCAACTCGTTTTTACGAATGGGATAATAAATAATATTATAACACCATTTTCCAGAAATGGTAGCACTGTCTGCTAACACATAATTGTAAGTATTAACCCCAGCTTTCCCAACAGGACTTGTGAAACTTTTTCCAAACAAACGAATATAATCATCGTAAATATCATAATCTACATATAAGTCTTTAATATAAGTGGTAACTCCCTCACCTGCACCAATTCCAGAGTTTTTATTAGCAACCAAATCTTCTCTAACAGATTGTTTATCTCCTTCATTTCTTCCATAAACATTATAAACAGATTCGTTTATATAAACAGGCAAAAAGTTTTTTCCAGAAACTTTAGAAGTATCTATTTGTTTAAAAACAAATTCCATCCCTTTAAAAATCTTTTGTTCTGTAAATGAGGAGTCTATATTGTTTAAATCGAACTGAATTTTCTCGTATTTTTCGTACTGATAATTCGGGAACATTCTAAGTCCGTTACTTTTTTCTCTTGCCCAAACTTTTTCTAGTAATGCAATGGCCGGATTTCCTTTTTTAGGTACCCTTCCTGTTACAATGGTTACAGTTTGTAGTTGATCGGCACTTTCTTTTAAAACAAATTTAAAATACTGATTTTGTTTTTCTATCGGTAGTATTACTTTATCGAACCCAACATAACTTGCTTGTAATTCGGTATGTGTTTTAGGTGATGATAAATAAAAAGTTCCATTCTCATCCGAAACGGTTCCTTCGGTAGTATTTTTAAAAATTACACTCGCAAAAGGTAAAGGATTTCCATCAACATCTACCACTACTCCTTTAACCTTAGACTGGGCAAAAGTAGTTATGGTAACCAATAAAAATATAATATTAATTAGGGACTTATAATTCATTTAGATAAAAAAATTCCTTTCTCAAAAGTAAGAAAGGAATTTAGAATAAGATATGTTGTTACGCAGAAATTACTTTACGTATAAAGTTGCTTTTACAGCATCAATAACGTCTTGTGCATTTGGTAACCATTCCTCCATTAAAACTGGAGAATATGCTGCTGGTGTGTCTGCAGTATTAATTCTTTGAATTGGAGCATCTAAATAATCAAATGCTTGTTCTTGTACTCTGTATGCTATTTCAGTAGCTACTGAACCAAATGGCCAAGCTTCTTCTAAAATAACCAAACGATTTGTTTTCTTCACAGATTCTATAATCGCTTTAGTATCCATAGGGCGAACAGTACGTAAATCTATAATTTCGATAGAAATTCCCTCTTTTTCTAAAACCTCAGCAGCTTTGTAAGCTTCTTTGATAATTTTCCCGAAAGAAACCACAGTTACATCTGTACCTTTTCTTTTAACATCAGCAACTCCTAAAGGAATAATGTATTCTCCTTCTGGCACTTCTCCTTTATCCCCATACATTTGCTCAGACTCCATAAAAATAACTGGATCGTTATCTCTAATCGCAGCTTTTAATAATCCTTTGGCATCATATGGGTTAGATGGTACTACAACTTTTAAACCTGGAGTATTTGCAAACCAGTTTTCAAAAGCTTGTGAATGTGTTGCTCCTAATTGTCCTGCTGATGCAGTTGGTCCTCTAAAAACAATTGGACAAGGAAATTGTCCTCCTGACATCTGTCTAATTTTTGCAGCGTTGTTTATAATTTGATCAATACCAACCAAAGCAAAGTTAAAAGTCATATACTCTACAATTGGTCTGTTACCAGTCATAGTAGAACCTACGGCAATACCACCAAACCCTAACTCGGCAATCGGTGCATCAATTACACGTTTGTCTCCAAACTCATCTAACATTCCTTTTGAAGCCTTGTAAGCTCCATTATATTCAGCAACCTCTTCTCCAATCAAATAAATGCTTTCATCCAAACGCATTTCTTCGCTCATCGCTTCACAAATTGCCTCTCTAAATTGTATAGTTTTCATGTACTCTATTTTATTTAAACGTTCACAAAAATAACAAAAACACAGTCATATTTTCTAATATTAAACCAAAATATTTACAAAATTTAATTTACATTAGCTTTTACTTATTTAGAAATATATATAAATAGATAAACTTCTCAATATGAAAATATTAGTTTGTATAAGTCATGTTCCAGATACTACTTCTAAAATCAATTTCACTAGTGATTCGACAGAATTTGATACAAATGGAGTACAATTTGTTATAAATCCTTATGATGAGTTTGCATTAACAAGAGCAATCTGGTTTCAAGAAAAACAAGGAGCAACTGTTACTGTGGTAAATGTAGGAGATGCAAGTACCGAACCTACTTTAAGAAAAGCATTGGCAATTGGAGCTGATGAAGCAATTCGTATTGATGCAAAACCTACTGATGGTTTTTATGTTGCACAACAAATTGCAGAAGTATATAGAAATGGAGAATACGATTTAATTTTAACAGGTAAAGAATCTATTGATTACAATGGAGGAATGGTGCCTGGTTTACTTGCTTCTTTCTTAGATATTGACTACATTAATGCTTGTATTGGATTAGAAATTGAAGGAAACGCAGTAAGTGCTTCTAGAGAAATTGATGGAGGTACAGAAAAATTAAGTGCTACGTTACCTATTGTAATTGCTGGGCAAAAAGGTTTAGTTGAAGAAAAAGACCTTAAAATACCTAACATGAGGGGAATTATGATGGCTCGTAAAAAACCTTTAAATGTTGTTCCTGCTATAGAATGTATAACCACCACTCAAATTACAAACTTTGAGAAAAATGCTGAGAAAAGTGCTTGTAAAATGGTTGATGCCGACAACTTAGATGAGTTGATCAACTTACTTCACAACGAAGCAAAAGTAATTTAATTTAAAAACCTTGTGCCTTAAATAATTAGGTAACTAAAAACATACAAAAATGTCTGTATTAGTATACGCTGACAATAGCGAAGGAAAATTTAAGAAATCTGCCTTAGAGGTAGTTTCTTATGGAAAAGCACTAGCAAATCAACTAAACACTGATTTAACAGTCATAACAATTAACGCAACTGAGCCTGAACAGTTACAAAAATACGGTGCCAACAAAATATTATTTGTAAAAGATGATAGCTTTATTTTTAATGCAAAAATATATGCTGGAATCATTACCGAAGCTGCATTTACTAGTAATACCAACATCATTATAATTGATAGTAGTACTAATGGTAAATATCTTGCTCCTTTGTTAGCTGCTAAATTTAATGCTGGTTATGTATCAAACGTAGTGAGTGCTCCAAGCAATCTTACTCCTTTTACAGTAAAACGTAAAACTTTTTCCAACAAAGCATTTAGCAACACTGTAATTACTGCCGATAGTAAAGTCATTGGATTGGCTAAAAATGCTTTCGAAGTTAAAGAAGATCCTACAACTGCTGAAGTTGAAGAATTCTCTCCTGTGTTGTTGTCTACAAGTGTTAAATCAGAATCTATTGAAAAAGCATCAGGTAAAATTGCCATTGCAGATGCAGATATTGTGGTTTCTGGAGGTAGAGGATTAAAGGGGCCTGAAAACTTTAAAATGATTGAAGAGTTAGCAGATGTTTTAGGTGCTGCCACCGCTTGTTCTAAACCTGTGTCTGACATGGGATGGAGACCTCATGGAGAACATGTTGGACAAACAGGAAAGCCTGTAGCTGCTAATCTTTACATTGCCATTGCCATTTCTGGTGCCATTCAACATTTGGCTGGAGTAAACGCTTCTAAAACCAAAGTGGTCATCAACACAGATCCTGAAGCTCCTTTCTTTAAAGCGGCAGATTACGGAATTGTAGGAGATGCTTTTGAAGTAGTTCCTCAATTAATTGAAAAATTAAAAGCGTTTAAAGTAGAAAACGCATAATTATTAAAAATAAAGAATGAGTTTAGTACAATTAGATATTAGAGGAATATCCTATAGCCAAACCCAAACAGGTGCTTATGCCTTAGTATTGAGTGAGGTAAATGGCGAAAGAACCCTTCCAATTGTAATTGGTGCTTTTGAAGCTCAATCCATTGCCATTGCGTTGGAAAGCGAAATAACTCCACCAAGACCTTTAACTCACGATTTATTTAAAACTTTTGCCGAGTCTTATAACATCCGTGTAAAAGAAGTCATTATTCACAAATTAGTTGATGGTGTATTTTTTTCTAGTATGATTTGTATCCAAAATGATGAAGAAAAAGTCTTTGATGCAAGAACTTCTGATGCTATTGCTTTGGCCATTCGTTTTAATACACCCATTTATACGTATCAAAACATATTAGATAAAGCAGGTATTATTCTTAAACAAGAAGATTTTGTAGATGCTCAAGAAGATGATGAAAACGAAAATCTAATGGAAGAAGAAGACGATGAAATTACAGACTTACTGAACAGTTCAAAACCTGAAGATTTAAAAAAGATATATCAAAACATTTCTACACCAGAACTTGAAAAGAAACTAAATACAGCTATAGAGAAAGAAGATTACGAAACAGCTGCTAAAATTAGAGATGAGCTCAACAAAAGATAAGTTGTTAATAATGTTTTATAAAATATCAAAAGTCGATACCTAAACGTATCGACTTTTTTATAATTTTACCGTTACTTATATTTTTTACCATGAAACAATATTTAGATCTAATCAAACACATTCAAGAAAACGGAGTACAAAAAGGAGATCGTACTGGTACAGGAACAAAAAGTGTTTTTGGATATCAAATGCGTTTTGATTTGTCTGAAGGTTTCCCAATGGTAACCACTAAAAAATTACATTTAAAATCTATTATTCACGAATTGCTTTGGTTCTTAAAAGGAGAAACAAACATTAAATACTTAAAAGAACACAATGTAAAAATTTGGGATGCATGGGCTGATGAAAATGGCGATTTAGGACCCGTTTACGGACATCAATGGCGTAATTGGAACAGTGAAGAGATTGATCAAATTTCTGAATTGATTGAAACCTTAAAAACCAATCCCAACAGTAGAAGAATGCTAGTTTCTGCATGGAACCCTAGTGTATTGCCTGATACAAGTATTTCTTTTGCAGAAAACGTAGCCAACAACAAAGCTGCCTTACCTCCATGCCATGCCTTTTTTCAATTCTATGTTGCCGAAGGAAAACTATCTTGTCAATTATACCAACGTAGTGCCGATGTATTTTTAGGAGTTCCTTTTAACATTGCATCTTACGCCTTGTTGGTTTTAATGATTGCTCAAGTAGTTGGTTTAAAACCTGGAGAATTTATTCACACTTTTGGAGATGCACATATTTATAACAATCATTTTGAACAAATAGCGTTACAATTAAGTAGAGATCCTAAACCTTTACCTAAAATGATTTTAAACCCTGAGGTAAAGAATATTTTTGACTTTACTTATGAGGATTTTAGTTTAGAAGATTACAATCCACATCCATTAATTAAAGGTAAAGTATCTGTTTAAAAAATCCCCTAAATGAAACTTGTTAAGTTATTTATATTACTACTGTTGATTGTTTCTTGCAAGAGTAAAAAACAAGTAGTAAACACTAGGATTCCTTTAGAACAAGAAAAACTTCCATTACTAACGAATGATAGTATTCAAAAATTTATTGAGTACGATCAGAAAATCGTTAATAAAGTAGAAGATCATACAAGTTTTGCCAATCCTATCACAGACCATTTTAAAAAACATATTTCTAACAGTGCATTAAAGAGTGTTGAGTTTAAAGAATGGAGAAGAAAAATTTACATAGAATTTTCTCTTAACAACAGAAAACAAATTACCTACATAGACACCAACACTTCAACTAAAAAACTAGACAAACAATTAAAAAAAGCTTTTAAAAAACTGAATTTTAATTTGTTTGAATTTCCCGAATACGACTCTCGTTACAAGTACACTTTAGTTGTTATTCAAGAAGATTTTAAAGGAGAACCTATCATAAAATGTAGCGAAAAACTAATAGGATATACCCCTCCTGTTTTTGAAATTTGTAGTGGAGAAACTACCTATCAAGGTGTAAATAATTGTAACTATTTATACATCTCAAATTATATGTATAATAAATTAGATCTTACATTAATAACCGATAAAGATATAGATTACAAGCACAGTATACTTCCTAAATTTATTGTTGATGAAAACGGGAAAGTCATTGCCGCAAAAATTGAATCACAGAATAAAGAATTAATGGAAAACTACTACAAAACCATTAAAAGTCTTCCAAAAGCAGAGACTCCTGCAAAAATTAATGGAGAACCCTACTATTTTGGCTACACCTTTCCATCAACAATTGCCGACCTGGTTAGAAACAATGAGGGGTTCAGAAAATACTTTTTATACGAAAAAGACAATGGTAAAACTTTGTCTGAAAACATCAAAAACTACATTCAAATACTGGTTCTAAAAAAAGAACGAGAAAAAATTTATCGCGTAGGTTTTTAAAATTCCTAATCATTAATCGTAAAATGATATTATATTGCAGGCGATTAAAAAACAAATATGATTACACTAATTGCTGCCATAGGAGACAACAACGAGTTAGGGAAAAATAATGATTTAATTTGGCACTTACCTGCCGATTTAAAAAGATTTAAACAAATAACCACGGGTCACCATATTATTATGGGACGCAAAACATATGAATCTATAGGTAAACCATTACCTAATAGAACTACCATTATTATTACTCGCAACAAAAATTACAAAGTAGAAGGTTGCATTACCACCAACTCTCTTGAAAATGCTATTGAAATTGCTAAAAATGATGACAATGCTTATGTTATAGGGGGAGCTAAAATTTATAACAAAGCGATTGATTTGGTTGATGAACTTGATATTTGCGAAGTTCACAGATCTTTTGATGCAGATGTTTTTTTTCCAAAAATTGACAAAAGTATTTGGAAAGAAATAAAAAGAGAGGAATTTAAGTCAGACGAAAAGAACATTTACGACTACAGTTTTGTAAAATATAAAAGAAGGGATTAAACCTTTATTAATTTCTTCGGTCTAAATAAACCAACCGCGAGAAATAATCAACATGAATAGAATTTTATTATTACTTACCCTATTTACACAAATTGCCTTTTCACAAACCGATAAAAATTTTATTTCAGGTGTTATCATCAACAAAAACACCAAAGAACCCGTTCCATATGTAACCGTATATGCAAAAAATGGAAATGAAATTAAAACCAATTTATCTGATGAATCAGGAGCATTTAATCTTCAAAACCTTAGTAACAAAACCTATAATTTAACCATTGAAGCCATTGGTTATAAAACCATCAATAAAACCATTGAGTTTAACGGAAAAAATTATGTTGATCTAAAAAAAATATTTTTAGAAGAAAATGTTGAAGCTTTAGATGCTGTGGTTCTTAGAGCTGAAACCTCAACTGTAACTCAAAAAATTGACAGATTGGTTATTAATGTTGGTAAAGATTTAACTTCTGTTGGTACAGATGCTTCATCGGTATTAAACAATGTGCAATCTGTTTCTGTAGATCAACAAACTGGAGAACTTTCTTTAAGAGGAAACACGAATGTTAGAGTATTAATAGATGGAAAACCAACCAATATTCCTACAGATCAATTATTACAACAAATTCCATCTAATGCTATTAAAAGTATTGAATTAATTACCAATCCATCTGCTAAATATAATCCAGAAGGAAATAGTGGAATTATTAATATTGAATTGGTAAAAAACACCAGGCAGGGAATTAATGGTAGTGTAAATGCAAACACTCAATACGGTAGAAACTTTAGACATACAGGTGGTGTAAACCTTAACTACAAAACCAAGAATGTAAATTATTACGGAAATTACAACATCAATGGGGGTAAGAAAAATACCTTTGGAAAATTAGATCGTGTTAACCCAGATGAGTCTACAAATTATCAAGACATTAACGGAAATGATGATTTCTTAAATCAACTTTTTAAAGTTGGTGTAGATATAGATTTAGCCGAAAAAACAACTATTGGAGTTTCTACCACGCAAAGTTTTGTGGATTTAGACTACAGAAACAATACTATTATTTCTGAAACTAAAAATTCAACCCCAACCAGTAATAATATATTTGCTTTTACAAGAAAACCATATAATCAAACTTATAATGCAGAATTACATCAACAGTTTGGAGAAAACAAAGATCATGAGTTAAGTTTAGAAGCTATGTACAGTGACCGTACCCAACCAGAAGACAGTCAATGGTCAAACAGCCTAAACACAAATGATAATAGCACAAATTACACCGAAGATATTTCTAACAAAAACAATCTTACTTTAATCAACTTAGACTACACCCTTCCTTTTGCTGAAGAAAGCTATATTGAAACAGGTTTGGCCTATAGAGAAGAAAACACTGATAATGAAAACTTTTCTACTCAAGAAGTAAACAATATTGATGGAGATCCTGTATCAAGAGATTTATCTAACTTTACTTATGGAAGAAAAATATACTCAGCTTATTTTAATTACAAACAACAATTTGAAAAATTAGGAGTTCAAGCTGGTTTAAGAGCAGAATCATATCATATTGATGGAGATTTCCATACTGATGTAGACAACCAAGATAGTAGTATCAATCAAAAAATAAACTCTTTATATCCATCTTTTTTTGCTACTTATGAACTGAACAAAGACAACCAAATTCAATTTAGTTATTCTAGAAGAGTAGATAGACCTTCTATTAGGCAAGTAACCCCTATTCGTAGCTGGGGAACACCTTTAACAACTTCTAGAGGAAATCCAAATTTAAAACAAGAGTTTACCAATTCTTTAGAAGTAAGATACAATCGTGAGGTTGGAATCGGAAATGTTTCAGCAACTGCCTTTTACAGAAACACCAAAGACAATATTAGTAGAACTATTTCTGTAGACCCAACCATGCCAGAAAGAGCTATTATGTCTTACGATAATTTTGATGATACGAATAGCTATGGATTTGAATTGGCATCCTATTTACGAATTCAAAACTGGTGGCGATTAAATGCTAGTACCGATTTTTACACTAGAGAAATTAGAGGATTTGTAGCAGGAGAAAACAGAAGTGTTACCAACAATCGTTTTAATTTTAGAATAAGTAATACTTTTACTGCAAGTGATAAATTAACTTTTCAATTATCTACCATGTACCGTGGAGCTAGCGAAAGCTTACAAAGAGTTCGTGAACCAATGCATATGGTAAACACAGGAGCTAGTTATAAAGTATTAAAAGACAAAGGAACTATTTCTTTAGGTGTTTCTGATATTTTTAACACTTTTGGATTCCGATTTAATTCTGATGCTCCTTTTGAGCAAGACGGTGAATTTAAATGGGAAAGTCGTAGAATTACATTAGGTTTTGTATACAACTTTGGTATTAAATCTAAAGAAAAAGAAAATGATAGAGGACAACAAGGTCAAGAAGGCGATGGTGGTGGAGACATGTTCTAACCACTGACAACCTGTCATTTTTATTCTTTTGGTACTCTATTTGTTTAAAGCATAACACAGATTTTAAACAATTAACATAAATATATTTATTATGGCTAAAGGAAACATTAATGTATCGGTAGAAAACATCTTTCCATTAATTAAAAAATTCTTATACTCCGACCACGAAATCTTTTTACGTGAATTAATTTCTAACGGAACAGATGCAACTTTAAAGTTACAACACTTAATCACCATTGGTGAAGCTGAAGGGGTTGAATTAGGAGACGCTAAACTAGAAGTAAAGATTGATAAAGAAGGTAAAAAACTTCATATTATCGATCAAGGGTTAGGAATGACAGAAGAAGAAGTTGAAAAATACATCAACCAAATTGCCTTTTCTGGAGCCGAAGAATTTATTGAAAAATACAAGGATAAAGTAGAAGACTCTGGAATTATTGGTCACTTTGGATTGGGATTCTATTCTGCTTTTATGGTAGCAAGCAAAGTAGAGTTAATTACAAAATCTTATAAAGATGCTCCAGCAGTAAAATGGTCTTGTGATGGTTCTCCAAACTACGATTTAGAAGTTGTAGAAAAATCAGAAAGAGGAACTGAAATTATTTTACACATTGCTGAGGACTCAACTGAATTCCTAGAAGAATCTAAAATTTCTGGTTTATTAACCAAGTACAATCGTTTTAACCAAGTGCCAATTAAATTTGGAACTAAAAAAATAAACGACCCTAACTTTGAACCAAAAGTTACTAAAAAAGAAGACGGTACTGAAGAAAAAGAACCTCACAAACAAATAGAAGTTGATAATATCATTAACAACACAAATCCTGCTTGGACTAAAAAGCCATCAGATTTAGAAGCCGATGATTATAAAAACTTTTATCGTGAATTGTATCCAATGCAATTTGAAGAACCATTGTTTAACATTCACTTAAATGTTGATTATCCATTTAACTTAACAGGTATTTTATACTTCCCTAAGTTGTCTAAAAACATGGATATGCAAAAGGATAAAATTCAATTATACCAAAACCAAGTTTTTGTTACTGACAATGTAGAAGGAATTGTTCCTGATTTCTTGCAAATGCTTAAAGGGGTAATTGATTCTCCAGACATTCCATTAAACGTATCTCGTTCTTACTTACAAGCAGATGGTGCAGTTAAAAAGATTTCTGGTTACATCACTAAAAAAATTGCAGATAAGTTAAGTTCTATCTACAAAAAAGACAGAAAAGCTTTTGAAGGATATTGGGATGATATCAAAGTAATTATTGAGTACGGAATGTTATCTGACGAGAAATTCTTTGAGAAAGCAAACAAATTTGCTTTGTACCCAACTACTGATGGAGAATATGTTACTATTGATGAAATTAAAGAGCAATTTAAAGATGCTCAGACTGACAAAGATGGTAAACTAGTTATTTTATACAGTGCAAACAAACAAGCACAACACAGTTTTATTCAATCTGCTAACGACAAAGGATACAAAGTATTATTATTAGACTCTCCTATTGTTTCTCACCTAATTCAAAAATTAGAATCTACTAACGAAAACATAACTTTTGTACGTGTAGATGCTGATCATATTGATAATTTAATCAAGAAAGAAGACAATGTAATTTCTAAATTATCTGATGAAGAAAAGGACAAATTAAAGCCAATTATTGAAGCTGCTGTTCCTAAAGAAAACTATACAGTTCAATTAGAAGCAATGGATTCTAACGCTTCTCCGTTCATTATTACCGTACCAGAATTTATGCGTAGAATGAAAGAAATGAGCGCTACTGGAGGAGGTGGAATGTTTGGAATGGAAAACATGCCAGAAATGTACAACTTGGTAGTAAACACAAACAACGAATTGGTTTCAGAAATTTTAAATGCCGATGAAGAAAAGCAAAAAGGATTGATTTCTCAAGCTTTTGATTTGGCTAAATTATCTCAAAACTTATTACATGGTGAAGAGTTAACCAAATTTATCAAACGTAGTTATGAGTTGATCAAATAATATTTGATTAACAAAACCTAAATATACCTAAACAGCCTTTATCAAAATTTTGATAAAGGCTGTTTTTTTATCTCTCAAATCTTCTTTATTTGGTTTTCATCATCAATTATTCATTCAAAAAGTTATTTTTGTTAGAACTCAAATAATACAACCTATGGATATCAAAATAGCATTTACAGACATTGATGGAACTTTATTAAATTCAGAACGTGAAGTTTCTGAAATGTTAAAAGAGCAAGTAGCTCGAATTACTGAGCAAAATATCCCTTTTATTTTAATCTCCTCTCGTATGCCAAGTGCGATGACTCATATTCAAAAAGACCTAAATATTGAGGGCTTACCTCTTATTTGTTACAATGGTGGTTTGGTTTTAGTAGATGGAGAAGTTGTAGATGACATTTCTATTGCTCCAACCATTTTAGAAGATATTCTTGAAATAAACAAAGATGGTAAGTTTCATATTAGCTTGTATAACCACAACGACTGGTATGTTCCAGAAATGGATTTTTGGGCAAAAAGAGAAGAAAACAATACCAAAGTAACTCCTATTGTAAAACCCACAAAAGACGTAATTGATTTATGGATTAGTGAACAAAAAGGAGCACATAAAGTTATGTGTATGGGAGATAAAAAACACATGGATTATTTGTATGCTGAATTAGGAAAACTTCACGGTGACAAATTACACTTATACAGATCTAAAGATACTTATATAGAAATTGCCAATAAAGATATTTCAAAACTTACTGGTATTAATGAATTATTGTCTTGTAAATACCCTCACTTAACTCTTGAAAACTGTATTGCTTTTGGAGACAATTATAATGACATTGAAATGTTAGAAGCGGTAAAATTAGGTGTGGCAGTTGGAAACGCAAAAGAAGAAGTTTTGTTAATTTCTGATGCCGTATCAGACACCAACAAAAGAGACGGTGTAGCCAAAGCTATTAAAAACTTTATTTAGGATTTTGTTATTTAAGAATACCCACTGGTAGTAAAAAATAACTTTTTTGGTCTGTTTTTAATCAAAACTGCAAAAAAAGATCTAATACCCAATATTAGGAATCTTAAAATCACTAATTTGCCGTCCGTAAAAAAACTTAATTTAATAATTAATCTAATATGATTTTATCAATAGCTTCATTTTTGGGCTTTACCCTCTTAGTAGCGCTAATCGCATGGCTTGCAACTAGAAAAAATGTAAATTCTTCCGACGGATATTTTTTGGGAGGTAGAAGTTTAACAGGACCTGTAATTGCAGGGTCTTTATTATTAACCAACTTATCTACAGAACAAATTGTAGGATTAAACGGAGCTGCCTTTGAAGAAGGAGTTGTAGTAATGGCTTGGGAAACCTTAGCTGCTATTGCTATGGTTCTTACAGCAATGTTTTTATTACCTAGATATTTAAAAGGTGGAATCACAACAGTTCCTCAATTTTTAGAAAACAGGTATGATAAAATGACCAAAACTTGGGTTTCAGGATTGTTCTTAAGTGGTTATGTAGTGGTGTTATTACCCATTGTACTATATTCTGGAGCTTTGGCTGTAAATACTATGTTTGATGTACCTACTGCTTTAGGATTAGTGATTCCTGCTGATGTAGCAAGTACTTTAAACCCTACTGAATTATTAGATTTACAAAGAGAATATGACTTTATCGCTTTATGGCCTACGGTAATTTCTATTGCTTTTATTGGAGTCATTTATGCTGTTTTTGGTGGATTAAAAGCTGTCGCAGTATCAGACTCTATCAACGCTATTGGATTATTAGTGGGTGGATTGGCAATTCCTTTATTTGGATTGATCGCAATTGGTGATGGTTCTGCAATGGCAGGAATAGATAACTTATTCACTGAATTCCCAGGAAAATTTAACGCTATAGGTAGCTCAACAGCATCAGTGCCTTTTGCAACAATCTTTACAGGTTTAATGTTGGTGCAAATGTTCTATTGGGGAACAAACCAAGCAATTATTCAAAGAGCATTAGGTGCTAAAAACTTAGCAGAAGGACAAAAAGGATTGTTGATTGCATCTTTCTTAAAAATATTAGGACCTTTAATGTTGGTTTTACCTGGAATTATTGCTTTTTACATGTCTCAACACCCTGAATCTTTCACGTTTTTTGAAGGAGGAAACAGTATCTATAAAGATCAAGCCTATCCATTATTAGTAAAACAAGTATTACCTGCCGGAATGGTTGGTTTCTTTGCTGCTGTTTTATTTGGAGCCATCTTAAGTTCTTTTAACGGAGCTTTAAACTCATCAGTAACAATTTTTGGACTAGATATTTACAAAGCTCATATCAACACAGAAGCTTCAGAAGCTAAAGTGGTTAAAATGGGACAAACTTTTGGAGTGTTTTTAGCTATTGGAGGGGTTTGTATTGCTCCTTTCTTAATTTACGCAAAAGGAGGTTTATTCAACTATTTACAAGAAATTAACGGATGTTATTCTATTCCAATCTTTACTATTATTGTGGTAGGATATGTTACCAAACGTGTTCCTGCAATTGCTGCTAAAGTAGGATTAATTTCCGGAGTTGTTCTTTATACAATTAGTCAATTCGTATTAAAACCAATGGTTGTTGAATCGGGTGGTACTTATCCTCACTTTTTACACGTAATGGCTATTCTTTTTGTATTGAACATTATTATTATGTTGATTATTGGTAAACTTAAACCAAGAGGTACTGACTTTGTACAAGAATACACTGAACAAGTAGACATCACTCCTTGGAAATATCTAAAACCAGTAAGTATCATGGTAGTGATTATTGTTGTGTTGACATATATTTACTTTAGTCCATTAGCTGACTTCTTAAAATAAGTATTTGTAAATCATAATCAAATAGATATATTTGTAACCCCACTACTCTCTTGTAGTGGGGTTATTTATTTTATCATTATGAAAAATTTTCTTTATCTAACAGTATGTGCTGTCTTGTTCGTTAGTTGTTCAAAAAGCAAAAACGGAAATTTTAATATTCAAGGAAAAATAGTAGGCTTAAAAAAAGGAACTATCTATCTAGAAAAAATTGATATTGACACTACTCAAGTGCTAGATTCTGTTTACGTTGATAATGGATTAGAAAATTTTTCTTTTTCTGAAAATATTGAAGAAGGTGATCTTTTCTCTATTTCTCTTGATAAATCTATGACAAAGAAAATATTGTTTTTTGGGGAACCAGGACAAATGAATATTGAAACAGATTTGAATAAATTTATTTCAAATGCAAAAATCACAGGATCTCCACAACAAGATTTGTTAAAAGAACACGATAGTTACACCAAACAAATTCAATATCAAAATTTAGACCTTATCAAAGAAAGATTCATTGCACAAAAAAGTGGTGAATTAGATAAACTTGAAGCGTTAGATAATAAATACAATAATAATTTAAAGCGTATTTATTTGTTCTCTGCAAACTATGCCATTAATCACAGTAGTGATATTATTGCTGCCTATATTGCGGTGACTAGAATGGACAATGCAACGCCTAAATTAAAAAAACAAATTTACGATGCTTTAACTCCAGAAGTAAAAGAAAGTAAATACGGATTGTTACTTAAAAAAGAATTAGACGCTACTCTTTAATTTTAATACTCCAAGAAAACTCAAATCTAGCAACTTCATCACCCATTTCATCAACACCAATGCTCTCTAAAGTAAAGGCAACTCCTTCTTTGGTTTCCATGGCAGTATAAATGTGTTTTTGAATGTCAGCTCCATCAATACAAGTAAAACGAATAAGCCCAACCGCTTTTTTTAAAAACTGGGCATTCATTCTTACCACCAAAGTAGAAAATCGGAGTTTACTTTCTTGAGTTTGTTTTAACACCAATACTCCTGTAGACAATTCTGCGGCCATGGCCAATACTGCAAAGTAAATAGACTTAAAAGGATTTTGATTGATCCACTTGAATCTAACTTTAGCCACAGCACTATCATTGTTCAAATCTACCAAGCGTACTCCACAAAGATATGCTGCTGGTAGTTTGTATAAAATAAATCTATTAAATTGTTTTACAGTAAGTTTCATAGTATATTTATCTCTAAGGAAAAGATACACAAATAAAATTCAAAAAAATAAAGTTATGATAGATACACGCACAGAAAAAACGTTAGCCATAATTATACATTTATCAATATTCTTAAGTGGATTTTTACCTATTGTAATTCCGTTGCTGATATGGTTATTAAAAAAAGATGAAAGTCAATTTATAAACGAACATGGAAAATCGGCATTAAATTTTCAACTAACCATGCTAATTATTGGTGCAGGAGGATTCCTTTTTGCTTTATTTACTTTTGGTATAGGAGCTTTTATTATGGTTCCTTTAGCCATTATACTTGGTGTATTATCAATTATTTTTGTGGTAATTGCTGCTATTAATGCAAGTGGTGGTCAATTATATAAATATCCTATTAGCTTAGAGTTAATTAAATAATTACTAGGCAGTAACTTCTTTAAACAAAGTTTCTAAGGTTTTATTTTTAGTATTCATCTGCAATATTTTTAATCCTTGTTCTTGTGCAAAATCAAAAATAGCAGCACGTTGATCTTCTTGAGTGTTAAAGGTCAGTTCCCATTCATTATCATGGTAATTTACCCAAGAAACTAGATTCGAAATTTGTTTGATGAATTGTTCTTCAATTTTAAAATCAAATTCTACTTGAATGATTTGTTGCTGCCCTGCTTTTAAGGTTGATAATTTTTCATCTACTTTTAGATTTCCTTTGTTAATGATGATTACCCTATCACAAACGGCTTCTACTTCTTGCATGATATGTGTAGAAAACAATACGGTTTTTTCTTTCCCAATTTCTTTAATCAACGCTCTTATTTCAAGAATTTGATTCGGGTCTAAACCAGTAGTAGGTTCATCTAAAATCAACACTTCTGGGTTGTGAATTAAAGCGGCTGCCAATCCAACTCTTTGTTGATATCCTTTAGATAATTGATGTATTTTTTTAGATGCTTCTGAATTCAATCCTGTTTGAAGAACTACTTTGTCTATTTCACTTTTATCAACCTTATGAATATCTGCAATAAATCTTAAATATTCTTTCACAAACATTTCTTTATAAAGCGGGTTGTGTTCTGGCAAATACCCTATATGTTTGTTGGTTTGTTTTTGGTTAGGAATTACAGGAATATCATTAATATAAAGTACACCTTCTGTAGGAGTTAAAAATCCTGTTAACATTTTCATTAAGGTAGATTTTCCTGCTCCATTGGGTCCTAAAAACCCAACAATTTCTCCTTTGTTAATCTCAAAATCTAAATTATTTACAGCAATCTGTTCGCCGTACTTTTTAGAAACATGAACTACCTTAATAGACATCCTTTTTAATTTTAATGCTAAATTAAACATTCTTTCACTACTTTTAAAGAAAGAAAAAAATTGATTATCACTATGAAAAAATTATTGTTATTATTCGTTACAGCCATATTACTTATCAGTTGTGAAATACAAGAAGAAATATATTTACACAATGATGGAAGTGGAAACATAAACTTTGTAATTGACTACGGAAATCAACTTTCTACCATGAAAGGTTTTGTGAATAATAATTCCAAAAACAAAATTAATATAGGTAAGAAAACAGATACTATTATTTATTTTAAAGATATTATAAATCAAAAGAAAGATAGTATTGATTTGTTAAGTCCCGAAGATCAAAAAATCATTCATCAGCTAAAGAGTTATAGTATGCGAATGAACATCGATCCAGAAAAAGAAATTGGAATGATGGCTATATCTAATCAATTTAAGGACATCAGTAAAATGGGTCAATTTGAGGAGTTAATGCAAAAAGCTTCGTCTATTGACAAAAAAAATAAAGCAACTAAGAACCCCATTAAATACAATACAGGTTTTGACTTTAAAAGAAAAAAATTTAAGAGATTTGTAATTGAGAAAAAACTATCTGAAGAAGATGAAAATAAATACCAAGCTTACGTAAAAAGCAGCAAACTATTTTTTAGCGGTATCAATTACAAGCTGGTATATCATTTTGATAGAAAAATAAAAAAAGTTACTAATAAAGATGCCATTATTAGTGATGATTATAAAACTTTAGAAATAAGCTATCCTATGGATACCTTAACGCTAAATCCATATTTATTAGAATTTGAAGTCACATTTAAATAAAAAAGTAATCTACCAAAACATTGGTAAAAAAGGATACAAAGAAACTTGGGATTATCAAGACCAATTGTTTCAAGAAATTATCCAATCTAAAATGGACAATCGCAGAAATGATACTGAAGTTCCTACTAAAAATTATTTCTTGTTTGTAGAACATCCACACGTGTACACTTTAGGAAAAAGTGGAGATATTTCTAATTTATTACTAAACGAAAAACAACTAGAAGCCAAAGGAGCAACTTTTTACAAAAGCAATAGAGGTGGCGATATTACGTATCACGGTCCTGGACAAATTGTGGGTTATCCTATTATAGATTTAGACAATTTTTTTACGGACATCCACAAATACCTTCGTTTTTTAGAAGAAGCGGTTATTTTAACTTTGGCTGAATACGGAATAAAATCTGAAAGAAGCACAGGTGAAACCGGTGTTTGGCTAGATGTTGGAACTCCTTTTGCAAGAAAAATTTGTGCTATGGGCGTTCGCAGTAGTCGTTGGGTAACCATGCACGGTTTTGCTTTAAACGTAAATGTTGATTTAGGTTATTTTGACAATATTATCCCGTGTGGAATTAAAGGAAAAGCCGTGACTTCTATGCAATCGGAATTGGGTAAAAAAATAGAGATTAAAGATGTTCAAGAAAAATTGCTAAAACATCTTGGAGATCTTTTTGAATGGGAATTGGTCAATACTTAAAACAAGCTCAACTGATCATCTGGCAATAATTTAAAAGTTTTTCTGTGATGTTCGCAACTTCCAATTTTTAAAATAGCCCTTCTGTGTTCTTTGGTTGGATATCCTTTATTTTTCTTCCAATTATAAGCGGGGAAATCTTCATGAATTTTTTCCATGTAAAAATCTCTATAAGTTTTTGCCAAGACTGATGCTGCTGCAATAGACAAATACTTTCCATCTCCTTTTACTATGGTCTCGCTAGGAATATCTTGATAAGGCCTAAACTTATTTCCATCTACAATAATAAACTTTGGTTTTATACTCAATTCATCAATAGAACGATGCATAGCGGTAATAGAAGCCTGTAAAATATTTATTTCATCAATCTCTTGTTGATATACAAAAGAAACGCCAAAAGCAATCGCTTCTTTTTCTATAATTGGCAACAACATTTTACGTTGTTTTTCCGTTAATTTTTTAGAATCATTTAATAATGGATGATTAAAGTTTTCTGGCAAAATAACTGCTGCTGCTACCACAGGCCCCGATAAACAACCTCTACCAGCTTCATCCGTTCCTGCTTCTAAAATATGTCCTGAAAAATTTATCGCTAATCCCATATTGATACTTGTACTGCCCAATATTAATCAAACTAATTCGTTTAAAAAAATTACCTTTGTCTTGCAATTATTGAATATGAAAAAATACATCTTCCTTTGGATACTTTTTATCACGGCGTTCCCTATATTTTCTCAGGAAAATGAAATCGTAGAAACCAACATAGAAATACAAAAAGAAAAAAAGTCTGAAGACATTCCTTTGGATAGTATTAAGAACATGTACGGTGCAAGATATGTTGATTATAAAATGATTACTTATGACCAAGACACTGTACAAATAGACACCACTTTAACTATTCAAAAATATTTTGCTCATAATTACACACATCAAGATGATTTTGAATGGTTGGCCTTTGCAAACATGGGACAAACCTTTAATAAATTAGGGTATGACTTTGTTAACAATCAAATCACACCAAAACTTGGAATTACAGCAAAACAATATAATTTTTATAAAGTTGAAGATATCAACTACTATCACGTTCCCACACCAACAACTATTTTAAATTATAGATCTGGATTCACAGGACAGTATTTAAACTCTTTATTTACCACTAATTTTGGTAGATATAATAATGTTGCAATTAACTACAAAGGTCTAAGATCTCAAGGAGACTATCAAAGGGTTAGGGTTAGTCATGTTAATTTTAGTTTTGCCTACAGCTATTTTAATCCTGCCAAAAGATATCAATTTAGAACCCACATTATTTCTCAGAAATTAAGCAATTTTGAAAATGGAGGTTTAACAGAGAGTTCTGTCATTAATTTCAAAAATGACAATCCTGACTTTTCTGCCAGAAGTCGAATCAATGTAAATTTAGCAAGCTCAGAAAGTTTTCTAAAATCAACCAGATATTATTATGAGCACGAACTCAGAATTCTAAACTCTAAAGATAGTTTAGATCAACATTTAACAAACTTAAAATTAGGACATCATATTAGTTACGAAAAATCAAAATATACTTTTGACTCTAGTGATACTCAATATTTTGATAACAATCCTAATATTTATGGAACAAGATTAGATACCATTAATAGTGGAACTAGTGATAAAACCGACTTTACTGAAACTGAAAATCAGGTATATTTAAAGTTCAATTCTCCTTGGATTTTAGGAAACTTTAAAGTTTTTAGTAGTCTTTATAACTTTAATCAATCCTATGATAATTCTTTAATTGTAGGTAGTAACATTATTCCAAAAAGCAAAACCACTAGTTATACATCGGCAGGAGCCAACTGGAATGGAAAACTAAAAGGAATCTTTTTAAACGCATATGCGGAACAAGTAATTAGCGGAGGTAACTTTGGAAGCAACCTACATGTTAATGCCGGATTTAAACTAAAAAACAATACCCTGGCTAGGGCTGGAATTCAATTAAAAACAGCAGCTCCAAATACAAACACGATGTACTATCAATCTAATTTTAGCAACCTTAATTGGAATCAAAATTTTGAGAACATTGTTTATAGAACTATCTATGGAAACATTAAAACCAAATGGATCAATGCTGATGCTTATATTCATCAAATAAAAAATTATACGTACTACAATAGTAATAGTGTAGCGAGCCAAAACACAGAGACTATTGACTATTTAAAAGTGAAAGTAAATAACGAGTTTAAGTTTGGAAAATTTAGATTGAACAACACCATTATGTATCAAAAATTGGCACGTGGTAGCGATGTTTTTAGAGTCCCTGAATTTGTTACTAGAAATACTTTATATTACCAAGATTACTTTTTTAAAGGAAAACCTTTATTGGCACAAATTGGAATTGGCTTTAAATATTTTACCAAGTATTATGCAAATGCTTTTAATCCTGTGTTAAATGAATTTTATCTTCAGAATAACACCCAAATTGGAGACTATCCTACTTTTGATGTTTTTGTAAATGGAGAAGTAAGACGTACCAGAATCTATTTTAAAGTAGAGAATGTAACCGCTGCTTTAACAGGAAGAAATTACTTTGTAACCCCTAACAGCCCAGCTAGAGACCTCTCAATTAGATTAGGATTAATTTGGAATTTCTGGAATTAATTTTTTACCAACTGACTGATATTTAACTTAATTCCTGCATCTAATAAAATTGGTGTAAAATTACCATTAACAGCTCTTACTTGACCTGCATTCATAATAAAGCTCCAACGCTTGTTTATTTGTTTTTCTACTCCTAAAGTATATTGATAAATCAATCCGCTTCCTAAATTAATACTACCTCCACCACCAGCACCGACTAACCCCTTAGCCGTTGCACTCCATGAAGCACCTAAAGGATAATAGTATTGCAATCCTAACCAACCTTCGGCATAAGCACCATAATTCCCTTGGTAAGCCCATACCGTAGCCCCAACAATGCTTATGTGATTGTTTATTTTCTTTTCTAATTCAAATCCTATAGAATTAAAAACATCATCATAGACTCTACCACTTTTATCCTTTTTATTTCCAGAAAAATAAGCCCTGTTATAAGTACTAAAACTAAATTCTTCTTTCTTTAAATTATCTGACTCAACCAATTCAATGGAATGAATTTCAGGATTTTTATATAGCTTAAATCTTTTCCCTAAAGAAACATCTAAATGATTAGATTCAAAATTTCCATTAGGAGCATAGGTGTTTCCATAACTTATATTAAATAAATAATCCGAGAAACGAAATCCAACACCCGCTTCAATTTGAGTAGCAAAACCACCACCAAATTGCACATTCCCACCTCCTGCACCTCCAACAAGTCCTTTGGCATCAATAGACAACCAATTGGTTATAGGCAATTCATATCCAACTCCAGACAAAAGCATCATAAAACCATCTACTTCTCCAATAAAAGCTCCTCCTAGTTTTAAAATCCCATAAAAATTATTGTAATGGCCACTTTTAATCATTGCTCCTATTAGTGATATATTTGGAGCATTTTTATCAACAGTAAAATCTGTTTTTAAAGGTCCCTTTTTATAATTAAATAAGTTCATAGAAAGTGCACTTATTTCTATGGTATTAAAAAAGGTAGCCGTATTTCCTTTTTCAATTGTATTAATATTATTAGCTAAATAAGTATTGGTATTAATAGTGGCTCCTACATTAAAATTAAAACTATTAATAGCTCCACTAGGAAAATCAACCAATGAGACTCCAGCTCTAAGAGAAATGTTTTTACTTACAAAAGCTTCTAAGTCAAAATGAGGCCTAACCATTAAACCACCTCCGTCTGGTGCTCCACTTCCTCCTCCACCTCCTAGAAAAAGCCCCGCATCATAATAAAGCCAATCCTTAATAATAGGTTTCTGAATTCCCCCTGTAATTCCAAACACAAATAAACCAGATCTTATTCCTGTTAAAGCTGAGTAAGCATTCACACCAAAATACCATTTTGGTGCCTTAGGTATTAATCCAAACACTTCATAGCCATGACCTAAAAAACCTAAATCTTGTTCTCCCTGCATTCTCACAATTTCACCAGAAAGGCGAATTCTAGAAGAAAGTCTTTCAACTTGGTATTTATTTTGTGAAAAAGATACAAATGAGCAAACGAGTAATAAAATTGTAAATATTCTTTTCATAACTATTCTTTATTGTGGGAATCCATAGTAATGGTTACAGGTCCATCATTTACCAAAGCAACTTTCATATCTGCTCCAAACTCACCACTTTGAACTTTTTTAGAAAGTAGTTCTTGTAAACGTTTTTTAAAATTTTCGTAGAGTGGAATGGCAATTTCTGGTCTTGCAGCTTTTATATAACTAGGCCTATTTCCCTTTTTGGTCAAGGCATGTAAGGTAAACTGACTTACAACAATTACCTCTCCATCAATATCTTGTAATGATAAATTCATCAAACCTTTATCATCTCCAAATATTCTTAATTTAATAATTTTCTGACACAACCATTCAATATCTTCTTGGGAATCTTCGGGTACAATTCCTACCAACACCAATAATCCTTTCGCTATTTCAGCCACTTTTTGTTGCTCAATCGTAACTGATGCTTCACTAACTCGCTGAATAACTACTCTCATTATTTAAAAACGTCTTGTCTATAATGTTCCTCATCTTCGCTTAATAATTGAAGATAACTTTCATACCTAGTTTCTGCTATTTTTCCTTCTTCCAAAGCATCTTTCACTGCACATTTAGGTTCATTCAAATGAAGGCAATTGTTAAACTTACAATCTGATTTTAAAGCAAACAATTCAGGAAAATAATCTGTAACCTGATATTTATCAAAATCTACCACTCCAAAGCCTCTAATTCCAGGCGTATCAATAATATAACCTCCAAAAGACAAGGGATACATTTCTGCAAAAGTAGTAGTATGTTGACCCTGCTGATGTTGTTCAGAAATGGCTTTGGTTTTTAAATCTAACGTAGGCTCTAAAGCATTCACCAAAGTAGATTTTCCTACTCCAGAATGTCCAGCAAATAAACTCACTTTATCTTTCATCAAGGCTTTAACAAGGTCGATGTTTATTTTTTCAGTAGCAGAAACATCAATACATTCATAACCAATACTGGTATAAATATATTTAAAAGCTTCTCTGAATTCATCCATTTCCTCATCATGTGTATCTACTTTGTTAAACAACAAAATAGTTTTGATGCTATACGCTTCAGCAGTGGCTAAAAATCGATCAATAAAAGTAGTGGTGGTTTCTGGATTGTGTAGCGTTACAATTAAAAAAGCGATATCAATATTAGAAGCAATGATATGTGTTTGTTTAGATAAGTTTACGGATTTACGAACGATGAAATTTTTACGTTCGTGAATTTCTTTAACAACTCCCGTTTCCTTTTTAGGTTCCAATTCAAAAGTCACCTCGTCCCCTACTGCAATAGGATTGGTGCTTTTAATTCCCTTCATTCTAAACTTACCTGGAATTCTACATTGATGCACTTCTCCGTCTTCAGTTCTTACTGAATACCAACTTCCTGTAGATTTTGTAACAATTCCATTCATGCGGTAAAAATAGTAGTTCCTATTTACTTATTGTATTGGAAAGATAAAAATTTATTTCTTATATGTGGATAAAACAAAAAAACGGGAACAAGTTAAACTTGTTCCCGTTTTTAATATAACAAAGTGATTATAATTACTTAGAAGTAACTATTTCTTCTTGTTTGTTGATAGACTCTTGGTGAATTGCTTTAAAAACAGACTCGATAAATTCTTGGCTTAAACCAGATTTTTCTCCAACAGCAACCATGTTTTGTAAAATTTCTCCCCAACGAGCATCTTGTAAAACAGAAATGTTTTTAGATTTTTTAACCTCACCTATTTGAACGGCCACTTTCATACGCTCAGCTAAAGTATCAATTAAGTGATTATCAATCACATCAATCTCAGCTCTTAACTGTTGTAACTGATCTAAAGTTTCTCCTTCAGCTTTAGGCTTACGAACTTTTAAATCATTCATAATTTCTACCAAACGAGCAGGAGTAATTTGCTGTGCAGCATCAGACCAAGCTTCATCTGGAGTAATATGAGTTTCAATCATCAATCCTTCGAAGTTTAAATCTAAAGCGATTTGAGAAATTTCTTGGATTCCAGTTCTGTTTCCACAAATGTGAGATGGATCGTTGATAATTGGTAAATCTGGGAATTGACGTTTCAATTCAATTGGCAATTGCCATTGAGGAACGTTTCTGTAACGAGTTTTTTTGTAAGAAGAGAATCCTCTGTGAATAACTCCTAAATTTTTAATATTTGCTTTATACAAACGCTCAACACCACCTAACCATAAAGCTAAATCTGGGTTGATTGGGTTTTTAATTAAAACAATTTTATCTGTACCTTCTAAAGCATCTGCTACTTCTTGAACCGCAAATGGGTTTACAGTAGTACGAGCACCTAACCATAAGATATCAACATCAGCTTCTAAAGCTAATTTTACGTGAGCTACATTAGCAACCTCAACAGCAGTTAACAATCCTGTTTGTTCTTTTACTTTCTTTAACCAAGGTAATGCTACAGCACCAACTCCTTCAAAACCACCTGGTCTAGTTCTTGGTTTCCAAACACCTGCTCTAAATACAGTTACATCTGTGTCTTTTAATTCGTGAGCAATTTTTAATACTTGCTCTTCTGTTTCTGCACTACAAGGTCCAGCAATTACTAGAGGATGATCTAATTTCATGTCATCCAACCACGTTCTTAATTCTTTTTTGTTTTCCATCTTAGTAATTATATACTTTTATTTTTGAATTCCTTTTAATACTTCCTTTATATGATTTGTTTCCAACATTGTTTTTTGCAAACCTTCTTTATTTTCTTCTATGATTAAATTCTTAAATGCAGTTAAATTATCTATATACTCATTTAATGAACTTAAAATATTCTCCTTGTTTTCTATAAAAATCGGAGTCCACATGTTTGGAGAACTTTTTGCCAAACGAACGGTAGATTCAAAACCAGAACCTGCCATGTCAAAAATATTCTTCTCGTTCTTTTCTTTTTCCAATACTGTTTTGCCTAACATAAAAGAACTAATGTGAGATAAGTGAGAAACGTAAGCAATGTGCTTGTCGTGCTCTGCACTATTCATAAAAATAGTTCTCATGTTTAAAGCATTAAAAATATGCAATACTTTATCTACAGCTTTCTTACTACTTAGCCCTTTATCACAGATAATATTTACTTTATCATCAAATAAATTATAAATAGCCGCTTCTGGTCCAGAGTGTTCTGTACCCGCTATTGGATGAACGGCCACAAAATTAGTTCTTTTTTCGTGATTTTCAACTGTTTTACTCAGTTTCTCTTTCGTAGAACCCATATCAAACACAATAGCGTTGTTTTTAATGGTATTTAACACATTTATAGCTAGGTCAGGTAAAAAATTTACAGGTACTGCCAACACAACCACATCACTGTCAGTAATTTGATGAAAGTCTACTATTTTATCAACTATACCAAGTTCTAATGCTTTTTGGGCATTGTTGTTATTGGTATCGATTCCTTGAACAGTATACCCTAGACGTTTCTTTAATTCTAATGCTAAAGATCCTCCTATTAACCCTAACCCTATGATTGTTACTAACATAATTTTAATACTCTATCTATGCTTTATCTATACTTTAACTATGCCTTTACCCTAGCTAAAACTTGTTCTAAATTTTCTTCCGAAACACATAAGGATAATCTTATATATCCCTCTCCGTTAGAGCCAAAAACAGTTCCTGGTGTGATAAATACATCTTTTTCGTACAACATTTTGTCTGTCATTTGTTCTGATGTAATTCCTTCTGGTAGTTTTGCCCATACAAACATTCCTACATGACTTTTATCGTAAACACAATTTAAGCTGTCTAATATTTGATAAACAATTTGTCTACGTCTGTGATAATGTTCATTGATGCTTTTAAACCAGTCTTTTGACAAGTGTAAAGCTTCAATGGCTCCTTTTTGAATTCCATAGAACATTCCAGAATCCATATTACTTTTTACTTTTAATATTTGGTCTAAATATTCTTGAGCTCCAACAAACATTCCAACTCTCCAACCTGCCATGTTAAAAGTCTTACTCAAAGAATTTAACTCTAAAGCAACTTCCTTAGCTCCTTCAAAGTTTAAAATACTTTCAGGATTTTCGTTTAACACAAAACTATATGGATTGTCGTTTACCAATAATATTTGATGCTTTTTAGCAAAAGCAATTAACTTTTGATATATCTTATTTTTGGGCGTTGCTCCTGTTGGCATGTGTGGATAATTGATCCACATGATTTTTACTTTCGTTAAATCTAGCTTTTCTAAAGCTTCCAAGTTTGGCAACCAATGATTGTTTTCTACTAAATCATAAAAAACAGGTTCTGCACCTACCAACTTTGTTACTGAGGTATATGTTGGATATCCCGGATTTGGCACTAACACCTGGTCTCCTGGATTTAAAAAAGCCATCGACACATGCATAATTCCTTCTTTTGACCCCATTAAAGGCAATACTTCTGTATCAGGATTTAACGTTACTTTGAAATTTGCTTGATAGAAAGAAGCCATGGCTTGTCTTAAGGCTGGTAATCCTTGGTAAGATTGATATCCATGTGCTGTTGTTTCATTTGCAGCCGTATTTAATGCTTGTAAAACTTTTTCATCAGGTACTAAGTCTGGACTTCCAATTCCTAAACTGATGATTGGTTTTCCCGCTGCTCTTAGCGCTGCTACTTCTCTTAATTTTTTTGAGAAATAGTATTCTTTTACTTCGTCTAATCTGTTTGCTGCCGAAACAATCATTACTTGTTATTTTTATATTCTCCTAATATTTTTAAACTCGACACCTTACTTCTGATGTCTACCAATGCATTTTTGTATTCTTGGTAATCCTCAAAAACCAAATCTGCAAAAAACGCATATTCCCATGGGGTTTCTATAATGGGTAAAGATTGTATTTTAGATAAATTCACTTTGTGATTTGCTAACAACATCAATACTTCTCCTAAGGAACCACTTTCGTCTTTTAGCACAAATTTTAAAGAAGCTTTGGTCTCTTCAGGGTTGTTTAAAGACTCCTTCTTTTGTAAAATCACAAACCTTGTGTAATTATGTTTGATGGTTTGAATTTGTTCTGCAATCATTTCTAAGCCATATATTTCTGCTGCCTTATCACTAGCAATGGCTCCCACTTTTTTGAGTTGATTCTCTTGAATTCTCTTGGCGACTTCTGCTGTATCTGTGTCCTCAATCAATTTGATATGAGGATAATCTTTAAAAAAACTTCTACATTGTAACAATGCCATGGGATGAGAATACACCTTTTTGATTTCCTCTATTTTTTGACCTGGTAAAGTCATTAAATTTTGATTTATTCCTAAATAATACTCTCCAACAATGGCTAAATTATTTTCGTCAATTAAAGTGTAATTTGGAATGATTGCCCCTGCTATAGAATTTTCAATGGCCATAACTAAATAATCTGCTGTTCCATTTAACAAAAGACTAGGCATTTCTCCAAAAGTCATGCATTCTATCAACTCGATGTCTTCTCCAAAATAGTTTTCAGCTACGATATGATGAAATGACCCTTTTATTCCTTGAATTGCTATTTTCATTTTCTTTTTTTGACAAAAAAAAAGTCTCGATAAATCGAGACTTCCAGTTATGCTGTTTTATATAAAATTAACACACGAAAAGTCTCTTTTCTTCCATAAAGAAGAAAAAATAATAAAATCCGTTAGTGTTAAATAATTTCATGTTCGTGATATAATACGGCAAATGTAAAAATTAAATCAACATTGACAAACATTAATTTTGTTTTTTTTGTTCAGTGTACTTCTCGATATTCATTTAATTTATTTTATTTCATAAATGCACTCGAAGTGACTGGGGGAAATTTTAGTTATGATGCATCTCGACTGCGCTCGATGACCGATGGCGAGGATTTAGTGAAGAGTGAGAAGTGAGTGGTGAGTAGTGAGAAGTTCTCGGTTATAAGTTGTCTGTTTTTGAGAGAAGTTCTTCTATGTTCGATGTTTGATACTCAAGGGGGCGGGGTTGATGTTTAAAGTTCAAAGTTTAAGATTCAACGATGGAGAATTTCATGAGTACATGATTTATTCCTTAGATTTATCGGTTTAAGAACTGTTTCTTATTAGTATAGAGAGTGCATCTCGACTGCGCTCGATGACCGATGGCGAGGATTTAGTGAATAGTGAGAAGTGAGAAGTGAGTGGTGAGTAGTGAGAAGTTCTCGGTTATAAGTTGTCTGTTTTTGAGAGAAGTTCTTCTATGTTCGATGTTTGCTACCCAAGGGGCGGGGTTGATGTTTAAAGTTCAAAGTTTAAGATTCAACGATGAAGAATTTTATGAGTACATGATTTATTCCTTAGATTTATCGGTTTAAGAACTGTTTCTTATTGGTATAGAGAGTTCATCTCGACTGCGCTCGATGACCATATACAAACAGATTTATTTAATAACGAATTGAGAAATTTCAACTATGAATTGATCAAGGGCATACGCTCTCTTAAAAAAGACTAAACGCACGAACATTCAACACATTATAATTCAACCTCATAGTATTCTATTCATTTTGCATCTCGACTGCGCTCCTTTATATTAGTAACGTGTATTTTTTTTAACTTTAGAAAAGAGAAAAGGAAGTTTAAGGTTGGGATGCTGAGACATATTCAGTGAACCTTGTATAAAAAAACTTAATCGTCAGTCTTCTATAAATCAGGATGGCTTAACAACACAGTTAAGGAAAGCCATATTAGCCTTTTAAGCTTTGTTATGCCTGACACTTCTCGATACATTTTTTCGTTCCTCAAAAATTACTCGAAGTGACAATTTACATATCTAAAACTCTACAAGAAAGGAAGTACCCATATGAGCAAAAAAAAAGAGACAACTTTCGTTGTCTCTTTGGAGCCGATAATAGGACTCGAACCTACGACCTGCTGATTACAAATCAGCTGCTCTAGCCAGCTGAGCTATATCGGCGTTGCGGATGCAAATATAGTTGGTTTTTACAATTCACCAAATATTTTTTTAATAAAAAATAGTGTTTTTTTTAGCCCGAAAATAAATCATTAAAAATCAGTTAAATAGGAAGTTTTCATTGTTTGGCACTTTAACAAGCTCTGCAAAAGTATTTTGTTAAATTCCAAAACGCTACCTTGATCTGTTATGTAACGACTACAAAGTTTATGCATTTATTGATGTTTTCTTTATTCATTTTTGCTTGATACTTCGATTAGCTCAATGCAAGTATAAAACAAACCAAAAATCAAGATATGTTTGGTGAAGAATGAGTGGTGAGAAGTTGTCTGTTTTGAGAGAAGTTCTTCGATGACCGTTGGTCGGGGTTCGGGATTTGGGTTCAAAGTTGAAAGTTCTAGAATTGGTAAAGAGTGAAAAGCGAATAGTAAATGTTGAAAAATAAAGAACTGCCTGCTACATAAACTAACCATCATGATTCTTTTTTAATTCTCATACTTTGTCTTGACACAAAGTACGCAAAAGTCAAGACTCTAAAAAGAACATTGCTAAAATTCTAATCTCATAACCGAAAACAAAAGAAATTACTGCGTAACAATGCTAAATATTATTATCTTCCAGCCCGCCATCTGGCTCGTTCACTAAAAGAATCTACTAGATTCTTTTTCAACGCTCCGCCCTGCTACGCACTTCCATGATTGCATGATTTATTTCTTAGATTTATCAATATATTCTATTCTTCTATTCACTGTTATCGATACTAGCTTCTTATGTTCATTTTGTCTTGATACAAAACGAACCAAAAAATCAAGATAAATCTTATGAAATTACTACGTAACAGTCATTCCATCATTCCATGCTCTTTAGCTTTGCTACGCACTTACATGATTGCATGACTTATTTCTTAGATTTATCGTTTTAGAAACTGTTTCTTATTGGGATAAAAAGTGCATCTCGACTTACTGCAACAAGCTCAGCACAGGCCGCTCGATGACTGATCATGAAGATTAGTGAGGAGTGAGAGGTTGTCGGTTATAAGTTGTCGGTCTTTGAGGTTCGCACTTCGACAAGCTCAGTGACCTAAGATTAGTGAGGAGTGAGGAATGAAAAATAAAGAACTGCCTGCTATATAAACTAACCATCACTATTCTTTTTTAATTCTCATACTTTGTCTTGACACAAAGTACGCAAAAGTCAAGACTCTAAAAAGAACATTGCTAAAATTCTAATCTCATAACCGAAAACAAAAGAACTCTCTGCGTTCAAACAGCTTTTGTTTTTACGGCCATTTCAATTGAATTTTTTACGCAATACCCTTTTATGTCAATTAAATTCTACATTAATACTTCCATAAGCTCAGCACAAGTACAAAACGAACCAAAAAATCAAGATAAATCTTATGAAATTACTGCTTAACAATGCTAAATATTATTATCTTCCAGCCCGCCATCTGGCTCGTTCACTAAAAGAATCTACTAGATTCTTTTTCAACGCTCCGCCCTGCTACGCACTTCCATGATTGCATGACTTATTTCTTAGATTTATCGTTTTAGAAACTGTTTCTTATTGGGATAAAAAGTGCATCTCGACTTACTGCAACAAGCTCAGCACAGGCCGCTCGATGACCGATGGTGAGGATTAGTGAAAAGTGAGTGGTGAGTGGTGAGAAGTTCTCGGTTATAAGTTGTCTGTTTTTGAGAGAAGTTCTTCGATGGCCGTTGGTCGCTACTCAAGGGGCGAGGGTTGATGCTTAAAGTTTAAGATTCAACGATGAAAGTTAAAGGTGAGATGCTGAAACAAGTTCAGCATGACGAAACAATTAAAAAGTTGCTACTAAGGTTAAGCCATTGTATTTAGAAGAGACAGATGGGATGCATTGAATAGCAATTTCTTTTTCCTTGTTTGGCAATAAGCCCCTTGCTTTCCAGCTACTTCTTACAATGGACCTCCCAATAACGGTTCCTATGATTCCCCCTGCTACCATATCGGATACCCAATGTCTATGACTTTTAATATCTGCTAAAAATACAGCCGTCATGAACCCATAAGGAATCCAGTAATTGTCAAACTCCATTTGAAATACTTTTGCCATGGCAAAAAAAGCAGTGGCATGTAAAGATGGAAAAGAAGTTCCATGGGGTCCTTCAAAAATATACTCCCCTTCTCTAGAATTAAAAAAATCAAACGGATTATCTGTTGGATTTTCAAAATCCGCTGTCTTATTCTTTAAACTAACATATGGTCTTGATCTTCCAAACACAGTTTTTAGCATTACGTGAGAAATAGCAATAGAATATGCTAAAGCTTTGAAGCTGTTAATGGCTGCATATTGTCCTTTTTCATATCCTGAAAAGAAGGAGCCTGCATATATCCCTGCCATGGTATAAAATATGTAAGCATCATTTCCACTTAACCAAGGAAACTCATTATTGTTAATCGCTATATTGGGTAATTTGTAATCAATTCTGGTTTCAATTTCTTCTTGATAAAACTGTGTGACTGGTTTATCTACCAACACCAATGCTCCCACTACACCAGTATACAAGGCTGTTTTTTTCCAATCCTCTGACACATTCTTTCCCATGTAAACAAAATCAGAGGGAATGGTTTTGAATGAAGTTTTGATGACCTCCCCTGCTAAGTTTAAGGTTCTGGGAAAATAAGATTTTTTTGTCTCTTGGGCAGTGAGCAAAAAAGGAATCACTAAAAAAACTATGTATATCTTTTTCATCTCTATCACTTTATTCTCTATGATACAAAAAGTGTCTAGAAAATTAATTCTAAACACTTTGTTAACTATCGTTTAAATATTTTTTTGAAAAAATTATTTTTCACTTGGTCCTCTTCTCCATAACCATAGCCTCCATAGGTATAATATCCTCCATACCCATAGGATCTTTCATGACTCATGGCATTTATCAAAATCGAAATGTTTGGCAAACGTTTTTCTTGGTATAATTTCTGAGGCACTTCTAACAAACGTTTGTCTAGGTAATTTGCTCTTGCTACATACACAAACATATCTGCATATTTACTGATCATTAAGGTATCTGTTACCAAGTTGACCGGAGCAGTATCTACCACAATGTAATCATACACTTCTTTTAATTCTTCAAACATGGTTTGCACTCTAGGACTCAACAATAATTCTGCCGGATTTGGTGGTACTACTCCAGAACTTAGCACGTGTAAATTGTCTACTTCTTGTATAGGGAATACTACCTCCGTAATTTTTTCTACCTGTCCAATGAGGTAGTTGCTGACCCCACTTCTGTTGGGTAAGCCTAAGTATTGTGTAATTTTAGGTGCTCTTAAATCTAATCCAACTAAGAGTACTTTTTTTCCAGTTAATGCTAAAGAAGAAGCCGTATTTACAGCGACAAAGGTTTTTCCTTCTCCTGAGACCGTAGACGTTACAAAAATGACTTTAGATTTCTCTGTGACCCCTGATAAAATAAAATCTAAATTGGTTCTCAACAATCTAAAAGCCTCTGCAGAACTAGATCTACTCCCTTGCTTGATGATTACTTTTTCCTCAGATTTGTCAAAAGGAATGTCCCCCAAAATTGGAATAGATACCTGTTTTTCTATATCAGCTCTGGAATGGAATTTGGTATCTAATAACTCTCTGACATAAATAATAACAAAAGGAATGATTAACCCTATGATTAATCCTGCTAAAGCAATGATGGCTTTTTTGGGAGCCACTGGCTTTTTGTTGCTATAAGCCCTGTCAATGATTTTTGCGTTGGACACCGTTACCGCTAAGGAAATTTTATTTTCTTCCTTTTTTTGTAATAAATAGGAATACAATTGGGCAATGATTTCCTGTCTTCTTAAAATGGTGCGATATTCACGAACTTGTTGGGGCATTGAAGAAATTTTACCATCGTATTGACTCTCTTTTTCTTTTAGAGAATTGATGGCAATTTGTAGTTGCTGTTTGCTGTTGATTAATGATTTCTTGATGTTCTCTCTTAGATTCCCTAATTCAACATTTAAATTTTGTACGACTGGATTGGCAGGTGATGAGGTTCTTAACAATCTATTTCTCTCTAGTAATAACTGATTGTAATTTGCTACAGAGACACTTAACTGCGTGTTGTCTTCTACCCCAATGCTTGCCGGCAACAAGTCAAAATCTTCTTTTTGCTTTTGGATGTTTTCGATCATGAACTGTACCACACTTAGCTGTGTTGATTTTTGGAATAAAACTTGTTCATTTAAAGATTTCTCTTCCACAAATAACTTTCCTTGCTCTTGTATGTTTGTGATCTGTTTGTCTTTTTTATATACTTCTTCTAGACGATCTACCTCATCTAGTTCTTTTGTGATTCCTTCTAAACGTTCTTCAATAAAAGCATCTGTTTTTTTCCCTACCTGATTTTTATCTTCAATAGACATTTGGTTGTATAAATCTATTAAGGTATTTAAAATCAATTCTGCTTTTTCTTTTACCGGATATTGTATTCCAATATTGATGATGTTTGCATCGTCTACTTCAGATACCGATACCTTGCTTTTAAAATCCTCTATGGTCTCATTTAAACTTTTAAACTTCAATTCATAGCTATTGTCTGCTTCTTGGTTGAATTTTACGAAATTTGGTGTAAGTAAAAATTCATAGTTCCCAATTTTTAGTTTTTCTCCAAATTTTGCTATGACCTCTTCATCTGTTCCCTCTAATTGATACTCGAACTGTTCCTTATTTAAAATTGTGATCTCTAAAACAGTATCCAATTTATAAAAAGCCTCTTTGTCTGATAAAATCTGGTATTTTAATGGTAGATTCTTAAATTTTTCTACTTTTTTTAGTCCTTGCTGCTGAAATATCGAGACATTTAAATCTAGTTCTCTTACATAAGCTTCTGCTAAGGTTCTTGATTTGATGATTTCTATTTCATCCATTACATTGTTCTTTCCTCCCAAGCCTAAAGCTGACAAGTCTTGGAAAGCTGATAATTCAGAAGCCGCTCCTCCTTCTTCTTTGACTAAAATGGTGGCATTGGTTTGGTATATATTTACTTTAGATTTGGCATAGAATACTGCTATTCCTACACATATTACCGTTGATAATAAAAACCACTTCCAATGGATTAAGTATTTTTCTATTTCCGCTCGAATGTCTATGCTATCGTTTTCTTTGGTAAATATATTTTCTGTATTGTTTTCCATGATTTATCTCGTTAAAATAGAAATAATTGTGATTAATAACCCTGTTGCGGATATGATATATGAATTTGTAGGAGAACTTATTGCTGCATTAACTCTCGGTTTGTTTGGTTCTATATAAATCACATCATTCTGTTGTAAATAAAAAGCTGGAGAATTCATAAATCCCTTAGACCTCAAGTCGATATGGTAGTATTTTATTGCCCCTTCTACATCTCTCATTATTTTAATATTATCTCGCTTTCCATGAATGGTTAAATCTCCCGCCAAACCTATGGCTTGTAATACCGATATTTTATCTCTATTGATAGTGTATTCACCAGGCCTAGCTACTTCTCCTAGGATTGATATTCTAAAATTCACCAATTGTACATTGGCTTTGACATCTGGTAAAAAGGGTTTGATTTTTTTTTCTAGGTGTTTTTCTAATTGTACCCTTGTGAATCCAGCCACTTTTAAATCTCCCAATTGAGGAAAACTAATACATCCGTCTTTGTCTACCAAATAAGATTGTTGTTGTTGCTGTCCATTTGCAGTCAGTCCTCCAGTATTAAATGAGCTTAAGTATAAATTAAAAGGTCTGGCTGCTTCTGGGTTGATGGATGAGATGTTGATCGTTAATCGATCGTCTGGTTTGATTGTTAGAGGATTGAAATGTACACTGTCCATTTCTAACACATTACTTTGTTCTGTTTTATCATTTACATCCTGCAAGTAAATGATGTCTTTTCTAGAAGCACATGAGATTACTCCTAGGGTTAATAGCGATAAAACAATTTTTTTTATTCCTTTCATATTATTTGTTATCAAGATTTTCAAATATAGAATTATTAGATATAAATTCGGGTACAATTTCCTTCATTTTTTCTACAATTTGTATATTATTTTCTGGGTGATTGATTTCAATTAATTGGTTGATTAAGTTCGTTTTTTCTTCTACTTCTAAAATTTCAGATTTGTTGATCATTATTTTTTGATGATGGGTTGGCAACGCATTTTCACCATCATTTAACAATTCTTCGTATAATTTTTCTCCTGGTCTGAGTCCTGTAATTTTGATGTCAATATCATCAGGATATTGCAAACCTGATAATTTTATCATTCTCTTTGCTAAGTCGATGATTTTGACAGATTTCCCCATGTCAAAAATAAAAATTTCTCCTCCCATTCCCATGGCCCCTGCTTCTATCACCAACTGACAAGCTTCTGGGATGGTCATGAAATATCTTGTGATTTCAGGATGTGTTAAGGTGATTGGTCCTCCTTCTGCTATTTGTTTTTTAAACAATGGGATTACGGAGCCATTTGACCCTAACACATTTCCAAATCTGGTGGTGATAAACTTTGTTCCATTGGTTCTTTTATTTTTTGTACCTATGTACAATTCAGCCACTCTTTTGGTTGCTCCCATTACGCTGGTTGGGTTTACCGCTTTGTCTGAAGAGATCATTACAAACTTCTCTATGTTAAATTTACAAGACAAATCTGCGATGATTTTGGTTCCTACTACATTTACTTTTACCGCTTCATAAGGATTTGCCTCCATCAAAGGCACGTGTTTGTATGCAGCTGCATGGAAGACCAAATCGGGTTGATGTACTTTAAATATCATTTCCATCATTTTTACATCTCTTACATCGGCCACATAACAAGCGATATTTGCTTTTTTAATTCTTTTTAAACTTTGCTGTAAATCGTATAAACAAGACTCTGCCTGGTCTATTAATATCAATTTTTTGCAATTATAATTCGCTAATTGCTCCACTATACCAGTCCCTATGGAACCTGCCGCACCGGTTACCAATATCACTTTATGGCTTACTTCGGCTTCTATTAAGGTGTTTTTTATGTTTATAGGACTTCTGTTTAATAAATCCTCTATCCTGATTTCTTTGATTTGATTGATACTTAAATCAGCCTCTACCCAGTTGACTACAGGAGGCACCATTTTGACTTTTACTCCAAGCGTTAAGAACTTATCTGACACCTCTAAAAGTCTTTTTTGAGAAATTTTGTCCGTCGCAATGATTACTTCTTTTATCCTTCTAGAATTCACAAAATATTCATCAATTTTTTCCAAACCATAAATATTAATTCTATCAATTTTTTTTCCTTGTTTTCTAGGATCATCATCTATAAAGCAACGAACCTTATTTCGTTGTGCATTTTCTTTTTCTAAAGCAGAATAAACAATTGTTCCTAATTCTCCCGCACCAAAAATCATGATGTTTATGGTGTCCATTGGATTTTTTATCAATGTTTTGTATACAAACTTGAATAAAAATCTACTTGTTACCAATGACATTACGTTGAGTAAAAACAAAACGATGATGTAAGAAAATGGTAAAATATAATGAGCAGATATGTTTAACCTTTCATTGGCATAATTTACCAAGGCAAATAAAACACTCATCAAAGTAATACTTGTGTATAAACTAATGGTATCTCTTAGTCCCGTGTACCTGATAACCCCTTTGTAAGAGCCTACAATTAGAAAAGAAATTAACGCTACGACTAAAATATAGGGCAATTGAATTAATAGTTTTATATAATCAATCTCCCTCGAAAAATTTTCTAAAATAAAATAAGTTAGAATAAAATTGATTGTAACAATCAATAAATCTATCAACAATACTAGATATCTAGGAATGTTGTTGCTAATTTTTTCAATAATATACTTTTTCACAGCCGCAAATATATGATTTCCATCTTATTTCCCCTCTTTGTTTGTCTGTGTAATTCAAAATAACATTGGATTTTTCAATTCCTTATTGCTCCTCTATTCTTTTTGATCTTTCTTATTTAGAAAGCCATCCTAAGTCTTTATTTAGTTCTTCTGCTTTTTATTGGTTTATTCGTTTAATAGCTCCCTACATAAAGTTAAATGCTCTTTCACCACTCTTTTTTTATCGAACTCTTTTTCAGCTTTTTGCCTTGAAGCTTTTCCCATTTTTGTTCTGTCTTCTGGACTGTTGATTAATTTCTCTATGGCTTCTGCCAATTCTAAAACAGATTTAACAGGTACTTTATAACCATTCTTCCCTTCCTGTACACATTCTTTACAACCAATGGCATCGGTAGTAACAATAGGTTTTCCCATGGCACAAGCTTCCATTAGTACAACGGGTAATCCTTCTCTGTAAGAAGGTAAAACAACAATGTCTGCCTTTTCATATTGGGAAACCATATCATTTTGATTTCCAATCCATTCTAAATATCCCTCTATTTGATATTTTTCTAAATATTCTAAGGGAACTGCTTCTTTGTTTTCTGTGTCTAAACGACCACACAACACAAATATTGCCCTGTGATTGTATTTTTTTTTCAACAAAATTGCAGCTTCCACAAACTCTCTAACTCCTTTATCCCATAGCATTCGTGTAGGTAATAATATTCTTACCTTATCGGATAATGGTTGCTGAGTAGACGAAAACTTCTCTAAGTTTACACCAATCCCTTTGATTACGTTTACAGTATTTTGAATATTGATTATGTTAAGATTTCTCAATTCTTGACAGTCCTCTTCATTTTCAAAAATTAGACTATTCTTCTTTTTGTTGAATCCATAACGCATCATTTTTATCATGATTTTTTGCACCCTTCCTTTACGTTGATTGGTGAAATTATATCCTAAACCACTTATTGAATTCAGGGTACTTATTCCTAAAAACTTTGACACAAGTGTACCGTAAATAACAGGCTTCATGGTTACTTGGTATACTACTTCTGGATGTAATTTTTTGTATAAAAAATATAATTTACAAAAGGTCTTAAATTCTTTGACCAAACTTGTTCCAGAGCGAGAAATGTCAATATTGACAAATTCAAACCCTTGTTCTTTTATTTCATGTTCTCTCCCAGTACCTTTCGCAGCAATTACCACTCTCCAGCCTCTATTTAATGCCTCATTGGCTATTTCTAACCTATGAAGTAAAAAAAGCCAATCTACATTGACGACCATTAATAGTAATTTATCTCTTTTCATATCCATTTGTCTTATCAAGAAGTCTTTTATCTATTTGTATCCATCCATAAAAAAAGTAAGGTAAAAACATTATTTTCATTCTGTTTCCTAAGCCTAAATTATACAAATAAGAAGCAAATAATAACATCAAAGCTACTGCTGCCATGAAGGAAAATTGCACTTCTTTTTCAATTGTCATTTTTAATTTATTTTTGATACACACAAAACCTATATACAACATAACCCCAACATAATATATATTTTCTAAAGCCACCAATGCCTGTAAGGTATTTTTAATTTTATATACATACGGCAAAGGCATCCATAAAAGGTATAAAATTCTTGTTCCTATATTTGTATCTTCTATGCTAATGGCACTCCCACCTTTATCCTCTGAACCACTATTAAAACTTTCGATGTACCTTAATATACTTTCCAAACTTAAGGATTCAAATTTTAAAAAGAATTTCATGAGTAATATTATGCCTACACATATTAATATTATAAAGGTAACAACTATTTTAATTTTATACTTTTTAGGTGTTTTTTTATCACTTAGTTTAAAAAGGAACAAAACAAATAATAATATCAAACCAACATGTGGCCTTATTAAAAATATAAGTCCCAACACCAAGAATGTCAAAACATTACTTTTTTTATTATTTATTATTTCTAGCAGCACAACCATTAACCACAACAATAAGGGTTCTTTTCCTAAAAAAGCAGTCCACACATGAATGGTTGGAATTAAATAAAATAACAAATACAGTATTGATGTTTTTTCTAAGGTTCGTATTCCAATTAACTTGAAGTATTTAAAAAAAGCTACATAACTAATGGTTGCGAAGATTAAAAACAAGACCTCTATTCCCACTCCAGCTTTTACCAAAGGATAAATTAGAAAAGCTATAAAATCATGACCTAAGCCTAATAATGGTAACCATGAATTACTATCTGTAGCCATTGTAAAAAAATCTTTGGGGTCATTAATGTTCGAAAAACTATTTAAGTAAACTGCGAACACTATGGAGACTGAATAATGGATTAGCGTAAAAAGCACTAAAAATGTTTTGATCTTTACACTGGTTGTCAGTTCTAGCTTTTTTTTTAATAGGTACCCCACATATCCCAATACACCTACACAAATTCCTAATTCTAAAATATTCATCAACTAACTATTCACTTTAAAAAAACACCAAGATAAACCACTATACACAACTCTTGCTGATAAAAAAGAAACTGCTGCTCCAATAATTGGATATAAGGGGACTAATACAATTGCCGTTATCAACATACTAAAGGTAGATATTAATGTTATTCTTCCAAATAATTTGTCTTTGTATTGAGTTAACAACCCATTGACTCCATAACTAGAAACCAATGCTGCTAAAAAAGGAATAGGGCTTAGAATTTTTACAATCCTCACCATGTTTTGCATCATTAGTTCTGATTCAAAATTTAACCATGTTATTGTTAAAAATTCCCCTAAAAAAAACATCGATATGCTTACGAATAAGCCTAAACTATTTAAGATTTTTCTTGTTTTTAGTTCTATGGCTTTGTTTCTATTTACCCATGGGAAAAAAGCATTGGTTAAAATTGTGTTTAGGGTTGTGAAAGCTGCTGTGAACTTGACTCCAATCTGTGTTAAACCTACCAAAGATGGCCCTGCTAACATTCCTGACAGTAACACAATTAGCATTCCTGAAGTTGATGGCAGTAATAAGTTTATAAAGGAATGAAAATGTACTTTAAGATAGTTTAATACTGCTTTACAAGGAATTAATTTGATTTGAATTTTATATTTTTTAACAACCCATGCAAAAGAAAAAACAGCACTTATTAACAAACCTATCGCTTCATATAAAGGGATTACCCTATAATCAGAGGGTACAACCACATACTTTAAAACCAAACCTGTAAATATTACCGTTGCACTAAGATGAATCAGCGTTATGAACTTCATTTTTTCTATCCCCATAAAAAACCATCTTAAAGAGAACAAATCGCCTAACAACAATAAAGAGGCAAAAAAATACAAATGAAAATGTTCTGAAAATTTAGGAATTACCAAACTAATTGCTAAAAACAACACAAATAAAAGTACAAATAAAAATAATTTTACTGACAAGACTTCATTGAAAATGAGATTTACTTTTATCTGATCATTTTTGTGTTTTGCCAACTCCCTTACTGTTGACAAATTAAATCCATAATTTAAAACATTCACAAAAAACCAAACCAAAGACATCGCCAAAGCATATACCCCATAGTTATGTAAACCTATTTTTAATATCAAATAAGGGATTAACCACAGGCTTAATCCCAAATCAATTACTTTTAAAGAAAACAAGGCACTGATATTCTCTATTAATTGAAAGACTTTTTTATTGATCATGTTCAGGATCCAATGTTGTTTTTATGTTCTCAAAACTGATTTCTACAGAAACGCAAAATACTATACTTTTTTGATGATTTCATCCTGTTGATTGATAAAAAACAAAAAAATGTAATATCAAGACTTGATCAGTGATGATACCTTGTGAGTTTAGAAGTGAGTGGTGAATGGTGAGGAGTTAGTAGTTAGTAGTGAAAAATAAAGAACTGCCTGCTAAATAAACTAACAATCACGATTCTTTTTTAATTCTCATACTTTGTCTTGACACAAAGTACGCAAAAGTCAAGACTCTAAAAAGAACATTGCTAAAATTCTAATCTCATAACCGAAAACAAAAGAACCCTCTGCGTTCAAACAGCTTTTGTTTTTACGGCCATTTCAATTGAATTTTTTACGCAATACCCTTTTATGTCAATTAAATTCTCCTTTAATACTTCCATAAGCTCAGCACAAGTGCAAAACGAACGAAAAAATCTAGGCTACATAAATTCATCCTATGTTTTAAATTTTCTCTAACTTCAAACTTTTACATTTTCTTTTAACTTCTTATGTTCATTTTGTCTTGATACTTCCACAAGCTCAGAACAGGCCGCTCGATGACGATGGCGAGGATTAGTGAAAAGTGAGTAGTGAGTGGTGAGGAGTTCTCGGTTATAAGTTTTCTGTTTTTGAGAAAAGTTCTTCGATGTTCGATGTTCGGGGTTCGGGATTTGGGTTCAAAGTTGAAAGTTCAAAGTTTTAGAATTGGTAAAGAGTGTAAAGCGAATAGTGAATGTTGAAAATAAAGAACTGCCTGCTAAATAAACTAACCATCACTATTCTTTTTTAATTCTCATACTTTGTTTTGACACAAAGTACGCAAAAGTCAAGACTCTAAAAAGAACATTGCTAAAATTCTAATCTCATAACCGAAAACAAAAGAACTCTCTGCGTTCAAACAGCTTTTGTTTTTACGGCCATTTCAATTGAATTTTTTACGCAATACCCTTTTATGTCAATTAAATTCTACATTAATACTTCCATAAGCTCAGCACAAGTGCAAAACGAACGAAAAAATCTAGGCTACATAAATTCATCCTATGTTTTAAATTTTCTCTAACTTCAAACTTTTACATTTTCTTTTAACTTCTTATGTTCATTTTTGCTTGATACTTCGACTAGCTCAGCACAAGTACAAAACGAACCAAAAAATCAAGATAAATCTTATGAAATTACTACGTAACAGTCATTCCATCATTCCATGCTCTTTAGCTATGCTACGCACTTCCATGACTCCATGACTTATTTCTTAGATTTATCAATAAATTCCATTCTTCTATTAATTGTTATCAATACTAGCTTCTTATGTTCATTTTGTCTTGATACTTCCACAAGCTCTGCACAGGCCGCTCGATGACCGATGGCGAGGATTAGTGAAGAGTGAGTGGTGAGAAGTGAGTGGTGAGAAGTTCTTGGTTATAGGTTGTCTGTTTTTGAGAGAAGTTCTTCGATGACCGATGTTCGGGGTTCGGGATTTGGGATTTGGGTTCAAAGTTGAAAGTTCTAGAATTGGTAAAGAGTGTAAAGCGAATAGTGAATGTTGAAAATAAAGAACTGCCTGCTAAATAAACTAACAATCACGATTCTTTTTTAATTCTCATACTTTGTCTTGACACAAAGTATGCAAAAGTCAAGACTCTAAAAAGAACATCGCTAAAATTCTAATCTCATAACCGAAAACAAAAGAACTCTCTGCGTTCAAACAGCTTTTGTTTTTACGGCCATTTCAATTGAATTTTTTACGCAATACCCTTTTATGTCAATTAAATTCTACATTAATACTTCCATAAGCTCAGCACAAGTGCAAAACGAACGAAAAAATCTAGGCTACATAAATTCATCCTATGTTTTAAATTTTCTCTAACTTCAAACTTTTACATTTTCTTTTAACTTCTTATGTTCATTTTTGCTTGATACTTCGACTAGCTCAGCACAGGCCGCTCGATAACCGATGATGAAGATTAGTGAAGAGTGAGGGGTGAAGAATTTAGAAGTTAGGAATTAGGAAGATATCGTTGTTTATTTACTTTTATGATGTTTTCCATCTTGATGTAAATTAACACATATAAAATAATCATCAAAAGTATTATCCCTACTGTAAACATGTAGTGTATTTCTATTGGATAAGGTATAACAAACCTAATAAACACCACTATTACTAACTGTAAAACACTATACAATCCTGCTACCTGAAGATGTGTTAATGGTGTTCTGTCTACTAACTTTTGATATATATGATGTCTGTGTGCCTCTGTTATATTTTCTTTTATCAGTGCTCTATAAAACACTGTGATGGTTGCATCTATCCCATATACTACAAACAATAGAATATAAATTGGGGATTGAAATTTATACAACAAGGTAAGGATCATGTATGCCAAAATTATAGCCATAGACATACTTCCAATGTCTCCCGCGAAAAAACGTGCTTTCTTTCTAAAATTATAATATCCAAAAACCACCAAAGCCAAAAGTTCATAAGCAATCAGTTGATTGCTTATTACAGGAATGTTAAAGTTGACTGTGTATATTCCTATCAACACCGCTATGCTATACAAACCTGTAATTCCATTGATTCCATCCATGAAATTATAAAAATTAATAAAGGCTGTTCCTAAAAAAATAGTTATTAAAGGAATCCAAATGGGTAAATTAAAAAAACCTATTTGATAAATCACTAAAGTTACTGTTACCATCTGAAAAGGAAACCTAATTTTAGGACTTAGTGTAACCAGGTCATCTATAAAACTTACTGTGGCTATTAATAAGACGGCTATTGAGAAGTAGATCTCTGTGAATCCTACTGACATTTGATCTAATAAAAAAGCAACAACAAATAAAATTCCTCCTCCTCTGATGGTGGGCACCGTATGAGAGCTCCTCTGATTTGGTTTGTCAATGATGTTTAATTTGTCTGCTAACTTTAAATACACTACTGATAAGAAACAAAGCAGTAAGAAGGTGATGATGTACATATCGTTCTTGATATCCTATTTTATTAGGGATCAATAAATGGGTTGTTATTCTATACTTCTATTTTATCAACAAATTTGCTATTAAAATGCGTTTTCATCTTTTTTAAAGAACATAGACCAAGCTGTGATACAAATAATTTTTATATCTAAGAAAAAACTCCAGTTTTCAATATACCAAATATCTGCTTCTGCTCTGTTTGCCATGTCTTTAACAAATTTGGTTTCTCCTCTAAATCCATTGATTTGTGCCCAACCAGTTACCCCTGGTTTTGCAAAATGACGTACCATAAATTTGTCAACCAATACTCGATATTCTTCTGTATGTTTTAGCATGTGAGGTCTTGGCCCCACCAAAGACATGTTATTGATTAGTACGTTGATGATTTGTGGTAGCTCATCAATACTTGTTTTGCGCATAAAAGCTCCGAACTTGGTAATTCTTTTGTCTCCTTTGGTTGCTTGTTTCGAATCTGAATCTTCATTTACCTCCATACTTCTAAACTTTAAACACTTAAAAGACTCCCCATCTCTACCTGTTCTTAATTGAGAAAAGAATACTGGTCCTTTGCTTGTTAGTTTTATGATGATGGCAATGATTGGAAATAACCATGAAAAAATTAAGATGATTACCGCTAAAGAAAACACCAAATCAAAAATTCTTTTGATGAACCTATTTGACAAACTTTGTAAAGGTTCCTTTCTCAATTTCATTACTGGAATGTTCTGCACATAATCAATGGTAAATACCTGAGATAAATACTCTGAAAACTCAGGAATTACCCTCACACGAATCATGTTGTTATCCGCATATTGAAACAAATCATTGATCAACTTACTTTGTGAATATGGTAAAGAGACAATGATTTCATCTATAGTATTTTCTTCAAAAAAAGCAAAAACTTCACTTAAATTCCCTTTGTAATAATCTTTGATTTCTTCTGTGATTTTTGCATCTGTGAATACTCCCAAAATATTAAATCCATAGCTAGGATTGACGTATATTTTTTTTATCAGACTGGTGACATTTTTGTTCATCCCTACCATGACTATTCTACTTTCTTTATTCCCCTTTCTTCTGGTGTACTTTAACCAATAAGTCAGGGCCATTCTCCAAATAATCATTAATACAAAAAAAGTCAACAAAGTTGCCAACACAAAACTTCTTGAAAACTTATAATTGGTTCCTATGAAAATTAATCCTGTGCTGATAAAACCAAAAATTAAAAATGCTCTGGTATTTTTGGTAAATACTCTGTGCATTTGAATGATTCTAGGCACATCATACAAACCTGATTTTAATCCTACAATTGCCCATACTATTAACCATGCTAATATTAACCCATTGTATAATATTTTGTCTGGTATTTCCCAATTAAAAATGGTTTGTTTGGCTAAAAAAAAGGATATTAATAACAACAGTAAATCTACTGTTAAAGAAAGAATGGATATGTTTTTATTCTTTTGTGCGAACATGGCTTTTTTTTAGTGAAATTAATCAAAGTAAAACTAACAACAGAATTAATTTTGTTTTCTTAACATAGTTTAATGAACAAACTTAAAAATATTTTGTGATATATGTTAGTGATGATTTGTTTAAAATACTTTATTTGATGATGGCGTTTTGGTTAAGAAGGCTCAACGCTGGTTTTTCAAGGTTGAGAATAGTGGATAGTGAGGAGTGAACGGTGAATGGTGAGGAGTGTTTAGTATGAACGCTCCTTGCTTAAAAATCTAAACTCAAAGATTTTAAAGCTTTAGTTTATTACTCTTTCTTGACACTTCGATTAGTTGCTACAAAAGAAGCCACTAAAACTGCTATAAAGGACTTCAAAACTAACTGGGATCTAAATTTTCTTGTGCTATTAAAAGTTTGGAAAACAATTGGGATGAGCTTACTGTATTCTTTGATTTTCCAATTGAAAAAAGCACCATCATTTACACCACAAATCTTATAGAAAATCTGAACGGAAATAATAAGGAAATACACCAAAAAAACTCTAGTTTACAACATATGAAGCTGTTATGGGATCTGTATTTCTAGCCCTTAGAGGAAGTACTAAAAAATGGACAATGACAATCCGAAATTAGGGAGTCATACTCAATCAATTTTTAGCTCTATTTGAAAACAGGATTCGACTTTAAATAACTTAACCCTGAAGTTTTAACACTTATACACTTTTTAGGATCGTATCTTCTAAATTAGAAAACACTCTTTTTAACTCCTCATCTTGTGCTAAGAATAAGAAGTAATTTTCTAGCTGTAAGTTTTAATTTTAGGAATGATGTATTGTGGAATTTTTCTTGCTATTTTGCAAAACAAGGTAAACTGTCCCCATAAGTTTTTCTTCCTTATGATTTGTAAATCCTCTGTTGACTTTAACTTTTGTAATTTAGGAGTCGTACTTTTTCCTCCTAAGCGCATTTTTACCACCCAATTATTTAAAAATTGTTTTTTGATGTTTTTTTCTTGAAACCATCTTAAGGAAATTTCGTAATCACTGGCTATTCGGTAAGACTCATCATACATTCCATATTTGTTGAATACCTCCTTTTTTACATAAATGGTAGTATGTAAAGGAATCCAACCAAAGTTTAAATATCTTTTCTTATGATTTTTTGCTTTGTATATACGTTTTACCTGTGTGATGTCTTCTTTGTTCACGTACATTCCATTGGCATATACTAAATCTGCTTGGGTTTGTTGAAAAGTGTCTGCAATTTGTTGGATGGTGTTTTTACTATAAAACAAATCATCTGAATGCAAAATTCCAATTATATCACCAGTCGCTGCTTTGATTCCTTTGTTTAAAGCGTTGTATAACCCTTTGTCTTTTTCTGAAAGATAATAGCCCAATTGAGGAATATAAGGTTCTATTTCTTTTTGAGTTCCATCCTTAGAACCTCCATCAATGATGATATGCTCTATGTTTTTATAACTTTGACTCAAAACAGATTGAATGCAACTTTCTATACAAGCTGCATTGTTATATACAATGGTGATGATAGATATTTTCATGTTGATTCTTATTTAGTACTGTACTCCTTTTTAATAAATTCAATTATTTCTTGCTCGTCATTTTTAAATTTTAATTTTAATTCATAAATTTTGGCATCCACTAAAAAACGATACCAAAACCCTTGGAGTATGTGCCATACAAAACCAGACTTCCCATCTAAAAATCCTAGTTTAAAAAAATATCTATATGAAAAATAAATAAAAGGTCTTAAAAATAATGGAAATTTTAAATATGCTAATTTTAAATATCTTTTCCTTTGTTCCCCAGTTCCAAAAAAATTAGGTTCTACACTACTTTTAGAAAATATTTGATATTTAGTATCTAATAAATCAACTACTTCTCTAGTTGCATAGTGGTTGTGTTTGTCTGTCCACCAAGTTAAATTATTAAAATTTTCATCTACTTGTACACAATCTAATTGTGTAGTGGTTCCTTCGGTTAATTTGATATGTTCATCCATCCACCTATTTTCACAAAACCCCTTACCATATTTCCATATTTTTAAATGCCATACAGGAAACCAACCTCCATGTAATAATGGTTTATCCATGAAAATTATTTTTCTTTTTATATATATCCCCGTTATGTCTTGATCAAGGTTTGACAAAGACTTCTTTAAATCTAATTTTTTATTATCTTCATAATATTCATCAGCATCTATACGCCATACCCATTGTGATTGAATATCACAATTTTCTAAAGCCCAATTAAACTGCGTTGCATAGTTTACCCATGGATTTTGATATACTCTGGCTCCTAAACTCTCTGCTATTTCTAAAGTCTTGTCTTTACTAAAAGAGTCTACAATAAAAATTTCATCAACTGTATTTTTTAAGGAGTTTATACATCTTGAGATATGTTGTTCCTCATTATATGTTAAAATTATTGCTGCAATTTTATTTAGTGAATCCATTATTTTAACTCTCTTTTTTTTATAAATTTAGCAGGATTCCCACCTATAACTGTCCACTCTTCTACATTTTTAAACACAGCCGATCTAGCTCCAATTACAGAACCCTGTTTAATAGTTACTCCAGGGCCAATAAATGCATCTGCAGCCACCCACACTTTATCCTCTATTATTATTGGTGCTAAAAACAATTCATGATTTAAACTTGTAAAATCATGACTTGAAGCACATAAGTAAGTTTTTTGTGATATAGTTACATCTGAACCAATTTTAATCATCCCTTGATTATAACAATCTACTTTAGGACCTAAACAAGAATATGCTCCCATTTTTAAATTCCAAGGAGCCCATATTTTAACACTAGAATTTACCATTGCATTCCAACTTATTTGAGCCCCAAATAATCTAAGAATGAAAACTCTCCATTTTTTAAAAACACGTAACTTAAAAGGCTTAAATAAAAAAATGTAAACGACTCCCCATAAAGCTCTTTTAATTTTGTTCTTAAAAGAAAACTTATGTCTTGTTGTTGTATTATTAACTATTCCCTCATCCATTTTGCTATCTATTATGAGTTAATTGCCTCTACTAAAAAATTAATTGATTTTTGTCTTTCCTCCTCCAATACTTTATTTGCATAGGCGAAATCTATATCTAAAAAACCTTCTGGATATGGACTATTTTCTTTTATTAACCTATTTTCTAAATTTACCATTCTCAATAAATTTTCTTGTCTGGCATTGTTATTTTTAGTTGCTGGAGCAATTGTGTAAAATGGTTTTTGAAAAATTAAAGAAAAAACTGATCCATGAAAAGAATTGGTTAAGACAAAAGATGCACCTGCATATAGACCTAAAAACTCTGAAGGTCCCGCATCCACAATATTTAATATTGATGCATCTTTCTCTTTGTTTACAGAATTAAAACAAACCCTTATGATTTTATATCCAGTTTGTTTTTGTATTTCTAGTGCTAAATTTGTTATGTATGGTGAATATGTAAGTATATACATCAAAATATATGGTTCTTCACTTTTATACTTAACCATTTTAGATTCCCATTCAGATTTGGTCAGTAACAAAGTAGGATCTACAACCTGAGTAGCTTCTCTATTCGTAATTTCTTTTATGAGTTTAACACCCGATGATTCTCTACAAGAAATAACATCTAAACTTTCAAAACACTTTTTATATGTGGGATAGAAATCTTTGTTTAAGCTTCCTACACCAAAACTAGATGCAAAAGAAATTCTCTTTTTATCTTTTGGAGCAAAAGTTAAAAAGTATGGTTCAATAGATGTTCTCGTATTTGGGTTCCATACTTGATCACTTCCTACTATATATACATCATAATCCTTTTTATTATCATATAATTCAGAAATACTTCTTATGGGTTTAGAAATATTAGTATTTTCCTTATGAAACTTATCAAATCTTTCTTTTCTTATTTTTGTGTTTTGTGGATGCGTTAACTTGTTATATTTATCAATCCACTTTAACACTATCCCTTTTACATTCGTAAGTATATCTATTTTAACAATAGGATTAGATTTTTTTTCTGGTCTATAATCTTTATGTTTGTAATATAAATAATTAATAATCTCATTATCATAACCTAAATCTCTAAGCTTTATGTTTAATGCAGATGCTTGAAGTTCCGCACCGTAATTATTAACGTTAAGTATTGTGATAATTCCTATTTTCATAATTGTATTGGTATTTAGACTATAATCTTATTTGTTTTTTAACACACGTTTATACATATCAAAAATAGCACTACCAACAGATGATATGGTATATTTATTATTAATTAATTCAATCCCATTTTCTCCCATTTTCTTTAATTGATCTGAAGATAGCGAGCTTAACTCTAATATTGTATTTTTTATATTTTCTACACTTAAATCAATCCATTTCCCACAATGGAACTCATTAAGTTCCTCCCATGGTGTCCCCATTGTAGTTATTGCTGGTACTCCAACTGCTAATGCTTCTGCTACAACAATTCCAAAATTCTCACTATAAGTTGGCAGAATGAATATATCTGCACTACGAATAAAATCCCACTTTGTTTCGCCATATTTAGATCCAACAAATGAAATTCCTTTAATTTTTTTTACTTCAATATCTTTTTTAAGATTTTTTATATATTCCGCATTACCATCACCTGCAATTTCAATAGACCAACCAATATCTTGAATTTGCTCCCATGCATCTATAAGTAGTTCTATACCTTTCTTTGGGTGAATTCTTGATAGGAACACTATTTTTTTTGTCCCAAAAGTTTTCTTTACGTCCTTAACCTCATCCAACACTATACCATTAGGTATAATCTTCTCTGTATTATTAAAACCTAACTTATGAATATTATCTCTTTCTAGAGTACAAGTAGCATGAATCGCTTCAGCTAGTTTCAAATCACGTTTTTGATATAAAAACATAGCTATTCTCTTTTTCCAAGGGTTATTATTCATAATCCAAGGCTCTAACATTCCTCTAGGTGTAATTATATATGGGATGCCTTTTATTCTAGCTATTAATGCCATTACATGAATGTATGGATCCCAAACGTGTTGTAGATGTATTAGGTCTACTTTGTCTTTAGATAAAAACATACCATCTTTAAACAATTTAAAAATAGTCTTAAAAGATACTTTAAATTTTGCTGTTGTATTAACTTTAACAGGGTTCTTACTAGGTCTGGTATATATTTCTATATCAACCCCTAATTTTGAAAGAGCCTCACAACTTTGTGGCACACTCCTAGAAGGCCCCCCGGCACTAATATCTAAAGAACCTACTACATGAATTACTTTCATATTATGTATATTTTTGTTTAAATAAAACTGTATTTAATTTATCTGGAATTATATTTAGAAAAATTAAAAATAAATAATATACAGCTGCGTTTAAGATGCCTTTGTGCTGTTTTCTATAATAAAAATTGATATTAGGGTTGGAACCTAATGGTGAATACAATCTCTTAAATCTTTTCAGAAGTGTACTATTATTTAATCTTACTCTACAGATGTTGTTTACACCACAACTTCCTATGGGCTTAGTAGTACTCATAACTTGTATTCCTTTCTTTATTGCTCTTAAACCATAATCAACATCCCCTAAATCATGATGAAAAACTTTATCCATAAACCCAATTTTCTCAAAAACAAATCTTGGTATCAAAACAAAATTTCCATTTAAAAAAGTAATCGACTTCATTATACCTTTAGGAATAATGATATTTTTGTTCTCGTCAAACCCTCCATATATTATTTTATTTTTATCATGATTTTCAATGACTCCAGAAACAATTGCTTTATGCTCCTTTATTTCAGAACATTTTAATATTTCCTCAAAAGCATCTTTATACAAAATGACGTCATCGTTAAGCCATAAAAAGAAATCGTATTTATTTTTTTCACTAGCATGTTTCCATGCTATATTCATTCCTCTACACCAAAACAAGTCTCCTTTTCCCTTTATTATATTCACTTGGGGAAAATGTTCTTTAATAGCACTATAAGTACCATCACTAGAATTATCATCTACTAAAAAAACATCTATATCATTTCTTAATTGAAAGAAATGATTCAAGCATCTTAAAGTTATTTGCTTTCTATTAAAGCAAGTTAGTAAAACAGCTATATTATTCATATTTCACTAGTATTTTATGGTGTAATTACTATTAAACATATTTCTTATATAAAAAAGTATTTCTTTATCATTTAATTTTCTTAAATCATTATTTAGACACATCGCAATAGGAATAAATAAAAATAAAGAATAGATACTGAAAAACAGTCTATCTTCTATAAAAGAAAACATTGATTTATATGCGACCCATAAGCCCAAACAAATACATAGCCAATTATTAGATTTATAAACACCTAAATATGATGCTCTAATAAAAAGAACCAAATAACAAAACATACCTAAGAAACCACCCCATTGTATGTAGTTTAGCATTCCTGATTCTGTTGCTCTTCTTCCCTCAGCATATATCTTTTTTAAATCTCCCCAACTTACTTTGGATAAATATGTTTTGGTTTTCCCATTCGCCCCTAACCCAAATAAAAGTGCATCTTTTTTATTTAATGCAGAAAACACATCTGTATAAATACCCGTTCTAGAATCTACCGTCACTTCTTGATCACCATAGTCCCCTGTATCTAACTCATAACTCCCAACATACTCTCCAATTTTAAAGATGTTAAACCCACCAGTAAGTCCTAAAAAGAGTAAAAATACCGGAACATATAATAGTATTCTTCTAAATGTTTTGATGAGTTTATACATAATTTCTAAATTTCTAAAATAGAATGTAAAAGAAATTAAAAACGCAACCATAATATTTAATAGATTCGCCCTCACAGATAAATCATTAAAAAATGATATGAACGCAACTAGTAATACAATAAGCCTCCATTTTTTTTGTAAATAAGGCATAAAAATAATTAACAAATATATAGGTCCAACAGCATGTGCATAATCAAATGTACCTGTAGAACGTTTAAACAATAATATAGTAGCAAATAACAACACATTTAACATAAATGCTCTAAATGCCATTTTAATTGTTTGTATACCCTCAGAAAAAAGATAAATACTCAGTGGTAAGAAAATCATGGTAGGAATGGTTGACGAAAAAATCACCTTTTTATCTTGAAGTGAAGTCATATCAATAATTCCTCTACACATTAAAGTTAAATTTAAGAAAATAAAGATATTAAGTATCCATTGTGTTTTACTATCTAAGTTTGTTTTTGGAGATTTAATATTAAATAAAATTAAAAATAACATTAAAGGGTAACTACACAACATAGTAACTACCGCCGTTCTTCCATAGAAAAAGAAATTAAAAATAAACGGCACAAAACATAGTAGAACACTGTACTTTGCTATTTTAGATGCATTCATATATCCTCTCTTCTTTTAGCAATTCTATATTGTACATTTTATGAATGTTTTGCTTTAACCATTCCTCATCTTTATTCCACCACTCAAACTCTAATAAAAACTTGATAGTTTCTTCATCATACCTATATTTTAATACTTTGGCAGGACCTCCCCCCACAATTGCGTAAAGAGGAACATCTTTTGTTACCACTCCATGTGTTAAAACCATAGCTCCATTGCCTATTGTAACACCACCTACAATAAAAAATCCTTGACCTATCCAACAATCGTGACCAATAAACACTACATGTTTGTTGTTAGAATCAGCATATCTAATTTCTTCAAAATATTGTTTGTCCACATAAGTAGATCCATTTTGTTTTCTTAAAGAAACAAAACTGGGTGATGTTGACACATATGGTACCTCAAACGGATGCTTTACTAGATTTACCTTAACAAAAGAACCTATTATGTCTGAATCACATTGAATATAACTACCATACCCTAGCTGTCCATTAAACCTCGAGTTTTTATATAATTTATTCATTCCTTCAAATTTGGAAGTTAAACTAATTGTAACCGAATAATCAAACTTTAGTTTTAATTTTCATTTATTTTACCAATAACAGGCACCCTCTACATTTTCGGCTCCTTTGGGCTTTTCATTTGCTCCGGGATAAATCCAATGCTCATTAAACAAATCTACGTAATTAACATTTATGGTTTCATCGGGTCTATAAATACGTATTCTTTCGTATTGTTCTTCCCATCTTTTTCCTTTAATACCAAATAACAGTTGCGTACCACCACCAATATGTACAGCTTTTTTCCCCATTCTTTTTACATGAGCAGCCAATGGCAATCCGTAGGCACCACAACCCAAAATACAGATATCAAAATCTATCTTAGAGATTTTATTTTCCATATACTCCAAAGCTTCAAACCAATCTTTAAAAGGGACTTTAGTACCCGCAACTGATTGTATTGCTTGAAAAGTAATCAATTCAAAATCAGGTAAAATTTCAGCATCTTTAAACAATAATTTTCTTTTTGCGTATTGCTCTCTAATGGATTGATCAAAGGGATGCACCACCAATACTTTTTTCCCTTTTAATAATCTTGTCCAAGGATTTTCTACAAAAAAGGGATACAAGGTTTCTAACTGAACTTTTACAACACTCTTTTTAAGCGGCATAAACTTTTCGTGGTACTGAAAAGAGCCTAATAAATCTATTAAAGGAATGTCCTTCAAATATCTTTCAGAAAACTTCTCACTTGTTTCTTCAGATGGCGGAAAAATACCAGAATAAATGTTCATATATTTAAAGTGGTTAGTATTCCACCAAGGTGTATGTGTATAATCTGTAATGTATTCATAAATTTTTCGTGAAAAACTTTTATTACTTGTAATACACAAATAATTGTTAATACAATTCATTTCGGTAGTTCCAAACCTAGAAATCATGCATGGTTCTGGTGCATTTAACAGGGTAAAAATAGCATCATTTGCTACTTGTCTATCCATTTCACATTTGGGATTCAAAAAAACTTTACCAGTTAGTTTTCTATATGCCTTTTTCACAACTCTTATTGCGATATCTTTTAATTTCATAAGTTGTCTTATTATCTTAATTCTTAGTGAATTATAATGTAGTTCAGCTTTTTCCCAAGTAAAACCGCTCTTGTTTTGTACACTAAGGTTTTAAAACTTTTGAACAATTTTGTTCTTACTTTGCTATTTAACAGTTTTGTGTATTTATGATTCGCTTTTGCACTATACGCTTTTACTAACTTATAGGTTTTATCATCAAAAACTATTAACGAGTTAAAAAAAACAGTTATCATTTTGTTTGCATCTACTCGATCTAAAAAAGTTTTCTCTGCAAAGTTAAGCATTGTGTTGTCTATATCATTGATGATGTTATTCCTAACACCCATATACCTAACATAGTAGTCCGGATGTATTATTTTAGTATTCATCGCAGACACTTCATTATCTACATATTCATACACAATATGCTTTATATTACACGCTTTATTAATGTATTTACATATATAGAGCTTCATCAATACATCTTCTCCTATTTTAATGCTAGCATCAATATTAAATATTTCTTCTTTTATAACACTTCTCCTATATAAAGAAGCATATAAATAGCCGTAGGAATTGCTTTTTAGTAAGCTAAACAAATAATCTTTTTTATTTAATATTCCAATATCTTTGTGCTCCCATATTTTCTTATTTGGAACACCAATTAGACCAGCATTTACAACATCTATTTCGTTAGTAAAGTTATTTAATAGTATTTCTAAGCAGTTGGTTTTTAAGTTGTCATCCGCATCTAAAAACATAATATATTCTCCTACAGACTCTAAAAAGCCTTTTTTACGAGCAGCAGTAACCCCACTATTTTGTTGTGAAAAAACTTTAACACAAGAGTGCTCTTCTTCTATTTTTTTTAATTCCTGAATAGAGTTATCTATGCTTCCATCATCCACAATCACTATTTCATAATTTGTTACAGACTGATTAAATACGCTTTGAACACATTTCTTAATTGTGTTTTCTGCATTGTATACTGGAATTATAATACTGATCATGTTAGTAAATAATTTATTTTAAGAGGCTTTCTTTTAAAAAATCTAAAGATTTTTCCTTTTCTGTTTCTAAAATTTTATTTACAGCTGTATAATCTATTTTAGTTTTTAAAACCTTTTTAATACCATCTAAATCACTTACCAATCTATCTTGTAAATTAAATATTTTTAAGACAGAATTAAATCTAGACATTCCTCTTACTTCGTTGCCAATAGTTATAAATTGCTTGTTGAATAGTATTGAAAATATGGTTCCGTGGAAAGAGTCTGTTATAATGAATTCACTCGTTAAAAATCCTTCTATCCAATCTTCTACAGGAGGATATATACAATCTTTAATATTTTTTACACTTTCTTCATTCATTGCTTTTGGCATAATTTTAAACAATGGCAAATCAAAATACTCTTTAACACTAGTCTCAATTTCTTTATTTGCATATTCAGGATCTAAAACATAAAACATTATCTGTTTTTTTGTTTCTAAATCTTTATCAAAAAAAGCTTTGTAATCGTCTACTTCTAACAATAATGTAGGATCTAAGACTAGCTTTGATTTTACCCCAAACTTTGTTTCACATAATTTTACTGCTCCTTCTTCTCTTACAGAAACAGCATCGAATTTTTGTAAAAGGCTAGCACATTTATATAAATCTCTATCTTTAAACTCGTTAAAATCTACACCAAAAGAAGCTGCATAAGAAATACGTTTTGATGTTGAGTTATTTTTTAAAAAATTTAAAAAATAGGTTTGAATATTTGGAGAATATCTAGGCCTCCAAACTTGGTCACTTCCAACCACATAACCATCATAATTTAATTTTTGTAAGTCTCCTAAATTCTGTTTGGTATATTTTCCTTGTCCAAGTTTAATATACTCATTTTTAAAGGCATCTGTGTGTGTGGCTATTTTCTTTTTTTGCTCTTCTGTTGGTTTAAATTGTGGTCTTATTTTTTTTTGGAAAATAAACTTGTCTATGTTCAATTTAACAACACCTTTTAATTTTGAAATAAAAGAAGAACTATAGCCTATGTCTAAGGTTTCTGATTCAATATTTAGTTTTTTCTTAAGTACTTTTTGTAAAGCAAAAGCTTGAAGAAGCCCCCCATAATTGTTGTGTAATGGTTGTGTTAAAATTGCTATTTTCATTTATTTAAATTTTACTCCAAAAAGGATGTTTTGCTGTTTAGTTATTTATTTCCCAATAATCCCTTTAAGCCCTTTAATTCCTTTTTTACCAATAAGTTGTGTTGCTACTTTCACCGCTTTTCCTTTAACATTCTCTTCAATATTTAACATTCTCTCAAGCGCATAGCTTTCTTTTTCATTTTCTGTAAAAACTTCAAAAAACATTGATTTTTCAGTAATATCGCTTTCTAAGAATCTTTTATATACATCTGTGAACTCTTTTTTATTAGAAGCTGTTAAATACTCAAAACCTAAGTTTTCTGCATAATTTTTAACTAATTTTGGAGATTTTTGTCCATAATGACCTGAAGCTGCTACAAATGCATCTGCGCTATTCCCAAATTCCGAAGCCCTATGATTGTATTGTCTAAACTCAGTTCCTACACCATTATTTATCATTAAAATTCTGAGATTATTACCAACATGCCTATTTCCTAACACATTCATATCATAGAAAAAAGCTAAATCTCCAATAACACTAAAATATAACTTCTCCTTATTTGTTAAAGAAGCACCAATTAACGTAGACATACAACCATCTATTCCAAATCCACCGACATTAGATGATGATTCTACAGATTTTGGTAACTCAAAGAAATTCCACGAACGTAGACTGTTTAAGATAGCAAAGTGTATCGTTGATTTTTGGGGAATTAAATGAGCCATCATTGAAGCTATCCAAATATTTGAAAATGGGATTTCTGGTAATTTACTTCTTAACTCCTCTATTTTGTTAGTGCACAAAGGAAAATATGTGTTTTTAGACATATTTAAACCATTAATGGCATAATAATTAAAGAAACTTGCCTCATCCATTTGAAACACTTTAATTAATTTTTTAAAGGTATCTTTTATCTCTCCATCAGGGCTTACTCTCCATACTTTATTTCTTATCAAAGGTGATGAATAATAGTCTCCCGTTACTTCACCAATATGAATTACTAAATCTGGACGTTTAAAATTTGACAATCCCATTGATTGCCCACCTAAAATAGACCCTAATATTCTATAATTACCATAGTAACCACTAGTATGATCACAAAAAACAACTGCATTATTTTTTTCACAGAATTTTTCTATTGATAAAGTTAGCTCATTAGACATTTTAACATGTGCTCCAATAAATATAGCTATAAGATCATTTTCTAGTAATCTTGGCATTTTATCTATTAATTCATATCTCTCTATTTTATGAGCTATAGGAAGTTCTTTTGTTTCAAAAGTTCCATAAGTAGTTGGTAAATTAATATGTACTGGTCCTCCTCCATTTCTTTTTAATTCCAAGATAGCTTTGTTTACTTTAATTTCACAATCCCATTTTTCTTGTTCATTTTCAACAATAGGTAAGGTTAAGCTTAAATTAGCTATATCAGTCGGTAAAGAACTTCTATCAATTACTTGTGCTATATTATGTCCTATACTCGATATTGGCTGGGTAGATGTAATTGTTAAAACTGGTAGCTTACGATAGTAAGCTTCAGTTAAACCAGGCAAATAGTTCCTTGAAGCTGTAGCTCCTGTACAACTTATAACGACTGGCTCACCAGACTCGGCAACCAAACCACACGCCATGTATGCTGCAGATCTTTCATCTACAGAAGAATAGACTTCAAAAAAAGGATCAAACTGCATACTAACCACTAACGCCATATTTGTAGTACCCGGCGAAGCTATAACTTTTTTAATTCCATGCTCTTTTAGTAGAGCGATAATAATTTGAGCATTTTTCTCATCTGTATAAAACTTTCCCATAATGTATCATTTATTTTTTGCGAAAAAAATTAAAAAAACCTGTATTTCAAGTATCTCGCAATATCTTTTAATTTCTTTATTTCTAACAAAGAAGCAAATTCTCCTGTTGCTCTATCTTTCACTGCTTCTTTTCTCCAGTTTATTTTTATATAGTGTGGATTTTTAAAAAATTCTTGCAAACAATTTTGCAACCCCTTTTCAACCTCTATAAATTCCCTTGTATCAACAAGTTTTGAAATTTTAGAATTATCAAAGCACCTGTTATAAAACCTATCATATAAGGCTTGATATTTTGCGTCATGATGTTTAAAAAAGCTTTCTTTATTTTGTAATAATATTTTAGTTTTCTTATTTGTGTGATTTTCAATTACTTTTTTATACACATTAAGTACATAACGCCATGTTACACTTTGATTGTTAGTGACATGAAATTCATTCCCTAAAGCTTCTTGTTTTCCGATAATCTTAAAAATAGCAAAAGACACGTCTAGCCCATATGTTAGTGTTGTCCTTTTATCTATCATATCCTCAGAAAAAACAATTGTTCTTCCTCTTGATGCTCTATAAAGCCAATCTTCTTTTTCTAATACACCTAATTGTAATCTTCTTTCACTGTAAGTAATATACGGCCTAATAATTGTGTAATTTTTCTCTACTGATATTTTCAGTATATCTTCTTGTCGTGCTTTAGTTAATGCATATTCATCTGTAGATAAATATTCTTCATCTTTAGAAACATGTAATAATTTTGGAGAGGACTCTGTTATTACGGGATTTGTTTCAGCATAAACTCTTGCGGAACTTATAAAAATGTATTGTGATGTAGCTTTTAAAAGTAACTCCACTCTGTTCTTAAAAGACTCTGTTGAATACACCATAAAATCAATAATTGCATCCCATTTTTTTTGCATCAATTTAGCTATAAACTCATCTTGATTTGCATTTCCTTGAATATATGTTATATTTTCATAGGAATCCCTCTCACTACGTGATGTAACAAAAACCTTGTCTTGAGTTTTTGATAATAAATCTACTAAATGAACACCCATAGCACCAGTTCCTCCAAGTATTAAAATTCTCATAATGAAGTCATTTAATTAAACTTTATTTTTTGTACTATCATATTCTTCAGTTTGACTCTCCATTCTTTATCTAAACCAATGAAATATACACTCAGTAAGATACAAATTACATACACCAATATAGCTAGTAGCGATTGAGGAACATCATTAGTCTGACAAATTAAATATTTATATGTACAAGATACTAATGTTGTGACTAGCACCACTAATCCTACGGGGTAAAATACTTTGCTTAAGAATTCTTGAATAGAAAGATCTACTAAATACTTAACTATTAACAAACGAACAAAAAACATTATTGCATTAGCTACAATTGCAACAACAAATATTATATATGCATAATATCCTAAATAAAAGAACAGCCAAGACGCTAAAAAAATTAAAATCTGAATAAAACCTAAAACAAGCTCATATACTTTCATCCTGCCCGGAGCCCTTGCAGCAGTTTGAATTGGAAGACTTATAGAATTAACAAGTACCTCTATTAAAGCCAACCTTGTAAACAGAATTGTTCCTTCTGGAATAGTTTTAAGCCACAATCCTAATATCACATCCATTTCTAAAAGAAATGGTAAAGCAAAAATCCACATTAAAAAAAAAGTTATTTTTGATCCGCTATGAATTAATGCAAACATATTAACCTTGTTATCAGAAGCGTATGATTTTATAATTGGTGGATACAAACTAGAATTAAAATTGTTAGAGAACATTTGTATTTGAGTAGAAATGTTTCTAGCAACTACCGTGGATGCAACCACTACAGGATTATAAAACTGATTTACCAAAACAACTACAGCCTGATTTCTAGCTGCGCTAGTAAATTGACCAAACAACGTCCAGCCAGTAAACCCTATAATTTCTGAAAATATCTTCTTATTCCAATAAAATTTTGATATTTGACATTCTTGATACCTTCTAGTACATATCCAGCCATATACAACAAATAAAACAACCGAAACAGTAAACAAAAGTTGTGAGTATAGAATTAATTTATCACCCTCAAGAACCACCAATAGAAACACCACCCCAAGTTTCATCAGTACGTCAATAATTGATAGGTAAGCATATATATGCATATCTTCATGAGCAATAATTGCCGAAGTAAATGGAGTCGAAAATATTGTAACAAAAAAGGTGAAAACTGAAAAATGGTATATATTTAAAGCAGCATCAATTCTTATTTCAGGTAGTTTCAAATATTCTTTAACAAACCAAAAACCTATTACTTCTAATAAAATTAATGAAAAAACAGCTATTAGGAAGTAAATTAATAAATTAACTGAAAAAATCTGATTTAACTTCAATTCGTCATTTTCTCCTATTGCAAAAGAAAAAAAACGTTGTGTTGCTGAAGACATGGATCCTTTTAAAAAAGAAAAAAACATCACAATACCTCCAATAACACTATAAATACCATAGTCTTCAGCGCCTAACACGTCTAAGACAACTCGGACTGTATATAGACTGACACCTAAGCTAAGTATCTGTCTGATATACAACATTAAAGTATTCTTTAAAATCGTTTTGTTACTTGAAATTTTATTCATTTATTTTTATAATTTGCACTCTTCAATGACTTAATTATTGCTTACTCCACCTGCTTTAAAATCTCATGCCCCGCTGCTAACATGTCTTTGTCTTTTTTCATCAACTTTACATCGCTTTGCATCATGTCTTTTACCAAACCTGCTAAGTCATATTCTGGTACCCATCCTAGTTTTTCTTTTGCTTTAGTTGGATCTCCTAATAATAAGTCTACTTCTGTTGGACGGAAGTAAGAAGGGTCTACAGATAAGACTTCTTTGCCAATGGTTGGTCGAAGTTCGCTTTTCGATGTTCGATGGTCGATATTCATTCCTGTAGCTGCCTCGTATTTTTCTTTATCTATGCTTTTGATAAACCCTTTTTCGTCTACTCCTGTTCCCTTAAATTCTAATTCAATTCCTACTTCGCTAAATGCCATACGAACAAAATCTCTCACTGTTGTAGTTACCCCTGTGGCAATGACCCAGTCCTCTGCTTTGTCTGCTTGTAAAATCATCCACATCATGCGAACATAATCTTTGGCATGTCCCCAGTCACGTTTTGCCTCTAAATTTCCTAAGTAAATTTTATCTTGTAAACCTAGAGCAATTTTTGCCACCGCACGGGTAATTTTACGAGTCACAAACGTTTCTCCTCTTCTTGGAGATTCGTGATTGAATAACAATCCATTACACGCATACATGTTATAGGCCTCACGGTAGTTCTTTGTGATCCAAAAACCATAAATTTTTGCTACTCCATAAGGAGAACGTGGATATAAAGGTGAGTTTTCATCATAAAACCCTCTTTCATTTTTATTCTCTGGTAATCCTCCAAACAACTCGGAAGTAGAAGCTTGGTAAATTCTTGTTTTTTCTGTCAGCCCTAAAAGTCTTACTGCTTCTAAGATTCTTAGGGTTCCTAAACCATCTACATTTCCTACATATTCCGGACAATCAAATGATACTTTTACATGAGACATGGCTCCTAAGTTGTAAATTTCATCTGGCTGACATTCTTGTATGATACGTGTAAGATTCATAGAGTCTGTTAAATCTCCATAATGTAACTTTAACCTTTGATTTGGATCATGTGGGTCTTGGTATAAATGATCTATTCTATCCGTATTAAATAAAGATGATCTTCTTTTGATACCATGTACCATGTATCCTTTTTCTAATAATAATTCTGCTAAGTAAGATCCATCTTGACCTGTGATTCCTGTGATTAATGCTACTTTCATATTTTTTTAGTTTTCGTTGTTCGGTTTCCGATGACCGTTGTTCGCTCTTCGATCGTCGCTTGTCGGTGTTATTTTAATGATTTTATTAATTTATATAACATCATTTTTACTCGTGTACACATTTCATATAATTCCTCATACTTTTCACTTGAGATATATTCTAAATCTCTTGCTAGAAATAGTTGATAATTTGTTTCTTCTAAAGAACCTTTGGCGATGTATAAGAACTGTACAAATTCTTTTTTATATTGTCGTCCATGTCCTTCTATTATATTTGTTGGAACACTACTTGAACTTCTCCTTATCTGACTCGTTAAACCATATATTTCAGAAGAAGGAAAGTTTTTAGAAATTTGATATACCTCCAATGTTAATTGATGTGCTAATTTCCAAACTTCAAGATTTGATTCCATTTTTTGTTCGTTGTCCGATGTTCGCTACTCGATTTTCGATGAGCGGTGGTCGTTATCCAATTATAATTTTACTTGTTTAAAGCTTTCTATGTTTTCTAGAAACCAATGATAGGTTTTTTGAATTCCCTCTTCTAGCCCTACTTGATGTTTCCATCCTAACGCATGCATTTTGGAGATATCCATTAACTTTCGAGGGGTTCCGTCAGGTTTTGAGCTGTCCCAAATGATTTCTCCAGTATGCCCTACTACTTTTTGAATGGTTTCTGCTAATTCTCTGATGGTTAGATCTTCTCCTGTTCCCACATTATATAAATGCTCTGGCAATACATTTTCTAAGGCAAATACTACTGATTTTGCCATGTCGTCTACAAACAAGAATTCTCTCATTGGCGTTCCACTCCCCCACAGTTCGACAGGCTCACTGTTCAATTTTGCTTCATGGAATTTGCGAATCATGGCTGGTAGGACATGAGATGTTTGTAAGTCAAAATTATCGTGGGTTCCATATAAATTTGTAGGCATTAAAGACACAAAGTCTTTTCCAAATTGTTTTCTAATTGCTTGACAAGCTTTGACTCCTGTTATTTTGGCAATGGCATACCACTCATTTGTGGGTTCTAAAGTATCGGTTAATAAATATTCTTCTTTTAAAGGTTGAGGAGCAAATTTTGGATAAATACAAGAGCTTCCTAAAAAAATGAATTTTTGAATGTCTTGTTTTAACGCTGCATCAATCAGGTTGTTCTGAATTTGCATGTTCTCCATCAAGAATTGATAAGGATAATCATTGTTTGCTAAAATCCCTCCTACTCTGGCTGCAGCATCAATTACCACCTCTGGTTTTTCGGTTTCAAAGAATTCTTTGACCGCAATTGCATTTCTTAAATCTAATTCTTTACTAGTTTTTCCAATGACATTTGTATAACCTTCTTGCTCTAACACTCGACATACTGCACTTCCCACCATTCCTCTATGGCCAGCGACATATATCTTTTTGTTTTTATTCATAGCCTTCTTTTTATCTATACTTCTAATTATTTACGATATCCCTCAATTATATATTTGAAATTTGTTGACTAAAAAACTCACTTCTGTCAACTTTTCACATTGATTTACCAAAACAATTGTAACTTTTTCTTTTGACAAATATAAACAACCGAAAATTGTTTTCACATTAAATTTATGATAAACAAGCAATTAATTTTTGTTTGATTATTTGATTTTGAATATTCTTAATACTTGATGTGGTTTGTTAAAAACAACTACAATTTCAACCTTAAATACTGTGATATCCATAAACATTCGATATTCTACTAAAGCAACTTATTTCTTAAAAGATTTTATGGTTTTGACGATTCCTTGTTTCGTATTAATTGGTAACTCTTTTTTTATGGCTTTTTTTATTTTTACATTACTCACCAAATAATTCTCGGTTAATTTATCTAAACGCTCGCTATTTACAGGTAAGGGAATTACATCTCCTAGTTTTGCCATCAATTTTACGATGCTTTTTGGAATCTTTAAAATTTTTGTTGGCTTGTTAATGGCTTCTCCAATGATGCTTACTAAATTTGTGGTTGACAAAGACTCATCATCTGCAACATTATATACTCCGCTTGGAATATCCTTGTTTTCTATGATTTCTTTAATGACAAAACATAAATTCTCAACAGCTAAAAAAGATCGCTGATTTTGATACCCTCCAAATGGATATGGAATTCCTTTAGACACAAAACTATATAATAAGTTTAAATTTCCTTTATTCCCAGGTCCATGAATCATACAAGGTCTTAGTATGTATAATCTTTTCCCTTTAGGTAAAGGCTGGTTCAACAAATACTCCTCAGCTTTTTGTTTGGATTGTCCGTAAACTGTTTGCGGATTTGGATGTGTTTCTTCAGTTAAAACTCCTTCCATTTTATCTGCCACTGCTTTTACAGAGCTCATGTATATAAAAGTTTCACAAGTACTTTGCAAAAACTGGTTGAATAATTGAATTGTTAACTCTGTGTTTACTTGAAAATATTCTTGGTCTTGAGATGTTTTTTTTAGGTCATGCGCTTTTCCTGCTAAGTGAATAAAAACATGCATATTATTCCATTCCTGAGAAGTTAAATGACTATAAGAAATCATTTTTGTTTCTTTTGCACTCCTAGAAATTCCTTTTATTTTATTTGACCTATTTTTTTCTAAATATGGGCTTAAATTTTGCCCAACAAAACCTGTAACTCCTGTGATTGTTATGTTTTTCTTCATTTATTCTACAATTGAAGTATAAATGTTAAGTAGGGCCGAATAAACCTTGTCTTCTGAGAATTTTTCTTTGTATAATTTTTGACTATTCTTTCCTAAAACATCTATGTCACTTTTTAAAACTTCCACAATGGCTTTTTGAATTGCTTCTACATTTCTAGGCTTTATTAAAAAACCATTCATATTCTCTTTATCAATTAAATGGTTGCACCCTGGCATATCAGTTGTAATTATTGGTTTTCCAACAGCCATCGATTCTAATAAAAACCGAGGAGTTCCCTCTCTATAATATGTTGGTAAAATAGACACATCTCCCATTCCTATAACAACCTCAATATCAGATCGCTTTCCTAAAAAATTAATATAATCAAATTCCTTGGCTAATTCTTCTAAATCTTTAGGATTAACAGCGGAAGGGTTTTGAATATCACTCCAGCCAACAACCACCAAACTTATAGGAGGGGCATAATTTTCATTTACTTTGATTACGGCCTTAACCAACTCTAACACTCCTTTTTCTTTTAATAATCTAGAGACAAAAACAATAATTTTACTCTCTTTAGAGATTTTAAGTTGCTCTCTAAGTTCATTGATTTTTTTTATATTATTTAAATTTGATTGATCATTAAATCTATCTTCATTTACTGCACTTCCTTCAATACAATAGACTCTTTCTTTAAAACCTAATTCTTGAATATCTTCTTTATTCTGAAAAACAGTATAGGGTTTAAAGCAATAGTTGTTAAGTTTATATAAAAGCTTAATTACTAATTGTAGGATCTTACTTTTTGTATTATTACTAGAAAAAACAACCCCTAAACCCGTTATATGATTCACAATTTTAGATGAAGTGTAAAGCCCAGCTATAAAAGTTCCAATCAAGTTTGGTTGTAACCTATAAAAGTGAACAATATCAAAATTTTCTTTTTTTAGGATCCCCCTTAGTTCACTTGCGTACTTTATTTTTGATTTTATTCCTTTATCTCTAATGCTATCTTCAACTTCAATCACATTGATCTTTTCCCTCTTAATCAACATCTTATGTCCATCTTTAGGAATTATTGCATAAACCTCAAAACCTTTATTTTTTAAAAACACAGCATATCTCAGCCTAGCTCCCACAAAATCAGCTCCAAAATTCTCAACCAATGCTATCTTCATACTCATTTATTTTACTTCACTTTTAGTGTTGACACTTGTTGTAAAATGACATTTCTTTTTCTCCCCTCATCAACATTCTTGTTTACAACCAACATAAATAAATATTAGAAGTAAACACTAAATTTCTTTTAAGAATGCTTCAAATATCGAAGTATACTTTCTAAAATCGAACAGTTCCGTTTTGATTGTATTTTTTTTCATCTGATTTAACTTTACTCTATCTGTAAGCAATGCTTTTCGCAAACTTTCTTTTAAGGAATTTGAATTACTAGTATCTAGCCAGAATCCATTTTGTCCTTCTATTAAAAAGTCCGATAAATTAGTGCTTTTATTTGTTAAAACTGGTACTCCTAATGTAATAGCTTCAGCAAACTTTGTTGGAAACCCTGCACGATTTGCTAACGTATCTTCTCTTAAAAATATTGAAAAATCACATTTTTTCAGCATCTCAACTGCCTCTAAATGAGGTTTTCTTCCATAAAAAACAACTACTTCATCCTCTAAATTATATTGTAAATCGGGATAAAATTCCAAAAACATTTCTTTCTCTATACCAACTATATTTAACCTTACTTTTATTTCACTAGACAAGTCTATAAACATCCCTACAAGATTATCTAGCCGATCTTTTTGTCCTTTGGTTTCAATTGAAAAAGGAGAGCCCACATAAATGACCTCAACCCTGTCTTGTTCTATTCTGACACTTTGTTCTTGGTATAACCATTTTAGGGCTTTACTATCTACCAAAGGAGGAATGTTTATCGTTTTTACCCCTTTTTTTTCGTAAAAATTTTGTAAATAATTACTAATGACAATGGCTCCATCTAATTTAGTATGCATGATGTGCATTCTTGTGTAAATATCAAATGTCTTTATTCGTTTTTTTAAAAAACTTTCTCCTTTAGCAACCTCGTACCATTCCGTACAATCTGAAATGATTTTTATTTGATTTTTTTTAGCCCAAATATTTAACCTGTAAAGAGAATAAGATGAAAAGTTGTAAGCTATAATTCCATTTACATTTTTGTAAGACTTCACTATTTTTATATAGTCTTTATAGGATACCCAATGCTTAAACCACTCTTTAACTCCTGTTGGATATTTCTTAACATAGACGTCTGAATTAAAATGTTTCTCTTTTACTATTGCCTCATCAATTGATTTAGACACCCCTATAAAAACTACTTTAAAACCTAGCGAATTAAGCACCTTAGCATTAGCGACTACTCGTTGTGCTGCAGCATTTTTATCCGGCATCTCAAATCCTCCAATATATATAATTGTTCCTTTACTCATACCTATTTATTCCAAACTACTCTGTTAATATAATCTGTGTAGGACAAAATTATTCTTACCACTTTATCAGATACGTTCGGCATGGAGTAATCTGCAACAGGCCTTAACAATCTTTCTTTACCTATGTTTTGCTTTTCTAAGATGACTAATGCTTGCATTATTCTTTCAGGAGAAAGTCCAACCATCATTACAGAAGCTTCTTCCATGGCTTCTGGTCTTTCATGAGCTTCTCGTATATTTAATGCAGAAAAATTCATAATTGAGGATTCTTCAGAAATTGTTCCACTATCAGACAATACCACTTTTGCATTTCTCTGTAAGTTATTGTAATCGTGAAAACCTAAGGGTTTCATTAAACTCACCAAAGAATTGAACTCAACCTTCATTTCATTAATTTTATTTCTAGTTCTAGGATGTGTAGAAACAATTACAGGTAACTTATATTTTTCTGCAATTGCATTTAAAGATTCTACTAATTTTAAGAAATTATCTGAATTTATATTTTCTTCTCTGTGGGCTGATACTAAAAAATATAATCCTTTTTTTAACTCTAGTCTAGACAATACTTCAGATTCTTCTATTTGTTTATTATACGCGGTGACTACTTCAAAAATAGGGGAACCCGTTTTAATGACTCTATCTGCAGGTAGTCCCTCCCTTAATAAATACTCTCTTGCAATATCACTATAGGTTAGATTTATATCACTAATATGATCTACAATTTTTCTATTTGTTTCTTCTGGAACACGTTGATCAAAACAACGATTACCAGCTTCCATATGAAAAATTGGGATTTTTCTTTTTTTGGCTGCAATTGCACACAAACATGAATTTGTATCTCCTAACACTAAAAAAGCATCTGGTTTTACCTCCTCTAGTACAGGATCTATGTTAATTAAAATTTGTCCTGCCGTAGTCGTTGCATTTCCACCCGCCGCATTCAAAAAATAATCAGGTTTTCTTAAGCCTAGATCGTTAAAAAACACTTCATTTAACTCATAATCATAATTCTGTCCTGTATGTACCAAAACGTGATCAATACTTTCAGTATCATCTAATTTTAATAACACTCTAGAAAGTCTAATAATTTCTGGCCTTGTACCTACTACTGTAAGAACTTTTAACTTTTTCATTTTTCATTTTTTTAAACTTCTACAAAATACGTATCTGCATCTTCTGGATTGTATGGTTCATTTATCCAAAAGTTTGTATATAAGGTTTCTTCTCCTATATTTTTTATATTATGTGTATACCATATTGGCATATCAACATAGGAAGGCTGCTCACCATCTAAATAAAAATCAAGAACTTCATCGGTCCCTATACGTCTTAATTGAATCAATGCTTTTCCTTTGATGACGGCAAAACGTTCTATTTTTCTTGTGTGAAAATGATTTCCTCTAGTAATTCCTGGTACAGTTGTAGAAAATGATACCTGACCTCCTATTCCTAAACGAATCACTTCTACAAAGGATCCTCTTGGATCTGTATGTTTAGTAAACTTTACAGGAAAATAAGTTTTGATAGGCATCGCACATCTGAAAGTGTTGAATAAATTCAACTCAAACGAATTATTTAATAAGGGTATTTCTCCATTATTCTGGTATTGATTCTTAAATTTCTTAAGTAATACTAATAATTCCGAAACCTTTGCTTCCTTAGAATGAGGAACTACATAAATATTTTCTTCAATCTTATTTTTTATAAAATTGATTATTTTATCTATCAACTCACCCACATAAATTAATTTTAATTCTCCATCAACTTGTATCGTTGGAGTTTCTCCATTGGCTAATTGATGCGAAAATGTGGCCACTACTGAATTATAGAAAGGTTTTCCAAACGGGCCAAACACATTAGGGATTATTAAACCTGTAAATACTGCTCCAACTTTGTTTGCCCAATTTATTAGAAGTTCTCTACCCTCTTTCTTAGATTTTCCGTATAAATTATTTTTCTCTTCTTGAGAAGAAGATGATAATAAAATATGTGGCTTACTCCCTGTTCTTTCTAAGGAAGAAACTAGTTTTTTTACCAAGCTGATATTTGTTTCGTAAATAACTGCTGGATTTTCATGTCGATTCATTGCTGCTAAATGGACTATTACATCGCATTTAGAAACAAATTCATCTAATAAAATCTCATTAGAAAAAAACTTCCTTTCATAATCAATTAATACAAAATCGTGTGGACTTAAACTAATTGTATTATATAAATGGGTTCCTACAAAACCTTGTTGTCCCGTTATCCCTATTTTTAACATTTTTATTTAATTTATATCCTCAAAATATTTAATATCGTACCTATACTCATCTTTTATACTACCTAACAAATAGTCTGACATTACTAATAATTTAGCATTCTCTTTGGTTGACTGAATACTACTTATATAGCCTGCAGGCACATGCAATACACTCATATTACTTGCAGAAATTTGAAATTCCATCACTTCTAAATCCTTAGAGGGACTTTCCCAGTTATCAACTGCCAATAATTTAATCAAAAATTCTCCACATATAACAGAAAACCAGCGTTGTTCTATTTTATGCCCTTGCCACCCTCTTATTAACTCTGGACTTTTATTTTTTATTATATACATACGTTTGATTTCTGTTGCATCAAAATCGTTGTTATACAACAACAAACCTCTTTCGTCAGAAAAACTTCCTCCTTTAATTAAAATAGGTTTTGGCATTTTTTAAAATTTATTTTAACAGTTCGTTTTTGATAATTTCTAAATTCAACAACATCTTTTTCACCTCCTCAACATTTTGTTGCTTGGTGTTGTGTGAATGATAATCTTCTATAAGTGCAATATTTTGTTCTCCTTCCGAAAAATAACGTGCATAATTTAAATCTCTATTGTCGGCTGGAATTCGATAAAAATCTCCCATATCCTCTGCTTTGATCATCTCTTCACGTGTACACAAAGTTTCATATAATTTCTCTCCATGACGAGTCCCTATTATTTTTACATCATTCTTGGCCTTGAAGATTTCTTTGATCGCTTTTGCCAGGTCTCCAATAGTACTTGCTGGGGCTTTGTTTACAAACAAATCTCCAGAATTACCATGTTCAAAAGCGAATAAAACCAATTCTACAGCCTCTTCTAAAGACATTAAAAAACGGGTCATATTAGGATCTGTTATCGTTATATCATTTCCTTCTTTTATTTGTTTTAAAAACAAAGGAATTACAGAACCTCTTGAAGCCATTACATTCCCATATCTAGTTAAACAAACCGTTGTGTCTCTTAAATTTCGTGAAGCAGCAATGGCTACTTTTTCCATTAAAGCCTTTGATATTCCCATAGCATTAATTGGATAAGCTGCTTTGTCTGTGCTTAAACAAATTACTTTATTTACTTTATTGGCTCCAGCTGCATCAATTACATTCTGTGTTCCCATCACGTTTGTTTTGGTTGCCTCTAAAGGAAAGAATTCACATGATGGCACTTGCTTTAAAGCAGCTGCATGAAAGACATAATCAACACCTCTCATTGCTTTTTCAACAGCATTATAATCACGAACATCACCTATATAGAATTTTAATTTTTCATTTCTAAGTTGATTACGCATATCATCTTGTTTTTTTTCATCACGAGAAAAAATTCGAATCTCACTAAAATGATCTGTTGCTAAAAAACGATTTAAAACTGCATTCCCAAACGAACCAGTTCCTCCTGTAATTAAAAGTGTTTTATTTTGTATTTTCATATTCTTCGTTTTAACAGTTTTATCTCATTTTCTTTATTAAGAACCTGATATATTCCAAGGATATGTTTGGAATATATTGATAAAGAAACTTGATTGTACGCAATCTTAGATTCATTTTTTTATTCTGCAAAGGAATGTCTTTCCAGTATGATATTGATTTATAATACAGGTATTTTTCTTTCATTGGATGTGTACAATTTACATCCCAAGGTCTATTGTAGAATCCCGACAAATAATGAATAATAACAGGTTTCTTTATAGCCTCATTTATACATTTTTTTGTATAAAATTTATCTAAGTCTAAAAACGGGTTGTGTTTGTATGTAATTAAACCACTCATTAAATTGTATTTGGGATGAATTACCTTTATCCTATTTTTACATACTTTATTTATAACTCCTTCACTAAGTACAGGAGGATTTCCATGATAACTATTTATACAATTTATAAACTTCTGTTTTATATTTTGTTTTCTAAATTCCTTTAGGTTAATCAAAACAATCCCATCATTTATAAATCTATCTTTTTTATTTAAATTTAGCTTTGGTTTTGCCTCTACACTGTAAGTTTCTACTCCTGCAACCAAATTTTCTTCTAAGTCGATGTTCCAAAAATCAATTAATGAATCATTAATTATTGTGTCACTATCAATGTATAAAATTTTATCAATATTGGGAATTCCAGAAAAAAACAATTTTGAATACACTGTTTCAATATGACGTCCCAAGGCATTTATTTTCAGTTCCGAACACAATTCATGAAACGGTATACAAATTAAACTCCTTTGATAAGAATGAATTAATTTTTCTATGGAAGCTATTGATTTTTTTGAGACATTCTTTTCAATAAAATAAATATTAATTTCTTTAAACTCCTTATTGTTTTCTAGTAAAGATAGTATTGAAATACCTGTATGATGTATATACGCTTCATCACAAGAATAGGCTATATTCATTATTATTTCTTTTTAAGTTGAAATTTATTTTGCTCAATTACTAACTTCTCTCTAGTCTCATCTATTTCCTTATCAAAAATTGAATAGTAAGGGTACCACCTACTATACCATCTCGATGATTCTACAAATTGTGAGGTATCTGAAAAATAAGCATTCATATGAATTACTGAGAAAATTATAAAAGTTAGTATACCACTTGTCAATCCAACTTGTTTAAGCTTACCTTTTCTGTAAACCCCATGTATAATTTCAGCTATAAAAAGAAACAAAATAGGTGTTAGGTAATTTAAGAATCTAAAAAAAATAAAGAAAAAAGACGTTGAAGCCCCAATCAGGATGTAAACATTCAAAAAATTATTTAAGTTAGATTCAATTTTCAAATAATAATTAGATATTTTATAAATCACCCATGGGTATAAAATATATAGAACTAAAATTGATATTAACCCGTAAAATGTAGGTTTGTAATCAAGATATAATTTTATACTTTCTACGAGACCTCCTCCAACATTTAATGAAAATAAAATTTTAATAAAAAAAACACCAAAAATTACTCCTAAAATAAAAATTATTAAAGCTCTTGATAAATTAAATTTTAATTTTAACAGTAAAGGAATTACAAATAGTACTATGGCAGAAAAGTGGACGGATAAAGCTAGTAATGAAATTATATAATAAGCAACCCATTTTTTATTTTTTATGAATTTAATTGAATATAAAAAAATAGCAACAGCGATTGACTCTCTTAATATTTCAAAATTAAAATACCCATAATATCCAATATAATAAAGCAATATTGCTGTAAATATATATTTGGTATTTGATTTTATAAAATTAAAAATCAACGTATTAATTATTATTGCATGAAGTAATTGGATCATGTAAAATTCTTCTGTAATAGACTTTGAAACTGCAACAAAAAATATCCAAAGCGGTTGAAGCTTTTCATTAATAGCATGATTACTCCCTAATTCAGATAACGAAGGTAATCTTGGATGAACAATCATATACATTAAAGTATCCCCCCCAACTCTGTATCTAAATCCTGACAGACAAATCAATCCAATCAAAACTATGTAATACACCATTTTTTTTCCTGATTTGACCTTTAAAAAATCATATATCAAAGTAAAAAATAGAAGTAAAAATAAGATAATAAAATAAATCATACTTTTATATTCAGAATATTAAATATCAGTTTTTTAAAAAATATTATGTTAATAAATAACATTGAAATTGTTAAAACAGTTATTTTTATGAAAAGGGTATGGTGAATCATATAAACAAACCAAAAAAGGCTAAGAATACTAATTAGATATAAGACCTCTTTTGAGACTTCTTCCTTTTTAATTTTAAAACAACTTATAGGAAATATTGTCCAAATATAAATTGAAATTACCGAGGCTATTGCAATACTTATTAAAGATTCCAAATAAAAATAGAGAATGATATTTAATAACACTGCAAACATTAAATAGATTAAAGTATCATACAAAAACTTCTTTTCTTTTTTCTGAACTTTGTATAGATTGATATATATAGATTTGATGATCATCATCCCTGGAATTGAGGTCATCAGGACAGCCGTAATAGGTAATGAATCTATATATTTTGGTAGAAATGTTTTGATTATTATTTGAAGAAAAAAAAAACCTGCTAAAGAAAAACTACTAATTATATATAAAATGTTTTTATACTTAAGAATCTGTTCTACTTTATTATTTCTGGATATATAAGGGTAAAATGTTTTATTAATAGCCCCTATAAATATCATTACAAAACCAATTAATGATATTCCTAACGAATATTTAGCAAAACCTTCATTGTTTGTTAAAAACTTAGCTCCCCATTTACCAATGTCAAAAAACATTGTAAATAGAACATTCCCCAACATTATGAAAAAGCCAGACATAAAGATTGCTTTATATAATTTAAAACTACCTTTTAATGCAAGTGACTTCTTATCTATAACGAAGGAAAAATTAGAATATATTCTATAATTTCTTTCTAAAAACAAGATTGAAATTAAGTAACTAATTATTGTTGAAATAATGTAAACTCTATAATCAACTACTTCTATAAAAACTAAAATAAGTGTTAAAACTAGATTGATCAGAGGAACAAGTATTGTTGTTTTTGAATACTCTTTAAACTCTCCTATCGCCTGAAAATAATACAGAAAAAAAGACTGAAGGTTGATTGGAAGAATTGCTAAACCAAGTAATAAAATGATGTTATTATTGATGATTAGCCCAATCCCAACAAACAATGACAATATGATTAATTGAAAGGTTATAAAAAAATTATGAAAACTATTAAATTCTACTTTATCAATATCTTCACGAGTTTTCCCACCATATTTGATATTTAAACCATCCACAAAACCTAAATGTAAAAAACCAATAAAGCTAGCATATAAAGTATATGTTTTAAGTTCAGAAAAGCTACCAATTGACAACACATATGGTAAGACAATACCATTTACAATACTTGAAAGCATCACTACTAAATTAGCCCCCGATACTCTTAACAAATCTTTCTTTAACCCCATACTACCTAAACCACACTTTTGTTGAGTTTATTATTTATTTTAACATCATTAAGAATGAAACTTCAATCATTAGTATTTTTGATTTAATTAGGATTATTGACTTCAACATCTATTCTTAAATTATCTTTAAAAATATACATATTTCATCGAAAAACGATCAATTATTCTTCATTATTTAACATACACCTCAAGTAATTCTATTTCTTGTGACTTGACAACAATTTCCTTTGTATTTGCAGGAATTAAAACGGTTTCACCTCTTTTGATTTCTTCTTTTTCAGCTCCTAATGAAATGGTTCCTGCTCCTCCCACACAAATATAGACTGTAAATGATGTTACACTAGATAAGTCTCTCGTAAACAAATCATTAACTTTGATATAATTTGTCGTAAAATATTCACAAGATGCTATGTTTGAAGGTTGATTGACTTCTTTTTGATATTTACATTTGTTTGCACCCACCGCATTATAATCCAATGCTTCTAATGCTAAGTCTGTATGTAATTCTCTCTCATTTCCCTGGTCATCTACCCTGTCCCAATCGTAAATACGATAAGTTATGTCTGAAGTTTGTTGAATTTCTGCTATTAAACAACCTGCTCCAATGGCATGTACCAACCCTTCTTTGATGAAAAAAGAATCTCCTTTGGTTACTTTTTCAAAGTTTAGTTTTTCTAAAATATTTTTATTTTCAATGGCTTGCTTGTATTTTACAGGCGTCATTGCCTCTGAAAAACCGATATTTAGTTCAGAACTCTGATCCGCATCCATCACATACCACATCTCTGTTTTCCCGAAAGAATTGTGTAACTTTTTGGCTATTTCATCGTTGGGATGTAGTTGGATTGATAAATTTTCTTTGGCGTCGATGAATTTAAATAGTAGCGGAAATTTGTTTCCGAATTGCTCATATATTTTATCACCAACCAAGTCTCCTTTATATTTTTCGATTAACTCCGTTAATAACAACCCTTTTAATGCTCCGTTAGACACTTGAGAAATATCTCCATCCACAGAAGACAACTCCCAACTTTCTCCAATGTTGTTTAAAGAGGTTTTTTTATTTAGTACTGTTTTTAATTTTTCACCTCCCCAAATTTTATCTTTTAGAATTGGGGTAAATTTTATTGGATAGTTTATCATTTTCGGTTATCAGTTGTTGGTTTTTATTATTTATTTTACTTAATCTGTTCTCGATACTAATTTCTTCACTGCGTTACGAAATTCACTCGAACTGACATTGTTTTATTTAACTTTTATCACAACTATTTTCTTTATCATAAAACAACATTCCTTTTAGATTTCTTCTTCTATTACTTTTTCTTGATAAAAAGTAACCAAAAATCAAGACTTCACAAACATTGCTAAATCTCGAAGATCATTTGCTAAAATAAAAGAACTCCCCGATGGAACATCGGACTCAAACAACTTTTATTTTTACGCAAATTTCTCTTGTGATTATTACGCAATAACTGTGTATGTCGGAGTTTCATTTAAATTATTTCTGTTCTCGATACAATTTTATTTCGTTTTACTTCATAAAATCACTCGAACTGACATTGTTTGTTCGAAGATTTACTTGTTTTTCTATATTTCCTCTGCATCTCGACTTACTGCGACAAGCTCAGTACAGGCCGCTCGATGACCTATTTTAGACTTACGTAGACTAGACTCAGCTAACTTTATTCAATAATGACATCTCGACTACGCTCGATGACCATAGTTCGACAAGCTCAGCACAAGCTACTCGATGACCGACCTATTAAATTAGGCTTTTCCGATTTGGTAATATTCAAATCCTTCTTTTTCTATTTCAAATACTCCGTATTGATTTCTACCATCAAATACTACCGGAGATTTTAATAAGGCCTTGATTTCCATGAAATCTGGAGATCTAAACTCTTTCCATTCCGTTAATAAAATCATGGCATCTGCACTCTCTAACGCTTGGTATTTAGAAGAAACATACTCTAAACTCTCTACTCCTTTTAAATAAAACTCTTGTGCTTCGTGCATGGCTTTTGGATCGTAAGCTTTTATTTTTGCTCCACGTTTTACCAATTCTTTGATTACATAAATTGCTGGTGCTTCTCTCATATCATCCGTTCCCGGCTTGAAAGACAATCCCCAAACACCAAAAGTAAATCCAGATAAATCCTCGCCAAATCTTGCAATTACTTTGTTAGAAATCACAAATTTTTGTGTATCATTTACCTCTTCTACCGAAGTAATTAACTTTGCTTTGTATCCGTTTTCTTCTGCAATTTTCTTTAAAGCTTTTACATCTTTAGGAAAACATGATCCTCCGTAACCCGCTCCTGGATAAATAAAACTATATCCTATTCTATTGTCTGAACCTATTCCAATTCTTACTTTGTTGGCATCTGCTCCTACTTTTTCACAAATGTTGGCAATTTCATTCATGAATGAAATCTTTGTCGCAAGCATGGCATTGGCAGCATATTTTGTCATTTCAGCAGAACGAACATCCATTTCAATCAAACGATCATGGTTGTGAGTAAACGTTGCGTATAACTTTCTCATGACTTTAAAAGCAGCTTCTGTTTCCGCCCCTACCACTACACGATCTGGCTTCATAAAGTCATTTACTGCCGCTCCTTCTTTTAAAAACTCTGGATTAGACACCACATGAAATTCAATATCTACCCCTCTTTTGTCTAAAGCCTCTTTTATGGTGGCTTTTACTTTGTCTGCTGTTCCAATAGGCACTGTAGATTTGTCTATTACTACTAATGGCTTGGTCATTTCTTCTCCAATTTGCTTGGCTACTGCCAACACATATTGTAAGTCTGCAGACCCATCATCTCCCATAGGCGTTCCTACCGCAATAAAAGCAACTTCGGAATTCTCTAAGCCTTCTTTGATGGCAGTGCTAAAGCTTAGGTTTCCTAATTCTACATTCTTTTTTACCAAAGGCTCTAACCCTGGTTCGTAAATTGGAATGATCCCGTTTTTTAGGGCGTCTACCTTTTTTTGATCAATATCTATACAAGTTACCTTGTTTCCCATTTCAGAAAAACAAGTTCCCGTAACCAGCCCTACATATCCTGTTCCTACTACTGTAATGTTCATATATTTTAGTTTTTCGATGACCGATGGTCGATTTTCGGTTGTCTATTTATATTTTTTTATTTCTGTACCTGTTCTCGATACTAATTCCTCCACTTTGTTTCGAAATTCACTCGAACTGACATAATCATTCGATTTTCGATGGTCGTTTTTAATTTTATAATTTTCCGTGACTCATTTCTTTTTTTAACACTCCTTTTACATCGTAAATCACCCCGTCTTTTATCAAAAATTCATTAAAATTTAAAGACAAAAGTTCTTGATGAGCAACTGTTAAAACAATGGCTTCATATTTTTGAGTCGGAATTTTTTCTACTGTTTTTAATTGATATTCTTTTTCTACCTCTCTTCCGTTTGCTAAAGGATCATAAATATCAACATGCATTCCGTAATCTTGTAATTCTCTAACCACATCTACTACTTTGGTATTTCTAACGTCTGGGCAATTTTCTTTGAATGTAATTCCTAAAACCAAAACTTTGGCTCCTTTGATTTTTAGGTCATTATGAATCATCAATTTTGCCACTTGAGAGGCTACGTAAGCTCCCATACTGTCATTCATTCTTCTTCCTGCCAAAATAATTTCAGGATGATATCCAAATTCTTGGGCTTTTTGAGCCAAGTAATATGGATCTACCCCGATACAATGTCCGCCAACCAACCCCGGCTTGAATGGTAAAAAATTCCACTTGGTACTCGCAGCAGCTAACACATCATTCGTGTCAATATTCATTAAATTGAATATTTTAGACAATTCGTTCACAAAGGCAATATTGATATCTCTTTGAGAATTCTCTATTACTTTTGCCGCTTCGGCTACTTTTATGGTGGGTGCTAAATGGGTTCCTGCTGAAATTACTGACTTGTAAACTTCATCAATTTTCTTTCCTACTTCAGGGGTAGAACCCGAAGTTACTTTTAATATTTTATCAACTGTATGAAGTTTGTCTCCTGGATTGATTCTCTCAGGCGAATACCCTGCAAAAAAATCATGATTAAATTTTAAACCTGAAACTCTTTCTAAAACTGGAATACAATCTTCTTCTGTTGCTCCTGGATATACAGTAGATTCATACACCACAATATCTCCTTTTTCTAAGACAGTTCCAATGGCTTCACTCGCTTTGATTAAGGGGGTTAATACAGGTCTGTTATTTTTATCTACAGGCGTAGGTACTGTAATTATGTAAAAGTTACATCTGGCTAAGTCTTCTAAATTTGAAGTACAAAAGAGGCCTTTTTGGCTCTCTGAACTGACAACAGTATTTGTTAAAACTTTTTGTAAGATTTCTTTACTTACTTCTAAAGTAGTGTCTATTCCTTGGTTCAACTCAACTACTCTCTGTTGGTTGATATCAAAACCAATAGTGGCATATTTGGTCGAAAAAAGTCTTGCTAAAGGCAAGCCTACATACCCTAAACCAACCACTCCTATTTTCATTCTTTTTCTTTCTTTTTTCAAAGTCAAATATAAATTAAAACTTTATAACAAATGTCATAAGAAATAAGTATTCTCCACTAAACTGTTAAAAAACATATGTATCCCTACGCAAATGGATGCTTGGTTTTGGGTTTATAAAATAAGTCATGTACTTTTCCTTCCTCAGGTGTTTTCATTTCTGCATTTCTTATCTCATGTACAATCTCAATAGATTTTCTGGCATCCTCTAACCCAAAGCCCGTTCCTTTTATAATATGTTTATAACTTTCCGTGTGTAATTCCGTAAACCCTCCACTAAACTCAACCTCCTCACCATCAACCGTAATAGATCTATAAGTTCTTTGCCCCTTCTCTTTGATTTCTTCAGGAATTAAATCATAATTGATTGACAAAAACCATTTAACTCTGGCTTTATCAAACACCAAATATCCAGATGCCCTGTCATGTGAATGTTCATAGACTAAGTTTTCTTTTAACTCCCCAAACACCCAGCCTAACATGTCAAAAAAATGCACTCCAATATTAGAAGCAATTCCTCCAGACTTTGACTGTTCTCCTTTCCAAGAAGCATAATACCACTTCCCTCTTGAGGTTAAATAAGTTAAATCCACCTCAAACACCTTGTCTTTAGGAGCTTCTTCTACTTTCTTTTTTAACTCTAAAATTGCTTGGTGATGTCTTAATTGAAGGATGGTAAATATCTTTTTCCCCGTTTCTTTTTCAATGGTTTGGAGCGCATCTATATTCCATGGATTTAACACCAAAGGCTTTTCACAAATGGCGTTTGCTCCAGATCTTAAGGCCATTCTGATATGTGCATCGTGTAAATAATTTGGCGTACAAATACTTACATAATCTAGCTGTAAACCTTGCTCTCTTTTTAGTTTTTCGATATGCCTATCAAACCTTTCAAACTCAACAAAGAAAGAAGCCTCCGGAAAAAAGGAATCAATTACCCCTACACTATCATTTTTATCTAAAGCTGCCAACAAAACATTCTCCGTATCCTTTATTGCTTTTAAATGTCTTGGAGCAATGTATCCTGCAGCTCCAATTAAGGCAAAGTTTTTTTTCATAATTTATTACCCTGTTCTATGAGTGTTTATTTTTTTATATATCCTACAATCTCGACTCTACTTCGATGACCGATGTTCGGGGTTCGGTTTAATTTCAACAAACTGTTCTCGATACTAATTTCTACACTACGTTGCGAAATTCACTCGAACTGACATGGCTCTTGTTTAGCACAATCCTACCACGAACTTTCAAATATAGAAAAAGAGAATTAAGAGATAAAACTATTATAAAGAAATATGTTGATTACGAATTGTAAGTGAGTAGTGAAAAATAAAGAACTACTGGTCAACAGACTAAATAATGAATGTTTATTTAGGATCAAAAATCTAGCATTCTTTCTGGATCAAGCTCAAAAGTTGTATAAACTAACTATAAAACAAAAAACCCATCCGATAAGGGATAGGTTTTGTATGGTGGGCAATGAGGGATTCGAACCCCCGACCCCCTCGGTGTAAACGAGGTGCTCTGAACCAACTGAGCTAATTGCCCTAATTTTTTTGAAGGTATTAAGGAAACCTTTGGTGGGCAATGAGGGATTCGAACCCCCGACCCCCTCGGTGTAAACGAGGTGCTCTGAACCAACTGAGCTAATTGCCCTTAGCGGGTGCAAATATAAAACTTTATTTCATTTGTCAAACACTTATTTATGAAAAATTACAATAAATTTTTATCCGCACAACCAGCAAACTCACGTATTTGCTTTACCTCTTCACTTTTATCTTTGGTAATCAACAAAATACAGTCTTCAGCCTCTATCAAAACAATATGATCAATTCCTCTTGTTGCATATACAGGTTTTGAACACATGGCATAAGAATTCACTATATTCTCCCCTTTCATCATCTGAAATAACTCATCGTTTTGAAAATCTTTGGCATATGAAATTAAGGAATCAAAAGAACCTAAATCTGACCAGATAAAATGTGACTTTACCATTTTGATGATTTTAGACTTTTCTAAGACTGCAAAATCAATACTGTCTTCAGGAATTTTCTCCATGTCTTCTTTCTCCACAAAACCATCTTTGCTATTTGCATAAGCAGCTACAGAAGCTTCATAGATATCGGGTTGATATTCTTTAATTTCCTCTAAAAACACAGAGGCCTTGAAACAAAACATTCCACTGTTCCAACAAAAATTTCCTGAACGAATGTACTTAATTGCCAAATCTTGATTCGGTTTCTCTCTAAACGATTTTACATCTTCCGCATCATATTCTATATACCCATACCCCGTTTCTGGCTTTAAAGGCTGGATTCCAAAAGTCACAATATTTCCCTCTTTGGCTAATCTAATCGCATTTTTAACCGCTAGCTTATATTCTTTTTCATCTCCTATCATATGATCAGAAGGCGTAATAAACATAATGTCGTCAGGAGCCAAACTCAAAGCTGCTAATGTGATTGCCGGAGCCGTGTTTCTACCAACAGATTCAATGATTTTTTTATCAATTTTAACCCCTAATTCTTTAGATTGACTCACCGCCATGGTTAACTGACTTTCGTTGGTTACCAACATATAGTCATCTACTAATTTTTTATTTCTCAAGACCGTGTACTGAAACAAAGATTTTCCTTCGAAAATTTGTAAAAATTGTTTCGGACTTTTTTTTCTTGAAATTGGCCACAATCTAGACCCTACTCCTCCACTTAATACGATATTGATAATTTTCCCCATAGCTATTATTTTATATTTAAGTTGTTATAATCTTTATACCAATCAATAAATTTTTTCACTCCTTCTTCCACAGAAGTGTTTGGACTGTATTGGTAATCTTGAATTAAAGCCGATACATCTGCCCATGTTTTAGCCACATCTCCTGGCTGCATGTCCATCATGATTTTCTCTGCTTCTCTCCCTAAGTTTTTCTCTATATTCTCTATGTAATCCGTCAACTTAACTGAATTATTGTTTCCTATATTATATACTTTATATAGTCCTCCTTTTTGCGTTCTAGTCTCAACCTCTCCTTCAATAATCCTCATCACTCCTTCTACAATATCTCCTACATAAGTAAAATCACGTTCCATATTTCCGTGATTAAAAACTTTTATCGGTTGCTTGTTTCTGATACCTTCTGCAAACAAATAAGCAGCCATATCTGGTCTTCCCCATGGCCCATAGACCGTAAAAAATCTTAATCCAGTAGTTGCAAAACCATATAAATGAGAATAGGTATGTGCCATTAACTCATTGCTCTTTTTTGACGCAGCATACAAACTAATTGGAGTATCTACCGTATCCTCTGTTGAAAACGGAATTTTTGCATTTAACCCATACACGCTAGAACTGCTTGCGTAAACCAAATGCTTTACATTGTTATTTCTACAGGCTTCTAGCAAATTGACATACCCTACAATGTTACTTTCCACATAAGCATGTGGATTTTCAATACTATAACGTACTCCCGCTTGCGCAGCCAAGTTACAAACCACTTCGAATTGTTCCTTCTCAAAAAGATGATTGATTGCCTCTCTATCTTCTAAATTAATTCTGATGAATTTGAAATTATCCGTTTTTTGGGAAATCACTTCACTTGAAAAATCTGAAGCTAATTTTCTATCAATTCCTAGTTGGTTTAATCTAGCATATTTTAGGTTGACATCATAATAATCATTGATATTATCAATTCCCACTACCTGATATCCTCTACTTAATAACAACTCCGTTAAGTGATATCCTATGAATCCTGCTGCCCCCGTAACTAATATTTTCATATACAAATTAATTGTAAAACAAATATATGATATTGTTTTTTAGGTTTCCTGCTTTGATATTAGGTTTTGGTTAAATTGTTTATTGAGTGGTGAAGGGTTTTAGAAGTTTTGGTCGATAATACAAAATCTCATATTTAAAGCATAATATCTCAATTCAACTTGATTTGTTCATTTTTTCTATCGATGAAAAAACGAACCAAAAAAATCTAGACTGCATAAATACTTCCTATATTTTTGTTCCTCTCTTAAATTTTAGGGATGTATTTATGATGCCAAATAAACATCTACTATTTTTAACAACGAAGTTAACCTTTAATATCAATCAACTCTATTTAGGGAAGTTCATAATGAAAGGGAATAGTGAGTAGAGGAGTGAGTGGTGAGTAGTGAAAAATAAAGAACCGCCTGCTAAATAAACTAACCATCACGATGCTTTTTTAATTCTCATACTTTGTCTTGAAACAAAGTACGCAAAAGTCAAGACTCTAAAAGAACATCGCTAAAATTCTAATCTCATAACCGAAAACAAAAGAACTCTCTGCGTTCAAACAGCTTTTGTTTTTACGGCCATTTCAATTGAATTTTTTACACAACACCCTTTTATGCCAATTAAATTCTCCATTAATACTTCCATAAGCTCAGCACAAGTGCAAAACGAACGAAAAAATCTAGGCTGCATAAATTCATCCTATGTTTTAAATTTTCTCTAACTTCAAACTTTTACATTTTCTTTTAACTTCTTATGTTCATTTTTGCTTGATCAAAAACGAACCAAAAAATCAAGATAAATCTTATGAAATTACTACGTAACAGTCATTCCATCATTCCATGCTCTTTAGCTATGCTACGCAATTCCATGACTCCATGACTTATTTCTTAGATTTATCAATAAATTCCATTCTTCTATTAATTGTTATCAATACTAGCTTCTTATGTTCATTTTGTCTTGATACTTCCACAAGCTCAGAACAGGCCGCTCGATGACCGATGGCGAGGATTAGTGAAAAATGAGAAGTGAGAAGTTCTTCTATGTTCGATGTTTGCTACTCAAGGGGCGGGGTTGATGTTTAAAGTTCAAAGTTTAAGATTCAACGATGGAGAATTTCATGAGTACATGATTTATTCCTTGGATTTATCGGTTTAAGAACTGTTTCTTATTGGTATAGAGAGTGCATCTCGACTGCGCTCGATGACCGATGGCGAGGATTAGTGAAGAGTGAGAAGTGAGTGGTGAGAAGTGAGAAGTTCTCAGTTATAAGTTGTCTGTTTTTGAGAGAAGTTCTTCGATGTTCGATGTTCGCTACTCAAGGGGCGGGGTTGATGTTTAAAGTTCAAAGTTTAAGATTCAACTTTTAAAATTCAACGATGAAGAATTTCATGACTACATGATTTTTTCCTTAGATTTATCGGTTTAAGAACTGTTTCTTATTGGTATAGACAGTGCATCTCGACTGCGCTCGATGACCATACACAAACATATTTATTTAATAACGAATTGAGAAATTTCAACTATGAATTGATTAAGGACATACGCTCTCTTAAAAAAGACTAAACACACAAACATTCAACACTTTATAATTCAACCTCATAGTATTCTATTCATTTTGCATCTCAACCTACTTCTACTAAGCTCAGCAACCACCCATCGATGACCTATGATTTATTGTTTATTGAACTCAAATAATCTGCCACCACAAAAGTACTTCCTCCTACGTATATCAAATCATTTGGATTTGCATTCAGCAACACTCTCTCAACTGCTTGCTCGACTGTGGTATAACTTTCACCTGTCAATTGATATTCCTGTGCAAATGCTTTTAATTTTTCTTCTGACAACCCTCTTGCAATAGATGGTTTGGTAAAATAATATATTGCTTCTTTTGGCAATAGCGGTAAGACTCCACTTAAATCTTTATCATCAACCACACCAAAGACGATATGTAATGTTTCAAACTCTTCCTCTAACAATTGTGAGATGACTAGTGAAATCCCTTCTTTGTTATGTCCTGTATCACAAATCAACTTAGGGAATTCTTGTACTACTTGGTACCTCCCTAACAAACCTGTGTTCTGAATCACTTTAGACAATCCCATCTCAATGGACTTGTCTGCAATATTCACTCCTAAAGTTTTTAAAACATTTATGGTCTGAATGACGGTTTTTAAATTGTGTTTTTGATAAACTCCTTTTAGTTCACATTCATAAATAACAGCTTCCAAATCAAAAGCTTTGTATAATGGAGCATTTTTATGATTGGCTATTTCTTGAAATACATGAAAAGTTTCTTCATGATATTCACCAATTACCACTGGTCTGGTCTGTTTGATGATTCCTCCTTTTTCTGCAGCGATGGCAGGTAAAGTGGTTCCTAAAAACTGGGTATGATCTAGCCCTATGTTGGTGATTACCGATACTAAAGGTGTTACAACGTTGGTAGAATCTAATCTTCCGCCTAAACCTGTTTCTAATACTACGTAGTCTACTTTTGAATCTTTAAAATATTCAAAAGACAAACCCACCGTCATTTCAAAAAAAGACAAGGCATTTTGTTCAAAAAAGCTTTTGTGTTTTGCTACAAAATCAACAATATATTCCTCTGCTATTTCTTTACCATTGATTTTAATACGTTCTCTAAAATCAATTAAATGAGGAGAAGTATACAACCCTACTTGATATCCTTGTTCTTGTAACACTGAAGCCAACATATGACTGGTTGAACCTTTTCCATTGGTTCCCGCAACATGAATGGCTTTGATGTGTTGTTCTGGATCCCCTAAGTAATCCATCAACAAAAGTGTGTTTGATAAATCTTTTTTATAAGCCTTTGCACCGTCTTTTTGGTACATGGGCAATTGGTTAAACAACCAATCTAATGTTTCTTGATAATTCATAAATAGTACCGAGTATTGAGTACTGAGTATTAAGTTTTTTTTGTAGCTATTACCTATTTTGTAGTTCCTTATTCAGAAAGAATAAATTTATATCTGATTAATCCTACTTGCTTGTTCGGAGCATTTCCATCTGGATTCCATTGAGTTGCCATGGCCGCTTTTTTTGCTGGCTCTAATAAACAAGGACTATTGTTGGTCGTTCCTTTTACCCCAGGTACTGCACTAATTACTTTCCCATTGGTATCTACTTCAATTCTTACCACTACAATTCCCTCTTCATTGCAATCGGGTTTTCTTATAGGTTTAGATAAAGCTCGTCTTCCTTTTAATAAATAGTTTCCATCTCCTCCTAAACCATCATTTCCGTAATATTTATCACTCTTTGGATCTCCCGAAGTACTTCCTTTCACCCCTTGTCCCGAATCATCTCCTTCTCCTTGAACCACTTCTCCTTTTGATGGATTTCCAAACAAACTATTCATTATACTCTGAGTTTCCTTTGTTGGTGTCGGAGCTTTTTTTTCTACCGGTTTCTCGACCTTTTTTTCTTCTACTTTTTTCTCAGGAGCTTTGACTGTTTTCTCTATTGTTTTCTCTTTGGGTTTTATCACCGGAGCTTCTGCATCCGCCTGAGTAATGACTTTTTCTGCTACTGTGTTATTTTCAACTTTCTCCGTTACAGGTTCCGCTTGACTTGGTGTTGGATTGGACTGAATGCTTTCATTCAATTTCGGAGGTCCTGAACCAGTGTCAGATGTTCCAAAATTGATTGCTACTCCATATTCTTCTGGTGGATCTAAATATCTTAATCCACAGAAAAACATCAAAAACACCACCAAAACCATGATGACGGCAGTGATGATTGCTGATTGCTTTTGATATGTGGTTGTAAACATCATAAATTATTGACCTTTTACCGCTAAAATCATTTTGATTTTGTTTCTATTTGCAATATCTATGACTTGCATGATATTTTTATAAGGTGATTCTTGATCTCCTCTAATGACTAAAGATCCCTCTTTGGTTGATGACATTTTTGTTAACAAAGAATTCTCTAATTGATTGAATTCTATCTTATCGGCATCTATAAAATAATTACCGTCTTTGGTAATAGAAACGGATACAATTCCTTTGTTTTCTGTTTTGCCTCCTGCTTTTGGCAATAAAACATCAATGGCGTTTACTGTGACCAAGGTAGATGCTAGCATGAAGAATATTAACAGCAAAAACACGATGTCTGTCATAGACGACATGTTAAAATCTGCACTTACTTTATTTCTACTTCTGATGTTCATATTTCTATGTTGATTTTTTAATCTGTTTAATTGTTGAATACTAATAAATCTTCATCATTGTGTCACAGTTTTCTTCTTGATGTTTTTTATTTTGTCTTGATACTTCGACTACGCTCAACACAAGTCGCTCAATGACCAATTTTGTTCAGTGGTCGATGCTCGACTAGCTATGAGCTTTTGTTTTTATTCCCTAACTACTTCTCGATACTAATTTCTTCCATTTCTTTTCAGAAATTAACTCGAAGTGACATTGTTTGATTACTCTATTTTTTAATTATTCCTCCTCTCTTAAATTTTAGGAACTCGTGGTTGCATTATTTTCACTATAACAATTTTATCAACATTCAAACAGCCTAAAATTTTCAAGAGAGCTCTCTGCAAATATTACGGATTTATTAATTATGCCAAGGTTCTCCTCTTTATTCATTTATTTAATTTTCGTTCTGTATACTAGTTTCAAAAATTCAATCGAAGTGACATTGTTTGTTTAAGGTTTCACTTGCTTTTCCCTATGTTTTTTCCTCATCTCGACTGACTTCGATAAGCGGTGTTTGGTGTTCGAGAATCGCATCTCGCCTTACTTCGACAAGCTCAGCAACCGCCGCTCGGTGACCATTATTGATTCAACGACTCCGCTCGATGCCCCCGCTTAATAACCAAATATAAAACCTTAATACTTACACGGGTTCGTTTAGTAAATCTAAAAACTCTACTGAAGTAGCTTCCATATGATAAATAACCTTATCTGTTCTTACTACTAAATGGTTATAGGCGATGTAAGAAATAATCCCGACAATTAGTCCACCTACGGTAGTTGTCATCGCTGTATATAAACCATCAGACAACATTTTAATATCTATTTGTCCACCAGCATTGGCTATTTCATGAATAGAAACAATCATCCCAATTACGGTTCCTAAGAACCCAATCATAGGTGCTGCTCCAGAAATGGTTGCCAAAACACTTACGTTTTTTTCTAATTTATAAATCTCTAGTTTTCCTGCATTTTCAATAGCTGTATTGATATCTTCTAAGGGCTTCCCTATTCTAGAAATTCCTTTTTGCACCAAATTCGCCACTGGTAAATCAACCTTCGTACATAACATTTTGGCAGCCTCTATATTTCCAGCGCTAATTTGCTCCCTAATTTGGTTCATAAAGTTTTTATCTACCTTATTGGCTGCTTTAATGGCTAAAAATCTTTCAATGTATATGTAAACCGCTACTACTAGTAAAACAAATAAAATTCCCATAATAATTTGCCCACCAGTACCTCCATCCATGATTAACTGAACGATTGATATGGTTTTTTCTTGACTTGCCTCTACTAGTGGCAAAACTTCTTCTTGATTCTGAATCATAATTATAAATGCTTATTTATGTAACGAAAATACAATTTATTATTGCATCTCCATAAACAAAAAAAGGAACCTTATTCCTAAGGTTCCTTTTTGATATTTTGACTTATTGATTACAATACAATTCTCACCATTATGTACCCAACTCCTCCTAATACAATGGTATATGGCAAAGCCATTTTTACCATCGTACCGTATGATAGATTGATTAATGGTGCCAATGCAGAAGTTAGTAAAAACAAAAACGCTGCTTGTCCGTTTGGCGTTGCTACACTCGGTAAATTTGTTCCTGTGTTAATGGCAATTGCTAAATGTTCAAAATGCTCTCTAGAAATCGCTCCAGATTTAAACGCTTGTTCTACTTCACTAATGTAAACAGTTGCTACAAATACGTTATCACTAATTGCAGACAACACCCCGTTAGCTATATAAAACAATCCTGGTTGAGATTCAGGACTTTGTTGTAATGCCCAATGTACAATTGGAGAAAATAAATGTTGATCGTGAATCATAGCTACCACCACAAAGAAAACCACTAATAGACCCGTAAAAGGTAAAGCTTCTTCAAAAGCATGTCCAATTTGGTGCTCATCAATAATTCCCATGAACGCTGTTTGTAAAATAATTAAAGCCAATCCAATAAGACCTACTGGAGCAATGTGTAAAGCCAAACCAGCAATTAATAATATTGCAGCAGTTCCTTGTACTATTAAAGCATATTTCTCTTTTGATGTTCTCTTTGCATCTTCTTCTTTAGCGTATCCCTGAATAATTTGATCTGCAATTCTTGGTAATTTTGCTCCAAACCCAAATGTACCAGTTACTTCTAAAAGCACGGTAGTTAATAAACCACAAACCAATACAGGCATCGTAATAGGTGCCATGTGTACAAAAAATTCAACAAAATTAGACCCTAATCTTTCTCCAATCAATAAGTTTTGAGGCTCTCCTACCAAAGTACAAACTCCTCCTAAGGCAGTACCAACTACCCCGTGCATGATTAAACTTCTTAAGAAACTTCTAAATTGTTCTAAAGTCTCTCCGCTTAATTCATTTTTATCTAAAATACCATCACCATTATAATCACTAAAATTTGAGTGAATCTTGTGATAAATCCCATAAAATCCAACTGCTACACTAATTAATACCGCTGTTACCGTTAAAGCATCTAAGAAAGCAGATAATAAAGCTGCTAAAAAAACAAACAGTAAAGACAATACTATTTTTGATTTTATTTTAGTAAAAATTTTACTAAAAATATACATTAATAAAGGTTTCATAAAATAGATTCCCGCTACCATGAACACCAATAATAATAAGACTTCTAAATTTTGATCTACTTCATGATATGCCTTCTCTGGTGAAGTTAACCCTAAAACAATGATCTCTATTGCTAACAATCCTCCAGATTGAAGAGGATAACATTTTAAAGCCATTGCCAAGGTAAAAATAAACTCTCCAATAAATAACCACGCACCTACATGAGGAGCAAAGATTGAAATTGGAATATTTATCAATAAGAAAAATATCATTACAAGCTTGAACCACTTAGGGCTAGACCCTAGAAAATATTTCATTTTATTTTGTATTTTAAAAATTCGAAAGCTAAAATAACATTTTAATAGTTTTACTAGGTATTTATACTTGTTAAAAATTCAGTAATTCCTTTAAAACAACAATTATTTAACAAAGCTGAATTAATTTTACAAATATTTAACAAGGATTCTAACATATGTTTGATTTATCAGTATTAAAACTTCCTTTGACCTATTTAAATCAATATCATTTTTAAAGAAAACCGCTACTAATTACAAATCACTCCCGAAGCATGATCTTTTTTTGCTCCAGTAACACTTGCCAAACAATTTATCGATCCTTCATTTTTTAACAAACCTAACAATCCAAACACCAAAGCCTCTTTGTACTCCACTATTTCCTTAGAGGGAATGACCAAGGTTAAACTAGGGTTCAACTGTTGGATTCTTGATATTAAAAAAGAGTGATACGCTCCACCCCCTGTAATCAATACAGTTCCTTTTTTTAGTTTATTGGTTAACTGATATGCGATATGCTCTACAAAAGTTCTCAGGATATCTCTCTCAGAAATTTTATATTTCTCCAATATAGGATACACCTCATTTTGCAAAAATTCTATTCCAAGAGATTTAGGAGTTGTTGCTTGGTAAAAAGTCAATTGATTCAACTCAGAAAAAAGAGTTTCATTCATTTTTCCCTTTATAGAAAGTGCTCCATTTTTATCATATTCAAAACCTAATTGATTGGCATAAAAATTTAACACTGTATTAACTGGGCAAATATCAAATGCTTTTCTCACACCATTTTCATCATAAGATACATTTGAAAATCCTCCTAGATTTAAACAATAATCATATTCTGAAAACAACAATTGGTCTCCTATTGGAACCAAAGGAGCCCCTTGTCCTCCTAATAAAACATCTTGTTCTCTAAAATTATATATCGTTTTGATATTTGTCTTGCTAAAAATCTCCTCTCCAGAACCAATTTGCAAAGTATACCCTATTTCAGGCTGATGATGTACTGTATGACCATGAGAAGCAATCAAGTCTACTTTTTTGATTTTATGACGATTGATAAAGCTCAACAATAATTCTCCAAAATATCTACCCAATTCCACATCTAAGGATTTTAACTCTTTATGCCCTCTTGGATAAGAAGCAATGTTTTTTAACCGCAACCTCCAATACTCCGAATAAGGAATGGTCTCTGCCTCTAAGATCTTAAACTTTTTTACTCCCGAAAACTCGGCATACACCAAATCCACTCCATCTAAAGAAGTTCCAGACATGAGTCCTATTATAAAAGTATTTTCCACTGTCTATTTTTTGAGATAGAACAATATTAAGGAATAAATTGTGAAGTGAGAAGTTAGTAGTTAGGAGTTAGGAGTTAGGAAAGTAGTTGTTTTTTACTAAAACTCCAGTACTGACTTTGCTTATATATAGAAAACGGCAAAAGCCTTACTGATATATCAGTAAGGCTTTAGTAGTCCGTAGGGGAATCGAACCCCTGTTACATGGATGAAAACCATGCGTCCTAACCCCTAGACGAACGGACCATTATATTGTTCTTATAAAGAAGCTACGTGCTTAGTCAATTTAGACTGTAAGTTAGCTGCTTTATTCTTGTGAATAATATTATTCTTAGCTAACTTTTGTAACATCCCTACAACTTTAGACAATTGCCCTTCAGCTTCTGTCTTGTCTGTCATGTTACGTAAAGCTCTAACAGCGTTTCTAGTTGTCTTGTGCTGGTATTTGTTTCTTACCTGCTTAGCGCTGTTACTTCTTATTCTCTTTAATGCTGACTTATGATTTGCCATCTTATTAATGTGTTATCTTATTCAAAAAAAATTGTAGTCCGTAGGGGAATCGAACCCCTGTTACATGGATGAAAACCATGCGTCCTAACCCCTAGACGAACGGACCATTGCTTTAAGTCTAAAAGCTATTGCTTTTTGCTTTAGCGGTTGCAAATATACACACGTTTTGCAATATCACAAAGTTTTTGTAAAACTTTTTTAAACTTTTTTTACTAGTAGGCTTTTGCAAACAAAACTCGCTTGTTAGAAGACTTCCCAGTAAACACACAAAGCCCCTCTTCCTCCTTGAATTCCAAAGGAATACAACGAATAGTTGCTTTTGTTAATTCTTTTATTTTTTCTTCAGTTGCTTCTGTACCATCCCAATGCGCAGCCACAAAACCACCTTTATTTTCAATTACTTCCTTAAACTCTTCAAAGGTTTCTACATAGGTAATATGATCATCTCTATACTCCAATGCTCTCTTCCATAAGTTTTCTTGAATGTCTTTTAACAACTGCTCAATTAACTCAACTGCATCAGACTGTTGAATACTTTGTTTCTCTAAAGTATCTCTTCTCGCCACCTCTAAGGTACCGTTTTCTAGATCTCTAGCCCCTATTGCAATTCTCACCGGCACTCCTTTTAGCTCATACTCCGCAAACTTCCATCCTGGTTTATGAGTATCCCTATTGTCAAACTTTACAGATATTCCTTTTGCTTTTAATTCATCTGCAATTACATTTACCTTCTCCGTAATTGCTTGTAATTGCTCTTCCGTTTTATAAATAGGCACAATAGCTACTTGAATTGGTGCTAATTTTGGGGGCAACACCAATCCTAAATCATCAGAATGCGTCATAATTAATCCTCCCATCAAACGAGTAGACACTCCCCATGAGGTAGACCATACATATTCTTGCTTTCCTTCTTTAGAAGTATACTTTACATCAAAAGCTTTGGCAAAATTCTGCCCTAAAAAATGAGAAGTCCCAGCTTGTAATGCTTTTCCATCTTGCATCAATGCTTCAATGGTATATGTATCATCTGCTCCTGCAAACCTTTCACTTTCTGATTTTACGCCTTTGATAACAGGCATTGCCATAAAGTTTTGAGCAAAATCTGCATACACCTGTTGCATCAATTCAGATTCCTCAATAGCTTCTTGTTTGGTTGCATGTGCCGTATGTCCCTCTTGCCATAAAAACTCGGCAGTTCTTAAAAACAACCTTGTTCTCATTTCCCAACGCACCACATTCGCCCATTGGTTTATTTTAATAGGTAAATCCCTATAAGATTCTACCCATCCTTTATAGGTATTCCATATAATTGCCTCACTAGTAGGACGAACTACTAGCTCTTCTTCTAATTTCGCATTTGGATCTACTATTAACTTACCAGGGTTTTCGGGATCAGTTTTTAAACGATAATGAGTGACCACAGCACATTCTTTCGCAAAACCTTCTGCATTTTTTTCTTCCGCTTCAAATAAACTTTTGGGAACAAACAAAGGAAAATATGCATTTTCATGACCCGTTTCCTTAAACATTCTATCCAACTCCTTCTGCATCATTTCCCATATGGCATATCCATAAGGTTTAATCACCATACATCCTCTAACCGCTGAATTCTCAGCCAAATCAGCTTTCACAACCAACTCGTTATACCACTTTGAGTAATCCGTACTCCTACTTGTTAATTTTGACCCCATATATATTTTTTTGGCACAAAAATTGTAATTTTATTAAAATATAAGGCACTAATACCTACAAGGAGCAAAACTACTATTTTTTGCATTGTTCAACAATAAAAACGCAAGTATTATGAATACCCTAAAAGTTCTATATAATGGTTGGATAAAATACCTATTACTAGGTTGTGTTGCATTTATATACACTTCTTGTAGTAGTAATCAATACTATACTTATTACGATGGTATTTATGAAGAACCTGTACATGTACCCAACACTGTTTTTTCCGAAGAGATGAATCGTGTGAACGGATTGAATAATATTGAAATTATAGATCCAAGTAATTACCAAATCGTTCCTCAAAATAATGATATCAATCCAAATGCTAACTATCAAAACTATACTAATCAAGGTTCATCAGCTTCCCATAATAATTCAAACCCAAATGTAAACATATACATTGACAACAATATGAATCCCTACTGGAACAATGGTTGGAATGATCCTTACTGGGGAATAAACAATAGATGGAACAGGTACGGATGGAACTCTTTTGGTTGGAATAATTTTTACTGGGGATCAAATTTTTATGATCCTTTTTACAACTGGGGATGGAACTATCCTTATTATGGCTATGCAACTCCCTATAATAATTGGTATGGTTACGGCTACAACAATTGGAACTGGGGAAGACCTATTTATTATGTAGGAACTCAAAGAAACCAGACCTATAGAAACAATAGTAATTCTTACAGAACAAACAGTTCTAACAACAAATACTACAACAACACCAATAATAACTCAAATAACAGTAACAGCAAATATTATAATAATAGTAATAGTACTCATAAAACATATAAAAGAGCTGCACCACAAAACACTAACCAGACTCAAACCAACAGAACTTACAGCCCACAAACAAATAATACTCCTAGCTATAATAGTTCAAGATCAACAAGAAGCAACAGCTCAAATAGCTCAAGCGGCTCATACAGAAGTAATAGCAATACCTATAGAAGACGTTAAAAACAAATCTTATGAAAAAATTAATCTATATCATATCTCTTTTTGGTCTTGTTTCACAAGCACAAGATGCTCCGCCAAACTTTCAAGTTTACAACTACACAGACATGGGAATTCTATTCTCTAGTGAGGATGTTTCTGGTACAGCAAGATTTGCTGGTTTAAACGGATCTATGGGAGCTGTAGGAGGGGATTTGAGCAGTATCAACATCAACCCCGCAGGAATTGCTATTTACAATAATAACGAGGTTAATTTAACCTTAGGATCTTATAACTACAACAATAGTACAGATTATTACAATTCAAGCATGAATAATAAATCTACGACTTTTAACACTGATCAAGTGGGGGCTGTATTTGTTTTTAGAGATGCGATCACCACCAATGATTGGTCTAAAGTTAGCTTTGCAGTCAACTACCAAAAAATGAATAACTTCCACTCAAGGGATTTATTTTCAGGAAACGGTGGCCAATCTAGTTTTAACTACCATCCTGATGACGAAAACTATGAGTATAATGATGCTCAAAATCAAGTTTTTTACAACTACACCGACGGTAAAACCTCTAAAATTAACTTAGCCTTGGCAGGACAATATGGACATAATTTTTATGCTGGTTTTAGCTTGAATTTACATAACTTGAATTTCTCACAATCTACAAGACTAAATGAGTTCAATAATGATAATAGCGGTAACACACTAAATGCATCATCAGTGCAAAACAACTCTCAAACAGCTGATGGTATTTCTATCAATCTTGGATTTATTTACAAACCCATAAATGAAGTTCGTTTAGGATTATCGTATGAATCTCCTAACTGGTACTATAATGTAACAGAAGATTTTAATTCTAAAATAATTATTGACGGAGGAGTTCCTTCTAAAAATCTTGATCGTATTACGATTATTGAAGATCCATCTTATGCAGAATACAAATTAAGAACCCCAAGTAAAATAACTGCAAGTGGGGCAATTGTTATTGGTAAATCAGGCTTTATAAATATTGATTATATGTATAAAACCTATAATTCATTAAATTTAAAAGGTAGCTCTCAAAACAATATTATTGAATTTCAAAACAATAATCAATACTTCACTGATGTATTACATAATACTCAAAACATTAATTTAGGAGGGGAATTTCGTTTACAAAACGTAAGTTTAAGAGGAGGATTTGGCTACGAACAAAGTCCTTTCAAATCAAAATTAGACCCAAGAAACATAGACGTGCTTAAACTAGGTAACAGATATAGTGCCTCTTTAGGGGCTGGAATTCGTTTTGGAGCTTCAAGATTAGATATTGCTTACAGAAGAACACAGCAAGAAACAGCTTACGATTTTTATGACCCATACCAAAATGTAAACACATCTACTATTAATAACAATAACTCAAGAATTGTTGCTACTTATACTTATTCCTTTTAAAGAAAAACACCAAAATTTGATTACATCCTCGTGCTAAATTAAGAGTCAATTAAATTTAAATAAACTACTTTTGTATAAATTTTTTTGAGGAATGAATACACATCGTATAAGTATAGAAGGAACAAACAATGCATCTATTGTTAAGTTTGTTAGTAATGAGCAAGTAACTAAAGGAGGAAGCTATCAATTTAACAATATTGATGAAGCCAAAGAATCTCCTATTTCTCAGCAATTATTCAAACTTCCGTTTGTTAGCAAAGTGTTTATTAGTGCTAATTTTATCGCCATAGAAAAATACGACATCGTTGAGTGGAGTGATATTCAGAACGACATTAGAGAGTTGATAGAAATCTACTTGAACGAAGGTAACACGATTGTAACTGACAAAGCAGAAACAAGAAAAGTTGCCATAGAAATTTATGCAGAAAGTACTCCAAACCCAATGGTAATGAAGTTTGGTTGTAACAAAATGCTTACGCCAGATGATCATGAATATAAATCTGCCGAAGAAACAAAAAACTCACCGTTGGCTCAAGTCTTATTTGAATTTCCTTTTGTAAAAGAAGTCTATATTTCAGAAAACTACGTGTCTATTACTAAAAACGAAATGATTGAATGGGGAGAAATCAACGTACAATTAAGAACTTTTTTAAAGGAATACATTCAATCTGGAAAAACCATTATTGATACTTCTATCGCAAAGCCAACAGTAGAAATTCCTACGACTCCTATTCAAGATTTAGCTGGAGTTCCCTTAGAAATTGCTAATATTTTAGAAGAATACGTAAAACCTGCCGTTGCCAATGATGGTGGGAACATCGTTTTTCAATCTTATGATGAAGAAAAACAAGATGTGTATGTTATTTTACAAGGTGCTTGTAGCGGATGTCCATCTTCTACCATTACTTTAAAAAATGGTATTGAAACCATGTTAAAAGAAATGTTACCTAACAAAGTAAATAACGTTATTGCTGTTAACGGATAATCTTGCCATGTCAAAAATCATCAAACCTTACAAAGATTCAGACGCTACTAAAAAGACACAAGTAGCCGATATGTTTAACAATATTTCCGGAAATTATGATGGCTTAAACAGGATCATGACTTTTGGAATAGACATCAAATGGCGAAAAAAAGTAGTTGCGCTTGTAAAAGCTAGTCAACCTAAAAATATTCTAGACATTGCTACAGGAACTGGAGATTTGGCTATTATGCACAGTCAACAAATGCCTGCTGCCAAAATAATTGGTTTGGATATTTCTTCTGGTATGCTTCAAGTAGGTAAAGAAAAAATTAAAGCTTTAGGATTACAGTCTAACATAGAAATGGTTTTAGGAGATTCTGAAAACATTCCTTATGAAGATAACTTTTTTGATGCTATTACTGTTTCTTATGGGGTTCGTAATTTTGAAGACTTAAACAAAGGTTTAAGAGAAATTAACAGGGTTTTAAAACCAGGAGGAATTTTTGTGGTTTTGGAAACTTCTGTACCTACTAAATTTCCTTTTAAACAAGGATATCAATTTCACAGTAAAGTTCTTTTACCTTTGATTGGAGGCTTGTTTTCTAAGGATAAAACCGCTTATTCTTATTTGTCAGAATCTGCTAATTCCTTTCCTTATGGAGAAAAATTCAATACTATTTTAAAAGAAAATAACTTTATTAACGTTATAGATATTCCAGTCACTTTTGGTGTCTCAACTATTTATAAAGCCACAAAATAAAAATGAAACAGTTCGTTGTATATCTATTCTTTTGTCTTTGCTCCATCTCCTATGGGCAAACTGAAAAAATATCACGACTACAAAGCTTTGACAATAGACCCATCCGTTATGGGTTTTATTTGGGTTTACACACGAAAGGATACGCAATAGAATCTTCTCCTGATGTAATATTGTCTAGTGGAGCAGGATTTCATCTAGGGGTTTTAGCCGATTTGAAAGCCTCTGATTTTGTTAGCTTTTTAACAGAGCCTGGAATTATTAGTAGCACCAATAGTCTTACTTTTGATGGAGAAAAAACGGAAGTTCCTGCTACTTATTTTCACCTTCCAGTATCCATAAAACTCAGCACCAGAAGACTTAATAACGTTAGAGGTTTTGTTATAGGAGGCGTTTCTTATAACTACAATTTTACTGCTAACAAAAACAACAATGATAATGGTGCAAACCCTAGAGATTTTGAATTAAAACAACATACTTTGATGGGAGAAATAGGGATCGGAGCTAGTTTTTACTTCCCTTATTTTAAATTTTCGCCATCTATTAGAGGCATTTACGGATTTCAAAACGAATTTATTGGTCTAGGAACTATTGCAAAAGCCAATATTAGTGAATTAAGAACCAGAGGCGTTTTTCTTACTTTAACTTTCCAGTAGCACGTCTAAACTCATTTAACAAAATTGCTGTTGCCGTAGCTACATTTAAACTTTCAGTTGCTTGAAGCTCACCAAATCTCGGAATGGTTAATTTTTTATTTATTATTTGTTTGATTTCATCACTCACTCCATTGGCCTCATTCCCCATAATAATAATTCCATTTTCAGGTAAAGAAGCGGTGTATACATTCTCCCCTTCCATATCTGTTACATACACAGGCTGCTGAGTTTCATTTAAATAAGGAATTAAATCTACATATTTTACCACTACTCTAGTTAAAGAACCCATGGTAGACTGTACCACTTTTGTATTGTAACAATCCACTGTTTCTTTACTACAAATCAATTCTTTTACTCCAAACCAATCACACAACCTTATAATAGTTCCTAAATTCCCTGGATCATTAATTGTATCTAACACTACTTTTAACCCATTGTCTTGAGAAGTTTTTTCTGATGGAATTTTAAAAAGCCCTAATACTTTGTTAGGTGATTTTAATACACTTACTTTTTTTAATTCACTTTCTGTGATGACTTCGTAGTGATGATTTTTATAATCCTCAACTACATCCTCTACACAAAACAAAGAATGCAACACGATTTCAGAATTTAAAAACTCATTCACTACTTTTTTTCCCTCTGCAACAAAAAGCCCTTCTTTTACACGGTACTTTTTTTGTTGTAAACTCGTTATCAATTTAATTTGATTCTTAGATATTGGCATGCTGTGGCATTTTGGATTCAAATTTAAACTAAAAATCAACAAGCATTACTTCTAAACATATTTAATGCTTATTTTTGAATCACCAATACATTAGTTTCTTGAGAATAACATCACATTTTTTTCTATTTTACCTCCTACTCAGTTTTCTATTAACTGCCTGTAGTATGACTAAGTATGTAAAAGAAAACGAACATTTACTAACAAAAAACACCATTAGGATTGATGATAAAAAAACATCAGACTATACGATTACAGACTACTTAATCCAAAGACCCAACAACAGAGCTTTAACTATGCCTGTAGGTTTGTTGATTTATAATTTGGGAAATTTAAATTATGATTCTATCCATCAACAAAAACTTAAAGCTTTTGAGGATAGAAATAATTTTTGGGATCGATTACTTTCAAAAAAGCAAACCCTTAAAAGCATTTATCGAAAAAAGAAGTTTAACGACTGGCTTTTAACCAAAGGAGAGGCTCCTGTAATTGTAGACGCTAAAAAAACAGCCAACACCGCAGAAAATTTAAGAACACATTTTTTTAACAACGGCTATTTTGATGCTACCGTTAAAACTGAAATGATCACAAATCTTAAAAAAGCAGACATTTACTATAACATAGTTAAGAGAGATCCTTACTATATTGGAGACATCCATTATTTTATCAAAAATAAAGAGATTGATTCTATTGTTCAGCAAAACAAAGATCAAGTTTTAATTAAAAAAGGAGATCAATATCATCAGGAAAAATTTCAAGAAACTGTAAGTGCCATCACCCAACTGTTAAGGAACAATGGTTTTTATCACTTTACAGAAAGTTTGATTAGTTTTAGAAACATAGACACACTTGCTCAAAATCATATTACTCCTGTTGATTTTCACATCGATCACAGAAAAATTAAAAAAGGAAATGTGATTGAAGAAATTCCAACAAATGTTCAAACCATCAAAAAAATAAGCGTTTTTACAGATTATAGTTTCGAGACTAGAAACAACGTGTATGACACAAAGAAAAACTACAATGATGTTGAGTTTTACGCACATGAAAAATTAAAATATCGAGTAAAAACTTTAGCCAACTCTATTTTTATAGAGCCCAATCAAATATATAATGATGATGCTATAGAGGCTACCAGAAGACACTTAAAGTCCTTAAATAACTTTAGAGTGGTAAAAATTAGCCAAAAAGAACTCCCAAACAACGAATTAGCCACAACTATTATTTTAACTCCTTTAAAGAAATTTGGAGTTGGAATTAACTCCGAAATTATACACTCCAACATCAAACAAGTTGGTTTGTCTGGAGGATTTAGCTTTATCAACAGAAATCTTTTTAGAGGTGCCGAAATTTTTCAACTTTCTTTACAAGGAAGTATTTTTGACACCGCCACCAAAAGTAGGAGCTCTAATACGGGGACTTTTGATGCATACGAATTAGGAATTGATGCTTCTTTAGAATTCCCTAAGTTTATTTTTCCTTTGCTAGGTAATTTAATCCCTAGAACCATGACTCCTAGAACCAAAATAACCCTTGGTACTAGTTTTCAGAAAAACATAGGATTAGACAAACAAAAAGTGACTGGAGTAATTGATTACACTTGGAAATCTTCATTAAAAAACAAACATACAGTTGAGTTGTTAAACGCACAATATATTAAAAACTTAAATGTTAATTCTTATTTTAATATTTATAGCTCAGAATACAATCAAATCAAAAGTATTCAAGAATCAGAATTTCCTTCTTACAACTTAACCAAAGATAATGCCTCTGATTTTATACAAAGTATTCCTTCTGGCTTCCAAAACAGCAATCCAACAGATTATAAAACACTAAAAAACATCCAAAAAAGAAGGAGTATTATTACAAGCAACAACATTATTCCATCCGCCTCTTATGCTTTTGAACACAATAGCAAAAGAGGACTTTCAGACACTCGATATAATTATTTTAAAGCTAAAATTACTTCCGCTGGAAATGTCAATTCTTTTTTGTTTGAAACTCAAAATGATCAAAAGGTTTTTGAAAACATTCCAGTTTCACAATTTGTGAAGTTTGATGTTGATTTTAGAAAATTCTGGAGCAAGTCTACTAACAACTCATTAGCTTTTAGAGCCTTTGTAGGCGTTGCCATCCCTACTGGAAAAAATAAAGATATTCCTTTTATCAGCAGTTATTTTGCAGGAGGATCTAATGATATTAGGGCTTGGAAAACCTATGAATTAGGACCTGGTAGCTCCAATTCCGGTTTAGAATTTAACATTGGTAACTTTAAAATTCTTTCTAGTTTAGAATATCGATTTAAAATTTTTAACAGTATTCACGGTGCTATTTTTATGGATGCAGGTAATATTTGGAACTTACCAAATGCCTCCTCTACCGCTTCCGAAGAAGAACTTTTTTCAGGATTTAAATCCTTGGAAAATATTGCTATAGGAACAGGAACCGGTATCCGATATGACTTTAACTTTTTAGTACTTCGTTTGGACTTGGCTTTTAAAACATATGAACCCTATTTAACTGAAAATAAATGGTTCAGCAATTACTCTTTAGATCAGTCCGTATTAAACATCGGTATCAACTATCCTTTTTAGTACGATATCGTTTTCGTATAAACTAGTTGACTTGCCCCCCATTCATTACATAAAAATGACTATTTTTGTTGTGATTAATTCAATAAACTAATTATAAAATGAGTTACAATATCAAACCAGGAGTTGCTACAGGAGATGCAGTTCAAGAAATTTTCAAACTAGCAAAAGAAAAACAATTTGCATTACCGGCTGTTAACGTAACAGGTAGTAACACAATTAACACAGTTTTAGAAACTGCTAAAGAATTAAACTCACCAGTAATTATTCAATTTTCTAACGGTGGAGCTATTTTTAATGCAGGAAAAGGATTGTCTAACGACGGACAAGCTGCTGCTATTGCTGGAGCTATTGCTGGAGCAAAACATGTACACGAATTATCTTTAGCTTATGGTGTGCCTGTAATTTTACATACAGACCACGCTGCAAAAAACTTATTACCTTGGATTGATGGTTTGTTAGATGCTTCTGAAAAACACTTTGCAGAAACAGGAGCTCCATTATTCTCTTCTCATATGATTGATTTATCTGAAGAGCCTATTGAAGAAAACATCGCTATTTGTAAAGAATACTTAAAGCGTATGGACAAAATGGGTATGACTTTAGAAATTGAATTAGGAATTACAGGAGGTGAAGAAGATGGTGTTGACAACTCTAACGTTGACGAATCTAAATTGTACACCCAACCTGAAGAGGTAAACTACTGCTACGAAGAACTATCTCAAGTATCTTCTAGATTTACTGTAGCTGCTGCTTTTGGAAATGTGCACGGTGTTTATAAACCAGGAAACGTAAAACTAACTCCAAAAATCTTAGATAACTCACAAAAATTTATCGAAGAGAAACATGGATTAGAACATAACCCAATTGATTTCGTATTCCACGGAGGATCTGGTTCTTCTGTAGAAGAAATTAGAGAAGCTATTGGATATGGTGCTATTAAAATGAACATTGATACTGACTTGCAGTATGCTTTTATGGAGGGAATTAGAGACTATATGGCTGCTAATGCAGACTTTTTACAATCTCAAATCGGAAACCCTACTGGAGCTGACGCCCCTAACAAGAAATACTACGACCCAAGAGTTTGGTTACGTAAAGGAGAAGAGACATTAAAAACTCGTTTGAAACAAGCTTTTGCTGACTTAAACAACGTAAACACTTTATAATCAACAAGATTATATTTGTTTTATCATACAGAATAGAGAAACTGATTTTATGCAGTTTCTCTATTTTTTTTAGTAAATTGCCCCTCTATTTAAATGAATAATTATGACAGCTTGGTTTAAAAGAAGTGATAAAGGAATTCAAACCCCTACAGAAGCTAAGAAAGATGTGCCTAAAGGATTGTGGTACAAAACTCCTAGCGGAAAAATCATCGATACAGATGAATTAAAAGGAAACCTATATGTAAGTCCTGAAGACGGATATCATGTAAGAATCGGTAGTAATGAATATTTTGAAATATTATTCGATAATAACAAATATACTGAGTTAGACAAAAACCTAACATCTGTAGATTCTTTAAATTTTGAAGACACCAAACCTTATCCAGAAAGAATTAAAGAAGCACAAAGTAAAACCAATTTAAAAGATGCAGTAAGAACGGCTGTTGGGAACTCTTATGGAAAACCAATAGTTATTGCTGCTATGGACTTTGCTTTTATTGGAGGTTCTATGGGATCTGTGGTTGGAGAAAAAATAGCAAGAGCAATTGACTATGCTAGAGAAAACAAAACTCCATTTTTAATGATTTCTAAATCTGGTGGTGCTCGTATGCAAGAAGCACCTTTGTCTTTAATGCAGTTGGTAAAAACCTCTGCTAAATTAACACAATTGGCAGAAGCTAAAATACCTTACATTTCATTATGCACAGACCCTACAACTGGAGGAACTACTGCTTCATACGCCATGTTAGGAGACATCAATATTGCAGAGCCTAACGCCTTGGTTGCTTTTGCTGGTCCACGTGTGGTAAGAGATACCACAGGACAAGATTTACCAGAAGGTTTCCAACGCTCTGAATTTTTATTAGAACATGGTTTCTTAGATGCTATTTACGAACGTAAAAACCTAAAAAAACAAATCAATTTATATATTGACTTGATTCAAAACAACAAGATTAGAACAAAAGCTGCGATATAAATCTTTTACAATATCTAAAAAAGCCCTTTTTAAAATTAAAAAGGGCTTTTTTTATACACATAAGAAAAAAATTATGCCATTAAAAAAACCTCCAAGACTAAATTAGTTTTGGAGGTTTTATGTATATCAATATATCTTCTCAGATATTATCTTTTTTCAATATCTACATACGACCTTAATGTTTCCCCAACATATAATTGACGAGGACGACCAATAGGCTCTTTATTCTCTCTCATTTCTTTCCATTGAGCAATCCATCCTGGTAAACGTCCCATTGCGAATAACACTGTAAACATTTCTACAGGAATTCCTAATGCACGATATATAATTCCAGAGTAAAAATCTACGTTAGGATATAAATTTCTAGACTTAAAGTATTCATCATTTAACGCCGCCTCAGACAAACCTCTCGCAATGTCTAATACAGGATCTTGAATATCTAAATCTTTTAAAATATCTTCTGCAGCTACCTTAATAATTTTTGCACGTGGATCGAAGTTCTTATATACTCTGTGCCCGAATCCCATCAAACGGAAAGGATCATTCTTATCTTTAGCCTTATCTAAATATTTTTCAAAACCACCACCATCGGCTTTAATTTCTTCTAACATTTCAATTACAGCTTGGTTTGCACCACCATGTAACGGTCCCCATAAAGCAGAAATACCAGCAGAAATTGAAGCAAATAATCCAGCATGAGAAGACCCTACAATTCTTACTGTAGATGTTGAACAGTTTTGCTCATGATCTGCATGTAAGATTAATAACTTATCAAGAGCATCAATAACAATTTTATTTATTTGATATTCTTTATTAGCCTTTTTGAACATCATTTTTGCAAAATTCTCTTCATAGCTCAAATCAACATCTCCATAATCTAAAGGCTCACCTTTCATCTTACGCATGCACCAAGATACCAACACTGGGAATTTCCCCATAAGAATTACAATGGCATTGTACATATCCTGTTCAGAAGTAATGTCAACTGCTTTTGGATTAAATGCAGTCAAAGCACTAGTTAAAGATGACAACACTCCCATTGGGTGTGCATTCTTTGGAAAAGCATCTAAAATTTTGTGAATATCTTCATCCACCATTGAATTATTTTTGATGTCTTGATCAAATTTATCCAATTGTTCTGTGGTTGGTAATTCTCCAAAAATAAGCAAATATGAAACTTCTAAAAAAGAAGCTTTTTCTGCTAATTCTTCAATTGCATATCCTCTATATCTTAAAATTCCTTTCTCACCATCTAAAAAGGTAATAGCACTTTTACATGAACCTGTATTTTTAAACCCTGGATCAATCGTCGTAACACCTTCAGTTGCTGCCCTAAGCTGTTTGATATCAATTGCTACTTCGTTCTCTGAACCACGCTCTAATGGAAGCTCGTACTTTTTTCCTTCTATTTCTAGTATTGCTGTGTTTGACATATAAAATTTAATATTTCCTTAATATTTTTACTTGAGATTCACAAATCTACAAATAAATCCCTTTTTTCAAAAGATAAAATTACTTAATTACACTACGTAAACATACGTAGTTTAACAAAACTCCTCTTTTCTTTACAATATATAACAACTATTTCATTTTATAATAAATTAAATAAAGAGATTATAAACGTCTTAACATCATTTCTTAAAACATTTAATGTTCTGATTTATAATTATTTATAAAAAATAACAATCACTGAACAACGTAAGTTTTTTAGGATTTTTTTTTTATCCTTAATTACTATTCTAATTTTGTGTGTTCATTGAGAAAATTTTGAAATAAAGACCTTTAAGAATGGCATTAAATAAACACAGTAAAAGACTTACTCAAGATCCATCACAACCTGCTTCACAAGCAATGTTGTATGCAGTAGGATTAACAGATGAAGACATGAACAAACCTCAAATTGGTATCGCAAGTACTGGTTATGATGGAAATCCATGTAACATGCATTTGAACAACTTAGCTCAAGAAATTAAGAAATATACAAACCTTAACGAACAAGTTGGATTGACTTTTAACACCATTGGTGTGAGTGATGGTATTTCCATGGGAACTTCTGGAATGAATTACTCATTGGCTTCAAGAGATATTATTGCAGATTCTATGGAAACTGTAGTAAACGCTCAAAGCTATGATGGTTTGGTGGGTGTTGTTGGTTGTGATAAAAATATGCCAGGAGCTATTATTGCTATGTTGCGTTTAAATCGTCCATCGTTAATGGTGTACGGAGGAAGTATCGCTTCAGGAAAATACAAAGGACGTAAATTGAACATTGTTTCTGCGTTTGAAGCTTTAGGACAAAAAGTTGCAGGAGAAATTGACGAAACTGAATATAGAGAAATTATTAAATCTGCTATTCCAGGAGCTGGAGCTTGTGGAGGAATGTACACTGCAAACACCATGGCATCTTCTATAGAATGTATGGGAATGGCTTTGCCGTATAACTCCTCAATTCCTGCAGAAAACCCTAATAAATTATCAGAAGCTGAGCGAACTGCTAAAGCCATGAAAAATTTATTAGAACTAGACTTAAAACCCAAAGATATTGTCACCAAAAAATCAATAGAAAACGCCGTTGCTTTGGTCAATGCTTTAGGTGGATCAACCAATGCTGTTTTACACTATTTGGCCATTGCCTATGCAGCTGATATTGAATTTACTCTAGAAGATTTTCAGAGAGTAAGTGATAACACTCCGTTGATTGCAGATTTAAAACCTTCTGGTAAATATTTAATGGAAGATGTGCATAGTATTGGTGGTACACCAGCCATTATGAAATATTTATTAGAAAAAGGATATTTACACGGTGACTGTATGACTGTTACAGGAAAGACTTTGGCAGAAAACTTAGCTGATGTAGAAGCTATGGAATTTGAAGATCAAGATGTTGTTCATCCAACTGATAAAGCCTTAAAATCATCAGGTAACTTACAAATCTTATATGGTAACCTTGCTGAGAAAGGAGCAGTTGCAAAGATATCTGGAAACGAAGGATTAAAATTTGAAGGAAGAGCGGTTGTTTACGATGGTGAACAAGCTGCCAATACCGGAATTTCTAATGGAGAAGTAAACAGAGGAGACGTCGTCGTTATTCGTTATGTTGGACCTAAAGGTGGCCCTGGAATGCCAGAGATGCTAAAACCAACATCATTAATTATGGGAGCTGGTTTAGGTAAATCAGTTGCTTTGATTACTGACGGACGTTTTTCTGGTGGAACACACGGGTTTGTGGTAGGTCACATAACGCCCGAAGCACAAGACGGTGGATTGATTGGATTGGTAGAAACGGGAGATACCATTACCATTAGTGCAGAGGACAACTCAATTACTTTACAAGTTTCAGAGGAAGAAATCGCCACTCGTAAAGCTAAGTGGATCCAACCACCTTTAAAACACAATAAAGGTATTCTGTTTAAATACGCCAGATCAGTAGCTTCGGCTTCTGAAGGATGTGTAACAGATAAATATTAATCAAAGTACCAAGTAAAAAGTATCAAGTACAAAGTTTAAATCAACAACCTATACTCAATACTCAGTACTCAGTACTCAATACTACATACGAAGTATGAAAAACACAGAAAGAATCATAGGAGCCGAAGCTGTAGTAAGATGTCTTATTGCAGAAGGAGTTGATGTTGCCTACGGATATCCCGGAGGAGCCATTATGCCTATCTACGATGAATTGTATAAATACCAAGACCAACTACATCATGTATTAACTAGACATGAACAAGGTGCTGCACATGCAGCGCAAGGATATGCTAGAACTTCAGGTAGAGTTGGTGTTGCCTTGGCTACTTCAGGACCTGGTGCAACGAACTTAATCACTGGAATTGCAGATGCTCAAATAGACTCTACTCCAGTGGTATGTATTACCGGGCAGGTAGCTTCTCACCTTTTAGGAACAGATGCCTTTCAGGAAACAGATGTGATAAGTATCTCCTCTCCTATTACTAAATGGAATTGCCAAGTAACCAAAGCAGAAGACATTCCTGCTGCCATTGCCAAAGCATTTTATATTGCCAAGTCTGGTAGACCAGGACCTGTATTGATTGACATTACTAAAGATGCGCAACAAGGTGAACTTGATTACAACAGTTATGAAAAATGTTCACAAGTAAGGAGCTATAAACCAATTCCTGAAACCGATATCGAAAAGGTTAAACAAGCTGCTGAAATTATCAATGGTGCTAAAAAACCAATGATTATTTTTGGTCAAGGAGTTATTTTAGGAAGTGCTGAAGCAGAATTAAAAGCTTTTATTGAAAAATCTGGAATTCCATCAGCTTGGACTGTTTTAGGATTGTCGGCACTGGCAACCAATCATCCTTTAAATGTAGGTATGGTTGGAATGCATGGAAACTACGGGCCTAATAAATTAACCAATGAATGTGATGTCTTAATTGCTATTGGAATGCGTTTTGACGACCGTGTTACTGGAAAATTAGATGTATATGCAAAACAAGCCAAGGTTATTCATTTTGATATAGATCCTGCTGAAATAGATAAAAACGTAAAGTCAGACGTTGCTGTTTTAGGTGACGCAAAAGACACTTTAGGGAAAATCTTAGAATATGTAGATCAAAAAGAATATACTTCTTGGTTAAATGAATTTAGAGCTTTTGACCAAATAGAATTTGAAAAAGTTATTGATGGTCAGTTAAATCCAACCAAAGAAGGATTGACCATGGGTGAAGTATTACAAGGTATTAACAAAGCAACTAAAGACAACGCTGTGATAGTGTCTGATGTAGGTCAACACCAAATGATGGCGGTTCGTTATGCTAACTTTACCAATACAAGAAGTAATGTAACTTCAGGTGGTTTAGGAACTATGGGATTTGCTTTACCAGCAGCCATCGGTGCTAAAATGGGAGCCCCTTCAAGAGATGTTGTGGCTATTATTGGTGATGGAGGTTTTCAAATGACTTGTCAAGAACTAGGAACTATTTTGCAAACAGGAACTGCTGTTAAAATTGTGGTTTTGAATAATGAATTTCTAGGAATGGTACGTCAATGGCAACAATTATTTTTTGATAGACGTTATGCTTCTACAGAGATGATTAATCCTGACTTTATAAAATTAGCAGAAGCTTACAGCATTCCTGCTAAAAAAGTAACCCAACGCGAAAACTTACAAGCTGCTATTGATGAAATGATTGCTAGTGAAAGCTCTTACTTTTTAGAAGTGATGGTTGAAAAAGAAGACAATGTATTCCCAATGGTTCCTACAGGTGCAAGTGTATCAGATGTAAGATTAAGCTAGAAAACTAAAGACATGGAAAAAAAATCATATACCATATCCGTTTATTCTGAAAACAACTTAGGGTTGTTAAACAGAATCTCTACCATTTTTGTTAAAAGACACATCAACATAGAAAGTTTAACTGTTTCTCACTCTGAAATAGAAAATGTTTCTAGGTTTATCTTGGTTGTAAACATGACTGAAGATGCTGTTAAAAAGATTATTGGTCAGTTAGAAAAACAAGTAGAAGTCATTCAAGCTTATTATCATACAGAAGATGAAATTATTTTTACTGAAACAGCTATGTTTAAGTTTAAATCAGATTTGTTGTTTGAAAATCCACAAATTCAAAATATCATCAAAGAACACAGTATGAATATTGTGACTGTAAACAGAACTTTTTTTGTAGTAGAAAAAGCGGGAAGAAGACACGAAATAGATGCTATATACGAATCTTTTAAACCTTTTGGGATTGCTCAATTTGTACGCTCAGGTAGAGTAGCCATTTCAAAAGAAGCGATGAATATTCGTAAAATTTTAGGAGAGATAGTTCAATAGAATTCCCTAAATTTGGCAACGCAATAAAAATATGTTGAGCTTGGTGAGAAATTTAATCTCATCAAGCTCATTTTTAGCGAAATAACAAGTAACAATTTAGAATAAAAATAAAAGCAAAATGGCAAATTATTTTAACACACTTTCTTTAAGAGAGCAATTAGAGCAATTAGGACAGTGTGAATTTATGGACAGAAGCGAATTCAACAACGGTGTTGAAGCTTTAAAAGGTAAAAAAATCGTTATCATCGGATGTGGTGCACAAGGGTTAAACCAAGGATTAAACATGCGTGATTCTGGATTAGATGTATCTTACACTTTAAGAGGAGCTGCTATTGAAGAAAAAAGACAATCTTACCTTAACGCTACTGAAAATAACTTTGCTGTAGGAACTTATGAAGAAATGATTCCTACTGCTGACTTATTAATCAACTTGACTCCAGACAAACAACACACTGCTGTTGTAACTGCTGTGATGCCATTGATGAAAAAAGGAGCTACATTATCTTACTCTCACGGTTTTAACATCGTAGAAGAAGGAATGCAAATCCGTAAAGATATTACTGTAATTATGGTGGCACCTAAGTCTCCAGGATCTGAAGTTCGTGAAGAATTTAAGAGAGGATTTGGAGTCCCTACTTTAATTGCTGTACACCCTGAAAACGATCCAGAAGGAAAAGGATGGGATTATGCTAAAGCTTATGCTGTGGGTACAGGAGGGCACACTGCAGGTGTATTAAAGTCTTCTTTTGTTGCTGAAGTGAAATCTGATTTAATGGGAGAACAAACTATTTTATGTGGATTGTTACAAACTGGATCTATCTTATGCTTTGACAAAATGGTAGCTGAAGGAATTGACCCAGGATATGCTTCTAAATTAATCCAATACGGATGGGAAACAATTACTGAAGGTTTAAAATACGGAGGTATTACCAACATGATGGATAGATTGTCTAACCCAGCTAAAATTGAAGCTTTTAAAGTTTCTGAAGAGTTGAAAGACATTATGAGACCATTATTCCAAAAGCATATGGATGATATCATCTCTGGTCACTTTTCTAAAACAATGATGGAAGACTGGGCAAATGATGATGTAAACTTATTAACTTGGAGAGCTGCTACAGGAGAAACTAACTTTGAAAAAACTCCAGCTGGAGATTTCCAGATTTCTGAACAAGAATACTACGACAACGGTACTTTAATGGTTGCGATGGTTAAAGCTGGTGTTGAATTGGCTTTTGAAGCAATGGTTGACTCTGGAATTGTTGAAGAATCTGCTTACTACGAATCTTTACACGAAACTCCATTAATTGCAAACACAATTGCTCGTAAAAAATTATTTGAAATGAACCGTGTCATTTCTGATACTGCAGAGTACGGATGTTACTTATTTGACCACGCTTGTAAGCCTTTAATTGCTGAGTACGTTAAAAACGCACCTAGCAACTTAATTGGTAAGCCATTCTCTACAGGAAGTAATGGTGTTGACAACGCTGAATTAATTGCTGTAAACAAAGCTATTCGTGAACACGAAGTTGAGTATATTGGTGAGGAATTACGTGAGTCTATGACGGCAATGAAAAAAATCGTATCATAATTACGATCTTTTAATATTACAGAAAGCCGTTGCAAATGCAACGGCTTTTTTTATTTTTATCAAAGTAAACAATTCAACTATATGGTTAACTTAGAATCCATCATCAAAGCACAAATGAACATCAAGGGAGTTGTACAAAACACTCCTTTATCTTACATGGATAACTTTTCAAAAAAGTTTGATGCTAACATTTATTTTAAAAGAGAAGACCTACAATTGGTGAGGTCTTATAAAATTCGTGGAGCCTATAATAGAATTAAAAACCTCAACAAAAAAGAATTGGCAAACGGTGTGGTTTGTGCCAGTGCAGGAAACCACGCTCAGGGAGTTGCTTATGCTTGTAATACGTTAGAGGTACATGGAGTTATTTTTATGCCTGTTACTACTCCAAAGCAAAAAATATCTCAAGTTAAAATGTTTGGTGGAGAATTTACTACAGTTAAATTGGTCGGAGATACTTTTGACGAGAGTTCTAAGGCTGCTGAAATCTATCAAACAGAAACCAATGCTACTTATGTACATCCCTTTAATGATTGGGATGTGATGTCGGGACAAGGAACTGTGGCATTGGAAATATTAGATGCTATCAGCCAGCCTATAGACTATTTATTCCTTCCAATTGGTGGTGGTGGATTGGCTTCTGGAATGATTACTGTTTTTAAAAATTTGAGTCCTAACACCAAAATTATTGGTTTAGAACCCAAAGGAGCTCCGTCACTTAAAACCTCTTTAGAAAAGGGAGAAAATACCAAAATCTACAATATAGATAAATTTGTAGATGGGGCTGCCGTACAAAAAATGGGAGACAATACTTTTCCTATCTGTAAAGACTATTTAGAAGATGTTTCTTTAATTGATGAAGGACATATCTGTAAAACCATTTTAAAATTATACAACGAAAATGCCATTGTTGCAGAACCTGCTGGGGCACTTTCTATTGCTGCTTTAGACAATTATGCAAAAGAAATTAAAGGGAAAACCGTTGTTTGTGTGTTAAGTGGTGGTAATAACGACATCACACGAATGGAAGAAATGAAAGAGCGTGCTTTGTTATACGATGGTTTAAAACATTATTTTATTGTGAGTTTTCCACAAAGAGCAGGTGCTTTAAAAGAATTTGTGGGTGATGTGCTATCGGAAACAGATGATATTGTTCATTTTGAGTACACCAAAAAAAATAGTAGGAGTACCGCTTCAGCTATTGTAGGAATTGAATTGAGTCATAAAGAAGACTTTGAACCTTTGCTTTTTAGAATGAAAGAAAAAGGATTTTATGGGGAATATTTAAACGAAAAACCAGAATTGTTCAGTCAAATTGTATAACAAAAAAACGCTCCAAATTTGGAGCGTTTTTTTGTTATTATCAATATATAATTTAATAAAAGTCTTCAATTACTTCTAATTCTGTTTGAAAAGAAACAACTTGTCCATCTTCATATTTAGCTTGCATTTTTGCGTTCATCTTAGAAGCATCTTCCATATAAAATGCTTTAAATGTATTTTTATCTTTTACTGCGTATTGTACAGAATAGGTTTTCCCTCCCATTTCTTCTTGAATCATAACCCTAGTCATTTTAGCCCCTGAAAATTTACCTGTAGCTAACATTTGAGGAATATAAAACTCTCTCATCCATACCAACCAATCTTCATGAATACCATCTGCTACATTTGTAGTTACATTATATATGTACATCTTTTATTTTTTTTGCAAAAATACAGGTTTGACTTTCAAAGTACAATTAACCTTGAATAATTTTTCTAATAGTCAAAGAATTAAGTCAACCTAAAATAGCTTTCTAAAAATTAGGTTTTCTCTTTTCTAAAAAAGCAGTAACTCCTTCCTGAAATTCTTCGGTTCCAAAACAAGATCCAAATAACTCTATCTCTTTTAACAATCCAATATTCCCATAAGTAGCGTTTATGGCTTGTATACTTTTCCTTACTGCTCTAGGAGAATTCTGTACTATTTTATTGGCTATTTCAATGGCTTTTAACAACAAATCCTCTTGTGACACCACGTAGTTCACCATTCCTATTTTTAATGCCTCCTGCGCTGAAATCATCTCTCCTGTTAAAATCAATTCCATCGCTTTTCCTTTTCCTACCAACTGAGTCAATCTTTGAGTTCCTCCATAACCAGGAATCACCCCTAAAGTCACTTCTGGTTGTCCCATTTTCGCGTTGTCAGAAGCAATTCTTATTTGTGCAGCCAAAGCCAATTCTAATCCCCCACCCAAAGCATAACCATTGATAGCCGCGATGACAGGTTTTGTATACGTTGCTATTTTATCAAACAATAGTTCGTGTCCAAAACGCGATAATTCCGTTCCTTCTCTTCTATTAAAATTGGCAAATTCTTTAATATCTGCTCCGGCAACAAAAGCTTTATCACCTGCTCCAGTCATAATTAATACTCTTATTGTATCGTCTGATTCACATAAACAAAGTATATGATTTAACTCTAAAATTGTTTTTTTATTTATTGCATTGAGCTGCTTTTCACGATTGATGGTGATATACATAATAGCTCCTTCTTGCTCAAACTGAATATTTTCTATTTGCATTATAAACTTAATTTAGAGAGTTCAGAATCAATACCTTTTTACTTTTGTAAAACATCATTAAGATAAAAAAAGTAATTAACAAGCCATTGCTATTCAATTGTAAATTTTGATAAAATTCATTTTACATCTTCTGACTCTTCTTTTCCTGAAGTCCAAATAATAGCATTTTTTAATTGATTTAAAAAACGAATGTCTGAAAAAGACTCTTTTGTATGTCCCAGACCTGTATAGAAAACTCTAGCACCTTGAAAGATTTGATACCATATAATGGGATGACTCACCCCCATTTGTTCTCCTGTATAACTACTTTCATCTAAAGTTGCCAACACCTCTATTTTTTCACTTATAGGCAGATGAAAATTATACCATTCATCTAAAAAAACTTCTTGTTCTTTTAAGTGAGCTATTGTTATATGATCATGATTTTTACTTAGTTTTACTGTGGCTTTTTGAATTTTTGGATGATTTTTAAAAACAGCTCCTGTCATTTCTCCGTACCATTCCCATTCCATTTCTGTATCTGTTGCCGCATGAATTCCAACAAAACCGTTTCCTTTTTCAATAAAAACTACCATTGCCTTTTGTTGCTCTTCATTTAAAATATCTCCGGTGGTGTTTAAAAAGAATAGCGTACTAAAACTTGATAGATCTTTGTCATTAAAAATAGAAGCATCTTCGGAGAAGGTCATTTTCCAGTTATTTTCTTCTGCCATCTTTTTTAAAGCCTCTATCCCTGTTTCTATAGAATCATGTCTATAGCCCGCCGTTTTAGAAAAAACCAAAACTGAAACTTGTTGAGCATTAATGCTGGTTGTTATTAACAAGAACAGACCAATTAGTAAGTATTTTTTCATGAATTATTAATTTTTAGGAAAACTAATTTTAAACTCAGTTCCAAAACCAACCACAGAATTAAACTCGACCTCCCCTTTGTAGGTTTCTATAATGTTTTTAACCATCGGTAAGCCCAACCCCATACCACTAGTCTTAGTAGTAAATTTAGGTTCAAAAATAAGATCTTTGTCTTCATCAGCAATCCCTTTACCGTTGTCTTTTACTGTTAAAACAACTTCTTTATCGGTTTCTTTAAGTTTTACTTGAATGATTGGCTCTTCTACTGCTTCAGTGGCCTGCGTTGCATTTTTTACCAAATTATTAATCACCCTTGTGATTTGATTTTTATCTAAGTTTAAAAAGATTTCTTCTTGGTTAGATTGAAATTCGATGGCATCATCGTAAAAAATATCAATGGCTGATTTTATGGTTCTTACCAAATCTACCCTTTCTATATTTTTTTGAGGCATTCTTGCAAAATCAGAAAAAGAAGTTGCAATTGATGACATGACATCAATTTGTTGAGTTAACATCAAAGAATAGTCCTTTACCTTTTCTCTAATTCCTTCTGCATTTGGGTCAAAAGTTCTTTCAAAGTTCTGTACCGTTAACTTCATTGGCGTTAGTGGATTTTTAATTTCATGGGCTACCTGTTTGGCCATTTCTCTCCAAGCCTGTTCTCTTTCACTCTTCGCTAATTTTTCGGCACTTTCTTCTAATTCATCAATCATTTGATTGTATGCATCTACAATAGAAGCAATTTCTGGTGTAGAATCTTTGGTATCAATTTTTTGATTGTTTTGCAACAATTTGGTTTCTTGAATTTTATCAGAAATAGATTTTAAGGAGCGAGTTATGTAGCTAGATAAGAAATAAGCAAAGGCAACCGCCAACAATAACATTACTGCGTATACCACAAAAAGTCTGTTTAAAAAAGAGGTTAATTCTTCTTCTTCTTGACTATTATCTTGTATGTATTCTATTTTAAGAATCCCCACCTTATTCATATTTCTATCGTGAATATACGAGTAAGATGATTGTGAAATTTTTCCGTTTTCTAGATTTACAGGTTCTTTATACTCCTCTTTTTCTTTTAGTTTATCCAAAATCTGAATAGGCATTCTATCTTTAAAAACTCTAAACCACGGATCAAAAGAGTTAATTTGTAATTTACCATTCAAATCATATATACTCATTTTCATATCATGCACCGTTGCAATCTCATGAATTCTTTCTCTAAAAATAAATCCTAAAAACTGTTGATATGCTGGATAAATAGTGTTTTCTAGTTCAAAGTTTACGTTCTTCTGAGCGGCTGTTTCTTTTCTTTCAAAACGAGAATCGTAATATTCTTTGGTTTGTTTTTTATACTGCCTTACTGTTACTACCGCTATAAATATTGAAGCTAATCCTACCAAAAGCAGCATGGCTAAAAATATTCGTATTCTTAAAGAAACTCTATTCATCTGAAAAACTATAAGTTAGGTTGGTTTATTTACACGGTTTAGTGTTATCAAAAGCCAAGCCAATCTAAGAAATTGATTTTAGATAACCACAAAAGCTCACCATAAACAACAAAGGCGATGCCTATGCATCGCCTTTGTTTTATTTTAATTCAAGAAAAACTAACCAACTATATTGATGATTTTCCCTGGTACAATAATTACTTTTTTAGGAGTTCTTCCTTGTAATTGATCTTGTGTTTTTTCATGAGCCATTACAATATCTTCTATTTCTTTGGCTGATAAATCTAATGGCAGCTCTAATTTAAATCTCATTTTACCATTAAAAGAAACTGGGTATTCCTTTGCGCTTTCTACCAAATGACTTGGCTCAAAAACTGGGAAAGGTGCTGTTGCAATAGATTGATTATTTCCTAGTTTAGACCATAATTCTTCTGTAATATGTGGTGCATAAGGAGAAATTAAAATCAACAAAGGTTCTAAAATTTCTTTTTTAGTGCACTTTAATGCTCCCAATTCATTTACCGCAATCATGAAAGTACTTACCGAAGTATTGAATGAGAAATTCTCTATATCTTCTTGAACCTTTTTGATGGTTTTATGCAATACTTTTAACTCCTCTTTACTTGGTTCTCCTGCATCTCCTTTAAAATCGTTTGCATTTGCATACAATCTCCATAATTTTTTCAAGAAAGAATGTACTCCACTAATTCCTGCTGTATTCCATGGTTTGGATTGCTCTAAAGGTCCTAAGAACATTTCGAACAAACGCAAACTATCTGCTCCATATTCTTCACAAATACTATCTGGGTTGACCACATTGTATTTTGATTTAGACATTTTTTCTACTTCTCTAGTAGTTATATATTTATCATTTTCTAGCAAATAACTAAACTCAAAAACTCCAGAAAACAAATCAGAATATTTTGAATCTGATTCAAACTCTTTAATATTTAATTCATCTGATGAATTAACATAAACAACATCGACATGTCTTTTAAAATCTTCTATTGTATATTCTAGATCTGAATCTTTTATAAAATTATCCTGAACATATTTTTTTAAATCTGTGTTCTTGGAATAAAAAACCAGAATAGGCCTTTTAGTATCAATCGCTATATTTCCTGTCGATGGACTAGTAAAATGAATTATTGCATAGTGTATAAAAGCAGAAGTTCCCAAAATCATTCCTTGGTTGATTAATTTTTTTGCAAACTCCTCAACGGGAACATAATTTAAATCATACAAGAATTTTTGCCAAAAACGAGCATACAATAAGTGTCCTGTAGCATGTTCTGATCCTCCTAAATACAAATCTACTTCTTTCCAATAGTCTAAAGCTTCTTTACTTGCAAACTCATCAGCGTTGTTAGCATCCATGTATCTATTAAAATACCAAGAAGAACCTGCCCAACCTGGCATAGTGTTTAATTCCAATGGAAACACAGTCTTATGATCAATTTTATCACAATTAACTACCTCTGCAGTTGCGCAGTCCCAAGCCCAAACCTCAGCATTTCCTAGAGGTGGTTGTCCATCTTCTGTTGGCAAATATTTTTCTACCTCTGGTAATAAAATTGGCAAATGTTCTTTGTCAATCATTTGAGGCATTCCATCTTTGTAGTATACAGGAAATGGTTCTCCCCAATAACGCTGACGGCTAAATACTGCATCACGTAAACGATAATTGATTTTTCCTTTTCCAAAACCACGTTGTTCCATTTCGTAAATAGCCAACTTGGTTGCTTTGTTTACATTTAAGCCCGATAAGAAATCTGAATTGGCAATTTTAGCCGTTTTGTCTTCACAAGCACTTTCTGAAATATCTACTCCTTCAAAAATATTTTTGATCTCAATTCCAAAATGTTTTGCAAAATCGTAATCACGTTGATCTCCACACGGAACTGCCATCACTGCTCCTGTTCCATAACTTGCCAATACATAATCTCCAATCCAAATTGGAATGTTTTCTCCTGTAAAAGGATGTATGGCATAAGCCCCTGTAAAAGCCCCTGAAATGGTTTTTACATCCGCCATTCTATCTCTTTCCGAACGTTTTGCCGTGGCCTGTATATAAGCTTCTACTTGTTCTTTTTGTTCATCCGTTACAATTTGCGACACCAATTCGTGTTCTGGAGCTAAAGTCATAAAGGTAACTCCAAAAATAGTGTCAGGACGGGTGGTGAAGACTTCTATCGTTGCTGGTTGTTGGTTGTTGGTTCTTGGTTCTTCTGAAAAAACTTTAAATTTAACTGATGCTCCTTGAGAACGACCAATCCAATTGGTTTGAGCATCTTTTAATGGTTGTGGCCAATCAATAGTACTCAACCCATCTAACAAACGCTGTGCATAGGCTGCAATACGCATAGACCATTGCATCATTTTTTTACGAACCACAGGATGACCTCCACGTTCTGACAATCCGTTGATGATTTCATCATTTGCCAAAACGGTTCCTAATGCAGGACACCAGTTTACTTCTGTTTCAGACAAATACGTCAATCTATATTTTGACAGTACTTGCTGTTTTTCTACATCTGAAAAAGCATTCCAATCAGATGCTGTAAAATCAACTACCTCTTCATCACAAACCGCATTTACGTTTTCAGTTCCATCTGCTTCGAACAATGCAATTAACGAATCTATTTTTTCTGCCTTGTCTGCTGCTTTGTTATACCAAGCATTAAACAATTCTGTAAAAATCCACTGGGTATGTTTATAATATTCTGGTGTTGATGTTCTGATTTCACGAGACCAATCAAAAGAAAAACCAATTTTATCTAATTGTTTTCTATAGGTATTGATATTGGTTTCAGTCGTTACTGCAGGATGTTGTCCTGTTTGAATGGCATATTGTTCCGCAGGTAATCCAAAAGAATCGTATCCCTGAGGATGCAATACATTAAAACCTTTATGACGTTTATAACGAGCAAAAATATCTGAAGCAATATATCCTAACGGATGTCCTACATGCAACCCTGCTCCAGAAGGATAAGGAAACATATCTAAAGCATAAAACTTAGGTTTGTCAGAAGTATTCTCTGCTTTAAAAGTTTGGTTTTCTGCCCAATATTTTTGCCATTTGGCTTCTATCTCGTTAAAATTATATTCCATTTTTTAGCTTATTGTCTGTTAGCTATTGGCTAAAGACTATTTTTCGAGTGGCAAAAATACAGTTCTTAAACGAGAGTTGAAAGCTATCCTTCGGCTAAAATTTAGACATAAAAAAACAGCCTATTATAAAGGCTGTTTCATTTAAACAATTATATCTTTTATTCTTCGCTCATAGGTACGGTTACAATTTCATTTCCCCAAGCCAAATATAAATTCATTTTGTTGTCAAAAACCATTGTAAAAGCCTCAATACTCTCTTCATTTTTAGACACCTCCGCTTTTACTCTAACTACATCGTGCTTTTCGTTATAAGAATATGCTCCCCAAACATCTGTATCACTATTTAAAATAATCGTCCATTCTTTTTCACCTGGAATAGCAAATAAAGAATAAGTTCCTGCTTCAACTTTTTCTCCTCCAAAAACCACATTTTTATACAATCTAATTTCTGTTGCCTCATTCGCTCCCATTCTCCAAACCTCTCCTGGTTTTGCTAAAGCTTCAACTGTTCTACCCTTTAGCTGCGGTCTACTATAAATGATTTTAATTATTTTATCTGATGTTTTATAACTCATCGGATAAGAAACCGCATCCATAGGACTCACATCTAATCCTTTAAAACTTTGAGCATTTATAGCAAAACAACTCAATATCATTACTAACAAAACAAGTCCTTTTTTCATTATTATTTTTTTTATGATTTATTTTGGAGCTAATATACAAATCTCATTCCTTTAATAAAGGAATTTATTTAGATGGGATTATTATCCCAACTGAATACTATATCTTTGCGAGTTGAACAAGCTAGTATTTTAGGATAGATGAAGAACATTAGAAATTTTTGCATTATTGCACATATTGACCACGGTAAAAGCACCTTAGCAGATAGACTATTAGGTTTTACTGGTGCTGTTACCCAACGTGAAGAACAAGCACAATTGTTAGACAATATGGATTTGGAAAGAGAGCGTGGTATTACCATTAAATCTCACGCCATTCAAATGAATTATCATTACGAAGGAGAAGATTACATTTTAAACTTAATTGACACTCCTGGACACGTAGATTTTTCTTATGAAGTATCTAGATCTATTGCTGCATGTGAAGGAGCTTTGTTAATTGTTGATGCTGCACAAAGTATACAAGCACAAACCATTTCTAACTTATATTTGGCTTTAGAAAATGATTTGGAGATTATTCCCGTGTTAAACAAGGTTGATTTACCAAGTGCTAATCCTGATGAAGTAACTGATGATATTGTAGATCTTTTAGGATGTGAACCCGAAGACGTGATCCACGCAAGTGGAAAAACAGGTTTTGGTGTTGCAAATATATTAAAAGCCATTATTGAAAGAGTTCCTGCTCCAACAGGGAATCCAGATGCTCCCTTAAAAGCTCTAATTTTTGACTCTGTATACAACTCATACAGAGGAATAGAAACTTACTTTAGAATTATTGATGGTTCTATTAAAAAAGGAGAAAAAATTAAATTTATGGCCACTGGAAAAGATTATTTTGCCGATGAAGTGGGAACCTTAAATTTACGTCAAAGTCCTAAAAAAGAAATCAAAACAGGAGATGTTGGATACTTAATTACAGGTATTAAAACTGCTTCTGAAGTAAAAGTTGGAGACACCATTACTAGCTTGGTAAATCCAACAGCTGAAAGAATTGATGGATTTGAAAATGTAAAACCAATGGTATATGCAGGTATTTATCCTGTAGACACCGAAGATTATGAGGAGCTAAGAGCTTCTATGGAAAAATTACAACTAAACGATGCTTCGTTAGTTTTCCAACCAGAAAGTTCAGCTGCTCTAGGGTTTGGTTTCCGTTGTGGATTCTTAGGAATGTTACACATGGAAATTATTCAGGAACGTTTAGAACGTGAGTTTGACATGACGGTGATTACTACAGTACCTAACGTATCTTACCATGCTTTTACAAAAAAACACCCAGACACTATTATTTTAGTCAACAACCCTACTGATTTACCCGACCCGTCTAGTATGGACAGAGTAGAGGAGCCATATATCAGAGCTTCTATCATTACAAAGTCAGATTTTGTGGGACAAGTAATGAGTTTATGTATAGAAAAACGTGGAGAAATTGTGAACCAAACTTATTTAACTACTGAAAGAGTTGAATTGAGTTTTGACATGCCTTTGGCTGAAATTGTTTTTGACTTTTACGACAGGTTAAAAACCGTATCAAAAGGATATGCTTCTTTTGATTATCATCCAACAGGAATGAGAGCCTCAAAACTAGTTAAGGTAGACATTTTATTAAACGGAAGTTCTGTAGATGCCCTATCGGCCTTAATTCACGCAGACAATGCTCATCAGATTGGTAAAAAAATGTGTGAAAAATTAAAAGAATTAATTCCACGTCAACAGTTTGACATTCCTATTCAGGCTGCTATTGGAGCAAAAATTATATCAAGAGAAACCACCAAGGCATTAAGAAAAGATGTTACTGCTAAATGTTATGGAGGAGATATCTCAAGAAAACGTAAGCTTTTAGAAAAACAAAAGAAAGGTAAAAAGAGAATGAGACAAGTAGGAAATGTTGAAATTCCACAAGAAGCATTCATGGCCGTTTTAAAACTAAACGACTAATTATCAAAGACCTTGCTTTGCAAGGTCTTTTTTTATACTTCATTTTTAAGCACTGTTTTATCCACTTCCTATGAAAACCCTATTAATTATTTATTAATTTACTTAAGAATTAATATATGTTAACAGATTTTTTTATTAAGTTTAGGATGTGAATTAAATGGATTTTTTATGAAAGTTATACACGTTAGTGCAGAATGTTATCCTGCAGCTAAAGTTGGTGGTCTCGCAGATGTAGTTGGAGCCCTGCCCAAATACCAAACCAATCTTGATTATGAGTCGGCAGTAATCATGCCGTACTACAACAACAAGTATGCCAAGAACTCAAAATACATTACAGATTTTAAATGTAATGTCGATTTGGCTGAGAATAGCTTTAAAGCCGTAGTTTACAAAGTTGAAAATAGTTTTGAAGATTTAGGCTTTCACTTGTATCAAGTAAAAATAAAAGACCTTTTAGACAGAGAAAATGTTTATGGTTACCAAGATGATACTGAACGATTTATTGCTTTCCAAAAAGTAGTCTTAGATTGGATTTTACAGTTTATAAAAGCTCCAGAGGTTATTCATTGTCACGACCATCACACAGGATTGATTCCTTTTATGCTAACCCAATGCATTAAATATAAATCGATGAGAGGTATTCCAACTGTGTTTACCATTCACAATGCAGAGTATCAAGGAGAATTTCCATTTGAAAAATTATCGTACCTTCCAGAATACGATTTAGAATATTCTGGACTTTTAGAGTGGGATTATGCTATCAATCCGATGGCAGCTGCTATTAAAGCCTGCTGGAGATATACCACGGTTTCTCCAAACTATATGAATGAACTCCCATATGCTTCAACTGGATTAGATTGGTTATTTGACACTGAAAGAGAAAAATCTGTTGGAATTTTAAATGGAATTGATGCAGATGTTTGGAACTCTTCAACGGATCCTATGATAGCTAAGAACTATTCAGTTAATACTGTTGAAGCAGGAAAAAAAGCGAATAAATTGGCTCTTTGCGAAAAATTCGGATTGAATCCAGACAAACCTTTAGTTGCTTTTATCGGTCGATTGGTATATCAAAAAGGAGCAGATATTATGGCTGGAATTTTTGATAGGGCTTTAGATGCCAATGATATTAATGGATTGGTACTTGGTTCAGGAGATCCTCATGCAGAATTTTTATTAAACGAATTGAAAGAAAAATACCCTGGTAGATATAATACTTTTATAGGTTATGATGAAGAGTTATCTCATTTAATTTATGCTGGTGCAGACTTTTTAATCATGCCTTCACGTTTTGAACCTTGTGGTTTAAATCAATTATATGCATTACGTTATGGAACCATTCCTGTGGTTAGAACTACTGGTGGTTTAAAAGATACTGTAAAAGATATTGGAGAAAAAGGTGGATTTGGAATTCGCCACGAACATGTAACCGTTGATGATGTAGCTCTAGCAATCACCCGTGCTAACAAGCTGTATAATGACACTGATGAATTTAAAAGAATTCGAAAAGAAATTATGAAAATTGACAACTCATGGGAGAATTCAGCAAAAGAATACATTGAATTATATAACCTAATAGCTAAATAAAAAAGCATATGAAAAAAAAAGTCTTAGGAATTATTTTAGGAGGTGGACAAGGATCTAGATTAAAGCCCCTAACATCTACAAGATCCAAACCAGCTGTACCAATTGCTGGAAAATATAGATTGGTTGATATTCCTATTTCTAACTGTTTACATTCTGATATTGATAGAATTTTTGTACTAACCCAATTCAACTCTGCATCTTTAAACAAACACATTAAAAACACCTATACATTTGGGAATTTTTCAGGGGCTTTTGTTGATATATTAGCAGCAGAACAAACTCCAGAAAACGATGGTTGGTTCCAAGGTACGGCAGATGCTGTTAGACAGTCTATGCAACATTTTGTGGCATACGACTGGGACTATGCTTTGATTCTCTCAGGAGATCAATTGTATCAAATGGATTTTAACAAAATGGTTAAAGCTCATGAAAAAAGCAAAGCAGATATATCTATAGCAACCTTACCTGTACACGCAAAAGATGCAACTGGTTTTGGAATCTTAAAAACCAACGAAGCAAATGAAATAACTTCTTTTATAGAAAAACCGTCTTCAGAACAATTGTGCGAGTGGACCTCTGAAGTAACTGATGAAATGAAATCACAAGGAAGAGAATACTTAGCTTCTATGGGAATTTACATTTTTAACCGAGAGTTACTTGTTGAGTTAATGAAGAATAAAGAAACGATGGACTTTGGAGGCGAAATTATTCCTCAAGCCATTAAAACCAATAAAGTATCTAGTTATCAATACGAAGGATATTGGACAGATATCGGAACCATTGGATCTTTCTTTGAAGCCAATTTAGGACTTACTGACGACATTCCTCAATTTGATTTGTTTGACAACAACAATAATGTATTAACTCGTCCTCGTTTTTTACCCCCAACTAAAATCTCTGGAACCACCTTAGAAAAAACATTGATTGCAGAGGGAGGAATTATTAACGCAAGTAGAATAGAAAGAACTATTATTGGTATTCGTGCAAGAATTGGTGTAGGAACAACTATATCTAACTGCTATGTAATGGGTAACGATAAATATGAAAGCGCTGATGAAATCGCTCATAAACGATACAACAATATTCCTTTGCGAGGAATAGGTGAACGTTGTTACATTAACAATTGTATCATCGATAAAAACTCTTCTATAGGTAACGATGTAAAGATTAACGGTGGAGATCATCTACAAGACACTGAAACCGATTTATATACTGTGAGAAACGGTATTGTCGTAATTAAAAGTAGTGTCGTCGTGCCTAGTGGAACTGTAATTATATAAATTACAAAATAACAAATCTACGCGACCAAGTAAATCTTACTTGGTCGTGTTATTTAACAACATAATCATTCAGCTTATGAATCATGTACAAGTATTCAGTCTATTTACAGACTTTGATATATACCTTTTTAAATCTGGGAAACACTTTAGACTTTACGAAAAGTTTGGAGCGCATCCAGCTACTGTAGATGGCGTAAATGGAATGTATTTTTCTGTATGGGCACCAACAGCAAACAGAGTATCTGTGGTTGGAGACTTTAATTTTTGGAATGACAGTGAACATGTCTTAAATGTTAGATGGGATAGCTCTGGTATTTGGGAAGGATTTATTCCACATGTAAAAGTGGGAGAAGTTTACAAATACAAAATACACTCTAATAACAATGGAATTGTTACTGAAAAATGTGATCCTTATGGATACCATACCGAACACCCTCCAAAAACCGCCTCAGTAACTTATGACATTGAAGGTTATGAATGGCAAGATAAAGATTGGATGACGTATCGTAAAGACAAAAATGATTTAGACAAACCCTACGCTGTTTATGAAGTACATTTTGAGTCTTGGATGAAAAATGTAGATGAAAACAGACCTTTAAGTTATTGGGAAGCATCCAAAAAATTGGTGCAATATGTAAAAGAAATGAATTTTACCCATGTAGAATTTATGCCTATTATGGAATATCCTTTTGATCAGTCCTGGGGATATCAATTAACCGGATATTTTGCACCGAGTTGTCGATTTGGTCACCCCAAAGAATTCATGAATTTGGTGGATGAATTCCATAAAAATGACATTGGTGTTATTTTAGACTGGGTGCCATCACACTTTCCTTCTGATGACCATGGTTTAGGATTCTTTGACGGATCACATTTATATGAACATCCTGATAGAAGAAGAGGATATCACAAAGACTGGAAAAGTTTGATTTTTAACTATGGAAGAAATGAAGTTCGTTCATTCTTAATTTCAAATGCATGTTTTTGGTTAGATAAATATCATATTGATGGATTAAGAGTAGATGCAGTTGCTTCTATGCTTTACTTAGATTATTCTAGAGAAGAAGGAGAATGGGAACCTAACAAATTTGGCGGAAACGAAAACTTAGAAGCCATAGAATTCTTAAAAGATTTTAATACTGAAGTTTACAATAGCTTCCCAGGAGTGCAAACCATTGCCGAAGAATCAACCGCTTTTTCTGGCGTTACCAGAGATGTTGAGCACGGTGGTTTAGGATTTGGTATGAAGTGGATGATGGGTTGGATGCACGATACTTTAGGATACTTTAAAAAAGACCCTATCCATAGAAAATATCATCACAATGAAATTACTTTTAGCATGGCCTATGCTTTTACTGAAAGATATATGCTTCCTCTATCTCACGATGAGGTAGTTTATGGAAAAGGATCTATCATCGGTAGAATGCCTGGTGATAAATGGCAAAAGTTAGCAAATTTACGTTTATTATTTGGATACATGTATTCTCACCCTGGAGGTAATTTATTATTTATGGGAGCTGAATTTGGACAAGAAAACGAATGGAGTTACGCTACTAGTTTAGATTGGCATTTGTTAGAAAACCCAGAACACAAAGCCATTCAAACCTACATGAAAGATTTAAATCAGTTCTTAAAAGAGACCCCTGCTTTATATGAAAAGGGATTCTCACAAGAAGGTTTTGAATGGATTAATCACGAGGATGGTGAAAAATCTGTTTTAAGTTATATTAGAAAAGGACACGAAGGAAAAAATGATATTATTGTGCTTTGTAATGCAACACCAACTGTTCAAGAAAACTACTTAATTGGTGTTCATAAAAAAGGTAAATTGAAGGAAATTTTCAACTCAGATTTGAAAAAATATGGAGGTAGTGGTATCAAAAATAGCAAGCAAATTGAAGTTTCTGACAAACCTTGGAACTGGAAGGACTACTCTGCTGAAGTTACTATCCCTCCACTAGGAATTGTCATCTTTCAAGTAAAATAAAATTATATTTTTAAAATAGATTCCTAAACACTCTTTATTACACAAAATAAAGAGTGTTTTTTTATTAAAAACTCAATTTAACAATGTTTCTTACTCATTACAAAAGCCCAGTATTTACAAGGGTTTGTTAAAGAAATGATACCTGATAAAAAACAGTTTATTAACGTATATTTGTTAACATTTTTTACTAAATTGAAATACTTACAATCAATAAAGAACTGTATACTATGATTTTAAACGAACGAATCGAACATAAAGGGAATGCTTTTCCTGCCAAAGTGATAGATTTCAAAAAAGACGTAGACACCCTTTACTTTCATTCTGAAAATGGCGTGATTCTACAAATGACTGTACTTAGAGATAGTATGTTACGTTTTAGATTTACAACTGATGCTAAATTTGAGCCTGATTTTTCATACGCTATTTCTAAAGAAGCGGTTAAGGGATATAACAAATTAGAGATTACTGAAGACATAGAAAAGTATATTGTAACTACTTCTAAGTTGGTGTGCTATATTTCTAAAGAAGATTTAAGAACTCGTATTTACGATGCTGTAGACGAAACTTTAATTTCTGAAGACGAACTAGGTTTTCACTGGGAAGAAAGTTATGAGCTTGGTGGTAACATCGTAAAAATGACTAAAAATTCTCCAACAGGAGAAAGTTTCTATGGATTAGGTGATAAACCCGAACATACCAACTTAAAAGGAAAACGTTTCCAAAATTGGGCAACAGACTCCTATGCATTTGGACGACATACAGACCCTATTTACAAAGCCATTCCTTTTTATACAGCTATTCAAAACAAAAAAGCCTATGGGGTTTTCTTTGATAACTCTTTTAGATCTCATTTTGATTTCTGTTCTGAGAGAAGAAATGTAACCAGTTTTTGGGCTGAAGGAGGAGAAATGAACTACTATTTCATTTACGGACCTAACATGCAAGATGTTGTAGCATCTTATACCAACTTAACTGGTGCTCCTGAATTACCCCCTTTATGGGCTTTAGGATACCATCAATGTAAATGGAGTTATTATCCAGAATCAAACGTAAAAGAGGTTACTCAAAAGTTTAGAGATTTAAAAATTCCATGTGATGCTATTTATTTAGACATCGATTACATGGAAGGTTTCCGTTGTTTTACTTGGAGTAAAGATTATTTCCCAGACCCAAAAAGAATGGTAAAAGAATTGTCAGATGATGGATTCAAAACTGTTGTTATTATTGATCCGGGAATTAAAATTGACATGGAATATGATGTCTTCCGTGAAGGTTTAGAAAAAGATTATTTCTGTAGAAGGGCTGATGGACCTTATATGAAAGGAAAAGTTTGGCCAGGAGAATGTTATTTTCCTGACTTTACTAAAAAAGAAGTACGCGATTGGTGGGCTGGATTATTCCAAGAACTAATTGAAGATATTGGCGTAAAAGGAGTTTGGAATGACATGAATGAACCTGCGGTTATGGACGTTCCTGGAAAATCTTTCCCAGATGATGTTCGTCATGACTATGATGGAAATCCATGTTCGCACCGTAAAGCACACAACATTTACGGAATGCAAATGGCCAAAGCAACTTATAAAGGATTAAAGAAATACAACTATCCATTAAGACCTTTTGTAATTACTCGTTCTGCTTACTCAGGAACACAACGTTATACTTCTACCTGGTTAGGAGACAACGTAGCTTCTTGGGAACATTTGTGGATTGCCAACGTACAAGCACAAAGAATGGCCATGTCTGGATTCTCTTTTGTAGGATCTGATATTGGTGGATTTGCACAACAACCTAACGGAGAATTATATGCAAGATGGATACAATTAGGTATTTTTCATCCTTTTTGTAGAACACACTCTTCAGGAGATCACGGAGATCAAGAACCTTGGACTTTTGGTCAAGAAATCACTGATGTGGTTCGTAAATTCATTGAAATTCGCTACCAATTATTACCTTACTTGTACACCACATTTTACAAGTACATTGAAGAAGGAATTCCAATGTTAAAATCTTTGGTATTGTTTGATCAAGAAGATTCTCAAACTCACCACAGAACAGATGAATTCTTAGCTGGAGAACATATTTTGGCTTGTCCTATTGGAGAACCAAATGCCAAAGGAAGAAGAATGTACATCCCTAGAGGAAACTGGTATAACTTCTGGAATCATGAAATGGTTGAAGGAGGAAAAGAAATGTGGGTAGATGCAGATATTGATAGCATGCCTATTTTTATAAAAGAAGGTGCTATCATTCCTAAATACCCTATACAACAATATGTTGGTGAAAAAAAGATTGACCAATTAACTCTTGATGTTTATTTTAAACATGGTAAAGAAGAGTCTAGTGTTTATGAAGATGCTAATGATGGTTATGATTATACCAAAGGACGTTTTAGCTTAAGACAATTTACCACAACTGGTAAAAAAACTAGTTTAACCATTAAACAACATAAGACAGGAACATTCATTACTGAATATGAAACTTTTAAGATTCACTTGATAGGCCTACCTTTTGAGGTAAAGACTGTTAGAATTGATAATGAAGATATTAATTTAGAAGAAGTTACTATTGGTCATAGAGTTTTTGAAATTACTAAAAACTTCAGTCAGTTAGAAATTCTAGGATAACATTTATTTTACACTATAAAAAAGCTCGCTAATTTCATAGCGAGCTTTTTGTTTTATAGATCCTTCTCGATACAAATTACTTCATTACATTATGTAATTCACTCGAAGTGACATCATAACAAGTAATCTAAATACTAAACGATAAATTCCTTCCAAAAAATTAAATGAAATACTCTATTTTTTCCACTTAATACCACAACCTACACTTGGTGTTCCCCTAAGCGTGTAACGTTTGTTATTTAACAAATCTTCAAAAGCCGTTTTGATATCCTCTCCTGAAGGCGGAATATTGTTTCCGGGTCTTGAACCATCTAATTGACCGTGATAATACAACTTTAAATTCGCATCAAATAAATAAATATCTGGCGTACATGCAGCATTGTATTCTTTTGCTACTTCCTGAGTTTCATCATACAGATAAGGGAAAGGATACTTGTTCTCTATTGCATGTTTTTTCATCAATTCTGGACTGTCTTGAGGATAATTTTCTACATCATTACTGCTAATGGCAATAAAATTGATTCCCTGTGGCTGATATTGATTTGCCAACTTGACCAATAATTTATTGATGTGAATTACATACGGACAATGGTTACAAATAAACAAGACTAATGTTCCTATTTCTCCCTGAATGGCTTCCAAAGGAATTTGAACTCCTGAAACGGTATCGGGCAACATAAAATCTGGAGCGAAAGTTCCAACTTTCATCATATTTGAAGGGGTCAATGCCATAATTTTTCTTTTTTTCAAAGATATAAAACCTATCGGATACCAGGAGTAAAATCTATATTTCCTCCGCTAGTATTTAATTGAGTAGCATCCTTTTTGATGATCCATTCTACTTCATCAAAAAGAGCCTTTGGCTTTGATATATTTATTTTTCTTACCGCTACCCCATCTTCATATTCCCAAGTCAGTCCAGTTCCATCAACATTAGGAACTCCATATACATCTTTCACTTCATTTAAAGGATCTACCAATTCGTACGCATCATCTCCATTTCCATTCACATTGCTATTGATCATGGCTGGAGCAAAACCAAAATAAGCTTCAAACCAAGTTTTATTGGTTACAATATCTTCGTCATTATTCGCAATGATTAAAGTTGCATGAGCAGCAATGGACAATCCATCTAAAGAAATGCTGTAAAGATTATCATTCGTACTGGTTTTGTTATAACGAACTAAACTCCATCCCTCTAAAGAAACAGTATTCTCGGTAGGATTGTATAGCTCAACATATCTGACCACCTCCCCTGTTCCCGCCTTGGGATCTGCTACTTCGGTAATCATTAAATTAGGGGTTACAATTTCAACGCAATTGGCATAAGCTCCTATTTCTATTAAATCTTCTATTTGATTCAACACTAAAATAGGTTCATTATCAAAACTGATATTATAAATAGCGGTAATATCTACTTGTGCATTTGGAATCATATTGTCTGAAAAATCGGCAAAATTACTAGTCTCTAAAAGAATGGTATCTCTTCTTTTTGAATTACAAAACTCTAAAGTTCTAATCCCATCATAATTATCGGTTGGCAAACCCGAAAAAGGCAATCCTATTTGATTTTCTTTAAAATGCACCTCTTGTATTTTTACCAAAGTATTTAAATCATTAGTTTTTAAATCTGATAGCTCTAAGGTTTTAGGGATTACAATTCCTACTTCATCTGTTTTTAAAATATAATCATCCAACTCAAACTCCAAAATATCTTTGATGTATGTACCACTTGGTTTTCCTAATGTTAACAAATCATCGCTGGTAGTTCTCTTTAACCCTTCAAGATTGATAACTACTTTTCTTCCTTTGGCATATTTTGTACTTGTGGTGGTTAACCCTACACGGATTCTCATTCCCATTCTAGGATTATCTAATCCTAAATCTGATACACCTAAAGTATTTTGAACAAAAATTTCTTTGTAAAAATTCCCCTGCTGATCTGAAGAAACCACATAACCTGTAACAATGGTGTCTTTTCCAATTTCATTATTATGTAAGTTATAGAGTTGTTTAAAAGTAATTTCTGTTTTTTGACTCATATCTGGATTTACAATTGTTGTATCAATAGCATTGTGATGAATATCCTCTACACAAGAAAACATCAGCACCAAAAGAAAAAGTAAAATATATTTTTTCATGATGTTCATTTTAGAATGAATAGTATAAACCTGTAAAAAAAGTTCTTCCGTTTCCTACAAAATATCTATTTCCGAACAGCGGTAATTCACGATTGTACTCTTTTAATTGTTCGCTATAATTAGCGGCTCTCCCACTAGCAAAACCTCCTGTTTTATAATTAATATCTAGCACATTTTGAACATTCCAATAAATACTTAAATAACCTGTATTTATCCTCCATGATTTTCCTCCAGATAAATTGACGAGTGTAAAATTCTTTAACTGCTCTTGCTGCCTAAACAAATTCACCAAGTCATCATTGAAATTGGCTATTGGATCTCCATTAATTTCATTGATAAAATTACTAGTATAACGAATGGGAGCAATGTCTACATAATTATTTCTAAAATGATTGACACTCACCCTAATTCTCCAATAATTTGGATCATTGTAAGCCAACATGATAGAGAATGCCTTTTGGGGTCCAACCGACAGTTTTTTTCCTTGAATGTTTGCAGTTCCTAAATCTTTAGTTCCATTTACAAATCCTAAATTTTGTGCACTTGCATCATCTTCTGTATATAATAGTAAATTAGGATTGTTATGATAAGTGTAGTCTCCCAATCCTATTACTCCCGTTAGTTTTATAGTTGAGGTTATATCATAAGAAGTTCCTAACTCCAATCCCACATACTTTTTTTGAATATTATTCAATACCTCTTGGACAAACAAACTATTTTCATCTAACAAATCACCGGAATCAGGATCATCTTCTGCATCGGTTCCAAAACCTTCGGCAAAATAGAATCCTGTTTCGGTAACATTGCTTTGCAAATTGTAATAACCTGTTAGTTTTATGTTATAATTCAAGCCTCTATGGATATAACTCAACGCATTGCTAAATAAATTCTCGGTTTCTAAATTTTCTAAAATAGCATTACTCACACGAGCATTAGGAAACACTTGTCTTACACTTGGTGATTTTTGTATATAAGCTGTTTTGACATTGAATAAATTTCTACCCGACAGTTTATAGAGCAGTTCTCCTTTGGCTTGGTGGGCTAACAAACTTACTTTTTCACTTTTCCCTTCGGCATCTGCATAATTTTCATAATTGTACAACCCCTCTCTTTGATGTGAGCTGTAGGAAGTTCCTAAAGCTCCAGACCATTCAATTCTTTTCCCTTTCCAACTCGTTTGTGCAAATGCACTTAGGCTTGAACTGTTGATCTTATAATGATATTTAAACTTATCTCCTTCCTGAACCACTCTGTTTGGATTGTTTAAATCACTCTGTGCCAACGTAAAACTTGCCACATCTAAATACCCTGCTCCCCCTAACAAATCTAATACCTCAGCAAAATTCTCAGCGTTGGTATTTCTATAATCTATACTTGCATTGAAATGCCAATCTTCCTTTATTTTTTGAGTGATGTTAGAATTGAACTGAATTCTGCTTTCCTCTCTTTTATCATCATACAGAACATAAGCAGCGTTTTGATTGATGGCTTTCATTTCGGCATTGGCTTGATATATAAAATCCCAATCTAACTGACCATTATTTAAAAATGCTTGCTCGTATCTATATACATTCTCGTAATCAACCCTATTTCTTGACAACCAATAACTGGGTAGTTTTTGATAATAAGCCGCATCAGGATTTGCTCCCCCATTGTAATCTATTCTAGAATAGCCAATATTTCCTTTTTGTAATAAGAATGAATTTTCCCAACGCGTTTTGTTTTCTTTTTCATAGGTATGCGTAAGCAATAACATAGGCTCCTCTACAGTTCTTACTCTTGCATTTCTTTTGTTTCCATTCTGAAATCCCCAATTTCCATTGTAACTATTTCCTTTTAAATGAAACACCTCATCTGTATAAGAACCTGCAACTCCTCTCCTATTGGGCGTATATAAAAAACTAGCTGTTAAACTGTTGTGACTATTCATATATTTTTCCACACTTAACATTAAAGAATTGGCATCGTACAAAGTTCCATCTCTATACCCTTCGTTTCCCCAACGTCTACTAGCAGAAACCACATAATACCATTGATTAGGTAAACTCCCTACATGACTTAAAGAGCTTTTGTTTTGATATGATCTATCAGAACGAGCATAAGCAAGTCTTGTTCCTGTTCTATATTTTGAAGGTCTTGTAGTGAGTGATGTAACTCCCAAAGCCCTTCCAAAAGTTTTTTCAGAAGCTGCCAACGGCTCTGTTACTTCTTGGCTTCTATAAATTCCATCAACTCCTCCCCAATTGTTCCAAGCAGGTCTATCATCATACAATCGATTTTGCTGTACACCATTTAATAAAAAAGTTCTTTGATCAGACCCTAAACCTCTTGCACTGTAAAAAACTCCTTGAAACTCAAATCCTATAGTATTTAAATAAACATCATCCGAGGCTGAAAAAATTCCCGCAATGTTAGTTACCTCTCCATTTTCATCTTCTAATTGATCATCCGTTAAGTTCAATAAAGTAAACTCCTCTTTAATTTTATCTATTGGTTTTAAAAATATTGTATTGATTTCTAACTCCTTTACATCAACCCTTTGCGACTGATACTCTTTTGCTTTGATGATAATTTGTTTTACCTCATTAGACAAATTGAGCTTAAAAAGCCCATTGGTTTCCGTGAAAAAAAATTGTTTACTTGTGTTGGGAATTTCTAGCTCAAAAGATTTTAAAGGTTCATTGGTGACAAAATCTTTAACCATTCCCCTAACTTGTTTTTCTTGTTGACCATACATCATAACAGAGCATAAACAGCAACAATAAAAGTTGTGAATTGATCGCATTTTATTTTCTTTTTCTTTTTTTCTAAAATTAAGTTATTTTTAGTCTTAAAAAAAAATGCTACTGAAAATCAATCAAATAACACTCATTATTCTATCCTTCTGTTGCAGCACTTTGTTTGCTCAGAAATCTTATATTGTTCAAACAGTCGCTTTTTATAACCTAGAAAATCTATTTGATACGATTAACGATCCTGAGAAAATGGATGAGTTGAGTCCCATGATGGAAATAAAATCTAACCGTAGAGAAATTTACCTAGACAAACTTTCAAAACTTGCTCAGGTGCTTTGTGACATTGGGAAAGAGCAAAACAAATTACCTCCAACCATCATTGGTATTGCAGAAGTTGAAAACAGAAAAGTTATAGAAGATTTAGTAGCCACCTCTCCTTTGAGCAATTATAACTACGGTATTATTCACTATGACTCTCCCGACCAAAGAGGAATTGATACTGCTCTATTATACAATAAAGACATTTTTAAACCTACCCATAGCGAAGCCATTCCTGCCAATCTTTATCACAATAATTTTAAAATTCACACTCGAGATATTCTTTGGACTACAGGTTATTTAATGGATGAAAAGATGCATATACTAGTGAATCATTGGCCATCAAGACGAGGTGGAGCCAAAAAAAGCAGCATTTTACGAGAACATGTTGCTCAAAGAAATTTAGATGTTATCGCAAAAATCAGAAAAGAAGAACCCAATGCTAAAATTATAGGGATGGGAGATTTTAACGACAGTCCCACTGATAAAAGTTTTAAAAAAGTATTAAATACCAAAGCTTCTAAGAAAAAATTAAAACCAGGAGATTTGTATAATCCTTTCGAAAAAATGTTTAAAGAAGGATTTAATACGTTGACTTATAAAAGTGAGTTGTTTTTGTTTGATCAAATTTTTTTTAGTGAAAATTATATCACTTTAGACAAAGACTATCAAAAGTTTAAATTTTACAAGGCAGGCATTTTTAACCCTAGTTACATGACTTTGCAAAAAGGTAAATATAAAGGAAGTCCAAAAAGAAGTTTTTCGGGGAGTAATTATTTAGGAGGTTATAGTGATCACTACCCTGTTTATTGTTATCTTTTAAAAGAAAACAAATCAAATTAGCAGCTAACTTTTAAGAATAGAAAGTATATTTGTTTTTAAAACTAATCATATGGCATTGATCCTTAATATAGAAACCTCTACCAAAAACTGTTCAGTTGGCTTGGCGAAAGATGGTGAATGTATTTATTTAAAAGAAGAAAATAAAGGTGATTACTCACATGCAGAAAAACTACATATTTTTATTGAAGAGGCTTTAAAATCAGAAAACCTAAAGGCCAAAGATTTAGATGCAATTGCTGTTGGAAAGGGACCTGGATCTTATACTGGATTGAGAATTGGTGTTTCAACCGCAAAAGGCTTGGCTTATGCCATTAATAAACCTTTAATTTCAGTAGACACTTTAAAAGCCTTAGCTAAAAACATTCAAGTGAAACAAGGCATTATTGTTCCTATGATTGATGCAAGAAGATTAGAAGTTTATAGTGCCATTTTTAACCTAAACCATGAATATGTTAGAGGGCCAGAAGCAGAAATTATTGATGAACATTCCTATCAGTCTTTATTGGCAGAAAACCCCGTTTATTTCTTAGGAGATGGTGCCCTTAAGTGTAAGGGAATTATTCAACATACTAATGCCAATTTTATTGATAACAAATTTCCCTCTGCACAAGAAATGGCTTTTTTAGCCGAAGAGAAATATCAAGAAAAACATTTTGAGGATACTGCCTATTTTGAGCCATTTTATTTGAAAGATTTTATGGTAACTCCTCAAAAAAAGTAAATTTTAATCCTTTGATTTACATTCAAAGTAAAGCAATTTCATAACATTTAATTAACATTTGAACTTGCTTTTTTTTTAGTAATTTTGAGCCCTAATTTAAATTTTCCCCATGGAAGACGTGTATTTTTTAATGATCATTGCATTGGCTGTATTAGCCGCAATTGATTTGGTTGTAGGTGTTAGTAATGATGCCGTAAACTTTTTAAATTCAGCAATTGGATCCAAAGCTATCACTCCTAAAAAAATAATGGTTATTGCTAGTATAGGAGTTCTTATGGGAGCTGTTACTTCTAGTGGTATGATGGAAGTTGCTCGAAAAGGAATTTTTGTTCCTGGTCAATTTTATTTTGATGAGATCATGTACATTTTTATGGCTGTAATGATTACAGACATTTTACTACTTGACATCTTTAATACCCTAGGAATGCCTACTTCTACAACGGTATCTATTGTATTTGAATTGTTAGGAGCTGCTGTTGCGATGGCATTAATTAAAATATCTGGAGATAACTCAAAAAACATTTCTGATATCTGGCAGTACATCAATCATGAAAAAGCACTGCTTATTATATTTGGAATTTTACTCTCTGTTGCTATTTCTTTTACCGTTGGAGCCTTAGTTCAGTTCTTATCTAGAATTGTATACTCCTTTAACTTAAACGATAAAAAATCTTATATCAATGCAATTTTCGGAGGTTTGGCAATTACTGCTATTACCTACTTTATTTTTGTAAAAGGAATGAAAGGAACTCCTTTTTATTCAAATGCAAAACATTTGATTGAAGGACAAACTTTCAATATTCTTGTTATTGGATTTTTGGCTTGGACCTTAATTTCTCAATTATTAATCAGCCTTTTTAAAGTTGATATCTTAAAAGTTATTATAGGAATTGGAACCTTTTCTTTAGCCATGGCTTTCTCTGGGAATGACTTGGTAAACTTTGTTGGAGTACCTATAGCCGCTTGGAATTCATTCCAAGCATGGTCTGTTTCTGGTATTGCAGCAAATGAATTCTCTATGGGAATTTTAGCAGAAAAAGTCCCTTCTAATCCTTACTTATTAATGTTAGCTGGTGGAGTTATGGTGGTGACTTTATGGTTTTCTAAAAAAGCAAAAACCGTTATTGAAACTGGAGTAAACCTATCTAGACAAGGAGATGGACATGAAAAATTTGAGCCAAACCCAGCTTCTAGAGGAATTGTAAGAATGGGAATGTTAATTAACACTGGATTGAACTTTTTTATTCCTGAAAAGACAAGAAAATACATCGATTCTAGATTTGAAAGACCTTCAATTGTGATTTCAAAAAACAAAAGCTATGAAGTTCCAGCATTTGATATGGTAAGAGCTTCTATTAACTTAGTGGTTGCAGGTATTTTAATTTCTGTAGGTACTTCTTTAAAATTACCATTATCTACCACTTACGTTACCTTTATGGTGGCCATGGGTACTTCTTTGGCAGATAGAGCTTGGGGTAGAGAAAGTGCCGTTTATAGAATTGCAGGAGTTTTAAGTGTGATTGGAGGATGGTTCTTAACTGCATTGGTAGCCTTTACTTTTTCAGCAATTGTAGCTTTCTTAATATACCTAGGAGGTCCTTTAATGGTTGCTATTTTACTTTTAACCGTCTTGTTCCTAATTGGTAGAAACTACTTAAAACATTCACAAAAAGAAAAAGAAAAAGAAGCTAAAAAAGCTATCAAAAAAGAAACTATTGATACTATTAATGGTGTGATTAACGAAAGTTCTGACCACATTATTCAAGTATTGGGTAGGGTTCAAAAACTATATTCTAACGTAGTAAACAACTTAGCTGATCAAAACTTAGATAAACTTAAAAAGAATGACAAACACGTAAACAAATTAAATCAAGAAATTGATGAGTTACGTAATGATGTTTTTTACTTTATTAAGTCATTAGAAAAAAGTTCTGTAGAGGCTAGTAAATTTTATATTTCTGTTTTAGGATATTTGGAAGATATTTCTCAATCTATCAGCTATATCTCCAAAATTAGCTACAAGCATGTTAACAACAATCACAAACCTTTAAACAAGGAACAGATTAGTGATTTAAAAGCTATTATGAAAGGATTAGATGCTGTATTAACAGATATTTCAATTGTCTTAAAAGAACAAAACTTTAAAGAACTTTCTACTATTTTAGAAAAAAAACAAGCTTTGTTAGAAAATGTTTCTGACTCTTTAGGAAAACAAATTGATAGAATTAGAACCGTAGAAACGAGTCCAAAAAACACCACTTTACACTTTGGTATTATTATGGAATCTAAAGATTTAATTATGGCGTTGATTAATTTATCTGAGTTGATTAATGAAATACAATCTAACGTAAAAAGATAATTAACCACATCTTTTCAATTATATAAAAAAGCCCTCTTCATTAAAATGAAGAGGGCTTTTTTGTTAATCCTAATTTATAATATGTTGCATAGACTTAAACAAACGTAATCCTCTATCAATCAGTTTACATTAAATTAACACAAAATTAACGTATATTCGCAGCTTTATTTATTCTAACAATATGAAGAAAGCTACACTAAGACTTACGTTACTTATTCTAATTTTATCAGTTACAAACCTAAGTGCTCAAAAAATAGGGCTTGATACTTTTGGAAAAGGTATTTTTAACAGTGTATCAAAAGACAGTACATGGAGTATGAAGTTTGGATTAAGAATGCAATACTTAACCACTATTGGTTTAAATGCTGATGATCACAATCAGTTTGATTTTGACGGGAGTAATTTTCAAACAGATACTAAAGTTAGAAGATATCGTTTAAAATTTGATGGTTTTGTACTTTCTCCAAAACTTAAATATAAAATTGAGTTAGGAATGTCTAACAACGATACAGGTTCTGCAAACGAATACACAAAATTAGGTCCTAAGTTAATTTTAGATGCCGTGATAAAATGGAACTTTTACAAAAACTTAGAGTTATGGGCTGGTCAAACCAAATTACCAGGAAACCGTGAACGTGTAATTTCATCAGCAAACATGCAATTGGTAGACCGATCTTTATTAAATAAAGAATTCAATTTAGATAGAGATATGGGATTCCAATTAAGGAACCACCACACCATTGGTAAACAATTTTTAATTAGAGAAGTTTTCGCCATTACTCAAGGAGAAGGTAGAAATATTACGACAGGAAATGTTGGTGGTCAGCAATACACAAGTAGAATAGAAGTTTTACCTTTTGGTGCCTTTACGGGTAAAGGAGATTATACAGGAGGTGATTTAAAAAGAGAAAAACATCCCAAACTGTCTATTGGAGCAACGTATAACCACAATGATAGAGCTTCCAGACAAAGAGGTAGTCAAGGAAGTGTTATAGAATTAATAGATGACAGCGGAAGTCCAGAAGACCATGTATTTGCTATGACAGATATAAATACAAGCTTTGTAGACTTTATGTACAAACATAAAGGTTACTCCGCTATGGGAGAATTTGCGTACAGAAATGCTGACGATCCTAAACTAGGAAATAAACCTGTTAAAGTAGGAAAAGGATACAACTTAGCGGTAGGATATTTATTTAATAATAACTATGAAATAGCTGCCAGATATACTCAGATAGATTATAAGGGAATTGCAAACACTACTGAGCAATATACTGTTGGTGTTTCTAAATACATTGTGGGACATTCTTTAAAAATACAAACAGATGTAAGCTACACCACCCTTGATAAAACTTCTGAAGGATTGCTCTACAGACTTCAATTTGAAGTTCATTTTTAAGAAACTTCAATCGAATAAAAAAACCGCCTTTGAAACAAAAGCGGTTTGATATTTATGATGATAAAGCGGTCTTTATTAAGACAACACAGCTTTTATTCTTGCCACGGCTTCTCTTAATTGAGCTTCAGATGCTGCGTAAGAAATACGAATACAAGTAGGAGCTCCAAAATCTTCACCAGATACAGTTGCTACATTTGCTTCTTCTAATAACAACATAGAAAAATCTGCTGCAGAATTAATTGCGTGTCCTTTAATTGTTTTTCCAATAAAAGCTGATACATCAGGGAAAATATAAAAAGCACCTTTAGGAACATTTAATTTAAACCCTTCAATTTCTCCTAATAACTCTAACATCATGTTTCTTCTTTTTTCAAATTCAACAACCATGTATTGAATTCTAGAAACAGGTTCAGTTAAAGCAGTAATCGCTGCTCTTTGAGCGATACAGTTGGTACCAGAAGTAATTTGTCCTTGCATTTTAGTACAAGCCTTTGCAATCCACTCAGGAGCACCAATATATCCTATTCTCCACCCTGTCATCGCAAAAGCTTTTGCCAATCCGTTTACAGTAATGGTTCTATCGTACATTGATGGAATACAAGCAATACTAAAGTTTGGTGTACCGTAGTTGATGTGTTCATAAATTTCATCAGAAACAATATAAATATCTGGATATTTTTCTAACACTGCAGCCAATGCTCTATAATCTTCTTCTGTATAAACAGTTCCACTTGGATTGTTTGGAGAGTTAAAGAACACTATTTTGGTTTTAGGAGAAATTGCTTCTTCTAATTGTGCAGGTGTAATTTTAAAATCATTTTCAATGGTAGATGGAATTTCTTTAAAAGTTGCTCCACCTAAAATTCCCAATGCAGAATATGACACCCAATATGGTGCGGGTAATAAAACCTCATCTCCTGGGTTTAACAATACTTGAGTAATGTTAGCCAAAGATTGTTTAGCACCTGTAGATACCACAATTTGACTTGGTTTATAGTCTAAATTATTATCTCTTTTAAATTTTAAAGAAATCGCTTCTTTTAATTCAACATAACCATCAACTGGACTATAAGAATTATAGTTGTCATTAATCGCTTGGATCGCTGCATCTTTAATATAATCTGGCGTATTAAAATCTGGCTCTCCTAAACTCAAGCTAATGATGTCTTTTCCAGCTGATTTTAATTCTCTTGCTTTTGCAGCCATTGCTAAGGTAGCAGATGCTGGTAAACTCGTAATTCTGTCTGATAAAACTTGTTTCATTGTGAAATTTACTTAATATGTATTCTTTATCCCATTTGGGGTTGTTTTCCTAAAATAATTAATTGATTGATATGCGCTCTTAAAGCTGATTTTACCGTTTCATATTCGTGATATGGTAACTCAAATTCTTTAGCAGTTTTTTTTACAATTTTAGAAATATCTTTGTAATGAACATGCGATATTGTTGGAAATATATGATGTTCTATTTGATAATTTAATCCTCCTAAAAAATAAGAAACTATCTTATTCTTTGTCGCGAAATTTGCAGTTTCTTGTAATTGATGTGCCGCCCAACTTCTCTTTTCACTCTCTAATTCTTCAGGAGATATTACCTCAACAACATCTGTAATATGTGCCAATTGAAATACTACACTTAATACCAAACCAGCTACGTAATGCATGACTAAAAACCCAACTAACCACTGGTACCAAACAATATCCATGACCAATAAAGGTAATACTAACCAAAATAAATAGTAAACTATTTTAGTCATAATCAATAAAGACCATTCTTTAGCTGCATTTAGCTCTCCTTCAGCACTTAATTTATGTTTGATGTATTTTGGTGTTTGTCTAAAATCTACTACCAAAGCCCATTGTATGGTTAACAAACCATATAAAAAGAAGGCATAAAATCTTTGATATTTATGAAAACGTTTCCAAGGTTCGTGTTTAGACAACCTGATTACTCCTTGAATATCTATATCTTCGTCAATTCCTTCAACATTTGTATACGTGTGGTGCAATAAATTGTGTTGCACTTTCCAGTTGTAAACATTTCCTGCCAAAATATAAATACTGTTTCCCATCAATTGATTAACCCACCATTTGCTAGAAAAAGATCCGTGATTGCTATCATGCATCACATTCATTCCAACTCCTGCCATTCCCAAGCCCATAATGATACACATCAAAATGCGGTAAATATTGGCCATCGGGAAAAACATTAATGCTATATATGGAACAAACAATAAGGAAAACATTAAGATTGCTTTAGAATAAAGCACCCAATTTCCTGTACGCTTAAGGTTGTTATCCTTAAAATACTTGTTAACTCTCTGATTAAGAGTTTTAAAAAATTGATTATTACTTTCTCTTGAAAAACTTACTTGTAGCATTTGTTATGAATGTTCAGCCTACAAAAGTAACTAATTTTTATTCACTTTATTTCAATTAGGCGTTAAGAAATTTAAGATTTTTACAATTTCCTTATAAATGTAAAGAACATTTAACTAACTGTTTACTATTTATTTTCAACGGAAATCAATTACTTTTGCATCACGATGATAACAGTAGACATAATTTTAAAATACTTTCCGGATTTAACGGAAACACAAATAACTCAATTTACACAATTAGAAAACTTATATAAAGAGTGGAATGCTCAAATAAATGTAGTTTCTAGAAAAGATATTGATGAGTTATATATTAGACACGTATTACACTCTTTGGGAATTGCTAAAGTTCAACCCTTTAAACCAGGAGCTAGAATTTTAGACGTAGGTACAGGTGGTGGTTTTCCTGGAATTCCATTGGCTATTTTATTTCCTGAAACAGAATTTTTATTGGTAGATTCTATTGGTAAAAAAATTAAAGTGGTGAATGGTGTGGCTCAAGGAATTGGCTTAACCAACTTAACCGCAAAACACATGAGAGCAGAAGAAGTAAAAGGTGAATTTGACTTTGTGGTCAGTAGAGCTGTTACTGCCATGCCTGATTTTGTGAAGTGGGTAAAAAATAAATGTGCTAAAAAGTACAACCACAAACTTAAAAACGGAATACTGTATTTAAAAGGAGGAGATTTATCCGAAGAACTAAAGGATTTTCCAGGTTGTACGTTGTATGATTTACCTACCTTTTTTGAAGAAGATTTTTTTGAAACTAAAAAAGTGGTTCACTTACCTTTAAAGTTCAAACCTGGTAAATAATGAATATAAAAGGCTTTCTTTTAATGTTTATCATTTCATGTTCTCTTTTTGCTCAACAAGAAGAGGATGATGCGGAAGTTTATATTGATGACCATTATCTTGAAGACCAATTTTATTTAGGCGTTCAATACAATTTCCTTGTGGGAACTAAAAATGGACTTAAAAACACCGGCGTTCCATTTAGTATAGAAGCTGGGTTTATTAAAGACATTCCCATTAACAAACAAAGAAATAAAGCCATAGGAATAGGTGCTGGTTATAATTTTGATGTATTAAGACCCAATATTGCCATTACTAAAAATGGTAATGACATGGTTTTTAACATTGATAATAATTATAATAGATATGATTTTACTTCTCACAATTTAGAATTCCCTTTAGAATATAGATGGAGAACCTCTACTGCCACCAATAATAGTTTTTGGAGAATTTATTCGGGTGTTTCCTTAATTTACAACCTACAAAATAGCGCAAGCTTTGATGACAATAGCGGAAACACCACTAAATTTACCAACCTTACTCAGTTAAATAGCACCAATTTTACTCTATACACTTCTATAGGTTTTGGTACTTGGAACTTTCATGTAAAATACTATCTAAATCCACCTTTTAAAGATAGTCTTAGAACAGAAACAGGAGAAAAACTAAACTTTAATCAATTAAAAATCGGAGTGATGTTTTATCTATTATAGAACAAAACTCAACAAAATAGGCAAGAGTAAACCAAGAGAGGTTCCAATAATAATCTCTTTAAAATTATGAGCTTGTAATTTTAATCTTGCTGTAGCTAACCACCCTGTTATCGCAAACAATAATGCAATGACAATTACAGGATAATAATAAGAAGATCCATAAATAATAGTAAACCCTAACAAGCCTGCCATCCCCAACATATGGAGACTAATTTTTATGTTTTTAAATAAAAAAAATATGGTCACCAACAAACCAGCGGCAGTAGCGTAAGCCAAAACAGTCAATTCTCTTAATTGCCAAATACGCCCTAGCATCTGAGCTAAGAACAAATAATTAACCATCATTAAAGCAACTGGCAACTTTCTTTCATGAGCAGTAGTGACTTGAATACTTTTTATCTGTCCCATCAATTTTAGTAAAAAAATGGTTAGCAGAGGCACTAAAAAAGTTGCTCCAGCTACAATAAAAAAGATCAAATATATTTGCATTTTAGAAATGGGCAAAGGCAATACATTTAAATACACCCAAGCCCCAAACATAGGTAAAAATATAGGATGAAAAATGACTGAAATTACCTTATATACTTTTTCCATGCTTTATATTTCCTTTCTCAATCTCGCAACAGGAATATCCAATTGTTCTCTATATTTTGCTACGGTTCTACGAGCAATTAAATAACCTTTTTCTTTTAAGTGGGCAGACAATTTATCATCTGTTAACGGTTTCTTTTTATCTTCATTTTCTATCACCGTTTTTAATATACTTTTAATTTCTCTGGTAGAAATATCCTCTCCTTGATCATTTTTCATCGATTCTGAGAAAAACTCTTTTACCAACTTTGTTCCATAAGGGGTTGAACAATATTTACTATTGGCCACCCTAGAAACCGTAGAAATATCCATGTCTATTTTTTCTGCAACATCTTTTAAAATCATTGGTTTTAATTTGCTTTCATCTCCTGTTAACAAATATTCCTTTTGCATATCCATAATGGTACTCATGGTCACCATTAAGGTTTGCTGACGTTGTTTGATGGCATCGATAAACCATTTGGCAGAATCTAACTTTTGTTTGATGAACTGTACTGCATCTTTTTGGGACTTGGTTTTGATTTTAGCCTCTTGATATCCTTTTAACATATTGTTGTATTCTCTAGAAATATGTAATTCTGGAGCATTTCTAGAGTTTAACAATAATTCTAACTCCCCATCTGAAATTCTAATGGTAAAATCTGGGACTACTTGCTCGGCAATTTTAGAGTTCCCTACTACAGCTCCTCCTGGTTTCGGGTTTAATTTTTCAACCTCTTTAATGGCTAATTTTAAATCTTCTTCAACAATATCAAATTTAGCTAACAATTTATCGTAATGCTTCTTTACAAAAGCATCAAAAGCAGTTTCTAATATTTTAATAGCCAATTCTACTGATTTTGTTGGGTTTTTGGCCTCTAACTGAATGATTAAACATTCTTTTAAGTCTCTAGCTCCAACTCCCGTAGGTTCTAATTTTTGAACCACCTCATATAAAATATCATCTACTTTGTTTTCATCTACAAAAATGTTCTGTGTAAATGCTAAATCATCTACAATATCAATGGTATCTCTTCTTAAGTACCCGTTGTCGTTAATACTTCCTACTAAAAACTCAGCAATCGCATACTCTTCATCATTTAAGGTAAACGTATTTAATTGGTTGATTAATGATTGATGAAAACTTAAACCTCCTTCATAAGGCACTTCTCTATCTTCATCATCGGCGGAATAATTATTTGCCTGTAACTTATAACTAGGAATATCATCATCACTTAAATATTCATCAATATTGATATCATCAGCAGCAATGGACTCATTTCCTTCATCTGCATAATCATCATAATTTTCCTCGTAAGTTTCTTCTTGCTCTTTTCCAGACTCTAAAGCAGGATTTTCCTCTATCTCTTGTTTTAGTCTCTGTTCAAAAGCTTGTGTAGGCAATTGAATCATCTTCATCAACTGAATTTGTTGAGGAGATAACTTTTGAGATAATTTTAAATTTAAGCTTTGTTTTAACATAATTATTTTTAGTCTGTTGAATGGACTATTTAACTAAGATAATAAAGTATTTCATAGAAACAAGCGAATGCCTTATCAAATTTAATACCAAACTTTAAAAACTATTTTTTTTAACATAGTTTAAGAAATTAAAAACATTGCTAACCTATAGTTAAATCCTTATATTTAGCTAAATCAACAAAGAAACAAATAACCTTTATGAATATTGAAGAAATAGAGAATATTGAATTAAAATACTTAGATATTGATGACTATCAAGACTTAAAAGAAGCCATGATTGAAGCTTATAAGGCTTTAGATGATTCTTATTGGGAAAAATATCAAATACAGTCTTTGATAGATAAATTTAAAGAAGGCCAAATTGTAATAAAAGTAAACGGACAATTGGCTGGTTGCGCATTATCCATCATTGTTGATTACGATAAATTTTCAGACAATCATACTTACGAAGAAATTACCGCAAATTATACTTTTAATTCTCACACAGACAAAGGAGATATGCTTTATGGAATTGATGTCTTTATCAAACCAGAGTTTAGGGGACTTAGACTGGGTAGAAGATTGTATGATTACCGAAAAGAATTATGTGAAAACTTAAATTTAAAAGGAATTGTATTTGGAGGGAGAATTCCTAATTACCACAAATATGCACACAGAATTAAACCCAAAACATATATAGAGAAAGTAAAACGTAAGGAAATCAATGATCCTGTTTTGAACTTTCAAATTTCTAACGATTTTCATCCAACTAAAATCTTGACAGGTTATTTAGAAGGCGATACTGCTTCTAATGAATTTGCTGTATTGTTACGTTGGGATAATATTTACTATCAAAAACCAAACAAAATTGCCGCTCACACCAAAGAAGTAGTCCGTTTAGGATTGGTTCAATGGCAAATGAGACCTTATAAAGATTTGGAAGATTTATTACAGCAAGTCGAGTTTTTTGTGGATGCCGTTTCTGGTTACAGATCAGATTTTGCTTTATTTCCTGAGTTTTTTAATGCTCCTTTAATGGCAGAAAACAATCATTTACCTGTTTCTGAAGCCATTAGAGAGTTGGCCAAACACACACACGATATAGTTCAAAAATTCTCTGAATTATCTATCTCATACAACATCAATATCATTGCGGGTAGTATGCCCGAAATGAAGGGAAACAAACTTTATAATGTAGGTTATTTGTGCAGACGTGATGGATCTATAGAGCGTTATGAAAAAATTCACGTAACTCCAGACGAAGAAAAAATATGGGGAATGCAAGGAGGGTCTGAAATTAAAACCTTTGATACTGATTGTGGTAAAGTAGGAATTTTAATTTGTTATGATTCTGAATTCCCTGAATTAAGCAGGCTATTGGCTGATGACGGAATGGACATTTTATTTGTTCCTTTTTTAACCGATACTCAAAACGGATACTCCAGAGTTAGGCATTGTGCACAAGCCAGAGCCATAGAAAACGAATGTTATGTAGCCATTGCTGGTAGCGTAGGGAATTTACCAAAAGTAGAAAATATGGATATTCAATATGCACAATCTATGGTATTTACCCCTTGTGATTTTGCCTTTCCTACCAACGGAATTAAAGCCGAGGCAACCCCAAACACAGAAATGATTTTAATTGCTGATGTTGATTTGAGTTTGTTAAAAGAATTAAACCAACACGGAAGCGTTAGAAACTTAAAAGATAGAAGAACAGATGTTTACGAGCTGATAAAAAAATAAGAAACTTGATTTAATTTGAGTAATTTTAAATTACTAAATCAAAAAAACTTAAAAAATGAAAAACAAAATTCTTTTTGTATTGTGTTTATTATTTGGGCTGATGTTTATCAATGCCGGTTTCAACAAATTCTTTAACTACATGCCTATGCCAGAGGAGATGCCTCAGGAATTACTAGACGCAATGACTGCTATGATGAGTTTAAAATGGTTAATGCCATTGGTTGCAGTGGTAGAAATAATAGGAGGTGCTTTATTTATTTTTAACAAAACAAGAGCCCTGGGAGCTATTATTCTTTTACCTGTTATGGTGGGAATTGTACTTTTCCATTTAACTACAGACCATGAATTAATTTTACCAGCTGTTTTTAGTACTATTTTAATTTGGGCTATGGTAGAAAACAAAGAGAAATACGCACCTTTATTTAAGTAAGCAACAATCTTAAAACACTCTCTTGTTTTTATAAAACTTCAAAACCACTCATGTAATTTTTCATGAGCGGTTTTTTATTCCTTATACTTAACACCTTCTAAAACTGCTCTAATTTTTGAATTTTAGTTCTAATTAAAAACACCTATTTTTGCTGTTCATCAATAGTATTTTTAGGTTACAAAACAATTTCATCAAGCATGACAGACCTTTTACTCAAAGTCTTTTTACCCTCATCTTTAGCTATTATTATGTTAGGTATGGGAATGTCATTAACCATTCATGATTTTACCAGGGTTTTTAGACAACCCAAAGCCATTATTATAGGACTTTTCAATCAAATTTTTATACTACCCATCATTGCCTTTTTATTAGCTATTTTGTTTCATCTTGATACCACCATGGCTGTAGGACTTATTGTACTAGCCTCTTGTCCTGGAGGACCTACAAGTAATATCATTGCGCAAGTATGTGATGGAAACTTGGCATTATCGGTAACATTAACTGCGGTTGGTAGTTTTACCAGTGTGATCTCTACGCAACTTGTTACTTCTTTTGCGTTAACCTATTTTAACACACACACAGGTACCACTATAGAACTTCCTGTTTTAGATACAATGTTTCAAATTATGATGATCACCATGCTTCCTATTTGCATAGGAATGTTCATTCATGCCTATAAAACCAACTTTGCCCTTCGTATGTTAAAACCCATGAAAATTGCCTCTACCATTATTTTCATTTTAATCTTTATTGGTATTGTGGCTACTAATTTTAACACCATAGGTCAGGCACTAAAAAAAGTTGGTATTGTAACACTCCTTTTAAATATCAGTATTATTGGATCTGGATTTCTACTTGCTAAAATTTTTAATTTGGGAAGTAAAAATGCAATTTCCATAGGAGTAGATGGAAGTATTCAGAATGCTACCCTTGGAATTGTAATTGCTACCTCTATATTAAACAATATAGAAATGGCCATTCCAACTGCCGCATATACCATTTGGATGTACACCACAGGAGGAATATTAATGTGGTATTTTGGAAAAAAGAAACAAAAAAGAATTCCTTCAACAAAATAGTCAACCTACTTTATTACAAACACATAAAGCCAATAAATTTAATTTTGTTGGCTTTTTTTGTTGGCTTTTTTCATTTTTTTATTCTAAAACAAAACCATCTTGATTTCTTTCTCGTAGATATTGCAAACGGAATCAAATGAAACTTTTTTGTAATTTATTTATCTTCTTACTTTTCTCTTCTTCTTTTGCAAATGCAATTGAATGGCAAGAATTGTCTGCTAACACATTTGAGGAGGCCAAAAAAGACCATAAAATCATTCTGTTAAATTTAGAAGCCAACTGGTGTCATTGGTGCCATGTAATGGAAGACAAAACTTATGCAAATAAAGAAGTCATCAATTACTTAAACCAACATTTTATTACAGTAAAAGCAGATCAAGATGCCCATCCAGAATTATCTAACCGATACAAGGATTACGGATGGCCAGCTACCATTTTTATCAATGCAGACGGGATTGATGTGGTAAAAAGAGCTGGGTTTATAGCTCCCGATAATTTTTTAAGATTGTTAAAAGCCATTGTTAAAGATCCAAGTCCAGAACAAAAATCTACTGATTTTACTAAAGTCATCAATAACAATCAAAATAGCTATCAACTAATATCAACCTTAGAAAAGTACTTTATCAATTCTTTAGATATTGAGAAAGGAGGATTTAATCAATCTCAAAAATATATTGAATATGCCACTTTTGAAAAAGCATTGTTTGATCGTAAAAACGTAAACATCAATACATGGATTTCAAAAAGTATTCAGGGAGCAAAAAAACTTAGTGATCCTATTTGGGGAGGTATTTATCAATATTCAACTCATGGAGATTGGAAGCATTTACACTTTGAAAAACTATTAAAAATACAAGCAAGATACTTACATATTTTCTTGCTGAATTATGAATACAACAATGACAAAAGTTCTTTAATGTACGCAAAAAAAATAGTGGAGTACGTTGATGGATTTTTAGCCAACCCAAATGGATTGTACAACAATGCACAAGATGCAGATTTGATTCAAGGAGAACATGCTGCTAACTATTTTAAGCTAAATAATATAGAGAGAAGAAAATTAGGTGTTCCAAAAGTTGACACCAACACTTTTACAGATAATAATGCTGCTATGGGTAGTGCCTTATTAAGAATGTATTACGTTACCCAAGAAAAAAAATATTTAGACAAAGTTAAAAGCATAGAAAATGCTTTGTACAAACGCAAAAAGGTATCGGGTTTATATGCACATGGAAACGAAAACAACAATATCACAAGCTTAAGAGATCAAATAGCCATGGCTGATTTTTTAATCAACCTTATTAAAAGTGATATTACAAATAGTAAAGCAAAACAAGAACTAAAATCACTTTGCTCACTTATTAAAAACAACTATTTGTTACCAAATGGTACTTTTAAAAGTTTTGAGGGAAACAACGGATTGATGGCTCAACCTTTAAAAGAAGAAAATATTCAGATTGCTAGAATTTTTAATTGGTATGGATATTCTTCAAAAGACCATAACTATATCGACATTGCTAAAAAAACATATCAGTTTTTAACCTCAGAGGCTTTAGCAAAAGATTATTATTCAGAAGCCTCATTACTTCTTTTAGCCAATGAATTAAAAGGAGAACCTACACAATATGTGTATCTAAATACCGGAAAAGGAAATGAATTTAATCATGTTTTACAAAGCATGTTGCCATTTTACAGTATGGTTTATATTGGAAAGATTCATCAACTCCCTAAAGAAAAGCAAGAACTATTTGGAAGCTTTAACGAGAACGTACTTTTTAGGTGCACCTCAACTTATTGCTCACCCCCCATATACTCGGAGGAGGAACTCAAAAAAGAATTAAATAAAAATAAATAATAATCATTAAATTCAAATCTCATGAAAAATTTCACAAAAAACTCGTTGTTAACAGGATCATTAATCGCTGGAGCTTTAGTATCATCTACTGATGCAACTGCAACAAATTTAACTGTTGATTATTTAGGAACAGGATCACAAGTTCGTACACAATTATTAGCCAACACAAATAATCTTTTATCATCTGCTGTTGATGGATTAAAATCTATTCAAGGAGCATGTGGAGAAAAGAAAACTACTGATGCTAAATGTGGTGAGGCGAAAGCTAAGGATGCTAAATGTGGTGAAGCAAAAACTAAAGACGCTAAGTGTGGTGAGGCAAAAGCTAAAGATGCTAAATGTGGTGAAGCGAAAACTAAAGACGCTAAGTGTGGTGAGGCAAAAGCTAAGGATGCTAAATGTGGTGAAAAAAAATAATAACCATCCCTAAATTTTAGACGGATCAAACTCATTTTGATCCGTCTATTTTAAACAAAAAATTATGGTAGGAATTGGATACAGAAAAGACTTTGCAGAAGATTTTGCAGATAACAATGTTTTAACACCTTCTTTTATAGAAGTCGCTCCAGAAAACTGGATGAACGTTGGTGGATATTATAAAAAGCTGTTTGATAAAGCTTTGGAAAAACATCCTCTTTTTGTACACGGCCTATCTTTATCTGTGGGAAGTCCCGAAGGAATTGATATTAACTTTGTAAAACAAGTAAAACAATTTTTGGACGATACCAACACGGTTGAATATTCAGAACATTTAAGTTTTTCTAAATGTGATAATGCTCATTTGTTTGATTTGTTACCCATTCCTTTTACACAAGATGCTGTAAAACACGTAGCCAAAAACATTCGTTTGGCTCAAGATATTTTAGAAAGAAAAATTGCCATAGAAATTGTGAGTTATTACTCTCCGATTGCAGCAGAAATGACCGAATTGGAATTTATTAACAATGTTATTAAAGAAGCTGATTGTAACTTATTATTAGATGTAAATAATATTTATGTCAACAGTTTTAATCACCAATACAATGCTCAAGAATTTTTAGCAAACCTAGATTTAGACAGAGTAAAATATATACACATGGCAGGTCACACTCAAGTCTCAGAAGATTTGATTATTGATACCCATGGAGAAAACATTATAGATCCCGTGTATGATTTGTTTGGTTTTACCATGCAACAACTAAAACGTGATGTACCAGTATTGTTAGAACGAGATTTTAACATTCCAGAATTGGACATTTTACAATGTGAAATGAATCAATTACAAAACATTAAAACCAATAGTTTAAAAAAACATTCCCATGTTATTCGCTAAAACACATCAACACCAAAGCAACTTGGCTACTTATTGCCGAACAGGAAATCCTGTTGAGATAAAAGGTGCTGTGCAAAAAAACTTAACACACTACAGACGTTTGGTTTTTAACAATGTGTTAGATACTTTAGAAACAGCCTATCCAATTACTAAAAATTTATTAGGAGATGAAAGTTGGGAAACCATTGTGAATCGTTTTTTTAGCACTTATAATATTAAGAGTCCACAAATTTGGAGAATGCCCGAAGAGTTTAAAAACTACCTTATTGAACAAGAAAAAGATCTTTTAATCACCTACCCTTTTTTAGAAAACCTATTAGAATTTGAATGGCTTGAAATAGAAATATTTATGATGCCTGATGTACCTCATAAAAAATATAAAGACGGTTTTTATACACTAAATCCAGAAATAGATATGATGATGCTCTCTTACCCTGTACATATTAAAAACCCAAACTTAATTACAGAAAAAGACAAAGGCTCTTATTTTGTATCGCTGCACAGAAATCCAGATACAGGCTCAATTCAGTTTACCAATTTATCTATTCCCTTTGTAGATGTTTTAGAACATTTAGCTGCAAATCCATTAACAGAAAAAGATATCAAACAAATTTTAAAAAAATACGCTTCTGAAAATGAGGTAAATATTGCTTATGATGAATTCATCAAACAATCTTTGACTACACAATTATTATTTAAGTAATAACTTCCAACGTCAACTTAATACGTTCTCTCAGATTCCTTTGATTAACATCAATTAAATAAAACCTGTTATGGCATCTTTCTTGCTCCATTTATAAACATCAATGGTCAAGTTTTATTGATATAACAAGGCCTATTTTAATCTTAAAAAAGATATTTATGAAAATTTTAGTGATAGGAGCAAGCGGAAGAGTTGGAAAAATTTTAACAAAAAAATTGTTAGAAAACAATCATCAAGTTATTGGAACCACCAGACAAGACGAATCTCTTTTTAGCAATCAAAATTACACACAAATTTCTTTAGACTTGCTTGGAGAAATAGAAGAGATACAAGAAAAAATTCCTAATCATATTGATGCAATCTATTTTGTTTCTGGATCTAGAGCTAAAAATTTACTTGCTTTAGATTTACATGGAGCCATTAAAACCATGAAAATTGCTGAGAACAAAAACATAAAACAATATATTATGCTAAGCGCTGTATTTTCATTAGAAACCAATAAATGGAAAGAAGAAGGATTTGATGAGTTGAAAGATTATTACATCGCTAAACATTATGCAGACGAATGGTTGATTAGAAACACCAACTTAAACTACACCATATTGCAACCAAGTGCTTTAACAGAGACTACTGGTACAGGGAAAATTGAAGTAGACATTCAACACCCTGGTGAAAATGCTATAGAAGATGTAGCCACTACCTTACTTGAAGTTTTAAACAATAAAGCAACCTTTAAAAAAGTAATTTCCATGCACAGTGGAACAACCCCTATTAAAGAAGCCATAAATAACATAGGACAATAAACCAAAACTTGTCTTAAAATTAGGAGCCACTTGAGTTTATAATTTTATTACATTGTAGCTAATTAAAGTTAGCTATGAAAGACATTGATGAATTATATAGAAGACTTGAGGTGCTGGAACAGAAACAGCTCTCTTTCCAAAAAGAAATACAAGTTTTAAAACAGGAAATTCAACATTTTCACGAACCTGTTAAACAAGCTGTTCCTGTTCACCAAACCTATACACCTATTCAAAAAATCAAAGTTGAAAAGAAAGAAAAAACACCTGTTTCTTTTAATTTTGAAAAATTAATTGGTGAAAATCTTATCAATAAAATAGGAATCATCATTACTATTATAGGAGTTTCTATTGGTGCAAAATACTCTATTGAACATGATTTAATTTCGCCAATTACCAGAATTCTCTTAAGTTACTTAGCTGGTTTTATCTTACTAGGTTTAGGATATAAATTAAAAACAAAATATTCAAACTATGCAGCTGTTTTAACTAGCGGAGCTTACACAATTCTCTATTTTATTACATTTATTGCTTATAGTTTTTACCAATTGTTACCCATGTGGTTTGCCTTTTTAACCATGTGTTCTTTAACAATTTTAACTGTTTTTACCGCTCTAAAACTCAACAAACAAGTCATTGCTCATATCGGATTGGTTGGTGCTTATGCCGTCCCTTTGCTGCTTAGTAGCAACAATGGAAACATAGCTGCTTTATTTGTTTATGTCGGAATTATCAATATTGGTATTTCATATATTGCTATTAAAAGATATTGGAAGCCTCTATTTTATAATGCTTTTGGCGTTACATGGGTTTTATTTATTTCTTGGTTTTTTAATGACTATGAATACGAACAGCATTTTGGAATTGCTTTTGGTTTTTTAAGTGTTATTTATATTACCTTTTATAGCATTTCTTTATCTTATAAATTGATCAAAAAAGAACCTTTTTTAGCGGGTGATGTCATTTTAATTCTCAGCAACACCCTTTTGTTTTTCTGCTTAGGATATCTTGTTTTAAACAGTCATCCATCAACTAAAAATATTATTGGGCTATTCACCATTTATATTGCTTTTTTACATGGACTGGTCGCCATACTTTTATACAAGCAATCCGTAAAAGACAAAAATCTACAACAACTTGTCATAGGATTTTGTATTCTATTTATCACCTTAACTTTTCCTATACAATTTGAGGGAAGTTGGATTTCTATTTTTTGGATTGGTGAAGCAACCATTTTATTTTGGATTGGTAGAACTCAACAAAAAGGATTTTATGAAAAACTTTCCTATCCATTAATTGTATTGTCTTTTTATAGCCTGCTTATTTATTGGTTTAAATATTATGATGCTTCAGGTACTGAAACAAAAATCAACTTATTTTTAAATCCATATTTTCTAAGCTCGGTCTTGTTTATTACTTGTATGTCTTATCTTAATTTCATCCATCTAAAACACAAAAGCAAGCTAGAAAACAAGTCTAATTTACACTCTATTTTTTCACATGTCATTCCTTCCCTTTTAATCGTGAGCACCTACTTGGCTTTTTATTTTGAAATTGCTACCTATTGGGAACAACTTTATACAAAATCGATGAATCAAGATGAGATGATTCTAAATCGAAGTATCTTAAAATTTAAAGTGATTTGGCTCATAAATTATAGCCTAATTTTTATGACTATTTTAAACTACATCAATCACAAAAAGATAAAAAACAATAGTTTAGCAAAGGTTTCAATAATCTTTACCTTTTTATTTACGCTTATTTATTTAACCTTTGGCCTTTTAAATTTAAGTGATTTAAGAGATACTTATCTAAATGATCTAAATCCATCTCCCAATACTTATTTTATTAGCATTAGATATCTCTCGTATCTATTTATAGGACTTTTGTTTTACACAACATATCCTAACAGAAAAGTGATCTCTAGCAAAATTTTCGATTGTTTTTTACACCTAACTATATTATGGATTTTAAGCAGTGAACTCATCAATATCTTAGATTTATTTACTACTGTACCTTCGTATAAATTGGGCTTGAGTATTTTATGGGCCATTTATTCCTTAGGATTGATTTGCTTAGGAATTTGGAAACAAAAACAGCATTTAAGAATCATTGCCATGGTATTGTTTGGTGTTATTCTAATAAAACTGTTCTTGTATGACATCTCTCATTTAGGAACCATTTCTAAAATCATAGTCTTTACTTTACTCGGAATTATTTTATTATTGATTTCCTTTTTATACAACAAATACAAAAATATCATCAACACTAAGGAAAATTAAAAACCAAAACAGCCCGAGCAATTGCTCGGGCTGTTTTTATATAAATCTTAACCAAGTTTACTTTGCAAGAAACTCAGTTACGTTTTTTTCTATTCTATCTAACACGTTAGAAATATCTGCTTTTACAAAATTCTCACCTGTAATTTGCTCATATAATTCAATATATCTATTAGAAATTTCTTCTATTTTTTCGTCTGTTAATTCAGGAATTTGTTGTCCTTCTTTTCCTTGGAATCCATTTTCTATCAACCATTGACGAACAAATTCTTTAGACAATTGTTTTTGAGCCTCTCCTTTATCTTGTCTTTCTTGATATCCTTCAGCATAAAAATAACGAGAAGAATCTGGGGTGTGAATTTCATCAATCACTACAATTTTCCCATCCGCTGTTTTTCCAAATTCATACTTGGTATCTACCAAAATCAACCCTCTTTCCGCAGCCAATTCAGTTCCTTTTTTAAACAAAGCCAAGGTATACGCTTCTAATTGCTCATAATCTTCTTGAGAAACAATTCCTTTAGCTAAAATTTCCTCGCGAGAAATATCTTCATCATGATCTCCTAAATCTGCCTTGGTTGTTGGCGTAATAATAGGTGTAGGAAATTTATCATTTTCCTTTAAACCTTCTGGCATGGTAATTCCGCACAACACTCTTTCTCCACTTTTATAAGTTCTCCAAGCATGACCTGTACAGTAACCACGCACTACCATTTCTACTTTAAAAGGCTCACAAGCATACCCAACGGTTACGTTAGGATCTGGCGTTCCCAATACCCAGTTTGGACAAATATCCTTAGTTGCTTCTAACATTTTAGCTGCAATCTGATTCAAAATCTGTCCTTTATAAGGAATTTGTTTTGGCATAATGACATCAAAAGCAGAAAGCCTGTCTGATGCTACCATCACTAATTTTTCGTTTACCGTATATACTTCACGAACTTTTCCTTTATAAATAGCCGTTTGACCTGGGAAATTAAAATTGGTATCGTTAATTGTGTTACTCATCTCGGAATTTAATTTGATACAAAAGTAAGGGTTTTGTAATAAAGAAAATAAACCTATTTGTAAGTTAATATTTCTTTTTAAAAATCTGCAATTTCTATTATATCTTTAGATCTTGATGCTTCATCATATTGTTCGGTATTATAATAATATGGTTTATATATAACTCCTCCTAGTAAATAAAAACTATTGTTAATTAAAGTCATAGTATACATGCTTCTATATACTCGTTCGGAATAAACAGGATCTTCACTAACCTTTTTATAATTTGGAGCTATAATTTTCTTAACCACATTCTTTGTATTTAAGTCGTATTTATAAATCAAACTAGCTTCATAAAAATTATTGTTAACAAATTTTTTATATACATCTAACCCTGTTAAGTACAAATATCCATCCGACTCATATAAAGAGACTCCCTTTACATCATTGCCTCCTGAATAATTATTTGGTAATAATATCGAATCCCAGTTTTCAGATTGAAAATTGAAAAAATAAATTTCTCCATTTTTTGAAGAAGTGCAAAAAATATTATTCTCTGATATATAAAAATACTCAGGAAAATATCCCTCAGTAGGATCTACAGGTGATTTAAATTCTTTAATTTCTTTTGTTGACAAATCAACACTATACATAGCTACCTCTGCATTTGGTTTATAATTCCTAGAAACATCTTTGTAGACAAACATGTATAATTTATTTGCAGAATACACATAACGCTTAGTTATAGCATCTTTATACTGATTATATGTTGTTGTATCATTCTCTATATAATCTGAAATAGTTTTCCTAGAAAGCTGAAAAGTATCCATATCAATAAAAATTAACTCATCTTCATTTACCGTATATAGTTTACCTTCATAATACTTAAAATTTGTATTACTAAATTCACCAAAGGAAGGTAACTCAACTGTTACCCAATTGCTACCACTAAATTTAAGAAGAGATATCTTCCTGTAATTTGTTACTAAATTGTAGAATCTACCTTTATAAGTAAAAAATACATCTCTCCCAGTCGACACACCTACAAATTCCGCATAATCTTCCGATGTCTTGCCTAGATTTGGAGATAAATAAATGGGCTTAAATTTTGCCCAGTAAGGATTTTCCATCATAAAACTCTTTTCTATCCCTCCTCTTAAATACACCTTTACATTAATTAATTCTGAACTATAAACAGTTTTAAACAACAAAAATTGAGCAGTTGATTTATCCCCTTCATTATAAAAAACACCTTGTCTAGAATTATATTCTTTTAGCAAATCTAAGTTTTCACCTTTTACTTTATACAACGTATTTCCATAAGAATCTGTTCTTAAATATTCTAGAGAACTAATTTTTACTTCAGGAATTGTGAATTTCACAACATTTGATAAACCTCCATAAAGAATAAATTGAAATTCATTCTCTCCTGTTTTGGCAAAATTTGGCAGCAAAAAAGTTAAAACGTCATTATCAAATTCATCTTTTGTATACTTTATATAAGAACTGACTTCTTTAGTGTTTAACAAAAGTTTAGATTCTTTTAAGTTTTTACCTTTTAAAATGATTTCATCACCATAAACAACTTCATTTTTATTTATTGAGATAATTTTAGGTTCAGGTCTTTCTAATTTTATCTCAAGAACTTCTGAAAACCCCGAAATATTACCAATTGATAACCTTAGTTTATACCCCCCTTTCAATAATTCATTATTATAGAATTTACTCATCGGAATTTTAGCTTTGAGTACAGATCCTTCTCTTTCATTTATATATTTATTTAATTCAATGGACTTTAAATTTTCACCCCAATCTTCATCATCATATTGATAATATAATAAACTAGTAGATTCTCCATTAAACTCAATCAATAAATCATCATTAAACAAGTACATCTCATCATCATTTAAGCTCAATATTTTAGGCTTCAAAATTTCTACGGGAAAATCATAAAAACTTGTCCACTCACCTTCATATTCATTAATCCTATTATAAACTCTAACTTGATTTATTAAATAATTTTGATATACAACTGCTTTGATATAATTATCTGTCTTCTCTAGAATTTTTAAACCTCTAGGGTCTGTATAAGTAGGTCTACTATATATTCCACGCACATAGCTGTTTGTGTTTACTTGTGTATTATATAAAAAATTAGCTCCTAATATTTCAATTGTATCACCAATGTAAAATTTATCAGGGACTACGTTTTTAATAAAAACAGATTTTACTTTAATTGGATCCTTTGCTAGAATAGTATCCTCTAGTTGAACTACACCCAATTCTAAATTACCAAAAGGTGTTCTATAGGGTACTTTAGCCGTTATTTTAGTTTCATTAACTATTTCAGGAACTACATTGTAATAATTATTTAAAGTGTCTTTAAGAAAGATACTAAGTAAACCTTTATTGAGAGCATATTCTTTAAAACCATTACCATCTATAGTTATAACCTCTCCTGGATATACAGAGGAAGTAATCTTATTGACATTATGCGATTTTATTTCAATTGGATACTGATACTCCAATCTTAAACCACAATTTTCTAAGATTGGTTTTGAAACTCTTTTTTTAATATCAGAACTTAACTCAACCTTTAAAATTGAATCTGATTTGTAAATTACCGGATGTTTAACACCTCCTATTTCTATGGAAGTTAAAACATCACTCTCTAATCCATACAAACAAAACCCTTTTCCTTTTATTGTTATTATTTGCCCAATATCTGTTTGAAGTGGGAAAATTGAATCAATTCTTGAGTTATAACTTAAATCAGTATCCACCTTGGTCGACTCACCATAAATTGTATAGACTCCATCAATCTTTTCTGTAGTACCACCATCGCTTAAATTTGCTTCATAGACATCTAGAACTTCAACAAACGGTACTAATTCTATTCCCTGTGAATTCAAATATTCTTTTTTTACATCTATATTAGCTGTTGTTCTATATTTGTCAAACCTATCGGAGGCATAAATCAAATCTTCACCTATTCCATTTACTTTAATTACATAACCAATTACTGCATACATTGATATACCAAGATTGGCATAATCAACCTCTACATGAAATCTTAATAAATCTTCATCTGTCTTAACAAACTCCTTTGTTAAACAACCAGTTACTGTTATAAGACCCTCAAGCTCCTCCTGCCTTTCCAAATTAGAAACACCGACCTCTTCCTCTTTCTCACAACTAATGAACAACACCAATACAAAAAATAAACAAAGTAATTTCCTCATGATCAAATTTTTCTTAAAATTGATATTGATTAGTTGTCTTTTTATTCATTACAAATGAAATTTTAAAATCTTTATTATCAATATTTAATTTTATTAAAACCTCATCGTCATACCTATAAAAGAGATGAAAGTTTTCTTCTGAAAGCTCAATCCCGTCTATATAAACAAAAACATCTCCATATCTATGAAAGTTTTTTCCTTTTATCAAATACGCATCTTTCTCTTTTAAATAAATTACGCTTTTAATCTCAGGATCATTATAACCTACATATACACTGTCATACCCTGTAAAATCGTTCCCTATTTTTATTTCAAAATCACCTTCTTGACTCTGTTGAAATTTTCTAACGGCTAATTCTAAAACCCCTCCATCTTTTTTTCTTTTAAAAGATTCAATGCTAATCAGTTGTACATCATTGACCTTTACTCCATATACAAACAACAAATCTTTAATTTCAATAAACAAATGATCATCATAATTAACACTTTCCTTACTTACATTTATAATCTGAGGCTTTTTTAGTTCAACATCATAGTATTTATAACTATTACCTATTTTTATCTCCAGTTTATATTCTTTATTTTCTTTAGACCAATAAGAGCTTCCCAATTGATCAATTATAACACTTACTAAAGTATCTGTAACAATTAAATCCGTTTGGGATTTTCCTAAAAAAAAGGTTCCCTTATAAAAATCTTTAAGATTATTTCCTCTAAAATTAAGAGTATCACCTAAAGTTAAAACTATTGGTTGCTTTACCTCTTCCAAATATAAATCAGCATCTAAAGGTTTACTTACTAGATTTAAAGCATTCTTAATTTCCAAAGTGTCTCTTAAATGAATGAGTAACAAATCAAAAACACCATACCCATAAACCATACCCTTCAGAGGCAAATTCAATATTTTTTTATCTCCATAAACATCTTGACTCTTAATGTTATGATATAAAATACTAGAGCTTTTACTTCGTAATCTAACATGACTTGGGCCATTAATAAAGCTCTCAGGAACAAAGTTATCTCCGTAAACTTTTAATGTTTCCCTGGATGCTAAGGGACCCGAAGAAACAGAATCAATAAACGCTTTTTTAATTCCAAAATCACCTTGAAATGGAATCTCCATACCACAATTCTTGAGAAAAGCTCCTTTTCGTATATCATCTAAATTTTCGGTAACATTACAAAGCAATAAAGAGTCTGACTTAAAAACAATGGGATGATCTACTCCTGCTATTTCAATAGAAGAACTAGAAGTAAAATCTAATCCTGAATTACAAAAATTACGACCCTTAATCTTTAGAAGATCACCAACAAAGGCTTGTTTAGGCTCAATACTAATTAATTCTACATTGTAAGAGAATTTGGAATTTAATTTTATTTCATCAGCTTTTAAATAATACTCTCCTTTGATTTTATAATCATAAATATTATTACCATCATCGTTAAAATAATCTTTATACAATGAATAAACTTTAATGAATGGAATAATGGAATAATTTTCGTTTTCAAAGATTTTATCTTTAAGAGTAAAAGCAACCCTCTTACCAATCAATTGATAGCTGTAACTATTCTGATATTCTCCAATCTCTTGCCCAGACTCATTTAAGAAATAACCTACTCCTAATTGATATTCTTCAGGTAAGTTTTTATAATCAAAATCTATTCTTAAAATTTTATTTTGTAATGAATCTAGACTCATAAAGCCTTTAATTTCTAAATTCTCTGTTGCATATTTCTCATAATTAAAATCCGATTGAATTACTTCATCTTGTTTACACCCAATTAAAAAAATTAGAAATAAGGTTAGTAGGTAACCAAATACTTTTTTCATAGCCATTTTTTGAATTACAATTCAAAAATAAGATTCTTATTTAAAATACATTGAAGATTGTTATTTTTCATGACACATAAACTTATAATTTTCATAAAAATCTAATCTATTTTCTAATAAAAATGAGACAGGAAATACAACTAAACAACTCCATTCTTAAATAGAAAACCTACTCCGTTTCAATACTTTTATAAGCAGTAATAATTTCTTTTACCAAACGATGACGAATCACATCTTTTCCATCTAAATACACCTGTGCAATTCCTTTTACATCTTTTAAGGCTAACAACGCTTCTTTTAAACCAGACACTTGCTTTCTTGGTAAATCTATTTGCCCAGGATCTCCTGTTATCACAAACTTGGCTCTTTTTCCCATACGAGTTAAGAACATTTTCATTTGACTGTGAGTCGTGTTTTGTGCTTCATCTAAAATTACAAAAGCATTGTCTAAAGTTCTACCACGCATAAAAGCCAAAGGAGCAATTTGAATGACTCCTTTTTCCATATGAGATGCCAATCGCTCGGCAGGAATCATATCACGCAAAGCATCATATAATGGTTGCATATAGGGATCTAACTTTTCCTTCATATCTCCGGGTAAAAAACCTAAATTTTCTCCAGACTCCACAGCAGGTCTTGTTAGAATTATTTTTTTGACTTCTTTTTCTTTTAAAGCTCTTACCGCCATCGCAACTGCGGTATACGTTTTACCCGTTCCTGCTGGTCCCACAGCAAACAACATATCATTTAATGCCATGGCTTTTACCATGTTTCGTTGATTCTCTGTTTGGGCTTTGATAAAAGTTCCTCCTACCCCATGCACCAACACGTCATCGTTCACACGTTTTTTTTGTAATTCTATTTGCGAAGCCAATAGCAATTGTTCAATACTGGTTTCATCTAACTTGTTGTATTTAATTAAATAATTAACCAATACCTGAATTCGTTTTTCAAATTCATCTAACAAAATAGGTTCTCCAAAAGCTTTGATGACATTTCCTCTTACCACTAACTTTAATTTAGGATAGTAAGATTTAATCAAATTTAAATGCGAATTATTAGATCCAAAAAAGTCTATTGGATTGATTTCTTCTAGGGTAATTAGGCGTTCGTTCAAGCTAAAAATCTGTTTATAAATTGCCCTTACAAAGTACACAAATATCATTTACAATTCTGTAAATTTGCTTAGAATAATTATCAAAAAAAACTTTATTACCACTCCCGTTGTATGGCATTTATTACCCTAACTACAGATTTTGGAAGAAAAGATCATTTTGTATCTGCAGTAAAAGGAGCCATATACACCTTATTACCAGAAGCTAAGATTGTTGATATTTCTCACGAAATCTCTCCTTTTAACATTACAGAAACAGCCTATATTTTAAAAAACGCTTATAAAAGTTTTCCAAAAGGAACCATCCATATTATTGGGGTAGATTCTGAAATGACCCCTGAAAACAAGCACATTGCCTTGTTGCTAGATGGGCATTATTTTGTTTGTCCGGACAATGGAATTATGTCTATGATTGCTTCGGAAATCAACCCAACAAAAGTGGTAGAAATTAACATTCACGACAGGATAGAAACCAGTTTTTCTGTGTTAGATGTATTTGTAAATGTAGCTTGTCATATTGCCAGAGGCGGAACTTTAGAAGTGATTGGAAAACCATTGCCAGAGATTACCAAAATGGTTGAATTACAACCACAAATTGTTTCTGAAACTAAAATTATTGGTTCTGTTATTTATATTGATAATTATGGAAATGTTATTTCTAACATCACCAAAGAACTATTTAACCAAGTAGGTAAAGGACGAAAATTTACTTTATCGGCAGGTAGATATAACTTTAAAAAAGTACTAAATAAATATAGCGATATTGTTGATTTTAAACTGCCTATAAACGAACGAAATTCAGCTGGTAGTAAATTGGCTCTATTCAATTCTGGCAGTTATTTAGAAATTGCCATTTACAAAAGTAACCTGCAAACCGTTGGAGGAGCTTCAAGCTTGTTAGGACTGGATTACAGAAGTAGTATCAGTATTGAATTTGAAAAAGAGACTTCTGCCTAATGAAAGCCATTTTTAACAAAGAAATACAATCTTTTTTTAGCAATGCTGTTGGCTATTTGTTAGTCGCTTCTTTTCTAATTATAAACGGATTGTTACTTTGGGTTTTTAAAGGATACAGCAATGTTATTTACAGTGGCTTTGCTAATATCAATGCTTTTTTTAATAACAGTTCTTGGGTTTTGGCTTTTTTAATTCCGGCCATGACCATGAAAAGTTTTGCTGATGAGTACAACAACGGAACTTTAGAAATTTTAAAAACCTTACCCATTTCTCACTCTAGCATTATTCTTGGAAAGTTTTGGGCTTATGTAGGTATTATTTTCATCACCTTAATTCCTTCATTAATTTTTGTTTACAGTACTTATCAACTAGGAAATCCTATTGGAAATATTGATTTAGGAAGTACATTTGCTTCTTATTTTGGATTGATTTTATTGTCTTCTACTTATATTGGAATTGGAATTTTTAGTTCCATCATGATGAGAAACAGTATCAGTGCTTTTATTTTAAGTATTCTGATCAATATGGTCTTGTATTTTGGGTTTTCTGCTTTAGAAAATTTATCAGAAATGACTACTTATGGATGGAATACTTTAGGAATTCCTGCTCATTTTGATAGCATTAGTCGTGGTGTAATAGACACGATAGATCTTGTTTATTTCACTTCTATCACTGTTGCTTTTTTAGCTTTCACTAAATTAAAACTAGACAATGACTAAAAAGAAAAAACATATTCTTTTCATAGTTGTGTTGCTTTTTTTAGTGAACATCATTGCTACCAACACACATTACCGATGGGATGTAACCAACGACCAACGTTATTCCATTTCCAAACCGACCAAGTTCCTATTAGAGAATCTAAAAAAAGAAGTGGCTATTACAGTGTTTTTAACCGGAGATTTGCCTTTTGATTTTGAAAGATTAAGCAAAGAAACAGCTTACTTTTTAGAGGAAATCAACACAAACAACCATCACATTATTTTTAGGTTTGTCAACCCTCAAGGAAAAGAAGAAAGTTTGATCAAACAAGGATTGAATCCAAGTAGGTTAACGGTTCAAGAAGATGGTAAAGTATCCGAAAGTGTTATTTTTCCTTACGCAATTGTGAGTAGCGGGAAGAAAAAAGCATTGGTTGATCTATTAAAAAGTTCTTATTTCGAGAATCAAGATAGTCAAATAGAGAACTCTATTCAGAATTTAGAATTTGCTTTTGCCGATGCCATTCAGAAAGTAACGGCTATAAAAAAACAAAAAATAGCTGTACTAAAAGGAAATGGAGAATTAGAAGATATTTATCAATATGATTGGCTAAAAACTTTAGGAGAAAATTACTACATGGCTCCTTTTACGTTGGACTCAATTGCCAGCAATCCTGAGAAAACATTAAAAGAATTACAACAATTCGATTTGGCAATTATCAGCAAACCTACCGAAGCTTTTACCGAAAAAGAAAAGTTTGCCATGGATCAATTTACCATCAACGGAGGAAAATCTATTTGGTTGTTAGATATGGTTCACACGCCAAAAGATAGTTTGATGCAAAACGGAAAAGTGTTGGCTTATCAACGTGATTTAAACTTAACCGATTATCTTTTTAACTACGGAGTTCGCATCAAAAAACACTTGATAAGAGATTTATACGCTGCAAGTATTCCTTTGGCTACTGGAAAAGTGGGAAACAACACTCAGTTTGATGAATTTTTATGGGATTATTATCCACTCATCAAAAGCAACAACAAGCATGTCATCAGTAAAAATATTGGAGAAGTAAAATTAGAATTCGCCAATAGTATAGATACTTTAAATCCAAACATCAAAAAAACGCCCTTATTAGAAAGTTCTAATTTAACCAAAACTCTTACCGTTCCTAGTTATGTAGATTTGGCTAGTATTGCTGAAAACGCAGACATTAAAACCTATAAAGAAGGATCAAAAATTATAGGAGTTTTATTAGAGGGAAATTTTAAATCTGCCTACAGAAATAGAATCAAACCTTTTCAAAATCATTTCATCAATCAAGGAACTCAAAACAAAATGATTGTGATTGCAGATGGAGACATCAGTACAAATCAAATCAGCAAAGGACAACCCTTGGAACTTGGGCTAGACAAATGGAACAATCAATTTTACAGTAACAAAGAGTTTTTAATGAATGCTGTGAACTATTTATTGAATGATGATGGATTGATTCAGCTACGTTCAAAAAAAGTAATCATCAACACAATTAACAAACCAAAAGCGTATCAAGAAAAGATTAAATGGCAATTGATTAACTTAATTATTCCTGTAGCTATTTTGGCTATTTTTGGTTTTTTTAATTTTTATATTAGAAAGCGTAGGTTTTAGAGCGCTAAAAATAGTTAAGAAGTTCAGAAATCAAATTTCACATATCAAATTCTTTGCTTTTTAATTCTTAACTATTCAAAAAGGTTATTAACACTTTGCTGAATTATGTTCAAAACATTTCTTTGAATCAACGGGTTTTCCACCTATATTAGCTACTATATTTAAAGTATTATTCCATACAACATAACCATATGAAATTTATAGTCTCAAGCTCACAATTGTTAAAGCAGTTGCAAGTTTTAAGCGGTGTTATTAGCGCAAGCAGCACCTTACCTATTTTAGATAATTTCTTATTTGAATTAAGCGAAAACGAACTAAAAATATCTGCTTCGGATTTAGAGACAACCATGTCTACTACCATCGAAGTACAGTCTGATAGTGAGGGATCTATTGCCGTTCCTTCAAGAATTTTATTAGACACTTTAAAAACACTTCCTAACCAACCATTGACTTTTAAAATAGAAGGAAATAGCGAAGTTGAAATTACGTCTGAACAAGGAAATTACGGAATGCCATTTTTTGAAGGAAGTGATTTTCCTAAAGCAGTTTCTTTAGAAAACCCTAGCACTACTTTGGTACCTGCTAATGTTTTAGCAAATGCTATTTCTAAAACTATTTTTGCTGCAGGTAATGATGATTTAAGACCTGTAATGAGTGGAGTATTCTTTCAGTTTGGAACAGAAAACTTAACTTTCGTCGCTACAGATGCTCACAAATTGGTAAAATACACTCGTACCGATGTAAAGGCTGATGAAGTAGCAGAGTTTATCATGCCTAAAAAGCCTTTGAATATTTTAAAAGGAATTTTAGCAACTTCTGATGCTGAAGTTTCTATTTCTTACAACGAATCTAATGCAAAGTTTACTTTTGACAATGTAACCTTAACTTGTAGATTGATTGATGGAAAATACCCTAATTACAATGCGGTAATTCCTAAAGAAAACCCAAATAAATTGACCATTTCAAGAGGATCTTTTTTAAACTCAACCAAACGTGTGTCTATTTTCTCTAGCAAAACAACACACCAAATTCGTTTAAAAATGGCAGGAACAGAATTAAATATTTCTGCAGAAGATATTGATTTTTCTAACAAAGCTAACGAACGTTTAAATTGTGACTACCAAGGAGACGATTTAGAAATTGGATTCAACTCTCGTTTTTTAACTGAAATGTTAAACAATTTAGCTTCAGACAATGTACAATTAGAAATGTCTTTACCAAACAGAGCCGGAATTTTAACGCCTGCTGATGGTACCGAAGAGGGAGAAGAAATTACCATGCTGGTCATGCCTGTTATGTTAAGCAACTAACAACTATACTATCTATATTCAAAAGGCGTTTCACATTCGTGTGAAACGCCTTTTTTTATTAACTTCATCCTGTAAAAAACCGCCCATGAATTTTCTTGCCCATTTGTATTTAGCCAACACTGATAAAGAAATTATCATTGGTAATTTTATCGCTGATACCATTAAGGGAAATAAATTTCATCACTTTTCTGATAAAATTCAGTTCGGGATTAAAATGCACAGAGCTATTGATGTTTTTACAGATGAACATCCTATTTTTAGACAAAGTAAAAGAAGATTAGATGACAAATATAGACTGTACAAAGGAGTCATTATAGATATTATATATGATCATTTTTTAGCTAAAAACTGGCAACAATATTCAGCTACTCCTTTAGATGTTTTTAGTCAAGAAATTTACGCTTTGTTATTTGATTACTTTGATGTTTTGCCTGATAGGGCTAAACATTTACTCCCTTATATGTCCAAGCAAAATTGGTTATACAACTACAGAACCATTCATGGAATTACAAGTATTCTTCACGACATGAACGTAAGAACCAAAGGATTGTCTAAAATGAATGAAGCCGTGATAGACCTTCAAGAGAATTACACTATTTTTGAAGAAGATTTTACTGCCTTTTTTAAAGAATTAGAAGCGTTTTCATCATCATACTTAGAAAATTATGACAGCAAAAATAATTAGTAACGGACTCTTAAGAACCATTGGAATTCTTGCAGGCATTGCTGCTTTAATTTGGTTTTTTATACAAATACAAACCATTATTGTTTACGTATTAATTTCTGCAGTATTGGCTTTGATTTCTAGACCCATTATTCGTTTTTTTAGACAAAAACTAAAATTTAAAAATAGCTTGGCAGTCATTACTACCATTCTTATTTACAGTTTTTTTATAGCTGTTATTATTAACTTATTTGCCCCGTTAATTAGTAAACAAAGTGAAAATATTGCTTTATTAAATTCCGATACTTTTAAAAAGAACATCAGTCACATCAGTAACGAAGTCAATGAATATTTACTGATTCATAATATTGATATATTAGAAAAAACCAAAAACATAGATATTTTACCTGGTGTAAAAAACATCCCCAATATTATCAATATAATTCTAGCAAAATTAGGCTCTTTTAGCATGGGATTGTTTTCTGTACTATTCATCACTTTTTTCTTTATGTTAGATGCTAAAATTCTATCCAAAGGAACCTTTATTTTAATTCCAAAACATCACCTTATTCACGCAGCTAGATCTATAGAGACTATTAAAGATTTACTCTCTCGTTACTTTATTGGCTTGGTTATCCAAATAAGCGTATTGTTTTGTATATACACATTGATTTTGTCTATTTTTAATATTGAAAATCCTATTATCATAGCCCTTTTATGTGCTTTGTTTAATCTAATTCCTTACATAGGTCCTTTAATTGGAGCGGTTGTGATGTTTATTTTAGCGACCACAAACAATTTAGATTTAGATTTTCAATCAGAAATTTTACCGAACACCATGTATATTATGATTGGATATGGAATTGCCCAACTAATTGATAATTTTGTTAGTCAACCCGTTATTTTTTCTAAAAGTGTAAAATCACATCCCTTAGAAATTTTCTTGATCATTATGATTTTTGGTAGCCTGTTTGGTATTTTAGGAATGGTTATTTCTATTCCTGTCTACACGGCTTTAAAAGTAATTGCCAAAGAGTTTTTTATTAAATACAAAGCAGTAAAATTACTGACCAAAGATTTTTAGTTTGAACGGAGCTATTTTAGAAAAAGAGGTTCAAAATTTCATTCAACAGAACCTAAATGCTGATCTTACCAAATTGATCTTAAAAGGAAGTCCTTTTGAGAACATTTCTACACCCGAACTTATTGAACAAATTGAGGCAAAAAAGAAATGCGAGAAAAAACTACCTAGTTGGTTTGCTGCCCCTAATATTTATTATCCAAACAAATTAAATATAGAGCAAACTTCTTCCGAAGCTACTGCAACCTTTAAGAGTTCTTTAATCAACGGAGAGAACATTATTGATGTTACTGGTGGTTTTGGAGTGGATGATGTTGCTTTTTCAAAGCATTTTAAAGCAGTTACTCATTGTGAATTAAACAGTGATTTATCAGCCATTGTTAATCACAACCTTCAACAACTTGGAATTAAAAACATCACTACTATTGATGGAAATGGTATTGATTATATTCTCAATAACAACACAACTTATGATTGGATTTATATTGATCCGTCACGAAGAAACGACATCAAAGGAAAGGTTTTTTTACTAGAAGATTGTTTACCCAATGTTCCATTACATTTAAGTGATTTGTTAGAAAAAAGTAATAAAATATTAATTAAAAACTCTCCTTTGATGGACATTACAAGTTGTATTCAAGAATTGCAATTTGTAAAAGAAATTCACATCATTGCTTTACAGAACGAAGTAAAAGAAGTCTTGGTTTTTATTAAAAAAGATTATCAAGATGAAATCATCATCAAAGCAACCAATTTAGGAAAAGAAACACAAAATTTTGAATTCACCTATCAACAAGAATACGATTACGAACTTTCCTTACCTTTAAAATATTTATACGAACCCAATAGTGCTATTTTAAAATCGGGTGGATTTTCGGCAGTTGCCTATCAATTTAAACTAGGAAAATTACATCAACATTCTCATTTATACACTTCTGATAAGTTGATCTCTTTTCCTGGAAGACAGTTTGAAATTCTAGAAGTTTTGTCATATAACAAAAAGGAACTTTTAAAAAGATTGCCCTCAAAAAAGGCAAACATCACCACAAGAAACTTTAAAGAAAGTGTGGCCAACATTCGTAAAAAAACAGGAATTAAAGATGGAGGAGATATTTATTTATTTTTTACCACAAATAAAAAAGAAGAACAAATTGTTCTTCTTTCTAAAAAAATATAAGTTTTATAAAGTGTTTATGTATTGATGAATTTCATCATAAATAAACTTTAATTCCTCTTCTTTTGTAATATAAGGTGGAACAATATATAACGTATTCCCCAAAGGTCTTAAATAAATTCCTTTATCCATAAAATAATTAAAAATCGCATTTCTATCTTTTCCGTATCGATCAATAGAAACGGCAAGATCTATGGCTAAAATTACTCCTTTTACTCTTATATTTTCAACTCTTGCATGGTCTTTTATAAACTCAGAAAATTTTACATGATTGGCATGAATCATTTTTATTCCTTGTTGAATTTCATCCGATTGAATCAATTCTATACTCGCAATAGCCGCAGCACAAGTAATAGGATTTGCCGAGTAGGTGTGACCATGAAAAAAACCTTTAGCCACCTCATCCGCATAAAAAGCATCGTATATTTTTTGAGTGCAAGTGGTCAATCCCATAGGAACCATTCCAGCCGTTAAAGCTTTGGACAAACACATAATATCCGGCATGTTCATTAATTCCTCTGAAGCGAATATATTTCCTGTTTTCCCAAAACCTGTCATCACCTCATCTGCCACACAAATTACATCGTGTTTCTGAGCGATTTCTATTAACATATCCAAGTATTTTGCCTCATGCATTTGCATACAATTAGCCCCTTGCACCAAAGGTTCAAATACAAAACAAGCCACCTCACCAGAAGATACAATTTCTGTAAATGCAGCAGTTACTTGTTCTAAATTATTCTGATTCGGAACATCAATTCTATCAATTGTTAAAACTACCTCTTCAAAAGGACCATTATAAACATCTAACCCAGAAACAGACATTGCCCCAAAAGTATCTCCATGAAATGCATTTTCAAAAGCAATCATTCTCAACTTCTTTTTCCCCTGGTTAAAATGATATTGTAAACTCATTTTCATGGCAATATCAACCGTGGTAGAACCATTGTCTGAAAAAAATATTTTTTGTTGATTAGAGGGCAAAATCTCCATCAATTTTTCTGACAATTCCACTGCTGGTTCATGGGTAAAACCTGCAAACACCACCTGATCTAATTTAGAAACCTGTTCCGTTACTTTTTTCACCACATAAGGATGACAGTGTCCATACACACACGTATACCAAGAAGAAATAGCATCTATGTATTTATTTCCATCTTCATCAAATAAATATACTCCTTCCGCTTTTGCAATGGCCAAATGATCTTTGGTCATTTTATGCTGTGTTAACGGATGCCACAGGTGTTTTTGATCTCTTTTATTTAAATCCATTTATAAATTTTCTTTAAATAAATCTGCATATTTTTTTACTACGGACTTATCTATTTTAGATTCTTCCTCCACTCTACCAATCACTTTTACTCCAGACATTTTTTTAATGATGTCTTCAGTCGTTTTATGCTCATTCCCACTAAAAACAAGAGCAATATCAAAACCTTTTTGCTTTAGCAATTGAACTGTCATTAAAGTATGATTGATACTCCCTAAATAATGTCTAGAAACCACTACCACCAATGCTTCCTTTGGGATGATATCCAAAATCGTTTGCTGATGATTGATCGGTACTAAAATTCCTCCAGCACCTTCAATAATAATATGATTGTCTGTTTGAGGTTTGATAATTTTTTCTACTTCTACCGTAACTCCATCAATATCGGCTGCTGCATGTGGACTCATAGGAGTATTTAACGCATAAGTTATGGGATGAAATGTAGAAATTGTATTAGATATCAAGCTTTTTACTTTGTCTCCATCCGTAAGTTCTAGTTCTCCTGCTTGTATGGGTTTCCAATAATCTGCTTTTAAAGCCTCTACCAAAATGGCAGAAACTAAGGTTTTTCCTACTTCTGTAGAAATACCTGTTACAAAAATTGATTTTGACATGGGGTTATATTTCTTCTATTTTTATCAGTGAACTCAACAATAGCAACAAATTGTTTATTTCCTCTTTGGTGTTGTGAGCATGTAAACAAATTCTCAATCGTTCTTGTCCTTTAGGAACCGTTGGAGACATAATTGGTTTTACTAAAAAACCTTGTTCCTGAATTTCTAAAGCTACCTTTTTAACTTGATTGTTTCCAGAGATTAAACAGCACTGAATAGCACTTATACTCTCAATAAAGTAATCTTTTAATTGATAGACACTAAGTTGATTTTTAAAATAATCAATATTATCTTTTAACAAATCCATTGCATTGCCTTGACTTATTTCTGCAAAAGCTGCTTTAATTGTTGCTACCGCGTGCAATGGAATAGCAGTTGTGTAAATAAATGCTCTAGAAAAATTGATGAGATAATTTCTTAAATCCTGACCTCCTAACACAATAGCACCGTGACAACCTAAGGCCTTTCCAAACGTATGCACCCTTGCAAAAATTTTAGATTCTAGTCCTAATTCACAAGCCAACCCTCTACCTTTTTCACCAAATACGCCTCCAGAATGTGCTTCATCAATGATTAAGTATGCTTTATGCTTTTCACACAATATTACTAATTCTTGAAGCGGAGCAATATCTCCGTCCATAGAATACACAGTTTCTACTGCTACATATACATTCGAAGAAGTCTCTTTAAAACGAATCATTTTAGCCTCTAAATCCGATAAATTATTGTGCTTAAATTTATAATTATTGGCTGTACTTAATCTAATTCCATCTCTTACAGAGGCATGAATCAATTCATCAAATAGCAAAACATCATTTTTTTGAAGAATGGCCGAAAACAATCCCACATTGGCATCATAACCAGAATTATATAACAATCCCGACTCCGCTCTATGGTACATCGCCAATTCTTTTTCTACCCATAAATGTAAATGATGAGTTCCTGAAATCAATCTAGATCCTGTGCTTCCATTTTGAATTCCATTTTCTTTTAAAATTTCATCAGTCATTTTTGCGATGTCTAATGATTTTGCAAACCCTAAATAATCATTAGAATAAAAATCGACCTCTGTAGAATTGGAAACATGTAAAGTTCTTAAGGCATTTTCTTTACGCCTATCGTTTAATTTTTTCTGTAATGATGATGGAAATTGCTGCATGGTACAAAAGTAAAAAACGCTACCTAGACTTAGGTAGCGTTTTTTTATATTTTTGATTAGATAAATTAATCTGCTAGAATGATAACTTTATTATCCTTCATTTCAATTGTTCCACTTTTGATTTGTAAAGTTAATACTTTATCATCATCAGCATGCGGTTCAATAATACCAGACAAATGATCTAACTCTAAGTGTTCTTGAGTGTGAATGTGAATTTTCACAGTTCCTTTGTTTAACACAGAAACAATAGGTGCGTGATTATTCAACATTTGAAACTCTCCTTGAGTTCCAGGAACTGTTACTGAATCTACTCTTGAAGAGAACAAAACAGCTTCTGGTGATACTATTTCTAAATACATATTTTTATAGTTTTCAGTTTACAGTATTCAGTACTCAGTAGCAAACTGCTAACGGCTTACTGGCAACTGATCACTTATTTATGCTTCTGCTAACATTTTCTCTCCAGCATCAATCGCATCTTGGATAGATCCTTTTAAGTTAAATGCTGCTTCAGGATATTTATCTAATTCACCATTCATAATCATGTTAAATCCTTTAATGGTGTCTTTAATATCAACCAATACTCCTGGGATACCTGTAAATTGCTCCGCAACGTGGAAAGGTTGAGATAAGAAACGTTGAGCTCTACGAGCTCTATGAACTACTAACTTATCTTCTTCAGATAATTCTTCCATCCCTAAAATAGCGATGATGTCTTGTAATTCTTTATAACGTTGTAACAATTCTTTTACGTTTTGAGCACATTCATAGTGTTCTTTCCCTAAAATATCTGCTGTTAAAATTCTAGAAGTAGAATCTAACGGGTCTACCGCTGGATAAATACCTAACTCAGCAATTTTACGAGACAATACAGTAGTAGCATCTAAGTGAGCAAACGTTGTTGCTGGTGCAGGGTCAGTTAAATCATCCGCAGGTACATAAACCGCTTGTACAGATGTAATAGATCCTGTTTTTGTTGACGTAATACGCTCCTGCATAGCTCCCATTTCAGTTGCTAATGTTGGCTGGTATCCTACCGCTGATGGCATACGACCTAGTAAGGCAGATACCTCAGACCCCGCTTGAGTAAAACGGAAAATATTATCTACGAAGAATAACACGTCTTTTCCATGTCCTTCACCTTGTCCAGCTCCGTCACGGAAATATTCAGCAATTGTTAAACCAGATAAGGCAACACGCGCACGTGCACCAGGTGGTTCATTCATTTGTCCAAATACAAATGTTACCTTAGATTCTTTCATTTTTTCTTGGTCGATCTTTTCAAGATCCCAACCACCTTGCTCCATTGAATGCTCAAACGCTTCTCCATAAGAGATAATTCCAGCCTCAATCATTTCACGCATTAAATCGTTTCCTTCACGAGTTCTTTCTCCAACTCCTGCAAATACAGATAAACCTCCGTGTCCTTTTGCAATGTTGTTAATTAACTCCTGAATCAATACTGTTTTACCTACTCCAGCACCTCCAAATAAACCAATTTTACCTCCTTTTGCATAAGGCTCAATTAAGTCAATTACTTTAATACCTGTAAATAAAACTTCAGTAGAAACTGATAAGTCTTCAAATTTTGGTGCTGCACGGTGAATTGGTAAACCATTATCACCATCGGTTGGTAATGCTGGTAAACCATCGATAGGATCACCACTTACGTTAAATAAACGTCCGTAGATGTTATCCCCAACAGGAACTTTAATAGGCACTCCAGTAACTATTACTTCTTGACCTCTTGATAATCCATCAGAAGAATCCATTGCAATACATCTTACAGTACCTTCACCTATGTGTTGTTCAACCTCTAAGACTAACGTACTACCATTAGCTCGATTAATTAATAAAGAATCGTAAATTTTTGGAAGCTCAGTCCCAGTTTCGAAAGCAACATCAATTACTGGTCCAATAATTTGAGCGATTTTTCCTGTTGTTTTAGACATTTTTGTACTATTAAAAGAATTTAATTTCTAGTTTTCCCTCAATTCAATCAGTCTGAATTAAGTGTTTGCAAAGATAATTTTTTTATCAATGCCTACAACTCATTTCATAAAAAAATAGAGCTGTTATTAATTATAATTTAAATTGCTTGAGGAATTTGCAATTTTATTTTAAAAAAGCTAGAAATTATAAGTCCACGAACCATAAAACTGAGAACCAATTGTTCCCGTACCTGGTGCTGCTTCGTATTCATTTCCTAAAATGTTTGCTCTTCCTATTTTAATATTTGAATTCCAGCTTTTGATATCATACATAATCTGAGCATCTAACAAAGTTCTCGCATCAATTTGACCATCGATAAAAGAGGATTCCCAATAATATGCATCTTGCCAACGCGCATTAATTCCAAAACCTAATCCTTTGTAAAAATTTGTATTTCCAAAAGACACTTTTACTTTGTGTTCAGGTGTATTAAAACTCGTTTCAAAATCTGGATCTTGAGACTGATCAAAATCTTGTTTGGCATAGCTATAGTTAATTCCAAAATCATAATTACCAAATACTTTTGCTTCTAATCCAATATTAGCTCCATAAGAAGCAATATCAGCATCTGTATTTGTGTACAAAGAAGTAACTGTTCTATCTCCATTAATCAATGCCCATGCAGCATTCGGTAATGTAACCAATCCTGCACCAGGGACAGGTAAAGTACCCATGTCACTTAAGTTGGTATTTCCATAATTTGGAGCCAATACGGTAACCAGTGAAATAAAATCTTTATACTTATTGTAGTATGTACTCATGTCTACAATAATTTTTGATGTTATTTTACCTCTATACCCTACTTCATAAGAAGATACTTGTTCTGGTTTTACCAAATCAACATCAGACATTCTTAAAGAAGTAACAGCTCCAGCAAAATCTCCAACAGCCGCTTTAGCACCAAAAGTCTGTGCCGAGGAAAGTGTAAATGCATTCTCATAAGCTTTTCTACCTGTAAAAGTTCCTGTAGCTCCAAATCCTAAACCTTGTCCTCCTGCACTATTTGAATATGATTTTGAATATCTATCTAAATTATCTGCTGCGGTTCCAATTAAAATAGTATTCCCTAAATTCAACCCAACATATTGATCTTGTGTTGTTGGATTTCTAAATCCTGTTTGATAAGAAGCTCTAAAAATATGATTCTTCTCTTCATCTGGACTAAATGACACTGATAGTCTTGGAGAGAAATTACCATCAAAATTTTTGGCTTTGTCATAACGGATAGATCCCGTTAACTTTAACCTATCGTCCATTGTCTTTTTTTGTAACTGGGTATAAATACCAAATTCATCATAAGTAATGGTTCCATCTGTTGGGTCTGTAAAAATAGTCCCATCAGAATTTAACATATATCTTCTTGCTGAACCTCCAATTTGCACTTCTGCAAAATCGATTAATTCATGAAAATTATAATTGATATCTGTGTGATATAATCTTGAGCTATCTACAAATTTTGCTCCTTGAGTTAAATCAGGATTTTTAATAACACTGTTGAATAACGTTTTAAATGCTGATGAATTTGGATCTAACCTTAATGACGTGTCTGCCTGATTTCTGGCTGCAGCATGAGCCGCAGCAGGAATTCCTCCAGGCACCCCATTCCCTGCCAACTCTCCATTAATTGCAGAAGCATAAATAGTAGCATACGTTCCAAACCATTGTTCATTGGTTCCATTAGCACTTAACGTATTGATTCCTGCAAAACGTATGTCATAAGAATCTCCGGCATCTTCAAAAGTTACATAACTACGTAACATTAAATGTTTAGACTGTATTTCTAATTTGTGTTGATGCATGATGAAATTACGCAGCGCATACCTACTACCACCTTGATAAATAGTATTTCCTGTTCCGAACTTACTGCTGTAAATAATTTCCGTTTCGTCATTCCCCTTAAACGGTCTCCAATGCATGGCTATTGCGGCTCTAAAACTATCTGTATCAGGATTAACTAAACTTTGCTCACTATATCCTGTTCTAGAAACATTTTCCTTATTAAAATCATCCGCATCAATTGGATTTCCTCCTATGGTAGTCGCACCTGCACTTTCTAACTTTTTAGCAACTTCTTTAATATCTGTTTTAATTAAATCACCATAAACGTTGATTCCGTTATAATCAATTGTATTTCTATCACCTGCAATGATGTTCCCATCATCATCTATATTTCTTTTATCAGTAGCAAACCAGTCTGTTGCTTTTAATAAAGAAGTCGTAAACTTAACTGCAAATTGATCTGTTACTTTTTTAGCGACTCTAACTCCAACATCTACAAACTCATTTACTCCTGCATTTTCTGAAGAAGTCACTCCTGTTTTTCCATATACACTAGTTCCTTCTTGACTAAAAGGACTCTTACTACGCATAAATAAGATTCCGTTAAAAGCATTGGCTCCATATAAGGCAGAAGAGGCACCTGGTAACAATTCAACCGATTGAACATCTAACTCATTTAAACCTATTAAGTTCCCTAAAGGAAAATTTAAACCAGGAGATGAATTATCCATTCCATCAACCAACTGTACAAAACGAGTATTAGAAAAAGTGGCAAACCCACGAGTGTTGATAGATTTAAAAGTTAAACTGCTTGTATTTACATCTACCCCTTTTAAATTTTCTAAACCATCGTAAAAAGTAGCAGATGTAGTACTTACAATTTCTTTTGTTCCCATACGCTCAATAGAAACAGGAGATTCAAAAACACTCTCCGGCGTTCTTGAGGCAGAAAGAACAATCGCATCTAAGCTAGTGACTCCCTCTTTTAATTTTATTGTTACGTTTTCTTCTCTTTGGGTAATGATATATTTATAATCATTAAAACCTAAAGCATTTACTACAATTTCTACAGGAAGTGATTGAGACAACTCTAAAACAAAACCTCCTTTTGCATCGGTAATTACAAATTCAGAAGAACCCAAAACCATGATTGTTGCTGTTGTTATTGGTTTCCCATTTTTCTCTTCTACAACTTTTCCTTTAATATGTATGGTCTGTTGCGCATAAAAATTAACACAAGACATCATTATAATAAAGAATAAATATTTAGTCCTCATAGCATTAGTTATAAAATAAAGTTTAACCTAAAATACAAAAAATAAACATATACAAAATGTTTAATTAAGATAACAAAAAATAGATGCTATTAATTATCGTTTGATCGATATTGATTTTAAAATAGTATTCTTAAATTTGCTCACAAATATTTTGAATTTGCAAGTAATTCACAACTATCATAATTTTCCAGAAAACATCAGTACTGTAGTTACTATAGGAACCTTTGATGGTGTTCATGTAGGCCACAGAAAAATTTTAGATCAACTTATTTCTGAGTCTAAAAAGAAAGGATTAAAATCTGCCTTGCTTACTTTTTTTCCACATCCTAGAATGGTGATTCAGGCAGACAACACTATCAAATTAATCAATACCATAGAAGAACGTATCGAAATTTTGTCAAAAACAGATTTGGATTACTTAGTCATTCACCCTTTTGATAAAGAATTTTCTAACCTTGGGGCTTTTGATTTTGTGAGAGATGTTTTGGTCAATCAATTAAATGTAAAAGAATTGGTAGTAGGCTACGATCATCGTTTTGGAAAAAACAGAGAAGGTGATTTTGAACAGTTGAAAGAATACAGTCATACTTTTGATTTTAATATCAAAGAAATCAAAGCTCAAGATATTAATAACACTGCTGTTAGTTCTACAAAAATTAGAACCGCCTTAAAATCTGGAGACATTCAAACTGCTAATGAATTTTTAACTACTCCATTTTTTATTCATGGAACGGTGGTAAAAGGTCAACAACTTGGAAACACTATCGGATTCCCAACAGCCAATATAGAAATTCCGCAAGTTTATAAGTTAACCCCAAAAAATGGAGCTTATATTATAAAGGCTACTCACAAAGAAAATATTTACTACGGAATGTTAAATATAGGAAACAGACCAACCGTGAGTGGCAAAAACAAAACCATAGAAGCACATCTTTTTAATTTTGACTCTGATATTTATGGTAATGACATCAAAATTGAATTCTTACAATTCTTAAGAGAAGAACAAAATTTTAAGTCTATTGAAGGTCTTAAAGAGCAGTTAGAAAAAGACAAAAAAGACAGCTTAGAATACTTACAAACAATTACATCTAGCAACGCATCTTAAACAAAAGATTGTTTCTGTGTTTCAACGGAAAGTTTAACTTTGTTGCAAATATTATTATAGGTATGTTACAAGTCCCTTTTATTAGAGAAAATAAAGAACAGGTATTAATTGGTTTAGCCAAGCGTAATTTTAAAAACGCCGAAGCAATTATTGAAGAAGTAATTGCTACAGACGAATTAAAAAGAAGCACTCAAGTTAAACTAGATACTATTTTAGCCGAATCTAACTCTTTAAACAAAGAGATTGGAATACTATACAAATCTGGTGAAGCACAAAAAGCAAATATTTTAAAAGAAAAATCTGCGCAATTAAAGGTAACTTCTAAAGATTTACAAGAGGAATACAATAAAGCTGAACAAGATTTATTAAACCTATTATATACCATTCCTAACGTACCTAACAAAATTGTTCCAGCAGGATCTTCTGAAGAAGACAACGAAACTATTTTTGAAGAAGGTGATATTCCTACTTTACACACAGAAGCATTGCCACATTGGGAATTGGCAAAAAAATATAATTTGATTGATTTTGAATTAGGAAACAAAATCACAGGTGCTGGTTTCCCTGTTTACAGAGGAAAAGGAGCAAGATTACAACGTGCCTTAATTAACTACTTTTTAGATAAAAACACTGCTGCTGGTTATGAAGAAACGCAAGTTCCTCATTTGGTAAACGAAGCTTCTGGAATGGGAACCGGACAGTTACCAGACAAAGAAGGACAAATGTACCATGTTAATGAAGATGGTTTATATTTAATTCCTACTGCTGAAGTCCCTGTGACCAATATTTTTAGAGATGAACTTGTTAAAGAAGAAGATTTCCCTATTTGTTTAACGGCCTACACACCATGTTTTAGACGTGAAGCAGGTTCTTATGGAGCACATGTTCGTGGATTAAACAGATTACATCAGTTTGACAAAGTAGAAATTGTAAGAATAGAACATCCTGATAATTCTGCAGAGGCGTTAAACGGAATGGTAGATCATGTAAAAGGAATTCTAAGAGAATTAAAATTACCATATAGAATCTTAAATTTATGTGGAGGAGACTTAGGTTTTACCTCAACATTAACTTATGATTTTGAAGTTTTTTCTACAGGACAAGACAGATGGTTAGAAATTAGTTCGGTTTCTAACTTTGAAACTTTCCAAGCAAATAGATTAAAATTACGTTTTAAAAATAGTGAAGGAAAAAGTCAATTAGCCCATACTTTAAATGGTAGTTCTTTGGCATTGCCTAGAGTATTGGCTGCCATTTTAGAAAATTATCAAACACCTGATGGAATTAAAATACCCGAAGTATTAGTTCCTTATACAGGATTTGACTATATTAAGTAAAAAAATACATGCCAAAACAACACAAAGCAAGCCTTTTAAAAAACATAATAATATTGGGCGTGGTGTTTTGTGTTGTTTTGGCTCCTACTTTAAAAGCTGTTATAAATAATCTTAACAATTCTAAAAAGACTTGTCAAGTAACAGAAGAAAACCAAGACCTTAAAGATACTTCTCAAGAAAAAGAACTTTTTTCTAAATTTTTATACCCTATAGATGTTGTTTTTAAAACGGTTAGCTTACCCTATATAATTACTACTTACCAATGTGTATTTCACACAAGTAATCTACACTTAAAAATACACACACCTCCTCCTGATTTTTTATTGTTTTTAGCTAATAAATTACTTTAACCATAGCTATACAAATTCAGATCCTAATTTAATATTGAGATGTATGGTTTGTTGGGCTTCAAACAAAAAAAAATGAAACTACTTAACGTTAATTATTATTCATTTAAAAAAAATCTAAAACACGACTTTTCTGCCAGTATTGTTGTTTTCTTAGTAGCCCTTCCTTTGTGTTTAGGAATTGCGCTAGCCTCTGGAGCTCCCTTATACTCTGGGATTATTAGCGGAATTATTGGAGGAATTATTGTTGGTAGTATCTCTAACTCTGCCTTAGGAGTTAGTGGACCTGCAGCTGGATTGGCAGTCATTGTACTACATGCCATTTCAGATTTAGGAAGTTTTGAGATATTCCTTGTAGCCATCGTCATTGCCGGATTAATACAATTGATTATGGGACTTTTAAAAGCAGGAATCATTGCTTATTATTTTCCATCTTCAGTAATTAAAGGAATGCTTGCTGGAATTGGGATCTTAATTTTTTACAAACAAATTCCAAATGCATTAGGAATTAAATCCATAGGAGAAATAGCTAACGGTATTCATTTAAATGTTACCCTAATAACTTTAATTTCTTTGGGAATTTTATTGTTTTGGCAAACTAAATTTGTTCAAAAAATTGGATTTTTAGCCGCCATTCCTGGAGCGCTATTGGCCGTAATTATTGGAATTGTACTTCAACTATTTAGTCTATCTATTGATACAACATTTTTGGTTAAAATACCTATTGCTACATCTCCAGCCGAATTCTTCAACAACTTTACTTTCCCCAATTTTGGAGTAGGATTAGCGAATCCTAAAGTATATTCTACCGCTATTGTAATTGCTGTAGTTGCAAGTTTAGAAACATTATTATGTGTAGAAGCATCAGACAAACAAGATCCTAAAAAAAGAACTACTTCTACCAATAAAGAATTAATTGCACAAGGAATTGGAAACATGTGCGCTGGACTTATTGGTGGTTTGCCTGTAACACAAGTTATTGTTCGTAGTTCTGCCAACCAACAGGCAGGAGGACAAAGTAAAGCCTCTACTATTTTTCATGGAATTTTATTATTTATTAGTATTTTATTAATCCCAACACTCTTGAATAAAATACCCCTAGCAACTTTGGCTGCAATTTTATTAATTATTGGTTATAAATTAGCAAGTCCTTCTAACTTTAAAAAAATGTACAAAGAAGGATGGGATCAATTTCTACCTTTTATTGTAACCATTGTAGGAATTGTAGCTACGGATTTATTAATGGGTATTGGAATGGGAATTACCATAGCTATTTTTATTGTTTTAAGAAACAATTATAAAATCCCTTATTTTTTAGAAAAAGATATGGATGGATTAATTCATACTTATTTTATTGAACTTTCTGAAGATGTAACCTTTTTAAACAAAGCCTCTATCTTAAAAATGTTAGATAAAATTCCTGAAAAAAGTAAAGTAGAAATCAACGCAACCAAAACGCAGTTTATCCATAATGATGTTATTGAAATTATTCAAGATTTTGTAATAAAAGCCTCAAACAAAGATATTCAACTCACAGTGGTAGATTTAGATTTACATAAACAAGGAAAACCACTCCCTCATTTTAAAATTATAAAAACGTAAAATCTAAACTTCTAAAAAATAGATTTTCTTAAATTTAACCTCAAAACAGCATAAATGGATATCAATAAAATATTTGACAATAATAGAGAATGGGTAAAGAATAAATTAGAATTAAACAATGATTATTTCAAAGATTTATCTAAAGGACAAAGCCCTGAGATTTTATACATAGGTTGCGCAGATAGCCGTGTAACTGCTGAAGAACTAATGGGAGTTGGACCTGGTGAGGCATTTATTCACAGAAACATAGCCAATATGGTTCCTAATACAGATTTAAGTGCCATGTCTGTGATTGACTACGCTTTAACCCATTTAAAAGTAAACCATGTAGTTGTTTGTGGTCACTATTACTGTGGTGGAGTAAAAGCGGCTATGCAATCTGAAGACTTAGGAATTTTAAATCCTTGGTTACGTAATATTAGAGATGTATACAGAATTCATAGAAAAGAATTAAACGCCATTGAAAACGAAGACGAAAAGTATAACAGATTGGTTGAATTAAACGTACAAGAACAATGCGTAAACGTAATTAAAACTTCTCAATATCAAAAAGCTTTTACTGATAGAAATGTTACGGTTCATGGTTGGGTATTTGATATTCACTCAGGAAAATTAATAGATTTAAAAATAGATTTTGAAGAAAAACTTCATGACATTCAAGAAATCTATAGAATTTCATAAATAAAAAAGAGGCTGTAAACACAGCCTCTTTTTTGTTTTAATTATTATAAACTTGAATTGAATCTTCTAAATATCTATACTTCTTTTTTGATGTAAAATAATTAATAATCCCTGTTGTTAAACCCAACAAACCTATAGTTAAATTAACAGGTTTTATTTTCTTCTCTTCATAAGTTTCATATCTATTAGTATCAAAGTTATAACCACTTTTCATTTCACCGGTACCTTCAAAAGCAGTTAGCAAGCCTCCTAAAGTTGCTGCCGCTGCGAATACATATGTAAAAATTTCTCTATTCCTTACTTTCTTATAACTCTGTAAAAGAAGTAGACTCTCCTGATTATCAACCAAATCAACAACTAAATTTTCATAATTAGCCTTCTTCATTGGTCCAAATCCTTTGTTATAATAACGGTCTACCCTGGTAGAATAACCTCCACCTCCCATAAATTGACCATTAGGACCCATTGCAGGAGCATTATAAACTGCTGACTCAGATTCATAATAATTCACTTTTCCTTTTAAAATTCTTCTAGCAAAAGAATTTCGGTTTGTAGCATTGTAAATGTTTCCATAGAAATCTTCTCCACTTTTGTAAAACTGGACTGTTGATATATTGTATTCTACACCATCAGCTTCAACCTTTTGTTTTCCTAAAAATGGTGATTTTACCCTGACAATTCCCTTAACCTCTTTTTTATCGCCTTTATAAAAATATATGTAGTTTTTATTTTCACCAACCTCGCCATCATTAAAATACGAAGTAAAACTTTGACTAAATAATTTGGTTACACATAGCAATGTAACAACAAAAATTAAACTTTTCTTTTTCAATTTATCTTTTATTAACCTATAATATCTTTTACAAAAGCATCAATATGATCAACGCCATTAGTTCCCACATACTTTACAAAAGCAGAACCAATAATAGCTCCATTTACATGATTACAAACTGTATCAAAAGTATCTTTGCTAGAAATTCCAAACCCTGCAATTAACGTACTTTTTAAATTGTATGATTTAATTCTATTAAAATATGCTATTTGTTTATCAGAAATAGTTCCTTTTGCTCCGGTAATAGAAGAGGATGCTACTACATAAATAAAAGCATCTGTCATTTCATCTATCTTTTTAATACGCTCTTCTGAAGTTTGAGGGGTGATTAAAAACACATTAGACAAACCGTACTCTGCGAACATCGCTTTATAAGTATTCTCATACTCAATCATTGGCATGTCTGGTAAAACCAAGGTTTCTATACCAACAGACTGACATTTTTTACAAAATCTCTCAGCTCCATATCTAACCACTTGGTTAAAATATCCCATGGCAACTAAAGGAATATTTATTTCATCCTTAATTTCATCTAGTTGATTAAAAATAAGATCTAAATTGATTCCATTTTTTAACGCAATAGAACTACTTTCTTGAATAGTCGGTCCGTCTGCCATAGGATCAGAATAAGGCAAACCTACTTCTAAAAAATCTACCCCAGCAGCCTCTAAACCTTTAATTACAGTCGCCGTATCATTTAAATTTGGATATCCGGATGTAAAATATACCGAACACAATCTGTTTGGCTTTTCTTTAAATAGTTGATTGATTTTACTCATGTTTTCTAGCTTCTCTTTTTTCTAATTCGTCGATGTAAGTTTCTAAATCCTTATCTCCTCTACCAGATAAATTAATCACAACTACCTGATCTTTTTTCAAATCCATTTTACCTAAAACAGCCAATGCATGAGAACTTTCTAAAGCAGGAATAATTCCTTCTAATTCTGTTAATTCAAAAGCAGCATCCAACGCTTCTTGATCGGTAGCATTCATAAAAGTTCCTCTACCACTTTCAAACAAATGTGCATGTAAAGGTCCTACTCCAGGATAATCCAATCCTGCAGAAATGGAATAAGGCTCAGTAATTTGTCCGTATTCATCTTGCATTAAAATGGTTTTTGAACCGTGAATTACTCCCACTTGTCCTAACTGAGAGGTTGCTGCACTTTCTCCTGAATTAATTCCCAATCCAGCAGCTTCTACCGCTACCAAAGCCACTTCTTCATCATCCATATAATGATAAAATGCTCCAGCAGCATTAGATCCACCACCCACGCAAGCAATAATTGTATCCGGATTTTCTTTTCCTGTTTGTTCTTTTAACTGCCATTTTATTTCTTCTGAAATAATAGCCTGTAAACGTGCCACCATATCAGGATAAGGATGTGGTCCCACCACAGAACCTATTAAATAATAAGTTTCTTCTGGATGTTGGATCCAATCACGGATGGCTTCGTTAGTCGCATCTTTTAAGGTTTTAGAACCGCTAGTTGCCGCTACTACTGTTGCTCCTAACATTTTCATTCGAGCCACATTTGGAGCCTGACGTTTGATGTCTACCTCTCCCATAAACACAATACACTCCAAGTTCATCAAAGCACAAACTGTTGCCGTAGCTACTCCATGTTGACCTGCACCTGTTTCGGCAATAATTCTCTTTTTACCTAAGTGCTTGGCAATTAAAATTTGTCCTATGGTATTGTTTACTTTATGCGCTCCTGTATGGTTTAAATCTTCTCTTTTCAAATAAATATGCGCTCCATATTTTTTAGATAAATTAGGTGCTAAATACAAAGGCGTTGGCCTTCCAACATATTGTTTTAATAAGTACAAATACTCTTTTTGAAAAGCCTCAGAATTGATAATCTCTAAATAATTATCTTCCAATTCTTTTACGTTTGGATACAACAATTCAGGAATATAAGCTCCCCCAAACTGCCCGTAATAACCATGTTCGTCTACTTGAAATTTTGACATCTCTTTATGTTTATTTGTTGAATTGTTTATTTGCTAAATCGACTCAACGATTCATCAAAAAACAAATCATTTTTTTATTTCTATTTATAAACTGTTCTCGACTACGCTCGAACACCTTCTATCATAGTAAGGTCATCGAGCGGAGTCGAGATGTTATTATTTTAAACACACTCCCCCTTTATTTCTTTAAAAAACTGTTGTAACAAATTCACATCTTTTTCTACTCCTTCAACTTCAAACTTGCTGTTGATATCTAAGGCATAAATAGGTAAATCTGTTTTTAAAATTTCTTTTACTTTCTCTATTTCTTCTACTCCAATTCCACCACTTAAAATAAATGGTTTTTGTGATGGATAGTTTTTTAACACCGACCAATCAAAAGTATAACCGTTTCCTCCTTTGTCTTTTCCCTTGGTATCAAACAGAAAGTAATCTACAAAAGATTCGTAAGGTGATAATACAGAAAAATCAAACTCATCTTTAATTGAAAAGACTTTAAATAACTCGATATCTAAATCGTGACTATTTAGTTCTTGACAATATGCTACAGATTCCGATCCATGTAATTGTACTGCTTTAAATCCGTATTGATTTACTTTTTGAACTACATCTCCAATAGGTGCATTGACAAAAACGCCTGTTTTTTTGATGTTTTCATCAATTTCAGGAATTACTCCTTCAAAATTTCTAGGCGATTTTGGATAAAATATAAAGCCCATGTAATCTGGTTGTAATCCAGCTACCGCTTTGATATTCTCCCCATATTTCATTCCACAAACTTTGATTTTCATTATTTTCGGTATCTGGTATCTGGTATCTGGTATCTGGTATCTAAAAATTCTTGATACTCAATACTAGCTACTTGATACTATTTTACATTTGCCCAATAAACTCTTTACAAGCTTGACCCGGATTATCTGTTTTCATAAAGTTTTCTCCTATTAAAAACCCTTGAAAACCATATTGTTTTAATCCCATAATAATTTTAGGATCACTAATTCCACTCTCCGAAACTTTGATACAGCTATCTGGAATTTTAGAAGCCAATTCTATAGAATGTTCTAAATCTACCTTAAACGTATTTAAGTTTCTGTTGTTAATTCCGATAATTTTATCGTGGGCATCAATCTTATCCAATTCTTCTTGGGTATGGATTTCATACAAAACATCCATTCCTAAATCTGTTGCTAATTGTCCGTAATTCTTTAACTCTTCTTTGGTTAAACAAGCGGCAATCAATAAAATAACATCGGCACCAATAGCTTTGGCTTCTACAATTTGAAAACCATCAACAATAAAATCTTTTCTAAGGATTGGCTTTACTTCATTAATGCTACGTGCTTTCATCAAATCAACCATGGTACCTCCAAAAAAGTGAGTATCGGTTAAAATAGATTGAGCAGCAACATTGGCATCTAAATACCCATTGGTTACTTCTAAAATATCAGCCTTATCGTTAATAATTCCTTTTGATGGAGACTGTCTTTTAAACTCAGCGATGATTCCTGTAGAACCTACTTCTAACAAAGATTTTTTTAAAGAAAGTGGTGTTCTTTTAAAATTAGGGCTCTCTACCAATTTTTGAACTGGCACCTCACTTTTAATTTTGGCAACTTCCTTTTTTTTGTATGCTATTATTTTTTCTAAAATTGTCATATTATCATTCATTACAAATTATAAACAATTGTTCTCGACTCCGCTCGAACACCTTTCTTTTATAACTCTATTAATGTTTTTAAACTCTGTTTTGCTTTTCCTGAAACTAAACTTTCTTTGGCTTTTGCAAAAGATTCTTTAAACGACTTGCTATGATCAAAAGTCATTAAAGCATAGGCAGCATTGGTTAACACTACATTATTTTGTGCTTCAGTTCCTTTTCCATCTAAAATAGAGGTGAATATTTGGGCGGCCTCAGGAACACTATTTCCACCAAAAATATCAGAAGGTTTGATGACCTCCATTCCAATTTCATGAGGTTTAATAATTTGTTCTTTCTCTTTGGTGTACATTTTAAAATTTCCTGTTAGAGAAATTTCATCATATCCGTCTAGAGCATGAACCACCGCAAAATTATCAGAAGTTTTGCTCAACACCTCTTTATACAATCTACCTACATACAAATTAAACACTCCCACCATTTGGTTTTGAGGCATACTTGGATTTACCAAAGGTCCTAACATGTTAAAAAAAGTTTTCATTCCTAACTCTTTTCTAACAGGCCCAACGGCTGCCATAGCTGGATGAAAAAGTGGTGCATGTAAAAAACAAATATTGGCCTTGTCTATTTGATTTTTTAAAATACTCTCATTATTGGTGAACTTGTACCCTAAATGTTCTAACATATTTGAAGAACCCGATGCCGAAGACACTCCGTAATTACCATGCTTAGCGACTTTATGTCCCGTTCCTGCAACCACAAAAGAAGTTAAGGTTGAAATATTAAACGTGTTCTTACCATCTCCTCCTGTTCCACACAAATCAATGGTATTAAAGTCTGATAAATTGATTTTTAAAGCCAACTCTAACAAAGCTTCTCTAAACCCTGAAAGTTCTGCTACCGTGATAGGTCTCATCAAAAAAACCGTTACAAATGATGCTATTTGAGAATGGTTACATCCTCCGTTGGCTATTTGTATAAAAACTTCTTTGGCTTCTTGTTGAGTTAAATGTTCGTACTCAAATAATCTCGCTAATATTTTCTTCATTTTTTTAGTATTGGATCTCTAACAGCAGGTAACTAGAACTAGTATATTAGATTTTGTCTTAATCTCTAGAATTATTAACTACTTCTTACTAATTTCTTTTTGTGCGTTCTCAATAAATTCTCTCACCATTGCCTCACCATCTGGTGTTAAGATAGACTCTGGATGAAATTGTACCGCACTAATGTTATACTTTTCATGCTGAATAGCCATCACTCCACCATCTTCATCTAAACAAGTAATTTTTAATTCTTTTGGCATGGTTTCTCCATCAGCAATCCAAGAATGATAACGAGCTGCTGTAAAGAAAGTTGGTATGTTCTTAAAAATTAAAGCATCATCATCCACCACTTTCATTTCTGTAGCTACACCATGAAAAACATTGTCCATGTTGATGATTTTTCCACCAAAAACTTCTGTTATGGCTTGCAAACCTAAACACACCCCAAAAATAGGTCTCTTTCCTGCATATTCAGCAATCACTTCCTTCAAAATTCCCGCTTCATCAGGAACTCCTGGCCCAGGAGACAACATAATTAAATCATAATCTCCCACTACTTCTAGCGGAATTTCATCATTTCTAAAAACATCTGGTGTTTCTCCTGTAATCTCTTCTACCATATGAACCAAGTTATAAGTAAAAGAATCGTAGTTATCTAATATTAATATTTTCATATCTCTTAGTATCAGGTATCTAGTATAGGGTATCTAGTATCTTTTTTTAAGCATAAGCTATATCTTGATACTTGCTACCTGTTACCAGATACTAAATTTATATTTTCTCTGCCAACACCAAAGCTTTCTTTAATGCCGCTAACTTGTTGTTTACTTCTTGTAATTCTCCTTCTTCTGTAGAATCTGTAACAATTCCTGCTCCTGCTTGATAATACAAGGTGTTATTTTTACTTACAAAAGATCTAATGGCAATGGCTAAATTTACCTCTCCAGACAAACCAATCACCCCTACTGCTCCTCCGTAAAAACCTCTTGCTTGCGCTTCGTAAGTATCAATTAACTGCATGGCTTTGTATTTTGGAGCTCCACTTAAAGTTCCTGCAGGAAAAGTATCTCCTACAATTTTTAAAGGATTTCCTTTGATTTTTCCTTCTACAGTAGACACTAAATGAATTACATGACTAAAATATTGTACTTCTTTAAAAACCTCAACCGTTACATTGTTAGCATGTTTACTTAAATCATTACGAGCTAAATCTACCAACATCACGTGTTCTGCAGTTTCTTTTTTATCGTTTGATAATTTTTCTCCTAACAAATGATCTTCTCTTGCGTTTCCTGTTCTTCTGAACGTTCCTGCAATTGGATTGATGGTTGCCACACCTTTTTGTACTTTAATTTGTGCTTCAGGTGATGAACCCATCAAACGGAAACTACCATAATCAAAATAGAATAAATATGGAGATGGGTTGATAGAACGTAACGCTCTATACAAGTTAAAATCGTCTCCTTGATATTTTTGTTGAAATTGTCTAGACAATACTATTTGAAAAACATCTCCTCGTTTACAATGAGCTTTTCCTTTTCTTACATATTCCTTAAATTCTTCATCTGTACAGCTTGATGTTTCACTATCTGCATCATAAGAAAAACTTTGAGTTTGATAGGTTGGATTGTTAATAATTGAAATAATTTCATCAATATTAGATTCCTCTCCTTCTGGCACATTTTCTATCACAACCATTTCATCGTTAAAATGATTGATGGCAATTACATATCTGTAAAAACTATATTGTAAAAACGGAATGGCAGATGCTGCTGGTTTAGCATTTAATTTAATATTTTCAAAATATTGAACAGCATCATAAGTAGAATATCCATACAAACCGTTATAGGCTTTGTGAGCATCATCACAATCTGTTTGAATTAAATCACTGTAATATTGAAAAACTTCGTGAAAATTTCTTTGTAAAGGAGCACTGGTTAACAACTCTCCTCTATACACTAAATTTAAAGCCTCTTTTTCTACTTTGATATTTACCAAAGGATCTATAGCCATAAAAGAATAACTATCTTCTTTTGAATGATAATCAGAACCTTCTAGCAAAACGGTGTTTGCAAAACGATCTCTAAATCTTAAATAAAGCGACACAGGGGTAACTGTATCGGCCATTTGTTCTTTAATAACGGTCTTAAACTGTAATTTTTTCATACGTTATAAACTATAAAAAAAGGCTTATCGTGAGATAAGCCTTTATATATTTATTTTTTTAAAATACACATTGATACTCACGCTTAATTAATTAAGAGTGTACCACCACCAAGTATTTTTTCTATCTAATTTCATTGACACAAATTTAACATTCATTTTTAATAAACCAAATTATTTGAGTTCTAAATATTTTGAGTGTTTTTAAAAAGAAAAAAGTTATTAAAACAACCTGTAACAAGCTCTTTTTAATAGATTTTTAATATTTTAACCAAAATTTAAAACAATAAAAAAATGAATTGGTATTTAAAAGTATTAAAACAGTACGCAGACTTTAACGGAAGAGCAAGAAGAAAAGAATATTGGATGTTTATTCTTTTTAATGCGATTGCTAGCTACACTTTAATGTTTATTGGTTTACAAATAAACTTCATCTTTTTAAGCTCCATTTATTCATTGGCCGTTATGGTTCCTAGTATTGCTGTTGGTGTTAGAAGAATGCATGATGTTGGAAAATCTGGATGGTATATTTTAATTCCAATTTACAACCTTATCTTACTTTGCACAAACGGAGAAGAAGGACCAAACGAATACGGTTCTGACCCCAAAAACCCTACTGATGAATTAGACGAAATTGGAACTGCACAAGCATAAAACTTAAAATAAAAAAGCCTCTTTAAATTTAAAGAGGCTTTTTTATTCATTACATATTCTGAGTGTAATAATTATAATCTTTAATCACCGTATCTAAAAACTGTTCCGTAGTTTGTTCTGGTAGTGGTTCTTTATTCATGACTACTACTATTTTTTCTCTAAGTTTTAATAACAAATCATGATCTTTTTTTGCTTTTGCTCTTAAATAATTTTCTTTGATAATTCTTACATCATTGTCCGACAATCTTACTACTGAAGGATAAGTAGGTTGATAGTTATTAGTTGAGATGGTTTCATCTAAAATAGTGTGACTTATATTTACTTTATTTCTTAAACTCACCACAGCCGTTCCCGATGCCATTCCTCCCAAACGTTGTGCTTTTTTAGAACTCCCTATAAACACCAAAGCAATAATTCCTGAAAACATATTTAAGTCAACAATACGCATGATCCATCTGATAAAAAAATCTATAAATCCAGTTTGATAACCATCAATTTTTAAAACTTTAAGTTTCATCACTTTCTTTCCTACAGTTTGTCCGTCAAAAAAAGACTCCATGACCAGTGTATAAAAAATAACTGGTATTCCTAAAACAATTACAACCGCCATCATAGACCAAGTATCTAACTCTTGAAAACTTTTCAAAAGATCTAAAAGACCAAATAAAATATAGGCTAATATTGATATATAAGCCCCTTTTATTAAAAAATCTATAAACCATGCCAGCATACGATGATTGAGCTCTGCAGACTTAAAATCTAAGTTTACATTTTGCGTAGTGGTTATTTGTATTTCTGCCATTTTATCAGGTTATTTGTTTTACTATGAGAGAGATTGCATTTATCAAACAAAATAAGGAAAAATGGTTGCAGTTTGAAAGCGCAATCAAAGAAAAAAACATATCGTATCCAGAAGAGTTATCAAAACTTTACTTACACTTAATTAACGACTTAGCTTTTGCTCAAACTTATTACAAAAAAAGCAAGTTGGTGGTGTACTTAAATCACTTGACTATTTTGGCCTTCCAAAAAATTTACAAATCTAAAAAGGAGGAAAAAAACAGAGTCTTACAGTTTTTTTTACTAGATGTTCCTTTGCTTTTTTATCACTACAAAAAATACATTTATTACTCATTTATCATCTTTGGTGTTTCGGTAGGAATTGGATTGATTTCTGCTATTTATGATGACAGCTTTGTTAGACTTATTTTGTCTGATGGTTATGTCAATCAAACTTTAGAAAACATCAAAGAAGGAAACCCTACAGCGGTTTATAAATCAGGATCTAATTGGGGAAGTTTTATAGGCATCACTTTTAACAATTTATACGTGGGCTTAAAAGCATTTGTCTTTGGAATTACCGGTGGTATTGGTACTGCTTATGTAATGTTGTACAATGGTATTATGTTAGGGTCTTTTCAATACTTTTTTGCCAAACACGGGGTTTTATTACAAAGTGTAAAAGGAATTTGGATTCATGGTGCCATGGAAATTTTTGCCATTGTGATGGAAGGAGCTATTGGATTGATGTTAGGTGCCAGTATTATTTTTCCGAAAACTTTTAAAAGGTTAGATTCTTTTAAAAGAGGGATGAGAGACGGCATTAAAATGATGATTGCTACTTTTCCTTTTACCATTGCAGCCGGATTTTTAGAAGGATTTGTATCAAGATACGGAAATGATATGCCCACAGTACTTGCCTTTTTTATTATTCTTAGCACATTGAGTCTAATTTCTTATTATTTTTTAATTTATCCACACAAAGTAGTGGCTAAAATAACTTCTGATTCTTCTTTGGTATGATGGCAAAAAACTTAAAAAATATTTTTGCGATTGTAATGTTACTACTCAGTAATATGCTTTTAGCAGCAAATGATACTATTCAGAAAGTACAAAGAGCTATTCCCGAAAATTTTAAAGAAGCATATACTTCTAAAGATTACGTATACAATAGTGAGCCTACTTTTATGGAATCTTTTAAATTATGGTTAAATCAATTAATCTATAATTTTTTAAAAAACTTTGGTATTACTAACAAAGGTATTTATTACACCAAACTTGGCTTTTATGCTCTAATTGCGGGTGCTGCTATTTATATTATTGCTAGGATGTTTTTTTATAAAGAAGGAGCATGGATTTTTAGAAAAAACAAATCACAAAACAATTTAACCTACCAAAACGAAGTAGAAATTATTGAAATGGCCAATTTTGAGGAATTGATTAAAAAGGCTACCCAACAAGAAGATTATCGTTTGGCAGTGAAATATGGATATTTTTGGGTGCTTCAAAAATTTGCAGAAAAAGAAATTATTGAATTGAGTAACCTAAAAACAAATGCCGATTATCAATTAGAAACAGAAGACACGCCTTACCACAAAACATTTAAAAGCATTTCTTATTACTACAATTACATTTGGTATGGGGAATTTATCATAGACAAAACGGCTTATGATAAAGTAGAAACTATTTATAAAGAACTATTAAACAACATCAAATCATGAAAAAGAAAGGATTTATTATTCTTGGGATTGTAATTGTTGTGATCATAGCTATTATTGATAGCATTACGCCCAAAAAAGTAGTCTGGACCCCTACTTACAACGAAAAAGAAACCAGTCCTTTTGATTTAAAAATATTTCACGATCAACTAAATGATATTTTTAAGGAGGAAAAAATTGTGACTATTAAAAATACTTTTTACGAGTATTATCAGGAAAAACCTTTTATAGGTTTAACCGCTAACAGTACTTATATCAACATTGATGAACAATACCAACCCGACCCTAGTTCAGAAGAAAACTTGTTAGAATTTATTGGGAAAGGGAACATGGCGTTTATTAGTGCAAATCGTTTTTCTAAATCGTTGTTAGATACTTTAGGAATTCGTAAGAACTATGACAGCAAAAATTTATTGATGGTAGATAGTTTAAAAGTTACCATCAATAAAAGTGAAGCTTTTTTAAAGTATGACAATAAATTTAAGTTTCAGCAAGGATATTTTAAAGACAGTAGTAATGTTAAATCTTTAGGAAAAGTTTCTTTTACAACTAAAAAAGACAGTATTGCCACTAACAAAACCAATTTTATAGAAGTAAAATATAAAAGAGGTCTATTTTATTTACATACACAACCCGAAATATTTACCAATTATCACTTGTTAAATGCTATTAACACCCAATACATCAACAAAGTATTATCTACCATTCCTACTAAAATCTCCAGTGATTTAGAGGCTTATAAAACAAATGACTTTGTAACTATTGAACCTAGTAAAAACACCATTTATTTTGAAAGTAATTTTAAAACAAATGATGCGCTTACCAATTCTCCTTTAAGATTTATCAAAAGTCAAAAGGAATTATATGCTGCTTGGATTCTTTTAATCATCGCCATAGGGATGTTCTTGCTGATTAACGCCAAAAGAAAACAAAGAATTATTCCTATCATTCCAAAGGTGAGAAACACCAGTATAGATTTTGTAGAAACCATTGCGATTCTTTATGAAGAGGCCGATAATTTTCAACCCATCATTCATCATAAAATCAATATTTTTTACAAAAACATTAGGAATGCCTATAATATTGTAACAGACAACACCAATCCAAAATTGGTCGCTCAATTGAGTTTAAAATCGGGATATGACCTTAAGAAAACAAAAGAATTAATTCGTTTTGTGAATGCTCTTAAAGTCAGAGAAACCTCCTCAATTACCCTTTTAAAAAAGCTGAATAAAGAAATAGAAGATTTTAATAAAAATACAAACACATGGAAGAATTAGAGTTTACAAACCGTATAGATTTAACCGAGTTACACGAAGGAATTAACACCATAAAAAAAGAAATATCTAAAGTAATTGTTGGACAGAAAAACATGGTTAATTTATTATTAACTGCTTTGTTATGCGAAGGTCATGTGTTGATAGAAGGAGTGCCAGGAGTTGCCAAAACGGTTACTGCAAAGTTGTTAGCTAAAAGTTTATCTATTGACTATCAAAGAATTCAGTTTACACCAGATTTAATGCCTTCGGATGTATTGGGAACTTCTATTTTTGATTTAAAAAAATCAGAATTTGAATTTAAAAAAGGACCTATTTTCTCAAACCTTATTTTAATTGATGAAATTAACAGGGCTCCTGCCAAAACCCAAGCTGCCTTGTTTGAGGTAATGGAAGAACAACAAATTACCATTGATGGACATCAGTTTAGTTTAGACTCTCCCTACATGGTGGTGGCTACTCAAAACCCAGTAGATCAAGAAGGAACTTATAGATTACCCGAAGCGCAATTAGACCGTTTTCTATTTAAAATTACTGTAGATTATCCAAATTTAATGGATGAAGTAGAGATCATCAACCGAGAACATTTGGCTACACAACCTAAATTAGATTTTATAACAGCAAGCATTACCAAAGAACAAATATTGGCTTATCAGCAATTGGCAAAACAAGTAATTGTTGAACCTAATTTAATTAAATACATTGCCGACATTGTGGTGAGCACCCGTAGCAATTCTTTTTTATATTTAGGAGCCTCGCCAAGAGCTTCTATTGCCTTGCTAAAAGCATCAAAAGCGTTTGCCGCTATTAACGGAAGAGATTTTGTAACGCCTGAAGATATTAAACAAGTAGCCATTCCTGTATTGCAACACAGAGTAATTGTAACGCCTGAAAGAGAAATGGAAGGAATTACAGCAGCACAAATTATTAACGACAGTATTCAATCTACCGAAATTCCTAGTTAAGGATATGCCAAAAACAAACATCTTTACTCCTTTTAAAAAAGCATACCAAAGTGTGTACATCAACAATTTGTTTTTTTACATTTTGTTTGGTCATATATTTTTGTTTGTCTTAAGCTTTTTTATCAAAGAATTATTTGTGTTAACCCTATTGTTCACTGCAATTTTTGCAGGTGTTTTTTGTTTTGATCTTTTTGTGGTATTTAGACTTAAAAACGGGATTGAGTCTAAGAGAATTTTACCTGAAAAATTTTCTAACGGAGATAATAATGACATCACTTTAGAAATTAAAAACAATTATCCTCTAGAAGTGTTTTTAGAAATTATTGATGAAATTCCTGATCAATTTCAAATCAGAGATTTTAACATCAAAGCAAAACTAAAAGCACAAAGCTCTAAAATATTTCCGTATCAATTAAAACCTACAGAAAGAGGAGAATATCATTTTGGAAACACCAATATTTATGTTCGTTCGATTTTAAATCTTGTGACCAAAAGATATGTTTTAGGAGATGAAAAAATGGTAAAAACCTATCCATCGTTCTTAAAACTAAAACAGTTCGATTTAAAAACAATCAATAGCATGACCTCCGCTTACGGAATTAAAAGAGTCCGTAGAATTGGAAATTCTTTTGAGTTTGAACAAATTAAAGAATATGTTCAAGGGGACAATATTAGAGACATCAACTGGAAAGCCACTGCTAAGAAAAACCAATTGATGGTGAATCAATTTGTAGATGAGAAAGCTCAAAATGTTTACATGCTCATTGATAGAGGAAGAACCATGAAAATGCCTTTCGATGGATTAAGTTTGTTAGATTATGCCATCAATGCTTCTTTAATTGTGAGTAATGTGGTCATTCAAAAACAAGACAAAGTAGGATTGTTTTCTTTTTCTAAAAACGTGAATGACTATGTGGCTGCTGAAAGAAGAAATCACCAAATGGGTATGATTCTTGAATCTCTTTACAATGTAAAAACAAATTTTGAGGAAACCGATTTTGGCGTTTTGTACAGTGCGGTAAAACACAACATCAAACAAAGAAGTTTACTATTATTGTATACCAATTTTGACAGCATGGATGCGCTAGAAAGACAAATGAATTATCTTAGAGCCATCAATAAAAATCATTTGCTAATTGTCATCTTTTTTAAGAATAGTGAAATTGTAGAACTAGCCAACAAAAGCACCCATTCTGAACAAGAAATTATTAAAAAAACAGTAGCCGAAAAATTTATTTACGACAAAGAACAAATGGTCTTAGAGTTAAGCAAATACGGAGTAAATTCCATTTTAACCACTCCAAAAAACTTAACCATTGATGCCATTAATAAGTATATAGAAATAAAATCAAAAGGTTTAATATAATTATGAACAACCCATTATTACAAGAATTTAACACTCCATATAACACTGCTCCTTTTGAACAAATAAAAAACGAGCATTATCAACCTGCTTTTGAACAAGCCATCAAAGAAGCTAGACAGGAAATTGATGATATTACCAACAATAAAGAAACCCCAACTTTTGAAAACACCATTAAAGCCTTAGACTTTTCTGGACATAGATTGAGTAGAATTTCTTCTATTTTCTTCAATTTAAATTCAGCAGAAACCAATGATGAAATGCAAAAAATTGCACAAGAGGTTTCTCCTATTTTAACTGCTTTTTCTAATGACGTGAGTTTAAATGAAGAACTATTTAAACGTGTAAAAGAAGTTTACAATCAACGAGAATCTTTAGACTTAACGCCTGAAGAATTGATGTTACTTGAAAAAAAGTACAAAGGTTTTTCTCGTAACGGAGCTAATTTAAGCGATGATAAAAAAGAAGAATTAAGAAAAATTGATACGGAATTATCAAAACTATCTTTAACTTTTGGAGAAAATGTATTGGCTGAAACTCAAAACTACGAGTTACACATTACCAATGAGGCTGACTTAAAAGGATTGCCTGAAGGAGCTATTGAAGATGCTGCCCAAACTGCCAAAGATAAAAACAAAGAAGGTTGGGTTTTTACTTTAGATTTCCCTAGCTGCATTCCGTTTTTAACTTATGCAGACAACAGAGAACTTCGTAAAGAAATGTCTATTGCTGCGGGTAAAAAAGGATTTCAAAACAACAAAAATAACAACGAAGAAATTGTATTAAAAATAGTACAACTACGTGCCAAACGTGCTCAACTATTAGGATATAAAACCCATGCACATTTTGTTTTGGAAGAACGCATGGCAGAATCTGCTGATAAAGTAACAGAATTTTTAGAAGATTTTGTTCAAAAAGCAAAACCAAAAGCAACAGAGCAATTTAACCAATTAAAAGAATTTGCTCGTAAAAAAGATGGAATTACTGAATTACAAAAATGGGATGGTGCTTATTATAGCGAAAAGTTAAAACAAGAATTGTTCGACTTTGATGAGGAAATTTTAAAACCTTATTTTCAATTAGAAAATGTCATCAACGGTTCTTTTGAAATTGCCAAACGTTTATATGATTTGCATTTTGAAGAAGTCAACAATATTGAAAAATATCACAAAGACGTTAAAACCTACAAAGTGACCAACGGAAATGGTGATTTTATTGCAGTTTATTATGCCGATTTTCATCCTAGACCTGGAAAAAGAAATGGAGCTTGGAAAACAGGATATAAAAGTCAATGGATTTTAGACGGTGAAAATTCTAGACCTCATATTTCTATCGTTTGTAACTTTACCAAACCTACCGCTACCAAACCTAGCTTGTTAACCTTTAACGAGGTGACCACTTTGTTCCATGAATTTGGACACGCTTTACACGGAATGTTAGCCAACACTACTTTCCCTAGTTTATCGGGGACTTCGGTTTCTTGGGATTTTGTGGAATTGCCTAGTCAGGTAATGGAAAACTGGTGTTTTGAACAAGAAGCTTTAGAGTTATTTGCCAAACATTATAAAACTGGTGAAATCATCCCAAATGAATTGATTCAGAAAATCAAAAAGGCTTCTAACTTTTTAGAAGGTCTTCAAACTTTAAGACAAATCAGTTTTGGTCTCTTAGACATGGCTTGGCACGGGCACAGCCCGGATAGTTATGACAATTGTGACGTGAAAGAATTTGAAACGGAAGCTTTTAAGAGTACTCAATTGTATCCTGATGTTGCAGAAAATTGCATGAGTACAGCTTTCTCACACATTTTTCAAGGTGGATATTCTGCTGGATATTATTCGTATAAATGGGCAGAAGTATTAGATGCCGATGCGTTTGAATATTTTAAAGAAACTGGAATATTTAACAAAGAAACAGCTACAAAATTTAAAGACTTTGTACTAAGCCAAGGAGGAACTCAAAAACCAATGGAATTATACAAACAATTTAGAGGACATGAACCTACTCCAGATGCTTTGCTAAAAAGAGCTGGTTTGTTGTAATTTAAAACTTAACTGTTATAAAAAAGGAGAGAAGTTTAAATAAACTTCTCTCCTTTTTTATTTTCTTACTCATTAATCAACGGATAAAGTCTCTATACTTTTAATGGTAATCCCATAAAAACAATCATCCATACAGTTTTTTGGAACATATCCACAAGTAGAGATCAATCCATTATTTTCAGTCTCAAAATATATAGAAACATCTTTTCTTTTGATTAACCATTCTTTTTTTGCTTTATCATAAACCTCATCTAAAGTTAAAGCAGTAGCTGCACTTGTATATTGATGCTCCTCACTGTTTATTTCATTTTCATTCTCTGTCCATTCTAAATTCTCTTCAGGAATATTTTCTGGATCAGCGTTATATTTAAAATGTCTTTTTATAATGACTCCGTTATACACCGTAATGGTAGTTTCCCAACCATAAGTAGTAAAAACCGAACCACCAGTAACAATATATTGATATGAATTATTAGACGATTGTTTAAAACTAATCCAAGCTTTTTCACTGTTTTTAAAATCATTTTGATAATTCAAATCATCAGATTCACACGAGAGTGTACAACAAATGACAAATAATAAACTGATAACATAAATCGTTTTTTTCATAATTTTTTAGAGTAGTATAGTTCTTATATCCCTAAGATGTAATAACCTCCATTTAGTTGCGTTAAAATATTTTTAATTAATTAGTTATCAGCTCTTTTTTTGTAAATTTAAAGAAACCTTGTTTCTATGAAATCTTTATTCTTAAAAATACTTATAACCATTATTATTTTTAGCTCCATTACTTTCTGTAGTACTGCGAAAAAAAATATGGTTGATAAAAGTATCCATACAGAAACAGACACCATTAAAATTGTAAATGAAGAGGAAGAATATGAAGTTATCATTATAGATGCTGGATTTAATTCGTGGTTGCTAGGAAGAGCCAAACCAAGGAATTTTTACTCATTACAATATTTAGAAAACAAAAATTACCTTTATGTTACCGAATGGAATATTAGAGTAAATAATCCTAGCAGGTATTCATCAGAATTATACGGCATGAGAATTGATTATGACCCTAATATTAAATATGGTTATGAAGTCAATTATTTGCTCTATAATTATTTTATTTATTTTCAACAAAAATATAGTCAACGCTTAACGGGAGGCATTGTTCCTTGGTAATTTATGATAAAAACACTTCCTAAAAACAGTATAGAGTTTATCTTGTTTTTTATTTTGTATCCTATTTTTTTAGCAATTTCTATCATTCCATTAAATTATAAACTTTACACAGTTCCCTTTGTTTTTACATATGTGCTATATGTTAGTTATTTAGATCGTAAAGTGTTATTTATCAAAAGAAAATTCCTGCAACCTCCATCTTTTTGGAGAACAACTAGTTTTAGATTGTTAATGGTAATTGTTTCTTCTCTAATTTATATCCTTATTACCAACAAAGACTTGTTGTTTATATCCATTTTAACCCAACCTGTTCTATGGGTAAAAATGATTTTTGTTTACACTGTATTTTCTGTCATTCCACAAGAATATGTTTATCGTGTACTCTATTTTCATCGTTATAAAGATTTATTTAAATCTCCTAACACTTTCTTTTTGGTAAATGCATTTGTATTTTCTTTAGGACATTTAATGTTTCAAAGTACCTTGGTTTTAATCATCACCTTTATTGGTGGATTGCTATTTGCAAATACTTATCAAAAAACAAAATCTATTTTTTGGGTAAGTGTAGAACATCTTATTTACGGTGGATGGTTATTTACAGTAGGAATGGGTAAAATGTTAGGATTTCCTATATAAGTACGTATAAAAAAATCAACAAAAAGTAAAAAAACGTTATTTGATGTCTTTTGATTAAAACACTTGCTCGCTTTTATTTACTTTTGTTATACATAAAGAAAAAAACACTTTCATGAACAAGTACGATGTAACCGTTATCGGTTCTGGACCAGGAGGATATGTAGCAGCTATTCGTTGCGCACAATTAGGATTAAAAACTGCTATTATTGAAAAGTACAGCACTATGGGTGGTACTTGTTTAAATGTAGGATGTATTCCTTCTAAAGCACTGTTAGATTCATCTCATCATTATCATGATGCTTTGTCTCATTTTGATAAACACGGAATTGGTGTAGAAAACATCACATTAGATTTTCCTAAAATGATTGAGCGTAAAGCCGAAGTTGTTTCTCAAACTTCTGCTGGAATCAATTTTTTAATGGACAAAAATAAGATTGATGTTTATGAAGGTCGTGGAGAGTTTTTTGATACTACACACATTAACATTCATAAAAATGATGGTTCTGTAGAAAAAATTGAATCTGCCAAAACCATTATTGCCACAGGATCTAAACCAGGATCTTTACCTTTTATCAACATTGATAAAGAAAGAGTAATTACTTCTACCGAAGCCTTAAAGTTAAAAGAAGTACCTAAACACTTAATCGTGATTGGTGGTGGGGTGATTGGATTAGAATTAGGACAAGTTTACAAGCGTTTAGGAGCAGAAGTTTCTGTCATTGAATATATGCCTAAAATTGTTCCAGGAATGGATGATATGTTGTCTAAAGAATTACAAAAATCTTTAAAGAAACAAGGTCTTAAATTCTTCGTAAGTCACAAAGTAACCTCTGTAACCAATACTGGTGATGGTGTAAAAGTTACTGCTGATAACAAAAAAGGAGAAGAAGTGGTTTTTGAAGGAGATTATACCTTAATTTCTGTAGGTCGTGTTCCTTTTACAAAAGGATTAGGATTAAACAATATTGGAATTAAAACGACTCAAAGAGGACAAATAGAAACCAACGAGCATTTACAAACCAACATCGAAAATATTTATGCTATTGGGGATGTAGTTAAAGGTGCTATGCTGGCTCACAAAGCAGAAGAAGAAGGAACTATGGTTGCTGAAATCATTGCTGGTGAAAAACCACATATTAACTATAACTTAATTCCAGGAGTTGTTTATACTTGGCCAGAAGTTGCTGCTGTTGGTAAAACCGAAGCACAATTAAAAGAAGAAGGTATTGCTTATAAATCGGGGTCTTTTAATATGAGAGCTTTAGGTAGAGCAAGAGCAAGTATGGATACTGATGGGGTAGTAAAAGTTTTAGCTGATGCTACTACTGATGAAATTTTAGGAGTTCACATGATTGGTGCTCGTGCTGCAGATATGATTGCTGAAGCGGTGGTTGCTATGGAATTTAGAGCATCAGCTGAAGATGTTTCTAGAATGTCTCATGCACATCCAACATATACCGAAGCTATTAAAGAAGCTTGTTTGGCTGCTACGGCTGACAGGGCGATACACGCTTAACATAAAACCACAAATAATCATAAAAAAAGCACTTAGATATTCTAAGTGCTTTTTATTTTTGCTAGAAAAAATAATACTATGAAAAAGCTAATCTTTTTAATTTCAATCATCATCACTTCTTGTAGTCCTTATATCAGAAGTGACTTTTCCAGAAACTATGCTAGTTTAACATCTAACGATTCTATTAAAGTACTTTCTCCTGAAATTTATTTGAATAGAAATAATTCTAGAGATTTAAAAATTGGAACTATCATCATTGGAGACAAAGGAGCTACTAAAAACTGTGATTCCATAACCATGCTTAATATTATTAAAGATTCTGCAAGAGTACATGGAGCAGATTTAATTGGTTTAACAAAACACATAAAACCTAGTTTTTGGGGATCTACCTGTCATCAATTTTCGGCTGATTTCTTAAGAGAAAATGTCATAAAAATTGATTCTTCAAATCAAGAGTATATTACATTGGCTGAAAAAATAAAAAAAGAAAATTCTTACAATAAATTTTTATTCACTTATGAAGCTAGCTACTTATATAGAACAGTAAAAGAAGACAATAGTAATGAATTTAACCAAAAAGTTTCTAAACTATTAAAAAACGGATATGGAATGTCCTTTGCTGCCTACTATAATAATATAAAAAACTCAGGGTTTGGTTTAAAATACAAAATCATGAAATATGGTGGGGAGTTAGGGAATGCATTCATTTCTTTTGACGATGGAAGATCTACTGAAAATGGAACACTTAGTATTGATGCAAATGTTAATTATTTTGCTTTATCAGGTCGATCTGATTTTCGTTTTGGACAAAAACAGAAAAATAATTTCTATTTTGAATATTCTGTAGGGTATGCATCGTACAATGAAAGATCTGGAATCAATACAAAAATTAAAACCACTGGAGGAAACATTGGATATGATTTCAACTTTGGATATCTAAGAAATATTAATTCTTCTTGTGAAATTGGTTTAAACTTAGGATACTTTGCAAGTAATATTTCTCAATTAACTATTGATAATGGCAGAGAGACGAATACTTTTAACCTAGAAAAATCTGAAGCTTTAAATTTAAACAACTTAAACATTGGAGTTGTACTGACTTATGGATTATAACGACATCTAAGTGTTCATTAACATAAAAAATCCCTCTTGAAAATTTCAAGAGGGATTTTTTATTTTTTTTACACAAAATTATCTTTTATAATAAGCTACAATACTTGCCTTGGCTAATGTATTGTTCCATAAATAATAACCAACGGTTGCAGGATTGGTATTCGCATCCAAACCTAATTTATCTGTTTTTAAAGCATGAACCGTAATAATGTATTGATGTAATCCATGTCCTTCTGGTGGACAAGGACCTCCGTAACCAGGTACTCCAAAGGTTGTAACGCTTTGAATCGCTTTTTCAGGAGCTAGTTTTAAGGCTACATTCCCAGCATTGCTCACCAACTCGTTTACATCAGCAGGAATATCAAAAACTACCCAATGCCACCATCCACTTCCTGTAGGAGCATCAGGATCATACATGGTTACTGCAAAACTTTTAGTCTCTTCTGGAGCATTTGTCCAAGATAATTGTGGTGATTCATTTTTACCCGTGCATCCAAAACCATTAAACTCTTCAGTAATGGTAGCTTCACCTCCAAGTGTTTTACTTGTTAGTGTAAATGTTTTTTGAGCAAACAAAGTGGTTCCTAAAAAGAACAACACAACACTCAATTGATAGAATTTAACTTTCATATAATTTGATTTTTTAATTACTATAAAGTTAGTAAGCTTAAAGCAATACTCATAAATTTGTATACCAATTTACATTATTTGTAACCAAAATTAGTAATGAATAAACCCATTCCAACGCCTAGAGCTTGTTATTTACTTAAAAACAAAGCTTATGCTTATTGTACATGTAATAATAGCAAGGACAAACCTTATTGTGATGGGACCCATAAAGGAACCGAATACAAACCTCTATTGTTTAAAGTTCCTGAAAACGAAAAAGCTTTTTTGTGTACTTGTGGTAGCACTAAAAATGCTCCTTATTGCGATGGTTCTCATTAATTTATATTCTATCTAAAGGGAATTCTAATTAATTTTATTCTTTAACCAAAAAGATAAAACATGCCTGTAATAGAACTAAAAAAAGGAAAAACCTATAAATATTGTACTTGTGGACATTCAGAAGTAATGCCATTTTGCGATAGTGCTCATGCAACCAAAGGAGGAGGAAAACCAATTCTCTTTACTGCTGAAAAAGATGGAGGTGTTGCACTTTGTGGTTGTGGTAACAGTAATAACAAACCTTATTGTGACGGAAGTCATAACGGATAAAATACAAAAGCCTCACTATTTCTAGTGAGGCTTTTTACTCTTACCTTTTCATATCAATCAAACATTAATCAAAAATTTCTTTCATATTTTCTTCTAAAAATACATGACATACATTATACAAACCTTCACTATATTTCTCTCCATCAACTTCTATCCAAGAAGCATTTTTAGAAAATCTATTTTCAACGGTTGCCAAACTAATACCTCCTATATTTTGATATGCACTGCTATTTAAACTAGGTGATATTGTTTGCTGTCTTTGATAAGCGCTAATTTTATCCTTTTTCATAACTCCTAAAATTTCCACTGGATCTTTTAAACCTCCTGTATATGATGCCAATGGGGATCCTCCTATTTTATTTTTACCATATACAATATCTACACTTGATATTACATCAGTAGCCACAGCAGCCCCTTTAGAACCTAAACTACCCAATAACCCCATTTTTTCTGTATCGGCAGATTTTACAACTGTATAATTGTCTATCAAACGTAGATTTGTAACAATTTTAACTTTTGCTACTTTATCTAAACTACTTGGTAATTTAAAACCTCCTTTGGGTTGCTCTGTAAACATTACATACATGTTAATATCCATAACCATCACATCACCTAGGTCTTTAGAAATATTTTGTTTTGCTGAGTACTGAGAAAAATTAAATTTACTAGTTAACTTATTTACTGCTTTTCCTAGCTCTGTTTTTTTAGGATCTTTATACATAAAAGAATATCCTGATGGAACACTTTGTATGACTCCCGGTAAATGATCTTGCTCTATCATAAAAGGTCCTTTTCCAACTAAATAATCCTCAAAAAACTCTATTTTTTTTGCTTCTTCAATCCCCACTAACTCAAACCCTTTTTCCTTAATTTTTGTAATCGTTTCTTGGTATAACAAATCTGTTTTGGCCTGAACAGCATCAATATCAACACCTTTTAAACCAACACCTAGCCTAACCTTTGCATCTCCTGTAACCTTACCTCTAGTCCCTTTATACCCTTGTTTAGAATCTGCCACTTCTTTATAAATTTCAAAATAGACACTAAAGGAGTTGATGAAAATTTTATTTTGCTTTTTTGCTTTTTTAAGATTGTAATCTTTCGTTTTTAATTTTACTTCCGTAATCTGTTGTGCATAAAAATTCATTGACATCAACACAAAAACTAGGCATATAATTTTTTTCATTGTTTTTAAATTTTAATTGTATTAGATTTTTAAACTCCTATAATTTGACCCGTAAAAGTAGTTTCTGAACCATCTGCTGCTTTCATTACTATATCTTTAAACTTTAGATCTATTTTAGAGGAATCACTAGCATTAACAGTAACCTCAACTGTTCCTGATTGCGCAAACCAATTCTTAGAATCATGACTATAAAACACCATGGTTAATTTTCCTACCCCTGGAACCACATTAATTCCTTCAGAAGCTAAAACATTATAAGTACCTGCATTGATAACTTTCATCAAATCAAAATAAAATGTTAAAGCGGCACTACTAGATTGACATGGGTTTGAAATAATATGAACTGTAGAAACCAAAGGTTTTCCTTGTGAAATTGGTGTACACTCTATCTTATCATCTCCAAAAAAATAATATGAATCCGTTTTATCTCCTCCATTGTTACCACCTACAATTACTTCTTTTAGTGAAGCATAAAGAAGGTGGGTTGATGTTTTAAGAACATTTATTTTATTGATAAAATTATCTGCTTTTAGAGATAAAGCATAAGACAAATCGTTTTTGGTATCTTTCCAAACATATTCATCTCCATTGATTGTAAAAACGGGTAATTCTATTTCATCACCATCATTTTTATCAGGATCAGTATCTATGAATAACATTCCAGAACTAGAAAATGTTAAAGTTATTTTTTGATTCTCTACGAATGGTGCTCCCGATATAGCTGTATTGGTATTAAAAGAAACACTTTGTGTTGGATAATTAGATTTTAAAATGGATATAAATTCTTTTTGTTCAGTTGTTAATTCTAACTCTTCTGTTAATGAAGTATCACCAGAAGAGCAAGAGCTAAAAAGTGCAGTAAGCATTAAACTCGCTGCAATGATGTAATTTTTCATTCTAGATATTAAGTTTAAGTTTTAACCAAAACTACATCTAGTCCCAAACAAAAACATATTATGTTTACTGAACTATGTCTCAAAAACAGCAATTGAGACATTTTTTAGGACAAAATCTACTGAAAATATTGAGAAGGGCTAGTCTGTTTGATATTTTTAAAGACTCTATAAAAAGAGCTTCTACTCTTAAAACCTGCTTTTTCTGCAATAGCATCAATAGTTAGTTTATCCTTTTCTAATTTTAAAAGCACAATAGCTTCTTCAACTCGAAATTCATTAATTAACTGAATAAAACTTTTATTTAATTCTGAGTTAATCACTTTAGAAACTGTTCTTGGAGATTCATTTAAATCTGCTCCCAATTGATGGATGGTATAATCTTTATTTAAGTATGTTTTATTTTTTTGTAAAAAACTTAATATTTTATCAGAATTTAATTCCTCATTATGTTCTTCTTGTACAATAAAGGTCGGCTCTGATAATTGAACCTCTTTAGATTTTATTTCTTTTTTATCAAAAAACCCTGTGTTATATGTCACCTTATTCGAAAAACTTTTATAGACCATAATTGGATAAAAACAAGATGATGCTAAAGGTGTAGCCAAAAGATCTGAATATATTACATAACTTGGAAAAAAACTGATTTGAACCACGTATACCAACAGTATTAAAATATTAAGATATAATAAACGAGTGACAAAAAATTTTAACCATTTATAATTGGTTTTATCTACAATAGACAAATAGGTTTTCATTTTTATCAAATTCACCTTTCTAATACTCCATGTAATATATATCGCAAAATGAATTAACTGAGCTAGGTAAATAATATTCGTTACCATATCTTCTCCTGCTACTATATTTAAATAATTTTCATGAATAGATTCACTAGACTGAAGTCCAATATACACTCCGTAAAAAGTAATTGTAACAACAGGAAAAAAATGTAAAAGGTCTTTTATTTTAAAGTCATATGTGTTTTCTTGAACCAAATGAATATAGAGAAGTAATAAAGGACCAAATAAAAAACAGATAGATGAACCTAAAAAAACAAACAATACTGATACAGAAAAGTATTGCATATACAAAAAGGCATTTGCCATTAAAACAACACTTGGTATAAATACCAATCCCCCAAGTACTTTATTAGCTAATATGTTATTCTTTTTAAATAATAAGACGAAACTAAGCACCATTAAATTTATGGCAGCAAGTAAAGAGAACATTATTAATAACTTTAATTCTTCCGAATTATTCATAACCTTGATATTTATAAACTATAACTGCTACAAAAGACAGTAGTTTTAATATATATTGGAGACTAAAATATTATTTTTTCTGGTAAAAACCCTTTTTGATAATAGCAATATGAATCATAAAATTAACCTAAGAAGAAATTCTAACTAATTTTGACAGTTAAACAAAAAGCCTCACTAAAAATAGTGAGGCTTTTATCTTTTTTATAAAAAACTAATTTCCTAAAAATTAGCTTCCATTTTTTCTTTAATCAAATCTAATCTTAGATTTCCTACCGAACCAATGTGGGTATGATTTACATTTAAATCTGGTTTAAATTCTCCATTCTGGATTTTGGCCCCTACAATTTTATAAGCATCTCTAAAAGGCGTTCCAGCTTGTACCAAAGCGTTTACTTCTTCTACACTAAAAATATATTTGTACTTATCATCCTCTACAATGTTTTCTGTGATGATAATATTTTCTAAAGAAAAAACCATCATGTCTAAACAAGATTTTAAAGTAGATACTGATGGAATCAATCCTTCTTTTACCAATTGTAAATCTCTGTGATATCCACTTGGTAAATTGTTTGTGATTAAGGTTAATTCGTATGGTAAGGCTTGTAATTTATTACACTTACCACGAATTAATTCAAAAACATCTGGATTTTTCTTGTGAGGCATAATACTAGAACCTGTAGTTAATTCATCAGGAAAAGTTACAAATCCAAAATTCTGACTCATATACAAACAAATATCCATGCTCATTTTTGCCAAAGTTGCTGATAAACTAGCAATGGCAAAAGAGATTGATTTTTCTAATTTACCACGTCCCATTTGAGCTGCAACAGAATTTACTTTTAAAGCAGAAAATCCTAATTCTTTGGTAGTCATTTCTCTATCAATAGGGAAAGAAGAACCATAACCTGCTGCAGAACCTAACGGATTTTGATCTGCTACTTTATAAGCAGCATCTAAAAAGTACACATCGTCTATCAAACTTTCTGCATAGGCTGAAAACCACATACCAAAAGAAGATGGCATGGCTACTTGTAAATGTGTGTAACCTGGTAATAAGTGATTTTTATATTTTTCGGCCAATTCAATCAACAAATCGAATAGTTTTTTAGCCCAATCTTTTAATTCAAGAATCGCATCTTTGGAATACAAATGCACATCTAATAAAACTTGATCGTTACGAGAACGTGCCGTGTGAATTTTCTTTCCAGCATCTCCCAACTTTTCAGTTAGTAACCACTCTACTTTAGAATGTACATCTTCAAAAGAATCTTCAATGGTAAAAGTTCCATCTTCAACCGTTTTTAAAATATTGTTTAACTCTGCAACTAAACCCTCTAACTCTTCATCTGTAATAGTTCCAATGGCATTTAACATTCTAGATTGAGCAATATTCCCAAGTACATCGTACTTTGCCAATTGCAAATCCAACTCTCTATCATTTCCTACAGTAAAAATGTCAATCTTTTTATCGGTTGCATAACCTTTGTCCCAAAGTTTCATACGGTTGTTTTTTATTCTGCTGGCAAAGATACTCTTTTTTTAACGTTTCTTATTTCTTACCAAACGTCAATGCAAGCATTTTTTTTATACCTCAACTTTGCAATATCTAAAATTAAAACATCATGAAAAACTCAAAAATTATTGGACTACTTTATCTTTCTATTGCTATTATTGGTGGCTTTAGTATGGGGTATATTCCTATTGAACTTATTGACATTCACAACCTATCACAAACATTTATCAATATTCAAGAGAACCTACTGTTATTTAAACTTAGTATTCTTGGTGATGGAATTGTGATTGTTCTTGAGTTGTTCATCACAATTTTATTGTATCATTTTTTTAAACAAACCGACACTTTATGGAGTGAAATAGCAAAATATTCTAGATTGGCTATGGCCTTCATCATGGCTATTAATATTCTCTATTACATTATTCCATTATACAATATTCAAACTGTAAATACTTCTATTGAAATATTTAATTTTTGTATGCAAGCTCACTTCTACACCGTTTACATTTGGCAGGTATTCTTTGGAATTCATATGATTTCGTTATCTGTTTTAACCTGTAAACATATTCAATTTTCTAAAATTTTATCAACGCTACTTCTTATGGGAGGAGTTGGTTATTTATTAGATTGTGTTGTGTATTTTTTTGAAGTTAAAAACATTATTATTACTACTTTCGCAAATATTTTATTGGGAGTTGCCGCCGTTTCTGAATTAAGTTTTGCCATTCTTTTGTTGATTAAAAAAAATTAAAACATGTCACTATACAATTCTAAAGAATCAAAAAAGGAAATTTTTAATTTGTACGATCAAAAATTAGAAAGCCTTCACGTTAATTATGAATATTTAACAGTCTCTACAAGCTTTGGAAACACCAATATTATTACCTGTGGGGAGGAAAAAAATCCTCCAATAATTCTCCTACACGGATCTAATGCTTGTGCACCTATTGCACTAGAAACTTATCAAAAATTAATTCCACATTTTAAAGTCTATGCTATAGATATACTCGCTCAGCCCAATAAAAGTGATGAGATAAGGTTAAGTATGAAAGATGATTCGTACGGAAAATGGATGCACGAAATTATAGATCATCTACAAATTAAAAATATTACCCTAGCAGGTTTTTCTTTTGCTGGTTTGGTGATATTAAAAACATTGGAAGTTGATGAAAATAAAATCAGTAAAATATACTTATCAGCACCTGCATACATTGTAAACGGAAACCCTTTAAAAGCTTTGTTTAAGATTTTTATCCCTATGAAAAAATTCATAAAAAGCAAAAACACAAAATATTTAGAAAAGTTTTTAAAAGAAATTTTTAGCGAAAAAGACCCATTTGCACTAGAATTTATGTCTAAAGTATTGCCCAACTTTAATATGGATTTTACTCCAGTGCCTACCATCTCCAAACAGAGAGCAAATTCTATAAAAACACCAATCACCTTGTTTGCAGCAGAGAAAGACCTTATGTTTCCTGGTAAAAAAATGATACAAAGAGCAATTAAGATTTTTCCTTCTTTAAAACATTATCAATTATTTAAAAACTCGAATCACGTTCTAAACAATGTAAACAATAACATTGTTTGTGATATTATTATTAATGATATAACAAAACACTAATTCTATGAAAATCAGATCTCTAAAAAACAATACTCTTTACACTGTTCTAGCAATACTCTCTATTTTGTCTTGCTCTAGTGATCTTGACACTTCAGAAGTCCCCGCTAACAAATATATTTCCATACCCGACAGTTCTTTTGAAAAAATTTTGATTGAACAAAATATAGATTCTGATAATACTGTTAACGGGAAAATTTTAAAAAGCGATGCTGAAAAAGTAAGTATTCTAGACTTAAACAAAGAGCAACACTTTGGAAATATAGAAGACCTAAGAGGTATTGAAGGTTTTACTAATTTAACAAAATTAACTGCTATCAGTCATCAAATTACATCTGTTGATTTAAGTAACAATCAACTTTTAGACACTCTATATTTAATAGGAAATCATCTTAAAGAAATTAGCTTTGTAAAAAACCCTAACTTGGTATTAATTGATATACAAGCCAACGAATTAGAAAGTATAAAAGGGCTTTCTTATGCTACAAAACTAAAAAAACTAAATGCTTCTTGGAATCATCTCGAAACCTTTAACATTCAAAACCCCTCTATAGAAGTTCTGCATATTAGTCAAAACCTTTTAACAGAATTAAATATTGATGGAGCTATAAATCTTAAAAATCTACTATTAACAAGTAATAAATTAACCCTTTTAAACACAAGCTCTAACACTAAATTAGAAACTTTATTAACCTCTGACAATCAAATTGAAAACATCAGTATAGAGAACAATAGAAATTTAACACACCTTTATATCACTAGTAATAATTTAAATAGTTTAGACGTGAGTAATAATTTAAAACTGATTGAGTTAAAAGTAGACAGAAACCCAAATCTAACTTGTATTAAAAAGCATTACAACCAGAACATTCCGAGCACCTCCCTTTCAACATATCAAACCATTAGCAGTAACTGTAATTAACTTACTGCTAATTTTTTTCTTTTATTTTCGCAAAAACACGTTTTTTAATTCTACTATAAGACTCTGGAGTCACCCCAATATAGCTAGCAATTAATACTTGTGGAACTCTATGAATTAAATTAGGTTGATTGTTGATTAAGGTTACAAAACGTTCTTCGGGAGTAGAGATCATAAAACTTGACATTCTATCTTGCATTTTTCCAGCTTCTTTTTCTACTTCTCTTCGGATAAGTTTTTCCAATCTAGGAACGCGCACAATCATATCATCAATTAAAGAATCATTCCCCACGGTTACAATACAATCTTCTAAACATTCAAAGTATGATTTTGATGGACAACCTGTAACCTCGCTAGAAAAAGAATTTACGGGGTCTCCTTCTACAAAAAAAGACACCGTTTTTTCTACCCCATCTTTAATAATATATTCACGAATACATCCTTTTACAACCGCATAACATTCTCTAGAAACGTCTCCTTCCCTTAAAAGAATCTCTCCTTTTTTAGGATTTCTTAACACCGTGTTGTCCACAATAATAGTGACTTCCTCTGGGGTTAAAAACTGAAAACTTTCTATAAAATGTCTTAATGCTTGTTTCATAAAAAAACCGTGATAATCACGGTTTTAAATTTAAACTATTTTCTTTAATAAGTTTACGTAAAAAGCTACACCATCATAAACCTCTTGCACATAGATAAATTCATCTGCTGAATGAGAACGTAAAGAATCTCCAGGACCTATTTTTACAGATTGACATGTCAATCTACATTGATCAGATAAAGTTGGAGAACCATATGTTTTTTTTCCCAAAGCAACTCCAGACTTTACAATATCATGATTAGGATCTATCGATGATGAATTCAATCGTAAAGAACGAGGAATCACCTCACATTCGGTATGTTCAGCAATAATTTCGGCAATTTCTGCATTGGTGTATTGGTCGGTAACTCTACAATCTACCACAAAAGTTAATTCTGATGGCACTACGTTGTGTTGATTTCCTGCATTGATTTGAGAAACTGTCATTTTTACCTCGCCTAAAAAAGGAGATACTTTTGGAAATTTATAGGAATTGATCCACTCTAAATCCTTTAAAGCTTTAAATATTGGATTTTGATGATTTGGAATGTGTGCAGCGTGACCAGGAGTTCCTGTTACTTTTCCATCAAAAACTACCAAACCTTTTTCTGCAATGGCCAAATCTAACAAAGTAGGTTCTCCCACAATCGCTACATCTATTTTAGGCATGATCTCTTGCATATAAGCAATTCCGTTTTCCCCTGAAATTTCTTCTTCAGCTGTAGCCGCCAATACAAAATTATATTTTAAATTTTCTTGATTGTAGAAATACACAAAGGCAGACATCAGTCCTACCAAACATCCACCAGCATCATTAGATCCTAAACCATACAACTTGTCTCCTTCTATTTTTGCTTCAAAAGGATCTCTTGTATACGCCTGATTTGGTTTAACCGTATCGTGATGAGAGTTTAGTAAAATAGTAGGTTTATGCTCATCAAAATATTTGTTGGTTGCCCAAACATTATTCAAATCACGTTTTACTTCAACACCTCTATCTATCAACCACTTTGTTAAAATTTCGGCAGTGGGTTCTTCTTCCTTTGAAAAGGATTGGGTTTGAATTAAAGATTGAAGTAATTCTAAAGCTTCTGATTGTAATTTTTCTATCATTTTATTTTTGGTTGTTGGTTATTAGTTGTTGGTTGATAGCTTAATTAACAAATCCACTTTCTCCAACAACAATCAACTAGCAACAAACAACTATTTACAACGTCAACGTTGTAAATAATTGTTCTTTGTTTATAATCACCGTTGGATTTCCAATAATCACCTCAGAAACTCCTTGCTGCAAAGCATCAAAACAATTTTCCATTTTTGGCAACATTCCATCCGCAATAATTCCATCTGCTTTTAACTGATTATATTTTTCTGAGTTGATGTCTGTAATCACAGAATTATCATCCTCTACAGAAGTCAATACTCCATTTTTCTCAAACGTATACACCAAAGAAACATCATATAACGTTGACATTCCCACAGCAATAGTACTCGCAATGGTATCTGCATTGGTATTTAACAATTGTCCTTTTCCATCGTGGGTAATGGCACAAAAAACAGGTGTCATTCCTCCTTTAATAAACGTAGCTATGTTTTGTGCATTGATGCCATCAACATCTCCAGCAAAACCGTAATCTACGTCTACAACTTTTCGTTTGTGAGCTTGAATAGAATTTCCGTCAGCACCAGACAAACCCAGTGCATTACAATTTTTACTCTGTAAAGTAGCTACTATGTTTTTGTTTAACAAACCGGCATACACCATGGTTACAATTTCAATCGTCGCTTCATCAGTTACTCTACGACCATTGATCATGGTTGCTTCTATTCCTAAATCAGCTGCCAATTGCGTAGCACGTTTTCCACCTCCGTGAACCAATATTTTATTCCCTTCTAAAGCTGCAAAATCAGACAAGAAACTTTCCAACGCCTCAGCATTGTTAATTACGTTTCCTCCTACTTTTACGATGGTTAGTTTTTGTTTCATATTTCAAAATGGTGTTCGAGCGTAGTCGAGAACAAAACATCTCGACTACGCTCGATGACCTTTATAAATTCTCTAATATTTTCTTTAACACAATCTGTGCTGAATATGTTCTGTTATTTGCTTGTTTGATGACAATAGAATTTTCAGAATCTATCACCTCATCAGCTACAATTACATTTCTACGAACGGGTAAACAGTGCATAAATTTTGCATTGTCTGTCACCGCCATTTTATCTGCTGTAATCATCCAAGAACTATCAGTATTTGCTACTTTTCCGTAATCTTTATATGATGACCAGTTTTTGGTATAAATAAAATCTGCTCCTTCAAAGGCTTTCTTTTGATCGTATTCAATCCTAGCACCTTTGGTTCTTTCAGGACTTAATTCATATCCTTTTGGATGTGTAATAACCACCTCAAAACCATCTTCATGAGCCAACGCCATTTCTGCAAATGAATTCCCTACAGCATGAGGCAAAGCACGTGGATGTGGTGCCCAAGACAACACTACTTTTAGTTTCTTTTTAGCAGGTTTGTGCTCCTCAATAGTAATAGCATCTGCCAAAGCTTGTAAAGGATGTCCTACTGATGATTCCATATTTAAAATAGGAACCGTAGCATATTTTACAAAAGCAGACAATACTTCTTCTGCTTCATCTTTTTCTTTGTCTTCCAATCCTGCAAAAGCACGAATGGCAATGATATCACAATATTGAGAAATCACCTCAGCTGCTTCTTTTACATGCTCAGATTTTCCTTGATCCATAATGGTTCCATCTTCAAACTCTAACTGCCATCCTTCTGCACCAAAGTTCATTACAATAGGCTCCATTCCTAAGTTCAATGCTGCTTTTTGAGTACTTAAACGCGTACGCAAACTATTGTTAAAAAATAACAAACCAATGGTTTTGTTTTTCCCTAAAGCTTGATCTTTTAATGGATTCTTTTTGATTTCAATCGCTTCTTTTACCGTGTCTTTAATACTTGGTAAATCGTGAATGGATAAGTAGTGTTTCATATAAATATGGGATTCTTTGAATCGTGAAATTGTTTATTTGCTCTCTTCTTAACAAAAAAGAGTTCTTGATTACTCAAGAACTCTGTAAAATTACTAATAATATATATCTTATAATAATTCTTTCAGTGCTTTCACAAACACATCAATATCTGCTTTTACAATATTTAAAGGTGGAAGAATACGTAACAAATTTTTATTGTTGGCTCCTCCTGTAAAAATCTTATGGTCATAAATTAATTTCTTGCGTAATTCACCTACTTCGTAGTTAAATTCCAACCCAAGCATCAACCCTTCTCCTTTTACTTGTTTCACTCCAGATAAGTCTTTTACTTGCTCCTTAAAGTATGCGTTTACCTCAACAACATTTTGCATAATGTTTTCTTGTTTCATCACATCTAATACTGCAATCCCTGCGGCACATGCTAAATGAGAACCTCCAAAAGTAGTTCCTAACATTCCGTACCAAGGCTCAATATGATTGGCAATTAAAACACCACCAATAGGAAAACCATTCCCCATTCCTTTTGCCATCGGAATGATATCTGCTTTTACTCCGTGATGTTGGTGCGCAAAGAATTTTCCTGAACGTCCATATCCTGATTGTACTTCATCAAGTATTAAACACACGTTGTTTTCTTGGGTAATTTTTCTTACCTCTTGTAAAAATTCTGTGGTTGGCATGTCTAATCCTCCTACTCCTTGAATAGGTTCTACAATCACAGAAGAAACATCTCCTTTAGCAATCTCTGCTTTTACCAATTCAATATCATTCAATGGTAAAATAGTTACCGGATTGTGTGCATTGATGGGAGCAATAATTTTTTGATTATCAGTAATAGAAACCGCTCCTGAAGTACGTCCGTGGAATCCATTTTTAAAAGCAATCACTCTAGATTTTTGATTGTAGAATGATGCTACTTTAATCGCATTTTCATTTGCTTCTGCTCCCGAAGAACACAAAAACAAAGCATAATCTTCTCCACACCCAGACAATTCTCCTAATTTATCAGCCAATTCTTGCTGTAAAGGATTTTGAATCGCATTTGAATAAAAACCAATTTTACTCAATTGATTTTCTAAAGCTGTTTTATAATATGGATGCGTGTGACCAATAGAAATCACTCCGTGACCTCCATATAAGTCTAAATATTTATCTCCTTTATCGTCCCAAACATAAGCTCCTTCTGCTTTTACAGGAGTTACGTTGTACAATGGGTATACGTCAAATAATTTCATTTTGATTTAGTATTAAGTACGGAGTACAGAGTACAGAGTATTCTTACTACTTTGTACTCTGTACTTTGTACTATTTAGAATGCACTTCCTTTTAAATTTAATCCTAAAGTTTCTTCAAAACCAAACATCAAATTCATATTCTGAATGGCTTGTCCTGAAGCTCCTTTTAATAAATTATCAATCGCAGAGTAAATTAAAATTTGATCTCCGTGTTTGATTAAGGAAATGGCACATTTGTTTGTATTCACAACTTGTTTCATATTTACAGGTGCATCCGTAATGTGAACAAAAGGTGCATCTGCATAAAACCGAGTAAAAATTTCTTTAGCTTCTTCTAAAGTTCCATCAAACTTGGTATAAACCGAAGCAAAAATTCCACGACTAAAGTTTCCTCTGTTTGGAATAAAGAACAATTCTCCTGTTTTACTTTCTTGTAAACTGTCTAAAGTTTCTCCTATTTCCCCTAAATGTTGATGCGTAAAAGGTTTATAAACTGAAAAGTTGTTATCTCTCCAAGGAAAATGAGAAGTTTCCGTTGGTGATACTCCAGCCCCTGTTGCTCCTGTAGTGGCATTGATATGGATATCGTTTCCTAATTTTTTAGCTTTTGCTAAAGGCAATAAAGCAAACTGAATACAAGTAGCAAAACAACCAGGATTGGCAATATAATTTGCCGTTTTGATTTCTTCTCTACTCACTTCAGGCAATCCATATACAAACTTTTTTCCTTCAAAAACCATGTCGGCATTCAAACGGAAATCGTTACTTAAATCAATAATTTTAGTAGTGTCTGAAAAAATATTTTTTTGTAAAAATGCCGTTGAATTTCCGTGACCTAAACACAAAAACAATACGTCTACTTTTGGATTGATAGTATCTGTAAATTCTTGTTCAGTATCTCCCAACAAGTCAACATGTACTTTGTACAATTTATTTCCAGCATTAGAAGTACTGTACACAAAATCTAAAGTCAACTCAGGATGATTCATAATCAATCTGATTAACTCACCTGCAGTATATCCTGCTCCTCCTACTATTCCTGCTTTTATCATTTTTTTAGTTTTTAAAGTTATATAATCTCGACTACGCTCGATCACCTAACAACTTTTAAACGTTCTTGTTTCTAGTTAAATCGATTAAACAAATAAACGATTCACCTTATAAACAACTTTTAGTTATGCCTCTAACAAATCTTTATTTACGTGGTAAAAGATTTTGTTTTGCATACCATATATTTTTATGAATCCTTTGGCATCTTGACTAGACCATGCGTTGTTTTCTTCACCGTAATCAGCAAATCCTGAAGCCATTAAATCGTATTTAGAATCAATTCCTGTCACAATGAAGTGATAAGGTCTTAATGTTACATACACCTCTCCAGATACTGTTTTTTGAGAATCTTCTAAAAACTTCTCAATGTTACGCATTAAAGGCTCTAAATACTGCCCATCATGAAACAACGTTCCATAAGTAGTTCCCAATCCTTCTTTGGTAATTTGTTGTGCTTTAGACAAAGTATGTTTTTCTAATAAGTGATGAGCTTTGATAATTACTGTTGCTGCAGCAGCTTCAAAACCAACACGTCCTTTAATTCCAACAATGGTATCTCCTACGTGGATGTCTCTACCAATGGCAAAAGCAGAAGCTATTTCTTCTAACTTTAAAATATTATTTACTGGAGTGTCTTTTACTCCGTTAAAAGCAACGAATTGTCCTTTTTCAAAAGTCAAAGTCACTTGCTCTTCATCTTCTCTTTTTAATTGACTTGGATATGCTTCGCTTGGCAATGCTTTTTGAGATTTTAAAGTCTCTACCCCACCAACTGAGGTTCCCCAAATACCTTTGTTTACAGAATATTTAGATTTTTCCCAGTTCATATCTACTCCATGAGATTTTAAATAATCAATCTCAGTTTGACGAGATAATTTTAAATCACGAATTGGCGTAATAATTTCTATTTCTGGTGCAATAGTTTGGAAAATCATATCAAAACGAACTTGGTCATTTCCTGCTCCGGTAGAACCATGTGCAATGTATTTTGCTCCAACAGATTTTGCATACTTTACTACTTCTATAGACTGGAATACACGCTCTGCAGAAACAGATAATGGATAAGTATTATTTTTTAATACGTTTCCATACACCATGTACTTAATAGCTTTATCGTAGTATTTTTCTAAAATATCTTTGTTTTCATGAGAAGTTACGCCCATTTCGTAAGCTTTTTTCTCAACTGCAGCCAATTCTTCTTTGGTAAAACCACCTGTGTTTACCAAAACTGAATGTACTTCTAGCTTTAATTCGTTGATTAAATATTTTACACAATACGAAGTATCTAAACCTCCACTATATGCCAATACTACTTTATCCATGATATTATTTTAGTTTGTAAAGTTTTAAAGTTAAAAGTTCGTAAAGTTTTTACTTCTCTTTTTATACTTTTCTAAAACTTAATTTCCTTATTTCTATTTATTTGCTTTATTCTAAAGTTGAATTTTTAGATTAAACTTTTTACTTTTTAACCTTCAACTTTATAAACCAACAATTTCAGTCCGCAAAAATACGGAATGTGAATGAAACATTAAAAATTAACCCCTGAAAACACTAATCCTGAACAGAATTATGTTTTTGTATAAAAAATTTAGTCTTTTTTATGAAAGAATTTATCCTTCAATTTAGCCAACTTTGCTTTAAATTCCCAACTAGGTTCTTTGGCCGCTTTTTTTCGCTCCACCTCTTTGGGGTCATGTAACATACCTGTACACAAACACATTTTTCGTTCGTTGCGTTCTAAGATATCAAAGTTTTTACAAGACTTACATCCATTCCAAAAAGCTTCATCTCTAGTAAGTTCTGAGAAAGTAACAGGCTTATACCCTAACTCATAATTTATTTTCATTACAGCCAAACCGGTTGTAATTCCAAAAATTTTAGCATCAGGATACTTTTCTTTAGAGTGATTAAAGATTTTTGTTTTGATTTGTTTTGCCAATCCTTGATTTCTGTAATCAGGATGTACAATTAAACCAGAATGCACTACATAAGATTTATTTTCCCAAGTTTCTATATAACAGAAACCTGCAAACTTTACGCCATCTAAGGCAATCACTGCATCTCCACTTTCTAATTTTTTTTTGATATACTCCGGTGTTCTTTTAGCAATACCTGTTCCTCTTACTCTTGCAGAAGTTTCAATGGTATCGCAGATGACATCGGCGTATTTAAAGTGTGATTTGTTAGCAGTTACAATTTTCATTGTTGATGATATATTTTATAAGTTGTTTTCATGTTTTCTGATGTTGTCTATAATTGTGAATAGCACTTTTTAAAGTTACTATTCCCTACATCGTCGTCTACGAAAACATACAACAACAGTTTTATAGATATACATATCTACAAAGTAAGAAGAAAAAAATAATTCACCTGCTAACTGCATGATTTAAAATAAAAAAATAGGTGGCAAAAGTACAATTATTAAATCAAATAAAAGAAAAATATTTTGATTGATTCAATAGAAATACAATTTCCTTTTTTAAGAAATCATGAAACCTTTTATGGTAAAATGACATAGCAAACTTTTAAATAAATGTATATAAAACAAAAAAACGCTGTCAAGTAACCAGCTTGACAGCGAAGAAATAATCAACATGAATATAATTAAATCAATTAATTATGAAACAATAAGTTCAACAAAACATTATTTATTTTTATTTCAATATTATCAAATATAAATATATTTTTTGTTAAATATTAAAAAAATATAGATAAAATTAATATTACTTAAAATTTTCAACAACATTACTTATGATATTCTCAATTCTTACTGATTCAGTATTGTAACTAATATTCACATTTTTTTTCTCGGGAAACTCTTCTATCATAACTGTTTGAGAAGGGAAAGCAAAATCTACCCCTAGCTCTGCAGCTAAATTTAAAATAGCCATATGCAATCGATGTTTTGAAGATTGTTCTACCCCCCACTCTAAAGAAAGAAAATAAGTATTCAACAAAATTTCTAAAGATGAATCTCCAAAGCCAGTAAACTCTACATTATAAGATTTTGTTAAAGTTTCTGGATGGATTTCAATTATTTTTCTAACTCCAACAACAAAAGCTTCAATTAATTCTGGCGGGGTATCATATCTGATTCCAAGCTTTGTTTGATATCTTCTATATTGCCTTAATCCTTTATTATTAATGACAATTTCTGACAATTTACTGTTTGGTATTGAATATATAGAAGTGTCTACCGCTCTAATTCTTGTTGATCTAAAACCAACTTCTTCAACGGTTCCTTCAACACCACCTCCTTCAATCCAATCTCCAATCTGAAAAGGCTTGTCTAAAAAAATCATAAAAGTACCTATTAGATTTTTTACAGTGTCTTGTGATGCCAAAGCCACAGCCAAACCTCCAATAGAAGCTCCTGCAATAACCGTTGTGGTATTCACCCCAAAAACAGTTAACATTTTTAAGACTCCTAGTAACACAACCAAAACTTTTAACAGCCTACTTAAAATAGGAGCCAATTGATCATCTAATTTACTTTCAGTTCTAGAAGTATAGGACACAAAAACCTCTATGAAGACACTAACAATTTCTAAAAAGACATAAATCCATAAAACAATCTGACCGATTTCTAAACCTTTGATTAAAAAAGAATTGATATCTATTTGAAATTGTAACGTAGGGATATAAATTTCTACCAAATAAAACACTATTAACAACGCTGAAGGTCTTGATAATTTATCCAGTGTTTTACTTAAAGAATTATGAGTAAACCTCATAAACGAAGATTCTAAGAATTTTAAAATATAGAAAATCATTTTATTGATGATCCAACTTAAAAAGACCCCAATTACAATAAAAATAATAATTCCTAAATATTGCCACAGTTCTATTCCTAACAATTCCATATGACCAAAACCAGGCACTATACTTTTAATAAAATCTGTACCTACAGGAAAAACATTATGATATAATGCATAAATTTTTTCATTTGTTTCCTCACTATAATACCATTTCCCGTTAATTCTTTCTAAATAAATTTCTGGCACTTTAGAAAACAAAACATATTGATTTTTAATCTCTACCCCTGAAATAGAATCTTTATAGTTAGCTTCCAAGGGCACCTTTTTAAAATCAATCTTCAATCCTTTTCCATCTAAAACCTGTTTAATTTTTAAGGCAATATCAATAGATTTCTCAGGAGATTCTCCATAAATAGTTCTTGCGGCTTTTACTTCGTTATAAGTCTCTGGTTGTAAAAAGTGTAAATGTGTATAAATGGTTTTATAAGGACTTGACAAATCTACTTTGGTTTCATCAGTTGTTTGAGCAAAAAGGCTTACAGAAATTAAATAGAATAAAAAGTATATTTTTTTCATGATGGATGCTTTCATTTTTCACATCAAAAATACGGATTTGTATGCCCTTTAAATAAAAAAATCAACTTTTATAACAAGATATATAAAAAATTATATTTAAAAGAACAGAAAAAGAAATTACTCATATTTTACAATTACTTCATTTAGACCCCAATAATTAGCATAACACTTATTCCCAAAATAATCACTATCACTCTTCATGTCATTTTCCAAGAGAGTGATGGGTCTCCTTGTAATTGGCCTTAAAATCAAGGTTTCGTTTTTTTCTGAATGCTTAGTCTTCAAAACTCTCTCTTTAACTTCAATATTATAATTATATGCGGTACCTCTTCCCAAATCATCAATTACGTTAATCATATTCTTTTTATCGAACATAATTGAAAACACAATCATCATTAACAATAAAGATGTGTGTTTTAAGGAAAAAATTAGATTGAATTTTATATCGACCAAATACTTAAAAACTATATAAATAAATCCTACCATATAAAATAGATAAACTGAATTTACTGATCTAGCGGGAATAGGTTTTCCCATCGTCCAAAAACCTATAAAAAAACCTGAAAATAAAACAGCAACTACAATCATTAAACTAATAGAACTAGAAAAACTCAATTTTTCTCTTAAAAATTCCAGTCCTACACTTTTTGAAATCTTCAGATACAAGATAATAGAAATCAAAAAGGTTAAGCCTGACCACCTTAAAACATATCTAAAACCATCTAAAGAAGCTAGCACTGAAGAAAACAAAAACCTATGTTGATTTGGGAAAAAACTACCTCTTACTGAATTTCCTGGTGCTACAAAAACAATTGCAGAAGAAATAAGTATCGCTAAAAAAACAACTAAGATTTGGTAATCTATTTTTTTGTTTAAGTAGGTACGGACAATTAAAACAGACACAAATAACACATTTAACAAAATCATTGAGGTTTCATTACATGCTGCCACTATAAATCCAACTAAAGAACCTAAAAAAACATTACAGACACTCTTATTTCTAATAAGAACCACTAAGGATCTTAGTAAAAAAAGTGTTAAAATATTTGCAACCTGATAAGTAATTGCTCCAGACCACCAATATAAACCTTCTGAAATAATTGGCATTTGGGTTAAATACAACAAAAATATTAAAATTGAAATTTCAACATTAACTACAAAACTCCTTATTTTAAAAAAATTTTTAACTAAAAAGTAAATACCAATTAATAAAAACATTAACAATAAAATTGGGAATAACTTATACCAAATAAGGTTATTTTCATTTACTATATTCAAACTTAAAATAGCTGTTGAAATATATCTACCAGACCAGCCATTATAAGTTGCTTTTTGAGCCGCCCAGAAACCCAATTCTTTTACTTGAGAAGCAAAGCAATAATCATCCGAAGAAGGATTATTGAAAAATGATATAATTATAAATGGAAAGACAAAAAAAACTCCTGCCATAACTACAATATATTTTTCTATAAAAGATAAACAACTTTTTATCATCTATTTAAGTTTAATTACTAAATATTAATCAACGAAACACCATTCAAAACCCTTTAAACTATTTAAAAATAAATATTCTCATCATGAGTAATTCCATTTTCACATCAAAAATAAAGATTTATGACTCCCCTAAGCAAAAAAGATAAAACATGTTATTAATAAAAAAACTCCTAACCCAAGGCTAGGAGTTTTAAACTAACTAAACTAATTACACTGTAATATCCAAAAATATCTTTCTACTACTTGCAATCTATAATGTGACTTTATTTTTCACATAAGGTTTAATTTACCACAACAAAAAAACCTTACATTTTTAATGTAAGGCTCTTTTGTTTATCTCTTTCTTCTTTTCGGTTTTCTTTTTCTATCCGAAAATTTATCTTCTTTAGGAGTTCTATCTTTATCTAAAACACTCACAAACCCATCTTGATTTCTTTTTCCTCTTGTAGGTTTAGATTTTTTATGAATGATTCCTTTAGGCACGTCTACAGTATCATCAAAAGTGTTTTTTGCTTTAAAATCTTTTTTATAACCAGTACCTCCTCCTTTAGGTAACAATTTATTCAATAAATCTTGTCTCCCTATTTTGGTTAAAGATTTACGGATCCATGCTTGGTTCTCTTTTTTATACCAAAAAAAGAATCTATGTTGCTCTTCTTTTTCCTTAGCCGTTTTGGGCGTATCCATTTTTTCCAAAGTATAAGGATGGTATCCACTATAGTAAATAACCGTTGCCACAGTCATTGGCGTTGGTGTAAATCCTTGTACTTGCTCTAATTGGAATCCCATATCTTTGGTTTCTGCAGCCATGTTTGCCATGTCCTCTATGTCAGATTGTGGGTGACTAGAAATAAAATAAGGAATCAATTGTAGGTTTAACTTCTTTCTTAAATTGATTTTGTCAAAAATCTTTTTAAAATCATGAAAGTTAGAGAAAGATGGTTTACGCATCAACCTCAATACTTTATCTGAAGTATGCTCTGGAGCTACTTTTAAACGTCCAGAAACGTGATTGGTAATTACTTCTTCAGTATAAGCCTCTAACTCTTTAGGATCGGCATTTTTATTAAAATCTGGCACCAACATATCGTAACGAATTCCAGATCCAATAAATGATTTTTTAATTTTTGGATGTTTATCTACCGCCTGATACAAGTCCGTCATAGCAGCGTGAGAAGTATCTAAATTTGAACAAATTACAGGGTTGATACAAGAAGGAGCTACACATTTGTCACAAATCTCTTGAACTTTTCCTTTCATTTGATACATGTTGGCCGATGGCCCTCCAATATCAGACAAATACCCTTTAAAATCTGGCATATTTGCTACTTGATCTACTTCTTTTAAAATAGATTCTTTACTTCTACTTGCAATAAATTTTCCTTGATGCGCAGAAATGGTACAAAAACTACATCCACCAAAACATCCACGATGCGTGTTGATAGAAAATTTAATCATTTCAAAAGCAGGAATAGGACCTCTTTTGTTGTATTTAGGATGCGGCAAACGAGTATAAGGCAAATCGAAAGAAGCATCAATTTCTTTTTCCAGCATGGTTGGATAAGGTGGATTGATCACCAAAACATCATCTCCTATGTCTTGTAAAATTCTACCTCCGTAGGTTTTGTTAGATTCTTGCTCTACAATTTTAAAATTGGCTGCAAAAGTTTTTTTATCTGCTAAACAATCTTCATGAGAACTTAATCTTTTATCTACCCAATTTTTATTTTTTTGTAAAGGGTCTATTTTAGGTTGCAAATAAGCCGTTTGCTTTATGGTTTTTAACGATGAAAAAGGAACTCCTTTTTGCATTAAGGTTACAATTTCTTTAAGAGGTTGCTCCCCCATTCCGTATACCAAAATATCTGCTCCAGATTCTTTTAAAATACTTGGTTTTAAAGCATCAGACCAATAATCATAATGAGTTACACGTCTTAACGAAGCTTCAATCCCACCAATTAACACAGGTGTATCAGGGAATTTTTCTTTTAATATTTTACTGTAAACTGTTGTAGCATAATCGGGTCTAAAACCAATATCACCATTTGGCGTATAAGCATCCTTATCTCGTTTACGTTTGCTAGCTGTATAATTACTTACCATAGAATCCATCACTCCAGAAGTCACTCCAAAGAACAATCTTGGGTTCCCAAGTTTTTCAAAATCCTGTAAATTATCAGTCACACTCGGTTGTGGAACAATAGCAACTCTTAACCCGTAACTCTCTAACAAACGACCAATTACTGCAGGTCCAAATGATGGATGATCCACATAGGCATCTCCACTAAATAGAATTACATCTAATTCCTCCCAACCTCTAATTTTACATTCTTTCTTAGTTGTTGGTAACCAGCTTGATAGTCTTAACTCTTGTTCCATTTTGCAAAGATACATTGATTAAAAGGAATAACAATATCTGTTTCGTAAGATTATCTATTAAGGATAAGGACACATAACACCATGACCATAGTAAAATTAAAAAACTCAACTATTTGATATGATTTTTAATTTTAAACCACACTTATCTTAAGTAAACAATCTATAATAAGCTTTAGATATATACAAACAAAACAGGTGAATAAAAAAAAGAAGATTTTTTTTACGAATTTGATTAAACGTTTATCATTTTTTAAAACATATCATCACAAACAAATTCGATATTTGTTAAAAAACTAATTATCAATTATCTAAGAATATTTTAACTGCTTTTTATTTTTTATCATAACTATTTTTTTCAAATTTGAGAATGACAAATTAAAATCTTAACCTCTTAAACCTTATTAAATAACTCAACATGAAAGTAGGTATACCTAAAGAAATTAAAAACAATGAAAATCGTGTTGGTATGACACCTGGTGGTGTTTACGAACTCGTTAAAAATAATCATGAAGTTTTCATACAAACAACCGCTGGCGACAATAGTGGTTTTTCAGATGAAGCATATGTAAATGCTGGAGCTACAATTCTTAATACTATTGAAGAAGTATATCAAGTTGCAGAAATGATTGTAAAAGTTAAAGAGCCTATTGAAAAAGAATATGATTTAATTAAAAAAGATCAAATAGTATTTACCTACTTCCATTTTGCATCTAGCGAAGCATTAACTAAAGCAATGATTAAGAGTAAAGCAATTTGTATTGCTTACGAAACTGTTGAAGACAAAGATGGTGGTTTACCTTTATTAACTCCAATGTCAGAAGTTGCAGGAAGAATGTCTATTCAACAAGGTGCTAAATACTTAGAAAAACCTGTAAAAGGTCGTGGTCTTTTATTAGGGGGAGTTCCAGGAGTATCTCCTGGAAAGGTATTAATTTTAGGAGCAGGAATTGTTGGTATGCAAGCTGCTAAAATGGCTTCTGGTTTAGGAGCTCAAGTAACTATATTAGACATAGATATGAAACGTTTGCGTTACGCTAATGATGTATTACCAAACAACTGTGTTACTGAGTTCTCTAATGAGTATAATATTAGAACAAACGTAAAAACTCACGATTTAATTATTGGTGGAGTTTTACTTAAAGGTAAAAAAGCTCCTAATTTAATCACTAGAGACATGCTTAAAACAATGAAACCTGGTGCTGTAATTGTGGATGTTGCGGTAGATCAAGGAGGATGTGTTGAAACAACTAAACCAACTACACACGAGGATCCTATCTATATTATAGATGATGTTGTTCATTACTCTGTAGCCAATATGCCAGGAGCAGTTCCTTATACCTCAACTTTAGCTCTAACAAATGTAACAACAAGTTACGCTCTTAAAATAGCAAACATGGGTTGGGAAAAAGCTTTAGCCTCTGATGAAGGTCTTAAAAAAGGTTTAAATATTTCTAAAGGAGAAGTTATTTATAAAGAAATTATTGAAACTTTTGATTGGGTATAAATTAACAATCTTATTAATAAAAAAGCGATTCTAAATTTAGAATCGCTTTTTTTAATCTTCTACTTTTAATTCTTGCCCTATAGACAAATCATTGCTTCTTAAATGATTCATTCTTTTTAACTCATCAACCGTTAAATTATATTTTTTAGCAATAGAATACAAAGTTTCTTTTTTCTCTACAACATGATAATCGCTGCGTTCTGCATCACTTCTTAGTTTCAACTCTTCTCCTTCATGAATAATATTATCATTTAGACCATTTAAAACTTTGATTTCATCAATTGGAATTCCGTATTTTTTAGAAATTGAATATAAAGTATCATCATCTTTTACGACATGAATTCCTTTTCTGTTAATTTTTTTTCGCCTTTTTGATTCTTCCTTGTAATCTTCTATCGTCGATTTAATTTCGTCCTCATTAACAGATACGTATTCTAAACTTTTCCCTTTTAAAACCATTTCATCATACTTGTACAATTCGTACTTTTCAATATAATTTATCAATTTATCTGGATATTTTGGATCGGTAGCATACCCTGCTTTTTTTAAACCTTTTGCCCATCGCTTGTAATCGTCTTTGTCTAAACCAAACAAACTTGCATATCTAAAACGAGTGGTTAAAAACAAAGAATGATCTTGATAAGAAGTTGCTGGATATTCATATTTTCTAAAACATTCTCCTTTTTCATCATCATCATGATATACTTTATCACCGTTCCAACCCGTGTGACATTTAATTCCAAAATGATTATTAGATTTTAAAGCCAAATTACTTCTTCCACTTCCCGATTCTAAAATTCCTTGAGCCAAAGTAATACTAGCCGGAATTTTGAATTTTCGCATTTCTTCCATTGCAATTGGGGCATATTGCTCAATATAAGTTAGCGTATAATCGCTTAAATAATCTTTAGCATCTTTCTTGGTTTCTGCTACAACTTTTTCTACTTCTTTTAAAGCCTCTTTGCTCGCCACCACTTTTACTTCATGATCGGTAGCCACATTTACAACTTTGGTTCTTTTTCTACTTGTTGTTTTTTTACTAGAACTACAAGAAACAATGATGAATACTGAAAGAAAAACTAAAAATTTATTCATTGATAATTGTTTTATTTTTTTGCTTTAAAAGAAGGTTCATTCCTGCTATTCCTTGCAATCCACCGGTATGAATAGCCAAAATTTTACTTCCTTTTTTAAAGTGATTGTTTTTGATTAACTCTAAAATACCAAACAGCATTTTTCCTGTATAAATAGGATCTAATAAAATGTTGGTTTGGTTTTTAAATTGATTGATAAAAGTAATGATTTCATCGGATACTTTCCCATAGCCTCCAAAATGAAAATCAGGAATTACTTCCCAATTTTGTTTATTTGGTTTCAAGCTGTTGATCTCATCTACCATCCAATTTCCTTTTAACGATGGAAACACTAAAATATGCTGTTCAGCAGTGCTACTATTAATAATTCCCGTAACCGTCCCTCCTGTTCCCATGGCACATGCAACATAACTGAATTCTTTGTCATTTTCCGATAAAATTTCTTCGCAACCTTTAATTGCCAATACATTGGTTCCTCCTTCTGGAACGATATAACTATTAGGATATTTTATTAAAAGTGAGGTTAAAAAATCCGTTTCGTTTTTTTGTTGATACTCAGTACGAGACACAAATAGGAATTCCATTCCAAATTGATGTGCTTGTTTTAAAGTCGGATTTTGATTCAATGTTTTTTCTACCTCTATTCCTAATTCCTCTCCACGAATCACTCCAACAGTTTTAAAACCATATTCTTTTCCAGCAGCAGCTGTGGCCAAAATATGATTGGAATAAGCTCCTCCAAAAGTTAACAAACATTCTTTATTTTGTTTCTTGGCTTCTTGTAGATTGTATTTTAATTTCCTGAATTTATTTCCCGAAATAAAAGGATGTAACAAGTCTTCTCTCTTTACGTACAACTCGACTTCTTTTTCTTGTAAAAGAGGAAGGTTGATTTGTATGTTTTTGGAAATCATAAATATTTTGTTTACATCTCGACTCCGCTCGATGACCAAGGTATTCAAGCATCCCGAAGATTCGGGAGAGAATACATTAACTATCCTTCTCTAGACGAAATCTCATCATCTAACTCAAAAAGTTCTTCGGTTAAATTATCCAATTCGTCTTTTTTAGCCTGATATTTTTCAAAGAAAGTTCCATCAGCAGCGTGTTTTTCATAATCTTCTGCCAACTGATCATCCATTTTTTTAATGTCTTTTTCTAAATCAGAAATGGTTCTTTCTATTTTACTAAACTTATTTTTTAACTTTTTAAGTTCTTTCTCTTCTTCTCTACTTAATTTTCCGCTTTTAGGTTCGTTAGATTTTTCTGAGGCTACCACCGTTTTCATCTCCGCTTCTCGCATGTCTTCTAACTTATGCTCTGCCAAGAAATAGTCTAAATCTCCTAAATACTCTTTAATTTCTTTGTCCTTAAAGTAGAATACTTTTTCCGTTAAACCTTGTAAAAAATCTCTATCGTGAGACACTAAAATCAAGGTTCCTTCAAAATTTTCTAAAGCTTGTTTTAGCACATTTTTAGAAGCAATATCTAAGTGGTTGGTAGGCTCATCCATCACCAACACATTAAACGGATCTAGTAACATTTTACACAATGCCAATCTATTACGTTCCCCTCCAGATAATACTTTTACCTTTTTCTCTACATCATCTCCACTAAATAAAAAAGAACCTAGCATATTTCTTACTTTTGCTCTATTACTATCATTCGCTGCATTTTCCATGGTTTCTAACAAAGTCATTTCCCCATTTAAATGTTCTGCTTGGTTTTGAGCAAAATATCCTATTTCTACGTTGTGTCCTAACTTTAAGCTTCCTTGGTATTCGGTTTCTCCAACCATCATTTTGGCTAAAGTTGATTTGCCTTGTCCGTTTTGACCCACAAAGGCAATTTTAGAACCACGTTCTATCATCATGTTTACATTGGCCAACACATGTTTGTCTCCGTAACTTTTAGATACCTTTTCTGCTTCTACCACAATTTTTCCTGGTTCTTTTGATATTGGAAAACGAACATTCATCACCGCATTATCCTCTCCATCTACCTCAATACGCTGGACTTTATCTAATTGTTTGATTAACGATTGTGCTAAAGAAGCTTTGGTTGCTTTGTATCGGAATCTTTCTATCAATTCCTCTTTGGCTTTGATTTCTTTTTCTTGATTTTTCTGAGCTTGAATTTGCTTTTCACGAATCTCATCACGCAACAACATAAACTGAGAGTACGATTTTTTATAATCGTAAATCTGACCTAAAGAAATTTCGATAGTTCTGTTGGTTACATTGTCTAAAAACATTTTATCGTGAGACACCAAAACTACTGCTCCTGCATAATTTCTCAAAAAATTTTCTAACCAAATAATAGATTCAATATCTAAGTGGTTGGTAGGCTCATCTAATAACAAAATATCATTTTGTTGCAAAAGCAATTTTGCCAATTCAATACGCATTCTCCATCCTCCGGAAAAAGTATCGGTTAGTTTATTAAAATCTGCTCGTTGAAACCCTAATCCTTGAAGTATTTTTTCTGTTTCTCCTTGGTAATTGTATCCTCCTAAAAGTTCGTAACGAGTAGTATTTTCTTCTAAACTGTGCATTAAGTTTACATAGTAATCACTTTCGTAATCTGTTCTTTCTGCTAATTCATTGTTGATTTTTTCTAACTCAACTTCTATTTTTTTAATTTCTTCAAAAGCTTGATAAGCTTCTTCTAAAATGGTTCTACCCGGGATAAAATCTATATCCTGACGTAAAAAACCAATTTGGATGTCTTTATCAAAAGCCATGGTTCCGCCATCGCTTGGTAAATCTTTAGAAAGCACTTTTAACAAGGTAGATTTTCCTGCTCCGTTTTTCCCTACCAATCCTACTCTATCTCCTTTTTCTAACTTAAAAGTAATCCCCGAAAAAAGATCTGTACCATTAAATGTAACTGTTAAATTATGTACGTTAACCATATGTAACTTTTGTTGCTTTTATCAAAAAAATAGGAACTATATTTGATGAATATTAAGAACCTTTAAATTGCTATTACGTCTTTTAGACGATGCAAAAGTACCATAAATATACAGACCATGTTTACAAAAGAAAGCAAACTCTACAGCATCTTTAAATCTAAATGCCCACAATGTCATGAAGGAGATTTTTTTGAGAACAAACTTTCTTTTAAAATCTTAAAAACTACCGAAACCAAAAGTCATTGTCCTAAATGTAATTTAAAATACATGAGGGAACCTTCCTTTTTTTATGGAGCGATGTATGTGGGTTATGGACTGAGTGTTGCCATGGCCATTGCCTTATACTTTATAAGCGTTGTCTTTTTTGGATTGAGCATGAGACAAAGCTTATTTGTGATTGCGGGAGGTCTTTTTATATTGGCTCCGTGGAGTTTAAGAATTTCTAGAGTAATTTGGATTCACCTATTTGTAAAATACCAAAAAGACCCAGAAAAAAGAGTAAAATAAAAATTACTCTTTTACAATTTTTCCATCTTTCATTTTTACAACAAAAGCATCTTTAATACTTAAATCTTTCATAATTTTAAGGAATTCTTGAGCTTCTTCTATTGTTTTAAAATCCCCTAAAACATAATTGCTAAGACCATTGTTTTTTATATTCTTAATGCTCGATTCAAACTCTATGTCAAACTTTTTGTAAGCTCCAATTTGCACTCCATAAGAAATTACATTTACCGGCTTTGCTATTTCTTGTTTCACTTCTTCCTTTTTCAATGGAGTGGCTACTTCTTGTTTTACAGGTGCTTCTTCTTTTTTGCCAGAACACGCAACTGAAACAAAAATTAGCAATGCGCAAATTAATTTTCCAATGATCAATGATTTTGTTTTCTTTTCTAAGTTCATAATATTAAATTTTAATGATTCTTTTTCTTTTAGCTATTGGGTAAAAATCTTTGAATATCAATTTCTTTAGACAAAGGTTTATTATGTTCTATATGTTGGTACAATTGTTTTGCCACAGTTGGTGCAATCATTACTCCACGAGTTCCCAACCCGTTAAAAACAATTAAGTTTTTATATTCTGGATGTTTCCCTACCAGAGGTCTTCTATCTTTCACCGTTGGTCTTATTCCTCCAAACTGATTGACAATCTCATAAGGAACATCAATCATGGTTTCTAATTTATCTAACAATTCTTTTCTTCCTTTTTCTGTAGGATCTAAAGTTTTGTCTGTCCAATTAAAAGTGGCTCCAATCCAATAAATATCATTACCAACAGGCAACACAAACAAACTTGATTTTATTTGTTCTGTTATCTTTAAATCTGGAGCTTTAATAAAGAGCATTTCTCCTTTGGTTCCTGTTAAAGGTAAGTAATTAAAAAATGGATTCTCTTTTAAACCATATCCTTCGGCAAAAATAATTTTAGTAGCCGTTATATTTTTATAAGTAATGCTATCTTCCTGAATGTCCAATTCGCCATGCATAAAAGGAATATCCAAAAACTGCTCTTTTTCTTTTAAATATTTGATATAATCATCTAACACATTCGTCACCAACACCCTTCCGGTTCCATTTACTTTTCCAAAACCTTCATAATGTGTAATTCCGTTCTTTTCTACCTTGATGATTTTAGGATCCATGTATTTTTCTAACAATGGATTGTCACAAGCCATAAACCAATTGTTTTGATCTTCTACAGATTTAAAAACTTTTAGCGTATCAAAAAAAGTAAGATACTGTCCTCCCAATCTTTTACTGATGTCTTTGTAAAAAGGAAATAAATTGTCCAATTGTTCATCCGCATTCCAAACAGGAGTAAAACGTTTTAAAATAACAGGGTTAAAAACGCCTGCCGCCACTCTGGAAGACACTTGCGATGCATTGTCTAACACCACAAAAGAGTGTCCATGATCTTCTAACTCTTTGGAAATAGCCATCCCAGCCAATCCAAAACCTACAATAATATATTCTACTTGCATAAAGCTAATTTACAATTTTAAGAAATCGTTGTATATTAATTTACAACTTATTAATTATGAGTATATTTGACATTGGAACGGAATAGATTGATTATTTTTTTTCACCAAACGTACTCTATGAAAAAAAAGTTAACCATTAAAGACATTGCAAAGGAACTAAATGTTTCTATTTCAACGGTTTCTAAAGCTCTTAATGATAGCCACGAAATTGCTGAAGCTACCAAAAAACGTATTCAGGCCTATGCTAAAGAGTTTAAATACAAGCCTAATTTTAATGCGCTTAGTTTAAAAAACAAAAAAACCAAGACCATAGCCGTATTGATTCCTAATATGCTAAAATATATTTACGCACAAGTTTTTAATGGAATTGAACAAGTTGCCAATGAGGCTGGCTATAAAATTATTACTTGTGTATCTAACGAAAAAACAAGCAAAGAAATTGAAATTCTAGAAATGTTATCTAATGGTAGTATTGATGGTTTTATTATTTCTCCTGCTTTAGAAAGTAGCATTAATAAGGATTATATACACTTTCAGAACGTCATTGATGAAGGTTTTCCTATTGTGATGTTTGATAGGGTTCCTAAAGAATTAGAGTGTGACAAAGTGATGATTAAAGACCATAAAGCAACTTTTAACGCTGTGGAACACCTAAAAAATACCGGTTGTAAAAACATTGCATTTATATCAACCCATAGAAAACTTGGGAGTACTAAAAAAAGAAAAAAAGGATATTTACAAGCTTTAGAGGAATATAATTTTCCTGTAAACGAAGAACTTATTATTGACTTATCTGATTATAACTACAAAGAATACGAAAAATTACTAACGCCTATTTTAGAAAAAAATAAAATAGACGGAGTCATTACTACCAACGAAGCTACAGCCATTGCTGCTCAAAAAGTAGCCTTGAAATTAGGATATAATATTCCTGGAAACTTTTCTGTCATCGCTTTTTCAAATGGAATTTTAGCAAGACACGCCAGTCCACAAATGACCACTATTAGTCAACATGGCGAAAAAATGGGTGCTAAAGCTGCTAAATTATTGATTGAAAGAATTGAGACAGAAGTTGACAATCTTCCTTACGTTACCAAAATTATTAAAACAGATTTGGTCATGAGAAGCTCTACCAAAAACTTTTTAAAGCTAAATTACAATTCTTAAGAAGCTATTTTGAAACCACAATAGTTATTCATTATTACCATATAGGTTTTATCTAAGCTATAAAATTGTTAATTCATATTGTGAAATGTACCTTTACACAAACATTTAAAACAGATGAGATTTCACACAAGAAAATGGGTAAAACCCGAAGACCTAAACGCTAACGGAACTTTATTTGGCGGGAAATTATTAGCATGGATAGATGAAGAAGCTGCCTTATATTCTATCATACAACTTGAAAACAGTAGAGTCGTTACTAAATACATGTCTGAAATTAACTTCTTAAGCTCTGCAAGACAAGGGGATATTGTTGAAATTGGAATGGAGGTAGAAAAATTTGGAAAATCATCTTTAACCTTAAATTGTGAAGTCAGAAACAAAATGACTCGTGAAACCATTATCAAAGTAGATAATATTATTATGGTTAATTTAGGTGATGATGGAAAACCAAAACCACATGGTAAAACAGAAGTAGAATTTGTTAGAGACAGATTAAACAACGATAAATAATTTCATAAAAAAAGCGACTCGAATGAGTCGCTTTTTTTAATATTCGTAATATTATTATGACAATAATTGTTTGATGACTGCAGAAATTGCCTTTCCATCTGCTTTACCAGCAAATTGTTGAGAAGCAACTCCCATTAATCTCCCCATATCTTTGATTGATGAAGCTCCTGTTTCAGAAATTAATTTAGACAAAGCCGCTTTTAATTCCTCTTCACTCATTTGTTCTGGTAAAAACTGAGAAATAATCTCCGCTTGTGCTATTTCAGGTTCTGCCAAATCTGCTCTTCCTTGTTCTGTATATAAGGTTGCTGAATCTTTACGTTGTTTTACCAATTTTTGCAACAATTTAATCTCCGCATCTTCGGTTAACTCTTCTTTAGCTCCATTTTCTGTTTGTGCTAATAAAATTGCAGATTTTACAGCTCTTAATGCTTCTAAGGCTACGGTATCTTTTGCTCTCATGGCATCTTTCATTTTTGCCATGACTTCTGTTGATAAACTCATTTTATTTGGATTTGATGATTGGACTACAAAAGTATTAAAAAAACCCAACCAATGGTCGGGTTTTAAAGCACTTGTTTTTATATATAACTAAGACTAATCTACATTATCATGTAAAAAAGAATTATTCTTTCTAATCGTTACCTCATTGTCTTTGTCAACATCTATAGAGGTTCTTGATCTATTGTTTACATCTTGTTTGCTATGTAGCTCTAAACCTAATCTTTTATAGGCTGGTTCCTTTTCAATATCATCAATTACATCTTCATTAAATGCTGATGTTTTAAATCTATGATTATATTTTTTGAAGGTATTTTTTCGTTTTTCAGCACTTCGTTGCACTTCAGAGATGGTTAAATTTAAAGGAGAAACCTCTTCGTGGTCAATTACCTCCATTTGTTTTGGCTCTCTAACTTCAAATTTAATTTCTTCAACATCATTTACTTCTGTAGCTTCAACTTTCTTCTTTATTTCTAAAGAAGAAGAATTTTTAATCGTTGGCTGTGCATCAAAATGACCTAAAGTATATCTTTTAATCCCTGATAAACTTTCTTCTTGCTTTGCTATAGGCTGTGCAGATATTTCTTTTGCTTCTACAACTTCTATTTCATTAATATCTTCCTGCTCATCTTCTAAAACATAAACCGTTTTTTTTGGAGACTCTTCAAGTTTTCTTTCAAAAACGACTTCTTCAGCATCAATTACAGGCAAATCAAACACGTTAAAAACTTCTTCTTTAGCCTCATACTTTATCTCCTCAGCATCTATTACAGGGATATCAAAAATATTGATAGGCTCTTCTTTTTTAACCTCAACAACCGAATTCACTGGTAAATCAAACACATTTACTTTAGCAACTGGCTCTTCCTCTAATTCTGAAAATAAATTTGGCGTGATGTCATTAATCACAAAATCATCTTCGCTAACAAAGTCATAAGATTCTTCTTCTTCAACTATTTCTGATGCTTCTTTTTTAACTTCTTCAAAAACAACTTCTAAATTCTCAATAGCTGTTGATGTTTCAATCAATTCGTTTTCAACTTTTTTCTTAGGTGTAAAAACTACTTTTTCTGGTTCTTCGTCTACCAATTGATGAACTACTTTTTTCTCTTCAATAGGCTCTTCTATAATACGAGTGGTTCTTGGTCTTACCACTGTTTGCTCATCTTCAAAATTATAATGAGCTGTTTGTTCGTTGTTTAAAGTATGATATACTTTTTTAACCTCAGTATTGGTAATGTCTCGTTGTTGATCTATAGCGAAACCAGTAGCAACTACCGTTACAGCAATAGCATCTCCTAAAGATTCGTCCTCACCAACCCCCATAATAATGTTGGCTTCGTAACCTGCTTCTTCCTGAATATAATCGTTGATTTCTCCGATTTCATCTAAAGTCACTTCATCAGCTCCAGAAACAATTAACAACAATACATTTTTAGCTCCTCTAATCTTGTTGTCATTTAACAACGGAGAATCTAAAGCTTTCTTAATGGCATTTTGAGCTCTGTTCTCTCCTGCTTCTTTTGAAGACCCCATGATGGCAGTACCACTGTTAGAAAGTACTGTTTTCGCATCATGTAAATCTATATTTTGTTTGTAGTGATGTGTAATTACTTCTGCAATTCCTCTTGATGCAGTAGATAAAACCTCATCTGCTTTTGAGAAACCTGCTTTAAATCCTAAATTACCATACACCTCTCTTAATTTGTTATTGTTGATAACAATTAAAGAATCTACATTTTCTCTAAGCTCGTCAATCCCTTTTTGAGCTTGTTTTGCACGCATTCTACCCTCAAACTGAAACGGCATGGTAACAATCCCAACTGTTAAAATGTCCATTTTTTTAGCAATCCCAGCAATAATTGGTGCAGCACCTGTACCAGTACCACCTCCCATACCAGCAGTAATAAATACCATTTTAGTTTGCGAAGTCAACATTTTCTGAATTTCTTCAATGCTTTCTTGCGCTGCTTTTTCACCAACCTCAGGATTTGCCCCTGCTCCTAATCCTGAAGTCAAACTAACTCCTAACTGAATTTTATTGGGTACCGGACTGTTTTGTAAAGCTTGTGCATCTGTGTTACAGATCACAAAATCTACTCCTTTAATGTCTTGGGTAAACATGTGGTTCACGGCGTTGCTACCTCCACCTCCAACTCCTATAACTTTTATAGAACTTGATTGTGATTTTGGCATATCGAATGCAACGTTGTTAAATGGTGTATCGCTCATAATAAATGGGATTTATGGGTGAATGTTATTCTGCTTCGTTTAAAAAATCTTTTAATCCAGAGGTAAACTTATCTAGCCAAGATTTTTTATTCACTTTTTTCTTTGGTTGTTTTACAGCTTTAGGTTCTTCCACTATTTCTGGCTCTTCCTGATGCTCTGCAATAATTTCTTCTTTTTTCTCTTCTATTTTTTCAAAAACAGGTTCTTCTGGAGCTACTGGTTGTTGCTTTGGCATTTTTTCTAATCCTTCCATTAACAAACCTACAGCAGTTGCAAAAACAGGACTTGACAATGATTCATCAGAACCACCTGCCAAATGTTCATTAGGATATCCAATTCTTGTATCCATTCCTGTAATGTACTCCACCAATTGTTTTAAGTGCTTAACTTGTGCACCACCACCTGTTAATACAATTCCAGCAATTAATTTTCCATTCTGAGTATCGTGCCCATAATTTTTGATTTCTAAGTACACTTGCTCAATAATTTCTGTAATACGAGCATGAATGACTTGAGACAAACTCTTTAAAGTAATTTCTTTTGGTTCTCTACCTCTTAATCCTGGAATAGAAACAATTTCATTGTCTTTATTTTCCCCTGGCCAAGCTGATCCAAATTTTACTTTTAACAATTCAGCTTGTTTTTCTATAATTGAAAAACCTTCTTTTATATCTTCTGTGATGACATTTCCTCCAAAAGGAATTACTGCTGTATGACGAATAATTCCATCTTTAAAAATGGCCAAATCTGTCGTTCCACCTCCTATATCAATCAAAGCAACTCCTGCTTCTTTTTCTTCATGACTTAGCACTGCTTCTGCAGAAGCCAATGGCTCTAAGGTGATGGCTGACAATCCTAAACCTGAATTGGTTACACATCTCCCAATATTTTTAATTTGAGAAACCTGACCTACTACTACATGAAAATTAGCTTCTAACCTACCACCATACATTCCGATAGGCTCTGAAACATCTGCTTGACTATCTACCTTAAATTCTTGAGGCAACACATGGATAATTTCTTCACCCGGTAGCATCACCAATTTATGAACCTGATTGATTAAATTTTCTATATCTTTTTCATCAATCACCTCTTCAGCATCTTGTCTTGTGATGTAATCGCTATGGTGAATACTTCTAATATGATGTCCTGCAATACCCACAGTAACCGTATCAATTTTTAACCCTGACACATTTTCTGCTTCTTCAACAGCTTGTTGAATAGATTGTATGGTTTGTGTAATATTATTTACAACACCTCTTTTTACTCCTAGGCTTTTTGCTTTTCCTATACCTAACACCTCAATTTTACCATACTCGTTTTCACGACCAATCATGGCAACAATTTTAGTTGTTCCAATATCTAATCCAATAGCAATGCGGTTATTTTCCATCCTTACCTTATTTTGAGCACACAACTTGATTGTTGTACTGTAAATCTATTTTTTTGAAAGTGGCAGACAAACTATCGTTTTCCATATAGTTGTAAAACACTTTTAATTTCTTTAATTTATCAGAAGTATTATTTAACTCTCCTAACAATACTTGTTGATGGTTGAATCTTGTTTGCAACCAATATCCTTCACTATCCTTTTTTATGGTAACCACTAACTTTGTTAAAAACTCATCTTGATGAATTTTTTGAATTAATGGAAATACTTCTTCTGACTTTATGAAGCCGTTTTTGTTGTTGATTATTGGAACTCTAGCCGAATAACTCTTAGACAAAGGCATTTTTAACCCCTTTGAATCTATATAAAAAACACCATTTTGACTGTACTCTCTGGCAAGTGGTTTACGTTGTATTACACTCACTTTCAAATCACCAACTACTCCTACAGATACCTGAGCGGTTTCCACCATGGGGTGTGATTGCACAATCTGTTCCAACTCTTGTAAATTTATCAAGGATTTTGCTTGGTTTCGTACTCTCTTCTTATTTTGTATTAACAAGTTATCAACCATTTGGTGTGTTAAAAACAAATTATCTTCATTGGCAAAAACAATGTCAATATTTTCAATTTTTCGCATGGCATTTCTTTTGGACGTAAAGCCCAAAATCAATCCTATAAATATTAGGAATAAAACAGTCTTTATGTATACAAAGTACTTTTTCATCTGTTGTTATTCGTTGCTTTTTATTTCTTGTTTTAACACCGTTGTTACTTCTTCTACCAATACACCAATATCTCCTGCTCCAATCATCACCACAACAGTAGCATCTGTGTTTTTAATACTAACAATTGCGTTTTCTTTTGTTTGCAATGATTTGTTTTGATTCTCTATTTTACCCAACAACCAAGCAGAAGTGACTCCTTCTATTGGCAACTCTCTAGCAGGGTAAATATCTAACAAAATTACTTCGTCAAATTTCGATAAACTTTTGGCAAAATCATCAATAAAATCCCTAGTTCTACTAAATAAATGTGGTTGAAAAACCGCTAATATTTTTTGACCAGGATACATTTCTCTTACCGCATTTTCAACTGCCTCAATTTCAGTAGGATGATGTGCATAATCATCAATCAGCACAAAATCCTCTTGCTTAATTTTATAAGAAAATCTTCTTTTTACTCCTCTATAAGAACTCAACGCTTTTTTGATCTCTTCTAAATCCAACCCATGTTTTTCAGCCATCGCTATAGACACCAAAGCATTAGACACATTATGTCTTCCTGGTAAATGAAAAACCACGTCTTTTACAAATCCGTTCGGTGTTTTTACATCAAACACAAAAGAACCATTCTCAATTTTTACATCCTGAGCAATATAATCTGCTGACTCTTCTACTCCGTAAGTCAAACCATCAACTGGCAATCCTTTTTTTACAATTAAAGTATCCGACACTTTGTTAGCAAACTCTCTAAACGAAGTTTCTAAAGCTTCTTTCTCTCCGTAAATATCCAAATGATCTGCATCCATATTGGTAATGCAAGCCACGTTTGGAGATAGTTGTAAAAACGAACGATCAAACTCGTCTGCCTCTACTACTGATATTTTGTCTTCTCCTAATATTAAATTAGAATTGTAGTTTTCTGTAATCCCTCCTAAAAACGATGTTGCTCCTGTACCACAAACATGCATAATATGTCCTAAAATAGACGATGTAGTGGTTTTACCATGAGTTCCCGCTACCGCATAACAAATACTATTTTTGGTAATCAAGCCTAAAAGTGCTGATCTTTTTAAGACCTTAAATCCGTTTTGCTGAAAATAGTTTAATATTTTACCATCCTTAGGAATCGCTGGGGTATAAACCACCAATGTTTCTGCTGGATTTAAAAATGATTCCTCAATCGTAGCAACTTCATCTACAAAAGAGATCTTAATTCCTTGCTCATTCAATGCTTTGGTCACCACCGATGGTGTTTTGTCATAACCCGACACCAATTTCCCATTCGACACAAAATAGCTAGCAATGGCACTCATTCCAATACCACCAATTCCTACAAAGTAGATGTTATGTATGTTGTTTAATTCCACTTGGCTATTTTTTCTATTTCTTCAACAATTCTCTTAGTTGCCTCGGGTCTTGCCAAAGCTTTCATGTTATCACACATCTGATTTACATTGTCTTCATTTTGCAACAAATACTGTACTTTGGTCATCAAATATTCTTTCTCTGTTTCTTTTAACATAATGGCTGCATTTTTATTCACAATGGCCATTGCGTTTTTTGTTTGATGGTCTTCTGCTACATTAGGTGATGGCATAAATATCACCGGTTTTCCTACTATGCATAATTCTGACACCGAACTAGCTCCTGCTCTCGACACAATAATATCAGCAGCAGCATAAGCCAAATCCATTTTTGATAAATAAGCATGTGTTTGCACGCCTTCTAAATCATCAAACTTTTTATACTCCTTAATATAAAACTTACCTGTTTGCCAAACGATTTGTATTTGTTGAGCAAGTAAACCTTTTACGCTATTTTCAATCATTTGATTGATGGCTCTAGCCCCTAAACTTCCTCCTAAAACCAACAATGTTTTTTTATTAGGATCTAACTTAAAAAAAGCTTGTGCTTCAACTCTTTTTGAACTCACATTTAACAAATCTTGCCTTACAGGATTTCCAGTAAATACAATTTTATCATTTGGAAAATAACGTTGCATATTTTCATAAGCCACACAAACCTTATTTACTTTTTTTGATAATATTTTATTGGTAATTCCCGCATGAGAATTTTGTTCCTGAATTAAGCACGGAATTCCTTTTTTGCTAGCCACATGCAATACAGGTCCACTAGCAAAACCTCCTGTTCCTATCACCACGTCTGGTTTAAACTGACGAACAATTTTTTTAGATTTCCAGATACTACTGATTAACTTTATAGGAAATAGCATGTTTTTAAAGGTTAAACTGCGCTGTAAACCAGCAATCCACAATCCTTTAATTGGATAACCTGCATGAGGCACTTTTTCCATTTCCATTTTATCCTGAGCTCCTACAAATAAAAACTCAGCATCGGCATAACGAAGTTTTAATTCGTTAGCAATGGCAATCGCAGGATAAATATGTCCTCCTGTACCTCCTCCGCTAATCAATATTTTTTTAGTTTTGCTCATAATTATGCCTCCTCAATTTCTTCTGTGTGATATAATTTTTCTAACGGATCTTCACTCTCTGTGGCCAATTGCTCTTCAGTAACATTTGCACTTGCCGTTACACTCAACACCATTCCAATTGCCAAACAAGTCATCCAGATAGACGTTCCACCACTACTTATTAACGGTAAAGTTTGTCCTGTAACAGGCCCTAAATTTGTTGCCACCATCATATTAATCACAGCCTGAAAAACGATAGGAAAACCTACACCAACCACCAATAATTTTCCAAATATGGTTCCCGCTTTTTTAGCTGCTACATACAATCTAAAAGTCAACACAAAATAAACCAACAGCACCAATCCTGCTCCGAATAATCCATATTCCTCCACAATAATGGCAAAAATAAAATCCGAAGAAGATTGTGGCAAAAAGTTTTTCTGTACGCTTTTCCCTGGGCCTTTTCCTGTTAATCCTCCTGTAGCAATGGCAATTTTTGCATTTTCTACTTGATAACCTTCCTTAGAATCGTCATCAGAAAAAGATTCTATTCTACTCATCCAAGTATCAACACGGTTAGGCATTAATCCTGGAAAAGCTTTTGCGGTTAGCACAAACAATAACAAGATTACGATTCCCGCTCCAATAATTCCCGCTAAATATTTTATCGGATATCCTCCTACAAAACACAACATCAACACCATCATAAAAACAATGGCTGTGGTAGAAAAATTGGCTGGTAGAATAAACATTAAAATCAAAGCAATTGGAGCCCACAACCTTAATAAACTTTCTTTAAAATCTATGATGCTATCTTTTCGTTTTGCCAAATATCTAGCGGTATATACCATAATCACCAATCCCGCCAAAGTAGACGTTTGAAACCCTACTCCAATAATTGGGATACGAATCCAACGAGCTGCATTGGCTCCACCAATAGTAGTTCCTTGAGCTAGCGTAACAATTAACAATACAATTACAATTGGAATCATAACCACCGAAACTCCACTGAAATATCGGTAAGGTGTTCTATGGATAAAAAACATGATGGTAAAACCCATTAAAAGCAACACTGCATGTTTGATTAAAATCCCAATAGTAGTTCCATTCCCTGCCACATATACCAAATTGGTACTAGCGCTGTATACTGGCATAAAAGAAAACAATGCCAATAACGCGACCAGTGCCCAAATAAATAGGTCACCTTTTATGTATGATTTGATATTTTGTAACAGTGAACTCATGTTATAAATTTCTTACTGCATCTTTAAATTTTCTTCCTCTATCCTCGTAATTTTCAAACAAATCAAAACTTGCACAAGCTGGAGATAATAAAACAGTTTCTCCTTTATCTGCCAACTTATAAGCAATCTTAACGGCTTCATCAGCACTTGTAGTTTCTTCGATAAAATTTACAATTCCCTCAAAAGCATTTTTAATTTTGGCATTGTCTAATCCTAAACAAATAATTGCTTTTACTTTTTCTCTAACCAAAGGATATAATTCTGAATAATCATTCCCTTTATCAACTCCTCCAACAATCCAAACCGTTTGGTGAGTCATACATTCCAAGGCGTAAAAAGTTGCATTTACATTGGTTGCTTTAGAATCGTTAATATATTCTACTCCATTTACTTTTAACACATGTTCTAATCTGTGTTCTGCTCCTTCAAAGTTTTCTAAGGACTCTAAAATAGTTTGTTTTCTTGCTTTAAGCAATTGTGCCGCTAATGATGCAGCCATGGCATTCTTGGTATTGTGTTTACCTTGTAACGATAATTTTGAAATGCTCATTCTAATTTCTTCTTTGTTAATGTTAATCACTATCTCTTTTTGGTCAACATAGGCACCGTATTCCAACTTTTTTTCAATTGAAAAAGGTACTAATTGAGCCTTTGGGTTGTATTTTTTTACGCCCTCTACAACGGTGGCATCATCTGCATCATATATCAAATAATCTGATGCTTTCTGATTTTTTGTGATACGAAATTTTGAAGCGATGTATTTATCAAAATCGTAATCATATCTATCTAAATGATCTGGTGTAATATTGGTGATGATTGCAATATGTGGTGCAAACATTTCAATACCATCCAACTGAAAACTACTCAACTCTAAAACGTAGTTCTCAAAATCATGATTTGCAACTTGCGCTGCATAACTTTCTCCTATATTACCAGCAATTCCAACATTAAATCCACATTCTTTTAATAAATGATGTGTTAACATTGTGGTAGTGGTTTTACCGTTAGAACCTGTAATTCCAATAATTTTTGCTGGACTGTGATTGGCTGCAAATTCTATTTCAGAAATCACAGAAATTCCATGCTTTACTATATTTTTTATAAATGGAATATGATCTGGAATTCCTGGACTTTTTATGACCAAATCAGCATTTAAAATCAATGTATCTGTATGCTTTCCAGATTCAAATTCTATATTCTCTTCTTTTAATTGTTGTAAATATTTTTCTTTAATCGCAGATTTATCAGACACAAAAACATCCATTCCTAGCTTTTTTGCTAAAATGGCTGCTCCTACTCCGCTTTCACCTGCTCCTAAAACAACAATTCTTTTCATATTTTTTAGTATCTGGTATCGGGTATCTAGTCGTTGGTATTTTAACATATTGTCTTGATACTAACTACTACATACTTGATACTTTTTTATCTCATCTTTAGAGTCACAATAGACAACACTGCTAATAAAATACCTACGATTAAAAACCTTGCTACAATTTTACTTTCGTGATATCCTTTCTTTTGATAATGGTGATGTAATGGAGCCATTAAAAAAACACGTTTTCCTTCGCCAAACTTTATTCTTGTGTACTTGAACCAAAAAACTTGGATAATAACAGACAGGTTCTCTACCAAGAAAATTCCCGCCAACACTGGAATCAACAATTCTTTACGAACTGCAATGGCAATTACTGCAATGATTCCTCCAATGGTTAAACTTCCTGTATCTCCCATAAACACTTGTGCAGGAAATGTGTTATACCATAAAAAACCAATCAAACCACCGGCAAAAGCACTTATATAAATGGTCATTTCCCCTGAGTTTGGAATATACATCACGTTTAGATAATCTGAGAAAACAATGTTCCCTGACACCCAAGCAAAAACTCCTAAAACCGCTACAATAATGGTAGAAGTTCCTGCTGCCAAACCATCAATACCATCAGTTAAATTAGCTCCGTTAGAAACTCCCGTTACAATAAATATCACTACAGGAATAAAAATAAGCCAAGCGTAATCAGCAGCATTTTCTCCCATCCAACTGATGACAGAAGCATAATCAAACTCATTATTTTTTAAGAATGGAATGGTAGTTTTTACTGATTTGATTTCCTCTCCAAACAAATGTGTATTGGCTATTTTTTGAGAAAAAGGCAATTCTTTTTTCATGGTCACGGCAGGATGAAAATAGAACATCGCTCCAACAAACAATCCTAAACCAACTTGACCTAAAACTTTAAACTTCCCTTTTAATCCTTCTTTATCTTTTTTAAATACTTTGATATAATCATCTAAAAACCCAATGGCACCCATCCACAAAGTGGTGATGATTAAGATGATTACATAAATATTATCTAATCTTGCAAATAAGAATACTGGAATTAAAGTGGCTAAAATAATAATCAGTCCTCCCATGGTTGGTGTTCCTGCTTTTTGCACTTGACCATCCAACCCTAAATCCCTTACCGTTTCTCCAATTTGTTGTTTACGTAAATAATCTATCAATCTTTTTCCGTAAATGGTAGACAATAACAATGAAACCATAAATGCCAAAGCCGAACGGAACGTAATAAACTGAAACAAACTAGCTCCAATCAGTTGATATTCTTTTTCTAAATACTCAAATAAGTAGTACAACATTATTTATTCAGTGTTTCAAAAGTTTCTATTAATATCTCTTTATCATCAAAATGAGTTCTTTTCCCATTTACTTCTTGATAGGTCTCGTGCCCTTTACCAGCCACCAAAACCACATCATCTTTTTTAGCCAATTTACAAGCTGTCTTAATCGCCTGTTTTCTATCGGAAATCGTTAATACTTTATGTGCTTTTTCAGCTGTAATCCCTGCTTCCATATCTTCTAAAATCAAAGCCGGATCTTCAGTTCTTGGATTGTCAGAAGTTAAAATGACCTGTGTGCTTAACTCTGCCGAAATCGCAGCCATTTTAGGTCTTTTGGTTTTATCTCTATCACCTCCACAACCCACCACTGTAATAATATTTACAGAAGAATTCACCATTTCTTTAATGGTGCTTAATATGTTTTTTAAGGCATCTGGTGTGTGTGCATAATCTACCACGCTTACAATTCCCGTTTTAGAAACTTGATACTGAAAACGACCATCTACACTTTTTAACTGACTCAAAGCAGTTAACAATTCCATTTCATCAACTCCTAATTCACAAGCCACTCCGTAAATAGCCCCTAAATTTGAAGCATTAAATCCTCCCACCAATTGCACCCAAACTTCATGTTGATTGATTTGTAATAACATACCAGAAAAACTCTTTTCTAAAATCCTCACCTTATAATCGGCCAATGTTTTTTGAGAATAGGTCTTTTTGGTGGCTTTGGTATTTTGCAACATCACCATTCCGTTTTTATCATCGGTATTGGTTAATGCAAAAGCTGATTGAGATAAATGGTCAAAAAACGATTTTTTAACATCTCTATACTCACTAAAAGTTTTGTGATAGTCTAAATGATCATGCGTAATATTGGTAAATACTCCACCATTAAAATCCAATCCAAAAGTTCTTTCTTGATGAATTCCATGAGAGCTCACTTCCATAAAACAATAATCAACGCCAACTTTTACCATTTCTGCCATATACATATTAATAGCTAAAGAATCTGGTGTGGTGTGTGTGGCTGTAAATTCTTGTTGATCTACCACAACTTTTACGGTAGATAACAAGCCTGTTTTATACCCTAACAAGTGAAATAACTGATACAACAAACTCGCAACAGTAGTTTTTCCATTGGTTCCTGTAACACCAACCAACTTTAGTTTTTCTGAAGGATGATCGTAAAAATTAGCCGCCAACATTGCTAAAGCTTCATTAGCGTTTTCAACCTGTACATAAACCACTTCATCAACAATTGCTGGAGGAATTTCTTCACAAACAATTACGTTTGCTCCTAAATCAATGGCCTTTGAAATGTATTGATGTCCATCAACATGCACTCCTTTTTGAGCCACAAACAAAGTTCCTTTGATAACTTTTCTAGAATCAAAAGCAATAGCATTCGCCTCAACCTTTTCGTTAAAGTTGATTTGATTTAGAGTCGCTACTTTTTTAAATAAATCTTTTAATTCCATATTAATATAATACTACTTGTTGACCTCTTTTGATATCTACTCCTTTAGTAATGGATTGTCTTTTTACATATTCCAATCCTCCTTGAACATCTACCAACAATCCTTTATTCTCTAAAACAGAAACCGCATCCATTAAAGCCATGCCTCTAACATCTGGCATGATGGTTTTGGTCTCTAAATTTTCTTTTTGATATTCTTGATAATCTGTTTCTAAAGATGTCAATGTTGGTAAATCCAACATTACCTTTTTTTCTTTTAAAGAACTGGTATATATTTTTTGAGCAATCGCTTTAAAAACAGGAGCTGCAACGGTTGCTCCATAATATCCTTTGTGCTTGTTGGGTTTGTTTACCACAACCACACAAGTATATTTTGGATTTTCTGCTGGAAAAAATCCAGTAAAAGAAGACACGTACTGTGTGTTCCCTGTCCAATATTCTGTTTGACAAGTACCTGTTTTACCTGCCATAGAAAAACTAGGAGAATATAACTGTTCAGCAGTTCCACGAATCACCACATTTTTAAGAATTGCTTGAAGCTCTTCGATGGTTTCTTTGGATGCAATTTTAGGATTTAAAACTTCCGATTCAAACACTTTCTCTACCTCTCCTTGATGGCGTAATTCTTTGATGAATCTCGGTTTTACCATGACTCCATCATTGGCAATGGCGTTGTAAAAAGTTAACAATTGTAATGGTGTTACTTTTACTCCATATCCCCATGCCATCCAAGCTAAAGACAAACCGTTCCAACTATTTGGGTCTCCTCTTTTTACATATTTTGGATCTGGAATAAAAGGTTGTCCTTCTCCTTTAATAGGCACTCCTATTTTTTCTCCAAACCCAAGTTTGTTAATTCCATCAACAAATTGTTGCGGATTGTTACTGTAAGCCTTCATCACCATTTTGGCAATTCCAACATTAGAAGAAACCTCAATTGCTCTGGCCAAAGATATTTTTCCATATCCACCTCTATGAGAATCTATAATACTTCTTCCGTAAACTTTCATCACCCCTTTCTCTGTATCAACAATATCTCCAGTATCTACTTTTTTATCTTCTAAGCCTACCAATAAACTTGCTAGTTTAAAAGTTGACCCTGGCTCTTGTGCTTCATAAATGGCATAATTTCTTTTTTCAAAATAATTACCCTTTGCAGATTTTCCCAAATTTACAATAGCTCTAACTTCTCCCGTTTGGGTTTCCATCACCATAGCACAACCATGATCTGCTTCAAAAGTTTCTAACTGCTCTAACAAAGCCGCATGCACTACATCTTGAATATTTACGTCAATGGTAGTAATCACATCACTCCCGTCTTGAGGTTCTTTTTCATTTTTATCGTTAATAGGTTTCCATTGACCTTTAGCTATTCTTTGCTTCTTTCTCCAACCGTGGTGCTCTTTTAAATAATTAATATAAGCTCCTTCTACTCCAACATTACCTCTATAATCAGAATACCCAACAGTTCTCACAGCTAAATCACCTAAAGGTCTTGCCCTAACATTTCTTTGTTCTGTAATTAAACCACCTCTGTATTGTCCTAATTTTAAAATTGGAAAAGTTTTTAATCTAGCATAGTCTATGTAACCTAAATCTTTTGCAAGAAATAAATACCTATTTCTACGTCTTTTTCCTGATCTTAAATAATTTCTGTAATAAGAAGATGGCTTTTTAAACAAGACCGATAGAGAATCTGACAAAGCATTGATATTTTCTTCAAAAACATTATTATCAATAGTTACCATATCTAGCCTAACCGTGTATTTAGACATCGTGGTAGCTAAAAGGTTTCCGCCTGTTGCATATATGTTCCCTCTATTAGCAAAAATGGTATCTGTTTTAATAGTTCTTTGAACAGATATCCTCCTATAATACTCTCCTTCAACAGATTGTATAAAACCCACACGCACAATTAAAACAACAAAAAGCACAGCTAGCACTAACACTAACCAACCTAATTTGTCTACGATGCTTTTTTCTGTGGTGCTCAATTTTTTCTATTTTGGTTTTTTAACTACTATTTTTATTGGGGGTTCTACAGATGATTTTAACCCTTCTTGTGCTACTTGATCTTTAACCGTGGATTCTAATTTTAAATGAACCACTTTGGTTGCGCTATCTATATACTCCGCTTTTAGCGCTCTTATTTCTTTATTAAGAACTGATATCTTTATATTTTTTTCATCGGTTTGGTGTGCGCAAGTAATCATGATAATTGACATTCCTAAAACCACAAAGATGACTTTCCAGTTTTTAACAGAATCACTCTTTATTAAGAAGTCTCCTTTTAAAACACCAGAAATAAATTCACCAACTCCTACCATTAGCTTTTTAATTTTGCAATTCTCAACTTGGCACTTCTCGCTCTATTGTTTATTTTGATTTCCTCTTTGCTTGGCAATATCAATCCTCCAACTTTTTGCAATGGAACACTAAAGTTTCCATAAAAGTCTTTTTCAGGTTCCCCTTCAAACATTCCTTTCTGAATGAATCTTTTTACCAATCTATCTTCTAAAGAATGATAAGAAATCACACTCAACCTTCCCTCTTCATTTAAAATGTTTGGAATCTGAGTTAAGAATTCTTTTAACACTTCTAATTCCTGATTTACCTCAATTCTTAACGCCTGAAAAATTTGTGCTAATATTTTATGCTCTTTTGCTTTTGGCAAAAACTGAGATAACACTTGTTTTAATTGAAAACTAGTTTCTATTTTATTTTCTTCACGAGCCGCTACAATTACTTTAGCCATCGCTCTACCATTTCTTAACTCCCCGTACTGAAACAAAATATTCGCAATATCCTCTTGAGTATAATAATTAATGATATGTGCAGCACTTACTTCTGCTTTTTGATCCATACGCATATCTAACTGCGCATCAAAACGAGTAGAAAACCCTCTTTCTGCTTGATCAAATTGATGAGACGAAACACCAAAATCACCTAAAACTCCATCTACTTTTTTTGCTCCATAAAACCTTAAAAACCTTTCTATGTATCTAAAGTTTTGTGGAATCAAGGTAAAACGCTCATCGTCTAAAGCGTTTTCGTGCGCATCAGGATCTTGATCAAAAGCAAACAATTTACCACCCTCTCCCAATCTTGATAAAATTTCTTTTGAATGACCACCGCCCCCAAAGGTTACATCTACATAAATACCGTTTGGTTTTATATTTAATGCATCTACACTTTCTTTTAACAACACTGGATTATGATAACTCATCTTCTTCTGTATTTAAACCTCCCATTACTTGTTCTGCCAATTCAGCAAAATCATCCATTGCACCATCAATTGCTTTTTCATACAATTCTTTATCCCATATTTCTATAATTGACACCGCTGATGACAACACTACTTCTTTTGATATTTTGGAATATGCCAATAAATCTTTTGGCAACAATAATCTTCCAGAAGCATCTAATTCTATGTTTTTAACGCCAGCAGTAAACAATCTTATGAAATCATTGTTCTTTTTTACAAAGCGATTCAGCTTTCCCACTTGCCCCATTACCTTGTTCCACTCTGCCATTGGGTACAATTCTAAGCAAGGCTGAAACACAGAACGTTTTAACACAAACCCCTCATGCACAACACCTTCTAACTGTTTTTTTAATCCAGCCGAAAGCATTACACGTCCTTTGGTGTCTGTTTTACATTCGTATGTTCCTATTAATGAATCCACTTTTTTAGTTTACTTTTCAAAAATATAAAATATTTCACCACTTTCTACCACTTTCTACCACATTGTTGATAAGTTTTACCACAACACCATAGATTGCTTATATTTTAAATATCAATCAGTTAAGAAGTTAGCTTTCAAGCTATAGGCTATATTTATGAATACGTGGTTTTTTATCAAAAAAAGTTTACATTTGCAGCTAAACCTAAGCCTAGATAATAAGCATGGAATATAACGTTAAAACGGAAGGAGAGTTTAAATACATTGAAGCTGGAGAAGGTAAAACGATTATTGTTTTACATGGCTTAATGGGGACACTTGATGATTTTGCTGGGGTTGTAAAGCACTTTTCTAAGAATGGATACAAGGTTTTAGTACCCGAATTACCTATTTATACCCTACCTATAATTAAAACAAACATTAAGAATTTAGCTAAGTTTGTTAAAAAATTTATGGAATACAAAAACATTCCACAAGCTACTCTTTTAGGCAACTCAGCTGGTGGGCATGTTTCTTTATACATTACCAAAGCATTTCCCGAACTTGTTGACTCAATGGTATTAACAGGAAGCTCTGGCTTATATGAAAAAGCGATGGGTGACACTTACCCAAAACGTGGTGATTATCAATACATAAAAACAAAAGCCGAAGCTGTTTTTTACGATCCTAAAACTGCTACTAAAAAAATGGTAGATGATTTGTTTGAAACTGTAAATGATAGAAATTGTGCCATTAGAATTTTAGCAATGGCTAAAAGTGCTATTAGACACAATATGGCAAATGATTTACCTCATATGAAAATCCCTACTTGTTTGGTTTGGGGTAAACAAGATGATGTAACCCCGCCAGAAGTAGCCGAAGAATTTAATAAATTACTACCAAACTCTGAATTGTTTTGGGTTGATAAATGTGGACATGCTCCAATGATGGAACACCCAGATCAATTTAACGAAATAGTTGCTGCTTGGTTTGAAAAAAACAACATAAAGTAATGCAGATTAAATCTGCAGAATTCATCGTAAGTAATTCAGAGGTATCAAAATGCCCTTCTGAAAACCTACCTGAATACGCTTTTATTGGTAGGTCTAATGTTGGAAAGTCTTCATTAATCAATATGATTACCGGAAGAAACAAACTTGCAAAAACATCGGGAACTCCTGGTAAAACGCAACTAATCAATCACTTTAAAATCAACAAAAATTGGTTTTTGGTAGATTTACCTGGTTATGGATATGCTAAAGTATCTAAAAGCACTAAAAAGGAATTCCAAAGTTTTATTACCGATTATTTTAAACAACGTAAAGCACTGGTTTGTACTTTTGTGTTGGTAGACTCTCGTCATACGCCACAAAAAATAGATGTTGAGTTCATGGAATTCTTAGCAGAAAACGAAATACCTTTTGCTATTATTTTTACAAAAACGGACAAACTAAAACCTAGAGCCATTACTCAGAACATTGCCAAGTACGAAGCTGAGATGTTGAAAGAAAAATTTGAATATTTTCCTACTTATTTCACCTCATCATCTGCAAATAAAAATGGTAGAGACGATATTTTGAACTTTATTGAGACCATCAATAAAGACTTTAACACTGGTAATTTGTAAAAAAGTTTGCAATGCATTCTACCAAAAACAACTTACAAATCCTTTTTGAAGACAATCACATCATTGTGGTTAACAAACGTTCTGGAGACATAACTCAAGGAGATAAAACTGGAGATAAACCCTTAAGCGATGTTGTTAAAGAATATATTAAACACAACGAAAACAAACCTGGGAATGTTTATTTAGGAGTTGTACACAGACTAGACAGGCCTACTTCTGGAATCGTTATTTTTGCTAAAACATCAAAAGCTTTAGAACGATTAAACAAAGCTTTAAGAGACCAAAAAATTCACAAAACTTATTGGGCTGTTGTGAACAAACAAGATATTCCAAAAAAACAAACCCTATCTCATCACCTAGTTAAAAATCCAAAAAACAACAAATCTAACGTTTGCTTACCAACCACTCAAGGAGCAAAGCATGCGATACTTCATTATGAAGTGATTAAAATATTAGATAATTTTCAGTTGTTAGAAATTGAACTTGAAACAGGGAGACATCACCAAATTAGGGTACAACTTTCTACTTTAGGCTGTACTATTAAAGGAGATTTAAAATACGGTGCAAAAAGAAGTAATAAAGATGGAAGTATTCATTTACACGCTCGTAAAATAACATTTATCCATCCTGTAAAAAAAGAACCAATCACTTTAACAGCTCCAGTTCCTAATGATGCTATTTGGCAAGCTTGTGAAAGCTAATTAGATTCATCTATTTTTAAAATTCCAAAAACAATTTCATCTTTGCGTTTATCATAATAAGCATAATATAAACCTTCATTCTTAAGTCTTATGAATGACATATATTTTATTTTAAACTTATCTATTTTATTATCTAAATAACTCTCTAACAAATCAACGTCTTTAGCATAATCTATTTTTTTTAATTCAAACTCTTCACCTCTATACTTCATGATTTGTTGATTAGAATCAATCACAAATTTTAATATTTTTTTATCAACAGTTTTATCATTAATAAAAGGATACGGGATTGAAATAACATTAAAACCACCTGGAATAGAAGCCTTAATGTTTTGCATTTGTTGCTGCATCATTTGTTGTTGCTGCATCATCATTTGTTGGTGAAATTGCATCTGAAATAAATCATTATAATATGTTTCCCTAGAAATACATGAAACACTTACAATTTCATTATCAGTACCTTTTTGTTTATAAACGGTTAGTGATGGTACTTTGTTTTTAGATCCTATTCCTAATATAACTTTAGTAAGCATTATTTTATCTATAGTATCTTTTCTAGCCAAATCATTTAAATTATAATTTTTGATAACATTACTTTTTAAATCAACATTGCTAAAAGAGACTTGATTTTCATTTTCTGCTATAAAATAAAACCTATCTCTCGTTAAAAAGGAGTTATAGCCTTTAACTTTTTTATCAAATCCAAATGGCAGCTCATTATAACCTGACCACATGAATTTATTCTCATTTCTGGTAAACTTAAGAATTAATGAATGACGAATTTTTGGATTTAAATAAGTCATATATATGTTATCCTCATCATAAAAAAGCCTATCTCCCGGAGCCCCAATATTTTCAGAATAGCCAATACCAGAAACTACTGTTAATGCTTTAAATTTGGTTTTTGCGTAGGATTTTACAATTTCATTTGGCAATACTGTCTCAGATTTCTCCTTCTTTTTATAATCTTTAATAGTTACTATCTCAAATTTTTCTTTATCAATATAAACGAAACAAGAATAATCTTTAGATGAAAATTTCAGAGTTGGAGTAGCCAGATATAATTTTTCTGTATTAGCCTCTTTGCTAGTTAAATTAATTGAAAACAATGTGTAATCTTTTTGCTCATCGTTATAGGCAGGAGTACTATTATAAAATCTTTCTTTTGTTGAAAAAACAAGTACCAAATTGTTTTCTGCTCTATGATATAGCTCTAAATTTTGAGGAGCATCTGAATCAAACTTTCCTATATAATAAGAAACAGAATCTTTTAACGTGTATATCAAACACTCGTATTTCTTTGTTTTATGATTTTTAACATTTAGTATACTAAAAAAAGTACCATCTACTTTATAGGATCCAACATTTGAAAACGTTAAACTTTCATCAACCTTAATACTCTGAGAAAAACTCACAATACCAAACAACAGCACCACAACACTAATAATCTTTTTCATATTCTTTTTTCAACAAAAATAAAAAAGCCTGATCAAATCAGGCTTTTTTTAAACTTCTATATGGTAAACTTATTACGAACAGTACTCATCATAAGCTCCAGACAAGTTTGCTGCAATTGCTTCAGCAGAATGCCCTTCAATATGATGACGCTCTAACATGTGCACCAATTGTCCATCTTTAAACAACGCAACCGCTGGTGATGATGGAGGAAAAGGAATCATAAATTCACGTGCTTTTTGAACCGCTGGCCCATCAACTCCTGCAAATACAGTCCCTAAGCTAGTTGGTAATTTTGCATTTTGTAAAGAAGCAATTACTCCTGGTCTTGCCGTTCCTGCAGCACAACCACAAACTGAATTTACTACTACTAAAGCAGTTCCTTCTTTTGCAATGAATGATTCTACATCAGCTGGAGATTTTAAGGCTGTTACTCCTGCTTGTACTAATTGTGCTTCCATTGGAGCCGTTAATTCTTGTGGATACATATGTATATACTTTTAAATTCAATAAATAATAATTCAAATCCTTTGAACCAATATGCAAATTTAGACAATTAATATTCCAAAACCTTACAGAGTGACATATTATCAGTTAACAACTAATAATTGATTTCAAATCTATTTAATCTTTAATGCTTTCCTTCAAAAAACCTCCCCTTCAACAAGCAATTTTTATAAAGACAACCATATGTCATGATAAAAACAAACATATGACAGGATGAAATTTGTTTTTATAACGAAACCTCCAAAAACCGACCTAAAACACTCAAAAACTGACTCTTAAGATTTAATTTTACAATCGAATTCAAGTTAAAAAAACAAAAACGACAGTTTCAAGAAAGTTTAACCCCAAATTTTATTAAAATGAAAAACCTATTTCTAATTACAATCGTTCTCCTATCATTTCACAAATCTTTTTCCCAAGCAAAAATCTCTATTTCGGACGCTATAAATATAGCTGGAAGACAAAGAATGTTAGGCCAAAGAATGGCAAAAGATAAAGTTTATTTAGCAGCTGATGTAAACAGCACAGAAGCTAAAAAAGAACTAGAATATACCATTTCTATCTTTCAAAATGGATTAAAAATATTAAAGGATTTTGCTCCTACAGATCTTATAAAATCTAGAGTAGAAGAAGAAGAAAAAACATTTAACGTATATAAAACATACATTTTAGACGACTCAAAAAAAGCAATGCAAATAGTTGTTAACACAAATACAATCTTTCTTAAAATTTGCGACAATTTAGTTATTGAAATATTAGAATACGCAAAACAACAGCCTTTAAACAACATAAACATTCCTAACAAAAACCTTGAGTTAAAAATACCAGAAGCAACAAATATTGCCGGTGAATTAAGATACCTAACTCAACGATTAACATTATACTATGCTATCAATAATTATCATATAAAAAATATTTCTCCTTCAGAAATAGATAAAATCATTAAAACTCTAGACAAAAACATTAATTACCTAACTGCTTTAGACATTAATACCTTAAAAATAGAAGAAGAAATTAACGACATCAGAATAGACTGGATGAAGCTTAAAAAAGGTATTTACAAAGACGAAAAAATAGATTTTGAAGCTAAAAAAATAAATCCTATTAAACTCTACAAAGTGTGTAACAGAATTTTATACAAAGCAAACGTTACTGCAAAAATGTATACAGAACTAGCTAAATCATAAAAAATAAACCTTCTATATTATTATGTGCTCAATATTATTTATATGTTGAGCATATTTTATTTACTGACATTTTTTCCGAATACAATTAAGGCAAGATTCTTGTTTCAATAAAAACTTTAAATATTTTGTTGATAACACATCAACCTGATAAAACAAACACACAAATCATGAAAAAATTTGCAAATTGGATTGGAGCTGGAATAGGATGGGCTGCAGGGGGACCTATTGGTGCTGCCTTGGGATATTTGATTGGAGCTGCGCTAAAAGGTGCTACTTCTGATTATTCTGAATTCCAATCAGACAATAGTAGCTATACTAGTAGAACGACACAAGCAGGAGATTTTGAAATTAGTTTACTGTTTTTATCTGCTGTAGTAATTAAGGCTGATGGAAAAATATTACAAAAAGAATTAGACTACGTTCGCAATTATTTTGTGCAGATGTATGGAAAAGATAGAGCCAATAATGCTTTTAAATTGTTTAAAGGAATTATTAACGACACCTCTTTATCTACTCAAGAAGTTTGTACACAAATTAGAAGTCATATGTCTGCTGAGTCTCGTGCTCAATTGATTCATTTCTTGTTTGCCATTGCAAAATCTGATGGACATGTAGCCGATGTAGAAGTACAAACCATTCAGTCTATTGCCAATTACTTATACATCAACCAAGCTAGTTTTAACTCTATCAAAGCGATGTTTTATGACAATAGTGAATCTGCTTATCAAATATTAGAAGTTTCTAAATCTGATGACAATGATACTATTAAAAAGGCATACAGAAGACTCGTTAAAGAACATCACCCAGATAAATTAGCGCACTTAGGAGAAGAACATTTAAAAGGAGCTCAAGAAAAGTTTCAAAAAATTCAGGAAGCTTACGAAACGATTAAAAAAGAAAGAGGGTTGTAATTACAACCCTCTTTCTTTTTTAATCGTCACTTTTGCCTCCCAACAATTTCTTTTTAAAAATTCCAAAAGCTCCAGCAACTGCAACAGCTATAACTTTCCAAAACTTAAGCAATACAGCAAAAAAACCTGCTTTGGCTAATATCTTACCAGCAATTAATCCCCCTATTCCATAAGCCGCAATTTCATCAACATCTGGGTTAAACTCACTGTAAGTAAATCCTTTAGAAAAATGAACACTATTTAATATTTTATCTATATCCTTATTTACATTTTCTAACTGATTTATATCTCCAATTATATTTAAATTTAAATATCCTTTTCTTCCTAAAACTCTAACATTATAATTTAAGGTATTAATCTCACTCTCATCAAATCTCAATTCCTTTGCCCAATGTAATTTTTTATGAACATCATCATAATACGGAGGTGTTGCCCATCCTATCAATTCAATACTTGGATAACCATTTTTCAATCTATCCTTGTTCTCCAAATCTGCATCTGACTTCATTTGCTTTAACAAATCATCATAATCAATCTCCTTAGCATCCTCATCACTTACAAACCCATCTTCCGTATAAGTTATTTCAACTGCATATGAAAAAGTATCACTTGTTGCAGAAACACCATTTGGGAACATTAACCCAATAATATCTGAATGAGGATTTCCCCATAATTTTTCCAACACAAACTCTCCTTCTTTTTTATTTAAAAAAGTAAAACCTTCAGGCAAGTTTAAAACAGCTAAATCAGAATTTAACTTAAGTGAGCCTGTTTGATATTTAAAATGAGCCTGAACACTATCTAACATCTTTAAGTATTCTCACTCTTTAGGTGTTAAATCATCGTTTGCAAGGCAAACAATTGTACATATCATTAACAATAATGTCGTAATTTTTTTCATAGTTTTTTAGTTTTTTGGTGCACAATATATGAATATTCATCAAACATTTCTAAAAACTGCCACTCTATTGTTAATCATCAATTAAAACCGTAATTTCGCAATCCAAATTGAATACCCAATAAAATGAGTGCAAATTTCAAAGAACATAAAGGATTAAGTTTAACCAACATTGCATCAGAAACGCTTAAGTTTTGGCAAGAAAATAACATCTTTCAAAAAAGTATTGATGCTAGAGAAGGAAAAGAACCATATGTGTTTTTTGAAGGACCTCCTTCTGCCAATGGATTGCCAGGAATTCACCATGTTTTAGGAAGAACCATAAAAGATGTTTATCCTCGTTTTAAAACCATGAAAGGTTTTAAAGTTCAGCGTAAAGCAGGATGGGATACACATGGTTTACCTGTAGAATTGGGCGTTGAAAAAGAATTGGGAATTACCAAAGAAGATATTGGTACTAAAATTTCTATTGAAGAATACAACATTGCTTGTAAAAAAGCGGTGATGAAATATACAGACATCTGGAATGATTTAACCGAACGTATTGGTTATTGGGTAGATATGGAAGATCCGTATGTAACTTACAAACCAAAATACATGGAAACGGTTTGGTGGTTGCTAGGTCAGATTTACAAAAAGAATTTGATCTATAAAGGATATACCATTCAGCCTTATTCACCAAAGGCAGGAACAGGGTTAAGTTCTCACGAAATCAATCAACCTGGAGCGTATCAAGATGTAACAGACACGACTATTGTTGCTCAGTTTAAAGCTATTAAAGCTACTTTGCCAAAAAGTTTACAAGTGATAGATGGAGATATTCATTTCTTAGCATGGACTACCACTCCTTGGACACTGCCAAGCAACACCGCTTTAACTGTTGGTCCTAAAATTGAATACGTAGTTGTACAATCATACAATCAATATACGTTTGAACCTATTACAGTTATTTTAGCTAAAAACTTAGTATCTAAACAATTTGGTAAAAAGTTTGTTTCAGTTAGCACACAAGAAGAATTAGAGACTTATACAAAAGCTGATAAAAAAATTCCATTCTTAGTTGGAGAAACTTTTGTTGGAAAAGATTTAGAAGGAATTAAATACGAACAACTATTACCATGGGCATTGCCTTATGAACATCCTGAAAACGCTTTTAGAGTGATTACAGGAGATTTTGTTACTACCGAGGATGGAACAGGTATTGTACACACGGCTCCTACTTTTGGTGCAGATGATGCTTTTGTAGCTAAAAATGCTACCCCTTCTGTGCCGCCTATGTTGGTTTTAGATGATCATGAAAATCCAGTTCCTTTGGTAGACTTACAAGGTAAGTTTAGAAACGGAGTAGGTCCACATGCTGGTAAATATGTTAAAAACGAGTATTACAACGATGGGGAAGCACCAGAGAAATCTGTAGATGTAGAAATTGCCATTCAGTTAAAAGAAGAAAATAAAGCATTTAATGTAGAAAAATACAAGCACAGTTATCCACATTGTTGGAGAACAGATAAGCCTATTTTATATTACCCATTAGATTCTTGGTTTATAAAAGTTACGGAAGTTAAAGACCGTATGCATGAATTAAACGACACCATTAATTGGAAACCCGAATCTACTGGAACAGGTCGTTTTGGAAACTGGTTAAAAAATGCCAACGATTGGAACTTATCTCGTTCTCGTTACTGGGGAATTCCATTACCTATTTGGAGAACCGAGGACGGAACAGAAGAAATCTTAATCAGTTCAGTAGCAGAATTAAAAGCTGAAATTGAAAAAGCTCGTGAAGCAGGAATTGCAAATCCTACTTATTTTGATGCTTTTGAAGTCGGAAATATGTCTGACGACAACTATGATCAAATCGACTTACACAAAAATATTGTTGATGAAATCACTTTGGTTTCTCCTAAAGGACAACCAATGAAACGTGAAGCAGACCTTATTGATGTTTGGTTTGATTCTGGTTCTATGCCATACGCACAACAGCACTATCCTTTTGAAAACAAGGAGTTGATAGATAATAGAGAATTTTACCCAGCTGATTTTATTGCAGAAGGAGTAGATCAAACTCGTGGATGGTTTTATACTTTACACGCCATTAGTACCATGGTTTTTGACAATGTTGCTTATAAAAATGTAGTTTCTAACGGATTGGTTTTAGACAAACACGGTAAAAAAATGTCTAAGCGTTTAGGAAACGGTATTGATCCTTTTGCAACCATGGATCAATACGGACCCGATGCTACACGTTGGTACATGATTTCTAACGCAAATCCTTGGGACAACTTAAAGTTTGATTTAGAAGGAGTTGATGAAGTAAGACGTAAATTCTTCGGAACTTTATACAACACCTATTCATTCTTTACTTTGTATGCTAATATTGATGGATTTAAATATGCTGAAGCAGACATCAACTTAGAGGACAGACCAGAAATAGATCGTTGGATTTTATCTGAATTGAATACCTTAATTCTAAAAACAGAAAAATTCTATAACGAATACGAGGCAACAAAAGCTACACGTGAAATACAGAATTTTGTAACCGAGAACTTATCAAACTGGTTTGTGCGTTTAAGCAGAAGACGATTTTGGAAAGGTGATTACGGAACTGATAAAATATCAGCATACCAAACGCTTTATACGTGTATGTTAACCGTGGCAAAATTAAGTGCTCCGGTTGCCCCATTCTTCATGGATAATCTTTACAAAGACTTAACCTCTGCAACACATACAGAATCTTATGAATCAGTACATTTGGCCGAGTTTCCAAAAGCAGATGTTTCTGCCATTGATGAAAGCTTAGAACGTAAAATGCAAAAGGCTCAACAAATATCATCTATGGTATTGTCTTTACGTAAAAAGGAAATGATTAAAGTACGTCAACCGTTACAAAAAATCATGATTCCTGTGTTAGACAACCAGCAAAGAGAAGATATTTTAGCGGTTCAAGATTTAATATTATCAGAAGTAAACGTTAAAGAAATTGATTTATTAGACGATGCTTCGGGAGTATTGGTAAAGAATATCAAACCTAATTTTAAAGTTTTAGGACCTCGTTTTGGTAAAGATATGAAGTTGATAGGTGCTGAAATTCAAAAATTTACACAAGATGACATTGCAAAATTAGAGCGTGATGGTAAAATTTCTGTTAACATTGGAGAAAATTTAGTAGATTTAACGCTAGAAGAAGTTGAGATAAGTTCACAAGATATTGAAGGTTGGTTAGTGGTAAACCAAGGAGGATTAACAGTTGCTTTAGACGTAACCATTTCTGATGAGTTAAAAAACGAAGGAGTGGCTAGAGAATTGGTTAACAGGGTGCAAAACTTGAGAAAAGATTCAGGTTTAGAAGTAACAGATAAGATTAAATTATCTATCCTTGTAAACGAAGTTTTAGAGAAAGCTGTAAATACAAACCAAGCATATATCAAGAGCGAAACCTTAACCAATCAATTAGAATTTGTAAACGAACTAAATGATGGTTTAGATATTGAATTCGACGACATAAAAAGTAAAATATTCATTCATAAAATCTAAATATTATGGCAACGGCAGATGAAAAAGTAGTATACAGCGATAAAGATTTAGCTGAGTTTAAAGAAATTATCTTAAAAAAAATTGATCGTGCTAAAAAGGATTTAGAAATTCTACAAAGCTCTTATAAAAACGGAAGTTCTAACAACACAGATGATACCTCTCCGCAGTTTAAAGCTTTTGAAGAAGGTTCTGAAACTATGTCTAAAGAGGCAAACGTGCAGCTAGCTATTCGTCAAGAAAAATTTATTCGCGATTTAAAAAATGCTTTGTTACGTATAGAAAATAAAACTTACGGAATTTGTCGTGCAACTGGTAAATTAATCAGAAAAGAACGTTTAAGATTGGTGCCACATGCTACTTTAAGCATTGATGCTAAGAATGCAGAAAACAAATAATAAAAAAGGAATTTTCCTTTTAAAATTGCCATATAAAAAGTTTGTGATTTCGGTTACAAACTTTTCTTTTTACTATTGATATGAATACTAAAAAATCTATTCTACTTATTATTATTGTTTTATTGATTGATCAAATTAGTAAAATATACATCAAAACAAATTTTCAATTAGGTGAAGAAATTTATGTTTTTGATTGGTTTAGAATTCACTTTATAGAAAACAACGGAGCTGCTTGGGGAACTGAAATTGGTGGTAAAACAGGGAAATTAATTTTAACCTTATTCCGTTTATGTGCCATTGTTGGAATTGGATATTGGCTAAGAAAAAGCATTAAAGAGAACGCACATAACTTATTAATCGTTTCTATTTCTTTAATTTTTTGTGGAGCTTTAGGAAACATTATAGACTCTGTTTTTTACGGAGTCCTATTTACAGATTCTTACGGTCAATTAGCTACTTTTAACCCTTCTGAAGCTACTGGAGCTATATTTCACGGAAAAGTGGTAGACATGCTTTATTTTCCTATTTGGCAAGGAACACTTCCTAAATGGATACCAAGCATAGGAGGAAATTATTTTACTTTTTTCAATGCCATTTTTAACGTTGCCGATAGTGCTATTACAATTGGTGTGATGATTTTATTAATTTTTAGTAAAACCATTTTTCCCAAAAAATAGACTTTCAATAGTTTACCTATAAATCATCATAAAACCGTTCTAATGTAGAGCGGTTTTTTTTATTTGATTAACATCATCCTTCTTGACAACAATTCTCATCTTTAATCAACTTACAACTCATAACAGCTGTAATAGCTCCTAAAATTGGAGCAAGTATATACAACCAAAGATTATCAAACTTTAAAGACATAATTGCGGGTGCTAAAGAACGAACTGGATTCATAGAAGCGTTGGTGATTGGTCCAGCAAATAAAGCTTCTAGCATCACCACACCACCAATGGCAAAACCAGCCATGATTCCAACTTCTTTTGATCCTGTTGACACATTTATGATGACAAACATTAAAAAGAATGTCAACAAAAACTCAATCACAAATCCTCTTGTAGGATCTATTATTTCTGAAATATGTGTCCCTCCCAAAAATTCACTCATCGGAAACAAGTAAACCAACAAAGCACTTGCTAATAGACCACCCAAAAACTGAGACATGATATATTTGGGAACTTCTTTCCAAATAAATTTTTTGGCACATGCAAAAGCAATGGAAACCGCAGGGTTTAAATGAGCTCCTGAAGTATCTCCTAAGGCATAAATCATGGCTATTACCACAAACCCCCAAGTAATTCCTATTCCGACATGTCCTACTGCTCCACCAGTAACTTCATTAATCGTCATGGCTCCACAACCACAAAACACCAAGGTAAATGTTCCTATAAATTCTGCTATGTATTTTTTCATGGTTTTATTTAATCAATCGTAAAATTACGATTAAATATATTATTCTTTGTAAAGAAAATATTAAGCATAAAAAAGGTGAGCAAATGCTCACCTTTTTTATATTTTATCATGAAGATTATTTGGCTTTGTTTAGCCAAACTCCCATGTTTACTTCTGCATCAATAATTGATCTTAAATCAGCAATCGCGACACGTTTCTGTTCCATGGTATCTCTATGACGAATGGTTACCATGTTATCATCTTTAGTCTCGTAATCTACAGCGATACAAAATGGTGTTCCATTGGCATCTTGACGACGATATCTACGTCCGATAGCATCTTTTTCATCGTAGGCAACGTTGAAATCAAATTTTAATTGATCAAAAATATCTTTGGCAATTTCTGGTAATCCATCTTTTTTAACCAATGGTAAGATAGCTGCTTTCACTGGTGCTACTACCGATGGTAATTTCAATACCGTTCTAGAAGTTCCATCTTCTAACTCCTCTTCTTGTAACGAATTAGAGAATACCGCTAAAAACAATCTATCTAAACCAACAGATGTTTCTACCACATAAGGGATATAATTTTCATTGATTTCATTATCAAAATATTGAATTTTCTTTCCAGAATATTCTTGATGTGCTTTTAAATCGAAATCAGTTCTTGAGTGAATTCCCTCTAGTTCTTTAAATCCAAATGGGAATTTAAATTCAATATCCGCCGCAGCATCTGCATAATGAGCCAATTTATCATGATCGTGGAAACGGTAATTATCCATTCCTAAACCTAAAGATAAATGCCATTTTAAACGAGATTCTTTCCAAGTCTCATACCATTCTTTTTGAGTTCCAGGACGTACAAAAAATTGCATTTCCATTTGTTCAAATTCACGTTGACGGAAAATAAACTGACGAGCTACGATCTCATTACGGAAAGCTTTTCCTGTTTGTGCAATACCAAAAGGAATTTTCATTCTTCCTGTTTTTTGCACATTTAAAAAGTTTACAAAAATACCTTGAGCCGTTTCTGGACGTAAGTATAAATCTGTTGCATGCTCTGCAGAAGCTCCAAGTTTGGTTCCAAACATTAAGTTAAACTGTTTAACATCTGTCCAGTTTTTAGAACCTGACAAGGGACAAGCAATTCCTAATTCTTCTATCAATGCTTTTACATCAGCCAAATCTTCGTTTTCCAAAGATTTTCCCATTCTTGCTAAAATAGCAGCTCCTTTTTCCTTATACTCTATCACACGAGGATTGGTTGCTAAGAATTGTTCTTTATCGAAAGAATCTCCAAAACGTTTGCTTGCTTTGGCAACTTCTTTATCTATTTTATCATCGTATTTAGCAACGTAATCTTCAATTAAAACATCTGCTCTGTATCTTTTTTTAGAATCTTTATTGTCTATTAAAGGATCATTAAAAGCATCTACATGGCCAGAAGCCTTCCAAGTGGTAGGATGCATAAAAATTGCAGCATCTAATCCTACAATATTATCATGCATTTGTACCATGGCTTTCCACCAGTACTCACGTAAATTTTTCTTTAATTCTACTCCGTTTTGTGCATAGTCATATACTGCACTCAACCCATCATAAATCTCACTAGATTGAAATACGTATCCGTATTCTTTAGCATGAGAAATTACATTTTTAAATTGATCTTCTTGTTTTGCCATTGCGCAAAAATATAAAAGCTTTTGATATTATAATTATTCTGTTCTAAAAACTGTTTGTTTTATTTAAAAAACCCCTAAAAAACTATTTTTTAAGACAAATGATTCACTAGCCAATAAGCCATCGAGACTATAAAAATCAATAGTATAAGTTCCCTTACTTAATTCAACATCCTGTAATGATATAATATCACTTACAGGCATGGTTTCTCCATTTAAAATTAAACGAGTACCATCTGTAAATTTTTTAAGCGCTCCTTTATGCAAAAACTCTCCGTTTGATGCTACAATTAAACCCTCCGAATTTTTTAAGACATAAAAAATATCACATTCTGTATTGGTTAAAGCCTTGTTATTTAAAACATTGTATTTTACCTGAATTCCGTTAACATTTTTGTAACGATTGGTTTCTTTAATTTCTCCTGATTTTTTTTCTTCAATAGCAAAAACTTCTACTCTTGAAATTTGCACCTTTGTCGCTTCAGACAATTTTAAAGACAATTCTTGACTTTGTAGTTTTTCTGCATTTAATTCTGATTTTGTAACGGCAATAGTCACCATCAAGCTATCATTCAGGGTTTTGATAGAATCTAAACTTTTAAATAAAATTTGATTATTCATTTTTACACCTTCTAAAGAGGCTCTTAAAGTTTGTAAAGCTTTAAAACTATTTTCTTCCGAATTACTTAATTTGGTTTTTAACTTTTCTACTTCTGCCTTAGATTTGTTTAGTTGATTTCTAATCCCTTTTAATTTTTCATTGGCATTGTTAAAATCTTTTGTAATAGCAATATTTTGTTCTTGATTAACATTTAAATCTTTTAATGTGATGTCTAACTCTTTTGCTAAAGCTTCTTTTTCCTCTATAATTGCTTGTTTATAAGCACTGTTTTCATTGGTGATTTTATAGTTATACACCACAAAACCAATAATAATTAATCCCAAAACTGCGATTAATATATTTTTTGTGTTTTTCATAAATCGTAAATTTTTGTTAGTCGCAAACTAGTCTAAAAATATTGTTTATTTTTAACATAAAAGCTATGAATCCTCTGAAAGATTTAAGAGATCTATTTGTTCCTTACAGATGTTTACACTGTAAATCCATTATTCCACAAAAAAATTCTTTTTTATGTGTAGAATGTCACCAACAATTAGAATTCACTAATTTTATCAACTATCAAAACAATCCACTAGAAAAACTCTTTTTAGGAAAAGTAGTTATTGTTGATGCCGCTGCCCTGTATTTTTATCAAAAAAACAGCCCCATTCAAACCCTTTTAAAAGCATTAAAATATCATGGCTTACAAGATTTTGGACAATATGCTGCCAAAGCAATCGTTGATGAACTAGAAATAAGTTTAAGATTTAAAAATATCGATATTGTGATTCCTGTTCCTCTGCATCCCAAAAAAGAAAAAAAGAGAGGATACAATCAAGTTGATGTATTGGCTAAAAGTATTGCAAAAAATATACAAGCTAAATATGTAAAAGATGGCTTGATTAAAACGGAAAACAACAAATCTCAAACCAAACAAAACAAAGAAGAACGACATAAAAGTGTCCAGAGTTTGTTTAAAGCAAATCCTAAACATTCGTTTCATCAAAAAAACATTTTGCTAATTGATGATGTTTTAACCACCGGAGCCACCTTAATTTCTTGTGCCAAAGCACTTAGAGAATTAAATAATGTTAAAATCTCAATTATTACCATCGCATGCGTGGTTTAGTTATCACAAAAATTCAGTTTCTTTGCAAAATAATTTTATGAAGAATATACTCGCAATTTTAATAGTTATCGTCACACTTTTTCTAGGAAGTTGTGCTAGAATGGGTAGCCCCACGGGAGGACCTAAAGATAGTATTCCCCCAGTTATGGCAATTGCCAAACCCGCAAACAAAACCACCTCTTTTAATGCAGAAAAAATAGTCATTGTTTTTGATGAGTATATCAAGTTCGAAAAACTGAATTCTCAATTAATTATTTCTCCACCAATGGAGAAAAAACCTATTATAAAGCCCGAAGTTGGAGTTTCTAAAAAAATTAGTATAGAGTTTTTAGAACCGTTAACTCCAAACACCACATATACCATTAATTTTGGAAATAGCATTATTGACAATAATGAAGGAAATAAACTTGGTAAATTTTCATACGTTTTTAGTACAGGCCCTCTGTTAGACTCTCTTAGTATTTCAGGTAATGTGATAGATCCTTTAACCGATAAAAAAATTGAAAACATCAGTGTAATGGCCTATAAAAATGCCAACGATACTTTGGTTGGACACTATACACCTAACTATTTATCAAACACCTTAGACAGTACATATTACAGCTTAGAAAACTTATCTGAAGCGAACTATAAGTTAATTGCTCTTGAAGATAAAAACAACAATTACAAATACGACAAAGGTTTAGAGAGAATAGCTTTTTTAAATCAAGATATTGATTTAAAAGCAGCAGACACCATAGATGATTTTATTTTATTTAAAGAACCTAGAGATAATAAAATTATGAGACCAACACAAACCAGTGGTCACGTAATAATTCTCGGTTATCAAGGTAAAGACATCCCAGAGGTTTCTGCTTCAGGAATTGCTAAAAATAATTATTTTGTAAGCAAACCCTCTAGCAAAGATTCGCTTTATTTTTGGTTTAAAGAATTCCCAAAAGATTCTATTACAATAAATATAAAACAAGATACTCTCTTTGAAAGTTTTACCAGAATGCCTAGAGATTTAAAAATGGATTCTTTAATTGTTAAAAGCACTATTAAAGGAACTTTACACCCTAATGATTCTTTAATATTGTCAAGTAACATTCCTATAGATTTTATTAATAAAGATAGTATTCAAGTTTTAGAGCAAGATTCAATTCCTATTGACTATACCATTACCAACAATGCATGGAAACAAAGCCTGTTGGTTGATTTTAAAAGACAGCCTAACAAATATTATTCTTTGGTTTTAAAAGAGTTGGCCTTTACTGATATTTTACACCAATACACTGGAAAACAAATTGTAAAACTAAAAACAGTTGATTTAGAAGAGTATGGTGATATTATTCTAGATGTTAAAAACCCTAATAACTTAAGATTACTAATAGAAATATCTAACGATAGTTTTAAAACCAAAACTGTTCAAATTATTGATGACTCTCAAGAAGTCTCTTTTAAGCAATTACCCCCTGGTGAATATCACGCTAGAGTTATTCAAGATCTTAACAAAAACAACAAATTTGATAATGGTAATTTTGAATTAAGAATTCAACCAGAACCTATCAATAATCTTAATAAAAAACTCACACTTAGAGCCAATTCTGAAATCAATGAAACTATCACGATTAAATAACAAATGTTAGGTTTTTTTATACTTTTGGGGTTCAACTTTTAACAAAATCAACATGATCAAAAAGTTAGTTTTATTTATATTATTTGCCTTGTTACTTACAACCAAAAGTAATGCACAACGACGCTTTATTTATCAACATGAATTAGGAGCTGAAGCTGGTATTTCTAACTTTCAATCTGATTTTGTTACCAAAGGTCCTATGGATGGAAAAGCAACCATTAATGGATTTGCTGTAAATGCTACACACTATCTTCACATTTTACCAATAAGATATGGTGCAAGTGCAATATATAGACATACTATCTTAAAAACAAGCTTGGGTGTAAATTACTCAACTTTTGACAATACATCTTACGGAACAGGAACCAAACCACTTAATGATCCTCCAAGATATACCTATGCAAACACTCCTAATAAAATATTATTAGCAAGGTTAAGTTCAAGAACCACCACTATTAGCTTGGACAACGAACTACAATTTTATTACAGAGATATCATTAGGTTTTTACACAAGTACAACAGATACAGAAATAAGAGCAAAGTAAACCCTTATGTTTCAGTTGGTTTAGGTATTCATTATTTTAGTGCAACCCCTAGTTATGACCAAGAAGCTATAGACAATCAAGCTGGATGGAACCAAACGCCAGGTGCAAACAACGGAGGCGGTGATCCAGGGTATCCAGACAACTATAAAGCTAGCTACATTACCAAAACAAATAACGTTACAATTTCTGGAAACATTGCTTTGGGAGCAAGGTACAAAGCGAGTCCTTATTACGATCTTATGGCACAGATAAACCTTAAATACTACTTATCTGATTGGATGGATGGAGTAAATCCAGATATATCTTCAAATCTGTCTAACGACTTTAATTCAGTCATTTGTGTCGGTTTTATATATCACATGTTTTAAAAAAGTTGATTTACACCAATTTTCTCAATGCTAGAATTACGCCTAGATGTATTCCTTCATGAAAATTATTAAAATCAATCGCTTTTTCAATACCATCTAAAGTAACATTTACACTTGTGGTATATTCGCTATATGATTTAAATAAATTGTTATTGTAATCTGCTAACAATTTTTCTGGCAACTCTATAAACAGTTTTAATATCAAATCCCACTCTTGTTGATTGATGACATGACCATTCGGAGCAGTTCCTTTTCTATATCTCTCAATCATTTCATCAGACAAAACTGTTTCTAACCCAGATAATTTATAACACAACAATTGTTGTGTCACCACCAAATGCGCTACATTCCAACCTATGTTATTATTAAAATCAGCTGGAATTGTATTGATTTGCTCTAAAGAAAAATCCCCTATTAATTTTAATATTAAAGCTCTCCCTTTTACTAAAATATCTGCTTGTTTTGTAATATCCATTATTTCTATTTTTATACTTTTGATAGCTGTAAAGATAGAAGAGACTTCAGACTTATGAAAAAAATATACTACTTAAAAACTTGCGATACCTGTAAAAGAATTCTAAACCAATTAAACCTAGATGGTTTTGAAATTCAAGAAATAAAAAGCAATCCTGTAAATGCAGAACAACTACAAGAAATGTATGCCTTAACAAATTCTTACGAGGAGTTGTTTAACAAAAGAGCAAGGCTTTATAAAGAACAAGGTTTAAAAGATAAAAACCTAAGTGAAGAAGATTACAAAAATTATATTTTAAGCGAATACACTTTTTTAAAAAGACCGGTAGCTATTATAGAGAATGAGATTTTTGTAGGAAATAGCAAAAAAACAGTTGAAGCATTGATAGCCAAAACACAATAAAAAAACCGAGACAAATGTCTCGGTTTTTTTATTGCTTTATTTTTGTTTATACAACATCGGATTTAATTCATCGTCGTTGTACATTTTCATTTGTTTGTATACTTTCATATACTTATCACCATTTTCAATATCAGTAATTAAATCATCAATGGCTGTAGACAAATCCACTCTTTGCTCTAACAAAATATTTAACTTTTTTTGACAAGCTTCTTTATGACTAGCTGAGGCAGATTCACGAATTACTTCCTCGTTCATGTGATAAATTTTTAACGCCAAAATAGACAATCTATCAATAGCCCAAGCTGGACTTTCTGAGTTTATTTTCGCCGTTGGTTTTGGTGTTACATCAGTGTATTTTTGTAGAAAATAACTATCCACATATTCCACCATATCTGTCCTGTCTTGGTTAGAAGCATCAATTCTTCTTTTTAAAGCCAAGGCTTCAATTGGATCAATATCTGGCAAACGAATAATATCTTCGTAATGCCATTGCACGGTATCTATCCAACATTTTCTATATAACAAATGCTCTAAAGTACTGGCATCATATACATTTTCAAAAGGTTGATCTACATCATCAATCACGTGATATTTTGCTATCACAGCATCAAATATTTTGTTAAAATCTTCTGCTTTTAAACTCATCTCTAATTAAATTTTCTTTCTATTAACAAAATCAATCTATCTTCATAGATTTCTTTTCCGGCCCAATTATACTCCTTTTTTACCATTTTTAAGAAAGATAAAGCTTCTTTTTCTGAGGTCATGGTATTTAATTGAGAAATCACTCTATTAAAATCTTCCTGACTCTCATCAAACAAATGCTTTACAAAAGCAATTCTATCATTCAAGTCAATTTGTAAATTCTTTTGTCCCATAGCCACATCATTCAAAGATTTTTTAGGAGCTACACGTGTTGCGTTTTCAAACAAATCAGTAGCCACATCTAAGGAAACAGTACTTCCAAATTCTTTCGCTAAAGATGATTGTAAATGAGTAGACTTTTCTTCTTTCTTTTCTTCTACTTTGGTAAATAAATCCAACGAAGGTTCTTCTTTATTTTCTTCAGTCTCAATTTCATCAACCACCTCCTCTACATCATCTTCTACAACTTCTAAAGTTTCATCAACCAATTCAACATTTACCACTTTTGTTGGTTCTCCTGTTTCATTAGTAAATTCTTCTACTTTTTCAACATCATCTTTTGGAATGTCTTGAATTTCTTCAACCTCTTTTCTGGATTCGGAAAAAGTTTCTTCTACCAATTCCTCAATTGTTTTAGTATTTTGAGGCGTTTCTTTAACAAAGTCTTCAATGTAAGATAAAACTGCAAGTTTCTCATATGTTTCATAAGCCTTTTGTTTCAAGGCTTTTAAATCATCTCTATTTTTCATTTGCAAAATGCTGTGAGCAATGCTCATTAATTCTGCCTCTAATTTTTTTTGCATAAATACTTTGATCAATTTAGGTTAGCGCGTAAGACTTTATTTGATAAATTTGTACACTTATCTTTTGTTGTGATTCGCAATTTTAGATAGTTACTAACATTGATAAAAATACAAAATGTTTCTTGAAAACACCGTAAACCATAAAGAACAATTTGGATGGATTGAAGTCATCTGTGGATCTATGTTCTCCGGAAAAACCGAAGAATTAATTCGCAGATTAAGACGTGCACAAATTGCCAAACAGCGTATTGAGATTTTTAAACCTTCTGTTGATACTCGCTACGATGAAGAAAATGTAGTTTCTCATGATGAAAAATACATTCGCTCCACTCCCGTTCCCGCAGCTGCCAATATTAGATTGTTAGCCAATGATGTAGATGTGGTTGGAATTGATGAAGCTCAATTTTTTGATGATGAAATTGTAAGTGTTTGTAACGATTTGGCCAACAAAGGGATTAGAGTTATTGTGGCTGGATTAGATATGGACTTTAAAGGAAAGCCTTTTGGGCCGATGCCAAATTTAATGGCTACAGCTGAATATGTAACCAAAGTACACGCCATTTGTACCAAAACAGGAAATTTAGCACATTACAGTCATCGAAAAAATGATAGTGAAAAATTGGTAATGTTAGGTGAAAACGAAAATTACGAACCTCTAAGTAGAGCGGCTTTTTACAAAGCGAATATCAAAAAAAATTAGCATGGAAAACCATCATGTTACAAAGCTAGAAATTAGCTTATCTGCCCTAAAGCACAATTATCACTATTTAAAAAATAAAACCAAGCCAGGAACCAAAACTTTGGCGGTGGTGAAAGCTTTTGCTTACGGTTTAGAACCTGTAAATATTGCCAAAACTTTAGAAAAAGAAGGCGTTGATTATTTTGGTGTTGCCTATGCTGATGAAGGAATTAAACTAAGAGAAAATGGAATTAAAACCCCTATTTTGGTTTTACATGCTCAAGTGTCAAACTATGATTTGTTAATCAAACACAACTTAGAACCTAATATTTATTCTCTTTACACCTTAAAACAATTTATTGCTTTTGCTAAAGAAAATCATTTAGAAGACTATCCTATTCATTTAAAATTCAATTCAGGATTAAACAGATTAGGATTTAACATTGATGAAGTTGAAGAATTGATTCAATTAGTTCAACACAATAAAAATATCAAAATCGTTTCTGCATTTTCTCACATTGCAGCCAGTGAAGATTTGAATGAAAAAGAATTTACAGAAAAGCAAATCTCTACTTTTAATAGTATTATTACAGTCCTACGCTCAAAACTAAAACACCACTTTGTAGTGCATATGAGTAATACTTCTGGTGTGATTAATTATCCAAATGCTCATTTTGATATGGTTAGGCTGGGAATTGGTTTATACGGTTTTGGGAACGATACCGAGGAAACTGCCAAATTAAAAAATGTGGCGAGTTTAAAGTCTGTAATTTCTCAAATCAGAACAGTAAAAAAAGGAGATAGTATTAGTTATAACATGGCTTTTACTGCTCAAAAAGAGGAAAAAATTGCTATTATTCCCATTGGTCATGCTGATGGTTTTTCTAGACCTTTAGGTTGTGGAAATGGATATGTAACCATTCACGGACAAAAAGCTTATACTTCTGGAAACATCTGTATGGATATGATTTTGGTTAACGTAACCAACATAGATTGCAAAGAAGGTGATGAAGTCGTTATTTTTAACAATCAACAAACTGTAGAAGAATTCGCCACTATTTGTCACACCATTTCTTATGAAATATTAACCGCTATTTCTCAGCGAATCAAAAAAACATTTATCTAAAATGAAAAAATCATTATCTTCCATAGGATTAACTAAAAGCACAACTATGGGATTTTTAAAAGATTTTAAAACCTTTTTAATGAAAGGTGATATTGTAAGTTTAGCAACTGCAGTAATTATTGGTGGAGCATTTAAAACCATTGTAAGCTCATTAGCAAAAGACATTATTATGCCTTTTGTAGGTTTGTTTTTAGGCAACAAAAATGTAAATGATTTATTTTTTGTACTAGGAAAAGGAAGCTATGAAACCTTAGCTGAAGCCAAAGAAGCTGGTGCTCCTATTATGACTTATGGAAACTTTGTGCAATCTGTTATTGACTTTGTAATTATTGGTTTTGTAATTTTTATGTTTTTAAAAGCCTACGAAAAAACAAAGAAAAAAGAAGAACCTAAACCTGAAGCTCCAAAAGGACCTACTCAAGAAGAACTATTAATAGAAATAAGAGATTTATTGGCTAATAAATAAGAGGCTACATAAATAAAAAATAAAAATCCACTTATAAATTCTGAGTGGATTTTCTGATTTTAAAGAGGATATACAAAGCTAATTTTACCTTTCAGACATCGAATTAAAAAAGTAACTTTGCACCTTTAAATTCAAGCACAATAACATGTACAGAAGTCACACCAACGGAGAATTAAGAATTGAAAATGTAAACCAAGAGGTTACTTTATCAGGATGGGTTCAAAAATCTAGAGATAAAGGATTTATGGTTTGGGTAGATTTACGTGATCGATACGGAATTACTCAACTTATTTTTGATGAAGACAGAACTCCAAAAGAAATTCTTGATAAAGCCAAAACTTTAGGTAGAGAATTTGTGATTCAAGTACAAGGAACTGTAATTGAACGTGAAGCAAAAAACAAAAACATTGATACCGGAGAGATTGAAGTATTGGTAAAAGAATTAACCGTGTTAAACGAAGCAAAACTTCCTCCTTTTACTATCGAAGATGACACAGATGGTGGAGAAGACATCCGTATGAAATACAGATACTTAGACATCAGAAGAAATCCAGTAAAAAACAACTTAATTTTCAGAAGCAAAGTAGCACAAGAAGTTCGTAACTATTTATCTAATCAAGATTTTATAGAAGTAGAAACACCTTATTTAATTAAATCTACACCAGAAGGTGCTCGTGATTTTATTGTGCCTTCTAGAATGAATGAAGGAGAATTTTATGCTTTACCACAATCGCCACAAACCTTTAAGCAATTGTTAATGGTGGGTGGAATGGATAAATATTTCCAGATTGTTAAATGTTTCCGTGATGAAGATTTACGTGCTGACAGACAACCCGAATTTACGCAAATTGACTGTGAGTTGGCATTTGTTGAGCAAGAAGATATTTTAAATATTTTTGAAGGAATGACTCGTCATTTACTTAAAAAAGTAAACAATGTCGAAATTGGTGATTTCCCAAGAATGACTTATGAACATGCCATGAAAACTTATGGTAACGACAAACCAGATATTCGTTTTGGAATGGAGTTTGGAGAATTAAACGCTGTAGCTCAACACAAAGAATTTAAAGTATTTAACGATGCCGAATTAGTGGTGGGTATTGCCGTTCCTGGAGGAGAAAGTTACACAAGAAAAGAAATTGACAAGTTGATAGAATGGGTAAAGCGTCCACAGGTAGGAGCTTTGGGAATGGTGTATGTAAAATGTAACCAAGATGGTACTTTTAAATCATCTGTAGATAAATTCTACAATCAAGAAGATTTGGCTGCCTGGGCAAAAGCAACCAATGCAAAACCAGGAGATTTAATTTGTGTGTTATCAGGACCAGCTAACAAAACAAGAGCACAACTTTCTGCTTTACGTATGGAATTGGCTACACGTTTAGGATTGCGTAAATCAAATGAATTTGCTCCTTTATGGGTGGTAGATTTTCCATTGTTAGAATGGGATGAAGAAACAGAAAGATTCCATGCCATGCATCACCCATTTACAAGTCCAAAACCAGAAGATATACCTTTACTAGATACCGATCCTGGTAAAGTAAGAGCCAACGCTTATGACTTGGTTTTAAACGGAAACGAAATTGGTGGAGGATCTATTAGAATATATGATAGAACTACTCAAGAACTCATGTTTAAACATTTAGGATTTACACCAGAAGAAGCTAAAGAACAATTTGGTTTCTTAATGAATGCTTTTGAATATGGTGCACCACCACATGGAGGTTTGGCTTTTGGATTAGACAGATTGGTAGCTATTTTAGGAGGGCAAGAAACCATTAGAGATTTTATTGCATTTCCTAAAAACAACTCTGGTAGAGATGTTATGATCAACGCTCCAGCAGCAGTCTCTCAAGAAGTTTTATCTGAATTAAATATAAATATTACACTTCCCAATGAATAAGTTGTAATAAGCATTTGAGTTCATTAAATTTACATAGCTCTTTAAAAACAAATGATTTTCCGTTTTCATATATGATTTTCATTGTTTTAAAGAGTTTTTTTATATCATTTTAAAAAAAGAAAATATGTTATCAGAAACAATAGAAAAAGCATTAAATACTCAAATACACTTGGAAGCCAATGCATCCATGAAATATTTAGCCATGGCTACTTGGGCAGAAGTAATTGGGTATAATGGAGTAGCAGGGTTCTTTTATAACCAAGCAGATGAAGAAAGAATACACATGCTTAAACTGGTGAAATTTGTAAACGAACGTGGTGGAAAAGCTAGCATCCCTAGCTTAGACGCTCCTAAAGATACTTTTAAAGATTTACATGAACTTTTTACTATGTTTTTAGAAAGTGAAGAACAAGTTACAGAAAGTATTAATCATTTGGTTTTTCAAACCTTAGAAGAAAAAAACTATACTGTTCATAACTTTTTACAATGGTACGTGGCAGAACAAGCTGAGGAAGAATCTTTAGCAAGAACCATTTTAGATAAATTAAAAATCATTGGGAACGATAAAAGCGGTACTTATTTATTTGATAAGGACATTGAAGGAATTGTTGCTCAAACAGAAATTAACGCCAAAAACGAGTAGTTAATTTAGATTTATTTAAAATAAACATTATATTTGCACTGATTTTTAGTGACTTAATCAGTGCAAATAATGTTAAAAACAATACTTGAAGAAATTGTAACCCCTGAATATACGGGATGTTGCTTTGCGTATTTAGCAAAAGATAAGAAGAAAAAGTGCTGTAAAAAGTACACTAAGAAAGGTAAGAATCATTGTAAAAAATGTCCAATACAAGCCTAAAGTAGTTTAAGCATATTCTACTAATAAACACTATCTTAGCCATCCGAAAAAATCATAGGCATGCCTCAGAGAAAAAGGAGTTTATTAAATCAGTTTTTGATCTGGAAATACAAACATATTTCTGCAGAAAATTTTCTTTATATTTTAAGTGTCCTTATAGGTTTATTAGCAGGTATTTCTGCTGTAACGCTTAAAAATTTAACACATTATATTTTTGTTGCCCTAGAAACTGGGTTTATTAAAGATGTACACAAAGGGTTTTATTTTATTTTTCCAATTATTGGTATCGGTTTAACCCTTTTGGTGATTAAATTTATTGTTAGAAAAAAAATGAGTCACGGAATCCCTTCGGTTCTGCATTCTATTTCTAAAAGAGAAGCCATCATTGATAGATATCAAATGTGGGCTTCCTTAATTACTTCTCCTCTAACTGTTGGTTTTGGAGGTTCTGTTGGACTTGAGGGACCAACTGTAACAACTGGAGCAGCCATAGGTTCCAATGTATCAAGACTTTTTCACTTAGACCAAAGATCTAGAACAGTTTTGGTTGCCTGTGCAGCAGCAGGAGCAGTATCCTGCATCTTTAAAGCTCCCATAACAGCGATTGTATTTGCTGTAGAAATTTTTAGTTTAGAATTGACCATGATTTCTATGATACCATTGTTGTTGGCTTCTATTTCTGCGGTGATAACTTCTTATTTCTTCTTGGGAAATGAAGTGCTTTTACACTTTGAAATTCAAGATAAATTTGAACTTGCTGATATTACATTTTACATCATTTTAGGAATAGGATGTTCTTTTGTTTCTATCTATTTTACCAAAGTCTATTTTTGGATGCAGGATCTTTTCAAAAAAATTGAAAATCCTATCTATAAATTATTATTTGGAGGAACATTAATTGGTGTTATTGTTTATTTTATTCCACCATTATTCGGAGAAGGTTTTGATACCATGAACAGTGTTTTAATGGGAGACGCCTCTTCTATATTAGAAAATAATATTTTTAATTCTGAAGCTGAAAATATCTGGATGATTGTTGGACTTCTTGTAGGATTAATTATCTTTAAAGTAATTGCCATGGCTTTAACTTTTGGTGCTGGTGGTATTGGTGGTGTTTTTGCTCCTTCCTTATTTATCGGTAGTGTATCAGGTTATGTAGTGGCTACGGTGGTAAATCATTTAAAACTAGCCTCTAGCAGTCTTTCGTTAAGTAATTTTGCCATGGTAGGAATGGCCGGATTGTTAGCCGGAGTATTACAGGCTCCTTTAACAGCAATCTTTTTAATTGCCGAAATTACAGGAGGATATGAATTATTTTTACCTTTAATGACCGTTGCTTCCATCTCATTTTTAATGACCAAACAGTTTATTCCTCATAATATTTATACTGCTGCATTGGCTAAAAAAGGTCAGTTATTAACCCACGATAAAGACAAAAGTGTTTTAATGTTGATGAATATTAACAAGGTAATTGAAAAGGATTTTATCGTTATCAAACCAGGCATGACACTTGGTGAATTGGCTCATAATGTCATCGTAAAATCTAAGAGAAACAATTTTCCTGTTGTAAACAAAGACAAAGAATTAATTGGCTTATTGCATATGGATGATATTAGATCTATTATGTTTAATACCGATTTACACGACACTACTTTTGTAAGAGATTTAATGATTGCTCCTGAGGATATTATTGACTATGCCAACGATTCTATGGAAGTGATTATGGAAAAATTTAAAACTACTGGAGCCTGGAATTTGCCAGTCATAAGAGATAATAAATATTACGGATTCATTTCAAAATCTAGGTTGCTAAACGCTTACCGACGAAAATTAATTCAAGCGAGTGATACTATTGCTTAAAATAAGTAACTGCTTTATCGGGAAAGTCTGTAAAAATTCCATCTAGTTTTAAATCGGTTTTTGCAGATGCTAACAAATCATTAAAAGATGAAAATGTTCCTAAATCATCTGCTCTATAAGTAAAAGCATGTACTTTTAAATCTTTCTGGTGCGCTAATGTGACCAAATTTTCAAAACCATCAATATGATCATCACCTGCAATGATTTGTTTGTACCAAGGTCCAATTCCATTTGCATACAACGCAATTTCATCTACTATCTTTTTAGGACTCATATCTTTAAAAACCTCATCAGAATATCCAATTTCTAACAATTGAACCAAAAACAAATCACATTGATATTCTTGTCTAATTTTTTTGAGTTCAACCGCATCAAAACATTGTAAAATACAATTGTCTTTCAAAGTTTTGTATCCGTAATTAGAAAGCAACTCTAACACAATTTTAGAAATATCTTTCCCTTCGTTTCTATGAAATTTTGGTTCTTTAATTTCAACATAAATACCAATATTTTGTTTCATAGAGGTATTCAATCCTTGAATCATTTCTATTTCTTGAGACAACGTATGAAGTTTAAAAATAGATTTGTGAATTGGGAACCTATAAGCATACACTGCTTTTTGAGTATCCGTATCAAATCTTTCTGTAACCTTTAATTGCTGTAACTCATTCCAAGTAAAATCAATCACATAATATTTTCCATCAGCTCTTTTTCTGTTTGGAAAAATCTCAGCAACATCGGTAGTAGTTTCTAAATGAATGTCATGAATCACCACAGGAACATCATCTTTGGTTAACACTACATCTTGCTCTAAAAAATCTGGATGCATACCATAAGCCAAAGCTTTGGCTGGCAACGTATGTTCTGGCAAATAACCTGAGGCACCTCTATGAGCAATGACTAACATTTTTGATTTGTTTGATTTAGAGTGACAAGACATCAATAGACATAAAAGAACAAAAAAAACAGCGGGAATCCTAATATTAAACTTCATGAAAACTATGATTAGATTTCCAACCAAATTAGCTAATTTTGATACACTCATTAAAGAATGAATATGAAGATATTATTAAAAATTTTATTGGTATTGGTATTGGCTTCATGGGCTCTTGGAGGATATTTTTATGCCTTAAACGATGACAGGAGTGCAAAATTTATGGGATTTGGAGTGATTACCTTAACCTTTGTATTGATGCCTTTATTTATTTATCACAGATACAAAGGAAAAGATTTGACCAAATATTCTTTAAAACACAACGACCCTGATGCGAGTAGGATTGAAGATTAATTTAAATCTCTCCTAGACAAAAAGAAATCCTTTAATAACTTACTACATTCTTCTTCTCTTACTCCAGAAATCACAGTTGTTTTTGGATGAAGTAAAGTATTTAGTGCAGAATAACCTCTCTGATGGTCTGAAGCTCCATAAACAATTTTCCCTATTTGTGTCCAATAACTAGCCCCTGCACACATTTGACAAGGCTCTAAGGTTACATATAAAGTACAATCTTGTAAATATTTCCCCCCTAAAAAGTTAGCCGCAGCAGTAAATGCTTGCATTTCTGCGTGTGCAGTGACATCATTTAATTGTTCCGTTAAATTATGTCCTCTTGCAATAATTTGATTGTTCATAACAATAATGGCTCCCACAGGAACTTCTCCTTTATCAAAAGCTTCATGAGCTTCATCTAAAGCTTTTTTCATGTAATAATCATCATCAAAAGGATCTATCATTGCTAGGGAAGTGTTTTTATAAAAACTAAAGCTACTTTATTGAATGATAATTTGCAAGGACAAACCTCAAAATTGTAATTTTGTGCCGTGAAAAATATTCTTAATACGATTAACGCTCCCAAAGACCTAAAAAATCTTTCTATTGATGAACTGCAACAGCTAGCTCATGAATTAAGAGCCTTTATTATTAACATAGTAGCTACCAAAGAGGGACATTTAGGGGCCAGTCTTGGTGTGGTAGAATTGACTATTGCCATTCACTATATCTTCAACACCCCTAAAGACAAATTAATTTGGGATGTTGGTCATCAAGCCTATGGACATAAAATTTTAACCGGAAGACGAACTATTTTTGACACAAACAGAAGATTAAACGGAATATCTGGTTTCCCAAATATTTTTGAAAGTGAATATGATGCTTTTGGAACAGGACACTCCTCTACTTCTATTTCTGCAGCTTTGGGAATGGCCATGGCAGCCCAAATTCAGGGAGACACAAAACAACAACACATTGCGGTAATTGGTGATGCTTCTATCGCTTCAGGAATGGCTTTTGAAGCCTTGAATCATGCTGGAGTAACCAATGCTAATTTATTGGTAATTTTAAACGATAATGCCATTGGAATCGATCCAAGTATTGGTGCTTTAAAAGATTATCTTACCCATGCCAAAAATGGAAAAGAACTCAACAGAGACAATATTTTTGAAGCCTTAAATTTTGATTATTCTGGTCCGATTGACGGACATGATTTGCCAAAATTAATTCACGAATTAAAAAGATTACAAAATGTAGAAGGGCCCAAGTTTTTGCATATTGTAACCACCAAAGGAAAAGGGTTAAAAAAAGCAGAAGAAGATCAAATTACCTATCATGCTCCAGGGAAATTTAATGCTAAAACAGGAGATAGAATTACATCAACTAATAATATTACCCCTCCAAAATATCAAGATGTTTTTGGATATACCATTATAGAACTTGCTAAAAAGAACCCTAAAATTGTTGGAATTACTCCAGCCATGCCTACAGGAAGCTCTTTAAAATATATGATTGCAGAAATGCCCGAAAGAGCTTTTGATGTAGGAATTGCAGAACAACATGCTGTAACTTTGGCTGCTGGAATGGCCAAACAAGGATTGATTCCTTTCTGTAATATTTATTCAACTTTTTTACAAAGAGCTTACGATCAAGTAATTCACGATGTTGCCATTCAAAAACTCCCAGTAATTTTCTGTTTAGACAGGGCTGGATTGGTAGGAAATGACGGGGCAACACATCATGGAGTGTTTGACATTGCTTATTTGCGTTGCATTCCAAACATGATTCTATATGCTCCTATGAATGAAGTGGACTTAAGAAATATTATGTACACCGCTCAAAAAGGTTTAAATGCACCTATTGCCATTCGTTATCCAAGGGGATTAAGTGAGAGTATTCATTGGAAAAAGCCTTTTAAAAATATTTCTATAGGAAAAGGCCGAGTGATAAAAGAGGGAAATAGTACTGCTATTTTAAGCATTGGTACCATAGGGAATATTGTTAACTTTGCCGTTAATAAGTTTGATGAAAAAGAAAGAGATAAAGTTGGGCATTACAATATGCAGTTTATAAAACCGTTAGACAATAAACTACTCCATGAAATTTTTTCAAACTATAACACAATCATTACATACGAAGATGGAAGTGTTCAAGGAGGTTTTGGTTCTGCTATTCTAGAATTTGCAGCAAAACATGAATACCATCCAAAAATAATTATTAAAGGAGTTCCTGATAACTTTATAGAACACGGAAATACAAAAGAATTAAGAGCAGTTGCAAATATTGATGAAAAGTCAATATTTAATACAATTTTATCAACTTTATAATGGCATATTTTTTGACACATTCATATGATAAAAAAAAATATATGGGTCGTTTATTAATGATTCTAATCTTCTGTATTTATAGCAATTACAGCCATGCATCGGTAACTCACATGGACACTATTCCTACGCCAGAAAGTATCGCTAGGCTAAAAGCAAAAATCAATAGAGTGTTTCATAAAACTGAAAGCGATACTATTTCAAATAGAGCTTCTGTAAGAAAAGACAGTATCAATACTATTTTAATAGAAAATGCCAAACCAAAATACTGGACTTTTACCAACAAACCTGGACTTTTACTAACGCAAACATCGTTTATCAACTGGACCAAAGGGGGAAATAATAGTGTTGCAGGAATCACCTCTTTTAAAGGAGACTATGATTATAAAAAAGGGAGATTATATTGGGCTAACGATGTAACGCTAAAGTATGGTTTAAGCAAAGAAAACGGAAATGAGTATTCTAAAAAAACCGATGATGTCATCGATTTAAAATCTTCTTTTAGTTATAAATCTAGCATAGAATCTAAGTGGTATTACTCTGGAGATTTTAACTTAACAACTCAGTTCTTTAAAGGTTATAAAGGTAATGACAGGTCTACAATAATTTCTAACTTTTTTGCACCAGCACGTATGCGTGTAGGGGTTGGGGGACTTTATACAGACAATGATAATCTTTTTAAATTAAACATTTCTCCTTTGACAAATCAGGTCACTTTTGTACTGAACCAAAACTTAGCCAATAAAGGAGCTTTTGGGGTTACTCCTGCCGTTAAAGATGCTGATGGAAACATTATTAAAAAAGGAGAAAACATATATTCTGAACTTGGGGCTTTGATTCGTTTAGAATATCAAACCACCATTATGGAGAATATCAACTTTAATCTTAAAAGCTCTTTCTACTCGGATTACATACACAAATTTGGAAATGTGGATACCGAGATTGAATTGAATGTGGACATGAAAGTAAATCAATACATTCAAGCTAAAATTGGTTCACACCTGTTATATGATGATGACTCTAAAATATTAGAATCAGACGGAACTCAAACGGGACCTAAGGTGCAGCTAAAACAAATTTTAGGAGTTGGTGTTACTTATGTTTTTTAATTTATCACAATTATTTTTTTAGAAATTCGCTTGTTTCCATAAGACATATTCACAATATAAACCCCTGCTTGAAAAGGTACATTTATACGATAATTAGGCTGTAATTTAAAGTCCAAATCTTTTGTGAATACCAAAGCTCCATCTGACTTATAAATAGAGATATTGACAAGTTTACTGATGCTTACCAATGCTTTAACCTCTAAAGTTTGATTACTTACAACTGAAGTTATTTCTAACTCTTCACTAACTTTTGTATTGTTTGGTATTGCTAAATTATTCCCTAGAAATTGCCCCGTAAAAAAACCTCTACCATAAGTAGATGCGATAACAGTATTATCAGCTGTTCTCAATTGAAATTGAGTAACTTTAACACTAGACATTCCATTTTGTGATTGTACCCAATTAGGATTCTCATCAGTAAAGTTTGCTGTTTTCCAAACCCCAAAATTAGTTCCTACAATTGCCTCATTTACATCCAATGGATTTATTAAAATAGTTTTTGTTGGAATATCAGGTAGATTGCCGTCTTTTTCAGTCCAAGTTAAGCCTCCATCACTTGTGTAATAGATATTATTAACACCATAATTATGAAGAGTTACAACTATTTCATTTTCATTTTTTCCAAAAGAAATATCAGAAATAGCTCCTGTATTAATTGCATCTAGCAAATCTATCTCAGTCCAATTTGGATTATCTGTATTAAAATTTGTTACTTTTAATATTGTTCCTGTTTCTGTTCCAATAAAAACGGTTGAAGAAGTAGTTGTAAATGGAGATACTTTAATAGCCGTTGGAGATTCAAAAAGCAAAGCATTGGTAAAGTTCCTTCTTACAGGGACAGTTGTTAAATTAGTATATCTTGATATTTTCTCTACAACATTATTGGTTCCATAGCCTGTGGTTCCATCAGTAAAAAGAATATCTAAGTTATCATCTAAATCTGCAATATTAATAAAAGAACCACTGTCTTGATCATCTTCAATTTCTATTTGATCATTACGACTTACAAAAGGCAAAGGCTGAGTAGCATAAGTATTATAGACATAAGAAACAATTGCATACGCATCATCCTCATCAATAAAAACCTGGGCACCATCGCCACCATACAAATCGCTAAAAGAATTAATTCCTAATCCAGCCCCCGAAACAAACAAAGAACCATTGTCTTGAGACCCTCCTAAAAACGTATCATTATTTATATTTTGTCCTATAGCAGCAGAATATAGCTGAGTTACATTATAATTTTTATTGGTATTAACTATATTACTTACTCCTGTAGCACTTAAATTATTACTGTAATAAACTCCACCATCGTTTCCAAAAACTCCAGAATTACTACTTAAAGGACTAAAGCTCATGGTATGCTGATCAGCATGTACCAAAGAAACATTAAGACTATTTAAATTGTTATTATTAGACCATTTAGAAATTTGACTCCAACTAAGCCCCGCATTAAAAGATCTAAATAAATCTATTCCTCCCGCATATAAAATATCATCATTATTAGGATCTACCTCTAACATTAAATCATAAAAAGCTTGACCTCTGGTAAAATCATTGGCATCAATATCGTTATCTGCATCATTGGGTTTTGCAATTTCTATAAAACCTGTACCGTTAACCGTTTTAATCAATTCAACACCTCCATCAACTTCTGCAACCGCATAAACCACATTACTGTTCTGTTTTGAAACAGACAATTCAACCCTGTCGCCATTGGTAAAAGCATATTTTTCTACAAAATTATTTCCATCAACACTTCTGAAAATTTTCCCACCTCCATGACCATAAACATTCTTTTTTGTAGCAAACCACATAGTATTATCTGTAGCAACTTCAAGATCACTAAAAACATAAGGAGTATTTTCAGGAGTATTAAAAGAGATTTTATTAAATCCTTGATCGGTTGATTTCCACCATCCAGATAAGCCATACCCTACAAAATCATTATCAAAAGCACCATCGATAGATAAAAATAATTCAGTAACTCCTTGATTATCCCGAGCTATTATTTTATTGATAAAATAAAGCCTTGCGGTTTCATCTTGGTTAAAATCTACGGATGCGATTTGACTCCAAGTAACTCCACCATTGATAGTTTTCCACAATCCATTACCAGTACCATCATTTGAAGTATAAGATTCTCCCGTTCCTACATACCAAATATTTGAATTGTTTGGATCAATAGCATAACAAGAAATAGATAAATTTTCATCAATACCAACTTGTATCCACAATGAGTTTTGATTTGTAATGTCATTATTCACCCATAATCCACCAGAAACACCACCCGCAAAAACCCTTTTTCCACTAACATCATTGGGGTCAAAAAACAATACTCTGGTTCTTCCTCCAATATTATCAGGACCTCTTTCTACCCAAGCAATTTCGTTGCTTTCACCTGGAACTTTAAAAAATTTAACTTGTGCTTTTTTCTTTTGTTTAAGTTGCTCAATATTTTCTGGAGACGTTTTTCCTGTTTTAGGATTCATTTCCAACAAATATTGTCTTTTAAAATATTCGTTTGGTGGTAATTCCCCCTCTTCACCTTCTTCCTCTCCTCCGTGTTCAGCTTCTTCTGTTTCAAAAAAATCATGTTCTTTTTCACTCCCATACTCCGCAATCATTTTTGCATATTCGGCACGAGTGACATGATTATCATCATAAACAATGACAATAGCAACAATGAAAACAAGGCTAATAAGAGAACTGTAAAGTATTTTTTTACTCATAATCAATGAAGATTTTGATGAAGATAAACATTGTATCCTTATGACATCATGACTCCACTAATTTTTTTGTGAACCAAAATAGCATAACTATCAGACATTCCTGCCACGTAAGAACAAACGCTCATAATACGTACGTACAAACTTTCTGATTGGTTTTTAAACTCCTGTGGCAACATCATTAAAGTTAATTGATCGTAATTAGAGGCTTTTCCTAAGTAAGAATTGTTCACTGCATTGATAAAAACCTCTAACAAATCTGAAATAATTTTGTACCCCGCTACTTCTTTTTCTACCACACTTCTACTATGATAAATTTTTTCAACACTAAGTTTAATGATGTCATTAATCTGCGCTTCGTATTTACATCTATCTAACAAAGATTTATCAAAAGTACCCTCTAAAATACTTTCTTCATTTTCTATAAAAATCTTAACTGCCTCGTTAATTAAAGTACTAATTGCTAGGGCACGCAAATAACTTACCCTATCTTTTTTAAGTTGTAAAGAATGATATTTATGGATATCTATTTTATCCTGCACCAACTTAATCATATATTCTAAAGCAAATTCTTCATCAATCAAACCAAGATTAATTCCGTCTTCAAAATCAATAATGGTATAACAAATATCATCAGCAGCCTCTACTAAATAAGCCAAAGGATGACGGTGATAAGCAACATCATTTCCGGTACGCATGGTTTTTAAACCCAAGGTCTCTGCAACATCAACGAACTTGTCTTTTTCAGACTGAAAGAAACCAAACTTTTTATCTACAATATGTTTAGTGGCTTTTTTAGGCAAAGATTCTTTAGGATATTTCATAAACGCACCCAAAGTAGCGTATGACAATCTTAATCCGTCTTTTACCCCTAAACCGTCTTGAGTTAAAATTTTAAATCCGTTGGCATTTCCTTCAAAATCAATTAAATCTTGCCATTCTTTATCTGTTAACTCAGCTTTGAATTTTTGTCCATTTCCCGAATTAAAATATTCTCCAATAGACTTTTCTCCACTATGACCAAAAGGAGGATTTCCAATATCGTGAGATAAAGCCGCAGCCGCCACAATAGCCCCAAAATCATTAAAAGTGTATCCTAGTTCTTTTAAATAAGGATGTTTTTCTAACAATTGTTTTCCTACAATTCTACCCAAAGAACGCCCTACTACAGAAACTTCCATACTATGCGTTAACCTTGTGTGCACAAAATCGGTGTCAGACAAGGGAATTACTTGTGTTTTGTCTTGTAAACTTCTAAATGCGGATGAGAATACAATTCTATCAAAATCTACCTCAAAACCTAATCTGGTTTCATCTTGATCTTTTCTAAAACGACCATCTTTATCGCCTGCTCTTTTAAGAGATAATAATTGTTCCCAGTGCATATTTAAAATTTATATGAAAATCCTACAACAGCCTGTACTCCTTGAACTCCATAATTTCTATATAGCTCATATTTATTACTTAACATGTTGTATAAATTCACGTGTGCATTTAATTTTTGGTTGATTTCATAGCCCATTTTAAGGTTCATATCTAAAAAACCATCTAATTTTTTTGGTTGATTTGCTGGTGATACTGAATATCTTCCATCAACAATATTGATTCCCAATTGAGAGAAAAACTTATCTTGATGATAATTTAAATAAGTCTCCATTTCTATTTCTGATAAATTCCACGCTTTTGTTTGCTCTTTTGGATCATAAGAATTAAAAATTACATTTCCCCCGGCTTTTACATATTTAGAAAAATCTACTTCTACATTTGCTTTGGCAGATAAAACATTTACATCATCATACACAACACCAAAACTATTTCCCATAGTAAAAACCTGATTTACAGTAAAAGGTTGATTATTATGAACAAACAAAGCTTGATTTTTCATTGCTTTATAGCTTCCCTCAACACCATATCTAATGTTTTTTGACAAAGCCCCATCTAACCCTACAAATAAATCAACTGGAGTATGACTGGTTTCGATATTTAACGTTGGTGATACAAATGGATTTTCTGAAGCCAAACTAGCATAAGAATTTTGAGTCATTTGACTTCTAATTCCTCCATGTAAATTCATAATATCTTGTACCAAAATAACATCTGCTTGTACTTTTGGCAAAAACAAAAAATCTGTTTTAGAAACTTCTTTATTATTATTAATAAACAAACCTAACTCCGTAGTTAATCTAAAAACATCTGTTTTATAGGTATAAGATGGCGTTACTCCAATGTTTAAAAAACTATAATTGATGTTGTCTTCACTTCCATAACTTTGATTAAAACTTCCGTTTAAATACTGAAAATCAATCTTAGCTTTAATGATGTCGGCAAACAAACTTGGACTCAATTCTGTTCCTAATTTTAGATTGACTTCCGAACTGCTAAAATCATCAGAAAAAAACTGAAGCGATGGTGTTAAAGTCTTTACAAAAGTATCTTTATAATCTAAAACTCCCGAAAACTTTAAATTCTTATATGATTGTTTCACATTTTGATCTTGATATGTTGTTGATGGAATATTAGCATCCAATCCATACCAATGGACTAAGTTATTCTGATAATCCACATCAGCTCTCCAGTCTAACTTTTTCCCTTTTTTGGTTAAGAACAAACCTAAATCTACTTTCCACTGACCATTGTCAACTCTTTTATTGTCAATTCCGTTTTGTGAATTATAGCTTGTTAAACTTATACCATACTCATAATCTTTTTTGGTTTTTTGTGGTTGTAACAACAACTCAAACTCTCCATTTCCATAAAAACCAGCAGCACCATAAATATAATTGTAATAATTCGTCGGCTTAGGATCATCAATATTTACATACACCACTTTTTTAGCAATGGGCACAAAATCTGAAGGCACACCTTTAGAATTTATTTGATAGGTTAATTGTTTTTTTGGAAAACTCTCTGTTTCATTTGGAGAAGTTTTAAGCTTAAAAACATCGGAAAGTGTTGGGTTGAATGAAAACTCCACCACTACATCTTCTTTTTTTATTTCTTCTTGTTCTTCCTGTGCATAAGTAGTAAACACAGTAGCAAACAAACTTAGTATTATTAATTGTTTCTTCATCTTACATTTCGTTTACAGCTTCTAAAATCAGTTCGTCTTCTTTTACTTTCTTATTTTCAACTGTACTTGTTGGTTCTTTTTCTTTGGCTTCTTCTCCTTTATATTCTTTTAACAAAGTGTTGGCTTCTTCTATTACATCTTTAAACTCAGTAGCATTTTTAAGCACGTTGTTTAAAATAAAGTTTGCCTGAAAATCATCATTAAGCGCATGAAAGTTTTTAGCCATTAACAACAATCCTTTTACTCCCCAATATTTGTACCCTTGGAATTTACTAGCCAACAATTGTACTTGCTCATTAGATTTTACAAAGGCTTTGTCTTGATTTAACCATAAAGCTTTGTAATAATTTGCTTCTGCTTTTACATTTCCTTTTCCAATGGTTTCTAATTTTTGGTAATAGGTTTTGGCCGTTGCATATTGTTTCAATTGAACCGAACTTCTTGCTCCGTATACATAGGCATCTGCCACAGCATCTTCAGAACTTTTATTGTTTTTTAGAACAACATCAGTATAAGCCAATGCTTGTTTGTAATTTTCTTTTTGATAATAATACTTCATCAAATTGCTTTGGGCATACACTTTACTTTGGGCATTTGTTGCTTCTTTTTCTATTCTTAACAACAATTCACTAGCCAAATCCCACTCTTCTTTTTCTAAATAAATTTGAGACAATTTGCTTAATGCAACCTCTGTATATTCGTTGGTATTTACCTTTAATACTTCTTTATATTCTGGAATGGCATTTTCTTTAGCATCGGTATTAAAATAAGCTTGGGCCAAATAAAAATGTGCGGTTAAGGCATGAATTCCATTCGGGAAATTGATTAAATATTTTTTGCAACTAGAAATGGCTTCTTTTAATTCATTGGCAAAATATTTACTTTCTGCAACCTCAAACATAGATTTATCAATATCTGCATCAGAAATGTTTATAAATTCTAACTGAGTAGCCCATTTTGCATATACCTCTACTTGATCCATGTCTTTATAAACCTGTTCCGCCATTTTTACCGCTTGTACGGCTTCGGCAGTTCCAGGATAATCTGCAACCAATTGTCTTAACACTTTAACAGCACCTTCGTTGTTGTTAGAGTTGAATAAAATAATTCCGGTTTTTAATTTGGCTTTACTCACCAAAGGACTTTTTGGAAACTTATAAATTAAATCATCATAGGCTGTCAAAGCCTCTTTATTCTGACTTTTATTCGCATATAAATTCCCTAATTCATAGTAAGATTTATCTAAATATGGAGAGGTTTTAAACTGACTTTGTAAAGTCTTTAACGTTTCTTTTTTCTGATCGTCTTTTCCTAAAAACCCGTAAGACAATGCTTTTTGATACATGGCATAATCTACCTGATTTTTATTTTCTTTGATGATTTTATTATAATTCTCTAAAGCACTCCAATAAGTTTTATTCACAAAATGACAATCCGCTATACGCAATTCAGCATTTCTTTTCTTTGCATCATCATTGGCTACAGTAAGATATTTTTCAAAGTAGGTTAAAGCATTGTTGTACTTTTTTTGTTGAAATAAACTATAAGCCAGACCATACAATCCATCAGGATATTCTTTTAAAGATTCTGATACTGGATTGTTCACAAACATTTCATATTCGTAAGCAGCATCTTTAAAATTGTACATTTCTGATAAACTTTCGGCCATCCAAAACAACGCTCTTTGCTTGGTTTGTTTATTGTTATACATATTTGCCGCTTTACCAAAAACCGATAATGCTTCTTTGTATTTACGAGCCGTAAACAATTCAAAACCTCTTTGCAACAAAATTTCTTGATACTGTGTATCCTTGACTAGTTTTTGAGTATCATAATAATTAAGAGCTCCTTCGTAATCTTTAAATTGCAAATAAGCACTCACAATTAATCCTTCAATCAACTCAGAAGATGGTGCGTTTGGATATTGATCTACAAAACTTTGTAAAACCTCAGAACTACTTTGATAAGGATTCCCTATTTCATAACTCAACTTTGCATAATTTAAAAAAGCATCTTGTTGAATTCCAGCATCAAAAGTCATTTCTGATGCATTTTTAAATGCATTTAAAGCCGGTGTTTTCTGATTTAATTTCAAGTAACAATCTCCTAAATGATAATGTGCATTTTGAGAAACAGCACTTTTTTCATCAGTAATTTTATTGAAATTTTCAATTGCCGAATGGTAATCTTTTAGTTGATAATAAGCGTATCCTAGAAAGTAATAATCTACCTCTGACAATTTTCTATGTCTACCTCTATATTTAACCAAATAAGGAATTGCTTTTTTATAATTCTGTAAATAAAAATAACTTTCTCCAATAATTTTAGCCATTTCAGACTGCTCTAACAAGCCATTTACTTCAGGATAATAAGCTTCCCCTAAGTCTACCACTTGCTGATATTGTTTTTGATGGTATAAAATCACCAATTTTTGATAAGCAATTTCTTTGTGATATTTTGCTTCGTCTTGAATTTGATTAAAATGATACAAAGCCGTATCATAATCTTTATTTTCCATGGCTATATTCCCTAAATAATAATGTGCTTCTTTTTGGTAAGCTCCACTTTTTGATATTGGAATTAAATATTGTTTTGCCTTGGTGTAATTTTTCTGGGTATAATTGGCAAAGGCCAATTTGTAATTGTAATTGTTTTCTTGCTCATCTGTCAACAATTTAACATCTAATTTCTGAAACCAATCCAAAGCTTTTTGATGATTTTTTCTTTGAAAATAGTAATTAGACAAAGCCAAAATCAAATCTGTTTTCTGACTCGTAAACGGATTTGAAGCTAAATATTTTTCTGTTTCACTTCCAGCATTAGATTCATTCAACGCTAAATTGGTTAGCATTTGATATACTTGAACAGAAGATTCTTTATAGTCTTCTAACACAACTTTCTGTAAATATTCTTTTGCCAACGAGTATTCTTCTTTATCAAAAGCCAAAACTGCTTTAGAATACCACTTAACTGATGGGGTTTCTTTGTAACTATTTTGAGCCATTAATGTCCCCGAGCTAAAGAGCACAACACTAACGATTCTCACAAATTGTTTCTTCATAAATTCTTTCTATTTATTCAAAGATTAAAATTAAATAATCTACCTCTTAATTAACGGTATCCAACCGTATTTATTTGAAAAAACACAAAACTAAATTAAGCCACTGTAAAACGCTTGTTTATTTTAAGATTCCCTAATTTTTAAATATGTTTGTATAAAACAACTACCATATGTCTCAGCCTGTTTTATACTTAAAAAACGCCAATATTTTTCAAGACAATATTTTAATCCTTAAGAATTTAGATTTTGAAATCAACAAGGGAGAATTCTTTTATTTAATTGGAAAAACAGGAAGTGGAAAAAGTAGTTTGTTAAAAATACTTTATGGTGATTTACCATTAGTTGACGGAATTGGAGAGGTAGTTGAGTATGATTTGCCTAGTTTAAAAGAAAAACAAATTCCTTATTTAAGACGTAAAATTGGAATTGTATTTCAAGATTTTAAATTACTAAATGATAGAAGCATTAATGAAAACTTACTATTTGTTTTAAAAGCTACAGGTTGGAAAGACAAAGATAAAATGCACAGCAAAATAAACGAAGTCTTAACCAAAGTTGGTTTGCAAGAAAAAGGCTACAAAATGCCTTTTCAACTTTCTGGTGGGGAACAGCAAAGAATTGCCATTGCAAGAGCTTTATTGAATGATCCTGAATTAATTATTGCCGATGAACCTACAGGTAATTTAGATCCTAAAACTTCCATGGAGGTGATGGAATTGCTAAATCAAATCCATCAAAGTGGGAAAACTATTTTAATGGCCACACACGATTATTCTTTAATTTTAAAATATCCTCAACGTACTTTTAAGGTTGAAAATGGAGAAGTTTTTGAAGTAGTGCATCAGCAGTAAATAGTTATGATATTTTTCTAATTTTTATAAAATAACCTATTTTATAAAAACCAATGAGTTTATTAGCGTAATATCCTTGTAACAGAAAATACTTAAGAAGCTTATTAGTTAACAAGAAAATGAATCCTATAGACTCTCTCTGTATAAAGTTCAATTTTTTATAAAAGCATAACAACCTTACATGCTCATAAAACATGACATCATTTTCTAATTTTAATGATATTTTTTTTAGACTATGAAGAGCCTCTTCCATTTTTTCAATAAATATCTTATTAGATTCTAAATCCATATTTAAAACCGGATTATCAATATGTTTTATTTCAATTTTAGACTTCATTAATTCATATCCAAACAAAGTATCTTCATGTCCATAACCAATAATTTCTTCATTAAAAGACAAAGTATTAAATATGTTTTTATCTATTAAAAAGTTATTAGTCATAAAGGTTAAGTAAGGATGTTTCAACCTCTCTTTAAGAGGCTTAGCCTCTATATTTCTTCCATACATCCAACTTAACTTTTCTTCTTTCCTAGAAAGCTCACTAAGATAAACTCTCCCTCCATAAACAACTATTTTCTCTTTTAAAACCTTTAAATAATTTGTTATAAAACAATTATTAATAGCCATAGAATCACAATCTAAAAAAAGTAAAAATTGATTTTTAGCATAATCTTTAAACAAGTTTCTAATTTTTGAACGACCTACATTCTTTGGTAACTCAACATAAACATGCTCTTTTAAACAATTCCTGTTTGTTGTTTTAAATGTTTCAGAACCATCGTCAATAACAATCAATTCCAATTTTTCATCTAACAAATCCATTTGGTCTGTTAATGCTTTTACAAGTTTTGTAATGTCATAATTATATACAGGAATACAAATTGAAATCATTTTACCTATGGAATTATTTCATTAAAGTTAACATTTCCTTATACACTTTTCGCCAACCTTTCCAAATATCTGTTTCCGATAAAGAAGAATTATGCCAAAGAGAAACAAACAAACCGTTAACGCTGTTTACCTCATCAATTAAACTTTTTATTTCTTGAATTCCTTGTTCTGGATTTAATTTTAGATATTGATTTAAAGTTCCATCCATCACCTGAAAAGGTACAATCCACAAAGGTCTTGCTGCTTCTTTTTCTAAATTGTAAAATGGATAAACATTACAAATTCCAGCTCTAAAACCAACTTGAGAAGCAAAGCCCATGGTATAATCTACTTTAACTCCGTTGTTGATTAGATTTTCATAGGTAGATGGAAAGCTCATTTTTAAAAAATGTTGACGACTAATTGTTATTTTATCACCTAATATCTTCTCTAATCTTTTTATTTCCTTGGCAACTTTTTCTGGTTTTTGATTAGACTGATAAGAAGGATGAATTCCTATTTTGTGTTGTTGACTCAATTTTAAAATCAATTTTTTTAATCCTCTTTTTGAAGGATGGATATTGTTATCAAATTCAGCCCTGTTTCCTAACAAAAAGAAATATTGGGTATTCACATTTTCTGAATGTTTTTCAATAAAATTATAGGTATCAAATGGATCTTTTTTAGAAGTTATGTAATTTTTTCTCAATCCAATTTCTTCTTGATTTCTTTTTAAAATCGCTTTTGCAAAACCACCCCAAAACCTTATAATCCCTTTTGCTTTATAAGCATAAGCAATATCAATATCTAAAGTGTTTAAAAAACTTATTTTCTTTATAGGAAAACATAAGTTTGGAGATAGTTCTAGTAATTTCTTTTGCAAGAACATTACCCATAAATTCACTACAGGCTTTTTTAAAAATCCATTTTTAAAAGCCAAGCTGTTTTCGGCGGAAAAACGTCCATGAATATCTGACTCAAAAGGTAAATACTCTTCATATCTGGTAATCATATAAAAAGTAGCTGCAAAAATATCGTAAGGCAGTTCTCCGTTAGTTTTAAATAAAAAAGGAATTTCATCTATCCAATCTACTTGAATATCCTGCTCTACAACACCTTTCTGAAACAATAAATTTGACGGAATGATTTGTAAAGAATTATCAATATTTTTTACCGAGTAATTTATTTTATGTTTAAAAGAGGTTTCAAAATCAGTTTGATGATTTGTCAACTCATAATCAATCCCAATCACATATTTAAATATCACATTTAAAGTGTAAATCAATCTAGATGAAATAATATCTGAATAAATAATCATCATAAAAACTTGCTATAAACCTGCTTAATCACTTCTGATTCTTTTTCCCAATTCAAATCTTGTTTGGCTAAAATAAAACTTTCCTTATAATCATTTTTGTTGGTTATAAGTTTCTGCAAGGTCACAACAATACTTTTTATAGATTTAGTATCAACAACCTCTCCAACGTTATAGGCTTTAACCAAATGCTTCATTTCTGGCAAATTAGAAACCAAGCATGGAATTTCAGCATGTATATAGTCAAACAATTTATTAGGCAAAGCATACTTATAATTCATTCCTAAGTTCTCTTCTAACGACAATCCAACATCAAACAAAGGAGTAATACTTTTCAGATCTTTTGGAGGTACCTTTCCATATAAAAGCACTTTGTCCTCCATATCAGCTTCTTTAATTTTTACCGCTATTTTATCATATATATCCCCATCACCAAAAACACACAATACTGTATTTTCCATCTGAGAAACCACATCAATCATCAACTCAATACCTCTTCCTATATTAACAGCTCCTTGATAAATAACAGCTTGTTTATTTTCTATAAAACTTAGAATTTCATGATCTACTGTGTTTGTTTCATTTACTGACACAGGTACATTTCTTAAAATGTTTAAAGCAACATGATATTTTTTTTCATAGTAATCAGCAATAGAAAAACACACCGTAAAAATATCTTTTAATTTGGGAAAAATAAACTGCTCAATGGTTAACCAAGTCTTTTGAATTCTGGGTCTGTGAATTAATTCTGGTACTTCTGTAAACAATTCATGACTATCATAAACAATAGGTTTATGACATATTTTTGAAACTAAAAAATTTGGCAATAAAGTATCTAAATCATTAGATAATAAAATATCTTTTTTAGTAAAAAGCAAAAAACAAAACAATCTAAAATTATACTCAGCGTAAAACAATGGTCCTTTATTAAACAAAAGTTTTATTCTGGTTGTTTTATAATTTCTATGAATGGATAAACTGTTTTTTAGTTTTCTACCTACCAGGTGAATACTAAAACCCATTTCTTGCAACGTAGTGCAAACTTTATGCACACGCTGGTCTACAACTAAATCATTGGTAACAGAAACGACAATTGTTTTCAAAAAAATATTTTAGCGAAATATACTAAAATTAATAGACTAGCACCTGTGTTTAAAGGACTAAAGCGGTTCTTTTTTATAACCTAAAATTTCAATCCCTTTTTGCATGATTAAAGAATTTGGAAAGGTAATCGTTTCACCTTTGTCAGTTTCTATAAAAAAATAGAATCCTGTAATGTCTTTTACCTCTCCTGTTAAATCAAAATCTTTGTCTAAAATCCTAATCCTACTTCCTATTCTTACAGGATGATTGAAAAATAAAATAACACTAGCTGTTAAATTTGATAACAAAGACCATTGAGCAAAAAATCCAACTCCCAAAACAGCTAATGTAGAAGATACAAAAATTGAAAGCTGATTAGAATCTACTCCCCAAATAACGGCTAAAATGGTACCGAAAATTGCATAAATGATTAAATAACTTAAAACGATAATAATTTTTCGTCTATTGGCATCTATCGATTTTACAAAACTAAATTTATGAATGGCGTTTTTTATGAAAAAAATAACTACCATCATGATAACAACAGCAATAATACTTAATAATATCTCTTTTTTAAGAATAATGTGAGAATCCATTTTTATGTTTTTTACCAAGGTAAAGATACGTCAAAAAAGGAACATTCATTGACTACTTCTGTATAAATAAGCTAAAGAACTCGATGTAATTTATCGAACAACAACGTTTTTAATTGAGTGTAATTCATCACATCTTGCAAGGCTTCTACTCTCTTTTCTTCATCAGCAACTTCTTGCATTAACTCTTTCACTTTCAACTCAATTAAAACCCTTCTTAAATTTAAGATTGCATCTTGAACCAATTTTTGCAATACATCTGTTTTTTGAGCAACTTCTATTTCTTTTGATGCCCAATCACTTAACACATATCGCTCATCGTCCATTAAAATATTTGTGACTTCACTAGCAATTTCTTGATCTTCATGACTTGTTAAACGCTCTACAGCTAACTTTTCTTCTTGGTTGATTTGGTAACTAATTTCTTTGTAAATTTTTTGAAATAAAGGATTGGTAAATTCGATTTCATCATCTTGTAATTGTAAATACAACTCATGTGCAACTGTATTAGTATACTCTTCTTTTACCATAATAACTTTTCCTCTATTATCATGATCTTCAACCCAATCAATAAAATTTACTTCATGATTTCCGTACAATAATAAAATCTGAATAATTTCACGCTCATACAACTCTAAAGTATTAATTCCTTTAGGAACCTGTATACCACCCGACTTAGTTTTCCCGCCTTGCGTAGCCGTCATTTCACCTTCTTGAGCCATCATCATTTCATGAAAAGCAGCATCATCGGGCATGTCATTTCCCGAAGCAGTATTTTGAACAGGTTTGGCTCTATTTGAAGAAGCAATTGTCATTCTAGGTGATGAAGGACTTGGTTTTCTTTCGGTATCTCTAGCCTGTCTATCTAGCATTTGAGCTAGCTCATTAAACAAAACCGTTTCGGAAATCTCCATCATTCTTGAACACTCCTGAATATAAACTTCTTGTTTAATACTATCTGGAATCTTAGAAATACTCATCACAATATCACGAATCAACCCTGCTTTTTTAATAGGATCATTCTTTGCTTCTTCTAACAATAAAGAAACTTTAAAGCTGATAAAATCTTGTTGATTGTTTTCTAAATATTCTTTTAATTCCTCCGTTGTTTTTTTCTTAGCAAAAGAATCTGGATCATCTCCATCAGGAAAAGTTACCACCTTTACGTTCATTCCTTGCTCCAAAATCAAATCAATACCACGAACAGATGCTCTTAATCCCGCCGCATCACCATCAAAAAGCACAGTCATATTGGGCGTTAACCTTTTTACCAAACGAATTTGATCTGGTGTTAAAGCTGTTCCTGAAGAAGCCACCACGTTGGTAATTCCACTTTGATACATGGAAATTACATCCGTGTATCCTTCTACCAAGTAACAATTATCTTCTTTTGATATTGTTTTTTTGGCTTGGTAAATTCCGTATAAGATTTTACTCTTGTGATAAATTTCACTCTCTGGAGAGTTTAAATATTTAGCTGCTTTTTTATCGTTGGTTAAAATTCTACCACCAAAACCTAACACACGACCACTCATACTGTGAATAGGAAACATGACACGACCTTTAAAACGGTCAAATTGTTTTCCACCTTCTTTTACAATAGTCACACCTGTTCGTTCAAGATATTGTAAATCGTACCCATCTTTTAAAGCCGAATCTGTAAAAGCAGTCCATTCATCCAAACAATATCCAAGCTGAAATGTCTCAATCATTTCATTGGTAAAACCACGTTCTTTAAAATAACTTAACCCAATAGCCTTTCCTTTTTGGGTATTGAGCATGGTTTTATGAAAATAATCTTGTGCATATTTAGAAACCAAATACATGCTTTCTCGTTCATCTGCTGCTTCTTTTTGCTCGTCAGATTGTTCGGTTTCTTCTATAATAATATTGTATTTATTCGCTAAATAACGAATGGCTTCGGGGTAAGAATAATGCTCATGTTCCATTAAAAATGAAATAGCATTTCCTCCTTTACCTGTACTAAAATCTTTCCAAATTCCTTTTACTGGAGACACCATAAAAGAAGGTGATTTTTCATCTACAAAGGGAGAAAGTCCTTTGTAACTACTTCCAGATTTTTTTAAAGTCACAAATTCCCCTATTACCTCCTCTACTCGAGCAGTTTCAAAAACACGATCTATGGTTTCTCTTGAAATCAAGGCAATTACGAATTATGAATTAATAATTATATGTTAAGAATTACGGATTGTTTTTTGAATACTTCCAATAATCCTCAACAATTCATCTACATCAGACAAAAACTCATCACTAACTTGATTGGTCTAGATACCCTGTATCTCTTAACAACCTAAGCCAGTAATGAGTTTCTCTTGCTTCTTTGTAAGCTATGGTTAATTTGGCATAAAAGTCTTTTCTACTTTGCCCTTCTATAGCCTCTTCAACATTAGCTCCTATTGAAGTTCCTGACTTCAATAATTGTTTACTTAATATAAACTCTTTCTTTTCATGAATTAATGACTTGTACAAACTAACAATTTTAATAGCAAAGGCATAACTTTTTTCCTGAATGATATTATCCTTTTTCATCGCCTAAATTGTTAATTCATACTTCCTAATTCATGATTTTAATTACGAAGCTTGCTTCAATTGTTTTAGCATCGTGCTGCTTAATTTACTTTCAGCATATTCTCTTGTTACTTCAAAAGAAGTCTCATCGGTACTAGGCATATCAAACATAGCATCAGTAAAAATAGCTTCACATAAAGATCTTAATCCTCTTGCTCCGAGTTTATATTCAATTGCTTTTTCTACAATATAATCTAAAGCTTCATCATCTACCGTAAATTCAATTCCATCCATTTGGAATAGCTTGGTATATTGTTTAATTAATGAGTTTTTAGGCTCTGTTAAAATAGCGCGTAAAGCTGTAGCATCTAAAGGATTCATATAACTCAACACTGGTAAACGACCAATGATTTCAGGAATTAATCCAAAGTTTTTTAAATCTGTTGGAATGATATACTGTAACAAATTTTTGTCATCAACTCTGTCTTCACTTAAAGAAGCTCCAAAACCAACCGCTTGTCTGTTTAAACGCTTACTGATGTTACGTTGAATTCCTGCAAAAGCACCTCCAGCAATAAACAAAATATTCTTAGTATCAACTTCAATAAATTTTTGGTCTGGATGTTTACGTCCTCCTTTTGGAGCCACGTTTACCACCGTTCCTTCTAATAACTTTAACAAAGCTTGCTGCACTCCTTCCCCAGAAACATCACGAGTAATAGATGGATTATCTCCTTTACGAGCAATTTTATCAATTTCATCAATAAAAACAATCCCACGTTCAGCACTTTCAACATCGTAATCTGCTGCTTGCAACAAACGACTTAAAATACTTTCTACATCTTCCCCTACATAACCTGCTTGTGTTAACACAGTAGCATCTACAATAGAAAAAGGTACATTTAACATTTTTGCAATGGTTTTTGCAATTAATGTTTTTCCAGTTCCAGTATCTCCTACCAAAACCATGTTGCTTTTTTCTATTTCTACTTCTTCTTCAGAAGTATCTGGTTGTGTTAACCTCTTGTAATGGTTATAAACCGCTACGGCCATGGTCTTTTTAGTCTGATCTTGACCAATAATATATTGATCTAAAAACGCCTTAATTTCCCTTGGCTTTTTTACCACTAAATCAGCATTTTTACCAACAGTTTCTTCTGCTGTTTCCTCTGATAAAATTCCATAAGCCTGAGACACACAACTATCGCAAATGTGTGCATCCACTCCCGCAATTAATAAGTTTGTTTCTTCCTTCTTACGCCCACAAAACGAGCACTCCATTCCTTCTTTTGACATTTTCTATGCTTTTTGCCTCAAACAATTTGCTTTTGACTATTTACTTCTTGTAAGAATTTCATCTACCATTCCATAAGCTTTCGCTTCGTCTGCTTTCATCCAGTAATCTCTATCAGAATCTTGAGAAACTTTGTCAAAAGGTTGTCCTGAGTGATTCGCAATAATAGTATATAATTCTTGCTTTAATTTGTTGATTTCTCTAACAGTAATCTCCATATCAGTTGCTTGTCCTTGTGCACCTCCTAGTGGTTGGTGAATCATGACACGTGAATGTGGCAACGCAGAACGCTTTCCTGCTGCTCCTGCACACATTAATACCGCTCCCATACTTGCTGCCATACCAGTACAAATAGTTGCTACGTCTGGTTTGATGAATTGCATAGTATCATAAATACCTAAACCTGCATAAACACCTCCTCCTGGAGAATTGATGTAAATTGAAATATCTTTTGTGGCATCTACAGATTCTAAAAACAGCAATTGTGCTTGAATGATATTAGCTACCTGATCGTTAATTCCTGTTCCTAAAAAAATAATTCTATCCATCATTAAACGAGAGAAAACATCCATTTGCGTAATGTTTAACTGACGTTCTTCCATAATATATGGCGTTACTGAGCTTACTATTTTATCGTAATGTGTACTACTAATACCGTGATGCTTAGTAGCGTATTTTTCAAATTCTTTTCCGAAATCCATATGTTCTTTTCTTAAGGGTTACAAAGGTAAATATACTAAAGTAAAGTTGAATTAAATAGTCTGAGAAATCCTTCATTATTTATTATAAACAATGATTTTAGTACTTTAGCGTTTCATTAACATTTGAATCTATTTTTTATGAAACATATATTAGCGCTTTTTTTACTATTTATTTTTACGACAAGTTTTGCGAAAGAGCATAAAATCAATATTATCAGCAAGATAACTCAAACCAATACTCCACAACAAACAAATAACAAACTAGAAAATCCTTTTGAAGCGAAAGAAAATATTGGTCTTCAATTTGATTATTTGTATAAAAAATCGACCACTTATCAAGAATATAAAGTCATTAGTATTTCTTTATACAATACTTTAAAAAGTAGTGTTTTGGATTCTATTCAGTCACAAAAAAATATTATTGCAGAAAAAAATGGCTTTATTACAGATAACAAACAACAAATAGCATCGTTACAAGAAAAACTAACTGACACACAAAACAAACTAGAAAAAGCAATCTCTCTTAAAGAAAGTAGATCTATTTTAGGAGTTTCATCTAGTAAAACCGTTTTTTCAACAGTTCTTGCCATTACCTACATTACCTTGTTTGTTTTACTTGGATTTTTCATTTTTAAATACAAACAAAACCTAGGAATAACCAATAAAGCCGTTGCCGATTTAAATAATCTAGAGGTTGAGTTTGAAAAACACAAAAAGAATTCCTTAAAACGTTTCCAAGAAATTAGTCGAAAATTACAAGACGAATTGAATAAAAAATGGAAGAAGGAAAAATAACCTCTTCTTTTTAAGTTATTTCCTTATTCTTGTTTGCCTATCTTTGCAGCTAGAAATTTAGGAATTATGTCTTTTGAAAATTTAAACCTTAACAACCAACTTCGCAACGCTATTAGCGATTTGGGATACACCGAACCTACAAAAATACAAGAAGATGCTTTTCCTTGTATTATGTCTGGTAGAGATGTTGTTGGTATTGCACAAACAGGAACCGGTAAAACTTTTGCTTACCTAATGCCTATTTTGCGCATGTTACCCTATTCTGAACAAAAGCATCCTAGAGTTTTAATTGTAGTGCCTACTCGTGAATTAGTTGTACAAGTGATAGAAGCTTTAGACAAGTTAACTCCCTACCTTAACGTTCGTTATGGTGGAATTTACGGAGGAGCCAACATCAACAAACAAAAAGAAATGATTCACAACGGCTTAGATATTTTAGTATCTACACCAAGACGTGTGATTGATTTAGGAATGGCTGGAGCTTTAAAACTTAAGTTTATTCAAAAATTAGTGATTGATGAAGTTGATGAAATTTTTAACCTTGGTTTTAGATTACAGTTGATTGATATTATTGATTTGGTTCCTAAAAAGAAACAAGCCATTTTATTTTCTGCAACCATGACAGATGAAGTTTCTGAATTGATTGAAGAATTTTTTAACAATCCTATTAATGTAGAGTCTGCAGCATCGGGAACTCGTTTAGAAAACATAGATCAAATGGCCTTTGTAGTGCCAAACTTCTATACTAAAATAAACCTATTAAACTATTTATTACAAGATGATGAAGACATGACACGTGTTTTGGTTTTCATCAAGCACAAATATTTGGCCGATCTAGTTTTTAACGAAATTCAGGGAATGGCAGAATATCCAGAAGATTCTTTTGCTTTGATTCACTCTAACAAAACACAAAATTACCGTTTGCGTTCTGTAGAAAATTTTAAATCAGGAAAACACAGGGTCTTAATTACTACCGATGTTTTATCCAGAGGAATGGACATTCCTGATGTAACACATGTAATCAATTTTGATTTACCTAAAGAACCTGAAGCTTATATGCACCGTATTGGTAGAACTGGTCGTGCTAGTAACGAAGGTTTTGCTTTGTCTTTTATTACAGAAAAAGATAGTGAAATGGTTGAAGCTATTGAATCTTTAATGGATTATGAAATTCCTAAATATGATTTACCAGAAGAAATTTTTGTTGAAAGTAAATTATTAGAAGAGGAAATTGAAGTTGAAGATATCACTCCTTATCAAAAATTAGGATCTAAAGAATTTGCTCCTGGACCTGCTTTTCACGAAAAATCTGAAAAGAATCAGAAAGTTAATTTAGGAGGTAGTTACCGTAGAATGATTGCCAAAAAATACAAAAAACCTCAACGTAGAAGACCTAAGAAGTAGTTAATGGTTAATGGTTAATGGTTGATGGTTGATGGTTGATGGTTGATGGTTGATGGTTGATGGTTGATGGTTGATGGTTGATGGTTGATGGTTGATGGTTGATGGTAAAAGTATCTTTTTGATTTACAACACTTCATCAATTTTTAATTGTTTTCCGTTAAACGTAAAACAATCATCTTTTTGCTTCCCTAATAGTAATTGACCTATGGGCGAGTTGATAGAAATGACCATAAAAGTTTTTCCCTCATATTTTACTTGTCCAATACTTGTAGCTAAAAAATAATAACCTCCATTTGCTACAACCAAGCTCCCAATTTGAGCTTTGTTTTTAGCAGATGTTTCTATTTTACGTAAACTGTTTTTTTGAGACAAAACCGTTTGATATTGTTGCCCCAATTTTTCCATTTCTAACTGTAACATTGCCCTACCCGTTTCATGCTTATCACCAGCAGAACTCTTGGTTTCTGAATTTAAATCTTGTTGATAACCATTGATGGCTTGCTGAATATTTTCCAATTTTTCATCAATAATCCGAATACACTTAGTCAACAACTCCTCTTTATTTACCTTCATAAATCTAATTTTAATTGAATGTATTGTTTTACTGTTTTGGGTTCTTCGTTATTTAAATTACTGATGGAAATCCCCAACAATCTAACTGATTCTTTTAATTCTTCTTGGTATAAAAGTTCTTTCACTACAGGAAAAATATCCGTTTTCAAATGGATAAATTTATCCAAAGTTTTACTCCTAGTGGTTTGATTAAAATCGCTATATTTTATTTTTAACGTAACCGTTCGCCCTTTTACATTGCTTTTTAACAACCTGTTTTCTATTTCATTAGTCAAAGCTTCTAACTTTTCTATAATAAAAACCTCTGATGTTAAATTTTCTAAATAAGTATGTTCTGCTCCTACAGATTTTCTTGTTCTTGAGGGTCTTACAGGACTGTTATGAATACCTCTTACAATATTGTAATAATGCTTTGCCGAACTTTTAAAATGCTGTTCTAAAAACGCCAAACTTTTACTCTTTAAATCAGCCCCGGTAAAAATTCCTAATTGATACATTTTTTGTGTTGTTACTTTTCCTACTCCATAGAATTTTCTGATTTGTAATTTTTCCAAAAAAGGAATCACCTCATCTGGCGTAATGGTTTTTTGTCCATTAGGTTTGTTTATATCAGAAGCAATTTTTGCCACAAATTTATTAGGAGCAATTCCTGCCGATGCATACAAACCCGTACGTTTAAATATTTCTTCTCTTATTTCTTGTGCAATCATTGTAGCTGATTGCATTCCTTTTTTATTAATAGTAACATCTAAATAAGCTTCATCTAAAGACAGAGGTTCTACCAAATCTGTATACTCATAAAATATTTTTCTTATTTGATTTGACACTTCTTTATAACGAGCAAAATCAGAAGGAACAAAAATTAAATCAGGACACATTTTTTTAGCCAATGAACCTGCCATAGCAGATTTTACTCCAAACTTCCTAGCTTCGTAACTGGCTGCAGCAATTACTCCACGCCTTCCATCACCTCCAACCGCAATTGCTTTTCCTCTTAATTCAGGAGCATCTAACTGAGCTACCGAAGCAAAAAAAGCATCCATATCCACATGAATAATTTTACGAACGATAAAAAATGATTCTTCCAATTATAATTAAAATAAGTAAAACAAAAATAAACATCTTAAAACTAAAAAAGCCTCATCAAAAAAATGATGAGGCTTTTATTATATTTTCTATTTTTTAAATAACTCCTTGAGCGAGCATTGCATCTGCAACTTTTACAAAGCCCGCAATGTTAGCTCCTTTTACATAGTTAACATAACCATCTGCTTCTACACCGTATTGTTCACAAGAAGCATGAATATCTCTCATAATTTCTTTTAATTTCTCATCTACTTCGGTACGTGTCCATTTGTAACGCAAAGCATTTTGTGTCATCTCTAATCCAGAAGTTGCTACTCCACCAGCATTAGATGCCTTTCCTGGTGCAAATAATATTTTTGCCTTATGGAAAACTGCTACAGCTTCTATGGTTGATGGCATATTAGCTCCTTCGGTTACACAAATACACCCATTTGCAACCAAGGTTTTTGCATCTTCTTCATGCAATTCATTTTGAGTGGCACAAGGAAAAGCCATGTCACATTTTTCTACCCAAGGCGTTTTACCTTTATGGAATACGGCTGATGGATAAACATCTACATATTCAGATATTCTCCCTCTTTTTACATTCTTTAAGTCTTTGATGTAATCTAACTTTTCTTGAGTAATTCCGTCTTTATCATAAATATATCCTGAAGAATCTGACATCGTAACTACTTTACCCCCTAGCTGAATACATTTTTCGGCAGCATATTCGGCCACATTTCCTGACCCTGAAATTAAAATTGTTTTCCCTTGAATAGTTTGATTCTTAGTTTTTAACATAGAATCCGCAAAATAAACGGCTCCATAACCTGTCGCTTCAGGTCTAATTTGAGAACCTCCCCAAGACAATCCTTTTCCAGTTAACACTCCTGTGAATTCATTTCTTAGTTTTTTATACATTCCAAACAAGAATCCAACTTCACGAGCTCCTACACCAATATCACCAGCAGGAACATCTGTATCATGACCAATATGTCTAAATAACTCTGACATAAACGCGTGACAAAAACGCATAATTTCATCATCTGATTTTCCTTTAGGGTCAAAATCTGAACCACCTTTACCACCACCCATTGGCAATGTGGTTAAGGAATTTTTAAACACTTGCTCAAATGCCAAAAACTTTAATACACTTTGGTTCACGGTAGGATGAAATCTTAACCCTCCTTTGTAAGGACCTATAGCTGAATTCATTTGAACTCTATACCCCCTGTTTATTTGAACTTCACCACTGTCATCTACCCAACAAACCCTAAATGATATTAATCTTTCTGGCTCTGCTATTCTTGATAATATTTTTTTCCCTGCATAAATATCATGCTCAGATATATAAGGAACAACCGTTTCTGCAACTTCTTGAACTGCTTGTAAAAATTCGGGCTCATGCCCATTTCGAATTTTTATATCGTCCATAAACTCTTTTACTCTTTTATCCATTTTTTTCTTTTATTTTCTTGTTATCTATAACAATCAAAAACAATAAACATACCAACTCAGTATTTTATTTTTTTGATTTTAAATTAAATATTCTACTAATATTAAATCCAAAAAAAACGTCTCTTTTAGACCAATTTCCTCCTGCTTGAGTGATAAATGCATTCTCGTACATTCCTTGTGCATTGCTAAAATGTAATTGAAAAACATGTCCTCCAGTTTCTATTTCATACCCAATAGAAAAAACATTTCTATACGGACTTGTGCTTGCTCTATTTAAATGTAAGCCATAATCTACCACAATTCCCATTCTTTTGGTAAATAAATATCTACCTCCAAAACCTAAAGCATATTGTAAATTATCTTGTTCATCAACTTCTACCAAACCATCATGCAAAATAGTTGGTACAAATTCAACAGAAAGTTTCTCATTAATTTTACTAGCCATAATTAATTGATGTGTACTTCTTAATCGATTAGAAAACTCTAAGCCTGGCAGTAAATCTTTATCTAAAGATGTGTCTATTCCTAATAGATGATGTCCTGCAATGGTAAACGGAAAACCGTCCTTTTTTTGGTTGATGATATGATATTTCGCTCCAAAATCGTATGTTTTTCTGAACTTACTCCTAGAAAAACTAAGATTTATTTTATCGGTTAACCCATAAACAAATTGCAATCTTGTGGAAGCATAGTCCAACCCAAACAAATCATCAATTCCATTTTTTATGGTTCCAAACCTATGTGCAACAATAAAATTAAGATGATTTTTAGGAACCAATTTTGGCGTTTCAAAATTGACTAACTTATAACCTTTAAAAGTGGATGTGACTACTACCTTTTCATCACTATCCGTTTCATTTAATTGATCTAATAAACTATTTTGAGCAAAAAGTGAGCCTGAAAGCAACAGACTAAAAAACAATCCTGTTAATTTTATCATAATTTTTTATCTTAATTTGTAAACATTTGTCGCATTAATCTACTAATACTTAAATTTAAACTCATTTATATTATGAAAAAAATATTTGCTCTTTCAATTTTCACTTTATTCTTAGTTAGTTGTTCTAATGACAGTGAATCTGATCTTATGGAAAAAGCTCCTGACAACAACGAAAATCCAATAGACACTAGTGGAAAAGTTACTTTTACCAAAGATATTTTACCTTTAATACAAAGCAAATGTAGTTCTTGTCATGTATCAGGAGGTTCAGAAAGCAACTATACCGTTTACAATACTGCAAGAAATTCAGCTTCAACAATAGTAAACAGAATAAACCGTACCCAAGGTAGCGGAGGTTTTATGCCTGAAGGTAGAAGTAAATTAAGTACTGCAGAATTGGCTCTATTTGATCAATGGATTACGGATGGAAAACTAGAATAATGATGAAAAAGACATTTTTTTACTTATCAGTTCTGCTAAGCACAACTTTTTTTTACGCACAAGAAAGTATTTATAAAACTGATAAAGCAATTATTACTTTTGATGCTGCTAAAAACAATATTGAACCTATTAGCGCTAAAAACAATCAGGCAAAAATAATCATCAACACCAAAACAGGAGAAGTGGCTTCTGTAATGAGTATGACTGATTTTGAGTTTCCAAATAAATTAATGCAAGAGCATTTTAATGAGAATTATATTGAAAGTGACAAATACCCTAAAGCAACATTTGTTGGTGTGATTGAAAATTTTGCTGCTACTGATTTTTCCTCAGAAAAAACCTTAAAAGTAGTGGGTACTTTTAAAATTCACGGCGTAAGTAAAAAGAAAAACATAGACCTAAAAATCATAAAAACCAAAGAGTATTATACTTTTAAAAGCGAGTTTAAATTACAACTTGAAGACTTTAAAATAAAAATTCCAAGTGTTGTGTTTTATAAAATTGCCGAAGAAGTGAATGTTTCTTTAGTTGCAGACTTAAACAAGCCCTAAAAAAAAGCCTTAAAACTATATACAAATACCTCAAAACTCTGAAATAGTTTGTTAAATTTGCAATCTAATTTCTGAATAACAATTATGTTAGATAAAGTTAAAGAACTGATTGGCGAAGTAAATGATTTTAAGGCCACTACTAAAGAGGAGCTTGAAGCGTTTAGAATTAAGTACATGGGTAAAAAAGGGATTTTAAATGATCTTTTTGCCGAATTTAAAAACGTAGCTAACGATCAGAAAAAAGAATTTGGACAAGCATTAAATACCTTCAAAAATGCAACCGAAGGAAAAGTAAACGAATTAAGAGCAAGCTTAGAAGAATCAAACTTAAACGCTAGTAGTTTAAATGATTTAACAAGACCTGCAGAACCTATATCATTAGGTTCTCGTCATCCAATATCTATTGTTAAAAATCAAATTATTGATGTGTTTTCTAGAATCGGGTTTACGGTTTCTGAAGGGCCTGAAATAGAAGATGACTGGCATAACTTTACTGCCTTAAACTTACCAGAATATCATCCTGCAAGAGACATGCAAGACACATTTTTTATTGAACAAAATCCTGATATTTTATTGCGTACACATACTTCATCTGTACAAACAAGATATATGGAAAACAATGAACCACCGATTAGAACTTTATCTCCGGGTAGGGTTTTTAGAAATGAAGATATTTCTGCTCGTGCTCACTGTATTTTCCACCAAGTAGAAGGTTTGTATATTGATACTGACGTTTCTTTTGCCGATTTAAAACAAACTCTTTTGTACTTTACTCAAGAAATGTTTGGTAAATCTAAAATACGTTTACGTCCTTCTTACTTCCCTTTTACAGAGCCTAGTGCTGAGGTTGATATTTACTGGGGATTAGAAACTGAAACTGACTACAAAATTACCAAAGGAACAGGTTGGTTAGAAATTATGGGATGTGGAATGGTAGATCCTAATGTATTAAAAAACGCCAATATAGATCCTACAAAATATAGCGGTTACGCTTTTGGAATGGGTATAGAACGTATTGCTATGTTATTATATCAAATTCCAGATATTAGAATGTTTTATGAAAATGATGTTCGTTTCTTAGAGCAATTTAAATCTATTAACTAAACACATTCTGAAATAATAATTTTAAAAGCTACATGGTTCCAAAAAACCATGTAACTTTTTCTATATTTGATAAAATCTTATTGCTATGAAGTTTTTATCATTAAAGTATCTATTAACCAATGCAAAATCCTCTTTTTTAAGATTTCCATTAGTCATCCTATCCTCTTTTATTGCTGTGGTTATTTCTATCATCCTAGTTGAGTATGATGATGAGATTATAAACAAACTGCCCTATATAAATACTTTACTGACTTTTTATCTGGGGGTACCACTGTTTTTTTGTATCAGAATTTTTAATAAAAAAAACAATCTAAGCACTAAACAACAAAACTTACTTCAAATTTCTGGTCTTGTTTTATTGGGAATTATTTACATTTCACTCCCTTCCATAGAAAGCACTCATAATACTTCTGTTCCTTATATAAGGTATGGCGTTTATAATGTAATTGTTCACCTACTTGTTTCATTTGCTCCTTATATAAAAACAAAAGAATTAAATGGTTTTTGGAATTACAACAAAGCATTGTTTTTAAGAATATGTACCTCCGTTTTATACGCTAGTTTTATATACATTGGACTAATTCTAGCAATTTTTGCTGTCAAAACTTTGTTTGATGTTCAAATACATGAAAAATTATATTTTGATATTTACATTGTAATTATTGGATTATTTAATACTTGGTTTTTTGTAGCAGGTGTTCCAGAAAACTTGAATGAACTACAAAATATTACAGAATACCCTAAAGGCCTAAAAATTTTCACACAATATGTACTACTACCGCTGCTCATTATTTATTTGGTGATTTTATACATCTATACAGGTAAAATCATGATGCTTTGGGATTGGCCTCAAGGAATAGTTTCCTATTTGGTTTCAGGAATTTCAATTTTAGGTTTTTTCAATATTTTGTTAATGTATCCCTATGGGAAAACACAAGAAAATGAATGGATACAAAAATTTTCTAAAGCTTTTTATTATCTCCTTATCCCCTTAGTTGTAGTTTTATTTATTGCTCTTAGTATGAGAGTTGCTGATTATGGAATTACACTTAAAAGATACGCTGCCATTGCACTGGCCATTTGGATTAGTATTGTATGTATCTATTTTATTTTTAAAAAGAATAACATCAAGTTTATTCCTATTTCACTAGCTATAATATTATTTATTACCTCATTTGGACCATGGGGTATGTTTTCAGTAAGTAAAAAAAATCAAACAAAAAGACTGATTACTTTTTTAAATAAATATGAACTTATTCAAGATGGTAAAATAAAAAATGAAGTTTTATGGGAAATAGATAGTCTTCCTAAACTATATAGTAAAAATAAATTCTCTAACGCCAATATCCTACCTGACTCCATCCACAATGAACTACAATCGATCATTAATTATTTAGATGATTATCATGGATTCTATTCAATAAGACCTTTATTTACTCAAAACATTGATTCATTAATTAATATTGCTTCCAACCAAAACAAATACATCTACGAATCTAGAATCTACATGGAATCTTTAGGACTGAAAAATGGAAAAAAATACAAATCTAATTTTGCTTCAAACTCCTGGTTTTCATTCAACCAAAACACAACAATTTTAAATGTTAAAGAATATGATTACCTGTTACCTTTTCTATTCAACAAAAACTCCTCAAAATCTACCCACTTTGACATAGATGGTAGTCATTATACATTTAAAAGAAAAAAGGATTTATTAATTTTGTCATCAGAAAACGACACCATTCAGGTAGGTATACAACAAATCGCTAATAAACTCATTAAAGAATATGGAACAACAAGCGTTAAAAATATTCCAACTGCAAAAATGTCTGTTGTTAAAACTTTAAACAAAGTAAAATTTAAAATAGATTTTCAGAATATTAACTTAAGTGATGTTGATACCTTATCGATCAACAATATTAATGGAAATCTATACATTAAGACCTATGAAAAAAGACATTAAAATACCAGAAATTAAAGACGTTTTTATGGCCGTTGTAAAAGAATATAACGATGAATTTAAATGTGAAGACTGGAACATTTACTTGGTTAATGACAAGGATGAAGATTTAGAAATGGCTATTATTGTTTCTAAAGGATATGATGAAGACAAAATGATTGAAACTTCTGTAATGCGTAAAACCATTGATAAATTACCCGCTAAATCTTTTGCAAAAGTAGAATTGATACAGCCAGATTTATTTAAGTTGACAAACTTTTTTAACACTACTTTCTTTGTTGGAAATACTATGTATGACAAAAAGTATGTATTTGAAAAAAACACCATTAAAGAAGGTGCTTTACGAGTAATTAAGCAATTAAACAAAGAAGGAATTATTGCCAAATAATCTTTCTAAGCATATAACAAAAACCCCATCTTTAAAAGATGGGGTTTTTATTTTAGTCTAAATTTTCAGACAATAACTTAAAGTGTTTTCTAGGGCTTTTTCCTTCGTATATCACACTATAAACCGTATCGATAATAGGTGTTTTAGCTCCATTTACCTGATTGATTTCATAAGCAGATTTTAAAGCGTAATAACCCTCTGCTACCATTTTCATTTCCATCATGGCAGATTTTACAGTATATCCTTTTCCAATCATAGTTCCAAACATTCGGTTTCTACTAAATGTTGAATATCCTGTCACCAACAAATCTCCTAAATAAGCAGAATCGTTAATATTACGTTTCATTTTATGAACCTTTTTAATGTAACGTTTCATTTCTCTAACTGCGTTAGACATCAAAACAGCTTGGTAATTATCACCATATCCTAAACCATGTGCAATACCTGCTGCAATAGCATAAATATTTTTTAACATGGCCGCATATTCGGTTCCAATAATATCATCCGAAGTTTTACAAAAAATATAATCCGACGTTAAGCAATCTGCCAAACATTTTGCCTTTTCTTCATCTTGACAAGCAACGGTTAAATAAGACAACCTCTCTAAAGCAACTTCTTCTGCATGACAGGGTCCTGTAATCACTCCAATATTATCAAAAGGAATTCCGTAAGTTTCGTTTAAATGCTCTCCTACAATCATTCCCGTTTCCGGAACAATTCCTTTAATGGCCGAAAAAACCATTTTATCTTTTAAAGAAACCGTTAATTTTGAAAGTTCTGTATTTAAAAAAGCAGATGGAATGGCAAAAATGATGATTTCTGCATACTCAACTAATTCGTTAATATCATCAGACAATAAAAGTTGATTCGTTTTAAATTCAACCGAAGTTAAATAATTAGGATTATGATTATGCTCCTTAATATACTCAATAGCAGTAGTATTACGCATATACCAACCAACCTGATCTACCTTTTCACACAACATTTTAACAATAGCTGTTGCCCAACTACCACCTCCTAACACAACTACTTTTGTATCTTTCTTCATTAAAACACATCATTTTTAATTCACTCAAAAGTAAGATTTATCTACGTAATTAAAAGGTTAAATGCATATAAATCACAAATCAATCCTTATTTTTAACCTAGTTAAAACAAAATATATTTATGCAAATCTCTAAATTACCAAAGCTATCAGAAAGTATTTTTTCTACCATGTCTGCTTTAGCAAATGAGCATAATGCTATTAATTTATCTCAGGGCTTTCCTAATTTTAAAACCTCCGAAAAATTACAGCAATTGGTTACAGAGGCCATGCAAAAAGGACACAATCAATATGCACCTATGCGTGGTGACATGGAATTAAGAGAAGTGATTGCTGATAAAATATATAAAAGTTACCAAACCAACTACCACCCTACAAACGAAATTACCATTACCGCTGGAGCTACCGAAGCTTTGTTTAATGCCATCACTGCTTTTGTTCATAAAGATGATGAAGTAATTATTTTTAAACCTGCTTTTGATAGTTATGAACCTGTGGTAAGATTAAATGGTGGTATTCCTGTTTTTATTCAACTAAACTATCCTGACTACAAAGTAAACTGGGAGGAAGTAGCCGATAAAATTAGTACTAAAACAAGAATGATTATTGTAAACACACCACTAAATCCCACAGGAACTCTGTTTGATAAAAGTGATATGTTGGCTTTACAAAACATCATAAAAAACACTGACATTATTGTGATAAGTGATGAGGTTTACGAACACATGACATATGATGGATTTACACACGAAAGTGTTTGTAAATATCCTATTTTAAGAGAACATAGTTTTGTGATTGCTTCTTTTGGAAAAACTTTTCACAATACTGGATGGAAAATGGGTTATGCAGCGGCTCCAAAACATTTAATGGATGAATTTGTAAAAGTGCATGAGTTTAATGTATTTAGCATAAACACACCCTATCAAAAAGCATTTGCGACCTTTATACAAGACGAAAACAACTACAATTATTTAAATAAATTTTATCAAGATAAAAGAGACTTATTTTTAGATGGAATTAAAAATAGTAAATTTACTTTTACACCTAGTAAAGGAACTTATTTTCAGTTGTTAAAATATGATGCCATTACTAAAGAAAACGATGTTGAATTTGCAAAAAGATTGGTAAAAGAATTTAAAATTGCAACCATTCCTATTTCAGTATTTAACACCAACCAATTAGACGAAAAAGTATTACGTTTTTGTTTTGCTAAAACAGACGAAACCATTAAAAAAGCTACAGAAATATTATGTCAGATTCATTAAACATCACCCTTGTTCAACCAGATGTTATTTGGATGAATAACCTAACAAACCTTGAAAATTTAGACAAACAATTAGGCAATATCAAAACAGATTTAATTGTATTGCCGGAAATGTTTTCTACTGGTTTTTGCATGGAACCTTCTAAAATAGCAGAAACCATGGATGGACTTTCTGTGTTATGGATGTTAAAAACTGCCAAAAGATTAAATTGTGCTGTTTGTGGATCGTTAAGTATTCAAGAGAAAAACAAATACTACAATCGTTTTTTATTTGTAACACCCAATGGAATTGAAGTCAGCTATGATAAAAAACACTTGTTTTCTTATGGAAAAGAAAATGAAGTTTATACCGCTGGAAAAAAATCAACCACCATTCATTACAAAGGATGGAAAATAAAACCTTTTATTTGTTACGATTTGCGTTTTCCTGTTTGGTCTCGTAACACCAACAATTACGATTTGGCCTTATATGTAGCTAATTGGCCAGCCAATAGATCTTTTGCATGGAATAGTTTGTTGACTGCTAGAGCTATTGAAAATATGAGCTATGTAGTGGCAGTAAACAGAATAGGAATAGATGGAAACGAATTAAAATACCAAGGAGATTCTAAAGTGATTGATCCTTTAGGAGAAACTTTAATTGACTTAAAAGAATCTAAAACAGTTAGACAAATCAACCTAAAAATAAATCACTTAGAAAAAGTAAGAAATAAGTTTAAGTTCCTAGAAGACAAGGATGAGTTTAAGTTTAAAGATTAATCTTACTCTTTACTTCTTGCTCAACCTCAGCAAACAATTCCTCAAAAGATTTGTCTGCTACTTTTATAGGTTCGTGAGTTTCAATTGTCATCGTAATACCAATATTCATTGGAAATTGTCCGTATTCCCACAATTTCCATGAGTTATTAATACTTACTGGAATGACCACAGCATTTGGAGCAAACTTAGCAAGGATTTTTAAACCGTTTTCAGAAAATCTTTTAGGTTGTCCATCTCTACTACGAGTTCCTTCAGGAAAAATAATTCCAGAACGATTGTACTCTTTTAAATATTTGGCAAACTTCCCAATTTCAGACAATGCCTGTCTTGCATCTTTTCTATCAATTAAAGCAGACCCTCCGTATTTTAAATTAAAAGAAACACTTGGCAAGCCTTTTCCTAATTCCTTTTTAGCAATATATTTTGGATGTAATTTTCTAAAAAACCATCCTAAAGGAGAAATCTCGTGGGTACTTTGGTGATTAGAAACAATGATATGAGGGACAGAAGCATCAAACTGATACTTATTGATAAATTTTACTCTTGTCCCTAAAATATAAAGGGATAATGTTAATAGCAAATTTAAAATATCTACAACTTTTTTATGCGCTGAGTAACCACCAACTTTTAAAGAAATCCATTGAATTGGATGAAAAACACATAATAAAAATCCGTAAACCAAATAAAACAATACCGATAAAGGATAAGCCAATAGGCTCTTCCCTAAAGGCATTTTTTTATGCTTAGTCATAAGATGCAATTATTGAATTAAAACCATTGTGACCATGGAATTCTTGCTAAAATCAACAGCAATCCTATTCCGTAAAAAATAGCGAAGGACTTAAATTTAGCTTTGTCTTCTGTTAATTTTTTATGGCGAGACCATCCCACAGTAATCAATGCAATAGCAATAACCATGGTTAATGGGTGCTCTACACTCATTAAACGAATCTCACTATCTTTCATCGCTCCACCCATACCTAATCTTCTTAATTCAGCATACCAATCAGAAACATAATAAGTAATTAAACCTACTAAAAACTGGGTGTGTGTTAAAATCAAAGCGATTAATCCTAATTTACGATCTCCTGCTTTAAACTTTTCTTCTCTTTTTAAACTCATTACGGCATTAAACACAACCATTGCGATGGCAATTAATGCAAATGCTGCTAAAATTGAATGTACTGTTCTCATCTTTCTGTTTTTTGGTCAGACAAATTTAAGTATTTAGATTTATTATCAGCCATTAAATATTCAGCTCTTGAAGGCACCAAACATTTTCTGTTTTCCCACAAGCCATAATATTCTTCTTTTGGAATGATATTCCCTAAACTATCTATGTATTGCTGGTTCTTTGTTTGATAAATCATTTTCATTTTACCATCAATTACCGCTTGTCTTACTACTTCAATCCTCTCCGCTTTAGACAAATGTTCTTTTTTATGCTCTTTGTATAATGCCAATCCGACACTATTATTAAACAAATCCATTTCAGAGCTTATTTTATCTGGCAACACTCCATCTTCCAATTTATGTTCTTTGTAAAACTCGTAATTACCTTTTTCATGCTCTTTTCCTAAACTTCTGGCAGATCTCCAACCAATTTCTTCGGCCAAACTCCACATCCAAAAAGCATGTTTAAAAGCATCTAATTGATTTCCTACATGATGATTCCCCATCACCCCTATATTTAAAATAGAATCTATAGTATGTTCAACATCTTTAGAAACTCTGTAAGCTCTTTTGGCTTTAAATGGATGAAAAATCACCCAGCACTTTTCATGTGAACTTAATTTTTTATATCCTTTGTATGATTGTGAATACGTTTGATTTAAAATTCCCATTCCAAAAAACAGGAACAATAAGCATTTAAGAGTGGTTGGGCTCTTCATAATTTTTTAGTTGATGGTTAATTACTTCTTTTACTTTATTTCATGTCTGATTTTACTTCGCCAAAAATAGAATATATTTGCGCTATATCTTATTTAATTTGAGCACACTTAAATCCTTTTTAAAAAACACCTTTATTTACGGAATTGCAGCTGTTTTACCCAAAGCAGTAAATGTTTTTTTAGTAGGGCTACATACCAAAACACTTGAAAACACTAGTCAATACAACGAAATTACTGAGTTTTACGTATGGGCTGCCTATTTTAATGTATTATTAACCTTTGGAATGGAAACTACTTTTTTTAGGTTTTTTAATTCCGAAAAAGACAAGAACAATGTATTAAGCACCTCTTTTTGTGCGGTAGCCATCGTTACTTTTTGTTTATTAACGCCATTATTTATTTTTTCAGAAACCATCGCTTCCTTTATTGATATTAAAGAAACTCTACATTTTAGAACTTTAGTTGGGGTTTTGCTTTTTGATACTTTGGTTGTGATTCCTTTCGCTTATTTAAGAGTAAAAAACAAAGCATTAAACTACGCTATATTTAAAGTTTTAAATGTTTCTGTTTTTGCTTTTTTTAACATTCTATTCTTGTGGTATTTACCTAAAAAAGAAATTAATACTTCTTTAAATTGGTATCCAACCTCATCTAAAGGTGGGTACGTATATCTATCAAATTTACTTGCAAGCGGGCTTACTTTTTTGATGGTATTACCCATGTTTTTAAAGTTTAAATTAAAAATAGATTTTTCTCTATTAAAAAAAATGTTGAAATATGGATGGCCTATTTTAATTGCGGGAATCGCCTATATCACTAACGAAAATTTGGATAAACTAATTTTGCCCAGATTTTTAAACGAAAGCATTGCTGGTGCTTATGCAGGAACCTATAAACTAGGTGTATTTATGTCTTTATTTATTATGGCATTTAAACTTGGGGCAGAACCTTTTTTCTTTAATGTATCTCACAAAGAAAATGCCCGTGAAACTTATGCCATTATTTTAAAATGGTTTACCGTATTGGGAGCTTTTATCGTCTTAACCATTGTCGCTTACATTGATTTCTTCGCACATCTTTTACTAAAAAAACCTGAATACTTTGAAACTTTAGCCATTGTCCCGATCATATTATTAGCCAATCTTTTATTAGGGATTTACAATAACTTATCGGTTTGGTACAAAAACACCAATCAAACCAAATACGGGATGTATTTTTCTATTTTAGGAGGAATATTAACCATTATAGGATTGCTAATTTTTGTGCCACTTTTTGGATATATGGGAGCTGCATGGGTGACGTTTTTTGTATACGCCATGATGATGATTACCTCTTATCTATACGGACAAAAACACTACAAAACACCTTATGAGGTTTCTAAAATATTAAGTTTGTTTTTATTGATTACCGCTCTTTGTTTTATCTCCTTTTATGTTCTAAGAGGACAAATCATGATCAATACTATTTTATTAATTGCAACTTTTGCTTTGGTTCTTTTTAGTGAAAGAGATTTTATCAAACAAAGATTTTTAAAGTCTAAATAAGACCTTACTTTTGCCTTAAATTCTATTTTTATGAAAGTACAAATCATCAACAAGTCTAAACACAACCTGCCTCAATACGAAACTAGCGGAGCTGCGGGTTTAGATTTAAAAGCCAACATAGAAGAAAGTATTTTCTTAAAGCCATTAGAACGTGCAATCATAAAAACAGGATTGTTTATAGCTTTGCCACAAGGTTATGAAGCACAAGTGAGACCTAGAAGTGGTTTGGCCGCAAAAAAAGGAATTACTGTATTAAATTCACCAGGAACAGTTGATGCTGATTACCGTGGAGAAATAGGAGTGATTTTAGTCAACATATCAAACGACGTGTTTGAAGTTACCGATGGAGAGCGTATTGCACAATTGGTGATTGCAAAACACGAACAAGCGGAGTGGATTGAAGTTGAAGAATTAGACAGTACCCAAAGAGGAACAGGTGGATTTGGTAGCACAGGAACTAAATAAAACAGATGAAAAATCAACTTAAAAACATCCTTGAACTAAATTTAGCTTTACTAATTATTGCTACGGCAGCACCCTTTGGAAATTATATTTCTTTACCGCCTAGCATTACTATTTGGTCTAGATGTTTGTTTGCTTTTATAGCCATTGCTATTTATATGAAACTTAAAAAAACTAGCTTTAAGTTTGATATTTCTAAAGACGGTCGTGCTTTTTTAATTTCTGCCATTTTACAAGGAGGACATTGGATTACTTATTTCTATGCACTACAATTAGCTGGTGCAGGATTAGGAATTATTTCATTATTTACCTATCCTATTTTTACCACTTTACTAGAACCCCTAATCCGAAAAACTACGTTTAACCCTAAACATTTATTTCTTGGCCTTATTGTTTTATTAGGGCTTTACATTTTAACTCCTGAATTTAGTTTTGGAAATGATACTACCTTAGGAATTGGTTTTGGAGTTATTTCTGCTATTTTTTATGCCATCAGAAATATTTTAATGAAAAACTTAGTAACCAACCATGATGCTACAAAACTAATGTTTTATCAAACTGGATTAATTGTTCTAATGTTAGCTCCTGTTTTTACTTTTGTTGATTTTAATCTCAAAAACTACACTTCTCAACTACCTCATTTGGTCATTTTAGGTGTTTTTACAACAGCTTTAGGTCACACTTATTTGGTTAGTAATTTCAAAAACTTCTCGGCAACAAGTGCTTCTTTATTAAGTTGTGTACAGCCATTATATGGAAGCCTATTGGCTTTCCTTTTTCTAAATGAAATCCCTACCATTTCTACTGTTACTGGAGGATTTATTATTGTTTCTGCAGTAGTTCTAGAAACTTTTATTGCCAAAAAAAACTAACATCTTTTAATTAATTTTCCCGGCAATACCTGAACCAATCCTTTCATTTCTAATTGAAAAATAAAGTTTGATACTTTGTATATTGGAATTCCACTTGTTCTTGCTATTTCATCCGCATGCATGGCATTGACAGCCAATAAATCATAAATTTCTTTTTCGCCCCCTTCCAACTCAACAAACAGTTGAGGTTGTACAATTTTAACCTCTTTCACTGTTGATTTTTTCCATCCTAATTGCTCAATTAAATCTTCCCCAGAAGTGAATAATGCTGCTTTGTGATTTTTAATCAACTCATTACAACCTTTACTATACACATCAGTAGTTCTTCCCGGTAAAGCAAACACATCTTTGTTATAAGAATTGGCAATATCTGCCGTAACCAAAGAACCTCCTTTAAAAGCTGATTCTATTACAATAGTCGCTTGACTGATCCCCGCTACAATTCTATTCCTTTTTAAAAAATTCTCTCTTAAAGGCTGTTCATCATAAGTGAATTCTGACAAAAAACCACCACTTTCTTTCATCTCTTGATAAAATCTTTTATGCTCATTTGGATACACCGTTCCATAGCCATGGGCCAAAACTGCAGCCGTAGGCAAATCATTTTTTAAAGCTTCTAAATGCGCACAAATATCTACTCCAAAAGCAAAACCACTCACAATTAAGGGTTGATATTCTTTTACAGCAGCAATCAAATCAGCACAAAATCCACGACCGTAACTAGACATATTTCTAGTTCCTACAATGCTAATAATTTTTTGATAAGCATTAAAATCACTTCCTCCATCTTGAAACAAAATCAAAGGAGCATCGGCACAATGCAACAAATGTTTGGGATAATTTTTGTCTTGATAATACAAACATTTTAAACCTTTTGAAATGGCTCTATTTAATTCTTTTTCTGCGTTTAATAAAGAAGCTTTTGAAAACAATTGATGAAACAAGTTCATATTTACCTCCTTTTCAATTCTCTTTTGTTGATGGGCTTCAAATAACTGAACAGCGCTTCCATAAATAGCAATTAATTTTTTGGCTGTAACAGCACCCACTCCTTTGGTTTCTTGCAAAGCCAAAGCATACATGAGTTCCTTAAAATTCATTTTCAATTTTTACAAAAAGATACAAAAATGTTTCTTTTAAAAAAGACTTGCTAAGTATTGACACTGTTCATTTTTTTAATATTTTTGTTATATGCAGTTATCAAAATACATTAGCGATTTATTATACAGGTACGAGTGTGTGATCGTTCCTAACTTTGGAGGGTTTGTAAGCCACACCATTCCTAGTAAGAGAAATGTTGAAAATCATCAATTTACACCTCCTACCAAAACGATTTCTTTTAACATAAACCTTCAAAAAAATGATGGTTTATTGATTAATCACATCGCAAAATCACTGAATATTTCTTTTGATCATGCTGCCTCTATGGTGCAAAACACTGTGGAAAATTGGCAAAAAAATCTGCAAGAAAGTCCTTTGTTATTAAACAACATTGGACAATTTACTTTAGAAAATGAACAATTGATTTTTGAACCATTAAACAAAATCAACTATTTAACGAGTTCTTTTGGATTAAGTGATGTTAGTGCTGATTATATTTTAAGAAATAACATTGTTACACCTAAAACAGAAGTAAAAAGGTCTTACGGAAAATATTTTGCTGCTGCAGCAGTCATTGCAGGTCTGTTTTTTGCAAGTAGCGTATATGTGCAACAGCAAATAAATCAACAAGAAATTGTAGATCAACAGGCGGTTACCAACCAAATTCAACAAGCTTCTTTTAATATTTTAAAACCTTTACCAGCGGTAACTTTAACTATTGAAAAAGAAGCGATTAAAGAAATCTCTTATAAATATCACATTATAGCAGGAGCTTTTAAAGAACCTGAAAACGCTATTAAAAAAGTGGATTTATTAAAAGAAAAAGGATTTAACGCTAGTATTATTGGTTTAAATAAATGGGGATTAACACAAGTAAGCTATGCTTCTTTTAACGATAAAAGAGATGCCATTAATACTTTGAATGCCATTCGTATAAAAGACAATAAACACGCATGGCTTTTCATCAATGAATAAACAATAAACCTTATCTTTAAGCATAAGTTTTATTGATATTTTATGAAAGCAAAAACATCATCGGCTTCTTTAGCCATTACTACTGATATTATTTTACCAAGTGACACCAATGCGCTTCACGGTTTGTTTGGAGGGGAGTTACTAGCTCGTGTTGACAGAATTTGTTGTATTGCCGCACAAAGACACGCCAACGCTATTTGTGTAACTGTATCGGTTAACAATGTGTCTTTTGGAAAAGTAATCCCTTTAGGAAGCATGATGACCATCAAAGCACAAGTATCTAGATCTTTTTCTTCCTCTATGGAAGTTATTGCAGATGTATATTTAGAAGATAGAGATTCTGGTATTCAAACCAAAGTAAACGAAGCTATTTACACTTTTGTAGCAGTAGACAACAACGGAAAACCTATACCTGTTCCAGAATTAATTCCTGAAACAGATTTAGAAAAACAACGCTATCAAAACGCATTACAACGCAGACAACTAAGTTTAGTAGTTGCAGGTAAAATGAAACCTAAAGATGCTACTGAATTAAAATCTTTGTTTGAGTAAAGCACTATCAAAAATAATATTAGCTAATTTTTAGAATAATAAATCTTCTATACGCTTAATGGTATCTTGTTTAGAAATAGAAAGTCTAACAATAGTATCGGCTGTACACAAAAGACTATGAGGAACATTGGCGTCTAAAGAAATCATGTCTCCTTTTTTCATCTTTACCTTTTCATCTTGCACGCTAAATTCTATACTTCCTTCAAAAACAGAAACAATAATGGGATGTTCGGTTTGATGCTTTTTAACCTCCTGCCCTTTCTTCATTACAATTCTAATTTCTTTAGAAAATTCTGTTTCAAATAAAACAGTTAAGGAAGGTTTGGTCTTATATTCTATATCTTTTAACAGGGAAATCACTTTCATGTTTTTTAATTTTAAGTTTGCCTTAAAATAAAGATATTTTTTGAGAACACAATATGACCTAAGTCATATTACAAATTTACATTCTAGCCAGCCAGTAAATTGGATTTTGTCTTTGTGTATCTTTCCAAATTTGGAATTTAAGCTCTGTATTACCTGTTACTTTATCCGTAAAAACAGTTCCCAAGGGTTGTTTTAAATTCACTTCCTGACCTTTACTTACATACACCTTATCTAAGTTATTATATAGAGAGATATAATTCCCATGTTGTATATACACAGCATAACGTCCACTAACAGATTGTATAGCAAGCACTTTCCCTTTAAACACAGCTCTTGCTGTTGCACTTTTCTTAGTTGTTATATGAATTCCTTTACTATCTATTTCAATTCCTTTTAAAGTTGGATGAGGAATGACTCCATAATTTCTTGTTACAATTCCCTCTGCAACAGGCCAAGGCAATTTACCTCTATTTTCTTCAAAACGATTCGCCAATGCTTTTCCTTCTGGTGTTAATGCAAAGCCTGATGTTTTTGCATCAACATCTACTTTTGTTGTCGTCTTTTTTGTTGAGGCTCTAGAAGCTGCAATCGCTTCTCTAATCACACGTTCAATTTCTTCTTCAAGCTTTTTTTCCTGAGCTTGTTTTCGCTTAATTTCTGCTAAATATAACTTTTCCTTAGCTTTTATTTTTTTCATCAAAGCCACCTGAGCTTCTTTTTCAGATTTAATTTTATCGGCTTCTTGTTTGTTACTTCTGGCAAGTGCATCTTTTTGTTTTTTCTGAAAATGAAGTTCTCTTGTTAATGCGGCAACTTTTTCTGTTTTGGCAACAATGGTATCTCCTTGTTTTCTTCTAAAATCTGCATATTGTTGCATGTAGCGAAAACGTTTGTAACCCTGAAAAAAATCTTCGGATGACAATAAAAACATCAATTTACTTTGTTCCGATTTGCTTTTGTATGATTTTAAAATCATTTCGGCATAATCTTCCTTTAAAACCTTTAACTCTTTTTCAAGCGCTTTTACTTGCTTTTCGTTCTTTTTAATTTCTCCTTGTAAAAAATTAGCTTCGGCAGTAATAGCTTTGATTAAATCAGATCTTACTTGAATTTTTTTATTCAAATCATTCAAATAACCCAATAAATTTTCTTCCTTTTTTTGATTTTGGAACAAGAGTTTATTCACCCTAGCAATTTCTTGCTGTAGTTCGGCACGTTTTTTTTCTAATTCTTTTTGTTTGGCTGTTTGGGAAAAAGAAACAGTAAACATTAAAAAAAATGCACAAAGTAATAGGAGTGATTTTTTACTCATTGCTTTCACTATTTTCTTTAGGTTTTAAAATTACTGGCTTGTCACAATCTTTTGGAACTTTATAAGGAAAACTTAAATCCTCATTAAATTTTACATCATTATATTTAATGGTAATAATAGATTCTTTTCCGTTATTTTTCCCTTTAATACTTAGTTCTTTTGGAAACAAAAAGCCATCAACATTTTGATAATTTTTATAATAGGTAGCAAATAAACTTTCCCCAAAAACTTGTTCTATCACCTGAGATTTTGTTTTAAAAGTTAAAGGATAAATAGCAGCTTCTATGTAATAATTTTTATTTCCACTGTCGTAAAGAAAGTAAGAGCGATCACTAATATCCATCTTAAAACGATTTTTCTCGATGTTTAATATCAAATCTCCTACAAATAATTTTTCAAGTACAGCATAAGAAACATCTACTCCAATTAATTGCTTGATAAAATCAAAAGAGCCATCAAAATAAGTTTTATCAAATTTATTATAATAATGAACACTGTCTTTTTCTATCAACATTTTAACTACTGGAATTCCTAAAAAATCTCCGCTAATCCAAATTTTTTCTCCTTTGGAAATTCTAAAATTTAGTCCTAGTTTTTGAGAAGAATTTCCAATTTTGTAAGACATTTTAGCATCTATCTTTACTGTATTGAAATCTGCCTCTTTAAAAGAGTTGGCTTTGTATTCTTTTACCAGTTTTGAGTACCTAAGATGAGGAATTTCAACATCTGGAGCAACACTCTTTTTAGCACCACAAGAAACCATAAAAAACAGCATGATAACTGCTAACAACCTAAATTGCATATACCTAAATTTTGATGCAATATACAATTTATTACTAGGAATCACAGTATCAAATCCCTTTAGGAATGGCTTGAATTAGTGCTTTTGTATACGCTTTTTGTGGTTGGTTATAAATGACATCAGCATCTCCTATTTCCTCTATTTTTCCTTGATTTAATACAATTAATTGATCTGACATAAATTTAACGATGGACAAATCATGAGAAATAAAAAGGTAGGTAAACTCAAATTCCTTTTTTAATTTGTTCAACAAATTCAACACCTGAGCTTGAACCGAAACATCTAAAGCCGATACCGATTCATCACAAATAATTAATTTAGGTTGCAAAGCCAACGCTCTGGCAATTCCAATTCTTTGCCTTTGTCCCCCCGAAAACTCATGAGGATACCTATTGTAATGTTCTTTTTCTAGGCCTACTTTTTCTAACAATTGATAAATATATTTTTTTCTTTCTTGGTTTGATTCCAAAACACGATGTCTAACCATAGGCTCCAAAATAGCTTCTCCAACTTTCATACTTGGGTTTAAAGAAGAATATGGATCTTGAAAAATTAACTGAATTTCTTGTCTGTATTTTTTTCTTTCGGAATGACTAAGGGTTAATAAGTTTACACCTTGGTACCAAATTTCTCCTGCCGTTGCTTTTTCTAATCCTAGAATGGTTCTTCCAATGGTAGATTTTCCACTTCCTGACTCACCTACCAAACCAACCGTTTCTCCTTCGTAAACCTTAAAAGAAACATCATCTACACCTTTAACCACATTCGGTTTTTGAAACCAATTGTTTTTTGAAGTATAGTAGGTTTTTAAATTTTTAACTTCTAACAAAGGTTGTTTGTTATACAATTGCTGATGAAATTCGTTTCTTTCAACTGTACTATATACTTCTTCCGTAAAATCATCTTGTAAATAACTTATCACCGATGGCAACTGTTTTAACCTAATATTTAATTTAGGTTTTGCATTGATTAATGCTTTGGTATAAATTTCTTGCGGATGCAAAAACACATTTTCTACCGTTCCTTGCTCAACAATTTTTCCTTTTTGCATCACAATTACTCGTTGAGCTATTTCGGCAATCAAAGCCAAATCGTGGGTAATAAACAAAATACTCATCCCTGTTTCTTGTTGTAATTCTTTTAACAACAAAACAATTTCATCTTGCACCCTAACATCCAAGGCAGTTGTAGGTTCATCGGCAATTAGCAATTTAGGTTTACAAGCAATGGCCATGGCAATCATCACTCTTTGTTTTTGACCACCTGACAACTCATGCGGATATTGAGTCATCATTTTTTTGGCCCTAGGAAGTTTTACTTTCTCAAACAATTCCATCACAGCTTGGTCTATTTCTTTATTAGACAAATCTGTATGCAAATCCAACACCTCAGCAACTTGTTCTCCACAGGTCAAACTCGGATTTAAAGAAGTCATGGGTTCTTGAAAAATCATACTGATTTCTTTCCCTACAATTTTTCTAAGTTCATTAGGTTCCAAATCTGTTAACGAAACATCCTTATACAAAATACGACCCGTAACTTTTGAAATGTTTTTAGGCAACAAGCCCATCATAGCCATAGAAGTCACCGATTTTCCACTACCAGATTCTCCAACAACTCCCACAATTTGATTGGGCATAATTTCAAAACTCACATCGTGAACCACCTTGTTCTCTATCTGTTGATTTTGAAAGGAAATGTTTAAATTTTGTACACTAAGTATTGGTTTCATTTTAATGTGGAATTGAATTTTAAAATTAACAAAACTATGTTGATATTAGGTTGGTTTGAAACTTAAAGTTGAACATTCTGGCTTACATTTCTAGTTTTGAAAAAATTACTGAGTATAGAATGCTCAGTACTATTTACTTTATTTGTATATATTTGATTTATTAGTCCTTTAAATTTTATATGAATAAAACAAATAAATATTTTTTCATTTTTGGAGCGCTTACTCTGTTTTACTTTTTCTGTTTGAATATTACAACTAAACAAAAGGAAAAGATTGCATTACCTAAGCCTAAAGCTCCTGTTGAAATTAAAAAGGAAACAAAACCTTTAAAAAAATCAGCTACCGGGTACAGATACCGAAAATATGGTCATGTTGCTAAACTTTACCAACGTTTGGCATTACCTGTAACGGAATTATGTATTAAACACAAAGTACCACCAGGAGCAGTATTAAGTATAATTTCTTTAGAATCGGGTTGGGGACAAGGATATATTGGAAGAATTACTGGAAACTTTTTAAGCTTGAATGCTTTTGGTAACGATGCTGAATTGCCTGCCTTAAAAATGCCCAAAGACATTACCACCCAAACTACCATTTTAGACAAACGAAAATTGGCTAAAATTCCCAAAGCCAATATTATTTGGGAAAACAGACCTCCTTCTTTAAAAAAAGATTATCGCCCAGATAGCATTGCAGGAACCACCACTCATTTAGATTTTTTAATCAATCATCCAGATGAAATGACCAAGGCGAATCTTAAAAACGTAGAAGATTTTGTAAGTAGATTTATTTCTCACACCAGTAGTATTAAAGCTTATAATGAAGCAAGAACTTTGTTAGATGAACAAGTAACAGCACATGGAATTGAGATTTTATTTGATGCCAAACTAAATGAAAAATTCATCTACACCATTGGGGGTAGACCCAACTCTTTTAATTTTAGAGAAACTTGGCCTAAAAAAGTGATGAACATCTATAAAAACACAGGAATTAACAAGCTAACCAAAGATTTATACCTCAATAAAAAAACTTTTGAACAGGCTTGGTAACATTCGTTCTAGGTTTTAGATTTAAAATTATTCTCATAACCGTAAGAATTCAATAGAAATTCACACACCTATAACAAACAACTTATAACCGATTAAACTCTCGATTTAAACACCTACTTTTGCACAAAATATTTTTGTGTGAATTATTTATCTATAGAAAACGTTTCCAAGGCTTTTGGAGAACGTGTATTGTTTGAAAACTTATCATTTGGAATTAACAAAGACCAAAAAATTGCCTTTGTAGCCAAAAATGGAACGGGTAAAACACGCTTGTTAGAAATTATTGCGGGAAATGATGTTCCTGATACTGGACAAGTAGTGACTCGTAAAGATTTACATGTTTCTTATCTTTCACAGGAAGATGCTTTTGATGAAAATCAAACAGTAGAGGAAGTTATTTTTGACTCTGATAGCAAAGTCTTAAAAATTGTTCAGGAGTACGAAAAGGCCATTGAAAATCCAGAGGATGCAGAAAGATATCAACTTGCGTTTGACATGATGGATCAATACAACGCTTGGGATTTCGAAACACAATACAAACAAATTTTAACCAAATTAAAATTAGACAACTTACAATTAAAAGTAAGTGGACTTTCTGGGGGGCAACGTAAACGTTTAGCATTGGCTACCGTTTTAATTAGCAAACCAGATTTATTAATTTTAGATGAGCCTACCAACCATTTAGATTTAGAAATGATTGAATGGCTTGAAGATTTTTTTGCCAAAGAAAAAATCACCTTATTTATGGTTACTCACGATCGTTACTTTTTAGAGCGTGTGTGTAATGAAATTATAGAAATGGACAACGGACAGTTGTACAGCTACAAAGGAAACTATTCTTACTATTTAGAAAAAAAAGAAGAACGTATTGAGCTAGAACAAACTGTACAAGCCAAAGCCAAAAACTTGTTTAAAAAAGAATTAGATTGGATGAGACGTCAGCCAAAAGCACGTACCACCAAATCTAAATCTAGAATTGATGACTTTTTTGTGATTAAAGAAAAAGCAAGAGCCAGACGTGCAGAACACAAAGTTCAATTAGAAATAAACATGGAACGTTTAGGAAACAAAATTGTGGAATTTCACAAAGTTTCTAAAGCTTGGGAAAACATGGTGATGTTAGACCAGTTTGATTATAATTTTGGTCGTGGAGAACGTATTGGAATTATTGGAAAAAACGGAACTGGAAAATCATCTTTCTTAAATGTTTTAACAGGAAATACTCCTGTTGATAGTGGAAAAGTTGTGGTGGGAGAAACCATTAAATTTGGATATTATCATCAGTCTGGAATTCAAGTAAAAGAAGGACAAAAAGTTATTGAAGTGATTAAAGAATTTGGGGAATTTATTCCATTAGCCAAAGGACATAAAATATCAGCAAGTCAATTGTTAGAGCGTTTCTTATTTGATAAAAAGAAACAATACGATTTTGTAGAAAAATTAAGTGGAGGAGAACGTAAACGTTTGTATTTATGTACCGTTTTAATTCAGAATCCTAACTTTTTAATTTTAGATGAGCCCACCAACGATTTAGATATTGTAACGCTAAACGTGTTAGAAAGCTTTATGTTAGATTATCCTGGAAACTTAGTTGTGGTCTCTCACGACCGTTATTTTATGGATAAGATTGTAGATTCTTTATTTGTGTTTAGAGGAAATGGAGTGATTGAAAACTTCCCTGGAAACTATTCAGATTTTAGAGCTTACGAAAATTCTGACAATCAAGAAGAGCAAGAAATTGTTCCTACCAAAATAGAAACGGTTAAAGAGAAGCAAAAAACGCCTGCTAAATTAAGTTATGCAGAAAACAAAGAATACATCAACCTTGAAAGCGATATTGCTAAACTAAACAGAAAAAAAGAAGCCATTGAAGCTGAGTTTGCTGAAGGGAAAATAGAAGGTGATGCCATTGACAAAAAATCAATTGAGCTTCAGAAAATTATTGATGACATAGAATTTAAAGAAATGCGTTGGTTTGAATTGAGTGAAAAACTGGAAGGATAAATCTAAATTTTAAACATATTGCATCTCGACTCCGCTCGATGATCTTATCAAGACAAAAAATTCGCTTCCAACATTTTGGAACACTCGATGACATTTTAGAAAAACCTATATCCATAGTAATATTAGGTGTTCGAGCGTGGTCGAGAACTATTATTTTAGACAATATTCAATAAATTACAACATAAAAAACCCCAAACAGAGAGTTCAGTTTGGGGTTTTGTTTTTATATAAAATGTAGCTTTTTAGCTAACATCAATTACTTCTTGAATTTGAGGAGCATGTTTTTTAATGGTCGCTTCTACTCCGTTTTTTAACGTCATTTGATTTACGTTACATCCTACACAAGCCCCTTCCAATTTCACTTTTACAATGTTATCATCAATAGAAATTAAAGAGATATTTCCACCATCAGACTCTAAAAATGGACGAATTTCATCCAAAGCTTTTTCTACATTTATTTGTAACTCTTCTGCGTTCATTTTTTCAATATATATTTTACTTTGCTAAAAATAACATTATTATTTGGTTGAACAACCACTCATGTTGGTAATTTTTACCGCTTCTGTTGGAGGCAAGTCTGTATTTCGTTTTACCAACTCTCCTGCCATGTTCTTGGTAATTTCTTTAAAAGCCAATTCTTGAGGGGTTCCTTCTTGTAAAGCTACTGGGTGACCGTAATCTCCTGATTCACGAATACTTTGCACCAAAGGAATTTCTCCCAAGAAAGCTGTCTCTAAATCTTGTGCCAAGTGTTTTGCCCCATCTTGACCAAAAATATAGTATTTATTTTCTGGCAATTCAGCAGGTGTAAAATAACTCATGTTTTCTACAATTCCCAACACTGGTACATTAATATTTTTTTGCTGGAACATGGCTACCCCTTTTTTAGCATCGGCCAAGGCTATATTTTGCGGTGTACTTACCACTACTGCCCCAGTAATAGGTAATGCTTGTACAATAGACAAGTGAATATCTCCTGTTCCGGGAGGTAAATCAATTAATAAAAAGTCTAATTCTCCCCAATCTGCATCAAAAATCATTTGATTTAATGCTTTAGAAGCCATAGGACCTCTCCAAATTACGGCTTCGTTAGGATTGGTAAAAAAACCTAAAGACAATAATTTGATTCCGTAATTTTCAACAGGTTTCATTTTAGAACGACCATCTACATTTACAGAAATAGGTTTTGCTTTGGCAACATCAAACATAATGTGCATTGATGGACCGTACACATCGGCATCTAACACTCCTACTTTAAATCCCATTTTTTGCAAAGAAACCGCCATGTTAGCCGTTACGGTAGATTTTCCTACCCCTCCTTTACCAGAAGCTACAGCAATAATATTTTGAATTCCAGGGATTTTTTCTCCTTTAATTAAATTTGGATTTGCTTTAGGCTCTTCCTTTTTTATTGCTACTGACAAATTTACTTTTACCTTAGCTAATGAAAACTGAGCGACAATCGCTTTTTCAATTTCCGTCTCCGTTTTCTTTTTAGCTTGTAAAGTAGGATTGCTAATTTGTACATCAATCACCACCTCATCTCCAAAAATATTGATGTTGGTTACATTTTTATTTTCTATCAAACTTTTTCCTTCACCAGGTGCTGTTATCGTCTCTAAAATTGCTGTTATATCAGATTTTGTAATACTCATTTTAGTGTATTTAAATTCAGTTGCAAAGATACGTTATTCCGCAGAAATGTTTCTATTTACACATCTATAGTCTTCCCTAAATTAAAATCTTACACATATTTGCACTTGTTGTTAGCTAAAGCGCTTTTTTCTTCCTAATTTTCAGATTCAATTTTACAACTAACTATATGGATGTAGACAATTTGGTTCAAAAATTTCAAGAAGAAAAAGATGTACTTGCGTATGAAAAACTCTACGAAATGTATAACAAAAGCATGCTTGGAGTGATCAACAATATTATTAGAGATGAAGACCTTTCCAAAGATATTTTACAAGAAGTTTTCTTAAAAGTTTGGGATAACATAGAAAGTTACACCCCTAAAAAAGGTAGGTTTTTTACATGGCTGCTAAACATTTCTAGAAATGCAGCCATCGATAAAACAAGGTCTAAAGATTATCGCATCCACAAACAAAACCAAAGCTTAGATATTTTCGTAAATATATCAGAACAAGAGGAAAAAGAAGTAAGTGATGAGGAAAAATCATTATTTGCTAAAATTCAAAAAATGTCTGAAAAGTGTAGAAAAGTAATCGATTTAATCTTTTATAAAGGATATACTCAAAGAGAAACATCAGAAGAATTAGACATTCCTTTAGGTACGGTAAAAACAAGAAGCCGTAGTTGTTTGGAAAATTTAAGATTGAGTATAAATAGATAGGATTATGGAGAATGTACAAGAATATATCGAATCTGGAATACTAGAACTTTATGTTGCGGGTACGCTAAGTAGAGAGGAAAGCTACGAAGTGTATACCATGATACAAAAGCATCCAGAAGTAAAAGCATACATCAAAGAAATAGAACACACGGTTGTTAACATAGCGGAATTAAGCAACAAAAAAGGATTTGTAGCTTATCCGTTTAGCAAACTAATGTCTGCTATTAATAGTAACAATACCAAAGTGGTTCCAATTCGTTGGGTTAGCTACATGGGGTGGGCAGCAAGTGTTGTGTTAACAGTAGGAATTATAAGTCTTTACACCAATAACAGCGAATTAAAAGAAAACTTAACCAAGGAAATTGCATCTAACATTAAGTTAGATGAACAAAGAGCTAATTTACAAGGTGAGGTGATTGCTAAAAACATTGAAATCAACACCAAAAATGAGGTGATTGCTTTTATATCATCTGAGACTACTGAAAAAGTAGACTTGGCTGGACAGACGGTATCTCCAGAAAGTTATGCAGCTATTTATTGGGATAAAAAAACCAATGAAATGTATGTAGACTTAAGTGGTTTGCCTAAAGCTCCTGAAGGAAAAGTTTATCAATTATGGTCTTTAACTTTAAATCCGTTAACTCCTACAAGTTTAGGAACTTTAGATGGATATAATAAAGGAGAATCTTTTATAAAAGTTAGCAACGGCAACAAATCTGAAGCCTTTGGAATTACACTAGAACCTGCTGGTGGTAGTGCATCGCCAACTTTAGAGCAATTATATACTTTAGGATTGACCAAGGTATCTTAATACAACAAAAAAATATTTACAAAAAAGACCATCGTTTTGCGATGGTCTTTTTTATACTAGTAATTATAAATCAAGCTTTCCTAATCTAACATTAAGAGGTATTGACAAATCGATAAATTTAAATTTTAAGCTATGAGACTTACTCAAAGGCTCAACCATTTTATTAAAAGATTTTATATCATTTGTAATATATGCATCTATTTTTCGGTTATGAACTTGAGCAAATAATTTTATATCATTTATAACAACCTTTCTAGTTCCATAATCACCAAACTTACCTAAACTTTTTAATGTAGATAGAAAATTACCTGCAATTTTAGCATCTGAATAGTCAAACTCCAACAATCTAAATACATTTAACGAAAGTAAGTTATCAGGATTATCACCAACAGCATATTCACTAACAACAATTGTGGATAAATATAATTCAATATCATTTTCTAAAAAATATTCGAAGTAATCAACAGCATTTTGATGTAGTTCATCATCAACTTTTAATAATCTAATACAAAAAGAATTATCCACTAATACACTGTTTAGTTCTTTCATATACCTTCAGCTTTTAAATCATCGATCCAGGTATCTACATTAGAAATCTTACTTAGGTTTACGGAAGCTTTTTCTATTACTTTATTTAAGAGAGATCTATTAAAAACAGGTTTATATTTAATAAACTCAATCAATTCTAGTTCTGTTAATTTATTCTCATCTTCAAAACTTTTTTTACCCCTGACTTTCACTCCATATGCTTTATATGTTTTTTTCTCACCATTTACAATCTGTTCTTTCGTTGCTGAGATGGTGAGATTACCATATTTTTTAGTACTTATGTGTACGTTAGGAGTTTTACCACCTTCCTGATATATTTCACCATATAAATAAAACTCACTTATATAAAAAACAGGAGTAATCATTTCAAAATTAGTTGAATCACTTATTACTAAAGTTGACTCTTTTGCCATTGAGTTATTAAACTCAATTGTATAACCATTTTTATTTGCTGTCTTCTGAAATTTATCAATAATGGCTTGTCTTTTGAAATCTAAGAAATCTAGATTATTTCTATTTTTTATTTCACTTGTTAATCCATTGAATAGTATAACAGCAGTAATTGGCATAAAAAACTTATGCTTAGCAGACCCTTCTTCTATATCGTATGATATTTGTGGTCTATTTAATTTTTCTCTACGATTTGGATACAGAAATGACTCAATATCTGATATAAAGTCTTTAACCTCATTTATATCAATATCTTTAGGAGTTAATGTATTATCAGTATTATTAACTCTTAATTCTATGTATCCTTGTTCTTCCACTTTTCTAAAATACAAAATTACTTAAAATAAAAATAGCTTTTATCTATCATAATAATAAAAGCCCATTTTATTCAAATGGGCTTTTCATTACAACTATAATTCACTATAAATCCTAAAATTTATATGCGATGGTTCCTTTTACAAAAAACGGTGTTCCTGGAGTAAAGTGAATTTCTTCCACAGATTGTGTCTCATTTTGCAAACGAGATTCTGTAGCAAACTGCGTTTCGTTCCATGCTACATCAAATAAGTTTTGAATCTGTACTCCCAACTCAAACTTTTCCCAAATGTAACCCATATTTAAATTGGTTACTGTATATCCCTCTGCCACAATAGAGTTGTCTTCGTTGGCTGGTCTATCTTTTATATGTAAAGCATTTATTCCTGCATAAAATCCTAAATCTTTTTTATAAGAAACTCCTCCCTTTAAAGTAAAATCTGGAGCTAAAGGCACATAATCTTGCCCACTTGGTTCATCTCTAAATCTTGCATGCGTATAATTTACATCAAAGTTTACAAATAAAGCTTTTATAGGCTGATATCTTGTATTAAAAGAAACTCCTTGTCTTACGGATGCTCCGTTAGGCTCTACAATTCCAGCATCTCCAACATATACAAATTCTTGCTCTGATAACATCGCCCATAAATCTAATCCTAATAATAATTTTGGCGTTGTTTTCCATACAAAACCTGCATCTGTACTATAAGCTTTTGGAATAGCATTTGCCTGAGAAGTGATAATCAATCTACTATCATTGGTATGAAAACCTTGACCTACCTTGAAATAAGACTGAAAAGAATTGTTTGGCGTATAACTAACACTTAATCTGGGACTTAGAATGGCTGCTGATTGTTCTTTTAATTTAAAACCTGTTGTATTATTATTTTCTATAAAATCTTGATATCCAAAAGACACATAATCTAATCTTAATGATGGATTTACCGACCATTTATTCAATTGAAAAGCTGCGCTAGCATATCCAAAATAATTGGTTTCGTTTACATCTCCGTATCGAAGTCTTTGTAATATTTCTGATTTGTTTTTAGTTTCAGACAACTGATTATTTCCTACCATATCAGTTCTTACACCAACTCCTCCGTTAATTACAACTTCAGTATTTCCCCACATCATTTCTTTTTGATAATCTGAATTGTATCCAAAAACATCTCTTCCTTCAGACTGGTAAATTTGATCTCCATCAACAGGATTGTTTAAGAAAAATGTGAAATTAGAATACAAATCAAATTTGTATTTAGAATAATATGCAAAATGTTTCATTTGCGAATTATCGTCATATTTCTGAATCATTCTTAAAGAAACATTGGTTCTTGATGTTTCTCCACCTTCGGTATCATCAATAGCCCCAAAACGAGTAATGGTTCCATTATCTAAAGCTCTTTGTGGAATTTGACCTGAGGCATTCCAGCTACTTACAAAATGAGAAAATGAGAACTCTAACTTTGTATTCTTAAAAGTTTTAAAATATTTACTATTAATATTAAATCTTTTAAAATTCTGTGGACTTTCAAACGCTCCGTCAGAGTTTAAATTTTCAATAGCCACATAAGCACTTTCATCCGTTTTATCTAAAAAAGTATTCATAAACAGCAATCGCTTGGTATTAAACTGTCCTCCTTCTAGCTTAATTAAGTTATGATCTAAATTTTCTTTACTTTTTAAATTTACCGTTCCAGTTGTTGCAAAGTTTCCTTGACTAAAATGATATGGTCCTGCTTTAAAATCTATTTTATCAACTGTTTCTGGAATTACAAAATGTAAATCTGCATATCCTTGTCCATGTGCATGAGAAACCATGTTTACAGGAATTCCATCAACGTTTACTTGTAAATCTGTACCGTGATCTATATCAAATCCTCTATAAAAAATTTGCTCTGCTTTTCCACCTCCAGCGTGTTGACCAATAATTAAACCTGGTACTTTCGTTAATAGTTCTTGAGATGATTTTACAGGATTACGTTCAACATCTATACTTGTAATAATTTTATCTTCATTAATTTCTGGAGATAACATTATCTGATCTAAATCAATCGTTTTTGCTTTAACAGTAACATTTAACTTCGTGTTTTTATTATAAACAATTTGTTTGGTTTCAAATCCCATTTTATTAAAAACAAGCGTATCACCAACCTTTAAGCGTTCCATTTCAAAGACCCCTTTAAAATTGGTATGTGCATGATTTTGTGTTCTTTGATTAATCACATACATAAACTCTACAGGTCTGTTCTTTTCATCTGAAACAACACCTTGCAATGTTTGCGAAAATCCTGTTACAGAGATTAATAAAAATAACACCCAGCTAAATTTTTTCATTTTTCTATACTTTTATAATTTTTCTATTTCAATAGCTTTTACAGGTCCTAACTCAAATTCTGCCTCTAATAATTCTTCTTTCAACGGTTTCACCAATTCTTGTTTGTTGTTAAGTGCATATACTTTTGCCACTCTTAACAGTACTTCTGGTTCATAAGATTTTAACACCTTATTTTTTTCAATAATTTCCATTCCTTTTAATGGATTTTCTACATGTGCTGCTGCTAAAGCTAATAATGAGTACGACTGTGCTGTGGGTCTATTTTCTACTTCCTTCAAAGCCAACTCATAAGCTTGCTTATACTCTTTATTGGCTTCCAAAATATCAAAATTATATTTATTGTACATCTGCCCGTATCCTGCTTTTGTAACTTCAGACCAATAATTTTCAAAATTTTGTTTGATGTAGTTGTTATCATATAATGCGATTTGGTACGCCAATAAATCTAGATCTGCACCCACATAACGTTTCTTTACTTTTGAGATGATATATTTTGCGTGATCGATATTTTTATCATGAGAAAAAGCAATCCAAGCAATTTTTTTTAGTGCGTAAACATCCGCCGGATTTTTTTCCAAAGCTTTTAAATAATATTGATATGATTTTTCAATATCACCATGATGTCCATAATAATCAGCCAAGTTGGTTTCGCACCACAAAACCAATTCTTCATAACCTTTTTCTTTAGCCCCTTGCAAAGCTTCTTCCATATAAGAAATAGTAGCATCTAAATTTCCTTCATGATCTTGCCATTTTGCTATTCTAATTAAATAATCAAAAGACCTTTTATTTTCTATGTTTGATAAATATTTCTTCGCTGTATCGTTGTTTCCTAATTCCAAATGAACATCAAACAACATTTTAATGGTTTCTTGTTTTTTATCTCCATTTGCTTCTGCGGTTTCTAATAAATCTAATGCTTTTTTAAACTGGTGTTGTGAAATATAATTTCTGGCCAATGCTCTTAAATAACCCGATTGTTTAGAACCTGAACGTTCCACGGCGTTCTTTAGCAGCATTTCTGCTTTCTTTAAATATTCTATATTTCCTGTTTTTGAAAACAATTGATTTTCTATTCCTGCAATTTCTGCATTGTATGTAAACTGAGTTGGAGTAGCTGCTAACTTATCTTCCCAAAATTTTAAATTAATTTGTAATTTTTTAAGTGATGCATCTTCAGACAACTCTAAATACTGTTGAATATCTTGTAGTTGTACTACTTGTTTTTTTTCTTGATTACAAGAAATAAGTAACATCAGCAAAAAGATACAACTTGTTGTTTTAAATAAATAATTTATAGTTTTCATAGTGTGAAGATTTTAGATTAAAAATTATTAAATGCTGGCTTAGCCAGCATTTAATAAGCTTATTTGACTATTACCAAGGAGAGGCTAAATATGGAAAACTTGTTAAGAATTCTTTATCATTTACATCTACATGATCATCAGATAATGCCGGGTTTTCAGTAAAGTCTTCCCCACCAAAAATCAATAATAACTCTACAGTAATTACATCATCTGCTAAAGCTCTACCGGTTAATACATTGGTTCCATCATAAAAAGTAGTTTTACCATCTAACGAAACATTTAATACATCAGTAGCTAACAAATTAGTAAAAGCTGTTGATGTTTGACCTAATGCATTTGTATCTGTACTCTCATTAAATGCAGGACTTAATGCTTCTAAATTTGTTTTAAACTTACTGGCAAATGCTGCTCCTTGTTTAGATGGAACAGTAGTGTTAAACATATCTTTATCTGCCGAAGCAACAAATACAGTGTTTACTGCTGGTCTACCCATTTGATCTTCTTGAGCATACATAGCTATTGGCTCTTTCATATCATTATCATCGTCGTTATTAGAACAGTTAAATGAAATAACTGCTACTGATAACATCATTCCTATTGTTGTTATTTTGCGTATCATAATTTTTTCAGTTTTAAAGGTTATTGTTTTCTTTTTGTAGTTACCCAAGTATTGATAGTTCCCGTACCACCAATCATACTTTTTGGTACTTCTACTACTACTGATAATACATTTGTACCTGCAAACGTATCTGTTCCTGGATTGTTAAATCCTTCTGGTGCTGTACCTCCTACAATAGCAGAATATTGAGCAAAATCCATAAAGAAAGGATCATCTCTTAATCCTGCAAAAGCTTTAACACCACTTACTGATGATGCATTTGTTGTAGCTGTAATTGCATCTGTTTTATAAGGAGTAATTGCAACACTACTTTTGTAATTATCTGATAATAAAGTACTGTTTTTACCCGTTTCATTTGGCACGGCAGGTCCGTATACATACATTTTATCATCTGTACCAGGAATTGCCTGAATTACATAATCTTCAACATTATCACCATCCGTGTCAATGTTAAACTCAACCATTACGTTTTTGTCAAACTTTGCCGATGCAGAATTTGCTGGAGTAATTAATCCTTGAACATTTGCTACAAAAACTAAATTGTTTGTGTTAGCTCCTTGAAAAGCATAAAAGTCTGTAATGTCACTGGTACCTCCCTTAACTGCTGGTGCATCAATATGGTCTGCTGCTATGATAGCTCCAGACACAAGCGCTATTGATGCTAGCCCTAATAAAATCTTACGTGTTTTCATAATTGTGTGTTTTTTTAGTTAATAAAACGTTTACACAATTATTTACGAGAGAATGTTCAATACGGTTTTAAAAAAATTAATTTTTTTTTTTATAAAAAACAAAAAACATATATAAACACCTGTATATCAGTGTTTTTTTATTTTGAAAAAATATTTTTATTTAAAGTTCTTTTGTCGGATCCCAATAAATTTCATCAAAATTTTGGACTTGATTGTCTTTTACATGCACTCCTTCACTCTCTAAAAGTTGTTGCATTAGGTTGGTTCCATCAAAATGATGTTTACCACTTAACATTCCAATTCTATTTACAACTCTATGTGCAGGAATACTAATATCTCCGTGAGAAGCATTCATGGCATACCCTACAATTCTAGCGGATTTTGCTGCTCCCAAATATTTAGCAATGGCACCATAGTTAGTCACTCTCCCTTCTGGAATCAACTTTGCAACTTGATGCACTCTTTTAAAAAAATCTTGCTTATCTGTTTCCAATAGATTGTTTTGGTATGTTTTGTGATAACTCAAATTTAAAAAAATGAAAAAGAACTTACTGCTATTAGGCCTATCATTATTACCCATGATATTCAATGCCCAGAAATTGGACAAAGCAAAAACCAACTTAAAAAAAGATTTAGTATACGAAGTTTCTTATAGTGAAGCCGGATCTGAAAAAGAAGAAGAACAAACATCATTTAAAAATGATTTAGCTTATGACCTTATTGTAAAACCAATTGTATTTATAGCTGGCTATCTAACCTATGGTCTTTTTGTAGAATCAGGAATGGAAGGGAAACATTCTCATATGGAACTTACTCCTTATCCCTACCTAAATAATTTAAAAGGAGATTATGCCTTTGAAGCAAATGAAGTTGCTTTTACCAGATTTGACATTTCAAATCAATTTCTAACAGACCAGAGTAACACTTATGGAAATAATTTAAATGTAAAATTTAGGTTTTTAGAACGAGCTAGTGTTGAGTACAACCAGCTATATTTATTAGAGTCAAAAAAATATACTAGCCAATTTTTCATACATGATTTAACGGCTAATTATTACCGAATAAGAACCAATCATTTAAGTTTACATTACGGATTGGGTGTTAGTTATGCTCATTCAGGAGTAAATAAAGCTTATTTTACCTACAATACTGGCATTAGCTATTTTATGAATGTTCCATTAAGTATTAGTTTAGAACATAGAGGAACTCCTTTTTCTGAGAACGGAATTTATCAAACAAACCTGAATTTTAATTATCATATACGTAACTACGCAATACAAGCGGGGTTTAATTTTTATAACATTGGAAATGTACACTATAAAATGTTCGGTTTGGGAGGAAAAATATATCTATAAAAAAAGCCTCTGTTATAACAGAGGCTTTTTTTAATATTTTAGTTTAAACTTTATGTAGGTAATGGCTTTTCCTACTTCAAGGTATTGACTTTCGTAATAGGTTTGCACCTTTGTTACTTCTTCTGGAGCACCTTCTTGTCTATATACATCATGATTTGCATACATAACATCGTGGCCTTGACCGTGTAACAAACCTAGCGTATACCCATGCATAAACTCACTATCTGTTTTTAAATGCATGATTCCTTCTGAATTTAACACCTTATGGTATCTCTTTAAAAAGGCATCACCGGTCATACGGTGCTTGGTTCTTTTGTATTTAATTTGTGGATCTGGAAAAGTAATCCAAATTTCACTTACTTCGTTTTCGGCAAAAATAAAATCAACCAATTCTATTTGAGTACGAACAAAAGCTACATTAGGTATATTCTCTTCGGTAGCTGTTTTAGCACCACGCCAAAAACGAGCTCCTTTAATGTCGATACCTATATAATTTACATTTGGATTTCTTTGTGCCAAAGCAACAGTATATTCTCCTTTACCACAACCTAGTTCTAAAACTATAGGATTGTTATTTCCAAAGAATTCATTCCACTTACCTTGATACTTAAATCCAGATATTACTTCTTCTCTAGTTGGCTGTATAACGTTTTCAAACGTTTTGTTTTCATTAAAACGTTTTAACTTATTTTTACTTCCCAATACAGTTTCTTATTTTGGTAAATCTTCAGTATCTGTATCTTTAAACTTTTTAGATTCTTTCATCCAATAAGCAAAATATACTAAAGCTACTATTACAAAAACAAAGTTAATAGCGTTAGATCCCCACCAAGAACCACTAAAACGTAATGCTTTGAATGGTAAGAATAATCCTTTTGTAAATAAATCGTCTATGGCGTGAAAGATATTTAATGCGATCATAATGATAATATTTTTGTGCAAAGCAAAAGTAATAAAAGTTATTGTTACTTAATTGCTTAAAAAGTGTTTTTTAAGAGATCTAAATACAATTAATTTCTTCCTTTCTCATTAGGATATAAACTTGGTAGTGGATCACTTTGCCAAAATGCTTTAGTATCCACATCCATAATGGTTAAAGGATTAATAAAAGCTGCTCCTGTATCAACATTCCAAACATTGGCAGCTTGGTATGGTTGATTGATGTTGATTTTAGACAAAGCCGTATGACCTATAAATATTTCTTTGTACAACTTTAATCTTTCAGGATAAAAATCATCTTCTAAAGGTAAGTTTCTACTTGCCAAAGCTGTTTCCCATAATGATCTGTCCCAATAAAACATTTTGGTAAAATGTTCATCCTCTACACCTCTTACATTAGTAAAACCAGCATGAACAAACAACCTATTTTGATTGTCTAAATAATAGTTCTCTAAATTTTCTAGAAAATGAATATGAATTTTAATAAAATTATACGGTCTGTCTTTATACGAATTTATGGTGGCCTGTCCTCCATGAAACAACCAATTAGGATTGTCTTTAGATTTTGTTAACCAATCATAAAACAATTCATCGTGATTGCCTCTTAAGAAAATACAATCGTGTGAAGATTTAAGTGAAATTAGTTTGTTTATCACTTCAAAAGATTGGCTCCAGCCATCAACATAATCTCCTAAAAAAATTAACAAATCATCTGTAGTTACGTTTGCTCTCTCAAAAACCTGATCTAATGCTTTTAAACCACCGTGTATATCTCCTATAACTAATGTTCTACCCATAATTAATTTTGTGAGTTTAAATATAAGTATAAAACATAAAAAAACCGATAGCGGTAACTAACGGTTTTTATGAAAATTTTTAGTTTAAATTTAATTTTGTAACTATAATTTATTTAATGATGATCTCATTTTTAATGTTTTTTATATCATTAAAAAATTTAATCTCATCACTTGACAAACATATTTTTTGTATGAACAAATTATTTATCACAAGGTAAAATAGTTGATCATAATCCAACACGAGTTCTTCAAAGGAAAGTCTATATAAATTTGCATCATAGTGAGATGACTTTAAGCTCTTTAAAAGTTTTTTTGTTTCATCACTAACTTCAACTTCCATAAGATCTAAATAAACATCATAATTAGTAATAAATTGCTGGATGATTTTATCTAATATGATTTGAGTTTTATCTAACTCGTAATTCGATATGTCAGGGGTTTTAAACAATTGTTTATTCCCTGAACTAGAAATAAAATTATAATTTTCTTTAGCTAGCAAATGTTTATAAACAGGTAATATCATGATAAAAAGAATTTACTACAAAGCTCTATCATCTATTTTAAAACTTGCCTATACTACAGTATAAAAGAACCTATACTAAGGTCTAGGTTCCATTATATTTCCTGATCAGATTTAAATTTTAAGAACATCGGTGTTAGTTCTGTACGTTTTTTTATATCTAATTTTCTAAAAATATTTGATATGTGATATTTAACGGTTACTTCTTGAACAAAGAGTTTTTCCGAAATTTCTTTATTGGTTTTTCCTAAAAGGATATAATTTACAATTTCTGTTTCCCTTAGCGTTAGATTATGTTTTTTTATAAAACTTTCAAAAATTTCTTCATTTGATTTTTTTTTGGATGTGTCGCTTTTTTTAATATTTTCAATCAAATTATTTTTAATTACTCCGTTACGATATGAAATTGCATATAAAAAAACGACCATTTCAAATAAACTACTCATCTTAAGATATCTATTTGAAAAATCAAAATAGTATACTCCAAAATCAAAAGGAAGTATGTACAAAATATTGGAAATAAAAAGAATAAGGTAACCTATTACTAAAAATCTTGCATAGACCTGCTTGTTGAACAACAAAAAACCTAAAAACAAGTAAATTACCAATATGGTAGTATTTAAAACTTTTCCTACTGAGTACCATAATGTATTATCATTCAATGCAAATACGATATAAAAAAAGGTGTTTAAGCTGATTAACAAAAAAATGATAGTTATTATCTTCGGATAGAATTTTTTAATTCCAACAGCTTCATTAGTAAACAAAGTCAAAAAAATGACCAACATAAGCTGTAAAAAAACATCAATATATCTTACAAAGAAAAAATCAGCAAAAAAACCATCAATCTCTGCTAGTATTAGTATTATACTTAATAACAAAAAACTATAGTATATGTAAAACTTATCTTTTGTGTTAACATAAAAAAAGATGTTAATAAGTAGAATAATAAATGAAATTCCATAAAACAAACCCAGTTCTAATTGATTTTGTGTTTTATGTTTTAAAAACTCCTCTTTCTCAAAAATTTCCAATGGAAAATATGTACTTTTTGTAAAATCGACTTTAAAATAATACTCTACTAATTCGTTATTAGTAATAGAAGTAGATATCTGTATATCCTTTTCCTTGATATCTTTTAAAGAATAAATTTGTTGAGCTTGATGGTTTGTGTACTGATATACTTCTAAATCATTAAAACACTCTGCATTGATTGAAAACACGAGATTTTTTGTTTCTTTAGAAACATTTTTTACTTTAAGCTTATACCATAATCTTAAATCTGTTTGCCTGAAAAAGGATTCTTTGTTAATTGCAAATTCTGCATCATTTACAATCTCTTCTAATTCTAATTTTTTTGATGTATCTAGGACATAATACAAATCATGAGTACACACTTTTGATTTAAATTCATGATCTATTATTAACTTATCTTGAGGATAAATTGATTGAAATAACAAGCAAAACAGTAAACTAAATTTAATAGATAAATCCAAAATTCTTAGTTAATTATGCTCAAAAATACGCTAATAATTCTTTACCAATAGTATTTTATTCCGTAAATAATAACTGCTGGATTGGTCATAGCAGAAATTGAAATTTTTTTAGACAAGCTATACTCTAAGCCTATTCCATAAGTTGGATTTAAATTTCCCGAATATAAAAAAGTATTGTTAAAAGGAATGGCATCTACTTTTTGTAATCTTCCTTTGTAACCATATAAAAATCCACCTCCATAATCTATAGAAAATTTTTCGGTGATTTTAATCTTTCTCAAATAAAACAGAGACATCGAAAAATCATTATAAGAATTGTTAAAAGCGGATAATTCCCATGATTTATAATTCACAGCTGTATAAAAAGCTCCATGAATTATTGGATTTTTTGATTTTTGAAAATGTGTAGCAAATGGTAAAAACTTAAATCCATTTTTTGGAGATTCTCCCCAAATAGTAGTCCAAAAAGACTGTTTTTCAGCTGGTTGTTCTAACTTTTGTGTGTATGACAATTGAAAAAACAACAAACAAATAATAGGTAATATTTTCATAGCAGTTCGATAAAATTAACAGCAATAAAGCCTTATTTTAAATCGAAGGAGAAATTACAAAAACCAACTCATAAATAAAACGATTCTATTAGATTTATACACTCAATATTTTACTAAATTATGAGTGTATTTTAAAAGCAAAAACCCATAACGAATGTTATGGGTTTTTGCTTTTATACAAGTTTTATTTTTATTAATTGTTTAAGGCTTCTGCTCCTCCAACTATTTCTAAAATTTCCCCTGTAATTGCTGCCTGACGAGCTTTGTTATATGTTAATAATAAGTCATCTCTTAAATCTTTCGCATTGTCTGTTGCTTTGTGCATAGCCGTCATACGAGCACCATGTTCAGCAGCATAAGAATCTCTAATTGCTTTATACAATTGTGTTTTTAAAGACTTTGGAATCAAAGTTTCAACTATTTCTTCTTTTGATGGCTCAAAGATATAATCAGAAGTTGTGTTTCCTTCAATTTCTACTGGTTCAATTGGTAAAAATTGCTCTAAAGTAGCAATTTGAGTTGCTGCATTTTTAAATACATTATAAACAACCTCTATTTTATCAAATTTATTATCTGCATACATTTGCATTAATTGCTCTGCGATAACAGTAACGTTGTTAAAAGTTAAATCATCAAATATATGAGTATTGTTTTCAACTACCTTATACCTTTTAGACAAAATATCATTTGCTTTTTTACCAATAGTATATAAAGTAACTTCTTTACCTTGATATTTCTCTTTAATAACTTGCTCTGTTTTTTTAACTATAGATGAGTTAAAACCTCCACACAAACCTCTATTTGAAGAAACAACAACTAACAAAACTTTAGAAACCTCTCTTTGCTCAGCATAAACTCCACCAGCTTCTGCATCTAAAGTAGCACTTAAATTTTGTAATAACTCAGTTAATTTATTAGCGTAAGGACGCATGGCAGTAATAGCGTCTTGTGCCTTTTTTAACTTTGCAGCAGATACCATTTTCATTGCGCTCGTAATTTTCATTGTAGAGCCAATAGAGGTAATTCTGTTTCTAATTTCTTTTAAGTTTGCCATTATTTTTAGTATTGAGTAATGAGTACAAAGTACTGAGAAAATGAGTTCGCCTCACATCTCAGTACTCAATGCTAGTCTCTAATTCATTAATATTTTGCAGATACTTCAGCAGCTACAGCTTCTAAAACGTCTAAAGAAGATTGCTCTAATTTACCAGACTTTAAAGAATCTAACACATCTCTGTGCTTTGTGTTTAAGAACTGGATATAATCAGCCTCAAACTCTTTAACTTTATTTACTGGAACATCTTTTAATAAGTTCTTGGATCCTGCATAAATAATTGCAATTTGATCTTCTACAGTGTAAGGATCATTTTGAGATTGCTTCAAAATTTCTACGTTACGTTGTCCTTTTTCAATTACAGACAAAGTAGCAGAATCTAAATCAGATCCAAACTTAGCAAACGCTTCTAATTCACGGAACTGTGCTTGATCTAATTTTAAAGTACCTGATACTTTTTTCATAGATTTAATCTGAGCATTACCCCCTACACGTGATACAGAAATACCAACATTAATAGCTGGACGAACTCCAGAGTTAAATAAATCTCCATCTAAGAAGATTTGCCCATCGGTAATAGAAATTACGTTTGTAGGAATATATGCAGAAACGTCTCCTGCTTGAGTTTCAATAATTGGCAATGCCGTTAAAGATCCTCCTCCTTTTATCTTACCTACCAATGAAGGTGGTACATCATTCATTTGAGAAGCAATTTTGTTATCACCAATAACTTTTGCAGCACGTTCTAATAATCTTGAGTGTAAGAAGAAAACATCCCCTGGATAAGCCTCACGTCCTGGTGGTCTTCTTAATAATAATGAAACCTCACGGTAAGCAACTGCTTGTTTAGATAAATCATCAAAAACAATTAAAGCTGGTCTTCCTGTATCACGGAAATATTCTCCAATTGCAGCACCTGCAAACGGAGCATATACTTGCATTGGAGCAGGTTCAGAAGCGTTAGCAGCTACTACAGTAGTATAAGCTAATGCACCTTTTTCTTCTAACAAGTTTACAATTAATGCAACGGTTGACGCTTTTTGTCCAATAGCAACATAAATACAGTAAACTGGTTCTCCTGCATCGTAAAACTCTTTTTGATTTAAGATGGTATCTAAAGCAACAGTAGATTTACCAGTCTGACGGTCTCCAATGATTAACTCACGTTGTCCACGTCCAACAGGTATCATGGCATCTACAGATTTAATTCCAGTTTGTAATGGTTCAGTTACTGGCTCACGGAAAATAACCCCAGGAGCTTTACGCTCTAACGGCATTTCAAAAGTTTCTCCTGCAATTGGTCCTTTACCATCAATAGGATTTCCTAAAGTATCAACAACACGTCCTACAATTCCTTCACCTACATTGATAGAAGCAATTCTTTCAGTTCTTTTTACAGTTGAACCTTCAGATACTTCTGAAGAAGGTCCTAATAATACAACTCCTGCATTATCTTCTTCCAAGTTCAATACAATTCCTTGTAAACCTGATTCAAACTCTACTAATTCACCATACTGCACATTCGCTAATCCGTATACACGTGCAATACCATCTCCAATTTGTAATACAGTACCAACTTCGTTTAAAGAACCTTTAGATTCAAAACTAGTTAGCTGCTCTTTTAAAATTGCTGATACTTCAGCTGGGTTTATTGCTGCCATCTTATTTTTATTATTTGATGTATTTTTTAATTTTTTGATATGAATTGACTGTTGTCAAAACTTCTTTCTAACAATGTTAAACTTCTTGAAACACTTGCATCATACTGAATATCTCCAATACGCAACACAAATCCTCCTATAATCTCAGGATTAATAATGTTTTCAATAGTTGTTACACTTCCTGTTAACGCCTTTATTTTATCAATTACTTTTGATTCTAAAGCTTTTGTTAATGGAACTGCAGTAATTACTTGTGCTACTTTAATTGATTTTAAGTGATTATATATGGCTTGGTAACTTTTTGATACCAATGCCAAAATATCCAAACGTCTTTTCTCTCCTAAAAGCTTAATTAATCCTAAAGTGTAAGTGTTAATTTGAGATCCAAAAATAGCCTCCAAAGCATTCACTTTTTCAGATGTTTTTACAATCGGGCTTTTTAACATCACCTCTAAGTCTTGACTTTCAGCAATAGTAGCGGCAATTAATTGCATATCTGCATTTACTGCATCTTCGCTTTTATTGTCTTCTGCAAGATTTAAGATCGCTTTTGCATATCGCAATGCTGCTCTTGTACTCATGCTCTTATTAGTTTAAAATAACTTCGTTCAAAGATTTCTCTACCAAAGCCAATTGACTTTCTTCTGAAGCTAATTCACTTTTGATTATTTTTTTTGCAATATCAATAGAAATTCCTGCTACCTGAGTTTTTAATTCAGTTAATGCAGCTTGCTTTTCTAATTCAATAGTTGCTTTTGCATTGGTAATGATAGCCTCTGCTTCAGCACTTGCCTCTCCTTTAGCCTCAGAAACTATTTTTTCTTTTATTTCACGAGCCTCTTTTAACATTACATCTCTTTCAGCTCTTGCTTCTTTTAAAATTCTTTCGTTGTCAGCGTTTAATGCTTCTAACTCTTTTTTTGCGTTTTCAGCAGCTTTTAATGCATTTGAAATCCCCTCTTCTCTTGAGTTTAATGCCTCTAAAATTGGTTTCCAAGCAAATTTGCGCATCAAAATGATCAATACCACAAATATAATTGATACCCAGACAAATAGACCAAATGAAAAATCGTTAATTAACTTATCCATTGATGTTTGTTTTATATATAGTTTGTTTTAATTCTGTTTAATGTTTAAATACTATCTACAACCAACCGTTGTAGATAGTATTTGCTTTTTTTGGAAGGGAATTATTTCCCTAAGATTAATGCACCAAAAGCCAAACCTTCTAATAAGGCTCCGATGATAATCATTGCTGTTTGAATTTTGTTAGCAGCTTCTGGTTGTCTAGCGATAGCGTCCATTGCTGAACCACCAATTTTACCTAAACCTAAACCTGCACCGATAACGATTAAACCTGCTCCTACTAATCCTGGAATTGTTGTCATAATAATGATCTATAAATAATTAAACAAAAAAATTCTTAATGATGGTCGTGTTCCTCAACTGCCATACCAATAAACAATGAAGATAACATTGTAAAGATGTATGCTTGTAAAAACGCAACTAATAATTCAATAACGTTGATAAACAAAGTTAAAAACAACGATACTCCTATGCTCCCTCCGGTACCTAACGTTTCTTTACCAATATAGATAACTGCTAAAATCCCCATTACAACTGTATGACCAGCAGTAATGTTAGCAAATAAACGAATTAATAATGAGAAAGGCTTTGTAAACATTCCTAACACCTCAATTGGAGCTAATACAATTTTCATTGGAACTGGTACTCCTGGCATCCAAAAAATGTGTTTCCAATAATCTTTGTTACCACTAAACTGAACAATTATAAATGTAAATAATGCTAAACAAATGGTTACAGCAATGTTTCCAGTTACGTTAATTCCTAATGGCGTTAATCCTAATAAGTTTGTAATCCAAATAAAGAAAAATACAGTTAATAAGAATCCCATAAATTTACGGTATTTCTTTTCTCCAATATTAGGTCTTGCAATTTCGTCTCTAACAAAAATCACTAATGGCTCTAAAACTCTTGCAAATCCTGTTGGAATTGGTCCGTTCTTATATCCTTTAGCCAATGATCTAAACAATAAAAGCATTAAAATAGAAATTGCTAAAATTGAAAATACATTTTTAGTAATAGATAAATCTAAAGGTTTTGCATTGGTTGGATGATGATGTTCGTCATACTCAATAGTTCCTTCAGCATCTGTTTTGTATATTTTTCCGTGATATAATCTGTAGTGAGCATCTCCTTTTGTAACTACCTTATCTCCATGATGGAATTCTGAAGACATAAATACTTTTAAACCATTATCTACTAAAATAATTGGCAAAGGAAAACCATAGTGGTGACCTGCTGCTTCATCTGAAAAAAACACAAAATCATGAGAATCTCCTAAGTGATGTTGAATATAATCAGCAACTTCATCTTTAGTATTTACCCCATCATTGTACCCTTCTTCTTCAGAATGTGGAAGTGCTTTATGAGCATTTTCATTATTCTCGTGATGTGTTGCTTCTTCGTGATAAGCACCTGATTGATGCTGATCATCGTTTGCATTCATTGTAAACGACGGTACTAATGCTAGCATTAAGACCACCAAAACTTTTAGGTTCAATTTTCCTATCATTCTCTCGTGAATATTGATTGTTTTCAAAATTTGTGCAAATGTAAACAATAATTTAAAAAAACTATTAGTTTTCAACTGCGAATTATGTAAAATTCAAAAACTTTATGATTTCTTTAACTCTTTAGCTAAATCACTAATTTTTAACAACTTTACTATAAAAATTTGTTCCATCACTAAATTCAACCCAAAAGGGATGAACAGGGCTAAGGCATCAATCTTCGCTACATTCCCCATATCGTTGGTAGGATTTAGTAAAACAAATATCAAAATCATTTTAACAACACTTAATCCTAAAAACACAAATCCTATTTGATCTTCGTATTTTTTCTTTAAAAATAAGATAGCAACACACACACTTAAGGAGGCTATTGCATTTGTCAAATAAGAAAATTTTATATCTACTACTGGTGCTAATTCCGCCTGAATTGAAGTATTTATAAACTGATGATGCACTATAAACGCTACAATATTTAACACTACCAAAACGATAATGTTTTTAATATTAGTTTTAACCATTAAAAATCTATTCTTTATTAAGTTTGTTTAGTTGTCTCATAAGCACCAGCACAAAAATAATTAGTGCAACTACTATAAACAATAATGTAAACCAAGGTTTTTCTAAAGAAAACTTTGCATCTAAATGATGTCCAATTAAAGATGCCAAATACATCATAACTCCTAACTGAACTCCAATTCCAGAAAATCTAAGAAATTTCCGAAATGTTTTGTTTTGTTTCTTTTGTGGTTTCAACTGCTTTAGTATTTAATTCTTTAATAGAGCTTAGCATTTTACAATTTGCATTAAAAATAGCTCCTGGCTCAACAGTTAAACTCTCCATATAAACTTCACCTGATACCTTGGCACTTGGCTTTAAACACAATGAGTTTTTTACTTCTAAATGCCCATCAAAAAAACCTTCTATATCGGCATTTACACATTTAACTTTCCCAAAAACTCTTCCATCGGGTCCAATAATCACTTTCCCTGTTGTTGTTAAATGTCCTTCAACAGTACCATCAATTCTAAAATCTCCTTGAGAAACTATCTCTCCTTTAAAAGTAGATTTTTTAGAAATTCTATTTCTCTCCATTGCCAAATCATCTTGTTGTCCTGATGTTTTCTTTTTATCTGAATTAAACATAGACTGTTGTATTTAAATAGTTATTTCTCAAAGTTACTTATTATTTAAGAACTCCAATGCTTTTTTTGCTTCGTCTGTATTAGGATACCTTAATTTTATTTCTTCTAACAACTTTTTAAAAGCTTCTTTGCCTTCTATTTTAGCCACAATATATGCATGTAGTAACGCATATTTTGGAGCTAAATCTGTATCAGCATATTTAATTTTAGCAAGATTAACTTCTTCTAAAGCCGCCTCAAATGAATTCAACAAATACAGCTCATATATAGTTTCATAACATTTTATGTATTCATTTTCTTCTTCATCAACAGCTAACTCCTCAACGTTATTCGCTAATTTTGTAAATGATGATTTAGGAAACTCTTCTTGTAATTTTTGTTTGTAATAGTCAGAATTTTGTTCTTCTCCTGTTTCTTTATAAATTTTATACAACCTATAATATGCTCCCATTTTTAAATCATCAGAAGAATTAAATGCAATAAGTTGTTTTAATTTCTCAACAGCTAAATCCTTTTCTTTTAACTGATTGTAATAGGCATTTCCTAACTCGTAATAATTTAAGTTTCTGCTTTTTGTAATACTATCTAAAAACTTAGGATCTCTATTTATTTGAGAAGTATAATAAGTAACATCATATTTGGTTGTGCTATTCGTCTGTAAACTGTCTTTTCCTTTTTCCTCTGTTTTAGCACTTCCAATAGAAGTAAACAATGAAGAAGCAAACCAATTACCATCTTTTCTAGAAGGTTTCCATATTTTTTGAAATTCTTCTCTCCCTTCAGTTCTCAATTTGCTGTTGTAAAAATACCAACTATTTGCCCCAGCTTTATTTGTGGCTCTGTTTTGAGCCGCTAATGCTTTTAACTCTTTAATTCTTTGATTTTTTTCAGCCTGTTTTATTCCATCAATATACGCTTGAAAGAAAGTATTCAATTCACTTTCACTAAGACTTGCTACTTTTAACAAACTATCATTCTTATTTGCTGCTTCAATAGTAGTTACTATTTTTTCTAAACTATTAGATTTTCTTTTGATGCGAATCACTCTAAGTGATTTTTCATTTTTAGAAACATCAATCAAACTATCGTAGTAAGATTTTGCAAATTTATAATTCTTTTCACCATAAGAAATATCCCCCAACTGCTCATAAGCAATCATTTCCTGATGTATGTCTTGTTCTGATTTTTGTATGGATTGCACATAATAACTTTTGGCAAGTTGAATAGAATCTGCCTTTTCATAAATCAAACCTTTTTGAAAAAGTAATTTATTTACATAAGGTCTGTTTTTTCTCACAAAAATTAAATGATCAACTTCTTCTAAAAATTCCTGAGTACTATAATCTTCAATATGATTATTGATCTTTTCTAATTTTGACTGTAGTTTATATTTATACAATCCATTTTTAGTGTTAATAACCTTTTCAAAAGCTTCGTCAGAAGACTCAATATCACCTTTATTTCTATACAATTGACCTAGAACAAAAGCTGCTCTTGAAGCCATTACTCCCTTATCTACAGCATCTAAAGAAGCTTCTAAATGCGCTATTCTCTGATCTATACTATCTGGAGTTTGCTCGTAAGCCATGACAACTCCCAACTCCGCTTGCTGTCTCACTTCATTGGTTAATCTTGATGATGTTAACAATCTAAGTAAGGCTTTTTTACCAAAATTCACATTTCCTGAATGAATATTACTTTTGGCTCTCCAAACTACGGTTTCGTATATCAAGCTAGCGCTTGGATAGTTTTTAATAATATATTCGAACGACTCTAAAGCAGGTGTGAATCTTTTGGTATAGTATCTAGATTTACCTAACAGTAAATACGCTTCATCAATTTGTGGGTTTTTTTCTTCTCCATCAATTAGCATGGAGTGCTTTTGGATAGATTTTACTGCTTTTTCCTCAGCTTCTTCAAAGTCAGATTGTCCAATGGGCTTTACATCATCATCTACTCTTTCTTCTGCATAAAAGCTAAAAGGCTCAATAGGCAATACGTTTGTAAAATCATCACTATAAGTACTTTCTACTTTTTCTAATCCTTTTTCAAAAGCATTCTTACCATTATACAAAACATTGTACTTGGTTACCAAGGCATGGAATTTTCTATTTAAGAACTTATCCTTACGTGTACTACACGAAATTAAAAATAGTGTTGATATGAATAAAATGAAGTATTTCACAAAAATAATTAGATAAATAGTTGCTCGTCTAAACACAAATATAACGTTCTGTGTTTAATCGCATTGTGCTTAAGCTACAAATCTATCTATTATTTTAGAAATAGGCTCTATTTTAGAAGTATACTGAATACTAGGGCCTGCCACCCAAACATTTTTATAGGTTACTTTTTGTGCTGAATTCACCACATCCTGTGTTCCTTTTATATACCTCAACAGCTTAATCCACTTTTTTAAAAAAGCGTATTTGTGTAGTTTTTTTTCTAGCCAAGTTTCATCTAAACCTACTTTTTTTACATAAGGAGTATTGATAACCGTACAGGGAGTACCTGATATTTTTTTAGTCATTACAATGTCATCAGCTCCATAATCTACACAAGCTTGTTTGTATTCTTTTGACACCAATGATTCTTCTGAAGCAATAAAAGGACTACCGATTGAAGCTCCTGCAGCTCCATAAGACAATACCATATCTAAGTCTTCTTTGGTTCCAATTCCTCCTGCTGAAATCACTGGTAAATTTGTATTTTCTACCAATTCTTTAATCAAAACATCTGGAGGATATGTCCCTCTATGACCACCCGCTCTATTGTTGACTGCAATTAATGCATCACAACCTAATTTTTCTGCTTTTTGGGCGTGATCTAAATTCACTACATCACAAAAAACTTTGATACCCGCTCTACGAGCTTTTACAATCACTTCTCTAGGACTTCCTAAAGAAGTAATAATAAAGTCTACTCCTTCTTCGCAACAAGCTTTTAGTTGTTCTCTATATTTTAAGTTTGATGGATTGACAATAATATTAATTCCAAACGCTCCATTTGGGGGTTTTGCAGCTTTCATTTCTTTAATTGCTGCTTTTAGTTCAGATATTTTTCTATAATTTAATGCTGGAATACAACCTGCTCCTCCTCTTTTCATGGCTGCAACAACCATGGCTGTGTTTGAAACTAAAAACATAGGAGCTACCAAAAACGGTAAATCTATTCCTAGTAACTCTTGTAGTTTTTTAGATTGTGGCATAAAAAGGTTTTTATTAGCTTAAATATATACTTTTAAATCACTATTAAAGTTTAATATAAATTTATTTTATCTGTTAAAAAACGTCTTGCAGGAAAATCTACAAACCTAAACACTAGATAAGATAAACCTATTAATAATATAACAGAAACAGGAATAACTAACCATAATTGCTCATAACTTGGTTTTTCTACAATTACATACGTTAAAAACACCCAAACAAATGGATAATGTGTCATGTATAACGGATAAGAAATATTTCCTGAAAATTTATTTATTTTTTCATATCTACCATCTAAAGTTGCTCCAGCACCTAAAGCGACTAACAAAGGAAAATAAAAAATTATTACTATAGGTTCTATGAACCAATTCCAAGCATCATTATAAGGAATTAAAAACGCAATCATTAACAAAACACTCATGCTTATTAAACCTAAATTATTTTTAATAATCCAATGAGAACGATACACCAGCATCCCCATTAAAAAAGAAAAGGAAATACGAGCAAAGCCATCAAAGAAATTTGAACCACCCCATCCTCCAGCTAAATTACCAGAAACCCAGCCTGTATAACAAAGACCTATAGATGCTAACAAAACCAATAAAATCAACACCTTTTTAGTAACTTTAATAAATACTACAGCATATAATAAATTGGCTATATATTCCCAAAATAAAGACCAACTTGGTGCGTTTAAGCTAAATAAATTAAAATATCTCTCTGGCATTACAGGATAAGGAATCATAAATATTGATGTTATAAAAATTAACACAGTATCTTTAAACCCATATACCGATGGTAAATTACTAAAGGGATCTACCATAAATGTAAGCAATCCTAAAACAGAGCCTACAATAACCAACGGCTGTAAACGAATTAGTCTTTTTTTTAAAAAAGTCATCAAGCTCATTTCTGCCATACGATTATCATAAGCGTATGAAACTACAAAACCCGACAAACAAAAAAAGAAATCTACCGCTAAATAACCATGAGCAATAAAATTATTACTATAATCCGTAATAGCTATTTCCATAAAATGAAAAACTACTACTACTATGGCTGCCAAACCTCGTAATCCATCTAATATTTCAAAATGAGGTTTTGTATTTAAAATCTGGGGACTTATATTTCTCAACTCTACTAGGGGGTATTTGTATTAATTATGCTAAAGAATGTAAAACTCTATTCTTACTTTACCATTTTTACCCAAACATTGTTTTTTCTATCAATATCAGCTGTTTGGTTTTGTATGTCTATTTCAACTTTTTTTAAGGTCTTAGTTACAGGAAAAGTATATACTGGATTTGTCCAATTCCAATCCTTTAATAAGGTAGCATTTATTTTTTTTTCTCCTCTCATTCTAGCCAAAGGAATATAAAATAATTCTTGGCTATCATCTTCATATGTTACTGTTACTTCAACAGGCATTTCCATGGTTCCTTTATTATGAAGATTTACCTGATTTGTAATAGATGGAAAGACTTCATAATCTATGGTTTTAGTGGTTTCTGTCCAATGATTCAAATACCAATCTAATTCCATGTTTGATGCTTTCTCTGCAATTCTAATAAAATCTTCAGGCTTAGGATGTTTAAAAACATATTCTTTATAGTAATTTTTTAACGTGTTTTTAAAAGCATCTTCTCCAATAATATATTTCAATTGGCACAAAAACAATGCCCCTTTATTATAAGTTGACACTCCATACCCATAACTATAATCAAACTCATCTCCATTAGTAGTTAAAGGCTGTTCTATTCCGTAACCTACCAAACTTGCATAAGATTTATAAACATTGTCGAACCCGTTTTCATCTTCAAAAATCTTATTTTCTATCAAGGTAGAAATATATGTAGTAAAACCTTCATCTTGCCAAGCGTGTTTGGTTTCGTTACTAGCTAATAAAAATTGAAACCAAGTATGTGCTAATTCGTGAGCAACCACTCCCACCAAACTTCTGTAATCTCTATCTCCAGTAATTAAAGTACACATGGCATATTCCATTCCTCCATCACCACCTTGAATAACACTGTATTGTTTGTATGGATATTCACCAACATTTTCTTGATAAAAAGCAAACAATTGATCCATAATTCCTGGTAATTTTTCCCAAGACTCTTTTCTATCATCCGCTAAAGAATTTTTATACAAAAAGTGAACCTCTGGCCCATTTGTAACTTTGTGTTTTAAATGTTTAAAATCTGGATCTGCAGCCCAAGAAAAATCATGAACATTAGGAGCTTTAAATTCCCATGTTAATTTTCCATCTACTACTTTTTGATTTACTTTATCTCCTTTATTTTCATATCCATGACCAACTTCATCCACATTTTGCAAATATCCTGTACCTCCAACTGTATAATTTTTATCAATGGTAATATTTACTTCGTAATCACCCCAATCTGCAAAAAATTCTGCTCCAATATATGGGTTTGCATGCCATCCTTCATCATCATAAGCAGCTAATTTAGGGTACCATTGAGTCATAGACAAAGCCACTCCTTCTGCATTATCTCTCCCAGATCTTCGAACTTGTAACGGAATTTGACCTTCAAACTCCATTGTTAATTCCGTCTTTTTACCAGACTTTAAAGGTTTAGCCAACTCTACTTCTAAAATAGTTCCTTCAACCACATACTTTAAAGGTTTTCCATCTTGTGTTAAAGACTTTACTTTAATATACCCTTGCTCTTCTGGAGCTAATAATGAAATTTTACTTTTATTTACTGGAGATTCTTTAGTTCCAGTATTGACAATTAACCTTCCATTAGGATCTGGAATGTTTTGCACCCTCATATCCATAGCACTTCCTGGCTGAAAAGCATTGTTATACAAGTGATAATAAACCTTAGTAAGTGTTTCTGGCGAATTGTTTCGGTATTCAATTTCTTGTTTCCCTGTATATTGATGGGTTTTTACATCCATGTCAATATCCATTGTGTAATCTGTTTTTTGTTGCCAATATTGGGCATTAGCTGTTAGAGATATCAACCCTAAAATAACGAAGACCTTTTTCATATTTCTCAAAAAAAAGCCAGTTTGTAATTTTTACAAACTGGCTATGTTAATTATATTTTTATTTATTTTTTCTTATCCACCATTTCAGCAGCCATCTTAACTGCATTATAAGCGTTTACAAGTCTACCACTCTTAGATAACTCTGTAAAAGGCACTAATTTACCCTCTCCGTTTGGTAGTAAAACTTCTAAGTTTACCAAAGTACCAGAATTCATAATGATATGTTTTACTTGGCTTGCAGACAATTTAGGAAAGTAAGAACGAATTAATGCTGCAACTCCTGCTGTTGCTGGTGATGCCATTGACGTTCCACTTAAACTTTTATATTTATTATCAGGAACTGTATTGTAAATATCATGCCCAGGAGCAAATACATCTACATTACTTTTTCCGTAATTAGTAAAGTCAGCTGGTAAATTTTCATCGTAAAAACGAGTCGCTGCTCCCACGGTTAAGAAATTATCAGAAATCTCTTTATCTCCCTCTGCAATATCTTTTGGATAACTTGCTTTTTCGTCAATATTTTCTCCATCATTTCCTGCTGCATTTACAATTAACACATCTTTTTTAGCCGCATATTTAATAGCATCATACACCCACTCTGAATTTGGAGAATATCCTTTTCCAAAACTAGTATTGATTACTTTTGCTCCATTATCTACAGCATATCTAATTCCTAAAGCAACATCTTTATCATACTCATCTCCATTAGGAACTACGCGAACAGCCATTAACAAAGCGTTGTCAACCACTCCGTTTACTCCTAAATGATTATTTCTATCTGCCAAGATAATTCCTGACACATGAGTTCCATGAATTTCATCATCACCTTGATCTTTTACGTTATTGTCTCCATAAACCTTTGTTTTCATAGAGTAACCATCATCATTTAATTTAGCTCTTCCATTAAATTCAAGATTGTAATATGAGTTTACTTGAGAGGTGTAATAATCAACCGCCGGCTCTAATTGCTCTAGTTGCTCCTCAATAGAACTTCCTGAACTTAAAATTTTAATAGCCATCTCTTTTTGAGAATTAACAAAATCAAAAGTTGATGTTGCTGCTTTTAAATCTTCTAAAGTGTAATCTTCTTTTCCTGTTAAATTTTGCATGGCAGCATCAGTTGCTTTTAACATGTCTTCATATTGCATGTATTGTGCCTGACCTTTTTTAACACGTTCTAAATTGCTTTTAAAATCTTCTTCTAAAGCTTTAAAGGCCTCAAACTTTTTTAAGTCTTCTTTCTTCTTAAAATCCGCCCCTGTTTTACCTTCATACAAAGGTTTTTGCATGCGATACATTCTTGTTAACTCTAAATTCTCATCATAAGTTTGTCCAAGAAAATTCCATCCGTGAATATCATCAATAAATCCATTTTTATCATCATCAACTCCATTTCCAGCAATTTCTTTAGGATTGGTCCATACCTTAGAAGCTAAATCTTCATGAGTAATATCGCTTCCTGAATCTGTAACTGCCACAATAACTGGCACACTTTTTCTATCTTTTAAAAACGCATAAGCTTCATCCAAACTAATTCCCGGAATAGAATCTGTTGCCAAATCTGCGTGAGACCAAGTTTGTATATCTTCTTGGGTAAACACCGTTTTACTTGGAATAATTACAGAGGTATCTGTACCCTCTGGCACCGCTATTCTTTTTATTGAATTACAACTTACTAAAAAAGTTCCTATTGCGGTTGCTACTATAATTTTTGATAATTTCATGAATTAAATATCTGGTTAAATGTATATATTTCTTTTAATCTTACTCCTTTTTCAGTTTGTTGAACGGTACATAATTCGTTATGGGCATCGTGTTGCAAAAACAAAATGTAATCGTTTTTTGCAGCTTCGTTCAAAAATAATTCTTTTTCTGATAAAGTCAACAATGGTCTTGTATCATAACCCATTATATAAGGCAATGGAATGTGCCCAACTGTTGGCAACAAATCAGCCATAAAAACAACTGTTTTTCCTTTGTACTGAATCATAGGAATCATTTGTTTTTCGGTGTGACCATCGGCAAAAAAGATGCCAAAACCTAAGTCTGAAACCTGTGTTTTATCAATTCCGTTAATTGGAACAAATTTTAACTGTCCGCTTTCTTGAATAGGATGGATATTTTCGGTTAAAAAAGATGCTTTTTCTCTTGCGTTAGGTTCTGTGGCCCATTGCCAATGATTGGCATTAGACCAAAAGGTTGCATTCTTAAATGCGGGTTCTAAAAAAGTTTTGTCTTTGTTCCATTGAATCGCACCTCCTACATGATCAAAATGTAGATGTGTTAAAAAAACATCGGTAATATCATCTCTGTGAAATCCGTGTTTTGCTAGCGATAAATCTGTAGTAAAATTTCCCCAAGGACTTAAATAGCTAAAAAACTTATCATCTTGTTTATTTCCTAAGCCGGTATCAATTAATATCAATCGATCTCCATCTTCTATTAACAAACAACGCATTCCAATATCAATTTTATTGGTGGCATCTGCGGGATTGGTTTTTTGCCAAATAGCTTTGGGCACTACCCCAAACATGGCTCCTCCATCTAACTTAAAATTTCCAGATTCTATGGGGTATAAAGTCATCTTATGATTTTATTTAAAGATATAAAAGACTTTAGATTGAGCCATTAATTTTATTAAATATTCTTTTTAGAAAAAAACTTTTATAATTTTCCTTTTAACCACATCATTTGATAAGGTTTTAATGTTATAGAAGTACTTAACAAATCTACAACCGTAGATGAAACCACCAAATCTCTTAAAGGTAGCGATATGTTTTCTGGCAATTGACAATCAACCTCTTCATCAGAAAAATTATGAATGGCTATAATTCTATCTCTATTATTGACACAATGTTGATCTACTGCAAAAAGTTGATTTCCTAATTCTAAAAACTCAAATTTTCCAAAAGGATTAAATGCAGGCTCATTAATTCTAATAGCAATCAATCTTTTATAACTTGCCAACATTTTTTTAGGCAATGATCCATGGATAGAAAGCTCTTTTTCTAACCAATCTATATTGTATTTCTCCCTGTTAATGGTTCTATTAATTCCTGTGTGTTTTACACCATCTTTATAGTTTCTTGATCCTACTAAAGAATGGAAATAAATTCCCGGAACTCCAGGCATCGCCAGTACTGTTCCTTGTGCTAAAATCATTCTTTTATATCTAACATCATCTCTTTCATCAGGATGTGTTAAAGCATCAATATAACTACAATTTAACTCATACGGACTTTGATTACCATCAGGGTCTGTTTTATAAGAAACCAATCCTCCGTGTGATTTTACAGTATTTCCTAAACTCTGAACTTCTTCTTCTGTTAAAATTCCTTTGATAGGTCTTAGTCCAATTCCATCGTGACTTGCAGTAAAATTAAAGAAACAAACTTTGTCGCTCGGCAAAGTCAATGTTTTTCCCCATTCTGTTAAAGTTTTGGTGTTTCCTGTTAAAATAGAATGCACCAATAACGGAGGTAAAGCAAAATTGTAAACCATTTGTGCTTCATCATCACCACTTCCAAAATAAGATACATTTTCGTGATGTGGCACATTGGTTTCTGTAATAATAATTACTTCTGGAGCCACTTCGTGCAACACTTCTCTCATTAGCTGAATCAATTCATGAGTTTGTTCTAAATGCACACATTCTGTCCCAATTTCTTTCCAAATAAAAGCAATGGCATCAAGTCTTATCAGCGTTGCTCCTTTTTCCACATAATAAAATAGTGCATCTAACACATTTCTTAAAACTCGGTGACTTTTATAATTTAAATCTACCTGATCTTTACTAAACGTAGTCCATACATGTCTTGTTCTTCCTTCATCATCTACAAATTCACTCAATAACGGCAAAGCTCTTGGCCTTACTACTTTACTTAAATCTATAGAAGGATCTACTTCAATAAAAAAATCTTGAAAATAAGGGTCTCCAGATAAATAAGCCCTAAACCAATCGGAAAATTGAGAAATATGATTGATCACTCCATCTACCATTAACCTATATTCTCCACTAATTTGTTCTATTTCTCTCCACGATCCCATTTTTGGATCAACAGCACCATAATTTACCACTGAAAATCCATCATCTGAAGAATATGGGTAGAATGGTAAAATATGAACAGAATTAACAATTCCCTTTAAATGCTTATCTATAAACCCCTTTAAGGTTTGCAAAGAAGGTTCATAATCTTTATTTACTTGATCTCCGTAAGTAATTAAAATCACATCTTTTTCACTTAGTTGATAAGGAGTTGATTTGATTCTTGATTTGTATTTAAAAATTAAATCAATGATACTATCTACTGCTCTATCCGCTATTTCTGGTGGATATAATTTATGTAATCTTTTATTGATTGTATGGTTTTTATCTGAAATATGTCTCATGGCTATTCATTATCTAGTTTAACGTATTCAACAAATTTTTCTGAAAATTCTGGCATCACCGACCTTACCGTAATCCAAGAAGAAAGAGAATGAGTTCCCATTGGGTCTTCGTAAAATTCTTCTGAGGCTTCTTGAATGGCATTCTGAAAAGCCTCTACCGCTTTTATTTCTTTTTCTCTAGTATATTCTAAAGCATTTAACTTACTTAAAGCATTGTATTTAGAAATCTCAAATCTTGATTCTTGAAAATAAGTAGCGAGTAACGTTTTAAAAGAAGCTCTTGAAAACACGACACCTTCTTGAGCCAAGACTCTAAACAATGTTTTGGCAATGTCTTTAGACATTTTATAAATTCCGGAACCCGAAAGTTGATCGCCCAACATTTGATGCTTGTGCTCATAACTTTCCATGATTTCGGTTTGGCAAATTCTTTTGTTCGAAGTGTTTTTATAAACTTCACTTAAAGTAGATACTTCTAAACCCCAAGTAGGAGAAATACCTATACCTCTTGCCAAAGATCTGATGAATGAAAACTCTCCAGATAGAGAATACCTAAAACTACCCATGTAATCTAAATATTTACTTTCTCCATAAACTTTGGCCAAAGAATTCACTAACGGAGTGTATAACAATCTTGTAGCTCTACCGTGTAATTTATCGGTCACTCTAGAATAGAAACCTTTGTTAAATTCAAAATCTAAAGCCGGATGCACAATAGGATAAAACAACCTTGCAGGAATTTCTCTAGTATAATTTACAATATCACAATCGTGTAAAGCAAAAGCATAAGCATCTTTGTCTGCCAAAGCATAACCAATCATCGTCCAAACATTTCTTCCTTTTCCAGGAGTTTCTAAACCAGGAAAACCTTCTGCTGTTAATTCGTGATACAATTCTTGAATTCTCGGTCCATCATTCCACAACACATCTACTTTACAAGGTAAAACAGACATCAATTTTTTTACTTCTTCAAACTGTTCTTCTGTGGCCTGATCTAAACCTAAAATAATTTTATATAAATATTTTACATGTTTCAATTCCTCTATAATGTTATGCATTGCCGGGGTTTCAAACTCAGAATAAAGGGCGGGCAACATCAACAACATTCCTCTTCTTTCACTAAACTCTTCTAATTCAGTCTCTAAATCTTCCAAAGACCTATCTCCTAAATTCTGCAACGTTGTAATTACTCCATTTTGAAAAAAATCTGCCATACTCTTCTTATTTTTTTAATACGATTATAAAATCCATCACATTTGTTCCAGAAATTCCTGTGACAAAATCATAACCTAGGGCTTTAAAAAACGTATTGCTATCGCTGTTTTCCAAATAGGTTTTTGGATTTATATTCTTGTTAGTTATTAATTCATCTATATTTTTATCAACAAAAGCACCTGTAGCTTCTGATCTTCCATCAATTCCATCACTTCCTGCACTTAGTATAGAAATATTTTTGGTGATACAATCGGTCATCAACAACCTTAAAGCCAATTCTTGATTTCTACCTCCATAACCATTTCCTTTGACCACCGTAGTGGTTTCACCCCCAAACAACAAACAAAAGCTATCATACTGCTCGTCATATTTTTTGATTTCATCAGAAATGAATTGGGTGGCCTCTTCTGAACTCATTTCTAAAGTAGTGGTCACAATTTTTGTAAACTCAACCTTGGGTTTTACATAAGCTGCTGCTTCTTGTAAAGCGATGCTATTATTCCCTATAATATGATGTGGAAACTTTCCATTGTTCATGGGTGCAGAACCAATAATATGTAAATCATCTCCAATTACATCACTCAATACCAACACTTCTCCTTTGGCTTTTATATGATTAGCCAACTTTCCTCCTTTGATTTGTGAAATTGATTTTCTCACCGTATTTAAGGCTTTGATGTCTATTCCAGAAGTCAACAAAGAAGAAGATATTTTTGTAAAATCTTCTAATGTTAGTCCCTCGATTGGTTTTTCAATCATCGCCGAAGCTCCACCAGACAATAAGAATACAAACAAATCTTTTTCTGATAATTTAGACACCTCATTTATTAAAAGACTCGCCGCTTCAACACTTTTTGCTGAAACCAATGGATGTGTAGACGTGTAATGCTTTGTATATTTTAAATCTCCTTCTGATGTAGAAATCACAAATCCCCCAGCAATTTTATCCCCTAAAATAACTTCACATTCTTTGGCCATGGCATAAGCAGCTTTTCCTACACCAAACACAAAAACATTGTCATGATTTTTAAGCGGATAATCCATTCCAACAATGGTTAACACTTCTTCTTTAATAGAAATATTATCTTTTATTAAAGACGTTGCTTTTACCTTGTTTAAAGCTTTGTAATATATACTCTCTAGTTCTTTTCTATACATTTTTTAATATCATTTCGTTCCAACCTTTTGCTCCTTTGTAACTTGACCTTTGCAATTTATTAGTTGGCAGATTAACATAACTTCCTTCATGATTTTTTATCGCAATAGGAATATCTACACTTGCTAATAATGGAATATCATTTTCGCCATCTCCCAAACCAATAGAAGTAATTTTTTCTTGATACATTTTTTGAAAAAGATCCACACACTTTTCCACGGCTTTTCCTTTGTCTTGATTTTCTCCTATTAAGTGATAAAACCTTCCTCCTTTGGTAATTTTAAGATGATATTCTTTTGCCAACCTCTCTAATTCTTCCACCTTAAATTCATCTTTCATCACAAATGGCTCTGTAAACCCTCGTTCTTTAGATCTTTTGGCACTTTCTAACGGAAGCCCTGTATATTGCATTACTTCTTCATCTGTCATATCACTAAAACCAAACATTTCAAACTCACTTTTATAAGCATTGTAAAAAAGCATTATTTGATCATATGGAACGCCTAGTTGAAGTATATAGTAATCTTGATATTCTTTTAGAAAAGAGAAATCAAAACCTTTGTAATTTTTAGGCACAAAAAGAGCAGCCCCATTCTCTACAATGAAAGGCTCTTTTATTCCCACCTTTTTCTGGAGCAATTCTACCTCTATTTTTGTTTTACTTGTGGTAAAAACTAAGGGAATCTCTTTTTTTAAAATTGCCAGTCGTGCTTCTTTTGATGCTTCAAAAGAATAATCATCATGGTTTAAAAAAGTTCCATCTAAATCTGTAAATATAATTGTATCCATACTGATCATTAATACATTAAAAAAGCACTAGCGGTTTAAGAACCATATGACTAGACTTTATAAAAAACAAGAAAGTGTTTTTTGATATGACTTAAAGTCTAAAGTTAAAACTTTATGAAACAATTTAGCCTGCTAAAAAACAGGTGATGAAATGAGATTTGTGTAAACCAACCTTATAAGCAGGACAAGATTGGGCTATTTAGTAAACTTAAACATAAGTATTTCAGCCAATTAAAAAAACTAAAAAACACTTTAGATTTAAAAAGTTCAAAACATAAAAACCTATAATAAAAATGGGTGAAGTTACTTTAATAGTCTAGAGCTCACCAAGGCTTCGGGAGAACCGCTTTAGACGAATTATATATAATAAAAAAACCCACCAATAATAATTGATGGGTTTGTTTTGGAGGCCTCGAGCGGATTCGAACCGCTGTAGACGGTTTTGCAGACCGCTGCCTAGCCACTCGGCCACAAGGCCAAAACGCGAATGCAAATTTATATAAAATATTGTGTTTCGCAACTATCTTTTTAAGATTTTACAATTCTCTTCTTTTTTTTGTCATTTCAATCGTAACTGCTTCTACATCTCCACCAATCGGGGGATTTAGTTTAGAAAGTGCAACTTTTGCTTTTTTAATCATTGGAATTTCATTCATCATTCTCACTAAAATTCTCTCTACTACATGTTCTAATAATTCCGAACGTTGTAAAACTTCTTCCTCAACTACTTTATTAATATGTACATAATCCACAGTATCTACCAACTTATCAGAAAGGGCCGATTTTTTTAAATTTGCTTTTACCTCAACATCTACTCTGTAATGAGAACCAATTTTTGCCTCTTCTTCTAAACATCCGTGATTGCTATAAATTCTAATATTTTGTACTCTAATAATCCCCATCTTTTATCTTGTTTAATCGTTGATTTGTTTAACTGTTTGTTTCAAAATTAATTTATCAAAACACTGTTGCTCATGAATACGCATTCTTAACAATATGCTAAAATAAACCTTTGTATTTAATTCCTAATTCATAACTGATAATTCGTAATTTTTAATTCGTAATTTTGCCGCTTATTATTGCGTGCACACAACTAAAGAACATGGCAGAAGACAAAAAATCATTGAACTTTATAGAACAAATTATTGAAGAAGATTTGGCAAATGGATTAGATCCAAAAAATCTTAGATTCCGTTTTCCACCAGAACCTAATGGATATTTACACATCGGGCATGCGGCTTCTATTTGTTTAAACTTTGGGCTAGGAGAAAAATATAATGCCCCAGTAAACTTGCGTTTTGACGATACCAATCCTGCTAAAGAGGAACAGGAATATGTAGATGCCATTAAACGTGATGTAGCATGGTTAGGATTTAAATGGGACAAAGAATTATACTCTTCTGATTATTTTCAACAATTATACGATTGGACGATTGACATCATCAAAGCAGGAAATGCATACGTTGATATGCAGTCTTCTGAAGAAATTGCTGCACAAAAAGGAACCCCTACTTCTCCAGGAACAGACAGTCCATATAGAAACACTTCTGTGGAAGAAAACTTGACTTTATTTGAAAAAATGAAGAATGGAGAATTTGGAGAAGGAGAAGCTATTTTACGTGCAAAAATTGACATGCAGCACAATAATATGCACATGCGTGATCCTATTATGTACCGTGTGTTAAAAAAACATCACCACAGAACAGGAAATGATTGGGTAATTTACCCTATGTATGATTGGACTCATGGTGAATCTGATTATTTAGAATCTATCACCCACTCTTTATGTACTTTAGAATTTAAAAGTCATAGAGATTTATATGAATGGTATTTGGCTCAAGTAGCAGACCCAAACAAAATTCAACCAAAACAACGTGAATTTGCTCGTAGAAACATTAGTTATACAGTCATGAGTAAACGTAAATTGTTACAATTGGTACAAGAAAATCATGTTGCAGGTTGGGACGATCCTCGTATGCCAACCATTTCTGGTTTAAGACGTAGAGGATACACACCAAATTCTATTAGAAAATTTAGTGAAATTGCAGGAATTTCAAAAAGAGACAATGTAACCGATGTAGCTTTGTTAGAATTCTGTATTAAAGATGAATTGAATAAAACAGCTCCACGTGTGATGGCTGTTTTAGATCCTATTAAATTAGTGATTGACAATTATCCTACTGATAAAGAAGAAATTTTAATTGCAGAGAACAATCCAGAAGATGAATCTGCTGGAGAAAGAGAAGTTCCTTTTGCAAAAGAATTATACATAGAAAGAGAAGATTTTAGAGAACAAGCCAATAAAAAATTCTTTAGATTAAAAATTGGTGGAGAAGTTCGTTTAAAAAACGCTTACATTATTAAGGCCGATTCTGTAGAAAAAGACGAAAACGGAAACATTACCTTAATTCACTGTACTGCCGATTTAGATTCTCGTTCAGGTTCTGGAACCGAAGCAAGTAAGCGTAGAGTAAAAGGAACCATTCACTGGGTTTCTAAAAAACACGCTGTAAAAACTCAAGTTAATTTATATGATCGTTTGTTTAAAGATGAAGCTCCAGACAGTCATAAAGACATCGATTTTAAACAATTCATCAATCCAAATTCTTTAGAGGTAATTACTGCTTTGGTAGAACCAAGTTTATTGACTTCTAAACCTGGAGACAGATTCCAATTCCAACGTAAAGGATATTTCTGTGCAGATGTTGATAGCACTTCTAATCAATTGATTTTTAACCGTACAGTTGGATTGACAGATTCTTGGGCAAAAGAAGAAAAGAAAACCGCTACTCCTGCCAATGATGCTTCTTACGATGCAGTTATTGCTTTGGCTGGTAAATATTTAAAAGCGCGTTCTAACGAAGAAAGAGATGCCCTTTTAAACGAAATTGAACCTTTGGCAAACAAAGTAAACAAAGGAAATTTAGCAACAAAACTAAACGATGCTATTGCTAACAAAGATGTATTGGCTGGTTTGTTAACGCTTAAGTTTATTGGGGTAAATTCAGCTGAAGAAAAATTTTTTATCAGTAAATCTTTAACAATGAAAAATGGAGCTATTAAGTTAGAAGCCATTAACATTGTAGTTGCTAATGATGATTTGCTAACAGACAACAAAACAACATTAGAAGCTATTTTAGCTGATGAAAAAAGTCCTTTTATCAAAGAAATTATAGAAAAAGCAATATTATAACATAAAAAAGGAGAGATATAGTGTCTCTCCTTTTTTTAAATAAAACTGACAACTCCCTTTAAGACTGATTAATATTGTCCATAAAATGACAAGCACCTTCTTCTCCTTTAAATATTTTAAGTCCTTCTTTGAACCCATTAGGCAATATCCTTTTTAGAGTAAATCCATATTTTATAGAAATTCTTAATATAATTCTATTTACAGGACTAACAAACTCATCATACTCTTTTACAGAGTGTACATTATGAACTCTTCCTTTATTCGAATTTATAAACGTCCATATTTCATGAATTTCATCACAAAACTTTCTATAAAACACATTTTTTTCTTCATCACTTAAAAGTGACAAGCCTTCATAATACTCTTTGTCAGGAAACCTTAAAAATTGTTTGTTTCGAATTTCTAAAAACACCATTTTTTCTAACTGAACTTCTTTCTCTTTACTTAATTTAAACATAATTATATTTATTAACAAGTCAACTTAGTTGTTAACTATATTAATTTAACTTTTAAATCATACTTATTGTTACCCTTTCTTTTTCAGCTTTTAACATTTTGTACAAAACTCAACTAGAATTAAAAATTATAACTACTACCATAATATTATTTTGTGTAATAAATGTTACTTATTTTCGACTTAGTAAATAATATATTTGAGAATAAAACCCAAAACAACAACAGAATGGTACAAACAATAACCAAACAAGATTTTTTAGACAAAGTATTTAATTTTGAAAAATCTCAAGAATGGGATTTTGCTGGAGAGGTTCCTGCAATTATAGATTTTTATGCTGACTGGTGTGGACCTTGTAAGGCTTTAGCCCCATTATTAGAAGAATTACAGAAAGAATACAACGGAAAAATAAACATCTATAAAGTAGATACTGAAGCTGAACAAGAATTGGCGGGTGCTTTTGGAATTCGTTCAATTCCTTCTTTATTATTTTGCCCAAAAGGAGAAAAACCACAAATGGCTCAAGGAGCATTACCAAAACAACAATTTGAAGAATTGATTAAAGATATTTTAAAAGTAGAGAAGTAAAAAAGCTCTTTTTATCAAAAACAAAAAAGCACCCAATTGGGTGCTTTTTTTATCTATCTATTTTTCTGATTGACTTATTTCCCAAACAATCCTTTTAATATTTTTTTACCAGCTTCTTTAACTTTCTCTCCTGCTGATTCTTGTTGCGTTCCTGTAGTGTCTTTCTTAACTCCCAATAACTCGTTTATTTTTTTAGAAGCTTCTTCTTTTACTTTGTCTTTTACCTTTTCTTTTTGGTTATCAACAACTTTTGCTGTTAAAGCACTCACCGCATCTTTCATCCCTGGTAAAACGGTTGGTTTGGTTACGGTTCCTCCTACTTTTACAGCCAAAGGAACTGTCATATTTTCTTGATCCGCTCCACTTAACTTACTCACCAAACTTGCAGCTTCTTCCCCTAAATACTTGGCTGGCAAATCAAATTTTAAGTCATAATCTATTTGATTATCAAAGCTATGACTTCCGCCAATGGTTACTGGAATTCCTTTTACTTTCATGGTAAACGGCTGCACATTTACTTTACTATCTTTAAACGTTACTTTGGTTTTTAAATCTTTTAAATCCGTTTTCTCTAAATCTAAGAAACTCATTTTACTTTCTGCCAAGCTCAAAAACTTATTCTTACTAGTATCTACTTTATCTACTTGTAAGTTAGCAAAAGCATCACCCGTTAACTGAGACAAATCTGGCATAAAATCATTTCCTAAAGCTCCTTTTATATCCAAATCAGTATCAAAACGACCACTAAAAGCGCTAATAATTGGAGCTATTTTTTGCAACATTCCCATGCTATTAAACGCACTTGCAATATCTAATTGCTTTAATTTCATCACAAAATCATACTTGGTGGTACTTGGCTTGGTATCTACAAAACCATCTAAGGCAATGCCACCTTGAAACATATTGGCGGTAGCATTTTTAAATGTTATTTTCTGATCGTTGATCAATGCCCCACCTTTAAAATTAGTCAATACAATATCATCATACATCACCTTATTGGCATCCACCGTTGCATTCATCACAATATTTTCTGGAATTTTAAACTGTTCGCTATTAATAGTGTCGGTAGTTACCACAGTTGTCGTATCACTTTCGTAAAAATCTCCTACTTTAAAAAGGTTAGAGGTTGCCGATATGTTTCCTTTTAAAATTCCGTTTGAAAACGCATATCCATAAATATTGTCTAAAGTTCCTTTTACCTGAACATCAGAATCTCCTGTAGTAATAGATGCTTCTTGTAAACTTACATTTTTGGTATTAAACACCATGGCCGCTTTTTTCACAAAAATTGGTTTAGGTGTGTAATCAGAACCTACCGTTACGCCTTGCAATTCTATACTACCTTTGCTATCAATTTTATGGAATTGCTCTTTGTCTATCGCTTCCATATCAAAAGCAGTAGAAATATTGGCTTTTACAATTCCTTTTAAATCGTAGTCTAATGGTGGAATTGGATACGCATTTTTTAGATTTCCTAAATCTACTTGACCATTTACTGTTGCTTTTACCGTTGGATTAGAAATCGGTTTGGTGATCAAAGCATTGGCCGTAAACACATCTTTGGCAATTTTAAACCCAAAGTTTTTTACCTCAACCACTACATCATCCATGATTCCTGTGGTGTTGGTTACTTTAGCATCTACATTGATGTTTTCTATGCGATTAGGCAAATCAGGATATTTTAAACTTGCGTTGTCTGTTTTTAACACAATATCTAAAGTTGGAATAGTGGTATCAGAATATTGTCCTTTTATTTTTCCACTAAAATCTAATGCTCCCGTAGTTTGTACATTTGGAAAATCTGCTGTGTAAGCATTAGGGATTAAAGACAACAAACTTTTAAATTCTGATTTGTCTGATTTAAACGTAAAATCTAAATCATACGCTTCTTCTAACATCACAAAAACCCCATCAAAAGCCAAGTTTAAATCGTTGATTTGAGCCATATTGTTTTTAAATGTCAACTTTAAATCGCTGGCATAATCAACATCAATTACAGCATCATAATTTAATTTTAAATCTTTTAAGTAAGCAACATCATCCATCATAAAAGAAATCGCATCTGCTGTGGTGTGAGTATCTAAATCGACTTTGTTTTGAGATAAATCTCCACTTCCTTTGTGATTAAAATTCACCACTTTTGCACTCATATTACTTACCTCATCCAAATAATTTAGATTGATGTTTTCCATGCTATATTCTTGAATAGCCAAAGAAAAAGGAGCTGATTCTTCAGTTTCTACAGTAGTTTCATCTGATGGTAATGCAATGTCATAATTGGCAATACTATCTTTATTTACTTTTACATTGATGTAAGCATCTGCCAGCTGAATACTGTTGATTTGAGGCACATCGCCCAACAAACTTTTTAGGTTAATGTTGATGTAGGTATGTCCCACAGCCGCCAAAGTATCGCCCTCAAAAGGAGCTTTATTAATTACTGATAAGTTTTGTAAATCCACCGAAACATTTGGGAAACTCCTAATTAACGAAATGGATAAATCCTGAAAATCAATAGTTGCATTTACGCTATTATTAATTTGTTCTTTGGCTATTTTGGTGATTTTTCCTTTGAATGCAAAAGGAATGATAAGCAGCAAAATAAAAATTACTCCAATAAAAATGGCCAATCCTTTTAATATTTTCTTTAACATAAATTTCTGTTTTTATAATGTATTAAAGATAGTACACTTGTGAGGGTTCAACAAATTTTAAACACTCATTACACAAAATGTTAACATTCTTTAAGCACAAAAAAAGTCCTGTTAAGAAATAACAGGACTTTTTATAATTTATTATAATGGGTTACACTTCTTGTAACACTACATTTTTAACATCTCCTTCAACCTCTACTTTAATTAAGTTGTGCTTGCTAAGACCTTTCATTCCTTTGTCCCAACCTTTACCACTTAATCCGGCTGCATTTTTTAACGCTGCAATATCCATTTTAGCTTCTTTTTGTAAAATGTCTAAAATTGCTTTTTCGTTATCGGTTAATTCTACTGCAATTTTCTTTTTCTCTGGTCTCATTTGAGGGAAGAACAATACTTCTTGAATAGATTGGTTGTTGGTTAAATACATAACCAAACGATCCATTCCAATTCCTAAACCAGACGTTGGTGGCATTCCGTATTCTAAAGCACGTAAGAAATCTTCATCTATAAAGTTTGATGCTTCGTCATCTCCTCTTTCTGCTAATTTTAACTGTGCTTCAAAACGTTCTCTTTGGTCAATAGGATCATTTAATTCAGAATAAGCATTCGCTACTTCTTTACCACAAATCATCAACTCAAAACGTTCTGTTAATTCAGGATTGTCTCTGTGCTCTTTACACAATGGAGACATTTCTTTAGGATAATCTGTAATAAATGTTGGCTGAATGTAATTTCCTTCACATTTTTCACCAAACATTTCATCAATCAACTTTCCTTTCCCCATGGTATCATCTACCTCAATTCCCATATCTTTAGCAGCAGCTCTTAACTCATCTTCATTTTTACCAGTAATATCAAAACCAGTAAAATGTTTGATAGCATCTGCCATGGTTACTCTTGCAAACGGAGCTTTAAAACTTACTTGGTGTTCTCCGAAAACAACATCAGTCGTCCCGTTCACCGCCATAGCACAATGCTCTAACAAGTTTTCGGTAAACGTCATCATCCAATTGTAATCTTTGTAAGCCACGTAAATTTCCATAGCCGTAAACTCTGGGTTGTGAGTTCTATCCATTCCTTCGTTACGGAAGTTTTTAGAAAACTCGTACACGCCATCAAAACCACCCACGATCAAACGTTTTAGGTATAATTCATTCGCAATACGCATGTACAAAGGAATGTCTAAAGAATTATGATGTGTCATAAAAGGTCTTGCTGATGCACCTCCTGCAATAGGTTGTAAAACCGGTGTTTCTACTTCAAAATATCCTGCTTCGTTAAAAAAAGAACGCATGGCATTGAACAGTTTTGTTCTTTTTACAAACACTTCTTTTACATGTGGATTTACCACCAAATCTGCATAACGCTGACGATAACGCAATTCTGGATCGTTAAACTCATCATACGTTTTTCCTTCGGCATCAGTTTTTGGTAGTGGCAAAGGTTTTAACGCTTTACTCAACAATTTAAAATCGCGAACCATTACAGAAATTTCTCCAACTTGCGTTTTAAATAACTCCCCTTCAACTCCAATAAAATCTCCTAAGTCTAATAATTTCTTAAACACATCGTTGTACAAAGTTTTGTCTTCCCCTGTACAAATTTCATCACGATTAAAGTAAATCTGAATTCTTCCTTCTGCATCTTGTAATTCAGCAAACGAAGCTTTTCCTTGAATCTTCTTTCGCATTAAACGTCCAGCAATCACTACTTTTTTACCTTCTTCGTAATTTTTCTTAATATCTTTTGAATAGATATCTACAGGAAATAAATCTGCAGGATAAGGGTTAATTCCTAAAGCTCTTAATTTGTCAAGCTTTTCTCTTCTTACAATTTCTTGTTCTGATAATTGCATGCTAGTACTTTTTTAATGTATAATGCGTTAATTCTTAGCTGGCAAAGATAAGTATTTAGTACCGAGTACTGAGTATCGAGTATTGAGAATTTAATATAGATATATCGAATTTCCCTCAACATCCTAAAAATAAACTACCTGCTATTATGCATAGTCCATCAAAAAAACTACATTTGTCTTGTTGTTGTAGAACTACGAAAGTAGTTTTAGGGTTTAATTACCAATGGAAAGCTTCCCTTTTATGGGTTGCTTTTTTTATTTACGGCCATTTTGTTAAAAGAAAGCATCTTTGTTTTCTATCAATATTCTAACAAAATACACCAAGAATACAATTCCTACTATTAGTTTAATTCCCGTAGAAAAAAAGAATCCGATTACAGAACCTAAAGCGGCTTTAATTGCCTTTTGCATGTTTTTAGAATCATGTACCAATTCTCCTGCTAAAGCTCCCAAAAACAATCCTAATATCATTCCAACAGCTGTAAAAAGCAAACCAATAATTAATCCAATCGTAGATCCCCAAATTCCATATTTACTACCCCCAAACTTTTTAGTTCCCAAGACTGGGATTATATAATCTGCAATGACTACCAGAATAGCAATAGCCAAAGTAACCCCTAAAAAAGTCCAATCGGTTATTACTTTTGAGGTTAAATTTAACAATAATAAGCCCAACCATCCTGTTGGCGGACCTGGAATAATGGGTAAAAAAGAACCAATAATTCCACCAATAACCAGAAAAAAACCAAAAAACAGCAATATATAATCCATAACAGCCTTTCTTTTAAAGCAATATACAGCAATCTTCTTAAAAAAATGTATTTTTGAACCAACTGAGAAGCCACACATGAACAAACTGATTGCCATTATTTTAGCATTGACTCTTTTCTCTTGCGAAAAGATTTGTTCGGTGACCTCTATTTTATGCAAAGGGAATCCTAAAAAAGTGGAATATATAGATTTTACGCAAATAGATCAGTTTCCACAATTTAAAGACTGTGATGAAATGTTAAGTTTTGAAGAGAGTAAAACTTGCTTTGAACAAACGATTCACAACGAAATAAACAACAGAATTCAGCAGTTAAAATTGATTACGAAAGACAACATTACAGACACTTTACAAATTCAGTTTACCATAGACAAAAACGGACAATTTTTATGTAATAAAATCATAGCTAAAGATTCTCTAAACATCAAACTACCTAATTTGTCTTCAGAAATTCAGAAAATTATTCAGACTTTACCAGCAATCAATCCTGCTCAAAAAAGAGGAATTCCTGTCTCTTCTACTTACACCATTCCCTTGGTAATCAAAACCAAATAATTTTTTCTCTTATTAGTTAAACATTCATTATTTGTATGATTTAACAGCACGCAACCAATTGTAAAGTTTTACATCTATTATATAGATTTTAAAAACAAAACTTTATGATTCGATTGATTTTTATGTTAGCCCTTATCCACATTTTATATTATTTGGATGTTTTTAACGCAACCCTTTACAAACTTAAACATCTAACTACTAATAACCCTAAATAAAAAAATTATGAAACTTATGAAACGTTTATTATTCATTTCAATTTTCGCGCTTTTTTTAACATCTTGTTTAAATGACGATGATGATTACAATCCTAATTATCATTTTGATACCATTCCAGTAGAATCAATAGACTTACCCGATTCTTTTGAATTAAACGAAGTTTACGATCTTACTATTAACTACAATTTACCAGACAGTTCTCATACCTTTTATCAATTGTATTTTGAACACAACAACAAAGAAAGAATTGTGGCCGTGGTCACTTATGTAAATGAAGATGTAGCTGCGACAGGACCTGTGATTAACAAAGATTACACCTTTAAATTAACAGCTTCTCAAAAAGATGAATACATCTTTAAAATTTGGAAAGGTAAAGACGAGAATGATGAAGATATTTACGAAACCATTACAGTTCCAGTAGTAGATCCTAGTCAAAATTAAAACTATCTTAGTATAGTAATTTAATGTATGGATATTAAAAAACTCATTAAAGAATGTCAGCAAAACAAAACTCAATCGCAATCTAAGCTATATGAGTTGTTTGCTCCTAAACTTTATGCGGTTTGTTATAAATATTCACGCAATCAAGCAGAAGCTGAAGATACTTTACATGATGGGTTTATTACCATTTTAAAAAAAATAAATCAATTTCAATACAAAGGATCTTTTGAAGGCTGGATGAAAAGAATTATAATCAACACGGCTCTTGAAAAATATAGAAAAGAAAAAGTTTTTCCTTTAATTTCCGAAGAAATTGAAGATGAAGTTGAGGTAGAAATTGATGAAGAAAACACTAGTATTGATGAGTTGTTAGCTTGTATTCAAAAACTACCTAATAGATACAGATTGGTTTTTAACCTTTATGTGTTAGATGGATATTCTCACAAAGAAATTGCTAAAATGCTAGAAATTTCTGAAGGAACCTCTAAATCAAATTTATCAAGAGCCAAAATGATTTTAAAAAAAGCATTAGAAAATAATCAGCAACAAAATCTGGACACAATATAATGATGGAACCAAAAGACATAGAAAGATTGTTTCAGGAAAAACTAAAGGACTTGGAAATGACTCCAAACCCTGCGGTATGGAATAAAATTAAACAATCTATGACAACTCCAAAAAAATCTAGAAAAAGATTTATTTGGCTGTTTTCAGGTTCTGTTGCTGCATTATTAGTATTAAGTTTTTTCCTTTTTAACAATACTGATAAACATCCCGAAGTAGCATTTAAAAAGAAAATTAAAAAAGAGGTTGATAGTACCTTCACCACCAAAGACAACTTTAAAAAAGATGTAACACCAACTGTTGCGAACAATAACAACATTAACAAAAAAGAAAATACCAAGAATATAAATACTGTTTCTCCTAAAAAAAAGACACCTATTTATGTTGCTACCAATACTGATAAAAGAACAAAAAATACAGCGTTTAAAAACACTCCATCAAACACTGCCATTGCAGCTACCGAAAATATAAAAGCAAACAAAAATGTAAATACTTCATCCAATAATACAAGTCAAAAAAGACCTTTGATAGATATTGCTAAAAAACAAGATTTGGCTGCTGTGGTAAAAAAAGAAACTCCAAACATTACAAATCACAAAAAACACTGGAGCATTGCCCCTGTGGTTTCAGAATTATTTTACAATACACTTTCTAACAAATCTCCTGTAGACAGTCGTTTGGACAATGCTGCTAAAAACGGAGAAAGCTCAACTTCTTTCGGATTAAAAATAGCGTATCAAGCTTCTAAAAAATGGAGAATTCAAACAGGAATACATCAAATAAGCATGGCACAAACCACTAAAAATGTAGCTGTAGCAAGCATTAGCAGAAATTCTTCTTTTACAAATTCTAGTCAAGCATTAAGTTCTCCTACTATCAATAACAGTAGTAACGAAATCACTTTAACGAACTTACCATCAACAGACAATGAGTTAAGACAACTAAACAACAGTAACAATCAATTAAGACAAAGTTTTGGATATATAGAAATTCCTATTGAAGTCAACTATCAATTGTTTGAAACCAACAAATTACAATTCCACTTAGTAGGTGGCTTAAGTAGTCTTTTCTTAACTAACAATAACTTACAAATTGAAAACCCAAATTATTCTTATTCAGACGGAGAAGCCACCAATTTAAACGAAGTTAACTTTAGTTTTAACCTTGGAACTGCTGTAGAATATCATTTTTCTAACAGTTGGTTTTTTAATTTGTCTCCTATGTTAAAAATGCAAACACAAACTTTTAGTAACACCAACAACAAACCCTATTTACTAGGCGTTTCTACAGGGCTTAATTACAAGTTTTAATTGGTCATTTTTTCTACAAACAAAGGCAGTAATCTTTTTACAAATTTCTCATAAGCAAAAGCAGACGGATGTAAATCATCGTCCGCTACTAATTCCGGATGCTCTAAACCTTGTTCCGTAATATCTGTAATATTTAAAAACGATACTCCTTTGTTAATACAATAATCTCTGGCAAATTTATTATAAGCTGCTATTTCTTCAGAAGCAGGAAAATTACTTCCATAAGGGGTGTAGGTATAATCTGGAATAGACAATACTACTAAATGATTAGCATTGTTATTTGCATACGTAATTGCTTTGTTAACCAATTCTGGAAACTCTCTTTCATACACCCCAAAAGAAGCTCCTTGAAACTGGTTGTTTACTCCAATCAACAGTGTTACGAAATTATAATTTTCATCTATTTCTTGAGCCTCCAAAGAGTTTATTAAATTATTGGTTCTCCAACCTGTTTTAGCGACAATTTTTAAATCGATGGTTTTTATTTCAAAAAAATTACTCAATAATTTTTGTTTTAATTGCTCCGGAAAACTACAAGTATTACAAACGCTTTGACCAATGGTATAACTATCTCCTAAAGCTAAAATTTTATAGTGACTATTTAAACCTAAACTATCACTTTCAACATCACCATCTATAGGATTATAAACAATTTCATCAGAAGTAATAGATTCACTACCACATCCAATGACACAAAACAAAACTCCTAAAAATATAATTACTAACTTTCTCATACTTTACTTACGATGAAAAAATTAAAATGGTTTTAAAACTTAAATTTTTTAAACAAATCCCAAAGCACGATTCCCGTAGTAACAGAAATATTTAAAGAATGTTTGGTTCCATATTGAGGAATTTCAATACAAAAATCAGAATGATTGATGACTTCTTGTTGAACCCCTTTTACCTCATTCCCCATCACAATAGCGTATTTTTGACTTGATTCAACTGCAAAGTCTTGTAATTTTACACTGTTTTCTGCCTGTTCAATAGCACAAACCTTTACATTTTCGCTTTTTAATTTTTCAACCAAAGTCAAAGTATCTTCTACATATTCCCAATCTACAGAATCTGTTGCTCCCAAAGCTGTTTTGTGAATTTCTTTGTTTGGAGGTGTGGCTGTAATTCCACACAAATAAATTTTTTCAATCACAAATGCATCACTTGTTCTAAACACAGAACCAATATTGTTTAAACTTCTAATGTTGTCTAAAACTACAATTAAAGGAGTTTTATCTGTCGCTTTAAAAGCATCCACATCCAACCTATTTAATTCTTTGTTTTTTAGTTTACGCATTGTTTTGAATTTAAGAAGTGTCAAAATTAGCGTATTTATGCCAAAACTGATGAAATTGTCAATAGAACCTTGATAACTTTTTGACTTATCTTTCTTCCTTTTCCTTAAAAAATTTAATTTCGCTAAGAATCTAAAAAAATCAAACTAGTGGCTAAAACCAAAGCAAAAAAAGAAACTCCTTTAATGAAACAATACAACGGTATTAAGGCAAAGTATCCTGATGCGATGTTATTGTTTAGAGTAGGAGATTTTTACGAGACTTTTGGTACCGATGCCATTAAAGCTGCTAAAGTTTTAAATATTACTTTAACCAAACGTGGTGCAGGTAGCGATTCTGAAACAGCTTTGGCAGGATTTCCTCATCATTCTTTAAATACGTATTTACCAAAATTGGTAAAATCTGGGTTACGTGTGGCCATTTGTGATCAGTTAGAAGATCCTAAAATGACCAAAACGATTGTAAAACGTGGCGTTACAGAATTGGTTACTCCTGGGGTTGCCTTAAATGATGAAGTACTACAATCTAAAAACAACAACTTTTTAGCTGCTGTACATTTTGGAAAGAAAAATTTAGGAGTATCCTTTTTAGATATTTCTACTGGAGAATTTTTAGCCGCTCAAGGAGATGCTGCTTACATAGATAAACTATTACAAAACTTTTCCCCCAGTGAAGTGTTGGTGGAAAAGAAAAATAAGGTTTTATTTAACGAAACTTTTGGGGAGCGATTTCACACTTTTTATTTAGATGATTGGGTTTTTCAAATAGAATTTGCCACAGAAAGTTTATTAAATCACTTTAAAGTAAATTCTTTAAAAGGATATGGAGTAGAAAATTTACCTGAAGGAATTATTTCTTCTGGGGCTATTTTATATTATTTATCTGAAACACAACACAACCAATTAACCCATATTACTGCCATTCAGCGTGTTCACGAAAATGAATATGTTTGGATGGACAGATTTACGGTTCGTAATCTAGAATTATATCATTCTACTAACGAAAATGCCGTTACTTTATTAAGTATTATCGATCAAACCAATTCCCCGATGGGAAGTCGTTTGTTAAAAAGATGGCTGGCTTTACCTTTGAAAGAACCCAATCAAATTATCAAAAGACATGAAGTAGTGAATTACTTTATGAATCATGATGATTTTTACCAAACCACACAATATCAAATCAAACAAATTAGTGATATTGAACGTTTGATTTCTAAAGTAGCTACAGGGAAAATCAATCCCAGAGAAGTGGTTTATTTAAAACAGTCTTTAGATGCTATTATTCCCATTAAAAAAGCTGCTGAAGAAAGTGATAACATCACCTTAAAAACCATTGGAGAACAGTTGCAGGACTGTAGTTTATTAAGAGAAAAAATTGCCACTATTTTGGTAAATGATGCTCCCGTAAACATCAACAAAGGAAATGCGATTGCTACAGGAGTTTCTGAAGAATTAGACGATTTAAGAAACATTTCTAATTCTGGTAAAGAATACTTAGACAATCTTGTAAAAAGAGAAACAGAAAAAACTGGAATTTCTTCATTAAAAATAGCCTTTAACAATGTTTTTGGATATTATATTGAAGTTAGAAACACTCATAAAGACAAGGTTCCAGAAAATTGGATTCGCAAACAAACTTTGGTAAATGCAGAGCGTTATATTACCGAAGAATTAAAAGAATACGAAACCAAAATTTTAGGAGCTGAAGAGAAAATAGCCTTATTAGAACAACAAATTTTTAATCAATTAATTCAGTTTTTAATAGATTATATTCAACCAATACAGCTAAACGCAAACTTAATTGCTCAGTTAGATTGTTTATGTGGTTTTGCCACTTTGGCCATACAAAATAGCTACGTAAGACCAAGCATTGATGAGAGCACCGAAATTGAAATTAAAAACGGTCGTCATCCTGTAATTGAGAAACAATTGGCTTTTGGTGAAGAATATATTGCTAATGATATTATTCTAAACCGAAATCAACAACAAATTATTATGATTACCGGACCAAACATGTCGGGTAAATCTGCCATTTTAAGACAAACAGCATTAATTGTTTTGTTGGCTCAAATGGGAAGTTATGTACCTGCACAACAAGCTAGAATTGGAGTTGTAGATAAAATATTTACACGAGTTGGAGCTAGTGATAACATTTCTATGGGAGAATCTACTTTTATGGTAGAAATGAATGAAACGGCTAGTATTTTGAACAACGTATCAGAACGCAGTTTGATTTTATTAGATGAAATTGGACGTGGTACCAGTACCTATGATGGAATTTCTATTGCTTGGGCTATTGCAGAATATTTACATGAACATCCTAGTCAAGCAAAAACATTATTTGCTACTCATTATCACGAATTGAATGATATGGCCAGCACTTTTAATCGTATCAAGAACTTTAATGTATCTGTAAAAGAATTAAAAGATAAGGTTATCTTTTTGCGTAAACTTACTGCTGGTGGTAGCGAACATAGTTTTGGTATACATGTAGCAAAATTGGCTGGAATGCCACAAGCTGTAATTCACAGAGCGAACAAAATGTTAACTCAGCTAGAAAAAAGTCATGGATTAGAAAACAACAAAGCCAAGATCGAATCCGTAGGAAAAGAAGATGATTATCAGTTGAGTTTTTTTCAACTAGACGATCCTTTATTAGAAGGAATAAAAGAAGAAATTTTAGCGACGAACATTGACAATCTTACACCCGTAGAAGCATTGATGAAGTTAAATGAAATTAAAAGAATGTTAATGGGTAAATAAATTATGGATACAATTATAGAATACATTAACATTTCTGGTTCTTTTGTTTTTGCCGTTTCGGGAGCTTTAATTGCCATGAAAAAAAGACTAGATCCATTTGGAGTTTTAATTGTTGCCTTTATTACGGCTGTGGGTGGAGGAACCCTTAGAGATATTTTGATAGACAGACAGGTTTTTTGGCTCTACAACAACTCTATTATTTACTCAGTACTTATTGGAGCAACAGTTGCAATGATTTTTAAATCTAAGATGAACTTTTTTACCAAGCCCATCTTTTTTTATGATGCTTTAGGTCTTGGATTGTTTTCTATTACAGGAGTTCAAATAGGACTAGAAGCAGACTTAAGCTCTTCTATTTGTATTTTACTAGGAACCGTTACAGGTGTGTTTGGAGGGGTTTTAAGAGATGTTGTAGTGAATAGAATTCCAGTAGTTTTTAAAAAAGAAATCTATGCTACTGCTAGTATATTGGGTGGCTTCTTGTATTTAGTTTTACTAAAATTAAATGTGCCAAATCCTTATTCACAAATTGTTCCTATACTTTTTATCATTATGATACGTTTAACTGCTGTATTCTTTAATATTTCACTTCCATCCATTTATAAAAGACAGATTTAAAAACATGGTTAATAATTTAGAACAAGGCTATTTTGGAATTGGTATTTACAACGGAAAAACTCCTGAAAACTTAGGAGTTCTTTGGAGATCTGCCCAAAATATGGGAGCTAGTTTTATTTACACCATAGGAAACCGATATGCTAAGCAAGCCTGTGATACACATAAAGCTGTAGGAGCAATGCCCTATTTTCATTATGATAGTTTCGAAGAGTTTTACAAACATCTACCTAAAAGCGCAGTATTGGTAGGGGTTGAATTAGATGATAAAGCAATTCCTCTAGAAACTTTTCAACATCCAAAAAGATGTGTATATTTATTGGGAGCGGAGGATCACGGTTTGTCAAATGAAGCTATTGAGAAGTCTCACTTTTTAGTGAAATTTAAATCTACCTTAAGCTTAAACGTTGCGGTTGCAGGCAGTATTGTTATGTATGACAGAGGAGCTAAAACCCCCATAAACCTATAATAACTAAATGAACTCTATTCTCCGTTTTATAAAGGCCAAACAAATATTACTTTTACTCGCCATCGGTATTGTAGGTATTATTTTATGGAATACTTTTAAGTTTTTTAAAGAATTTCAAAGACAAGAAATTGTTAAAATGGAGATTTTAGCAGATGCTTATTTTCAATTTAACAAGGCAAAACCAGAGGATGATATTAGTTTATTGGTAAAAATCATAGAGAACAACACCTCTATCCCTATGCTTGTAACAGATGATAAAGAAAATATTCTTTTAGATCAAAACATCTACTACGAAACAGAAGAAAAAAATCAAGTTTTAAAAGAAAAGCTAAAGGAGATGAAAAGTTTACACCCTCCTATAGAAATAAATATTTCGGAAACTAAAAGTCAATATATATACTATTCTCATTCCGAAGTATTAAATAAACTTAGGTTTTATCCATTAGCATTGGTTCTTATTTTTATTGTGTTTTTATTTATTATTTATGCCGTATTTAACGCTTCTTCTATCTCAGAAAAAAACAAACTATGGAGTGGTATGGCTAAAGAAACTGCTCATCAAATAGGAACTCCTTTATCTTCTTTGTTAGGATGGGTAGAAATTTTACGAACTGAAAATGTGAATCCTACTTATGTTAGTGAAATTGAAAAGGATGTAGAACATCTAAATATTATTGCCAATCGTTTTTCTAAAATAGGTTCTAAACCTAAGCTTGAACTTCACGACCCATCAGAAATTATAGAAAACACCATTAAGTATTTTAAAATACGTACTTCTAAAAACATTGTGTTTAACTACAACAAACCTTTTGAAGAAGTTAAAATTATGCTTAACAAAGACCTTTTTGGATGGGTGCTTGAAAACATCATAAAAAATGCTATTGATGCCATGCAAGGTAAAGGAAATATTGATATTCAATTAATCAACAATAATTCTGGGATTCAAATATTAATTACAGACACTGGTAAAGGAATTCCTAAAAATCTTCATAAAAAAATATTTGAACCAGGTTTTACCACTAAAACAAGGGGTTGGGGATTAGGACTTTCTTTAACCAAAAGAATCATCAACAAATACCACAAAGGAAAAATATTTGTAAAACAGTCACAAAAACATACGGGAAGTACCTTTCAAATTAACATCCCTAAGTAAATACTATTCAATATTAAACAAACTATACAAACCATCAACAATCATCAACTCAGTATCTACACAAGGTTTTTTTAACTCTTTTAACAATTGTTTTAATTCTTTTTTTGATAAAGTTTTCTTGTCTCCATTTAAAAAAGATACACCATAAACAGCTACTTTAGAAACATGTTTATATTGCTCTTGTAAGCTCATTAAATTTGGATTCATTTTCAACTTAGAAAAATCTACAAATCCTAATTGCCAAACTTTGAATTGATTTATAATCTTACTTTTACACTCTTCCGTTGGATTTTTTAAATAATTTTGAACCAAATAATTAAAATACGCAGCTTCACTAGCATCGGCTACACAAGCATCAGCAAACAACATAAAAGGAGAAAAAGTTTTATACTCTATTCCATCTTTATTTCTTGAATAAATCTTTAAAGGCTCACTTAAATCTGCCAATAATTTTAAGGATTGTATAGATTCACTCTTCGCTATATTTCTTAAAATTAAATCTCTATTTTTAATGTGAGTCAAGCCTAAATCTTCTAAACCAACACTAACCGCAGGAAGTCTTTTTAACATAAAACCAACATCGTTCACCTCTTTTGGAGACCATAATCTTTCTGCAATGGCTGCGGTTCTTGGCCATATTCTAGAATCTATAGTTGTTGGTGTTGCTAACTCTGCCCACATGGTTGCTTCACCTCCTAAAATTCTAGCTCTTTCCTCAGGAGTTAAAACTGCATTTCCAATAGGCTCTGTCTGATAATGTTTTACCACAGATTCCATTCTATCTATATAAAAACCGGTAGACAATACAGTTTGATATCCTGCTTTTGCCGCTTTTATCAAAGTTCCACCTTTTGGCAAACCTTCATTTACACCTCTCCAAGAATGAATCAACGCAGATTTTGGAATTTCTGGAGTTAAAATCTCATCCCAACCCATTAATTTTTTACCGTATTTTTCTAATATTTTTTCTAAACGAATATTAAAATAAGTTTGTAAATCGTGATTGGTTTTTAAATTATTTAACTTTTTAAAACCCTGTATTTTTTGATTCTCATCCCAGTGTTTTCCTTCATTTTCATCACCACCAATATGAAAATATACATCTTTAAACAAAGGAGCTACTTCACTAATTAAAGTATCTAAAAAAACATAGGTTTGTTCATTTGTAGGATCTAATGTAGGATTAAAAACACCCGAAAATCTTTCAATACTATACGCTTGTTTTTTACTCCCTATTTCAGGATAAGCTGCTAAAATTGAAGAAGCATGACCGGGCACATCAATTTCTGGCAACACGCGAATTCCTAAATCGGCAGCATATTGTACCACCTCTTTTATTTGCTCTTGGGTGTAAAACAACCCATCAGATCCTAATTCATTTAATTTAGGTAATTTTTTTGTCTCAATTCTAAACCCTTGATCGTCGGTTAAATGCCAATGAAAAACATTCATTTTCACTGCTGCCATGGCTCTTAAATTTCTTTTCAACACCTCAACAGGTTGAAAATGACGAGCTGTATCAATCAACAAACCTCTCCATTTAAATCTTGGAGTATCTTTTATTGTTAAAGTAGGAAAATAAAAGTATTCATCGTTAAAACTTAACAGTTGTATTAAAGTTTCTAGAGCATAAGAAGCTCCAACATCTGTTTTAGCATTAATAATTATTTGATGTTCTTTTACCTCCAAAGAATAAGATTCATCATTAGATAGTTCTAGGTTAGAAATTTTATTAAAGTTAACCAGTAATTGTGCTTCATTATTATTGACATCCGAAAATCCTTCTTCTATAAATACCCCTGATTTATTAGTGATTCTTCTAATAAAGTTTGTAGTTGATTTTAAAGCAACTCCCTTATTACTATTGATAGAAACTTTAAAATTTTTATCAATAACAAACTTCTGACCTGTTAGCCGAATATGCTCAGGCCAAGGCATCAAATTTAAATCTGAGGATTGCTGGCTGTATCCTGTTAATGTGATAAAACAACACACAATGATGATTATTTTTTTCATATGATTTCTTTAAAATAATATCATCTTTAGGGCTAAAAATGATATCAAGTTCTTTTAATTTTTTTTAATATTCCGTTAAAATAAAGCACAAAAAACCTACTGCTGATTATTTTAGACTAATAGCATAAAAATGAATATGGAAAACAACTATTCTAATAAAAAAATGAAAAATTAACTTCTAAGAATTTCCATATCTGGTATTTTACATAGCAAGAGCCATAACTATGTGATAAAATAATTATGAATTTCCTAAACAAAGAGATATTTTTTCAGAAAACCAAAAAAACACAACCACCTGAAAAACAAAAACTTATATTTGTTTTTTTCATATTTTTAAAGAAAAAAAATGAAAACGATTTACTTACTAAAAAAAATATTTCTCGGCACCTTTGCTCTATTCCACTTCATAGCTAATGCTCAGTTTCACAAAACATATAAAGGAGCGTATCATAATGGATATATTACATACTCATATCTAGAAAACAAAGATGGAAAACACATTTACAACGGTCCCTTTACCTATAACGAAACTTTAAACAAAAAAACAAAAATAACCATCAAGGGAAATTTTATAAACAATAAAAGAAATGGTCTCTGGACAAAAACTTTAGAACTTCCTTATAAAACTGAAAAATACATTGCTTATTACAAAAACGGATACTATACAGGAAAAGCATCATTAAATAGTTTTGATAAAAAGGGAAATCTTAAATCTTCTTTTGAAATAGATTTTGGTAAAAACAATAATTTAAAGCAACTTAAATATCAATCAAAAAAAGAAAAACTAGCATTTGAAATTCTTCTAGATGAAAATTCAAATATCAAAACACTACATGCTCAATATAAAAAAGAAAAAAGTACGCTTACCTATAACAATAGTTTACTTGAAAATGAAGTTTACCAAGACCTAACTAAAGGAACCTTTTACTCTAAAAAAAATTATATTGATTTTAACAAAAAGATAAAATACGATTCTAAAACTAAACACCACATATATAACAACACACATTACAAACTTGTTTATATATACATCAATCCTTTTTCACTATGTAGTCATAAGAAATTTGAGAGATTAAATTGGATAGATTACCTTGACATTTTCACTTCAGATTATTTTCCTTTTAAAGAAGTTTTATTTTTTGAAATAGAACGAAACATTATTGTTCCCGAAAGACCCAGCATTCTAAAATATATAAAACTAGATAATGATGCTTTTTTTATCCCTAAAAATCAGTACAAACCAATTGCTAAAAATTAAAAAAGCCTCCTAGATAATTATCTGGGAGGCTTTTTTAATCTCTTATTTTTTTTACAAAAAACTCGCAATTTTTTCTGCCATGGCCTTAAACTCTGCTTCGGTTAATTTTTCTTTTTTACCAAACGTAGCATCTGCCATTTGATTCAACGGAATTAAATGTACATGTACATGGGGCACCTCTAAACCAATTACAGATAGCCCCACTCTTTTACAAGGCACTGCTTTTTCAACAGCAGCAGCAATGGTTTTAGAATACTGAAATAATTTGGTGTACAATTCATCCTCTAAATCAAAAAGTTTATCTACTTCTTTTTTAGGCACTACCAACGTATGTCCAGCTGCATTAGGATTGATATCTAGAAAAACAAAAAAGTCATCATTTTCTGCAATTTTGTATGATGGAATTTCGCCTTTAATGATTTTTGTAAAAATGCTCATTTTTAATGTTTAATAATTAATAACTAACCGAATACATATTACTATGTACTTTGTATTAAAAAACTATCTAGAAATTTCAACAATTTCGAATTTCATCACTCCGTTTGGGGCTTTAATTTCGGCAATTTCTCCTTGCTTATGACCTAACAAACCTTTACCAATAGGAGAATTTACAGATAATTTTCCATTACGAATATCCGTTTCAGAATCTGCCACCAACTGATAGTTAAATTCCATTCCATTAGCCACATTCTTAATTTTTACTTTAGAATGCACTAATATTTTAGAAGTGTCTATTTGCGATTCATCTAAAATACGAGCATTGGCTACTACATTTTTTAGTTTTGCTATTTTTAGTTCTAATAAAGATTGTTCCTCCTTTGCAGCATGATACTCTGCATTTTCACTCAAATCTCCCTTATCTCTAGCTTCCGCAATTTCATTAGAAACTCTAGGGCGTTCTGTTTGCTCTAAAAATTCTAATTCTTGTTTTAATTTCTTAAATCCTTCTTCAGAATAGTATGATACTTCACTCATCGTCTTTATATTTTAACAAAAAAATCTCATTACCATTTGGAAATGAGACATACACAAATATATGGAAATAATCGGAAGCTAAAAAATTGCTGTATCTTTACTGCATAATTATTTTAAAGATGAATCTCTTAGTTAAAAAAGTTATTTTATTTAGTTTTTTCTTGGTTTTAACCTCTTGTATAAAAAACGATTTTAATCAGCGCAACACTTTAGTTCCTTATGTAAATGTAAATACATATGTTAATACTGATTTTATAAGTATTGTAGGACAGCATGTTATTATATCAGGACAAGGATCTCAGGGAATTATTGTTTTTAATTTTGATGGAAACAACACCTATAGAGCTTTCGACTTAGGTTGTCCTTACACAAAACCTAGTGAGTGCAATATTCCTATGGACGTTGATGAAGCCACGGGAGAAATGTCTTGTGCTGGTTGTGGTGATGATGATATTAGGTTTACCCAATACATAAATGGAGTTACCATTGGAGAAACAGAGTATTATTTAAGAGAATATAATGCATATCTTGAGGGTGGCGTGGTGAGAATCACCAATTTTTAAACAGAAATTCCTTCATTATTCGTACTTTTGCGACCAAATATTATTTCATGGAAAATTATTTTTCTTCTGACTTTAAATTAGGAGTTCTTGGCGGAGGTCAATTGGGGCGTATGCTTTTAGCAGAAACTCAAAAATTTGATGTTCATACCTGTATTTTAGACAGCTCTAAAGATGCTCCTTGCGCACCTTATTGCAATGAATTTTTTATAGGTAACCTACTAGACTATAACGACGTATATCGTTTTGGTAAAAAAGTAGATGTACTTACCATAGAAATTGAGCACGTAAATATTCAGGCTTTATACAAACTTGAAGAAGAAGGGGTTAAAGTATATCCGCAACCAAGAGTCATAGAAACCATTCAACACAAAGGAAAACAAAAGGACTTTTATAAAGAAAAAAATATTCCTACTTCTCCCCATCAGCGTTTTAATTCTTTAGCAGAGTTAAAAGCAGCTAATTTGACTGAATTCCCATTTGTATGGAAATCTGCTCAATTTGGATATGATGGAATGGGCGTGAAGATAGTTCGTTCTGTTGATGACATCAACAATTTACCTGATACGGAATGTATTACCGAAGATTTAATTCCTTTTAAAAACGAATTAGCAGTTATTGTTGCCAGAAATGCCGATGGTAAAGTAAAAACATATCCAGTGGTAGAAATGGAATTCCATCCAGAAGCTAACCAAGTAGAATATGTTATTTGTCCTGCTCGTATTAGTGATGAAGTAGCCGCCAAAGCACGTAGGGTTGCTATGGATGTTGCCAATGCTTTTAAACATGTTGGTTTATTAGCCGTAGAAATGTTTCAAACAGAAAATGATGACATCATTATTAACGAAGTAGCTCCAAGAACCCACAATAGTGGACATTATAGTATTGAAGCTTCACACACCAGTCAGTTTGAGCAACATTTACGTACCATTTTAAATTTACCGTTAGGAAATACAGACAGTAAATTAGCCGGAATTATGGTGAACTTGGTAGGTGCTGAAGGTTACGAAGGAAATGTAGTATATGAAAACATTACCGATATTTTAAAAATAGACGGTGTAACGCCACATATTTATGGAAAAAAAACAACCAAACCTTTCCGTAAAATGGGACATGTAACCATTGTAAATAAAGACATCAACATTGCTCGTAAAACAGCTGAGTTGGTTAAAAATACAGTTAAAGTAATATCAAAATAAGTAATAAAAGTTAGAAAGTTAAAAGTTTGTAAAGTTGTACAAAACTTACTTTCAGAACAAAATCAGTAATAGTTACTACAAGATTAAAAAGTTTTATATAAACAACTACTTTTTAACTTTATAAACTATTCAACTTTAAAAACTAAAAACAATGAAAGTAGCAATCGTAATGGGGTCTGATTCAGATTTACCAGTAATGCAAGAAGCCATTGATATTTTAAAAGAATTTGAAATAGAAACAGAAGTAGATATTGTTTCTGCACACAGAACCCCAGAAAAATTATTCGATTTTTCTACCAATGCTCACAAAAGAGGCGTTTCTGTAATTATTGCAGGAGCAGGTGGAGCTGCACATTTACCAGGAATGGTGGCTAGTATGAGTCCATTACCTGTAATTGGAGTACCAGTAAAATCTAGCAATTCTATTGATGGTTGGGATTCTGTATTGTCTATTTTACAAATGCCTGGAGGCGTTCCTGTAGCAACCGTTGCTTTAAACGGAGCAAAAAACGCTGGAATTTTAGCCGCTCAAATTATTGGAGCAAGTAACAGTACTGTTTTAGACAGCATAGTCGCTTATAAAGAAGGATTAAAAACCAAAGTAATTGAAGCTGCAGAAAGAGTAAAATCTTCTCAACAAGAAAAATAAAACTTTTTCATAAGTTTATACCTTAACAACGCATCCTCACGGAATGAAAATAACAGAACGCATTCAACAACCTATTTATAAAGAAATGGCCGCCTTTGAAGACAAATTCAAAGAAGCCATGGCTACCAAAGTACCGTTGTTAAATCGTATTACCCACTACATTGTTCGTAGAAAAGGGAAACAAATGCGACCAATGTTTGTGTTTCTTGTTGCTAAAATGGTCTCCAACGGAAACTTTAACGAAAGAACCTATCGTGGAGCTGCTGTAATTGAATTAATTCACACCGCAACCTTGGTTCACGATGATGTGGTGGATGATAGCAACAAACGTAGAGGTTTCTTTTCTATCAATGCTTTATGGAAAAATAAAATTGCCGTTTTGGTAGGTGATTTTTTACTTTCCAAAGGATTGTTACTAAGCATTGACAATGATGATTTTGACATTCTTAAACTAATTTCTATTGCGGTGCGAGAAATGAGTGAAGGAGAATTGTTACAAATAGAAAAAGCCAGACGTTTAGACATTACTGAGGATGTTTATTTTGAAATCATCAGGCAAAAAACAGCCACTTTAATTGCTGCTTGTTGCGGAATTGGAGCAGCCTCCGTAGGAGCGAATAAAGAAGAGGTTGATAAAATGCGTTTGTTTGGAGAATACATCGGTATTGCTTTTCAGATAAAAGATGATTTATTTGATTATTCTGATGAACAAATAGGAAAACCTACTGGAATTGATATCAAAGAACAAAAAATGACTTTGCCTTTAATTCACACCTTAAATATTTGTAGTGATAAAGAACGTAAGTGGTTAATTAACTCTGTAAAAAATCATAATACCGACAAAAAGAGAGTAAAAGAAGTGATTCAGTTTGTTAAAGACAATGATGGGTTAACTTATACCACTAACAAAATGCACGATTACAAAAACAAAGCCTTGGACATTTTAAATACGTATCCAGATACTGAGTACAAAGAATCTTTGCTAACTATGATTGATTACGTGGTGGAACGTAAAAAATAAATCATTTTTATACCTCAAAATCTCAAAATCGTTTTTTGACAAATAGTTCACTAAATTAGTTCTACAGACGTTTGTTAATTAATGAAAGTATTCAAATTTATTTTCTTCTATTTCCTCTGCTATAGCTCTTTTGGGCAAATAGTAAACAAAAACCGTGTGACTAAAAATCTTACTACTAGTCAAGATACCATTACACTAGAAAACGTTGCCATTAGTCCTGTAAATTTTGAAGTAAAAGACCTTAATGGAAACATTATTCCATCAACCCAATACTATTTAAACCCACAAAAAGGACAACTTTATTTTTACAATAAAACGCCTCAAAAAATAAAAGTTAGCTACTTTAATTACCCCTCCTTTTTAACACAAACTTACAGTCCGTTTGATAAAAATTTAATCATTCCAAAAGCGACTCCCTCAGCAAACACTTACTCTTTGGGAAAAACTTATGATAAAAGTGATTTTTTTGGAGATTTAAATACTTATGGAAACATCACTAGAGGAATTACGGTAGGAAACAATCAAGGATCGGTGTTAAACTCAGGATTAGATTTACAAATTACCGGAAATTTATCAGAAAACTTAAAAATTAGAGCCAGTATTAAAGACTCTAATTTACCCATTCAAGAAAACGGAATATCACAGAGTATTAATGAATTTGATAGAGTTTTTATTGAACTATTTACCGACATCTGGAACATTAAAGCTGGAGATGTTGATTTATCAAATAAGGATAGTTACTTTTTAAATTTCACTAAAAAAATTAATGGAGCAAAGGTTGATGTTGTTTTAGATGATGGAGATCAAAAAACGTTTATCACCGCTTCTGGAGCTTTGGTAAAAGGAAAGTTTACTACACAAAACATTAGTGCTGTAGAAGGAAATCAAGGACCTTATAAATTATTTGGAAGTAACGGAGAACAAAATATTGTAGTAATTTCTGGTAGTGAAACCATTTATGTAAATGGAATTACCCTCAAAAGAGGTGAACAACACGATTACACCATTGATTATAACACTGCCGAAATTACTTTTACATCTACTTTTCCTATCAACGCTTCGCAAAGAATTATTATTGATTTTCAGTATAGTGATAGAAATTACAATCGTTTTGTCACCCACGATGGAGCTACTTATCAAAATGAAAAATTTACGATTGGAACTTATTTTTACAACGAAAACGATGTTAAAAGTCAACCTTTGCAACAAAATTTAAGTGATGAACAAAAACTAGTTTTACAACAAGCCGGAAACGATCCCTCTCAAATGATTGCCAATAGTGCTGTAGCCACAGACTACGATGAAAACAGGATTCAATACATTAAAAATAATACAGGGAATTTTGAGTTTAGCACTGATGAAAATGCCAATTTATTTAACGTTCTGTTTAGTTATGTAGGAACTAACAATGGAGATTATGCTATTAGCCAAACCACCGCAACAGGAACTATTTATGAATATGTGGGTGCAAACTTAGGAGATTATTCACCTGTAACATTGTTGATTGCCCCTACCAAACTACAAATAGCAGTGGTAAAAGCAGGTTATCAAATCAACAACAACTCTTTTATCAATTCTGAAGTTGCTTACAGTAATAATGATCGTAATTTATTTTCATCAAAAGATGACAATCAAAACCATGGATTGGCAACCACCTTAACTTGGCAACAGCAAATAAGTGAGCAAAAATGGAAAACTCATAACTTATTAGAAGTAGATTTTGTACAAAAATATTTTAAAAACATTGAACGTATTTATAACGCAGAATTTAACAGAGATTGGAATATTAATGTGAATTTAACGCCAAACTTTTTAGGAAATCAAACCTATATTAGAAACGCTTTGGTTACCAAAAACACCAATCAACATAAAATTACTTTCAACACTGATTATTTAAAACTAGGTAATATTTTCACAGGTTATAAAGCTGGATTAAACTCTTATAACCATTTTGGAAAAGCCATTTTAAACACTCAAACCAGTTATTTAAAAAGTACCAATGGAAGTGAACAAGGATATTTTACTAGAAACATCTCTACTTTAAAATATCAACTTAAAAAAGCATGGATAACAGGACTGTTGAATTACGAGGACAATCAACAAGAAAACACACAAACAAATACTTTAAACATCAACAATCAAAAACTGATAAAAACAGGATTGGTTCTCGGTGTTGGAGATTCTACCAAAGTGTATTCTAAATTTGGTTTTGACATCACTCAAATAGACAGCGTAAGGACAAACAAATCTGTAAAAGTTCAAAAGGCAAAGAATTATTCCATCGAAAGTCAATTAATTAAAACGGAACAAACTTCTTTAAAAACGTTTATCAACTACCGAAAAGTACAACACTTTTATACAGATGATATAGATGTTTTTAATGGAAGAGCCCAATATACCCAACAATTTTTTAAGAATATTTTACGTTGGGCAACCGTTTACGAAACCACTTCGGGAAGCACTCCCCAACAAAACTTTACCTATATAGAGGTAGAACCAGGACAAGGATATTATACTTATTTAGGGGATTTAAACAACAACGGAATTAAAGATTTTGATGAATTTGAAGTGGCACAATTTACCGATCAAGCCAATTATTTACGTGTAATGTTACCTAATATCAACAGGGTGGCTACACAAAAAGCCAAGTTAAGTCAATCTGTATTTATCAATTTTATTCAGTTTAAGAACAAAACATCCAAGTGGTTAAAAACCCTATCTCATTTTTCCAATCAGTCTAGTATGATCATCAATAAAGACCAGCTAAAAGATGGAAAAAAATTCAACATCAATCCTTTTGACATCAAAAATGAACAGGTAATAGGCTTGCAACAAAACATAAGAACCAGCTTGTTTTTTAATAGAGGGTTACAAAATTACAGCACTACATATACATTTCAGAATAACAAAAACACGCAAAACATCAGCAGCGATTTTCAAACCGCTACTCAAAAGATACACGAACTTAATTTTCAACACAATATTTTAGGTTCATGGATTATTGTCACTACAGCAAATACGGAAATTAACAACAATACAAGCACTAGTTTTAATAGTAGAAATTTTAACATTCTTTCTAAAGAAATCAACCAATCAATTAGTTTTTTAAAAGATGAATTTTCTACCATTGAAACCAAATATACTTATAGAGATGAGTATAATAATTTAGGATTAGAATCGTTAAAAAGTCATGATTTTGGTTTAGAATACAATTATAACAATGCCAGTAAAGGGTCTGTAATAGCCACGATTAATTTGATTGAAAACAACTACAACGGACCTATTAACACGCCGGCCTCGTATAGAATTTTAGAAGGACTACAACCCAATAGAAACTATACCTGGTCATTAATTGTACAAAAAAAACTAACCCAACTGTTAGACCTTAGTATTAGCTACAATGGACGAAAAAACATCGCAAGTAACGCCATTCATACTGGTAGCATACAATTAAGGGCTAACTTTTAAAAGGAATTAGGCGACCTCATAAAAATGACCTATTTTTGAATTATAAAAATTTACCCATGAAAAAAGTATTATTTCTGTATGTTTTGTTGTGTACACTAAATATTTCTGCACAAAACAGCGAAATTAAAGTTGACCTTTTAGATATTTTAGTCTTAAGAACTTTGGATGTTTCTTATGAGCATCAATTAAATGATGAAGCTTCTATGGGACTTTCTTTATTCATCAACTTCGAGCCTAAAAGCAATGATTTTAGATATAACGAAGATTTTCAAATCACGCCATATTTTCGTCAATTTTTAACTGATACAGGAGGGTTTGATGTTTTTGGTGAACTATTTGGAACTTTAAATTTTGCAGAAACTGAAGAAGATGAATTTGGAGATACTAAAAATTACTCTGATTTTGCATTGGGTCTAGGAGCAGGAGCCAAACATGTTTCTAGAAATGGATATATTTTTGAAATTAATGCTGGAATTGGTAGAAACTTATTTAACTCTAGTGTTTCTAGGCAATTTGTTCCTAGATTTGGAATAAGTGTAGGTAAACAATTCTAAAAAATCATGAACCGATTTCGAAAACAATACACTATTTCTGATTATCCATCCATTACCAAAGAATTCATTAAATGGTTAGGGTTTTCACTAGTGATTGGTTCGTTGGTTGGTATTGCTTCAGCAGCTTTATTAGTATCTTTAAATTGGGCTACTCATTACCGTGAAGCAAACAAAGTAATTATTTGGTTATTACCTATTGGAGGATTGTTTGTAGGGCTTTTGTACCATTATTACGGTCAATCTGTAGCCAAGGGAAATAATCAACTTTTAGAAGAGTTAAACACACCTAAAGACATTATTCCTTTTAAAATGGCTCCGCTTATTTTTTTAGGAACGGTGGTCTCTCATTTATTTGGAGCTTCTGTAGGTCGAGAGGGAACTGCTGTACAAATTGGTGGTGCTATTGCTGATCAGTTTTCAGGATGGTTTAAAATGAATAAACACGACAGACGAATTATTATCCTAATGGGAATTAGTAGTGGTTTTGCTGGATTGTTTGGAACCCCTTTGGCAGGAGCTGTATTTGCTTTAGAAGTTTTATTAATTGGAAAAATAAAATACAATGCCATTTTACCTTGTTTATTGGTCGCTGTAGTTTCTAATTATGTTTCTAGAGAAGTGTCACATTATTTACACGTTCCCCATACTCATTATCATATTGATGTGGTTCCTAAATTAAATACCTTGAACTTTTTTTGGTGCATTTTTGCAGGAATTTTATTCGGAATTGTGAGTACTTTTTTTTCTAAAGGTGTAAAATTCTTTGGACAATTTTCAAAATACATTAAATATCCACCACTACGACCAGTTATTGGTGGAACAGCCATGGCTATTTTAATTTATTTTATAGGTACTAAATATATAGGATTAGGAATTCCTACCATTTTAGAATCGTTTAACACCACGATGAATAGTTACGATTTTGCCATTAAAATTATTTTAACCACTTTTTGTATTGCCTTTGGATTTAAAGGTGGAGAAGTAACCCCTTTGTTTTTTATTGGAGCCACTTTGGGTAGTGCACTTTCTATGTTTGTTCCCTTGCCTATTGGCTTATTAGCAGGAATGGGATTTGTAGCTGTTTTTTCTGGAGCTACCAACACCCCTATTGCTTGTACTTTAATGGGAATTGAATTGTTTGGTATGGAAGGTGGTGTTTATATTGCCATTGCCTGTGTAACTGCTTATATTTTTTCTGGACATACAGGAATCTATAGTTCTCAAATAGTTGGGGTTGCCAAAACTGATAAATATTCAAAAGAAGAAGGTGTTAAAATCCATGAAATTGATAGAAAATAACACCTCGCATTATATTTTATATTTTCTCTAACACAATTTGCTCTTTATTTTTAGCTATCATTCCAGAATAAAGTTCTTTTAACTCTGCATATTGGGTTGGTAAAATTATACCCGTATTAAATTCTTTTACAGACATTAAAATAATTTTATCACCCATTTGCTGAATTAAATACTTATAACTTCCTTTATTATCACTCATTTTAGCATATAATCCTTTAGGGATAGAAACCACCTTATAACCTTTTGGAATGGTAATATTAATAGATCTTGTTTCAGCATAAGGAGCAACCAAATCAACAGGATATTTTCTAGTTTCTAAAGTAAATGGATTTTCTGTTTCTTTAAAAAACAACATAGGATTGATATACTTTTTACCATTAATGGTTTCACAAAAATTACTCCCTTCAACTTCGGCTTTAAACATAATAGGTTTTGATAAATTATGTTTGTTCTTAATTTCATAAGACACCACATTCATGTGATAATCACTTTTTAATTTCTCTTTAAATTTTTCATCACTTAATCGGTTGTATTTTTTTCTAAAACTAAAAGCTTCTCTATCTGTAATTTTACTTTGTAAACTACATTTTAAATTAAAGTTTTCATCAAAGACAGCATTGAGAATAAAATTTTCTTGAGATTTTTTTGCGTTGGTTAAAGGAACACTAAACGTTTGCCCTCTTTTATACAAAAGCCTACCTTCCCAATTCATAGCTCTTGAAGGTAAAAAATTAATAGCGTGATAAGGATCACTGGCATCTAATAAAACCCTAACTCCTTGTTTACTTTCAACTGCTGCCATTACATAATTTAAACCTTCTAGTGTAGGATATAATGGTGTTCCATGTCCCTTGGTACTTGACAAAACAGGATTTGCATTTATTCCTGCTTCTCTTAACATGGCCACCAACATTAAATTGATATCTGCAATACTTCCCGTTCCTTTTTTATAAGCATCTACAACTCCTTCATGTGTATAAATACCTGTATATCCATCCCAAGTAACTTTTGATTTCACAAAATTAAAAATAGCCGGAATAATTTCCTCTTCTGTTTCTTTACCAGCAATTACTTTTTCTAAATCATCTGAAAAATAAGAGTGCTTTTTTAATTGAGACCCAAAACTACTATAGTCATATAATTTTTCGCAAACAGACTCCCAAGAAGTTGAGTAGTGTTCTATAATAGAATTAGGAAAATCTACATAAGACAATTCATAACCAATAGTTCCTACATAATCTTTATAACTTGCTGTAAAAGGCTCATCATCTTTAAGAGCCAATATATTTTCGCCTTTAAAAACAGTTTCCTCTTCAGTATAATCAACTCTTGATTGTTCTACCCCTGTTCCAAATAAAATTCTATTATACTTATTTTCAACCTTAGGAGACAACGACATATATCCTTTAGAACTTTTTTTAAACCCAAAATATTCTGGAATTCTTGTACTGTGATAAATAAATTTAATAGGAATTTCTTCCTGAATTTTAAAGTCATCAATATCCCAAAAAACAGATCTTAATTCATATGACAACTCAACAATACTTCCTTTTTTTACATTCGGAAAAGCAATTTTTTTGTAGCTATAGTATTCATTGTTTTCATCTGTGTACATTTCTTTTTTTTCTACATCAGTCTCTTCAATTTTACCATTCACTAAATTGTACGTGGTAGCTTTAATTCTACTTAATTTATCTTCAGTTCTATTGCTTTTTGCATAAAATCTAATGGATTGATTCCCATAATCAAAGCCATCTTCATTGTATATTTTGATAATATGATGAACTTTTACAATTTTCTGAAATCCTTTATCTTTATCATACTCAAAGGTTACCTCTTTGGTTTTGTACAAATAAGCAGCTTCTGCAATAGAATCTATAGAGCAAACTTCTTCTTTTAATTCTTCTTTGGTTATTTTTCCGAATCTTCGGTCTTGAGCTCCTACATTGGCAAAACTTAAAACCGAAATTGTTAGTAATACTAGTTTTTTCATTTTTCTCTTTTTAATACAATTTTTAAATTATCGTGTTTTCTAATAGTTTCAATAAATTCACAATAGGCACTATACTCTTCTTTAGGATACCTTCCTTCTTTTAAATAAAAGGATCTTGTATATTTTAATGTATGCTCATCAACTTTTACAATAGACACATTATAGTTTCCAAATTTATTTTTAATAGTCTTATTTGGAGGAATGCCATCTGTTATAAAGTTTTTTGGAAGGTTTACCAATGTGGTATCAACATCTACAAAGCCCGTATTAATTTGAAAAGGCTGTTTTCTGTCTTTCTGTTTTTTTGGAGATCTTCTATACATGTTAAAAACATTCATTCTTAACATCATTTCCTCACCCATAAAAGGAGCGAATTTTTGAATATCAACCTTTAGTTTTTCAGTAAATTCTAAGCTATCCTTGTTATTTACAAATTCATAATTGTTAAGAGACAGATTATTATCATAACTCCATCTTGATGATTTATAATACTTATTTAAATCCCTTTCTGTTTCAGTTTCATGATGATATTTATCGCTGTACTGAATTCCTTTAGAAACAATATTTAAATCAGCTTTTATATTTCCTAAACTATCTAAATTGACAACAACATTAGATACTTGAGTGTTATTTGTATCTTTATATTTTGGCGTGTGCTTAATAACTCCACCGTCTTTTTCTAATACAAGTACATCTCTATCATCGGTAAAATCACCCAAAAAACCAAAAGGAATGGTTTGACTGGTACATTCTAACCAAACATCTTTTCCGTGATTTATTTTGGGAATATTTAAAATCATATGATTTCCTTGAATACCTATAAATTCTTTATCAAAATCTCTTCTATTTTTAGCATAGACCAATACCCAATTTGATTCTATTCCAACCGCATTCAACAACGCTTTTGTATAGTTTGATAATCCTTTACAGTCTCCATAACCCAATCTATCCACATCACTTGCAGGGGTAGGTTGCCAACCTCCTACTCCAATTCCAACAAAAACATATCTTGTTTTATTTTGCATATATTCATAAACTAGCTTTGCTTTTTTTAGTGTATCTGGTTCGTCTTTTACTAAATTTTGAATCTCAACTTTTGTAGCTTCCTCTAACTCAATTTGAGAATTGTATAAATTTTCTCTTAACCACTTTCCAAATTGAGACCAGTTATTAACGCCAGATGCAGTAAAACCTTTTAATGAAAAATTAGTTAAACCAATATTTACACCTGGTAAAACTTCCTCTAAACCCAAAGCATAACTTTCTCTTTTTACAGCTTTCTCATTTTCCAATAAATAGTGAATAACTCCATCTTTTGATAAATTTTGAACCTGACTACCTACTATGTTTTTTTCTTTTTTTAGAAGGGTAAAATTCTCAGGATTATTCAATATGAACTCACTCTTTTCTACACTTACATTATAACCTTCAATAGGAAACCAATCAGGTATAAATGCTGTTGTTTTTGTTTTAAACTCGTATTGAAATTCTAACGTGTAAGGATACGTTCTTGGGGTAAAATCTAAAAATTTCACTCTTGTGTCCGAGTAAAAACCAGAAACAGCACTTCTGTCTTGAAATTGCTTTTTAGAATACTCTCTGGTTTCTACTCCAAAAGCATTGTACTCTACCGCAGAAATGTCCGATATTTTAGAATCGTCACTATATGTTTGATAATAGTCTACGTGTTTATTTCCATCAGAATTAAGAACGGTAACAGCCTTTGTATAAGACACCACCATGCTTTTTTCGTCTTTTATAAGAATATTATACTTAGACAACCGTATAATAGCATCAGCATTTTCTTTTAAGTCTTTAGGAATTGAAGTGATGGAATAATCTTTTTTTTGACCAAATAAAAGTATTGGCGAACACAATAATAGTGTCGCAACTTTATGTATCAAATTCATAGCTTATATTTTTTTGCACAAAATAGTCTTTTTTTGATTTATACAAAATTGAAATTGATGCTTATTTTAATCTTAAACATTTATTTTTGCCAAAAGCTTTTCCAATGATTTTTACAGATACCCACACACACTTAAACAGCGAACAATTTGATGAAGATAGAAATGAAATGATTCAGCGTGCCATTAAAGCTGGTGTAAAACGTTTGTTTATTCCTTCTGTAGATTCAAATTACACTCAAAGCATGTTTAATGTTGCAGAAACTTTCCCTAACAACGTGCATTTAATGATGGGGGTTCATCCTACCCATATTAAAGAAAATTATAAAGAAGAATTGGCCATTGCTCGTGAGTGGTTAGAAACTGGAAAGTTTGTGGCTGTTGGAGAAATTGGAATTGATTTGTATTGGGATGATACTTACATCAATCAACAAAAGCAAGCCTTTAAAACCCAAATACAATGGGCAAAAGAGTTAGGACTTCCTATAAACATTCACTGTAGAAATGCTTTTAAAGAAGTTTTTGAGATTTTAGAAGAAGAAAAATCCGACAAATTATTCGGAATTTTCCATTGTTTTACAGGAACCTTAGAAGATGCCAAAAAAGCCATCGAATATAATTTAAAGCTAGGAATTGGTGGAGTAGCCACTTTTAAAAACGGAAAAATAGATCAGTTTTTATCAGAAATTCCTTTAGAACATATTGTATTAGAAACTGATGCTCCTTATTTAGCCCCTACTCCTTTTAGAGGAAAAAGAAATGAGTCTGTATACGTGATAAATGTTGCCGAAAAACTTGCTACTATTTATCAAAAAAGTTTAAAAGAAATTGCAGCCATTACAACACAAAATAGTATTGATATTTATGGGATTTAGTTATTTTAAACTTTTTTCATATGCCTCTCTTGGACTATTTCTAAAATAAACTTTACCACAATAGGCATATCCCAATTTTTTAAAAATACCAAGCATGGCCACATTATCAAAATTGGTATCGGCTTTTATACTATATATATCATTGTCTAGAGCATATTGTTCAATGCAACTCATCATTTTTTTAGCCAATCCTTTTCCTAAATGATTTTCTGAAATCGCAACCCTATGAAAGACTACAAAATCATCATCTGTTAACCATTTGCCCTTTATATTTTCATATTCAGGTTCATCGTTTATTAACACCGCTGCATAACCAACAATTGTTTCATTTTCTGTTAAAACAAAACCAACATGCTTCTCAATATCTTTTTTAATGACTTCTAGATTTGGATATCCATCTTGCCACTGATTACTTCCTTCTTGCTTTCTTCTTTCTATGGCTTGTTTTAAAATATCCCATATAGCAATCACATCATCCAACGTAGCTTTTCTAAACTGATTCTTCATTTATAATTCTCATTTAATTTTACAGCACAAAAGTTTTAGTGATTGTATTGTATTTTGGAACAATTTTATATAAATCTTTCTGAACGCAAAAATCTATATTATCCTGTTTGCCTAATTTTTTTAAACGGAAAGCATGCTCACAAGTATCTAATTTCTCTTTGTAATTTGATACATATTTTAAAAAATAACTCTTAGCAATATCTGCACTATCTGCGGAACAATATTGCTCTGGCAAACTTGCTATTACAGCCCCAGCAAACATGAAATCTTCTGTACTCATTTTGCCTTTCCAACCAGCGCATACCAATAAAACATCTAAATCTGATAGGTTGATATATTCATTTATGGCAGATAAATTAGCAAACGTTCCTATAATGATTTCTTTTGCCTTTAAAGACATGTCTATAGCTTTGGTTCCGTTGGTTGTAGAAATAGCAAACTTTTGATGGGCATATGTTCCATCTAAAAAAGACAAGGGAGAATTGTCTACATCCATTCCATCAACCTTTACACCATCTCTTTCACCACCCACTATGAAACCTTGCTTTTTTAAGGCAATGCAATCTTCTACTTCTAAACAAGTTTTTACTTCCTTTACACCATTTGCCATGGCAGTAACAATGGTTGTTGTGGCTCTAAAAATATCTATGATCACCACCAACTTACCTTCCACTTCATAATTTGGAGTGATTTCTGGAGCTACTACTACTTCTATGTTTTTCATTTTTTTATTTATCTATCAAAAATAAAAATCCCCTTTGAAAAATATCAAAGGGGATTGTATATATTCTAAGGTTTTAAATCTTAAATATTTGCTTTAAAGAATTCACGATTCATACGAGCAATGTTGTCTAAAGAAATTCCTTTAGGACATTCAACCTCACAAGCTCCTGTGTTTGTACAGTTACCAAAACCTTCAGCATCCATTTGCGCAACCATGTTACGTACACGGTCAGCAGCTTCTACTTGTCCTTGAGGTAACAATGCATATTGAGATACTTTAGCTCCTACAAATAACATTGCAGACGAGTTTTTACAAGTAGCTACACAAGCACCACAACCAATACAAGTTGCAGCATCCATCGCTTCATCAGCAGCATGTTTAGAAATTGGTAATGAGTTTGCATCTTGAGTATTTCCTGAAGTATTTACAGAAATAAATCCTCCTTGGTGTTGGATTCTATCAAAAGCAGAACGGTCTACCACTAAATCTTTAATTACTGGGAATGCTTTTGCACGGAAAGGCTCTATATAAATAGTGTCTCCATCCTTAAACTTTCTCATGTGTAACTGACAAGTAGTAATTCCTCTATCTGGCCCATGTGCTTCTCCATTAATAAATAACGAACACATTCCACAAATTCCTTCTCTACAGTCGTGATCAAATGCTACAGGCTCACCACCTTCATTGATAATTTGTTCGTTTAATACATCTAACATTTCTAAGAAAGACATATCTGGTGAAACATCATTAATCTTATAATCAACCATTTGACCCTTATCGTTAGCATCTTTTTGACGCCAAATTTTTAAAGTAAGTTTCATATTCTTTCTTATTTGTATGATCTCGTTTTCAACTCGATATCGTTAAACTCTAATTGTTCTTTATGTAGCACTGCATCAGCAGGCTCTCCTTTATATTCCCAAGCCGAAACAAATGCAAAGTTTACATCATCACGTTTTGCTTCTCCTTGTTGTGGTCCTTCAGTTTCAGCAGATTCTTCACGGAAGTGACCTCCACAGGACTCTTCTCTTACCAAAGCATCTTTTGCAAACAACTCTCCTAATTCTAAGAAATCTGCTACACGTCCTGCTTTTGCTAACTCTTCGTTATAAGTATCAGCAGATCCTGGTACTTTTACTTCTTTCCAGAACTCCTCACGTAAAGCTTTAATTTCAGCCATTGCCTCAGTCAATCCTTTAGCATTACGAGCCATACCTACTTTGTTCCACATAATTTTACCTAAACGTTTGTGGAAATGGTCTACAGATTTTGTTCCATTGTTGTTAACGAAGAAATTGATTTGTTCTTTCACAGATTTTTCAGCTTCTTCAAACTCTGGTAAGTCTGTTGATATTTTTCCTGTTCTAATATCGTTAGATAAATAATCTCCAATAGTATATGGTAACACAAAATATCCATCAGCCAATCCTTGCATTAATGCAGATGCTCCTAAACGGTTAGCTCCATGATCTGAGAAGTTTGCCTCACCAATACAGTAACATCCAGGAATGGTTGTCATTAAGTTATAATCAACCCAAACACCTCCCATAGTATAGTGTACTGCAGGATATATCATCATTGGTGTATTGTAAGGATCTTCGTCTACAATTTTCTCATACATTTGGAATAAGTTACCGTATTTAGCTTTTACGATTTCTTTTCCTAATTTATCTATTTTTTCAGCACTAGGATTGTGATCTCCATGAATCAATGCTTGTTCTCTTCCGTAACGCTCTATGGCAGCAGCAAAATCTAAATAAACTGCCTCTCCTGTTGCATTTACTCCAAAACCAGCATCACAACGTTCTTTTGCAGCTCTCGATGCAACATCACGTGGTACTAAGTTTCCAAAAGCAGGATATCTTCTTTCTAAGTAATAATCTCTTTCTGCTTCAGACAAATCAGTCGGTTTTTTCTTTCCTTCTCTAATCGCTTTTGCATCTTCTAATTTTGCAGGAACCCAAATACGTCCATCGTTACGTAAAGACTCAGACATCAATGTTAATTTAGACTGATGATCTCCAGAAACTGGAATACATGTTGGGTGAATTTGCGTGTAACATGGGTTTGCAAAGAAAGCTCCTTTTTTATGGATTTTCCATGAAGCAGAAACATTAGAACCCATTGCATTTGTTGATAAGAAAAATACGTTTCCGTAACCTCCTGATGCAATTACTACAGCATGTGCTGAATGTCTTTCTATTTCTCCTGTAACCAAGTTACGAGTAATAATTCCTCTTGCTTTTCCGTCAACCAAAACAACATCCATCATTTCATGACGGTTGTACATTTGTATTTTTCCACGTCCAATTTGACGGTTCATTGCAGAATAAGCTCCTAATAATAATTGTTGTCCTGTTTGTCCTTTAGCGTAAAAAGTACGAGATACTAATACCCCTCCAAAAGAACGGTTATCTAGCAATCCACCATAATCACGTGCAAAAGGTACTCCTTGAGCCACACATTGGTCAATAATATTTGCCGATACTTCTGCCAAACGATATACGTTTGCTTCACGAGCACGGTAATCTCCTCCTTTTACAGTATCATAAAACAATCTGTAAGTAGAATCTCCATCTCCTTGGTAATTTTTTGCTGCGTTAATTCCCCCTTGAGCTGCAATTGAGTGGGCTCTACGAGGTGAATCTTGATAAGCAAATGCTTTTACATTATATCCTAACTCAGCCAAAGTTGCTGCTGCAGAACCTCCTGCCAAACCAGTTCCAACTACAATAACGTCAATATTACGTTTGTTTGCTGGGTTTACTAAGTCGATATGATTTTTATAACTAGTCCATTTCTCTGCGATAGGACCTTTTGGTACTTTAGAATCTAAAACTGCCATAGTCTTTATATTTTATTGATTGAAATGGTGAAACAAAGCAATGATGATAAATCCTACAGGAATACCAATTGCATAAATTTTTGAAATGGTCTCTAATTTGGCAGCACGTTTAGCACTCATTCCGCTAGATTGGAATGCAGATTTAAATCCGTGTAATAAGTGCAATGCTAAAAACGCAAATGCTGCTACATAAGCACCAGTTCTTACTGGACTGTGAAACTTGTGTACCAACTCACCATAATATCTATTTGGATCTTCTGGAAGCATCGCAATGTATTTGTGATTGATTTCTGGAAACCAAAAATCAATAAAATGCAATACAATAAAAGCTAAGATTGCCAAACCTGAATAAATCATGTTTCTACTAGCCCAAGAAGCATTGGCAGCACCATTGTTTTTTACGTATTTAACATTACGAGCAGCTTTGTTTCTAATTTCTAAAACAAACCCCATAACGAAGTGAAAAACAACTCCAAAAATTAAAATTGGTTGTAGCGCAAACTGAACTGCCGGGTTGGTTCCCATAAAATGTGACAACTCGTTAAATGCATCTGCACTAAAAATTGATGTTAAATTGATTGCAAAATGTTGCAACAAGAAAAACATTAAGAAGAAAGCAGAAGCAGCCATCGCTACTTTCCTTCCTATCGAAGAAGATAAAACTCCACTCATTAGTTTTAAAATTAATTTGTTAATAACCGAATACAAATTTAAACGATTTGATTTATTATTAGGTGCTATTCCCTTATTTCGTTCTTTATTTAGATAGATTACAAGCTAGAATTTAAAGAATTATCAAATCTTTGCTTTTGATTTAAATTTTTAACAAGAAAAAAGAAGGTTTTCTACGTATTTGATCATCTTTTTTGCTCTTTTAAGTAATTTGAGGGAGCAGACCCTGTAATGATTTTAAACTGTCTATTAAAATTAGATAAGTTGTTAAATCCACATTCAAAACAAACATCAATAATGGCGTATTTATTGTCTAAAATTAATTTACAAGCATAATTAACACGTAGTTCATTTACGTATTTAATAAAATTTTTCCCATGTGCTTTTTTAAAATACCTACTAAACGCAGAGGGATTCATACAAGCAACTTCTGCCACCTTTTCTAAAGAAATATCTGTATTAAAATGATTGTATATATATTCATAAACCACTTCTAATTTTTTAAGCTTGTTATCAGAAAAACTTTGTACAAAATCTTGACTAGACAATAAGCTATATGCTTCCCATTTGGCTAAAAGATTTAATATTTTTAGTAATTCTATTACTCTATTAAATCCAGCATATTTATTTAAAGACTGGATTCTTTTATTAATGAGAGAAGTATCTCCTTTAAAAACAATTCCCCTTCTAGCTTTTACAAACAAGTTTTTTATTTCTACCATTTCTGGCTGTTTTAAAAACTCCTCTCCCAAAAACTCTTCGGTAAAATGAACTACGGATGCCTCGGCAAATAAATCATTACCTTCAACAAAATACTCTTCACTATTAACCCACATATGAGGTAAATTTTTGCCTAGCAACACTAAATTTCCTTCAGAGAACTTTCCAATAAAATCACCTGCGAATAAGGTTCCTGAACTAGAACTAATAAAGTCTAACTCTAATTCTTTATGAAAATGCCATACTTTTAAAAAATGGTTTTCTTTATTGGTTTGAACATTAAAACAACTGTGGGCTGGGGTTCTGTCGAGGTACTTTGGTTTCAAGAGAATATTTTTTATTAAAATTAACAAATTGGTTTTAATAAGCAAATAAAATGCAAAAATAGTACTAATAAAGATTTAAAAAGATTAATCTTTACTGACTTTGTAAACATCTATAAAACAAATAATTAAAAAGTATTTTAGGTTTAATTATTATGTAAAACATTTAAATTAGATAAAAATTCAACAAATCGTGTATATTTTAACCGTAGCACTATTTTACAACACACATTTTTAGCATATTTGCACTCTTAAAAAAAACAAAACAACTAGAAACTAAAAAAATAATCATATGAAAGTAGCAGTAGTAGGAGCTACCGGAATGGTAGGTACGGTAATGTTAAAAGTATTGGCAGAAAGAAATTTTCCTGTAACAGAATTAATTCCTGTTGCATCGGCTCGTTCTGCTGGGAAACAATTAGAATATAAAGGACAAAACTACACTGTAGTTACTTTAGAAGATGCTGTTAAAATGGCTCCAGATGTAGCTTTATTTTCAGCTGGAGGAGACACTTCTTTAGAATGGGCTCCTAAATTTGCTGAAGTTGGAACGACTGTAGTAGACAACTCATCTGCTTGGAGAATGGATCCTACTAAAAAATTAGTAGTTCCTGAAATCAACGGAAGTGTATTAACAGCTGAAGATAAAATTATTGCAAACCCTAACTGTTCTACTATTCAATTGGTAATGGCTTTAGCTCCGTTACACAAAAAATATAAAATGAAACGTTTAATTATTTCTACTTACCAATCTGTTTCTGGTACAGGAGTAAAAGCGGTTCAACAATTAGAAAACGAACAAAACGGAATTACCAACGAAGAAATGGCGTACAATTACCCAATTAACCGTAATGCAATTCCTCATTGTGATGTTTTTCTAGAAAATGGATACACCAAAGAGGAAATGAAATTGGTGAAAGAGCCTAAGAAAATTTTAGGTGATGATTCTTTTGCTGTTACTGCAACAGCAGTTCGTATTCCAACCGCAGGAGGTCACTCTGAAGCCGTAAACGTAGAGTTTGCTAACGATTTTGATTTGACTGAAGTTCGTGCTATCTTATCTGCAACTCCTGGAGTAATTGTACAAGATGATTTAGACAACAACGTATATCCGATGCCAATGTTTGCAAACGATAAAGATGAAGTTTTTGTTGGACGTATCCGTAGAGATGAGTCCTTACCAAATACTTTAAATATGTGGATTGTTGCCGATAACTTACGTAAAGGTGCCGCGACTAATACCGTACAAATTGCTGAGTATTTAGTAGCTCAAGGATTGTTAGGATAATCATGAATTTTGGTTAAAACCACCAAATATTTTTACATAAAAAAACCTCATCAAATGATGAGGTTTTTTTATTTTATATGATTTCATAATTAATCCATCATTTCTTTAATGGTTTTTACCAATTCTATAGAAGCATCTATTTCTGCTTTTCTAATGGCTACAGATTCTATATTAAAACCAATAGGCATGTTTTTTTCTTTTGCAAATTTTATCAAATCATTGGCAATATACTTACAAATTCCAATCGAAGCATTCAAAATATCTGGAGACACCTTTAATTCGTTTTCTAACCACTTCTGAATATCAATTCCCAACCATTTTGTAAACTCTAAAGTTTTTAAAGATCCTATTGGGGTTAGTGTAAAAATAATAGGCATCGGTTTGATGTTTTTTTCCTGAGTATAAAAATAATAATCAGACAACATATCTTTTGCATTGTCTAAATTATACACACACTGAGACACAAAAAAAGAACAACCATTTACAATTTTATTGGTCAAACGGATATGTTCATCTCCTTTTACAAAATGTCTCTCAGGAATGGTTACGCCTCCTAACTTTATGGTAGATGCCGATTCTTTTTTAATTCTATAAGCATCTTGTAAAGACAAATTAGCCGGTTGATTTTTTGATGGATTTCCAACAAACACGGTTAAGTCTATTTTATCTTCATTGTCAATCAACCATTGCTTTAAAGATTCTTCTGTAAATTTTCCGACACTTTTATAAATAATTTTAGGAACTTTTAAATCCTTTAAATAAGTATTAGCATATTCATCAGGTGCCCAAGTAGACATAAAAGGAAAAGGTCTTGGATTGTTATTTCTAGAGGACTCATCTTGTATGTCGTATAAAATCAACCCATCAATATCTAACCCTGCCAAACGATCCATTTGACGTTGTGCAATTCCTTGAATCTTCTCTTTCTCTGTAGAAGTTTTAGGAGGAGTTAACCCGTAAAATAAATACCCTCCTTCTTTATTTTCTATTTTTTTCTTTAATTCTTGTGAATTCATAATTTCTTCTATCGAATTACTTTGTTTTCGGCTCCGCCCGAACACCCAATATTAAACCCCAAATTGTTTAAAATGATGATCTAAATGTTTTTGAAATAAATTGCTCCATTCTTTTGAAGTTAATTTTCCAAAAGACCCGGTTGGCCTACCTTCAAAATAAGTCTCTCCTTTCTCAAAAACCCATTGCATATTGGCTAACAATCGTTTTTTTTCATTTTCAAAATCCTTTTCATCAACCATTAAAAAATAAGGAGCTGTTCTTCCATTTTTAGCATAAGGTCTATCTCCAACAACAGCTTTTTTAACAAAGGTTTTTAAAAAGAAACGCATCACAGGATTGATATTTACTTTTGTTTTTCCCTGAGAAACATCATAAGAAACATTTAAATGAGCAATCATTTGAGCTACATTCATTTTTCCCCACAAAGGTTGTTTTTCTTTACTTAACAAATCTAAACGAGCTTTGTTTTGAACAAGCGTATCTGCTTCAAAAATACTTGGATATGACATGACTGAAGTTGTTTTTTGTTGTAAATATAACCTTCTTTAAGACAACATCATGGTTGCTTTTTCTAAGGCAGCCACCAAAACATCAATTTCTTCTTTGGTATTGTAAAACGCAAAAGAAGCCCTTACCGTTCCTGGAATGTTAAAACGAGCCATAATAGGCTGTGTACAATGATGACCGGTTCTTACTGCAACCCCCAATTTATCCACAATAGTCCCTATGTCAAAAGGATGAATTTCTCCAATGTTAAAAGAAATAACACTCGCTTTATTTTTAGACGTTCCGTAAATTTTTAATCCCGAAATTTTATTCAATTGTGCTGTTCCATAAACCAACAACTCATGTTCAGCAGCTTCTATATTTTCTATACCAATGGAATTTATATAATCTACCGCGGTTCCAAAAGCAATCACATCTGCAATATTTGGTGTTCCCGCTTCAAACTTATGAGGCAACTCAGCATAGGTCGTTTTTTCAAACGTACAATCCTTAATCATTTCTCCTCCTCCATGATACGGTGGTAACTCATTTAAAATGGCTTCTTTTCCATATAAAAATCCAATCCCTGTAGGACCAAACATTTTATGAGCAGAACAAGTATAAAAATCACAATCTAACGCTTGTAAATCTACCTTCATATGCGGCGTAGATTGCGCTCCATCTATCAATACCCAAGCACCAACTTTATGTGCTTTTTCAATCATTTCTTCTACAGGGTTAATGGTTCCTAAAGCATTAGAAATATGATTAACAGCTACTATTTTAGTGTTTTCTGTTAACAACTCATCATATACCTCCATCAACAATTCTCCCTCATCATTCATTGGAATTACTTTTAACGTAGCTCCCGTTCTTTCGCACAACATTTGCCAAGGCACAATATTAGAATGATGTTCTAAGGCAGAAATAATAATTTCATCTGTACTTTTTATCAATGAAGTTAAAGTAGTTGCTACCAAATTGATGGATTCGGTTGTTCCACGAGTAAAAATAATTTCGTGCTCGTGTTTAGGATTAAAGTGAGCTTTTAATTTTTTCCTAGTTGCTTCAAACGCATCTGTAGCAACCTGACTTAAAGTATGTACTCCTCTGTGAACATTCGCATTTATAGTAGTATAGTAATTTGTAATCGCATCAATTACCACTTGTGGTTTTTGACTTGTGGCTGCATTGTCAAAATACACCAAAGGTTTTCCATTTACTTGTTGCTTTAAAATAGGGAAATCTGCTCTTACTTTATCGATATTGATCATAGATATAAATCTTTGTTACAAAGGTACTTCTTTAAGCTTAAAATCTAAAAAGCTTAACCAAACTCTTTTCAATCTTTACAATCAAAAAATTAGTACCTTGTTAAAAACAAATTTTACCTCATGAAACTCTTTAAAATGATAGGCTTCTCGCTACTTTTTATCATAATTGTATTGGTTGTTTTAAACGCTCCCAAACTAAAATTAATCTCTGGTTTTGCAGCTAAAAACCTTGCTAGTAGTTATTTTATCGCACACAGATCTGTAGATGTAACTAATAAAACAGATAATCATGGTCCATTAACAAAACTTGCTAGCAGCAATATTGATAAAAAAAATAAAACCGCTTTTTCTACTGTTTTTGGATTTGCTAAGGAAACAGCTGTTTATCGTGAAGGGATTGGAGCTATTTTAATTAACAAAGACACTCTTCTTGGTGATAATTATTTAAGACCCAAAAGAGATTTTACCCCTATTAAAGTTCCATATCCATATGGAAACTTAGCTCCAAAAGATTCCGTTTTTAATAATGTTAATTATCAATTAATAAACAAAGTGATTGATAACTGTTTTACCGAAAATCACGATCATCATATTAAAAACACCCGTTCTGTATTGGTATTATACAAAGGAAAAATCATCGCAGAAAAATATGCCAATGGTTTTGATGAAAACTCATTATTACAAGGTTGGTCCATCACCAAAAGTTTATTAACCACCTGTTTTGGAGTTTTAGAAAAAGAAAATAAATTTGATATTTATAAGCCCATCACAGCTTTTCCAGAATGGTTAAGAGATGATAGAAAAAACATCACCACCAATCATTTACTAAGAATGGAAAGTGGATTAGAATGGGAGGAAAACTATTCAACCATTTGTGATGCCACAAGAATGTTGTTTGAAGATAGCGATTTAACAAAAAGACCTTTGTCTAAAAAGCAAAGTCAACCCGCAGAAACTGAATTCAACTATTCTTCTGGTACCAGTAATATTTTATCAGCCTTATTAAGAAAACAATTTAAAACGCATCAGGAGTATTTAGATTTTCCTTACAGAGAGTTTATTGATAAAATTGGAATGCATTCTATGATTATGGAAACCGATATTATGGGTAATTATGTAGCCTCCTCATATAGTTGGGCGACCACAAGAGACTGGGCTAAATTTGGACAGTTAATGCTAGACAACGGAAAGTGGAACAACGAACAAATAGTTACTAAAAATTGGGTTGATTACATTAAAACACCTAATAAAACTTCTATGGGAGAATACGGTGGACATTGGTGGCTAAATGACGGAAATTACATGCCTAACGTTCCTAAAGATTGTTTTTATGCGGATGGTTTTCAAGGTCAACGAATTTTTGTCATTCCATCTAAAGATTTGGTAGTGGTTCGTTTTGGCGTAACCGAATTAAAAAGAGTTGGTTTTTACAGTATGTTTGATCATTTATTAGGAACCATTTGCAAAAGCATCCAATAATTTATGAATACATCTTCACACATTAATACTTCTTTACAAGAAACAGCTGATTGTCTATTAGAAATTGGTTGTTTACTAATGGCATCTGGAGCAAGTACCAATAGAATACGAGTTACTATGGAGCGTATTGCCGATGGTTTGGGTTACGAAACAGAAACGTTAACCACACATAGAACAATTTTTGTTATTGTAAAAGACAGTCAAACAAATGAAATATACAATAGTTTTAAAAAAACACCTCCTCATGGAGCTAATTTTACCTTGGTATCTGGAATTAGTAAAATGAGTTGGCATGCATTTGAAAACAATTGGACTTTAAAACAAGTAAAAGAAGAAATTGATAGATTAAAAAAAATCCCTCGCTACCCACTACTTATTACGATGATATTTGTAAGCCTTGCTGATGCAGGTTTTTGTAGATTATTTGGCGGAGAATATATTGATTTAGGTACTGCTTTTGTAGCTACTTTTACGGCATTTACCGTAAAACACTACGCTACTAAACTAAATTTTAACGGATATCTAAGTGTCATTTTCGCTTCTTTTACCGCTTGTTTTATTACGAGTTTTGCAAGAATGTACAGCATTGGAAACCATCCTGATTTGGCTTTTGCAACAGCGGTTTTATTTTTAGTTCCAGGAATTCCACTCATCAATTCTTTTTCTGATATTATGGATGGACATGTAATGAACGGAATGGTAAGAGGAACTCATGCCATGGTGATTGCATTTTGTATTTCTTTAGGAATGTTGGTTACCATGCTAATTTTTAACTTTTAAAAAATGGATATATTACTACATATAGAATTGGCTTTTTGGCTAGCCATAGCAGCTATAGGATTTGCTGTTTTGTTTAACGTGCCTAAACGTACTTTAATTATTATTGCCATTCTTGCAGCCTTAGGAGGTTCTTCTAAACTGATTTTAATGCATTATGGCGGTCATATTATTATAGGATCAATGGTTGGAGCCACACTTATTGGATTGTTAAGCATTCCCGCTGCACACGGAAAACATGCTCCTCCTTTAGTTTTTTCTATTCCAGCAGTCATTCCTATGATTCCTGGAGCGTTTGCTTATAAAGCCATGCTAGGATTTATAAAACTAACTGGAGACATTTCTCTTGAATCATACCAAATAGCCTTAGACGAAACAGTAAACAATGGTCTAAAGGCTGTTTTCATTATTTTTGCTTTAACCGCTGGAGTTTCATTTCCGATGTTAATAAGTAGGAAAGAATCGGCGAAAGAAATTAAAATCTAGTCTTATTTTTTAACCAAAAGCACTTGCTCAGCTTCTAACAACAAATATCCCTCATCATAACAGTAATTATATCTATTTCCAGTTTTGGTTTCATAAATGTTTGTGTAAAGGTTAAAATTAAACCCTTTTTCTTCCATCATACTTTTAGGCACTTTGGTTTTTCCCGTGGTATTTAACTCGCACAAAATTTTGTAATTCTTTTTTAGCGCGTTATTAATATTTCTAACCAAACTTTTGTTTCCAACCTCTAACTTATTGTTAAAAGCATTTCTACATTGATCGTTACAAAATTTTTTATCAGATCTTCCTACGACCTTTTCTCCACATTCTTGACAAAATTTTTCTTCCATCACATTTTATTTTAAAGATATTCAAATATAACAAAAACGTTTGTAAACGATTACAACCGTTTATATACGAAAGCAAATATTTAGCAACCGAGTAAAACTTTTAAAGCATTGCATCTTTGCCTTGTCAAACAACGACAACAAAAAATTAATCATCTTTAAAAATTTACGTTATGAACAATTTAAGAAACAAAGTACAGTTAATCGGACATTTAGGAGCAACCCCAATTGTTAAAGCATTTGGAAAAGACAAAAAAGTAGCTAATTTTTCTATTGCGACTACAGACACTTATTATAATAATGAGGGTGAAAGAGTTACAGATACACAATGGCACAATTTAGTTTGCTGGAACAAAACAGCAGATATTGTAGAAAAATATTTAGACAAAGGGAGTCATATTGCTATTGAAGGGAAATTAACCAACGATAGTTGGGAAGACAAAGAAGGAAATAAAAAATATACCACCCGAATTATAGTAAACGAATTGATGATGTTAGGAAGTAAAGCCTAACAACTCTTTATAAAAAAACCTCAGCAATTGCTGAGGTTTTTTTCTTATTTATTTAATCAAGTGTGGTTTAAATGCTCCTGTATTTTGACAGCAGATTTGCTCCATTACTTGTTGTAATTCTCTTTTCATTAAAGAAATGGTATGATTTCCTCCTTCTTTTCCTAAAGCACCAACACCATACATAAAACTACGACCCATAAAAGTGAATTCTGCTCCACTAGCCATGGCTCTAGCAATGTCTGGACCTCCTCTTAATCCAGAGTCAACCATAATTTTAATTTGATCTCCATATTTCTCAGCCAAATTGGTCATTGGCACAATAGAAGACTGTCCTGCATCTAATTGACGTCCACCGTGGTTAGAAACAATCAATCCATCAACACCTAATTTAATGGCTTTTTCAGTATCTTCTTCACTCACCACACCTTTTATCACCAACTTTCCTTTCCATTGTTCACGGATAGAAGCAATTCTTTCTTCATTTAATCTACCTGTAAAAGTAGCATCCATAAACTGAGCAAGTTGTTGTAAGTTCATCCCTTTAGGCATGTACTGAGCCATGGTTTCAAAGTTTGGTTGACCATGTTTTAATGTTAACGCTGCCCAATGTGGGTGCTTTAACACCTCAATAATGTTCTTTAAAGTCATTCTTGGTGGCATTCCTAAACCATTACGAGTATCTCTAGGTCTTACTCCAAACGTTGGTACATCTGCCAAAATAACCAATACATCACAACCTGCTTTTGCCGCTCTGTCTATCACATCACGTTTGATATCTTCTTTGGTTGGATGATACAATTGGAACCAAAAGTTTCCTTCGGTAATTTCTGAAATACGTTCTATACTGGTGGTGGTTACCGTACTTAAAATAAAAGGAATATTGTGATCCACTGCTGCCTTTGCTAAAATTTCTGGAGCGTTTGGCCACATCAATCCTTGCAATCCAACCGGGGCAATACCAAAAGGAGCTGAATATGTTTTTCCAAACAACTCAGTTTCCATGCTTGATTTATCAAACTTAGATAAATACTGAGGCATCAACTCTATTTTTTGAAGATCCGTTCTGTTTTTATCAAGATTGATATCTTCATTACATCCTCCATCTAAATACTCAAAAGCGAATTTTGGCATTTTCACCATCGCTCTTTTTCTTAAGTCATCCATAGAAGGATACTTGGTATTGATTTTTATTTCCATCTTAAATTAAAATTTTGCGGTAAATATAACACTCTTTATTTTTTTGAGTATCCTTTACAAACCTGCTTAGAAGTTCCCAAACCTTCAATACCTAATTCCATAACATCACCTGGTTTTAAATACTTTGGTGGATTGAATCCTAAACCTACTCCAAAAGGTGTTCCTGTAGAAATAATATCTCCAGGTAACAACGTCATATATTGACTGATATAAGACACTACTTCTTGTACATTAAAAATAAAATCGTTGGTAGATGAATGTTGTAAACGTTCTCCATTCACTTCTAACCACAATTCTAAATTGTTAGGATCTTTAATTTCATCTTTAGTTGCAATAAAAGGCCCAACAGGAGCAAAAGTATCACATCCTTTTCCTTTACACCACTGACCTTCTTTTTCAATTTGAAAAGCTCTTTCAGAAATATCATTGTGCAATACATATCCTGCAATATGGTCTTCAGCATCTTCTAACTCAACATAAGAAGCTTTTTTTCCTATTACAATAGCCAACTCTACTTCCCAATCTGTTTTTTCAGAATTTTTAGGAATGATGACCTCATCATTAGGACCACACATTGCGGTGGTAGATTTAAAAAACAATACAGGTTCAGTTGGTACTTTCATTCCTGCCTCCTCTGCATGTTTAGCGTAGTTTAACCCTACACAAACTATTTTTGATGGTCTTGTTAATGGTGCTCCTAAACGAACGTCTTCACTAATTTCTGGGCAAGATGCTTCATTTTCTTTTAACCAAGCTGATAATCTTTCTATTCCATCACCTCCAAAAAACTGTTCGTTATAATCATCTCCAAAAGCAGAAACATCAATCTTTTTTCCTGATGTAGTAATGACTCCTGGTTTTTCAGCACCTTCTGCTCCAAATCTTATTAATTTCATCTTAAATTATTTTTTAAATATTATCCGTTTAATTTTATAAATCCTCCATCTATTGGGTAATCTGTTCCTGTGATAAAAGAAGCCTCATCAGAAACCAGATACAATGCTAAATTACCAATTTCTTCTGGTTTAGCCATTCTACCCATAGGTTGTGTTGCCGATAATTTCTCAAACATTTCCGCTTCTTTTCCTGGGTAGTTTTTAGAAATAAATCCATCAACAAAAGGTGTATGTACTCTTGCTGGCGAAATACAATTGCAACGAATTCCATCTTTTACATAATCTTTTGCAATAGAATACGTCATGGTTAAAACTGCTCCTTTGGTCATAGAATACGCAAAACGATCATCAATTCCCACAGAAGAAGCGATAGAAGCCATGTTGATAATAGCTCCACCTCCATTTTGTTTCATAAAAGGTACTACGGCATATAAAGAATTATAAACACCTTTGATATTTACATTGTACAATCTATCTAAATCTTCAGGCCCACAAGCTTCGATATTACCCACATGTGCAATTCCTGCATTGTTTACTAAAATATTTATTACCTGTTTTTCATTGATAGATTTCATCACGGTTTTTACCTCTTCGTGATTGGCAACATTTGCTTGATAAACGGTTGCTTTTCCTCCTTTGGCAATAATTTCATCGGCTACTCTTTGAGCACCTTCTACAGTTAAATCTAAAATATTTACCAATGCTCCAGCTCCAGCCAAAGCTTTAGAGATCGCTTCACCAATTCCGCTACCTCCACCAGTAACCACAGCACATTTTCCTGTTAAATTAAATACTGACATATTTTTCTTTTTTTATAATGACATCCCTCTTTTCCAAGGAATAAAATCGTTTTGACCTAATTTCATGGCTTTGGTTTTTTCTCCACTAGCCACTTTAATTACATATTCTAATAATTCTTCTCCTTTAGATGATAAAGTATCTCCTTCAATCACTCCACCTGTATTAAAATCGATGATATCATTCATCTTATTAAAAAGTTTGGTGTTACTAGACACTTTTATGACTGGCACTACAGGGTTTCCTGTTGGGGTTCCTAGCCCAGTAGTAAATAAAATAATATTACATCCCGATCCCGCCAATCCAGTGGTAGATTCTACATCATTTCCAGGAGTACACAACAAATTCAATCCTGTTTTGGTAATTTGTTCTGTATAATCTAGCACATCAGTTATAGGAGAACTCCCTCCTTTTTTTGCTGCTCCAGCAGATTTAATAGCATCGGTAATTAAACCATCTTTAATATTTCCTGGTGATGGATTGGCATGAAAACCTCCTCCTAACAATTCCGCCTTAGCATTATAGGTAGACATAATATTAGAAAATTTATCTGCATTTTCCTTAGAATTACATCTATTAATTAACTCTTGCTCTACTCCATTTAATTCAGGAAACTCGGCCAACACGGTAGTCCCTCCTAAACCAACAATTAAATCAGACACATACCCTAGAGTAGGATTGGCAGAAATACCAGAAAACCCATCAGATCCTCCACATTCCAAACCAATAGTTAACTTACTTAAATCCGCAGGCTCTCTTTCAAATTTATTAGCTTTTATTAAACCCACAAAAGTTTTTTTAATAGCTTCTTCAATAAAATCTCTTTCCGAAGTACTGTCTTGCTGGGTTAACACATACAAAGGCTTTTTATTTTCTTTAGAAAAACTATTTAAAGCATCTTCTAAAATTTTTGCTTGTGCATGTTGGCATCCTAAACTCAATACTGTTGCTCCAGCTACATTTGGATTGTTGATGTAACCTGCTAATAAATGGCATAACGCAACTGAATCTGGAGTTGATCCTCCACAACCACCATCGTGTCTTAAGAAGTGAATTCCATCTACATTAGGAAATAATTTATTAGTCTTGATTTCTTCTTTATTTGTTTGAATAGAAGTACTCAAAACTTCATCTTCAGAAGCTCCTTGCTTGTAAACATTTACCAGTTTATCAACAGCAAAACCTGATTCTTCTTTTTGATTAAATCCTAATTGATCAACAATGGCTTTTTCTATCACCGTAACATTTCTGTTTTCACAAAAAACCAAAGGAATGACCAACCAATTGTTTTGCGTTCCTACTTTACCATCAGCTCTATGATAACCTTGAAATGTTTTGCCTTTAAATTTTGAAATATCTGGAGCTTTCCAAGTTTCTTTCTCATTTTTTTGAACCGAATATTCCTCCGCTTTATGGATTACATTATGCGTATGAATAAGTTCTCCTTTTAAAATAGTTTGTGTAGCCGCTCCAACCAACACTCCATACATATAAATTAAATCTCCTTTTTTTAAGTCTACAGACACAAACTTATGTTTTGCTGGAACATCTGTTTTTAACACATATTCATTTCCTTCATAAGAAATAACATCCCCTTTACCAAGGTCAGTTAAAGCAACAATTACATTGTCTTTTGCGTGTATTCTTAACACCGAATTTTTTTGAGACATATTTAACGATTTAATATCGTTACAAATTTAGGGCAGCCCCACTTGCTAAAAATCAAATATTAAGCCCAAAATCAATACTTTTTTTGCAGAAATCCTTTGAAAACCTCCTTAATAAAGAATTTAAGTATTTTATTTAATCGATTCTACAGTACCAACAGAACCATTTTTGGTAGGCGTTAGTTGATATACTTTATCGGGATGTAAACCCTGTAACATTCTATGAGAAACATATAAAATAGTTGTATCTGTTTCTTGATGAATTTTATTGATGAAAGCTGTTAACATAGAAGTTGCATAATCATCCAATTCATTGGTAGGTTCATCTAAAATAAGCAACGGAGGGTGTTTTACCATGGCACGAATAATTAGTATAATTCGTTGCATTTCTTGTGACAAACGAACAAAATACATTTGTTTTTTATCTTTTAAACCTACCAAATCTAGCCATTTATCAGCCTCATGAATTTGTTGTCCAGTAGGATTTTCATATAAACCAATAGAATCATAAAACCCCGACAAGACCATGTGTTGCACCGTAAATAATTTGCCGAAAAATTGGGTTAAACTAGGCGAAAAATAACCAATCTTTTTTTTGAGTTCCCAAACTGTTTCACCACTTCCTTTTTTACGACCAAACAGCATAATATCTTCACCAAAAGCCTTGGCATTATCTCCAGTAATCATGGTTAACAAGCTGGTTTTACCTGCTCCATTTGGTCCTTTTAAATGCCAAAATTCTCCTTTGTTTATGGTCCAATTAATATTGTTTACAATCTGTCTTGTTTCTTCATAAAAAATATTGACATCGGTAAATTTCACCAACGGATTCTCTACTTCTATTTTTTGAAAAGCTTCTGGTAAATCCCCTTTAAACTCATAAGGTTTTAACTGCTGATAAAATGTCTTATCGTACTCTTTTGGAGATCCATAAAATTCAATTTTATCATTTTCAATCAAATAGATTTTTTTGATAAAAGGCAAGACTTCATCTCTTATTTTAAAGACCTGAACCAGAATGGTATGTTTTGCTATTTCGATTAAATCTTTAGCCAAAGATTCCTGAATCGCAATATCCAAACAATCATAGGGCTTGTCTAAAATCAAAAAATCAAACTTTTGTTTTTCTAAAAACTGTAACAACAACTTTTTTTGTTGACCGCTAGAATAAGAGGTTAAACTTCTGATATTTCCATTGCCATCAACACAATGTTTTGTTAAAGTAAAAACATCATGATTTAATTCTTCTGTAATGAATTTTTCTAACACCGAAGTACTGAACAAAGCTCCTTTTTTATCATTAAATTCAGGAAATAAATTTTGTTCATTTCCTACCAATAAATGATTGATAAAATTAGTTTGTGCTGTTGATTTATTAAAAATGGCAATATGGTTCATAAATTAAAATCTTAATTTTATGTACACTTAAAAATACATTTTTTTGTATACGTTATTAACAATGTACACAAATATGTTAACAAACTTGTGCATGAAAATTATTTACACACACAAAAACCGATTTTATTATGTATGTTTTTTCACAAATGCTAAAATAGCTTGTTCTGCTCCTTCTTTGTCTTCAATCAAACTCATGTGACCATTTTCAAGCTCTACTACCTCAGTATTGGCATCTTTGGTTTGTTCTATTAAATCTTCATATTTTAGAACAGGATCTTTTTTACCTAAAATCATTAAAGATGGATACGGTCCAAAATGCAACAATACTTCTCTATCCAATCTAATTTTCATTCCCTCTAAAGCCGCAATAATTCCCTGTCTTGGGGTTTTTAAAGCTTCCTTTTTAACCTTGGCAATATCATCAGCGTAAATTTTTCTACACTTAGAACGAAACAACATAGGAATAGAAGTTCTGATAAACGATTTATGATTTTCTTTTACCACAGCAATGGCTCTATCTCTTCCTGTTTTTTTCTCTTCAGAATCTGGTCTGGCCGTAGAATTTAACAACACCAATCCTTTTACATTGTCAGGATACAAATCTGCAAATGCCAAGGCTACATAACCTCCCATGGAATGTCCTACAAAAAAAGACCTACGGATATTTAAGACATCTAAAACTGATTTTACCGCTTCGGCCATTTCTGTCATGGTATGTACATAGCCCAAACTTTCCGTTTGTCCGTGTCCTAATAAATCTATGCAAACTACCCTAAATTTAGGGTTTAATACTTTTTCTAAACCTTGCCACATCGTAGTGTTTTCTAAAAAACCATGTAACAAAACAATGGCAGTTCCTTTACCAGATTCGGTATAATGGATAGGTATATTTTTATAAGTAACAAATGCGCTCATACTGCAAAAATAAGGAGTTGATGCCTAGAGAACAATAAAGTTGATCGCTATTTACAATAAAAAGAAATGCTTAAAACTTTCAGTTTTATAAAACAATGGATAGTCCTACATTTGTAAGAAAATATTTCGGTCTTGAAAATTCAATCTCTACTAGAAAAGTACCAACATGCAAGTGCTACAAAACAATTGGTAACACAAATTTCTCAAGAAAAAACGCATGCGGTATTAAGTAAATTTAACGGTGCTGCCTTGTCCATTATTATTGCAGAAACCTTTAAACAAACTGACAAAACTTTTTTATTAATTTTAAATGATAAGGAACAAGCAGCTTATTATTTAAATGATTTAGAAAGAATTTTAAATGATAAAGACGTATTGTTTTATCCAGGTTCTTACCGAAGACCTTATGAAATTGAAGATGTAGACAATGCCAATGTTTTAATGCGTGCTGAGGTTTTAAACCGATTAAATTCCAGAAAAAAACCAGCTATTATTGTTACTTATCCAAACGCATTGTTTGAAAAAGTTGTGACCAAAAAAGACCTGAATAGCAATACGTTAAAAATTACGACAGGTGATGAATTTAGCCTAGATTTTATTAACGAAGTATTATTTGAATATAAATTTAACCGAGTAGATTTTGTAACAGAACCCGGAGAATTTGCCGTGCGTGGTGGAATTGTAGATGTGTTTTCTTTTGCCAACGATGAACCGTATAGACTAGAGTTTTTTGGTGATGAAGTAGACAGCATCCGTACGTTTGATGTAGAAACGCAACTCTCTACAGGAAAACCAAATAAAGTTCAGATCATGCCTAATGTGGAAAACAAGCAGTTTTCCGAAAAAAGAGAATCGTTTTTAAAGTTTATCCCTAACAACAGCGTTATTTTTACGTTGAGTATAGATATTCTTCAAAACGATTTAAATACTTTATTTGAAAAAGCAACTACTCGCTTTGAAACTTTATCAGAAACTTTAAATCACACTTTACCTAGTGAATTGTTTTTAGATGGAATTCAAATCAAAGAACAATTAAAAGGGTATAGTAGAGTTTCTGTTAACAATAGTACTTCTACAGATAGCATCAACGGAAATACAGAACCTCAACCCTCTTTTAACAAACATTTTGATTTGTTGATAGAAAACTTACAGCAAAACACAGCAAAAGGATATCAAAATTATTTATTCTGTTCTAGCGAAAAACAAGCCAAACGTTTTCATGATATATTTGATGAAAGCGAAGAGGAAATAGTATACGAAACCGTGGTTTTTCAAATTCACGAAGGGTTTGTAGATCACGAACACAAAATAGTTTGTTATACCGATCATCAAATTTTTGAACGTTATAATAAATTTCAACTTAAAAATGGCTTTGCCAAAAAACAAGCCGTTACCCTACAGGAAATTAACAATTTAGAAATTGGAGATTTTGTAACCCATATAGATCATGGAATTGGAAAGTTTGGTGGTTTACAAAAAATTGATGTCAACGGTAAAAAACAAGAGGCGATTAAATTAATTTATGGCGATGCCGATGTCCTTTACATTAGCATTCACTCTTTACATAAAATATCCAAATTCAATGGAAAAGATGGTAAAATTCCTAAGGTTCATAAATTAGGATCTCCTGCTTGGAAAAAAGCCAAACAAACTGCCAAAGCCAAAGTAAAACAAATTGCTTTTGATTTAATTCAGCTCTACGCAAAACGAAAAAATCAAAAAGGATTTGCTTTTGACCCAGACAGTTATTTACAACATGAACTAGAAGCTAGTTTTATGTATGAAGATACTCCAGATCAATTTACAGCCACTCAAGATGTAAAAGCCGATATGGAAAGTGACAAACCTATGGATAGACTGGTTTGTGGTGATGTTGGTTTTGGAAAAACAGAAGTAGCTATCCGTGCCGCTTTTAAAGCTGTTGATAATGGAAAACAAGTAGCAGTGCTTGTTCCTACCACTATTTTGGCTTTTCAACATTTTAAGTCTTTCAAAAAAAGATTAGAAGATTTTCCGGTAAACATCAACTATTTAAACCGTTTTAAAACGGCTAAGCAAAAGAAAATTGTGATAGAAGATTTGGCAGAAGGAAGGTTAGATATTGTCATCGGAACCCATCAATTGGTCTCAGATAAAATCAAATACAAAGACTTAGGATTGCTAATTATTGACGAGGAACAAAAATTTGGAGTAGCTGCCAAAGACAAGTTAAAAACCATTAAAGAAAATGTAGATACTTTAACCTTAACTGCTACACCGATCCCTAGAACTTTACAGTTTAGTTTAATGGCAGCAAGAGATTTATCGGTCATTGCTACACCTCCACCCAACCGTCATCCTATAGAAAGTAATGTGATTGGTTTTAGCGAAGAAACCATTAGAGATGCTGTGATGTATGAAATTTCAAGAGGAGGACAAATATTCTTTATTCACAACAGAGTGGACAATATTAAAGAAGTGGCCGGAATGTTACAACGTTTGGTTCCCGATGCTAGAATAGGAATTGGTCACGGTCAACTAGAAGGACGAAAACTAGAAGAAGTGATGGTAAATTTTATGGAAGGAAGCTACGATATTTTAGTGGCCACCACCATTATAGAATCTGGTTTAGATGTGCCTAACGCCAATACTATTTTTATTAACCATGCTAACAACTTTGGATTGTCAGATTTGCATCAAATGCGTGGACGTGTTGGACGTTCTAACAAAAAAGCTTTCTGTTATTTTATTTGTCCACCTTACCATATGATGACCGAAGAAGCTCGTAAACGTATTCAAGCTTTAGAAATGTTTAGCGAATTGGGTAGCGGAATTAACATTGCCATGAAAGATTTAGAAATTCGTGGAGCTGGAGATTTATTAGGAGGAGAACAAAGCGGATTTATTACCGATATTGGTTTTGATACCTATCAAAAAATATTAGAAGAAGCCGTTAAAGAATTGAAAGAAAAAGAATTTAAGGATTTATATGATGAGGAAGATTTAGAAAACAAAGATTACGTATCAGATATACAAATAGATACCGATTTTGAAATTTTATTCCCCGATGATTATATCAACGTCATTGCAGAAAGATTAAACCTGTATAAAAAATTAGGAGAGCTAACAGACGAAAAAGAGTTAGAACAATTTGAGCAACAATTAATTGACAGATTTGGAGAACTTCCAACCCAAGTGATTGATTTGTTAGATTCCGTAAGAATTAAATGGTTGGCTAAAAAATTAGGACTAGAGAAAATTATCCTAAAACAAAAAAGAATGATTGGTTATTTTGTTTCCGACCAACAAAGTGGTTTTTACAACACGCAGTCGTTTACAAATATTTTAAAATACGTGCAAAACAACCCTAAAATGTGTGTAATGAAAGAAAAAGAAACCAAAAATGGTTTACGATTACTCATTACGTTTATTAGGATTGATAGTGTACAAAAAGCCTTAGAAACATTGAAAAATATATAAAAAAAGAGTTAGCTGTTTGCTAACTCTTTTTAAATTAAGATATAATTAAAATTTTATTCTTTAATTAACTTAACAGTATCAGCTGTGGTAACTTGATGACCACTTATCCACTGATTGAAACCTTCTTGCCCCATTTGTGCAATCATTTTTTGTGAGTTTACAGCTGTTCCTTCAACCTTAATTTGTAAAACAAAAGGATAACTAGCATATCTCACAACCCCATCAATTAACATATCGTAATCTGGACCAGCTTCTTCTAAAGCTATATCTAGAGCATCTTTAATATTCCATCCAAAACCTAAGAAATAAGATTTAGAAGCATTTACTTTTACTCCTTCAGACTTTTTAATTCCCGCTAAATTCACATTTTTACTGCTAATAACCGTAAAATCTACCAACCTAACTGAACAACTTGTAAATGTTAATCCCCCTAGAATTAACTACAACATCAATATTTTTTTCATAAAATAATTTTTTTAATGCCTACTCTTTAAAGGATTTTCAGCTAAACTCCCTAAACGCAATTTTAGTTTTTTAATATTCAATAAACAAGAAAAAGATACAGACATTTAAATAATTATGTACAGACATTTTATAACTTTATGGTCATGAAATACAACCCAATCAACCCACAATTATTTATAGAGAATAGAAAACGCTTTACTAACCAAATGGAAGCCCATTCCATTGCGTTTTTTAATTCTAACGACATTTATTTAACTGGAGCAGATAGTACTTTGCCTTTTCATCAACACCGAGATATTTTTTACTTAAGTGGTGTAGATCAAGAAGAATCGGTATTGGTATTGTTTCCTGATGCTAAAAATCCCAATCATAAAGAAATTCTATTCACCAAAGAAACCAGTGAATTGATTGCTATTTGGGAAGGAGAAAAATTAAATAAAAAAACAGCTACCGAAACTTCTGGAATCCAAACTATTTATTGGTTGTCTGAAATGGAAACTGTTTTAAAAGATTTAATTCCAGAAGCAAAAAACATTTATATCAATCAAAACCCACACAAAAGAGCAGTTCTAGAAATGGAAACTCGCGAGGATCGTTTTGTAAAAAAGCTAAAAGAAGAATATCCCAACCACAATTATTTAAAAGCTTCAGATATTCTATTTCAACTAAGAGGGATCAAGTCTCAAATTGAAATTGATTTGATTCAACAGGCTTGTAACATCACCAAAAAAGGATTTGATAGAGTTTTAAATTTTGTAAAACCAGATGTTTGGGAATACGAAATTGAAGCTGAAATGATGCATGAGTTTCTACGAAACAAATCGAAGGGATTTGCCTACACACCTATTATAGCTTCAGGTTATTCTGCTTGTGTGTTACACTATATAGAAAACAACAAACAGTGTAAATCTGGCGATTTAATTTTAATGGATACTGCAGCTGAATATGCTAATTATTCTAGTGACTTAACCAGAACTATTCCTGTAAATGGAAAATATACCGATAGGCAAAAAGCTGTTTATCAATCTGTGTTAAACGTAAAAAAAGAAGCTACCAAAATGCTTAAAGAAGGTACGCTTTGGACAGCGTATAACGAAGAAGTTGGAAAATTAATGACCTCTGAATTATTATCTTTAAAACTACTAGATAAAGCAGACATTCAGAACCAAACCAAAGAAAAGCCTGCCTATAAAAAATATTTTATGCACGGAACGTCTCATCATTTAGGCTTAGACACTCACGATTATGGTGATTTTGAGAATGAAATGAAAGCCAATATGGTCTTAACCGTAGAACCTGGGATTTATATTCCAAAAGAAAATTTAGGAATTAGATTAGAAGATGATTTGGTACTTCAAAAAAATGCAGAGCCAATCAATTTAATGCGAGACATTCCTATTGAAATAGAAGAAATTGAAAGTATTATGAATGCTTAAAATATGGAGTTCTCAACTTAGATAGAACATCAAAATGATCATCGAGCAAAGTCGAGATGTTTTTATAAAAAATCCCAGATTCCATTTTAGAATCTGGGATTTTTAAACTTAACAACTAACTTCAACTTTTTCTCTTATTTGTTGCGTGGCATTTACCATCACTTCTAAGGCCTTTTTTGTTTCTGGCCATTTTCTTGTTTTTAAACCACAATCTGGATTGATCCAAATATTTTCTTTAGGAATATATTTTTCTGCTTTCTCAATCAAATCCACCACTTCTTGGGTTGATGGCACTCTTGGAGAATGAATATCGTATACTCCTGGTCCAATTTCATTAGGATAATCAAACTCAGCAAAAACATCTAACAATTCCATTTGAGAACGAGAACACTCAATAGTAATGACATCAGCATCCATATCTGCAATAGATTTAATGATGTCATTAAATTCTGAATAGCACATGTGAGTATGGATTTGTGTTTCATCTTTTACGCCACTTGCAGACAGTTTAAAAGCATTTACGGCCCAAGTTAAATAATCATTCCATTGCGCTTTTTTTAACGGCAACCCTTCTCTAATAGCAGGCTCATCAATTTGAATAATTTTGATTCCAGCATTTTCTAAATCTATCACCTCATCTCTAATAGCCAAAGCAATTTGATTACAAGTGGTTTTTCTTGGCTGATCGTCTCTTACAAAAGACCATTGTAAAATAGTTACAGGTCCGGTTAACATTCCTTTTACATATTTATTTGTTAAAGATTGTGCAAAAACTGTCCACTCTAAAGTCATCGGGTTCAAACGTTCTATATCACCAAAAATAATTGGAGGTTTTACACAACGAGTTCCGTAACTCTGCACCCAACCAAATTGAGTAAACGCAAAACCTTCAAGCTGTTCTCCAAAATACTCAACCATGTCATTTCTTTCAAACTCTCCATGCACCAAAACATCTAAGCCTACTTGTTCTTGAAACTCAATAGACTCTTTGGTTTCTTTTTCTAATAAAGTATTGTATTCTTGATCGCTTATCAAGCCTTTTTTATACTTGGCTCTCCAACTTCTTACCTCTGGGGTTTGAGGAAAAGACCCAATGGTAGTAGTTGGATATAGTGGTAATTGTAACACTGCATTCTGAATGGTTTTTCTAGTTACAAAGGCACTATTTCTATGCAAGTCTTTGTCTTCTATAAAACTTTCGCGGTTTTTTACTTGAAATTTATGAATTCTACTAGACTCTCTTCTTTCAAGAATATTCTTTTTATTCGCTTCAAAAGCCAATAAATCAGCATGAGTAGGGTGCGTACTTAATTTATGTAACAACACTACTTCTTCTAATTTTTGAGCAGCAAAACTTAACCACGACTTTAACTCGTCATCTAATTTTTCTTCACTTTCCAAATCAACAGGTACATGTAATAAAGAACTGGAAGTAGCTACCCAAACCCTATCAGTTCCTAAAACTTCTTTGGCTTTATTTATTTTTACAATAGATTTGGTAATATCATTCTTCCAAATATTACGTCCATCTACCAATCCTAAAGACAAAATTTTAGATTGATTTTTAAAGTTAGATTGTAGTATTTTTTCTAATTGTGTTTCATCTCCTCTTGTTAAATCTATGTGTAATACCGCTCCTGGCAATTGATTGATTAACGACAAGTTATCTAAAACATCATCAAAATAAGTAGCTGTGATAAATTTTACATTTGGAAATTCTTTATTTAAAAATTGATGTGTTTTCTGAATGGTAAATTGTTCTTTATCAGATAAATTTGACGCTAAAAACGGTTCATCAATTTGAATATAGGTTGCACCTAAATCTTGTAACTCGGCAATAATTTCTTTATAAACCGCCAACAAATCATTTAACAAATCTAACTTATCAAAACCTGCTTCTTTTTCTTTACCTAACAATAAATACGATGCAGGACTCATCAAAACTGGTTTTGCATTTAAGCCTAGAGCAACTGCTTCTTTGTATTCATTAATTACTTTTTTTGATAAAATTTTAAAAGTTTGATTCTTTACAAACTCGGGAACTATATAATGATAATTGGTATCAAACCATTTGGTCATCTCCATAGCAGTTATATCGTGGTTTTCTGTTTGTAATCCTCTTGCCATGGCAAAATAAACATCCAACTCTGATAAATTTTGATTGTTTAACAACTCTTGATAACGCTTTGGCACAGCACCAACCAACAAAGTAGTATCTAACACCTGGTCGTAAAAAGAAAAATCGTTTACTGGAATTAAATCTATTCCTGCTTCTTGTTGTTTTTTCCAGTTTTGTTTTCTAATTTCATACGCAACAAGCTCTAAGACCTCTTGCTTACTGTTTTTAGCCCAGTAACTTTCTATTGCTTTTTTTAATTCTCTTTTTGCTCCTACTCTAGGATATCCTAAGACATGGTTCTTCATAGTATTTTAGATTAAAATTCTACTACAAAACTACAACACAACAATATAGGCCTAAAAAAACAGTTTAAATACAGATAAAAAACCTTTTAAAAAGAATTATATAGGAAAAAACGCTATCTTAGTATTTGAAAAAGCTAAAAAAAGAAAAAATTACTATGTATACACCAGATCAAACAGACTTGATACTGTTAAAACAGCTACAAAAAAACGCTAGAATTACCATAAAAGAACTAGCCAACATTACCAACTTATCAAACACACCGGTTCATGAAAGAATAAAAAAGCTAGAAAAATATGGCTTTATCAAAAAACAAGTTGTGCTGTTAGACAGAAATCTTTTAGGTAAAAAATTAATAGTGTTTTGTAACATTAAACTGAAAGAGCATACCATGGATATTGGAAATCAGTTTGTGAAAGACATTACCGCTTTAAAACAAGTAACTGAATGTTATAACATTTCTGGAGATTATGACTTTTTATTAAAAGTGATGGTAAATGATATGGAAGGTTATCAAGACTTTGTTTTAAATCATTTAGGAAATGTAAAAAATATTGGAAGTACGCAAAGCACTTTTGTTATGGGCGAAATTAAAAACTGCACCGAAATTCCCATTTAACAAAATTAATAACAATGAAGCTATTGTTTTGATGAAAAATAAATACTATATTAGGTAATCAACTAAAAAATACTCAATATGGCTATCAAAAACTTTAGATCACCCGATACACGAGCAGGAACTATAGCAGACAAAATATTAGTTTCGGACTATATGGTTCCTAGAAATAGGCTGATAACTTTTTCTCCTAAATTAAGTATTGGGGAAGCAATGCAAATACTGGTTACCAACAATATTGCTGGTGCTTGTGTTTTAGATGAAAACGACATGATTTTAGGAATGATTTCCGAAGGAGATTGTATGAAAAAAATTGCTCATAGTAGATATTACAATATTCCTTTACACGACCAAACGGTTGAAGAATACATGGAAATTATTGTTGAATCTATTAAAGGCGACACCAATATTTTTGATGCAGCTCATATGTTCTGTACTTCAAGAAGAAACCGTTTTCCTGTAACCGAAGGAGATAAAATTATTGGTCAAATTAGTAGAAAAGATGTCTTAAAAGCTGCTTTGGAAATGAGATAAAAAACTAAAACTAGCTAAACTACGAAGAGCGTTATTATATAAATATGATAACGCTCTTTATATTTAAAAAGGATATCCTATAGCAAAATTTAAAATGGTATTACTTAACTTAATGGTACTTAAAGAAGTTGAAGTAGGCTGCTTAACTGGCGTTGCCAAATCAAACCTAATAACAAAACTTTGAATATCTACTCTTACTCCTGCCCCAGTACTTACTGCCATTTCATTCATAAAGTTTGATGAAAATTGTCCTTCCCTATCACCATACAACCAAACATTTCCTGCATCGGCAAAAAATGCACCTTTTATAAAAGAATAAATTGGAAATCTATATTCTACATTGGCTTCTAAACGAATGTCTCCAGAGCTATCAAAAAAAGTACTATTGCTTGTACCATTATTATAAGTCCCTGGTCCAATAGATCTTGAAGCAAAACCTCTAATACTATAAGGTCCACCGGCAAAAAATTGTTTTGTGAACGGTAAAATAGAAGAGTTCCCATAAGGAATTCCTAAACCACCATAGAATCTTGAAATCAATGTTTTTTCTTTTCCTAGTCCTAAATAATATCTAAAATCTAAATCAATCTTGGCATATTGGGCATATTCTAAACCTAAAAAAGTCTTCTTTCCGCCAGATGTGCTTTGACTCAATAAACTTAAGGCTCCGCCAGCAATATCAAGATTTGAAGAGAAGAATACTTGATTTTTTTTAGTACTTCTTCCTAATTCGCTATAAGTTAAATTATAGGTAAATCCTGCTATAAATTGCTGATCAAAACTACTTTGTAAAAAAGGGTTTTGTGCTAGAATATCTTTGAAATCTGAAGTTGTATTAAACAATCTTACATAATTAACATTGACAGGATTGATTTGGTGACTTAAATATTTATTAGCATCCCATTGATAACCAAAACTACTGGTGAAAGAAGCCAATCCGTATAGATTAGACCTGCTTAAATATTCTGAATCAAAAGAAATTTTAGTCTTAGGGACTCCGTATTTAAAACGCCCTGTTAAATCCCAAGGAGAAATTAAACGTGGAAAAGTTAAACTTGCTCCCAAGCCTACTTTTAAACCATTTAAATTTTGAGTATTGTTCCCAATTTGAGTTTCATAAGCAACCGTTCCAGTAAGCCTCAACAATTCTCCTCCACTAAATAAATTTCTGTTTCGGTAATTAAGAGACAATCCCGGACCTGCAAAATTGTTGGATTTTGTAACTGCCTGCAATTCCAATCCTAAAGATCTTTTGTTTAATGGAGACAAATAAATATTAGCCTCTAAACTACCCAGACTGTCATTTTTTGTGTAGTTTTTTTCATCAAACTGAATGTTTACATATTTATAAGTTCCAATTGAGGACAATCTTTTACTGGTAATTTTTGAATTTTGTGGATTGTAAAAATCATCCTTATTTAACAACAAATAATTATGAAGTCTTTTTGGCTTAAAAAAAACAGTGTCTTGTAAAAAGTAAACCTCTTTGTATTCTGTGCTATCTATAGCTTTATTTTTTTGATCTAAATTATGATTTGGATAAACAGTGATTTTATTTATTTGATAAGGAATCAATGCTTTTTTAGGCGTTTCTTTTTTTACTCTTAAATACAAATCAAATTTTTTATTCTTGTATTGATTTGTATCTGCTTCAAAAATGATAAAATCTTGATTGAAATTATAATACCCCCTGGCTTTTAAACCTTCATCAATTTTAATTCTTTCTTGCTTAAAAGATTCCAAACTATATCTAGTTCCTTTTTTTAGTAAAGTAGTTTTTAACTCCTCTTTAATTTCTTTGTAAAAAGGCAAGGTATCATTCTCTAGTTGATATGTTTCTAACACATAAGGTTCGGTTAAATCTATAGTATACACAATACTTTTAGTGTACTTTTTTTCTTTAACTGAAGCCGTAACTTTACTATTAAAAAAACCTCTATTATCTAACCTGTTTTTTATTAAATTAATGACTTTGTTTTGAGAGACATTTGAATAATACATAGGTTTTTCTCCAAATTTTTTATTCATGTATTTGGTTAAAAGCCCTTTTTTTCCTTGTTCAGTTTTATAGTGATAATACAAGCCAACTCTAGCTCCTAAAAATTTACTATTAGGTTCAGGTCTTAACAATTCTTGCAACTCCTCTTCTAAGCTAGAAAGTCCTTTAATTTTATTTGTATTAATTATTTTAACAGTAGCTCCTCCATATAATTTTTCATCTTCGGGGATAAAACGTTTTACACTACAAGAACTTAACACGGCAAAAACCATGAATAATAAACAAACCTTAAAAAAAATTATCTGTTTCATTCCTCCGTTGTTTTTTGTGTGTTTTCCTTCTGCCAAAGCTCTCTAAACTTATTAAACTCTCTATTGAATAAAAAGGCAATTCCTGTTACAATTACCTGACCATCAATCACACTTTGATATTCATTTTTACGGAAACCTTTTAATCTATATCTTCTATTTTCTGTTAAGGCGTATTCAATATTTACATTTCCAATAATAGGGGTTTTATCATTTTGATCTTTAGAGGTGTTTTCAATTTCAAAACCACTACCAACTTGCACGGTTAATCTATCATTAAACAAACGTTTTTGAGCACTTACATTTAACTGTGTGTTGTTTTGTTCTCCTTTGTCCGTATAATCAGTATAACTATCTAACTCAAACCCCAATTCCACTCCAGTTTTCCCTACCAATTTATTTGAGTAATTATTTAATTGATTAGACAGGGCTTTGTTTACATTGTCTCTAGCAATAGAAAGTGATCCTCCGTTACTTCCATCACTAATATTTGATGGAAAAAATTGACCTAATACCAACAAAGAAAATACCTGTTTGTTTAAATCTTCTTCTCTATTGTTTAATTGTTGTACTTGCGTATAAACTTGTCCACCCAACTCTCCTCTAGATTCTTCTGGAACATCCAGATTAAAACTAATTTCAGGTTTTAACAATTCCCCGTTTAAATTTAAATACACCCAAAACGGCATTTTTTTTCTGTATTTATTAAGTGTTTCAGCATCCATTCCTGAAGTTACAGAAGACATCAATCCACTTGCTGATGCTTTTACTTTGTATATAGCACTAATATCCATTTTAGCTTCTAAAGGATCTCCTTGCCAAAGAATACTACTTCCTTTAGCAATTTCAAACTTACGAGTCACCAAATTATACAAACTCGCCTCGTAATGTCCGCTACTCACTTCGTATTTACCAGACAAAGTGGTTCTGCCGTTAGGAGTCATACCAAAATTTAAATCGGCAGCACCAGAAATTTGCAAATTATCTCCTGTTTTTTTATCGATGATGACATTTAAAATAGCCGATTTATCAACCTTTAAAACAGTTTTAATATCTAATCCTGTAACAATTCCAGTGGAAGTTTCGGAATTTCCATCAGCTGTTAAAATGTCGTTGGTCTGTTTTTTATTTACAAAAATAACCACACCCTCTCTTTCAACCGCTTCTATTTCCGATTCTGGAATAACATAGGTAAAATCTGTATTTTCATTAATTTTAATGGCTCCTGTTACTTTAGGAATATTTAAATCTCCTCCTATTTTTACATCTGCATCTAAAAATAATTGACCGTAATACAAATCGTTATCTTCTATGGTAGAATTTAAAACTTGCAAATTTTCTGAATTTAAGGACAAATTAAATTTAGGATTAGAAAAATCGCTTGTGATTATTTCTCCATCTAACACAAAAGAATTTTGATCTTTATCTAAAATGGTAAACTTATTTAACAAAATGCTTGAGTTATCAATTTTAATAGATTCTTCAGGAAAAGTAAAAGAAGTATTAAAACTATTTACCTCTAATTTGGCATTGTTAAAATTTAAATCACCATTATAAATGGGAGCCTCCATTTTACCATCCATATTAAAATTGGCAGATATACTTCCCGATGCATTGGAAATATATTCTTTACCAAAAGCTTCTATTTTACTTAAACTTAGTTTGTTTAAATTCACTTTTAAGTTTAATGGAGAGGCACTTTCTAAAGTATTGTAACTACCTTCAACTACTAAATCAATGTTATCTTTTTCCTGTAAAGAAAGATTTACATCGTAATTTTTATTATTGATAGTTTTAGCATTTAATTGTAAAGTTCCTAATAAGTTTTCAAACACATTTAGTTCCTCAATTTTTAAATCTGAAACTAGATTTTGTTCTTTGTTAAAATGATTAATTTCCACATTTCCTCCAACAATTCCACTCGCAATATTTTCTTCAGGATTTAAAAAAGCCATTAAATTTAGCAAATCAAAATGTTGAAAATTGATGGCTAAACTGTTATTATTTTCTTCTTTTACCTGTGCATTAAAACTTAAAATTTGATTGTTTCTAGACAATTCAAAATCCGTAGAAGTAATATTTCCGTTAAACAGAATAGCATTGCTTTCGGGTATTTCCCAATTTTTTCTGTTTAAAATTAAATTCTCTGGATTGATATGAAACCTGACCAAAGAATCATTTGCGGCAATTTCAGTTTTAATATTGATAATTTTTTCATTTTCATCAGAAGTTGAAAAATCTAAAAGCACTATTTCATCAACTACTTTTCCTTGTAAATTAATATTTTGAATGTTAACAGGATCATATTTTACATTGTCTACTTTTAAATCTAAATCAAACTTTTCTGCAACACTGTTTAAATAAAATTGTCCTTTTTTAATACTGCTTCCTTGGTATTCTATAAACGGAATGTTAAATGATGAAACTAATTTTTTTTCTGATTCCTTAAACGACAAGTCGAATTTTATAGGTTCAAATTCATTCAATCCTTTTAAAAACACTTGATCTAAAATAGGATCTTGGCTAATGGTTAATTCAGCTTTTAAATTTGTATTTCCTACAACTGTATCTAATTTATTTTTAGTAAAATAAGTACTGATGTGTTTGTTAATGGCTGTTGTAATTTTTTCAGGATTGGCATTTGCATTCATCTTTAAATTTAACAATCCGCTTTCAACACTTACACTTGTAGAATCCTTAGCAATATTGGTGTTGATTAAAAAGTTACTAATTGGAAAAGACTCCTCATTATACACCAACAAACCATTGTCGGTTTGTGCTTTTACTTTAAAACCATCTGCATTGGTTTTGTAATCAACATTAATATTTAGTCTGGCTTTTAAATTTTCTTTGGTTAATTTTAATGCTTGCAAATTCACTCCGTTAATAGTAATAACCGATGAAATGCTAGACGTTAAAGAATCTAACTTTACGTTTGTTTTGGTGTCAAAATCCAAAGACTCATCTTTATAAACCGTATTTATTTGTCCCGCTCCTTGTTTGATCTTGGCACTTATTTCTAACGGATTGTAATTGTAACCATCAAATTGTAAACTATTAAATTTTGTTTTTAACTCAGCATTTAAAGCGTGAATATCTGTCCAACCTGCGCTTAATGAAGTTTCAAAATCTATCAAACCCATTTGATCATTATTAATGATGTTTCCAACGTTTAATTGAGTCACTTTTAAAGTTCCTTTTACCTGAGTACTATCAACATTTTTAAACGTTCCATTGATAGCTATTTTTCCTTTTGGTAATTTTAAAACCGTATTGGTTTTAATGTTTGTTAAAGTCCCACTTGTGCTAGAGTTTAAGGTTATTGAATTAGGAATAATAATGCCAAATTCCTTTTCATCAATCAAACTTAACATGGATTTTCTATCCGTTTTAAAACGGAAATTTGGTAAGTCAAAACTCAAGTTATTCTCCGATAAAACATTTTTAATTTTTGCTGTTAAATCAACCGATGTTTTTGCTCCCCATTTTAGATGTAAACTAGCAATATCAAGGTTTTTTAAATCTCCCTTGACCTTCATTTTTCCTGTTATTGAATGTTTGGAAAACTTATTTACATATTCGTTTTCTTTTAATTCCTGATTGAAATAATAAGCATCTTTTATATTTAAATTCAAATCGCTAATATCAACATCAAACTTGGTGTTTTTAGGTTGATTGATAAAATCATCCAAAGAACGATACTCAATCTTTCCATAGGTTTGTATCTCGCTATGATTGGTGGCTATTTTTAATGTTGAAATACCTATTTGCTGATTGTTAATCGCTCCTTTTAAAGCCAGTTCTTTTAGATGAAAACCGCTTTTTTCTATCAATGATATTTCTTTTAAATCTAAAGCCAAATCATTTTTTGCCAAACTAAAATCATTCAACAAAATATTGGTTTTACTGATTTTAAAATTCTCAGGGTTAAATACGTTTTTTGGGGTGATGGTATTCCCTGTTTTTAAAGCGATGCTATTGTTTTTAAAAGACAACTCCTTAACATTTACTTGCCAATTTGGCCACTCGAATTTTGTGCTTACAGTGGTTTTAGTGGTGTCTTGAACCATTGATTTTTCATTACTGAAAAAAGATAAATCTGCAAGTGTATTGTTTAAACCAATCTTCTTAATTTTTATGTTTTGAGCTGCTAAATCAACCAAAGCATCTTTAATAGTGAACAACCCAAGATTTATATCCGCTAGCTGATTGTCTACTTTATTTTGATAAAAAGCCTTTATATTTTCTAGACTTAATTTCTCAATTTCTATAATGGGAGAAGGAGATTCCTCTTGACTTTCTTCGGTTTCGGGAAAAGGTTTACTTTGAGTATAATTGACCTTAACATTTGCCAAATCCAATTTTTCAATTGGAAAACGATAAGTATTGATGTTAAATTTATTTCCAAACTTTAATCCTAGACTTCCTAGTTTTAAACTTGTATTTACACCTAAAACCTCATCATTAAAAAGCAAATCAAAATCAGCAAAATTAACAGTACCTACTTTTATATCTAGTGGAGATGAATTACTCTCTTGTACAGATTTTTCTGAGGTATTTGGATTTACAAAAGCATTGATGATATAATCAAAATTGTATTCATTAGTGGTTTCTGGTTTATAGACTTTCGCTTTTAAACCTGTCCAATCAACCGATTTTACATTGATTTTATTTTGAGTAAAAATGGGTAAAATAGCCACGGAAACTTCAAGCTCTTTACTGTATAGCAAAGTATCTTTTTCCTGATCTTCTAAATAAAGTTCTTCAATAATTAAATTTCCCGAAAAACTGAGATATAACTTTTCTATGCTAAACTTGGTCTCAATTTTTTCTGCAACAAATTCAGTGACTTTATTTTTAATGATGTTTTGTCCCCAAGAACTACGGATAAAAAGCACCAAGGCAATAAATAAAACCAACAGCCCTAAAAACATCCATTTAAAAAAATGAATGGCTTTTTTTAAGAATTGTTGAATGGTTTTAAACATTGTTTTTCAAAGCTTTATTGGTTATTGTTTAACCGGTATTTAGTAACAAATATAATGCCTATGGATGATTAAAATCAATAATCCTGATTTTTTAAATCATTGATTTCAATAAAAAAAAGTTACTCTTTTTATTTATTTTATTGTTTTTTCAAAATTATTACTATATTCGCAATCAAATCTTTAATTTATTAGGGATTAACTAACTAAACTATGTAACAAAAAAGGTCTGTATTTTATACAGACCTTTTTATTTGTTATAGAAATTAATTTTTTACTAACTCACAAACTCTCCGTTGGAAACATTGTCTTCAGAAGGAGCAATAAAAGAAAGTTTACCGTCTTTGGTATCTGTCATTAAAATCATTCCATTGCTCTCCACTCCTCTTAATACTCTTGGAGCTAAGTTTACCAAAACCGATACTTTTTGTCCCACAATATCTTCAGGTTTGTAGCTTTCTGCAATTCCAGAAACGATGGTTCTTACATCAATACCCGTATCCACTTTTAGAACCAATAACTTTTTAGCTTTTGGCATTTTTGTAGCTTCAACAATGGTTCCTGTTCTGATATCTAATTTGGTAAAATCTTCAAAACCGATGGTTTCTTTTTGAGGTTCTACTACTTTGGCATCTGCAGCATTTGCCAATTTAGTTGCCTCAAGTTTATCTAGTTGTGCCGTAATTTCAGCATCCTCTATTTTAGCAAACAACAATTCTGCTTCTCCAATAATATGACCCGATGGCATTAATTCTTCTTTATTCTCTACGTCATCCCAAGAATTAATTAATCCTTCTTGTTTTAAAATTCTTTTTAATTTTTCTGAACTAAATGGTAAAAATGGTTCTGATAAAACAGATAGTGAGGCAGCAATTTGCAAAGCTACGTACATAATTGTTTTGGTACGTTCCTCATCCGTTTTAACCAATTTCCAAGGCTCCTCATCTGCCAAGTATTTGTTTCCTAAACGAGCCAAATTCATCATTTCCATTAATCCTTCTCTAAAACGGTAACGCTCTAAAGATTTAGAAATAATGTTTGGATATTCTTTTACCTGAGCCAAAGTGTCTTCATCTAATTCAGACAATACTCCTGGTGTTGGAGCTTCTCCGTTATAGTATTTGTTGGTTAACACTACTACTCTATTGATAAAGTTTCCAAAAATAGCCACCAACTCATTGTTGTTTCTGGCCTGAAAATCTTTCCACGTAAAATCATTATCCTTAGTTTCCGGTGCATTAGCCGTTAAAGCATAACGTAATACATCTTGCTTACCAGGAAATTCTTCTAAATATTCGTGTAACCAAACCGCCCAGTTTTTAGAAGTAGATAATTTATTTCCTTCTAAATTTAAAAATTCATTAGCTGGTACATTGTCTGGCATAATATAATCTCCATGTGCTTTTAACATGGCTGGGAAAATAATACAGTGGAATACAATATTATCTTTTCCAATAAAATGTAGCAATTTGGTCTCCTCATCTTTCCAATAAGGTTCCCAATCTTTTCCGTTTTGTGCTGCCCACTCTTTGGTTGATGAAATGTATCCAATAGGGGCATCAAACCAAACGTATAATACTTTTCCATCTGCACCTTCTACAGGAACAGGAATTCCCCAATCTAAATCACGAGTTACGGCTCTAGGACGTAATCCATCATCTATCCAAGATTTTACTTGACCGTACACATTAGGTTTCCAATCCTCTTTGTGTCCTTCTAAAATCCATTCTTTTAAAAACGCTTCGTGTTTGTCTAAAGGTAAAAACCAGTGTTTGGTTTCTTTAACGGTAGGTACGTTTCCGGTAATGGCAGATTTTGGGTTGATTAAATCTGTAGCATTGTGAGACGTTCCACATTTTTCACATTGATCTCCATAAGAATTTTCATCTCCACATTTAGGACAAGTTCCTACTACAAATCTATCTGCCAAAAATTGATTGGCTTCCTCATCAAATAATTGAGATTCTACTTTTTCTATAAACGCTCCTTTTTCATACAAGTTTGTAAAAAAATCAGAAGCGGTATCGTGATGTATAGGTGCTGATGTTCTTGAATAATTATCAAAAGAAATTCCAAAATCTACAAATGATTTTTTTATAATTCCATGGTACTTATCTACTACATCTTGAGGAGTTACTCCTTCTTTTTTAGCCTTAATGGTAATTGGCACCCCATGTTCATCAGAACCTCCAACAAAAGCAACATCTTTACCTTTGTTACGCAAGTAACGTACATAAATATCAGCAGGCACATAAACCCCAGCTAAATGACCAATATGTATGGGTCCGTTGGTATATGGCAAAGCCGCTGTAATCGTATATCTTTTAGGATTGTTCATCAGTTACATAATTTTAGACCGCAAAAATACAATTCTGAATTTATAGTTTCATCATGATTTCAATCTTTACTGCTAATTCATTTTGAAACCTTATCTTTAATTTTCACAAGACACTTTATATTTATCTATAATGACTAAAGATTTAACAACTTCTAACCTGCATAGAAAGAATATTCTAAACAACAATCATGCATTAAAAATTTTATATAAGAAACTTTCTTTTTCTGGAATTATGTTTGAAAATAAATATCGGTTTACGAAAAAACAAGTAGCCGAATTTTTTGAAATAGATGAAAGAACTGTTGATCGATATCTAGAAAACAACAAGCTAGAATTTGAAGAGTCAGGATACGAGATAATAAAACATAACAGATTGAAAGAGTTTAAATTATCCTATGTCGACGACATGAATGTCGTCGACATAGACGAGTCTATACAAAAAGCACCTTCCTTAGGTATATTTACATTTAGAGCTTTCCTTAATGTAGGAATGTTATTAACTGAAAGCGACAAAGCAAAACAGCTAAGATCATTAATTTTAGATATCGTAATCGATACCATAAACAAAAAACTTGGTGGAAACACAAAATATATTAATCAAAGAGAAGAAGAATTTTTATCTAGTGCTATAAAAGAACACAGCTATAGACAGGAATTTACAAATGCACTAGACTATTATATCAAACCTAACAAATTTAAATACGCTCAACTAACTAATAAAGTCTATAAAAGTATCTTTAAAGAAGATGCTAAAGAATATAAACAAATATTAAACTTAAATAGTAAAGATAGTGTTAGATCAACAATGTATTCTGAAGTATTAGATCTTATTTCTAGTTACGAAAATGGTTTTGCTGAGTATCTAAAAAATCACTTTCAAACAAAAAAAGAAAAACTTAGATTATCCGAAGCGAATACTTTATTTGATGAGTTTGAGAAACTAACTAATGCTATTTACGAACCCCTAAAAGAAAAAACTAGGGCATTAATGGCTAGCAGAGATATGGCTTTTAGAGATGCATTACATGAAAAACTTAAAAACTATATTACACATTTGACACCTGAAGAATTTGATAAATTTTTAGGAGAAAAAAGTATGGATTTAGAGGAAAGAATTATAAAAAATATAGATGTATTTAAAAGGTTAAAAGATAGATAATGAATACATATATTTATTTTGAAATTAAACACGCTATCCAAACACATGATTTTATTATTAAGAATTCCGGAGGAAATTTTGGTGTTATTGATATTGGAAAAATAGATAGTGTTTTATACCATATTCAAAACGATTTATATTATCCAGAATTTGAAGATAAATTAACCCATCTTGTCTTTTCTATAAATAAGCTTCATGCATTTACCGATGGCAATAAACGAACCTCTATAGCTCTTGGAGCTTATTTATTAGAGATAAACGGAATAGAGTACTGTGTAGATAAATTTATTACTGAAATGGAAAACATATCTGTTTACATTGCTGACAATAAAATCAACAAAGCCTTACTAAAAGAAATCATAAACTCCATATTAACTGAAGATTATTTTAGCGAAACATTGAAACTAAAAATAATTGACTGCCTTAGTTAAAACAAAAAACTGATTAAATCATATATGAGATATTTACACATCTTTTTTATAATATTATTTATGTCGAATTCTTTCTCACAAAACATCACTTTTACCCAACCCGATTTTTTACAACAGGGAGATACTATTTTAATTGTGGCTCCTGCAGGAATTGTAAAACAACCTACCGCTATTGAAAAAGCCAAAGAAACTTTTGAAAACTGGGGATATACAGTCATTATTGGAGAAGCAGTTTTTAATGAGCATCATCATTTTGCAGGAACTGATGCTCAACGTAAAAACGACATGCAATGGGCTTTAGACCATCCAACAGCCAAAGCTATTTGGTGTGCTCGTGGTGGATATGGATCAGTAAGAATTATAGATGATTTAGACTTTCGCGAATTTGCCAAGCACCCAAAATGGATTGTTGGTTATTCTGATATAACCGTGTTTCACAACAAATTACACAACCTAGGTTTTCAAAGTATTCACGCTCCTATGCCAATTAATTTTAAAGAACCTTGGCCTGCCATTGAAGAAAGCATGGAGCAATTAAATACTATTTTAAAAGGAAATTTGCCAAGCTATACTATTTCTTCAAATTCATACAATCAAACTGGAAATGTGTCTGGAGTTATTGTTGGAGGAAATTTAACGATTTTAGAAAATATGATTGGAACAAGCACTTGTTTTTCTACCAAAAATAAAATCCTTTTTATTGAAGAAATTGGGGAATACAAATATCATATAGATAGATTGCTAAGAGCTCTGGACAGAAAAGATTATTTTAAAGATTGTGCTGGGTTGATTTTAGGGGATTTTACCGACACCAAACAAAACTATCCTGATTTTGGTCAAAGTATTGAGGAGATTGTATTGAGCATTGTAGAAAAATACAACATTCCGGTACTTTTTGATTTTCCTGCAGGACATGAAGACAAAAACATGGGATTGATTTTTGGACATGAAATCAACATGACTGTTGGTAACAGCTCATCATCCGTAGAATTTTCTAATTAAAAATTACGACTACCTATAACAAGCAGTCGTAATTTTTAGTATTGTTTATATAAACAGAATAGGCTCATCATCTCCCCCATTTTCTTCTTCCAAAAAATATGGTCTTGGGTAAAGTCTTCTTGCAACTATTTCTGCATTACTAATAAATCTGTTTTCTATAATTCCGTTGATTCTATTTATTATTTTATTCATTTTATTTAAGTTTTGCTCAATAAAAAAGACACTTTAAAAAGTGCCTTTATAAATATTGAATATGTTGATAATTAACTATCTGTCATCATTTTTTATAAAGGACTACGTTTCTCGATTTGACCTGTTGTAAAGCCATCATAAACTTTACTGCTAAAGCCTGTTTTGATTTTAAAATGGTAATGTTAGAATGTGTGTTCATGGTCTTAAAATTTATGATTGGTATTAAACGAAAAAAGCATCCCGATGGGATGCTTTTTATATATTTTGAAATTAATTTTTCTGTTCTTAAAAATTACAAATACACAATAACATCCCCGCATTATGGTTCTTGACCATCATGGCTTGAAATAACGACTTCTTAGAAGTGATTAATTGGCAAGTATGTAAATTGTTTTGTTTCATTTGTAATGCAAAATTGTATTTTTTTTAGTTCATAACCAAATATTTATCTAAATAAAAACTATTTTAGAAAATAAAAATGGCTCAACACAATGATTTAGGAAATTTAGGAGAAACTTTAGCTAACGAATATTTGATAAAACAAGGCTATACCATTCTTGATAAAAACTGGCGATACTTAAAAGCTGAAATTGATATTATTGCCCTTAAAGAAAATACGCTTGCTATTGTAGAAGTAAAAACTAGGAGTACAGACTTTTTTGGAAGTCCTGAAGAATTTATTACCAAATCTAAAATAAAAATGTTGATTACGGCAGCAGATGCTTATGTACAAAAAAGAAACTTAAATGTTGATGTCCGCTTTGATGTAATTGCCATTGTTAAAAATAAAAAAGAAACCACCATAGAACATATTAAAGAAGCTTTTTTAGCTTTTGAATAAAATTTATGATTCTAGCCAAATTTTAAAATCTTTTACTCGTTCTCTAGCCACAATTATTTCTCCCAAGTGATAAGTATTAAGAGTAATCATCAAACGTGAATTAGAATAACTCAATATCTCTTTTATGGCATTGATATTCACAAAAAACTTACGATTCACTCTAAAAAAAGTTTGTGGTTCTAATTCCATTTCTAACTGATCTAAAGTGCTGTCTAACAAATAACTTCTTCTATCAATCGTATACAGGTAAGTTCCTTTGTTTTCGCTATAAAAACATTCAATTTCATCAACATTAATCAACTTTATGTGCTGACCTACTTTTACAGAAAAACGTTTTTTATACTCTCTGTCTATAGGATTTATGAGCAATCTTTTAATATCATCAAAATCTATATTAACGGCTTGTTTTTTTGGAATACGTTCTTTGTATTTTTTAACAGCCATTACCAATTCTTCTTCATCAATGGGTTTTAATAAATAATCAATACTGTTTAGTTTAAATGCCTGTAATGCATATTCATCATAAGCCGTAGTAAAAATCACTGCACTTTTTATATCAATCGCTTCAAAAATTTCAAAAGACAAACCATCACTTAATTGTATGTCTAAAAAAATTAAATCGGGATGTGTATTGTTTTCAAACCAAAACATGGCTTCCTCTACAGAATGTAACAACGTTTGAACTTCAATATTTACAGCTAACAACATACGCTGAAGATAACGTGCTGATGGTTTTTCGTCTTCAATAATAATCACTTTCATAGCATTTAATCCCACTGTTTGTTTTCCTTATTCATAAATTCTTGAATTTTACGTGCTTCCCAATCTTTAGAAAAGATAAGATTTTTTCCAAAGACTGATAATGCATGAACCCCCAAACCTATTCCCCAAAAAACGGCTGTTGAATAGGTATTAAAATGCGAAAGATTGTAATACTCGGCATCTACAACAATACTGCTGATTAATATAAAAGCATTGATAACCAAGTACCAGAACAAATGCCAGTAAAAACCTTTCAAAGATTTTAGTCTTTTTTCTGCTAATAAATATGATTTTTCTCTTTCAAATCCATTTTGAAATGAATTCCTATTTTTTTCTGTTTGATTATATTTTTCCATGATTTCTTTTATTTCCAATTCTTATCTTCTTCTGTACGCATAAACTCCTCCATTTTTCTTTTTTCCCAATTACTTCCAAAAACACCATTGCTCACAAAAACTCTGTATGCCTGAAAAGCAAGACCTAAGCCCCAACCAAACATTGGAAACCAAAACCATTGAATTCCCCATAAAATTTTATAATTAATAAATATTAAAAAAGGAATTACTAACACATACGATACTAGACTATAATAAAATCCTTTAAGTTCTTCTACATGTTTACGTGCTCTTACATAACTGTCGTCAATTCTTGATTCTGTTGTTCTCATCACTGATATTTGTTTGGTTAGCATAGGTATTGACACAGCAAAACTGCTTGTCTCTTTATTGATATTAACTTTTTTGTGGGTTAACAATTTGTAACGTTGTAAAATATTATTTAAACCAATACCACTACTCTTTTTTACCATTTGTTTGGGTTGCAAATTGTTTTCTACCACTAAATAATCTTCTTCTTCAAAAATGTTAATATGCAAAGGTTTTGTAGCGGTTACAATATTGTGTTTTACAGCATTTTCTAAAAGTAATTGTAACGATAATGGCACTATTTTACTTTCAGAATTGGTTGCTTTTTCTGGAATATTAAAAACAATACTATCTTCAAACCTCATTTTTAAAAGAGACATGTACGTTTTTGCAAAAGCAAGTTCTTCATCTACAGTAACCAATTCTTTATTTTTTTGCTCTAAAACATAACGATATACTTTTGATAAAGAAGTAGTGAATTTTTGAGCACTTTGAGGATTTTCTTCTATCAAACTCGTCAACACATTTAAGCTATTAAAAAGAAAATGAGGGTCTAGTTGATTTTTTAAGGCATCAAACTTTGCACTGGCCGTACCTGCAATTACTTTTTGTTCTTTAATTCTGTTTTGTTGATACCTATTGTAATAATAGAAAAGATGAAAAATGATGACAATAATTAAAGAAATCCATAAACCAAATTGATAGTTACCAAAAGTTTCTCTGCTAATAAAAGATTGGAATGATTCTCCTCTATAAAAAATCGCTAAGAAAGTTCTAATTAAAAATAAACCTACTATAGAAATAATTACTGAACCTAGAATACCTATTACAATACGTTTTATAAAGGATTTCCTTTTCCAGTTTTGTTGATTTAAATAATCAAAAAAGGATAGATTAGAATACCCTAAAACAAAAGAATACAATTGATATTGTAAAAAATTGTTCAGTACTTGAGTGATGTTATTAAATGGAAATCCAGTAAACAATACATTCCCAATAACAAAAACCGCACATCCTATAACAAACGATATCAATATGTTTTTAACTGATTTTTTCATGATGTTTATTTTGTCCTTGTTAAGGCCTATTAAGATACAACCTTGGTTTAAAGTAATTAAATCTTATGAGTCTGATTTTTTTTACTATTGATGAAGCAAATATCTAACACAAATACCTGTTTATAAAAAAGTACTTACCCAACTGTTGTTTTTTAAGGATGAATTGTAATACAACACTTATAAATCAACATAAAGTTCTTCTATGAAGGACTCTATGTTGATTTTTCTTTTTAAAAAAAAACAAGGCAACATATTCTATGTTGCCTTGCTTATGATCACGTTAACTTTTCGTCTCAATTCTATAACCTCTCTACCATTTCTACTTGTAGTTCAACCTTTTTAACATCTGATAAAATATCTTTTTTATTCTCTACTAGTTTCCATTCAAACTTCTTTTGATAACATTTAATTTTGTTCTCATCTAGAACATCTATTACCATTAAATAAATCCATTCATTGTCTAATAATTGTTTGATGGATTCATTTTTTTCAATAATCTCACTAACACGTTCTAGCGGAGCTTCAATAAACACTGAAAGTCTTAATGGTTGATGGTATATTTCATCGTCTGATTTATATAACGATTGTAATGGCAATCCCCTTTTTAAATCTCCTCCATTTCCTTGAACAACACCATAATTACCAGTTACATTGTGGGTTATTTTAGTACCTCCACCAAAAACTTGACTATCTACAGCAGAAAAGTAATAATGGTTATTAATCCATTGTGTTACCACCATTGCACCTTGCATAATTCCTTGTAGTGCTTTTCCTTCTTTATCCAATTTCCAATTGTAAGAATGTAGAAAACAACGTCCATTTAAATTACTTTTTTTAGTTAATTCTCTTTGCCCAATTACAAAACCAGCATTATTTGCTAATCCCCATTCAGGTCTAGTTTCACTCCAATTGGTCGCTTTTTTATTGGCTGTGGAAATACTATTTTTGGCTGTTCCTAATCGTTCTTGAGTAGCCGTTTGTTGGGCTTTTAACAAATTAGATTTTAGTCCATCTAATAAGTGTTTGTGTTCGCTTGGCACTTCAGCATCAAATATTAAAATTTCATCTGTTGTGGTATTATGCTCTGCTCCAATAAACACGGTATTCTCAGGAATTTTTATCTCATAATCATTTACAAGAACCTCTCTTACCTCTTTCATATTAGCAAGTTTTGCCAGCATTCTTGCATTGTGTCTTCCTGGACTTGCAGCACAGGCTCCACAGTCTAAACTTGATCCAAATGGATTGTTAGTTGTATGACTTCCATGTCCAACAAAAAGAACCAAGGGAGCAAAATTTTCCCATCCCATTAAGTCAAATGCAGATTTTACTATTGCCACTTTATCATCCAACGAAAGCGTATTATTAACACTTTTTAAATTTGGTTGACAAATACTTTCATGGTTTTGAAGTTGTGATTTTTTTATACCGTAAGAATAAGACGGAAACAATGTTCTTGCCAACAAAGAAATTCCATAAAAAGGTCCTGATCCTTCAACATAACCAAAAGAAGAAGGAAGCATGTTTTTCATTCTTTTAAAGAAGTAGTTCCCAAATTTAATATTATCGTTTCTCCTTTTATATTTTTTTACTTTATCGGATTTCCCTTCCAGTGAAGTTTCTGAAACCTTGTAAGCTGAAGGTACAATTGGAGGACAAGATTTTTTAATTATTCCATTGTGCATATCCTCATAGTCCATCGCAATTCCAAAAAAACCAGCATATCCAAAAGTTTCGTAATTACCGCATGCTTCTATATGTCTTCTAATCACTTCAGATCTAGTATCAATGCAAAAAACCATTTGAGCTTCGGGAGTTATTCCTTCATTTTTCGAACTTTTTATAGAAAAATTCTCAATGAATTTATTTTGCCAACTTTGCTCCCATGCTTTTAACCAAACATACTGAAGTTTAAACACTAACGTGTTCGCTTCAATTTTATCTTCCTTAGGTAAAATTTCACCATTTAAAGATTTGGCAATCCATAAACGAACAGCTAAATAATCTTCTAATGTTATAGGATATTTTTTATGCCATTTAGAATTTTCTTCTGTTCTATATTTTATATAACCCGTCCATCCTGGCAACGCAGCTAAATGATGAGTGAAAATTTTTACATAATCCTCTTGTTTATAATCACTTAAAACCTCATCAAGTACTTCAATACTGGTTTCAGGTATCTTAGTAGTACTAGTTCCTTTTAATTCAATATCATGAATTGCTAATTTTTTCCAAGCTTTGTAAAATCCTTTGTTTCTATAAGGCATCTGCCATTCAGAAACTCCTTCATCCATAAATACAGATAACCATTTTGTAGTTATTCTATCTACATCATGATTGTTGTTAGAAACTGTTTTTAAACGAACTTGTTCCATTTGTAACAAAGTCTCTTCTATACCTTCTGTAATTTGATGTTCTTTCAGTAAAACTGATAAAATTTCCCTATCAATGTCGCCATTTTCTAGAGCTCTTTTAAAAACTTTAGCTTCAGGCAGCCCTTTAGATCCAAAAAGTTTTTCTGCTTTCTTAATGGCTTCAACAAATGGTAATTTTTCGTAACCCACTAATGGATTTGAAGTCACAAAAGAATACAAAGGCCAAGTTTTACCTAAAAATTGAGTTGCTTCGTTAATCCCTTTTACTATGTTTTGCTTACTCATAATGATGTTGATTTAAACATTAATACAGATTTTTTATACGGTTGAGAATCATTTAAGAGTTTTACATACAACCATGGTATTCTACGGTAAATCCCTAGCTTCATGATAAAAAAACCGATTAAAAAAACGACTCCAAATACTATTTGAATGATTGACAATGATAAGTGTTCATTAACCATTGGCATATCAGACATTAATAAACTTACAGCATTATATATAATTGCATAAAAACTAATTCCTGAAAGGAACAGCAAAGGAGATATTAGTGTCTTTTGAGCCATGGATAAGCTTTTCTCTTTTACAATGTTATAGGTGATTTGACCTACTGTTATAGCAACAACTAATGTTAAAAAAATACTACTGTTTAACTCCGTTCCTTTTCCTGTTAAAGTTGCAAAAACTACACCTCCAATAATTCCAAAAATCAATACTACAATTGCTTGAGAAAACGTAATTCTTAAAGGGATATGTTTTTCAGGTGTTGAGTGTTTTATTCCCTCTCCAGCTGACAAAAATAAATATGCTTTATAAAACCCATGAAGTATTAAGTGAACAACCGCTGCATTAAAAAACCCTAACCCACATTGCATAATCATAAATCCCATTTGAGCAATGGTAGAACAAACCAGTTTCTGTTTTATATTTACTTGTAATAACTTTGTAAATTGTGCTACAATTGCAGTAACTCCACCAATAATCAGCAGTATGTTTAAAGTGTTTGATGCAAAGAACAACGGAGAAAACATAGCAAATAAAATTCCTGAACCATTTACAAAACCTGCATGCATTAAAGCCGATGCTGGTGTAGGAGCTGTCATTGCTGAAAGTAACCATCTATGAAAAGGATAAATGGCAGATTGGATAACTCCTGAAATAATGATACAAAATGCAGCTAAAAGTAACGTTAAACTATGTAAGTCATTTAATTTAGATAAAATACCGTTTAAAGTAAATGTTTTGGTTTGATAGGCTAATAAAAGTACACCCAAACTCAAAAAGAAAGTACCAATAAGAAAATATTTTTGTGCAAATTTTAAAGCTTTTTTCGCCTCTCCCCAATCTGAATCTACACCTATTAAGTTGGACATAAAAACCCCCATAAATAACCAGGAAATTAATAAAGGCACCACATGATTAGACATAACAAGAACCATTACAGAACTTGTAAATCCAAAACATAAAAAAATAAATTTTTGATGATAACGAAACCCTTTTAAATAATTTTTCCCATAACTACTTACTATAGCACTAAAAAAAGCAACCGTACACCATATTAAAAGTGTAAAACCATTAATTCTAAAAATCCCTTTCCATTCCCATTGAGGCCCATCAGGATAGTAATAAAAAAGAGCTCCTAAGTTGACAATAAACAACAACCAGAAAAAAAGACTGTTTATTTTAGAAAAAGTAAACAAAGTGTCTTTCTTTTGGGTTATTGAGTGATCTAAATTATTTTCAAGTATCATTTTATAGTTTTTTAATAATGTTAAAGAATTAGCTTATGAATTTGAAGCAATAATTTCTATAACTCCATTAATTTGTATTTTTTGATTAGGATTACTATATGATGTGATGAAATTTTTAGCAATTTCTTTTTGTCTTTCCAATTCAGCAATTCTCATGTCTAATTCTCTACTATCAAATTGATGATTTGCCTCCCATAATTGTAATTTTTGTGTTTTATGAAATTTTATTTTTTCATCAAATTGAGAACTAATAACATCTAAAGCCTCTGATGGCAAAAATTCACCTTTCACCAATTGAACTTGCTCAGAAATTCTTTTTAAGTCTTTTGAATACATAAAATTGTTTTTTTATTAATATTTTATGCAAAGGTTATATTTTATTTTCATAAATTTTTATTTATAATATTTATATAAAACATAAACATTGTAAATGAATAAAAATTATGAATATAAAAAAGCTCTTATTTTTTCAAATAAGAGCTTCTTTCACAAGGTTTTATATGTTGGCTATTCTAAAATTTCTTTTAAAACTTTAAAACCATTAGGCTTGGCAATAATACGTTTATCTTTATTTAGAATAAAGTAAGTAGGCGTTGCATTTACATCATAAGAGACAGCTTCTTTGCTTTCCCATTTTCCAAGGGCTATAACATTTTTCCAATCTTTCATGTGTTCTTCTACAATAGTACTCCAATTTTCTTTGGTTCCTTCATCTTCTAAACCGACGGCAACAACAGTAATATCAGGTTTTAAAATAATAATTTCTTTCACTTTTGGCAGCTCTACAGAACAATGCGAACAAGTACTACTCCAAAAAACAATTAAATATTTATTTGTTCCCTTTAAAGTGTGTAAAGTTTCTGTTTCCGAAATTCTAATGTCTGGTGCAATGGCTCCAATAATTACTCTTGCTTTTTTATCAGTTTCTTCGATTAATTTTTTATCCTGAACAGCAACTGGCAATTGTTTATATAAACTAACAATGGCTGTTAATACTTTGTTATTTTCTTTTTTTATAAACTCTGGAATAAAAAAACGTAGCACTTCTTCTTTAAAAACATCGTCTGTGGTTTTATCTAATATTTCTTTAACAGCTTCTATATACAATTCATTTTGCTGTACCACATCATCTGTTTGATGTAAATAAAAAACATAATCCTTTAACCTACTTTTAATAAACATTGAGTTTCTAAGTGTTGGATCTTGAAAATCTATATAATCAAAAAAGTGAGTGATAATGTTCTCTAAGTATTCTTCAGGCAAGGTAAATGGTAACGGAGCATTGTACCTTTTTGTTGCTTTAATAAGTCCTAAACAATAATCGTTTTTAGCCAAATCTTCATAATAATCCTGAGCTCCATCAATTTTATATTTGATTTCTTGATACTTTGCCACATTGGTTGTTGGCTTGCTAAAATATGCCAATTGTGTTGAATCTAATTTGTATTGTAATTGACTAATATTATAATTATAGGCCAATAACAATTGATTTTCTCTAGATTCTAAATAAGAGACTGAAGGTTGTCCTTTTTTACTATCAACGCTAAATTTTACATTTTCGTTGTTGTAAATAAAATCAACATAACCTGTTTTTATGTTTTGATACAAAGCTCTGTAATTCCCTGCTGGCAAACTATCCATAGAAAACACAAATTGTTTGTTTTCTACATCTGCATATTTTACATAATCTGCTTCACCTTTAATAATTCTATACAGAGCAACATCTTCTATATCGGTAACATTATCAGTAAAAACGCCTGTTACTGTATGCTGAGCATTTACGAACTGAGAGGCTATAACTATTATAAATGTGATCAAATTTTTCATATGCATTCTTTATTACAAAAAATATTCCAAAGCTATTCGTCAAAATAACGCACAATAGCTTCTTTCATTAACAATGTTTGTTCCCCTGGTTTTAAATTGGGTAAACTTTCTAAGGCAATATAATGTGGCCATCCATCTTCATCAAAATACTCAAACTCATAATAACCATAAGGCTCTAACAACCTACAAATGGCAATATGCATTAAATTTAATTTTTCGTCTTTTTTAAAAACTTTATATCCCTGTCCTAATTCTTGAACGCCAATTAAATATAAAATAGCATCAACATCTAAAGTATCTCCATCAGCAAACTTATCAGATAAATTTTTTACCACTTCATGCCAACGCAATTTTAATTGCTCATCATTTACCATCTTTACTTTTTTTAACAAATATAAGAAGTCCCAAAGGCTAAAACGAGAAAACTGTATCTTTGATTCAAAATTAATTCATGGAAGTTATTGATATTGTTATTGCAGTGATTTTATTGTTTGGTTTTGTAAAAGGTTTGATGAAAGGACTTTTTGTAGAAATTGCCTCATTGGTTGCTTTAATTGCTGGTATTTATGGAGCCATTCACTTTTCTTTTTACGTCAAAGATATTCTTATTCAATATGTTGATTGGGAACCAAAATACATTTCTTTAACTGCCTTTGCCATTACCTTTGTAATAATTGTTGTCTCTATTTCTTTAGCAGGAAAACTATTGACAAAAATTGCCTCGTTGGCAGCTTTAGGATTGATGAACAAAATTTTAGGAGGCATTTTTGGTTGCTTAAAATTAGCCTTAATTATGAGTGTTTTATTAGGTTGGTTTGAAAGAATTAATGTGATGATTCCTTTTATTGGAGAAAAAGAAATTGAAAATTCTATTCTCTATACGCCTACTAAAAATTTAGCTCCAGCTATATTTCCAGTATTGTTAAATAAACTTGATGATTTTAAAGAAAAAGAAAATGACAAAGACAAAGACAAAAAAATCTATTAGCATTTTAGGTTGTGGATGGTTGGGCTTGCCCTTGGCAGAAGCCTTAGTAAATGATGGATTTACCGTAAAAGGAAGCACCACCACTACTGATAAATGTGAAACTTTATTGACTAAGAATATTCAACCCTATGTGTTGAGTATTGATGATGAAATTGATGGAAATCTAGATCATTTTTTACAATCAGAAATACTTTTTATTAACGTTCCTTTTAGAAAACAAAAGCCGTTTTTAAACGCTTATAAAACCTTGGTAAAAGTCCTAGAAAAATCCACTATCAAACACGTTATTTTTATCAGTTCAACCTCTGTATATAGTGAGATTAACGGAGAAGTTACCGAAGACATGGACATTCCTTTAAACCCGGCAAAAAAAGACTTAATTGTGTTTGAAAATTTGTTTAAAAACAACCCACATTTTAATACTACTATTATTCGTTTTGCAGGATTAATTGGAGGCACTAGAAATCCTGGAAACTTTTTTAAAGAAGACAAAATCGTTCAAAATGCTTTAACACCAGTGAATTTAATTCATTTAGAAGATTGTATCGGAATTGTAAAAGCCATTATTAAGCAACAAAAATGGAATACAACCTACAATGCTGCAGCAAGTACACATCCAACAAAAGCAAATTATTACAAACTTGCCACAGAACAAATGGATAAAAAACCTGCTAAATTTATTGAGGAATTAAGCAGCTTTAAGATTGTTTCTAATCAAAAATTAATAGATGAATTAAATTATCAATTCATCTATCCTGATTTAATAGAAGGTTTAAAAGCTTTTAAAAACTAAAGTGCCTCCTTCAAAACACTTTCCAAACTAGCATATTTAAACTCAAAACCTGTTGCTTTTATTTTGGTATTGTCTACAGCGCTACCTTCTAAAATAATACTGGCCATTTCTCCAAAAAATAATCTCAGCATAAAGGCAGGGACTTTTGGCATAAAAAGAGGTTTGTTTAAAATTTTTGCAACCTTCTTGGTTACTTCCTCATTGGTTTTATTCACAGCAACCGCATTATAAGCCCCTTGCAATTCAACATTATTAATGGCATGTAAATACATATTACACAAATCATAAATGTGAATTAAAGACATCACTTGTTTTCCCAAACCTAAAGGAGAACCAAAACATAATTTTATTGGTAAAATCATTTTTTGCAAAGCAGAATCTTTACTAGCACAAACAACGCCAGTTCTTAAACAAACTGTTCTTATTCCTAAATGATTAAATTGGTTTGCTGCGTTTTCCCAAGCATCACAAACTTTTGCTAAAAAATCGGTACCAAAATTGTCTGACTCCTTGTATATATTATTCGTAGTTTTTATGCCGTAACAATCGGCTCCAGAAGCAGAAACAAATGTTTTTACTTGATGTTTATTTTCCTTTAAGGTTTTATAAATCAAATCCGCCGTTTTTACCCTACTATCAATAATTAGATTTTTTTGTTTGTCTGTCCAACGTTTGTCACCAATATTCGCTCCTGCCAAATGGATTATATGATCTACACCACAAATAGCCGCAACATCTATAGTTTCTTGTGCAACATCCCAAACAGCATAGCTCAATCCTTTTACTTTTGATTCTTTTACCGAACGAGATAGCACAATTACTTCCATATTATTAGACAATAATAACTCTGTTAAAAAGCTACCAACCAAACCTGTTCCTCCCGTAATTAAGATTTTCATATTAAAATTCTATTTAGTGAATAACTATTTGTTAAAAATACTAAATAGAAAATCAGATTTTGTACAAAATCAAAAAGTACATCTATTTAAAATAATTATATTTGAAACTATTAAACATTAAAAAAACTAACGACTATGGATGTGAACAACATTTGGGAAACAGTTACAACTACAGGTTCAGAATATGTAACTGCTTATGGATTTAAATTGGTATCAGCAATTCTTGTTTGGATTATTGGATCATACATTATTAAAACAATGAACAACGCTTTTGGTAAAGCATTAGAAAAAAGCAAAACGGATGATTCTTTAAGACCTTTCTTAAAAAGTTTAATTGGAGCTTTGTTAAAAGTTGTTTTAGTCATTACCGTATTATCAACTTTAGGAATTGAAATGACTTCTTTCATTGCTATTTTAGGAGCTGCTGGTTTGGCTATTGGTATGGCTATGTCTGGAACTTTACAAAACTTTGCAGGTGGAGTGATGATTTTAATTTTTAAACCTTACAAAGTTGGAGATTATATTGATGCACAAGGACACGCTGGAACCGTTAAAGAAATTCAGATTTTTAATACCATTTTAAAAACGCCAGACAACAAAACCATTATTATTCCTAACGGTGGATTATCTAACTCTTCTATGGTAAACTATTCTACAGAACCAACAAGACGTGTAGATTTTACATTCGGTATTGGATATGGCGATAGTATTGAGCAAGCAAAAGAAGTGTTGTTAAACATCTTAAAAAATGATGATAGAATTATTAACGAACCTGCTGAGCCTTTTGTACAAGTATCTGCTTTGGCTGATAGTTCTGTAAATTTTGCAGTAAGAGTTTGGGTTAATTCAGGTGATTATTGGGGGGTGTTTTTTGACACCAATGCTAAAGTATATAATGAGTTTAATAAAGCAGGTATAAACATTCCTTTTCCACAAATGGATGTTCATGTACACAAAGATTAATTTTATCAATACACATAAAAAAACCGGCTAATTAGCCGGTTTTTTTTATTCATCTATTTTTACAGAACCCCAGTTTTCACCTGTTTTAATTCGGTGAATTTGCATGTCTGAAACCCCAAATTGCTTGGCAATCATTCTTAGTCTTGTTTTATTATTAGGATCTGCCAATTTTCTTTTGATAATTCTTACCCTACCCTCCGTTAACTTTGCATAAGTACGTTTAGGTTTAGATTTTAAGTACTCTTCGTTTGCATATTGATGCAATTCCTTTTCTCTTTTAGTAGCCCAACGCAAATTATCTACATGATTATTCTTTTTATCATAATCTAAATGGATTACATAAATATCGTCTTCTTTCTTTTCTAAAAAATGCTGTGCAACAAGTTTATGTACATAGCGACTTGTTTTTTTTCTGTTTACTTCTTGTATTAAAGGAATGGTAGTATAACCATTAATATCATAATGTTTTAAAATTTCTTCCTTACCATCTACACATTTTAAAACACGTCCGTAGTTAGATATTTTATACTTTTCAAAAGATGCTATGACACTGTCAAACTCAATGTCTTTCCAAATCTCATTTCTAAAACCATTTATCATTTTTGTTAGATTTAAATCATTATACAATAACTAAATGTCAATAAAGACAAATAGCCACTTTTAATAATTCTTAATCATAGCGGTGATTATTTAAAGGAGTATTTATAAAGTCAAAGATACTAATTAAAAATTACTTATAACTTTTTAATTGTTTCCTTAAGGAGCCAACCTACCTGACCATCTGCAATTTTAATTTTATTCCAATTACCAACGGTGTCCATAACTTGCACCTTTGTTCCTTCGTGGAGCATAAAAGTTTCTGAGGCACTTTCTCTTGGAGCATTTTTAACTTCAACTTGCGTAGCAAATACAATGGCAAAGTGAATATTTTGTGCTCTCTCATATTGATGTGCAGTAATAACCAATGTGGTTAAACACACTGAAGTTAAAATAATTCCTAAAGTAAAGTACAATTTTTTAACACTTGGCACCGTACTAAAAAAGAAAAACATCCAAATAAGTCCTGCCAATAAAGAACATGCTACTGCAATAATTGCCCATGTATTGTATGGAAAAATTGCTAAAACGGCATTGTTAAACTTTTCAAAAGTAGATTTGGGAACCGATTTGATATTATCAATAATACTTCTGTTCGCATATTCTAAATTTACTTTTACATCATTATTGGTAGGATCTAACTCTAAGGCTTTTTCATAATGATAAATGGCTTCTGCCATATTGTTGGTTTTATAATAAGAGTTTCCCATATTATAATACAAATCAGAAGATTCGAAACCTTGATTAATGACTTTTTGATAAGTCTTGATAGCTGCTTTATATTCTTCAGACTGATACTGTTTGTTCCCTTGATCAAACAGCTCTTGTGTTGTTTGTGCATTTACATAACCAATGGTTAGTAATAAGATTCCCAATACAAAATTTTTCATGTTATCGGTTTTTATAAATTCTTATCTAATTCTGTGATGGCCTGTTTTGCTTTGTCAAAATCTTCTTTCATCTTTTCATCAGATGAAGCGGCATATCTTGCAAATTCACAAGCACTAAACACCTCAATAAATTGAGTAATAGCCTCTTTAGAAACTTCTTTTTTAGTTAACATTTCTGCAATGCTATCTTTACTAATATCAGTAGTTTCTACCTGTAATTTGGCTTTTAAATAATTATGTAATGCTTTTTCTAAAGAACTATAAAAGGTGGTTTTGTTCCCTAATTCTTTTTTAGCACTTGCTAAATATTTTTTAGTCAATTTATCTGCTTTTCTTAACTTATTTCGACTGATGTCTCTACTTAACTCTCTTTGTTTTTTTGATGTAAAAACGCCTAATGGCAATATAACCAATGGTAATAATAACAATATATAAAACAACTTGGTTTTGTAAAACTCCGATTTTTCAATAGGCTCTAAAACGGTAGAAGTATGTACATATCTAAAATCGTTTCCAGTAGCTTTAACGGTTTGTTTTAACGCTCCGTTGCTGTAATCTGCTCCTAAACTAGTTGCCAAATCTTTTCCTTCGGTAACATCTAATAAAATTTCATCTGAAGTAATTGTATGATATTTTTTATCGGTAGGATTAAAGTAACTGAATGAAGTTGCTGGAACTTTAAATTTACCTTTAAATTGAGGAACCACAGTGTAATCATTTTGTATGCTACCTGTTAAACCAGTAGTAGTTACCGTAACTTGCTCTTTACGTTCTGGATCATAAACTTCTAACTCCTTTGGTGTAACAATGTTTGGTAATTCAAATAATTTTAAGTTTCCTTTACCTGAAACTTTTACTTTTATTTGCGCAGATTCATTAGCTTTAAAGACAGATCTACTTGTGTTAACTTCATAAGAATAATCTCCCACAGCTCCCGTAAAATCAAGAGGTTTTCCTTCTAGTGGTAAAGACTTTACTTTGATGATTTTTTTATCAGAAACCAGTCTTTGACTCACATTTCTGGTAATCATGTTTCCGAAAAAATCTCCTCTTCCTGTAGGAACTCCAACCACTAAATCGGCAGACATTGGGTTTACCGTTAATTCTCCATTTCTTTGCGGAATTAAAACTACTTTGTGTAAAACAGCATATTTCCACATTTCACCTTTGTATTTTCCATCTTGAAACTGAGGATTTTTATTGTCTAAAACTTGACTCCAAAATCCTTCATAATTTGGCGGTGTATCTACATCAAAACTATTGATGGCTAATTGATTTACATACAAACGATATTCTGCATAAATAGGCTCTCCTACATAAGGATTTTCATCAGAAATAGTAACGACCATTTTTATGTTTTGACTTGCAATATAATTAGGATCGTTAGGATCTTTTGGTAAATCTACCGCATCAACTACATGAACTGTAATGGTATTAGATTCTATTTTTTTTCCTTGATATTCAATACTTGCTGGCTCCAAAGTAAACGTTCCTTTGCCTATAGGTTCTAAAATATAAGAATAGGTTTTAGAAAATGTACTTTGTGCTTTTCCATTGATGATAGAATAGGAATTACTAACCGATTGACTTGGGCCTTGAACTACTTTAAAATTTTTAAAATTGGGTAGTTTAAAGTTGTCTGCCTCTTGGTTGTTAATGTTGTACTCTAACCTAAATCTTTGATTTTCTCCAAGTGTTTTTTTACTTGTTCTTGCTGTTAATTCAACTTGACTAAAACCAAATGTTGTTACAAAAAAAGTAAAAAGTAAAAAGTAAAAAGGGTTGAGACAATTAGATGTTAAACCTTGTAATTGGTATTGTATACTTTTTACAATTAACTCTTTTAATCCCATACTTTGTACTTGGTACTTTGTACTTGATACTCTCAAACTACCAATCCTTTTCATTATTATTCTCTTTTGCATTGACCTTTTGAGCATTTACTTTTTTCTGAGTTTTTTGCTCTTCATTATTCATAGACTCTAACAATTGCTGAATTTGTTCAGGGGATAATTTAGACTCTTTTGGTTGAGCAGGCTGTTGTTGTTTTTCATCCTTGCTCTTGTCTCCTTGGTCTTTTTTATCTTCAGGATTTTCTCCATCTTTTTTATTATCGTTGTTTTTATCCTTGTCGCCTTTATCGTCCTTTTTATTTTGGTCTTTATTTTTATCCTTATTGTCTCCTTTGTCTTTTTTATCGTCTTTGTTGTCCTTGTCTTTGTTTTTATCTTTATTGTCTTTATTTTGCTGATCTTGTTTTTGTTTTGCTTTCATAGCCGCCACAAATTTTTGACGTAAAATATCATCCTCAGGATTTTTTAACAAGGCTTGTTTATAAGCTTCTAATGCTTTTTCTAACTCGTTTTGTTTTTTAAAAGTATCGCCTATCAACTCACTAGTTTTAGCTTTATCTTGTTTGGTTTTGGCCAATTTATTTGCCAATTGATATTGCTCAGCAGCTTCTTTGTATTTTTTTTGCTGAAAATAAGCATTCCCTAAGTTGTAAGCACCTTTATAATAAGTTCCATCTTCGGCTAAACTTTTTTGATAAGCAATGGCTGCATCATCAAGTTTGTTTTTTTTATACAATTCATTACCCTCTCTTAATTGTTTTCTTGCTTCGTATAACTTCTCTTTAGGAAGTCCTGCATCTTCTTGCGCAAAAGATGAAAACGTTGTGATGGCAAAAAACAACATCCATAACTTTTTCATTTTATTCCTCTTTTTCGTTAAACAAGTTTATACTCTTTACCCATTTGGTTTTCTTTTCAAACACAAACATATCTAGCACCAACCAAAAAATTCCTATGCCAATAAACCATTGGAACTGACTTTTATATTCTGAAAATTGCTTAGACTCAAATTCAGTTTTTTTGGCTTTAGACAATACCTCCATAATTTTATTTACAGAGTTTGATGTTTTGTTTCCATCTACATAAAAACCGTTGGCCGTTTGTGCAATTTCTTGCAACACTTTTACATGTCTTTGGGTGATGACCACTTCACCGTTTTTATCTTTTTTTAATCCTTTTTGATATCCATTAATCATATCTGGAATGACTCCTCCTTTTTCGGTTCCAATACCAATGGTGATGACTTTAATTCCTTCTTCATCTAGCTCTTTAGCTTTATCAATTGTATTTTCTTCGTGATCTTCTCCATCAGATAAAATGACTAAATATTTATTGGTTTGTTCATCATTATCATAATAAGTTTTGGCCAAATTTAAGGCATCATTAATAGCCGTTCCTTGACTAGAAACCATATCTGGAGAGGCATTTTTTAAGAACAATCTAGCAGCAGATTGGTCGGTAGTAATAGGTAATAGAGGATAAGCATTTCCTGCATAGATAATTACTCCAACTCTATCACTTCCTAGTTGATCTATGGTTTTAGATATAATTTGCTTCGCTTTTTCTAACCTATTTGGGGCAATGTCTTCTGCCAACATACTTTTAGAAACGTCTAATGCAAAAACAATATCAACACCTTCTCTTTTTACCGTTTCTAACTTGGTTCCTATTTTAGGATTAACCAAAGCAACAACTAAAAAAGTAATGCTTAAAGCCAAAAACAACCACTTAATAGTGGCTTTAAAAGTTGAATAATCAGGAGCTAATTTTTGAATTAAATAAACGTTTGCAAACGCCTTTTGAGTTCTTTTTTGCCACCAAAATTTAAACAACAAAACAAGTAACAATAAAGGAATTATTGCCAATGCATAAAAATATATAGGTTCTTCTAATCTCTGCATAATTTATGTTTATAAAGTTCGAAAGACCAAAGTTTATAAAGTTGTTGATGTTATCATAAACGTATTAAACAATCTAGTCTTTCTCTCTATCTTTTAAAACTTTCTGTCTTTATAACTTGATACTTTTTTATATAAAGCTTTTAAACAATGTGTTTTTTAATAAATACTCTATGACTAACAAGAGTAAAGCAGCAATAACTAAATTTCTATACAACTCATCGTAATTATAGTATTTAATATCTTCAATCACTGTTTTTTCCAATTTATCAATCTCTTCATAAATGGTTTTTAACTTATTATTTGAAGTTGCTCTAAAATATCTCCCGCCTGTTTCTTCAGCAATATAAGTCAGTAACTTTTCATCAATTTCTACTTTCATTGGCTTATATATGAAATTACCATTGTAATCTTGAGCATAAGGCATTTCTGCCATTCCGTTGGTTCCAATACCAATGGTGTATACTTTAATTCCTAAACCTTTTGCCAATTCTGTTGCTAGTTTAGGATCTACAGAACCCGCAGTATTTACTCCATCAGTAAGTAAAATAATCACCTTACTTTTTGCTGTACTTTCTTTTAATCTATTCACAGCAGAGCCCAATCCCATTCCAATAGCTGTACCATCTTGAATACCTCCATATTCTATAGATTCAATAGTTCTTTTTACAATAGATTTATCTGTAGTAATAGGTGTTTTGGTGTAACTTTCTCCTGCATAAACCACAATTCCAATTCTATCATTAGGTCGTTTGTCTACAAAATCTTCAGCAACTTCTTTTAAAGCTTCTAATCTGTTTGGTTTTAAATCTCTTGCCAACATAGATCCAGAAACATCGGTTGCCATTACAATATCAATTCCTCTGTTTTTTTTGCTTTTGGTGGTAACCCCTACATTTCTTGGTCTTGCTAAGGCAACAATTAACAAGGCTAATGCTAACAGCCTAAAAACCCATAAAGCTCTGTAGAGATAATTATAAATTCCAGGTGATTGCATCGCTTTTGTTGATGCCATGGAAAGTTTAGCTTGATTTCTATTTCTACTGATATACAACCAAAACGCTAAAATAGGAATGATGATTAATAACCATAAAAAAGCGGGTTGTGTAAATTCAAAATTACTGCTGTTCATCATCTTTTACTTCTTGCTTTTTAGATTCTACTAATTTGTGTATGGTTTCTATAATTCTAGACGCATTGGATTGATGTGCTTTAATTTCCATTTCAATAGGTTTTTGTTTTGCAAACTTTACAAAATCTGCTTGAGACAATAAGTCTCTTAAATTTTCCAAAGTATCCTTATCTAAGCCTAATTTTTGTTGTTTGTTTTCGTTGATTAACAAGCTCATTAACTCCTCAGTAGTAGTTTCTAAAGCTTGAACAAGCAACTCATTACCAATATATTTTCTAACAATATCTGTTAATTCAGAATAATATTCTTTAACCTTGTTGTTTTGCCATAATTGCTTTTGTTCTAGGTTTTTTAACTCTTTGGTTGCTTCTATGTATGGAGGAATGACAACTTTTTTAACTTTAACAGGTTCTTTTTTATTACGGAACAAAAAGTACAATCCAACCATAAAAGCAATAACCGCCAACCCAACATATACATAATTTTTAATGCGATACCACCACTCAGCCAAAGTGTAATCTTCTTTTTCTAAACCTTTAACGGCATAATACTTAGCTAATTTTACGGTGTCTACAGGAATGGTTGCAACGTTTATCAATAAAGAATCAGTAAAATAAGCTTTTGAATCAATAAAAACTTGTTGCTTTTTAATATAAAAAGCACCACTATCAAAACCCGTAATTAAATACTTTTTATACAATCTATCCTGAATAGTATCTACCGTAAATTCTTCTGCAACCACTAAACTATCGAGGTTTTCTAGTTTTGGGAAGATGACTTTTTTATGGTTTGGAGTTGAAATTGTATAAGCAACCTGTTCTCCTATTTTAATATTTGTAGTATCTATTTTTACACTTACTGATGGATTATTTTGTGCCATCACAGCAAAACCGATACATAAAAAAAGACTTGTAATGATATATTTCATTTTACCCTCGTTGTTTAAAATACGTCAATAATTTCTTTACGTAATTTTCTTCTACACGACTGCTTAATACGCCTGCACCACTCTTTTTAAAAGCGTTTTCAAAATTATGTTTCCAATGTAAAAATTGTTGCTGGTATTGATTTCTTACTCTTTTAGAAGAGGTATTTACTAAGGTTGTTTGTCCAGATTCTGCATCTACCATAGGAACCAATCCAATTTTTGGTAAAGCTTCATCAAACTGATCGTAAATTCTAATTCCAGTAACATCGTGTTTGTTGGCTACAATTTTTAGCGTTTGTTCATAACCGTCATCCATAAAATCAGACAGTATAAAAACAATCGCTTTTTTCTTTAATACATTGGACATGTATTTTAATGCCGTGTTGATATTTGTTTTTTGGCTTTTAGGCTCAAACTCTATCATTTCTCTAATGATACGCAACACGTGACTTTTTCCTTTTTTTGGTGGAATATATAGTTCAACCTCATCAGAAAAAAGTAACAAACCTACTTTGTCATTATTTTGAATGGCTGAAAAAGCCATGGTAGCAGCAATTTCTGTAAGTGTTTCTCTTTTAAATTGCTCTTTTGTTCCAAAGTTTCCAGAACCACTAATATCTACCATTAACATCATGGTTAGTTCACGTTCTTCTTCAAAAACTTTTACATAAGGCTCGTTATAACGCGCTGTTACGTTCCAATCTATGCTACGGATATCATCACCAAACTGATATTGTTTTACCTCACTAAAAGTCATACCACGTCCTTTAAAAGAACTGTGATATTCTCCTGAAAAAATATGATCGGACAAACGACGTGTCTTGATCTCAATTTTTCTTACTTTTTTTAAGATTTCTTTGGTATCCATATATTTTTAGTACTGAGTACTGAGTACTGAGTATTGAGTACCTTACTTTGTACTTAATACTTTATACTCTGTACTAGATTTAAGGTACTTCTACTACGTTTACTATTTGATTTACGATGTCTTCGGCAGTTACATTTTCTGCTTCAGCTTCATAAGTAATTCCGATACGGTGACGTAAAATATCTAACACAACCGCTCTCACATCTTCGGGAATTACATATCCTCTACGTTTGATAAAAGCATGACATTTAGCGGCTTTGGCTAATGAAATACTACCACGAGGAGAAGCTCCAAAAGAAATCAATCCTTTTAAATTTTCTAATCCATATTTTTCTGGGTAACGAGTAGCAAATACCAAATCAAGGATATATTTCTCAATTTTCTCATCCATGTAAACTTCTTGCACTACTTCACGAGCTTTTCTAATTTGCTCTAAAGAAACTACAGGATTTACTTTTTCATAAGCTCCTGTTAAATTTGCTCTCATAATGATTTGCTCCTCTTCTAACTTAGGATAATCAATTACAACCTTAAGCATAAAACGGTCTACCTGTGCCTCTGGTAGAGTATAAGTTCCTTCTTGATCTACTGGGTTTTGAGTTGCCATTACCAAGAAAGGTTCATCTAACTTAAATGTTTCATCACCAATGGTAATTTGACGCTCTTGCATGGCTTCTAACAATGCTGATTGTACCTTTGCAGGAGCACGGTTGATCTCATCTGCCAATACAAAATTTGCGAAAATAGGACCTTTCTTAATTATGAAGTCATTCTGCTTCATGTTATAAATCATGGTTCCTACTACATCGGCTGGTAATAAATCTGGGGTAAACTGAATTCTACTAAACGCACCATCAACGGCTTTTGCTAGCGTATTAATGGCCAATGTTTTTGCCAAACCAGGAACTCCTTCTAATAAAATATGTCCGTTCCCTAGCAAACCAATCAACAACCGGTCAATCATGTGTTTTTGACCCACAATAACTTTGTTCATTTCCATGGACAATAAATCCACAAATGCACTTTCTCTTTCGATTTTTTCGCTGATAGCTCTTACGTCTACTTCCATTATTTATAAGGTTTTATTCTTAATACAGTTGTTTGCAATCAATTTGTGTACCAAAATACAACATTGAACTCAATTAAGTAAATTTGACAGATTTTAAAAAAAAACAAAAAAGTCAAGAAATAATCTTGACTTTTTTAATAGTGTTGTTACAATAATAAGAAATTATTTTAAGAACTTTTTAATTTCAAAGGTTCCATTTATTAATTCTCCATATGTAAAATAGGTGATCCAATCTCCAGTGTTTACATATTTTGAATTTTGTGGCAAATCATAAATCATGGGTAAGTGGCGGTGACCAAAGATAAAATAATCGTAGTGCTTTTGTTGTAAAATTTCTTTACAGAATAGGATTAAATATTCTTTGTCTTCTCCTAAAAAATGAACATCTTCTGCTCCTGAAACTGCTTTGTTTTCTCTAGATAAATACATGGCAAATGACATTCCAACATCGGGATGCAGCCATCTAAACAACCAATTACAAATTGGATTTGTAAATATTTTTTTAATGAATTTATAACCTTTATCTCCAGGGCCTAAACCATCTCCATGGCCAATTAAAAATGTTTTTCCTTGTAATGTAAATTCTTTAGGCTCATGATATACAGGAATGTTTAATTCTTTTTCAAAATAATCTTTCATCCATAAATCATGATTACCTACAAAGAAATGAATGTCAACTCCTGCATCTTTTAGTTCTGCTAATTTTCCTAAAACCCTTACAAAACCTTTAGGAACTACATATTTGTATTCAAACCAAAAATCAAACAAATCTCCTAATAAAAACAGGGTTTCTGCATCATTCTTAATGGAATCTAACCAAGAAACAAATATTTTTTCTCTTGGTAAACTTTTTTCGGAACTTTCTGCTCCAAAGTGTTGATCGGAAGCAAAGTAGATTTTCTTATTACTCAACATTATTGATTTTGTTCTAAAGCTATGACTTTTGAAATATAAGGATCTCTTTTCTGAGTCAACATATAGTAAACTTTATCATTTATTAAATTACTTGCAAAATTTTCTTTTAACAAATCATCTACTAATTCTTGATTGCTAAACTTATAAGGAGCTATGTATTTATTAAATTCGTTTTTAATGTTTGGGGTAATTTTAAAATCTTTGATGAAATTATTTTCGTTAAACCCTTTTAAATCCTCTCTATGGCCATCTATATAACTATAAACAAAATTATTGATAAGATTTAATTCATAATAATTAACCCCATTAAGCGTGTCTAAAGGAATAAAAACATCGGGAGTAATTCCGCCACCACCATAAACTACTTTTCCTTTAGGTGTGGTGTATTTTAAAGAATCTATCACCTTGATACTGTCTCTATAAAACAATTCTCCATTTTTGTACCTGCTCATCACTTCATTCTCATAAGTATCAATATCTCCATAAGGTTTTTGAATAGAACGCCCAGTAGGAGTGTAGTACCTAGCAATGGTTAATCTCATAGCAGAACCATCGTTAAAATCTAATTCTTGTTGTACCAAACCTTTTCCAAAAGTTCTACGTCCAATAATAGTTCCTCTGTCATTATCTTGTAAAGCACCTGAAACAATTTCACTTGCAGAAGCTGAATTTTCATCAACCAATACGTAAACATGACCTTTTTCAAAAGAACCTTTACTTGTGGCTACATTATTTTTTTGACGACCTTTTTTATTTTTAGTATATACAATTAGTTGTCCATCGGCTAAAAATTCATCCGAAATTTGATCGGCTATATGCATGTAGCCTCCAGGATTTCCTCTTAAATCAAGAATTAAATCTTTAATTCCTTGTTCTTGTAATTTGTCTAAAGCAGCTTTAAACTCATCATACGAAGTCTTGGCAAAACGAACCAATTTAATATATCCCAAACTATCAGTTACTTTAAAAGAAACAGGAACACTTTTTATAGCAACGTTACCTCTGGTGATATTAAAATCAATTACTTTATCATTTCCTGGCCTAAAAACTTTAACCAATACTTGGCTTTTATCTTCTCCTTTTAATTTAGAAACTACATCATCTGTGGTAATGTCTTTTCCGTATAAAGTATCTTTATCGGCCATAATTATTCTATCGCCAGCTCTAAGACCTGCCTTTAAACTTGGTCCATCAGGTATAACTTTTACCACCACCACGGTGTCTTTTTCTAACCTAAATTGAACACCAATTCCTACAAAATTTCCATTCATAGTTTCTTGAGTGTAAGCCTGAATTTCTTTAGGAATATAAGTAGAGTGGGGGTCTAACCTATCTAAAAGATCAGAAATAACTTCATCAGTAATTTTTTCAGCATCAACATCATCTACATATTCGCTTTCAATAAATTTTAGGACAGTATTTAACTTACTATTTCCTGTATTTGAACCAACAGGATAAAAAGTTCCTGTATTTTTTACATTAAAAAAACTACCTATAATAATTCCTAAGGCGATAGAAATTCCAATAAATAGTGGAAGGTTATTACTTTGTTTCATCAATATCTAATTTCAATAATTCAACACCTGCTTTTCTTAAAAAATCAATCCCAGTTGTGTCTTTGTATTCTTTTGCGTAAACTACTCTATTAATTCCAGATTGATGGATTAATTTACTACAATCCTTACAAGGAGATAAGGTAATGTATAAAGTAGCGTCTTTGGTAGATTGGGTAGAGGAAGCTACTTTTAAAATTGCGTTAGCTTCAGCATGTAATACTGTCCATTTGGTATCATAATTATCATCTTCACAACAATTTTCAAAACCTGTAGGAGTCCCATTATATCCATCAGAAATAATCATTCTATCTTTTACAATAATAGCCCCCACTTGTTTTCTTTTACAATGAGATAATTTTGCCCATTCAAAAGCCATTCTTAAATATGCAGTATCATATTTTAATTGTTTTTCATCCAACATAGAAATCATATCAACCTTTTTTTAAAAGTATTTGGTACAAAAATAGTATCTTATTAATACAACTTAACAAAAAGTTAGATATAAATGGATAATATTGTAATGCTAACAAATCTATAAAATAAAAAACACTACAACTGTTTTAAATTTTTAAAAGTAACTACCTTTTTGAAACAACTATTTTTATTTACTAACCTGATTATATGCCTAGTTTCTTGTAAACCGAAAGAAGAGAACGCTTATAAAAAAATAGATCCTAATGCTATTTTTACCAGTACGGATAGTATTCCTAACAAACACTATGTAGGAAGTCAAAAATGTAAAGAATGTCATGCAACTCAATTTAAAGATTGGGAAGGTTCACACCATGACAAGTCGATGCAAAAAGCCAATAGACAAACAATTATTGCTCCTTTTAATGGAGAAGTTTTTAAAAGTCAAGGAGTCACTTCTACTTTTTTTCAAAAAGAAGGAAAATTTTATGTGAATACGGAAGGACGTGATGGTAAAAATCATGATTATGAAATAATTTACACTTTTGGTTTTACACCTTTACAGCAATATATTGTGTTGTTTCCTGATGGTCAATATCAATGTTTAAGAACTGCTTTTAACACTAAAAAAAATAAATGGTTTGATTTGTATCCAGATTTTAAAGTAGTTCATAAAGAGTGGCTGCATTGGAGTAGAGGAGGACTGAACTGGAATACCATGTGTGCAGATTGCCACAGTACCAACGTAAAGAAAAACTACAACGAAAAAAATCATAGTTATGATACCAATTATGCCATTATCAATGTAAGTTGTGAAGCTTGTCACGGACCCGGAAAAAAGCATGTTGAAAATGCTTTAAAAAAAGGAAGTGATTATAAAAATGATGGTACCATGCAAATGGTTGGTTTAGATTCTAAAGAATTAGTTGATGCCTGTGCTCGTTGCCATGCTAGAAGAGAAAACATTACTTTATTTCACACACCACAGGGTACTTTTTTAGATCATTATTTTCCTCAATTCATTACCAAAGATATTTATCATGCCGATGGTCAAATTTTAGATGAAGACTATGTATATGGATCTTTTATACAAAGTAAAATGTATCATAACGGGGTAAGTTGTAAAGATTGTCACAATCCACACTCTACCAAGCGTAAATTTGATGATAATAGACTTTGTATGCAATGTCATGACGGAGCTACTTTTAATGTAGAAAGTCATCACAAACACAAAATGGGAACAAAAGAAGCCATGTGTATTAACTGTCACATGCCTGGAAAATATTATATGGGAAATGATTTTAGACGTGACCATAGTTTTAGAATTCCAAGACCTGATTTAAGTATCAAATATGGAACACCAAATGCATGTGTTGGATGTCATAAAGACAAAGACGACCAATGGGCTTATGAAAATTTTGTAAAGTTATATGGAGAACCTAAAAAAAATCATTTTTCTGATAAATTAGCTCCAGGAATTACGGGTACAATAGGAGGAAGAGATAGTTTAATGCTGTTGGCTCATGATACCATTTACCCTAATATGGCTAGGGCTTCTGCAGTGTCAAACCTAAGAAATTATGCTGGACAAATTAATGTATCGGAAGTCTTAAAATTTTTAAAGGATAAATCTCCATTAGTAAAAGGAGCAACCGCAGATTTGTTATTTGATTTAAAATTAGGAGCAGATAATTATAAAGTACTTTTACCTTTATTAAAAGATGATAAAACAGCTGTAAGAGTAAAAGCTTTTTTTGCTTTAAGCAGCATTCCCTACTCTAAAATACCTAAGGAATATAGAGATGTTTACGAAAAGGTTAAAATTGAATTTGCGAATCATTTAAAGGCTACAGGAGAGTTTTCTGGTGGTAGAATGAAACGTGCACAATATTATCTCAATACCGGAAAAATACAGAGTGCTATTAGCACTTTAGAAGATGCTCTTAAAATAGATATTACCAATAATATTGTAAGAACTACTTTAGCTAATTTATACTATCAAGTTAAAGATTATCAAAAATCTGAAGAAGCTTATAAAACCATTTTAGAACAAGAACCTGGTTTTGGATTGACTAATTATGATTACGGTTTGTTGTTAAACGAATTAGGGAGACCTAAAGAAGCTATTGTTCAACTACAAAAAGCTATTGGATATTTGCCAGAAAATGATAGAATTGCTTACAATTTAGCTTTGTTATATTTTCAAAACAAACAAACTAAAAATGCCATTTCTGTTTTAAACACTCAATTAAAAAGAAGCGCTAACAATACTGATTTAATTTATCTGATGGCATATATTTATAAGGAAAATAATGAGATAGAAAAAGCTAAAAAATACGCTAAAAAACTTATTGAAATTGCTCCGCTAAATCAACAATATCAAAACTTTTACAATATTTTAAATCAATAAGAATGCTACTTGAATTATTGTTTACTTTTTTAGTTTTAGGAATTATTTTTTGTTCTACTAAAGCCTTTGTTTGGTTTGCAAGAAAAAGAATGAATGCTATTAATTATATGAATAAAAACCAACACAATCCATGGTTTAGGATTTTGAAAAAGCATAAGTTTTAATTATAAAAAAAGCCTCTGAAAATTCAGAGGCTTTTTTTAATATAGCTAACTTATTTAGTTTTTAATAAAACGTTTTACAGCAATTGAATTATTGTTTGTGTATATCTTTAAAATATAAACCCCTTTTTCTAAGTTAGAAACATCTATAGGTTGAATATTCTTATTTTCTAAAACTTTTTTACCCATCACAGAATAAATCTCAATTTTTAAAATATTGTAATTGTTTATATTTTGTAGAGTCAGAACATCACTTACAGGATTTGGATGAATTTTAAAAGCCTCAGAGTCTAAACGATTGACACTAAGATCACCCGTTCTTTCTATTTTTAAGGTATTCCATACCCAGTTTACATCACTTCCTCCATTATCCCCAATTTTTAACACTAATTTTTTATTAGTAACAGTTACTTCAAATTCATTGATTATATAATTACCTGTTTCACTAGAAAAATCTGCCACAGCACTTTCATTATTGGCAGCAATAAACATTTTATCGTGGGCATAATCACTATCACCGTGAGTTGTTGTAATTCTATAAACTCCGTTCTCTAAATAAACTTGAAATTCTTTATTCTCAGATGATAATACAAAGTCTAGATTAGGCGTGTTTGAAGAACTTCCTCTATCTCTTGATAAAATTCCATTAGTGGTAATCCAACCATAAGATTGATTTAATTGACTAGACTCATGAATTCTTATAGCGTTTGGCATTAAGGGAGAAGATTGTGTCCCAAAATCAAATGTGGTATCATTTGCTAAAGGAATAATAGCATTTACATTTACAATACAAGAACCTATAAGATTACCATTACTTAGACTTGCATAAATAGTAGTAGAACCTGAAGATACTGCTGTAACCAATCCATTTGAATCTACAGTCGCTATGTTTTCATCATCACTAGACCAAGTAACATTCTCTGAAGAAATTTCTACTGGAGAAGTTGTAAAATGTAATTGAACAACATCCAATTCATTTACTAAGACATTTTCTTCTTTAATATTTATATTACTAACTTTTAACTCTTTAGTATCAATTAATAAACTATTTATTACCCAAGGATTTCCAGAATTTGAATTACTAAACTCCAACTCTAATACCCCATTTGTTACCTCTACATCAAACGTGTGTGTGGTCCATTCTCCAATATTAGAACTACCATTAGATAAAACTTCTACACCATTAGCTCTTATCATTTGACCGCTCAGAGCTGTTGTATTGGTTCCTTGTACAACTGTTATACTATAGGTACCATTAAATAATTTTTGTTTAAATATGGCTGTATTTGTACCACTAACATAATCTGTTTCTGCTTTATTTGTTTGTGAATCATCTACAGCTGTTAAACCTGTTATATTTATAAATCCATAATCATTAGCATAAACATTAGAATTTGTTACTCTTAAAGCATCTGTATCTAACGCAGAATTTTCTGTTCCAAAATCATAGTATTTTAATTCATCTTTAGGACTATAATACATGATAGAGGTAAGGTAGTTTTGATAAGTAATATATTTTCCTCGCATCCACATAACATCAAAAGATCCAGGTTTATGATTTCTAGGAACTACAGGTCTTACATTAATCACATCGGCTGGTGTGTTTTCTGTAATAGCTGTTGTTTTCCATGTTGCTCCATCATCAGGGGTTTGATATTTATAAATTTCAAAAACATCATTTACTTGTTTAGATAAATAAACCGTAGAAATATCATTAGGATCTAAACTCATACCTCCTGAATAATTGGGTTCAGGTTCTGTTCCTCCTGAGGGTGTTTGTGGAAACCATTTTCCACTATTAACAATATGATGATTGTTCCACTGTGAACCATCAAATTTTGCATAATAATAATGATGATTATAATCATCCGGGAAAGCTGCATATAAAATAACAGGTTTCTCATTTTTATCAAGAGCAATATCCCAAGTCCAACCTTTTCCTTGTGATGCATTATAAACTACTTCTGGTTCTCCTGCATCAATATCTAAAGCACTAGAGGTACCAGTATAATTCTTTATAAAAGTTCCATCCGCTTTATAAAACTTATTGTCTTTAAAATAAACGTAATAAATTTTATTTGATGGTTCTTGTCTAGGATGACCAGTAGTAAAAGTAATGTGAACTCCTTCTTGACTGTCTTGTATATATCTTACATAAGGTCTTTTTTGAGCAGCATTTCTCTTGATTAATGTTTGAGGACTTCCCCAGGTTAATCCACCATCATTTGAAATAGCAATGCTAGGATGCCAACTACTTCCATCTCTATAAAACATGTAAATATCATTTCCTATTTGATATGGATTTGCATAAGTAACCTCTGTTCCAAAAGTAGCTTCTGGTCCAAAAGAAGTAATATCTTCTGGATTTTCTGAAACAAGAACACGCATAGGCCCAAAAAAATGTCCCGAATAACTAACCATAATACGTCCATCTTTTCTTACCAAAAAAGTAGGGTTGTTATGGTCATCTACTTGAAAACCTTCTCTAATAGTTGTTTGAATAATTTCACCAGTTTCATGATTGTAACTTGCAACTTGTATTTTTCCGTCGTGAGTAATCCAACCCGAATAAGTTTGTTCTTTTTCACCTTTATAATACAATGCTCTTGGATCTTGAAACCAACACCAAGTACCATCATTTGTAAAAGTTTTTGTTCCTCTTGCTAAATATGGTGTTGGAGGAATTATAATTTCTGTTTCTTGTAAATTTAATTCTGCCAAGCCAATAAGTCCTCCTTGAGTACCACTAAGTCCATTTATTTGTTTTAATTGAATGTAATACTCGCCATTTGTAGGTGGTTCAAAATAAATGTCAATTGGATAATAAACTCCTCTAGTACTTATAGAGTAACTTTTTGTTGTAATAATATTCCCTCCTTCAGGAGCATCTGATATTGAAAACTCATAAGTTGGGTTATTAGCATTGTTAATCCACTCATAGTAACCTGTAAAACGATATGCTTTACCTGCTTCTAAAGTAATGCCCGATTGACCAGTGTCTACCCCTGGATTGGTTGGTAAACCTAAAGACATAGTAGAACCTACATAACTTCCTTCCCATCGATACAAAAACTCTCTTCCTGTAAAAGCACCTCCACCATCTATAGTAATATTAGTCACATCTTTATATCTAACTCCTAATGCATTTGCAAGTTGCCAATCTGTACCACCTGTAGAAGCTGCAAATCCCCATTTATTTCCTTCACTTCCAGGCCCTGTTAATCCATTTGCATTCCAATTTGGAATTAAATTTTGTGCACAAACACTATTTATTCCTAATGTAAAAATAAAGGTTGATAATAATAATTTTAATTTTAGTTTCATAATCTAATTAATTGAACTATTAAGTATATTTATACAATAAAATAGATCGACACATATGTATAGTATCGATCTATTTATATTGAAAATAATTTAAAAATTATTTAGCAAACTTTACTACTTGAACTTCACCAGAAATGGTTGTAACACGTAAAATATAAGTTCCACTTTGTAAGCTAGAAATACTAATTGTACTAGAATCGTTATTAGATAATACTGATCTACCTAATATATCGAATACAGTAATATTACTTACTCCTGAATTTGTTTTTACTGATAATACATCTTTATTAAATGCTATTTGAGGTTTTATATTTGAAATATTATTAGAACTTAAAGTTCCTTTATCTTCTAAACTCAAATTTGCCAATTGAATAATAGTACCAGCTGCACTACCATCACCTGATGTTTGTCTAATTTGAAAAAAATAATCACCACTAGTATCAGGAGTAAAATTATATGTAAAACTATAATAACCTCCTTTAGTAGTATTATTTTCATGTCTATCTTTTTCCTCTAAACTAAAATCTTGAGGATTCAGCGCATCACCATCCGGAGTAGTAGAGTATGAAAATTGATATGTTGGAGCTTCACCATTATTAAACCACATATAATATCCTGTAAGAGTATATGTATTTCCTGCAGTCATTGTAATTCCTGATTGACCAGTACTTCCAGTAACTCCTAAAGACATAACTGATCCCCACCAAGATCCATCCCATCTATATAAAAACAACCTACCATTATACGTTTGTGTAGTACCATCAATAGTATAAGATTGATTATCTCGATACCTTACATCACCACCATTAGCTGTTCCCCAAGGCGCATCAACTCTAGATGTACCAAACCCCCATTTATTTGCCTCAGAACCCGCTCCGGTTGCTCCATTAGCATCCCAATCTGGAATTAAGTTTTGTGCAGATGTAGCACTAACTGCAAATAATAGCATTGCTGCTGAAATTAATTGTGTAATTTTTTTCATAATATAAATATGTTTTAATTAAGTACACTAAAACTAGTGTAATAAAAAGAGATTAAAGGTTGTTAAATTAATAAAAAAAAGGGGGGTAATTGATTGTATTTAACAAACTTTGTTTATTGAACTTCACACGAAAAGATTTTAATAACTAAAATATAAGTTCCGCTTTGTAAACTAGAAATACTAATTGTACTATAATTATTATTAGGCAATACTAACCTACCTAATACATCAAATAAAGTAATAATACTACTTATTCCTAAATTTATTGTTGCCAATAACACATCATTATTAAATGATATTTCAGGTTTTATATTTGAAATATTAATTATCAAAAAAATTAGACTGACACCTTACAGAATAGTAAAGTATCAATCTAATACTTATATAAATTTATTTAGCAAACTTTACTACTTGAACTTCACCAGAAGTTGTTGTAACTCGTAAAATATAAGTTCCACTCTGTAAACTAGAAATACTAATTGTACTAGAATTGTTATTAGACAATACTGATCTACCTAATATATCAAATAAAGTAATACTACTTATTGCTGAATTTGTTGTTACTGATAACACATCATTATTAAAAGATATTTCAGGTTTTATATTTGAAATATTTTTAGAACTTAAAGTTCCTGTATTTTCTAAATTTAAATTTGCTAATTGGATAATACCTCCTGTAGAACTAGTTAAACCATTTGTTTGTGTTAATTGTAAATAATAATCACCTGTAGTTGGAGGCGTAAATGAATAAGTAAACTCTTTATAAATTTCTGTTTCAGTTTGTGAAAATTCTTGAGGAGACAAAGCAGTCCCTGTAGGGGTATCAGAAAAAGAAAATTGATAAGTAGGGGCAATACCATTATTTAACCATAAATAATATCCTGTTAACTCATAAACTTTTCCTGCTTCCAATGAAATTGCTCCTTGACCAGTACTAGAGGTAACACCTAAAGACATAATACTACCTTCATATCCACCGTCCCATCTATATAAGAAATGTCTTCCTGTATAACTCTCTGAAGAACCTTCTATAGGAAAAGTTGTGTTGTCACGATATCTAACACCACCTCCATTAGCCTCTCCCCATGTAGGATTTATAGCATTACTTGCAAACCCCCACATATTTCCTTCACTTCCTGCTCCAGTTGCTCCATTTGCATCCCAGTTTGGAATCAAGTTTTGTGCAGATACATTCATAACTGCAAATAACAGCATTACTGCTGAAATTAATTGTGTAATTTTTTTTCATAATATGATATATTTTAATTATTTATATTAAAATTAACACAATAAAATAAACAAAAGGTTATCAAATTAATAAAAAAAAAGAGTAATTAACTTATTTTAAAATTTAAACAGTAAATACTCTAAATAAACACATTATTTACTATTTATTTATTCATGTTATAAATTATTATTAGTTTTATTATTAATACATAATTATTAATTCTATTATTTAGTTTTAGTATATAAACTCCTGCTAAAAGGTTTTGATCAACTTTACAAGAAGTTTATGCAACTCCAGATTCTATTTTTTTCCATCAAAACCATAAATATCATAAGTAAAATCTCCATCCATTTCAACTAAAAAGTTACATTATTAGAGGAGCTATAAGAACCTTCTTCTCGAATATAATACTTATAGCTTGGATATAAATTTAATATAGTTGTAAACTCTTGCTCTACAGATAAATCTCTTGTATCTATTCTCAACTCATTATTAATATAAACTTGTACATTTACATTTGATCTTAAATGAAGTGTACATTCTTCTAGTTGCTAAATTTCTAGTTGTACTGCACACTTAACATTTATATCATCTCCATATGCTGAGTAATCTATATTCTGAAGGTTTATAGCATCCAATTCTTCAATTACAGAGTTTTGAATCCACATCTGAAACCAATAAAAACCAACACAATCCATGGTTTAGGATTTTGAAAAAACATAAGTTTTAATTATAAAAAAAGCCTCTGAAAATTCAGAGGCTTTTTTATTAGTTACCTTAATTATGATTAACAACCACAAGGAATTTTATCAATTCTGGTTTGGTGACGACCTCCTTCAAATTCAGTATTTAAAAAAGTTTCAACCATTTCTAAAGCCTGGGGAATGGCTGTGAAACGAGCAGGAATACATAAAATATTTGCATTATTATGTTGTCTTACCAATAATACAATTTCCTTAGACCAGCACAAACCAGCTCTTACATTTTTATATTTATTAGCTGTCATAGCGACTCCATTTGCAGATCCGCAAATTAAAATTCCAAAATCTACTGCTTTGGTATCTACATCACTTGCCACTTTATGAGCATGATCAGGATAATCTACACTGTCTAAAGTATCGGTTCCATAATTTACAACTTCAATACCTTTTTGTTCTAACAATTTAACAATAGCTAATTTGTAATCTGGACCAGCGTGATCGTTTCCTATGGCTATTTTCATTTTATCTATTTTATATTTTGTGGCAAATTTACGTAAAAAAAGCCTATAATTCTGCGTTGGTTCTAATTCTACGTTTGGTAACACTATATCTGCGTACTATTAAACGAGATCCTTTATTATAGTTTGTATAATTGTATATCCAACTAATTAATATTACCAATCGGTTTCTAAAACCAACCAAAGACATTAAGTGAACAAACATCCAAATAAACCAAGCAAAAAATCCACCGAATTGTAATTTTTTAATATCAGCCACGGCTTTGTTTCTACCAATGGTTGCCATAGAACCTTTGTCGTTATATTTAAAAGGTTTTAAATTTGTATTGCCTTTTAAAATTTTAGGAAAGTTTTTAGCTAGATTTTTAGCTTGTTGAATAGCGGGTTGCGCTACTTGTGGATGTCCTCTTGGATAATCATCAGAAATCATTAAAGCAACATCACCCAAAGCAAAAACATCTTTAAATCCTTTAATTTGATTAAATTCATTTACATAATATCTTCTGGTTCTTGGTTCAGAACATTCTTCAGCAAAACCATCAATTCTGTTCGCAATTACACCAGCAGACCAAATTAAAGTACGTGTGGCAAATTCTTTTCCATCTTTAGTAGTTGCCAACTTACCATCATAAGAAGTTACAATGGTATTGGTATGAATTTGAACCCCTAATTCTTTTAAAAATTTAGTTGATTTTTTTGAAGCATGTTCACTCATAGGAGGTAAGACTCTATCGGCACCTTCTAATAAATTAATTTGCATCAATTCAGGATCTAAATCAGGAAAATCTAAAGGAAGTACACTCTTTTTAAATTCTGCAATAGCTCCAGCCAATTCAACCCCTGTAGGTCCTGCACCAACAATTACAAAATTTAATAAGAATTTTTGAACTTCTATATCTGCTTCTACAGTAGCACGTTCAAAATTTTGTAATATTAAACTTCTTAAGTTCAATGCCTGAGGAATAGTTTTCATTGGCATTGCATGCTTTTTTATTTCTTTATTTCCAAAATAATTGGTTTTAGTACCTGTATTGATGATTAAAAAATCATAAGATAAATCACCAATATCAGATTTAATTATTTTGTTATCAGGATCTATTTCTTTGACATCAGCCAATCTAAAATAAAAATTTTGTTGTTTTTTAATAAACATTCTTAAAGGATAAGCAATAGAATCAGATTCTATACCACTTGTAGAAATTTGATACAACAGGGGTTGAAAAGCATGATAATTATGCTTATTAATCATGACCAATTGAATAGGTAGTTTTCTTAATTTTTTAACCAAATTAAGACCGGCAAATCCTCCTCCAATAACTACAACTCTTGGTAAATTTGATTTAGGTACATTCATATAAGGGTATTTTTTATAAAAGCGCTAAATTACAAAATGGTCTTGCTTATTAGTCTAACTATTTAGTAATTTTAACATAAACAACTCATATACAGTAAAGTATATATTATCATATATTCAATAAATATTAGTTTTGTTTATAAAATCAACATTATTAACACTTATTAACAACATATATGATAACTTATATAAAAAACCTTATAAATCAAGCAATTACAAAAACCATTAAAATGTTAATAACATGTGGTTAAAAAAAGTAAACTAAATTTTGATTTTAAGCTTTAAAAAACAATACAAGCAAGAGGTGATACAAAGCAAATTTATTTACTAAAAACTTATAAACGGTTATTAACAATTTATACACGGTTTATTAATAATTAAGAATCTACTTTTTATCATTAAACAAAACTACATAACCGATATTAACAACTGTGAATAACTACTCTTAAAATCTTATTTTTTAAGAGATTATATATCTAACAACTTGTTAATAAAGTTAATTTAATGTAAAATCAAAATTAAATTAAGTTAAGTTATTGTATAAATGAACAGCTTATAATAACACATCATTTGTTTTATAAATTTTAAAAAAGAAGAAATTAAATATTATATAAGTGTTGATAAGGTTTATAGAAAATTTATTTACTAAGAACATTCTGTATTTTTAATTGCTGTACCTTTATCGTAGAAATAAAGAAAAGATATATGCCAAGAAATAAAAAGAAAGGTGTTTTTAAGAAAAAAGGAGGAGTAATTAAAGATCTTACACGTAAGGTTTTTAAAGTGTTGAATGAAAACAGTGGCAATCCTTTAAATTATAAACAAATTGCAGCTAAACTTGGTTTAGATGATCATGCTGCTAAACAGCAATTATTGTTAAAACTAGAAGAGTTAAAAGCTCAGAAAAAAATTAAAGAAGAAGATAGAGGTAAATATATTTTAGATGCTTCAAAAAACTATCATATTGGTACTTTAGATGTGACCAGTTCTGGGAATGCCTATTTTATTTGTGATGATTTCGAAACTGATACCTTCATCAATAAAAGCAGTGTAAACGGTGGTTTAAACGGTGATACTGTAAAAGCTTATGTTTACAAACGCAAACAGCGTAACAAATTAGAAGGAGAAGTTGTAGAAGTACTAGAACGAAAAAAGTCTGATTTTGTGGGAACATTACAATTAAGCGCTCGTTTTGGTTTTGTGGTAGCTGATGATAGATCTATGAATAATGATATTTTTATTCCAAAAGATAAGTTGTTGGATGCTGTTGATGGAGATAAAGTAGTGGCTAGAATTACCGATTGGTCTGGTGACGCTAAAAATCCTTTTGGAGAAATTACCAGAGTTTTAGGTAAAGCAGGAGAACATAATACAGAAATTCACGCCATTTTAGCTGAGTATGATTTGCCATATGAATTTCCACTTGAAGTAGAAGCTGCAGCAGAAGCATTAGACGTAACTATTACTGAAGAAGAAATTAGCAAACGTAGAGATATGCGAGATGTGTTAACATTTACCATAGACCCTAAAGATGCTAAAGATTTTGATGATGCTTTGTCTTTTCAAAAATTAGAAAATGGGAATTATGAAATTGGAATTCACATTGCTGATGTTTCTCATTATGTAGCTGAAAATTCAATTTTAGATGAAGAAGCTTATAATAGAGCTACTTCTGTTTATTTGGTAGATAGGGTAGTACCTATGTTGCCAGAAAAATTATCAAACGGAGTTTGTTCTTTAAGACCTAACGAAGAAAAGTTAACATTTTCTGCTGTGTTTGAATTGAACGAAAAAGCAGAAATAAAAAAAGAATGGTACGGAAGAACAGTTACTTATTCTGACAAACGTTTTGCTTATGAAGAAGCACAAGTAATTATTGAACAGCCAGAAGAAAAAAAACATACCATTCCTGCTGAAATTTCTATTACAGATGAAGCATACGAAGTAGATCCAAAAATATCTGAAGCGATTTTAAAAATGGATGTTTTAGCAAAAATTATGCGTGGTAAACGAATGAAATCTGGAGCTTTGGCTTTTGATAAAATTGAAACCAAATTTAACTTAGATGAAAATGCCAATCCTATTGGAGTGTTCTTTAAAGAATCTAAAGATGCCAATAAATTAATTGAAGAATTTATGTTATTGGCGAACAGAAAAGTGGCAGAGTTTGTAGGAAAAACAAAAGCTGGTGCTGCTAAAAAAACATTTATTTATAGAACACATGATGAACCTAATGTTGATAAATTGGAAGCATTAGGAAATTTGGTTCAAAAGTTTGGATATGGAATTAATACCAAATCTAGAATGACAACTACTGCTTCTTTAAATAAATTATTGAGTGATGTACATGGTAAAGCAGAATCTAATATGATTGAAACTTTAACCATTCGTACCATGAGTAAAGCTGAATATACTACAGAAAATATAGGTCACTACGGTTTAGCTTTTGATTATTACAGTCATTTTACCTCGCCAATTCGTCGTTATCCTGATGTAATGGCTCACAGATTATTACAACATTATTTAAACAAAGGAAAATCTGTATCTGCAGAAGATTATGAAGAAAAGTGTAAACATTCTTCTGAAATGGAAATGTTGGCTTCTAAAGCAGAAAGAGATTCTATTAAATACATGCAAATTAAATACATGCAAAACTTTACGGGAAAAGCTTTTAAAGGAGTGATTTCTGGAGTAACGGAATGGGGAATTTATGTAGAAGTAATAGAAAATAAATGTGAAGGAATGGTAAGAACAAGAGATATTACTAGTGATCATTTTGTTTTTGATCAGGAAGAATATGCTTTGGTTGGACGTAAATATGGAGAAATGTATCGCTTAGGGGATGAAGTTTGGATCAAAGTAAAAAATGCAGATTTAGAACGTAAACATTTAGATTTTTATTTGATAGAGGAATAATTTTTGTTAAGATACGTTATTCAATCAATCAAAATAAAATTATAGTGATATGAAGAAATTATTTTTACTGTTGTTGATATCAAACTTTGTTTTTTCACAAGATTTAAAAAAAGATTTAAAATCATTTAAGTCAATTCATATTAATAGTGCTATGCAAGTTGAATTGATTTCATCTGATAGTTGTAAAATTGAAGTTACCGGAAAAGATGTAGATAAATTATCTATCGATGAAGAAAACAAAGAATTAAAATTATCAACTTCTTTAGATAAAAAATTTAAAAGTGATTTGATGGTAAAAATTTATTATCAATCTGGTTTAAGATATTTAAAATTGGCAAATCTTGTAGAGATTAGCTCAAATGATACTATCAAGGAGAAATTTTTAGAAATAGATGCTATTAACAACGTTAAAGCAAATTTAAGCTTAGAAACTGAAGATTTTATAGCCAACCTTAGCTTGGGTAGTAATTTTGTCTTAAATGGTATTACAGAAAGTCAAAAAATTAACGCATCAAGCAAAAGTTTTTATGACGCTTTTAATTTTAAAAGTAAAAAAGCTTATGTGGAAGCCAAAACTTCTCAAGTAGGAGTAAACGTAACTAATTTTTTAGATGCGAATGCCAAATATAAAGCTGAGATTGTTTATACTGGAAATCCTTATTCTATAAATGAAAAAACTTTCTTAGGAAAAGTTATAAGTAAAAAGGAATAGGATAAATATGTATGATTATAATTTGTTGTATATTTGCTAACGATTTAAAATTTAATTAAAATGAATGTTTTAAATATATCCCTAGGAATTATGGGAATGAATGAATGGGTTATCATAGCGGTAATCGTTTTGTTATTGTTTGGAGGTAGAAAAATTCCTGAGTTGATGAAAGGTCTTGGAGGTGGAATTAAAGAATTTAAAAAAGCTACCAAAGAAGAAGATAATAAAAAGGAAGAAGAGACGAAGTAATAATAATTACTTTTTAAAAAATATACCTATTCGAAAGAGTAGGTTTTTTTATTTATATACATGAGTACAATAGACATTTTAAAAAAATCATTCCAAGATTTAAAAGGATTTTGGAGCATTGCTTTACTTGCTTCTTTACCTTTAAGTTTATTACCTGGGTTTATGGTTTTAGATAAAACTATTGGTTTGCTTTTAATTTTGGTTTTATCAGGTCCTTTTAGAGTGGGTTTGTCTAAAATAACTTTGAATATTGTTAACAAGCAACCTATTAAAATGAGTTATATTTTTGATGGGTTTACATATTTTAAACATGCTTTAGGAGTCTTTTTGCTCTCTATGATATTTATAGGTTTAGGCTTGATCTGTTTTATTATTCCTGGTATTGTAATATTTATTTGGTTGTCTCAAGCATTTTTTATTTTGGTTGAAAATCCTTCTTCAGAACCTATAGAGGTCTTTAAGATTAGTAAAGAAATGATGAAAGGAAACGAGATTAAATATTTAACAATTTTCATGATTTTTATTGTTATATCAGTAATTTTAATACTGTTTAAATTAATATTTATTAGTTTGTTAATTGTACCAATACAATATATCGTTTTCGCTAATTTTTATAATAGTTTAAAAAAATAGTTCAGATGTTTTTCATAGTTTTAAGACAACATGAAAAACAAATTTCTTTTTATACTCGTATTACTTTACAGAGTAACATTTAGCCAAAGTTCGATAGGTTTTATAGACAACTATTCTGGTGTTGAGAGTGTTGTTTATAACCCTGCAAATATCTTAGATACCCGATATAAGTATGATATTAATATTATTTCTTTAAGTGGTAGTATCGGTAATCAATATTTATCCGTAAATCCTTTTCAAATTATTAAGGATTTAAATTTTGGTTTAAATGATATTAAGCCCACATATAGTGCCTTTAAATACAATAGAGAATTAACTTCCAGTTTTGGTATTAAACATATAGATAATTATACAATATCTAGTGAATCTTCTTCAAATAGAAATGCTTATGGTAATTTCACTGCTTTAGGACCTTCTTTTTTATGGACGATTAATAAATACAATGCTGTAGCTTTTACAACTGCTATAAAATCATATGGACATGCTTTTAAGTTAAATACTTTACTATATAATAATGTTACCAATAAAGCTTTTGAAAACACTTCTTTTAACTCTGAGGATGATTTACAAAATTTTAAAGACAATTTAGAAATTACTCCAAGAAATTATTCACAAGCATTTTTATGGGCAGAAACTGGTTTTTCTTATGCAGGTATTGTTAAACATACTGCTAATGATTTTTTAAAATTAGGTGTTAGTTTTAAGTTTTTAAGAGGTATTAGAACAGGAGCAATTTATTCTAATGATTTAAACTTAGATTTTCAATTTAATGAAAATAAACCTAAAGAAAGTAGATTAGATTTTAAAGGTAATGTTACCAATCTTTATGCTTTAAAAGGTGCTAATTTTGGAATGGGGCTAGATGTTGGTTTTGTTTATGAAAAAAGAAACAAAACATTTCCTATAAATTTAAGAGATAAATCAGGAAATATTTATTTTAGTAAAGCTCCTTATTCTTATAAAATTGGAGTATCAATCACTGATGTTGGTTTTTTAAATTATAATAATGTTTTTACCAATAAAGACAATCCTAATCTAATTAATGTTGATTTGACATCTCCAAGCTACAATTTTAATATTGAAAATTATTTAACAATAACGACTTTAGAATCTGAAAAACAAACATATTTGTTACCTACAACGGGTAGATTTAATTTTGATTATAACATTAATGATAAATGGTACATAAACACAAATTTTGATGTTTATATGTTAAGTTCTACTAACGTTAAACAAATAAAATATATCTCTAATTTTGTTGTTAGTCCTCGTTACGAAACCATTCATTTTTCTGCTTTTTTACCTGTGAGCATTAATAAATTTGGAATTTTTAAAGCAGGAATTGGTATCAGAACTGGTTATTTTTTTGCGGGAAGTTCCTCCATTATCACAAATCTTAGTAACTATTCAAAAGAAGGTGATTTTTTTATAGGTTTTAAAATACCTATCTATAATAAAAGAGTAATTAAAGAATATAAGAACTCTTTAAACCATAAACTTATCTCCCCTCCAAAACTAAAGAGTAGGAGATAAGTGATAGATGAAATACTTATTTATTTTTATTAGAACTTTCTTGAATTTTATTAGCAGCAACCAAACTTGTTACCATATCATTTAACATGCTACTAGCAGCATTAGGATTGTTTGGTAATAATATTAAATTACTGTTACTTTCTGATCCTATCGATTGTAATGTATCATAATGTTGGGTAATTACAATTAATGCAGAAGCTTCTTGACTGTTAATTCCAGCTTTATTTAAAACATCTACAGATTCTTCTAAACCACGAGCAATTTCTCTACGTTGATCTGCAATTCCTTTTCCTTGTAGACGTTTGCTTTCAGCTTCACCTCGTGCTCTTTCTACTATAGAAATTCTTTGAGCATCACCTTCAAATTGAGCGGCAATTTTTTCTCGTTCAGCAGCATTAATTCGGTTCATTGCTGCTTTTACTTGTGCATCAGGATCTATATCTGTTACCAAAGCTTTCACAATGTCATATCCATAACTTAACATGGCTTCTTTAAGCTCTCTTTGTATAGCTAGTGCAATATCATCTTTTTTCTCAAAAACATCGTCTAATTTCATTTTTGGTACTTCTGCACGAACTACATCAAAAATATAAGCAGTGATTTGATCATGTGGATTCTGTAATTTGTAAAAAGCATCTTCTACTTTTTCTCTTAAAATTTGAAATTGTACTGATATTTTCATTTGAACAAAAACATCATCTTTTGTTTTTGTTTCAACTAATACATCTAGTTGCTGAATTTTTAAACTCACTCTTCCTGCAATTTTATCTATCAAAGGAATTTTAAAATTTAATCCGGCTTGTCTTGTTCCAACAAATTTTCCAAATCTTTCAACAATGGCTGTGGTTTGTTGTTGAACGGTAAATATTCCTAAAAATAATATTATTATAATTGGAATTAAAATAGGTAATGATTCTAACATTGTGTTTTTCTTTTAAAGGTACAGTTTTAAATATAAAAAAAGCCCTGAGTTTTAACTCAGGGCTTTTAATTTTTTGAAGTATAATTAACCTAATTTTTTAATGGCATTTTCAATTCTTTGCAAAGTATTTTCTTTACCAATCATTTCAATTATATCAAATAGGTGAGGACCTTTCATTTCTCCAACAATGCATAATCTTAAAGGAGGCATAACTTTTCCAAACCCTAATTCCTTTTCAGTTAAATATGCTTTTACTTTATTTTCGATTTCAAGACTCTTAAAATCTTCTATGTTTTTAATGATTTCTTTTACCTCTAACACAATGTCTTTAGTGTCTGGCTTCCATTGTTTTTTAATAGCTTTTTCATCATAACTGTTCGGATTTACGAAATAGTAATCTGCTAAATCCCATAAATCTTTTGTAAAAACGGCTCTTTCTTTTACTTGATTAATCACTTCAACAACATAATTTTTATCAAAATCATTAATTTTTTCTTTATTTAATTCAATAAAAGCCTCAGCAATTTCTTCATTGTTTTTTTGTTGCATGTATTGCTGATTGAACCAGTTTGTTTTTTCAGGACTAAATTTTGCTCCAGATTTCGAAACTCTTTCAATGCTAAATACTTTTGCTAATTCCTCTAAAGAAAATATTTCTTGTTCTGTTCCAGGATTCCATCCTAATAAAGATAACATGTTGATGAACGCATCGTTAAAATATCCGTCTTCTCTATATCCTCTTGATACTTCTCCAGTCTCTTCATTTGTATAACTTAATGGAAACACAGGAAATCCTAATTTATCTCCATCACGTTTGCTAAGCTTACCTTTACCAACCGGTTTTAAAATTAGTGGTAAATGAGCAAATTTAGGGGCTATCCAGCCAAATGCTTCATATAATAAAGTGTGTAATGGAAGAGAAGGTAACCATTCTTCACCTCGAATTACATGACTTATTTTCATTAAATGGTCATCAACAATATTTGCCAAATGATAGGTAGGCATCCCATCAGATTTAAATAAAATTTTATCATCTAAAGTATTTGTGTCAACTACTATTTCTCCGCGAATCATGTCATCCATAATCAATTTTTGATCTTTTGGAGTTTTGAATCTAATCACGTATTTCTCTCCCGAAACTAATTTTTGATTTACTTCTTCTTTAGATAAATGAATGGAATTGTTTAATGTTTCACGTGAAACGTTGTTATAAACAAATACAGATTTTTCTGCTTCTGCTTTAGATCGTAAAGCATCTAATTCTTCAGCAGTATCAAAAGCGTAATATGCTTGATTACTAGCTATTAAAGCATCAGCATATTTTTTATAAATTTCTTTTCTTTCAGATTGCCTGTAAGGTCCAAATTTTTCGTTTTTTCCAGGTCCTTCTTCATAAGGAATCCCGCACCATTCTAAAGCCTCAACAATATATTTTTCTGCATTTGCAACATATCTTGTTTGGTCTGTATCTTCAATTCTTAATACAAATGTTCCGTTATGTTTTTTAGCAAATAAGTAATTAAATAATGCTGTTCTTACTCCTCCAATATGTAAAGGCCCTGTTGGACTAGGTGCAAAGCGTACACGTACATTTTCCATGATGGTGATTTTTTGTATTAGTGGTTGATTTATTCGTTTGCAAATATACTTTATCTGTTAAATTATTAATTATATATACTTTATTTTATTGTGTTTCAACGTATCATCCTTTTTACTACCTTTGCAAAACTAAATTTAGTATATGATTGCTTTTAATTATGAAACTGATTTTGAATTGGTTAATGAAGAAAAATATAGTAATTGGATTTCTAATTCTATTGTAAACGAAGGATTTGAAGAAGGAGAAATTAATTATATTTTTTGTGATGATGAATACCTTCATAAGTTGAATGTAGAATTTCTTGATCATGATACTTTAACGGATGTTATTAGTTTTGATTATTGTATGGGAAAACTCATTTCTGGTGATGTATTTATTTCTGTAGAAAGGGTTCAAGATAATGCTAAAGATTTAGGAATTTCATTTGAAGAAGAATTGCCAAGAGTTATGATTCATGGTGTTTTACATTATTGTGGATTTAAAGATAAATCTGAAGATGATGCAAACCAAATGAGAGCTAAAGAGGAACAGTATCTTTCTATTTTAGTAAAATAATTTTATTGTTCCACGTGGAACAAAAACAAGATTTGTATTTAAGATTCACTTAAAACATTTCTTTAAACTTAAATTTTATATGAGTTTATTTACGGAAACTTACGATGTAATTGTTGTTGGAGCCGGACATGCTGGTTCAGAAGCTGCTGCTGCTGCTGCTAATATGGGTTCTAAAACTTTGTTGGTAACTATGAGTTTGCAAAACATTGCACAAATGAGTTGTAATCCTGCAATGGGGGGAATTGCTAAAGGACAAATTGTAAGAGAAATTGATGCATTGGGCGGATACAGTGGAATTGTAACAGATAAAACTGCTATTCAATTTAAAATGTTAAATAAATCTAAAGGACCTGCTATGTGGAGTCCAAGAGCTCAATCTGATAGAATGCGTTTCTCTGAAGAGTGGCGTAACATGTTAGAGCAAACAGATAATTTAGATTTTTATCAAGATATGATCAAAGGTTTGATTATTGAAGATGGAGAAATTAAAGGAGTTAAAACTGGATTAGGTTTCGAAATAAAAGCAAAATCGGTAATTATTACTGCGGGTACTTTTTTAAATGGATTGATTCATATTGGTGAAAAATCATTTGGTGGAGGAAGATCTGGTGAAAGTGCATCTACAGGAATTACAGAAGATTTAATAAAAGTTGGTTTTGTAGCTGGAAGAATGAAAACAGGAACACCTCCAAGAGTGGATGCTCGTTCTTTAGATTTTTCTAAAATGATTGAACAACCTGGAGATGAAAACCCTGAAAAGTTTTCTTATTTACCAACTACAAAACCACTAACTGAACAACGTTCTTGTTATATGAGTTATACTTCTCAAGAAGTACATGATTTATTGCGTACTGGTTTTGATCGTTCTCCAATGTTTAATGGTAGAATTCAATCTACTGGTCCTAGATATTGTCCTTCTATAGAAGATAAAATTGACCGTTTTGCAACGAAAGACAGGCATCAAATTTTTGTTGAACCAGAAGGATGGAATACGGTAGAAATATATGTAAATGGTTTTTCAACTTCTTTACCTGAAGATGTTCAGGACAAAGCTTTACGTAAGGTTGATGGTTTTGAAAATGTAAAATTTTTGCGTTATGGTTATGCTATAGAGTATGATTATTTTCCTCCAACACAATTAACACATTCTTTAGAAACTAAATTGGTTAAAGGATTGTTTTTTGCTGGTCAAATAAATGGAACTACCGGATATGAAGAAGCAGCTTCTCAAGGATTGATGGCAGGAATAAACGCTGCATTAAAAGTGCAACAAAGACCTCCCTTTATTCTAAAAAGAGATGAAGCTTATATAGGTGTTTTAATTGATGATTTAATTACAAAAGGAACAGAAGAACCATACAGGATGTTTACTTCTAGAGCAGAATATAGAACTTTATTACGTCAAGATAATGCAGATATTCGTTTAACGCCAATTTCAAATGCTATTGGTTTGGCTTCTGATGAACGTTTAGAAAGAGTAAAAGAAAAGGTTAAAAATTCTGATTTATTAGTTCAGTTTTTACATGAATCAAGTATTAAACCAGAAGAGATAAATCCAATTTTAGAAGCTAAAGGATCTGCTACAATTAATCAATCTGTAAAGATGTTTAAAGTAGCTTCACGTCCACAAATTGATTTTAAAGATGTGATTACTTTTCCAGGTGTTGCAAAATTTGTTGCTGAACATAATATTGATGCTGAAGCTATAGAACAAGCAGAGGTAAAGGTTAAATATGCAGGTTACATTGAAAAGGAAAAGAATAATGCTGATAAGCTTCAGCGTCTAGAAAATATTAGTATTCCTAAAACTTTCGATTATTATAAAGTAAAATCTTTGTCTATAGAAGCAAAACAGAAGTTAACAAAAATTCAACCTGTAACCATTTCACAAGCAAGTAGAATTAGTGGAGTTTCTCCATCAGATGTTTCCGTTTTATTGGTTTATATGGGGAGATAAAACAAAAGTTCCACGTGGAACAAAACAAAATAAAAACCGATATTTTAATACTAAAATATCGGTTTTTCGTTTATGTTAAGCTTGCTTTTTAAATAAAAACAATGAAAAAAATATTTACAATTATATTGGTTATTTTAGGTATATCTATACTGTTGCCTAATTATATTATTAGTGTAAAAACAGAAAACAAGGTATATAATAATGTAAATGAAATACCTAAAAATAAAGTAGGGCTAGTTTTGGGAACTTCTAAATGGAATAGAGAAGGGGGTGTAAATTTATTTTTTAAATACAGAATTGATGCAGTTGTAGAATTGTATAATAACGGTAAAATTGAGTTTATTTTGGTTAGTGGAGATAATTCTACTATTGCATATAATGAACCTGAGTTTTTTAAAAAGGAATTAATAAAAAGAGGAATTCCTAAAGAAAAAATATTTTTAGATTATGCAGGATTTAGAACGCTAGATTCTGTAATTAGAGCATATAAAGTTTTTAATCAACAATCCTACACAGTTATTTCACAGGAATTCCATAATAAAAGAGCTATCTACATTGCTTCTTTAAATAATATAAATGCTATAGGATTTAATGCTAAAGATGTAACTAATGAATATGGTTTTAAAGTATATTTGCGAGAGTATTTAGCAAGAACCAAAGTTTTTATAGATATATTATTTAATGTAAAATCTAAATTTTTAGGTCCTAAAATTGAAATAAAATAAATGGCATTAGAAACTTATTTAAAAACCAAAGATTATTCAGTTTCAAAAGAAAGTTTTGAATTACTGTTGGATGATAGAATTGATTTATTGATTACAAATCCAAGACCTAAAAAAGAAAATTTAGGAAAGTATTATGAAACTGAAAATTATATTTCTCATACAGATCGTAAAAAATCTGTAACAGAAATAGTGTATAGTTTGGTGAAAAAATATACGTTAAAGAAAAAAATAGAATTATTAAATTCTTTTCCTGTGGAAGAAAAAACTGTTCTAGATATTGGTTGTGGAACAGGAGATTTTTTAAATGTTTGTCAACAAGCAGGATGGAAAGTTACAGGAATAGAACCAAGTGAAAAAGCTAGAGAAAAAGGTTTAAAAAAATTAGAAAAAGGAACTTATATATATTCTAATATTCATGCTTTTTTTGACGATGATTTTGCTGGAGAAGAAAAGGATATAGATTATAAACAAAGTTATAAGCAAACCAAATTATATCATCATTCAGAACATGAAACTAAAAATATAGAAAATGAAGTTTTAAAATTTGAAGATGATTATACACCAGAAAATAAACCTTATCAATTTGATGTGATTACCATGTGGCATGTTTTAGAACATGTATATGATTTGGATATGTATATTTACAGATTAAAACAATTATTAAAACCAGATGGTGTTTTAGTAATAGCTGTTCCTAATTATAAAAGTTACGATGCTGAGTTTTATAAAGAGCATTGGGCTGCTTTTGACGTGCCAAGACATTTATGGCATTTTTCACAAACAGCAATTCATAGATTGTTTGCCACAGAATTAATGAAAGTAGTAAAAACCATTCCAATGAAATTTGATGCGTTTTATGTTTCATTATTAAGTGAACAATACAAAACAGGAAAAAAGAATTTTATCAAAGCAATTAAGAGTGGAATAAAGTCTAACAAAGAAGCAAAACGCACTGGAGAGTATTCTTCCTTGATTTATGTGCTTAAAAACATGAAAAACGAATAATAACACTGTTTAAAGCATTTGTTTATTGATTTGAATACGTATTGTTGTTTAAAAACAAAACCCTCTTAAAATTGATTTATGAGGGTTGTTTTTATATTAAATATTCTATAGTAATTTAAATAGTTATAAATATTTCTTATTGATAGGAAAAATCTATTGAACTTGTAAATACCATCCTAAAATAGTTAGTATTAAATAAATTCCCAGATTGGCAGCTCCTTGAAAATCTCCAGCTATTCTTTGACCAAAAAGTAAAATCAAAATATTTATGACACAGGTTTGATAAATGATAACCGGTGAAAATAAATAAAAATCAAAAAGAGTAGAAAAGATTCCAATGATTAAAACAAGAGATGTAATAGAGTTTAGCATAACTAACAACCACCAAAATAGATTTGCTAATTTTTCTTGTTTTAAATGATGTGCTAAAAAAACAGTATATCCTTTTTTGTCTTTTAATTTTTCAAATAAAGAATATCCAAATGAAATAAATAGGAAAGATAAAATAGAAAGTATCATCTGTAATAATTTTTACAAAGGTGATTAAAAACAAAAATCCCTGCAAACTATATTTCACAGGGATTTTTTCTTTAATAGGTTACTTGTTATCTTCTTTTTTCTGGTTTATTTGCTTCTTTGTATTCCTTAAAATCTTCCTCACTTTTAATTTCAGTTATGTTTCCTTCATTATCTTCCATCGAAATAGGAAATTGAAAATTTGGTTTTACACCTTCTTCTAAAGTTTCTCTGTATGTTTTAAAAGTTTCTTCATTTTCGATAAGCGTAGTTGTATCATCTGCATTGATTACAGTAACTGGGAATACTAATTTAAATGGAGGTCTTCTTTCTTCCATATGTTCAGCTCTGATACTATTCATATAAGCTTTAAAAGCTTCTTCATTTTCAATTTCAGTTATATTACCATCTTTATCTTCCACCGAAATAGGGAATTGAAAATTTGGTTTTATACCCTCTTCTAAAGATTGTTGATATGCCTTAAATGTTTCTTGATCTTCAATTACTGTAGTTGTATCATCTAGATTGATTACTGTAATAGGAAATACTAATCTAAATGGCGGTCGATTTTTTTTAGGTCTTTTTAAAATTTCTCTTAAATCGTTAATTCCTTCAATGGTGTAAATTTCACCATCAATAGTAATGTCAAAAGGAAATTCAATTTTTGGTCTTGTGTTTCTACTAATTATTTTTCCTAATTGTTCATCAGAATTTACTTCTTCAGTAGTTTCGTCATCATTAACCGCTGTTACAGGATAATTAACAATAACAGTTTTTAAAGCCGTTGATAATTCTTCTTTAGATAATTCACTAGCGTTTGTTAGATTGATATCCTCACCCATATCTAGGGCATTTTGTGAGCAGCTAATTGATAAAAATGCTGCTAAAATAATTACGAATGTTGTTTGTAGGTATTTCATGATATTTATAAATTTTAAGGTTTATATAACTTAAACAGCTATTTTTACAAATACCCTACCTCCAATAATAAAATATTTTAATAAATGTCTAAAAAAGTATCAGTTTGCGAGGCTAAAATTTACGAGTCTATCTATAAAAAGTACAGTAAATCCTTGTATAACTTTATGTATTTTAAGTGTGGAGATCCTGATAGGGCAAATGATTTGGTTCAGGAATCTTTCATAAAACTTTGGAATAATTGTGCTAAAGTAATTTACGAAAAAGCCAAATCTTATTTATATACCATTGCCAATCATCAATTTTTAAATGAAGTGGCTCATTTTAAAGTAAAACTAAAATATGAGCAACATCATAATAAAGATGATAGTAATATAGAAAGTCCAGATTTTTTGCTAGAGGAAAAAGAATTTATGGATAAATTACAAAAGGCATTGGATGAATTAACTCCAGCAGAAAGAGAAGTATTTTTATTAAACAGAATAGAAAATAAAAAATACAGAGAAATTGCAGAAATGTTAGACATATCAGTAAAAGCAGTTGAAAAAAGAATGCATAAAGCATTGTTAAAACTTAGAAAAAATATTGGCAATAATATTTAATGGTTTAAAAATCAAAATATAAGGTAGGGTAAAAGCTAACTTTTTGGTTATATATATAAAGACAAAAATGAAAGATAACGATAAAATAGACGATACATTTTTAGCTAGATGGTTAAATAATGAGTTGACAGAAAAGGAATTGTCTGATTTTAAAAATTCAGAAGATTATGTAGCTTATAAAAAAATTGCACAGAAAAGTACTTTGTTTAGAGTTCCTGCATTTGATGAAACAAGAACTTTTGAGGCCATACAGCATAAAATTTATCATCAAAACAAAAAGGTTAAAAAATTAGTTCCAAACTGGGTTTACGTTATGGCTGCTGCTGCGGTGTTAGTTTTTGGTTTCTTTTTATTTAAAGAAGATCAAACAACAATTACTTGTGGTGTAGGAGAGCAATTAGCGTATGTGTTACCCGATGGTTCTCAGGTTGAATTAAACGGAAATTCATCTATAATTTATGTAGAAAAAAAGTGGAAGGAAGGTAAAAGAGAATTAGATATAACAGGGGAAGGATATTTTAAAGTAAAAAAAGGATCTACATTTTCTGTAACTACCAAAGAAGGAAAAATTTCTGTTTTAGGAACTCAATTTAACATACAAAGCATAGATGAGTTTTTAGCAGTTGAGTGTTACGAGGGAAAAGTAAAGGTTGAAAATAAAGTAGAAAAGACCATATTAACTCCAGGAAAAGGTGTGAAAATTAATCAAGCAGTTAAACAAAATTATATAGTCACCGATTCTGTCCCAAATTGGAAAGTAAATAAGTATAATTACAATGCCATTCCTTTAAAAGTGGTGTTTAAGGATTTACAAAATGTATATCAACTTAAATTTATAAATAATGGAGTAGATTTATCTAAACTTTATACAGGTAAATTGCTTAAAAACGATATCAATAAAGCGTTGCAGATTATTTGTAAACCGATGAATATTACTTTTGAAGTGAAAGAGAAAACAGTTATTATTTCACAATAATATGAAGAAATTACTGATTTTATTTTTCTTGTGTTCTTCTGTTGTTTTTTCACAAAAAAACAAGAGTCTAAAACAGGTTTTAAATCAGTTAACAAATACCTATAATATTACTTTTTCTTATGATGAAAATCAGATTCAGAATTTTAATAAAATTTTGTTTCATTCAGAGAATGATTTAAATACTATTTTAATCAATTTATCATTACAAACCCAATTGGTATTTGAGAAGATTGATGATGAAAATTATATTATCAGAAATAAAACCAAAGAAACTAAAAATATTTGTGGGATTGTTTACAGTGATAAAACCAAAGAAAAATTACCGTTTGCAAACATTTATTTTGATGACAAAACAGTACTTACAAATCAACAAGGAAAGTTTGAAATAAAAGATGTTTTAAACGATGATTTTATTACTTTAAAATTAATAGGTTATGAACCAAAAAGCATTCCTGTAAATAGCTTTAATACCGATTGTAAAAAGATTTTTTTAAACGAAAAAATTCATCAATTAACTGAAGTAATTATTACAGATTACTTAACCACAGGATTTTCTAAAAACGAAGATGGAAGTGTGGTTTTAAATCCTAAAAAGAGTGGAATTTTGCCTGGCGTTGTAGAACCAGATGTTTTACAGTCTTTACAACTAATTCCTGGAGTGCAAAGTCCAGATGAAACAGCTTCTGGATTACATATTAGAGGAAGCACTCCCGATCAAAATTTAGTGGTTTTTGATGGAATGAAAATGTATCATTTTTCTCATTATTTTGGATTGATATCTGCTTTTAATCCATATATCACTAACAATATTAAATTATATAGATCTGGAACACACGCAAAATACGGAAATAATATAGGGGGGGTTTTAGATATTAGTACAGATAACAAGGCTCCTAATAAATTATCATCCGGATTTGGAACCACACTTACTCATGCCGATTTTTTTATAAAAGTTCCTATGTTTTGTAAAAAAGTTGGATTGGTTTTTTCTGCCCGTAGGTCTATTACAGATGTTGTAAATACAGTTACCAATCAACAATATGCAAAAGTAGCTTTTCAAAATAGTAAAATTGCAGAAGGCTTAAGTCAAGAAAATTTAAGAATTACCAATGCGAATAATGATTTTTTTTATGAAGATTATTATTCAAAAATTATGGTTCAACCCAACTTAAATAACAAGTTTTCTTTTAGTTATTTATACAATCATAACAATTTAAGTTTTAACGGAGAAAATACAAGAGCTCAAGAAGAATTTAAAGATGATATAGAAATCATCAATAATGGATTTCATGTAAATTGGGAGTTAGGAACTTTAAAAAAAGGAATTCATAATTTGGCTTTTAGTAAAACAGCTTTTGAAAAAAATTACGAGGGTTTTAGAATAAGAACTACTGGAAATGCTAATCAACAAAACATTTTTTTTGATAAAGAAAATACAGTAAATGAAGTTACGGGAGCATATTCATTTAAAAAACAAACTCAAAAAAATAATATTTGGGAGTTTGGGTATCAATTCAGTAAACCAGATTTAATCTATCATTTCAAAAGAGATACTCAATTTCAAGAAGATTTTATTGATGATAATATTAATGGAAATGCTAATAATTATGCGATTTTTTCAGAATATCAATTTCATCAAAATAATAAATGGAAGTTAAATTTAGGTGTAAGATGGCAACGTTTTAATGGCGTAGATAAAGATTTTTTAGAACCTAGATTTCATCTTAATTATAAAACAAATAATTATTTAAATGTTAAGTTTTCTGCAGAGTTAAAACATCAATCTCTTTCCCAGGTACAAGATTTTAGAAACGATGGATTAGGAGGTTTGTTTAATAACTTTTGGGCTTTGGCAAATAATAGCGATTTTCCTGTGCTAGAAAGTGTGCAAACAAGCTTGGGAGCCGATTATCAAAAAAACAGGTGGACCATTGATTTAGAATTGTACCATAAAAAAATAGATGGAATTCTGTTTTTGTTTGATCAAAGAATAAGAGCACAAAAATATTTTAGTGGAAATAATAATGTCAAAGGAGCTGATTTTTTAATTAAAAAAGAATGGAATCAATACAATACTTGGATTAGTTATTCATTGTCAAAAAGTATTTATCACTTTGGTAATTTAAATAACGGAGCTCCATTTAACGGATCTTTTGATGTACCACATAATTTTATTTGGTCTCATCATTACAATATTAAAAAAGTAGAATTATCGCTAGGTTGGAGGTTCCGTTCTGGAATTCCTTACACCGTTAAAACGGCAGAATTAAACAATAATAATAGGTTAAGAATTGTTTTTGATGATTTAAATACCAATAGACTTCCAAATTATACCAGACTAGATTTTGCTTGTAGATACAAGTTCTTTGTTAGGAAAAACAAGAATGTTAAGGGAAATATTGGAATTGCTTTTCAGAATATTTTAGATAAAAGAAATATTTTGAGTAGAGATTATGAAATACAGCGAATAGTAACTGGACAAGGATCTAATAGATCAGAAAAAGAAGTGTTGGTAGAAATAGATAGAATAGCACTGGGTTTTGTGCCAAATATATCTTTTAGAGTAAATTTTTAAAAAAGCCCCAATCTAAAACTTTTTAAAGAATAACCTATTAAAGAAAACTATCAAAGTCAACCAATTGGGGCTAAAAATTTCTCTCTTTCAAATATTATTAATAACTTTTGTTATGTGTTTTTTGAGTATAAAAATCTGTTTTACAATGTCTACAGGTATACAAATCAAAAAATAACAAGAATTTTAAAACGCTTTTCTTTGGAAACTTAATATTCTTTTCTGATTCGCAGATAGGACATTTTTTTTGTAAAACATGTATGTACCTTAAACCTACTACAAAATAAAGTTTTCTAATTCTCAAAATTAGATCAATAGTACTCACAAAAGGTTCAAATATGATCTATAAATGTTGTTTTTATAAATCATTGGTTTTAATTATTCTTATTTTTGATTATTACATACCTTATAAGATGAATTTTAATAAGCTCCCATTTAACATTCCTTTGCCCAATTACAGTGGTTTGTCTAGAACAGAAAAAAAAAGAACTACCTTGATGCTAACTTTTAGTTTTGTTTGGATTGTTCAATCTTTAATTTCTGTTTTTGTAGTTTTTTTTGAAGAGGATTATTTTTTAAAACTTGCAGGTCACTTATTTAATATAATAGTTATTTCTATTGTTTTTTTTCTGCTCTATACTAAAAAAACAAACAGTGCTTTGGTTCTGTTTATTGGGTTAATTTTAGTAACCATTATTCTGTTTACAAACTTTATTTCGCCAGGATCTTATGCCGAATATTTCTATTTATTTATGGCTCCTTTAGTATTGGTGTTGTCCGATAACAAAGTCATTATTTATTCAAGTTTCATCTCTTCATATCTTGCATTTATATTACCAAATTACTTTTTACATATTTATCCAGACTATCAATATCAAGAAAGTTATTATGCTTTCATTCTGTTTTCTGTCAATTTTATCATGATATATTATTTTAAATCTATCAATGTTAGAAATGAAAAATTATTAGAAATTAAAACCAATGAATTACAAGAATTAAATCAATTTCAATCGCAATTTTTTATCAATATTTCTCACGAAATAAAAACACCTTTAACACTTATTAAAGGCCAAATAGATAAGTTGGATGTTTTAAAAAATGATAGCAAAACCAAACACAAAATAAATAAGCAAATTAGCAACATTAAAAAAATTGTAGATGATGTAATTGACTTTTCTAAAATGAATGATGAGACTTTTAATTTTAACAAAAGAGTGGTAGATCTTAAAAAATTAGGATGGAAAATTTATACTTCTTTTGATTCTTTATTTATTCAAAAAAATATCACATTTACTTTTGAATATTCTGATGAAGATTTTTATGTCTTAGTAGATGCTTTGTATTTAGAAAGAGCTATTAATAATTTAATTTTAAATGCTTATAAATACACTGAAAAAAAAGGAAGTGTCGTTTTAAAATTAGTCAAACAAAATGATAATGTTTCTATTCTTGTATCAGATACAGGAATAGGAATTGAACCGCAAAACATAAAAAAAATATTTAATAGATTTTACCAGGTAAATAACGATTTTAATAAAACAGGAGGTAGTGGAGTAGGACTAGCTTTTGCTAAGGAAATTGTAGAAAAATTAGAAGGTAAAATAATGGTTAAAAGCAAACCAAATATTGGATCTATTTTTTATATAATTTTTCCGTTTGTCAACGATTATATTCCTCAAGAAAAAACAGAAATTTTCGATCAGAATAAAAATGAAAATATTGATGTTAGCAGTTTATTATCTAATAAAAATATTTCAGTTTTAATTGTAGATGATTCTTTTGAAATGAGAGCATATTTAAAAGAATTACTTCAGCACTATCATTGTTTTGAAGCCGAAAATGGTTTAGAGGCAATAGAACTCTTAAAAACTCAAAAAATAGATTTTGTGATTACAGATTACATGATGCCTAAAATGAATGGTTTTGAGTTTGTTACTTATATAAAAGAGAATCAAATTTTAGTGCCTGTTTTAATGCTTACTGCTAGAAGTGATTACCATAGTAAAATTGAGGTTTTAAGATTAGGAATAGATGATTATTTAAACAAACCTTTTGATAAGAATGAGTTATTAATCAGAATCCAAAACATTTTAAAAAATCACGTTAGTAGAAAAAACTTTCTTAAAGATGAAAATATTCCAAACGAAGAAATTAAAGAAAACACAGAATGGGTTGTAGAGCTAAAAAATTACATCCTTAAAAATTGTGAAAATCCTAAATTAAATCAAGTTGATATTGCGGAACATTTTAATATTTCTAAAAGCACTTTTTATAGAAAAGTAAAAATGGAAACAGGTTTAACTCCTAATGAATTTATTAATGAAGTAAAGTTATTAGAAGCTAGAAAAATAGTTGAAAATAATGATGATCTATCTTTAAAAGAGCTGTCCTTAAAAGTAGGCTTTTTACACACAACATATTTTGCCAATCAGTATAAAAAAAGATTTGGAGTGCACCCTATTAAACAAGAACAAGTTTAAGAATTAATTTCTTGTTCTTTGGCGTGTAACAATCGGGTTAATTTAATAGAAGTATCTAATAAAATTAGTTTGGCGTTTCCATTTCTTTCAATGTGGTAAATAGCATCATTTAATTCTTTGTTAATTGCCTCTATATTTGCACTGTGAATAAAAGGAGCAAATTTTTCAATATTAAATCCTTTGGTTTGTGGTTCGTAAAACACCAAATCTTTGGCACCATAATTCCATAAAAGAGCTTGTCTAAAAAATTGTAAACAAAAATTTAAAAACTGCTTTTGTTTTTCACGACCCATAGCTCCAATGGTATCAGACCAAGCGATTAAATCTTGAATAACACTAGCGTTTCCTTTGGCTTTAAAAGCGGCACGAACCCAAGTAATAAAAAGTTGTTCAAACTCTAAATCATTTCCTTCACTTTTTAAAAGTTCTAATGCTTTTTGATAATTTCCTTCTGCTCTATGAGCTATTTTTTGTGCTTCGGCAGGAAAAGAATTTTCACGTTCAATTAAAGCTTCAGCAATATTCTCTTCACTTAATAAAGGAAAATCTAAAATTTGGCAACGAGATAAAATTGTGTTAATTAATTGTTCTGGATGTTCAACCACCAATAAAAAAATGGTTTTTGCAGGTGGTTCTTCAATCAACTTCAATAATTTATTGGCAGCGGCATTGTTCATTTTTTCTGCCATCCAAATAATCATAATCTTATAACCTCCTTCATAAGATTTTAGCTTCAAGGCACTTACAATTTCTTCTGCTTCATCAACTCCAATTTGTCCTTGTTTGTTTTCAATTCCTAGTTGTTGATACCATTGATACAAACTTCCATAAGGATGTTCTTTAACAAAAGTCCTCCATTCATTTAAAAACAATTTACTTACGGGGTGTTTTTTAACATTTTCGTTTACTGCCGTAGGAAAAGCAAAATGTAAATCAGGATGTTGTAGTTTAGAAACCCTAATATCACAAGCTTCATCATTCTTACAAAGTATGTATTGTGCATAGGCTATGGCAGCAGCTAAAGTTCCTACACCATTAACTCCAACAAATAACTGTGCATGTGCAATTCTACCAGTATCGGCAGTTCTTTTTAAATGATTAATAATGTGTTGTTGCCCAATAAGATGGTTAAATAACATAGAATTTAGATGAATTAAAAGAATTTCAAATTTACAATTTTAATAATCAGTGCTTATAAATTTATAATAATTAAAACGTTTTAGTTAATTTCATGCTTAACTAAATATTAAATAAGTATCAACTACTATATTTGTAGCACATCAACTTAGATTTGACATATGAAAACAATCAATGATTTTAATTTTAAGGATAAAAAAGCCTTAATAAGAGTAGATTTTAATGTTCCTTTAGACGCTGAGTTTAATGTAACAGATACAACAAGATTAAAAGCGGCTAAGCCAACAATCATCAAAATTTTAGAAGATGGTGGTTCTGCTGTATTAATGTCTCACTTAGGTCGTCCAAAAGGGGTAGAAGACCAATTTTCTTTAAGACATATAGTAAAAACTGCTTCAGAAATTATTGGAGTTGAAGTTAAATTTATTGCTGCTACTGTAGGAGCAGAAGCTGAAGCTGCCGTGGCTGCCTTACAACCAGGAGAAGTTTTATTATTAGAAAACTTACGTTTCTTTGCTGAAGAAACTAAAGGAGATTTAGCTTTCTCTGAGCAATTATCTAAATTAGGAGATGTATATGTAAACGATGCATTTGGTACAGCTCACCGTGCTCACGCTTCTACTACAATTGTTGCTCAATTTTTTAAAGATAAATTAGCTGGTTTGGTTATTGAAGCTGAATTGGTAAATGCTGATAAAGTATTAAAAGGTGGAGTAAAACCTGTTACTGCTATTATGGGTGGAGCTAAAGTTTCTGATAAGATTTTAATTATTGAAAAATTATTAGATGTTGCTGATAATATTATTATTGGTGGAGGAATGTCTTATACTTTTGCAAAAGCAGAAGGAGGAAGCATTGGTAATTCTTTATGTCAAAATGATTTATTAGACTACGTTTTAGAATTAGAAGAAAAAGCAAAAGCAAAAGGGGTAAAGTTAATTTTCCCTATTGATAACTTATTAGGAGATGCTTTTTCTAATGATGCAAATACACAAGTGGTATTAAGAGGACAAATTCCTGATGGATGGGAAGGTTTTGATATTGGACCACAAACAATTGAATTATTCTCTAACATTATAAAAGGGTCTAAAACTGTTATTTGGAATGGACCAATGGGTGTTTCTGAAATTCCTTTATATGCAACAGGTACTATTGAAGTAGCTAAAGCAGTAAAAGAAGCTACAGAAGGTGGAGCATTCTCTTTAATTGGAGGTGGAGATTCTGCCGCAGCCATTAACAATTTAGGATTTGGTGATGATGTATCTTATGTGTCTACAGGTGGTGGAGCATTATTAGAATACATGGAAGGAAAAGTATTACCAGGTATTGCTGCTTTACAAGAAGCTTAAAAGTAAACACTTGTTTATAAAACCAAAGCGTCTCAAATTTTTGAGACGCTTTTTTTTATGTAATTTTAGTAACCTAAATAAAAAATCAATATGAAGTATACTAACATCCCCAAAACAGATATCAAAGTTTCTAAAATATGCTTAGGAACCATGACTTTTGGAGAACAAAACACCGAGGCAGAAGCGCACGAACAATTAAATTATGCGGTTTCCAAAGGAATTAATTTTATTGATACGGCAGAGATGTATGCTGTTCCGGGAAGAAAAGAAACCCAAGGAAGTACCGAAAGATTTATTGGTTCTTGGTTAAAAGATCAAAAAAGAGAAGATTTGGTAGTAGCCACTAAAGTAACAGGTCCAAATCCTGGATTGTCATATATAAGAGAACCTCAACCCTTTTCTAAAGAAATGATTCACGGTGCTATTGAACAAAACCTTAAGCGTTTACAAACGGATTATGTAGATATTTATCAATTGCATTGGCCTGATAGAAATACCAATTTTTTCGGAAAACTAAATTATAAACATGATGCTGAAAATCAATGGGTTGATAATATCAATATTGCTATTTCTGCTTTAGATGATTTGGTAAAACAAGGAAAAATTCGTCATTACGGATTGTCAAATGAAACGCCTTGGGGAGTGATGAGACATTTGCAAGAATCAGATCAACATAATTTAACCAGATGTAAAACCATTCAGAATCCATATTCTTTGTTAAATAGAACTTATGAAATTGGTTTGGCTGAGGTTGGAATGAGAGAAGAAGTAGGTTTATTAGCCTATTCTCCTTTAGCATTTGGAGTTTTATCAGGAAAATATTTAGAAGGAGGAAACGCAACAGAAAATGATCGAGTAAATAAATTCCCTCAGTTTTCTAGATACAATAGTGAGCAGTCAGCTTTTTTAACTCAAAAATATGCGGACTTAGCAAAAGAATTAGGATTGAGTTTAACGCATTTGGCTTTGGCATTTGTAAATCATCAACCTTGGGTAACGGCCAATATTATTGGGGCGACTAACATGGAGCAGTTAAAAGAAAACATCAGTTCTATTAATGTTGAATTATCAGAAGAGGTATTGACTAAAATTGATGAAATTCAGAAACTACAACCAAATCCAGCTCCATAGTTAGGAGAATATGAAACATAAAAAAAGCACTTCATTTGAAGTGCTTTTTTTATTTAGTAACCAATTTTGGTTCTAACTCTTTTTAAAACTTCATCGGCAATAGCTCCAGCTTTTTGAGCCCCAATAGCTAATGCTTTGTCAATTTCTTCTAAATTTTCCATGTAATAATTGTACTTAGCACGTTGTTCAGCAAATTTATCAACTAGTAATTCGTAAAAAGCTTGCTTAGCATGTCCGTATCCGTAATTACCCCCTTCGTAATTTGCTCTCATTTCTGCAATTTGCTCGTCTGAAGCTAATATTTTGTACAAGGCAAATAAATTACACGTATCAGGGTTTTTAGGCTCTTCTAAAGGCGTGCTATCGGTTTCTATTTTCATGACTTGCTTTCGCAATTGTTTATCATTTAAAAAAATATCAATATAATTTCCTTGAGATTTACTCATTTTACCTCCATTGGTTCCAGGAACATACATGCTGCTTTCTTGAATTTTAGCATCAGGCAACACAAAAGTTTCTCCCATTTGGTGGTTGAATCTACTGGCAACATCTCTGGTAATTTCTAAATGTTGTAATTGATCTTTTCCTACTGGAACAATTTCTGCATCATATAACAAAATATCAGCAGCCATTAACATTGGGTAATCAAACAAACCAGCATTTACGTCTTCTAATCTATCTGCTTTGTCTTTAAAAGAATGTGCCAAAGTTAATCTCTGGTATGGAAAATAACAATTTAAATACCAAGTTAATTCTGTGGTTTGTGGTACATCACTCTGTCTGTAAAACACTGTTTTATTAATATCTACACCAAAAGCTAGCCAAGCAGCAGCAGTGCTGTAGGTATTTTGTTTAAGCGTTTCGCTATTTTTAATTTGTGTTAAAGAATGCAAATTTGCGATAAACAAAAAAGATTCATTTTCAGGATTATTTGCCATTTCAATAGCAGGGATAATTGCTCCTAATAAGTTCCCTAAATGAGGAGTCCCTGTACTCTGTACACCTGTTAAAATTCTTGCCATTTCCTCTAAAAAATAATGTTTTGCACAAAAGTACACTTTCATAAAAACATTTACAGGAAAGCACGTAATTTATTTATAAATGATGTGATTTAACAATTGTTAATAAGAACTGTTTTTTGTAAATTATAAAGAAATAGGAATCATGGATTTTAAGGTAACATATTATGATGCACTTGAAGAAAAATGGAATGTATGGTCTCATGCACTTGGATTTTTTTTAAGTGTTTTGGTGTTTCCTTTTTTAATGTACAAAGCTATTGTTTCAGGTAGTGTAGCTGCTATTTTAAGTTATGCTATTTACGGAATTAGTATGATGGTTTTGTATGCTTCATCAACTTTATACCATAGTGCTATCAATCAAAAGGTAAGATATTACCTTAATATTTTAGATCATTCTGCGGTATATGTGCTAATTGCAGGATCTTATGCTCCTATTTGTTTGGTAGTTTTAGAAGGAAAAGTAGGCTGGTTGGTATTTATTATTTCTTGGCTAGTGGCTATTTTAGGAATTGTATATAAGATATATTTTATAGGTAGATACAAAGTGATTTCTGTCTTATCGTATGTTTTTATGGGATGGATTATTTTATTCTTTTTAAAATCATTGATCCAAAATTTACCTATTTGGGGTCAACGATGGTTGTTGTGGGGTGGAATTTTTTATTCTATTGGAGCTTATTTTTATGCAGCCAACAAAATAAAATACAACCATGCTATTTTTCACATCCTAGTATTGTTAGGTAGTTTGTGTCACTTTATTGTAATTTATTATCACACCATAAAATAATTACCAGTTTTTATTGAGTACTCATTAACTTTTTTTGCCTTAATTTCCGATTTTTAGATAAAAACGGAAGCTCTATAAAATACCAAGAAAAAACGGAAAGTATTATTATCAATATTAGTGTAGCTAAGCTGATTAGGTAAGAATTGTATTTGTTATAGAGATCATAATGAATAAATAACTGAATTATAGGAAAGTGATATATATATATTCCATAAGTAAAATCTCCGTATTTCCCAAAGTTATTAAAAAACTTAAAATCATATGCTAAATAAAAAATGATTATACCCAAAGTAATAGGTTTTAATATTTGGGTATTAAACATATATTTTTCTAAAAAAAATAGAATCAAACAAGGCAATATAAAGAGGTTTTTTTCTCGATAGAAAAAATTGTAATTATGATGTAAAATAATTCCGGTTAAAAAAAATGCTAAAGCTCCAGGAAATTGTTTAGCTATATTATACATATCGATGTAACAGAAATAATTATAATAAGAAATAGAAACAATATAGCAAGCAGCAGATAGTAAATAAAAATTAATTTTAACGTTACGTATAAGCCAAAAGAAAATAGGCAATGTAAAATAAAACATTTCCTCTATTTTAATTGTCCATAAAGAACCATTTATAGCACAATGTAAATGGTTAGTAAAAACTCCTGGTAAACAAGGCTCTAAATAATTTTGAAAAATTAAATTAGCACCTAAGTATTTCCAAAACTGGAGAGTTGTAAAATATTCAAAAATAGAAATACTAGAAATGAAACTGAATAAAATAGCGCATGTAAAGATTATAAAAATATAGGCAGGTAAAATACGTTTTAAACGTTTTTTTGTATAGTTATAAAACCCACTACTGGTTGTAAAGCTTTTAGAAATAAGAAAACCACTAATAATAAAAAAACCATTAATTGCTAAGTGAGTATCAAAAAACACATCAAACTTTTTTAATTCTTTTAATTCGCTTAGTGTTATTAGGTGAGAAAATGCAACTGTAAACGCAAATATAAATCTTAAAAAATCAAAGTTATTGATGTTAATTTTATTCATAAAATAATGATTATTAATTTAGTTTTTCAAACATGATTTTACATGTTTTTTTATAAATAACTAAACTACCAATTTTTATAAGGATTTTTACTTAGTTGAGAATTATAATACTTTACTTCTCCCGTAACTTCTTGTCCCAACCAATCAGGTTTTTCAAAAGATTCGTTTTCTGATGATAATTCAACTTCGGCTATAATCAATCCTTGGTTGTCACCATCAAAAACATCTACCTCAAAAGTATGTTGATTTGCTTTGACTAAATATCTCGTTTTACGAATCGCTCCAGGTTCACAAATGGTTAATAATTGATTGGCTTCGTCTATTGAAATTTCTTTTTCCCACTCAAAACGTGTCGTTCCGCTTTGGTTAGAAGCTCCTTTAATGGTTAAAAATCCTTGATTATTTTTAACTCTAACTCTTACCGCTCTGTCTTTGTTAGAATTTAAGTAACCTTGCTCAATTCTATTGTTATCAAAACTAGATTTTATAAAGTCTAAGTTTTTGACTAAAAATTTGCGTTCGATTTCAATAGAATTCATAAAAAATATTTAGGTTTATGTTATGAACAAAATTAGCGAAAAAAACAATTACTATTTTAGCCACACAAATAAGAGCAATGACTTTTATAAAACTTTTTTATGAGTCTCTATTTTTAATTTTTCTGAGACCGAAAAGGTGATCTTAACTTTTTTTTAAATTATACTTATCATTCCAATAATATATAGTTAATAAATACTTTCCTCTTTTAAATGGTTCTCAAAAAAATAAACAATAAAATATGGTTTCAGTTATGTGTTAATATATGTATAGGTGTTTTTATAAGCTTATCATCATATGTACATGTGCCATTACCATCTATTAAAGAATATTTTATTTATGCTGTACATTTTATTTTGTTACAAATAACACTTTATGGGTTTACATATTTTCTAACCCTAAATAAATGGTTGTTCAAAATAGGTTTTAATCTTCTGTTTATCATTTTTTCTTTGATGTCTTTTTGGGTTTATACTATGGATATAACCATATCTGTTGATTTAATTCAATTGTCTTTTGAATCTAAACCAGACATTTTTTTAGATTTAATATCTGTTCCATTTATTATATTTCTGATATTTCTTTTATTGGTGACGTTTAGCATAAATATTTTTTATTCGAAACTAAATTTGACTTTTAAGAAAAGATATAAAGGTTTGGCATTAGCAGGATTATCAATTCTTTTATTTTTTATTATGGAACAAAAAAAACATGGGGTCTTTAAAAGGAGAATGCCTTATATAGCTATATGTGAAGGAACCAAGTATTTTAATAAAGAACCGCTACAGTATGCTAGCATTCAACAAAATTTAAAGACAAATAATAAGGTAAATATTGTTTTTGTTTTGGGAGAATCTGTAAGAGCAAAAAACATGCAGTTAAATGGTTATCAAAGAGAAACAAATCCTTTACTTTCTAAAAGAACAGACGTCTCTTCCATAAAAAACTTATACACTCCAAATACATATACTGCCAAAAGTGTTCCGCAAATTTTAACAAGTCAAAGCATAAATGATTCCTTTAATAAGGATATATATTCAATATACGCTGTTTTAAATAAAGCCAATTATAATACCATTTGGATGGGTAATCAAACACCAGAAATAAGTTATAGAGATTTAATCCAACAGAATAAGGAAATTAAACTTATTGATGTTGAACATTCTGTACTTAGTTATAATAAAAAACTTGATGGAGAGTTGTTAAATATATTTAAAAATAGATACAAAAAAGATCAAACAAATTTTTATACCATTCATATGATTGGTAGTCATTGGTGGTATGAAAGTAGATATCCAAAAGAGTTTCAAAAATTTAAACCTATTATAAAAACAAAGTATTTGCCATCAAATACCAAAGTAGAAATGATCAACTCTTATGATAATACAATTGTGTATTTAGATTATTTTTTAAATAATATAATTTCTTTTCTAGAAAAAAAAGATGACAATACCATTTTAATTTATTTATCAGATCATGGAGAAATTTTAGGAGAGGATGGCAAATGGTTACATGCACAAGATCATGAGGCTAGTAAAAACCCAGCTTGTTTAATATGGTATTCAAAAACTTTTAAAGAAAAATATAAAGATAAAATCAATAATTTAAAAATGAATATAAAGGGTGAAGTAACTACAGACTTTTTATACCATAGTGTTTTGGATATTATAGATGTTCAATCTTTTAAATACAACACAAATAAAAGTATATTTGGTGTAAATCCGTAGTTTTTTAATTACTGCTATATACTACCATATAAAGAAATCATGAAATATATTTATCTATTCTTATTCTTGTCTTTTCAATTAGTCATGAGTCAAAAAGATTATTCTAATCAATGGCAAGATTTATATTCATATAACAATGTAAAAGATTTTACAATAGTAGGAAATAAATTGTATGCAATATCAAATAATGCGATGTTTATCTATGATATTGAAACGAATGAAACTCAAAAATTTTCATCAGTAAATGGTTTGTCAGGAACCACTACTTCAAGTGTTTCATTTGATGAACTTTCTGAAAGCATCATTATAGGTTATGAAAATGGGTTAATTGAAATAGTTTCTCAAGATAGTAGGGTAACCCCAGTAACAGGAATAAGAGATAATCTTATTTTGGTTGATAAAATAGTTCATGGAGTGTACAGCAATCAAAATCAATCTTATGTTTATGGTGATTTTGGAATTGTTGAGTTAAATGTTGATGCTTTTGAATTTGGAGATACGTATAAACTTAGTAATTCCAGTAGTTCTAATATTGTTAACCAAATTGTAATTGAGAATAATGAGCTTTATGCGGCAACAAATAATGGATTATATAAAATTGATTTATCTTTAAATCCAGTAGATTTTAACAATTGGACTTTAATTACCTCAGGGAACATTACTAATTTATTAAATTTAAACAGTAAGGTGTTTTTTACAAAAGGTAATAGTATTTTTGAAATAACCAATCCCTCAACTACTATTATTACCGAATCTAAGAATATTTTAGATTTAAGTGTTAATGAAACTACAAACGAGTTGGTTGTTACCATGTCCAACATGGTAACTTTATATGAAATATTAACTTTTGCAAAAACCGACCAAGTTGATTTTTCTTCGGCATCAGATTATAGTTTTACCTCTACAAGAGCAATTGTAAACAATAATCAAGTATATGTAAACACAACTAATTTTGGGGTTTTAAAAACACTTTTATCTGATAAAGTAAACTATGCAGAATTACACCCAGATGGACCTTCGGCAAATGATATTTTTAGTATTACTGTAAGCGATAACCAAAAATGGGTAGTTTATGGAGGCCATAATCCATCATATAATGGATTGAATAGATTTAGGGGTGTAGATTATTTTATTGATGGAAAATGGAATTATTTAAGGAATAATCAAATTGGTAGCAAAAAAGATTATGTCAAAGCAATCGTAGATCCTTTTGATGATTCTAAAGTTTTAATAGCTAGTATTATTGATGGGGTTACAGAATTAAATGATTTTAATTTTGTAAAAAGATGGGAAAGAGCAAATACCAACGATGTATTACCAGGTCATTTAACTACTGGACAAGCTTTAGTTGGAAATATGATTGTTGATAAAAATAATCTTATATGGACAGCAAACTCAAGGGCTAAGGATAATCAGTTTTTTTCGAGTTATAATGGAGAAAAAAATGGAGTAGATAGATGGGAGTCAAAAATCACCTTTGCAGAAATTCCAGGTAGTGAAGGTTATGTTAGAGGTTTTAATAAAATGTATGTAGATCAAAATAATAATGTGTTTGCTGCCTCAGCAAGAACAGGATTGCTTGTTTTTAATGCCAATCCAATCGAAGATGAAAGCAAAAGAAAAACAACGGTATTAAATGACTTACCTAACAATGGTGAATTAAATTCAAACTATGTATTCTCTGTTGTTGCCGATGAAAATGAAAGAATATGGATTGGTACGGGGTTAGGATTAGTTGTTTTTGATGATTATAAAAACTTATATAATGATGTTAAGAGACCGGCTTATACTTTAATTATTGAAGAAGATGGTGCCGCTAGAGAATTTTTAGCAAATACTCAAGTAAATGATATTATTATAGATTTATCAGGAAACAAATGGTTTGCAACTCAAGGAGCTGGAGTTATTCAAACGTCTTCTGATGGACAAAAAACATACAATATTTTTAACTCTTCAAACTCTCCTTTACCAGATGATACAGTAATTGATTTGGAGTTAGATGAAACTACGGGACAAATTTATATGGTAACTGAAAAAGGTACACTTGCTTATGATAGTAAAAATGAGCCTTTTGGAACTAAGATTACTTCTGTTGTTGCCTATCCTAATCCGGCTATTAGAAATCAGACAGGGCATGAAAAAATTACCATTGTAGCTAAAGACGGTAGTGGAATACCTGATGGAACCAATGTAAAAATAATGGATGTATCAGGTAGGTTGGTTTACGAGACGAATGTTAATCAATCAAGTCAATCTTTTGGAGGTAAAGTAGTTTGGGATAAAACAAATTTAAGAGGGAATCCTGTTGTTTCTGGAGTCTATATTGTTTTATTGTCTAGCCCAGATGGATCTGAAACCACAACTGCTAAAATAGCCATTGTAAATTAATGCAAGTTAATACCAAAGCAATTGTCATTAGCGCTGTTAAATATGGCGACAGCAGTCTTATTGTAAAATGTTATACCCAACAGGATGGACTAAAATCTTATTTGTTACAGGGGATTTTAAAAAGAAAAAAAGGAAAAGTAAATAAGTCCTTGTTTTTCCCTTTATCCGTTCTTCAAATCAATGCTTCTCACAACAACAAAGGAAGTTTAAATAGTATTTCAGAAGCTAGCGTATTACATCCTTTTTTAACCCTTCATGTAGATTTAATTAAACAATCTATTGTCTTTTTTTTATCAGAATTTTTAAGTGCTGTTTTAGGGGAAGAAGAAGGAGAAAACGAGGTTTTATTCGATTTTTTGGAGAACACTATTGTTTGGTTAGATCATCATGATCATGTAGCAAATTTCCATTTAGTATTTTTAATTCAACTAACAAAATGTTTGGGTTTTTATCCAGATACTGCTCATCAAGAAAAAGGATATTTTTTTGATTTAAGTGGAGGTAAATATGTAACCAGAAATGGAGCTAATGTAATACAAGGAGAAGTGCTAACGCTATTTAACAATGCATTAAGTTTAAAATTTGATGATTTAGAAACAAAAATGTTTAGTAAAAATCAGAGAGGGATAATTTTAGATGTTTTACTAAAGTATTATCAACTACATTTATCTTCTTTCAGAAGACCAAAATCATTAGATATTCTGTCTAAAATTTTAGAAGAATAGATATTCATTTTAAAAGTAAGTTTTTAAACACTTGTTTGCTTATTTTTGCACCCTATGAAATTCACTTTAGGTAAAAATCAAAAATTAAAAAGTAGAAAGGCAATTGCTCAATTGTTTATAGAGGGGATGTCTGCGAAAAGTTTTCCTATCAAAATGATTTATTTACCAGTTGATAAAGAAGAAAATCTAGAGACCAAAGTTGCTTTTTCTGTTCCTAAAAGAAATTTTAAACCTGCCGTTGATAGAAATAGAATCAAAAGGCTGTTACGAGAAGCTTATAGATTGCATCAATATGAATTTTTTGAAGGGAATCATAAAACTTACAATATCATGTTTATTTACATGAGTAATAAAATGCCTGATTATGTTGAGGTTGAATCTACGTTAAAAAAAGTCTTCTTAAAGTTTAAATCTTCACTTCCTACTTCAGAATCTTAATCAGAATTCTTATCTTCCATACTTATGGAACATCAAGAAAGAGTATTGGCTCAAAAGTCTAAAAGAGCAATAGAAACAATGTACATTACCATGTTGCATTTGTTTAACAGAGGACATTACAAACCTATGGGAGTGTCTGGACAATCATTAAGAAAAGCTTTATTAGAACTGCAACCAGAAATTTACGGATCTATATCTGATTCTAAAAAGTTTGAATTGCAAGGTTTGTTATATGTTTTAGATCGTTTACCAGAAGGAATTGAAAGCTGTAGATTTATTAATTTAACGGCTACCGAAGGTTTAGACGAAGGTCATTTTGCTAAAATAGTCCCTCCAAAAAGAAGACGAAATTGTTACAGAATTGATGGAGAACAAATGAATATTGAAATCACACGTGGGAGATCTGATATTTATGATGTTTTAACTCATTTAACATTTATGTATTTAGAATCACATAAGTTGTTGAATAGAATGTTTGTGGGGTATAAAAATGAAATTTCTCACGAATGGGAAAAACTACAAGAATTAGTGCTTTCTAATGATGAAATTATTCAAGAAGATAGAGAAGTCCTTTTTGTTTATTTATCTAATCTTTTAGGAAGAAGTTTTGATGAGGTTAAAAGTGTCTACAAACAGTTATCAACCAAAAAAAATCCTGATAGATTTTTCCATATCATTTACGGTTTAGGAACGCTAGCAGCAAAAGAAAAAATAGACAATCAATTCCGGTTGATTCGTTTTAGTGATAGTCTCATCGATCAAGTAGGGAAGCATGTTTATGGAAATATTTGGGCAAGAAATATAAAAACAGTTTTGTTTAACAAAGGAATGTTAAACAGGCCTATTCATATTATTAGTTCTAATATGCATTCTGTTTTAAATGTTTTGTATGCTAAAAAAGCACTTCAGTTTAAAAGTGAAGATGTTTTTACTTTATATAAAGAACTAAGCGAAATAAAAAGCAAAGAAAAGAGAGAAAAAGTATTACAATATGCATTAAAAAATGGATTAACAGAGGTTGATGACACTTCTGGAGCCAATATAGATGTTCAAATTATAGATACTTCATTCATTAATCAAGAACCAAAAGACAAAGAACCTGTAATTATAGTGATGGATTATGCTTTTGGAGAACAAGCTTATGAAACCATGGATGAATTGCTAAAACCCTATAATCATGGACTAGAAGATGCCATTAAGCTAGATGTAGAATCCGTTTCCATTATGGGAAAAGCTGGAATTTTATTTGGAGATAAAGGAGATGTGATGATTCCAACAGCCCATATTTTAGAAGGAACAGCCGATAACTATTTTTTTATCAATGAATTGGATGAAAATCAATTCAAAAAATTAAATTTGAACACTTTTACGGGGAACATGGTTACGGTGTTGGGGACATCGTTACAAAACAAGTCTATTCTTAACTATTTTAAAAGTACTAGTTGGAATACAGTTGGGTTAGAAATGGAAGGGGCTCATTATCAAAAAGCCATTCAAATCGCCTCCCAAGTAAGAAATCATATTTCTAAAAAAGTAAAAGTAAGGTATGCTTACTATGCATCAGACAATCCTTTACATTCAGGAAGTACATTAGCTTCAGGAGGACTAGGAATGAAAGGTGTTAAACCAACATATGCCATTACCGAAGCTATTTTGGGACAAATTTTTAATAACTAACTCATTTCATGTTTAAACGAATATTCGATATTCTATTTTCTTTTATAGTGGTAATAACAGTTTTAATTTGGTTAATTCCTGTATTTGCCATATTAATTTTTATCACCACAGGTGAAAAACCTTTCTTTTTTCAAAAAAGGGTTGGGCAGCACGGAAGAGAGTTTAATATTTTTAAATTGAGAACCATGAAAGGATTCCCTCCTGTAAACGATCCTTTGTTATCAGAAGAAGAAACGGTTAGAATTACTAAAATGGGAAAAATACTTCGTAAATATAGAATTGATGAATTTCCACAGTTCATTAATGTATTAATAGGGGATATGAGTATTGTGGGACCCAGACCTGAAAGACAGCAATTTTTAGATAATATTATTCGTGAAATCCCTAATTATGCAGAGTTACAGTGTTTAAAACCAGGAATTACATCTTTGGGGCAAATTCGTTTTGGTTATGCCGATACATTTGCACAAATGAAAATTAGAGCTAGGTACGATTTAGTTTATTTAGATAACCTATCTTTGTGGACTGATATTAAAATCATCTTATATACCATTGTAGTGGTTATTAAAGGAAAAGGTAAATAAATTATGAATATTCTTATTTTAGGTTCTGGAGGTAGAGAACATGCATTTGCAAAAAAATTAGTAGAAAGTAAAAAATTGTCTAAGTTGTTTATAGCCCCAGGAAATGCTGGTACTGCTAAAATATCAAACAATATTGCAATAGATCCAACAGATTTTCCTGCGGTAAAAAAAGTGGTTTTAGAAAACAACATCAACATGGTGGTTGTTGGACCAGAAGCTCCTTTGGTTGCGGGTGTTCATGATTATTTCTTGGCCGATGATGAATTAAAAAACATTCCGGTAATTGGACCTAAAAAGGATGGTGCTGAGTTAGAAGGTTCTAAAGAATTTTCAAAAAAATTCATGTTTAAACATGGAGTTCCTACAGCTAAATACGAAGCGTTTACAAAAGATACAGTTGCAGAGGGGCAAGCATTTTTAGAAACGTTAAAACCACCATTTGTATTAAAAGCAGATGGATTGGCTGCGGGTAAAGGAGTGTTAATTATTGATAATTTACAAGAAGCTAAGGATGAATTGGCGGATATGCTAACCAACGAAAAATTTGGTGCAGCTTCTTCTAAAGTCGTGATTGAAGAATATTTAGATGGAATTGAATTGTCTGTTTTTGTTTTAACAGATGGAAAAGGATACAAAGTATTGCCATCTGCCAAAGATTATAAAAGAATTGGAGAAGGAGATACTGGTTTAAACACTGGTGGTATGGGAGCAATTTCTCCAGTACCATTTGCCGATGAAGCCTTTATTAAAAAAGTAGAAGATAGAGTAGTGAAACCAACCGTTGAAGGTTTACAAAAAGATGGTATTGATTACCGTGGATTTATCTTTATAGGATTGATGAATATTGGAGGTGATCCTTACGTTATAGAGTATAATGTACGTATGGGAGATCCTGAAACAGAAGCAGTTTTACCACGTATTACTTCTGATTTATTAGATTTATTTGAAGGTGTGGCTACACAGACTTTAGCATCAAAATCTTATGAAGTAGATCCTAGAACAGCGACTACTGTTGTAGTTGTTGCAGGTGGATATCCTGAAGCTTATGGAAAAGGAGACATTATCACAGGAACAGAAAACGAAGAAGAATCTATTGTTTATCATGCAGGGACTACTGTAAAAGACGGAAACATTGTTACAAACGGAGGTCGTGTATTGGCTGTTACTTCATTTGGAGAGGATATTCCTTCTGCTTTGGCAAAATCGTATAGAACGATTGATAAAATTTCTTTTGATAAAATGAATTATAGAAAAGACATTGGATTTGATTTGGTATAATTTCTAATCATAAACATATTAAAAATCGCTTTGTTTACTAGTAAACAAAGCGATTTTTGATTATTAAAGGTACTCTCCCGAGAGTTCTGGACACTAGAACACCTTTACTATTTAGGTCATCGAGCGGAGTCGAGATGCAATATTTTTAACTATCACATTTAATTAGCATAGTACTTTTATTACTTTTAAGTATGTCAAAAAAAATAGTTTCTAAAAAAATAATAGTTGCTCCATTAAACTGGGGTTGGGGTCATGTTTCGCGTTGTATTCCAATAATAAAAGAAATTATCGTTTTGGGCTATATTCCTATTATTGCAAGTGATGGTGATGCTTTGTTATTTTTAAGAAAAGAATTTCCAGATCTAGAAACTTTAGAATTAACAACTTACGGAATTCAATACCATCAATATTTTGTTGGTTCTATGTTTTTAAATATTCCAAAAATTGTCAATGGAATTATGAAGGAACAAGCCGTTATCAAAAAATATATCAATGATCATAAAAAGGAAATTGTTGGAATCATTTCCGATAATAGGTTAGGAGTCTATCATTCAGAAATACCATCTGTTTATATTACTCATCAACTAAATATTAAAGCAGGAATTTTATCAAAAAGCATTGATAAAATTCATCATTATTTTATCAAAAAACACAAAGAATGTTGGGTTCCTGATGAAGAAAATAATTTGTATTCAGGAGATTTATCTAAAAACATCTCAAATTTAAATATTCAATACATTGGGGTTTTGTCTAGATTCAAAAAACAAGAAATTCCAATCAAATACAATTTATTAGTGTTGTTATCTGGAATAGAAGGACAAAGAAATGCTTTGGAAGATTTAATGTGTAAGGAATTAAGATATTTTAAAGGTAAAGTATTGTTGGTAAGAGGAACTTTAAAAGTCTCTACAAAAGTTTTTTCATCCAATGTTGAGGTAATAGATTATTTATTATCCGATGACTTAGAAAAAGTGATAAATGAATCTGAATTAGTAATCTCAAGATCTGGTTACAGTACCATTATGGATTTAATTACTTTAGAAAAGTCAGCTTTTTATATTCCTACACCGGGGCAAACAGAACAAGAGTATTTGGCGAAATATTTAAATAGTCAAAGTAAGGCTCGTTTTAGCACTCAAAAAGAGTTTAATATTGATATGTTAAACAAAAAAAATGTTGAGGTATCTTTTAAAAAGACGTCTCAACATTGTATTTCTAAGTATTTAATAAAAGCATTTAAGCTTTCTCCAGTGTAAAGTAAAAAGTAGAGCCTACACCAATACTACTACTTACATCAATGGTTTGCTCATGAGCTTCTATAATGTGTTTTACAATAGACAATCCTAAACCAGAACCTCCTTGATCTCTGGATCTACTTTTATCTACTCTGTAAAAACGTTCAAACAATCTTGGTACATCCGCTTCAGCAATTCCTTCACCGTTATCAGTCACCTTAATTACTACTTTTTCTTCGTCTTCATAATCTACCGATACAATGGTGGTTCCACCAACTTTTCCGTATTTAATGGAGTTCATTACAAGGTTGATTAAAACTTGCTCAATTTTACTTTGATCGGCTAGTACAAACTCCGGAATGTCATAAAACTTATCTAACGTAAGTTTTATACTTCTTTTTTTTGCTTGCATTTCTAGCAAATCAAAAACTTTTTGAATGACTTTTATAATGTTAAAAGTATCTATTTTAAGTTTTAAATCATTGGTTTCTAGTTTGGTAATTAAATCTAAGTCTCCAACAATTTCGCTCAGTCTTTCAATAGCAAGATTGGCTCTTTTTAAATATTTTTCTCTAATTTCTTTGTTTTCAGCAGCTCCTTCAATTAAAGTTAATAAGTAACCTTGTACTGTAAACAAAGGTGTTTTTAACTCGTGAGCAACATTTCCTAAAAAATCACGTCTGTAATTTTCACGGTAATTTAGCTTTGTGATTTCCCTTTTCTTTTTATAGGAATACTTCAGAATGTCTCTGGCTAAAAAGTCAAACTCATCAGCATTTACATTAATTCTAGAAATTCTTCTCTTTTTTAAAGTATTTACTTGATTGTAAATTTTATCAATTCTATAATTAATGTAATTATTAATTCCGCTATTTAAAATAATAGTTAGAAGCACAAATAATACTCCAGACAAAATTAAAAGTGCATTTACATTTATCTCTTCTAATGTGTTGAACATAAAAAAGACTATGGCAGCATTGATACAAGCAACAAGTATAAAAGAGAGGAGAATTGAAAAAAGTAAGAAGTTTTTAATTTTCATGTAAAATGAACTTATATCCTACTCCTTTAACGGTTTTAAAGTAATCATCCCCTATTTTTTCACGAAGTTTTCTAATGTGTACATCAATAGTTCTATCTCCAACAACTACATCACTACCCCAAACTTTTTTCATGATAGATTCTCGGTTAAATACCTTACCTGGTTTTGAAGTTAATAAAGAAAAAAGTTCGAATTCTTTTCTGGGTAACACAATTTTATCACCATCTTTAATAATTAAGTATTCATCACGATCTATAGTAATTCCACCTAATTCGGTATTGTTGTTACCTCCTTCTTCTTTAATTCTTCTTAATAAAGATTTAATCTTACTGATTAACAATTTTGGCTTAATTGGCTTTGTAATGTAGTCGTCAGCACCGGCATCAAACCCTGCAACTTGACTATAATCTTCGCCTCTAGCAGTAAAAAAAGAGATAATTACATCACCCATATCTGGAAGTTCTCTAATTTTTTCACAAGCTTCAACACCATCCATTTCAGGCATCATTACATCTAATAGAATTAAATGAGGTTGTACTTTTTTTGCCTGACTTACAGCCTCTAAGCCGTTCTCTGCAGTATAAATATCATACCCTTCTTTTTTAAGATTGTAACCAACAATTTCTAAGATATCTGGTTCATCGTCTACTAAAAGTATTTTAATCTGATTTGTTTCCATTATATGTGTTATTAATCGTAGCAAAATTAATCTTTTACAAGATACAAAAGAGTTTGTTAACAATCATTTAACAGTAAGCTGAACTTAACGTAATCATGGGTGCTTGTTAACAATATTTTAACATAAAGGTAATGATATGTTGCCCTCTTTAAGGTATTATTTATAGACTTTTGCACCGCTTTAACAAATATAGCATTGATAATGAGAAATTTATTAGTTACATTTTTTACTTTGATGAGTGTAGTTACGTTTGCACAGTCAAAAGGAACCATTTCAGGAAAAATACAAGATAAGGACATGGGCTTAGAACCTTTGCCGTTTGTAAGTATTTATGATAGTAAAGATAATACGGTAGGAACTACCTCTGATTTTGATGGAAATTACATTATAAAATTAAGTCCAGGAGTACACACGCTTGTTTTTGAGTTTGTAGGATACGAAACTGTTAAAAAACAAGTAACAGTAAAAGCTAATGCAACGCAAAATATTACAATTGTAATGTCTTCTGTAGCTGATGCTTTAGATGCTGTAGTATTAACCGCTGTTATAAATAAAGAAAGTGAAGAGGCATTGGTTGAAGTGCAAAAAGAAGCTGTAGAAATTGTTACTGCAATTGGAGCGGAAGAACTTTCTAACAAAGGAGTAAGTGATGCCGAGGGTGCTGTTGTAAAAACAGCTGGTGTTACAAAACAACAAGGAGTTAAAAATGTTTTTGTACGTGGGTTAGGAGATAGATATAATTCAACGACATATAACGGATTGCCTTTGCCTTCTGATGATCCTGAATATAAAAATATATCTTTAGATTATTTTTCAACGGATGTAATTCAGAATGTAGGGATAAATAAAGCCTTTACATCAAATATTTTTGGAGATGTTGGTGGAGCAAATATTGATATATCTTCTAAGATTTTATCGGGAAATAAAGATTTATCTGTTGGTTTTTCTGTTGGAGGGAATAGCCAAACAATAACAAAATCTGATTTCTTAACAATAGATGGTACAAACACTATAGGTATTCAAGAAAATAGCTTTAAAATTACTGATTTAGGAGTTTATAATTTTAAAAATAATATTGATCCAAACAGTCAAAACTTTCAATTAAATAAATCAATTTCTGTTGCAGGAGGAAAAAAATATAAATTAGATAATGGAGATAAATTTAGTTTTTTTGCCGTAGCATCTCTGTCATCTGATTATAGGTATCAAGAAGGAGTTATTAGAAATTCAACAACTGATGGGAGAGTTAATCAAGATCAAGAAGTAGATAAGTATAATAGAAATGCTTCTCAATTATTAATGGCTAGTTTAAAATATGATTTTAACTCTTCAAACAATTTAAAATATAATACTTTATTAATTCATGCTAATAGTCAGGCGGTTTCTGATGCTTATGGTAAAAATGCTCCTGAAGATCCTGCTGATTTAGAATTTTTAAGAAGACAACAAGTAAACGACAATATGTTGTTGGTAAATCAATTGTTGGGAGATTTTTACATTTCTGATAAAAGTGATTTAAAATTAGGACTAGCATATAATTATGTTTCAGGAAATGAACCGGATAGACGTTCTAATAGATACTTAATAAGAGGAGGTCAAACAAGTCCTAACCCTAGTAGCGCAGGATATCATAGTAGGTTTTATACCAATTTAAAAGAAAATGATATTGCTTTCACTTCTAATATTGATTTTAAGTTTTTAGATAAAGAAAAAGATGGTCTAAAAAGCAAATTAGATTTAGGGTTTGATGCAAGATACACTGTAAGAAATTTTGAAGCTGTTGATTTTCAGCACAATGTACAAGGTTTGTATTCAGTAGATATAAATAATGCTGATGATTTTTTTAATCAACAAAATCTAGATAACGGAAGTTTTGGGTTTCAAACAGGAAGAGGTAGATTAGATCCTTTTAAACCTTTTACCTATGATGGGAAGCGATTTGTGTTTGGACAGTTTGCAAAATATTTAATTAAAATATCAGAAAACTTTACAATTAATCCCGGATTAAGAGGAGAGTTGGTTGATTTATCTGTAGAGTATAATACAAATATTGCAAATAGTGATAATACAGGTGTTCCCACAATAAGTAAATACTACGTATTACCTTCTTTAATTACAAAGTTTAGCGCTACTGAAGATTTAATATTTAGGGCGGTAGCAAGTAAAACATATACATTACCTCAGTTTAAAGAAATAGCACCGTTTAAGTATCAAGATATCAGCTTTGCAAGTCAAGGTAATCCAGATTTATTACCATCCGATAATTATAATGTGGATTTAAAAGGAGAGTATTATTTTGGAGATGCTGAATTTGTTTCTTTAACAGGGTTTTATAAAATGATTAAAAATCCAATCTCTCGAGTTGATTTAATTGGTGCGGCAGGTACTTTAAGTTATACAAATTTAGGTGATGAAGCTATTTTGTTTGGTGCTGAATTTGAATTTAAAAAGAAATTATATTCATTTTTAGGTAAAGATGATTTTGAAAATAAGTTAAGTTTTGGTTTAAATGCTTCTTACTTATATTCTGAGGTAAATTTAGATACAAATTCAAATTCAAATTTTACAAATAGTACTACCGAATTAGAAGGTGCTACACCAGTATTAGTAAATACAGATTTAACTTTAAATAGTAGTTTATTTGGAGGAGAGATAACTTCTGCCGTTGTGTTTAATTATTTCAGTGATAGAGTTTATTCTATAGGAACACAGGGATATAATAATATTGTAGAAAAATCTATTACAGGTTTAGATTTTGTTTCTTCATACAAATTAGGTAATTATTCTGTAAAATTAAAAGTAAAGAATATTTTAAACCCACCTGTACAGTTAGTTAGATTAGGTAGAGATGGCGCTATAAATCCTAATGATGTTGTTGTTTCTGATTTTAAAAGAGGTTTAGATGCTAGTATATCTATTGGATACTCATTTTAATTGAAAAAATTAATAAGAAGACATAGAAGCCACTGTATTTACAGTGGCTTCTATGTTTAACAATAAGTTTACAATAAGCAATAAATAGTTAACAAGAACTTAATAGGTTCTTAACCTAGTTTAACGCTATTCTGTCTTTACTTTGTGGCAATAAAATTTGAAACAAAAACAAAACAAAAATTTATTAAGATGAAAAAATTAATTTTATCAATGTTAGCTATTGCAGCTATCACTTTTACAAGTTGTACTTCTGATGATGATGACAATAATGGAGGTTCAAACAAAAATGGGCAATTAGCAGGAGCTATTACTTCTAATTTAACTTTAGATGCAAGTGTTGAATATACTTTAACTGGGGCTGTATTTGTTAAAGATGGGGTAACTTTAACAATACCAGCAGGGACGACTATTAAAGCTTTAGCAGGTGGTACAGACGTTTATTTATTAGTTGAAAAAGGAGGTAAGATTGTTGCTGATGGAGATGCTTCAAACCCAATTATTTTTACTTCTAATGCAACTAGTCCAGCAGCTGGAGACTGGGGAGGTTTAATCATTAACGGTAAAGCTCCTATTTCTAGACCTTCAGGTCAGTCTAGTAACTCTGCAACAGAGGTTAACTCTGGATTATTTTATGGAGGTGATGTAGAAAATGATAATTCAGGAATCTTAGATTATGTAATTTTAGAGTACACTGGTGCAAGAATCGATGGAGATGCTGAGCATAATGGTTTAACTTTAAATGGAGTTGGAAGTGGAACTACTTTATCAAATATTGCTATTTTATATGGTGATGATGATGCTATTGAGTTTTTTGGGGGTTCTGTAAATGCATCGAACATTTTAGCTGTAAACGCTAAAGATGATATGTTTGACTTTACTCAAGGATATACAGGAACTTGTACAAACTTATATGGAATTAGAGAAGCTGGTTTTACTGCTGTAACTTCTGATCCACGTGGTATTGAAGCTGATGGAAACTTAGATGGAAACTCTCCTTCAGATATTGCACAATCTGACTTTACTGTAAACGGATTAACTATTGAGCATAGTGGAGAAGTAGAAATGTCTGATGCTATTAAAGTAAGAAGAGGTGCTACTGCTACAATTACAAATGCAATTGTTAAATCTGGAAATGCACAAGCGGTATTTGGAGACATTGTAGATTTACAAGACTCTAAGAGTGATGCAACAGACGATACTATTATAACTGTAGTTATTGACCCAGCTAATGGAGTAGATGTTACTGATGTAAAAAATACTGTTTCTGCAGGAGCTACTATTACTGCAACTTCTGGAACTACTGGAGGAGCTGATTTTTCTGTATTCTCTTGGACAGGTTACACTAAGTAACCCTTACAGATAAAAAATATTTAAAACCCATCTCGAAAGAGATGGGTTTTTTTATTCCCGTTACTTTTTTAACTTTAGGAATAAAAGCTATGAATTTTAAAACCCAAAAAGAAAACATTCTCTTTTTAGATATTGAAACCGTTCCCTTGTATAAAGAATTTTCTGAGGTTCCGGATATTGAAAAAGAATTGTTTGCCAATAAAACTGCTTATAAAAGAGGTGAAGAAATAAGTGCAGAAGCGTTTTATAATAATGCTGGAATTTGGGCAGAGTTTGGTAAAATTGTCTGTATTTCTGTAGGGTATTTTGTCAATCAAGAATTAAGAATTACTTCTTTTGCTTCTAAAGATGAAAAAGAAATTTTAAGGGGCTTTAAAAATCTTTTAGAAACGCATTTTAACAAGCCACAACACGTTTTGTGTGGTCATAACGCTAAAGAGTTCGATTTTCCGTTTATTGCCCGTAGAATGATTGTACACGGGTTAGATTTACCAATTAAATTAAATTTATTCGGAAAAAAACCATGGGAAATTCCACATTTAGATACTTTGGAGTTGTGGAAGTTTGGTGATTATAAACATTACACGTCCTTAAAATTACTCACCCATTTATTGGGCGTTCCTAGTCCAAAAGGAGATATAGATGGTAGTCAAGTAGGAACTGTTTTTTATCAAGAAGATGACTTACCTAGAATTGTTCGTTATTGTGAACAAGATGTGTTGGCTTTGGCTAGGGTGTATTTGCGTTTTAACAATGAAGAAATTGTGAAAGATGAAAATGTGGTTTTTGTGGCTAAATAATTTATAGGAAAGCTTTTCTCGGAATAAGTTCTCTAATTTAAAAGTATCTCATCTAGTCTCCGCTCGATGACCTGTTTTGAGATCAAGGGTGTTCGAGCGAAGACGAGAACTTGTAAAACATAAAAAGTCTAAACTGGTATAGTTTAGACTTTTTATGTTTATTGGTTTCAGATTAGGGTTTAAAACCCTGCAATTTGATTGCAGTACTTTAGTGATATAAAAATGTTATATCCTTAGGTTTTTTATAAATGAGCTTCAGTCAATTTTAAATTTTATAATTCTGATATATAAGGGGGATTTTAATCCCTAGTGAAACAAACCTCTGTACTTCTAGTGCAGAGTGATTTAGTTGATGATGTAAAAAATGGTATTGTTTACGATTCTGTATTTTTTTCTAACAAAGCATTCCATCCTTGAGCAGTTAACGGCACAGATTGATTGGCTCCACGGGTAATTAAGTTCATTCCGCTAGCTTCATCAGTCATGTGACCAATCACTGTTAAATGTGGATTTCCTTTAATTTTATCAAAATCACTTTGAGCAATGGTAAATAACAATTCATAATCTTCACCACCACTTAAAGCAACGGTTGTACTGTTTAAATCAAACTCTTCACAAGTAGAAATTACTTGAGGATCTAAAGGAAGTTTGTCTTCATAAATATTACATCCTACTTTAGATTGTTGACAAAGGTGAATGGTTTCCGAGGACAATCCATCAGAAATATCAATCATTGATGTCGGAATCACCTCTAAATCATTTAAAATTCTAACAATATCTTTTCTAGCTTCTGGCTTTAATTGGCGTTCAATTAAATATGTGTAAGCATCTAAATCTGGTTGATTGTTAGGGTCTACTTCAAAAACTTGCTTTTCACGTTCTAACACCTGAAAACCTAAATAAGCCGCTCCTAAATCTCCAGTAACTACTAACAAATCATTTTCTTTGGCAGTATTACGGTATGTAATTTTTTCATCCTCAGCATGTCCAATAGCAGTTACGCTAATTAACAATCCCTTGGTTGATGAGGTAGTATCTCCTCCAATTAAATCTACATTATATTTTTCACAAGCCAATTGAATTCCGCTATACAATTCTTCTACAGTTTCTAAAGGAAATCTGTTAGACAAAGCAATAGATATGGTAATTTGACTCGCCTCGGCATTCATGGCATATACATCAGATAAATTTACCATCACTGCTTTGTATCCTAGATGCTTTAATGGCATGTACGATAAATTAAAGTGAACTCCTTCTACTAACAAGTCAGTAGTCACTAGGGTTTTTAAGCCTTTGGCATCTAAAACAGCACAGTCATCACCCACACCTTTAATGGTTGAGTCTTGTTGAATGGTAAAATATTGTGTTAAGTGAGAAATTAAACCAAATTCTCCTAGACTTGCAATGTCTGTTTTTTGAGGCGTTTTATCTTCTAACATATGCTTTTAATTGAAAGGTTTGTGTATTTAAACTACTAATAGTATATAAGAAATTACTAATAATTTGCAAAGATACATTTTACATTGAGGAAGTCTATTGTATAATAAATATTATTCATATCCCTTATGATAAAAATCAGTTTAAAAATGGTAAATTTGCAAACGTTTAGATTTAATCTATTTAAGTTATGATAAAAGTATCAGATATAGCTAAGAAAAAAGTAGTAGAATTAATGGCCGATGATGGTTATGATGCTGCTAATGATTTTGTTAGAGTAGGAGTTAAGAGTGGAGGATGTTCAGGATTATCGTACGATTTAAAGTTTGATAAAGAACAACAAGAAGGTGATAAAGTTTTTGAAGACAATGGCGTTAAAATTATTGTAGATAAAAAAAGTTTCCTTTATTTAGTTGGAACTACTTTAGAATATTCTGGCGGATTGAACGGAACTGGATTTGTTTTTAACAATCCAAACGCCAACAGAACTTGTGGTTGTGGAGAGAGTTTTAGTTTGTAAAGTTAAAAGTTCTTAAAGTATGGCAAAGTTTAATTCTTTTGAAGAGATAATTTCTTGGCAAAAAGCAAGATAATTAAATATTGAAATATATAAGACAACAAACAATAATCTGATTTCAAAAGATTACGAATTAAGAAATCAGATAAGAAGAGCAAGTATATCAATTTCTTCAAACATAGCAGAAGGTTTGAAAGACAAACAACAAAAGAATTCATTAGGTTTTTATATATAGCCAAAGCCTCTGCTGGAGAAGTAAGGTCACAGTTGTATTTAGCTAATGATTTAGAATATATTAATAGAGAAGAATTTGAGATTTTAAAAACAAAGGTAAACGAAGTGTCAAAGTTGATTAGTGGATTGTTAAAATATTTACATTCGACTTTATAAACTTTTTACTTTTAAACATTAAAACTAAAATGAAATACACAGAAGACGACTTAAGGGAAGAATTAAAAACTAAAGAGTATGAATATGGATTTTATACTTATTTAGATGCAGAAACTTTTCCTAAAGGACTGAATGAAGATGTAATTAGAGCAATTTCTTTAAAAAAGGAAGAGCCAGAATGGATGACGGAATGGCGTTTAGATGCTTTCCGCAAATGGGAAGCTATGGCGGAGCCTGAATGGGCAAATGTACGTTATGAAAAACCAGATTTTCAAAACATCAGTTATTATTCAGCACCTAAAAAAGCAGATCCTAATAAAAGCTTAGACGATGTAGATCCTGAGTTGTTAGAAATGTATAAAAAATTAGGGATTTCTGTTGATGAGCAAAAGAAATTACAAAACATTGCAGTAGATATTGTAGTAGATTCAGTTTCAGTTGCAACTACTTTTAAAAAGACCCTAAATGAAAAAGGAATTATATTTTGTCCAATATCTGAAGCTATTAAAGAGCATCCAGAATTGGTGAAAAAATACATGGGATCGGTAGTTCCTAAAACAGATAATTTTTATGCGGCACTAAATTCAGCAGTTTTTACTGATGGATCTTTTTGTTACATTCCAAAAGGAGTAACATGTCCAATGGAATTATCTACCTATTTCCGTATCAATGAAGGTGGAACAGGACAGTTTGAGCGTACTTTGGTAGTTGCCGATGAAGGTTCTTTTGTAAGTTATTTAGAGGGATGTACAGCACCTAGTAGAGATGAAAATCAGTTGCATGCAGCAGTTGTTGAATTGGTTGCCTTAGATGATGCTGAAATTAAATATTCTACTGTGCAAAACTGGTTCCCAGGTGATGCAAAAGGTAAAGGTGGAGTTTACAACTTTGTAACCAAAAGAGCGGTTTGTGAAAAGAATGCAAAAGTATCTTGGACACAGGTAGAAACAGGTTCTGCAGTTACTTGGAAATATCCATCTTGTATTTTAAAAGGAGATAATTCTACAGGGGAATTTTATTCTATAGCCGTAACTAATAATTATCAGCAAGCAGATACGGGTACAAAAATGATTCATTTAGGAAATAATACTAGAAGTACTATTATTTCTAAAGGGATTTCTGCCGGTCATTCTCACAACAGTTACCGTGGATTGGTAAAAGTAAATTCTAAAGCGGAAAATGCTCGAAACTTTTCACAATGTGATTCTTTATTAATGGGTGATTTATGTGGTGCACATACGTTCCCATACATAGAAGTTAAAAACAAATCAGCACAAATAGAACACGAGGCTACAACAAGTAAAATTGGAGAAGACCAATTGTTTTACTGTAACCAACGTGGTATAGATACTGAAAAAGCCATTGCATTAATTGTAAACGGATTTAGTAAAGATGTGTTGAACAAATTACCAATGGAGTTTGCTGTAGAAGCACAAAAACTATTAGAAATTAGTTTAGAAGGATCTGTAGGGTAAGCACTAAGAGTTAAGAATTAACAATTACGAATTAAACGGCTTAACAGCCAATAGCTAACAGCTAAAAGCATAATATAAGATGTTAAAAATAGAAAATTTACACGCAAAAGTAGAAGGTAACAATATCTTAAAAGGATTAAATATTGAAGTAAAAGCAGGAGAGGTTCACGCTATTATGGGACCAAACGGTGCTGGTAAAAGTACTTTTGCATCTGTAGTAACTGGGAATGAAAATTACGAAGTAACAGAAGGAACAATCTCTTTAGAAGGAGAAGATTTATCTGATTTAAGTCCAGATGAAAGAGCTCACAAAGGAGTGTTTTTATCATTCCAATATCCTATTGAAATTCCAGGAGTAACAGTAACAAACTTTATAAAAACTGCTATCAACGCTAAACGTAAAGCGCAAGGTTTAGAAGACATGCCTGCTGCTGAAATGTTAAAAAAAATTAGAGAAAAAGCTGCGTTATTAGAAATTGATAAAACTTTCTTATCACGTTCTTTAAACGAAGGTTTTTCTGGAGGGGAAAAGAAACGTAATGAAATTTTTCAAATGGCAATGTTAGAGCCTAAGTTGGCTATTTTGGATGAAACAGATTCAGGATTAGACATTGATGCATTAAGAATTGTTGCTAACGGAGTAAACAAATTAAAATCTAAGGACAATGCTGTAGTAGTAATTACGCATTACCAGCGTTTGTTAGATTATATTATTCCAGATTTTGTACATGTTTTAGCAGATGGTAAAATAGTAAAATCAGGAGGTAAAGAATTGGCTTTAGAATTAGAAGCGAAAGGTTACGATTGGTTGAAGTAAATTGAGTTTTAAAGTTTAATAAGTTATGTATTCAGCATAACTACTTTCCAACTTTTAACTTTCCAACTTTATAAACTAAACAAAATGAGTTTACAAAATAAATTAACAGAAGCATTTAAAGTTAATACTAAAAATGTAACTGTAGAAAATTATAAAAAAGAAGCTTTTGAAGCGTTTTCTCAAAAGGGGTTTCCAACAACCAAAGATGAGGAGTGGAAATACACTAGCTTAAGAAGTATCTTAAAAAACGAATACGGAATTGAGTCTGCAAAGGCAACCTCTGTTACAGCAGAAACCATTGCTCCTTATTTGGTGGATGGAGTAGATTCATACAAATTGATTTTTGTTGATGGTGTTTTTAATACTTCATTGTCTGATACTGTTGAGGAGATTTCTGTAAAATTATTATCAGAAGCGATTGAAGATGCTTCTTACGAAGATATTTTTAAAAACAAATACAATAGCTTAGCTAAAGGACAAACCAGTTTAACTGATTTAAATACTGCTTTTACAAACGAAGGGGTTATTATTGAAGTTGCTAAAAGCAAAGTCGTTTCAAAGCCTGTAGAGTTGGTTTATTTGGCTTCTGGAGAAACATCCGCAATGTTGTTACAGCCAAGAAATTTAATTATTGTTGGAGAAAACGCACAAGTTAAATTCATAGAGCGTCATCAATCTATTACAGATGTAGCAACTTTTAACAATGTAGTTACCGAAGTTTTTGTAGGTCAAAACGCAATTTTTGATTTGTATAAAATTCAGAATGATAAAAACAATGCTTCTTTGGTAGATGCTACTTTTGTAGCTCAAGAAAGAGACACAGTTGCTTCTGTATATACTTTTTCTTTTGGAGGAAATATTACTAGAAATAACTTGTCATTTTATCAAAATGGACCAGGTTGTGATTCTATTTTAAATGGAGTAACCATTTTAGAAGGAGATCAATTGGTAGACAATCATACTTTGGTGGCTCATAAATCACCAGATTGTCAATCAAACGAAACTTATAAAGGAATTTACGGAGGAAAATCAACTGGAGTTTTTAACGGTAAAGTAATTGTAGATCAGGCAGCACAGAGAATTAATGCTTATCAACAAAATGATTCTGTCTTGATTTCAGATACGGCAACCATTAATTCTAAACCTCAGTTAGAAATTTTTGCAGATGATGTAAAATGTTCTCACGGATGTACCATTGGTCAGTTAGATAAATCTGCGTTGTTTTACATGCAACAAAGAGGAATTCCTAAAGTTGAAGCAGAAGCATTATTAATGTTTGCTTTCTGTTCAGATGCTATTAAAGAGGTTAAAATACCAGGTTTAAAACGTAAAATCAACCAGTTAATGGCTGATAAATTAGGTGTAAATATTCGTTTTGATGAAATCTAGAAAATAGACTTTACTAAAAAATAATAATTTAATAATCTCTACATGTCTTTGTAGGGATTATTTTTTTTGCGAAATACTTATCTTTCAGGTTTTTAAATAAAAATTAATGGAAAGGTTTATTGGTGTTCTTGGGGTGTTGGTTTTGTTAGTTGTTGCTTATTTACTAAGTAACAATCGCAAAAAAATAGATTATGCAATTATTTTAAAAGGATTTGGGTTACAAATTGCTTTTGCTTTTATCATTTTAAAAACTCCCGTAGGTCTGCCTTTTTTTAAGTTTTTTGATTTGGCTATCAACAAACTTTTGTCTTATGCCGATAAAGGGGGAGACTTTTTATTTGCTTCTTTTTTAACAGGTCAAGTAGAATCTCCAATCATAAATTTTGCAGTTAGGGTGCTGCCAACCATTATTTTCTTTTCTGCATTAATGGCTTTGTTGTATCATTTAGGAGTGATGCAATTTATTATTAAAGGTATTTCTAAGTTTGTTCAAAAAGTTTTAGGTACTAGTGGAGGAGAAACGCTTAGTGTGGTTGGGAGTATTTTTGTGGGACAAACAGAGGCTCCATTGTTGGTAAAGCCCTTTGTAAAATCTATGACCAAGTCTGAGTTGATGACGATTATGGTGGGTGGATTTGCTACTGTTGCGGGTGGGGTCATGGCTATTTATGTAAAAATGTTGAGTCATATTCCTGGCATCGCAGGTCATTTAATGGCGGCTTCTATAATGAGTGCTCCTGCTGCTATTATGATTGCTAAAATTATTTGCCCAGAAACAGAAAAATCTTTAACCAAAGGAAAAGTGATTTTAGAAGATGAGGAAACCGATAAAAATTTAGTAGAAGCTGTTGCTGATGGAGCCATTGATGGATTAAAGTTAGCGGGAAATATTGCTGCTATGTTAATTGCCATTGTAGGAATGGTTGCTTTAATTGATGGTTTGTTGGGTTTGGTAGATCTTTCTTTGTCACAAATATTGGGTTATGCTTTTCATCCGTTGGCATATTTAATGGGGGTGCCTTGGGAGGAAGCAGGGGCTTTTGGAACTTTGTTAGGTGAAAAAATAGCATTAACGGAGTTAATCGCTTACAAAGATTTAAGTGTGTTGGTAGATAATAATGAAATCAGTACTAGAACCGCTCAAATAGCGAGTTATGCTTTATGTGGTTTTGCCAATTTTGCCTCCATAGGAATTCAAATAGGAGGGATTGCGGGGATTGCTCCAAATCAAAAAAATAAAGTGGCAAAACTAGCGTTTAAAGCCATGATTGGTGGAGCTTTGGCTAGTTGGATTACTGCGTGTATTGCCGGTATTATCTTGTAATCGTTACTAATTTTCTAAACAACTTAATGTTTTGTTAACTTTCAGGTGTTTTAATTTATCAACTTGATATCTATAAGTTAATATAAAATTCTCTAGTGTAGAGGGTCTATTTTATAATATTGTTCTTCAACTTTTTAAATATTATAAAAATGATAAAGTACATCTTAATTTTATTCATTTCGGTATCAGTCTATGCTAAAAACGATTGGGGAAAAACAGGTCATAGAACCATAGGTGAAATAGCAAGTAAGCATATTTCTAAAAAAGTATCTAAAGAGATCAAAAAATTATTGAAAGGAGAATCTTTGGCTTATGTTTCTATTTATGCTGATGAAATTCGAAGCAATCCAAAATATGACTCTTTTGCTCCATGGCATTATGTAAATTTTGAAGGAGATAAAAAATATAGAGATGAAGATATTAATCCAGAAGGAGATATTATACAAGGAATAAAAACTTGTATTTTGGCTATTAGAGATAAAAAAACAAGTGAAAAAGATAAGTCTTTTTATTTAAGAATGTTGGTGCATTTTGTAGGAGATTTACACATGCCTTTACATGCTGGTAATAAACATGATAAAGGGGGAAATGATGTGAAAGTAAAATGGTTTGGAGACAAATCTAATCTTCATAGAGTTTGGGATTCTGATATGATTGATCACTACCAAATGAGTTATACAGAATTGGCAAAGAATATTGATATTATATCAAAAGATAAAATAGCTGAATTCAATCAAGGTACACTTGTTGATTGGGCTCATGAATCTAGAGCACTCGCCGTAAAGGTGTATAAAGATGCAGAAAAAGAAGAATATTTAGGATATAAATACATGTATCACAACTTTCCTATAGTTAAAAATCAATTAGAAAAAGGAGGTGTTCGCTTGGCTTTAGTTCTAAACGAAGTTTTTAAGGAAGATTCTACTTGGGTAGCCTCTTTTTTAGAGAATAAATAACATAATTAGCTTAAAGAAAAAAGAGCCAATTCTAATATAGAAATTGGCTCTTTTTTTTGTGAGTTTAATACTCCTTTTGAACTACTTTACGAATACTTTGTTAATTGAGGTTAAGTTATTCTCAGTTACGGTTATCACATAAATTCCGCTATTTAAATTTTCATTCGCTACTTGTTGTCCCATTACATTGTAGACTCCAGTAATGGTTCCTTTATTGGTAACAATTTCTCCGTTTTCAGCAGCCAATACTAAGTTAGGAATGGTGTTTTCTTTGACAGATAAAGTTGCTCCATGATCAAATACTGAAAGATCATCCCAGTAAGTAATAGCACCACTATAAGTTCTAACTTCAAAATAAAAACTATCTGCTTCAGCAGGAGCTTGAAGCGTAGTTTCATATTTAGTCCATGTTTCTACATTTAGTAAGTAACCACTATTGTTACCTATAGAAGCGGCAGGTCCTCTTAATTCATCAGCGTTATCATTTAAATTTGTGCTTCCATTTTTCCAATAGCTCCATATTCTAGCATCTGTTCCGTCTCCTTCTTGAGCTGTTTTGTACCATAAAGAAATAGTGTAATAGTTTCCTGGGGTAACGTTAACTGTTTGTCCTAAGTTTTTAGTTCCTCCAGTGTGTTTTGCAGAAAAAGAACCGCTGTGTTTTTCTGTAGCTTCTTGTTCTATGTTTTCAACTTTTGTAAAATTTGTAGGAGACGTTGCATTATCCCAGTTTTCAAAACCTCCGTTTAAAAGTAACTCTTGTGAAAATGACAAAGCACTTACTAATAGACCAATAATTAATGTAATTTTTTTCATGATTGTTTTTTAATTTAAATGATTACAAAGTTTATTTGTTGATTATTTCCATTTGTTTTCTGCAGGAGTTCCTCCCCAGATTAGTGTCACTAAATAAGGGTTGTCTATAAAAGGATTTCTGTTTCCTTGAGCACCCGCAATAATGTTGTTTCTTTGTATTTCAAAAGCTGAGATAGGATCTTCTTCGTTCCATTCTAAAAAAGTATCTAAATCTCCTACTTTGGTAATGCTTTCATCATATCTTAAGTGGATGTAAAATATCATTCTGGCAACATCTCCTTTCCACTCATCTCCAGGATACCAGGCATTTCCTACAGATCCAGCATCTCCATTTCCATCTACAAACTTGTCGTTACTTCTACTGCTGTTTATTGCAGAATCACAGTATCTTAAATGATGTAAATCTCCTTTTACAATTTCATCTTTGTCATCTCCACCAACACCACCTTTGTATAGAGATTGAGGGTAAATATGTTCTGTGTTAAACTTACCGCTAGAAGCTCCTGTTGTTTGTCTAAAAGATTTATCTCTTTTTTCTCCTGTATACATTAAAACCACATTAGAAGAGTTGTTAAGATCTTGATCGGCTTTTAACAAAGGTTTGTGCCTACTTGAGTAATATATAATGTTGGTGTGTTTGTCTATGGTTACTTCTTGTAGCTCATTTTTTAACGTTTCTGGATTGGTAGAAAAACTTACATTACTGTAATAAGTTTTTAACTCACTAGGAATGTTGCTAAAAAGATCTGTAACACCTTCTTCTACTATAGTAATGATAATGGTAGCGGTACTACATTTTTGTGGTGTAGTATTGGTACATACTTCGTATTCAAACGTATCGGTTCCTATAAAATCTGTAGAAGGAGTATAGGTGTAACTTCCGTCTGTGTTTTTAGTAATTGAAGCATCGTTGCTACTTGTAGCTGCTATAGTTACACTGACGTTTTCTACATTTTCATCGTTATTTAAAATATCAGAAAAGATGTAAGGGATGTTTTTATCAGCAAAAAAATTGTCATCATTTGCAACAGGATCAATAATTTCCTGAGGTTCTGTTGGGGTTTCTGTATCTTTTATTATAAAAGTATTGTCACTGCTAGAACAAGCAGTTAGTATAATTGCGCTTAGGTATATAAATAAGGTATTTTTCATTTCTGTTTTAGATTAAAAAACCTCTTTCATAAAGAATGAAAGAGGTTTTGTTTTTTTAAGAAGATTATTCTACTACGTATATATAATCTCCAGTTTCTTCGTCTAGAATTACTCTAAACTCTTCTATTGCGCTACTACCTACATAAGTTAATGCAGATACAGCATATTGTGTTCCTACTTCAGTTTCTGGAAACTTATCTTTTAAGAATAAGTTTAAAGCTACCAATACTTGATGGTCAGACCAATAGGCTTCTCCTCCAGGTCTTCTGTCAAAGTTTTTGTATTGACCTGCGCTGACTAATTGAGAAGCATAGTCTGCATCACTTTTTAAAGAAGATTCAGAAATCCATACAAAATCATCACTTGTTAAGCTGTATACAATTGGATTGTCTGATACCCATGTTCCTTTTTTATTGATAAATCTAATTTCAGTTTCAGTACTAGTTTCTGGCATGATCCAAGCTCCGTTTTCAAAGCTGTACAAATCAAATCTAGTTTGTACACCATTGCTAAAGTATTTGTATACAATTAATTTTTGAGTTCCTTCTGTAGCATACTCGTATTTTTTTGCTAATAAAGTAGGTAGGTAATCATCAGGAGAAATAGAGCTACTAAAGTTATTGTGTTCTCCTGGAGTTCCACTTTCGGTACCCATTGCACCGTAATCCTTTGTTGTTAATTGGTAAGCTATTTCTGGAAAATTGTAATTAGAACCATCATAAATATAATAAGTTGTAAGAGTTTCTGTTGCTCCAGTATACGTATCTCCTTCTCCTTTTGTAATCGCTACATTTCCTATTAACCACCTAGTAGCATCACTGGTAGTAGAGTTGTATTTAAAGGCTATATGGATGTTTTTGTTATCATAAGCAGAAAAATCTACAATATCTGATGGAGTTAAAGAATTATTTGAATGGTATGCTCTGTTGGTAATGGTTAATTCTTGCCAAGTTGCTGTGTTGATATCCCCAGTATAGTTTTCAGAAACCAATATTTTTAACAAACTTAAATCCGTACCATATCTTAAGTTTTCGTCTATTTGAAATTTTAAATCGGTTTCTCCTGTCAAATCAATTTTTGGAGAAACTAGCCAATCTTCATTTTCTTTAGCTCCACTCGCATATCCATTCATTGAAATATTTCCAAAATTAGTTTGGTCTACCCAAGCTTGATCTCCTGTTACATTAAAAGGAGTCCAACCGTTAAAAGTTTCGTTCGTAAAATCAAAAGAAATAACTTCGCCAGCAGCAGCTAAAGAAGGTTCTTCAGTAAAGTTTGAGTAAGTAACTTTGTAATAATCTCCACTTTCTGATCCTGTTACTTTACTTGCAATAATAGCAGGTAATAGTTCAGCAGCACTTTCGTTCGGATGAAAAGCACCACTATTAGCTGTAGGATAATCTTCGGTTGTTAAGGTGACTTCTTCAGCATCAAATAAGTTGCTGATAATAGTGTTGTTGTCGTTATAAATATCTACCATTAATGCCGCTTTTGCTCCTGGAGAGTTAGGCAACACTTTGTTTAAAACAGTTGGGATTAAGGTTTCTGCTTGCTCAAAAGAAGTAAATTTTCCAGAGTTTAGATCTAATGTTTTAAAATCGTCTTCTGTTAAGGTGTATTTAATGTCTGTTTTAATTGGAGTTCCTACTTCTCCAATTTCATCATAAACATCTTCAAGGGAATCTTGACAAGAGAACAATAATACATTTGTTAAAATTGCTAGGGTTATGTGTTTTATATTTTTCATGTCTTTAAGTTTTTTAATTGTGATGAACCTTAAAAGTTGATTACAGAACTTACACTAAATGTTCTACCTACTCCGTAGTATACTCTTGCGTTTGCTGCAGTACCATCAATGTCGTCTGCACGTGTAATGTATTCTGTATCAAATGCATTGTACATTCTTGCCATTAATTTAGCATCTAAAGAACCAATTTTAAATTTGTGTTGTAAGGATAAGTCTACTAAGCTGTAAGAAGGTACTTTCCAAGGATCAACTCCTTCTGAGTTTCTGTTACTAGGATCAAAGTCTGCATAAAATCTGTCGTAGTAGTTAAAGTCCGCAAAAAGACTTGTGTTTTTTGTGATTTTGTATTGTGCTCCTAATGCAAGAGAAGTTTGTGCAGATCTACCTACAGGTAAGTCGCTAATTAAAATGTTAATTTCATCAATTACATTGTTAGATTCGTCTGTTAAAATTGCAGTTACATCATCTTGCCAAGTCCAGTCTCCTAAAGATAAAGCTCCTTTTAGCGTTAAAGTCTCTAAAGGTCTGTATTCAAAGTCGAATTCAACTCCTTGGTGTAAGGCGTTTACTCCTAATATATTGGCAAAAACAACTCCTCCGTCATTTGGTAAAGATCTACTTCTTGTTTCTGTTCTATCGTTCCAAGCAGTTCTATAGATGTTTACGTTTGCAGCAAATTTGTCAGTTCTTAATCCATATCCTAATTCTAAACTAAAGATTTTTTGATTTTCTGCATTTGCATTTGTTTGATCATTATCATTTGTAGGCCATATAGTGTTAAAGAAAGGAGCTCTTTCAAAATATCCACCGTTAAAGAATACGTTATGGTATGCATCTATTCTATAGTTAATACCTCCTTTTGCACCGTAACCTACAAAATTAATATCGTCTGTTTTTTGATTTGGATCTCCGTCTAATTTTGCAAAGTGATCTTCTCTTGCATAAACCGTGTTAGAAATATTAGCTGCTACAAAAGCTGTAATTTGATCGTAGTCATATTCTACTTGTGCAAAACCACCATAGGTTGTGTTAAAAGCAGTACTGTAGAAATCATATTTTTCTCCAACAGTAACTACGTTGTTTGGGTTGTTTACGTTACCATCTAAATCAATAATGTATTCCCCTCCTAATAAATCTACCATTTCTTTACCACTACTTACTTTTGTGTATCTAAAATCTGCTCCAGCAGTAAAGTCTAACTCATCGTTAATTTCTAAGTTATAGTTTGTTAAACCTCCAGCCCAAGTATGATCGTTTGTACGAGATTGGATGTAAATACTAGATTCTGCATTGGCTTTGTTTTGTGCCACAACTTTATCTAAGTCTACAGGAGAGTATTCATTACCAAAACGGTATTCTGCACTATCTAAATCTCCACTGTTTGGACCTTCTTCAAAGTTTACACCTCCATCACCTTTACTGTAATATACAGAGGTAGATAACTTACTCTTTTCGTCAATTTTCCAATAATGGTTAAGAGATGCAATTGGTTTGTGAAAAAAGTTAGAACTTAAACTGTATTCTTGACCGTTTCTATATCCCCAGTTTTTGTTGGTTTTTCTTTCTCTATCACTTTCTCTAAATTGTTGAATTGTTAGCATGTCAAATCTTTGTCCGTGACTTTGAGGAGCTCCAGTTACAAAGAAAGTTAACTTATGTTGATCATTTAGTTTTTTAGAGATACTAGTAAAGTAAGACATTGCTTCAAAAGAAGTTCCGTCTACATATCCCTCTCCAGTAATTCTGTCTGCATATGCAGTTACAGCAAAACCGTTATCCATTAAACCTGTAGATAATTTTAAACCGTATTTTTGATATCCATCATTTCCTAGACCGTATTCAAATCTCCCTCCTTTTTCAGCTTCTGTAGATTGAGTGATAATGTTAATGGTTCCTCCAATAGATGGAACTGCAAGTTTAGAAGCTCCTAAACCTCTTTGGGTTTGTGTAGAAGCTGTAACGTTACCAATACCCGCCCAGTTAGACCAGAATACTCTACCGTCTTTTGCTGCGTTTACAGGTACTCCGTTTATAACTACGGCAACATTTTCAGAATTAAAACCTCGCATGGTAATTTCACCATCACCAAAACCACCTCCTGCACGAGTTGTGAATACTCCTGGAGTAGATTTTAAGATCTCTACAAATTCTTGATTACCTAGTTTTTGTTCTATTTCTTCTTTGCTAATTGTAGAGTAGGCTACTGGTGTTTTTCTATCTATAGCTCTTGAAGAAAAAAGAACTACTTCATTTAAGTCAACAGACGAGCTTTTTAAAACAACATTAAGTTTTTTTGTACCAATATTAAAAGAAACTTTTTTTGTTTGATAACCTATTGAAGATATTTCCAATTCCCCAGATGTGGTTGGTACTTGTAAATCAAATTCCCCATTAAAATTTGTAAATGTTCCTTTGTTTTCGGAATTCACTATTTTAATAGAAGCAGCGGGTATTGGTAGATCAAATTCATCCTTAACCAATCCTGTGATTGTTTTTGAATTTTGTGCCGATACGTTTATTGTAGTTGATACAACAAAGGCAACAAATAAAATTAATTTTTTCATTTTTAAAATTTAAGATATAGTTGAGGTGTAAAACTATAAGCTTAAAAACAGAGAGATGAAAATTTCGTTTTATCTAAAGTATAAGGTTATGTAAAGTAAATATTGATACAGTGTTACCAAATAGTATATTCCTTACTTATATGTAATTAATTGGTAAACAAAAGGTTAATTATAAACATAGGTTAATAATTATTAAGAATAGTAAAACTTTGTGTGTAATTGATTTCATGGTCTGTTACGTCGTAAAGTTGAAGTAAATAAAAAACCCGAATACAAAATAAATTGCATTCGGGTTTTTTATAAGTTAATCTTGTTTTTATTAAGCCTCTATAGGAGTAATAGAAACATAAGATTTGTTGTTTCTTTTCTTTTGGAATTCTACAATTCCGTCAACTTTTGCATGTAAAGTATGATCTTTACCCATGTAAACATTTTCACCTGGGTTGTGAGTAGTACCTCTTTGACGTACTATGATGTTACCAGCCAATGCAGCTTGTCCACCAAAAATCTTTACACCTAATCGTTTCGATTCTGATTCTCTACCGTTCTTCGAACTTCCGACACCTTTCTTATGAGCCATAATATTGTGTTTTTATAAGGTTATTTTTTTCTTTAATAATTTAGTTAGACACTCAAATTAAGCGTTGATCGCTTCAATTTGGATTTCAGTTAAATACTGACGGTGTCCGTTTTTCTTTTTGTAACCTTTTCTTCTTTTCTTTTTGAAGACGATTACTTTATCACCTTTTAAGTGACCTAAAACTTTAGCTTTTACTGAAGCTCCTTCTATAGCTGGGGCGCCAATAGTAACATCACCATTGTTGTCTACTAATAAAACGTTGTCAAAAGAAACTGAATCTCCTTCTTCGTTTTGTAAACGGTGAACGTATACTTTTTGATCTTGCGCTACTTTAAACTGCTGCCCTGCTATCTCTACAATTGCGTACATACTTAATTATTTAAAATGCTTGTTAATAAAATGGACGCAAATATACATTTTATTTTTCAACAATATACAACTAAAAAATATTTTTTTTAATCTTTATTATGCTGGTTTTTATATATTTACAGATAGCTATAAACCATTGTATTTGTTGAAAAGTATTTTTAAAATATTATTTTTAAGCTGTTGTTTCCCAGTGATGTTATCTGCACAAACCAGTGTAAAGGATATTGTTGATACTTATTTTAAGGCAATTGGTGGAATTGAACTGATCAATCAAGTGAATACTTTTTATTCAGTCTCGGAAACAGAAATTAATGGAGAAAAGCTTACCATTTATAACAAGCAGCAAAAACCCAACTTAAAATCTATAGTTATTAACAAAAATGATAAGTTTTTATCTAAAAAAGTTTTTAATGGGGATACAGGTTATGAAATTATAGGGAAGGTTAAAAAGAATTATACCAAAGCCGAAATTTATAATAAAATAGATCAAGTGTCTATTTTTCCTGAATATTACTATTTAAAAAAAGCAGTTTTTTTAGGAAAGAAAGAGGTGATGGGTAGGATTTGTAATGTGCTAGGAGTTGGAGAAAAGAGAATTTTCTATGATGTGATTTCCGGATTAAAATTAAAAGGAAGCAATGTCAAATTGATAGATGGTCAAAAGATTTTACAAGAGACTTATTATATAGACTATAAAGAAGTAAAAGGGATAAAATTTCCGGTTACTTATAGAAGTATTATTAAAGACAAAGAAATTATTTATAATGTAAGATCTATTTCTTTAAATAGAGACGTAACTATCTCTGATTTTGAATAGCTAAGGTTTATAAACTTTTGTACCTTTGGGTTGCTTTATAAAGACATTTTAAATGAAAATTACCTCAAAATATTTATGTATTGCTTTCTTAGCATTCATAACATTATCAGCATGTAAACCATCTGATCAAAAAAACACAACTGAACAAACGGTTTTACCTGTAAAATTACAAACGGCTTCTTTAGATATTGAAGGAATGACTTGTGAAATAGGTTGTGCAAAAACTATTGAATCTAAAATTTCAAAAGTTGATGGTGTTACCGTATCAAAAGTTGATTTTACAGCAAAAAAAGGAACTTTTACTTATGATGCAAATAAAACATCAGAAGCTAATATTATCAATACCATTAATGGTTTGTTAGATGGAAAAACTTATAAAGCAACGGTAGAAAAAACTTGTTGTACTAACAAGGAAACCAAAACTTGTACACAGGCTTGTGCAGATAAATGCGGACATAAAGTTGGAGAAGTTTGTGAGAGGTGTAGCGATAAAGAACAAGCTTGTTGTGCTGTAGAGAAATTAAAAGATTGCTCTAAAGAATGTGCAGAAAAATGCCATCACAAGGAAGGAGAATCTTGTAATCAATCTACTGGTAAAAATGAGGCTTGTAAAACGGGGTCTGAAAAATTGTGTTGTTCTGCAAAAAGTAAATAATTTATCCTAATAAGTTTTTGTTTGTAAGGAATGATTTTTGTGGTTAAATAAAGTCATAAAATTGAAAATCAAATAAATGAAGTTGAGTTTATCCAAAACATTAAATATAGCAATTATATCTGTCTATTTAATTTTTCTAGCAGGTTCTGTTGTTAGAATGACGGGGTCTGGAATGGGATGTCCGGATTGGCCTAAATGTTTTGGGCACTATATACCTCCAACTTCTGAAGAACAATTAACTTGGAAACCCAATACGCCTTTTAAGAAAGGATATATCATTATTTATAATGATGCTCTTTTTGTGGCGAATAGTAGTTTAAAAACAGGTTCAGAATTTAATCCAAAAAACTGGTCAGCGTATAAAAAACACGAATATGCACAATTTAATGTGTATCATACTTATACCGAATATGTAAACAGATTGGCCTCGGTACTTGCTGGTTTTGTGTTTTTAATTCTTTTATGGAAAGTTACTTTTAATCCATTAAAAAGGAGGGGAGTTGCTCCATTGGTATACGTTGCTTTTTTAGGAATGTTGTTTGAAGCTTGGCTGGGTAAAATTGTGGTTGATAGTTTTTTAACACCATATATTATAACCCTACATATGATTGGTGGCTTGTTAATTATAGGTCTTTTGTTAAGGGCTAAGTTTTTGTTAAACGCAAAACCATCATTTAGTAATAAGTACAGCAAAACTTTCCATAGATTATTGTTGATTTCTTTGTTAATGATGATTGGTCAAATTCTTTTAGGAACGCAGGTAAGACAGTATGTTGATGAACAGGTTAAGTTGTTTGGTTTTGAACAAAAAGAGTTCAGATTGCTAAATCCTAGTTTTAAATTCTACTTTCACAGGTCTTTTACCATTGCAATTGTCTTGATAAATGCCTTTTTATATTGGGTAAATCAAAAATATAATTTAGGATTTAAAGCGGTTAAATACGTGGTTTTTTTATTGGTATTTGAAGCGCTTTCGGGAATTTTAATGTATTATGTTCATTTCCCTTTTGGAACACAAGCAGTACATTTATTAACAGGAGCAATATTGTTTGGAGTATTACTTTATATGCTTTTTACTTCTTTTAGATTAAAAAGATTTTCTTCTTAATTTTTCCATTCCAAAGTTTCAATTAACTTTTCTATATCTTTTTTGATGTAATCAATGGCAGGTAAAATAGAATCGTAATTAGGATGTGCATCAAAATATAGGGCTCCACTTATAAAATGTTTGGTAGAATCTGTAGCTTGGAATTGAATGCTTGAGGCAGCGTTTCCAGAAACTTCAAACAACTTAGCATATACTTTTTTATTACGGTTTTCGTATGGGTGCATCTCAATATTATCTGCTTTTAAAGCGTGCTTATAGGTAAGTTTTTCAGCATCAGTAATTAGTTGAGCTAAATTGTTGTCAACTTTTTGATACGTCATATTGATGTCTGCTTTTAATTTAGGGTAATGCAAATCTGACCATAAATTATCATGAACATTTAAAATTGCTTGATCAGAATATTTAAAGGTATAAGGTAATTTACTATTGCTATTTTGATAATTTGCCTGATTATAATTTAGTTTTAAATAAGCATGGGGTTTTGGAGTCACATCGCTCTCACAACTGATAAAAAGAAAGGAAAGGCTTAAAAAAGTTGAAAATAATTTCATTAAAAAAGTGCTTTTAGGCAATGGCTACTTTTATTTGTTTGATACGTTTACGGTCAATAGCTTCTACGGTAAATGTAAGATTTTGATAGGCTATTTTTTCAAATTTTCTAGGGAATCTACCTGAAAGTTCTAATAACAATCCAGCCAAAGTTTCTGATTCTCCTTTGTCTTTTTCAAACGAAACTTCATCAAGTTCTAAAACTTTACAAAAGTCTTTAAGATTTATTTTACCATCAAATACATAGTTGTTTTCATCAATTTTAGAATAAGACAAATCTACTTCATCAAACTCATCACTAATATCTCCAACAATTTCCTCAATTACATCTTCTAAGGTAACCAATCCACTTGTTCCACCATATTCATCTACCACAATAGCTAAGTGGTTTTTACGCTCTTGAAAATCAATTAGCAAGTCATCTAGCTTTTTATTTTCGGGCACAAAAAAGGGTTCTCTAATTAATGGAATCCAATTGAATGTTTTTTTGTGTAAATGTGGTAGTAAATCTTTTGTGTAAAGGACTCCGATAATTTCATCAATATTATTGTCGTATACGGGGTTTCTAGAAAATCCTTTATCAGCAATAATTTCTAAAACCTCTGCAAAAGTTGCTTTTTTAGAAATGGCACAAATATCCATTCTAGGATTCATGATTTGTACAGTTTCTGTGTTTCCAAAGTTTACAATTCCTTCAAGAATATTTTTTTGTTCAGCAGTTGTTTCTTCTTCAGAAGTAAGTTCTAATGCTTGTGATAAATCATCAACAGAAAAATTGCTTTTGGTGTTTCTTAATTGTTTTTCTATAATATTGGAAAGTCCCGTTAAAGGTCCTGTAATAAGGATAAAAACTTTGTCTAAAAATAACAAAACGGGACTCATTAAGAGTGCAAATTCTTTGGCATTTCTATTGGCATATATTTTAGGCAGTACTTCTCCAAAAATTAAAATGATAAAAGTAATTAAGACCACTTCTATCAAAAATCGGATGTTTACTTTAAAAATAATAAGGTTTAATTTAAAGGTTAAATCACTAAAAAAGACTTCGCCTAAACTGGCGAATAATAAAACAATTAAAATGTTGATGGCGTTGTTGGCAACCAAAACATTTGCTAAAAGTCTTTTAGGTTTAGAAATTAATTTGGTTAATTTTTTGGCATTTCCAGTATCTAAACTTTCTAATTGGTCTAGTTCTGATTTTGTAAGAGAGAAAAATGCAACTTCAGATCCTGAAATTAATGCAGAGCATATTAATAAGCCTAAAGTAATAAGGCAATTTATAATGGTATCTAATGGTATTCCGGTATCGTATATGGGCTCAGGCAATGTTTTATGGTTTTTTAAAATGGTAAATCATCAATAATATTTCCGGGATCATTTTTTTCTTGAGCGGAATTATCATGTTTGTTTTCGTTCTTTGAAGATAAAAAATTCATGTCAACAACGTGAATTTCGGTGGTGTATTTTTTTACACCTTCTAGTTCCCATTCTCGTGTTTTAATTTTTCCTTCACAATAAACTTTATCTCCTTTGGTTAAAAATTTTTCACAAATTTCGGCTAATTTATTTCTAACTACAATATTATGCCACTCTGTTGTGGTAGTTTTTTCACCAGTAGTTTTATTGGTGTAAGTTTCGTTGGTGGCAAGTGGAAATCTAGCAATACAACCTCCTCCGTCAAAATAGTGGGTTTTTACATTATCACCTAAGTGACCAATAAGCATTACTTTGTTTAAGGTACCAGCCATAATTATAATCTTTCTATCAAAATTAATGAAAATTTATTTGGTTTTGTACTCTTCTAAGAAATTGTGTATCAGTTTAGGAACCGCAAAATCATCAATGTTTTTCCATGCTGTTAATTCAAAATTTTCAATATGTTTTGTATTGATGATCCAAAAATGAGTGTGTAAATGCTGATGTGTTAATTTATGAATCCATGGTTCTGGGTTGTATAGAGCGATGTCCATATTTTTAAACTCATGGTTTTTAAAAAAATCGTGCTTTAGCAGGGTTTCTTCATCAACAGGTTTGTTGGTTTCTATTAATGGAAATTGATATAAATTTTTCCAAATTCCGTTTCCAGTTCTTTTTTCTATGACTGTTAAATCTCCATTGTCTATTACTATAAAATTAAAAAACTTGTTTTTAACTTTCAGCTTTTTTTCTTTTACGGGTAATGAACTGATTAAATTTTTAGCTTTTGCTATGCATCCATCAGCCAAAACGCATGTTTCACAAGTTGGGTTTTGTGGTTTACAAACCATAGCACCAAAATCCATAATGGCTTGGTTGTATTCTTTTGGGTGGGCATTTTGAATTAGTTCTTGAGCTAGTTCTTTAAAATATTTAATTCCTTTTGGGGAGTTGATAGGCATATCTATATTAAAGTATCTAGATAATACTCTGTAAACATTCCCATCTACCACCGCTGTTTTTTCGTTAAAACAAATAGAAGCAATGGCAGAAGCGGTGTAATCACCCACGCCTTTTAATTTTAATAACTCTTTATAAGTAGTTGGGAATTTTCCGTTGAGCTCATTACATATATATTGAGCAGAAAAATGTAAGTTTCTAGCTCTAGAGTAATATCCTAATCCTTGCCAGTCTTTTAATACTTCATCTTCACTCGCATTTGCCAAGTCTTGAACTGTTGGATAATGCTCTGTAAAGACCTTGTAATAGTCCAAACCTTGCTGAATTCTGGTTTGTTGAAGGATAATTTCTGACAGCCAAATAAAATACGGATTAGAAGAATTTCGCCAAGGTAAATTTCTTTTATTATTTAAGTACCACATTTCCAGTATCTTATAAAATTCCATATCTTTGTAGTTAGGATTGCAAACTTACATAAAACTTCTATTAAAAATTGATGGTTAATCTTTTTAGAATTAATTAATTATCATATATTTGCGTCCTCAATTTTTTTCTAGAAACAATAAATTTAATAAGAAATGACGAAAGCAGATTTAGTTACGACAATTGCAGATAAATCAGGAATTGAAAAAGCTGATGTTTTGGCAACTGTTGAAGCGTTTATGGATGAAGTAAAGAATGCTTTAGAAAACGGAGACAATGTTTACTTAAGAGGTTTCGGAAGTTTTGTAATCAAAACCAGAGCTGAAAAAACAGGAAGAAACATTTCTAAAAACACAACAATTAAAATTCCAGCACATAATATCCCAGCATTTAAACCTGCGAAGACATTTACTGAAGGAGTTAAAGCAAAAGTAGAAGTAAAGTAGTAGCTTTACCAAAAAATAGATTATTAACAATCTCTAAATAAGGAGACTTTAAATTATAACATTATGCCAAGCGGTAAAAAGAGAAAAAGAGCTAAGATCTCTACTCACAAACGTAAGAAAAGATCAAGAGCTAACAGACATAAGAAAAAGTAAGTTTTTAAACTTACTTTTTCTTGTTTTTTATGGTTTCGTAAAAACCATTACACGTTCATTGACATTAAGACAAACGTCTTAATTATCAATACACTTATTTTTAATCGTGTTGCGCAAGTAGCATACTAATACAAAATCAGGATGAAATTAGAATTAATAATTCGTTCGAATTCTTCTGATATAGATTTTGCATTACTTAGAGATGGTAGATTAATTGAGTTAAATAATGAATCTAACGATAATAAAATATCGGTAGGTGATATTTTTTTAGCCAAGGCAGGAAAAGTTTTAAAAGGTTTAAACGCCTCTTTTGTTGATGTTGGTTATTCTAAAGATGGTTTTTTACACTATCATGATTTAGGAGCTCAGGTAAATTCTCTAAATAGTTTTTTAAAGAAAATAAGTACAGGTAATTACAAAGATTTTACGTTAAGCAAATTTCAATTTGAAAAAGATATTGACAAAGGAGGTAGTATTGACAAGGTTTTAAAGCCAAAGCAAAACATTCTTGTTCAAATTGTAAAAGAACCCATATCTACCAAAGGACCACGAATTAGTTCTGAGTTGTCCATTGCAGGTAGATATTTAGTTTTAGTCCCGTTTTCTAACAGAGTTTCTGTTTCCCAAAAGATTGAAGATCCAAAGGAAAAAGAAAGATTAAAAAAATTGGCAAAAAGTATCAAACCCAAAGGGTTTGGACTAATTCTGCGCACAGTAGCACAAGGAAAAAAGGTTGCAGAATTAGACAAAGATTTACAAAATTCACTTCAACGATGGGTTGATATGTGTAAGCGTATTCCAAATACAAATACACCAACCAAAGTTTTAAGTGAGTTAAACAGAGCATCTTCTATTTTAAGAGATGTTTTGAATGATTCTTTTACAAGTATTGTTGTTGATGACCCAGAGTTAGCAACAGAAATACGAGATTACATTCAAGAAATAGATCCTAAAAAAGTCGGAATAGTTAAAGATTATGATGGCAATACTCCAATATTTGAAAAATACGGAATTGAAAGGCAAATAAAAGCTGCCTTTGGTGAAACTGTATCAATGAGCAAAGGTGCTTACTTGGTTATTGAACATACCGAAGCATTACATGTTATTGATGTAAATAGTGGAAATAGATCTAACAAAGCCAATTCACAACAAGACACAGCGCTTGAAGTCAACTTAATTGCAGCAACAGAAATTGCACGTCAGCTAAGATTAAGAGACATGGGTGGAATTATAGTTATCGATTTTATTGATATGAATAGCAATGAAAACAGACAGCAACTATTTGAACATCTTAAAAATGAAATGGCAACAGACAGAACCAAACACAAAATTTTACCTCCAAGTAAGTTTGGTTTAGTGCAAATTACTCGTCAACGTGTTCGTCCAGAAACGAATATTAAAACACGAGAACCCAATCCGAATCAGAACGGAGAGGTAGAGGCACCTATAGTGCTGGTTAGTAAGATTGATGTAGAACTAAGAAAAATCTTATCAACTAATAAACGTAACGAAAAAATCTTTTTACATGTACATCCTTTTGTAGCTGCATACTTAAAAAGAAGATTAAACTCTCAACAGAGAGTTTGGTTTGCAGAGCACAAAAAATGGATTCGTATTATTCCAAGAGATGCTTATATGTATTTACAATATAAGTTTTCTTTTAAAAAGTAAAATCATATCACAAAACCCCATCAAATTAATTTGATGGGGTTTTTTTGTTTTATATAAGTGTTGAATTTGTGTTAAAACCAAAATCCAACACTTATATAAATAGCATCATTTCTGTTTTCTGGAGACCATGCATATCTAATATCAATAGGTCCTAAAATACTATCGGCACTATAGCCAATAGAATATCCTGTTTTGGCATTTTTAAAGAAAGGTTCGTGCTTTAAAAAATCGATGACATCGTCTGTAACAATTGCGTAATTAGCATAAAAATCAACATAATTTTTTTTGTAAAAACGATAACGAATAGAGGCTGCTCCTTTTATGTATGAGTTTCCAATAAGTTCAGAAAATGTATATCCGTGGAAAGGAACATAATTGTTGATGAAATTGTTTCCATAACCACCAATTCCGTAGTTTAAATTCTCTTGATTGTCATTTGTAATAGAAATTCCACTATCTGCTTGAAGAAATAATGAAACGGTGTTAGAAATGGTTTTAATTCCTTCTAGTAAAATTCTTGCCTGAGAAATGGGAGCAAAATTTTCATTATAATCACTAGAAGATAGATAAGTCCTAAAGGTTGATTTTATTAAATATCCATTGTTAGGAAAGCTTTTTTTATCATAAGTATCAAGCTCTGCTTTTGCTAAAAAATTAAAGTAATGAGACTTGTCAAAATAGGTTCTATCATCGTTAGGATCTCTTATAAAAGTACGAGTATAGGTGCGTATAAATTGATGTTCTAACCCTAAAGAAATGGCGAATCTATTCCTAAAATTAATTTGAGAGTATAGATAGTTAAATACATTACTAAATTCATAATCGATGCTAGTGCTATTGTCACCTTCAAAGTTCATGTTGGTTTCTAACTGATTAAAGATAGAATTAAAACCATAGCTTAAAAATTGTCCGTTATCAACAAAATAATTCAACTCAGCTCTAATATTATCACCAAAAGCAAGATCTAAAGACAAAAGATCGTTTCTTAAAAAAAGGTGTTTGTCAGTCACATTTATAAGACCAGAAAGTTTATAAGTGGTGTCATAATGTGCACCAACTCTTAAATATAAAGACTGAGGGTTTTCATCAATTTTAAAATTTAAATCAACAATGCTGTCTTGTTTATCAAAAGAATAACGGATGCTATTAAAGTTTTTTGTTTGGGTTAAATAATTAATCCTATTGCTTAATTCTACATTTGATATTTTTTCGTTTGGTTTAATGTTTAATTTTCCTCTAAGATATCTTCGGGTATAATTATCAGCACCGCTTATATTTATTTGGTTAATAGTGTATTTTCTTCTATCTGTTTTTAATGCTATTTTTGTTTCAGTAGGTAAGTTTTGTCGTTTGGCTAATTTTTTAAAGACGTCAATAAACTTATTTCCTGCTTTCTCTCCTTCTATAATAATTTGTTTCGTTTTATCAAAATCTACCATTCCATAACTAAATACGTCTGGATGGATGTATATATCAATATCATCTGTTTTGTTATGCTCCTCTCCGTATAATTGATAGTTAATAATTTGGTCAATTACTTTCAGGGCAGAATCAATGTTTTCTGGTTTTTGTAATACTCCTTGTACATCAACTCCAATAATAATATCTACACCTTTTTTTTTCATGACATCAATAGGAAAATTATCAGCAATTCCACCATCAATAACTGTTGTTATAGAGTCTAATTTGTTGGGTGATAATAGAGTGGGCAATGAAGCACTAGATCTAATAGCTTCAGGCAATGATCCGCTATTGATTTCAATTCCTTTTCCATTTTCTATATTGGTTGTCATACAAAAGAATGGAATAGGTAGTTTAGAAAAATCGTTAATGTGAGCTACAGGATAGTATAGCTCGCTTAATTTATTATAAGTACTTTGTCCCTTAGATAAGGCTAAAGGTAGTCCTACTTTTCCATTTTTTATAGGAAGGTTAAGTAGGTATTTTTCACCGTGTTTTTTATCAAAAAATGAAGCATATTTTCTGTCAATTTTATCGCTTAGCATTTCCATAAAATCAATAGAAGTAATAATAGAGTCTATTTGGTTTGCGGTATAGCCAGTTGCATATAAGGCACCAACGGCAGCTCCCATACTAGTCCCTCCAATATAGTCTATTTTTAAGCCAGCTTTTTCAATCGCTTTTAGCACACCAATATGAGCAAACCCTTTAGCACCACCACCACTTAACACCAAACCAATTTTAGGTCTGGTATAAATAGAGTCAATTTTTAGTTCTTGACTATGGGAGAACTGACAAATAAGGATAAAAAGAAGCAGTAATTTTACTTTCATAATAGGATAAAGTTACTCTTTTTTATGATAGAAATTATATAATTTTTTGGCCCTAGAATTGCCTAAAACACTACTTAATTGCTCTATTGTTGCTGATTTTATTCTTTTTACAGATTTGAAGTATTGTAATAAACTTTCTACACTTTGTTTTCCAATTCCTGGAATGGTTTCTAGTTCCGAATTTAAAGCAGTATTGCTACGTCTGTTTCGGTGATGTGTAATTCCAAACCTATGCGCTTCGTTTCTTAGCTGTTGTAAAATTTTAAGCGTTTCCGATTTTTTATCTAAATACAAGGGAATAGGATCTTCAGGAAAAAACAATTCTTCTAATCTTTTGGCAATACCAATAATGGCAATTTTATGTCTTAGTCCTAAAAGATCTAAACTTTTTAAAGCAGAGGACAATTGCCCTTTTCCACCATCAATTAAAATTAATTGAGGCAATGGCTGATCTTCGTCTAACAATCTTTTATAACGTCTGTAAACAGCTTCTTCCATCGAGGCAAAATCATCAGGACCTACAACGGTTTGAATGTTAAAATGTCTGTAATCTTTTTTACTTGGTTTTCCATCTTTAAAAACCACACAAGCCGCTACAGGATTGGTTCCTTGTATGTTGGAGTTGTCAAAACATTCAATATGTCTTGGCTCTGCACTTAAACGTAAATCCGTTTTCATTTGAGCCATAATTCTTTTGGTATGGCGTTCCGGATCTACAATTTGGACTTGTTTAAATTGTTCTTGTCTGTAATATTTTGCATTTCGTAAAGAAAGCTCTACCACACGTAATTTATCTCCTTGTTTAGGAACTGTTACTTTTATGTGTTCTCCAACATTTACGCTAAAGGGAACTAAAATTTCAGGACTGATAGAATTAAATCTTTCTCTTAATTCTACAATTGATAGTTCTAATAATTCTTTATCGCTTTCGTTTAATTTTTTCTTAATTTCTATGGTGTGTGATTGAATAATAGACCCATTAGAAATTTTAAAGAAATTTACATAACCTGCCGTTTCATCAGATAAAATAGAAAAAACATCTACATTGTTAATGGTTGGACTGATAATGGTTGATTTTGATTGGTAGTTAGCCAATAAATCCATTTTTTCTTTAATTTTTTGTGCTTCCTCAAACTCCATTTTATTAGCAAATTCATGCATCATGTTTTCAAAAGCGATGATAGAATCTTTAAAGTTTCCTTTAATGATGTTTCTAATAGCGGTAATTTGTGTGTTGTATGCCGTTTCAGTTTGTAAACCTTCGCAAGGACCTTTGCATTTTTTTATGTGGTAATCTAAACAAACTTTAAACTTTCCTGTACTGATGTTTTCAGCACTTAAATCAAACATACAACTACGGATTTGATAGAGTTCCTTAATCAAATCCAACAAAGCATAAGCGGTTTTTACATTGGTGTATGGACCAAAATATTCCGATCCATCTTTGATCATTTTTCTAGTGACAAAAATTCTAGGAAAACGTTCTTTTTTTATGCAAATCCAAGGATATGTTTTGTCGTCTTTTAACAAAACATTGTATTTGGGTTTGTATTTTTTGATGAGGTTGTTTTCCAGTAAAAGTGCATCAGTTTCCGTAGCCACCACAATGTGTTTGATGTCTACAATTTTAGAAACTAAAATTCTGGTTTTGGCATCATCGTGGGTTTTGGTAAAATAACTACTAACTCGTTTTTTTAAGTTGATGGCTTTTCCTACATAAATAATAGTTCCCTCCTGGTTAAAGTATTGATATACTCCAGGAGTAGAGGGTAAAACGGCTATTTTAAGTTTTAAATCGTCAATCACAATACAAAATTACTGAATAATGTTGAGTAGTAGAGGTGTTTTTAAGAGTTTAGAAATTCGAAATTTTTCAGTCGTTTAATGTCTATTCGTGATTTTTGAACTAGTTTACTATTTTAAATTCTTTACTGCACATTGTAAATTGTGAATTGAAAAAGTATCTTTGCTCAAAATTTTTAAAAATGGCTTACAACTTTGTAGAAGAATTGAAATGGAGAGGAATGATGCACGACATCATGCCAGGAACTGAAGAACAATTAGCAGAAGAAGTTACTGCAGGATATATTGGTTTTGATCCAACGGCAGATTCTTTACACATAGGAAGTTTAATTCCGATTATTGTATTGATGCATTTTCAAAAAGCAGGGCATAAACCAATTGCTTTAATTGGAGGTGCTACAGGAATGATTGGAGATCCATCTGGAAAATCTGCAGAACGTAATTTGTTAGACGAAGAAACGTTGGCAAAAAATGTAGCAGGAGTAAAAGGTCAGTTAGAAAGATTTTTAGATTTTAATTCTGATGCAGAAAATGCAGCAGAATTGGTGAACAATTACGATTGGATGAAAGAATTTTCTTTGATTGATTTTGTTCGTGATATTGGAAAGCACTTAACGGTGAACTACATGATGGCCAAAGAATCTGTAAAAAAACGTATTACAGGTGAAGAGGGTGCGGATGGAATGAGTTTTACAGAGTTTACGTATCAATTATTTCAAGGATACGACTTTTTGCATTTATACCAAAACAAAAATTGTAAATTGCAAATGGGAGGTTCTGACCAATGGGGAAATATTACCACAGGTACAGAATTGGTAAGACGTAAAGCACAAGGAAAAGCCTATGGAATGACTTGTCCGTTAATTACCAAAGCAGATGGGACTAAGTTTGGAAAATCTGAAGGAGGAAATATTTGGTTAGATAAAAACAGAACATCGGCGTATAAATTTTACCAATATTGGTTAAACTCTTCTGATGAAGATTCTGAGAATTTTATTAAAAAGTTTACCTTCTTAACCAAAGAAGAGATTGAAACATTGATTGCTGAGCATAACGAAGCTCCACATTTACGTTTGTTACAAAAAAGATTGGCTGAGGAAGTAACTGTAATGGTACATTCTCAAGAAGATTTAGACAATGCAGTAAAAGCATCTTCTATATTGTTTGGAAATTCTACAGCAAGTGATTTAAAATCTTTAGATGAACAAACCTTTTTAGATGTGTTCGATGGAGTACCACAAGCGGAATTAAGTAAAGACGAGTTAACAGAAGGGTTGGATATGATTGGAGCTTTGGCTGCAAAAACCAACTTTTTAGGGTCTAATTCTGATGCAAGACGTGCTTTAAAAGAAAATGCAATTTCTGTAAACAAAGAAAAAGTTAAAGAAGATTATAAAATTACAGAGGCAGATTTAATTGCCAATAAATATGTATTGTTACAAAGAGGTAAAAAGAATTACTACTTGGTAAACTTTGTATAAATAACGATAAAGAAGATTAAAAAAGCCCTTTCACAAATTTGTGAAAGGGCTTTTTTGTTATGATAAATTTGGCTTTTATAGATGTAAACACTTCCTTGGTCGAATAAAACATGAGCCATAGGTCTTGTTTGTTAAATTTGAGTAGATACTTTAATCATTTAAAAGTTACAATCACATGAAAAACATATTGTTAATATTCATCGCCATTTTTAGTGCTCAAGTTTTTGCTCAAGAAGAAATTACTACTCAGGAAATTAAAAATCACATTCAGTTTTTAACTTCCGATAAAAATGCAGGTAGAATTCCTGGTGGGAAAGAAAACAAAAGAGTGGTAAAATATCTAATTAAAGAGTTTAAAAAAATGGGACTTGTTGCTTTTGATAAAAGTTACAAGCAAAAGTTTGAAGCAACTTTAAGAGTAGATAAAAATGTAAAAGAAAAGCCTGTTGTAAAAACATGTAATGTTATTGGTTTTTTAGAAGGAAACAATCCTGAATTAAAAAACGAATACATTGTTTTGGGTGCTCATTACGATCATTTAGGTTTAGGAGGACCTACGGCAAAATCTGACAAAAGAAATGTGGTGTATCATGGAGCAGATGACAATGCTAGTGGAACTTCGGCATTGTTAGAAATTGCAGAAAAATTATCGTTTCATAAAAAAGAATTAAAGCGCAGTGTTATTTTTATTGCTTTTGGAGCAGAAGAACAAGGTTTGTTTGGAAGTAAATATTTTGTAGAACATCCATTGGTGCCGTTAAGTCAAATAAAGTTGATGATTAATATGGATATGGTAGGTAGACTAAATGCTGAAAAACAAGTTTATATGGGTGGAGCTGGAACTTTTTCAGGAGGAGAGGAGTTTATGGCTACTTTAGGAAAATCATTAGGTCTAAATCCTGTAGTGCATGCTGGTTCTGTAGCCGGATCAGACCATGTGTCTTTTTATAAAAAAGGAATTTCAGTCATGGGAATGCATACAGGCGGACACGCACAATATCATACGCCAGAAGATACTTTGGAGTTGATAAACTTAGAAGGAGAAAAAATGGTAGGAGAATATATTTATCAAACTATTTTGGCAAAGGCAACTTCTACAGAAAAACTTTATTTTATCAATCAAGATTAATCATAAAAAAACCTCTCTTATCTTTTAAAAAGATTTGAGAGGTTTTAAATATTCAACTAAAACTAAACTACTTATATTTTGACCAATTTAGGTCTGCCTGCTTTCTTAATTTTTCAGGATTTTCATCCTTCCATTTAGATAACGTATTTGTTCCCCAAGAATTGTAGAACAAGTATAATTTTCCGTCTCTAATTTCAAAAGTTTTTGGATTGATGTCGTATTTTGTGTTGTTAGCTCCAATAGCATAGGCACACCAGCCTCCATATTGAGGAGTATATTTTTCAGGATTTTTTTTAAAAGTTTCTAAATGTTGCTTGCTTACAAACTTAAATTTTACACCATCATAAGTGGTGGTAAACTCTTTTTTTCCTTCTTCGGCTTTGTTATCAAAATAAGAAACCACATCATAACCTTCGGCTACATATCCTTTTTTAACATTGTAATCTTTTTCTTGTCCGTAAAAAACAGTACTTATTAATAAAGTAAGTAAAATGGCAATTTGTTTCATAATAGTGTCATCCTTTTATTATGAAAATGTAGTCGAAAGAAAATTTAACCGATTACAAATTTATCTGAAGTTATTGAATAAGAAGATTACAACCTCTAATATCTGAGTTGTCAAATCTACCTAAAACATCAAATTGTCCGTTGTTGTAAACTTTTCCTAAATCTTGTGTGGCTATAAAAGAACATGAATTGATGTTGGCCAAATCGATGACATTGATTCCACCACTTTTTCCAATAGGTAATAAAGACAAAGCATCTTCGGTATCGCGAATGAGAATTTTCATCCATGGAGGACAATTGAATTTTTGAGAATCATCAAAATAAGCTTGACTTAACAATTCTGTCATTCCGTATTCTGAGTGAATGTTTTCTAGCCCAAAACCTTTTTTAAGTTCTTCGTGTAATTCTTCACGAATCATTTCTTTACGCTTTCCTTTCATACCACCCGTTTCCATCACAATGGTGTGTTTTAGGTTACAAGGATATTTTTCAATAAAATCTAACAAGGCAAAAGAAACTCCAATTAAAATAGTTTTGGCTTGTTTGTTTTCTTGCTCTTGCAGTTTATCAAATAACTCTTGATGGTTGTGTAAATAAAATCCGCTATTTGGGTTTTGCGATTTATGAATCAAATCTTCTACCATATAGATTAGTGAAGACCCATTGCGTTCTAAATAAGAAGGAAGTAATGCCAAAACGGTATATTCCCGAATATCACCATAAAATTGCTCAAAAGCGCTTAGGTAGCTTTTCTCGTAAAGAGAAATGTCTGTAACCATATGTTGACTTTGACTCATTCCGGTAGTTCCGCTACTTAAAAAAGTTTCTTGAATAGGATGGTCATTACTTATAATACGATGACTCTTAAAAAACTGAATAGGAAGGAATGGAATTTCTTGTGTTGAGGTAATTTTTTTTGGTACTACATTTAGGTAGCCTAAAAAATCTTTATAAACCTTACAGTGCTCGGCTTGATGTTGAAAAACAGCCAATGCTTGTTCTTCAAAGTTTTGTGGGGTGACTGATAAAAAATCAAACTGTTGCATGCTCATAAATATGCTACAAAAATAAGTAAATTAGTGGTGTAAGCCTTGTGATTTCTATTAGACTCAATTTAAAATCCATTTTATGAAAAATATATCTTATTTATTTCTTTTAGTTTTTACTACCGCCTGTGGACAAACAACTCCAAAAACCAACATTACAAAAGAGTTTAAAGCATATTGGTATAGTGGTAAAGCAGAAATTACGAGTTATGATTTAGAGCAAGCTAGGTATGGGGAAATCAGAAAAGGACATGCGGTAAATATTTTTGTTACAGAACCATTTTCAAAAGAGCACAATACCAAAGCTGATGAACATCATGCAGATAATATAAGTGTGTTAAAATTGAATGCTACTAAAAAATTTAATACAGGAATTTATCCTTACTCTATAATGACTAGTAGTTTTTTGCCAATTAATGAGCCTAAAGCATCTTTAAAAATTAGTTCCTCAACACAAGAATGGTGTGGACATGAGTATATTGAATTGGTAAATGAGGATGATGAATTTGAGATGAGTAATTTCTCTTATTTCCAAGGAGAATCTTTTCAAGAAAAAGAAATAGATAAAGAAGTGGTTTTAGAAGATGATATTTGGTCAAAAATAAGATTGACCCCAGAAAACTTGCCACAAGGAAATTTTAAAGCATTGCCAAGTTTTGTGTATTTAAGGTTTTCTCATAACGATGTAAAAGCATATCAAGCAGAAGGAAAAACAATCAAAGGAAAAATGAGTTCTGTGTATGAATTAAAGTACCCAACATTTAATAGAACCTTAAAAATTACTTTTGAAAATAAGTTCCCATATCAAATTTTAGGTTGGACAGATACATACAAAAGTGGCTGGGGAGCTAAAGCAAAAACGTTAACAACAAAAGCTACTTTAAAAAAGAGTTTGAATATTGCTTATTGGCAAAAGAACAGTAATGTAGATTTATATTTAAGAAAAGAGTTGGGGTTGGAATAAATGACGTTATATCCATGCATCTCGACTTCGCTCGATGACCTTTTTAGATGTTCCAGTTTCTATAGGTGTTCGATTTCTATGACGTAACCAAGTGATATAGGAATGTCCTAATTTACTTTCTTCCAAAATCTGCAGGAATTTCTCCCCAAACTTTGGTTTCCCATTTTAGAATAGGGTTTTTAAAAGTATTTTCTTGCAACCACTTTTCACCACGTTTAATCAAATCAAACAAAGTTTTGTTTTCAGCGTTCGGCATTATTTTGGTTCGGCATTGTTTTGCTTTTATCCAAGCAATGGCAGTTCTAGAATCAGAATAAATAGGTAGAGTAGGTTGATTTATTTTTTGCAAATAAGCCAATCCGTGAACCAACGCTAAAAACTCTCCTATATTATTAGTCCCTTCTTTAAAAGGACCTTGAATAAAAAGTTGTTGTTTGGTTTTGGTATTCACGCCACGGTATTCCATCAAACCAGGATTACCACTACAAGCAGCATCTACACTAATAGAAGTTAAGTTGGGTTGGCCAATTTGGGTCAATAGCTCTTTATCTATAATTGGTTTTTTAGTATCCTTTCCTTTGTATTCTTCATAGGTTTTGGTAAAAGCAAGTTCAGCCTCTTCTTTAGAAGTGAAAGATTTGTATTGTGCTCCTTGAAAACCCTCAATGTTTTTTTTACAATCATTCCAATTGTTATAAACACCTTTGGTTTTTCCGTTCCACACTACATAGTATTTCTTGCTTTTGGCCATTTTTTAACTATTAATTACTTCATCAATTACTCTAGGAAAATGTTTTTGTTCTAATAAATGAATTTTATCAGCAATGCTTTCAGGTGTGTCTTCATTAGTTAATACTGTTTTGGCTTGAAAAATAACAGCACCTTCATCGTAGTTTTCATTTACATAATGAATGGTAATTCCAGTTTCAGGCTCGTTATTTTCTTTAACAGCCCTGTGTACATGCATACCGTACATTCCTTTTCCACCGTATTTCGGCAATAGTGCAGGGTGGATGTTAATAATTCTATTAGGAAACGCTTCAATAATATTTTCAGGCACTTTTAATAAAAATCCTGCAAGAATGATAAAATCAGCTTCAACTTTTAGTAAGTTTAAGAGGTCAACTTGCTCTTTCATCTCTTTATTTGAGAAAACTTTGCTCTTAATTCCTAATTTTTTTGCTCTTTCTAGCACAAAAGCATCCTTTTTGTTGCTTAAAATGTAGGTGATTTTAACATTTTTGTGGGTCGAAAAGTACTGTACAATGTTCTCTGCATTTGATCCAGATCCAGAGGCAAGAATGGCAATTTTAATCATGTTTTATTGACTTTAGAGCGATTTTTTAATTTCTTGATGTGTGTTAAGTGTCGAAAAACTTAGTACAAAGATGTGATAATTTTTTATATCTTAGTGAATATATTTTGTCCAAACATTGTTCGCAGAAACAAAAGTTTTTTATTTTTGTCCCGGTTTTAAACTTAATTAAATAATAATATTATGTCAGACATTGCATCAAGAGTAAAAGCAATTATCGTTGATAAGTTAGGAGTTGACGAAAACGAAGTAACTGCTGAGGCAAGCTTCACTAACGATTTAGGAGCAGATTCTTTAGACACTGTGGAATTAATCATGGAGTTTGAAAAAGAATTTGATATCCAAATTCCAGATGATCAAGCTGAGAACATTGGAACAGTAGGTCAAGCTGTAAGCTTTATTGAAGCAGCAAAGTAATTAGAAAATTATCTATTTATGAAATTGAAACGAGTTGTAGTTACTGGACTTGGTGCATTGACACCAATCGGAAACAATATAGAAGAGTATTGGGATGGTTTAGTGAATGGGAAAAGCGGTGCTGCTCCTATAACACACTTTGATGCTGCCAAGTTCAAAACTCGTTTTGCTTGCGAGGTTAAAAACTTTAATGTGGAAGATTTTATCCACAGAAAAGAAGCTCGTAAAATGGACAAATTTACACAATTTGCCATGGTAGTTGCTGATGAAGCAATTATCAACTCAAAGTTAGATGTAGAAAATGTAGATCCAGATAGAGTAGGAGTTATTTGGGGATGTGGAATTGGAGGAATTGATACTTTTGAACAAGAAGTGGTTGCCTATGCTCTTGGAGATGGAACACCAAAATTTAACCCATTCTTTATTCCAAAAATGATTGCTGATATCGCTCCGGGTCATATCTCTATGAAATATGGTTTTAGAGGGCCTAACTTTACAACAGTATCTGCATGTGCATCTTCTGCAAATGCAATTATTGATGCTTTAAACTACATTCGTTTAGGTCATGCTGATGTAATTGTTACCGGTGGTTCTGAAGCTTCAGTAACAGGGGCTGCAATGGGAGGATTTAATGCCTTACATGCATTGTCTCAAAATAATGAAAATCCTAGTATGGCTTCTCGTCCATTTGACAAAGACCGTGATGGTTTTGTGATGGGTGAAGGAGGTGGAGCACTTATTCTAGAAGAGTATGAGCACGCTGTAGCTAGAGGAGCAAAAATTTATTGTGAAGTAGCTGGAGGTGGTTTATCTGCTGATGCTTATCACCTTACTGCACCACATCCAGAAGGATTAGGAGCAACCAAAGTAATGCAGAATTGTTTACAGAATGCAGGTTTAGTACCTGAAGATGTAGATGCAATTAATATGCACGGAACATCAACTCCATTAGGAGATGTTGCTGAGTTAAAAGCGGTTCAAAAAGTATTTGGAGAACATGCTTATAACTTAAATATCAACTCAACAAAATCTATGACAGGTCACTTGTTAGGAGCGGCTGGAGCTATTGAGGCTATTGCTTCTGTATTAGCAATGGAGCATGGTATGGTACCGCCAACCATTAATCATACGGTTTTAGATGAAAACATAGATCCTAAGTTAAACTTAACTATTAATAAAGCTCAAAAGAGAGATATTAAGGTAGCTATGAGTAATACTTTTGGATTTGGAGGACACAATGCTTGTGTGTTGTTTAAAAAATTAGAAGCTTAAGACTTTTGAAGTTCTTTAAAAATATAAAAAAATCTCGTTCGGCATCGGACGAGATTTTTTATACCCAAATAAAAAAGATGATAGGTTTTACGCCCAAAGATCTATCAATATACAAGCAGGCCTTTACTCACACGTCTTTACAGCTAAAGGATGACAAAGGACATCCTTTAAATTTTGAAAGATTAGAGTATTTAGGAGATGCCATGTTGGGTTCAATTGTGGCTTCTTATTTATATAATGAAGTGCCAGATGCTAATGAAGGATATTTAACTCAAATGCGTTCTAAAATTGTTAGTAGAGAACATTTAAATGAGTTAGGTAAAGATTTAGATTTGTTACAATACTTAATATCAAGAACTTCTAAATCTAAAATAGGAAATAACATTCATGGTAATTTATTTGAAGCTTTGGTAGGTGCCATCTATTTAGATAGAGGTTTTAATTATTGTTCAAAATTTATCAATAAAAAGGTGTTGTCTATTTATGTTGATATTGAAAAATTAGAAGGAAAAATTACCAGTTATAAAGGGTTGTTAATTGAATGGTCTCAAAAAAACAAAAGAAATGTAAATTTTGAGGTTTATGAAGACACAGGTAACCAAAATGTAAAGCATTTTAGTGTAAAGTTGTTTGTAGATAAAAAAGTGATCTCTAAAGGAAGGGCAACTTCTAAAAAGAGAGCCGAAGAGATGGCAGCCAAAAGAGCTTATTATGTATTTCAATCAGAGATAGAAATGTTACTATAACGTTTGCGTTTTATTCCAAGAATTTTAAATTTGATGTTAATTAGTATTATTAACTTCGTTCCTGAGTTTTTACGTATAAATACGTAGGTTTTATGGCGGCTAATTATTTAACTTTTTGTGAGCTAGATGAGCAAGATTATCAAATAATCGCTGTACATACCGTATTGCAAGATTATAAGTTGGCTTATTTATTAAATAATGAATTAGGCTTTAAGTTCAAAAGAGTTGTACCAGATTTAGATTATGTTATAGAAGGAAAAAAAGCTTTTTTTTCATCATTTCAATATGAAGATTCTAAAAACTTAATTAATTGGTATTTAGTTAAAAACAAATATAAAGTCAAAAGTTTTGCAAAGGAATCTCTAGGTTTGTTTCAAACAGAAGATGCTTTTACAAGTTCTTATGTATATTTACAACCAGAAGTAAAAGAAGCAGATTTTATAGTAAAAGTTCAGGGTGATTTTTTAGCCTCAAAGCTAAAAATATTATTACAGCAGATAAATAAAATAGAAGGTGTTGTAACTGCTTATGCAGTAGATACCGTTAAATTAAATCATAAAGAATACTTAATTTTTTAAATATGTCACAAACTAAAAAGACAAAAATCGTTGCTACATTAGGTCCTGCTTTAACAGGTAATAAGGCTCTACTTAAAGAGTTAATGGTCTCTGGAGTAAACGTATTCAGAATTAATTTCTCACATGCAGATTACAAAGACGTAGCTAATAATGTTAGAATTATTAGAGAGTTAAACGAAGAATTAGATTTTAACGTAGCAATTTTAGCTGATTTACAAGGTCCAAAATTACGTGTTGGAGTTATGGCTGAAGGTGTTGAATTAGCTCCAGGTGATGTTTTCAATTTTACAACGGTAAAGTGTGAAGGTACTCAAGAAAAAGCTTTCATGACTTACAAGCAGTTTCCTAAAGATGTAAAAGTAGGAGAGAAAATTTTAGTTGATGATGGAAAATTAATGTTTGAAGTAACTGCTACAAATAATGAAGATTTAGTTACTACTAAGGTTTTAAGAGGAGGCCCTTTAAAATCTAAAAAAGGAGTAAACTTACCAAATACAAATGTTTCTTTGCCTGCCTTAACAGAAAAGGATGTTGAAGATGCAATTTTTGCTTTAGGCTTAGAAGTAGATTGGATGGCTTTATCTTTTGTACGTAATCCTAAAGATTTAGATGATATTCATAAATTAATTAGAGAAAATTCTGATACTTCTGTTTACAGAACAAGAGTAATTTCTAAAATTGAAAAGCCAGAAGCTTTAGAAAATATTGATGCAATTATTGCTAACACAGATGCAATTATGGTAGCTCGTGGAGATTTAGGTGTTGAAATTCCTATGTCTGAAGTACCATTGGCTCAAAAAATGTTAGTAACTAAATGTAAAGAAGCTAAGATTCCTGTTGTGATTGCTACACAAATGATGGAAACAATGATTGAGAACTCTGTACCAACTCGTGCTGAGGTAAATGACGTTGCAAATTCTATTATGGACGGTGCTGATGCTGTAATGTTATCTGGAGAAACTTCTGTTGGAGCATTTCCAAATGAAGTAATTAGAGTAATGAGACAAATTATTTTAGATGTTGAAAACTCTAGTTTAATTGAAGTGCCAAGACAATCTCCTAAAATGGATCCAGATGCAGATAAAGCAATTTCTAATGCTATTTGTCATCAAGCAGCTTTGGTTGCAGAGGACATCAATGCAAAGGTAATTTCAACCATTACAGATACAGGTTATACTGCACAACAAATTTCTGCATTAAGACCTAAATCACAAATTTTGGCATTCTGTTCTGATAGAAGAACTTTAGGAATGATGAACATTATGTGGGGAGTAAAAGGTAGATTTTATGAGCCTAAAACTCACTTTTCTACAGATGTAATAAGAGAGGTAAATAATATTGCTTTAGAAAGTGGATACTTAAAAGAAGGAGATATTGTAATTAACATCAATTCTACTCCAATTATGGAAAAAGGAGATGTAAATACATTGCGTATTTCTAAAGTTGATTTAAGTAAGATGAAATAAGATTTCAAAAATATATAAAAAAAGCCCTGTTCAATAATTTGAACAGGGCTTTTTTTATTCAACATAAAACTTAACAGGTAGCATGTAAATTAAATTAACAGGTTTTCCGTTTTGTTTTGCAGGAATCATTTTGGGTAATTTTTTAATCACATCTTTGATTTCTTTTGCCAACTCAGGATGCGTTTTTGTGGTTTGAATATCAGGGCTGATATTACCATGTGAATCGATAATGAATTGACAATTTATTTTTTGCATTCCAGATAGGTTTAAATCTTCTGCTATTCCTAAATCAAAGTTTTTACCAAAGAACTTAGACATATTTTTGTTAAAACACTTTTTAGATTTTTCATGATCACGAATGTATTTTTCACAACCAGGGAATACGGGAATGTTATCTACACTTAAAAAAGGAACAGTTTCTACTCCAATTTCTTCACTTACCTCAACATATTCAATATCACCAAAGTCTGTTGGAGTATTGCTAGGGTCTTCTGTTGAATTTATTGGTTTTTCAATGATATTTGCATCATTCTCCTCTTTTTTAAACTTTGTAGGATCTATGGCATCTACAGGTTTTGTTTGGAGTTCTTTGGGCTCTAAAATATCTTTAGGCTTTTCAATTTTGGGTTGTTTTTTTTCTTCTTTAATAACACTCACCATACTAGGGATTTTATCCATGGTAATAGTGTTAGGATAGTAAGTAACACTAGGCTTTTCAGAAGCATAGGTTTTTTGTTCCATAAAAATTAGAGTGATAAAAAGAGAGAGTACCAATCCTAAAAGAGTAAAAACACTGCTGTAATTTTCTAGATTTTGCTTGGGATTTTTTTTGATTTTCATGACGCATAAGATTTAAGTTATAAATCTTAGCCATCAATATAAGTGCCAAAAAAAGCCTAACATTTGATTGTTAAGCTTTTATAAAATAAGGTATTCTTTTTTATTTTAAAAGTTTATTGGCCATTTCTTTTCCAAGTTCAACACCAAATTGGTCAAAACTAAAAATGTTCCAAATAATTCCTTGTACAAAAATCTTATGTTCATACATCGCAATAATTTTTCCTAAGCTGTTAGGGCTTAATTTATCTGCTGTAATACAGTTACTAGGTCTGTTACCTGTAAAGATCTTAAATGGCAGTTCTATTGCGTTTGGAGCAACAGTTTCTAATACTTGCTCTTTGGTTTTACCAAAACATAAGGCGTCTTGTTGACCGTAAAAGTTTGCCATTAATTTTTTGTGATGATCAGTTTTACCGTAAAGAGATTCGTTAAATCCAATAAAATCACATGGAATTAATTTAGTTCCTTGGTGCACCAATTGCATAAAAGCATGTTGCATATTGGTTCCGGCAGCTCCCCAAATAATAGTTCCTGTTTGATAATCTACAGGATTTCCATCTCTATCTACAGATTTACCATTACTTTCCATAAAAGCTTGTTGTAAGTATGATGGTAAAGTATTTAAGTATTGGGTGTAAGGTAATACAGCTTCACTTTCTGCACCATAAAAGTTGTTATACCAAATACTTAACAAAGCTAAAATTACTGGAATGTTTTCTTCAAATTTAGCCGTTTTAAAATGGTTATCCATTTCATAAGCTCCGTTTAATAATTCCGCATAATTTTCATATCCTACAGACAATGCAATTGACAAACCAACAGCAGACCATAAAGAGAAACGACCTCCAACCCAGTTCCACATTGGAAATACATTTTCTGCAGCAATACCAAAATTAGCAACTGCTTCTAAGTTGGTAGATACCGCCACAAAATGTTTAGCAACATCAGATGCTTTGGCAGATTGTAAAAACCATTCTTTAATAGTAATAGCATTACCTATAGTTTCTTGAGTGGTAAAAGTTTTTGAAACAATTACGAATAAAGTAGTTTCTGGGTTTAATTTTTTAATCACTTCAGAAACATGATCTCCATCAATGTTAGAAACAAAGTGAGTAGTTAAATGATTTTTGTAATATTGTAAGCCATCAACTACCATGTTTGGACCTAAATCAGATCCACCAATACCAATATTTACAATATCTGTAATTGCTTTACCAGTATAACCTTTCCAGTTTCCAGAAATTACTTTTTCAGTAAATGCTTTGATGTTTTCTTTGGCAGTATTTACTTCTGGCATTACATCTTCTCCCTCAGAATATACAGCATTTCCACTGTTGTTTCTTAATGCGGTATGCAACACAGCTCTTCCTTCTGTAGCATTGATGATTTCCCCACCAAAGTATTGTTGAATAGCATCTTCTAATTCAGCTTCTTTTGCTAAATCAACTAATAAGCCAAGTGTTTCTTTGTTAATTCTGTTTTTAGCATAATTTAGTTTTAAATCTCCTAATGATACTTCATAGTTTGAGCTACGATTTTGATCATCAGCAAATAATTGTTGTAATTCTAAATTTTTAGCTTCTTGAAAATGTTCGGTTAACTTTTTCCAAGCATTGGTTTTGGTTGGGTTGATGTTTTTTAACATGATTCAGTTGATTTTAGTCTAGTTTTAGTAAGGAATAGCATCTAATTTTTCTTTAATTGGAGCTATAAAACTTAAGTATTTTTGTTGAATTTCTTTTTTCATAGGTTTGGCTGCTGGTAGTTCTTCTTTTAAAGGATCAACTTGTCTACCGTGTTTCCAAAAACGATAACAAACATGTGGTCCTGAAGTGTTTCCTGTCATACCTACCCAACCAATAACATCTCCTTGCTTTACAAATTGTCCTACTTTAACATTACGCTTTTTCATGTGTAAATACTGGGTGGTGTAAGTTGCATTGTGTCTAATTTTAACATAATTACCATTTCCTCCTCTATATTCTGAGGCAATCACTTGTCCGTTAGCAGTACTTAAAATTGGGGTTCCAACAGGGGCTGCAAAATCAGTTCCTAAATGTGGTTTTACTCTACCATAAAAAGCAATGTATCTTTTTAAATTATATCTAGATGAGATTCTACTAAACTTTAAAGGAGCTTTTAAAAAAGCACGTCTTAAATTATTGGTTTTTTCATCAAAATATTCTTGAATTCCAGTGATAGAATCTGGAACGTAATTAAAGGCATAAAAAGGTTTTCCTACGTGTTCAAAATAAGCAGCTTTAATCTTTCCAATTCCAGCAGGAACGGTATCGTTAATGTATTTTTGTTCGTATAAAACTTTAAATCTATCGTTTTTTTGAAGTCTAAAAAAGTCAATAGTCCAAGCATAAATATCAGATAAATCATTGGCAACAACAGGACTTACATGTTGTTTGTCTAAAGATTCTGATAAAGAACTGGTAATAATTCCAGATGCTTCTTCAATTTTAACCGTTACTTTCTTTTTAACATTTTTTGTGTAAATAGAATCTCTAAAATCGACAATAGAATAGTTGATTAAATCGTGTTGATAGATAAATATTTGTGCTTGTTCGGAAGAATCTTTAGCGGCTAAAATAGTGTAATTTTTACCTGCTCTTAATCTGCGAACATCAAAATCTGGTTTTACGGTGTTGGCTATTTCATAAATTTTTGGAGTCCAAACATGATGTTGGTCTAGAATGGTTCCAAAGGTTTCTCCCTTTTTTATTTTCTTTTTTACAACTTTGAAAGTGTCTAAATTATAACCAAATAATTTTTTTGGAATCTTAACGGTTTCTTTTTCAGGGGTACTTTCTTTGTCGTCGTCTGTTTTAGAGTTATTGCTGTTACAAGAAATTAATGTAAAAAGTAATATGACAAATAGGGTGATTTTTTTCAACATCCTCAGATTTAAATTCAAGGTTCAAAAGTACAATTAATTTGTTAATCCATAATAATATTAAGTGGATGAGAAAGTCCCTTGTATTCTTCTATATCTGCCTTTAAAGCACCTACGGCTAAGTCGGCCTGAATTCTAACAGGTATTTTATTTTTATCGGCAGTAATCCAAAGGGTTAAACTCTCTTTTGCTTTAAAAACTCTTCCAGATTGTACCAAGGGTCTAAACTTAATACATTTTATTTTACCGAATTTAGTTTTAATGGTTTCCTCTCCTAATTTTACAAGTTTAAAAGGGAATTTTTTACCATCAAAAAACATATCAATTCCTACAGATTCGGCTGTTTTTAAGGAGTCAGAAACATTGTTTCGTAAGTAGTAAAATGCTGCAATCATGTCTTGAACATCTTTTGCTGCGACCCTTTCTTTTTCTTTGTTTTTATGATCAACAGTTAAAACACTATCCTTTTCAAAAAAAAGTTCAACGTTTTTAGTATGTTTTCCTTCTTTAACTTTTCTAATGGCTCTAATAGGATATCCTGTTTTAGGATCTATAAAAGATTCATATCTATCTTCTACAGGGAAAACCCAATTCAACATACCAGTACTCCAGCCTTTACCTATAACGTGTTGTATTTTTTTATCATTTGTTTTTTCTTCTTTCACTTCCATGCTTGCATAACCAGCATTAATGATTCCGTAATGAACTCTAAATTGAATCCATTCTCCACTTTTGTATGCATTTTTGGTTTGAGCACTGACGTTATTAGTTAGTAAACCAAGTAAAAATATAAATGAGTAAAGTAATTTTTTCATGTTGATTGGTGATTTCTTTTAAAGGTAAATCAAACCTTGTTCCAAAATAAAAAAATAAAACAGAACACAGGCATTCACCATTGTATTTTTTTAGCTTTGCGCTATGCGATTTTTATATAACATATTTGTTTATTTGGCGGTGATAGTACTAAAATTGATAGCTCTTTTTAGTACTAAAATCAAGTTGTTTGTCGAAGGGAGACAAGAAGTATTTCAGAAATTAAAAAATAAAATAAATCTCACACATAAAACAGTATGGATTCATGCTGCTTCTTTAGGAGAATTTGAGCAGGGTAGACCTGTAATTGAAGAAATTAAAAAGGAATATCCTGAATATCAAATTGTGGTTACTTTTTTTTCTCCATCAGGATATGAGGTGAGAAAAAATTACGAATTGGCCAATGTGGTTTGTTACCTTCCTTTAGATACGATTGACAATGCAAAGAAATTCATCAAACTTGTTCAGCCATCAGTCGCTATTTTTATTAAATATGAAATTTGGCCAAACTATTTAATTGAATTAAAAAAGCAGAATATTCCAACTTTATTAGTGTCCGGAATTTTTAGAGAAAATCAAATATTTTTTAAATCCTATGGCGGTTGGATGCGAAAATCACTCAACACATTTACTTCGTTTTTTGTGCAAGATGAAACGTCAAAAGAATTGTTAAATTCAATAGCAATTAATGAGGTAAGTATTGTTGGAGATACAAGGTTTGATAGGGTTCAAAAATTGGTTGAAACAAATGAAAAATTACCGTTTGTAAACGACTTTAAAAATGAATCTTATTTATTGGTTGCAGGAAGTACTTGGTTAGAAGATGAAGAAAAGTTGTTAGCCTACATCAATAACATTGCTAAAAAAGATGAAAAATTTATTATTGCTCCACACAATATTAAGGCTGAAGAAATTTTAAGATTAAAAAATAGTTTACAGAAAAAAACAGTTCTATTTACAGAAAAAGCAGGGAAAAATTTAAGTGATTATCAAGTGATGATTGTAGATACCGTTGGGATTTTATCTAAAATTTATGCCTATGCAAATGTTGCATATATTGGGGGTGGATATACCAAAAGCGGTGTACACAATACTTTGGAAGCGGCTACTTATGGATTGCCAATTGTAATAGGTCCTAATTTTAAAAAGTTTAAAGAAGTTAAAGATTTGGTTTCTTTAAAAGGTTGTGTAAGTGTTAATAATAGTAATGACTTGTCTGAGTTTTTAAAGTCAATGTATCAAGATTCTGAAGTTAGAGCAGAAAAATCTAGAATTACTAAAAATTATGTGACTCAAAACTTAGGAGCTACACAAAAAATAATGAAAACTGTAAAAGCCATTCTATCAAATGAAAAAGAATAACATCATTGCTGTTTTATTGGCCTTATTTACGGTTTTGTCTTTATCGGAATTTAAGGTTTTAGAAACTATTTATTTAATGCCAAGTATTGTTTGGATTCTTCCATTGTTTGGGTTTTATTATTTAAGTGTTTTTTATTTTTCAAAAGCCTTTGAAACCAAATTAAAAATTTCTCAAAAAATATTCATCATTCTTTTTGGAGGAGTGGGAATATTATCACTTTTATATTTAGGTTTTTCTGTTTGGAAAGTCAATGTTGGGAATATCTTTTCAGAGCCACAAGAGTCTTTTCAAATCATTTTAAAAAATGTCTTTTTTTGGGTGGTTTATCAATCATACTTATTCTTGTTTTTCTTCTCGTCATTTAAACAATTGGTGACGATTGATCAAAAATAGTAATGCATGCATAATACAAAATTCACATTAAAGTAATAATACAGTTGTAAACTTGCAAGTTACTAATAGAGGTGATTATGCGGTTTAGTTTTTTTTTCTTTTGCTATTTATTTTCATTCTTTACTTGGTCTCAAAACATCAAGTTTAAAAATTACACCACCAATCAAGGGCTTTCCAATAATTCTGTTATTGATATAGAAAATGATCTCAATGGAGGTTTGTGGATTGCTACTTGGGATGGTCTAAATTATTTTGATGGAGAAGAGTTTACCGTTTTTAAACATGACATAGAGAATAAAAATTCTATAGCAGGAGATTATGTTATAAATGTTGAGAAAGATAAATTAGGAAATATATGGACTCTTACTAAAAATGGAAAAATTAGTAAATATATAGGGAATAATAGTTTTAAAAATTTTTCTTTTGATGAGGCTGCCATTGAGCTTCATATTTCTAAAGCAGGAAATATTGTTGTAAAAACCGAATCAACTTTTTGGGAGTACATTAACTCTAATTTTGTAAAAAAGAAAACTTCTTTAATTAAGCATGAAGATGTAGTAGTTTTTCAAAATATTTTACTTCAAAAATATCCAAAATTAATCATCAATGATGTTTTAAAAGATAAGCAAGGAAATGTTTGGTTTGCCACCCGAAGAAACGGTTTGTACATTATTCCTAATCATTCTAATAATATCCAAAACACACAAATTGACCATTATACGGTTGATGTTTATTCTCCTTATACTTTTGGTAGTAACGAAATTGAGAAGCTGCATTTAGATTGTTTTAATAATGTTTGGTTGGGACAAAAAGATGGAGGATTAAGTATGGCTTACCAAGGGTCTGAATTGATTTCTTATGTAGGGCCACATCCCATTAAATATCCACATTTACCCACAGAAACAATTAGAGCCATTACTAAAGATTTTAACGGCTGTTTATGGTTGGGCTACTATAATAATGGTGTTTATTATTATGATAATAATTCAAAATGTTATCAAAAATATATCATTAAAGAATCTCTTCAAGATTTAAACTGGGAAAGAGTAAGATCTTTATTTACAGCATCTGATGGAACTATTTGGATAGGTACTTATGCAGGATTAATTAGGGTTTATAATCATCAATACATCCTCTATGAATCTAAAAATATCAAAGAATTACCTAACAATAGAAGCTATTCAATTTTTGAAGATGACAGTAAAAATTTATGGATTGCATGTTGGGGAGGTGTTGCCAAATTTAATTTAGACAAAAATAAATTTGAAACTTTTGAAGGGCAAAAAAAATTGACAGAATACCATGTTAGAAATGTAAAAAAATCTGATTCAAAATTAATTCTAAGCACAGAAAACAATGGTCTTGTAATTTTTGATTTGAATAAAAAAAGCATAGATAATATTAATTTAAACAAAGGAATTTTAGGGAATAGTATTTATGCTTCTTTTTACGATGATGAGACTCAAAATTATTGGATAGCATCACTCGGTGGAGTTAGTATTTATAATATAACAAAAGGGCTTGTTAAGAATATTACAGAAGAAAACGGATTGTTAAGTCATATGGTTTATGGTTTAATCAATCAAGATCATAACGTGTGGTTAAGTACAACAAAAGGTTTAGCAGTAATCAACAAAAATACTTTTGATGTAAAGGCAATTAACCCTACAGAAGGATGGCAAGCTCCAGAGTTTTCAGAAGGATCTTATTATAAAGATCCCAAAGATGTTCTGTATTTTGGAGGTGTAAACGGCTTAAATTATTTTAACCCAAGTACTTTAAACTTAACAGATTTATCTCCAAAAATAAAATTAAAAGTAAATGGTGATGAAAATTATGCGGATAGTTTAAGTTTTGGTCATGCAAACAATAATTTAGAAATTAATGTAAAGACTATTGTTTTTCCTGAAAGTCAAAAAATCGATTTTGATATTTTTTACAAGTTAAAAGGAATTGATGATGAGTGGCGATTATTAGATAAAAACAATAAAATATTTTACAATCATTTATATTCTGGAAAATATGATTTTTTTATAAAAACATCAGAAGATCAATTAGCCAAAAAATACTTTTCAATTAAAATAAATAAAGCTTTTTACGAAACAACTTGGTTTAATATTACCAGTATTGTTTTGTTTGCATTTGTACTGATTTTTGTTTTTTATGTAAAAGATAAAAATGCTAAAATTCAAAAAGAGAAATTAGAAAATAAAATTTTAGATAGAACTAAGGTAATTGAAAGTCAAAAACAAGATTTATTGTTGGTTAATCAAAAATTAGATGAAAAAAACAAAGAAATTGTTTTGCAGCAAGAAAAACTGCTTGAACTGCACAGTAATTTAAAAAATGAAGACTTTGAACTTGAAAAATTTAAGACTTTTATTTTGTCAGAATTCCAAGAGCCAGTAACCAAAATTATTCAGCAAACAAACAAAATTAAGGAAGATACAGAGGTTCAAGGAAAACTTTTAAAAAATGCTGTTAAGCTAATTAACCTAATAACAGAATGGAGTTTTTTAGATCATGTAAAAGACATCGGAAACCAAAAAAATAGTATTATTAACTTATTTCCGGTTTTAATAGATATTGTTGAAAAAGTAAAGACTACCCTTCAAAAAAATAAAGTGAATTTTATGACGGAAATTGATGCTAATATTAATTGGGTAGAGATAGATTTGCTAAGATTTAAGTTAGTGTTGCAATATTTTTTTAATGATATTATTAAATACTCAAGCAAACAAAGTAGTTTAAAAACAAGCATTACTCACACAAATAATATTTTTAAAATCACCTTAACATCTAACAGTGATTTGTTAATTAGTAGTTGGGAAAACATCTATCATTATAGCCCATATTTTAAGTCAGTAAAAGTTTTATTAAAAGATTTGAATGGAAAATTAGAGTTGATAAATGAGCCTGAATTTAGACTAGAAATGATCTTGCCTGTAAAGAGTGTAAAGGTTGACGAAAACCATCAAATACAAACAATTTCTTGGAAGCATTTAGATAAAAGTAAAGGGTTGAACAACAATAAGTACAATGTTTTAATTTTTTCGGAAAAAGAAAATACAGAAATCACAAAACAACTATTATCCGATGATCAAAGTAATTTGCTTTTTGAAGACAACGTTTCCGACTTATCTTCAGCATTACAACAAATAAATATTGATGTAGTGGTGTTTTACCAAGCTACATTTACCAAAGAATTAGTTTCATTTTTTAATCAACAAAAAAAAGGAGGTAAACAAAATAATGTTCCTTTTGTTTATATATCAGAAGAAATAAACTACACGTTAAATGAACAATCGGTAGAGTTTGGAATAGATGTGGTAATTCAATTACCAGCTAGTGATTCTTTTGTTAAAAAGAAAATTTATACCCTTCTAAAACCTAAAAAAGAGGTAGAAGAAAATAAGCTTCAAAAAGAAATTTATGAAATTCTTAGTGAAGAAAATACACAACAAACTTCTAATGACAAGCTCTTAAAAAAATCATTAGAAGTTATTAAGAAAGAATTGTCTAACCCCAACTTTAATGTAGAAATGTTAATTGACGAATTAGGGGTTTCTAGAGTTAAATGTTACAGGCTTTTTAAAGAAGCACTAAAGCAATCACCTTCGGATGTCATTACATCACTTAGGTTTCAAAAAGCAGAATATTTGTTAAAACATAAAAACTTAAACATATCAGAAATAAGTTTTGAGTGTGGTTTTAACGACCCTAAATACTTTGGAAAATCATTTAAAAAACAATTTGGGGTAAGTCCAAAAGTATACAAAGAGCAAAATTCAACATTGTAAGTATTACTGTACGATTAACCCTGTGTTAACCTAATGTTAGTGCAACCAAAACACTCCTTTTTTGATCTTTTTTCAATTCAATTTGAAGCAATATTACCCCACCAGAATATAAAATCACCACCTCTTTTTGGGATTTGCATCTACATTTGAGCACCGAATTATTAAAATGATTTTTTAAATGAAAAAAGTGTATCTATTTTTGTTGATGACCATAGGACTTGTATCCCTTTCTATGGCTCAAGTATCTGTAAGCGGAACAGTCGTTTCTGAAACAGATAAAACTCCTATACCAGGAGCATATGTTGTTCTTAAAGGACAGTCAGTAATATCAACCATCACCGATTTTGATGGAAATTTTGTTCTTGAGTTAAAACAGAACAAAGGAACTTTAGAAATTACCTATTTAGGGTATCAAACCCAAAGTATTGATTTTTCTGGAAATCAAAAATTAACGATTGCTCTTAAAGAACAATCTAATAGTTTAGAAGAAGTTGTGTTAATTGGTTATGGTTCTTCTAGTAAAAAGAATATTACAACTTCCATAACAAAAATTGAAGATGTAAAGTCTATTGCTACAAGACCGGTAAACAATGTTTCTGATTTTTTACAAGGTAGAGCACCAGGTGTTACTGTTTTATCAGATGGTGGAGATCCAACAGCATCTCCTAAAATTGTGATTAGAGGAACTGGTTCTCTTTCTAACGAAACACCTTTAACTGTTGTTGATGGAGTTCCATATTACGGTCCTGCAATTAACCCTAATGATATTGCTTCTATTTCTATATTAAAAGATGCAGCTTCAGCTTCTATTTATGGAGCACAAGCGGCTTCAGGAGTTATTGTTATTGAAACTAAAAAAGGTAAAACAGGAAAACCTCAAATTAGTTTTGATGCTTACACTGCTTATCAAAGTGCAACAAATTTACCTACCCCTTTAAATGCCAAAGAACAAGCAGATGTTTACAATTTAGCGGCTGATAATGCTGGAGTTCCTAGACAAGCTTCTCATGATGCTTCTAAGAACCCTTGGGGACAAACAACTAGAACCAATTGGATTGATGAGGTTTTTAGAACCGCTCCAACGTATAATGCAAATTTAAGTATTAGTGGTGCGACTGATAAAATTAACTATTTAACTTCTTTTGGATATAACAAAAAAGAAGGGGTGTTAATTGGAAATGATTTTGAGAGATATTCTTTTAGAGTAAAGACCGATGTAGACTTGTCTGATAAAATTAAGGTAGGAGAAAATGTTTATTTTTCTAAATCTAACGCTAATGGTTTTGCAGAAACAGCAGGAAATACACAAGGTGTAATTACCAATGCTATGTGGATGCCTTCAGCTGCTCCTGTTTACGATTCTAATGGAAACTATAGCGGTACAGTACCTAGTGATAGACCAGACTTACTCCCTTTTGCTGGAGCTTATGGAGATGTGTATAATCCTGTTGCTTTATTAAAAAGACCAACAACAACACAACCAAATTCTTTTGTAAACGCAAATGCTTACTTTGATTATGAGGTTATTAAAGGATTAAACTTTAAGTCAACATATTCTTATAGCTTAAAAAATGATAATTATAAACGCTTTTCACCTAGAATACCAGAAATAGGTAGAACTAATACTAAAAATTCTTTAGAGCAATCTAATGCAATTACTAATAAGTGGATTTGGAGCAATCAATTATCTTACAAAAAATCTTTTGGAGAGCACAGTCTAGATGCAACAGCTATTTATGCTGCACAAAAAACAGATTATGAGTATTTTGGAACTATTGGATATGATTTTGACGATGAAAACGGATATAATCAATATATAGGAAATGCTAAAAACTCTCCAAATAGAGCAGTACTTAAATCAGATGTTTACGAAGATGCATTAAGTTCTGCCATAGGTAGAGTAATGTATAATTACAAAAATAAATATTTTGTTACAGGAAGTATTCGTAGAGACCAAACATCAAGATTGGCTAAAGACAATCAAGTAGGATATTTCCCTTCAGGATCTGCTGGTTGGGCCATTTCAGAAGAAGATTTTTTTAATGTTGAATCTATAGATAATTTAAAGCTTAGAGCTTCTTGGGGACAAATTGGAAACATTAATTCTGTAGGATATTATTCATACAATGTTCCATTATCGTCATACAATGTTATTGTTAACGGAAATGGTGATTTAAATGCTCAAGGTATTTCTTTAAATCAATTGTCAAATCCTGATTTAACTTGGGAGACTTCAGAATCTTATGATCTAGGTTTAGATGCTACTTTGTTTAATAGAAAGTTGTCTTTAACGGTAGATTATTTTAAGAAAACTACCAAAGGAATGATTTTGCCAGGTTTATCAGACAGTCATCAAGGAGCAGATGCTGCTTATGTAAATGCTGGTAAAGTTGAGAACTCTGGTTTTGAATTTACAGTAACTTATAAAGATGCTATTGGTGATTTAGATTATTCTATTGGAGCAAATGCATCAACTCTTAGTAACAAGTTATTAAATCTAGATGGTTATAATAACAATGGTATTGATTACGTGGTGCATGGCGATAATTATAAAAATATTTTAACACCATTTAGGTCTTCTGTTGGAGAACAATTATTTTCTAATTTTTTAGTGCCTTATATGGGTATTTTCCAATCTCAGTCTGAGATAGATGCTTACAAAAAAGATGGAAACTTAATTCAGCCAAATGCTGTTCCTGGAGATTTTAAATTTAAAGACAGCAATAATGATGGAAAAATAGATGCGAATGATAAGGTGTTTATGGGGAGTTATTTACCAAAGGTAACCTATAATTTTAATCTTAATTTAAATTATAAAGGTTTTGATTTAGGTCTAATACTTCAAGGTGTTGGAAAGGTAAACATTTTTAATGCTCAAAAATATACAGCATATAACGCATCTTTAAATGGCTTTAATTTAGATAATCGTGTATTAAATGCATGGAGTCCTACAAATAAAAATACGAACATTCCTAGAGTTTCTACAAAAGATGAAAATCTTAATTATCAAACCAACTCTAGTTGGTATTTAGAAAATGGAGCTTATTTAAGATTAAAAAATATCAACTTAGGGTATACGCTTCCTAAAGATATTCTTTATGGTTCTAGCCTTCGTTTGTTTATATCGGCTGAAAATGTGTTTACTTCTACAAAATATTCTGGAATAAATCCAGAAGTAGGTGGTAAAGGAATGGATTTAGGTAAGTATCCAGTTCCTAGAGTTATTTCAGCAGGATTATCTCTAAAACTTTAAAATACAATCAATAATTATTGAAATCGATAAAAAAATGAATAGAAATATTTTTAAAATAACAAGTGTATTATTAATAATGCTTGTTGGGCTTTCGGTAGCCTCTTGTAGTGAGGAATTTACTGATTTTCAACCCCAAGGAAATACCTCTTCTGGTAACTTTTGGAAAACACAAGAAGATGCAGAAAAAGCTGCAAATGGCTTATATTTTTACATGAAAGATGAAGATATGTTTTCTAGAGGATTTATGTGGTACATAAATGCATCAGACGATATTATCACAGGACGTATCAAAGGTTTTGCAGATAATACAAAGAATTTTATTTTAGACGGTAATGAAGATGGATTAAAATGGATGTATCCTCAAAGTTTTAAAATCATAAGAAGAGCAAATGACATTTTGGCAAATGTTCCTAATATGAATTTTGATGAGGCTACTAAAAACAGAATCATAGGTGAAGCTTATTTTATGAGAGCTTTTCATTATCATCTTTTAGCATATCACTATGGTGATGATAAAAGTGGAGGTATTCCAATCATTACCGAGGAAAATATGAATGCAACTGCCGGTAGTTTTAAAAGACCAGCAAGTGTTGTTGATAATTACAAACAAATTGTAGAAGATTTACAAAAAGCTGCTGATTTATTGCCTTTAATTACTAAGTACAACGATGCTGATAAAGGAAGAGCAAATAAGGATGCCGCTTTAGCTTACATGGCAAAAACCTATTTATACTGGGCACAATTTGATGCCACTAAATATGCAGATGCAGTTAAAGCTTGTGATGCGGTTACAAATTCAGGATCAGGAAGAGCCTTGTTTACCGTTGGAAATAACAATCCTAAAGAAGATTATAGAAAATTACATAGTCATTTAAGTAACTGGAGTTCAGAATACATATGGAGTGTAAACTCAGGGGTGCAATCTGGAAGTAAATTGCCAGGTGTTATGTTAGAAAATAAAGGTTGGGGAGCTTATAATGGTTGGGGATATTACCAACCAACAGAAGAGTTATATCAAGAATTTGAAGATGGAGATCCTAGAAGAGAAGTAACAATTCTTAAGTTTGGAGATGAGTTTCCATACTTTGGGGAAACAAAAAAATATCAATCATCAAATTCACTATCAGGTTTTCAGTTTAATAAATATATGTACGAATATGGTGAAAAAGATGCAATAGGAGTTGATTTAAACTCAAATGGTGATGATCCGTCAACAACCTACAATGTACCTTTATTACGCTATGCAGAAATTTTACTAATAAAAGCTGAAGCTTTGATCATGCAAGGTAAAAACGGAGATGTTCCTTTAAATTTAGTAAGAGCAAGAGTAGGTTTGGCTCCTAAGACAAATGCTACTATGGAAGATTTAAAGCACGAGCGAAGAGTAGAATTGGCTGCTGAATTTGCTGATAGACATTTTGATTTGGTTCGTTGGGGGGATGCAAAGGAGGTATATAGTAAGCCACTTCACGGTAGAATTCATGAAGATGCTTCTAATCCTGATTCACCATATAAAGTAGAAGAGGTTTGGCCAGCAAGAAATTTTGATCCTTCATATATGAATGTTTGGATAATTCCTCAAGGTGTAATTAACTCTTCAGGAATTCCGCAAAATAAAGGTTGGGATTAATTTTGTTTTATTTCATAAAAAGGTGCTATGAAAATAGCACCTTTTTTATTGTTTAAATTTTTATTTAAAGATTTAGCAGTAAAATCTAAAACTGATGTTTAAATCTGTTCTTATTTAATAGGACAGAGTTTATAGAGATAATCGAAATCATTTAAAGGTGTTTTAACAACCTATGTATTATCAAAACGCTTTTAAATGCATGTTTAAGAAAACACCAAAGTATATAAAGAGCAAAATTTAATGATGTGAGTATTATTGTAGGATTAACCTAGTGTTAACGCAATGTTAGTGTAACAAAATCCCACCTTTTTAACGTTTTATTACCGCTTTTTAGATCAAATTTTACTCCTTTGGAGTATAAAATTACCCCTTTTCACAAGGGCTTAAATCTACATTTGAGCACCGAATTATTAAATTAAATTTTTAAATGAAAAAAGCGTATTTATTTTTATTGATGACCATAGGATGCATATCCCTTTCTATGGCTCAAGTATCTGTAAGCGGAACGGTAATTTCCGAAACAGATAAAACTCCTATACCGGGAGCATATGTGGTTTTAAAAGGACAAACAGGAACATCAACCATTACAGATTTTGATGGAAATTTTGTTTTACCAGTAAATGAAAATAAAGGAGTTTTAGAGATTTCTTATTTAGGATATGCAAGTCAAAGCGTAAGTTTTGAAGGAAATCAAAACTTAAAAATATTTCTAAAAGAAGAGGCTAGCGGTTTAGATGAAGTAGTAATTGTTGGATATGGTTCTCAAAAAAAATCGGATGTTACGGGTTCTATTGCTTCTGTAAAGAGTGAAGACTTTAACAAAGGAGTTGTAGCCAATGCAGGTCAATTATTACAAGGTAAGGTTGCAGGAGTAAATGTGTCAAGTGCAAGTGGTGAACCAGGATCTGGTCAAGATATTGTGGTTCGTGGAGTTGGTAGTTTACGCTCTGGAACAACACCTCTTTATGTGGTAGATGGTTTTGCGATTGACAACTCAGGAAACGGTGTTCCAACCAATCCATTAAACTTTATCAATCCACAAGATATAGAAAGTATTGATGTGTTAAAAGATGCATCGGCAGCGGCAATTTATGGAGCAAGAGCAGCAAATGGAGTAATTGTAATTACTACCAAAAAAGGAAAATCTGGAGTGTCTCAAATTAATTTAACCCTATCTACAGCATTGTCTTCAATAGCCAACAAAGTTGATGTTTTTGGGGCGGATGAATTCCGTAAACAAGTGGTTGCGGTTGGTGGTGATCTTTCCGACGGTGGTTCTAATACAGATTGGCAAGATGAATTAACAAGAGCAGCAGTTTCTAACAAAACAAATTTATCTATGAGTGGAGGTTCTGATCAATCTTCATATTTTGGATCTGTAGGAGTAGAAGACATTCAAGGAATTTTAAACAATAACAATTTAAAAAGATATTCTGCAAAAGTAAACTTATCACAAAAAGCCATTGATGATCGTTTAAAAATAGATTTTAATTTAACAACTTCTAGAACAGAAAATCAAAGATCAGATGCAAGGTCAATGGTGGGAAGTATGTTAGAGCTAAACCCTACAGTACCTGTTTATACTAATGGTGTTCCAACAGATTTAGGAGATAGAACAAATCCTAAAGTAACGGAAGCTATTTACGGAGATTATTCATACAACAACCGTATATTGGCCAACATTGCTCCTTCTTTTGAGATTGTAAAAGGCTTAACATATAAATTAAATTTAGGAGTTGATTATTCTACAACTAATAGAGATGTACAAACGTTGCCGTATAAAGAAGCTGGAGTTACTCAAGGTTTTTTAGATACTTATGTAAATACAAACAGAAATACACAGGTAGAAAATACTTTAACATATACACTTAAGCAAAATGAACATGACTTTACGTTATTGGTTGGTCAATCATTTCAAGAGAACTTTAATACATCAAAAGGTTGGTCTTATGATGGATATCCAGAAAACGGGGTAGAGCCAAGATATCAAATGAGTTTGGGTAATTTAACAGGAGATTCTTCTTCTGCGGATACCAATCAACTACAATCTTTTTTTGGAAGATTAAACTATGGATATGATAATAAGTATTTATTTACAGCAACCATGCGTGCTGATGGTTCTTCAAAGTTTGGAGAAAACAATAAATACGGATACTTTCCTTCTGTAGCTGTTGGATGGAATATTGCTAAGGAAGATTTTATGAAAGATAGTTCTATCAATAATTTAAAATTAAGATTTAGTTGGGGACAAACAGGAAATCAAGAGATTCCATCAAAAATTACCAAAGCAAGTTATGGTGAAAGTGGTGAGGATAATGACATTTATCCTTTGGATGGAAGTGTTGTTAACAAAAGTGATTATCCTTTAGGATTGGTATATAGCCGTACTGCAAATCCAAATCTTCAATGGGAGGTTTCTACACAAACCAACTTAGGATTAGATTTTGGATTGATGAATAATAAGTTTTCTGGTACGTTAGATGTTTTTAATAAAATATCGGATAACATTATTTTAAATGCAGTGACTACTGATCCAATTAATCCAACACCAACTTATTGGATTAACATTCCAAACATGGAAATCAAAAATACGGGGGTAGAATTATCATTAGATTATCAAAGCGATAGAAGAAAAGACTTCTCTTATAATGTTGGAGGAAACTTTTCATACACAAAAAATGAAGTGAGCAATTCTCCTTATCAAGTATTTGCAACTGGTGCTGCACAAGGATCTGGACAAAGTGGAGCAACTATTAATGGGTATATCAACGGAGAATCTATAGGAACATTTTATATGCGTGAATTTACTGGAATTGATGACCAAGGATTTAGCGTGTACAAAGATGTGAATAAAGATGGGACTATTGATGATAGAGATAGAGCGGCTGCAGGAAGTGCGTTACCAGATTATATGTATGCATTTTACTTAAACTTTGTATATAAAAACTTTGATTTAGGGTTAAACTTTAATGGAGCAGGTGGTCATAAAATATATAACCACACAAGAATGTCTTCTTTTAATATTGGGAATATTCAAGGGTCTTCTAATACTACTAGTCAGGCAGTTGAGTTTTTAAATGAATCTCCTCAAAATGCAAATTCAGTATCAACCCGTTATTTAGAAAAAGGTGATTTCTTAAGATTAAACAATGCAACGTTGGGATACAATTTAAGTCCTAAAACTATTGGAATTGGTCAATGGGTTAAAAACATTAGGCTTTCGTTAACTGGGCAAAATTTATTTGTTATTACAGATTATCAAGGTTTTGATCCAGAAGTAAACACTGGAAGTCAATCTGGAGGGATTAAAACTTTTGGAATTGATTATTACTCATACCCAAAAGCCAGAACTTTCTTATTTGGATTAAACGTATCATTCTAATCAAAAAAAACATTTTAAAAATGAAAAATAAAATTATAGCAGCAATTTTCAGTGTCGGTTTGTTGATGAACTGGAGTTGTACAGATTTAGAAGAACAAGTATTAGATGAGTCTTTAAAGGGAACTACAGGAGCAACACAACCTGTTAGTGGAGCATTGTCTGCTGCATACGGTAATATGTCACAAACTTTTAGACATACAAGGTATTTTGGTTTGGTTGAATTGGCTACCGATGAAGCTATTTTACCTCCTCGTAATGGTAAAAACGGGGCTGGAACACAATGGCAAGATGGTGATAGATATGTAGGATTGCACACACATAACTTTCCAACTGCTAATAGTCTAATAACAGAATCTTGGGATTACTTAACAACAGATATTTCTAGAACAGTTACAGCAATTGAATCATTATCTGCACTTGCAAAAGCAGGAGATAGTGAAGCTCAAAAAGCAGTGTATGAAATGAAAGCTTTAAGAGCTTATTTTAATATGATTGTTTTAGATACTTGGGGAATTGTTTTTAAAAAAGAATCTTCAAGCGAAACTTCTCAGATTCTTCGTGGTCAAGAGGCTGTAGATTACATAGAAAGTGAATTTTCTTCGGTAGTTACTTTAATGAGTGATAATATTGGACCAGGAAGAATTACTCAGTCAGCAGTTTATGGTTTTTTAGCAAAGTTACACTTAAACGCAGCGGTGTATCGTGATCCTTATGGAACTCCAGATTTTAAAAAGGAGGATATGGATAAAGTTATAGAGTACACAGATAATGTTATCAATTCTGGAAAATTTTCTATATCACCAGAGTATTTTGATTTGTTTAATGATGAAAATCACGATAATCCTGAAATTATTTTTGCTGTAGACCAAAGAGGAGTCTTAAAAAATGATCAAAACCGTTGGGCCTATTGGTCTATGTCTGGTTCGTTATTTCCAAGACCAGATGATTTTTATATTGATATGGATGGTACAGATGGTCCTGCAATTACTTCAGATTACTATCAAACATGGGTAGAGGCTTATGGAAATGAAGATCCTGCTAGAGATGCAAGATTTTATCAAAAGAATGCAAAAGTTCCTGCTAATTTAGAAGATTTAACAGGTTTAAATCCAACAAACGATGCTGATCACTATTACTGTGTAGGTGATGAAGATGGAGATGGTGTAAATGATTTTGAAATGGATAGAGGTATTTTACGTGGTACCATTTGGGCACCAAGAAAAATAGACTTTAACAAATCTAATGGTGTTATGACTTGTGATGATGGATATAGAATTTATCCTTTGGCTGAAATGAGAGAAAATGGTTCAGGGGGTGTTAAATATTATGTAAATCATACAGAAGAAATTAATTTTTCACCTACCATTGGGTATGCAAGTGGATACCGCGTGGCTAAATGGCAGTTTAGTAAAACATCTCAGAATGGAAATAATTATAGCAGTGTAGATCTTGTTTTGTTACGTTATGCAGATATTTATTTAATGCGAGCAGAAGCAAAACTTAGAAATGGTGATGCAGCAGGTGCGCTTTCGGATGTAAATTACGTAAGAAGTCAAAGAACTGCTCGTCCTGACCAAACTCCACCAGCTTTAGCTTCATTAAATTTAGATATTCTTTATCGTGAACGTGGTTTTGAATTTTATTGGGAAATGTCTAGAAGAACAGACATGATTCGTTTTGGACATTATGAAGATACATGGACTGAAAAAACAAATGCTGACCCTAAAAAGAGGTTATTTCCAATCCCTCAAAATGCAGTAGATGGAGCTACAAACGTTCCTGGGTACTTAGAACAAAACCCAGGTTATTAGTTAAAAACCCAAAGCTTATAAAAAAGCCAAAGAGGTTTCCTTTTTGGCTTTATTAATTTAAAACAGTTATATAGAATGAATAAAATTATAAAATCAGCATCTGTATTTTTAGGAATATTGGTATTGGCATCATGTTCTAAAAATCAAGAAGCAAAAAAAATATCAGAAGAACCATTAAACATCATTTTTATGGTGGGAGATGGAATGGGAATTCCACAAGTGTCTAGTGCTTTTTATTTTGGAGAAGGAACCCCCAACTTTAAACAATTTGAATCTATAGGTTTAAGCAGAACGTCAAGCGCTAGTCATTTAATTACCGATTCTGCTGCAGGAGCAACAGCTTTTTCTACAGGTGAAAAAACATACAAAAGAGCTATTGGCGTTTCTAAAGACACCATTTCTTTACCTACTATTTTAGAGCAATTACAGGCAAAAGGATATCAAACAGGTTTGGCATGTTTAACTTCTTTAACACATGCAACACCAGCAGCTTTTTATGCACATGTAAAAGATAGAGATATGCATGAAGAAATTGCAGATTATTTGGTGAATGCTCATGTTGATTTTTTAGCAGGTGGCGGAAAAAAGTTTTTATCTAAAAGAAAAGATGGACGTAACCTTTTTGATACGTTAATCAAACAAAATTACAAGTTAGATACTTTGTCTTTGTCTGAAATTGACCCTACAAGACCCAATGCTTTTTTTCTAACTGAGAATGAATTACCAAATAAAATTCAAGGAAGAAAAGATTTTTTGTCAGAAGCAACTAAAAAAGGATTGGATTATTTTTCTGCCAACAAAAAGCCATTCTTCTTTATGGTAGAAGGTTCTTTTATAGATTGGGGAGGTCATGCAAAAGATGACAAAATGATGATAGAAGAAGTATTAGATTTTGATAAAACCATTGGGGTGGTGTTAGATTTTGTAAAAACACATCCTAATACGTTAGTAGTCGTTACTGCCGATCATGAAACAGGTGGCGTAAGCATTGGAAAGTTTTATGAAGAAGATACTAAAGGAAATAAAAAAGAAGTTCCTAATAAGGTACAAGTATATTTTAATACCGATCAGCATAGTACAGAATTAGTGCCTGTATTTGCTAAAGGTAAAGGTGAAGAGTTGTTTAGAGGAATTTACGAAAACAATGAAATTTACCACAAACTGATAAAGGCTATTGGTAACTAAGTAGTCTTTTGTTTTTGTTAAAAGCAGATGCCACCTAATTTTCTCAGGGTGGCATCTTTACAAATTACTTAATAATATGTTTTATATGTTACGCAAATTATTTATATGTGTATTGTTATGCAGTGTCTCTGCGTTATATGCACAAACTCCAAAATTACATTCTCACAACGATTACATGCAAAAAGTTCCTTTTTGGAACGCTTTTTCTGCTGGATTAAATTCTATAGAAGTGGATGTTTTTCTAAAAAAAGGAAAATTATATGTAACCCATTCAGTAAACGAAATTGATAAAAACAAAACTTTAGAGAAGTTGTATTTAGACCCTATGATGGAGGTTCTAAATAACAACATAGCGTTTCAAGATCTACAATTGCTTGTTGATGTAAAATCTGATGCTATAAAAACCTTGGATAAAATTCAACAAACTTTAAAGAAGTATCCAAAAATCATTCAGCATTCACAAATTAAAATTGTGATTTCTGGAAACAGACCTAATGCCGAGGACTATTTTAAATATCCAGAATATATTTCTTTCGATTATCAAGAATTAGACAATGCTTTGGCTCCTAAAAATCTAGCAAAAGTAGCCATGGTAAGTACTAGTTTTAAAGATTATTCTGTATGGAATGGAAAAGGTAGGTTGACACATGATGATTTTGATAAAGTTTCGAATATCATTAAAAAATTAAAGAGTTTTAATAAGCCTATTCGTTTTTGGGCAACTCCAGATTCTAAATCTGCATGGAATACATTTGTAAAACTAGGGTTAGACTTTGTTAATACTGATCAACCATCAAAATGTGCAGAGTATGTAAATACTTTGAATCACAGAACGGCAAAAGCATTGATAAAATCAGAAGTTTATCAACCTACTTTTGAGTATGAAAAACAAGTCAATCAAAAAGTGAAAAATGTTATTTTTTTTATTGGAGATGGTAATGGTTTGTCACAAATTTCATCAGCAACATTGGCAAATAATAAACAGTTAACAGTTACTCAACTAAAAAATATTGGATTTATAAAAACACAATCTACAGATGATTTTACAACAGATTCTGCTGCAGGAGGTACTGCTTTTGCTACTGGACAAAAATCATACAACAGAGCTATTGGTGTAAATACAAACGGAAATAGTATTCCAAATATTACCGAGGCCTTACATCGTTTAAACTACAAAACAGGTTGCATTACTACCGATGAAATTATAGGTGCAACTCCGGCGGCTTTTTATGCACATCAAAAAGATAGAGGTTTTGAAAAACAAATAGCAAAAGACTTATTAACTAGTAAGTTAGATTTTTTTGCAGGTGGTGGTTCTCGTTTCTTTGAGGATTTAAAGATTGATCAAGTCTTTAACATTGTAGCGAATACAAGTCAATTAAATAATTTGGATAAAAGTGCAAGAGCTGGGATTTTCTTTTCAAAAGGAGGAGTACTTTCTATAGCAGAGGGAAGAGGAAACTTATTGGCAAAAACAACAAAAGATGCGTTGACTTTTTTGAGTAAAAAAGAACAACCTTTTTTCATCATGATAGAAGGAGCGCAAATAGATACTTTTGGACATCATAATGACACAGAGGGAATTGTAAATGAGGGGATTGATTTTGATAGAGCCATTACAGAAGCTATTAAATTTGCCGATGCTGATGGTGAGACTTTGGTAATTATTACTGCTGACCACGAAACATCTGGGTTTAGTGTTTCTAGCGGAAACGTGGAAACTCATCAAATAGAAGGAGGATTTATTACCCACGATCATACCGCTACCATGGTGCCTATTTTTGCATATGGTCCTCAGTCAGATAAATTTAGAGGAGTTTACGAAAATAATGAAGTGTTTCATAAAATTATGGAAGTGATCAACGCATCAAAAAAATAAAACAGATGAAATACTTTTTCCTATTCTTTTTAACATTCATTCATTCCTTTATTGTTCAGTCACAAACTATTGTTTCTGGAAAAGTCTTTTTTGATAAAAATAATAATGCCCTATTAGATAAGGGAGAAAGAGGATTAAAGGAAGTGTTGGTGTCTAATGGAAAAGATATTGTAAAAACGGATATATATGGGAATTATAAAATTGCCACTATTCAAGGAAATCAAGTGTTTGTTATCAAACCTTCTCAATATATTTCTCCGCTGTTAGAAAATAGACCTCAGTTTTTCTTATCTCAAAACGAGATCAAAAAACAAGCTTATCATTTTCCTTTGCAAAAACATAAAGAGCCTAAGAGTATAAACATTAATCTTTTGGGAGATCCTCAAGTAGATGTGATTGATGATGTTCATCATGTAGACAAATTGGTTGCACAAGAGTTAAATAAAGAAGCTGTTGATTTTGTGATTCCTTTGGGAGATTTAACTTTTGATAATCATGATATGTTTGCTCCTTTATCAGCCAGTTTAGGATTGATTGGGGCTCCCGTTTTTAATGTGATGGGAAATCATGATCAAAATTATAATGCCAAACATTTTAACGATAGAGATGCAGATTTTGAAAAGTTTTTCGGTCCATCTTATTATGCATATGAATATGGTTCTGAATTGTGTTTGGTGTTGAATAATATTTACCCAAAAGGAGACAAAGGGTATGTGGGAAAATTAGATGAAGATCAATATGTTTTTGTTGATGAGGTTTTAAATCAAATGAAACAAAAACATCAATCGGTTTATGTGTTTATGCATATTCCATTAGAAGAAATGGAAGATCATCAAAGAGTATTAAATCTTTTTAAAGACTTTCCAGAGGTGATGATTGCAGCGGGACATACACATACTCAGTATCAAAAAAGTTTTGCACGAGAAAATTTACCAGCAGTAAAAGAGTTAGTTGCTGGAGCTGTTTGTGGTTCTTGGTGGCAAGGGCCTCATGATAGTAATCACATTCCATTTGCTTTTATGTACGATGGAACCCCTAAAGGATATTGGTTTTTAAATACAAACAAAAATCATCTTACCTATAAAGTTTCAGGAAGGGATAAGGATTTTCAGATGGAAATAACAGTTCCTGAGAAGAATGAATGGGATACGGCTTTAAATGATTTAAACGATGATTATATTTATGCAAATGTTTTTGCTGGATCAGAAAACACCACTGTGCAAATCAGTTATGATGGAGATAAATGGTTTGATATGGAAAAATATAACGGTGTTGCTCCAAAACTAAAACAGTTATATAAGTTACAGCAAGAAGGTAGGTTTAAAGGACAAAATATAAGTGCTATGCCAGCTCCTAAAACGATTAGCGATCATTTATGGCGAATTAAAATTCCTGAAAAATTGCAAAAAGGAACTTATTTAGTATGGGTAAAAGCCAAAGATGATAAAACAGGTTTAGATTCTTTAGGGAAACGTGTCCTAAGAATTACTGAGTAAACTTTAAAAGTGAATAGTTGATGTCTTTTTTTTATTAAAATATTTTCACTCATATGTCAAAAATGATTCATTTTTTGTATAAAATTCATTGGAAAGCCTAAATAATTTATGTTAAAGTCAAAAATGTTGCAATAGGAGGGGCTTCTGAAAACAAATAGTATATTTGTCCATATAATTATTGATTATGAGTTATACTAAAAAAGAACAAGAAGCTTTAGACTATCATGAGAAGCCCCAACCAGGTAAAATTAAAGTAGTACCTACTAAAAGATACGCAACACAAAGAGATTTGGCCTTGGCATATTCTCCTGGAGTAGCCACTCCGTGTTTGGCAATTGAAAAAAATCCAGAAGATGCATACAGATATACTTCTAAAGGAAATTTAGTTGCCGTAATTTCAAACGGTACTGCTGTTTTAGGATTGGGTAACATTGGTGCCTTGGCAGGGAAACCTGTCATGGAGGGAAAAGGACTTTTGTTTAAAATATTTGCTGATATTGATGTTTTTGATATTGAGGTAGATACAGAAGATGTTGATAAGTTTATTGAAACAGTAAAAGCCATTGCTCCAACTTTTGGAGGGATTAACTTAGAAGATATCAAAGCTCCAGAAGCTTTTGAAATTGAAAGAAGATTAAAAGAAGAATTAGATATTCCTGTAATGCACGATGACCAACATGGTACGGCAATTATTTCTGCAGCAGCTTTAAAAAATGCAATAGAAATTACAGAAAAAGACATCACAAAAGTAAGAGTAGTAGTAAATGGAGCAGGAGCTGCAGCTATTTCTTGTACTAAATTATACAAAGCTTTAGGGGTTTCTCCAGACAATATCTTAATGTGCGATAGTAAAGGAGTTATCAGCACAAAACGTGATGATTTAAATGAGCAAAAGAAAGAGTTTGCTGTAGATACCGAGTTTACAACTTTAGAAGATGCAGTAAATGGAGCAGATGTTTTCATCGGTTTGTCAGTAGCAGGTGCATTAACACCAGAAATGTTAAAAACAATGGCACCGGATCCTATTGTTTTTGCTATGGCCAACCCTACACCAGAGATTGATTACGATTTAGCAGTAGCTACTCGTGAGGATATTATCATGGCTACAGGTCGTTCAGATTATCCTAACCAAGTAAATAACGTATTAGGTTTTCCTTTTATTTTTAGAGGAGCTTTAGATGTTAGAGCAACCGCTATTAATGAAGAAATGAAAATGGCGGCCGTACATGCTTTGGCAGATTTAGCCAAGAAAAACGTGCCTGAGCAAGTAAATATTGTTTATGGAGAAAAGAATTTACAATACGGTAGAGAATATATTATTCCTAAACCATTTGATCCAAGATTAATTTACGAATTACCACCAGCCATTGCAAAAGCTGCCATGGATAGTGGTATTGCAAAAAAACCAATTCAAGATTGGGATGCATATGAGCAAGAGTTGATGGAGCGTTCAGGTTCAGGAAGTAAGTTTGAACGTATGTTGGTAAGCCGTTCTCAAAAAGATCCTAAACGTGTTGTGTTCCCAGAAGCAGAACATTTAAACGTGTTAAAAGCGGCTCAAATTGTTTCTGATGAAGGAATTGCAAGACCGATTTTATTAGGAAATGTAGAATTAATTACAGCTTTAAAAGAAGAGATTGGTTTTGATACAGATGTTGAAATTATTGATCCTAAGAGCGAAGAATATAAAGATCAGGTATATGCTTATGCTGAAAAGTATTGGATAAAGCGTAGTCGTAAAGGAATTCGTTTGTTAGATGCTCAAAAGCACATGATTACTCGTAATTATTTTGCTGCCATGATGGTAAATGAAGGACACGCAGACGCTATGGTCTCTGGGTATTCTAGAAACTATCCTTCAACAGTAAAACCAATTTTTGAAACCATTGGTAAAAGACCAGAAGCTTCAAGAATTGCAGCTGCCAATATTATGATTACTTCTAAAGGGCCCTTAATATTTACAGATACTACTGTAAATATTGATCCTAGCTCAGAAGTTTTAGCAAACATTGCAGAATTAGCAAGTGGAATGGCTAAAATATTTGCTATTGAGCCACATATTGCAATGCTATCTTACACAAACTTTGGTGGAGTAGAAAGTGCAGGAGTTGCAAAAGTCCAAAAAGCAGTAGAGATTTTAAAGGAAAAAAGACCAGATTTAAGTGTAGATGGACCTATTCAGGCGGATTTTGCTTTAAATCATGATTTATTAGAAAAACAATTCTCTTTTTCTGATTTAGTAGGGAAAGAAACAAATACATTTGTTTTTCCTAGTTTAGATGCAGCAAACATTTCTTATAAAATGATTAAGGAGTTAACAGATGCTACATCTATTGGGCCAGTGTTAATGGGGTTAAATAAACCAGCACACGTAGTTCAGTTAGGAGCAAGCGTAGAAGAAATTGTAAATATTACTGCTGTTGCGGTAATTGATGCACAAAATCAATAGTAAATGATTACCCATTTAAAAGGTAAACTTGTAGAAAAAAATCCAACCTACGCCATTGTGGAATGCAACGGCGTAGGTTATTTTTTAAACATATCTTTAAACACATTTTCTCAAATACCAGACAGTGAATTGGTCATGTTATATACACAATTAATTGTTAGAGAAGATGCTCATACTTTGTATGGATTTATTTCTATATTAGAGCGAGAAATTTTTAAATTGCTGATATCAGTTTCGGGAATTGGACCTAGCATTGCTAGAACCATGTTGTCATCATTAACAACCGAAGAAATTCAAAAAGCATTGGCAACAGATAATGTTGCTGTAATTCAATCGGTTAAGGGGATCGGAGCAAAAACAGCTCAGAAAGTAATTATTGAATTAAAAGATAAAATTGTCAAAACCTATGATATGGAAAATACTATTGCGTTGACGGACAATAGTATTAAAGAAGAAGCGTTATCTGCTTTAGAAGTATTAGGTTTTGTGAAACGTCAAGCAGAAAAAGCAGTCACAGCTATTTTAAAAGAGACGCCAGATGCAGATGTAGAAAAATTGATAAAACTAGCTTTGAAAAAACTATAAACTGAACTAAACTAAACATAACATTGAAAATTTTTTCCCGAATAATAATTCTATTATTAGGTCTTGTTGTAACATATAATGGTTACGGACAAGAAAAGGAAAACGATACAATAAACATAGAGGATAAAGCTCCTGCTTATTCTTTTGACAATCATTCTGATGGTGTTTTGTATTTAAAAAATCCAACAGAAAAAAAGGTTGAATACGATCCTAAAATTGGTCGATATATCGTTAGAGAAAAAATAGGAAACTCTAGTTTTACTACTCCAAAATATTTAACAGAAAAAGAATATCAAGATTATCGATTAAAAAAAGATATTCAAGATTATTTTAAAGCAAAATCTAGAGCTATTGATGGAATTAGAGAGGATTCTGAAGCAGATCAAAAAGATTTATTACCTACTTTTTATGTGAATAATGATTTTTTTGAAACGGTTTTTGGAGGTTCAGAAATTAAATTAATTCCAAGAGGTTCTGTTACCCTTCGTTTTGGTCTTTTGTATCAAAATGTTGAAAATCCTTTGTTGTCAGAAGAAAATAGAAAAAGTTATACGCCAGAATTTGATCAACAAATTAGAGCAAGTTTAACAGCAAAAGTTGGTGAAAGATTAACGGCTGATATTAATTATGATACACAATCTACTTTCTCATTTCAAAATCAGGTTAAGTTAGCCTACGAACCTACCGAAGATGATATTATTAGAAGTATTGAAGTGGGGAATGTATCCATGGATGTTAAGAATAATTTAATTAGCGGTGCACAAAGTTTGTTCGGGGTAAAAACTAAATTACAATTTGGAGCCACTAGTGTAACAGGAGTTATTTCTCAGCAACAATCTCAAACCAAAAATGTAATTGCAGAAGGAGGTTCTGCCTTGTCTCAGTTTGAATTAAGAACGACTCAATACGATAATAACAGGCACTTTTTTATAGCACAATATTTTAGAAATAGATACAATGATGCTTTAAAGGAATTACCGTTAATTAATTCAGCAGTTCAAATTACAAAAGTTGAGGTGTGGGTAACCAATAGAAATACCAATACCCAAGATGTTAGAAATATTGTTGGTTTGGTTGATTTGGCAGAATCGGGAACGGATAAGTATGATAATACAAAATCTAATATTACCAATGGTTCTGTAATGGAAACGCCCATAAATGCTCAATTTATTCCAGACAACAAAGCAAACAATTTAAGTCAATATGTAGGAACTCAAAACAATCAATTAAGAAATGTTCAAGATGTTCCAACAGAATTATCGGCTTTTCAGCAAGGGGCAGAATATGCCATTGTAGAAAATGCTCGCAAATTAACTTCTAATGAATTTACTTTTCATCCTCAGTTGGGATATATTTCTATAAACTCTCGTTTAAACGATGGAGATGTTATGGCCATTGCCTATGAATATACTTATAACGGACAAGCGTATAGGGTTGGAGAATTGTCTACTGATGGAATTGAAAGTGATAAAAATATTGTGGTAAAATTAATTAGGCCACAATTAATAGACACCCAAGCCATTGTATGGAATTTAATGATGAAGAATATATATTCTTTAGGAGCTTATGACATGCAAAGAGATGGTTTCCGTTTGGATTTATTATATAGAAATGATGCTACAGGACAAGCATCAAACAATTTACTTGATGCAGAAGAGGAAATAAAAAACAGAACCCTTTTAAATATTACCAATTTAGATAGATTAGATGCTAATAATAATTTAACCAGACCAAGTGGAAACAATTATAAAGGTGATGGTTTTTTTGATTATGTAGAAAATTTAACGGTAGATTCTAAAAATGGAAGTATTATTTTTCCAACCATTGAACCTTTTGGTAGAGATTTAGAGGAGATATTAACAAATCAGGCTGATAAAGATAAATATGTATTTAATGAATTATATACTACTACGGCATCTGTAGCAGAAAATGATTATCAAAAGAAAGATAAGTTTTTAATTAAAGGACAATACAAGGCCAGTGCTTCAGATGGAATTTCTCTTGGAGCTTTTAATGTGCCAAGAGGGTCGGTTACGGTAACAGCAGGAGGAATTGTGTTGGTAGAAGGAATAGATTATACCGTTGATTATTTTGCAGGTAGGGTAAAAATCATCAATCCATCTATTGAAGCTTCTGGCCAAGCGGTGAATGTATCTTTAGAAAATAACACTTTCTTTAATCAACAAAGAAAAACATTTGTAGGAGTTGATGTGGAACATAAGTTTAGTGATAAGTTTGTTTTAGGAGCTACTTATTTAAATATTAGCGAAAGACCAATGACTAATAAAGTTCAATTTGGTCAAGATCCTATTAACAACTCTATGTACGGATTAAATTTTAATTATAGTACGGAGGCTCCTGTGTTAACAGATTTGGCGAATTATTTGCCAAATGTTGATACGGATGCTCCTTCTAATATTTCGGTAAGAGGAGATATTGCTTATTTAAGACCCAACACTCCGTCTAGTATAGATATTGGTGGAGAAGCCACCACGTATATTGATGATTTTGAAGGAGCACAAATACCTATCAATATAGGAACTGCACAAAATTGGTCTTTGGCAAGTGTGCCTGTAAGTTTTGATGGATTGGATTTTGGAGAAGCAAACAACAACAGTCTTGATTATGGTAAAAAACGTGCAAAATTAGCATGGTATAATATTGATCAATTGTTTTATAGTAACACTTCTTTAAAGCCAAGTAATATTGATCCTAATGAAATCTCCAGAGCAGAGGTAAGACCGGTGCAAAGTCAAGAATTGTTTCCACAAAGAAATTTAGACATCACCCAAAGAACCAATCTTCAAACTTTTGACCTTACTTATTATCCTAATGAACGTGGACCATACAATTATGAGCCAATTTCTAATTCAAATCCACGAGAGCTAAGTAATCCGGAGAAACGTTGGGCAGGAATTTCTAGAGGATTGACAACTACAGATTTTCAAAGATCAAACGTTCAGTACATAGAATTTTGGGTGCAAGATCCTTATCAAAATTATAGTATTACCAATAGTGAGGGAATTGTAACAAATCCTAATCCTACCAATCAAAAAGGAACTTTATATATCAACTTAGGTAGTATTTCTGAGGACATTTTAAAAGACAATAGAAAAGGATTTGAGAATGGTTTACCAGAGAATGGGGATACTTCAGTAGGAGTAGATCAAACTAATCTGGCTAATATTCCTACTGAAAAGTCATTGTTATATGCTTTTGATCAAGGAGATGAGACTAGGAGAAATCAAGATGTTGGTTTGGATGGAATGAATAATCAGGAAGAAAAAAACAGATTTCCAGACTTGTCAGCTTTAGAGGATCCATCATCAGATGATTATCACTTTTTTAGAGGAACAGATTTAGATAATCAAAATGCATCTATTTTAACACGTTATAAAAATTATAACAATACCGAAGGGAACTCACCAACGGCAGCATTGTCTCAAGAAGCCTATCCAACAGCTGCAACCAACAACCCAGATGTAGAAGATATTGATAGAGATCAAACCATGAACACTTTAAATGCTTACTGGCAATACAAAGTTGATTTGTCTCAAAACAATTTAAGTAAAACTACCAATCCATATATTTTTGACGAGAGAACTACAACCGTAACTTTAGAAAACGGAACCGATAAACAGTTTAAATGGTATTTGTTTAGAGTGCCTATTGCTAATGGTAGATCTATTGGAGGAATTAATAGTTTTCAATCCATCCGTTTTATGCGTATGTTCTTAACCGATTTTGAAATTCCTGTGGCTTTGCGTTTTGCAGAATTACAATTGGTAAGAGGAGATTGGCGAATTTATGATCAAATTATTGATCAAAATGATAATTTAACCGATAGAGCTTTAACGGATACAGAAAATATTGTAGAAACAGGAACGGTAAATATTGAAGAGAATGAAAACAGAATTCCTGTCAATTATATTTTACCTCCAACTATTGTTAGACAAAACTTACAAGGGACAGCCAATGTATTGCAACAAAATGAACAATCTTTAAGTGTAAAGATTGAGAATCTTGAACAAGACAATACCATTGGAGTTTATAAAAATGTGAATGTAGATATGCGTATGTTTAAGCGTTTAAAAATGTTTATTCATGCCGAAGAGTTAGCAGCCAATACTGTAAATGATGACGATTTAGTTGCAGTGATTCGTTTGGGAAGTGATACCAATGATAACTATTACCAAATAGAAATTCCTTTAAAAATGACAGATGTTCCAAATTTTGGAACTAGTAATGCTTTAGGGGTTTATGATGTTTGGCCAGAGGCAAATAATTTAGATATTTCTTTAACAGATTTAACAAAGTTAAAATTAGAAGGAAATACTTCTGTTGTGAATAGTAATGGTACTATTCTTAGTGTAAAAGGTAGTCCTAACTTATCAAATGTGAGAACCATTTTTATGGGGGTTAAAAACAAAGATGTTACTCAAAAATCTGCAGAGGTGTGGTTTAATGAATTAAGAATGTCCGGTTTTGACAACAAAGGAGGTTGGGCAACCAAAATATCTGCAGATGCTAATATTGCTGATTTTGCTAAAGTAGCGGTGAATGGAGGATATCAATCAATAGGTTTTGGAAGCATAGACCAAAGTGTGAATGAAAGAAGTCAAGAAGAGATAAAAAATTACAGTGTTAATACTAGTGTAAATGTAGGTCAGTTATTACCGAACGATTGGAATGTAAAAATTCCTGTAAACTACACAGTTTCAGAAGAAATTAGAACTCCGAAATTTGATCCTAAATACGAAGATGTTCTATCAAAAGATACCAAAGACATCAATCCAAACAGTAAAAGTATAGATATTAAGAGTAAGAGAAGAAGCATTAGTTTAATTAATGTAAAAAAAGACAGAGCTGATGGAAGTACACGTAAACCACAAGTCTATGACATAGAAAATTTTAGTGTTTCTTATAGCTATAGCGATGCTGTAAATGAAAGTTATACCATTGAAAAAGACATCAAACAAAGTGTGAATGCTTCTGCTAATTATGCTTTTAAGTTTAAACAAATTGAGGTAGAACCATTTAAGAATGTTGCTCTTTTTGATAATAAAAATTTAAAGTTGATTAAAGATTTTAACTTCAATTTGTTGCCATCCTCTATTGGTGTTAATAGTAATATCAAAAGGAATTACAGTGAGTATAAAACGAGAGATTTATCAGAAATTACATTAGCTCCTGGAAGTAATTCTATTCCAATACTAAAGCAACGTAATTTTATGTTCGATTGGAATTATAACATCGGTTACCAAGTATCTAGTGCTATTAATGTTGCGTTTAATGCAAGTAACAATTATATCTACGATACTTACGAAAGAGATGGAACATCAGAAGATGAAATTGAAAATTTAGATTTATATTCTAATTTCTTTAATATTGGTAGGCCAAGTAATTATGCACAAAGCATAACGGCTAGTTATAAAATCCCTATTGATAAAATTCCGTTGTTAAGTTTTGTAAATGCAGATTATTCTTATTCGGGAAATTTTAACTGGCAGGCTGCTTCTCCATCATTTGTAGAAAAAGTAGGAAATACGATTCAGAATGGGCAAACGCATAACTTTACAAGTAATTTAAACTTTTCTAAATTTTACAAAGAGATAGGACTCGAGAAATTGTTTTCATTACCTATCAAAAAAACAAAAATGCCTAACGTGGGTAGGGGGAAAAAGAAAAATGGAGCTTCTGTGGGAGATTTTATATATGGATTGTTAAGTTCCTTTAAAACGGCAAAATTAAGCTACAACAGAAATACAGGAAGTTCTTTAAATGGATATGTTCCAGAAATAGGATTTTTGGGGAGAAATAAATACAATGGTGCTTATGCTCCAAGTTTAAGTTATGTTTTTGGACAACAAACCAATATACTTCAAAATGCGGTAACTAATGGTTGGTTACTAGGTAGGTCTGGAGCAATTGATGATATTATTTACAATAAAAATTACGCACAAAATTTGGTAACAAGTGCTAGTTATGATGTAACCATTAAGCCAATTAATGATTTAAATATTCAGTTAACTGGAAATAGAACTTATTCCAGTAGTTCTAGTCAGCAAATAGATTATGTTACGGGGAGTAATAATATAGAAGCTTCTAAGGTTAATACTTACGGAAACTTTAATATTTCATATTCATTGATAAAAACGGCTTTTAATGGTAATGCAGATGAATTATTTAACACATTCATCAGTAATAGATCAAAAGTGGTGAGTCAGATACATCCTAATTATCAGGGAGAAATCAATGCAGGAAATGGTACCTTAACTCAGGCATTAAATAGCCAAGAAGTTTTAATTCATTCTTTCTTATCGGCATACAGTGGTGGAGATGTTATCAGTAGTGATAAAACTATTTTTAGGAGTTTGCCAATACCAAACTGGCAATTAACCTATAGAGGTTTAATGAATATTGGGTTTATCAAAAGTAACTTTAGCAATTTTACCCTTACACATGGTTATAATTCATCATATACTATTAACAATTTTTCTAGTAATTTAAATTCAGATATTACCAACCCATTTCAATCAAACTTAATTTATTCAGGAGTTACCTTGGTTGATGCTTTTTCACCATTGATTAAAGTTGATGTGAAATTAAAAAATTCATTATCGTTTAGAGGAACCATTAATACCAGTAGAACTTTATCGCTAAACTTAAATAACACCACCTTATCTGAAGTTTTAGGAAATGAATATGTGTTCGGAATTGGTTATCGTATTAAAGACGTATCTCTTAAAACAAGATTCTTAAAACAAAGAAAAACGTTAAAAGGGGATGTAAATATAAAAGCAGATGTTTCATATAGAACTGATGTTACAAGCATTAGAAGTATTGATGCATCAGCGAGTCAGCCTGTTGGAGGACAAAATTTATTAGGAATTAAAATTGCAGCAGATTATAATTTAAGTCGTAATTTTACGGCAAGTTTGTATTACGATCAGAACGTGTCTAGTTATGCAATTTCAACATTATACCCAAGACAATCTATCAATACAGGACTAAGTATAGTATATAACCTAGGAAATTAAAAAATAAAGAAATGAACTTTCCACAAGAATTAAAGTACACAAAAGACCACGAGTGGGTAAAAGTAGAAGGAGATGTAGTTGTAATTGGAATTACAGATTTTGCCCAAAGTGAATTAGGAGACATTGTTTATGTTGATGTTGATACTTTAGATGAAACGATTGACGCAAACGAAGTTTTTGGTTCTGTAGAAGCAGTTAAAACAGTATCGGACTTATTTATGCCTATTGCTGGAGAAGTGATAGAGTTTAATGAAGACTTAGAGGATGAACCAGAAGTAGTAAATGAAGATCCATACGGTAAAGGGTGGATGATTAAAGTAAAACCAAATAATATAGAAGACGTTCAAGACTTATTAGATGCTGAAGCGTATAAAGAACTTATTGGAGCGTAATAGCCTGTTTTTTGCCATCAGTTCTAGTGTATTGGTGTTGATTTTGAGTTTGATAAATATGGAAGGAGTTCCAAATTTTAATTACTCTTATACCGATAAATTTGAGCATGTTTTTGCCTATGCCGTGATTTCATTCTTTTGGATGTTATCTTGTAAATTAGGTAAGCTACCTGTGAGTTTTTTTAGTCTATTCTTAATAATTATAGCTTATGGTATAATTATTGAGTTATTACAATTAAGTTTAACGAGTCACAGAACTGGTGATTTAATGGATGTTATGGCTAATTCCATAGGAGTAATTTTGGGATTTATTTTTTTGAAAATCCTTAGTCGTATATATTTGCAAGTCTAATTCTAATTTCGTTATTTTAGCAAACTAAAATTCAATTCAACTGAATAACAATGGAAGTTAAAAAGAATCCTAAATCTAATCTTGAAAATTTTAGCAAAGTTTTTACATTGCTAGGATTGGTTTTGGCTCTATATGTAGTCTATGTGGCTATTGAGAGCAAAACTTATGACAGAGTTGTAGAGGAACTACAATCAGTAACCCTACAGTCGGATGAGGTAGAGACAATGGTGATGACACAAATCAAACCGCCATCTACACCACCGCCACCACCGCCACCGCCACCACCACCATCTCCAGAACAATTTGAAAAGGTTGAAGATGACGTTGAAATAGAAGAAGTGGTTATTCAAACTACAGATGTTGATTTAGAAGATGTTGTAGATATTGAAGCTGTAGAGTATAGTGATGAAAGTGAAGTCATTGCATATGAAGATGTGCCTTTTGCGGCAATTCAAAATCCAGCTATTTTTCCTGGTTGTGAAAAAGCCAAGGATAAGAAAGCCTGCTTTAGTGAAATGGTGAGTAAGTACATCAGTAAGAATTTTGATATTGGTTTAGCTGAAGAATTAGGGCTTAGTGGTGTTCAAAGAATGGCAGCAATGTTTAAAATTGACATTAACGGAAAAGTTTCTGAAATTAAAGTAAGAGCCTCTAATCCAGAATTGCAAAAAGAGTTTGAGAGAACTCTTAAAGGTTTACCTCAAATGGTACCAGCTAGTCAAAATGGTAGAAAAGTAAACTTATTGTTCTCTTTACCTTTAGTATTTAGAGTAGAGTAGTAAAGTTATCACATAATAAATAAAAAGCCTCTTGATTTTATCAAGGGGCTTTTTTGTTTATATACTTTTATATTTTTTTTGTAAAAGTCAACTGTGTTTTTTCGTAGTATGAAGATTATGAGTCTTTTATGTGTTTTTTTTATTTTTAAAATGAATTTAAAAGTAAAAAAACATTATGAAAAAGATTACATTAAAATTGTTTACATTATTTACTGCATCATTATTTGCACAAAACCAAGGAGATATCGCTTTTGTTGGCTATAATGCTGATGGAGATGATGATTTTGCTATTGTTGTATTGTCAGACATCCCAGCGGGTACAACCATTTATTTTACAGATAGTGAGCCTAATTCAGATGGAACAGGAATGATTGATGATTCTGAAGGGGTTTTGACATGGGTTGTAGGAGAGTCTACGCTTGCAGCAGGAACAGTTGTGACTTTTACGGATACAGATAATGATACAAATCCAGCATTTGGAGCTTCAAATGGAATTATTTCTAGAAGTAATGCGGGTTTTCTTTTAACAGCTAGTGAAGGTGATAATATTTTTGCTACGTTAGGAAATCCTGCTACAAATGAGGTAACGGTTTGGCTTGCGGGGTTTGAATACAGGCAAACTGGACAAGGAACTAATTTTTCGCAAACAGGATTAATCGTAGGAGATAATTATTTAGTTATTGATAAGACTCAGAGTAAAGATGGAGGTCAGTATACAGGAGCAAGAACAGGTAAAACAATTAGTCAGTATAAAACACTAATTAATAACGAAGAGAATTGGACAACTGATACAAATGATGGTGAGTTATTTATTCCGTTTAATTCAACAGTATTTGAACTAGCGACATTGTCTAAACCTACAAGTATTATTGAAGGATTAATATTGTCAGTACACAATCAACAAATTATTACCAATCATGGAGAAATTATAAGTATTCGTAATATGTTAGGACAACAGATTTTAAATCAAAATATAACTCAAGGTATTTATTTGGTTACTATAAAACACAATGGAAATGTTGTTAATTATAAATTGGCAATTTAAAGGAGCCAAATAATTTAAAAAGAATTTTATTTAGCAGTGCTTTTTTATTTTTCGGCACAAGTTTTGTAAAGTATTAATAAGTTTAGAATATAGTTTTTCATAGTTTTAGTTTAAGAATTGCCTTTAGAAATATTTCTAAAGGCAATTCTTTTTATACATATAATTATTGGCATGGCATTTGTCCATTATTATGTATAGTTTTTTATAGTTTTTAGTTTTAAGGATTCCCTTTAAGAATGTAATTTCTTAAAGGGAATCCTTTTATATGTTAATAATCGAGATTCCTCTATGTTTAAATTGTTTCCCTATCTTTGCAGCAAATTTTAATGTTTAACTAAATTCATATAGCATGCAACTGTATAATAAGTTAAGCGCAGAAGAACGTGCGCAACTAATTGATAAAGCGGGTAAAGACCGTTTAACTATTTCTTTTTATCAATATCACCATATTGGAAATCCACAAGTTTTTAGAGATCATTTATTTATTACCTGGGATCAATTGGAGGTTTTAGGTAGAATTTATGTAGCCAAAGAAGGGATTAACGCTCAGTTATCTTTGCCAGCAGATAGATTTCATGAGTTTAAAGAACATTTAGATAGCATAACGTTTTTAAAAGATATTAGATTAAATATCGCCATAGAGCAAGACAATAAATCATTTTTAAAACTAAAAGTTAAGGTAAGAGACAAGATTGTAGCCGATGGATTGAATGATGATTTATTTGATGTGACAAATAAAGGAGTTCATTTAAATGCAGAAGAGTTTAACAAACTATTAGCAGATCCAAATACGATTTGTGTAGATATGCGTAATCATTACGAAAGTGAAATTGGTCATTTTGATGGAGCTGTTACGCCAGATGTTGATACTTTTAGAGATTCTTTAGATATTATTGAAGCTGATTTAAAAGATCATAAAGAGGATAAAAATTTATTGATGTATTGTACTGGAGGTATTCGTTGTGAAAAAGCAAGTGCTTACTATAAATACAAAGGTTTTAAAAATGTATTTCAACTTGAAGGTGGAATTATAGAATACACCCGTCAAGTAAACGAGAAAGGTCTTGAGAATAAATTTAAAGGGAAAAACTTTGTTTTTGATCATAGAAAATCAGAGAGAATCTCCGAAGATATCGTTTCTAATTGTCACCAATGTGGAGCACCATGTGATACCCATGTAAATTGTGCCAATGAAGCTTGTCATTTACTATTTATACAGTGTGATTCTTGTAAAGAAAAAATGAATGAATGTTGTTCGGATAAGTGTAAGGAAATTAATGCTTTGTCTTACGAAGAACAAAAAGAATTACGAAAAGGTAAATCTAACAGTAATAAGATTTTTAAAAAAGGACGTTCTGAAGTTTTAAAGTTTAAAAAATAAGTCATGCAAAAAATAGAATTAATGGCTCCTGCCGGGAATTTTGAATCATTGCAGGCTGCCTTAGATAATGGTTGCGACTCTATTTATTTTGGAGTAGAACAATTAAATATGCGAGCAAGGGCTTCTGTAAATTTTACTTTGGATGATTTAGAAGAAATTTCTAAACGATGTGAAGAAAAAAAGGTTCGTTCTTATTTAACCTTAAATACAATTATTTACGATCATGATTTGTCTATCGTAAAAACGTTAATCAAAAAAGCTAAACAAGCTAATATTACGGCAGTTATTTGTATGGATCAAGCTGTAATTGCTATGGCTAGAGCTGAGGGGATGGAAGTTCATATTTCTACTCAAATAAACATCACTAATATAGAAACGGTTAAGTTTTATGCGATGTTTGCCGATACCATTGTGCTAAGTAGGGAATTAAGTTTACGTCAGGTTAAAAAGATTACTCAGCAAATTGAAAAGGAACAAATAAAAGGGCCTTCTGGTAGATTGGTTGAAATAGAAATATTTGGACACGGAGCTTTGTGTATGGCGGTTTCTGGAAAATGTTACATGAGTTTGCATTCGGCTAATTCCTCTGCAAATAGAGGTGCTTGTAAACAAAATTGTAGAAAAAAATATACGGTTATAGATCAAGAGACAGGTTTTGAGATGGAGTTGGATAATGAATATATTATGTCTCCAAAAGATTTATGCACCATTGATTTTTTAGATGAAATTGCTGGAGCAGGAATCAAAGTTTTAAAAATTGAAGGTAGAGGTAGAGCTCCAGAATATGTAGCCAAAGTTATTAAGTGTTATCGTGAAGCTATTGATAGTTTAGAAGCTGGGACTTTTGACAAAGAAAAAGTGATTTCTTGGATGTTAGAACTTGAAAAAGTTTATAACAGAGGTTTTTGGAGTGGATATTATTTAGGACAAAAGTTAGGGGAATGGAGTAAAGGATCGGGTTCTCATGCTACTCAAAAAAAAGTGTATTTAGGAAAGGGAATGCATTATTTTCCAAAAGCAAATGTGGGTGAGTTTAAAATAGAGGCATATGATATTAACGTGGGTGATACCATTTTAATTACAGGTCCAACTACAGGGGCTAAAGAAATGGAAGTACAAGAATTGTTTGTTGATGAAAAACCTGCAGAAAAAGCTTCAAAGGGAGATTCTTGTACTTTAAAATTAGATTTTAGAATTCGTCCATCAGACAAGTTGTATAAAATTGTAGAAAACATAGTCTTAGCATAATGGTAATCATTACTTTACAACGTAACAAATGCATTGGCTGTAATTATTGTGTTGAATTAGCACCAGAACAATTTCAGATGTCTAAAAAAGATGGAAAATCAGTATTGTTACATGCCCAAGACAAAAAAGGTTTTTTTACCTTAAAATCTCTAGATGAAACAGTTTTTGAATCTGCTATTGAAGCTAAAAATGCATGTCCTGTAAAGATTATACAGGTAAAACAAATGTAGATTACGATAGTGGCAGATTAGTTTTACTTTCTGTTAGAATAATTCTATCTTTAAAAATTGATTAAAAAATTAACATTGAAGTTAGTTTGTTTAAATTATGAATCTTGCACATAGTGTGAAATAATATATAAAATATATGAGCTGTACAAGTTGCTCAACGAAAGACGGTGGTGTGCCAAATGGCTGCAAAAGCAACGGAAGTTGTGGTACCGGCAGTTGTGATAAATTAACAGTTTTTGATTGGCTTTCTAACATGGAATTGCCTACAGGTCAAAAACCATTCGATATAGTCGAAGTTCGTTTTAAAAACGGACGTAAACATTTTTATAAAAATGAGAAAAATTTTCAATTAACTATTGGTGAAGTAGTGGCTGTGGAAGGAAATCCAGGTCACGATATAGGTACAATTTCTTTAACAGGAGAATTGGTTAAAATTCAAATGAAGAAGAAAAAAGTAGCCGTAGATAGTGAAGAAGTAAAGAAAATTTACAGAAAAGCGACCATTAAAGATATTGAAACATGGGAAACAGCTAGAAATAGAGAGATTGAAACTCAGAAACGAGGAAGAGAAATTATAATTAGGCTGGGGCTTAAAATGAAACTTTCTGATGTTGAGTATCAAGGGGATGGGAACAAAGCTACTTTTTATTATACGGCCGATGATCGTGTAGATTTTCGTCAGTTAATTAGAGAATTGGCTTCGGCGTTTTCTATTAGAGTAGAAATGAAACAAGTTGGATTGCGTCAAGAAGCAGCCCGTTTAGGCGGTGTAGGTTCTTGCGGTAGAGAGCTTTGTTGTTCTACTTGGTTAACAGATTTTAGAAAAGTAAATACTGCTGCTGCTCGATATCAACAACTTTCTTTAAACCCTCAAAAACTTGCTGGTCAGTGTGGTAAGTTAAAATGCTGTTTAAATTATGAGTTAGATACTTATCTAGATGCTTTAAAAGGATTTCCATCACAAAGTGTGATGCTAAAAACTGTAAAAGGATTGGCTACGTTTGTAAAAATGGACATTTTTAAAGAAACTTTATGGTATACTTATAAAGATGATAAATCTAAGTGGTTTAAACTTACTTTAGAACAAGTTCAGGAAATTTTAGAAGAGAATAAACAAGGGAATACTGTTGATGGTCTTGAAGAATATGATGCTGAAAATATTGAAGAAACTAAAGTAGATTTTGAAAATGTTGTTGGTCAAGATAGTTTAACTCGTTTTGATGAACCTAAGCAAAAATCTAAACGTAGAAAAAACAATCGTTCTAAAAATAAAGCATCAGGAAGCAATCAGCCGAGACCAAATGCTCCTAGAGCAAACTCTACAGAGAGTAATAAGCCACCTGTAAGAAAACCAAATCATCCATCAAAATCTAACGTTGCGAATACTACAGTTTCATCAGAAGAAAAGGGTAATCAACCAACGGGGAAAAGGCCAAATAATCGTAGACGTAACAATGCCAATAAATCTCAAGGAGATAAAGTAAATCCAAAGGCTAAATTAGAAGCGAATACAAATACGGATGTCAATCAGCCAAATAAACCTAGACCAAAGAGGAAACCTCAAAGAAAGAAATCACAAACTGATGGAGTGCCTCAAAAAGGAACAAACCCAAATCAACCAGTGGGGAATGCTGAAAAGACGAATGAAGGGACTCCAAATGCTAACAAACCAAAACGTAGAAACAACAGAAAAAGACCTAATAAACCAAACAATGGGCCTGCAAAGAGTGAATAAAATTATTTATTTCATGGTTATATTCCTTTCTATTTCTTGTGATTCTAAAAAGAAATACGATGTTTATCAAGCCATGGAAAATAGTGTTTGGAAGTTAGATCAACCTGTAGTTTTTGAAGTTGACATTGATGATATCAATTCACAACAAAATGTGTTTTTAAACGTTCGTACTGATAGTGACTATCCGTATAGAAATTTATATATCATCAGTAAAATGACATTGCCTAACGGAGCTATTTTAAAAGATACTTTAGAGTATGAGATGGCAGATGCTTTTGGAAATTGGCTAGGAGATGGAATGACAGATGTAAAAGATAATAAGCTATATTATTTGGAAAAATATAAGTTTACTAAAAAAGGAACTTATACGTTTGAGTTCTATCAAGCCATGAGAAAAAGAGGAGAGATAGAAGGACTTCAAGAATTAAAAGGGGTTACAGATGTTGGCCTTAGAATAGAAAAAATACAAGATTAATATTTATAGTAATGGATAAGAAAAAAGCAACAAAACCGAATTACACTTTTTATTTAAAAGTATTTTGGGCCTTGTTTTCATTTTCTGTGCTAAGTGTATTTGCCATATTTTTATTGGTAAGTATGGGGGCTTTTGGAAAATTACCAACATTTAAGGAATTAGAAAGTCCTGAAAAAAACTTTGCTTCAGAAATTATATCATCTGATGGAGTTACCCTAGGAAAGTATTTTAGAGAAAACAGAACTCCTGTAAGTTATGACGAGTTACCACAAGAGTTGGTAAACGCTTTGGTGGCCACAGAAGATGAACGTTTTTATGAACATTCAGGTATCGACTTTTTTAGTTTGGCCAGAGCCATTGCTAAATTGGGACAAGATGGAGGAGGAAGTACCATTACTCAGCAACTTGCTAAGCAGCTTTTTACCGAAAATTATGGAACCAGAAATATTGTAAAACGTATTGCTCAAAAGTTAAAAGAATGGGTGATTGCGGTAAAGTTAGAAAAACAATATACCAAAAATGAAATCATTACGATGTACTTAAACAAGTATGATTTTTTGTACAACGCTATTGGAATTCGCTCTGCATCTAGAATATATTTTAACAAAGAACCTATTGAGTTAAACCTTGAAGAATCTGCTATTTTGGTGGGAATGGCAAAAAACCCATCACTATACAATCCTAGAAGATTCCCTGAAAATGCTTTAAGAAGAAGAGCAACCGTATTTGGTCAGTTAGAAAGAAATGGATTCATTACCGAAACGGAAAAAGATTCTTTAAACGCATTACCTATAAAAATAGACTATAATCCAGAAGGACATAGTGATGGACATGCTACTTATTTTAGAGAATATTTAAGAGATTATTTAAAAACATGGATTAAAAATCATCCTAAGCCAGATGGAACTCGTTATGATTTATATTCAGATGGTTTAAAGATTTTTGTGACTTTAGATTCAAGAATGCAAAAGTATGCAGAACAGGCTGTAAATGAACACATGTCTAATTTGCAACGTATTTTCTTTAAAGAACAAAAGAACAATAAAACAGCTCCTTTTTATGATTTAGATGCTTCCGAAATAGACAGAACGATGTGGAATGCCATGCGTACAACAGATAGGTATAGAACTTTAAAAGCAAAAGGAGTAAGTAAAAAAGAGATTTTAGAGAATTTTAAGAAAAAGAGAAAAATGGAAGTTTTTGATTGGAAGAAAGGAACTAAAGACACTCTATTGTCTCCTTATGATTCTATCAAATATTACAAAACATTCTTGCATTCTGGATTGTTAGCTTTAGAACCACAAACAGGACATATTAAAGCTTGGGTAGGAGGAATCAATCACAAGTATTTTAAATATGATCATGTAAAGCAAGGAAAGAGACAAGTAGGATCTACTTTTAAACCATTTGTTTATGCATCTGCAATCAATCAGTTTAGAATTTCTCCATGTGAAAAATATACAAATACACCTTTTACCATTCCACAAGGAAAATATGGTTTGCTAGAAGATTGGACACCTAAAAATGCAGGTGATGAATATGGAGGGGAATTAACCTTAAAACAAGCTTTGGCAAAATCTATCAATGTAATTACAGCGCAGTTAATTGATAGGGTTGGACCCTCTACGGTAGTACAATTGGCAAAAAAATCTGGAATTACTTCAAATATTGATCCTTATCCATCTATTGCTCTAGGGACTGTAGATGCAAGTTTGTATGATATGGTAGGTGCTTATGCCATGTTTGCCAACAAAGGATTTAGAGTTCACCAAACCATGGTAATGCGAATTGAAGATAAAAATGGAAGTGTATTACAGCGTTTTGTGCCAGAATCTGAAGAAGTTATGAATGAAGAAGCCGCCTATGCGGTTTTAGATTTACTAAAAGGAGTAACCATGGAAGGATCTGGAGTTCGTTTAAGAGGAAAATGGGGTAAATATCCTGAAAATGTTGCTACAGGTTATCCTTATGAGTTTACAAATCCTATTGCAGGAAAAACAGGAACCACACAAAATCAATCTGATGGTTGGTTTATGGGAGTTGTGCCTAATTTGGCTGTGGGAGTTTGGACAGGTGCCGATGAAAGAGCCACTCATTTTAAAGGAATCACTTTTGGTCAAGGAGCGAGTATGGCTTTACCCACTTGGGCTTTGTTTATGAAAAAATGTTATGCCGATGAAACTTTGTCTATAAGTCAAGAAGATTTTGTACAACCTGATAATTTTGGTATAGCAATTGATTGTGGTTCTGATGACGATAAAGTTGATGAAACTTCTTTAATAGAAACCAATCCTGATTTTTAAAATAAACATATGAAGATTATTTCTTACAATGTAAATGGTATTAGAGCAGCCATTAAAAAAGGTTTTTTAGAGTGGTTACAAGCTGCAAATCCAGATATTATTTGTTTGCAAGAAACCAAAGCTCACAAAGAACAATTAGATCTTTCTGAGTTTGAAAACATAGGATATAAATACAATTATTGGTTTTCTGCACAGAAAAAAGGATATAGTAGTGTGGCGGTTTTATGTAAAGAAGAACCCAAACATGTTGAGTACGGAACTGGAATAGAAAGCATGGATTTTGAAGGTAGAAATTTACGTGTAGATTATGATACTTTTTCAGTAATGAGTTTGTACTTACCCTCTGGAACCAACGATGATCGTTTAGATTTTAAACTCAACTATATGGATGAGTTTTTAGAGTATATAACTGAACTTCGTAAAGAAATTCCGAATTTAATTATTTGTGGAGATTATAATATTTGTCATGAAGAAATAGACATCCATAATCCTAAACAAAATAAAAACACTTCAGGGTTTTTACCCGTGGAACGTGATTGGCTATCGAAATTTATCAGTACTGGATTTATAGATAGTTTTAGACATCTGAACAAAGAACCACATCATTATTCTTGGTGGAGTTATAGAGCCAATGCAAGGAACAATAACAAAGGTTGGAGAATAGATTATCATATGGTTACTGAAAATATGAAAGATCGAATTGAAAGAGCCTACATTTTACCAGAAGCCAAACATTCTGATCATTGTCCAATAGTATTAGAAATATCAAAATAAGAAATCAAGTCACATGAAAAAATTAGTTTACTCAATTTTTATAGTAGCATTATTCACCAGTTGTGTTACCAAACAAAGATTTACAGAATTATCTGATAGGTATGATGAATTGGCAAATACAAATGCAGGCTTAATTGCTAAAAATGATAAATTAATCAAAGAACAAATTGATCTTAATAAGCAGATAAGAGACTTAGAAGATTTAAAGTTGTATTACACCAATCAATCTAAAATTTTAAACCAAGAGATTGATGCAACTTTAAAGAAATATGGTAAGCTGCAAGAAGCTTATGATGCTCTGGCCTCAAATAGCTCTCAAGCAATTAGTAGTAAAGCTCAAGAAAATCAAAAACTTTTAAATGACTTAGGAGCTAAAGAAACGGCTTTGTTTGAAAAAGAAGCAAATTTAGCAAAACTAACAGCTGCTTTGGATGCTCGTTCTAAACGAATTCAAGACTTAGAAGCTTTAATAGCAAGTAAAGAAGCAGCAATGCAACAGTTAAAAAGTGCTATTAGCAATGCTTTAAAAGGTTTTGAAGGAAAAGGATTAACTGTTGAACAAAGAAATGGAAAAGTATATGTTTCTATGGAGAACAAATTGTTGTTTGGTTCTGGACAGTGGGCGGTAGGAGCTAATGGAAAATCTGCAGTAGTAGAATTGGCAAGAGTGTTGGTTCAAAACCCTACTATTGATGTGTTAATAGAAGGTCACACAGATAATGATCCCTACAGAACTGGAGGCGTGATTCAAGATAACTGGGATTTATCTGTAAAAAGAGCGACTGCAATTGTGAGAATTTTACAAGAGAATAACGTTTCTCCAAAGCAAATTACAGCAGCAGGACATAGTGAATATGTACCAGTAGCATCAAACGAAACTCCTGAAGGAAAGGCAAAAAACAGAAGAATTGAAATTATTTTGTCTCCAAATTTAGATGAAGTAACCAAATTATTGAATGAGTAGTATTTTGAAGTATAAGAGGACTAAATTAGGTGTAGTATTGTTTTTTGTAGGAATTTCTTTGTATGCCCAAGAAAAAAAAGATAGTATTCAAGATAATTTCAAGATCGCAATAGTTTCAGAAGATTTAAAGATTGCAACTCCCGTTTACCTAAACGATACCATAGATGCTGAAGCATTGGCAAAGATAGATAGTTTATGGATAGACAATGTTTACAAATCTTCTTTGATGGATGATGTCTTTATAGATTTAAATACTAATGATAGTGAGGAGGAATTTACTGTATGGGATGATTTACCAACAGATACTTTAAAAAAGCGTTTATCGGTTATCAACTCTAAAACACCTTTTCATTTAGAATATAATATAGAGTTAGAAAGGGTTATTAAAAGCTATTTAAAATATAGAAGGAAATATTATCCTGATATGATGGCTAGGGCAGAATATTATTTTCCATTGTTTGAAGCTCAGTTAGCTAATTATGAAATTCCTTTAGAAATTAAATATTTGGCAATTGTAGAATCTGCTCTAAAACCTAGAGCAAAATCTAGAGTTGGGGCGACAGGTTTGTGGCAGTTTATGTATCAAACAGGAAAAATGTATGATTTAAAAGTCAGTTCTTATGTAGATGAAAGACAAGATCCTGTAAAAGCTACCAAAGCGGCATGTAAGTATTTAGAGCGATTATATCACAGTTTTAACGATTGGGATTTGGCTTTAGCGGCCTATAATTCTGGACCAGGAAATGTTTCAAAAGCGATTAGAAGATCGGGAAATAGAACCAATTACTGGAATATTAGACCTTATTTGCCAAAAGAAACTTCGGATTATTTGCCAGCATTTTATGCAACCATGTATATTTTTGAGTATGCAAAGGAACATCATATTCGAACAGAACAGCCACGTATTCATCGTTTTGACATTGATAGTATTCAGGTAAAACAATTGTTAACTTTTCAGCAAATACATGACAAGATTGGGACAGATATTGAAATGTTAGAATTTTTAAATCCATCATATAAATTAAATATTGTTCCTTATGTAAAGGGGAGAAATTACAAATTAGTATTGCCCTTAAAAGATGCTTTGGCTTTTGTAGATAAAGAAGAAGAGATTTATGAATACGCTACTGCTGAGGCCAACAAAAGAGAAAAGCCTTTGCCAAAGTATTTTGAAATGAATCAACGCATTCGTTACAAGGTAAAATCTGGAGATTATTTAGGATTGATTGCTGAAAGACATGGAGTTTATGTAAGAGATCTTAAAAAATGGAATAATTTAACTTCCACTAATTTAAAAATTGGACAAAGGCTAACTATCTATCCAAAAAGGATAAATTAATCCTTTCTTAACCTGAAGTAAGTTGGAACAATCTTTGGGGTATATATTCTATAAGTTAAGTAACCTTTGGTTATACATAAAACATACAATTATGAAAAAGATAATTACCTTACTTGCATTTCTACTTATTATTGCCTGTGGTGATAATGGGAAAAAGACAAATAATGACTATACAAAGCCTAGTTCTACAGGTAGGATTAATCATGTAGTTGTGGTTGTTGAACCTGATGTATGGAAAGGATCTGCTGGGGATGCTCTTAGAGAAGTGATTCAAGAACCGATTCCAGGTTTACCACAAGTAGAATATCAATTTGGAGTTTCTACCATTCCTTCAAGTGCTTTTACAAAAATGTTTAAGAATAGTAGAAATTTATTGTTCCTACAATTAGCAGATAATGAAAAGTTAGAATCATCAACTAATAAATATGCACAGCCACAAACTATTTTAGAGATTAAGGCTACATCAGTAGAAAATTTGGTGAATCTAATACATGCAAAAGCAAATGAAATAGTAAATACATTTAAGGATGGGGATTTAAAATCTATACAACAAGAAGTTGTTGAAAATAAATATACTCAAAAAATAAATGCTTTAACCAAATTGGGTGTAACCATGGATATTCCTAGTAAATACAGAATGGTCATGGATACTTTAGGTTCTTTTATGTGGATGCGTAGTCATATTGCAGGAGGAATTGCTACTGGAGATCAAACCAATAATATTATTGTGTATCAAGCTCCACTTTTTGACGATAACAAGCCTGTTTTAGATCAAATAATTAAGAATAGAGATAGTATTGGTAAGGCTTATATTAGAGGTAATGATACTGAGAAAATGTACATGATTACTGAAGCTGCAAGAACACCAAGCGTAAAAATTACCACAATTGATGGAAAAAAAGCTTATGAAAGTAGAGGAACATGGGAAGTGTTTAATGCTTTTAATGCAGGTCCTTTTTTAAATTATTCTGTTGTGGATAAAAAAAATAATAGAGTAGTTGTAATTGAAGGGTTTAATTATGCACCATCAGTAAACAAAAGAGATTTTGTTTTTGAATTAGAAGCAATTTTAAAAACAGCTAAAATTAACTAGATTTTAATAAATATCTCCTCGTTTTTAGCATAAGGCCTATTACTCTTAATAATTAATGTTGTGTTGTTTAAAGTAGCTTCAACAAGGTAATGGGTACCTTTAAAGTAACTACCATTAACCACTGCTTTAATGGATGATTTTTCTACAATGCTAATTTGTTCAGGATAAAGAATGGAAACCCCTTTTTTATCAACACCAATATCATGGTTAGCAACTTCACTTACTTCATTAAAAAACGAAGCCACATATTTGTTTTTAGGGTTTAGATAAATTTCTTCAGGAGTACCATTCGCTATAATTTTGGTATCTCTAATTAAGTATAAAGTATCTGCAAAAGAAAGCGCATCAGTACTATCATGAGTAGCTACAACACAAGTAATTTTTTGTTCTTTTAAATAATTAAAAAGACTTCTTCTTAAATTATTTTTTCTAAAGTTATCAATGTGACTAAAAGGTTCATCTAATAATAAAACTTCTGGTTCTTTAGCCAAAACACGAGCAATAGCAATTCGTTGTTTTTGACCGCCACTAAGGTTTTTAACCTTTATATTAGCAAAATCAACCATGTCGACTACCTCTAAAAGTTCCTGAATTCTAGCATTTTTTTTATCCTTGTAGATGTTAGATAAAAATTCACCAACATTTTCAGCAGCAGTTGTATACGGCATTAAACTAAAATCTTGAGCCAAATATTTCATAAATGGATGTCCAGGAACTAAGTGATATTTTGGACCTAATAATTTTTTTCCATTGTATTGAATTTCTCCTTTTTCAAGGTCCATTAAACCGTAAATAATTTCAAGTAATGTGCTTTTTCCACAACCACTTTCTCCCAAAAGAGCAATGTATTCACCCTTTTTAACTTTAAAATCAATATCTTTTAAAACAGTTTTTTTTGCTGTATAAGCATAAGAAACATTTTTAATTTCTAGCATAAATCTGAAGTTGAAAAGCAAAGATAATATTTATATAATGGAGTTCTTTATCATTGAAAAGATCAAATTTCTTTGTTTTTATGAATAGATTCTTTTATTTTAACATATGTTAACTTAAAACTATAGGCTATGAAATATTCATGTAGAATTTTATGGATGGCGTTGTTGTTGTCACAAATGATTTTTTCCCAAGATGGATTTGAAAGTGCTTTTGAAGATGAGAATAACATCTCTGCAAATTTAGGAGCAACTACTATTGGTGATCAGACTTTTATTGGAATGAGGGTTCAGCCAGAGTTTTCATTTGGGAAATTTGGTTTAGGGTTAGACATTCCTTTATTGTTTAATGCTAGTAATGGTGAAATGAGAACAGAAGAGTTTAATAATGGAGTAGGAGTCTTACGTATGGTAAGATATCTAAGCTACGGTAAAAAGAAAAAGGATCCTGTTTACGTTAAGTTAGGAGACATGACGGGCGAGCAACTAGGGTATGGAGCTATGTTGGGAAATTACAGCAACTCAGTGTCTTTTGAGCGAAGAAAAGTAGGACTTAGTGCAGATGTCACTTTTAAAGAAATTATTGGCTTAGAGGCTATATATAGTGATTTAAATTTTAATGGTTCTCAAAAACTATTTGCAATAAGACCTTATTACAGACCTTTTGGTCAAACAAGTATTCCTATTGTAAAAACTATTGAATTTGGACTGAGCTACGCAAGTGATAAAGATGATTATGAACAAAGTTCTGTAGGAGGAACTATTCCATCAACTAAGTTTACAAGAGAAGGTAACAGTGCTTTTGGATTTGATGTAGGTGCTATTTTATTACAAAATTCATTGTTAAGACTTACATGGGATATGCAATACACCAAATTGAACAAAAATGAGGCATTGGCAAATGATATTAAAACCAATCCAGGGAATTATAACATAAACGCAAGTTATGATTCTGGAAGTGGTTTTGCAACTGGGCTAGAAGCTCAATTTAGATTTGTTGCCAATATCTTTCATGTAAATGCTAGAATTGAGAGACAATGGTATGAAAACAATTATATTCCTCAGTTTTTTAATTTTGCTTATGAAATCAATAAAGATAATAGGTTGATGGAGTTAATAGGGGCAGAAAAATCACAAGGGATTTATGGTAAATTAGGAAGTGAAATTTTGAGTATAGTTAAGGTTGAAGGAGAATTGTTATTGCCAGATAATTTAACAGATAGTAATAGAGGTGCTATTGTTGGTCTTAATTTACAAACCAAAGAAATTGGCAAGTTTAGGGCAAGAGGTAAATATTTAAAAGCCCAGTTAAATGATTTAGGAGATGCTTTTAAGTTAGATCAACGTTCGTTAGCAAATTTATTAGTCACCTACAGATTGAATAGATTTATGGAAACAGGTGTTGACTATCAATGGACTTTTGCAGAAAAAGAAGATGGTTCTTTTAGAGCGCTTCATCAAGTAAGACCATATATAGGAGTGAGTATTAAATTCTAGAAATCAAAAAACGTCTTGCGAAAACAAGACGTTTTTTTTATAACTTATTTTATGTTTTAAAATTGAAAGTACAGTACAAGGTTATTTAACTCTTATATTATTCTTAAATTATAAAAGGGATAGTAGATAATACGTGTCTTTAATATCATGCTTAGTATTTTATAACATCTTTCCATGTGTCTATAAGATATTGATTCAATATACAATATACAATATACAATATATGAATTGTTATATGTCAGAACATTTTATAGGCATGGTTTAGATTTCTTAGTTCATAAAGCTAATTATCGGACACAAAAAAACCTGCTAAATAATTAGCAGGTTTTGGTATTGTTTTATGTAAATTTTTCTCTACAAATTAGTTTGCAGCTGGAGTATCTAATAATTCAAAGAACTCATCTAACTTAGGCATGATGATAATTTTTGTTCTTCTGTTTTTAGATCTGTTTTCAGCAGTACTGTTATCAGCAATTGGAGCGTATTGAGATCTACCAGCAGCTATTAATCTTTCTGGTAAAACATCATACTTAGATTGTAACTCACGAACTACAGCAGCAGAACGTTGTACAGATAAATCCCAGTTATCTTTAACTGCAGCACCTTCAACAACTAACTTGTCATCAGTGTGTCCTTCAACCATAACATCCATGTTAGGGTATTCGTTAACAACAGCTCCAACTTTCTTTAAGATTGCTTCAGCTCTCTTAGAAATTTTGTAAGATCCAGAGTTGAATAATAATTTGTCAGCAATAGAGATGAATACTTTAGTTCCCTCAATGTTAACAGAAATATCCTCGTCGTTTAAACCGTTAGGTAAAATCTTCTTTAAGTTGAAAGCTACAGCTAAGTTGATAGAATCTTTCTTAGAGTTAGCCTCTTGGATGTACTTAATGTACTCGTCTTTTTGTTGTAATTGAGACAACGTAGATCTCATGTTTTCTGTTGCAGACTTAGACATTGCAATTAAATTGTCAACGTTTTCTAAGTACTTTTCATTTCCTTTTTCTAAAAACTTAATTCTGTCTTCTAAAGAAGCTACTTTGTTTTCAGCTGCACCTAAGTCTACTTTAGAATCTGCTAAAGCTTTCTCTGTAGTTGCTAATTTGTCTCCTAATTCTGTTTGTAAGTCAGTATACTTTTTCTTAGATACACAAGAAGTAGCTAATAATGAAACTGACACGATTAATATCAAAACTTTTTTCATGGTCTATAAAATGTATTATTTTTGAACAAATATAAAAACTTTCTAATAAAAACCTACTCTTATGAAGCAAACAATTGTTGATAACTTGTTAAAAAGATCAATTCTTTTTAGTTTTATTATAATTTCAATCATTTCCTGCTCTAAAGAAGAGGTAAAGTATCAAAAATTGCAAGGTAATGTGTTCGGCACTACTTTCCACATTCAATACTTCGATACTATAAACAACAATTATAGTGCCGAAATCACATCATTGTTTGATGAAATGAATAATTCTTTATCAACCTATCATAATCATTCATCAATTAGTCAGTTAAATGATGGATTATCAGTTCTTAAGGTAGATTCTAATTTTATAAATGTTTTTAAATTATCAAAAAAAGTATTTAAAGAGACAGATGGATACTTTGATCCTACAGTGGGAAAAATGGTAAACGCATGGGGATTTGGGCCACATAAATCTAACAGAGACCCATCAAAACAAGAAATTGATAGTTTGATGCAATACGTTGGTTTTGATAAAGTATCTTTAAAAAGAGATACTATTGTTAAACAAAGTTCAAATATCACATTTGATTTTAATGCTACAGCTAAAGGTTATGGAGTGGATCTTGTTGGCGAGTTTTTAGAAAAAAAAGGGATAAAAAATTATTTGATTGAAATAGGTGGTGAGATTAGGGCTAGAGGAAAAAATGAACATGGTAAATATTGGTCCATTGGTATAGAAGAACCTAATTTTGATGGAACCAGAAGCTTACAGAAAGTAACAACTTTAAAAAATGAAGCCATTGCGACTTCTGGTAACTATAGAAAGTTTAGAATAGATAGTATTACGGGGCAAAAAATTGCACATACTTTCAATCCCAAGACAGGTTCTCCTGCCCAAACAGATTTGTTGAGTGTTTCTGTAATAGCTCCTGTTTCTTGTGGTGAAGTAGATGCCTATGCAACGGCTTTTATGGCTATGGGATATGACAAAGCAAAATCGTTGGCAGCAAAACACAAAAACATGAAAGTATACTTTATATATATAGAAAACGATCAATTAAAAACCTATGCGAGTGATCAATTAGAGTTTATTGAGTAAAATTTACACGCTCTTTACACATATGGGTAAAATTTCATTTTTCATTAAGGCATATTTTTCTATTTCTTTTTCTGAAAAATGATCTGTTACTTTAAATTGCTTTACATCAAAACCAGTTTTAGTCAATCTATCAAAATAGTCTAGTCCGTAAATTCTAACATGGTCGTATTGTCCAAAGTGTTTTCTACGTTCTTCGGGCGATGTAATATTAAAATCTTCGTAAGTATTGGTTTTGTTTACATCTTGTGGAATTTGAAAAATTCCCCATCCGCCAGGTTTTAACACACGGTATAATTCAGACATTGCTTTTGCATCATCCATAATATGTTCTAATACATGATTGCAAAAAATAACATCATAGGTGTTATCCTCAAAAGGCAAATCACAAATATCTGCTTTTACATCTGCCAAAGGCGAAAATAAATCGGTAGTAGTGTAATCTAAATTTTGTTGTTTTTTAAAAAGTGGATAAAAACATTGCTCAGGTGCAACGTGTAATACTTTTTTGGGATTTTTAAAAAAATCAGAATGATGGTTTAAGTAAAGCCATAACAATCTATGTCTTTCCAAAGATAAAGTTCCTGGAGCTAATACATTTTCTCTTTGATTTTCATAACCATAGGGAAGAAACTTACGGTAAGATTTACCATCAATGGGGTCGGTATATTGATTTCCTCTATAATAAGCAGCTAAGATAGGCTTGGCTATCAAACTAATTTTGATAAGCCAAGGTCTTGGAATGGTATTTAATATGGTTTTAAAAAGCCCCATTAATTAAGCTCCATAAGGCTTTGCTCTAAATTTGTCTTCTATATCTGTTACAATACCTAAAGCATCATTTACATATTTAAATGTAGAAAGTATTTCTGGTTTTCCATTTACGATAGCGATATCATGCTCAAAATGTGCAGAGGGTTTTCCGTCTTTGGTTAAAATGGTCCAACCATCATTTAATTGAACAATATCTTTGGTTCCCATATTGGTCATAGGCTCAATAGCAACAACCATCCCATCGACAAACTTTTTACCTCTACCACGTTTTCCGTAGTTTGGCATTTGTGGATCTTCATGCATTTCTCTACCTAATCCGTGACCAACCAATTCTCTTACCACACCGTAACCATGGTCTTCGGTAAATTTTTGAATAGCATAACCAACATCTCCAACTCTATTACCGGCTTTAAATTGCTCAATACCTACATACAGGCTTTGTTTGGTAATTTCTAATAGTTGTTTTACTTCTGGAGCTACTTCACCTACTTCAAAAGTATAAGCATGATCTCCATAAAATCCATTTTTATATGCCCCACAATCAATAGAAATAATATCGCCTTCTACTAAAGGTTGTTTATTTGGAATTCCATGTACTACTTGTGCATTAGGACTCATACAAAGAGAATTAGGAAAATCATACATTCCTAAAAACCCAGGTTCTGCACCATGATCTCTAATAAAAGTTTCAGCCATTTTATCTAACGCATGAGTCGTAACTCCTGGTTTTACTTCTTTGGCAAGCATTCCTAAAGTTTTAGAAACTATTAGCGCACTTTCACGCATTAATTCAATTTCTTCTAGGGTTTTAATGGTAATCATATTCCTGTTTTATGGAGTGCAAAGATAATATTTATTTAAAGAATCCTAGAAAGCCTTTCTTTTTGTTTGTGGTTATTTCTGGTTCATCATTAAAAATTATTTGATGAATTTTTCCCCAACCTAAAAAGCCTCCTATATTTCGGTCATCTATAAAAAGATCGGCATGAAGCTTACGGATGGTGCTATCATCTACAGTTTCATTAGGATAATTTTTGTTAACAGCATAAAATTCAATGCCATGTTGTTTACAAAAGGCAACAGCTTCTTCTAATTTTTTTCCTTCTCTTAAAGTCCAAAGAATAAGTCTATACCCGTTTTCTTGAAGTTTTTTTAAGGTTTCAAAAGCAAATAATTGAGGCGTACCAATTTTAGGATACTCATCTTTTACAATGGTTCCATCAAAATCTACAGCAATTATTTTTTGGTGATGTGGAATTGGCACGACTAATCTTTTTTGCAATATTACAATTATATTATTTTTGATTAAAACTTTAAAGATGATTATCAAAGAATTAAATGGAAATAAGCCTCAGTTTGGAAAAAATTGCTTTTTGGCTGAGAATTGTGTGGTGATAGGGGAGGTAACTATGGGAGATGATTGTAGTGTTTGGTACAATGCTGTGATTAGAGGAGATGTGCACCGAATTACTATGGGGAACAAAGTAAATATTCAAGATGGAGCAGTGGTACATGCTACCTATCAAAAATCGCCAACCACCATTGGGAACTCAGTTTCTGTTGGACATAATGCGATTGTACACGGTTGTACCATTCACGACAATGTATTAATTGGAATGGGAGCTATTGTGATGGATAATTGTGTGTTAGAATCTAATTGTATTATAGCGGCAGGAGCAGTAGTTACCAAAGGAACTATTGTAAAATCGGGAAGTGTGTACGCAGGAACCCCTGCTAGAAAAATAAAAGATTTGAGTGAAGAACTTTTGCAGGGAGAAGTCAACAGAATTGCCGATGCTTATGTAAAATATTCTGGTTGGTATAAAAATTAAAAATTTACTTGCTCAACAGTAATATTGCTGACTTCTTTTACTAAGTGATGTAATGTGTTGGTGTTACTGTTGCTCATTAAATAATGCTCTCCAGGAGTGCTGTTGTTGTTTAGCAATAGTTGTTCGGAGAGTATTTTTTCTGTTTGCTTGGCCACAGCAAAACCAGAATCTATAATGGTTACATCATCTCCTATGATTTCTTTGATTTTAGGGATTAAATATGGGTAATGAGAACATCCCAATACCAAATAATCAATATGATGAGCTATCATAGGTTTTAAATACTTTTGTAAAAGCAATTCCATTTCTAAAGAATCAATCAAATTGTTTTCTATCAAAGGTACCAATCCTGTTCCTTCTTGTTCTATAACTAAAATATTAGAGGCAAATTCTTTAGTAGTTTTATGAAACAAATCACTGCTTAAAGTTCCTTTAGTGGCTAAAATACCAATAGCTTTTGTTAATGTTGCCAGTGCAGCAGGCTTAATGGCTGGCTCAATTCCAATAAAAGGGATGTCAAAAGTTTTTCTTAAAATGTCAATGGCATTGGTGGTAGCAGTATTGCAAGCAACCACAATTATTTTAGCTCCTTTGTTAATTAAGATTTCTGAGTTTTTAAGACAGATATCTATAATTTCCTGTTTTGATTTGTTTCCATACGGAGCATTTTTACTATCGGCTAAATAGAGCGTATTTTCATAAGGTAATCTATGAATGATTTCTTTCCAAATGGAGGTTCCGCCTACTCCAGAATCAAAAACGCCAATAGGATTTTCTTTCATGTTTTTATTTGTATGTTACAAATCTCGACAAAACAATATCAAAATAAAAGCGCTATTATATAATATAATAGCGCTTTTATGAATTTTTTTTGAAAAAGTATTTGATTACTTAATCCCTAATTTGGCCTTAATTGCTCCTGAAATGTCTTCTCCTTCAGCATAAATTAATGTTCTAGCATCTAAGATATATTGAATACCTTTTTCTTTAGCGTAAGCTTTGATTGCATCTTGAGCTTTTTTAACAATAGGCTCAAGCATTTCATTTTGCTTGTTTTGTAATTCTTGAGAAGCAGCTTGTTGTAATTGTTGAATTTTAGCTTGCTCTTGTTGAACTTCCATAGCTCTTTGTTGATTTTCTTCTGGAGTTTTTGATTTTTCTTCAGCAGTATACTTATCAAACTTTGCTTTTAAAGCAGTTGATGCAGATTTGATTTCAGATTCGTAGGTTTTTCCTAATTTCTCCATGTCTGCTTGCATTGCTTTCGCCTCTGGCATAGAAGCTACAACTTCGTCTAAATTGATGTGAGCAATTTTTTGTGCGTTAGCAAATTGAGTGAATCCTAAAGCTATAATTGCAATTAAAAATGTAGTTTTTACTTGTTTCATTTGGTTATTTGTTTAATCGTTTCGTTTTTTTCGTTCTTCTTCTCTTTTGAGTCTGTCTTCTTCTCGTTTCTTTCTTTGTTCTTCTATTCTCTTTTCTCTTGCTTCACGAGCAATTTCTCTTTTAATAGCAGCCTCTTCTTCTTCAATTTCTTTTTTAGATTTTTGTATGTATTTTAATACAAGCTCGCTAATATCGTAATTATTATTGGTATATAACATCACTATTGATGAAGATTTCTCAAAAATCATGTCATATTTTCGAAGTTGAGCAATTGTTTGTACTGCGTTATAAACCAAATCTTGATAAGGTGTTACCAATTGTTTTCTCAGTTCAAATAATTTTCCTTCGGTACCAAAATAAGTGTTTTCTACTTTAGTAATTTCATCTTCATACGTTTTTATTTCAAGTTCTCTTTCTTTAATTAAATCTTCGGTTAACAAAGGTTTTTCGTTTAAAAACTCTTCTTTCATGGTGTTTAACTTTAGATACATTTTATCTAAGTTTTTTTTCCATGTAGTAGTTTCAGTATCTAATTTGTTTTGAGCTTCTGCATAAGAAGGTATTTTACTTAATACGTATTCTATGTCTACAAAACCAATTCTTTGTAATTGTTGTTGTGCATTGGCACTAAACCCAAAGAAAAGTGAAAATAAAAATATTTTTTGAATGAACTTATATATGTTGTTAGAAATAATCATGCCATTTTTAAAATTGTTGTCCGATGATGAAATGAGTTTGCCAACCAGACTTACCAACTTCACCAGGAACGTTATCAAATCCGTGTCCAAAGTCAATACCTAGTAATCCAAAGGCTGGCATAAATATACGAATTCCTAATCCAGCAGATTTCTTTACGTCAAAAGGGTTAAATTTACTAAAACTGCTATATGCATTTCCTGCTTCCACAAATCCTAGAGCATAAATAGATGCTGATGGATTTAAGGTAATTGGGTAGCGAATTTCCATAGAGAATTTATCATATACTGTAGCTCCAACAAACTCAGAAGTTTGTGCTGTCTGTCCTCCGAAGTTAGATAAAGTACTGTTTGGATATCCTCTTAATCCAATGACTTCTCTACCATCAAAACTGTTGGTGTTTAATCCATCACCTCCCACAAAATATCTTTCAAAAGGCACTTCTCCTAATTTATCATTGTAGTTTCCTAAATATCCAAATTGAGCATTGGTCATTAACACAAATTTACCAACCAAAGCAGTATACCATTTAGCTTTTAAATTGATTTTATAATATTCTAACCATTTAAATCTTTCGTTATTGGTGTTGTAATCTTTACTTGTAAATAAAGAAAATGGAGGGGTAAACTTACCTTCAATAGAAAAAGTAGATCCGTATGAAGGGAAAATTAAACTTGGTCCTGCAGAGTTACGTTGTAAAGTTACGTTGTACGATAAGTTGTTAGAAACTCCAGTACCATTATCAAAACTTAAAGCACTACCAAAGTTAAATTGATTCACCGTATATCTTCTGTAACTAATAGTGTTAGAAATAGAAAAATAATCATCTGGCCATTTTAAACGTTCTCCAATTCCGATAGAAGCTCCAAAAATATTTAATTCTTGACTTTTATCAACCTCATAATAAGAACCTCCAAATCCATATTGTTTGGTGTTATAAACAGAAAAACTTAGAGATCTTGGTTTTTTACCTCCCAACCATGGTTCTGTAAATGATAAACTATTGGTGGTTGAGAATCTACTTGCCTGCAATCTTAAAGATAATTGTTGTCCATCCCCTAATGGTAAAGGCTTGTATTCTTCTTTTTTGAATATGTTACGTAATGAGAAGTTGTTGAATGATAATCCTAAGGTACCAATAAAAGATCCACTACCATAACCTCCTTGTAGTTCTATTTGACTTGATCCTTTTTCCGTAAGGCTATATTCTATTCCAACCGTTTTATCTGCATAATTAGGTTGTAAGTCTGGACTAATAGCTTCGGCATCAAAAAATCCCATCTGTCCTAGTTCTCTAATAGAACGAATAATATTGTCTTTGCTGTATAAATCTCCTGGTCTGGTACGTAACTCTCTGTAAATTACATGATCATTTGTTTTGTCATTTCCAACAACAGAAACATGACTAATAGTTGCTTGATCATCTTCATGAATTCTAATTTCTACAGTAATAGAATCGTTTTCAACTTTGGTTTCAACAAGGTTGATTTGAGAAAACAAATATCCGTTATTTTGATACATAGTAGTGATGTCGTCAGAATCTGGAGTCCCATCTCCTTTAACACGTTCTTCCAGTGTTTTAGAATCATAAACATCTCCTTTTTCAATTCTTAAGATTCTTTGAAGGTCTTCACTTTTATAAGTTTTGTTTCCAAGGAATTTAATTTCTTTATAAAAATACTTATTTCCTTCTTCAATGTTTATGTGTAAATCGATTGTCTTTTTTCCTTCATTCCAAGTAATGCTGTCAGCAACAATTCTTGCATCACGGAATCCTTTACGACGGTATTTTTCAATTAATTTTTTCTTGTCTTCTTCGTAGTTATCTTCTACATATTTTGAGCGTTTCCAAAATCTACCCCAAAACTTTCTTTTAGTATCTTTAAGAGCTTTTCTAACGTCTTTGTCACTAAATTGTTTATTTCCAGTAATATCAATATGTTTAATTTTCACCAATTTACCTTTGTCAATAAACACAGTTGCATTTTTTTGATTGGCATTGTTTGGATTGTCTACAGTAGAAATATTTACTTTGGCTTTTAAGTATCCTTTGTCAATATAAAATTGTCTAATATAGTTTTCGGTAGAAGTAATTAAATTCTCGGTTAACATTTTACCTGTAATAAGACCGGTGTCTTTTTTAAAGGTTTTTTCTTTTGATTTGCTAACTCCAATAAATTTAATTTCGTTTAATTGAGGAAGTTCTTTAATGGCAATTTCTAAGTAAACAGTATTTCCTTCTATTTTGGTAATAAATACTTCTACGTCACTAAATCTATCAGATTTGTGTAGTTTTTTAATGGCACTAGTTAATTTATCACCAGGTATTTTTATTTCTTGCCCTGTTTTAAGTCCAGAATAAGAAATAACAGATGCTTCAGAAAAAGCATTTGTTCCAGTAACACTAATTCCTCCCAAGAGATAATTTTTTGGCGTACTAAAGTCTGGCTGATTTTGGTTAGAAAAAGCATTGTCTGTATTTACACTAACTTCGCTAGAAGTGTTATTTTCTTTAGTTGATATATCTTGTTTGTTTTCTTCTTGAGCACTGACAAGATTTGTAACGAAAATGATTAATGTAAATAAGTAATTTTTAAATAGTTTGTTCATGTTCTCCTTCTAATTGTTCACTGGTTTTTCCAAACCTTCTTTCTCTGTTTTGATATACTTCTACTGCTTTGAACAAATCCTCTCTTCTAAAATCAGGCCAAAGTGTTTCAGTAAAATATAATTCGGCATAAGCTAACTGCCATAATAGGTAGTTACTTAGCCTTTGTTCTCCACTGGTTCGTATCATTAAATCAACGTCTGGAAGGTTGTGAGTATATAAGTTTTGTTGAATAACGGCCTCGTTTATATCTTCGGTATTTAAATTGCCGTTTTTAACCTCTTCAGCAATTTTTTTTACAGAAGCGGTAATTTCTTCTCTACTACCATAACTTAAACAAAAAGTTAAGGTTATTTTTGTGTTGTTTGCTGTAGACTCTATAACGTTATTAAGAGTTGCTTTGGCTTTTTTTGGAAGATCTAATAGTCTTCCAATGGCTTTTACCTTAACTTGCTTTCTTTGAAATTCTGGAAGTTCTTTTTTTAATGCACTAACAAGCAAATTCATCAAAGCATCAACCTCAAGCTTTGGTCTTTTCCAGTTCTCGGTTGAAAAAGCATATAAAGTAATAGCTTCTGTACCTAAATCATCGGCAGCTTCTACAGATTCTCTTACAGCTGTTAGGGCGTTTCTGTGACCAAAAATTCTGGCCATTCCTTTTTTCTTTGCCCAACGACCATTACCATCCATAATAATTGCAATGTGCTTAGGTACTTTATTTTTTTTTAGTTCTTCTAGTAAACTCATTAAAATCTTATTTGGTTTTTACTACCTCTAGGCCATCCAAATGTATAATATATTGAAGCGCCAATATAGTAATAAGCATCCAAAGTGCTTTTGTTTGTTTTAATATTATCTAATACATCAGAAAAAGAAACTCTTGCTTTGGCTTCTAAGGAACAAACAATACGTTTTGTAAGTGCTTGTTTATATCCTATACCCATGGGTAAAGCAGCTGAAAATTTTGTCTTTCCATCAGTATTGTAAAAAATAGTTGCTGCTTCAAAAATAAGATAACCTGTACTTTTTTTAATGTTGCCTGTTCTTATCAAATTATATTTTGTAAAGTTAAAGTCAATACCGCCAGATAGTTCTGCCAATTGAGTAGTACTATTTTGATGGCTACTCTCCATTAAATTAACAGCTACTCTATAGGCAATTCTAGGGTTCATGTTTTTTTTTATTACTACTCCCCAGTTTTTATATGATGATGTAATAGGAAAGGCATTATTTCTTTCTCCCATAACATTCCCAAGGTTGTACGTAAGACCAGCTTCGTAAACCTGAGAAAAGCCAATGTTGGCAATTAAAAAAGTAAGAATGTACATTAACTTTCTCATATTCATTAATAAAAACAGGGCAAATATAATTAAACGTTCATGAATTGTTGAAGTAATAACCAATAATACTAATGATTTATTGTTTTTCAACAGATTTATTTCTTGTATCATACCCCCATAAAAGTTTATCTCTAAGGGTGTTGATAAAGGTATGGTCCTTTAGTAGAATGATTTTTGCCGTAAAATTTGCCTTGGTTACAATAATTTCAGTTTCTACATCTATGGTACTAACTCTAGAATCTAAAGAGGCTAAAAATTGATCCTCTCTTCGTAAAACTTTTAATTTAATTTCTGTGTCATCCGAAATTACAATAGGTCTTGCGTTTAAGTTATGTGGAGCAACGGGTGTAATTAAAAAATTATTGGTGTTTGGCATAATTACAGGACCTTGACAACTTAATGAATATCCGGTAGAACCTGTTGGGGTAGAAATAATTAAACCATCTGCCCAATAAGTCGTTAAATATTCATTATTTAAATAAGCATCTACACCAATCATAGAATTAGTGTCTTTTTTAGCGATGGTTAAATCATTCAATGCATAACCTAAGATAGAAAACTCAGGTTGATGTTCATTGCTTGCAACTTTTAACATCACACGTTCATCAACAGTATAAGCTCCCTTTAAAAACTCTTTAATCGCTTTGTTGATTTCATTTTTTTGAACGGTTGCTAAAAAACCTAATCGACCTAAATTAATTCCTAGAATAGGAATGTTTAAATCTTTAATTTGATTAAAAGCTCTTAAAATGGTTCCATCACCACCTAAAGTAATGAGTGCATCAAAAGAGGTGTCAAGACCAGACTCACCGTCATAAGTGTCTAAATGATCTACAAATTTAAGTCCAGTATTTTTAATAGAATCAGCAAAATCATCATTAATGTAAACAGCTGTATTTGCTTTGTTTAATGCGTTGATTAAGGTAGAAACATATATTTCATCAGAATCTTTATATACTTGTCCAAAAATGGCTACTTTTTTCATAGTAAAACTTTTAGTACTGCGAATTTAGATGTTTAAATATTTAATAAAGTATTCTGAACGTTTTTTTAAGCTTTCTAAGTATGAATCTTCTGTTAAAGTGTTTAAAATAGTATAATCATACCTTCTAAAAGATTGAATCAGTTCATTAATACTACCCGATTTTACTTTTAAGGTAATTTGTGTATGTTCTTCATTTTGCTCAGAAACAAAAGATCCTAGTATTTGACTACCGTTAGATTCAACAATTTGACAAATCTCGGACATAGAGTATTCAATGCTGTTTTTTTCAAGTAATAAAATATTTCCTTCGGTACTTAAAAAGTGAGTATCGGCAAAACAATCTAAGGTGTCATTTAGGTCTAAATAACCAAAATACTCGTTTTTTTTATCTACAATAGGTAACAAATTGGTGTTGTTTACTGCAAAATTAGAGAAGACTTCCAATAATGTATCTTCTTGTTTGGCAAAAAAGAATTCGTATAAATATTCTAATTCTGCCAGTTTTTGATTTTTATCTTCAATAGAAGTCAAATCTTCCTTGGCAATGTTTCCAATAAGTTTTTCCCCATCAATCACAGGAATATGAGAGTAGGATATTTTTGAAAAGACTTTTAAAATTTGCTTGATCGTTTTTTGATTACTTACCGCAATTTTGTCTTTAGATATGTAGTTAATAAGTTCCATAAAGGTCAAATTAAGGAAAATTGTTAATTGTTCGTTCTATTTTGAATATTTTTGCACTCATAAAAATACAGAATATGGCGGTATTAAGCGTAAATGTTAATAAAATAGCTACATTAAGAAATTCAAGAGGAGGAGATGTGCCTAATTTGGTGCAGGTAGCAAAGGATATAGAAGAATTTGGAGGGCAAGGAATTACCATTCACCCAAGACCAGATGAACGACATATTCGTTATCAAGATGCTTTTGATTTAAAAGAAATAGTTACTACAGAGTTAAATATTGAAGGAAACCCTATACCAAAGTTTAAAAAACTGGTTTTAGATGTAAATCCAAAACAAGTAACGTTGGTGCCAGATGGAGATGACAATATTACATCAGATGCTGGTTGGGATACTATTACTCATCAATCTTTTTTAAAGGATGTAATTGCTGAGTTTAAAGCAGCGGGAATTAGAACTTCTATTTTTATCGATACAGGAAATCCTGCTTTAATAGAAGCAGCTGCAACCACAGGAGCAGATAGAGTAGAGTTGTACACAGAAAAATTTGCAGTAGAATACGGAAAAGGAAATACAAGAGTAATTACCGAGTATGCCGAAGCTGCTAAATTGGCCAAACAATTAGGAATGGGTGTAAATGCAGGTCATGATTTAAGTTTAAAAAACATTAATTTTTTTGCTAAACACATTCCTGAGTTAGATGAGGTTTCTATTGGTCATGCTTTAATATCAGAAGCTTTGTACTACGGATTACAAAACGTAGTCAATATGTATTTATATAAATTACAAGACGTATTATAATGGAATTATTGCACTCAAATATTGTAGGTTCAGGCTTTCCGTTGATTATTCTTCACGGATATTTTGGAATGGGAGACAATTGGAAATCACAAGCGAATAATTTATCTGAAGATTTTGAAGTTCACATGGTGGATCAGCGAAACCATGGACGTAGTTTTCATTCGGATGATTTTAGTTACGAGTTGATGGTTCAAGATTTAAAATATTATTTTGAAGAAAAAAATATTGATAAAGCCATTGTTTTAGGTCATTCTATGGGAGGAAAAACAGCTATGTTGTTTGCTGTTGAATACCCTGAATTGGTAGAAAAATTAGTGGTGGCAGATATTGCACCAAAATATTATGCTCCACATCACCATACTATTATTGATGCTTTAAATAGTGTTGATTTTTCTAAATTAAAATTAAGAACCGAGGTTGATGATATTTTAAAACAAAGCATTTCGGAAGAGGGAGTTCGTCAGTTTTTGTTAAAAAATGTATACAGAAAAAACAAAACAGAAATGGATTTTCGTTTTAATTTACAAAGTCTAACAGAAAACAATCCCGAAGTAGGAGAGGCTTTACCTGCCTATACAACTTACAATGGAGAGGTGTTGTTTTTAAGAGGAGAAAAATCAAATTATATTTTAGAGGATGATTTTGCCCTAATTTCAGCTCATTTTGAGAACGCAAAAATAGAAACAGTATCAAATGCAGGGCATTGGTTGCATGCAGAAAATCCAGTAGAATTTTATAATAAGTTGATAGCCTTTATAAAATAAGTATAAAAGAGAATTAAATCAATTGAGCATGAATTAATTATACCTTTTTGTGGCTTAACAAAAAAAGCGTATTTTTGCACCCAATTTTTTAGAGATTTTAAATAAAAATAGTCAAATGAACATTACTAAAGAGAATATCGATGCATTAAATGCAGTAGTTAAAGTTGATATTACAGCAGAGGATTATCAAGAAAAAGTTGCTTCTGTATTAAAAGATTATCGTAAAAAGGCAAATGTACCTGGTTTTAGACAAGGGCAAGTGCCAATGGGATTGGTGAAGAAGCAGTACGGAAAATCAGTAATGGTAGACGAAGTAAACAAATTGTTACAAGAGTCTTTAAATAACTTTTTAGCTGAAGAAAAGTTAGATATTTTAGGAAATCCACTACCAAAAATGGATGGAGAATTTAACTGGGATGCTGAAAACTTCTCTTTTGAATTTGAGTTAGGTTTGGCTCCTGAAATCAATGTTGATTTATCAAAAGGAAAAATAACAAAATACAACATCGTTGCTAACGATGAATTGATTGATAAAGAAGTAGAAAACTTACAAAACCGTTTTGGAAATGTAGTTGCTCAAGAAGAAGTTGCTGAAAATTCAACAATTACTGGAGTATTTGCTAATGAAGAAGAAGGAATTGAAACAAAAGCTTCTTTAACTTTAGAAGACATCAAAGGAAAGTTAAACGCTAAGAAATTTGTAGGATCTAAAGTTGGTGATGTTTTAGAATTAAAATCTAAAAATTTATTTAACGAAGATACCAAATTAGCGGCATCTTTAGGTTTAAAAGTAGAAGACGTTGCAGAGTTGGCAATACCTTTGACTTTTAAAATTGAAGAAATTAGTTATACTGAGCCTTCTGAATTAGATCAAGAGTTTTTTGATAAGATTTTTGGAGAAGGAGTTGTGTCTTCTGTTACTGAATTAAGAGAAAAAATTAAAGAAGATGCTGAAGGACAGTTTTTACAACAAGCAGATCAGTATTTATTAAATGCAATTACTGAAAACTTAATAGAAAATACTTCTTTTGATTTGCCAAAAGAATTTTTAATTAAATGGTTAGGAACTGCTGGTGAAAAACCTTTAACAGATGAGGAAGCAGCTGCTGAATATGAAAAATCTGAAAAAGGATTACGTTACCAATTAATAGAAGGTAAAGTAATGATGGATAACGACGTAAAAGTTGATTTCCAAGAGTTGAAAGATTACGCTATCGGATTCATCAGACAACAAATGGCTCAATTTGGTCAAATGAACCCTGAAGATAAAGAGTTAGAAGACATCGCAATGCGTGTGTTACAAAACCAAGATGAAGCTAAGAGATTACAAACACAATTAATTAGCAACAAATTGTTAAACTTATACAAAGAGAAAATTTCTTTTGATGAAAAAGAAGTTACTTACGAAGATTTTGTAAAAGAAGTTTACAAATAATTGTAAGAATATCACATAAAAAAAGCATCCTAATTTTTAGGATGCTTTTTTTATGCTGTAGTTTTAGGAGTTTTTAATCAAAGGCAAAATGTTGATCTAATTTGTTCTCAACTAATTTTTGCACTCTATTTACATCTGCATCATCATGAATGTAAATGGTCAAATTTTCTTCAACCCGATCTCTACTGATGGATTTTTGAATTTCTATAGATTCTATTCCGCTAATATTATTTAGCAAGTCTTTGCATTCTTGGTCGCAAGTAGTGTCGTTGATATAAACTTTTAGGGTTTGACACTTTGGACTGTTCCTAATTTCGGTTCTAAATGGCAGCATAACTTTATATTTTAAGGTTTTTAAATCAAATTGGTTCTTTCTAATTTAAGAAAAAGGATTGGATTTGTCAATATGCAAATGAGATACAATACTTATTCGTCTGCTTTTATATAAAGCTTAGTTTTCTAAATCTATGTAAGTTCTGTTTACGTTAGTTTTTTTAATGCTACTTTTACCACCTCTTAATTAAAATAAGAAAACTTTTATGAAAAGCTCAAAAGCCATTTTTTACATGATTTTTAGTGTCATTGCATTTTCATTAATGAATACAGTGGTTAAATATTTAAATGATTTTAGTGCTTATCAAATTGTTTTTTTTAGATCTATAGGAACTTTGTGTTTTACCATTCCATTAATCTTAAAAAATAAAATTCCATTCCTAGGAAACAATAAAAAATGGTTGTTACTTAGAGGAGTAGCGGGTGTAATTTCTTTAACCTGTTTTTTTCAATCATTAAATTATTTATCACTTGGGACTGCGGTTTCTTTAAGATATACTTCTCCTATTTTTGCTGCTATTTTTGCATTGATGTTTTTAAAAGAAAAAGTAAAACCGGTGCAGTGGTTTTTGTTTTTAATAGCCTTTGTTGGGGTGTTGATTATTAAAGGATTTGGAGTAGATGTAAACTCTATCGGAATTATTTTTGCGATTTTATCCGCTCTTTTTTTAGGGTTGATTTTTGTTTTGATTCGTAAAATTGGAGATTCAGAAAACTCACTGGTCATTATTAACTATTTTATGATAATGGCTTTTGTTTTTGGTGGAGTGATGTCAATTAATCACTGGACAAATCCTAACTTGTTAGAATGGTTGCTGCTGCTCAGTTTAGGAGTTTTTGGGTATGTAGGACAATTGTATTTAACCAAGGCATTTCAATCCTATGAAACCAATGTAATTGCTCCTTTAAAATATTTAGAAGTGGTGTTTATGATTATGATTGGAACCTTTTGGTATCAGGAAACTTATAATTTTTGGACTCTTTTAGGAGTCTTGTTAATTATGGTTAGTCTGATTTATAATGTTTATTTAAAAAGGAAAAAAAGTTAAAATCAAATCCAATGTTCTCGGTCTAAACTTCTGTATTGAATGGCTTCTGCAATATGTTGTGATTCAATATTTTCAGAATTGTCTAAATCTGCAATCGTTCTACTTACTTTTAAAATTCTATCATAAGCCCTGGCAGATAAGTTTAAAGATTCCATGGCTTTTTTAAGTAAGTCTTTAGTGTCTTGGTTTAGCTTGCAATATTTTTTAATGTGTTTTACATCCATTTGTGCGTTGTAATGAATGTTGTTTTCTTGCTGATATCTTTCTGTTTGGATGTTTCTAGCTTGTTGCACTCTTTCTTTGATGGATTTGCTGGGTTCAGCAGGAATTTCATTACTCAGTTTATCAAAAGGAACAGGATTTACTTCTATGTGCAAATCAATTCTATCCAACAAAGGACCCGATATTTTGTTTAGGTATTTTTTTACTTCTAAAGAAGAAGATTGAATTTTACTATCATCATTGATAAAATCTCCACTAGGTGACGGATTCATACTAGCAATTAACATAAAACTACTAGGGTAAGTAATAGTAAATTTGGCTCTAGAAATGGTGACTTCTCTATCTTCTAAAGGTTGTCTCATCACCTCTAAAACACTTCTTTTAAATTCGGGTAATTCGTCTAAAAACAAAACGCCGTTATGTGCTAAAGATATTTCTCCTGGTTGTGGATATTGTCCACCACCAACCAAAGCAACATCAGAAACGGTATGGTGTGGAGATCTAAAAGGGCGTTCTAAAATTAGACCTTCTTTGTTTTTGGTGTTTCCTGCTACAGAGTGAATTTTTGTAGTTTCAATAGCTTCGTGTAAAGACATAGAAGGTAAAATACTTGGCAATCTTTTGGCTAGCATGGTTTTTCCAGATCCAGGAGGGCCAATCAGTAAAATGTTATGACCGCCAGAAGCAGCAATTTCTAAAGCTCTTTTTACAGATTCTTGACCTTTAACGTCCATAAAATCAAAAGAGAATTGGTTTTCAATTTCGCTCAAATATTTCTGGGTATCAAAAATTAAAGGTTCAAAAGTTTTGTTGTTGTCTAAAAAATCGATGACATCACTTAAGTTTTCTAAACCATAGACTTCAAAATCATCAATCAGTGCAGCTTCTTTGGCGTTTTCTACTGGAAGTACCATTCCTTTAAATCCTTGATTTTTGGCTTCAATGGCAATGGGTAAAACGCCTTTTATAGGTTGTAAACTTCCGTCCAAAGAAAGTTCTCCCATAATAATAAAGTCTTTTAGTTTGGTATTGTCAATTTGTTTAGAAGCGGCTAAAATTCCAATGGCCAAAGAAATATCATAGGCAGTACCTTCTTTTCGCATATCTGCAGGAGCCATATTAATGGTGATTTTTTTTCCTGGAAAATGAAGGTTGTTGTTCTTTAAGGCAGCGTGAATTCTAAAGTTACTTTCTTTAACTGCATTGTCTGGTAATCCCACCAAATGATACCCTATTCCGCCATCAATATTAACTTCAATGGTAATAATAGTTGCATCAACCCCTAAGAAGGAAGCCGCGTAAACTCTTTCTAACATAGCAAATCAATTTCTTTTTTGCTAAAGTTAAATAAAATATAGATTTAAAAAAGTTTTATTGAAAACCTAGTTCTTGTGCTTTCTTAGATAACTCTACCAAATTCTTCACATCTAATTTTTTCATCAAGTTAAAACGATGTGTTTCTATGGTACGTTTGCTTTTTCCAAGTTTGTCTGCAATTTCTAAATTGGTAAATCCGTTTAAGATAAATTCTAAGATTTCAGACTCTTTTCTAGTTAGCTTAGAAGCTTCTGAGTGGTTGTTAAATGGAGTAGATTTGTGTGATGCAGCTCCACTAATTAGACTTTTTACTATAGCGTCTGTAGTGTCTCCACTAAAATATTTTCCACCATTATAAACGTTGGTAATGGCTTTTACAAACTCATCTTTATTAGTGTCTTTTAATAAGTAACCACTTGCACCTGCAGAAATGGCTTTTAAAATATACTCTTCAGAGTCATGCATGGAAAGTATAATAGATCTTGTTGTAGTTCCTATTTCGGTAAGTTTAGCCACAGCATCAATTCCGTTCATAATAGGCATACGAACATCGATAATTAAAATATCAGGATTTAATTTTATAGTCATATCAACTCCTTCTTGACCATTGGTACCTTCACCTACAACGGTAAAGTTAGGTTCACTTTCTAACAGAGATCTTAAACCGTTTCTTACGAGTAAGTGGTCGTCGACTAATAAAATGTTTATTTGACTCATTTTAACGATAATTATTGGAAATCAGATACTTAATTATATGATACGTAAAATTACAACGAAAATACGTAATTACACAAGAAAATCTACGTAATTTTTAAAAATACGTATTATTACCTAGTACACTGCGATAATTGTACCATTTTCACGAACTTTGTAAATAATTATATGATTAGCTTTATAGAATATAAAATTTAATACCATGAAATTTAACCAGGCCATTTCTTTAATAGACCAAGCAAATAAAAAAGATCCTAATACAGAAGAGTATAAAGGAGTAACATATGCTAAAGAATATATTTATGGAGTTCGTATGTCTGAGCGTTTAGATGTTTTTATGCCAGATGCACCAGAATCTTTAAAATTGGCTGCAAGATGTCAACATATTTGCAGGTGGGAAATTCCTAGAGATAGTTATCCTATGGATAGAGTTGGTTATTTAACTTGGCGAAACGATTTAAAAAAATTACATGCTAAAAAAGCAGCGGAGATTTTAACGTCGGTAGGATATGAAGATGAAGTAATTGATGAGGTTCAATTTATGTTATTAAAGAAACAATTAAAAAAGAATGAATTAACTCAAGCCTTAGAGGATGTAATCTGTTTGGTGTTCTTAGAATTTTATTTTGATGAGTTTGCAGAAAAACATAGTGAAGAAAAAATAATAGATATTGTACAAAAAACTTGGGCAAAAATGTCAGAAAAAGGCCATGAAGCAGCATTACAACTACCTTTTTCTGAGTCAGGATTGGCTTTGGTTCAAAAAGCATTAGCATAGTATGGGGTTGTTAGATACGTATTTATCAGATAGAGAACGATCACTTTTACAAAAAAGACGTTCAAAAATATCGGGAGCATTCTTTTTGCTTTTTACCGTGGTTATTGTGATGAGTTATATTGTCCAAAATCAACTATCAGAAGAGAATACAGTTCTAATGACTCAAGATGATATTAAGGACTTAAAAATTAGTTTAGGGTTAATATCTGTATTTGTTTTAGGGTATTTAGGGTGGATTTTATTTAAACTAATTAGGCCTACTTATATTACTTATTTAGATTTGATTACAGATTTGTTGGCTATTAAAAATAATGTGCAAACAAATGATAGACCTTTGTCTTCTAGAGAAAATACCTTGCTAAGGTTTAGAGAGTTAAATTTTGCGGTAAATAATGCCGTTTTATATGCTACCATTACCGATGAAAACAGAATTGCTTACATCAGTAAAAAATTTGAAGAATATTTAGGGCATAATGAAGATTTAACATTTAGAAAGTTTGAAGAAGTCCTTACTTATAAGCACAATCAACATCATAAAATTAGAAAAGTTTTAAGTTCTGCTACAGAGGAGTTGGTGAATAAAGAATTAAGATTAACCAATCATGCGGGTGATATTTTTTGGATTGAAATGTCCATCATTAACATGGATAATCTTAAAAATTCTCAGCGTAGACTAATTGTTTGTCATGACATTACCAAGCGAAAGCATGCTGGAATGGAGATGCAACGTGTAAATAGAAATAAATTTGTTGCAGAGGTTCAATCGCAAAAGGATTTATCTCAACAAATTATGACGGCTCAGGAAGATGAACGTAAACGTATTGCCAAAGATATTCACGATGGAATAGGGCAGATGTTAACCGCTCTGCGTTTTAATATTGATGCAATTGATTATTCCAATAAAGAAAAAGCAGAAGAGAGTTTAAATTCTTTAAAGGAGGTTTTTGGTCAACTAATTAAAGATGTTAGAGCTGTTACTTTTAGTTTGGCTCCACCAGAATTAACAGATCATGGAGTGGCTTCTGCCATTCGTAAAATGAGTAACATGGTAGGGAATTTTACGGGTCACAAAGTGTTGTATGAAAATATTTCTGAGTTTGATAAACGATTGGATAATAATGTTGAGGTAAATATTTATAGAGTTGTACAAGAGGCTGTAAATAATGCTTTAAAATATTCGGAATCTGAGTATATTTTAATCACTTTAAATCATACAGATTCTTACTTAAAAATTAAAGTAGAAGATGATGGAATTGGTTTTAATCCTAGAGTGAAAGATACTTATAAAGGAACGGGTAATGGACTAAGGTTTATGAAAGAAAGGGTAAATTATATTGGAGGTGAATTAAGAATTACTTCAGAGGAAAATCAGGGAACTACAGTGCATATTGTAGTGCCTATTGAGAAATAATCTATTTTTTGGAGCGTTTTTTGTACATTATAGATGTATTAACATAAAAAACGATACTTATGAAATTTAAATTTTTAGTTGTTACAATGCTGTTTTCTGTGATTGCTTTTTCACAAGAAAACAAATCTTTTTTTGGTATTAAAGCGGGTTACAACCTTTCCTCGTTAAGAAATGGAGATGCTGATAATAGAAATGGATTTCACTTAGGAATTTATGGAGAGCATCAAATTAGTGAACATGTTTCTTTTCAGCCCGAGTTGGTTTATTCTCAGTTAGGTTTTAAAGACAGTGCTTCCAAAACTGTTAAAATGGATTATATACAAGTGCCTTTAATGTTTAAAGGATATATTTTTAAGCCTTTGTATGTAGAGTTAGGCCCTCAAATAGGAGTAAATATTAATAAAAAAGAAGAAACTGATTTTGTATTTGGAACGGCTACAAAAACTACGGAACCTAATACTTTTGATTGGGGAATTAACGGAGGGGTAGGTTTTGCTATCAATCCAGGAATTACTGTAGGTGTTAGATATTATCACGGATTGAGTAGTGCTTACAAAGATGCAGATGAGTTTAATACTTTATATCAAGTTTTTGTAGGGATTAATTTATAATCTGTAAACTGCAAGTAATAAAAAAGGGTCAATTTAGAAATTTCTAAATTGACCCTTTTTTTAGTTTTATAATAAGAAGCTTAAGCTTCTTTATTTAACATTTTCCAAAGCTCATCTTTCAATTCCATAATACCAATGTTTGCCACAGAAGATATAAACATGGTTTTAATCCCTTCAGGAAGCTCTTGTTCCATTTCTGCTTTTAACTCATCATCTAGCATGTCGGATTTCGTAATGGCTAGTAATCTGTCTTTATGAAGCAATTCAGGATTGTGTAGTTCTAATTCGTTCAAAAGAATTTTATAATCCGTTCTAATGTCATCAGAATCTGCAGGAATCATGAATAACAAGGTAGAATTTCGTTCAATATGACGTAAGAAATAATGTCCTAATCCTTTTCCTTCGTTAGCTCCTTCAATAATTCCAGGAATATCAGCCATTACAAAACTCTGAAAGTTTCTGTACTCAACAATTCCAACATTTGGTTTTAAAGTTGTAAAAGCATAATCTGCAATTTTTGGTTTTGCAGCACTTACCACAGACAATAAAGTTGATTTTCCTGCATTAGGAAAACCTACCAAACCAACATCTGCTAATATTTTAAGTTCTATTTGAAACCATCCATCAACAGATGGCATTCCTGGTTGTGCGTATCTTGGAGTTTGATTGGTAGCACTTCTAAAATGCCAGTTTCCCAAACCACCTTTACCACCTTCACATAAGATTACTTCTTCTTTGTCTTCCGTAATTTCAAATAAAATTTCTTGTGTATCAGCATCGCGAACAATGGTTCCTAAAGGTACTTCTAAATATTTATCCTCACCATCGGCTCCGGTACTCCTACTTGAACCTCCAGCACCTCCGTGTCCGGCTCTACTATGTTTTAAAAAACGCAAGTGGTGCAAGGTCCACATTCCTTTATTTCCGCGTAAAATTATGTGACCACCACGTCCTCCATCACCTCCATCAGGACCACCTTTTTCAATAAACTTTTCTCTGTGTAAGTGCATTGATCCCTGTCCCCCTTTTCCAGAAGCAGCGTATATTTTAATATAATCTATAAAATTTCCGTCAGTCATAATTGTAGCAATTGGCTATTGGCCTTGGCCGCTAGCAAATAAGTAAGAAATAAAAAGCTATTAGCATTTACAAGTAAACGCTAATAGCCATATGCTATTGGCTAAAAGCCTTAGTTATTATAATGAATCTACTACTTTTGAAATTAAACTAGTAATTCCTTCAATAGAACCCACTCCGTTAATTCCGTAGTATTTGTTTTGTTTTTCGTAGTAATCTTTTACAGGAGCAGTTTCAGCATTGTATGTATCAATTCTTTTTTGAATTACTACAGGATCTGCATCATCAGCACGACCACTCGTTTTTGCTCTTTCGGTTAAACGAGTTTTTAATTCTTCTTCGTTTACTTCTAAAGCAATCATCCCATTAATTCCAGCATCTTTTTTGGCTAAGAAAGTATCTAAAGCTTCTGCTTGAGATTCTGTTCTAGGAAAACCATCAAAAATAAATCCGTTTGCTTGTGGATTTTTTTCAACTTCAGCTTCTAACATGTTGATGGTTACTTCATCAGGAACTAATTGTCCTTTTTCGATATATGATTTTGCTAATACTCCTAATTCAGTATCATTTTTCATATTAAAACGGAAAACATCTCCTGTAGAAATGTGAACCAAATTGTATTTATCTTTTAAAACTTCTGCTTGAGTTCCTTTTCCTGCTCCCGGAGGGCCAAATAAAACAATGTTTTTCATCTAGATTTGTTTAAATTCCTGTATATCAGAAAATAATAATAGTTTAATAAAGAAAGCAAATGTACGGATATCCGTTGAATTCTTGAAAAAAGAATAACGAAAGTTGTATTAGTCCTTTAAAACATAAACTTCAGATAGATTTCTTCCCAATCCATCGTAATCCATTCCATATCCTAGAATAAATTTATTGGGAATTTCCATACCTATATAATTTATTTTGATATCCTTATTATACACACTTGGTTTTAGAAAAAGCGTTGCGATTTTAATTGTTTTTGCGGAGGTTTTCTCAAGCAATGCTACTATTTTTTCTAAAGTATTTCCAGTGTCGATAATATCTTCAACCACAATCACAGTTCTGTTGGTTAGATTTTCATGAATACCAATCAATTCATTCACCTGTCCTGTAGATTGAGTTTTCTCATAAGAAGCAAGTTTGATAAAACTAATTTCACAAGGGTTTTGGTAAGCTTTTAACAAATCGCTACAAAACATAAAAGAGCCGTTTAACACGCCTAAAAATAAAGGAGTTTCATTTTTATAATCAACAGCAATATTTTTGGCTAATTTTTTTACAGCTTTGCTTATTTCCTTTTTTGAAATATAAGGTTCAAATATTCTATCATGTATTTGTAACATCGTGAATGGGTATTGATAAAAAAAACCGTTCTAAAAATAGAACGGTTTTAAATATTATAAAAATAAGTGTCTTATTCTTTTTTAGAAGCTTTTTTGCTTACCGCATCATACATAATTGGTGAAGCAATAAATAGAGAAGAATAAGTACCAACTAGAACTCCAATAATTAAAGCAAACATAAATCCTTTTATGCTATCTCCTCCAAATAAGAAGATGGCGATTAATACAACCAATGTAGTAATAGAAGTGTTAATGGTACGTCCTAAAGTAGAACTTAGTCCTTTGTTTACTACTTCTGAGAAAGCCCATTTAGTGTGCTCTGTAGTGAATTCTCTAATTTTATCAAAAATAACCACAGTATCGTTTAATGAGTATCCAACTACTGTTAAAATAGCTGCAATAAATGCTTGGTCAATTTCCATATCAAATGGCATTAATTTGTAAGTAATAGAGAATACTGATAATACAACCAATACATCATGGAATACTGCAATTACAGCTCCTAACGAATATTCCCATTTCTTGAATCTTAATAAGATGTATAAGAACACTCCTAATAAAGATCCAATAATTGCCCATCCTGCAGCTTCTTTAATATCATCTGCAATAGTTGGTTCTACTTTAGCATAAGATAAAATACCAATTTTTTGTCCAATAAATCCACCTTTAAAATCTTGCATGGTAGTTCCTTCTGGCAAATAAGATTTTAATCCGTTGAATAAAGCAGTTTCTACTTTTACATCAGTAGCAGCTCCTTCTTCTTCAATTAAATATTTGGTAGTAATTTTTAATTGATTGTCATTACCATAAGTTTTTACCTCTGGAGCAGATTGAAATACTTCTTTTAAAGAAGCGGCAACTTCGTTAGATTTTACAGTTTGGTCAAAACGAACAGTGTAAGTTCTACCTCCTACAAAATCAACTCCGTAGTTTAATCCGTTTGTAAATAAAGAACCAAGACCAATAAGTATTACAGCACCAGAAAGTATATAAGCTTTTTTACGTTTTTGTAAAAACTCAATTTCAATTCCTGTAAACCAGTTTTTAGTTGTAGGAGTGCTAAAAGCTAAAGTTTTTCCTTTACCAGTAGCAGCATCTAATAACAATCTAGTAATAAAGATAGCGGTAAATAATGAAGTTAAAATACCAACGATTAATGTGAAAGCAAAACCTTGAATAGGACCTGTTCCAAATACATATAAGATACCACCTGTTAAAAGGGTTGTAATGTTGGCATCAATAATAGCAGATAAAGCTCCTTTAATACTAAATCCTCCATCAATAGACGCAGTAATTCCTTTACCAGACCTTAGATTTTCTTTGATACTTTCAAAGATAATTACGTTCGCATCTACAGACATACCAATGGTTAAAATAATCCCGGCAATACCAGGCAATGTTAACACGGCTCCAAAAGAGGTTAAAATTCCGAAGATGAATAAAATGTTTACTAACAAAGCAACATCAGCAAACCAACCTGCTTTTCCATAATATAAAATCATCCAACCCAAAACCAATATAATGGCAATTGCAAATGAGATTAAAGATGCGTTAATAGCTTCTTGTCCTAATGATGGACCTACAACTTCAGATTGAATAATATGAGCAGCAGCAGGTAATTTACCAGCTTTTAAAACATTTGCTAAATCCGTAGCTTCTTCAATAGTAAAGTTTCCAGAAATAGAAGTTCTACCTCCTGTAATAGCATCATTAACTCTTGGTGCAGTATATACATAGTTGTCTAAAACTACGGCTACAAATTTACCTTTGTTTTCTGCAGTCATTTTAGCCCATAACTTGGTTCCATTTCCATTCATAGACATGCTCACTTCTGGATGAGCACCTAATTGGTCAAATTGTTGACTTGCATCAGAAATAACATCTCCTTCTATTGGAGCTTCGTCATTTCTGTTAGATTTAATAGCGTATAAAGGTAAAATATCGTTTGTTGCTTTAGCATCCCATAAGAATTTAGCATACTTATATTCACCAGTTAATAAAGCTCTAACTTGTTTGTTATTTAAGTACTCGTTTACTTTAGCAGTATCTTTTACAGCAGCATATCCTATAACAGATGAAGCTTGACCAGTTGGTTGTAAAAAGCTAAATAAACTTGTATTGTTGTTTGAGATTGAATCGTTTTCAGTTTCTGCTTCTCCTAATAAAGCATCAATTGAATCTTCAGCAGCTTCTTCTTTTTTTACTTCTGTTTTCTCTTTTGGAGATTCAGCAGCAATAATTTCAGATACTTTTTGATTAGCAGCTACTAAAAATTGAACCAATTCTTGACCAGTATATACTTCCCAAAATTGTAATTCTGCAGTAGATTGTAATAATTTTTTAACACGCTCTACATCTTTAGCACCAGGTAATTCAATTAAAATTCTTCCAGAGTTTCCAATTCTTTGGATGTTAGGTTGTGTTACTCCAAATTTATCGATACGAGAACGTAATACTTGGAAAGCAGTAGAAATAGAAGCATCAATTTCACTAGCTAAAATTGCTTTAGCTTCAGCATCACTAGTATTAAAAGTAATTTTTTCTCTTAAGTTTTTTGTCCCAAAGATTGATGGGTCGCTTAATTTAGTATCACCAGCAATTTTTTCAAATTCTTGATAAAACAATTCAAAGTAACTATCTGATGAATTCTTTTGAGCAACAGTTGCTGCTTCTAAAGCTTGATTAAAAATTGGGTTTTTAGAATCGTTAGACAATCCAATTAAAATGTCTTTAACAGAAACTTGTAAAGTTGCATTAATTCCTCCTTTTAAATCAAGACCTAAGTTAATTTCTTTGTCCTTAATGTCATTGTAAGTAAAATCTCCAAAACCTAATACACCTGGTATATTAGCTACAGAATCAAGATATTTCTTTTCTAATTTAGCAATTTCTCTCCCGTCGTTTTCCTGTGCGTTTGCTGTTGCGTAAGTAAGTGCTTCTTTTTCTACTTTATTTGCGAAAAAAGTAAAAGATAAAGAGTACAAACTCACTAATCCAAAAAGGATGGCAAATAGTCTGATAAGTCCTTTGTTTTGCATTTTTTTATATGTGTTTTCTCTACGTATTTTTTATGTAAGTGTGCAAATATAATATTTCAACTTAATAAAGTCGAATTTTAAGATATTAATTCTTAGCAGATTCGTAAATCTTAATGATTTAGGAACGTGAATTTAATTTTTTAGACTCTTTAATCACTTTGGTACAATAGTAGATAAATCATTTTTAATGCAAAATGAATTGAATTGTATTGGTAGGTTATGGATATTAAAATCTATAAATAAGTCGCTTAACTTTAATAGTTTATGAATTTAAAATTATATTTTTTTTGTAATAGAATATTTGTTTCAACAATCAACTTTGTGTAATTTCGCCACGAAATGAAGAAATTATTTGTTAAATTTTTACTGCTAAGTGTTGTCCTGTTAAGTGGATACAGTCAGTTATATGCTCATATAACTGGTTCTACTAATGCTGTAAATACTCAAAATAATTTTGTTCAAGCAGAAAATAACAATGCATATGTTTATGGAAAACATGGAACATACGTTGCTAAATCTAGTCTGGTTCATTTCGAAAAATTTAATTGTGAGATTGAAATCACAGATAGTGAAGATGATGAAGTTACGTCATTAAAAAAGAATTTTACGGCAAGTCCTTTTTTTGCACAAAAAAATTCTATTCCTACAAGTGATTTTATCATTCATCACATTCAACAGGCTTCATTCTTTAGGAAGCTATCTCACTTAATATCTTGTAAAAGATACATTTTACTTAGAGTAATCCGAATCTGATTCCCAAACATTAACTAGGTTTTGTTTTTACATTGCCTAGAATTCTTACGTCTTGTCCTTTGGTAAACTTAAAAATCCAACAGGGCTATGTGTGTTGTTGTACACACTTTTTAAAATAAAATATCAACAAATTATATTATTCAATTCAAAACAAATTAATCATGAAGAGAGTTCTTATGCTCGCAAGTTTGTGTGTCCTGTTGTGTCATACAAGTTGCAAAAAAGAAAAAGAAAAGGAAGAAGTAGAAACTAAGTTTCCTGTAACCAATCCTATTAAAAAGGACACGGCAATTGTTCAAAATTATGTTTGTCAAGTTCATTCTATACAACATATTGAGCTAAGAGCCCAAGAAAGAGGTTACCTAGAGAAGATTTTTGTAGATGAAGGTCAGTTTGTAAAAAAGGGAGAACCTTTGTTTCAAATTATGCCAAAATTGTACGAAGCAGAATATCAAAGTGCAAAGGCAGAAGTAAAGTTTGCAGATATCGAATATCAAAATACAAAGCAACTTGCCGATCAAAACGTTGTAGCTCCAAATGAGTTGGCAATGGCAGAAGCTAAATTGGCAAAGGCAAACGCCGAATTGGCTTTGGCTCAAGTGCATTTAGATTTTACTTTAATTAGAGCCCCTTTTGATGGAATTATTGACCGTTTTCATGTACGACTAGGAAGTCTAGTTGATGAAGGAGAATTGTTAACCAGCCTTTCTGATAATAGTAAAATGTGGGTGTATTACAATGTTCCTGAAGCAGAATATTTAGAAATCAAAACGCAAATCAACAAAAAAGACCCTATCAAAGTAAATCTTTTAATGCCAAATAATAAAGTGTTTAATCATTCAGGAGTTGTAGAAACCATTGAGGCAGATTTTAACAATGAAACGGGTAATATTTCTTTTAGAGCTACTTTTCCTAATCCAGAAGGATTGTTAAGACATGGTGAAACAGGAAATATTTTATCTACCATTAAATTAGATAATGCCTTATTAATCCCTCAAAAAGCAACTTTTGAAGTGTTAGACAAAAAGTATGTGTATGTGGTAGATAAAAACAATGTAATTAAATCAAGAGAAATTATTATTGGAGAAGAAATGCCTCATTTATATGCAGTTGTAGGAGGGTTGTCTGAAAATGATAAAATTCTTATTGAAGGACTACGATTGGTAAGAGAAAACGATAAAATACATTCCGAATACGTAAAACCAGATTATGTAATCTCGCATTTAAATTTATATGCAGAGTAATTTAAATTAAGAAGATATGTTTAACAAATTTATACATAGACCGGTTTTTGCTATTGTAATCTCGATTATTATCGTTTTTATAGGGACTTTGTCCATTAAGCAATTACCGATTTCACAATTTCCAAAAATTGCTCCTACTACAGTCAATATTTTTATTGCCTATCCTGGAGCAAGTGCCGATGTATTGGTAAAGTCAACACTTGTTACTCTAGAAAACTCTATTAACGGGGTTCAGGGAATGAGATATATGGCAACCGATGCAACCAGTGCGGGGGAAGCTACCTTAAGAATTATTTTTGAACCAGGTACCGATCCTAATCAAGCTGTAATTAGAGTAAAAACACGTGTGGATCAAGTAATGCCACTGTTGCCAGAACTGGTTCAACGAGAAGGGGTTGTAATTACTCCTATCCAGCCAAGTATGTTAATGTATGTTAACTTATATGCTAAGGATAAAAACATGGACGAGAAGTTTTTGTACAATTACGCCAATGTAAAAATGATTCCTGAAATCAACAGGATTAAAGGAGTTGCAAGATCACAAATTTTAGGGAGCCGTAGGTATGCGATGCGTATTTGGTTAAAACCAGACAGAATGAGAGCTTACAACATTTCTATTGATGAGGTGATGGAAGCTTTACAAGAACAAAGTATTGTAGGTCGTCCTGGTAGAATTGGTCGAAGCTCGGGTATTGAAGCACAATCTTTAGAATATGTACTTACTTATAAAGGTAGATATAATGAACCTGAACAGTATGGAAATGTGATTCTACGTGCAAATGCAGAAGGAGAAAGTATCCATTTAAAAGATGTGGCGAATGTTGAGTTAGGAAGTGAATTTTTTGATATTTATTCAAACTTAGATGGTCATCCATCAGCAGCCATTGTATTAAAGCAAAATTATGGAAGTAACGCAAGTGATGTTATTGAATCTGTAAAAGAAAAATTAGAGGAGATGAAAGCTACTTTCCCTCCAGGATTAGATTACAAAATTAGTTATGATGTTTCTAAATTCTTAGATGCTTCTATAGAGCAAGTAGTGCATACGCTTAGAGATGCCTTTATATTGGTGGCATTGGTAGTCTTTGTTTTCTTGGGAGATTGGCGTTCTACTTTAATTCCAATTTTAGCAGTACCAGTATCTCTGGTTGGAGCATTTTTTATTATCCAAGCCTTTGGACTGTCTATCAACTTAGTCACCTTATTTGCATTGGTATTGGCTATTGGTATTGTGGTAGATGATGCCATTGTGGTCGTAGAAGCTGTACACGCTAAGTTTGAAGAAGATCCACATATTACACCTTATAAAGCAGTAAAAAAAGTATTAGGAGAAATTAGTGGAGCCATCATCGCAATTACGGCAGTAATGGTGTCGGTGTTTTTACCAATTTCATTTATGTCAGGTCCAGTAGGTACTTTCTATAGACAGTTCTCTATCACCATGGCAAGTTCAATTGTAATTTCTGCATTAATCGCCTTGACTTTAACACCCGTACTGTGTGCTATGTTGTTAAAAAATCACCACGGACATGAAAAGAAATCAAATGTATTAACTAGATCTTTAGATAAATTTAATGCAGGTTTTGATAAGTTAACAGGTCGATATGTTGCGGTTTTAAAAAGAATTGTAAGTAGACGTTGGTTAACTTTTGGAATTTTAGCAGCCTTTTGTGCTAGTATTTTCTTTGCAAATAAAATATTACCATCAGGATTTATTCCAAGTGAAGATCAAGGGACTATTTATGCCATCATCCAAACACCTCCAGGAGCTACCTTAGAAAGAACAAATGAAGTCGCTAGAAATCTTCAAAAAATATGTGAAGAAGTTGATGGAGTAGAATCTGTATCATCATTAGCAGGTTATGAAATCATGACAGAAGGTCGTGGTTCTAATGCAGGTACTTGTTTAATTAACTTAAAATCTTGGTCAGAACGTAAAGGAACCGTGAAAGATGTGATGGAAGAGCTAGAAGAAAAATCAAAAGGACTTGGAGCGGTGATCGAATTTTTTGAACCGCCAGCAATTCCAGGATTTGGTTCTTCAGGAGGTTTTTCTATGCGTTTGTTAGATAAAACAACCACTACAGATTACCAAGAGTTTGATAAGATCAATAAAAAATTCATGGATGATTTAAGTAAGCGTAAAGAATTAACAGGTTTGTTTACTTTTTTTGCCGCAAATTATCCTCAGTATGAATTAGAGATTAACAATGAGCTTGCCATGCAAAAAGGAGTTTCTATTGGTAAAGCCATGGAAAACTTAAATATTTTAATTGGTAGTACTTATGAACAAGGATTTGTAAAATTTGGACGTTTCTTTAAGGTATATGTTCAATCAGATCCTAAATACAGAAGACTTCCGTCTGATATTTTAAGTCTCTATGTAAAGAATGATCATGGAGAAATGGTTCCTTATTCTGCTTTTATGAAGTTGAAAAAAACACAAGGACCTAATGAGGTTACTCGTTACAACATGTATAATTCAGCTGCCATTCGTGGATTGCCTGCTAAAGGATATAGTACTGCTGATGCTATTGAAGCAATTAAAGAAGTAGCAGCCGTAAGTTTACCAAAAGATTATGACATTGCTTGGGAAGGTCTTTCTTATGATGAATCTAATAGAGGTAACGAATCTCTTTATATTTTCTTAATCGTATTGGTGTTCGTGTATTTTGTGTTAGCAGCGCAATATGAAAGTTTTATCATTCCATTGTCGGTAATTTTATCGTTACCAGTAGGGATTTTAGGATCGTTTGTCCTCTTAAAAGTGATGGGGCTTGAAAATGATATTTACGCTCAAATTGGACTCATCATGCTGGTTGGTTTGTTAGGTAAAAACGCAGTATTAATTGTAGAATTCGCGGTATTAAAACGTCATCAAGGAGCCACTATTTTGGAAGCGGCTATTGAAGGAGCAAAAGTACGTTTTAGACCTATTTTAATGACATCATTTGCTTTTATAGCAGGATTAATTCCTTTGATTCTTGCTTCAGGAGCGGGAGCTATTGGAAATCGTACTATTGGTGCATCTGCGCTTGGAGGAATGTTATTTGGAACTGTTTTCGGAGTAGTAATTGTTCCGGGGCTGTACTTTATTTTTGGAAGCTTAGCCGATGGTAGAAAATTAATTAAAGATGAGGATGATACATCTTTGTCAGAAGATTTTGTGCATCAAATAGATGATTTTAACGAAAAAGAAAAAAATCATGATAAATAAGATAAATAAATATGCAGGGATAGTCTTGTTGCTATTGAGTTTTACCGCTTGTAAGACCCCTGCTTTGGTTCAAAAAACTGAAGACACAACATTACCAGAAACTTTTAAAGGAGTAATGGATACTGTAAATGTGGCGAAAGTTCAGTGGAAAGATTATTTCAAAGATCCTTATTTGGTAAAGTTGATAGATACAGCTTTGGTTAATAATCAGGAGTTGAATATTACACTTCAGGAAATTGAAATCGCAAGAAATGAAATACAAGCAAAAAAAGGGGAGTATTTGCCTTTTGTAGGCTTACAAGCAGGAGCTGGTGCAGAAAAGGTTGGTAGATATACCAGTCAAGGAGCAAATGATGCAACAACTCCATTTAAAGGTGGAAAAGAGAATCCTGAGTTTTTACCTGATTTTATGGTAGGTGCTTATGCTACTTGGGAAATTGATATTTGGAACAAATTGCACAACGCTAAAAAGGCAGCAGTAAGTAGATATTTAGCAACTGTTGAAGGGAAGAATTTTATGGTAACAAACTTGATTGCTGAAATTGCCAATTCATATTATGAGTTATTAGCATTAGACAATCAATTGGCAATTGTAAAGAGAAATATTACCCTACAAAGTAATGCTCTAGAGATTGTAAAGTTGCAAAAACAATCTGCTAAAGTAACAGAATTGGCCGTAAAGAGATTCGAGGCACAAGTTTATAGTACAAAAAGTATTCAGTTTCAAATTCAGCAACAAGTTATAGAAGCAGAAAATAAAATTCGTTTTTTAATAGGAGGATATGCTGGTACAATTGAAAGAGATAATGAAGGTTTTGTTGAGTTAACTCCTGATGTTGTTCATGCGGGAATACCATCAGAGTTATTGAACAACAGACCAGATGTGAAGCAGGCTGAGTTAGAATTGGCGGCGACTAAGTTAGATATAAGAGTTGCAAAAGCTAGATTTTATCCTTCTTTAGGGCTCTCTGCAGGAATAGGATATCAGGCTTTTAATGCCAAATACTTGTTAAGTACTCCAGAATCTTTATTGTATTCTATAGGTGGAGATTTAACTGCTCCGTTAATCAACAGAAAAGCGATTAGGGCAGAATATTACAATGCCAATGCAAAGCAGATTCAGGCTGTTTATAATTATGAACGTACTATTTTAAATGCTTATGTAGAGGTAGTGAATAAACTTTCTAAAATTTCTAATCTAGAAAGTAGTTTTGATCTTAAACAAAAAGAGGTTGAAGCTTTAACTGAGTCAATCAATATTTCAAATAATCTATTTAGATCTGCAAGAGCAGATTATATGGAAGTGCTGTTAACGCAACGTGATGCGTTAGAGTCTAAGTTTGAATTGATTGAAACTAAAAAGAACCAAATGAATGCTTTTGTAAATATTTACAAAGCTTTAGGAGGTGGATGGAAATAAGAAGAATTGAGTAGTTTTTTTGTTTTTAAGTGAAAATACCGTATTACGATGATGTGATACGGTATTTTCTATTTATGTTGAATACTTTAAGTGGTTAAGAAATGAGTTGTTTCACTTCATCAAAATCCAATCCTCCATAATTTCCTGAACTCATCAATAAGGTTGCAGAGTTTTCAAAATTTTGCTCAAATAAAAACTTTTTAAAATCATCTGGATTTGTATAAATAATTAAATCCTCTCTTTTAAAAGCCTCTTTTATTTGTTGTGCCGAAACTTGATCTAGTTGTTTGATGGCAACCGCATCAGGAGAATAAAATACCACTGCTTTATCAGCATGGTCTAATGCTCCTTCGTATTCTTTTAAAAATTCAGCGTTTAAACTACTATAAGTATGTAGTTCCAAACAAGCTAAAACGGTTCTGTTTTTATATTGATTTTTTACCGCTGTGGTAGTCGCTTGTACTTTACTAGGGGAGTGTGCAAAATCTTTAAAAATTACAGCAGATTTTTTTTCAGCAATTTTTTCTAAACGTTTGCTAGCTCCTTTAAAGCTTTCAATGGCTTCGTAAAATTCTTCTTCACCAACACCCATGTGTTGACAAATCCACTTGGCACCCGCTAAGTTTTGTAAGTTGTGTTTTCCAAAAATTTCTAAAGGTAAATCACCTTCTGGAGTGTCCAAAAGCGTGGTTCCATCTTCAATTTTATATTTAGGTGTAAAATACGGGTATTTCTTAATTTGATTTTCTGAGTTTTCAACAACATTTTTTACATGTTCGTCTTCATTATTATAGACCATAATTCCTCCCGGAGTAAGAGAATCTGTGAAAATTGAAAACTGTTCTATATAATTTTCAAAAGTTGGAAAAACATTAATGTGATCCCATGCAATTCCGCTTAACAAAGCAATATTGGGTTTGTACAAATGAAATTTTGGTCTTCTGTCAATAGGACTAGATAGATATTCATCACCTTCTAATACGATAAACTCATTTTCTTTAGTTAAATGTACCATGGTATCAAAACCTTCTAATTGTGCCCCTACCATGTAATCAACGTTGATATTGTGATAGTTTAATACATGTAGAATCATAGAGGTGATGGTTGTTTTTCCATGAGAACCTCCAATTACGACTCTGGTTTTTTGTTTTGATTGTTCATACAAAAACTCAGGATAAGAATATATTTTTAAACCTAACTCTTGCGCTTTCAATAGTTCTGCGTTGTCAGGTTTTGCATGCATCCCTAATATGACTGCATCTAAATTTTTTGTTATTTTTTCTGGATACCAACCAAAAGTTAAGGGTAATAAACCTTTATCTGCTAATCTAGATTTTGAAGGTTCAAAAATAGCATCATCACTTCCTGTGACCTGATATCCTTTGTTATGTAATGCAATGGCTAAGTTGTGCATGGCACTACCTCCAATAGCAATAAAATGTATATTCATCTATCTTGTTGTTTCTAAATTCTTTATGTAATTAAAAAGTAAATTTACTAAAAGACAATAACTCATGGCCTTGTTTTTGTACATTTAATGCGAATAACAAATAATATTAAATAGAAATTTATGAAAAAATTAGTGGTTACATTTGGACTGTTGTTAGTAGGTCTTGCTTCTCAAGCTCAAGATTTATCTAAGCATGCTATTGGTTTGCGTTTAGGTGATAATGATGGTTTGGGGTATGAAATTTCTTACCAAAGAGCATTATCTGATTCAAATAGATTACAGTTTGATTTAGGATTAAGAAGTAAAAATGATGTAGATGCTTACAAGTTAACTGGAATTTATCAATGGGTATGGGACTTAAGTGCCTTGGCTCCTGGTTTTAACTGGTTTGCAGGTGCAGGTGCAGGTGTTGGTTCTGTTGATTACCCAGGTGGTAGTGAAACATTTGTAAATGCTGATGGTAACGTTGGTATAGAGTACAACTTTAAGTTTCCATTGCAGTTGTCTTTAGACACTAGACCAGAAATCGGAATTATCAATGGTGATAGTGATTTAGGTTTAGAAATTGCTTTAGGAGTACGTTACAAATTCTAATTAAAACAAAATAAAAGGAAAGCCTCTGTATTTAACAGAGGCTTTTTTGTTTGGATTTTTTCATCAAAAAAATAATTGTGAAGGACTTTTAAGAATAGTTATCTTTGAACTTCAGAAATACATTAAAAATGAACTTAAACGTAATCCCAAAAATTAAACACGCAAGTAGTGATAATTTCTTTTTATTGGCAGGGCCTTGTGCTATTGAAGGAGAAGAAATGGCATTAAGAATTGCTGAACAAGTAGTGAAAATTACAGATAAATTAAATATTCCTTATGTGTTTAAGGGGAGTTTTAAAAAAGCAAATCGCTCTAGAATAGATAGCTTCACAGGTATAGGTGATGAAAAAGCCTTAAAAATATTACGTAAAGTTTCTGAAACTTTTGATGTGCCTACCGTAACAGATATTCACGAAATTTCTGATGCTTCCATGGCTGCAGAATATGTAGATGTATTACAAATTCCTGCTTTTTTAGTTCGTCAAACAGATTTAGTAGTTGCTGCTGCTGAAACAGGAAAAGTGGTGAATTTAAAGAAAGGACAATTTATGAGTCCAGGAGCCATGCAACACGCAGTGCAAAAAGTAAAAGATGCAGGTTCTGATAAAGCTTGGATTACCGACAGAGGGACTATGTTTGGCTATCAAGACATGATTGTAGACTTTAGAGGAATTCCTGAAATGAAAAAGTTTGCACCAACAGTATTGGATGTTACACATTCTTTGCAACAGCCAAATCAAACAAGTGGGGTTACAGGAGGTAGACCAGATATGATTGGTACAATTGCTAGAGCTGGTATTGCTGCGGGAGTTGACGGTTTGTTTATAGAAACTCATTTTGATCCTGCTAACGCAAAATCAGATGGAGCAAATATGTTAAACATTGCTTACTTAGAAAAGTTGTTAACAGATTTAACAGCGATTAGAAAAGTGATTAACACCTTATAGTCAGAAATGAGATTTAAGTAGTGAGAAAAGAAAGTATTTAGTTTTCTTATCTCACTACTCTTTTCTTTTTAGTTTACGAATAATATCTTCCAACCCATTCAATTTTAGCTCGTAAACTTCTGACATCATCTTCCCTAAAGTACCGGCAGGAAATCCTTTGGTTTTGTACCATACAATATAATGTTCTGGTAAATTAATCAAATCATAGCCTTTGTACTTTCCAAAAGGCATTTTAGCATTGGCTAGTTTGATTAAGTATTCTTTATCTGACATATTGTGCATTATTTGTATATTGGTATATGTTTTGAGCGTATAAATATATACATTTGCAAACTTCTTTGACAATATGGGGACGACTGGTTTTGACAGCGAGGTCAATTAACTAGTAAGCATGCCGAGAGATAGAACTCATTCTCGTAAATCGAGGTTCTAAAACAATAAACGGTGAAGAATCTTTCGCCATGGCTGCCTAATTTCTGAATTAATAGTAAGATAAGGCCTAGGCTCACAAGGTGAGCAAGCTATGCATCTCATGCCAGCGCTGATAGACCGCGTGCAATTTAGAGATGTCGTAAAAGTCTAGATAGGAAAAGTATTACTTAGCTGCTTTTCCGAAGCTCAATAAGTTAAGCTTAGAGTAAGTTGTTTTTGACTAGCTTTTTGCCGACAATTTGATAAAAACTAAGCATGTAGAAAGCTACGCGATTGCTCGTTTGGACCCGAGTTCGATTCTCGGCGTCTCCACAAATAAAAAAGCCCTTACTAAAAACAGTAAGGGCTTTTTTATTTGATAAAATTAGTGTTAAATCTTTTTATTTTTATTTGTTATAAATAAAAATAACTTTTAGTTTTGCCGTAAAATAATCAAACATGAAAAAAATATTTTACGCATTTACTTTATTAATATTTGTACAAATAAATGTTACTGCTCAAGTTTCCATTAAAGGAAAAGTATCAGATAATTATGGAGAACCACTTTTTGGAGCTAGTGTCTTAATTTCTAAAACTAATGGAACTACAACAGATTTTGAGGGAGATTATAAATTAACAGAAATTACCCCTGGAAATTATGTTTTGAAAGTGACTTATATAGGATATAAATCTCAAGAAATAAAAATAAAAATAGCTCATAATAATTTAGTGTTAAACTTCAATTTAACTCCTTCTAGCGAACAATTACAAGAGGTTGAAATTACAGGAAGGAAAGAAAAATCTTACAAGAACAATGTTACTTTTGCTGCAACTAAAACTGCAACTGCCATAAAGGACATACCACAAGCGGTTAGTTATGTTACAAAAGAAGTTTTTGCAGATCAACAAGCATATAGAGTAAATGACATTGTGAAGAATATAAGTGGAGTAAATATGTATTCTTATTACGATGATTTTACTTTTAGAGGTTTCCGTTCAGGAGATACTTATATAAATGGTTTAAGAGTGGTTGGTTTGTTTGGGCCAGAACCTTTATTAGCTAATATAGAACGTGTAGAAGTCATAAAAGGTCCAGCATCAGCAATGTTTGGAAATTCTATTCCAGGTGGAGTCATGAATCGTGTTACAAAAAAACCTTTAAGTCATGAAAACAAAGCTATTAATTTTACTTTAGGTAGTTTTAACACATTACGTACAACGGCTGATTTTACAGGGCCTCTTAACGAAAAAGAAACCTTACTTTATCGTATGAACTTGGCTTATGAAAACTCAGATTCTTTTAGAAATTTACAAGAATTTAAATCTTATGTAATTGCTCCTTCAATTTCATTTTTACCAACTAGTAAAACAAGAATTAATTTTGATTTAGTAATTACAAATTTTGATGGGAAATTAGATCGAGGTCAACCTATTTTTGGGGCAACTTCAGGAAGTGATATTTATGCAACCCCTATTTCTTTTGCGATAGGACAAACAAATGATTATCACAAGAGTGATGTAGTTTACTCTACCATTTCTTTAAATCATCAATTTTCAGATAAATTATCTTTCAATACTTCATATATGAAATATCTTTTTGATGAAGATTTACAAGAACACCGTACTTCAAATCAGTTTGCGATAGATGGAACTGGAGCTTCAATTCCAACTTTAATGGGAATGATGGTTATTAAAAGACAAGGACAAACCATTGCTGATAATTTATCTTCTTATTTTGTATATAAAGAAAAAACAGGAGGCTTAGCTCATAAAATTGTAGCTGGATTTGACTATAACCAACAACAAAGCCCCATTGGTAACGCCCAATCTATGGCTAGAGGGTATAGATTACAAGGAGGTGGAGCTTCAACAAGTGCTTCGGATTTTGCTAATTTTCAATTAGATAACAATGGAAACCCTACTCCCAATGTTCCTCATTTTAATTTACAAAACCCAACCTATAGTGTAGCACAACTTAGTGATTATATTTTTAATGTTTCCCCTACAGCACCTACAAAGTATTTTACATATGGTGCTTATTTGCAAGATCAAATCAAATGGAAGCAATTTCAATTGTTACTGGGAGGTAGACAAGAATATTACAATGATGTTGTAAACTATGATCAGACAAATGAAGAAATAACTACTCAGCATAAATTCTTACCAAGGATAGGATTGGTATATAGTGCAACTCAAAATATTAATTTATACGGAACTTATACAGAAAGTTTCCAACCTCAAGGCGTAGCTTCTTTAAACAATCCTCAAGCAGGTGGTCCTTTTGATCCTGTGAATGCTTTTATGTATGAAACTGGAGCAAAAGGTGAATTTTTTAATAAAAAATTATCTGCAAACTTAGCCTTATATTTCATTGAGAATAATAATATTTTAGTGAATGCAAATGATGCTAACAATCCTGACTTGTTAATCCAAAGAGGGCAAGAACAATCCAAAGGAATTGAATTAGATGTTAATGGTAAAATTTTACCAAACTTAAGTATTACTGCAAACTATGCTTATAATGAAGCTATTATTACGGAAAGCGATAATCCTGCTGAAGTTGGAGCTAGAAAAGAGAATGCACCTTTACATCAAGGAGGTGTTTTTGGAAAATATACTTTTATTAATGGTGAGTTAAAAGGAATAGGAATTACTTTAGGTAGTAATTTTGTTGGAGAAAGAGTTACCAGAGTTTCTACTTTGCAATTGCCATCATACATGGTTGTTGATGCAGGAGTTTCTTATAAAGTAGATAAATTTAATATTAGGTTTTTAGTAAATAATATTGGAAATAAAACACATTGGGTCGGCGGATACAGTTATACTAGATTATACCCTGGTAAGCCAAGAAATTATTTGTTAAGTGTAGGATATACATTCTAAAAAATGAAATTTAATAAAAAGACCTTTTTTAAGATTCATAGTTGGATTGGTATTAAACTTAGTATTTTGTTTTTTATCGTATGTTTTTCAGGAACCTTAGCCACCCTTAGTCATGAAATGGATTGGTTGTTTAATTCTGAAATAAGAGCGAAACCTCAAGCTGAGTTTGCTTCTCGTAATGTAATCATACAAAATTTTCAGAAAGAATATCCCAATGCTAGCATTCAATATTGGATGCGTTCAAACGAACCTTATTTATGTGATATAATTTATAAAATAGAAAACGAGCAATTAAGTTACGTGTTTGCAAATCCATATACAGGAGTAATTCAAGGAGAAGCTAGTATTACAATTCAACGGTTTTTTAGAGATTTACATTATTTTTTATTTATTCCCTTTCAAATAGGTAATTTTATTGTACTAGCTTTTGGTTTTTTACTACTCATTTCACTTATTACAGCCTTATATTTTTATAAAAAATGGTGGAAAAAATTATTTGAATTACAAGTTGGAAAAGGTTCTTTGGTCTTTTTTAGAAGTTTGCATCGTTTGGTTGGAGTATGGTCTATTCCATTTACACTATTGTTTTCAATTACAGGAATATGGTATTTTGTAGAAAGAGCAAATATTGCAGGTGTCAAAAATAAGGTAAACCCTATTCCTCCCAAATTGGAGGTCTCTACCATGGAGATAAAAAAAGAAAACATGACCTTTAGTATTGATTATGATAAGGCTATAGCACTTGCAAAACAAGAAATACCAGGTTTAGTTCCAGGTAATTTATATATTCCTCAGAAACCTGGTAATATTCTTGGTGTAATAGGAAAAAGTGATGAGCCCTTAGTTCGTCAAAGAGCTAATAGAGTATATATAAATCCTTATAATAATAAAGTGATAGGCAGTCAAAAAGCAAGTGAAATTAGTACTGTTATGTGGGTCAATGATATTGTAGATCCCTTACACTTTGGATATTGGGGCGGTTTGGTTACTAAAATGATATGGTTTGTTTTTGGTTTAGGAATTTCATCACTAGTCCTTTCTGGCATTTGGATAACACTTAAGAGAAAAGCAATTAAAAGAAAAAAATCTCAGCAATCTACGATGGGAATTTGGAAATACATAAACTGGTTTGTTTATGGAGGTATGCTTGCTTTTATGTATTCGTCTCTAATACAAAAATATCATACCTCTTTTAGTGTATTGTGTATGATTAGTTTTGGATGGTTAGTTGTAGGAGGAATTTTATATTACATCTTTGTTTATCGGATTGACAAACTTATTTCTAATAAAAAACCTTCAATCCAATAGGTTGAAGGTTTTTACTTAGATTTTATGTTATTGAGATTAAGCTACAAATAACTTAACTTTTACAGCTACCAAACCTTTAGGGCCTTTTTCTGTTTCAAAAGAAACTTTGTTTCCTTCTTTAATAGTCCCTTCAATATTGTTAACGTGTACAAAGAAACTTTCTCCAGTTTCTTTTTGGTCAATAAAACCATATCCTTTGTCAGTGTTAAAATGATTTACAATTCCTATTTTAACGGGATCTTCTTGTTCTAAATCTTCTTTTTTTGGAGTACTAACATGAATATCACTTAATGATACTTCTTCTCTAACATGAGAAGGATCTGGTTTTTCTGTTGTCAATTGTCCATCAGCACCCATATACATGAATTCGGCAGTTTTTTCTCCAGATTCTTTTAACTGCTCTTTGCGGATCGCTTTCTCTTTACGTTTTTTTGCCTTTTTCTTTTCACGTTCCTTTTTTTCAAAACTATCTGCCATCTGCGGTTTTTTAATTTAAATTATTCGATTTTTGCTAAGATATTAAATAGTGAACGAATAAGGCGTTTAACTCCCATCTATTTGTCAATTAAGACGATAAATAGGTCTTATTTAGATTTTAAATCGATTAATCACTAACATTAACCGATTTAAAACCCAATTGGTAAGTTTATTATTGAATTCTGTTTTTGTTTTATTTCCACTCGTTTGGAATTTCACAAACAGGAATTGGTTGCATTTTATGCTTATTGGCAGTGTTTAATTTGCTGTAAATAGTAAACACTTCTTTTTCTCTATCTACAAAATTATAAGCTGTTTTTCCAGCATCTTGTTGTTTCATAGCCCATTCTAGTTCGTCATAACTAGCACCTAGTTGATCTTCATCAGTACGACTATCTCCAAACAATCCATCTGTTGGAGCGGCAGTTTGAATGGCAGAAGGAACTTTTAAATATTTACCCAAAGCAAAAACTTCACTTTTCATTAAATCAGCAATTGGACTTATATCTACACCGCCATCCCCGTATTTTGTGTAAAATCCTACACCAAAATCTTCTACTTTGTTTCCTGTACCTGCAACCAAACTACTGTGTAATCCAGCAATGTAATACAAGGTTGTCATTCTAAGTCTAGCCCTAGTGTTTGCTAGAGTTAGGTTTAGAATAGCTTCGTTGTCTGTAGTTGGAACAGCTTTTTTAAAAGTTTCAAAACTTTCGGTTAAGTTTACACGCTCTCCAGAAACATTGCTAAAACGTTTTGACAATTGGGCAATATGTTCTTGAGCTCTATTTACTTGGTCTGGATGTTGGTGAATAGGCATTTCTACACAAACGGTAGGTAAACCTGTGCTAGCACATAAAGTTGAGGTAACAGCAGAATCAATTCCACCAGATACGCCAACAACAAATCCTTTTACTCCTGCTTTGGTCGCATAATCTTTTAGCCAACCAATAATATGTTCTGCAATCTTTTGAGTTTCCATGTTGCTTATTTCTTATTTTTGTTGAGGTTACTACAAACTTAATCAAAATATACCATAGCATGAAAAAGTGGCTTTGCTTATCTTTTATATTTTTAATGTTAGTTGCTTGTACATCAACTAATAAAACAGAACAAGAAATTGCAAAGGTTAAAACAGATACTCAGTTTGCTTTGTTTCATGATGTCTTGTTTACTGCAAGCCCCAATGATTTACCTAAGTTAAAGTCTGAATTCCCTTATATGTTTCCTAAGCAAATGCCTGATGAATTGGTGTTGGAAAGGATGAAAGATACTAGTCAGCAATTTTTATACAAAGAGGTAAAAAAAGTTTATGGTGATTTTAAGCCTCAGGAAAAGGAGATTGATGAATTGTTTAAACACATCAAATATTATTTTAAAGATTTTAAAACTCCTACGGTGGTAACAGATATTACGGGAGTTTCTTATCAAGATAGAGTCTTGTATGCCGATACTTTATTGTTGGTTTCTTTAGATATGTTTTTAGGAAAAGAAAATGAAGTGTATGGGGGATATGCAAAATATTTGTCAGAAACGTTTACGCCAAAACACATGACCTCCGCTATTGCTCAAAAAATAATTGATAATAAATATCCTTTTAATAAGAACCGTACTTTCTTGGGGCAAATGATTTTTGAAGGTAAAAAAATGTACTTGTTAGATTTGTTTTTACCAAATGTTAATGATGAAATAAAACTAGGATATACAACAAAAAAACTTGCTTGGGCTAAATTGAATGAAGTTACTGTTTGGGCTTTTTTTATTAAAAATGAATTGTTGTATAGTAATGATAGTAAACTAAGACAACGATTTTTAGAAGTAGCTCCTTTTTCTAAATTTTATACTTCAATTGATAGGGATTCTCCTGGAGCAATTGCTAAGTATACCGGATTGCAAATAGTAAGGGCATATATGAAAAAAAATCAGGTTTCTGCCAAAGAATTAATCGATTTAGATGCACAGACTATTTTAAATCAATCAGGGTATAAACCAAAAAAATAATGGAAGATTTACTAAGTGAAATTAAATCAAAAGTTTTTGATGATGTTAATGTAAAACTCACTGATTTTGTATTAGAAACTGAGAGTAAAGAATATAAGGCTTGTAGATTTTTGTTAAAAGGAAAACAAATCGTAAGTAGAACTTCTAAAATAACGCCTAAGAAAAAAGGTCAGTTTGTAACTTTTTATCAAAGAGATAAAAATGGAGTTATTGAACCTTTTCATGAACAAGATGAAATTGACTATTTTTTGGTAAAGATTTATCAGAATACAGGTTTTTTTCTTTTTTCAGAGCAAATATTAATTGAAAAGGGAATTCTTTCTACCAGTCAAAAAGAAGGCAAAAGAGCATTTAGGGTTTATGTGCCAAAAGATGAGCTTACAAGTAAACAGGCTTTGAATACACAAAAATGGCAATCTGATTATTTTTATGAAGTTAATGAGGATCCTGATTGATGTATTTATTTTAAGAATGATTTTCATCGTCATGCTATCGAAAACAAATTCTTTATCTTTGCCATTCAAAATTTAAGAAGATGGCAGTAGCGCATAAATCAAAAATAGAGTTTGAAATAGGACTTGATGAAAATAAAATTCCAGAAACCATTCATTGGTCTGCAACTGATGGAGGAGTAACCAAGGATTCTTCTAAAGCAACATTGATTTCTGTTTGGGATAGTAAAGAAAAAGAAACTTTGTATTTACCATTATGGACAAAAAAAATGCCTGTAGATGAAATGAAAGTGTTTTTTCATCAAACATTGGTACAAATGGCTGATACTTTTGAAAGAGCAACCAACGATGAAAAGATGTCTGCAACCATGAGAGATTTTTGTGAGTATTTTGCAGAAAAATTAGAATTGGAAGACAAGACTAAAAAGAATTAAGAATCTTTCTGATATAAAAAAGACCGATAGCACTGCTATCGGTCTTTTTTTGTTTTATGAGATCTGTAAAAGATTAAATTTCTTCAACAGGATTTTTAATAGCATCAATAATTTTTGCTTCTAGCTCTTCTGCCAATTCAGGATTGTCTTTAATTAAACCTTTTACGGCATCTCTACCTTGACCTAATTTGGTTTCTCCATAGCTAAACCAAGAACCACTTTTCTTTATAATTCCGTAGTTTACTCCAATATCTAAAATTTCACCTACTTTAGAAATTCCTTCTCCGTACATAATGTCAAATTCTGCTTGTTGAAATGGTGGAGCCACTTTGTTTTTTACAATTTTTACTTTGGTTGCGTTACCAATCACGGTATCTCCATCTTTTAATTGAGTTCTTCTTCTAATATCTACACGAACAGAAGCATAGAATTTTAAAGCGTTTCCTCCAGTGGTAGTTTCAGGATTTCCGAACATTACTCCAATTTTATCACGTAATTGGTTAATAAATATTACTGTACACTTGGTTTTACTAATAGTTCCTGTTAATTTTCTTAATGCTTGAGACATCAAACGAGCGTGTAATCCCATTTTAGAATCTCCCATTTCTCCTTCAATTTCACTTTTTGGAGTTAAGGCAGCTACCGAGTCAATTACTACAATGTCAATAGCTCCAGAGCGAATTAAGTTCTCAGCAATTTCTAAGGCTTGTTCTCCGTGATCTGGTTGAGAAATAATTAAGTTGTCAATATCAACTCCCAAATTAGCAGCATAAAAACGGTCAAAAGCGTGTTCTGCATCAATAAAAGCAGCTATACCACCTGCTTTTTGGGCTTCTGCGATGGCATGTAAAGTTAAAGTTGTCTTACCAGAAGATTCAGGTCCAAAAATTTCAATAATACGTCCCTTAGGATATCCACCCACACCCAAAGCTAAATCAACTCCCAAAGATCCAGAAGAAATTACCTCTACATCTTGTACGGCCATGTCTCCCATTTTCATCACGGCACCTTTACCGTAAGTTTTGTCTAATTTATCTAAAGTAAGTTGTAACGCTTTTAACTTTGCATCTTTTTCGTTCGTCTCTTTTGCCATTTTGACTCTCTTTTTATTTATTTTGATTGTTAGCTAAAATACGAATTTATGTAGGATAACCATCTCTTGTTTCTTTTTTTGAATAGAATTGATTTTAAACAAATATATTACTGTTAATCAGTATTTTATTGTTTTTATTTTCTATTTGATTTTCTTTGATATAAAGTGTGTGTGAAATCAGCACACATATCAAAGTCTGTTCTAATTATAAAACAAGTTTACATTCCAAATTTTAATCCTACAAAAAACGTTCTTGGTCTTTGAGGTCCATAAATATAAGTTACATCTCTATCTACTCCTTGATCAAAATCATTTTGATAAGCATTAAAGATGTTTTGTATTCCTCCTGATACTTCAAAATAAATGTGTTTGTGATCATCAATAAAAAATTGATAAGAAGATTTCCAGTTTAACTCAAAAAAGGAAGGAGATTTTTCTAGTTTATCTTTAGGAATAAACCCTGCTAAATGTTGTACATACATAGGGCCAGTAAATACTCCAGATAAATTGTTTTGGAATGTTTTTGTTGGAGCAAAAGTTGCTACGAAGTTGGCATAAATATTCGGGGTTTTATTAAATTTTCTAGTGGCTTGGTCAAGTTCATCTTCAGACCATGCCACTTTTTTATTGTATAAAGAGCGCTGAATAGTTCCTCCTGCTTGAAATAACCATTTTATGTTTGGAGCATATTTTAATTCAATATTAGCACCATACACTTTTGCTCCGGTAGAATTACCTCTTATCCATTCAAAAATTCCTGAATCTGGAGCGGTTTGGGTTCCTTGTTCTAAGGCAAAGGCATTGTTTAGTTTTGTGTAAAATAACTCTGTAACCAAAGAAAAATCGCCGTTAGTTAATTCTTTTGTCCAGTCTAAAGAAGTTAAAAAACTATGAGAAGTTTCAGATTTTAATCCATCGGCATTTCTAATTCTACTAATTTCTCCTGCTGCTAATCCAGAATGTACATCTTCTCCATAAATTTGCGGAGCCCTAAAACCTTTGGCATAACTAGTTCTCCATCTTAAATTGTTGTTGATACTATATAGAATATTAACTCTTGGGTTAAGGACTATGAACTCTTCGGCTAAATTGTGGATATCACCTCTTAATCCTCCCAAAAGTCTAAGTTTACTGTTAATTATCCATTCCTGTTGTGCATAAATTCCTAAAATATAAGTCGTTTGTAAAATGGGTTCAAAATCTGGATTTTCTTTGCGATCATCAATATCATTGTATTTGTATTCTAAACCCCCAGTAAAAGTACCTGTATTGTTTAAAAACTTATCAAATTTATGAGCGTATTGAGTTCCTGTAACAATGGTGATGTCTTTAGATTTTCCATAACCTCTTATGCTTTTTTTGATATTAGCTTCGGTAGGAGTATTGCCAGCTAACCCTCCATAGAAGTTTTTGTTTTTAGAAATAGAAGTTGAGGTGTATATAGAGTAATTATCTTTTTTGCTAGAGCTTAAATATTCATAAGTTAATCCTCCAGATACAACAGTAGATTCTATTTGTTCTGTAACATCCGATAAAAATGGGAGTAAATGCAAATTGTTTCCTCCTCTTCGGTATTCGTTATTAGCATTAAATTCTGCTGTAATTTTTTTTCTATTTGTGGGTCTTGTAAAAGCTTTTAGGCCAAACGAAGTGTTTTCCATTTCGGTGATTTCCGTAAAACCATCTAGATCGGCATCATAAGCCTCTCGGTTTCGCTTCATTCCAAAAAGGGCAATTCCAGTATCATAATCTTCGTTAATAACAGTACCGTTAAAAGTAATGGTTTTGTCTTGAGTGTTACCGTCTATCAAAGCTAAATTGCTTCCAATAGCAAAACTGTTTTCTGATGGATCTTTGGTAATAATGTTAATGGTTCCTGCAATAGCGTTAGAGCCATAAAGGGCAGAGCCACCGCCACGAACTACTTCTATTTGTTTGATGATGTTTGCAGGAATTTGATCTAGTCCATAAATACTGTTTAATGCACTAAAAATAGGACGACTGTCAATTAAAATTTGAGTGTAAGAGCCTCCAAGTCCATTCATTTTTACTTCCGATGTTCCGCAGTTTTGACAATTGGTTTCCATTCTTAATCCAGGCTGAAAGTTTAACCCTTCGGATAGACTAACCGCTTGGGTAGCTTCTAAAACTTTTGCATCTGTTACAGTAACAATAACAGGAGCTTTTTTTCTGTTTAAATATCCTCTTGTTGCAGTAACTACAACTTTGTCTAATCCTAGAATGTCTTCTTTCAGTTCAAAATTTAACATTTGAATGTCGTTGTTAGAAAGCATCAATTTGGTTTCTTGATTTTTATAACCAACAGCAGATACTGTAATAGTGTGAATTCCTGGTGTAGTTGTTATTGAATATTCTCCGTTTAAATTAGTACTAATGGTTTTGTTGTCTTCTTTAATGGTAATGTTTGCAAGAATAGGATTTCCTTTGGATGTTACTTTACCGTTTAGATAAGATTGTTGTGCATGAACAATAGCAGCAGTAAATATTAAAAAAGATATAATTATTGACTTCATTAAAATTATTTTTTGCAAATCTATATAATTTTTTAGACTTGTCTAAAAATAGTTTTAAAACTTGTTGTTGTTTTTATTTATATCTTTGTAATAATGGAATTAGATTTGTCACAAACAGAAGAGAATTACCTAAAAGCTATATATAGTTTGTTTGTTGTGAGTAACAAAGCGGTAAGTACTAATAAAATTGCGGAGAAGTTAGCAACCAAAGCTTCCTCTGTAACCGATATGATTAAAAAATTGGCCGAAAAAGATTTGGTGAATTATGTAAAGTATCAAGGAGTTTCTTTAACGGGTAAAGGAAAAGAAATTGCGATACACGTTATCAGGAAACACAGACTTTGGGAGGTGTTTTTGGTTCGTCATTTAGGATTTCAATGGGATGAAGTTCACGAAGTAGCAGAGCAGTTAGAGCATGTAAAGTCAGTAAAATTAACCAATGGACTAGATGCGTTTTTAGATTTTCCTAGATATGATCCTCATGGAGATCCAATTCCAGATAAAGATGGAAATTTTATCAAAAGAAATATTACGGTTTTATCAGCTTTAAAAGAAGGAGATGAAAGTAAAATTGTTGGGGTAAAAGATAGTTCAAGTGCTTTTTTAAAGTATTTAGACAATGCAGAAATTAAATTAGGAGTAGAAATAAAAGTATTGCATAAAGAAAGTTTTGATCATTCTATGATGTTGTTAATTGAAGGTCAAAAAATATCAATATCACAACAAATCTCTAGCAATTTGTACGTAAAACAAAACGATTAACATGAGAAAAATTATAGCACTTATTGTGTTTTTTACAAGTTTAGTAGCTTGTAAACCATCAGTCAAAAAAGAGAACGAAAAATTTACGGTAGTTACAACAACAACCATGATTACCGATTTGGTAAAAGTTTTAGGAGGTGATGCTATTGAGGTAAAAGGAATTATGGGTGCAGGAGTAGATCCTCACTTGTACAAAGCTTCGGAAGGAGATGTAACCAAATTAAGTCAGGCAGATTTAATAGTATACAACGGTTTGCATTTAGAAGGAAAGTTGGTAGATGTGTTTGAAAAAATGAATCAGATGGGAAAACAGACCATTGCTTTGGGTGATTTTTTATCGCACAATCAAATCATCAATTCAGAATTGTTTGCAAGCTCTCACGATCCACATATTTGGTTTTCTATTGAGAACTGGAAAACAATTACAAATGGATTGATAAAAGCTTTATCAAAAGCAAATCCTGAAAATAAAGATGTTTATCAAAAAAATGGAGCTGCTTATTTAAAAGCATTAGAAAAGCTAAAAACAGAAATGACGGTTGTAATTCAAAGCCTACCAAAGGGAAAAAGAATTTTGGTGACCGCACATGATGCTTTTTCTTATTTTGGAAAAGAGTTTGATTTTGAGGTAGTAGGGTTGCAAGGATTATCAACGGCAACTGAAGCAGGAGTAAAAGATGTACAGCGTATTTCTGATTTTATCATTAAGAACAAAGTAAAAGCCATTTTTGTAGAAAGTTCTGTGCCCAAAAGAACGGTAGAGGCTTTACAGGCTTCGGTTCAATCAAAAGGGCATGAGGTTAAAATTGGGGGACAGTTATTTTCAGATGCCTTGGGAAATCCATCGGAAGAAACTGGAAAATATATAGGAATGTACAAGTACAATGTGAATACCATTGTGAATGCGTTAAAATAGTCTTTGACTACTAATTACAAGTAGTGACTAGAATGATAGGGAATTATTAAAAATAGAGGTTAATAGTTAAAAGCTAATAGCCAAGAGCTCATAAAAAAATGGAAGATAAAATTGCGATTGCTATTGATGATTTAACGGTAGCGTATAATTACAAACCTGTGTTGTGGGATATTGATTTGCAAATTCCAGAAGGAGTATTGATGGCTATTGTTGGTCCTAACGGAGCAGGAAAATCTACCTTGTTAAAATCTATTTTAGATATTATAAAACCCTTGGCGGGAACGGTAACGGTTTATGAAAAGCCATACAAAAAACAACGTCATTTGGTGGCTTATGTACCTCAAAAAGGGAGTGTAGATTGGGATTTTCCAACCACAGCTTTAGATGTAGTCATGATGGGAACTTATGGTTCTTTGGGATGGATTAAAAGGCCTGGGAAAGCTGAAAAGAAATTGGCTTTAGAGGCTTTGGAAAAAGTAGGGATGTTGACGTTTCAAGATCGACAAATTTCTCAGTTGTCTGGAGGACAGCAACAACGAATTTTCTTGGCTAGGGCTTTGGTACAAAATGCAGCCATTTATTTTATGGATGAACCTTTTCAGGGAGTTGATGCTACTACTGAAAAAGCCATTATTCAGATTTTAAAAGAGTTGAGGAAAGCTGGAAAAACAGTGGTGGTGGTGCATCATGATTTACAAACCGTTCCAGAATATTTTGATTGGGTTACCTTTTTAAATGTCAAAAAAATTGCCACAGGTCCTGTAGCACAAATTTTTAATGATGACAATTTAACTAAGACTTACGGAATTAATTACAAAACAAGTATTGTAGAATAATTAAGAGATGAAACAATATTTTGATTTATTAATGATGGATTACACTTTGCAAATCATCACGCTAGGAACGGCAGTATTAGGTGCTTTGTGTGGCGTGTTGGGGAGTTTTGCGGTATTGCGAAAACAAAGTTTATTGGGTGATGCCATTTCTCATGCTTCGTTACCTGGAATTGCCATTGTGTTTTTAGTTTTAGGCGTAAAAAATAATAATGGTTTGTTGTTCGGAGCTTTATTAAGTGGTTTGGTAAGCGCTGTTTTTATCAAAGGAATTATATCAAAAACCCATTTAAAATCTGATACTGCTTTGGGAGTGGTCTTATCTACTTTTTTTGGTTTTGGAATGTTGTTACTAACTTATATTCAAAAATTACCCAATGCAAATCAGTCGGGATTAGAAAAATATTTATTTGGTCAGGCAGCTACTTTATTGGCAAGTGATGTTTGGTTGATGTCAGCCATTGCAGGAATTGCATTAATTGTTGTTTTGTTGTTTTGGAAAGAGTTTAAAATGGTTTTGTTTGATGCAGATTACACCACAACTTTAGGATTTCATGTAAAGTTTATAGATACTTTAATGACATCATTTATTGTGATTGCTATTGTGCTGGGATTACAAACTGTTGGAGTGGTGCTAATGAGTGCTATGTTATTAGCTCCTGCAGCTGCAGCTAGACAATGGACGAATAGTTTGTCTAAAATGGTATTTTTGGCAGGTATTTTTGGAGCGACTTCTGGAGTGTTGGGAACTGCTATTAGTGCTAGTGCTAATAATTTATCTACAGGACCGGTGATCGTATTGATTGCGACTGTTTTTGTGATGATTTCATTTGTGTTTTCTCCCATTAGAGGTTTGTTGTTTAGACAAATTAAATTATGGAAAAACAGAAACGATTTAAAGTTGATGAAGACTTTATTATTTATGTATAACATCGCTAAAAACCACGAAAATATTTCTCATCCACATAAAATTCAATTGTTGAATAACTTTCAGGGATATACGCGTAAGAGCTTAAAAAGTTTAGAATCTGAAGAATTGATTCTTTTAGACAAAGGAGATTGGTCTTTAACAGAAAAAGGATTTGATACTGCTAAAAATTTATATACAAATCAGTCATGACTAACGCACAATTAGAAATACAAATCATATTGAGTTTGGTGGCTGTGGCTTGTGCCTTGCCAGGTGTTTTTTTGGTGCTTAGAAAAATGGCTTTAATCAGTGATGCCATCAGTCATTCTATTTTACCTGGAATTGTCATTGGTTTTTTTATCACCCAAGATTTAGCATCGCCCTTATTAATATTGATGGCAACTTTAACAGGAGTGTTAACGGTGGTGTTGGTAGAATATATTCAGAAAACTGGATTGGTAAAAGAAGATACCGCTATTGGTCTGGTGTTTCCAGCACTTTTTAGTTTAGGAGTGATTTTAATAGCCAGAAATGCAGGAGATGTGCATTTAGATGTAGATGCAGTTTTGTTAGGAGAAGTTGCTTTTGCTCCTTTTGATAGATGGATGTATAACGGAATAGACATGGGACCAAAATCACTCTGGATGATTGGAACCATTTTATCAGTTTCTATCATCATGTTGATGATGTTTTATAAAGAATTAAAAATTGCCACGTTTGATGCAGGGTTAGCAGCTTCCTTGGGCTTTACACCTATTGGAATTCATTATGGATTGATGACCATTTCATCAGTAACAACGGTGGGAGCTTTTGATGCTATTGGAGCTATTTTGGTAGTGGCGTTTATGATTGTGCCTCCTGCTTGTGTGTATTTACTAACCACCAATTTAAAAAAGATGTTAATAGGATCTTCTTTGGTTGGAATTTTTGCATCTATTACAGGATATTGGGTAGCGCATGTTTTAGACACATCCATTGCAGGAACCATTGCTACTGTTTTAGGTTTGTTGTTTTTTGTGGTGTATTTGTTCGCTCCCAACAAAGGTTATATCTCACAATGGTATAAAACCAAACAACAAAAAACAGAAGTAGCCATGTTGGTGTTTATGTTGCATTTGGCAAATCATGAAGATGAGAGTGAAAGAAATATCAATCACTTACAAGAGCATATCAATTGGACAAAACAAAGAGCTAAAAAAGTATTGAAATTGGCTAGTCAAAATAACATGATTGAGATTGAAGACGGAGTTATTAATTTAACAGTGAAAGGGTTATCTTTTACGGAAAAAGCAATTTCTTATATATCGGATAATAAAAACTCAGAATTAGAAGGAATCAAACAAAACTTTTTCCTGTTTAGAGGGTAGATTATTTTGGCTTAAATATTGTATTATTATGTATTAAATACTATTTTTAATAGATAACCCTTAAATAAGCATATAATATGTCAATTTTAAATATATTTTTGAGTGGAACTCAAAGAACCAATAGAGGTCACTTAGCAAGCATTGTTAAAATAGCAAGATCAAATGATAAGTTGTCAAGAGAAGAAATTACATTGTTAAAGAAAATAAAAAAGGATTTAGGAATTAGTGATTTGGTCTTTAGGAGTATCATTCGTAATCCAGATCAATATCCACTAAATCCGCCTTCAGATTATGAAGAGCGAATAGAAAGATTATATGCTTTGGCTAACATGTTACATGTAGATAAAGATTCTTATGAGTTATCACTTAAATTACTAGAGAAATTAGCTGTTGGAATTGGATTTCCATTAAAGACACATCAAGAAGTTGTGAAAACCGCTGTAGAATTAGCGGCCTCTAATGCTGATTTAGAAACCTTTGCCAAAGCAATTAGAAAAGCAAATGGAACCAAAGAGTAATTCTTATTTTAACCTTATATTAAAAGAGATTGTTTAATTTAGACAATCTCTTTTTTTTATGCTATGATTTCAGAAAGTCCTTTTAAAGTTTACAATGCATCAGCCGGAAGTGGAAAAACATTTACGTTGGTAAAAGAATATTTAAAAATTCTTTTAGTGGCTAAAAATGAGTTTGAATTTCAGAAAATCCTGGCAATTACTTTTACCAACAAAGCAGCTGCTGAAATGAAACAGCGTGTGCTAAAAACTTTAAAAGATGCTTCACAAAATGTAGAAAATAATATTGTTAGTGATTTGTTAAAAGAAACAGGACTAGTTCCTGAAATAGTTCAAAAAAAATCACAACGAATTTTAAAAAACATTCTATACAACTATGCTAGTTTTCATATCAATACCATTGATAGTTTTACCCATAAGTTAATCAGAACGTTTTCTTTAGACTTAGGATTACCTTTAGATTTTGAGGTTGAAATGGATACAGATCCGTTATTAGAAGAAACCATAGATTTGTTAATTTCTAAAATTGGACAGGACAAAGATTTAACTGAAATTTTGGTAAAATATACGTTGGATTTGGTTGAAGATGATAAATCTTGGAACATCACAGATTCTTTAGTTTCTGTTGCCAGATTATTGTTAAATGAAGAAAATGAAGTGGAGGTTTCTAAGTTGATCAATACCAATTTATCTGATTTTACCGCTTTAGAAAAAAAGCTAAGAACTTATTTAAGTGATACCGAAAAAGCGTTTAAAGAAATAGGTCAGCAAGCCATTGATTTGATTGATGAAAATGATATTACGCATAGTTCATTTACTTCTAGCGCAGTTCCTAATTATTTTAAGAAGTTTATTTCGGGATGGAATGATAAAGAAGAAGAAATTGCCATTAAGACTGTTGAAAAGTGTTTTGATACCGGGAGTTTTTATGCAAAAGCAAAACCAAAAGATCCAAAAAAACTAGAAGACAGAGATAAAATAGATGCGATTCAAAATGATTTATATCCTTTTTACGAATTGTCTAAACAATTAATGGCTACTCATTTTGGACAATATTTTTTGGTTAAAAAAATACTAAAGTCATTGGTTCCTTTAGCGGTGTTGAGTCACATCAACAAAGAATATACGCATTTAAAAGAGGAAAATAATATTTGTGTAAATGCTGAGTTTAATCGAGTGATCAGTAAGCAAATAAAGAACGAACCTGTTCCTTTTATTTATGAACGTTTGGGAGAAAAATTTCAGTATTTTTTTATTGATGAAATGCAAGATACTTCCGAATTACAATGGGAAAATTTAATTCCGTTAATTGCCAATGCTTTGTCTCAAGGAAACGGACAATTAATGTTGGTGGGAGATGCCAAGCAATCTATTTATAGATGGAGAGGAGGAAAAGCATCACAATTTGTAGCGCTTTCCGATGAAGACAATCATGATTTATTTCACGTAGATAAAAAAGTGGTGACTTTGGGAACAAACTATAGAAGCTATAGCAATGTCATCAATTTTAATAACGACTTTTTTGCTTTTTTATCTTCCTATATAAAAGAACCTGCTTATCAAGATATTTATGCTCAGGAAAAACATCAACAAACAAATTCCAAGCAAGGTGGTTATGTGCGTTTAGAAGTTTTTGAAAGAGAAGAAGAGTTTGTGGCACATGAAGTGTACCCAGAAAAAATACATCAAATGATTTTAGAGATAAAATCTAAAGGTTTTTACTATGGTGATATTTGTGTGTTAACAAGAAAAAAGAATGATGGAATAGTCGTAGCTGATTATTTGGTGTCTAAAGGAATTGAAGTCATTTCTCCAGACAGTTTGTTGTTAAAAAACAACAAGGTAGTTCAGGTATTTGTTTTTTTATTACGATGGTTAGAAAATCCAGAAGACAAAGAAGTTTTGATTCAAGTCTTATATTATTTATATGATCATTTAAATATTAAAATTCCGGAACATGAATTTTATGAAGATTGTTTGTCAAAAACCAACCCTAAAGATTTATTTGCTTATTTAGGAGTTGATTTTAGTTTAACAGCATTTTTCTCATTGTCTTTATATGATGGATTGGAATATTTAATCAGAACTTTTAGTTTTCAGAACATATCAGATGTTTTTGTACAGGCTTTTTTAGATGTGATTTTACAATATCAACTCAAAGAGTCTGGGAGTTTACAAATGTTTTTAGCTTATTGGGATAAGAAAAAAAAGAACTTAAAGGTAGAAGTGGCTCCAAGTGAAAATGCGGTGCAAATTATGACCATTCACAAATCCAAAGGATTGGAGTTTCCAGTGGTTATTTTTCCTTTTGATTTAAATACAGAAGACATCAATAGAGAAAAAATATGGTATCAAACCAATGAAAGTGATTTGTTTAATGGATTTGAAAGTTTCCAAATAAAAGCATCAAGTAAGTTGGCTTTGTATGGAAAACAAGGAGAAGATCATTTAAGTAAGCTGAATGCAGAAATTCAGTTAGATAATTTTAATCTTTTATATGTTGCTTTAACTAGAGCCGAAGAGCAATTGTATATTTTAAGTGATACTAAAAAGAAGAGTGCCGATACACCAAAACAATTTTCAGATTACTTTAAAGAATATATGTTTCAAAAAAATATTGAGACAATATATGAGATTGGAAACAATAAAAGATTGTCATCTACAAAAAAATCAGAACACGATTATTTGTTAGAAGAATTTTTTAGTGTTGATAAAAAAAATAATCAAATTTTTATTGTACAAAATGAAGGAGATGAAGATGAAGCAAGGTTATATGGAAACTTAATTCACAAAGCTTTTGAAAAAATAATATCTATTAAAGACCTTGATTTAGCTAATAATTATATAGATCAGCAAGGTTTGCCGCTTGAAGTGTCTAAAAAGGCAAAACAATTGTTGCAAAATGTTATTCGTCATCCAGAGTTGACAAATTATTATCAAGAAGGATTAGAAGTTTATACCGAAAGATCTTTTTTAACGCAAAGCGGAGAAATAAATATTATGGATAGGGTTGTTTTTTACAATCATGAAGCTGTAATAATAGATTATAAAACAGGAGCTTTTAGTAAATCACATGAACTTCAAATAAACAATTATGCTAATATCTTAAGAGGGTTGGGGTATTTTGTTAAAGCAAAATTATTAGTTTATTGTAATGATTTAGTAGATGTTTTTAGTTTGTAAACATTTGTTATTTAAGTGTTTAATTGTTATTAAAAGTTGATATTGTTTCTTGGTTAATGTTATTTTTCACTACTTTCGTGAAAAACAAAACATTATGAAAAGATTAAAATTAACATTATCGCTTTTAGGGGTTTTTGCATTGACTTCTATAAGTATGAAAGCTCAGGACAAAAACCATCCATGGGCTATTGGAGTAGGAGTAAATTTAGTTGATTTAACTCCTTATGGTATTTCTAATTTAGGAAACCAAATAAAAGATTATGTGGGCTTAACAGATGTAAATGCCTTGCCAGTATTGTCAAGACTTTATGTTGCAAAATACTTAGACAATGGTTTTACTGCAGATTTTACAGGAGCTATCAATTCTATTGATGAAATTCCCTCAGGTGAGGTTTCAGAAAAATCATACTATTCTTTAGATTTAGGTTTAAGGTATGATTTAAATAAATTGTTTGGTGAAACAGGTTGGTTTGATCCTTATGCAAAATTTGCCGTAGGTACTTTTTGGGTTGATGAAGATATGGCTGCAGCAGTTTCTCCCTCTATAGGTTTTAATACCTGGTTTAATAATTCGGTAGGTTTAAATTTTGAATCATCATATAAAACAAATGCATTATTTGGAGATTCTGATTTGGGAAATACAATTTATATTGCGGATTATCATTTTCAACACTCAATTTCCTTAGTGATTAGGTTTGGAGCTAAAGATTCAGATGGAGATGGAGTGTTAGATGCTGATGACTTGTGTCCTCAAATTGCTGGTAAACCTGAGTTGTTTGGATGTTCTGATATAGATGGTGATGGAATTGCCGATAAAGATGATGCTTGTCCTGATTTAGCAGGAACAGAGGCAACTAAGGGTTGTCCAGATACCGATGGAGATGGAGTGATTGATTCAGAGGATCAATGTCCAAATTTAGCGGGTGATGCTAAGGATGCAGGTTGTCCAGATTCTGATAAAGATGGATTGTCTGATAACAACGATAAATGTCCTAATACATTTGGGCCTATTGAAAATAATGGATGCCCTTGGCCAGATACCGATGGTGATGGAGTAACAGATAATTTAGATAATTGTATTAACGAAAAAGGTCCTAAAACAAATAAAGGATGTCCTGTTCAGTTAACAGAAGAAGCAAAAAAGGAATTAGGAGCTTACGCTAAAACAATTCAATTTAATTCTGGTAAGTCAGAGTTTAAAGCAGGTGTGACAGAGACTTTGGATATTATTGTTGAAGTAATGAAAGAGTTTGATGGAGTGCGTTTTGACGTTGAAGGACATTCCGATAGTTCTGGAGATGATGCTAAAAACTTAAAATTATCTCAAGAAAGAGCGCAAGCAGTTGTAGATTATTTAACTTCAAAAGGAATTGATCATTGGCGTTTACATGCTATTGGTTATGGAGAAACCAAGCCAATTGCAAGTAATAAGACTGCCACAGGTAGAGCTTTAAACAGACGAGTAGTTTTGTCGACAATAGAATCTGAATAATAAAAACTTTTTATAATACTTTAAAAAGCCGTTCCTTTAAGGAACGGCTTTTTTTGATTTTACTTTATGAAAACATTTTTACAAGAAACGGCTTTAGCCATTGTAAACACTACCCAAAATTATAAGAATACAGTTTGTGTAGTTCCTAGTGAACGTGCTGGTATATACTTAAAAAACGCTTTTAAAGAAGCATTAAAAGGAAGTGTATCTTTTTTGCCTAAAATAATCAGTATTGAAAATTTCATCAAAGAAATTTCTGGTTTAGAAACCATGGATCAGGTTTCATTGTTGTTTGAGTTTTTTAAAATTTATAAGCAAGAAAATCAAAAAGCTGAGGCAGATACTTTTGAAAGATTTATCGGTTGGGCAACTATTGTGATTCAAGATTTTAATGAGATTGATAGACACTTGGTGAATGCTTCTGAAATCTTTTCATACTTAACAGATATTCAAAAAATAAAAGATTGGTCTCCGTCTAAAGACGAGGTCACAGATACTGTTAAAAATTATATGAGTTTTGTCGGAGATTTGTATCTGTATTATCAAGAATTAAATAAAGTTTTGATTCATAAAAAAGCAGGTTATCAAGGATTGGTGTACAAACAAGCTTATAAAAATCATCAAGATTATTTAAAGGCTCATCAACAAAATGATTTTCATTTTATAGGTTTTAATGCCCTGAATAAAGCAGAGGAAGAAATTTTTAAAAGTTTTTTGTCTTTAGAACAAAATCATATTTATTGGGATGCCGATGACTATTATATCAATAGTGAGCATGAGGCAGGAACTTTTATGAGAAAGTTTTTTAAGGAATGGGATTGTTTGCAAAAAGAGGGTAGAAAAAATTGGGTAAATAACCATTTTGGAGAAAAAAAGAACATTCAGATTTTAGGAAGTCCTTTGAATGTTACAGGAATAAAATCGGTAACTACTTTTTTGGAAAAAGAATTGGTTCCAAAAGACACTGCTTTAGTATTGGCAGAAGAAACCATTTTACCAGTGGTATTAAACTCCATTCCTCCATCGGTAAACAAGGTAAATATTACCATGGGATATCAATTGAGTAATATTCCCTTGTCGGGTCTGTTTCAATCTATTTTTGAGTTGCATTTGAACAAAGAAAAATTAGGAAAAGATGCTTTTTATTACAAAGATATTTTATCATTTTTAAGACATCCATATATCTCAAAAATCACTAATAGTAATAGTGAAAAAGTGATTAAAACCATCAATCAGAATAATTTGGTATTTGTTACAAAAGAGCAAATTCAGACTTTTTTTATCGCTGCGGATTTAGATATTAAGATGACAGATTTGTTTGAGTCTGTCCAAAATATTACTGTTTTTATTAACAGCATCATTCAGTTCATCAATCATTTAAATGATAAGTTAGAAGGAATTGAATTGTTGTATGTAGAAGGGTTTAGAAAAGTTTTTCAGGAAATTTATACTCTAAATTTAGAGTACAAATACATTAACAATATAAAAGTACTGTATAAAATTTTCAAGAAAATATTGCCTTTAGAAAGTATCGATTTTAGAGGAGAAGCTTTGGAGGGGATGCAGTTAATGGGAATGTTAGAAACTCGTTGTTTAGATTTTAAAAATGTCATCATCACTTCAGTAAATGAAGGGGTTTTGCCAACAGGAGGAAGCGAACGTTCTTTTATTTCTTTTGAGGTAAAAAAACAATTTAACATGCCGACTTATTTGGCAAAAGATGCGATTTTCTCTTATCACTTTTATAGATTGATTCAAAGAGCAGAAAATATTTATTTATTGTACAACACCAAATCAGATGATTTTGGAGGTGGCGAAATGAGTAGATTTTTAACACAATTAATGATTGATAAGGAAGAAGATGTAACGCATAGAAATATTGTAGCTAATATTTGTAGTACAAATACTGATGCAGTTGAGGTTGAAAAAACGCCAAGAGTGATGGCGTTGTTACAGGCTTATTTTAAAAAGGGAGCATCGCCAAGTAGAATTACTGAGTACATCAATGATCCTTTGTCTTTTTACAATAAAATTGTTTTAAAAATTAAAGAAACGGATAAAGTAGAAGAGGAAGTAGCTAGTAATACGTTAGGAACGGTTGTGCACGATTCTTTAGAGTTTTTGTATAAAGATTACGTTGGTAAAATATTAATAACCGAGGATTTAAAAAAGATGAAATCTGAGGCAAAAGCGATGGTGCAATCTAAGTTCAAAGAATATTTTAAAGATGGAGACATCAACACTGGTAAAAATAAGTTGATTAGTGAGGTGGCAGAACAATTTGTATTGAATTTTTTAAACAAAGAATTGTCAGAGATCAAAGCGGGAAGACAAATTATAGTTAAAGACTTAGAACGAGAATATAACATAGCAGTTACTACTCCAAATGGGCACCAAATCAATTTAAAAGGAAAAATAGATAGAGTTGATGAGGTAGATGGTGTTAGGAGAATTGTAGATTACAAAACAGGTATGGTAAAATCTACAGATTTAAAATTAGGAGATTTAAGTTTGGCAATCACAGATTTTAAATACCATAAAATTGTACAAGTCATGATGTATGTGTTCTTGTACACCCAAGTTCAAAATTTTGATTTAGAAACAAACGAACTGCAAACAGGAATTTATTCTTTTAAAAACTTTAAACAGGGATTTTTAAGTATGAATTTTTCTAGTAATAATTTTGGGAAAGATTATAGAGTTACAAAAGCATATTTAGAAGAGTTTAAACAGAGTTTATTCGCTTTAATTGATGAAATTTTAGATAACAAACTTACTTTTGTAGAGAATTTAGAAAACCCCTATAAACAAGAAGCGTAATGGTTCAAAAGAATATCCAAATCTCGGGAAAACACCAAAAACCTATTTTAACTGATTTTCATTACACTAAAAACAAGGTGCAAAAACCAGTGGTTATTTTTTGTCACGGATACAAAGGATATAAAGATTGGGGAGCATGGAATTTAATGGCGACTGAATTTGCTAAGCAAGGTTTCTTTTTTGCGAAATTTAGTTTTTCTCATAATGGAGGAACGGTTGAACAGCCTATAGATTTTCCGGATTTAAAAGCTTTTGGACAAAATACTTTAACCAAAGAATTAGATGATTTACAATCAATTATTGATGAAATAACTAATAATCCAGCTTTTTCTGATGAAATAGACATTAGCAATATTACTCTTATTGGGCATTCTAGAGGAGGCGGAATTGTAACGCTAAAAGCTAATGAAGATCATCGAGTAAAAAATATAATTTCTTGGGCAGGTGTTTCAGATTTTGAAATGAGATTTCCTACGGGAGCCAAATTGTTTTGGTGGAAATTAAGAGGGGTAGCCTACATTAAAAATGCCAGAACCAAGCAAAAAATGCCTCATTACATTTCTTTTTACAATGATTTTATTCAGAACAAAGAAAGATTGAATATTAAAAAAGCTGTAAAAAATTTAAAAGCAAATCATTTATTAATTCATGGTACTGCCGATGTAGTGGTAAAACCAATGGAATCTAAAAATGTAAAAGATTGGAATCCTAAAAGCGAGTTGATTTGGATAGAAAACATGAACCATGCTTTAGGATGTAGTCAACCTTATACAGATAAAGAAATGCCAAAAGATTTACAACAAGTGGTTCAAAAATCTATAGCTTTTATCAATGAGCAATCGTAAATTTTCTTTTAAATACATCAACAGTATTGCGGTTCCAGCCATTGTTTCTGGTGTAATAGAGCCTATTTTATCTTTAACAGATACTGCTATTGTAGGAAATGTTTCTATTAATGCAACCGAAGCTTTGGCAGCGGTAGGTTTAGCAGGTTCTTTTATTGCTACATTAGGATGGATTTTTACTCAAAGTAAAGTGGCTATTGCAGCTTTGGTGGCAGAATATTTAGGTAAAAATCAATTAGATAAAATTATGGGTTTGCCTGCTCAAATGATTGGAATTAACATGATTTTGGGTTTTTTAGTTTATGCAATTACCTATGTTTTAACGGTGTCAATTTTTCAGCTTTATAATGCCGATAATTTGGTGTTAGATTATACAGTTTCCTATTACAGAATTAGAGCTCTAGGCTTTCCTTTGTTGTTATTTATTGTTTCTGTATTTTCTATTTTTAGAGGGCTTCAAAACACTTTTTGGCCCATGGTTGTTAGTGCTACCGGAGCTATTTTAAATATTGTGTTAGATGTGGTTTTGGTTTATGGAATTCAAGATGTAATTCCTGCCATGCATGTAGAAGGGGCTGCTTGGGCAAGTGTGATTTCACAGTTGGTCATGTTTGTTTTTGCTTTGATTTTATTGATTGTAAAAACACCTTTTAGACTCAAAATTATTTTTAATGTACATCCAGAACTCAAAAGAACCATCAATATTAGTTTAAATATGTTGGTCAGAACCATCGCATTAAACACTAGTTTGGTCATGGCCAATGCTTACGCTACAAAATATGGGTCTAATTATATAGCAGCATTCACCATTGCTTTTCAAATATGGTTGTTTTTTGCCTTTTTTATGGACGGTTATGCAAGTGTATCCGCTATTGTGTCGGGGAAGTTAAAAGGTGAAAATAATTATAAAGATTTATCTCTGTTGGTAAAAACCATCACCAAATATGCTTTAGGAGTAGCTTTGTTGTTGCTTGTCATTTTTAGTTGTACTTATTCTTATATCGGATCTATATTTACAAAAGATAAAGAAGTAATTACTACTTTTAACTCCTTCTTTTGGATGGTTTTGTTGATGCAGCCACTAAACGCAATTGCATTTGTATATGATGATGTTTTTAAAGGGATGGCCGAAGCAGTTACCTTAAGAAATACTTTGTTAAAGGCAACTTTTTTAGGTTTTGTGCCCACATTGGTTATCTTAGATTATTTAGAATTTAAAATGTTGGGGATTTGGATTGCCTTTTTGGTATGGATGTTATTAAGAGCTGTAATTTTACGTATAAAGTTTGTGAAACTTCTTAAATTGAACCTTGAATAAAATTGTTGATATGGAACCATATGTAAAGACTACGATAAAAGATAAAGTAGCAGAAATAGAATTTTTTAGTCCAGCTAGTAATTCGCTTGCAAGTGAACAATTAGCACAATTAACTACCGCTATAAAAGGTTGGGGAGAGAATGATGGAATAAGTGTCATTCACTTAAAAAGTGCAGGGACTAATGTGTTTTGTGCAGGAGCTTCTTTTGATGAATTGTTGGCCATTGAAGATTTAGAAAACGGAACAAAATTCTTTATGGGGTTTGCCAATGTCATCAATGCGATTAGAACTTGTGGTAAAATTGTGGTGACTTCAGTTCAAGGTAAAACCGTTGGTGGTGGTGTAGGCATCGCTGCTGCTAGTGATTATGTTTTTGCTACCGAAACAGCAGCGATTAAGTTGTCTGAATTAAGTATCGGTATCGGTCCTTTTGTGATAGAACCTGCAGTAACAAGAAAAATAGGATTGACGAATATGGCAATACTATCTCTTAATGCGACTACATGGAAAACTGCAAAATGGGCACAACAAGTTGGATTGTATCATGAGGTAGATGCAACGTTGTCAGAATTAAATTATAGTTTAGATAAATTTTTAAAACAATTGGTGAGTTATAGTCCACAAGCCTTATCTGCCATGAAAAAAACATTTTGGAAAGGTACAGAGCAATGGGATATTTTATTAAAAGAAAGAGCTGCTGTTAGTGGAAAATTGGTGTTGTCTGATGAAACGAATAAAGCTTTAACTCAATTTAAAAGAAAGTAAGATGAATAGAAAGATTAGGATTACAAAAAAGTTTGATTTTGAAACAGGTCACGCTTTACACGGATATGATGGAAAATGTAGAAATGTACACGGACATAGTTATAAATTATATGTAACAGTAATCGGTACGCCTATTCAAGATCCTAATCATGTTAAGAACGGAATGGTGATTGATTTTACAGATTTAAAAGAAATTGTAAAGTCAGAGGTAGAAGATGTGTTTGATCATGCAACAGTTTTTAACAAAAATACGCCTCATGTTGAGTTGGCAAAAGAGCTACAAGACAGGGGGCATAATGTTATTTTGGTAGACTATCAACCTACCAGTGAGATGATGATTTTAGACTTTGCAGAAAAGATTAAAAATAGACTTCCTAACCACATACAATTACATTCTTTAAAATTACAAGAAACGAGTAGTTCTTTTGCAGAATGGTATGCAAGTGATCAAGAGTAATGGTTAATGGTTTGTAGTTGTTTGTTGTTGGAATTGTTTGTTAAAACTATCAACAAACAACTAACAACCAAAAAACCTATAGATCCTCAACTTGTTTTCCGTTGTACTCATTCATTGTATTTCCAATACCGGCAGTTCCAAATGAGAGTACTAATTTAGAAGCTTTGTCTAATAATTCTGGAAAGTATCTCATTTCATCCTTGTCCCACTCCCCAAGCACATAATCTACTTGTCTTCCTTTTCCAAACATCGCACTAATTCCAAATCTAAAACGAGCATAATTTTGGTTTCCAAGTTTTTCGTTAATGTCCTTTAAACCATTGTGTCCACCTGCACTTCCTTTTGCTTTTAACCTAAAGGTTCCAAAATCAATATTTAGGTCATCAGAAATAACCAATATGTTTTCTTGAGGAATTTTTTCTTTTTCCATCCAATATTTTACCGATTTACCGCTTAAGTTCATGTAAGTAGAAGGTTTAAGGAGTATAAAGGTTCTTCCTTTAAACTTAAACACTGCTACATCACCCAGTTTATCAGTAGTAAAAGAAGTTTCTTGTTGTTTGGCCAATTCATCTAGTACTTTAAAACCAATATTGTGTCTTGTGTTTTCATATTTTGGACCAATATTACCTAGACCAACTATTAAGAATTTTTTCATAGGATCCTCGTTAGAAATTTGTTTGGGTTGAAACCATTTAGAAAATAATGTCATTTCTTTTTTTATACCAAATATAAGATTCTATGGCATAAAAAAAGAGCGTTACAACTAGTAACGCTCTTTAAATATTTTAAGTAAAAATTACTTAGCCTCTGCAGCAGCTTTAGCAGCGTTACGAGACATTCTTACTTGAGCAACAACAGTGTTGTCGTTATGTAAGATTTGGTATTGATCGTTTCTTAATTTAGAAACGTATAATTTGTTACCAATTTGTAATTCAGTAATGTTTGCTTCAACAAAATCAGGTAAGTTAGCAGGAATTGCTTTTACCTTGATTTTTCTTAAGTTTTGACGTAAAGCTCCACCAGCAATAACCCCTTTAGAGTTACCAACTAATTTTACAGGTACGCTTAAAGCAATTTCTTTATCAGCTTGTAATTGGTAAAAATCTACATGTAAAATACGGTCGTGAATTGGGTGAAACTGAATGTCTTGTAATACAGCTTCGTAAGACTTACCTTCTACTTCAATCTTAGCAGTATATACGTTTGGAGTATAAACTAAGTTTTTAAATTGTTTTTCATCTGCTGAAAAGTGTAAAACTTTGTCCCCTCCGTATATAACGCAAGGTACCTGTCCAGCATTACGTAAGGCTTTAGTCGCTGACTTACCTACGCTTTCTCTTTGAGATCCTTTGATTGTAATTGATTTCATAATATATATTAAATGATAAATTTATCCGTAATTGACTTGAAGTTCTGAACTTTCTCCATTACCTCGGCAAATAAGGGAGCGCAAGATAATACTTTTATTTTAGAACTTTCCTTTTTTAATGGAATAGTATCAGAAGTAATAAATTCGCATAATTTTGAGTTCTCTATTTTCTCATATGCATCTCCAGATAAGATAGAGTGAGTTACAATCGCTCTAACACTTAAAGCTCCCCTTTCCATCATTAAATCTGCGGCTTTGGTTAAAGTTCCTGCAGTATCAGCCATATCATCTACTAATACAACATGTTGACCTTCTACCTGTCCAATTAATTCCATGTGAGAAACCTCATTGGCTTTAATTCTTTGTTTGTAACAAATAACAACATTACTGTTTAAGTACTTTGCGTAAGCATAAGCTCTTTTAGAACCTCCCATATCAGGAGAAGCAATAGTTAAGTTGTCTAATTTTAAGCTTTCTAAATAAGGTAAGAAAATAGTAGAACCATATAAGTGATCTACTGGTTTTTCAAAAAATCCTTGAATTTGTCCTGCGTGTAAATCCATAGTCATGACACGAGTAGCACCTGATGCTTCAAGTAAGTTGGCTACCATTTTGGCACCAATAGCAACACGGGGTTGATCTTTTCTATCTTGGCGGGCATATCCAAAATAAGGAATTACAGCTGTAATGTGTTTAGCAGAGGCTCTTTTACAAGCATCTAAAATTAGTAACAATTCCATTAAGTTGTCAGCATTAGGGAATGTAGAACCAATAATGAAAACTCGTCTCCCACGAACAGTTTCATTAATTACTGGTTGAAATTCACCATCGCTAAATCTAGAAACGGTTAAATCACCTAGTTCAGTTCCGTAATGTTTAGCTATTGCTTGTGCTAATTCAGTGCTTTGGGAACAAGCAAATACTTTTGGAGTTAATTGATTAACAGACATTTGTGTGATTGTTGTTGTTGTTGGTTTAGTTTTTGGCAAAAGTAGAAATTTTTTTTCGTTTGATTAGTGTGAATACATCGATATTTTTTTACATTTGCAGCACCAATAAAAAGCCTAGGTGGCGGAATTGGTAGACGCGCTGGATTCAAAATCCAGTTTCCTCGGAAGTGCGGGTTCGATTCCCGCCCTAGGTACAAAGCCCAACTCAAATGAGTTGGGCTTTTTTTATGCTACTTATTTATATGGTTATTTTTATCATGTATCTTTTCATATTTATTAATTTAGAAATCATAAAATAAATTTTCCGTAAAAACATACTAGTCCATACTAGTTTTTGTTATATTTGCTTTATGAATCTTGAGCCCGTAAAAAGACAAATAGGAGTGCCTAAATATAAGCAGATTATAAAGTCTGTAGAGAGTGCTATTGCTAAAAAAGAGATGGTAAAAGGAGATAAGTTACCATCTATTAGTCATATTCAGAAAGTAAATAAGGTTTCCAGAGATACTGTGTTAACAGCTTTAAATGAATTAAAAACAAGAGGAATTGTTCAATCTATAGCTGGTAAAGGTTATTATGTTTTATCAGAAAATATAGAAGTAGAGAAAAAAGTCTTTTTGTTGTTTGATGAATTGAATGGTTTTAAAGAAGAGTTGTATAATTCATTTCTAAGCAATTTGGAAGAGCATACAAATGTTGATATTTATTTCCATCATTTTAACCATACTGTATTTAGTAAGTTGATTTACGATAATATAGGAAGTTATAACTCCTATATTATCATGCCTGCAAATATGGAAAACACGGCTCGTGTGATTGAAAAATTACCTAAAGAGAAAGTGTATATTTTAGATCAAATGCATTCAGAACTTTCTTCTTATGCGGCTATTTATCAAAATTTTGAAAAAGACATTTACACTAATTTAATCAAAGGATTACCCCTTATTAAAAAGTATAAAAAGCTGGTTTTGTTGTTTGATGAAAAAATTCAGCCGCAAGGTATGTTAAAAGGTTTTCAGCTTTTTTGTGATCAAAAAAACATAAAAGGAAAAGTGATCAACTCTTTACAAGATAGGGTTTTGCAAAAAGGAGAAGCTTATATTATTCCTGATGATAAAAACTTGATAAGCATTATTAAAAAAATTAGAGAACAAGGCTTGGTTATTTCTCAGGATTTAGGAATTATATCATACAATGAAACGTTGCTTAAAGAAGTTGTAGAAGGTGGAATTACTACTATTTCTACAGATTTTAATCAAATGGGAAAACGTTTGGCTCAAATGATTAATTATAAAGAACAAGTACAGGTAGAAAATGTAAACCGTCTTATTTTAAGACAATCATTATAAAATTATTACAGTGTATAAAATCAATAAATTACAAGAAAACGGACTCAACTATATTGAAATCGTTGGGAACGATCATATTTCTTCTGCAAAAATTTGTTTGGACAGGGGTGGAGCACTAGAAACATTGACTTTAAATAATCAACCAGTTATTGTAGACTTACATCCGTTGGAGTATAAAAACACATATGCTTCTTCTATTTTATTTCCATTTGCAAACAGAATTAAAGATGGAAAATATACTTACAAAGGAGTAGATTATAAGTTTGATTGCAATGAAGCAAACAACAACAATGCTTTACACGGATTGGTTTATAACAAATCTTTTGTGGTAGTAGATTCAGAAATTTCTGATGAAGATGCTTCTGTTACCATGGTTTATACAGCCTCAACTAGAAACAAAGCATTTCCTTATTTATATACCATCGCCTTAAAATTTACTTTAACAGCTAATAGTGTTGATCTAAATGTAGAGGTAGATAATAATGATATTAACTCTTTCCCATTTACTATTGGATGGCATCCTTATTTTTTAAGTGATGATTTATACAACAGTACCATAAATTTATCAACAATTAAAACCATAGAGTTTGATGAACGAATGATTACTAAAAATGTGATTGAAGAAAAGGCAACAATGCCAATTGAAATTAAAGACCAACAATTAGACAATTGTTATGCTTTGGGTGATAGCAAAGTGATGTTTAATACGCCTAAATATAAAATGACCATTGATGCTTCTGGGGATGAAAATTTCTTTCAAATGTACACGCCTCCAAAAAAGAATGTAATTGCTTTGGAGCCTGTAACTGGAATTTCAGACAGCTTTAATAATAAATTAGGATTGAAAGAATTAAAGGCTGCTGATAAATACGAAATCAATTGGACAGTTACTGTAGAGTAGCTTATAAAAATATAAATCAAGCTTAACTTTTAACAATAGTTAAGTAGTTAATCATGTTTAAATTCATAAAATATGGATACTAAATTAGTTCAAAAAGTAACAGAAAGCTTTGCTAAAAATTTTACATCAGAGCCTGTGCTTATTTATTCACCTGGTCGTATCAACTTAATTGGAGAGCATACCGATTATAATGCAGGATTTGTTTTTCCTGCTGCGATTGATAAAGGGATTGTAGCGGCTATTCAAAAAAGTGAAAGCAATATATCTACAGCAATTGCTATTGATATGGATGAAACTTTTCAGTTTGATACTCATAACTTAAATACCGAAAATTTATCTAGCTGGCATGCCTATGTAGTTGGGGTGGTTGCCGAAACTCAAAAATTAGGAAAAACGGTAGGGAATTTTGATATTGTTTTTGCAGGAAATATTCCTGATGGTGCTGGAATGTCATCATCTGCAGCATTAGAAAATAGTGTGGTTTTTGGAATTAATGAGTTGTTTAATTTAAACTTGACTAAATACCAAATGATTTTAATTTCTCAAGCAGCCGAACATAATTATGTTGGCGTAAAATGTGGAATTATGGATCAATACGCAAGTATGTTTGGTATTAAAAATAGTGCTTTGTTGTTAGATTGTAGAACGGCACAAGCAGAGCCTTTTACCATTGATTTTAAAGATTATCAACTGTTATTGTTCAATACCAATGTAAAACATAAATTGTCTGATAGTGCTTATAATGATAGACGTGCCGTTTGTGAAAAAACAGCAGAAATGTTAGGAATTGAAGCGTTAAGAGATGCTACGATTGTTGATTTAGATAAAGTTAAAGAAAAATTGTCTGAAGCAGATTATCAAAAAGTATTATACGTAGTACAAGAAAATGCAAGAGCAGAAGCTGCAGCCATCGCTATTAAAAGTGATGACTTGGTAAGTTTAGGGAAATTGATTTATGGTTCTCATAACGGATTACAACATCAATATAAAGTGAGTTGTGATGAGTTAGATTTTTTGGTAGACTTGGCAAAAGAAAACTCAGATGTTCTTGGTGCAAGAATGATGGGGGGTGGTTTTGGTGGTTGTACTATCAACTTAATCAAAAAAACAGCTGTTGAAGATTTTAAGAAAACAGCCATCGAAGCGTATACCAAAAAATTCGGTCATGAATGTTCTCCATACGAAGTAGCATTGTCTGACGGAACAAAATTAATTTAATCAAGAAAAACAATATATCATGGATAAGCATTTAGAAGATTATTCACATAAAAGGTTTAATATCTTAACAGGAGAATGGGTGTTGGTTTCTCCACACAGATCTAAACGTCCTTGGCAAGGTCAAAACGAAGCAGTAAATAACGAAAAAAGACCTGAGTATGATGAGACTTGTTATTTATGTGCAGGAAACACAAGAATTAGTGGTGATGTAAATCCTAAATATACAGGAACCTACGTTTTTACTAATGATTTTGCTGCTTTGCAAAGTGATTCACCCTCTTTTAAAGTAAACGATGGTTTGTTACAAGCAGAAAGTGAAACGGGTATTTGTAAAGTAATTTGTTTTAGTCCAGACCACTCAAAGAGTTTGGCAGATATGGATGTTCCTGGAATTACAAAAGTGGTAAACACTTGGCAAAAAGAGTATAAAGAAATCGGAGCAAATGATGCGATTAAATATGTACAAATTTTTGAAAACAAAGGAGCGGTAATGGGGTGTAGCAATCCACATCCACACGGGCAAATTTGGTCTCAGTCTAGTTTGCCAAACGAAGTTTCTAAAAAAGATGCTACTCAAAAAGCATACTTTTCTGATAAAAAATCTAGCCTTTTAGGTGATTATTTAAAGCAAGAATTAAACGGAGATAGAGAGCGTATTATTTTTGAAAATGATGCTTTTGTGGTATTAATCCCTTTTTGGGCAGTTTGGCCATTTGAAGCGATGATTGCTCCAAAAAATCAACAAAATAGTATTTTGGATATGACAGAAGAGGAAGCTATTTTATATGCTGAAGCAATTTCTGTATTGACAAAAGTGTACGATAAATTATTCAATACTTCTTTCCCATATTCTAGTGGAATTCATCAAGCACCAACCGATGGAGGAGATAATGCTCATTGGCATTGGCATATGAGTTTTTATCCACCATTGTTAAGAAGTGCAACAGTAAAAAAATTCATGGTAGGTTATGAAATGTTTGGAACGCCACAGCGTGATATTACTGCCGAAGGTGCTGCACAAAGATTAAGAGATTTGTTGTAGTTTTTGCAAGTATATTTATAAAAAAAAACCAACTCATTGAGTTGGTTTTTTTGTTTTAATTAAAGTACATTTTGTTTTATTTCTTCAACCACTTCAGGATTTAATAAAGTAGAAATATCGCCTAAGTTTTCAGCATCGTTAGAAGCTATTTTTCTTAAGATTCTTCTCATAATTTTCCCAGAACGAGTTTTTGGCAATCCGCTAACAAATTGAATTTTATCTAATTTGGCAATCGCTCCAATGGTCTTGGTAATTACTTGATTGATTTCTTTTCGTAATACATCTTCGTCAGTCGCTATATCATTGTATTTTGTTACATATGCGTATAATGCATTTCCTTTAATATCATGAGGGAAACCAACAATAGCGCATTCAACAATAGCTTCGTGTTCGTTAATGGCATTTTCAATAGGAGCAGTTCCTAAGTTGTGTCCAGACACAATAATCACATCATCCATACGACCTGTAATTCTATAGTTTCCCATCGCATCACGATAAGCTCCATCTCCTGTGAAATATTTACCTGGGAACGCCGAGAAATAAGTTTCTTTATATCGTTGATGATTTCCGTAAATAGTTCTAGCCATAGAAGGCCAAGCTCCTTTAATAGCTAAACTTCCTTCTGCAGGAGATTCGGTAATTTCTTTTCCATTTTCATCTAACAATACAGGTTGTACTCCTGGTAAAGGTTGCGTTGCAAAAGTTGGTCTTAAAGGAGTAATTCCTGCTAAGGCAGAAATCATAATTCCACCAGTTTCTGTTTGCCACCAAGTATCTACAATTGGACAAGTTCCTTTTCCAATATTGTCATTGTACCAGTGCCAAGCTTCTTCGTTGATAGGTTCTCCAACAGACCCTAATACTTTAAGGCTATTTAAATTGTGTTTTTCAACAAAATGAATAGGTTGTTTTTCAAGAGCTCTAATAGCGGTAGGGGCCGTGTAGAAATGAGTTACTTTTAGTTTTTCTATAATTTCCCAAAAGCGACCATAGTCTGGGTATGAAGGTACTCCTTCAAACATTACAGTAGTTGCTCCAGAGGCTAACGGTCCATAAATAATATATGAATGCCCTGTAATCCATCCAATATCTGCAGTACACCAATATACATCATCTTTTTTGGCTTGAAATACGTTTTGGAAAGTATAGGTAGTTCCCACCATATATCCACCACAAGTGTGAACCATTCCTTTTGGCGTTCCTGTAGAACCAGAGGTGTATAAAATGAATAACATATCTTCTGAATCCATATCTACAGCAGGACAATAATCATCTTTTATTTTTTGTAACTCGTCAAACCAAAAAGTATCTCTACCTTCTTTCATTGTTGTTGGTTCAACAGTTCTACGATATACAATTACATCTTTTACACATGGGGTATTCTCTAAGGCTTCATCGCAAACAGCCTTTAGGTTAATAGGTTTTGTACCTCTGTAAACCTCATTTGCGGTAATTAATAATTTACAGTTAGAATCGTTGATTCTACTAGCTAAGGCAGATGCCGAAAACCCAGCAAATACAATAGAATGTACGGCTCCAATTCTTGCACAAGCCAACATAGCTATTGCCAATTCGGGAATCATAGGCATGTACAAACAAACTCTATCTCCTTTTTCAATTCCTTTGTTTTTTAAAACATTGGCAAAAGCAGATACTTTATGATATAATTGTTTGTAGGTTATGTGTCTAGATTCTTCTTTTGGGTTGTTAGGTTCCCATATAATTGCAGTTTTGTTACCGTTTTTTTCTAAATGTCTGTCTAAACAGTTTTCAGTAATATTTAGTTTCCCACCAACAAACCATTTTACTTCTGGTTTTGTAAAATCAGCTTCTAATACTTTGTCCCATTTTTTTCGCCATGTAAATTGTTTGGCAATGTCTGCCCAAAATACTTCTGGGTTTTGGATACTTTGTTTATAGTCTTCTTTGTATTGTCTGTAAGATTTTATCTTCATTCTAATAATTTATTTTTCGGTTCTCTAAATTAATGGTTTTTTTAATTTTATCGTCTTTTTTTATATAAACTACACAGTATTGTGTATTATCGTCATAATTTTATACATAATCAACTAATTTGTTGATAATAAAACTAAGTAAAAAACATTCGTTTTAGTGTTAAATTTTTATAAAAAAAGGGAGGAGAAATGTTTAGATTGAAAAATGAATGGAATGAGATTGAATTTAATCCTTGTTCGAAAACCTTTTCTTTGTTTCTTAGTGATTTAGCCTTTGTTAATTAATGCTTCTCACTATATTTGTTCTTAGAATTAAAATTCAACTAAAATGAACAAAAAAGTAATCTTAATGATTCTTGATGGATGGGGAATTACCCAAGATCCAAAAGTATCAGCAGTATACAATGCAAACACTTCTTATATTGATTCTTTGTATGACAAATATCCAAATGCATCTTTACGTACTGATGGAGAGTTTGTTGGTTTGCCAGATGGTCAAATGGGGAATTCTGAAGTGGGTCATATGAACTTAGGAGCTGGTAGAATTGTATATCAGAACTTAACTAGGATTAACATTGCGGTTAGAGAAAAAACTTTAGGGCAAGAAAAAGCATTGGTTGATACTTATAAATATGCCAAAGAAAATAACAAAAAAGTTCATTTATTAGGATTGGTTTCTAATGGGGGAATACACGCTCATATCGATCATATCAAGGGATTGTTAGATGTAGCTAAAGAGAATGAAGTTGATAATTTATTCTTACATGCATTTACGGATGGTAGAGATACAGATCCTAAATCTGGAGCTGCTTTCATTAGCGATGTTCAAGAATATATGGCTAAAACTACTGGAGAATTAGCTTCAATGACAGGTCGTTATTTTGCGATGGATAGAGACAATCGTTGGGAGCGTGTAGCAAAAGCTTACAATGCTGTGGTACATGCAGAGGGAACAAAATCTACGGATGCTATTGCCAGCTTAAAAGCAAATTATGAAGCTGGAGTTACTGATGAATTTTTAGAACCAGTAATTATGACGAATGCCGATGGAAGTCCAAAAGCTGTTATAGAAGAAGGAGATGTTGTTTTATTCTTTAACTATAGAACGGATAGAGGTAGAGAGTTAACAAACATGTTGTCTCAAAATGATTTCCCTGAACAAAACACTAAAAAGTTAAATTTATATTTTACAACCATTACTTTATATGATGAAACGTTTAAAGGAATCAATGTAATTTATAACAATGATAATATTAAAAATACGATTGGTGAAGTTTTGTCTAAAGCTGGGAAAAAACAAATTCGTATTGCAGAAACAGAAAAATATCCACATGTAACTTTCTTTTTCTCTGGAGGTCAAGAAGATCCTTTTGAAGGAGAATCGAGAATTTTACGTAATTCACCAAAAGTAGCCACTTATGATTTAAAGCCAGAAATGAGTGCTTATGAATTAAAAGATGCTTTGTGCGAAGATTTAAAGAAAGGAGAAGCTGATTTTGTATGTTTAAACTTTGCAAATGGTGATATGGTTGGGCATACCGGAATGATGGATGCCGCAATTAAGGCCTGTGAAGCAGTTGATGCATGTGCTAAGGCAGTGATTGAGACTGGATTAGAAAATGGATATTCTACTTTGGTGATTGCCGATCACGGTAATTGTGAGGTGATGATTAATCCTGATGGATCTCCAAACACAGCTCATACGACAAACCCTGTTCCTTTAATTTTAGTTGATCACGATATCAAAGAAATTAAAGATGGTGTTTTAGGAGATGTAGCTCCAACTATTTTAAAAATGATTGGTGTAGCGCAACCAGAAGAAATGACAAGATTTCCTTTGGTTTAAGGAACAAAAGATACATTTTAGTTAAAAAGCTCAACAGATTCTGTTGGGCTTTTTTGGTTTTAAAATTATCTTAATCAATTCTAAAATAGCACAATTTATCAGAAGCTAGCATATCTTATATTTCTTTTTATAATTTTAAAATTAACTGTTATTAGTAATAGATATCATATAATTTATGAAAGAAAAAAAGCCAGATAATGTTGTTTTTAATACTGAAAACCAAAAATATGATGCTGCATTAAAACCATATGCAACCAATATTGGAGCTCCTGTTATTAAAGCAAATGATAGTGCTGCTTGGAAAAATAAGAGTATTCGCAAAGTAAATCAAAAAATTCAGGCTAAATATATAGAAATCAAAGAGGAGTACGATAAAATGATGAAAGAGTATGAGTACAATCATATGATTTTTAATGCAAAATTTAATTTTGAGCCAATTGTTGGAGAAATATATCATTTATATGAAAGAGATAATGGAGAAACTTTCTTATCCATCATTGCTCCAAATCAATGTTCTTTTAGTGCTTTAGGAAGTTTTTATTTGAATTCGGATTTGGTTTGGCAAAAAAAAGAATAGGGGAATGAAAAGACCAAAAGCTTATACAAAAGATGTTATTAAATTGATGAGGTTAACTTTAGAAGTTAGGGAAAAAGAATAGTATATAAAGGGTGTGAGTCTAAACATCTAAAAAAGTGAAGTCCTGAGGTCATAAGATTTAAATGCAAAGAGCAAAAATCCATTACAGGAAACAAAATTAAGAAGCGTTTATGAAACCAATGTTAGAACAAGAATTTCATCAGTTTCCCACGCAATTTGATGAAATTATAAATAGAGTTACAGCTATAGATCCTGTTGCTTATGGAAAATCAAGAAATTACATTGATGGAGCCGTTTCTTACTTGTCTCCTTATATTTCTCGTGGTGTAATTTCTACGCACTATGTTTTCAAAGAAGTTTTAAAAAGAGGACATAAACCTTGGACTGTACAAAAGTTTATTCAAGAATTGGCATGGAGAGATTATTGGCAGCAAGTTTGGATTCATAAAAAAAAGCAAATCAATTCAGATTTAAAAAATGAACAAGTTAACGTTTCTAATAAGCAAATTCCTAAAGCTATTGTAAATGCTAAAACTGGTATTTTGGCTATAGATAAAGCAATAGAAAATTTTTATGAGACAGGATATATTCATAATCATGTAAGAATGTATTTGGCTTCAATAGCATGTAATATTGGCCAAAGTTATTGGAAAGTACCAGCACAATGGATGTATTACCATTTGTTAGATGCAGACTGGGCAAGTAACGCACTTAGTTGGCAATGGGTGGTAGGTGCCAATAGCAATAAAAAATATTACACAAATCAAGAAAATATAAATAAATACTGTCACACTTATCAAGAAAATACTTTTTTAGATGTTCCGTATAATGCTTTTCCATTACTTGAAATTCCAAAAATTTTAGCGGAAGTTGATGAGTTAAAATTAAAAACCTCCTTGCCATTGAAACAATCTATTGTTATAAATAATGGTTTGCCTTTTTTGATGTATAACTTTTACAACTTAGATCCACTTTGGAAAAATGATATAGAAGCTAATAGAATTTTACTTTTGGAGCCCTCGCACTTTGAAGCGTATCCTGTAAGTAAAAAAACAATAGATTTTGTTTTAAACCTTTCTAAAAATATTCAGAATATTCAAATATTTGTTGGTGAGTTTAGCGAATTTGTTGCTGAGTATGGTCCTAAAAAGATATACTATAAAGAGCATCCCTTAAATGAACATTACCATGGTGTTGAAGAACAAAGAGATTGGATGTTTAGTGTAAAAGGCTATTATCCTTCTTTTTTTAGTTTTTGGAAAAAATGTCAAAAAGAAATGCCATTTTGAGTAAAGAATCTATCAATATTGTTTGGTTAAAGCGTGATTTGCGTTTGCAAGATCATGCACCTTTGTATAAAGCAGAAGAAAGTAGGTTGTCTTATATCATTATTTTTTTATTTGAACCTTCATTCATTCAATATCCAGATACAAGTCTTAGGCATTTACAATTTGTGTATCATTCAATAAAATCTCTAAACAAGAGATTAAAACCTTTTAATAGAAAAGTGAACTGTTTTTATGGTGAAGCTTTGGATGTATTTCAATTCTTAATCACACATTATCAAATTCAAAATCTATTTAGTTACCAAGAAAGTGGTATTAAACAAACGTGGATACGAGATAAAGTAGTTCGAAAATTTTGTCAATCGAATCATATTGTTTGGCAAGAATTTCAAAAAGATGGAGTACTTCGAGGCATCAAAAATAGAGATAATTGGAATAGATTATGGCATCAAAAAATGCATCAACCTATTCTTCACAATAAATACACAAAGGGAATAATTACAATTCCAAATCATCATTTTAATTTGCCTTTAAAACTCGAAAATCAATTAAAAGAATATCCAAAACAATATCAACCTGCAGGAGAAGAAAATGCATGGAGGTATTTAAGTTCTTTTACAAATAATAGAGGTTTTAATTATCAAAAACACATTTCTAAACCAACAGAAAGTAGGATGTCTTGCAGTAGATTGTCTCCTTTTTTAGCATGGGGAAATATAAGTATTAAACAAGTTTTTCAGTATGTAGGTACACATCCTAATGGAACTAAGAATAGTAAAGCTTTTTCGGCAATGTTAACTAGGTTGCATTGGCATTGTCATTTTATACAAAAATTTGAAGTAGCGTGTAGTTATGAAACAATGTGTATTAATAAAGGATACGAATTGTTGTTGCATACTAAAAATAATGATTACATAAGAGCATGGCGAACAGGTACCACAGGCTATCCTATTGTTGATGCTTGTATGAGAGCAGTGGAGCACAGGATGGATTAATTTTAGAATGCGTGCCATGGTTGTGTCTTTTTTGGTGTTTAATTTAGATCAGGATTGGAGGGATGGAGTATATCATTTAGCCAAACAATTTTTAGATTATGAACCAGGAATCCATTATCCCCAGTTTCAAATGCAAGCAGGCACCACAGGTATTAATACAATTAGAATTTATAATCCTATTAAAAATTCGGAAGAACACGATCCTAAAGGAATTTTTATAAAAGAATGGGTACCAGAGTTAAAAAATGTTCCCGAAGCATACATTCACGAACCTTGGAAAATGACAGCCATGGAACAAGTCTTTTGTGGTGTACGTATTGGAGAAGATTATCCTTTACCTATTGTTGATTTAAAGGAAAGTTCTAATGCAGCTAGAGATAAAATTTGGGGGCACAGAAAACATTCCATTGTTGTACAAGAAAAAAAAAGATTGTTAAAGGTACATGTTAATAAACATTAAATTTTTTGTGTGATGAAAAAAGAACATCTTCCTCAAAAAACTTGTTTGGTTTGCAAACGTCCGTTTGTATGGCGAAAAAAATGGGAAAAAAACTGGAACGAAGTAAAGTATTGTAGTGAACGTTGCAAAAGAAATAAAACAAAAGTATGAAAACGGTAAACCTTATATTTCCAAACCAACTGTTTAAAGAATCTCCTTTTTTAGATACTAAGGAGATTGTTTATTTAGTAGAAGAATTTCTGTTTTTTAAGCAATATAAATTCCATAAACAAAAAATTGCATTTCACAGAGCTAGCATGAAAGCTTATGAAACTTTTTTGATATCTAAAGGATTAGAAGTAAAGTATATTGAGGCCGTAAATAAGCTTTCGGATATTAGAAAATTGATGCCTTTTTTAAAAGAGAAAGGGATTGAGCATATAAACTATATAGATCCTGTTGATGATTGGTTGTTTAAAAGAATTAAAGAAGGTGCTGCAGAACAACATATTTCTTTAACATGTTATGATACTTTACTGTTTTTAAATACAAATAAAGATCTTGGTTCTTTTTTTAAAAAGGATAAGAAAAAATATTTTCAAACCACATTCTATAAACAAGAAAGACAACAACGTAATCTTTTAATGGATGTAGAAGGGAATCCGGAAGGAGGAAAGTGGAGTTATGATGATGAGAATAGAAAAAAATATCCGGCAAAAAAAACACCACCACCCATACAATTTCCAGATGTAGATGAGTATTACAAAGAGGCTATTGAATATGTAGAAACTTATTTTTCTGAAAATTTGGGAAGATTGAGTTCACAATCATTATATCCAACTAGTTTTAAAGCAACGGAGCAATGGTTTACTCAGTTTTTAGAACAACGATTTTTAGAATTTGGTACCTATGAAGACGCTATTGTTGATCAAAGTTCCATTTTACACCACAGTGTGTTGTCTCCCATGCTTAATGTTGGGCTTATTACTCCTGATATAATTATTAAGCAAAGTTTGGAGTTTGCTAAAAATAATAATATTCCCATAAATTCTACAGAAGGTTTTGTTAGACAAATTATAGGATGGAGGGAGTTTGTTAGGGGAGTGTATCATGTTAGTGGACAAAAAGAAAGAACCACTAATTTTTGGGGTTTTAATAAAAAAATCCCTGCTTCTTTTTACAATGGTACCACAGGTATTTATCCTTTGGATGAAACCATAAAGAAAGTGTTAAACACAGGTTATTGTCATCATATAGAACGTTTAATGGTGTTAGGTAATTTTATGTTGCTTTGCGAATTTAATCCAGATGATGTTTACCAATGGTTTATGGAGTTGTTTATAGATGCTTATGATTGGGTAATGGTGCCAAATGTATATGGAATGAGTCAGTTTGCAGACGGAGGCTTAATGTGCACCAAACCTTATATTAGTGGAAGTAACTACCTCATGAAAATGAGTAATTACAAAAAGGGAGATTGGCAAAATGTGTGGGATGGTTTGTATTGGAGTTTTATAGATAAACACCGTGACTTTTTAAAACAAAATCCAAGATTAAGAATGATGGTTTCTATGTTTGATAAAATGGACAAGAGCAAACAAGAAGCACATTTAAAAAATGCTTCACTTTTTTTAGAATCAATAAGATAAGTGTTAGAAAACCTTTTAGATCTATTTCTAAAAGGTTTTCTAATAACAGTCAGTCAATATTTGTCCGTTGTTCTTATAAACCTCAAAAGGTTGTAAATGGTTTTTGATGCATGTTTTTTCTAGTTGAATAAAAACAGCATCTCTCATAGCAATTGAACCACAGAGCATAAAAATATCACCGTTTTTTAATTTTTTTACAATGATATTTTCATCTCTAACTAGTAAATCTTGTACATAATTATAAGGATGTACTTCTTTAGAAAAAGCAATATCAAAATGCTGTAAAATCCCTTTTTGTTGAGCTTCTAAAATTAAAGATTTATAAAGTGTTGCTGATATTTTTGTTCGTGTACCCCAATACAAGGTCATTTCAGCTTTTGTTTTTTCATATATCATTCCTAAAAAAGGAGCAATTCCTGTTCCATTGGCAATTAAAGTAACGCTATCTGCCTTTTTAGGAAGATGAAAATCTTTGTTTTTTTGAATAATAGCTTTTAAAGTATCGTTTGGTTTTAACTGATTTAAGTAGTTAGAACAAACGCCGTATGTATGTTTTTTGATACTTAATAATAAATCGCCATTTGCATTTTTTCCAGTAGAATATAAACGTTCCGTAGTTTCATCAGGCGGAATAATACTTAACAAATCACCCGCAGCAAATTTTTTCCTTTTGGTTTGGGATAAAGTCAAAGTGAAAGTTTCATCATATTGATCTTTGATATTGGTTTTATCAATAATTTTAAAACTTGTTTCTTTTTGTTTTTTGGTGCTAAGCTCTTTTGGAATTGAGATGTTTAGTTTTAAAGATTTAGCCCAAGTATCAACCCAGTTTTTAAATTGTATATAATTTTGATTGTGTATTAACAATGGCGTTTCAGTTGCAATGTTAATGTTTGGTTGTAACAAAGTTTGTCTATGAATTTCTTTAGCAAACTCACAAAATTTAGGATAAGAAAAAGATCCAAAACCGATGATATGACAATCAAAAGGATGAACGATTTTTGTTTGTTGCAGTTTTTTTAGAAATAAATTAGCATTGCTTGGGGGCTCTCCTTGTCCGTAAGTTGAAGTTAAAATAAGCAAGTGTTTTATTTTTGAGTAGGTTTGGTAATTGTTTAAATCATCTAAAAAAACTTTCTGATTCGCTTGAATTAAGGCTTGTTGTAAAACTTTTCCCAATTGTTTGGTACTTCCGTTTTCAGATCCTATTAAAATGATATATTCGGCTTGCTGAGCGGTAAATTTATTTTTGATTTTAGAACGTAATCTGTAATAAGATATCATTGCTCCAGAATACATAAAATATAAAATTCCTAAAGAGCTGATTAATAAAATAAAAGACCAAAGAATACTACCATTTCCAGTGTGTAAATTAAAACTTAAAACAGATAAAATCTGAACAAATGGATAATGAGTTTCTTGAACTATAAATCCTGTTTTTTGATTGATTTTTAGTTCTTTATCTTTTAAACTTAAGGTAAAATAATCTTCTTCATCAGTAGAAAATGGGAATTCTAACTTTGTAATATCTTTAAGGCTGGTTTTTTTAAATATAGCGAACTCAGAAAGAGGGATGGCTTTGTTGTTTTGAGTTTTGTTTGTTATTGTAGAAACTTTGGTGTTAGGAAGTAAAGATAATTTTTCCATGGACAAATAAGTTCCTGTAAAAGCAATGATGATAATAGGAATTAACAGCAGTCTACCTAAAGTTACATGATTGTATTGTATGGAACCATCTTTAATTATTTTGGAACAAAATTTTACAAAGCTTCCTTGTCTTTTAATAGCTAGTAATAAACCTGTAATGGCAATTAAAAAAAGTAAAAAGGAAGTAATCCCAACAAAAATTCTCCCAGTAGTTTTTAGAAATAAAGATCTGTGAAAATTGGTAATAGACTCAAAAAAAGTATTGGGTTTTGGAATATCTGCTAATTTGTTTCCATCAAAAGGATTGATATAAAATTGCCCGCTTTCTTCTAAACCAAAAACAGTTGCTTTTACAAAATAATTGTTATCTACTTCCAAGTCTAAAACTTCATCGTATTTATTAGAGAGAGTATCTATTAATTCAGATAATACAACCTCATTAGCCTGATGAATGTAAAAAGGTTGAAGTTTTTCCTGTATGGGTTTAAAAGCTAAAATAGCACCCGTAATAGCGGCTAAAAGTAAAAATAAAGAAGAAGATACAGTTAAATAAAAATGACTGTATCTCCATATTTTGTAAAGCATATACTTAATTAGTTTGGTAAAATTCTAACATATCTTATGTATCCTGTTCCTTCATATTTTTTCTGTATCTCAGAGTCTAGCGAAATTTCTAAATCTTTAATATGATATTCTTGTTGCTCTACAGCAGTTTCAAAACGAATTTTGTTTCCTTTATTGATGTCATTTTGGTTTACTTCTATAACAAAAACAGCACGTTCTCCACCAGCAATTGTTGCTCCTGTAATAGCATCAATATTTGTTGTTTTTTCTTTAGGTTCAAAGAAAGACCACCAAGAAGTGATGTCTGCATACCATTTTGTATCCTCACCTAAAACTTGTAAAGTTTTTATATACTTGTTGTTTTTATCAACTAAAGAAACAATTACATAAGCTCCTTCTCCTTGATAGTTTTTTAACTGAACCATACACTTGTATTTTTGTGTGGCTTCAGTAGTTTTTAAAGTAGTAAATGCCATTAAAAATAAGCATGCTACAAAAAAGATATATTTAAATGCTTTCATATCAAATCAGGTTTATTTTAAAAAAGTAATGTCAGTATTTTTTAACAATTCGTTTTCTGCAGCTAAATCATAGGTACTTTCTTCAAAATCTGTTAAAATACTTTTATCAGCTCCCTTGCTTAATAATAATTTTAAAATTTTATCATTAGTTGCTTTCATTGCTGATAAATGTAACGGAGTTAATCCATCGCTATTTTTTTGGTTGATGTTAGCTCCCAATTCAATAGCTGTTAAAATTAAGTCTACTTGTCCTTTTTCTATGGCAATGTGCAACGGAGTGGTGTTTGATGCAGCTTTTGTAAATGAGATGTTGTTTTGTTTTAAAACGTTTATAAAATCGTTAAAATGTGCTTTAGATCGGTTGTTATAAGCATTAAATAAATAATAATATAAATTGTTTCCATCTTTATCCACTACATCTAACTGTACATTGTTTGCTAATAAAACATCTAACAACTCTTTGTTAATACGTTGCGTTGCATAAATAACAGCAGATATCCCTTCGTTATTTTTTTGATTGATGTTTTTAACTTGTGGTAATAACTTGTTTACCGCTAAGATATTTCCTCCTCTACAAGCATTTAAAAAAGGAGTGTTTCCTTGCGTATCTTTCTGATGGATATTTGCCCCTTTGTTAATGAAATAGTCAATAATATTAACATCCTTGGTGTTGCTACAAACAAAATGTAAAGCATTTTGATTTTCTTGATTGCTTAGATTCATGTTTAAACCTAGGCTGTCAAAATATTTAAATACTTCTATAGAATTGCTAGAACCTCTTCCTCCGTGGCTAGCATAAAGAACAAGATTTTCTCCTTTGTTGTTTAAGAGTTTGTAGTCAAATCCTTTGTTAATAAAGTTTTTAATTAGACTTAAATTACCACGTTGTGCAGCATAAAATAAAACATTATTTCCATTGTTATCTTTTGCATGTGCATCTACTCCTTTTTGTTGAAAATACTTAATAATTTTTTCATCTTTAGAGTGGGCCGCTAATAACATAATTGCATTGGCTCCTGTTCTGGTGGTGCTTTTTAAATCTATACCATTTGCTGCCATTAAATCATAAATTTTAGTGTTTTCATGACCTGCATTTAAAGTAAAAGTAAACCAAGTAAAACCATGGCTACCAGCAATGTTAATATCCGCTCCTTTGCTTAATAATAACTCCATGGTAGGAATGTCGCCTGAATATCCAGCCCACATTAAATAACTTCTACCATCGTGCGTAGGTTTGTTGATATCATTTCCAGGTAAAGACAATAAATATTCAATAGTTTTTACGGGTGCTTTAGCCATGATTGCATAACACACGGCATCAAAAGCAGCTCCGTTTGGAGTAACGGCATCGTTCCCTTCTTTTATTTTTTGTTTTACAGCTTCAACGGTTGGTTGTGTCTGCCAAAAAGATCGGTTATGTAGCTCGTTTTTGCTTTGAGGGCCTCCTCTTTGTGCAAAAGTAAATTGAGATAGAGCCAATAATAGGCTCAACAATTTTATTTTCATGATACTTGTTTTTATTAGGAAAGTCCCTTTCTAACAAAGGTTAAAAAGGGACTTAAGATTGTTTGTTTTTTTAATTACCAAGCACCTATAAAGTGACTTCCTTCTACATTTATTAATTGAGCACCTTTGGTAACAGTTTCAGTTTCGGTATCTACAACATAAATATTTCCATTTTTTCCAACAGGAGCTTCAGTTAAGTAAATTTCATTTCCATTAACGGCAAATCCTTGATATTGGAATAAGTAAAAATCGGCTTCGTAAGGAATGTCTTCAATTTTCGTAGCTGTTTTAGCTTCTAAATCAACTAAAGCAAAAAATCCTTGTTGCCCAGAAACACCTTCTTCGGAACCATTATGACGGTAAGCTAATACTGCTTTTCCGTTAGCAGCAGGTCTCCATGCTAATACATAGGCCCCTTCAATACCAAGTGCTTCATCTAAGCTAAATACATAAGAGTCGTCATATTGATTATTTGCTCCAATTTTTAAGATATGAGAACCATTTGGGTCTCCTTGGTTTGCTTGATACACAGCTCCGTTGTATTCAAAAGCATTGATACTACGGTATCCATTTGTGTTTCCGTATCCTACACCGGAAGTGATTACTTCTGGGTTAAATAAAGTAGGGTAGTCTAAAACAATAGTTTTAGAGGCTAAAATATCTCCTTCTCTATCACTTTCAACAGTTGTAGGGTCTACTTTGCTTAAACGACCACCAATGTATAATTTATCACCTGCTGCATTTAAAGTAGGCATGTCAACTCTTGAGAAGTAGTAGCCATTAGCTTCTTCTTCGGCAGATAACGGAACACTTAATTCTTTAAAGTTTAAAATCCTAGAATTTACTAAGTCTAAAAGTACAATTCCTACTTTAGCTTCGGTTCTAATGTAAGTATCATCAGTTTCGTCTTCTGGAGTTCCGTTGTCGTCCATTTGATGTTCTGTAGAAACATATACAGCACATCCTGTTTGGTCCCCATCAAACAATTTAATCCATCTTGGAGCAGAACCAACATAAGGAGCAATACTAATTTCAGAACCTGTTTGTACGAAGTTTTGACCACCGTTTACAGTATATTTAGTGTAGTTTCCTCCTGTATCACCTGCGTAGCTGATGTTAAAAATAGTGCTACCATCTTCGGAAGCTTGTAATCTTGCAGTTCTGTTAGAAGGAACCACAAAACCATTATCAAAAGGTTCAATAGTAACTGTTGGGTCTTTTGCATCTTCTGTACTAACCGAGTATATTAAAGTTCCTCCGTTACCATCTCCAGGGTTGCTACCCATTCTTGCACCAGCAATAGTAATCCATCTACTGTCATCATTTTTTTCTTCTCCAATTGTATCTGTTGATTCATCAGTACAACTTAAGGTTAACATTAATGAACTTAATGCTAATGTTTTTAAGGTTAAAAACTGTTTTTTCATATTAATAATTGTATTTATAATTTGTTGATAAAATAATTTAGTTTTATGTAAAAGGCTCTTCCTGGTTTTTGTACCGATCGATTGTCATAAGCAGCTTGATTAAAAATATTTTTAGCATCAAAACTTAAGACAAAACGATTCTTAGGAAATGCATAACTACATCCAAAATTTTGAATGAATTGTGTAGGTACTAAAAATGCATCAAGTCCTGTTACATTTGTACCTTGAGCAGTTTTATATGAAAATTCATGGGTATAGTAGGCATCGTAGAAAAGGTTTAAACGAGCATTTTTTTGAATGAAATCTTTTAAAGAATAACGAAAGGCTCCATTCATAGTGAAGAGAGGAGTGTTAGGTACATCAACTATTTGTCCTCTTCTATTTCTAGTTTTTAAACTTAATTTTGAAAAGTTAAAACTAAAACCAAAATTATTATTGTAAGAATAATTAAATTGAGCTTCAATACCCTTAGAGGTGGTTTTTTCATTAAAATTAGCGTATTGAACCAATTCATCATTTTCCCATGAATCGTCTGCATTTGCGGGTAGTCCAATTAAATCTTGAATATTTCTGGAAAAAAGATTTGTTGAAAGAGTTACTCCATGTTTTTTAATATTGAATTTTCCTAAGCAGATTCCTAAATTATAGTTCATACTAATTTCAGGTTTTACACCTAAATTTGCTATTAGATTGTCACCAGCATCTCCGAACACTTCATTTTCATTAGGTAAACGAATCGCTTTTTCAGCAGAACTTAATACAATAATGTTTTCTAGTATGGCAAAAGAGCCTGCAAAACCATAACCGTTATAATCTTTATCGCTCTGATATACATCTTTAATAACTTCTGTTTTATCATCGTTATATTTTGGTTGAGTGTTTTTTATTTTTTGTCGATAGTGTTTTCCAAATACATTCAATTTTAGTCTTTTCTTAAAAGCATTTAATTCATAACTTAAAGAATAAATGTTTTTGTATAAGTCGCTTGTTTGTTTAAAGGTGTTTTCTAAGTAAGAGACCATTTCGTCGGTGTCTTCTCTATCTAAACCGCTATACACATGATTGAATAAGATTTTATGATGTTTATTGGCTTTATAAGATATTCCAGTTCTCATAGAAGCTACATTTCTACGAATATTCATCAAAGTAGGACCTCCTTCTTGTTGTGATCCCCATGGATATTTATGGTCAATGACTTGTCCTGGGTTTTCAAAATCTTTACGTTGCATTTTTACTCCTTTCCAAGTGTATGCTTGATCTACTGTATCGTTTACAATTCTTTTTCTTTTCCCATATAAACCATTAAAATTTACACTAAGTCCTTTTGTTAATAAATCTTTTTTTATGTAGCTCATGTTTGTTAACAAGGCATTAGATTCTAAAAATCTTCCTTTGTAAGGACTAATAGTCATAAAAGCTCCATGTTGTACTTGTTTGTAATCATCAGAACCAGTCATTCCAATAAAAAATTGATCAGCCCATTTTACATCTGTGAATCCAATTTGAGCCATTCCTCCAGTAGATCTATATGCATCGTGAAATCTTTTAGCAGTGATTGGAGTCTGACTACCATCTACTTCTATATGTTTAACCATACCTCCCCAAACTTTATAATCGTTGTCTGAGTAATTATGAAAACCAGATGTTTTTATTGTAAAACCTGATTTGTCAAATCGATACAAACCATTTACACTTGCTTGAAAAGTATTAAAAGACCCATAAGATACTGAAGCGTTAAAATTACTTTTGGTTCCTTTGTGTAAAACCACGTTGATTGCTCCTCCCAAAGCATCATCAGCTAAATGTCCAGGGATTACTCCTTTGTATACTTCTATTCTTTTAATCATAGATGGAGGAATGCTGTTTAAACTAAATGAAGAACCATAAACAGAAATAGGAATACCATCAATAAAAATACGAACTGAGCTACCAGACAATCCATTCAGCATATATTGTACGTTTGAACCTAATCCACCATTTTGACGTAGCTTTACACCAACGGTAGTATTTAATAGCTCATTTGTTTGAATGTTTCTAAGACTAGCTTCTTTGGTTTCTATGACATTAACAGCAAAACCTTTTTCTTCAATTTTAGTTTTTTGTGTTTTTCCTAAAAGACGAACTTGTTGTAGTGATTCTGTATTTTCTTCTAGAGAAAAATTTAAATGAATGTCTTTTTTTCGGTTGTTAAAAACAATTTCTCTATGTTCTGTTTTAAAGCCCATATAAGATGCTTTTATCAAGTGTTTTCCGTTTGGGAGGTTGTTGATACTATAATTTCCATTTTCATCCACAATAGAAGCTTGTGAATTATTATCAATAGATATGGTTGCACCAAATAGAGGTTGCCCTTTTCGATCAATCACTTTTCCAGAGATGATGTTTTGCAAATTTTGTGAGTAAGATGCTGTAATCACTGTAAAAAAGATGAAAAACAATTTAAATTCCATTTCTATTTAGATTTGATAAAAATAATTTACTTTTGCAAAAGTATGTTATGTAGAAAGAATCTAATTAACGTAAAAGGAATTTATAATAACGCAAAAGGAATAAATGGAAATTCGTTTTAAGAGTTCAGAATGTGATGCAGGTGAGCTTGTGAAAAACTTTAAGCAGAATTTTGAAAACAAGATTTTAGAGGAGATAGAATATTCTAAGTTTAATGATGGCGTTGTTGGAACCGTAAAAGAAATTCATTTAGACCAAGCATACGTTGTCTATCAAGATTATCATAATATAAATATTCAAGATGATGATACCTTAGAGGTTACACACGATCATAATGTTTTTTTATTACAATTTGTGATAGATGGTGAATTAGCTTGTTGTTTAGATGGAGAGGCAAATTCATCTTTTACATTGCGTAAGAACACTTATAATCTGTTTTATATTCCGGCATCTAATAACTTATATAAATACTCATCTAAAAAGAAACAGGTTTTAAATATCTACTTTTTAGAGTCTTATTTGCAGAGTAAAATGGGCTATTGTTTTACACAAACTCTGGTTGAATTTCAAAAAGCTAAAAAAAGAAAACGTCCATTTGCGTTTTTTGATGAAGGATTGCTTTTAAGCATACATCTTAAAAATATCATACAAGACTTTTTAGAATGTTCTTTTGAAGGAACAACAAAACAATCGTTTTTAGAGGCCAAGCTTACAGAGTTGGTACTTGTGTCTTTAATGAATAATGAGTCAGAAAAAGAAGTTAGTGAAATTTCTGGTGTAGAAAAAGAAAACTTGAGAAGGGTAGAAGACTATATTCAAACTCATTTAAAAGAGGAATTAAATATTTCTGAATTGTCATTAATTGCAGGTTTGAATACCTCTAAATTAAAAAAGAGTTTTAAAAAAGTTTACGGAACCACTATTTTTAAATACATCACTTTTCTTAGAATAGAAAAAGCAAAGGAGTTAATTTTAAAAGAAAAATATACCATTTCAGAAGCATCTTATGAAGTGGGGTATAAAAATCCACAACATTTTACTGTTGCATTTAAAAAAAAATTAGGGTATTTACCAAGTCAGTTAAAAAAGTAACTTAATACCTTAAGAAAGGTTATGTGTTAATTGTATTTTTCAATTTCTGTTTCAATTTCTTTTTTGTTTAAGGGTTTTTCAAAATACTTTAAAATTAATCCATCTTCAATTTTTGCTTCAATTTCAGGAGTGATTTGAAATCCTGAAAGCATATAATATTTTTTTAAAGGATATGCTTCTTTGGCTTTTTTAATAAATTCAACTCCGTTTAAACCTGGCATGCTCATGTCACTTATAATGATTAAAATATCTGGAGTTTCTTCAAGAATTTTAAGTCCTTCGTATCCGTCAGAAGCAATGAATATTTCATATTTATGAGCGAATACAATTTCAAATATCTTTCTGTTTATTAGCTCGTCATCAACATATAGAATTTTAAGTTTGTTATTCATGTCAATCTTATTTTAAAGGTAAGTTTATAGTTACTTTAGTTCCTTTATTAGGTTCTGAGTCAAACTTTAAGGCACCGTTATGTTCGTTAATAATAGAAGTTGATATAGACAAGCCTAGTCCAGTTCCTTGTCCTGGCGGTTTTGTTGTAAAGAAAGGGTCTGATATTTTATGTAAAATATCTTTTTCAATACCATGTCCGTTGTCTTCAATTTCAATAATTATTTCTCTTTCTTTTATTTTAGTGACTACTTCAATTTTTCCATGTCCTGTTATAGATTGTATGGAATTGGAGAGAATGTTAAGGAATACTTGATGTAGTTTACCAGAATTTCCTTGAACCAAAATTGTTACCTCAGAATATTTTTTAATAATATCTACCTTGTGTTTTGAAATACTACTTAGCATTTCAAAACAATTATTTAAAATGGAATGGATATCACAATCTTCATTCATGTTTTCATTGTTACGGCTAAATTGGTTCAGCCCATTCACAATATTTGATATTCTTTTAACGCCAACATTTATACTTTCTAGTAAAATGTTAGTATTCTCGGGATCTAGACTTTGATGATTTTCAAAATAATTAGATAAACCAATTTGGGCACCAATTAAATAATTAAGAGGGTTATTGATTTCATGAGCAACACCAGAAGTTAAAATTCCAAGCGTGGCCATCTTTTCCGATTGAATTAATTGTATTTGTGCTTTTTGAAGACTCTCTAAAGTTTTAGCTAATTCTTGGTTAGAGGATTCAAGTTCTTTGTTTTTTTTGTTGAGTTCTTTAGTCCTGTACTCAACGGTAGATTCTAACTTTTTTTTGTGTTTTTCAAGAGCATCATAAAGTTTCATGTGTTCTAGTTCTGCACTAGCCCTTGAGGCAAAAATCATTAAAATAGATTCGATAGCATAGGTATCTTTAATTTCGTTTTTAAAAAGACAGACCAGAATTCCAGTAGGTTCTTTTTTAGAATCGTATAGAGGCACACCTACATAAGCTTCAATTCCCATGTCAATAAGTAATTGATCGTTAGGGAATAACTCAGGAATGTTTTTTAAATATGAACAAGGATTTTGACCAATAACATTTTGACAAGGTGTATTTTTTAAATCGTATGTAATATTTTCAAGAACTCCTTTTGTATTAACTAAAGATAATGTTTCAACAGAATTATGATTTTCGGATAATTTTCCAATAAATGTATAATCTGCATCAAGTGCTTTGTTTAATTTAAGAACAATTTTTTCAAAAAATTGTTCTCCAAGATTATATACATCATTGGAAACAGTCTCATTAATGAGTTGTAATTGTTTCTTTAATTTAGATAGTTCTTTGTTACTCATGTTAATTACGTTAGGATAATATAATAATCACTTTGTAATTATTAAGAAACTGAAAAGTCTAGGCTTTTACTCTCAATTACTAAAAGTACTAATCTTTTTTTTGATTTTGATTAAAAAAGTAAACCTACCAAATCTTCTACTTTACTTATTTTTACAATTTCGATATTGGTTTCTTTTTGGGAAACTTTGCAGAATTTAGAAATAAATATTTTTTCAAAACCAAGTTTTTCGGCTTCGGTAATTCTTTGCTCTACTCGATTAATTGGTCTAATTTCTCCTGCCAAACCTACTTCGGCAGCAAAGGCATAATTTTGAGGAACAGATTCGTCCTCGTTACTAGATAACACGGCTACAACCACAGCCAAATCAATAGCAGGATCGTCTACAGAAATACCTCCAGTAATGTTTAAGAATACATCTTTTGCTCCCAATCTAAATCCGGCTCTTTTTTCTAAAACCGCTAAAATCATGTTCAACCGTTTTAGGTTGTATCCTGTTGAGGAACGTTGTGGAGTTCCATATACAGCAGTACTCACCAAGGCCTGAACTTCTATCATCAAAGGTCTCATTCCTTCTAAAGTAGCTGCAATAGCAGTTCCACTTAAGTCTTCATCTTTTTTAGAAATTAATATTTCTGATGGATTTTTAACTTCTCTTAAACCGCCAGCTCTCATTTCAAAAATTCCTAATTCTTGCGTAGATCCAAAACGATTTTTTAAAGCTCTTAAAATTCTGTAAGTATGATTTCTATCTCCTTCAAATTGTAAAACAACATCTACCATATGTTCTAAAATTTTAGGACCTGCAATGCTTCCTTCTTTGTTGATGTGACCAATCACCAAAACGGGAGTTCCAGTTTCTTTGGCAAATTTTATCAACTCAGTAGTGGTTTCTTTTATTTGAGAAATAGAACCTGCAGAACTTTCTACATAATCTGTATGTAAAGTCTGAATAGAATCAATCACTAAAATTTCAGGTTGTTCTATTTGAATGGCTTTGAATATTTTTTGCGTATTGGTTTCTGTTAAAATCAAACAATCTTCGTTTAGATTTTGAACACGTTCTGCTCTTAATTTTATTTGTGTTTGACTTTCTTCTCCTGAAACATATAGAACTTTATGTTTCATGCTTAAAGCTACTTGAAGCATTAAAGTAGATTTTCCTATTCCAGGTTCTCCTCCTAACAAAATAATAGAACCTGGTACAATTCCCCCTCCTAAAACATTATTTAATTCGGTACTAACGGCGTTATATCTAACTTCATTCTGAATTTCAATATCTTTCACCTTTAAAGCAATATTGGCTTTTCTTGGAGCAGTATCTATTTTCCAATCTGCTTTTTCTTCTTTGGCAATTACTTCTTCAACAATGGTGTTCCATTCTTTACAAGTGCTACATTGTCCCATCCATTTAGCATGTTGGGTACCACAATTTTGACAAAAGTATGCTGTTTTTGTTTTAGCCATTATTAAGCAGTTTGTAAAGTTTAAAATAAGTAAAAGTTGAAAGAGGTAAATGTAATAAATATTAAGTTTTTCTCAGTACTCAATACTTTGTACTCATTACTTATTTTTATTTAAAATAGGCAAGAATAAAAAAGACAATCCGCCTAAAACAATGACCAAGATGGTTTGTGAGCTCCATGCAATCCATCCAAAGCTAGCTCCTATAGTTTCTGGAATAGCGTATAATAACAAGGCTTGTTGCATTACATATGGGTAGGCTCCAATACCTCCATTAGTGGTGGCAAAGCTAAAAGTTCCCATGATGAAGCAAATTAATATGGCATCTAATCCTAAGTGACTGGTTTCTGGAAATGCAAAAATGACTACATATAACATCAATACGTAAAGGATCCATATTAAAAAAGTGTAAAATATGTAAGTCCATTTTTTCTCCATGGTAAAAAGGGTCTGAATTCCTTCTACCAATCCAATTACAAAAGTTCTTATTTTTACAAAAAAAGGTTTTTTTGATTTTTTGATGGTGCTAAAAAGTAAATAGGCAATTCCTAAAACAGCCAATCCTATACAAGCAAGTAAAATTGGGTTGGGAGGAATTCTATCGATGATTAGTTTTTTAATCAATTCGTATTGAGCAAAAAAAGCCAAAACAATTAAAAGCAAATAAACCACCATATCAGCCAGTCTTTCGGCTACAATGGTTCCGAAAGCTTTTTCAAAAGGAACATCTTCGTATTGATTAATAGTGGCTGCACGAGTAAATTCTCCAGCTCTTGGAATTCCTAAATTCACTAAGTAAGCTACAAAAACGGCCATGGCGTTGTTGTAAAATTTAGGTTCATAACCCAAAGGTTTTAACATGAATTTCCAACGGTAGGCCCTACAAACATGGCTAAGAAAACCTAAAAATAATGAAAGACCTACCCACCAATAATTAGCGTTATAAAAAGAGGATTTTATTTCGTTAAATTCTTCTTCTGAAAATTTAGAAAGTGATAACCAAATTAAAAAAGCACCTAATAAAAGAGGTAATGCCGTTTTTAATGTTTTTTTGGTACTAGCTTTCAATCTTAAGTAAGGGTGTTTGTCTCTTCGTTAGGGAATACAATAGATGGACTAAATTTTTTAGCCTCTTCAAAATCCATCAATCCATAAGAAATAATAATAATAATATCACCCGGAGCAACACGTCTAGCAGCAGGACCGTTTAAGGTAATTTCGCCACTATTTCTTTCTCCAGGAATAATATAAGTATCTAAGCGCTCACCATTGTTTACGTTTACAATAGACACTTTTTCACCTTCAATCATGTTAGCGGCTTCCATTAAAGCTTTATCAATAGTAATACTACCAATATAGTTTAAATCTGCTCCAGTAACTTTGACTCTGTGTATTTTAGATTTTACTACTTCAATTTGCATGGGGCAAAATTAATTATTTATATCTTAATTTACGTTATAACTTTTTATAATTAATTTACAACGCTATGTTGTCTATCAATCTTATTTCTCCTGCAAAAACAGCAATAAAAGCTCTGTGATTTTTGTTTTCATCAAAAACGGTCACTGTTTTTAAATTACTTTCATCAGCAATAGTGAAGTATTCAAGCACTAAATTAGGATGATTTTTAAACTCATTCTCAACCCATTTTTCAATTTCAACAGGTGTAAATGAAGTAATCATTTCTTTTGCTTTGGAAATAGTTTTATAAATAAATGATGCAGAACTTCTGTGCTCGGCTGTCAAACGCATATTTCTAGAACTTCCTGCCAAACCATCATCTTCTCTATCAATTGCACATCCTATAACCTTTACAGGCTGTTTGGTAATTTGTACTAATTTTTTAATAATTTGTAATTGCTGAAAATCTTTTTCTCCAAAATAAGCTTTGTTTGGGGTAATAACGTTAAATAATTTTTTAACAATAGTACCCACCCCATTAAAATGATTGTCTCTAAATTTACCTTCCATTTCTTTGTCTAGGCCTTCAAAATCAAAAACTTCTGCAGCTTCATCTTTGTCGTACATTTCACTCGTTTCAGGAGTAAAAACAATGTCACAATCAACGCTTCTCAGTTTTTCTAAATCTTCCTCAAGAGTTCTTGGATATTTCTCTAAATCAGCAGGGTTGTTAAATTGAGTGGGGTTTACAAAAATACTAACGACTACAATGTCGTTGTCTTTTTTAGCATTATTAATCAATGATAAATGACCTTTGTGTAAAGCTCCCATAGTAGGAACCAAACCAACAGTTAGTCCTTTGGATTTTAGGTCTGTAATATAAGAACTAGCTAATTCTTTGACAGAGAATACTTTCATTCGTTACGTTTACTTTTAAGCAACTGCAAACTTACTATAAATACCTGTATATTGGGTATTTTTTCGTATTTTTGCAAAATTATATTCAATAATTGAATGATTTATGAAGAACAAGAGAGTTTTATACGTTTCTAGCGAGGTGACCCCTTATACACCCTTAACAGAAATGTCAGAAATGTCTTTCGAGGCGGCAAAAAAAGCCCATCACAAGGGCGTACAAACAAGAATTTTTATGCCGAGATTCGGTTTGATTAATGAAAGAAGACATCAATTACACGAAGTAATAAGACTTTCAGGAATGAACTTAATAGTGAATGATATGGACATGCCTTTAATTATAAAGGTAGCTTCTATTCCTAAGGAAAGAATGCAAGTTTATTTTATTGACAACGAAGAGTACTTTAAAAGAAAGGCGACTTTTACAGATGATAAAGATGTGATGTTTGCTGATAATGACGAAAGAGCTATCTTTTTTGCAAAAGGAGTGGTAGAAACCGTTAAAAAATTAAACTGGGCTCCTGATATTATTCACGTACATGGTTGGATGGCATGTTTATTGCCACTGTATCTAAAAGAATATTATAAAGACGATGCCTTGTTTGCCAACACAAAAATTGTGACCTCTGTTTATGATAATGAGTTTGAAGGAACTTTAGATAACGGTTTAGTAAACAAAGTACGTTTTGATGAAATTTCTGATGAAAAATCAAAAGTGTTAGAAAATCCAACATTTGCAAATATTATTAAAAGTGCTATTGACAACTCTGATGCAGTCATCAAAGCAAGTAGATTTGTGAATGATGATTTAGAAGATTATTTAGACGATTTAGAAAAACCATTTTTAGATTATCAAACTGAAGATACCTTTGCAGAAGCATATTTAGAATTTTACACAGAAAAAGTTTTAAACTAAAAGCCATATATGAGACTTTTGAACATTAAAAATTTTAAAACCATAGCAGCTCTTGGTACTATGGTTTTTTTTATGAGTTGTACAAGTGATGTTGTCACTACTACGGGAGGATTAATTGATAACAACAATTTTTTTAAGGATACTATTAATATAGATCCTATATTAAGCACTGTTGAAATTGATACTGTAAGAACAAGCAGATTGGACACCTATCTTTTAGGAGCGTATTCAGATGCTAAATTAGGGACTTTAAAAGCTTCGATTGTTGGGCAAATTGTACCAGAAAGATATCCATTACGAAGAACCTTAAATGATACTTTAAATGCTATTACTACAACAAGTGATGTAGTTGCTGTGTTAGAGCTGCCTTTACCACTAGTCAATAAAACAGGTTCAACAGATGAGTTTGAAATAGCAAATTTAGTAGGAGATGTATCTTCTACTATAGATGTTACGATTTCTACTTTTACCACTTATTTGGAGCAGGTAAATACAGATGCAACATCAAGAATTTATTATTCTGATGGAACTAATAATGCAGGAAGTAAAGAAAATTTAGGGACCGAAACTGTTTTGGGGGTTGAAAATGATATTGCAATTAAATCTACTTATAAGGAAGCTGATTCATTATTATATTCACTAAAGATTAACTTAGATAATATCTATTTTAAAACTAAATTATTAGATAAGCTTGATGAAAAAACAATTGCTAATGATGATGATTTTAAATTACTTTTTAAAGGTTTAAAAATTACTGCTTCAAAAGATGGAGTAGGATATGTAATCCCTTTTGATTTGTCCAAAGCAAGACTAAGAATCAATTATAAAAATACCACAACTGCTACTGATACAATCATAAAAAAAGATAAAGAATTAAGCTTTAAATTTCAAGGAGCTGTTTATGATTTGTACGATCACGATCATGCAAATAGTACTGAGACTGATAAAGTTTATGTTCAAGGAGCGGGTGGTTATGAAACTTCCATAGATATTTCTAGTTTGATCAGTGCAAATAGTGTGGATTCCCAAGCTGAAAATTGGTTAATTAACCAAGCGAAAATAAAAATATATTTAGATGATGTAAAAGATCAGACTTTAAAAAGTTTTTATTTATATGGAATTAAAAATGATGGTAATTTAATTGTTATTGATGATTATGTTACTTTAGGAGTAGGTTCTGTTAATGGAGTTATTGGTTATGAAGATGTAGAGGCTAAAACAGATCCATATATTCAATTCTATATTACAGATTTTATCAAAAAAGCATTGGCTGAAGGAGAGATTGCTGAATTAAGAATAAAGGCTAGAGAGGCTTTAGATAATACAGAGATAAGTTTGACATCAACAACAGCTAAAGGAGCTTTATTATTAAATGATGTAACATCAACAAAAGCACCTAAATTAGAAGTAATTTATTCTAAAATAGTAGACTAATCTTTTTTAGATTTTAAGCATAAAAAACCCCAACTCTAGGTTGGGGTTTTTCTTTTTTATGAATGATTGATCTTACATCATTCCTGGCATACCACCACCCATTGGCATAGATGGAGTATCCTCTTTAATATCAATTAATGTACATGCTGTAGTTAAAATCATTCCTGCAACAGAAGCTGCGTTTTCTAAAGCCACACGAGTTACTTTAGTTGGATCAATAATTCCAGCAGCAAACATTTGAACGTATTCTTCGGTTTTAGCATTGTAACCAAAATCACCAGAACCTTCAATTACTTTAGCTACTACTACAGAACCTTCTCCACCAGCATTACTTACAATTTGTCTTAATGGTTCTTCTATGGCTCTGTTTACAATAGCAACTCCAGTTTTTTCATCACTGTTGTCAGTCTCTATGCTTGCTAAAGCTGCTTTAGCTCTTACAAGCGCAACACCTCCACCAGCAACAATACCTTCTTCTACAGCTGCTCTGGTTGCGTGTAAAGCATCATCAACTCTATCTTTCTTCTCTTTCATTTCAACTTCCGATGCAGCACCTACATATAATACAGCAACTCCACCAGCTAATTTAGCCAAACGCTCCTGTAGTTTTTCTTTGTCGTAGTCAGAAGTAGTTGTTTCTATCTGAGCTTTTATTTGGTTTACTCTTGCTTCAATAGCTTCTGTAGTACCAGCACCGTTAACAATAGTTGTGTTGTCTTTGTCTATAGTAATGTTTTCTGCTGTTCCTAAAGATTCTAAAGTAGCATTTTCTAAAGTTAATCCCATTTCTTCAGAAATAACAGTACCTCCAGTTAAAATAGCAATGTCTTCTAGCATTGCTTTACGTCTATCACCAAATCCTGGAGCTTTTACAGCAGCAATTTTTAAAGCACCACGTAATTTGTTCATTACCAAAGTAGCTAATGCTTCACCATCAACATCTTCAGCAATAATTAATAATGGTTTACCACTTTGAGAAATAGGTTCTAAAATTGGCAACAACTCTTTTAGATTAGATATTTTCTTATCGTATAATAAAATATACGGATTGTCTAATTCAGCCAACATTTTTTCTGAGTTGGTTACAAAGTAAGGAGATAAGTAACCTCTGTCAAATTGCATCCCTTCAACAATATCTACATATGTTTCGGTTCCTTTAGCTTCTTCAACAGTAATTACTCCTTCTTTACCAACTTTTCCAAAAGCTTCAGCAATTAAATCACCAATAGAATTATCGTTATTTGCAGAAATAGCAGCTACTTGTTGTATTTGACTAGAATCAGATCCAACTTCTTTTGATTGCTCTGCCAAACCTGTTACTATAGAAGCTACAGCTTTGTCAATACCTCTTTTTAAGTCTAATGGATTAGCACCAGCAGCTACGTTTTTTAATCCTTCTTGTACAATTGCTTGTGCTAAAACGGTAGCAGTTGTAGTACCATCACCAGCTAAATCGTTGGTTTTAGAAGCTACTTCTTTTACCATTTGAGCTCCCATGTTTTCTAAAGGATCTGATAATTCAATTTCTTTAGCAACAGATACTCCATCTTTAGTAATGTGTGGTCCTCCAAAAGCTTTACCAATAACTACGTTACGTCCTTTTGGTCCTAAAGTTACTTTTACTGCATTTGCCAATGCATCTACTCCACGTTTTAAACCATCACGTGCTTCAATATCAAAAATAATGTCTTTTGCCATAATATTTTGTTTATAAAATGCTTTAAGCTATAAGTTATAGGCTAATTATATGCTTAAAATCAATTTTAGTTTTTGTTTTAAATGATATGTTTTTTTCTTAATCAGATTGATTTTTTTAATCAATTCATCAGCTTCTTCGGAAGTAAGGTAATTTAAGTCTTTAGATAAAATAATTAAATATTCTACTTCTGATGCAGAGCCTAATGCTATAGTTAGAAATCTAGAAAATTCAACATCACTATCTCATCCACAACCTTCAGCAATATTTGTAGGTACAGATACAGCTCCTCTGGTTATTTGTGAGATAATTCCAAATTTTTCATTGTTAGGGAAGTTTTAATCTTACTGTATATTTCTAAAGTAAATTCATGACTTAACTTCCAAATGTCGTATTTTTTAAAATCTCTCATCACATAAAGCGTATTGCCTAGTGCCTAAAGCTATTAAATGATTGCGAAAATATCGCTTTCTCTCATGATTAAATAATCTTTTCCTTCGTAAGCTAATTCAGTTCCTGCATATTTACCATACAAAACGGTATCTCCTACCTTTACAGTAATAGGGTTGTCCTTTGTCCCGTTACCTGCAGCAACCACAGTACCAGTTAAAGGTTTTTCTTTTGCAGAGTCTGGAATTATTAATCCAGAAGCAGTTTTTGTTTCCGCTGGAGCTGGCTCTACCAAAACTCTATCGGCTAATGGTTTAATGTTTATGCTCATATTATTTAATTTATAAAGTTATTACTGATTATTTAACAGTCGAAAAGTGTGCCAATTGAATGAATGGCATAAGTCTAAAAAAAAATGTCATCATGTAGTGACATGATGACATTTTTATAAGGTAAGAATAGTTGTTATTCTGCTTCTTTTGACTCTTCAGCAGGAGCGTTTTCATTGATAATATCCTCAATATCTGCTGCTTTATCATCTACAGGAGCAACTTCGTCTCTTTGTTGAATAGTATTTTGTAATTCAGATTTGCTTGCTTCATCTCTAGGAATTGCTAAACTAGATAGTAAAATTAATGCTAATAAAGTAATAGCTAAAGTCCAAGTTGCTTTGTCTAAAAAGTTATTGGTGCTTTGAACACCACCAATAGTACCTCCAGAACCACCAGTTAATGAAGAAGATAATCCTCCTCCTTTAGGGTTTTGAACTAATACAATTAGGATAAGTAGTATTGCTACTACCATGATTACTATTAACAATAGGTTGTAAGTCATAATTTATTATTTTGTAATATTTTGATTCTTTGTATTTGGTCTGCAAATAAACTACTTTTTTCTGGATATTTCAAACTTAAAATCTTGTATGCTTGAATTGCATTTTCGTATTTTTTTTGAGCAAGGTAAACTTTAGCCAAAGTTTCTGTCATCAACTCATTTGAAATATCTGTATTGGCAGTGGCTACGGTAGCGCTATCAATAGGAATATTTTTCTTAACAGGACTTATTTTTGGGTTGTTATTAATAAACTGGTTGATGATTTTCAGTTTAGGATTAGTAACTTTTTCGTTTGTTTCTTCTTTGTAAGTCTCACGTTTTATGGGGCTAGGAGCAGAAATTTGTAACCATTGACTAAAACTGTGCTTTTCAGAATTGTTAAAAGCAAATGGTTTTGCAATTTGTTGTTCAATATTTTCCTCTATGGTGTTTTCTTCGGTAATTATTTTTTTTGTGATTTGCTCCTTTTGAATAATATTAGATGTTTCTTCCTCAACTTTTCTTTCTTCAATATGAGTGATATAATCAAAAAGTATTTCTCTATTGACCGTGTGTGCAGCTACATTTTTTAAGGCATTGTTGTATTTAAAATGCTGTTGTTGATGATATTTTTTTAATAACAGCATTTTGTTTAATTGAAAATAAGGGAATTTATCAGCAATATTTTCTAGAGTCTCTATACTTAGAGTCTCGATGTTTTTGTTTTTTATTGCTTGTGTAAATTCTTGCATATTTTTACCAGTTGGCTACAGATGCGTTAAAAATATTTTGAGTAATTCTTTCAAAAATTTCCTCATATGCTGCTTCTAAATCGGCTCCTTGTAAAATATCATTAGCAGGATAATCATAAAAGTGACTAAATCTTTTTTCAAAGTTTTTTTTCTCATCAGTTCTGTTATAAAAACGAACATTTACTTCTACGGTTAATCTGTTTTGTGCTGCTGTTTGATCGGCAGTAGCGGTCATAGGAGTAATAGAGTATCTGGTAATTTCTCCTTCAAATTGTAAATCACCACCTGTTTTAACCAAATCCAAATTGGTTTGGGTAATGAAAAAATCTTGCAAAGCCAAAGTAAATGATTGACTTAAACTAGGTTCTACCAAGTTAGCATTGTTGTTAAAAAAATCAACCTGGATGGTTTTTGCATTACCCGTGTCACCTCCTGTAAAACTGTAAATACCACAACTAATTACAGTGAAAAGAGTAGCGAAAACGATAAATTTTGGTAAAAGTTTTTTTAACATAACAAATGGCTTAATGAGCAAATATAACTTATAAATTATATTGTTTTATTTTTCGGTATAAAGTTCTTTCAGAGATTCCTAGTTCTTTAGCAGCTAACTTACGTTTGTTGCTGTTACGCTCTAAAGATTTTTTAATCATTTCTATTTCTTTGTCTTGTAAAGATAAATTTTCATCTTCTTCAACGGTTTCAATGTAGTATTCTTCATTGTCATCTTCTTCAAGATCATCATCATTATGAAAAGAAACTAGGTTTGAGTTGTTACTTATACTAGGGCTTGGAGCAAGAGTTTTGGTAGATGAGGTTTCTAGGAATGCTTCTGATTCCTTTGGTTTGCTACCATGCATAATATTTAAAGTTACTTTCTTTAACTCGTTTAATTCAGCTCTTAAATCATAAATCATTTTTAAAAGACTTGATTTTTCTTCTCCAAAAGAATTGTTGCTTTCATCAATAATCATTGGGAGTGATGAAGGGCTTAAATTAGGTAAATATTGTTTTAGCTTTTGAGCATCAATACTTCTATTTTCTTCTATCACAGATATTTGCTCGGCAAGATTTCTCAATTGACGAATGTTCCCTGGGAAATGATACCTAATTAATAAAGCTACTGCATCATCAGTTAAACGAACTGTTGGCATCTTGTATTTTTGAGCAAAATCTGATGCAAATTTTCGAAACAACAGATGAATGTCTTCGTTTCTGTTTCTTAAAGGAGGGAGCTCTATTTCTATAGTGCTTAATCGGTAGTATAAATCTTCTCTAAACTTTCCTTTTTTAATAGCTTCAGCCATTTTTACATTGGTTGCAGCTACAATTCTAACGTCTGTTTTTTGAACTTCTGAAGAACCAACTTTAATAAATTCACCATTTTCTAATACACGTAACAAACGTACTTGAGTGGTTAAAGGCAATTCACCCACTTCGTCTAAAAAAATGGTTCCACCATCGGCCACTTCAAAATATCCTTTACGAGTATTGGTGGCTCCTGTAAATGCTCCTTTTTCGTGACCAAACAATTCACTGTCAATGGTTCCTTCTGGAATGGCCCCACAGTTTACCGCAATATAGTTGTTGTGTTTTCTTTGCGATAATGAATGAATAATTTTAGGAATACTTTCTTTTCCTACACCACTTTCTCCTGCTACCAATACAGAAATATCTGTAGGAGCTACTCGAGTGGCTTTTTCTATAGATCTATTTAATTTGGGATCGTTTCCTATAATTCCAAAACGCTGTTTAATTACTTGAACAGATTCCATAATTGTTTTTTTTATAGTGAATTATGAATGACTTACATATTCTCCCAACAAAGTTGCTGAAGTACAGTCTGTAATTTTAACTTTTACAAAATCTCCAATTTTTTCATCTCCTTTTGGGAAGACTACTGCATAGTTTTGAGAGTTTCTTGCCATCCAATGTTGATCGGATTTTTTTGAATTTCCTTCTATTAAAACTTCTACTATTTTACCTACATAAGCGTTGGTATTGTTTGCACTTAATTTTCTTTGCAAATCAATTACTTCTTGTAAACGTCTTTTCTTTACTTCTGCGGGTACATCATCTGGGAATTTTTTCTCGGCCAAAGTTCCTGGTCTTTCAGAATAAGAAAACATAAATCCGTAATCATAATTTACATATTCCATTAATGATAAAGTGTCTTTATGTTCTTCCTCAGTTTCTCCACAAAAACCAACAATCATATCTTGAGAAATAGCACAATCCGGTAATAAAGTTCTAATATTATCAATCAACTCCATATATTCTTCACGGGTGTGTTGACGATTCATTCTTTCTAACACAGTGGTGCTTCCAGATTGAACAGGTAGATGTAGGTATCTACAAATGTTTGGATATTTTACCATGGTGTGTAACACATTAATATCCATATCCTGAGGATTATTGGTAAAGAATCTTACCCACATTTCTGGAAAAGTATCAGCAACCATTTTTAATAAGTCAGCAAAACCAACAGCAGTAGCTTTGGCAATGTCGCTTGCTTTGTCAAAATCTTTTTTAAGTCCTCCTCCGTACCAAAGATAACTATCTACATTTTGCCCCAACAACGTAACTTCTTTATATCCTTTTTCTTGTAAATCTTTAATTTCAGAAATAATACTTTGTGGATCTCTACTACGTTCTCTACCACGAGTAAAAGGAACTACGCAGAATGTACACATGTTATCACAACCACGTGTAATGGTTACAAAGGCAGAAACTCCATTAGAGTTTAAACGAACTGGAGAAACATCAGCATAAGTTTCTTCTTTAGATAAAATTACGTTTACAGCATTTCTACCTTCGTTTACTTCTTCCAGTAAATTAGGCAAATCTCTGTAGGCGTCTGGACCTACCACCAAATCCACAATTTTTTCTTCTTCTAAAAATTTAGATTTTAAACGTTCTGCCATACACCCCAAAACTCCAACCTTCATGTTTGGGTTGATTTTTTTAATGGCATTGTATTTTTCTAAACGTTTACGAATCGTTTGTTCTGCTTTTTCACGAATAGAACAAGTATTCACCATTACCAAATCGGCTTCTTCTAAATTTAAAGTGGTATTGTATCCTGTTTCTGATAAGATAGAAGCAACAATTTCACTATCATTCATGTTCATTTGGCAACCATAACTTTCTATGTAAAGTTTTTTGGTATTACCTTCCTTAAAGTCAGTAGAAAGAGGATGCCCTTGTTTGTTTGCATCAATAATCTTTTCTTCTGTTGTAACTCTACTCATTTTTTGTGATTTTCTAAGGATGCAAATTTACAATAAATATTGCGATTTGTGACAAGATGTCATTGCAGATATTATTAAGAAAACCTTAAAATAAGGAATTAAAATTTTCGTTTTAATTTTTCTCCCTACTTTTGTGTGAAATTAGAGATTTTAAAAGGGGTAATTTATTTATGGCGAATAATCTGGTAATAGTAGAGTCACCTGCAAAGGCAAAGACAATAGAGAAGTTTTTAGGAAAGGATTTTCAAGTGGAGTCGAGTTTTGGACACATTGCAGATTTACCGTCTAACGGATTAGGAATTGATGTTGATGGCGATTTTTCTCCAACATATTTAGTTTCTGATGATAAAAAAGCAGTAGTTAAAAAATTAAAATCCTTAGCAAAAAAAGCAGAAACTGTTTGGTTAGCGAGTGATGAGGACCGTGAAGGAGAAGCGATTGCTTGGCATTTAAAAGAGCAACTTAAATTAAATGATAATAATACCAAACGTATTGTATTTCATGAAATTACCAAATCTGCAATTTTAAAAGCGGTAGAAAACCCAAGAAAGATTAATTATAATTTAGTTGATGCACAGCAAGCACGTAGGGTTTTAGATAGAATTGTAGGATATGAGTTATCTCCTGTTTTATGGAGAAAAGTAAAAGCAGGATTGTCTGCTGGTAGAGTACAATCGGTGGCCGTTAGATTGATTGTAGAAAGAGAGCGAAGCATTTTAGAATTTGTAAGCGAAGCAAGTTATAAAGTAGTTGCTGAGTTTTACAATGATGAAGGAAAAAGTTTTAAAGCAACACTGCCAAAGGCTTTTGAAACTAGAGAAAAAGCAGAAGCTTTCTTAAAACAATGTATTGGAGCAGAATTTACCATTGCCGATTTAACTACAAAACCAGCAAAAAAATCTCCAGCAGCACCTTTTACCACCTCAACATTACAACAAGAAGCAGCAAGAAAATTAGGGTTTTCAGTATCAAAAACCATGACTGTTGCACAACGTTTATACGAGGCAGGGATTATTACTTACATGAGAACGGATAGCGTAAATTTATCTGATGAAGCAAAAAAAGCTGCAGCGGATGAAATTACAGTTTCTTATGGAGCAGAATTTAGCAAGCCCAGAAATTACAATAATAAATCTAAAGGAGCACAAGAAGCACACGAGGCGATTCGCCCTACTGATATGACTCGCCATGAAATTAATGAGGAATACGATCAAAATAGATTGTATGATTTGATTTGGAAAAGAACCTTAGCTTCTCAAATGAGTGATGCTCAATTAGAACGTACCAATGTAAGAATTGAGAACAATAAAAATTCAAAAATTTTCACTGCAAATGGTGAAATGATCAAGTTTGAAGGATTCTTAAAAGTATATTTAGAAGGAAACGATAATGAGGATGAAGAGCAAGATGGAATGTTACCACGTTTAACTGTTGGTGATGTTTTAGAACATGAATATATTACCGCTACACAGCGTTTTACCAAGGCACCTTATCGATTTACAGAAGCTTCTTTGGTAAAACAATTAGAGGAATTAGGAATTGGTAGACCTTCTACTTATGCACCAACCATTTCTACGGTTTTACGTAGAGGTTATGTAGAAAAAGGAACAATTGAAGGAGAAGAAAGAGCTTATGAGCAGTTTGTTTTAAAAAATGATAAAGTAGCGTCAAAAACATTAACGGAAAAAGTAGGTTCCGATAAAGGAAAATTGGTGCCAACGGATATTGGAAATATTGTAAACGACTTTTTAGTAGCACATTTCGAAAAAATTCTTGATTACGGATTTACGGCAAAAGTAGAAGCACAATTTGATGAAATTGCAGAAGGAAACGAAGAGTGGATTGGAATGATTAAAGAATTCTATCAAGGATTCCATACCAATGTAAAAGATGTTGCAGAAAATGCTGAAAGAGAAAGTGGCGAACGTATTTTAGGAAAACATCCAGAGTCTGGAAAAACAGTCTTAGTTCGTTTGGGTAAATTTGGTCCTTTGGCACAAATTGGTGGACCAGATGATGAAGAAAAGGAATTTGCTAGTTTGTTAAAAGAGCAAAATCTTGGAACGGTTACTTTAGAAGAAGTATTAGATTTGTTTTTATTGCCTAAAAATTTAGGAGAATATAAAGGAGAAGAAGCTGTAGTTTCTAATGGACGTTTTGGACCTTATATCAAATATGGAGACATGTATGTTTCTTTAGACAGAGGAGAAGACCCAATGTCTGTGGATTATGATAGAGCAGTTGAGTTAATCGAGGCAAAAATAAAAGCAGATGCTCCTATTGCGGAGTATGAAAATTTACCTGTACAAAAAGGAGTAGGTCGTTTTGGGCCTTTTATCAAATGGAATAATATTTTTATCAACGTAAATAAAAAATACGATTTTGATAATTTATCTTATGATGATATTGTTGAATTAATTGAGGTTAAGAAACAAAAAGAGATTGATAAAGTTGTTCATAACTGGGAAGAAGAAGGGATTAGAGTAGAGAAAGCACGTTGGGGAAGACACAATATTATCAAAGGAAAAACAAAAATTGAACTTGCTAAGACAATAGATGCCCCTGCTCTTACGTTAGAAGAGGTAAAGGACATCATTGAAAAAAATGCTCCTAAAAAGAAACCAAGAGCAAAAAAAGCACCTGCTAAAAAACCAGCAGCTAAAAAAACGACTAAGAAAAAATAGTATTTCATAAAGTTATGATTCAAGATTTTTTTACTCCAATATCAGCGGAAGTACTTTCTGATGAAAAAACTTCTAAAGAGATGTTGGGTGGTCAATTAGTAAAGCATACGGTAGTATTGGGTTTTCCTGATTTGGAAAATGTGAATTTAGCTTTTTTTGATGTTAGAGAAGAAAGGGGTGCCGTTGGTAATGAGGGAACGGGAATAGGAGCAGATGAAATACGTAAGCAGTTATATCAATTATATGCTGGGAATTGGGATGTTTCAATAGCAGATTTGGGAACCATTCAACCAGGAAACAATATAAAAGATACTTATTTTGCAGTTCAAGAAACCGTAGCTTTTTTATTAAAAAATAATGTATTACCCATTATTATTGGTGGGGGACAAGATTTAGTTTATGCCAATTATAGAGGTTATAATCAATTAGATCAAGCAGTGAATTTGGCTGTGGCAAGTCCAAAATTTAGTTTTGGAAATGTTGAAGATGATTTAAATTCAAACTCATATTTAAGTAAAATTATTTTAGAGCAGCCTTGTAATTTGTTTAATTATGCCAATTTAGGTTATCAAACTTATTACAATTCACAAGAAGAAATTTCTTTGATAGAGAGTTTAAGTTTTGAAGCCTATAGGGTAGGAGCTTTAAAAAATATTGCCATTGTAGAGCCTGTGATGAGAGATGCTGATATTGTTGCTATTGACATGGGAGTGGTAAGATGTGGAGAAGCACCAGCAAATGGAAATGCAAATCCAAATGGATTGTATGGTGATGATCTTTGTGCCATTGCAAGATATGCTGGGATTAGCGATAAAGTAACTTCGTTCGGGATTTATGAGTTTAATAAATTATTTGATGTAAATCATCAAACAAGTAAGTTAATTTCTCAGGTAATTTGGTATTTTATAGAAGGATACTCTTTAAGAACCAATGATTATCCATACGGATCAAAAGATAGTTATTTAAAATATTTGGTTCCGTTTGAAAATGAAGTGATTAGTTTTTATCAAAGTGATAAAAGTCAAAGATGGTGGATGCAGGTAGATATTCCTACCCAATCTAAATATAAAAGACATGTTTTGGTTCCTTGCTCTTATGAAGATTATTTAAATACAATAGAGCAAAAAGTACCAGAAAGATGGTTTAATGTTCATAGAAAAATATCATAAGTTTACAACGAAAGAATATGACATCCTCTTTCATTGTTGATTTAGATTTTTTTTCTAAGTTTACGCAATTCTATAAAATAGATACAACAAGATAATATGAAAAAAATACTGTTCTTATCCTTGGTATACATTACTCTAGTAAGTTGTAGTGGATTTGGAGATAAAGGAGAACTTGTAGGAGCAACATCTGAAAATCCGTGGTTTGCCGAAAAGCCTTTTGGAATGGTATTAGTACCAGGAGGTTCTTTTACAATGGGAAAAACAGAAGAAAATAGATGGGGTGGATTTGAAATGCCTCCTAGAAGTGTTGCTGTAAAAGAGTTTTTTATGGATGATACTGAAATAACCAACAGTGAATATAAAGAATTTGTTTACTGGGTAAGGGACTCTATCGTAAGATCTGAATTAGCTAATTACGCAGAAGGTTTTTCTGGTTCAGGTGATAAATCAGATTTTGGAATAGCAGATTATAAGTATTTAGATGCTGATGCTACTGCCGATCCAGAAAAATATACACCTTATCAAAATTATATGTTAAAAACATATGGTGTGATAAAGCAAAATCACAAAGGAACTTTACCGCTAAATTGGAAAGTGCCATTGTATTGGAGAACAGATGAGTATCCTGATGAAGGATACGCAGAAGTGATGGATCAGTTGTATTTACCTCAAGAAGATGTTGGGGATATGAAAGTGTTTGATGTTAAATTATTAAAATACTCATATGTAGCAAACACCAAACAAAACAAATCAAATATTGGCCAAAAAAATAATTATGCAGAAGTAGATATCAATGTTTACCCAGACACAACGGTGTGGGCTAAAGATTTTGAATACTCTCATAATGACGTAATGGTAGACAATTATTTTTGGCATGCTGCTTTTGAGGAATATCCGGTAGTAGGAGTTTCTTGGAACCAGGCAAAAGCATTTTGTAATTGGAGAACTAAAAAGAAAGATGATTTCTTAAGATCAATTGGATCTGGAGTTCAGATTCCAGATTTTAGACTGCCTACAGAAGCCGAATGGGAATTTGCTGCTCGAGGTGGAATTGAAAATGGAAAATTTCCATGGGGAGGCCCTTATGTTACAGACAGAAGCGGGTATTACTTAGCCAATTTTAAACCTAAAAGAAATAATTTTGCTGCAGATGGATTTACGTACACTGTAGAAGCAAGATCATTTAAAGCAAATGATTATGGTTTATATAATATGGCAGGAAATGTTTCTGAATGGACATCTACAGCATATAACACTACCGCTGCTTATATTACAAGTTCTTTAAACGCGGATATTGATGATCCTGCAAACAAAAGAAAAGTTATCAGAGGAGGTTCTTGGAAAGATATAGCCTATTTTTTAGAAGTAAGCACAAGAGATTATGAATATGCAGATTCTGCAAAAAGTTATATAGGGTTTAGAACCGTACAGGATTACTTAGGTGATGCCAAATGGGGGGGACTTGAATATTAAACAATCTAACAAAGAAAATTAACACAAACTATTTTTTACACTTATGGATTTAAACTCAACAGGATTTAAGAAATTTATGGCAATGGCTTATGGTTTAGGAGGAGCAATTGTTATTTTGGGAGCTTTATTTAAATTAATGCACTGGGAATTGGCTAGTGAAATGTTGATTATTGGTTTAGGAACCGAAGCTTTTATTTTCGTAATTTCTGCTTTTGAACCCTTGCCTAAAGAAGAATTAGATTGGTCATTAGTGTACCCTGAGTTAACAGGTAGTGGAAGCTCATCAAAAAAGAAAAAAGAAGAAACACCAGAAGGTTTGTTGACTAAAAAGATAGATGAAATGTTGGCTGCTTCTAATTTAGATGCTAACGTAATCAATAAATTAACAACAAGTATGAACAACCTATCGGATGCTGCAAAGCAGATAGGAGAAAGCTCTAGTTCAGTTGCTGATACAAGTAAATACAACAAAGAAATAAATGCTGCAGCTAATCATTTAGAAAAGATAAACGCTATGTATGCTACTCAAGAGGATAGTATGAATAAAGTGCAATCTGCTCAAATGGAAGTATTAAATAATCAAACCAAATTGGTGAATTCAGTCTCTGAAAAATCAGAGGAGTTGACTAAACAAATGGAAAGTTTGTCTAAAAATATTGCTTCATTAAACAACGTTTATGGAGGAATGTTATCAGCAATGGGAAATAAATAAAGCTCTATCATAAATAAATCTAGTATTAAATTAAAAAAAACTAAGTCTTTATGGCAGGAGCAAAATTAAGCCCTAGGCAGAAAATGATTAACCTTATGTACTTGGTATTGCTAGCATTATTAGCTATGCAAGTATCAGTAGAGGTAATGGAAGCATTTGCTAAAATGTATGAAAGATCAGAAGATGCTATTGAACAAGGGGTTGAAAAAAATAAAGCAACATTAGGAGATTTAAAGCAATTAAGTAATGAGAATTCAGCACAATATGCTGAGGTATATCAAACGGCTATAAATGTAGAAGCAATCTCTAAAGAATTTATTGCTGAAATTAGAGTATTAAAAAATAAAATTAAGGAAGCTAATCCAATAGATCCTGAAACTGAGAAATTACCTGCAACAAAAATGGATAAAGGAGACTTAATGGATGAGTTTCTATTTGCGGGTGATAAAAATAGTAAAGCTGGAGATAAATTTGTTACAGCAGTTGATACTTATAGAGGTGAAATGTTAAAATTAATTTCAGCATATCCAAATATTGTAAATCAAATCAATGCTAGTTTTAATACAGAGCCAGTTAAAATTGATGGAATAACAAAAAAAGATTGGTTAGAATATAATTTTAAAGGAATTCCTACCATAGGTACTATTGCTATTTTATCAAGCATGGAAAGTGCGGTATTAAACATAGAAAACGAAGCATTAACAAATTTTGTATCAGGAAGGTTAAAAAAGGCAAGTTCTGCAACACAATTACAAGCTTTTGTAAAATTGAATAAGAATACTTACAGTCCAGGAGATGAAGTAAGAGCAGAGGTGTTTTTGGCTAGTAAAGATGATACTAAAGTTCCAACAAAAGTTGAAATCAACGGAAAAAATATAGATCTTAAGTCAAATTTTGATGATGGAAAAGTAATATACAAATTTAAAGCAGGAGCTGTTGGAGACCAACCAATAATAGGTAAGTTTATTTTTACGGAAAACGGAAAAGAAATTCCTGTAGCGATTACTGGTAACTATTCTGTAGTTGCAGGTTCAAACCAAGCTATTATCTCTGCAGATAAAATGAATGTAGTGTATAGAGGAATTGAAAATCCTATTACAATTTCTTTACCAGGTATTAGTCCAACTAAAATAAAAGCAAATGCTCCCGGATTAAGACCTAAAGGAGGATCTAGCTATGTGTTAAATCCAGGAGCTGGTACTTCTGTTCAAATTAATGTAACTGGAACAACAGATGCTGGTGAGACAATAAAATCTGCACCAGTAACGTTTAGAATTAAAGATATTCCTGCTCCTATGGCGAGTATTCGTGGAGAATATGGTTCTATTAGTATGCCAAAAACAAGTTTAGCAAAATCATCTATAGCAGCTGGTTTACCTGATTTTGTTTTTGATTTAGATTTAAATGTGTTAAGCTTTAAAGTAAAAGTACCAGGAAAAACAACAGTAATTGTAAATGGTGATAGAATGAATGCTCAAGCACAAAAAGCAATTGAATCTGCAAGTAGAGGAGATATTGTTACTATCTTTGGTATAAGAGCCGCAATAGTAGGAAATTCGTCATATAAGCTTAAAGAGGTATTGCCAATAAGTGTAGAAATTTCTAATTAATAACTAGAATGAAAAATAATAAATTTATAAATAGCTTTTTATTTCTGTTTTTTGCAACAGTTTCTATGGCATTTTCTCAGTCTAATTATGGATTGTTAAATGCTAAGAAAGTTTCAGAAATTGGAATGAAGCCTGAGGATCGTATCAGAGTAGATCAAGATAAACCATTACCATATGAATATGTTGATGAAAGAGATATCTTATGGTCTAAAGTAGTTTGGGAAACTATTGATTTGTATCAAAAAGCAAACTTTCGTTTGTATTATCCAGTAAATGATGATAACAATCCAGAAACGTCAAAATCGTTATTTGTTAATTTGTTAGACAATATTAAAAACGGAAATATTGTTGAGGTTTACGAAGATTCTCAATTCATTAATAAATTGCCTATTTCTGAAATAGAAAAAAAATTAGTGAGAATAGATACGGCTAGTTATGGTTATGACATGCTAAATCAAGGGGAGACTAATATTGATGAATACATCGACAAAAATTATATTAAAGCACAAGATATTCAGGCTTATCAAATTAAAGGGATTTGGTATTTTAACAAAAGAACTGGACAAATGAATTATCGTTTGTTGGCCATTGCTCCATTGGCACCAGATGTGCAAACTATTGGTAGAGATGATGTGGTAGATAATGACATTTATCCTTTATTTTGGGTGTTTTATCCTGATGCTAGAAATGTGTTACATCATGCACACCCTATAAAAGGAGGTTTTGCTGCTTATACAGAATCTTTTGATTATTTACTAAATATTAGAGATTTTGCTTCGGTGATTGTGAAAGAAGAAAATATGTTTGGGAATAGAAGTATTAACGAATATATTAGAGGAAATTCTCTATTTCAATTAAGAGAAGCACAAAATATTAAAGATGAAATAAGAGATTTAGAGTCTGATATGTGGACTTACTAATTGTGTTATTTTATTAATGTACATATAAGAAAAACTTTCACGATTTGTGAAAGTTTTTTTTTATTCTTGTAAGCTATGAATTAAAGTGTGATTATGCCGTTAGTAAGTTCTAAAGATTTTTCTGCATTACTAAAGCTAGACAAAATACCTGTATTAGGTAATTGGGTTGGACGATTCTTTTTGTTTGCAACTCGTCTAGATAAAGCCAATGAGGTTTATGACAAACACAAACACAAAGAAGGAATTCCTTTTTTAGATGGTTTGTTAAAGGAATATGGAATAACGTATCATATTTCTGAATCAGACTTGGCTAAAATTCCCAAAGAGGGAGCTTTTATTTCTGTATCTAATCATCCGCTTGGAGGAATAGATGGTATTTTGTTGCTTAGAATTTTATTAGAAGCCAGACCTGATTATAAAATCATAGCGAACTTTTTATTGCATAAAATAGACCCTTTAAAACCGTTTGTAATGCCTGTAAATCCTTTTGAAGATAGAAAGGATGATATTTCAAGTGTAAAAGGAATTATTTCTGCTTTAAAACATCTTAAAGAAGGAAAATCTCTAGGAATTTTTCCTGCCGGAGAAGTTTCGACCATTAAAGAAAGAAATATTTATGTTGATAATAAATGGGAAGAAGGAGCCATTAAGCTGATTAAAAAAGCGAATGTTCCGGTAGTGCCTATTTACTTTCATGCTAAAAATAGCCTTTGGTTTTACCGACTTGCAAAAATTAGTGGTGTTTTAAGAACCTTAAAATTACCTTCAGAATTAAATAACAAAAGCAAACAGGTTATTCATATCAAAATAGGAACGTCAATTAAAGAAAAAGAGATTGAACAAATTGATGACATCACTACTTTAAATAGTTTTTTAAGAGGAAAAACTTATTTGCTGTCTAAATCTTTCTTAAGAAAAAAGAAACAAATTTTAGAATATAGAAATCGCTTGATGAAAAAAGCAAAGGAGATTGCTTTGCCTAAAAATCATGAAGATATTTGTAGAGAAATTGATACTATTAGAGAGCATAAAAAAAGATTGTTTATTTCTAATGAGTACGAAGTCTTTTTAACCAAGGCTGATGAAATTCCTAATTTAATGTTAGAGATTGGTAGGTTAAGAGAAATGACTTTTAGATTGATTGGAGAAGGAACCAATAAAAAAATTGATACAGATAAATACGATGATTATTACCATCATTTAATTTTGTGGAATAAAACAGATGAACGGTTTGTAGGTGCCTACAGAATGGGATTGGGAGAAGAGGTTTTTAGTCGCAATGGTTTTAAAAGTTTTTACGTATCTACTTTTTTTAGATTTACTTCAGAAATGGATGAAAAACTACCTAAAACCATAGAAATGGGTAGGGCTTTTATTGTGCCAGAGTATCAACAAAAACCCATGTCTTTATTTTTATTGTGGAGAGGAATTGCAGCTGTTACTGTTAAATACCCTCAATATGAATATTTAATGGGTGGAGCTACCATTAGTAATTTGTTTACCAATTATTCAAAATCTGTAATGATGAGCTTTTTAGAAACTTATTATAGAAATGATGAGGTTGCAGATTTTATAAGTTCCAAAAATCCATTTGAAATTGATTTAACGCCAAATGAGTTAGATTATATGAAGAACTTTATTGATGGAGATGTCAAAAAATTAGACAATATCATTAAAGAAGTTGAGGGTGATAAATTACGCCTACCTGTGTTGATAAAACAATACATCAAACAAAATGCAAAGTTTGTAGCCTATAATGTTGACAATGATTTTAATGATGCGATTGATGCTTTAATTTTTATGAGAATTAAAGACATTCCAAAAGAAACTATAGAGCCTATTTTAAAAGACGTTACACTGGAGAATTAAAGCTTTCTACCAATGTAAACTGTTTTATTTCATCTATAAAAGTTCTATCGTTATACAATCTAGGTACTTTGTGTTGCCCTCCTAGTTTGTTTTTACTTTTTAACCAACTGTGGAATAAATTTTTATCGGCTATGCTTACTACGGGACTTGTTAAAGTCATGTCTTTGTATCGTTTTGCTTCGTAGTCGGAATTAATCTGTTTTAAAGCATTGTCTAAAGACGTTGTAAAGGTTTTTAAGCAAGTTGGATGTTCTTCAAACTCAATTAGCCATTCGTGACTTCCTTTTGTCTTAACGTCCATAAAAACGGGTGCTACAGTATATTCTTTAATAGTTGAGTTTGTTTCTTTACAAGCAATTTTTAAAGCTTCATCGGCATTTTCAATAATCAATTCTTCTCCAAAAGCATTGATAAAATGTTTGGTTCTTCCTGTAATTTTAATTCGATGTGGAAAAGTTGAGGTAAATTTAATGGTATCTCCAATAATATACCTCCACAAACCGGCATTGGTAGTAATGACCAAAGCATAATTTTTGTTGATTTCTACTTCGGATAAAGGAATGGCTTTAGAGTTTACACTGTTGTATTGATCCATAGGAATAAACTCATAAAAAATACCATAATCCAACATTAGTAATAATTCATCACTGTTGTTTTGATCTTGAATGGCAAAAAAACCTTCAGAAGCATTATAGGTTTCGTAGTATTTAAAAGTATCTGATGGAATTAACTTTTTATACTGTTCTTTGTACGGAGAAAAGTTTACCCCTCCGTGAAAATAGACTTCTAAATTAGGCCAAACTTCTAAAATATTATCTTTACCTGTATGTTTTAAAACTTTTTCTAATAATACCAACATCCAAGAAGGAACCCCTGCCAAACTTGTGATATTTTCATCAACAGTTTCTTTAATAATGGCATCCATTTTAGCTTCCCATTCACTCATCAAAGCAACTTCTTGTTTAGGAGCACTACTCATATCAGCCCACAGAGGAAGGTTTTCGATAATAATGGCAGACAAATCGCCAAAATAAGATTCATTGTTTTCATACACAGCACTACTTCCTCCCAAGCGTAAATTTTTACCTGTAAAAAGTTTTGCATCTTCATTGTTGTTATAAAATAAAGTAAGCATGTCTTTACCGCCTTTAAAATGACATTGTTTAATGGCATCTTCACTTACAGGAATAAATTTACTTTTGGCATTGGTGGTTCCGCTAGATTTTGCATACCATTTTATTTTGTTGTCCCAAAGCACACTTTTTCCGGTATTTCTTTGCTCTTCTATATAAGGACTCAAAGCTTCGTAGTTCATTAAGGGAACCTGACTTTGAAAATCTTGATAGGTGTTTAATTTTTTGAAATGATATTTTTTACCATAGCTAGTTTTAGCTGCAGCTTCTAAAAGTTTTAGTAATTGTTCGTTTTGAACTTCTACAGGATATTTTAAAAAAAGCTCTACTTGATGTTTTCTTTTTTTAAGAAACCATGAAATAATTGAGTTTAGTATGGGTAATGTCATCTACTTTAAGTGCCTAATACAAGTTAAAAATGAATATCTTTGAACAACTAAAATAACTTTTTTCCATGAAATTCCACGGTGTATTAACAAAAATGACCACAGAAAATAAGGATCAGGTTCAGTACTACTTATCTACAGATAATCATGTATTGAATTTAAATCAATTGTTAAACAAATCAATTGCTATTACTTTTGAAGGATATCAATGTTTAAGTTGTGGAAAAGAGAAAAAGATTTTTAGACAAGGACACTGTTATGAATGTTTTTATGAACAACCTAGTGTTGCGGATTGGGTGATGAAACCTGAGTTAAGTAAAGCACATTTAGGAATTGAGGATAGAAACTTGGCTTATGAAGAAAAAGCACAATTGCAACCACATATAGTGTATCTAGCACTGTCTAGCAATGTAAAAGTAGGGGTGACTAGAAAAACACAAATTCCAACTCGTTGGATAGATCAAGGAGCTAACAAAGCCATTCCTTTTGTGGAAGTACCTAACAGATATTTAGCAGGAATTACAGAAGTTGCCCTTAAGGACCATGTAAGTGATAAAACCAGTTGGCAAAAAATGTTAAAGAATGATGTTGCCGAGGAAGATTTAATCAAAGTAAAGCAGGAGTTAAAACAATATTTACCAGAGGAAACAAAAGAATATTATGTTCAGGAAGATGAAGTGTTAGAACTGAATTATCCTATTGAAAATTATCCAACCAAAGTAAACTGTCTAAATTTAGATAAAGAAAATTTTTACGAGGGAGTTTTAAAAGGAGTTAAAGGACAATATTTAATTTTTGAAGATGGTAAGGTTTTTAATATCAGGTCTTACGAAGGTTATAAAGTAAGTTTAGAAATAGCATAAAAAAAGCAGAGATAAAATCTCTGCTTTTTTTATGCTATAATATGAATTAAGAATTTCCATATAAGTTAGATTCTCCTCCGTCTATAGCAATAGTTTGTCCGTTTATATACCCATTTTCTTCACTAATTAAAAAAGATACTAAGCTACCCACGTCCTTCGGGTCTCCTAGAGCTCTGGTAGGATTTCTACTAGCGTATTCTTTTTCCGCAGCTTTAGGGTCTTCAGGATTCACTTGTTTAAATGCATTTGCTACCATGTCTGTAAGTATTGCTCCTGGAGCTATGGCATTTGTTAAAATTCCATATTTACCATATTCAATAGCAGCATTTTTAGTCATACCAGAAACAGCATGCTTGCTTGCTACATAAGGCATTTGATTGATAACTCCTCTGATACCACCTACAGAAGCAACATTTACAATACGTCCGTAATTTTGTTTTTGCATGATTGGAAGTACATAGCGTAAACCATAATAAACTCCCATTAAGTTAATGTCGATTACTTTTTTGAAAACATCCATATCATAATCTACAATTGATGCTTGGCGACCTTCAATACCTGCATTATTGTATAGACCATCAATTTTTCCAAATTCTTCAAAAGCTACATCAATATAATTTTTTACTTGTGCCTCATCAGACACGTCTGCTTTAACTGTGGTGACTTTAATATCAGGATAATTTGTTTGTATTTCTTTAGCAGAATTTTTTAAAGCTTCTTCATTGTAATCTACCAAAACCAAATTAGCTCCTTTTTTTGCTAATACTTTAGCGGTTGCTAATCCTAATCCCATTGCTGCTCCTGTAATAATTATTACTTTATTTTTCATGATATTATATTTTAATATTATATATAAAAAATATGCAAGAATGAAGCCATTACGGGGGTGTAGCAATATTTTTTAACAAAAAAAGCGACTCAAATTTGAGTCGCTTTTATTTATGATTTAAATTTTCTTATTGAAAACTTTTTGCATCTTCTAAAAATTTAGCCAATCCGCTATCAGTCAAAGGATGTCTTAATAAACCTTCAATTGCAGATAAAGGTCCAGTCATTACATCAGCACCAATTTTAGCACAATCAACAATATGCATTGTGTGTCTTACAGAAGCTGCTAAAATTTCAGTTTCAAAACCATAATTATCATATACTTCTCTAATTTCACTAATTAAGTGTAAACCATCTGTAGAAATATCATCTAAACGACCGATAAATGGAGATACATAAGTAGCACCTGCTTTTGCAGCTAATAATGCTTGACCTACAGAAAACACCAAAGTAACATTGGTTTTAATTCCTTTAGCACTAAAATATCTACAAGCTTTAATTCCATCTTTAATCATTGGTAATTTTACCACAATTTGAGGGTGTAAAGCAGCCAAAGCTTCTCCTTCTCTAACCATTCCGTCAAAGTCAGTAGAAATTACCTCAGCACTTACATCACCATCTACAATTTCGCAAATAGCTTTGTAGTGATTGATAATGTTAGCTTCACCTTTAATTCCTTCTTTAGCCATTAATGATGGGTTGGTTGTAACACCATCTAAAACACCTAATGCTTGTGCTTCTTCAATTTGTTTTAAATCAGCAGTATCGATAAAAAATTTCATCTGTTTTAATTTTTTTTGTTAAATGTATAAATTAAGTTTAATATCACTTAGTTAATTAATGCTTTTAATTCTTTTACTGTTTCAATTGGATCTTCTGATCCAAAAACAAAACTACCTGCAACCAATACATCAGCACCAACCTCAATTAAATTGTTTGCATTTTTACTAGTTACGCCACCATCAATTTCAATTTTGGTATCGCAACCTTTAAAAGTGATTAGGTTTTTTAGTTGTTGAACTTTAGTATAAGTATTTTCTATGAATGATTGTCCTCCAAAGCCAGGATTCACACTCATAATACATACTAAATCTAGTTCTTGGATAATATCTTCTAAAACAGAAATTGGGGTATGTGGATTTAAAGCCACACCTGCTTGCATTCCTTCTGCTTTGATAGCTTGAATGGTTCTGTGTAAATGTGTACAAGCTTCGTAGTGAACGGTTAAAATATCAGCTCCAATTTCTTTAAATGTTTTAATGTATTGATCAGGGTTCACAATCATTAAATGAACATCTAAAGGTTTGGTAGCATGTTTTTTAATGGCTTGTACTACTGGCATTCCAAAAGAAATGTTAGGTACAAAAACCCCATCCATAATATCAATGTGAAACCAATCTGCTTCACTACTGTTAATCATTTCTACATCACGTTGGATGTTTGCAAAATCGGCCGCTAATACCGATGGAGCTACTAATTTACTCATCTTTGTTTTTGTATGGTAGGTTAGACTAACCTAAGTAAGTCATTAAAATTTTACTTCTTGAAGTATGTTTTAATCTACGAATGGCTTTTTCTTTAATTTGACGTACACGTTCACGAGTTAAATCAAAAGTTTCTCCAATTTCTTCTAAAGTCATTGGTTGGTGTTCTCCCAAACCAAAGTATAAACGAACTACATCAGCTTCTCTTGGAGTTAATGTTTCTAAAGCACGTTCAATTTCTACTTTTAAAGATTCGTGTAATAAAGTTCTATCTGGGTTTGGAGACTCTCCAGAGTTTAATACATCATATAAGTTAGAATCTTCACCTTCAATTAATGGAGCATCCATAGATACGTGACGACCAGAGTTTTTCATAGATTCTTTTACATCATTTACAGTCATGTCTAATTTCTTAGCAATTTCTTCTGCAGATGGTGGACGTTCGTTTTCTTGCTCTAAGAAAGCGTACATTTTATTGATTTTGTTAATAGAACCAATTTTGTTTAACGGTAAACGTACAATACGAGATTGCTCTGCCAAAGCTTGTAAAATAGATTGGCGAATCCACCATACAGCATAAGAGATAAATTTAAAACCACGAGTTTCATCAAAACGTTTTGCCGCTTTAATCAATCCTAAGTTTCCTTCGTTAATTAAATCGGGTAAAGTCAACCCTTGGTTTTGGTACTGTTTTGCTACAGATACTACGAAACGCAAGTTTGCTTTGGTTAAACGCTCTAAAGCAGCCTGGTCTCCAGCTTTAATTCTTTGTGCTAATTCTACCTCCATGTCGGCAGTAATTAAATCTACTTTTCCAATTTCTTGTAAGTATTTATCTAAAGAAGCTGTTTCACGATTGGTAACCTGCTTGGTGATTTTAAGTTGTCTCATTGAATTTTACTTGTTAAACTTTAATATGTCTATCTAAATACGAGTATATCTTATTTTTTGTTACAAAAATAACGTTGTTATTTTAAAATTATTTTTGATTTATATGTAGTTTGTTGATAAACAAGTTTTTATGTTTTTTGTAAAAAGTATTTCCATTAAACAACAGCAGTCCTGATATTTGTCTCTAAGTGGCTATATCTCAAAGGGATTAGGTTGAAATTTATATTTGACTCAAAGTTTGTTTGGGTTAAATTGAGTTTTATTATTCCTCGACTTTTTTTTCTTCTTTAAACTTTAACACATGAGAAATATGGTTAATAATTTTTTGCTTTATGTTTTCAACACCATCCTTATACAAAACACTAAGCATAAAAAAACCATGTCCTTTTTTTGATATCATAACAATTTTGTTGTTGCTGTATTTGTCTAAATAATTGTTTGTACAAGCTCTTCTGAATATATACCCTATATCTGCATTAAATTTTTTTTTCAAAAAAGCTGGAGCGTATTTAAAAGAATATTTATCTGTTGGGTCTATTATGCTAAGAATATATTTGTTAAAAGCCAATTCAGGATTATAATTTGGAACCATTTTTTTAATTAGTGCTATTGTTTCTTCGCTTTCTAACGGTTGTAGTGTAATACCAACTAAAATTGATTCATCCTCACTAATAAGTGTTTTAACAATTTTTTTATTATTCTGATTATCCTCACACCAATTGTAATCAAGCATGTTTTTTCCTACTCGAAAACCTTCAGGTATACTAAAACTTAGGTTTTGATGATCTAACATTTTTTGAAAATCATCAGTTTTTATATCTTGAGAATGAACTTGACTAAAAATCAAGATTCCAAAAAGCATTATTTTTATTTTCATATTTTTATAAAAATTCATTAAAACAGTTTTTGGTAATTATTTACTCCTTGAATTTCACCAACATTGGAAGTACTTTATCAATTTCATCATAAATAGTTTTTTTAGCAGCATCTGTATATAAAAAATCAATTTGAATATATCCAACATCTTTTTTCCCTATCATCACTATTTTATTATGGGTGTATTTTTCTTTATAACTTCTGGTACATCCTCTACTATATTCCACAGCCCTGTCTGCATTTAACTTTTCTTTTACATAAGAGGTTGCATAATATCTAACTGGGTAATTGATGGTATCTGCCTTATTTTTAAAAGCATTAATATAGTTGGTGTCTGCTGTCCAGTCTGGGTTATAACTTCTAGCAACTTTTATAGAATTTTCATCTGGACAATTAATAATTACTCCTATCAAAATACTTTCATCCGTATTAGAAAGAGTCTTTAAAATTCCACTTTCATTTTTGCCATCCCAACACCAAGTATATTCTATATTAAAATCTTCAACCTTATAACCTTCGGGGATGTTAAAAACACCATTTATTTTATTAAGGTTCTCAATAAAAAAATCATTTTCTTGAGAATATATGGTAGATGTTATCAGGAATAAAAATAGGTACTTAATCATTGTAGTTATTTTATTTAGGTTCATATATTTTTTTAGAATAAAAATATTTACTCCTTAAATTTCACCAACATTGGAAGAACTTTATCAATTTCATCATAAATAGTTTTTTCAGCAGTATCTGTATATAAAAAATCTACTTGAAAAAAACCAACATCATTTTTACCAATCATCACTATTTTATTATGGGTGTATTTTTCTTTATAACTTCTGGTACATCCTCTACTAAATTCCACAGCCTTGTCTGCATTTAATTTTTCTTGTACATAAGAAATTGCATAATAACGAACTGGGTAATTGATGGTATCTGGCATGTTTTTAAACGTATTAATATAACTGGTGTCTATTGTCCATTCTGGGTTATAACTTCTTGCTACTTTTACCGTATTTTCATCTGCATAAGTAACACTAATACCTATCACAATACTTTCATCCGTATTAGAAATAGTCTTTAAAATTCCACTTTCATTTTTGCCATCCCAACACCAAGTATATTCAATATTAGAATCTTCAACCTTATAACCTTCGGGAATGTTAAAAACACCATTTATTTTATTAAGGTTCTCAATAAAAAAATCATTTTCTTGAGAATATATGGTAGATGTTATCAGGAATAAAAATAGGTACTTAATCATCATAGTTATTTTATTTAGGTTCATATATTTTTTTAGAATAAAAAATGTTTACTCCTTAAATTTCACCAACATTGGAAGTACTCTATCAATTTCATCATAAATAGTTTTTTTAGCAGCATCTGTATATAAAAAATCTACTTGAATAAAACCAACATCATTTTTACCAATCATCACTATTTTATTATGTGTGTATTTTTCTTTATAACTTCTGGTACATCCTCTGCTATATTCCACGGCTTTGTCTGCATTTAATTTTTCTTTTACATAAGAGGTTGCATAATATCGAACTGGGTAATTGATCGTATCTGACATATTTTTAAAAGTATTAATATAATTGGTGTCAGCGGTCCAATCTGGAACGTACTTTCTTGCTACTTTTATAGTATTTTCATCTGGACAACTAATAATTACTCCTATCAAAATACTTTCATCCTTCTTAGAAAGAGTTTTAAAAATACCACTATCAGTTTTGCCATCCCAACACCAAGTATCTTCAATATTAGAATCTTCAATTTTATAACCTTCGGGAATGTTAAAAACACCATTCATTTTGTTAAGAGGTTCAGTAAAATAATCATTTTCCTGAGAATATATAGTAGATGTTATCAGGAATAAAAATAGGTACTTAATCATTGTAGTTATTTTATTTAGGTTCATATATTTTTTTAGAATAAAAATATTTACTCCTTAAATTTCACCAACATTGGAAGAACTTTAT
>NZ_JAUMIT010000010.1 GCF_030519655.1 Wenyingzhuangia gilva
TAAATATTTATCGATTAAAGATTCATTATCAACGAAGACATTTAGCGCACAGTTCAGAACGTAATGATTAAAAGCTATTTTTCTCAGCCAATAAAATTTATCAAATGATCTAAACTTCTCAAAGAAAACTTATGCGTACAGTTTAAAACGTTCTAATTTTCAGCGAAAAGATGGTTTAAAATATATCGACTACCGATTAATTTTCAATGAAACAATTTTAGCGCATAGTTTAAAACGCAACGATTAAAAGTTTTTAGTTTTCAGTTAAAAATAAAGTTTCGGATTTAAAAATTTTGCGTGAGCATTGATTTCAAATAGATAAAAAACCTTTCATTTAATTCACTGCGAAAAATTCCACCAGGAATTTCAGCGCTGTTTAAGTTAACGGTTTTGGCTAGGCTTTGTGTGGGAAGAAAATCGGCCAGATTTTCGAACACGGACTAAGCCGAAGCTTTTTGTTTGGGTTTGTTTCTTTGATTTCACAAAGCCAAATCAACAAGATTTGGCGACTTAGTAAATATACACAAAACTTTGAGAAAGCACAGAACCCGCATGAAGTTTAGCCGGTGTTGGGCTACGTTATTTTTTTAAAAACCATTCCTTCTTGTCTTCGTCATAATATAATTTTTCTCGAAATGCATTTAAAAGCATATAAGCAGAATCAATAACTTTAGAATTCCATTTAATTTCAATATCTCCTTCATGAGAAATATTTTCATGGATTTTTATGTCATAGGCTTCAGCAATAGCATTAATTTTCATTTCTAATAATTTATTTTGCTTTTGTAATTCTGTGTTTTCAGATATTAATGTATCATTGTAAATGCTTAAATCTTCGTATGTTATGATTTTACCACCCTTTAAATAATATGAATATGTTCTTTTATTTAAACTATCATTAATTTTTAAATTCAATATTTTTTTTGCAATTGAATCCATTCGTTCAAATTCTAAATCATTATTTATTAATCTTAATTCTGAATTAATGTTTTCTATTTTATCTATATAATAAGCTTGCCAAAGAACGAAGCCTATGAGTAATGTTATGAATGATAATAATATTAAAATAACCCTATTTATGTTTTTATATAAAATTTCAAGTTTAAATGCAATTTTATATAGTTCATTAGCATCCTTTTCTGAAAAATCATGATTATCTTTTTTAATCTTTTTTGTAATCTTTAGTAAATTAGAAAATAATTCACTGACAGGTATTTTATTGTCTTTTTTCATTTTCAGTGAGTTTTAGTTTTAAATAATTATTTTCTAATTCTATTTTTTGAATTTTATTTTTCAGATTTACTATTTCTATGTAATTGTTCTTTTTTAATTCAAGAATTACAATGTTATTTTGAGATTCTTTATAATATATGCCCGCAAAGAAACCACAACTAACAAGAGTTAAAATACTGACAAATGAACCAGAATTAGATCCGAGTTTATCAATAATAAAATTTGTTATATGATTTTTATTTTTTTTCAATTTTTGTTTTAATGTTGCCCAACGGTTTTGGCTAGGCTTTGTGCGGGATTGAAAATCGGCAAGATTTTCGAACCTGTACTAAGCCGAAGCTTTTTGTTTGGTTTTGTTTCTTTGGTTTTCACAAAGCCAAATCAACAAGATTTGGCGACTTAGTAAATATACACAAAACTTTGAAGTTAACACAAAAACCGCATGAAGTTTAGCCGGTGTTAGCTGTAGGTTTCTTCAATAGGAATTTTTGTTTAAATGGAATTATTTTTCAACAAAGAATTCATTAATTAATTCAGAATTAATTTGAAGTTTTAACTTTCGCTTTGACCTTTTATTTATTTGATTAAAAATTTCAGATTTACACTTTTTGTCTACACATAAATATTCCTTTTCACTAATTGTTAATTTAATTGTATCGTTAATGTTTTTAGTAAATTTTTTTAAAGTAGAATTATTCCATCTAATTCCAAGTCCATAAAAAATATTATTTTTTTCGTTCGGTTTAATCTCAAATTTTTCACCTCTATAACTAAAGCTTATTTTCTTATTTAGTTTGTTTTCTATTTCAATATACCCAGGAGAATCACATCCAAGAACTATAGTTTGAATTAAAAATATTATAAAAAAATATTTCAACATAATTTTATGGAAATGGATGTACGAATAATTCAAATCTTAATATTTTACTTTTGTTGTTTCTATTTTATCTTCTGAAATAGTTTCAGTATCTAGTTTTCAATTCTCTAAATTTTCAATAAGTAAAGAGATTTTCATATTATAAATTCAAAATTCTTGGATTTAACTTACAGCTAACGGTTTTGGCTAGGCTTTGTGCGGGAAGAAAATCGACAAGATTTTCAGACACGGACTAAGCCGAAGCTTTTTGTTTGGTTTTGTTTCTTTGTTTTCACAAAGCCAAATCAACAAGATTTGGCGACTTAGTAAATATACACAAAACTTTGGAGTAGGACAGAAGCCCGCATTAAGTTTAGCCGGTGTTGGCACTAGTTATTTTATTATCGGTTCAATTTTACCTCTAATAGAATTAAACTCCTCGTTTGGATTTAATTTCATCTCCTTAAGAATATCTTTAGTCACTTTTGTTATACTAGCTTTAATTCCAAATTCTTTGTGGATAGCTTTAATTAATGATTTCCCATCACATTTCTTTTTCCAATCATCAGACCAAAGTTGTATATATTCCTCTTTTTTTGTTTCTACAGAATTTAGAAGATCTTTTTTCCAATTTACATTTTCAAATTTTTCAAACAGTCTTCTAGTCTCAATTATAGTTTTTTCGAATATATCTATTATATCTTCATTTGATTTATTTTTAAGTAACGTGTTTTTTATTGAGATGTTTTGAGGTATCGCATTATCTAAAGATTCTCTTACAGCTTTAAAATCTACTTGATTTAATGCTAATTCCTTAATTTTTTGTTGTAACGACCCTCTGTTATTAGGTGGATTACTGCAGTCAAACTCTTTAATAACATTATATAAAATGTCTGGGTCTAATAAGTAGTTTTCAAAACAATATCTATCCCATTGGATAACTTTAACGTTTTCAGTTGATTTACCATTGAACGGTTTATTATCATTATCAAGTATAAAAATATGATAACCATCTAATTCGTCTTTATCGTCAGAAGTTTGTAAAGTTTTAATTTCTTTTTCAAGTTCACTTCTTCCACCTAAAGATTTCACTGAATATCCAGAAATTAAATCTCCAACAATAATTGGGATGTAATCTTCATCAGTGAATCCCTCTAAGTATATGATTCCCTTATTAAATAATATATCAGATGTTTGAATTCCTAAAGATTTTAAAGCATCTTGAGCTTCAGAATCATCCTTTTTTAAAATTTTAGTTATTGTTCTATTGTCAATTAAGTGTAGTAAATGAAGGTTTTCATCATCTTTTGTTGCAGATAGAATTTCAGCAGAATGTGTTGTTAATATGACTTGTGCATTTTTATTTTTACATATTTTTGATTTTAAGAAAGGGATTATATTTCTACAAACCGCAGGATTTAGATGTAATTCTGGTTCGTCGAGTAAAACAATACCTTCATTATCCATTGTTTTAAGCAATAAATAAAAAGTCATTAACAGACCTTTTTCACCACTACTCAAAAAATCTATGTCATATATGGCTCCGCTATCTTTTTCTCTAATTAATACGGATAAACGACCAGTTTTATTTTCTAATTTAATGCCATGGAGTTCTTTTCCAGGTAATAATTCATCAAAGATTAATTTAAAATCATCTTTTACGCTTTGAATATCATTATTGTTAATCATTAAAATATTTAAAAGCGTAGTTTTTAGTCTCTGAAATTTTATTTGAGGATTAGCACTGTAAGATTGTATTTGTTGATTAACATCATTTTGGCCTAATTGAATATTTGTATCACCTAAAGGCATTGTTCTGTCTGCTGGGAAAAAAGAAAATTTTGTCATACTATAATTTTCAATTTGCATTACATAAGAAATTGTTTCTTGGTCTATTCCATTTTCTCCTAATATTTGACCATTCACTTTGATTGAAAGATTGATATTGCAAATAGGATTAGTTTTTAATTCAATTATTTTCTCTTGTGTTTCCTTCTGAATAGATTGTAGTTTTTGATTACCCTCGAATGAGGAAATATATCCTATTAAGTCAAAAGTATTTGTGTTATTTGTTGGTAGTTGGCTTTTTAAACGATGCATAGAAAATTGTCCAATTGAATTTTCTAAAAAAAGGATTTCTTTTTCGGATACCTTTATTTGAAGGCTAATACTTACATCTTTTCTTGGGTCATTTGCTAAATTTGAAAATTGAATATTTCCTAAATGAGGAGAAAAGATACCCATGTTTTGTAATGTAGTCTGAGCCTCATTATTCATTGTAGGTAATAGGATAGCTTTTACAAGTCTAATACTGTCAAGAATTGTACTTTTACCAACTCCGTTTGGTCCAACTATAGATGTGATAGAATCTTTTAATTTAAACTCTATATAATCTATTTTTCTGTAATTATTTATAGATACTTTTTTTATTTTCATAGGTTGTTTAATTAGTGCCAACGGTTTTGGCTAGGCTTTGTGCGGGAAGAAAATCGATAAGATTTTCGAACACGCAACCAAGCCGAAGCTTTTTGTTTGGATTTGTTTCTTTGTTTTTAACTAAGCCAAATCAACAAGATTTGGCGACCTAGTAAATATACACAAAACTTTGAATTTGGCACAAAACCCGCATGAAGTTTAGCTGGTGTTGGCAATAGTTTTTATTCTTCAAATTTCAAAATTACTTTATTTCCTATTTCTATTATTTTGTCTTTTAAGTTCTTGAATTTTTTATCGGGTGTAAGATTATAAAATCCAATTTCAATTTTTTTCCCTAAATGTTTTTCATTTAAAGATAAAGTTGAATAATGACCGCCCAAATGGTCTTCAATATTTTTTTGTTCAGATTCAGTATAGGTTAACTTAAATTCATTGATTAATCTTTCAATTTCTGATTTTTCAGCTCTAAATAGATAAGTTTTCAGTTTTTTATCATTTTTAAACCAGGAATTTTTACTCAAAGAAATAACACCATTATTATTCAAAACTATTTCAATATCGATTTTAGAATTTTCATAGAATTTATATTTTAACGTTTCATTTCCGTATTCTACATTTTCAAGTGTATCAATACAAGAATAGTTCTCAATTTTTTTCTGTAACGAATATTCAGAAGAAAATTTTTCATTATTAAAAACATATAGAATTATAATTACAAAACTTACAAATACAAATCCGAAGAATATTTTATTTCGATTTCTCATTTTTTAATTATTGCCAACGGTTTTGGCTAGGCTTTGTGCGGGAAGAAAATCGGCAAGATTTTCGAACACGCACCTAAGCCGAAGCTTTTTGTTTGGATTTGTTTCTTTGATTTCACAAAGCCAAATCAACAAGATTTGGCGACTTAGTAAATATACACAAAACTTTGATTTAGAACTAAACCCGCATGAAGTTTAGCCGGTGTTAGCTACAGTTATTTCCACTTTATTATTTCAGGTCTCTTCGAAGAGAATATTACTTTAACTTTATCTCCTTTATTCATATTTCCTAATGGTAATTCCTTAAAATAAATATTTCCATTATGATTGTATCTAAAGTATGCTAATCTAAAACCTCTCGATGTTTTAGTTATTCTTCGAATTTCAATAATTGATTCAATACCATAATTTTTCAAATGATTATATTCAGTAGAATTAAGGCTTTTAAATATAAAGGTTGTCGTTGTAAAAAATAAAATAAAAAAAATTATTGAATTTAGTATTTCTACTTGTTTTAGTTTCGATTCACCTAATTCTTCATTGAGTTTTTCAATTTTAACTTTGTCCAATTTTGTCAAAATATTAAAGTGATATCCTTTTGGAATTATGAATATATTGGCTATTTGGTAAGCAATAATCAGAGAGCCTAATCCACATGTAAATAAATAGATTATATTTCCTTTAAAGCCTAAGTACTCTCCATAATCAACTCTCCATTTAAAACTATCAGCGATGTAATATGAACAAATTATTAATAAAACTCCTATGATTAATATAATTGTATTTTTCAATATTTTCATAATTGTAGCTAACGGTTTTAGCTAGGAAACGTAGCGTTTAAACTAGCCGATTAGTTTTCAGATTAAAACTACACAAAATAAACAAAAAACCAACTTTGATTAAGCACAAAAAAAGCTATGTTTTTTAGCTGTTGTTAGCTTATGCAACATTTCACATAAAAATGATGAAAAGGGTAGTAGGGTTTCCAAACTTTACGCAACGACTTTAAAATCGCATTGCTACGATAATTTTTCACGTTCTGCTTTTCAAAGAATTGAGAATGTTAGTTTTGAGAATTTTTAGGGAATTGAGTACGTAACTTTAAGCCACCATTTATCGTTTATTTAGAACTTTCATTAAGAATTAGAAATGTTAGTTTTATTAAAATTCAGCGTACAGTTCAGCACGAAATTTATGGACACCATTTTCTTTTTAATTAATAATTTTTCAAAGAATTATTGATTTCGTTTACCTTTTACGCAACAGTAAATAATTCAATTATTTCTCAGTTTAAAAAAGCTAAGTTTTTCAGTTAAAAACATTAACAAATTTTATGTTATAGAAAAGTTTCGTTCTTTAATTTTTTGAGTCAAGATTGGTTTCAAATAATTAAGAAAAAGTTTCATTTTAACAACTGCGAAAAGTTCAGCCATGAATTTCAGCGTTGTTAAAGCTAACGGTTTTGGCTAGGCTTTGTGCGGGAAGAAAATCGGTAAGATTTTCGAACACGCACCTAAGCCGAAGCTTTTTGTTTGGTTTTGTTTCTTTGATTTCACAAAGCCAAATCAATAAGATTTGGCGACCTAGTAAATATACACAAAACTTTGAAGTAAGCACAGAACCCGCATGAAGTTTAGCCGGTGTTGGCAAATGCTTTTATATTGTTTTATCTTTAATTGTTTCAGAAATCAAAGATTCTAATTCTTTATTAAAATAAGAAGGATATAAGAAAAATGTGTGTTTTTCATTTAAAAACATATAGCAATATTTATCATTATCAAGATAAAGATAATCACTTGTATTTATTTTCGATATTTTAAATGTGGATTTAATTCTTTTACTTTTTTGTATAGTTATTCTTGCTATTGAAAAGCTTGACGTTTTTATATTAACAAATTTATTCTCAAAAGATATGTTAGTAATAACATTTGAATATGTTTCAGCTTTTATAAAAACAGAACTATATATATAAAAACCTACTAGAAAAATAGGAAATAGGAGACTAGAAATTAAAAATACTTTATCATTACTATTTATCCCATTAACTATAGCGATTGACAATAATATAATTCCAATAATTATTGAGTAGATAGAATGTTTTTTTGATTTGTTTAATTTTTTCTGAAAATTCAAATTACAATTGTATTCAAAGATATTATTTGATTTCACTGGAACGTAGTTTTTTTAGTTTAGGATAAATATTCCTAAATAATATTTTTAAGAATTTCTTTTGCCTTTTCAGAGTTTTCTAATTCTTTTTCAGGAAGTTTTAAAGTCTTTCGAGAAGTCTTATGATTCTCATTAAACTTGATAATGATTTTTTCTAATGTAAATCCTAAAAAAGGTTTTTTAATATTAATTTCCTTTATATCTGATAATTTAATTATTGATTTATTTGTTTCCCTAATTAAATTTATTGTTGTGTATCCAAAAATTAAAGAGACAATTATAAATATAATTCCAATTTCATATTCTTCTTGAAATATTTTTCGGATACCTAAAATTATAAATGTTAAAGGATATATACTTTGAAATAGAATAACTTTTTTACTTACTTTTTTTAATTCTTCTTCTGGTATTAAAATATCACCACGAGTTGTAGTTAATTCATTATTAATTATTTCACAGTAACCTTCGACTGTCTTAAACTTTTTTATTTCATTCATTTTTTAGTTTTTGCCAACGGTTTTAGCTAGGAAACGAAGCGTTAGACTAGCCGATTAATTTTCAGACTTAAAACTACAGAAAATAAAAAGAAAACCAACTTAGTGAAAGCATAAATTAGCTTTGTTTTTTAGCTGTTGTTAGCCTATGCAGTTTTTCAGACACAAAAATGTTTTATTGAAAAAATGCATTATCCTTATTATTTTCAGCGTTACTGCTTTTCAAATCGCATTGTTACGATAAAATTCAACGTTTTGCTTGTAAATATTTATCGGTTAAAGAAAAGTACCAATGAAACAATTTAGCGTACAGTTCAGCACGTAACTTTTAACACCATTTTTATTTTTATATATTTTCTCTCAAAGAATTATGAATGATAATTTATTCGCTTTTTCATGCACAATTCGGCACGTTACTTTTTTTACTCACAGATAAAAGTCAATAATTCTCAGCCACAAAAAAGTACATTTTTTAACAAATAATTTTTTAAGAAAGTCAATAAATTATCGGTTTACAGAAAAGTTTCAGACTTTAATTTTTTGCGTTAAGATTTTTTTCAAAATGTTTCAAGAAAAGTTAAGAATTAATTTATCTGCGGAAATTTCGACCGAAATTTCCTGTTTAGGCTAACGGTTTTGGCTAGGCTTTGTGCGGGGTTGAAAATCGACAAGATTTTCGAACACGTACTAAGCCGAAGCTTTTTGTTTGGTTTTGTTTCTTTTGGTTTCACAAAGCCAAATCAACAAGATTTGGCGACCTAGTAAATATACACAAAACTTTGAAGTTAGCACAAAACCCGCATGAAGTTTAGCCGGTGTTACCTAACGTTTTTATTTGCTTTCAGCTATTAAGCTTTCAACTTCCTTTTTAAGTTTCGGAATATGATTTATAATAATTGACCAAATATTTTCATCAGAGATATTATCGTACGCATGTATAACTTGATTTCTCAAACCAATTATAGCTTTCGCATTAGAGATGAATTTTTCAAAATTTGGATCTCGTTTTAAAATTCGATTAACAGCTTCTCCGATAATTTCTAAATCTCTTTCCACAGCTCTTTTAAGCATTGTGTTTTTTCTATACTCAAAAAAGTCTTTTTCAGTATTTTCAAAATAAGATTCAATTTCTTCTAAAGCGAAATGGATATCATATAACCATTTTAGTATTCTTTCATCCATAAATTAATTCTTTGTTCTTATTAATTGAATTAATTAAAATAGGATTTTTCAATGTTTGTTCTTCTACTAAATCAATATCTCTTTTAAATATTTTTCCAAGCTTTTCTTTAAAAGAAATATAATTGTCAAAATATAAACTCAAGTCAGATATGTTAAATTTCACAAGAAAATCAATATCACTGTTCTCGGAAAATGTTTCATTTGTAGCAGAACCAAATAGATACAGTTTTTCGACCTTATGTTTTTTACATAAAGTTTTAACTCGTTTTATATTTTTATCTATCATTAACATATTTCAAAGATAATTAAAATTAAGTGATGATAACTTATCAACGAGATTTTTTAATGTTAGGTAACGGTTTTGGCTAGGCTTTGTGCGGGAAGAAAATCGGTAAGATTTTCGATTACGTACTAAGCCGAAGCTTTTTGTTTGGTTTTGTTTCTTTTGGTTTTCAAAGCCAAATCAACAAGATTTGGCGACTTAGTAAATATACACAAAACTTTGAGAAAGCACAGAACCCGCATGAAGTTTAGCCGGTGTTGTAAACTGTTTTTTTACATTCGAGGTCTATAAGTTTCAGGTAATTTTTTTATTTCTTTCTCTTCTAATACATTTTCAAAAATTGAATACATAAAATCTCTAAATTTAACTGCATCTTCTGTTTCAGACTCAGTATTGTATACCCATCTAATTTCGACCTTTACATTGTCAAATTCACATTTAAAATAATATGTCGGACTTGGGTGTATTAATTTATGAGTTTTAGGAGCGAAAAAATTAGGATATTTAACAATATCTATGCTTTTCATTAGGTTGTAGATTCTGTTTTTTTCAGCATTACTTAATTTATAACGAATCACAGTATCTTTTTCCCAAGTTATACCTTTAGTAAATTCATTTTTATAAGTATCAAATATTAAGTCTGTGTAATCTATTTTAGCAATAAAATTATAATCATCTGGAGTTTCTTCAGGGTATTGAAATTCGTAATAGACTTTTTTACTGAAAAGTAAGCCTATATTAAATATAACTAGAATTATTAGTGTGAAATATAATATGTAGGATAGAATTTTTTTTTCAAAATTGTTTACAACGGTTTTGGCTAGGCTTTGTGTGGGATTGAAAATCGACAAGATTTTCGATTACGTACTAAGCCGAAGCTTTTTGTTTGGATTTGTTTCTTTGATTTCACAAAGCCAAATCAACAAGATTTGGCGACTTAGTAAATATACACAAAACTTTGAAGTTAGCACAAAACCCGCATGAAGTTTAGCCGGTGTTGCCAAATGCTTTTTTAGTTAGAGTAAACCATCTAATTTTAATTTTTCAATTAATTTTTGTACAGATTTTTCTGCAGCTTGTGCTAAATTATCATATGCTGCATCTGCAGTAAGGTTTCCTCTCCAAACAATTTTTTCACTATTGGGAAGAAATATTTTTATGTCAAAAGTTCCTTTAGTAATTGTACTATGGGTAAAGCCTATACCAACAGCATTAATGTGTTTTTCAGACTCTGTTTGGTTTATTAACATTACTACATCTGGAGAAAATTTGTTTATTTTTTCATCTATCTCTTTATCTGTCTCTAATGATAATTTATCGTATCTATAACTTTCAAACTTTACGTTTTCTTCATTAAAATACTTTTCTAACTCAATGAAAAAACCTTTATAAAAGTATTTTGCATCTTCAGCTCCTCTAGATAAAATATATATTTTATTGATTTTTTCATTAAAATCTTCAGCTTTTCTAGATGTTATTTTAGCACTTACACAACTAGATAATACTATAGTAGATATGATTAATAATATTTTTCTCATTTTCAGTTTCTTAGTTTTTGGCAACGGTTTTGGCTAGGCTTTGTGCGGGAAGAAAATCGGAAAGATTTTCGAACACGTACTAAGCCGAAGCTTTTTGTTTGGATTTGTTTCTTTGATTTCACGAAGCCAAATCAACAAGATTTGGCGACTTAGTAAATATACACAAAACTTTGAAGTTAGCACAAAACCCGCATGAAGTTTAGCCGGTGTTGGCTAATGGCTTTTATCGTTTCTTTTAATTTTCAATGGATATTGACGAGTGTCAAAAACGTCGTTTATATCAATTCTATTTTCAGATTCATTAAAATGATATATTATTTTATAGCTTTTATAAATTATATATCTGAAGTTTTCTTTTCGATGAATTAATAACTCTTCTCGTTGACCTATTTCATAATTGTTTTCAAGAATTTTAGGCTCATTCAAAATACCATTTACTAGTTTCTTAGCTACTCTTATACCAGCTTTTTCTTTGTAGTGTTTGAAAATTTCTTCGAGTTCAGTTTCAGCAAACTCAGTCCAATAAATTTTTAAGCCCATTTTTCAATTTTAGCTTTCAATTGACTTGTTTCAATAACCCTTCCGTTTTCAGAATCTTCCATAGATTTATTAATTCTTTCATTGAATTGTTCTATAGACATAGGTTTGATTTCTTTGGAAATATTAGATGCTTTTTCTTTTCTTAATATTTTTTCAAGTTTAGAGATAGCTTCTTCACTCTGAATTTTCAGAAACTCTTGAATAAATTCTATTTTTCGTGATTGTAAGTCCATATTAAACATCTTTTTATCAAAGGTAAGAAATTCTCACCTTAAAGAAATATTTTCGATGTAGTTTTTGCTTTTAGCCAACGTGTTTGTATATGGTTTGTTGCGTTGTTTAAGCACTAAATTTAGCAAATAAAAACCGAATAGAAAATCCGCGAGGATTTTCGTAAGTAGGCTAGAACTAGCAATAAATTATATACGGTGTTGTGTGTAGTGTTTTTACTCTTCTTTTTTGTAAATTTTTAAAAATTCCGAAAATGCTTTTAACATATTTGAATCGAAGTCTTTTTCGATTTTAGCCTTTTCCAGTATTTGCAAACTTTCTTCTTTATTCAGTTTAAAATTTCTTTCAGTTAAGGAAAGCACTTTTATTAATTCATCTACTTTATCATCTTTACCCAATAAATGAGCTATTTTAAGAGCTGAAGTTTTAGAATTCAGATTAGTAAGTTCATTTTGAAAATATTTTGCGTCTTCTAAATTACTCTTATATAAACGTAAAAAGAAAAAAGCAAATAATTGTATAAAGACTACAAATGTCAGACGAGGCAAAAAGTATATTAGAAAATTCCCAATTTCAATTGATTCACTGTTTTTGTCAAGAATTGTAATTGCTAAAATCGTAATAGCAGTAATTGTTCCGATAATACCGATAATTAGGTTAACTATTGAATTTCTTTGAAGTTTATCAATATATTTTTCGGTATCTCTAATTATTGGATTTAATTGGCTAGATATTAAATTATGTTTTAATTCATAATTTATATGTTTTTCATATTTTTCTTCTATTTTTTTGAGAAGACTAGATTCAACATTTTGCAATGTTTTGTCATAAACGACTTCTTGAATTTTATTTACAGTTACTGTTTCTTTTAATAACTCATTTAGTTTTTTTTCTAAATCAAGTTCTTCTCTTAATTGTTTTGTAAATGTCGAATCTCGTTCATCATCAAAACTACGATATTCTTTTTCTGAAATTAAGAATTTAGCAATCGTAGGTAGAGCAACTAACATTGAAACTAACATACCTATAATCACAATAATTTCTGTTTTTTTGTCAGTAAATTTAGATAACTCTAAATCGTCAGAAAATAATTTTAAAGTAATTACTGTAATTGTTGCTACTATCAGTAATGCAAGTATGACCGTAGTAAATCGAAAAGGACTATTTTTCCTAGTAAGCAAGCGATAAAATATTGTGAAAAAATCATTCATATTTAACAGGGTTTTTTACATTACACACAACGGTTTTGGCTAGGCTTTGTGCGGGAAGAAAATCGACAAGATTTTCGAACACGTACTAAGCCGAAGCTTTTTGTTTGGTTTTGTTTCTTTGGTTTCACAAAGCCAAATCAACAAGATTTGGCGATTTAGTAAATATACACAAAACTTTGAAGTTTGCACAAAACCCGCATGAAGTTTAGCCGGTGTTAGCTAAAGTATTTTTCAAACTGATTTTTTGATTAAAAATGTTATGTTAAAAAAGTAAAGTTTCAAAGAAAGTATTTACTTCTCACAGTTACAAAAAATTAGAATAGTTAAAGTTTTTAATCATGATAATTTTTCAAAAGAAATATGATTTCACGTAACTATGATAATTTCCTACACGTTTCTACTGTTTTCAATTATCAAGAAAAGAAGAACTTTTTATGTTTAGTTAATGTTTCAAAAACTTAATAATTTCACGCAACTACGATAATTTCCTAAGCGTTTCTATTGTTTTTATTTATCAAGAAAATATAATTTTTTTAAGTTTAAATAATTTCTCAAAAACTTGATATTTTTCGCAGTTACTGTTTTTTTAAACACAAGTTTTTTGTCATGACTTTTAAAATATTTTTGCTGATAAGAATGTTAATTTTTGATAGAAATATTTTTTTAAGGTTTTATACACAACGAAAAAAGTCAATAATTATCAGCTAATAAAATGCTCTTATTTTATGATAAATTTCAAAATAGGAGAGAAGTAAAAAAGTTTCAAATTATAGTGATAATTCTACGGAAAACGCCGCTACGATTTTATTTTAGCTAACGGTTTTGGCTAGGATTAGTGCGGGGTGAAAATCGCTAAGATTTTCGAACATGTACTAAGCCGAAGCTTTTTGTTTGGATTTGTTTCTTTGTTTTTCACAAAGCCAAATCAACAAGATTTGGCGACTTAGTAAATATACACAAAACTTTGAAGTTGGCACAAAACCCGCATGAAGTTTAGCCGGTGTTACCTGCTGGCTTTTTATTTTTTCTTATCAAATTTAATAGTCCAATTGTCAAATTCAGAACGACTAATGAAGGAATGTAATAGAACACTCCAATTATGTAAAACCACAAAGTCGCAATTGAAATTAGCTCAAACCAATTTGTCTTTGTCAGGTTTCCGAACATGTTTTCACCGAAAATCAAAAAAGTCAAGTACAATAAGAGACCAAGTCCAAGTTGTGGTATCAAAGAGTAGTTGAAAAGCAGTCTGATTTTTGTCAAGCTGAAATTCATTTTGTGCTTCAGTCGATTTAGCGTAAAGACAACTGGCAGGACAAAAAATAATACTGTCAGCGTTGTAATTAGTATGTATTCTATGTTTGAGTTTGTTGTCATTATGTGCAGTTCAGATTGAAATTCACGAATCCAAATGTTATAAATCCAATTATTAACATACTCAATAACAACAAGGCAAATTTGGTCTTCCTATTTGTCGTTTTCCAAATTGAAACAGTCAAAACGGCTTGGATTCCAAGTGCAAGTAATTCCATTAGAAAAAGAACTGGTCCGCAAACCCAATTGGATTTGTGTTGGTCGAGGAAGTAAGTCATAATTGTCAAAGTAAATAATACGACAGTCAGTCCCGTTACAGAAAATTCAAGTGTTCTATTTCTGGTCGTTGTCGTCATTTTACAGCTTGCAGGTAACGGTTTTGGCTAGGCTTTGTGCGGGAAGAAAATCGGCCAGATTTTCGAACACGGACTAAGCCGAAGCTTTTTGTTTGGTTTTGTTTCTTTTGATTTCACAAAGCCAAATCAACAAGATTTGGCGACTTAGTAAATATACACAAAACTTTGAGAAAGTACTAAACCCGCATGAAGTTTAGCCGGTGTTGTACAATGTTTTAAAATCTGTATCCAATTCTCAAATGTACATTACTAACTATTTTATTATTACTTTGATATGAAGCTAATTCATGTTCTTTTGCATAATAGTGTCTATAACCAACACCGAATCCAGCTTCATAATTAAAATATTTTCCAATATTTCGTTTTATTCCCCATGTAGGGAATATCATAATATAACTTTTTAAGTAAGTGTTATCAATGTTTGAAATAACTAACTTATTTGGATAAAAACTTGTTTTTAACGATAAGAAGTTTCCACTATTTCCATCAATTCTTTTAGATTTAGCTTTTCTTTTATCTAGGTTATAATACCAACGAGGCTCAGCTGTTACCACAAAATTCATTATAATTCCATTATCTTTTCCTCCCCAAGTTGAAATATTTCCCCAAGTTGCAATATCAAAACCTAGTTCTGTTCTTAAGATCAGTGAATTAATTAGTTTATTTTCATTATGAATCCATATTCCAGGGGTTCCAATTTGTATTCCCGATGTAGAGTTTTCAGCGCTTGAGTTCTGAGCTTTTAATATAAACGTTAATCCTAAAAAGATTAAGGTTAAAAATGTTTTTTTCATTAAATTAATTATTGAATGGAGGTTTTTTAAATTTAATATTGTACAACGGTTTTGGCTAGGCTTTGTGCGGGATTGAAAATCGACAAGATTTTCGATTACGGACTAAGCCGAAGCTTTTTGTTTGGATTTGTTTCTTTGATTTCACAAAGCCAAATCAACAAGATTTGGCGACTTAGTAAATATACACAAAACTTTGAAGTATGCACAAAACCCGCATGAAGTTTAGCCGGTGTTGTACCAAGTTTTTATTTCAATTTTTCTTCTTCTTCAGTTTCTGGAATCTCATAATTATTATTATGCAATGAAATTAAGTTTGATATATTTTCTTCATTTATTCCATGTAACCTAAACATACCGTTATTTTGTTTTATAAATTCATTTATCACATTGTTACTAATTTTTTCATTCGAAAAAGAATTAATAATATTTTTAAATAAACAATATGGTGTCACAAGAAATCCTCTTCTAGACCACCACCCTAATAATAATATAGATAGATTTGAAATGATGTTATTATTTCTTCCACATCTTTTGCACAATATTCTTCTTTCTATAGTTCTCGAATAAAATATTATGAATGAAAAAACTTTATTAATTTCATAACCTTTCAACTCATTGTTTTTTTCACCACAGTTAGGACATTTTATTTTTTTTATTTTTTCAGCTAATTCTAAAGTTTCTTTTTCAGTAAAATAATTTGTTTCAGCGTTAACCCAAGTAATTAAATTAGCATCAAGTTTTCTTTTTAAAATTTCGTTTCTTAAAATTTCAAGTACTTCTGTTCTAAGATCTTTAGACTCATTTATAGCTATGTTTTCAATTTTTGAATCTGAAAAACTTTTATAATTTTCTTTAATTTCTTCAACACTATACATAGCGATTTTCGATAATTTGGTACAACGGTTTTGGCTAGGCTTTGTGCGGGTGAAAATCGGCAAGATTTACGAACACGCAACTAAGCCGAAGCTTTTTGTTTGGATTTGTTTCTTTGGTTTCACAAAGCCAAATCAACAAGATTTGGCGACTTAGTAAATATACACAAAACTTTGAAGTTAACATAAAACCCGCATGAAGTTTAGCCGGTGTTGTACAATGTTTTTTTAATGCTTAAACAATGTAGTTTCTATCTATAATTAACGTTTCAGTATTAATTTCTTTTTCAGACAAGTCGATTTTTATTTCCATATTTCCATTCAAGAAATTATTGGTTTTATTAGATTTCAATATTATGTTTGAATTTATATTTTCAATACTTTCAACATTCATTAAGAACTGTATACCTTCTATTTTCTTATTTTCATAATTAAATCTAAATTGTAAAATAGGTTGATATTGTTTAATTAAACCTCCAAAATGATAATTGTAAGGAATTACAATGATATTATTATTTATGAAGATCAAATCAGCTCTTAAGATTCTGTAAGAGTAGTTTAATCTGCTTTTAGTTGTTTCATAAGTTTTCACATTTTCAACAAAATCATATTCATATTTATCCAAATATTGAATTAACACGTCTTTCTTATTTTTGTAAAATAGATGAATACCAAAGTTTCCAAAAATAAAAAATAGTAAAAAAATTAAAAATATAAAGATAGTTTCACTCAAAATATTGTACAACGGTTTTGGCTAGGCTTTGTGCGGGTGAAAATCGGAAAGATTTTCGAACACGTACTAAGCCGAAGCTTTTTGTTTGGTTTTGTTTCTTTGTTTTCACAAAGCCAAATCAACAAGATTTGGCGACTTAGTAAATATACACAAAACTTTGAAGTAAGCACAAAACCCGCATGAAGTTTAGCCGGTGTTGTGTGTTCGGCTTTTTAGAATTTTATAGCTTCTTTTTCAAGTATTTCTTCAATTTCTTTTCCTAAACGTCTCTTACTCCAATCATCAATTCTACCTATGAAACCTGATAGTAGTATCCAAAATTGATGTGTTTCTCCATTTTTAAATTTAACATCTGTTTTATAAGATGTTAATGATTTAATATCTACATTATCTTTCTTAGGAGGAAATATTCTAACCATTTCCCAGCTGACTGGTGCTCCATTACAAATTATCATTTTAGGTTTGCTGTTTTGAATTTGCTTGTACAAGTGTTCAGAGCAGTTTTTTATTATTTCTGTTTTTTTTAGTTTTTTTAGTTTTCCTTCAATATTAATTTCAGGGGGAAAACTGTTCGAAAAACATTTAACTAAGTCTGTATGCGCTATTCTATTATTTTTTCCAATCCAATTTTCATAAAGGTCATTAGATACTTTTTTGAAATCGGCGAAATAGGGATGAGATTCTGGTGTGAATTTTTCAAAGTCTTCTTTTGTTCTTTCTTCAATATGTCCTATTTCGTTTTTTGGATTTAAACCAATAATCCAAATATCAGCATTTGAATTTCCTTCTATATATTCAGCAGGAGATATGTTTTTAGAATAAAATTGAAGTCCTAAACTAGAACATTTAGAGCAGGTTGTATTCATTATTTTTGTTTTAGTTACAGTTTTTTTTAGCTGACACACAACGGTTTTGGCTAGGCTTTGTGCGGGCTTGAAAATCTACAAGATTTTCGAACACGTACTAAGCCGAAGCTTTTTATTTGGATTTGTTTCTTTTGTTTTCACAAAGCCAAATCAACAAGATTTGGCGACTTAGTAAATATAGATAAAACTTTGAAGTAAGCACAAAACCCGCATGAAGTTTAGCCGTTGTTAGCTACCGTAATTTTCTATGAATTTCTAATGTATCCTAATTTTTGTAAATCTTTAATATTGTTTGTTAAATGTGTTTTCCCATTACTTATAACATATAAACTATCACTAATTTCAGTTATATGCTCGTACATATGATCTGTTATAATAATTCCTTTATTTTGTTTTTCTCTAATTATTAGTTTTTTAATTGTTTCAATATGTACAGGCATTACTTGAGAAAACGGTTCATCTAGCATGCAAAATTTAGTTTTAGAGACAAGTATTAAATAAATTTCAATAATTCTTCTTTCTCCACCAGATAAATTTTTCAGTTTTGATTTGTAATGCTTTTGAAATTCAGGAAAAAATGATATTAAATCTGAAAAATCTAGATTAAAATCTTTCAATAACCTTTGCACTGTTAAATACATAGGAATAAATTTATTTTGTGGAAGATATCTAATATCTTTTGGAGAACGAGCAGATTTAAATAACGATGAATTATTAATTCTTATAGATTTATCATTAGGAATAATTTCTCCATATATAATTTTCATGAGAGACGATTTTCCTGTTCCATTTCTTCCTAATAGTCCTGTTATTATTCCAGTTTCACTTTTTAAATAAACATTATTTAGAATAACTGTAGATTTAAATTTAAGGAGAACACTATCTATTTCAAGAATATTTTTCATGTGAATTTAAGTGTTAGAACTATTATTGTTATGAATAAAGATAAATCAATTATAAAGGTTGAAATCCATAAGTTTTTTTTAGAAAGTCCAAGATTTTTATAATAAAAAAACTCTTCTTTTTTATGGTTATTTATATAGTAATAAGTAAAGCCCAATGTGAATATTTTAAACCAAAATACTGCTGTGATTCCTCTAATTCCCCATGTGCTAATAATCGATACACAAGCAAGATTAATCATAAAACTTAGAAAAGCATATAATCTGTAAAAAATCAATATCAATCTGATGATTTTCATTATGGTAGCTAACGGTTTTGGCTAGGCTTTGTGCGGGAAGAAAATCGACAAGATTTTCGAACACGGACTAAGCCGAAGCTTTTTGTTTGGATTTGTTTCTTTGATTTCACAAAGCCAAATCAACAAGATTTGGCGACTCAATAAATATACACAAAACTTTGAAGTTGGCATAAAACCCGCATGAAGTTTAGCCGGTGTTAGCTTTAGTATTTTTTATTATGCAATTTCAAAATCAAATTCATTCATTTGAACGCTTAATTTTACATTAGTTTTCAATGCTTTAAAGACTTTCAAAATTGTTTCAATAGTAACATTTTTTGTGTTTCTTTCAAGTTTTGAAATTTGAGATTTTTGCACTCCAATTAAACTTCCAAGTTGTTCTTGTGTTAAATTTCTTTCTTTTCTCACAGACTTAATTGTCTCTCCAAGAATTTCAAGTTGTAAGTCAAATTCATATTTATCTCTTTTTTCAGTACCAACTTTTCCAATATGTTTATCTTTCATTTGGTCAAGTGTCATTGTTTTCAATTTCTTTTTTTCCATATCTTAAAAGTTTTATTGATTAAAATATTCAGTTTTAATTTGATTAGTTTTTTCTATTTCGCTTTTAGGAACTTTACTTACTTTTTTAATAATTCCATGAGTGGTTACAACCAATGTTTCAGAATCTCCAGTTTTATCCCAAAAAGCAAAGAGTCTATATTGAATTTTGTTATAAAGAGTTCTAAACTCCCATACGTCATCTGTTAATTTTTTAAATAGTTTAGGATCATTTCCAAACTTAGCTTTTTCCAAATTATAGAAAATTTTAGTCCTAGCTTTGTCTTCTAAACTATCCATAAATTCAATAGCTTCTTCAAGAAAAATAATTTCAAATTTTTGTTTCATTCAATTATATTAATTTTCAATGATACAAAGTTAAAGTAAAAAGTTGATATATATGGAAACTTTTCGGTTTTTTATATTAAAGCTAACGGTTTTAGCTAGGAAACGAAGCGTTAAACTAGCCGATTAATTTTCAGCCTTAAAACTACAGAAAATAAAAAGAAAACCAACTTAGTGAAAGCATAAAAAAAGCTTTGTTTTTTAGCTGTTGTTAGCCTATGCAGTTTTTCAGACACAAAAATGTTTTATTGAAAAAATGCATTATCCTTATTATTTTCAGCGTTACTGCTTTTCAAATCGCGTTGTTACGATAAAATTCAACGTTTTGCTTGTAAATATTTGTCGGTTAAAGAAAAGTATCAATGAAACAATTTTAACGTACAGTTCAGCACGTAACTTTTAACAACATTTTTATTTTATATATTTTCTCTCAAATAATTATGAATGATAATTTATCCACTTTTTCATGTACATTTTGCACGTTACTTTTACGCTCAGAGAAAATACAATAATTTTCAGCCACAAAAAAGTACATTTTTTTAAAAATAATTTTCTTTAAGAAAGTCAATAAATTATCAGTTTACAGAAAAGTTTTCAACTTGTTTTTTTTACGTGAGAATTGGTTTTAAAATGTTTAAAGAAAAGTTAAGAATTAATTTATCTGCGGAAATTTCGACCGAAATTTCCTGTTTAGGCTAACGGTTTTGGCTAGGCTTTGTGCGGGAAGAAAATCGGCAAGATTTTCGAACACGTACTAAGCCGAAGCTTTTTGTTTGGATTTGTTTCTTTGATTTTACAAAGCCAAATCAACAAGATTTGGCGACTTAGTAAATATACACAAAACTTTGAATTTAGAAATAAACCCGCATTAAGTTTAGCCGGTGTTACCTAACGTTTTTTTCAAATGTTGATATAGAATTAAAATCATTAGTTTTTTAATTAAAGTTTTCAATGATTTTTTATTTCTTCACAGCTACGATAATTTTTAATACGTTGCCCTGGTTAAATATTTATCAAAGTTTGTGAAAGTTATTCTTAAAATAAATATCTCAAGGATTTTAAAACTTTTTATAGCTACGATAACATAAAGTAGGACACCCTTTTTTTATGTTAAAAGAATCTATCAAAGACGCATTTTTTCATTGCTACGATTTTTCTAAGATATCAGATATTAACGTTTTATATTCTTGTATGTTTTTAACGTATTTTTTTTGAATTGCAATCCATAAAATAAATCCAATACTCATTATAATTATTCCAATTAAATAAGTTAGAGGATTTGTGTCTTTTCCTGTAATTAAATAGGTTATAATACCTAAACCGACTAAGATATTACTATAGATAACGAAATTCCATAAAAAGTGCTGATGAAATGAAATTTCTACATCTGTTTCATTTTCAATGTTTGATTTTGATAATTTTCCATTAACAACAATACTATTTAAAAAATATAAATAAAAAGGATATAGAATTCGTTTTCGTATTTTAAAGTTAATTGAATTACTTTTTTGATGTCCAACATTAAACTCTAATCCTTTAATAGATTCAAGAGTTATTTGTATTTTTTCGCTAATTTTTTGAGGACTATTTTTAGCTTTAAAATTCCATTTTTTCATATTCTTGATTTTATGTTAGGTAACGGTTTTGGCTAGGCTTTGTGCGGGCTTGAAAATCGGCCAGATTTTCGAACACGTACTAAGCCGAAGCTTTTTGTTTGGATTTGTTTCTTTTAGTTTCACGAAGCCAAATCAACAAGATTTGGCGACTTAGTAAATATACACAAAACTTTGGAGTAGGACAGAAGCCCGCATTAAGTTTAGCCGGTGTTGGCAGTAGCTTTTATCAAATACTTATATTTAAATGTCACCAGCTGTTCCAAAATTAAATTTTTCTTCATTTGAAAATTCTAATTGACTTGAAAAAATGAAGCTTGAATAATCTTTCGAATTATCTGAATAGAAATCATAAATAACTCCAATATTCAGAGTGAAAATTTCTCCAGGTCCTATAACTTTATTTATCATTGATAATTTTTCTAAACCTTGGTTTTCAAATTCAGAGATTAATAGTTGTCCTTTAATTAAATGGTCTACTAAAATTGAATCAGGAATTTGAAATATTTTATATTGAATTAACCCTTCAGTTAATTTATTAGATCCTCTTTCAGTTGTTGAAATTAAACCAGAGTTTTCGTGTGGTTTAAGTCCTAATAATGTTACTGATTTTTCTCCATTATTAATTATAGTTGTTCTATAAAATCCAAAATGATATTTATCTCCGTTTTTATCTATAAATGTAGTTCCTACTAGAGAGGTGTTTTTAAGTGATAGATCGGGATTGTTAGAATTTATTTGAATAATTAATGATATGCCAGCCCCAATTAAAGCAATTAGAGCAATTACTTCACTCCATCCAAATTCAGCTTTAAAATTGAATATTTTATTTTGATTGTTTTTTTTCTCCATTTAATTTAGTTACTGCCAACGGTTTTAGCTAGTAAACGAAGCGTTAAACTAGCCGATTAATTTTCAGACTTAAAACTACAGAAAATAAAAAGAAAACCAACTTTATGAAAGCACAAAAAAAAGCTTTGTTTTTTAGCTGTTGTTAGCCTATGCAGTTTTTCAGTTTTCAGCCACGAAAATGTTTTTGTTGAAAAAATGCATTATCCTTATTTTTTTCAGAGTTACTGTTTTTCAAATCGCGTTGTTACGATAAAATTCAACGTTTTGCTTGTAAATATTTATCGGTTAAAAAAAAGTATCAATGAAACAATTTAGCGTACAGTTCAGCACGTAACTTTTAACACCATTTTTATTTTTATATATTTTCTCTCAAAAAATTATGAATGATAATTTATTCACTTTTTCATTTACATTTCAGCACGTTACTTTTTTACGCACAGCGAAAAGTCAATAATTCTCAGCCACAAAAAGTACATTTTTTCACAAATAATTTTCTTTAAGAAAGTCAATAAATTATAGGTTTACATAAAAGTTTCAGACTTTAATTTTTTGCGTTAAGATTGGTTTTAAAATGTTTAGAGAAAAGTTAAGAATTAATTTATCTGCGGAAATTTCGACCGAAATTTCCTGTTTAGGCTAACGGTTTTGGCTAGGCTTTGTGCGGGATTGAAAATCGGCCAGATTTTCGAACACGTGCTAAGCCGAAGCTTTTTGTTTGGTTTTGTTTCTTTGATTTCACAAAGCCAAATCAACAAGATTTGGCGACCTAGTAAATATACACAAAACTTTGAAGCTTGCACAA
>NZ_JAUMIT010000011.1 GCF_030519655.1 Wenyingzhuangia gilva
CAATTTTGAAACTAAATATTTCGGGAGGGGTAAAACATTCTCCACAATCATTATTATTACAACTTTGTGAAATTATCATTATTAGACATAATACAAAATAGATTTTTTTCATTCTAAGTATTTAATATTTTGTGTTATTCGTTACTCTTCTTCTTTTTCAAAATTACGAGCATTTTTCTCACATGTTAAACATTGATTTTTCGTTTTTTTAAATATTTGCCAACGGTTTTGGCTAGGCTTTGTGCGGGATTGAAAATCGGCCAGATTTTCGAACACGTACTAAGCCGAAGCTTTTTGTTTGGATTTGTTTCTTTGATTTCACAAAGCCAAATCAACAAGATTTGGCGACCTAGTAAATATAGACAAAACTTTGAATTTGGCACAAAACCCGCATTAAGTTTAGCCGGTGTTGGCTAATGTTTTTCATTTTCTAATTTATAGATTTCTCCATTATTATTTACATTATATTTCCACCAATAGTTAGTATAATTTACAGATTTATCTAAGTGAATTAATGATCTTTTAGGATTCTTTTTTAAAAACTGAACTACATATAATTTCTTTTTATTTATAGGTAAAAGTTTTTTTGAAAACTCTCCAAAAATAGAGTGTTTATACTCAATAGGTTTATTGTTGTTCCAATAAGTAAAATAGATTTCTCCTTTTTCAACTTTAGTTATTTTTCCTAATACATAACTACAATCTTCAGAATCTAAAAAAAAAGGAAGTTTTCGAATACGAATATTTTTATAATTATTGTATTCACATTCAATCATTAACCTTTCTCCAATAGTGTGATAACCAGATATGTTAGTTTTATATATTGTATCGTTAATAGTATATTTTATTACCGAATGTAGTAATCCTTTTCCTCCACCAATTTCTTTGTCAACAACAAGAGCATCAACTTCAACAATCTTTTTATTGTTCCAACTTTCATAATCTTTGTATTGGTATGTTTTATATAATACAACTATAAATGAAACAATTACAAAAAGACTTATCGTAAAAATTAAAATTTCTTTTTTTAAATTTCTATGATTGTTTTTCATTAATTTTCGAAATATAATTTAATTAAAAATATATATAAAGTTTTCATTTTTAAATATTTGCCAACGGTTTTGGCTAGGCTTTGTGCGGGATTGAAAATCGACGAGATTTTCGAACACGTACTAAGCCGAAGCTTTTTGTTTGGTTTTGTTTCTTTGGTTTTCACAAAGCCAAATCAACAAGATTTGGCAACTTAGTAAATATACACAAAACTTTGATTTAGAACTAAACCCGCATGAAGTTTAGCCGGTGTTGGCTAACGTTTTTTCTAATAAGTATTCGAAATAGAGTTTACTTAATGTTTACTAGCTATTTTAATATCGTTTAATAATTCGTTCAATTCACTTTCTTTTTCAGGAAATAATAGTTTAGCTCTTTCATAACGTCTCATAGCTTCCTTACAGTTTTCGATATTATCTTTGGAGTCACATATCTGTATTAAAGTCCATATCAGTTTAAAATGAGCTTTGTAGCCTTCAGGGTAACTTTTAATAGCGGATTCATAATTTTGGATTGCTATTTTCCATTTTTTACTTTTAGCGTACATTTCACCAATTTTTAAACTAAAATAATATTCGTTTTGTAATTTAATTTGAGTTTTATTAGGTTTCACATTTTCATGGTTACTAAAGAAATTTATATAGATGAAAAATGAAATACATAATATTGCAAGAGAAGAAAATAAGTATATACTTTTTATTGTTTTTTCTTTTTCAATAATTCGTTTTTCACGTATAATTTTTAGTTCTTCTTCTGAAGTTTCTTTTATTTCAAATTTTGATTTTTTTGTGCTTTTTTCATTCAAGTACTTTGATTTTTCTTTAAACGAATTTTTATTTTTCAATAAACTTCTATTGTTTTTCGAACTATTGTTCATGAATTGCATAAATCCACCGCCTCCACTCATAATTTCAAAGTTTTATTTTTCATGTTTGCCAACGGTTTTGGCTAGGCTTTGTGCGGGAAGAAAATCGGCCAGATTTTCGATTACGGACTAAGCCGAAGCTTTTTGTTTGGATTTGTTTCTTTGATTTCACAAAGCCAAATCAACAAGATTTGGCGACTTAGTAAATATACACAAAACTTTGATTTAGAACTAAACCCGCATGAAGTTTAGCCGGTGTTGGTAGTAGTTTTTTTCTTATTAAAATTTAATTTCCATCCATGAAGTGTAATTCTGAACAAAATAAAAAATCCAATAACAGAAAAAAATACAGCTAATATGAAATCTAGAATTATCAAATACTCTGTTAATTCCCATTTTCGATTGTTATAAAAATCATTCGTTTTTTGTAAGTCTAAAACAGTTATATTCTCACTTTCTTTTAGGTCATTCTCATTTAAATAATGTTGAGTAATATTATTATTCAGGTTTAAACTAAAATATTTGTTATTATTTGTTTTTCCATAAACTTTATTATTTTTCAATTGTAAGTCAGTAATGTCGCTTAATAAAGTTTCTTCATTACATTTTAGAAAAGCTTTGTCAGTAATATCAATCATTAATATTTCACAAGAATTATTCAATGGTACATACCAAGAATCTCCAATTCCAATGTCTATATTTTTAGTTTCAGAAATAACTAGTCCTCCAATTAATAAGATGAAAAAAAAAGAATATAAAATTTGAAAAGGAGCAACAACAGCAATAAATACTTTTCTTTTCTTTTTTTCATTGTTAGATAAAAAGTATGTTAAAATTCCTGATATAAGAGCTATAATAGAACTAACAATGAATATTAAAATAATAGGAATTATTATTCCTAAAATGATTCCCATTATAAATGCCATTTCATTTCTGGTTTTTAATTACTACCAACGGTTTTGGCTAGGCTTTGTACGGGATTGAAAATCGACAAGATTTTCGAACACGGACTAAGCCGAAGCTTTTTGTTTGGATTTGTTTCTTTTGGTTTCACAAAGCCAAATCAACAAGATTTGGCGACTTAGTAAATATACACAAAACTTTGAGAAAGCACAGAACCCGCATGAAGTTTAGCCGGTGTTGGGCATAGTATTTATTAATTAATAATCATATTGATTAATGAAATCATAAAATTCATTAAATGAATTACATTTTTTCTTCATTTCTTCAATTGAAATTGAATCTGCAAGTATTGAATTGTGTTTAGTATTTAAATATATTTTTGTTTTATTAGAACATTGGTAAACTAATTCTCCAATTTTTTCTTTTGGTGAAGCAATGTTTTCAGGTAAACTAGATATTTTGGGTTTCAAATAGAGTTTTAATGAATTTTTTATTCCCATAGGATCACTTAAAAACCAACCTTCTATTTCTTCAACTGGAACACATACATAGTTATATTTTGCAGGACTATTTTTTATAGATGTATTTAGTTCAGATTTAAGAACTGCTAAATTATTTCTATCTAAATCATGAACTAATATAATCATATCGCAACCTCTTTGATGTAAAATATTAGCATAACTAGATGCTTTCCTTTTAATTTTCCCACAACCATTTCCTATTGCTTTTTTAAAGGATAAATTACTTTTATTAGTTATTCTTGATATTATTTTTTTAAAAGAGTCGAAGTCACTGTTATCTTCAACAATTAATCCAATACATTTTATTTTCTTTTTACTCATCGTCAAACCCTCCTTCTTTCCAATATTCCCCTAAATTCCCTGATGTTTGCAAATATTCTTTTAAAACTTTATATTCATTTTTAGATAAAGTTTTAGTTAATGATTGAGCTTTTGTCCCTTGATTTTCTTTTTTATTTACAAGTAAAATATTATTTGGTTTTAGCATGTCAAGCACATAATCTGAATGAGTACTTATTATTATTTGTTTTTGATGTGATTGTTGTTTAACAAGTTCAATTATACTATTCAGCAACCCATGATGTACACTTACTTCAGGTTCTTCTATCAGTAAAACATCGCTACTATCATTTAGAATGTAAAATACAAGAGCTAAAGTTTTAAAGGTACCTTCAGATAATTGGTTTGGTGATAAACTCAAACCATCAATTTTTATTGAAGGGACAATAATTTTTTTGAAATTTTCTATTTTTTGAATTTCACCACCAGTTTTTACTTTATATGAGCTACTTGGTATTTGATGGACATGAAATTTTATATCTTGTATCAACTCCAATCCACTTTCACCAACTGTATTAAGGAATAAATTGAAGGTAGGTAATGATGTTTTTTTTGCAGTATATAAATCATGTATAAATTTTTCATGGACATCAGATTTTCTTCTTTGAGAAGAAATTCGGAAATCACTTAATTCTAATGATACAGGGCATTTACTTGGGTCAGAAAATTGAGTTGCGCTGTAATAACTTATATTAGCTAAGCTTTTAATTAAATCAACAGAAAATTTAATTGATTCATTTTGATATCTTTTAGGTAAATCTTGAAAATTTCTTTTTTCATCAATGAATTCTGATATGTCATAAGCTTCTGGAATAATTTTATTCCATTTTCTAGCATTACTTCCTTCAAATCTATATTTAATTTCATAGAAATTTATAACATCAATATTTCTTTCATTTGTTTCGTAATAGAAATCAGCCCTAACAAATGTCATCCTATTATTAATATATATTTCGAGATTTATTTGAGTTTTTGAAAACTCTTCTTTAGCAATTTCATTAAAAAAACGACGGTTACTTTTTATTTTATTGAATAATTGAAGCCCGTATAAGATGTTACTTTTACCAACACCATTAATTCCAATTAATGCTGTTAAGTTTTCATTCATATTGAATACTGTATGAATACATGACCTATAATTTCTTATTTCAAATTTAAATATTTTCATTTCGTTTATATTATGCCCAACGGTTTTGGCTAGGCTTTGTGCGGGATTGAAAATCTGCGGATTTTCGAACACGTACTAAGCCGAAGCTTTTTGTTTGGTTTTGTTTCTTTGTTTTCACAAAGCCAAATCAACAAGATTTGGCGACCTAGTAAATATACACAAAACTTTGAAATAGGACGGAAACCCGCATGAAGTTTAGCCGGTGTTGTACACAGTTATTTTAATTTAGTATCCAATTAATTAAATCTTCTTTATTAATAATTGACCAACTATGAGGATGTCTTTCTCCGTCAGCTCTATAACCTTTGTTTTTGGTAGGAATATATTCTACTTCTTTAAAGTTATGTCTTTTTAAAGATTCGTATAATTTTTTTATGTGAAAAGCATTCATTTGTTCATAATCTGCCATTCGATTCTCTTTCCACCAAATAGTATCAGGTTCAGTATATAATCTGATTTTTGTTTTATTAAGTTTTTTTAGATTTTTAATATAATCTGTTTCAAGGGTGTAAGTAGAATATTTTTCATATTTAGAAATTCCTTTTTCTGGATTGCCTAGTTTTTTTTCTAAAGTATTAATTAGCCATTTACTTTCCTCAACAGATACACTTGAGAAATCTCTTGAAATATTCTTTTTAGAAGCTTTATACAATTCTAATAAGTCAATTGGTGAGTCAACAATAAAAACTCCTTTAGGATCTATATAAAACTCTTTCATTCCAATTATATAGTTGCTAATTTGTAAACTCATTATTCCACCACTTGAAAAACCTCCGATGTAAATATCTTTTTTGTTTAAATTATGCTTTTCTAAAGTTTCTTGTAAAAGTTTAGCAAGTTCTTTTTTTTCAAATTCTTCAAGCCATAACTTTTTACTATAATTCATTAATATCAAAGTGATTTGATTTTTTTTGGTAATGTCTAGAATTTTAAATTCTCGTTTAATATCTGTTGGATTTTCTCCGAAACCACCAAACAAAATTAATACAGCTTTTGTGTCACCAATGGTTTTAATTAATTCAAAATTTGATGTTTCAAAGGTTTCAGTATTAATTTCTTTCCTAATTGATTTTTTTTCAGACTTACAAGAAAATAGAGTTACAGAAAAGAATATTAAGACTAAAATTTTTTTCATTTTAATTGTGTACAACGGTTTTGGCTAGGCTTTGTGCGGGGTTGAAAATCGACAAGATTTTCGAACACGTACTAAGCCGAAGCTTTTTGTTTGGTTTTGTTTCTTTGATTTCACAAAGCCAAATCAACAAGATTTGGCGACTTAGTAAATATATACAAAACTTTGAGAAAGCACTAAACCCGCATGAAGTTTAGCCGGTGTTAGCTTTAGTTTTTTCCAAACCATTTTTTTAATATACTAACTTTCTTTACTGGTTCTTTTTTTTCAATTTTTATCTCTTTAACTAATGGTTTCTCTTTAACTTTAAAAAAATCTGAGATTTCTTTTTCGTGCCATTTAAAAATATCAGTAGAACTTGCCCAAATACAATCGGAGGCAATTTCAATATATTCCTCTGGTATCCACGAATAAAGTAAGCCGTTTTCAAGATGAAACCATGTATCTATAGGTAATAAATCATGTTCGTCAGCAAAACCTTCTGTCACAATTTCACAATACCCTTCCCAGAGAGCATCGTAATAATTGGATATTAATATTCTACCAGATACTTCAACTTCATAATCGCCTACTAAAGCTTCTCTTTTCAAATGTATTTGTTTGTCGAAAATATTTAGAATGGTAGTTTTTTCATTTATTGGGTTATTTATCCATTTTGTAGTTATGAATGATTCTTGATTGTAGGAAGCATCATATTTTTCAAACTTAAAAATATACTCATTATCAATTTTAAAATTCAAAGTTCTTAAATCGGTTGTTTGATTTTCACTCAATTTATATTTAGTTATATATTTTTGAGTTACAGCTAAGTTGTCTAAAAAAACTTTTTGTGTTGTCTCCATTTGAATTCTAGTTTTTTTTAAATCAGCAGAGTAATTAAAGCTAACGGTTTTGGCTAGCAAACGAAGCGTTTGATAAGCCGATTAATTTTCGACCTAAAATACAGAAAAAAGAAGAAAACTAACCTTGGGAAAGCACAAAATTAGCTTTGTTTGTTAGCCGGTGTTAACTTATGCAGTTTTTCACAAAGAAATATTGAATTGAAAAACAGCATTTTCCGATTTAAGCGTAACGACATTAAAATCGCGTTTCTACGATAATTTTCACGTTTTCCCTGTAAATATTTATCGATTAAAGATTCATTATTAACGAAGACATTTAGCGCACAGTTCAGAACGTAATGATTAAAAGCTATTTTTCTCAGCCAATAAAATTTATCAAATGATCTAAACTTCTCAAACAAAACTTATGCGTACAGTTTAAAACGTTCTAATTTTCAGCGAAAAGATGGTTTAAAATATATCGACTACCGATTAATTTTCAATGAAACAATTTTAGCGCACAGTTTAAAACGCAACGATTAAAAGTTTTTAGTTTTCAGTTAAAAACAAAGTTTCAGATTTAAAAATTTTGCGTGAGCATTGATTTCAAATAGATAAAAAACCTTTCATTTAAACCACTGCGAAAAATTCCAACAGGAATTTCAGCGCTGTTTAAGTTAACGGTTTTGGCTAGGCTTTGTGCGGGAAGAAAATCGACAAGATTTTCGAACACGCAACTAAGCCGAAGCTTTTTGTTTGGTTTTGTTTCTTTTGTTATCACAAAGCCAAATCAACAAGATTTGGCGACATAGTAAATATACACAAAACTTTGAAGTAAGCACAAAACCCGCATGAAGTTTAGCCGGTGTTACCTATAGTATTTTTCAAACTGATTTTTTGATTAAAAATGTCATGTTAAAAAAGTAAAGTTTCAAAGAAAGTATTTACTTCACACAGCTACAAAAATTTAGAATTGTTAAAGTTCTTAATCATGATAATTTTTCAAAAGAAATATGATTTCACACAACTACGATAATTTCCTACACGTTTCTACTGTTTTAATTTATCAAGAACTAGATAACTTTTTATGTTTAGTTAATGTTTCAAAAACTAGTAATTTTACGAACCTACGATAATTTCCTATACGTTTTTACTGTTGTTTATTTATCAAGAAAACATGAGTTTTTAAGTTTAAATAATTTCTCAAAAACTTAATGTTTTTAGCAGTTATGGTTTTTTAAACCCAACTTTTTTGTCAGGAATTCTATGTTTTTTCAGCAATAAAAATGTTAATTTATTTAAAGAGATATTTTGCTTAAATTTTTATACACAACAAAAAAGTGAATAATTTTCAGACAAGAAAATGATATTTTATTTATGATAAATTTCAAAATAGGAGAGTAGTAAAAAGTTTCAAATTATAGTAATAATTCAACGGAAAACGCTGCTACGATTTTATTTTAGGTAACGTGTTTGTGTAAGGATAGTTGCGTGTGCGAGCAACTAACTTACTAAAAATGGTACGAACCATAGAAAAATCCGCAAGGTTTTCCAAGTAGGCTAGAACCAAGCAATTATTTTTACACGGTGTTGGCAACTGTTATTTTTTTAATTCGTCTATTTAATGTTTTCAAAGTATATGTTTTCTATTTTATTTGCTTTATTATAAACTATATGTATATAATAAAGTTTTTCTTTCGAATGTTTATAACTAAGTCTTAGGTTAGAAGTATTATTCTTTCCAGATATAACTTTAGAATCAACAAACTTAATCTCGTCAGAATAATTAATCTTATTAATTATAGATTGAAGTACACTATCTGTTAATTGTTCTAATATTGAAGCAGAAAAAAAGGCTTTTATTTGTTCAAAATTAGATGTATTTACTGCTTTAAAAAATTTAGAACTAATTTTGTCTAGAGAATTAAATCTATCAGAATAAAAAATTTCTGTTAGTTTATTATGTAATTCATTTCCCCTTACGTTTTGAGCTATAATAAGCCCATTTTCGTCAATTAAAAAATTATTTGGCACACTATGAACTCCATAAGTAAATGCAGCAGTATTTGAATTTCCTTTTAAGTCACTTACGTTTTCCCATTTGAGATTATCTTCCTTAATTGCTTTTATCCAATTATTCTTATTATTATCTAGGGATACAGCAAATATTTCAAATCCTTTAGTGTTGAATTCTTCGTAAGTTTTTAAAAGGTTTGGATTTTCTTGACGACAAGGTACACACCAAGAAGCCCAAAATTCAAGAAGTATTGTTTTTCCTTTAAAAGTGGAGAGTTTTTTAGAATTACCATTAATATCATTCATTTCAAAATCTATGAAATGGTCTCCAATTTTTACATATTCATTTAATTTGATATAATCCGCAATTACCTTTCCAAACTCAGAGTTTTTGTTGTTTAATGATAATTTTTTAAAAAAAGCAGTGCTTTTTTCTTTGCCAAGTGCATACATGTTGAACGCTAATAAAGCACTGCTAATATTACTTTCAGGATTTTTTTCAATAAACTCAATATCTACTTTTAGTTTTTCTTTTTCAGAGAGGCTTTTTTTAGTATCGTTTAGTTTTTGAAATATATCTTGTGTTTTTGAACCTGTAATTTTAGCATCGTTAAAACTTGTATTAGAAGCATCAAAAGTCATTGTGCTGTTTTCTAACCACAAATATTTATATTCAGATTTGTTTTCTAATACAAGCAATGATGGAGCGTTTTCTAATTCAATTTCAAACAAAAATGAATTATTTTTTACTACAGAAGAATCTACTCTTTTATTAGTTAGTGGACTTACTAAATATAACTTCGTTCCGTCTTTTAAGTTGTCGGTTTTTCCTTTAAAATTACAACTGTCTTTTTGTTTTATATTACAAGAAACTAGTAGTAATAAAGTTAAAATTGAAATAGTGTTTTTCATTGTTTAGTAATTGTTTCCAACGATTTTGGCTAGGCTTTGTGCGGGCTTGAAAATCGATAAGATTTTCGAACACGCACAAAGCCGAAGCTTTTTGTTTGGATTTGTTTCTTTGGTTTCACAAAGCCAAATCAACAAGATTTGGCGACTTAGTAAATATACACAAAACTTTGAGAAAGCACAGAACCCGCATGAAGTTTAGCCGGTGTTGCCAAAAGTTTTTTATTCATTTATGTAATTGTCAATTGTATTTAATAATTGATTTTCAAAATTGTAAATATCATCAATTGTTTCAATTTTTTCCTTTAGTTCATTTTTGTCTTGATCAAATAAACTTATATATTTTATACCTCCATTTAAATGAAGTCTACAAATAGGCTTTCTATTATTATCGTCTAATAAAATTCCAAAATATGATTGTGTGTCCCTGTATACAATTCTAGCTTTTGGTAATTTTCTTCTCAATATTGCAACTACAATTTGATAACCTTCTATTTCTTCTTCAGTAGTTTCAATTTTACTTTTTGGAGATTCTTCAATTACTTCTTCTTCCGCTTGTTGTTTTTCTTGTTCCTTGTTTAATGCAGAATTTAATCTATCATTAACTTTTTCACTAATAATTTGGTTGAAAGCTTTATTTACTATTTCTGTAAATTCTTCCATTATTTTAGCTGTTAAACGACCACCATAAGCTCTGTTAGCGAATAATTTTATAAATTCTTGTGTTGGATTAGTAATTTCTTCATCAATTAAAGATTTAACTTCTCTAGTGTATTTAAGATTACTTGCATTATCTACAATTTGTGAAACATTAAATTTTGATTTATGAAATTTCTCAATTTCTTTAATTGTATTTTCTTTAAGTTTAGTTATATCAAATTCTAAAAATGGTTTTTCGTCCATTTTGTTTGTTTCATCTAAATCTGTGTAAAATTTGTATATAATTCCATTTGTAAGAAGTGCAAATCTTGTTTTAGTAACGTGAAAATATCTAAACAATTGAGAGTTATGAATATTTAAATCTTGTTTCCAATTTTTACACTCAATAATTAAAATAGGATTTTCATTTTGGAAAATAGCATAATCTACTTTTTCACCTTTTTTTAATCCTAAATCTGCTGTAAATTCTGGTATTACTTCTGTAGGGTTAAAAATATCATAGCCTAAAATGTTTATGAAAGGCATAATAAAAGCATTTTTTGTAGCTTCCTCTGTTTCAATTTTATCTTTTAATTGTTCAATTTTCTCAGATAATCCTTTTAATTGAGAGTGTAATTCCATATCTATTTTTTATTAAATTATTTTTTTCGAAATTTTTGGCAACGGTTTTGGCTAGGCTTTGTGCGGGGTTGAAAATCGACAAGATTTTCGAACACGTACTAAGCCGAAGCTTTTTGTTTGGATTTGTTTCTTTTGATTTCACAAAGCCAAATCAACAAGATTTGGCGACCTAGTAAATATAAGCAAAACTTTGAAGTTAGAACCAAACCCGCATGAAGTTTAGCCGGTGTTGTGCTTAGTGTTTATTCCAATATATAAAGTCCTACATTTTTAGCTTCCTTTAATAAAGGTTCAATTTTTTCTCTGTCAGTATACCATATGATGTTTGTCCAATCCCATTCTTCGGCATACACTGCTGAATATTCAGGCAATAAAAAACTATATCTTCGTCCACTTTGAGACCACAAATTTTCAAAATCACATTTCCTGATAACGTCTTTTAGCAAAGTTGGTTTTTGAATATGGAATCGATAATGTCTTTTATATCTCCATTTGTACAGTTCAGTTTGGTTATAAACACTTTCTATAAAGGATTTAAATTTTTGTCTCCGATTTTTAAGTTCTTCTGAATCTTCATCAATGAAAATTTTATTTTCAGCTTCTTCTTGTGATAACCAATGGTCAAATACACAAATGAAAATTTTCTTATAGATTCCACTTTCAATAAAAGAGTCATCTTCTTCAATTAATCTTTTTAATTCAGGAAGTCTTTGTATTAATACGTTTAAGTTCTATTTCAGGAATATTTACATTCATTTATTCGTTTTTCTCGCATTAAGCACAACGGTTTTGGCTAGGATTAGTGCGGGTGAAAATCGCCAAGATTTTCGAACACGTACTAAGCTGAAGCTTTTTGTTTGGATTTGTTTCTTTTAGTTTAACAAAGCCAAATCAACAAGATTTGGCGACCTAGTAAATATAGAAAAAACATTGGAGTTAAAACTCAAGCCCGCATTAATTTTAGCCGGTGTTGTACACTGGCTAATTCAGTTTTTTTATGATGATTTTCTTTAGTTTTATTCCGTAATTAATTCTCAAAAACATTAATATTTCGAAAATACTAAATATGGAAATTATCCAAAAACCATATAAAGGAATTCTTTTCGATTGATTTAATGAGTATAAAACTTTATTATCGGTTGAAATAATTTTATAAACATAAGGTTCTTTTTCTTTAAGTTCATTTCTATTTATAAAAATTGATATTTCTTTGGTTTTATTTATTTTTCGGTTGATTGTCTCATAGGTTAAACTATAACAGTTTGAAGTGTTTTTTGGATATTCTAAGATTGATTTTCGGTTATAATTTATTTCATTATACTCAGTTTGTTGTGTACTTTTAAATTCAGAACATTGTCCGATATTTTCTCTCATTATGTAGACCTTATTGTCGTTTAAAAGACTAATTATTAAAGTAGCTCTAACTGATTCAGCCCCATATTTATCTTTTACTTTTTCATAAAATACTTTTGAGTTATTAACTTTTCCTTTATTTTCAATTAGTGAGTTTTCTGATGTAAATATTTGAGAACCAAAAAAATAAAATGCAATTAAAAGAAATAAAATTCCAATAAATAAATGCTCTATTTTTTTCATTTTTGCTTGTGTACAACGGTTTTGGCTAGGCTTTGTGCGGGATTGAAAATCGGCTAGATTTTCGAACACGCAACTAAGCCGAAGCTTTTTGTTTGGATTTGTTTTTTGTGGTTTCACAAAGCCAAATCAACAAGATTTGGCGACTTAGTAAATATACACAAAACTTTGAGAAAGCACAGAACCCGCATGAAGTTTAGCCGGTGTTGTATTTTAGTGGTTTATGGCCTCAAATATTTTAAGTGTTGAAATCTAATATTTTAATTACTGACTGAACTTCATATTTAAATAGTCAATGTTTGAGATATAAATCTCATCGACAATTTGACTTTCAAGTTCACCATCTTTATACGGAAACCTTTCATTAGTGTGATTAATTAATTCAGAAGCAAAAGCAATTCCTGTAAAAGCTACTTTATGTTGATTAATAGAAGCTCTGGCAGGAACTTTATTTTTATTTTTAGATATATGTATTATATTTTTTTTATTATCATAAAGTTTTAGAACGTCACCTAAGGTTGATTTTCCGAGAATAATATTTGTTTTAGTTTTAACTTTAAATGGTTTACTAAACTTAATTGCTTTAATTGTCTGAGAACTGTCTTGCGCAAAATAATAAATAGAAACTCCCATTGTTTTATATTTTATTTCAAGAAATATTGGAAAATTAAACCCTTCTTTTACTTTTCCATTTATAAAATTTCTGTTTGGTACTTGTTCATAATTATTTCCAAAAGCAGATATAATTTCGGGCAATGTTGTTTTATCTATTGGGTATTCTGGTAAACCTATTTTAGCTTCTACATTATGAATCTTTTTCAAATCAATTTTTTGTGCTTGTAAAGAAATTGAAATAGTAATTATTAATAAAGTAATATAAGTTTTCATAGATGAAATTTTAAGTTTAATTGTTTTCAATGAGCATTAATTTTCGACCATTAAATACAACGGTTTTGGCTAGGCTTTGTGTGGGAAGAAAATCGGCAAGATTTTCGAACACGTACTAAGCCGAAGCTTTTTGTTTTGTTTTGTTACTTTGATTTCACAAAGCCAAATCAACAAGATTTGGCGACTTAGTAAATATACACAAAACTTTGAGAAAGAACAGAACCCGCATGAAGTTTAGCCGGTGTTGCCCACTTTACTTTTTTACAAAAACTCTTTTTTCAAACCCATTAGTTTCAATAATTAGTTTGTTTTCAATAATTTGCCCTTTATAAAATCTTTCGAAACTACTAACTCCAATTGTCCATTTTGGGTTTTGATTAGGTTTCAAGTATGGAGTTATTGCTTTCTCAAAGAATTCGTTATTATTCACTTTCAAAGAGAAGCTAAATTGGTTTCCTGCAATTTTAAAGTCATAAATTTCTTTCATAAAGAAACCTGGAAAATATCCTTCTCTAGCTTGGTCAAAATCATCAGTCGTTCCAAAGTAAATTATCCTATTTTTCTCAAATTGTATATAATGATTTTCGACTAGAGCTTCAGTATTGTTCTCGTACTCATATTCATAAACTCCTTCAAGTTGATTTTCAATTGATTTTATTTCAACAATTAGAACAGAGTCTTTTTGTAATATTTCAAATGTATTATTCTCAGCATCTAATTTTACCCCTTTAGCAAAGGAATTCATATCAATTACAAAGAATCCAAAAATAAGGATTAAACAGCTAATTATAATTTGAATTAAATATTTCACGGCAGTATTTTCGTATTGTGGGCAACGGTTTTGGCTAGGCTTTGTGCGGGAAGAAAATCGGCAAGATTTTCGAACACGCACCTAAGCCGAAGCTTTTTGTTTGGTTTTGTTTCTTAGGTTTCACAAAGCCAAATCAATAAGATTTGGCGACCTAGTAAATATACACAAAACTTTGAGAAAGCACAGAACCCGCATGAAGTTTAGCCGGTGTTACCTGCTGGCTTTATATTTTTCTTTTAAATTCAGGTGTACATAGACTTCCAGTTGCTCCACTTCCATAATTTAAAACTATATTTTCTTTATAAAACATACTCATACAATCATCTGAGTATTCTTCTTGTTGTTCAGCAGTTAAATTCTCATCAAATACAGAAAAACTTAGCAGTGCCATACCGCTAAATCCGTATTCAATTTCAACGGGATTTCTATTACTAATTCCGATGCAATTAGCTTTCTCTAATTTATCATAGAGATTGTTAAAAGTTTCTCGATTCCAATTCAGCTTATTTTTAACTAATTCTAAAGACTTAGTCTTACCACCATAATTCTTTTCATATTCGGTTTGTGGCGTTTCAATATAATTATCTATGTAGACATCCCATTGTCCGAATAATTGTTCTCTTTTCGTTGAATTTCCAATTGGTTCATAAACAAATAAGTCGATATTATTTGAGGAATTATATTGAATCCTTACAGTATAATTTTCTGGCACTATGTCACTGAAGTAGTTTTTTAAGTCAACTATTTCATTTGATTTTTCATCAATATTATTTTTCATTCCTTCTATTGAGCACATTCCACAACTTGAAAGGAATATTGCAATAATTAGAACACTTATGACTTGATATATTTTCATTTTTTCAGCTTGCAGGTAACGGTTTTGGCTAGGCTTTGTGCGGGAAGAAAATCGGCCAGATTTTCGGACACGTACTAAGCCGAAGCTTTTTGTTTGGTTTTGTTTCTTTGTTTTCACAAAGCCAAATCAACAAGATTTGGCGACTTAGTAAATATACACAAAACTTTGATTTAGAACTAAACCCGCATGAAGTTTAGCCGGTGTTGGCTGTAGTTTTTTATTTCAGATTTTCAAGTAATTTGTATTTTTCATTAACAAGATTTGATCTTTTCTTTCCGACAGGTTCATTTTTTAATTCTGTCTCAATTTTAATGAATTTATTAGCAAAATCGTAAAATGTTTCAGTTGTTGTAAAGTTTTTCAACCATTTAGTAAAATCATTGAATTCTTCTTGGTTTTTCGAATATTTTAAATTTTCTACTAAACTTGAGTATTCCCAATTAGAACTTTCGGACTTATCAAAGTGTAGTAATTCATTTCCTAAAAACATGTCAATTAAATAAGTATTAGAATAAAATGTTTCTAAAGCTTTTTTCTCAGCAAGTTTAATTTTTTTCTTTTTGAAAAGGGTAATTGTCCATTCAAAGAGAAATATTGGAAATCCAGAATCTTCAGGGAAGTTTTTGTCAAACCAATTAAAATATCTTAGAGCTCCAGAATAATCGTTTAATTTTAAATATAATTCTGGTGGTAAATATCTAAGTCCTCTACCGTCATGATAAAATCCTCCCCAATGTTTTTTATCTGCAGCAAGTTCATGTTTAATTTTTTTGATTTTATTTTGAATTCTTTCGACTTGTTTTGGAGTCATTTTTCGGTCGTTTTTAATTAAAGCCAACGGTTTTGGCTAGGCTTTGTGCGGGGTTGAAAATCGGCCAGATTTTCGAACACGTACTAAGCCGAAGCTTTTTGTTTGGATTTGTTTCTTTGATTTCACAAAGCCAAATCAACAAGATTTGGCGACTTAGTAAATATACACAAAACTTTGGAGTAGGACAGAACCCGCATGAAGTTTAGCCGGTGTTAGCTAAAGATATTTTACCACTCTAATTCAAGTTTAATCTTTAATTTTAAATCTGCTCTTTCAAAATAGACAATTTTACTTTTTTCAGTTCTATAATTATTCAAGCGTATCTCTATGCTATTACTATCATTATTATCTCTATAAAAAGGATCTATATATGAGGTTTCTAATAAATTGTTAGGGTCAATTTTAGGGTTATATATAATGTTTTTATCGTTGTCCACATAATATGGAGTTATTTCAAAAATTAAGGTTGGATTATTTATAATAATATTTTCATTATTTAAATCCCAATAATAATTATTTCCTCGTATTAATGGTTTCGAAAAATACCATTGCTCAATTTTTGAATATGGAGTTCTACATTCTTCAATAAATTTATTTATATAATATTGGAAATATTTAAACTTCTCATTATTATTGAATTCATCATTTTCAAATAATGTTTGTTGATTTTCAAAAGATATAAATTCAATTGAATTTATTTTTACCCCGTTATTATTAAAAGATTCAAAGTAATATTTATTTTGATTAAATCCTGGATTTATTGAATCAGACTTATTTACAATAATATTTAATGTATCATGTTTTTTGTTAATTGTTTCACAGAAAATATATTCAGTTGTTGGCTCAAAGCTTAATGTTCTACTATTGGTTTCAGAATAAATAATTTTACAACTGTTAAACAATTTCTCAGAAGTTATTTTAAAATTTGTTGGTTTGTCAATAAAAATAGTGTCATTAACTGAAGATACTTGAACCTCAAAATTATTTACATTTTGAATAGTGTCATTCTCATTAATTTCTTCTTCAATATTTATTAAATTATTTTCATTACAGCTTAATAATGAGAGTGATATAATAACTAAACTGATTTTTTTCATATTTTTAGCTAACGGTTTTGGCTAGGCTTTGTGCGGGCTTGAAAATCGACAGATTTTCGAACACGTACTAAGCCGAAGCTTTTTGTTTGGTTTTGTTTCTTTGGTTTCACAAAGCCAAATCAACAAGATTTGGCGACTTAGTAAATATACACAAAACTTTGAATTTAGCACAAAACCCGCATGAAGTTTAGCCGGTGTTGCCATTAGTTATTTCAGCCGAATACTCGATTTTATTCGCTCATTTTTAATGTCAAATTTAACAACTTTAGTTTTATGTATTGGACTATCAAATCCGCTGATAATATCATTCTTAAAAGTTCTCAAATCCAAGACTTTGAATTTTGTTCTAAATTTAGTTAGAGTCAATTTTTCTAAATCAAATACTCCAATACGCTGTACTGTTCTCATAAAAGACCTTTCCCAAATCGGAATTGCTAATTTTAATCCGTTTTGATTCCATATTGGTTGTCCTCCGCAAAATTTATCAATTAAAATTTCATCATTTCCATTTATTCGGATTTGGCAGGTTCCAGTCAAAGGTCCGCCCATTGCAATTTCATTCTCATTTGAATATTCAACAGTTGCGTTATTTTCGTTTTTCAATCCGTTTGATAATTTATTTGGAAAATCCCATGGGTTTGGATATTTCAAACTTTGAATGGTATTTCCCAAAATCTGACCTATTGATAATTCGTCAAATTGTAATGCTTGTAGAATAGTTCTTGCTAAATGTTTGTCATTTTTTTTTGCTTTATCAAATTCGTCTAATAAACCGCTTTCATAAAGTCTTTCATTTCCAGTCATTCCTTTTAAATTGACAACGCTATTTGCCTTTTCGTAAATCTGTTCGCGAGTGATTTTCATAATTAATGGCAACGTGTTTGGCTAGGCTTTGTGCGGGAAGAAAATCGGCAAGATTTTCGGACACGTACTAAGCCGAAGCTTTTTGTTTGGTTTTGTTTCTTTGTTTTCACAAAGCCAAATCAACAAGATTTGG
>NZ_JAUMIT010000012.1:0-1641 GCF_030519655.1 Wenyingzhuangia gilva
TACCATTTTTTCAAAGAATGAAATTTCTCAACGAAACGATTTAAGCATTTTCAGGAGCATTTGAAGAAATTCTTGTGTACTTAAACGTCCGAACAAAAAAACAGCGAAGCTATCCTTTAAAATCCCTTAAACGACTTTCCCACAGCTACGATTTTCTCAACAAAAAACAATGCTTTTTCAGAATAGAGTAGGAGTTGAAAATTATCAGATTTCAGAATTTTTTCAAAGATAAATAACTTATAAAAAAATCGAACACGCAGCTACGATTCTGTTTTACCTAACGGTTTTGGCTAGGCTTTGTGCGGGGTTGAAAATCGGCCAGATTTTCGAACACGCAACTAAGCCGAAGCTTTTTGTTTGGATTTGTTTCTTTTAATTTCACGAAGCCAAATCAACAAGATTTGGCGACTTAGTAAATATACACAAAACTTTGAAGTTAGCACCAAACCCGCATGAAGTTTAGCCGGTGTTGGGCTTTCGTTATTTTATTTCAATTGTATGTGAATATGATCGTCATGTCTCACAGCTCTACAACCATGATATCGTATTTTATTATTCTTCAATTTGAGTCTGTTTTTTAAATGAGGTTCAATAAATATTTTTCCTATATTACTTTGAACTAATATTGATTCAATTAATTTTTTTGTTCCATTTTCAGAGAATTTTAATTCAGGATTTATTTTTCCAAGTGTTAAGTATTTCGGATAATCATATTGAAAATATCCGCTATTCAAACATTTTTCAATTTGATTAAACTCATTATTTCTTGGTTCTACAAAATTTCCATAACCACTAACAGATTTTTGTTCATTTGATATTTTTCCATTTTCAGATTCATAGATTAAACTTAAATCTATTTTTTTACCGTCATTGTGGCTCAAATGGGGTAGAAGAGGGAATTTATCAATGAAAGGAAAATTAGCATCCAAGTAATGTATTTCAATATTTGAATCCTTTAAACTGTATTCTACGTTTTTCAACAACTTGTTCATTTCAGGTTTTACATAATTTCTATTACATAAAATTGTCATAAAATTAGTTGGTTTTATTTTCTCAGAATTAACAATTGCTTCTCGACCAAATAAAGGAGCGGTAAAAGGTATAATTATAAAAGTCGTGAATAGATATATTATTAAAAATATAATGGTTTTTCTCCCTTTAAAATTCCTTTTCAATTTTGAGTTTAGGAAAGAACTTAAAATATAAATTATTCCTCCAACTTGTGTCAGAATTGTTAAAATAACAACTAATAATAATTGTGAAATTCTTTTTATAATCAATTTTTCGATGTGTGTTTTTAATGAAGCCCAACGGTTTTAGCTAGGAAACGTAGCGTTAAACTAGCCGATTAATTTTTAGACTAAAACTACACAAAATAAACAAAAAATCAACTTTGTTAAAGCACAAAAAAAGCTATGTTTTTTAGCTGTTGTTAGCTTTTGCAGTTTTTTCAAATAAAAATGTTTCATTAAAAAAGTGCAATTTCATAATTTTCAGCGTAGCGATTTTATTTTGCGTTGTTACGATAATTTCCACGCTCTGCTAGTAAATAGCTTTTCGTTTATTAATTAATTTTCAATGAAATAATTTTATATAGAGTTCGGTACGTAACTTTTCACACTATTTTTATTATTGATGAAT
>NZ_JAUMIT010000012.1:1651-16892 GCF_030519655.1 Wenyingzhuangia gilva
TAAGTAGTTATTATTTTTATCACACTTTTCAATGCATGGCTTGAGATATATTTTAATAAAGTAACTTTTAATAATTTTCAATGAAATAATTTTATATAGAGTTCGGTACGTAACTTTTCACACTATTTTTATTATTGATGAATAAATTTTCAAAGAATTAATAATACTATTTTTTAAGTTTTTGCGTACAATTCAGACGCAAATTTTTAACACTATTTTATTTTTAATGATAAACTTTTCAAAGAATTATTGATGTTAATTTTTATGCATAATTCAGCACGAAACACAAGCTTTCACTAATTTTCAGCAATTTAAATTTTATTAAAGAATATAGATTTTTCGTTTATATTTTTCCAAAAACACCAAATAATTCAATATTTCTCAACTTAAAAAAGTTATTTTTTTTGTAAAAGATTAATGATTTTCGACTTAAAGAAAAATTAAACATTAATTTATCTGCGGAAATTTCGACCGAAATTTCCTGTTTAGGCTAACGGTTTTGGCTAGGCTTTGTGCGGGAAGAAAATCGCCAAGATTTTCGAACACGTACTAAGCCGAAGCTTTTTGTTTGGATTTGTTTCTTTGGTTTCACAAAGCCAAATCAACAAGATTTGGCGACCCAGTAAATATAAACAAAACTTTGAATTTGGCACAAAACCCGCATGAAGTTTAGCCGGTGTTGGGTAATGCGTTTATTTTTCGAATACTTATTTATTTTCAATCTTTTTCAATGATTTCTATAATGTTACTATAAATTATGAAATCTCATAAATTCGAATTAAGTACGGTTTTCTTTAATATTTGGTTTCAAACAACTTTTATTTAAATATTGAGTAAATAAAAATTATAAATAATATTATTAGAATTCCTATTCGAAAGTATTTTTGTTGTTTAGCTTTTCTTGGAAACCCATCTTTTTTCAATTCCCATGAGAATAAAATTATAAATAAAGTATGTCCAAAATCAAAGATAAAATCAGCCAATGTAAATCCTTCTTCCGCTTTTTCAGATTTTAAATTTTGTTCAAATTCTTTCGCAAATTTCTTAGCATTCTGTATTTCTTTAGAATCTATTTTTCTATTACTCAATTCGTTTTTAGCTAAAAGAACAGCTTTTGGATCCCAGTCATTTTCGAATGCTAATATTTCAAGTAATTCTTCGGTTTCTCTTTCTCTTATTGGTGGAATAAAATCGTCCATTTTTATTTTTTCAAAAGTTTTACCCAACGGTTTTGGCTAGGCTTTGTGCGGGAAGAAAATCGACAAGATTTTCGAACAAGTACTAAGCCGAAGCTTTTTGTTTGGATTTGTTTCTTTTAGTTTCACTAAGCCAAATCAACAAGATTTGGCGACTTAGTAAATATACACAAAACTTTGAGAAAGCACAGACCCCCGCATTAAGTTTAGCTGGTGTTGTAACCAGTTTTACATTCCGATTATACTCAACGCGGGTTTATTAATCGTACATTTAATATACTTTTTAGAAGAGTCTATATTTGTGTCAAATTTAATTTTATTTTCTAATTTTTGATACGATTGAAATTTCGTTACCTTTTTTTTATTTATAAAGTAACTCCATTCAAACCGAATATTTTCAGCTTCTTCGATGTTTAGTTCTTTATTCGTTATAGAAATATTTCGTGGTTTAATTATTGTTATTTTTTGACTGTCGTCTAATGATAATATTATTCTTTCGGTACTCTCTATAAATTCGATGTTTTTCACTACATGGAAATTGTCCATTGGTCTCCCAAACCAGTTCCCCCAGAATCTTAGTGTTCCCCCTGTAAAGTCTAGGTTTTTAAATTCTTTTTCTAGTTCAGATGGAGTCAAATTAATTTCAAAACTCTCTATATTTTTACCTTGTTTAAATTCGGTGTTGTTTTCTGTTTTTCTTCGCTTTTTGAAAGGAACGATTAATAGAAATATGAGAACAGAAATTATTACGTGTATAAATGTCATTTCGTAATTGGTTACAACGGTTTTGGCTAGCAAACGAAGCGTTTGGAAAGCCGATTAATTATCGACCTAAAATACAGAAAAAAGTAGAGAACCGACATTGGGAAAGAAATAAATTAGCTTTGTTTGTTAGCCGGTGTTAACTTATGCAGTTTTTCACAAAGAAATATTGAATTGAAAAACAGCATTTTCCGATTTAAGCGCAACGACATTAAAATCGAGTTCCTACGATAATTTCCACATTTTCTCTGTAAATATTTATCTATTAAAGATTCATTATCAAGGAAGACATTTAGCACACAGTTCAGAACGTAATGATTAGAAACAATTTTTCTCAGCCAATAAAATTTATCAAATGATCTAAATTTCTCAGATAAGATTTTTACGTACAGTTCAAAACGTTTTAATTTTCAGCGAAAAGATGGTTTAAAATATATCAATTTATATAAATTTATCAATGAAATAATTTTAGCGAACAGTTTAAAACGTAGCGATTAAAAGTTTTTAGTTTTCAGTTAAAAACAAAGTTTCGGATTTAAAAATTTTGCGTGAGTATTGATTTCAAATAGATAAAAAAACTTTCATTTAAAACACTGCGAAAAATTCCAACAGGAATTTCAGCGCTGTTTAAGTTAACGGTTTTGGCTAGGCTTTGTGCGGGATTGAAAATCGGCCAAATTTTCGAACACGTACTAAGCCGAAGCTTTTTGTTTGGTTTTGTTTTTTTGTTTCACAAAGCCAAATCAACAAGATTTGGCGACTTAGTAAATATACACAAAACTTTGAAGTTAGAACTAAACCCGCATGAAGTTTAGCCGGTGTTAGTTTTTCGGCCGACCCGTAGTTAATTTATTCTTTGGATTATTTTCTAGTTTTCGTTTCTACAATTTTTAACTTTTAAAATAGGAATGACCATTGATTAAAATCGATAACTTTTTCATAGTTTTCTTTTTGTAAGATTGAAATTCAAGATAAAATTAATGAATGAGCTAATAGTCATTAATGACATTGAAGTTAACCAAAGCCAATAACCATTTAAGTATCCGTCAATATAACCTGTACCACCTCCTTCATTTTGTATTATTTGATCTACATTCATAAAAAATAAAGCTATTAAAGTAGAAGCAACTGATAAAACTAACGGTGTTTTTTTCATGTTTGTAGTTATGAATAAAATGATAGAAATAATAAATAAAGGATTAGCTAACCATATAATTCCAACTATGTCAAAATTCAACCAACCGAGGAGAAAGGCAATTAATCCAAAAGAACCGATAGATGTTTTTCCATTTACAAGGTAACATTCTTGAAAAAATGAGCTTAAATAAATTAGAATGGCTATAATTCCGATAATTATTTTTAGTTTTTTATTCATTCATTTAATATATTATTAGTCTTTTTTATTTATTGTACGAAGTATTATTCTTTTATGAATTTGATATATATTCTTTAAGTTTTCAATGATGGTTTCAATTTCGGAGTGCTGAAAACTAACGGTTTTGGCTAGGCTTTGTGCGGGTGAAAATCGACAAGATTTTCGAACACGCAACTAAGCCGAAGCTTTTTGTTTGGATTTGTTTCTTTGGTTTCACAAAGCCAAATCAACAAGATTTGGCGACTTAGTAAATATACACAAAACTTTGAAGTAAGCACAAAACCCGCATGAAGTTTAGCCGGTGTTGGTAATAGTTATTTAATAATTTTTCAGATTTTTTTTGAATATTTGAATTTTATCATAGTCAGTGATTTCTAAAATTTCTAACAAATGTAATAAGCTATATTTTTTTTTCAAATGATAGTTTATTAAATATTTCTCCGAAAATTTTATTTTGTTTTCATCGGTTTGTAAAAAATGAGTTTTAACTAATTCTCCATTATTCAGTTTTAATGTTATTTCATTATCTAATCCATTTGATAGATGTCTTGTAAATTCAAAAGTATTATTAACTCTTTTACCTTTTATATCTGAAGAATAAATTTTGATTGAAGTTATTTCCTCAAGTTTATATTCAATATCATTAATTAAGATAGATTCCTCTTTAAGTATTAGTTTGCCTATATATTCTCCATTTTCGATTTCGTAAAGAAAAAATCTAGAAATCATAAAAACAATGAAACAAAGTAACCATATAGCAAAAAAAAGAGTCATCCAATTACCAAAATATAAGTATCCCTTTTGTTCTAAAAAAACAAAAAGAAATAAAATTCCTGACAATATTATCATAAATAAACTGTCGTTAGGAATAAAAAATCCTTTTTTATGTTCAAATGTAAATTGTGGTCTTCTCATAATTTTTACCAACGGTTTTGGCTAGGCTTTGTGCGGGGTTGAAAATCGACAAGATTTTCGAACATGCACTAAGCCGAAGCTTTTTGTTTGGTTTTGTTTCTTTGGTTTCACAAAGCCAAATCAACAAGATTTGGCGACTTAGTAAATATACACAAAACTTTGAAGTTGGCACAAAACCCGCATGAAGTTTAGCCGGTGTTGTGTGCTGTTTATTATTTATACTTTTCAAATTTATTTTTTGTTTTTCTCCACTCTTTTTTAAACATTAAATATCCTTTGTGGTCATATTCGGACTCAGGAATTGTCTTCTTTATGTCTTTACTAAAAAACTCTTCTATTTTATTAATAAATTGAATAATTTGCTCTGAATATTCTTCTATTTTTATTTTAGTTATAGTATTTGATTCTGTAGTTAAGTTTACATAAGAATTGTCGTGTTCAATCCACCAATTATATCCATTGTCCATCTCTGTTTCAATTGTCACACATTCATCTTCAGGTAAATGGTTAAGGTGGTGTCCATCTGTTGGAAGTAATATTCTAAATAGTTGATTTTCTTTTGTATGATTAGACTCTAATGTTCTTAGTAAATGTAATCCGCTTGCACTTATATTTAACCATAAATCTGGTTTTACAACTATTTCTGTTCCAATTATTACTTTCAAATATCCGTGTGCACATCTATCATATGGAGCTGATTTTTCTCCATTATACCAACCTATTTCAATGATTTCTATTTCAAAAGTAGAATTTAACATTTTATTTTTTTTAATTGCACACAACGGTTTTGGCTAGGCTTTGTGCGGGAAGAAAATCGGCCAGATTTTCGAACACGGACTAAGCCGAAGCTTTTTGTTTGGATTTGTTTCTTTGATTTCACAAAGCCAAATCAACAAGATTTGGCGACTTAGTAAATATACACAAAACTTTGAAGTAAGCACAAAACCCGCATGAAGTTTAGCCGGTGTTGGCATTAGTTTTTTTAATTAATTACTTTCGGTATAATGGATTTCCAATCATTGAGGATAATATCGAATTTGTCAATAATTCTATTGTTTTTTCCAATAATATAACAAATTCTAGAACAATATTGTTTTCTATAATTATTGTAAAAGTCTTTATTATATTCATTTTCAGAATCTATATGAATACCAATATTTGATTTTTCGATATTAGAATCTACATGTAAAATATTAATTGATTTTCCAAACCTTCTTTCAAGTTCATAAAATGCTTCGGTTGATTTTTTGTCACCTCCACAACCACATGAATTAACAATTATTGTAGGTTTATTTTGTGATTTAGAACTTGTTATTGTGTCACCAGAAATAGTAATAACTTTATAACTTGGTGCAATCATTCCTTTTTGAGTTCCAATTTTGGTTTTATAGTTTTTATCTTTAACAAGTGTAATAAACTCTCCATTATTAGAAATTTTCTCAAAACGATAATATTTATTATTTAAGTTTAAAACTTCTCCAAAAGTCATTAATTCCCCATAGGAAATTGAATCTTTTTTTATTCCTAAATTTGATAACAATGCGATCTTTGTTTTAAAACCATATGTAAAACTCATAGGATTATTATGTTCAACAATTCCAACTTCATAATTTTCTTTATCAATTCTAAATTTTCCGACTAAATGTTCTTTTTTTCCTAATAGTATTTTTCCTTTCGAATTTCCAATACATAACCAAGAAGAGTCTTTTACAATTTGATTATTATCGGATATTAGAAATTTACACTTGACAATTTTTGGTGGTGAATTCCAATTAATTTTTTCACATATTCTGATAGAGTCATCTGTCAAATCTTTATTGTTATTTTCGTCTATAATAAAAATTTGCTTTTCATTTTTATTACCTAACAATAATTCTACATTATATTCTTCATTTTCTTTAAAATCAACTTTAAGTTGAAATCGTTTTAAATTTTTAATGTTTTTTGGATATTTAATTCGATATGAAAATATGTCAGATGTGTCTTTAAAATGTATTGCAGCATAACCTAATTTAAATAAACTATCACCTTTAATTTTGTTTCTTTTAATTTCACGAAGCCAAATCAACAAGATTTGGCTACTTAGTAAATATACACAAAACTTTGAAGTTTGCACAAAACCCGCATGAAGTTTAGCCGGTGTTGGCTAATGTTTTTTTATTTATAACATTTCAATAAGTAAGAAATATCCATTTTTGGATTTATTCTATTGTTTTTACAAATAAGACTTTTTATTCCCTGAGTTAAAGATAAATTGTTTTGTCTTTAATCTTTTTCAAATAGTAATAACACCAAATTAAGTTTGTAATTCCTACACTAAAAGTTTCAATTAAGAATAAAAAATTTAGATCACCATCAATGATATTAATAGTAATATTATCTACAACTGCAAGTATTAATAAAACTATAATCGGGATAAAACTAATTCTAATTTTTAAATTTATAGAATTCATTTTTTTTACAATTTCTATGTACAGACCATATAAAAAAGAGATAATAACAATAGGGAAGAAAAATACGACTAAATACATACTCATAGCATTACTGTCTCCATTTTCATTAATGTAAGCAACCACTAATAATTCAATTAAAGATATAATTATATTAACACTAAATAATTTTCCAAAATTCATATGAGTATATAGTTATTGAATAGAACGTTCAATTTTCAAATATTTGCCAACGGTTTTGGCTAGGCTTTGTGAGGGAAGAAAATCGGCAAGATTTTCGAACACGTACTAAGCCGAAGCTTTTTGTTTGGATTTGTTTCTTTTAGTTTCACAAAGCCAAATCAACAAGATTTGGCGACTTAGTAAATATACACAAAACTTTGAAGTTAGCACAAAACCCGCATGAAGTTTAGCCGGTGTTAGCTTTTCGTTTTTTCAATCCAGCAGTATTTAGTTTTGGAATTATGACTAAAATAAAAACAATAATAACCTCTGTAAATAATGTGTATAAAAATAAAGATAATGAATAACTGAGGTTTTCTGTGAAACTACCTTTTTCAGTCATTAAAAATATATCTATTGATTTTTTTTCATTATTTCCTTTATTTATGGCTTTTAGAAACCCATTTATTTTGGTAGAATAATTAACATTCTTGAAATAATGAATTTTATTTTCGTTCTTAAATTTTTCTTTATTTCTTTTAATGAAATTTCTCAAAAAATAATCATTCGATTTTTGATTATTTCCTACCGTTTCCGAATAAAAAGAACTGTACCAAATATTACTACATTTATCCATTGGTTTAGTTAAATATAAACGATATTCTATTTCATCTTGATATCTATACCTTGTTGATGATTTAATTTTTTCTTCATGGTATAAAAATAATGAGTCGACTTTGGTCTTATATGATTCAATTGAAAAATATAATTCATTTTTAAATAATTTTATTTCTTCACAGTTTTGAACATGCTTAATACCAAAAGTTTTTTTCTCAATATATTCTTGGCTAAAAAGAATAGTTATAGCATTAAGAATTGAAATTATGATGAAGTACAATAAATGTTGATTTTTTCTCCAAAAATTAATTTTTAGAAGTTTAAGTTTTTTATAAACAAAGATGTATAATGTTAATATTGATATAGAAAATGGAATAAATAAAGAAAACCAATTATCATTTAATATGATATGATTAATTGTTAAAATCCATTTTAAAATATTACATATTATAATATTTATCAAGGATATTATAATAAAGGGAAGATAGATTATCTTTAATTTAAAGTAATTTTTATTCATTTAAATTTAATGAAAGCTAACGGTTTTGGCTAGGCTTTGTGCGGGGTTGAAAATCGACAAGATTTTCGAACACGGACTAAGCCGAAGCTTTTTGTTTGGTTTTGTTTCTTTTGTTTTCACAAAGCCAAATCAACAAGATTTGGCGACTTAGTAAATATACACAAAACTTTGAAGTAAGCACTAAACCCGCATGAAGTTTAGCCGGTGTTAACTGCAGGTTTTAGAGTTCTTCATTTCTTTTTTTACTGCCTTTTTCAATAGCTATTTTTATTTCTTCTTTTGTTCTATAGTCTAAAGGAATGTTTATGTGTGTAGGTAATTGATGTATTTCAATATTGATTGATAGATTTTCATTATTACCTATATTTTTGAATTCAGTTATATCTGTTAATTTTTCTATATTTTGATTTGAGTAATCTAAAATTAAAACGTATCCATAAGGTGGAAAAGTAATTTCACTACAATTTATTATATGTCCACTAGAGAAATCACCAACAGTTTGATGCTGTATATATCTAATGTTTCCATCTTTGTTTAAATAAGTAAAAACTCTAAAATTTTTAGGTAAAGTAGTTGAATTTACGTCGGAAACAAATTCAGCTAATTCAGGATATGATTCTAAATACCAATTATCATTAATAGCTAAAAACATAGATATTATATGTTTCAATATTTTTAAAGGTTCTATTTTCGTTATTTGGTATTTTATATAGGCAGTTTCAGAATTAGTTTGAAGTTGATAACCTGCTTGAACCCATTTTTCATAAGAAGGAACATAATTTGTCCCTAAAAAACTATTACATTTTCTACAAAATGAATTATAACCAATTCCTCCTTGTTTCTTTTTCCCTTTTAGAGTAGCATCTAATATGTTATCCGTTTTATAATATTCCTCTAAGGGTAAAGTAATATATTTTGTGTTTTTGTTATTAGTTACTTTCGGAGGAACATGTTCAAAAGATAAATCAGTGTCTTTTGAACATAGTCTGCAAACTCCTTTTGTCATTTTGTGTCTTGCCATAATTTTTTGTCGAACTTGCAGTTAACGGTTTTGGCTAGGCTTTGTGGGGGAAGAAAATCGGCAAGATTTTCGAACACGTGCTAAGCCGAAGCTTTTTGTTTGGTTTTGTTTCTTTGATTTCACAAAGCCAAATCAACAAGATTTGGCGACCTAGTAAATATACACAAAACTTTGAAGCTTGCACAAAACCCGCATTAAGTTTAGCCGGTGTTGTGTGTAGTTTTTTATTTGGATTTTAATATTTCAAAAACAGATTCAGCTATATTCATGTCACATCCTTTCAAAAATATTCGAACTGGAATATCGTCATGAAAAAAACGTATTTCATTTTTATTTTTGTCTAGTATTCCAAAACCTAATTCACTTAAAATGCCTAATGTAAAAAATAAGAATGTACTTATCCAATTAATTTTCTCTTTTCTTAGCGATAGCTTTTCAATATAGTTAAAATAATATGTTTTACTTTGTTCAGGATTTAAGCTATCAACGACTTTAAATTCGTTTTTCTTTATAAATATTTCAAAAGGTGGATTTTTCCTCAAAGAATAATGTTTTTCCATTTTATGTAATTGTATTGTTAAATCTTATTATTTTCATACTCAGTATATTCCTCAGGAAATTTCAATTTACCGTTGATTTTTCCTGATATGAAATTATATCTTTTCCAAGATTTCTAACTCTCCATTTTTGTCAATTTTCTTTAATTTTCCATATTTGAAAATTAAGTAAAATAATGGGGTAATTCCACATAAAATTATTGTTAAAATTAAAAATATTTTTACGATATTTTTTGCTGCATTCAATGTTGTAACGCAACAAACGTTGCTTTTTTTTGGTTGATACTAAGCTACATTTTTTAGTTCAAAATCCATAATTTCTTTGGGTGTTTTATAACCAATTATTTTCCGAGGTCTATTGTTAAGTTTATCTTGAATTTTGATGAGTAATTTTTCATCAATTGATTAAAATCTGTTCCTTTTGGGAGGTATCTTCTGATGAGTCCATTAGTGTTTTCGTTAGTACCTCTTTCCCATGAAGAGTAGGGGGTGAGCAAAGTATATTTCCATACCTGTTTTTTGTGTTATTATTTCGTGTCTAGCCATTTCAATTCCGTTGTCGTAAGTCATTGTTTTTTTGAATATAGGGTTTAGTTTATTTAGAATTTTAGAGAACATTTCAGCAACTTCCTTTGAGTTTCTAGCTTTTAATTTTACGATTAAAGTATACCTAGATTTTCGTTCCACAATAGTTCCAATAGCAGATTTTTGATTTTTACCAATCATTAAATCACCTTCCCAGTGTCCTATTTCTTCTCTAAGTTCAATATGCTTTGGTCTATTGTCAATACTGACTTGGTTGATTATTTTACTACCAGTCCCACGTTTCTTTTTAACAGGTCTACGTCTTGTTTTTTTACGCACTAGTAGTTTGATAAGTTTTTTGTTTAAACTAGCTTGAGGTCTAGTGTAAATGTGTCTGTAAATGGCTTCATGAGAAATAGACATGATAGGGTCATTAGGATAAAGTTCCTTAATTCTTCCAGCAATTTGCTCAGGAGTCCATTCAGATAAAAGACCTTTATATACAAAATATTTTAGAGGTTTATGTGTACTGATTTTATCTAGATTTCTTTTGTTTAAGTAATCATCTTTAGCGCACCAATGAGATAAATGCGCATCATATTTATCATTAGAATTAATAACTAATTTATTTACTTCTCTGGTGATTGTTGATCTTGATCTATTGAGCAGTTTAGCGATGTAAGCTTTGGATCTATTTTCATTTAAAAGAGTCTCAATTTGGACCCTTTCTTTTAAGGTAAGTCTTCTATGTTTTTTTGCTTCCATTATAACAAATCTATAAAATTAGATTTGTTGCGTTAAGTTATTGAATAGAGCAGCATTTTTTTTAATTAGTTACAACGGTTTTGGCTAGGCTTTGTGCGGGATTGAAAATCGACAAGATTTTCGATTACGTACTAAGCCGAAGCTTTTTGTTTGGTTTTGTTTCTTTTGATTTTACAAAGCCAAATCAACAAGATTTGGCGACTTAGTAAATATACACAAAATTTTGAAGTAAGCACAAAACCCGCATGAAGTTTAGCCGGTGTTGTGCGTTCGGCTTTTTTATTTCATAAACTAAATTATTTACTGAATTGATATAATCTCACTTTCTTCAGATTTTGTTGACCAACGAATTTGCCAAAGATTACCACTTATTTTGTCAAGAAGTAAGAAATTCCAATTATTTTGAGTTGGATAGAGAGTGAATCTATTGTCGATTATATTTTGGTTCTCAATGAGAGAAGAATTGTTTAACGGTAAAATCTTATTTTTTTCAGGTTTCATATCCCAATTAACCTGCCATATTTTTCCGTTTATTTGGTCAAGAAGCAAGAAGTTCCAGTTATTTTGAGTTGGATAGAGTATAAACCTGTTATCCATTTCCTTCTGTTTTTCAACTAACGAGAGACTATTTAAAGGAATATCTAGTTGATTTGTTTTCTTTTGATCAAATTTAATTTGCCACATTTGTCCAGTTCGTGTATTCAATTTGATAAAATACCACATGTTTGTTGTTGGAAAAATTCGATATGATCTAATGTAATTTTCATTTACCTGATACAAATCATTTTGGTTTTTCTCAATTTGATCTTGAGCAAACAAACTCATATTTAATAAAATAGTGATTGCTAAAATTGTATACTTTATCATTTCAATAGAATTTTCAATTATTTTCTAAGGTTCGAGTCAAGCTGACGCACAACGGTTTTGGCTAGGCTTTGTGCGGGGTTGAAAATCGACAAGATTTTCGAACACGTACTAAGCCGAAGCTTTTTGTTTGGATTTGTTTCTTTGATTTCACAAAGCCAAATCAACAAGATTTGGCGACTTAGTAAATATACACAAAACTTTGAAGTTTGCACAAAACCCGCATGAAGTTTAGCCGGTGTTGTAAAATGTTTTATATTAAATTTTAATGTATCCTTTCAAAAAAACATTATTCAACATTGAGTACAGGTAGTTAAATGATTTATTAAAATTATAAGCTTTCTTTTTCAATAAAAGATTTTTTTAGTTTAAAGTATTGAATTTATTTACAATCAACATTCCAAACTCTTTTCATGTAATAACAATGATAACTACTAACATTTAAAATATTCAGTTTGACTTCTTCAATCAGAGAAATTTTTTTATTGTTTTTCCTATACAGCTTATATATTCCAAACTCAGTTTTTATTATATCACCTTCGATAGGCTGTATTCTCATTGGAGGTTTAAAATAGTGATATTTCTTATTATCGTGGTAAATCCTTATTCCTTTATTTATTTCAACTTTCTTTACCTCAAAATTACTATCCGAATTAACAAATTCTTTCTCAATGTTATAATTAGTTCTATATATATTATAATGGCATAAAAACAGAAACAAAGGAACAATTATGTACACTATTGTTTTAATCTTTTGGTTAATTATCATATATGTTTTTGGTATGAAGATTTTCAGTTTTTAATATTTTGACTTTCATTTTTTTGATTTAGTGGTACTTGTAGATATAAATCTAATATGAAGAAAAATAACAATGAACAAGTATCTTAATTTAATTTCTCAAATTATTGAGTATTAACAGTATTAATATAATATGTAGTTTTAAATAAAGACATTGTTTTATTCTTCGATGTTATTTCTAATATTTTACAACGGTTTTGGCTAGGCTTTGTGCGGGGTTGAAAATCGGCCAGATTTTCGAACACGTACTAAGCCGAAGCTTTTTGTTTGGTTTTGTTTCTTTGGTTTTCACAAAGCCAAATCAACAAGATTTGGCGACTTAGTAAATATACACAAAACTTTGAAGTAAGCACAAAACCCGCATGAAGTTTAGCCGGTGTTGGCATGTCGTTTTTTATTTCGTAATTATTTTTCAGTCATTTCAGAATTATATTTTTTTTCGTTTTTGTCAAAGCTCCGAATATTCGAAATTTCATGTAATTCAGTTTCTTTTAAATTAACTTTTTTCTTTATAATTCTTCGAAATTTTCAATTCGAATCTCGTTTATTTTCTTTTTAGATTTGCTCATAATTCAAACATTTATATGTTATTCAATTAGTTAATGAATTTTATAAGGAGTTGGCGTGTCGTTTTTATATTTCTCCATTAATAATTCCGAAAGTAACAAAACAGTTTATAAATAAAAAGAATATTCCAACTGTGTTTATGAAAATCATTTTATGCATTATATTCTTTATTTTTAATATTCCCCAAAGTCCAATTCCAAGAATTATCAAAGAGATTAAAAGTCCTCCAATTTCATAAGTAAAAGGAAGTGCTATACTTGGTAACCAAAGAATAAGAAAAACTCCGATTAAAGTATTTTGAATTTTACGTTCATTTGGGTTTTTAATATTCTTTAGAGTGACTATTGCAGATATAATAAACGGGATACTTATCAAGAGGTTCAAAACAATTAATAATTCACTCCAAACAAAGGGTTTTATTAAAATTGATAAAATCAAGGATGTAGAAACAACAGTAATTCCTACGATATTAATTAAACTCAAATATTTTATTGTTTTTCTCATTTTTAATGCATGCCAACGGTTTTGGCTAGGCTTTGTGCGGGATTGAAAATCGACAAGATTTTCGATTACGTACTAAGCCGAAGCTTTTTGTTTGGATTTGTTTCTTTGATTTCACGAAGCCAAATCAACAAGATTTGGCGACTTAGTAAATATACACAAAACTTTGAAGTTTGCACAAAACCCGCATGAAGTTTAGCCGGTGTTACCACAAGTTATTTTAATCTAGTTTCATTTTTAAAATCATCGGAATAAATTAACTTTTGTCCTGTTTTATCAAGGATAAAGTTTTGTGTAACCACAGTTTCAGGAAATACACTTGATATATATTTACACTTTATTTTTTTTGCAATAATTTCTAGGGATTCTCTATTGTTATATTTATTACTACTATTGTTAATAATAATATTTTCATTATTATCATTTGCTTTTTCATAAATGTCGAAATTTTCTTCATTACTCAATATTTTCATATCATTCACGGTTATATTTATTATTTCAGTTGAAATAAATTTAATAGTATGATTGTTTTGATTAACACCTTTAGAAAGTGTTAAATATTGTGAAATAGCTCTTTCTTCAGAGTTTAAGGGTAAATGTCCGTTTTGTTTAGTTTCACATGAGTTTAAAAAAACTAATACTGTTGTTAAAGTAAGGTAATGTCTAATTTTCATTTTTCAATTTTATTTGTGGTAACGGTTTTAGCTAGGAAACGAAGCGTTAAACTAGCCGATTAGTTTTCAGACTTAAAACTACAGAAAATAAAAAGAAAACCAACTTAGTGAAAGCATAAATTAGCTTTGTTTTTTAGCTGTTGTTAGCTTATGCAACATTTCACATAAAAATGTTGAAAAGGGTAGTAGAGTTTCCAAACTTTACGCAACGACTTTAAAATCGCATTGCTACGATAATTTTTCACGTTCTGCTTTTCAAAGAATTGAGAATGTTAGTTTTGAGAATTTTTAGGGAATTGAGTACGTAACTTTAAGCCACCATTTATCGTTTATTTAGAACTTTCATTAAGAATTAGAAATGTTAGTTTTATTAAAATTCAGCGTACAGTTCAGCACGAAATTTATGGACACCATTTTCTTTTTAATTAATAATTTTTCAAAGAATTATTGATTTCGTTTACCTTTTACGCAACAGTAAATAATTCAATTATTTCTCAGTTTAAAAAAGCTAAGTTTTTCAGGTAAAACATTAACAAATTTTATGTTATAGAAAAGTTTCGTTCTTTAATTTTTTGAGTCAAGATTGGTTTCAAATAATTAAGAAAAAGTTTCATTTTAACAACTGCGAAAAATTCAGCCATGAATTTCAGCGTTGTTAAAGCTAACGGTTTTGGCTAGGCTTTGTGCGGGAAGAAAATCGACAAGATTTTCGAACACGGACTAAGCCGAAGCTTTTTGTTTGGTTTTGTTTCTTTGGTTTCACAAAGCCAAATCAACAAGATTTGGCGACCCAGTAAATATACACAAAACTTTGAAGTAAGCACAAAACCCGCATGAAGTTTAGCCAGTGTTGCCTGTTGCTTTTATCTTATTTTATGAATATTTTCAATTTCATTTTTTAATAGTTTCTTTTAAAAAATATTCACTCTTTATTTTAATTTCATTTTCTTAATAAATCAGGGATTGTAGA
>NZ_JAUMIT010000013.1 GCF_030519655.1 Wenyingzhuangia gilva
ATTTGTTATTCGTTCCTTGTCCAAACAAGGTGATATTCATAAATAAGGTAATTATAAAAATAGATATGTTTTTCATTTTTTTTTCGTATTGCACACAACGGTTTTGGCTAGGCTTTGTGCGGGAAGAAAATCGACAAGATTTTCGAACACGCAACTAAGCCGAAGCTTTTTGTTTGGATTTGTTTCTTTGGTTTCACAAAGCCAAATCAACAAGATTTGGCGACTTAGTAAATATACACAAAACTTTGAAGTAAGCACAAAACCCGCATGAAGTTTAGCCGGTGTTAGCTATAGCAATTATTTCAATTTAATAGCTGTTCCTGTAATTCCTGTTCTACTCATAAAAGAATTACTTTTATTTAGTTTGACATTTATGATAGCATCAGCTCCAATTTTATTCAGTTTCTTTTTTAGATTTCTTTTTAAATCAGAAATTCCTCCTGGAATATCAAAACTTACAGATCCGACAATTTCATATTCATCTTCAATATCTCCAGAATATATTTTAAGTTCTTTTAATTCTAAATTTTCTTTCGAAGAATTAAATGTATAACCTGTTTGATTGTAATACGTAAAGTAAGAACAACTAGATAATGATAGAGTCAGTAAGGAAGTTAAAATTATTTTTTTCATTATCAATTTATTTAATATATTTTATAGCTGTTCCTGTTGCTTTGATAGAGTTGGCAGTCCAAAAACCATGTGCTATTCCAATTTCTAACTTTAAATTGCTAATAGCATCTGCACCAATTGTTGAAGCTCCTTTTTTCAATTCTTTTATAGCTTTTTCGGAACTTTTGTTTGCATCAACATTTGAGACAACTTCTCCGATAATTATGTATTTCTCATTAATTTTTTCACTTGAATAAACTTTAATGTTTTCAGGATTTGTTTTAGCAAATTTTTCGGTACTGTTATCTGTTTTTATTACAGCAGTAGTCGAACAACTCAGTAGTTGTAAACTTAAAATGGAGATGATAATTTTTTTCATATTTTGTTATAGCTAACGGTTTTAGCTAGAAAACGAAGCGTTAAACTAGCCGATTAATTTTCAGACTAAAACTACAGAAAATAAATAAAAAACCAACTTAGTGAAAGCATAAAAAAGCTATGTTTTTTAGCTGTTGTTGGCTAACGTTTTTTTTTACACGGTTATTTCATTCAACCGTTTTCAATGAATGATAAATTAAATATTAATTAAAATGGAAAATTCAGATATTAAAAGAGTAAAAATTTGTGACATTAAAGAATTGACAATAAATACAGATTCTTTTTCGAAAAAAGGACAAAACATTTCAATAAGAGAAGATGCTTTCGTTGACTTTAAATTCATTACAGGAAATGGAGATAAAATTAGTTGTAAATTTCCTGTGGATTTATTGTTTTACTATTTATTCGTGAAAAGACACTCAAATATAGATTGTATTTCCTCGACAATGTCTTGATTGTCTAAAGATTCGGGTATTTCAAAATTAATTTCTCCGTTAGTATAAGAAAGTAAAGAAGATGATGTTATTTCTTTCTTGTATTCAGGATGTTTTTTAGCTAATTCAGATAATCTATTTAAAAATTCGATTTCTTTATTTTGACTTATAGGATTGTTAAAAATATTCATAGTAATTAATTTTTCGATTAATAAAGCACGGCTACTGCTTCAAATGTTAGCCAACGGTTTTGGCTAGGCTTTGTGCGGGCTTGAAAATCGACAAGATTTTCGGACACGTACTAAGCCGAAGCTTTTTGTTTGGTTTTGTTGATTTGGTTTTCACAAAGCCAAATCAACAAGATTTGGCGACCCAGTAAATATACACAAAACTTTGAGAAGGCATAGAACCCGCATGAAGTTTAGCTGGTGTTGCCCACAGTATTTTTTATTCCGTTATTGTTTTAATTCAATAAGCAACATTATTGAAAATCCAATTACTATTAAAATTCCAATTCCGTTGAGTACTTTTTTATCTTTGATTATTAAGGTCAGTATGAGATCTATTAACAATCCAAAAAGACCGAATCCAATTAATCCAACCATAGCTACAACTCCCCAACCTTCTTCATATGATAAAATTTTCCATTTAGCAATTGTATAAGTTATACAACAAGCTATATAGACGAGAAAATAAATTCTTAAAATTGTCCACTTTTTCACTTAGTTCATAATTTTTTTAATAAATCGGTGTATCAAATTTTACTATTGTTGTGTCATTTTCTACGATGAAGTCAACCCAATGGTCAAGTGAACTTCCATTTGTATAATAACCGCCTCCACTAATTTCCTTTTTTCCGTTCGCTCGGGTAAAAGTCAGAGAATAGGCTCCGTCAGTTTTGTTTTTTCGCATTGATAAGAATTCCGTCACGCTTTCATTCGGTTCTATTCGGTCAAATTTTATCACTACCAGTTTTTCAGTCGTTGTAAATTCCACATTGGTAATTGGTTCGCTTGAATCATTTTTGATTTTCATCTCAATTCCATCTTTTTTTTAGAAAAAACAAGAGTTTAAAGTTAGAATTAATGTTAATATAAGCAGTTTTTTCATATTGTGGGCAACGGTTTTGGCTAGGCTTTGTGCGGGGTTGAAAATCGACAAGATTTTCGAACACGTACTAAGCCGAAGCTTTTTGTTTGGATTTGTTTCTTTTGATTTCACAAAGCCAAATCAACAAGATTTGGCGACTTAGTAAATATACACAAAACTTTGAAGTTTGCACAAAACCCGCATGAAGTTTAGCCGGTGTTAGGCTTAGTTTATTCAATTGGGGAGTTTTCATTAGATTCATAATTATCTGGGGGTAATGGAGGAATAGGAGGTAATCTCATTACAAATTTATGGAATGATAGTTTTTCGCTAATTAATATATCTAGTTCTTCTTTCTGTATTTGATTTAATTCAGACTCTTTTACTTTTAATATTTTTTCAATAACATATGTTTTATATTTATCTAAACCTTTAGAGATTTCTTGAACGGATTTTTGATATATGTTTTTCGAAAGAAATTCTTTTTCAACACAGAAATCGATATAGCCAGATGAAAGTTTTATTTTTTTTTCAATTCCAGATATTTTACGTCTTATTTGTGAGTAAGAATTTACTCTTTTAGATATTAAATAATTGTAGGTACTATCTTTAAGTTTTTCAATATTAATTAAATACCCATTAAATAGTATTGAATCTGAATTTATTTGATTTATTTCGACGTTTGTTCTACCGCAAAACCAGATGTAACTATCTGTTTGATTTAAACTATCTCTCAAAGAAATATTTTTTTTAATAGCAGTTATAAAATATTTAGAATTTGGATGTTTTGTAGCATATCGTGAAAAGTCATTATAATTTCTGGAAAGCTTAACTTTATTCCATTCGTAATTATCTAAGTTTTCTCGTTTAGTTTTTTTACAACAAGAAATAAAAAAAGTTAATATGATTAAAATCTGAAGTTTCATTTTTAATTAAGCCTAACGGTTTTGGCTAGGCTTTGTGCGGGAAGAAAATCGGTAAGATTTTCGGACCTGTACTAAGCCGAAGTTTTTTGTTTGGTTTTGTTTCTTTGATTTCACAAAGCCAAATCAACAAGATTTGGCGACTTAGTAAATATACACAAAACTTTGAGAAAGCACAGAACCCGCATGAAGTTTAGCCGGTGTTGCCAGTAGTTTTTTATCTTCTGTTTCTATATTCTAATCCTCTAATCTGTTTTTGAACTATATCTTCAATAAATTTATTTAAATCACATGATTCTATTTTCTTAATTTCAAAATTTATCTTTTTAATATAATCTTCATAAAAATATTCAAAAGGTGTTGTAATAGAATCAAGTTTAAAACTATCGCTCTTAAAACGTCCTAAATCAACAATCATATTATAAATCGAATTTACTATAACATATCTTGATGATGTTGTTATGATATTCTCTTTTTTTATTTTATTAGTTAATCTTTGACAGAAAACTTCAGAAATTGGTGCTTCAAAAGCAAACTCCCATTCTCCGTGTTGAACCTTGTTTCTAATAGCAAAATTTGGTGTTAAATTTTTAGATATGATTCTCCGTAACAACAAATATTGTTGAACTAATTCATTTCCTAAATTATGTCTTTCTGCCTTAATGTTTACTTGAGTACAAAAATCATCATCGTCAGGTATTAAATCATATGCAACACAAAAAACAATTTTAAAAACTTCTAACCATTTTTCTATTAATGGTTTTTTGAGGATATAATTTCGTTGATTATCGTTTAGTAGATCTTTTTCGTATAATAAACGCTTTAGACTTTCTTCTGCCCAAGAAACTTGAATACCTGATAATATTCGGCTAAAAGATTGTTCCTTTTTTCGTAATTGAATCTTATTTTCGTTAGTGTCTTGTAAGCTATAAATTAAAGTTCCGTTTTTGTCAGTAGCTTTATAAAACGACTTTATTTGATTTCGAATTTCCATATATCCAATTTTCAAGGATTTCATATTGGAATTATGGTAATCAAAGTATTTTCTTATTTCTTCTTCATTCATAGTTTATAAATTGGAAAGATTCACGACCGAAGAAAGACTAATAGTACTCCTTCGGTCGGGAATCGAACCCGACAAACTGAATTACTCCAGTTGGACACCTGTCCACGCTTCTTTTAGCGAAGACCTTTATTTTGTTTCAAGAAACATTTAAAAATCTGATTTGTTACTTAATTCAAAAGTGAATTTAACAAATAAAATATGATAAAACTTTATTTTTCATTCTAAATTTTTACGCTCAGTTTAAATTACTGGCAACGGTTTTGGCTAGCAAACGAAGCGTTTGAAAAGCCGATTAATTATCGACCTAAAATACAGAAAAAAGAAGAAAACTAACCTTGGGAAAGCAACAAATTAGCTTTTTTTGTTAGCCGTTGTTAGCTAATGCAACTTTTCAAACAGAAAAGTTGCAAAGTATAGAAGAATTTTCCGAAATATACGCAACGAGATTAAAATTGCGTTTCTACGATAATTTCAGCATTCTGCTTGTAAATAGTTATCGTTTACTAATTAATTATCAACGAATAATTTTAACATATAGTTTAGCACGTAATAATTTGAACTATTTTTCTCAGCTCATAAAATTTATCAAATAATGTAAATTTTTCAGACAAGACTTTTGAGTACAATTTTTAGCGAAATGCTGGTTTAAAAGATGTCGATTTAGGTTAATTTATCAATGAAGCAATTTAGCGTACAGTTCAAAACACAACGATAAAAAGTTCTCAGTTTTTCAAATAAAGCAAACTTAAAATTCAGTTAAAAACTAAGTTTTCGTTTTAGAATTTTTGCGTGAGCACAGGTTTCAAACACTTAAAGAACTGTCATTTAAACAACAGCGAAAAATTCAGCCATGAATTTCAGCGTTGTTTTAGCTAACGCTCTTAGCTAGGAAACGTAGCGTTAACAAAAACCAAGTTAAAAAAATAAAAATTAAAAACAATTAATAAAAACGAACATTCAAAAACCACAAATTAAGCTATGTTTTTTAGCTGTTGTTGGCTAATCGTTTTTATGTTTAAAAATATTTAAAATAAAGAATTGAAAAACCGATACTAAAGTACCAGTTTTAAAAGCACTATCTCTTGATAGAAAAAGTTAAAATCCCGAGAAATTTTAAACTTACACTTTTACAGTCGGTGACTTTTAGTATCAGACAAGTTGATGCAATGAAGAATAGTAACATTAACATCATCATTATGTTTTCGTACATAATATTTGTTTTTCAATTCTAGTGCAATGTAGAGAGAAGTCATTTTCCACATTACGGTCGGTAACCGCTTCAAGAGTTTTAATGACTCTCTCAAAGCATTGTTTTCAATATTTTAAAGAACTTAACAAAAAAATAAAAATCATGAGTAAAGAAAGTAAAAATAAAGACTTCAGCCTCAAGAAAGCTGAAGAATATTTTAAAAACATAAAAGTAGATGAGGATGATGACGTTTCACATCAAATTTTCAAAAATCGTGAATTGCTTCATCTAGCTCTATATAAAATTAACAGAAACTTATTTTTAATAGATACTAAATCAAGAATTGAAGATAATCATGGAGTAGACCCAAATTATGAATCTATTAAAAATGCCCAGGAGACCTGCTTATCTCTTCTTCTAAAAGCAGAAGACGTTCTTCGACAAGAGATTTCAAGATAGGGTCTTTCGTTTCAAGTTGATTTAATTTTACTTTAAAACTAACAGCTTTATTAAAACCTATTCCCCGAAAATCTTTAGGTTGAAATATTTTCAAAAAATTGTTTTCTAAAGTAGAGTAGTTGTTTGAATTACTCTCTATAGCACTCATAAATTCATCGTAAGAATGGTTTAAATATTTTAAATTAAAATCGTGCATTAATTCTGTGTCGTTTTTCTTTTTCATAGAGTAAAAAATTAAGGTTATAAAAATAAATTATTAAAAATTATAAAAAATAAAAATCATGAGTAAAGAAGATGATAAATTAGAAAAAATAAATGTCGATGGAGAGTTTTTTACAAAAGACGAAATAGAAGAGTATCATCCATTTACATTAGATTTAGATAGAAATGGAGATAGATTTATAACAGTAAGGGGCGGCGACATAAAAGAAATAGTTATTGGAGAAAAACAGATTTATGAAGCTATTTCAAGCTATTTGGATATACATTACAATCACTATAAGTCATAAACAGAATGAAACTCTTTTAAAATAGATTTTTTAACATCTTCATTAAAACTACAATCTTTATTAAAACTAAAAGAACAGCTATTCCCATCCTTAGAGTTTAAAATAGAACCAAAAGAACTTATTAATATTTCTTTTTGGTCATTATATTTCAAAATTGGCTTAATTCTCTGTTTAAATGAATTTAGTTTAAAAAGTTTTTCTTCAATGTTCATAGTATAAAAATTAAATTTAAAAGCTCGGCTACTGCTTCAAATGTTAGCCAACGGTTTTGGCTAGGCTTTGTGCGGGAAGAAAATCGCCAAGATTTTCGAACACGGACTAAGCCGAAGCTTTTTGTTTGGTTTTGTTTCTTTGTTTTCACAAAGCCAAATCAACAAGATTTGGCGACCTAGTAAATATACACAAAACTTTGAAGTTAGCACAAAACCCGCATGAAGTTTAGCCGGTGTTGTAAAACGTTTTTTTACCTACTGTAATATTTTCCATAATTCCAAAACCAAAATTAATACTGATAAAATAGATAAACTTAAGGTCAAGATAATTGTCTTTATTTTCTCTTTTTTAAAAACTGAAATTATTGAAAATATGAAAGATATTATTCCGATAAAAACGTAATCAAGTTGCATTAATTGCTTAATTCCATATAAAGCTCGAGTTTTTCCAGTTGCGTTCTGGTATCCTTCAAATAAATTATATTGAATAGAAATAGCAATACAAATTCCAATTATACTTATTAGTATTGATATTTTAGAAATCAGTTTCATCGTTCAACGTTTTATTCAGTAATTGTTTTTCATAACTTGTTCTAAATCCGATATAAGTTATTTCCTTAATTTTTATATTTTCATTCTCAATCCATTCCGCATTTTCATTCAGTAATTTTAGTTCAACATCTTTTTTTGATAGATTTTCAATTTTACCTATAAAATATGAATCATTATCAGATTCATTAAATATAGCTATCAATTTCTCGTCTTTCAATTCCGACAAACACTCAAATATATTATTCATCTTTTCAAGTGGTAATTTATTTACAAAATCGTTAGAATTATTATTATTAATTTCTTCCAATTCTTCTTTATCCCATTCTCTGTATTTGTTAATTTCGTAATTCCTAATTATTGCGTAACCGTCAAATTCCTTCGTTTCTTCATTAAAACAATTAAAAATGAAAATTTCGTCATTCGATTTTAGACAAATTCCAGAATATACTTCGTCACGATTTGGTGATAAATCAACGTGAATTGGAGTTCTATTTTTGATGGCTTTCTGCAATTTTTGTCTAATGTTTTACAACGGTTTTGGCTAGGCTTTGTGCGGGAAGAAAATCGGCAAGATTTTCGAACACGCAACTAAGCCGAAGCTTTTTGTTTGGTTTTGTTTCTTTGATTTCACAAAGCCAAATCAACAAGATTTGGCGACTTAGTAAATATACACAAAACTTTGAAGTTGGCACAAAACCCGCATGAAGTTTAGCTGGTGTTACCAACAGTTTTTATTTTATTTTCAATATTCTGATTGTTATAATCCTTTATAATTTCTTTTAAAATTTTCGAATCTTTTTTAAATGTTTTTTCAAATTTCTCCCAATTTATCAATGTCAGATTTTTTGGCATTTTAACAATTCCACTTATTGAGTCCCAAAACGCATCCCAATTATTTCCATAAAATTCAGGAAAGTAAAGTCTTTCGGCAAAAGTTTCGTGTAAATGCTTAATATTCACAATTTCCCCAAGGTCAATAACTTTGAATTCAGGGTTTAGTAATTCGTTGAGTTCTTGGTTAACGTCTTCTAAAATCTGTTTTCGATACCATTCTACAGGTTCAAGTTGTTTTTTCAGAGCGTTAGAATTCCATAGTTTATATTCCGATTCTATAGGGCAATTGTCAAGCTCACTTTCATAACCTATTGCAAGTTTAATTGTAAGAAACGGTCTTTTAATTTCCTCTTCTTGTTCGAGATATAACTCTCTTAATTTTCGACTTGCCAAAACAATCTCAATATTACCAGACTTAATATTTTTGAGTAATTCAATTGTTCGATACTTTTCAAATTCCTTCCAATCAAAATGTTTTTGGATTATTGATTTTATGAAATTTTTGATTTCTCTACTTTTAAAATTAAAGGCTAATAAATCGATGTAATTTTCTTCTGAAATTACGTTTTCAAGTTCTTTATTTTCATAAACCCAACTTTCAAATAATTCCAATGAAATATCGTTATTTAGGAATTGATAAAACTTGATTCTATTTGGATTTATCTCGGTCATTCAAATTGTTGGTAACGGTTTTGGCTAGGCTTTGTGCGGGATTGAAAATCGACAAGATTTTCGAACACGCACCTAAGCCGAAGCTTTTTGTTTGGATTTGTTTATTTGATTTCACAAAGCCAAATCAACAAGATTTGGCGACTTAGTAAATATACACAAAACTTTGGAGTAGGACAGAAGCCCGCATGAAGTTTAGCCGGTGTTGGGCACAGTTATTTATATTCTATCTCCCTCGTTCGTATGTAATTTAGTTTACCATTCTCAATTGATTCTATTTTTGTCCAATTTTCGAACTTGTCATATTCGTATTTACATTCTGTTGTTGAAATCAGAGAGTCTTTGCTATTAAACTTTTTAATTTCCATTAAAATTCCACAATCGTATTTATATTCAGTATTTCGATTTTGTTCAGGTTTTCTGAAGTCCGATAGTTTTGATTCAGTTACAAATTCCTTATCATTATATTTACTTATTTCAAGAGTATTAGTAATTGTGTCATTTGTTTTAACGTCAATGTAGATTTGCTTTAATGAACTTTCTTTTAGTTTGTTGTCAGAGTTATATTTGTAACCTCCAATTTGTTTGAATTGAAAAATGTCATTTTTAGATTCAGATTTTGTTTCTAAAAGCAATGTGTCTTTGTAGAAATAATCAACAATAAAATTTGAACTGTCGTTTGAAAGTGTAACAATTTCTCTTTTTATCTTTTTTTGATTATTGTAAACGAATTCAATGTCCATTGTTTCGTTAGCAAATAAATTTTGCTGATGACTACTGATTATTTGGTCATTTTCGTTGTATTTTTTTTTGGTAATTACAAGCGTATCTTGAATCTGATTATTCAGAGAATCATTTTCCACTTTGATTGTGTATTCGGTAATTTGTGTTGCTTTTTGAGTCAGTCCGTTATTTAGCAATTTTTGTTCATTGCAACAACTAATTATGAATATTGAAAAAAGTAAAATTAGAAGTCTATTCATTCCGTTTTAATTGTGCCCAACGGTTTTGGCTAGGCTTTGTGCGGGAAGAAAATCGACAAGATTTTCGAACACGGACTAAGCCGAAGCCTTTTTTTTGGTTTTAATTTTCTTATTACAAAGCCAAATCAAAAAGGATTTGGCAACTTAGTAAATATACACAAAACTTTGAAGTTTGCACAAAACCCGCATGAAGTTTAGCCGGTGTTAGCTAATGTACTTTATTTATGATTTACAAAATTGTCAAGTCCGATTTGTGATCCATATTCTTTATGGGATTTCCATATAGGAAAGGAATTAAAATCTTTTTTCATTTTATCTGCATTTGATTGTTTTAAAATTAAACAATCAACTTTAGTATTTTCAAAATTCTCAAACTCGTTAGAAAATTTTGAAATAATTTCTTCATATTTTACTATTCCAATTTCCTCGATTTTCTTGAATAATCGTTTATAGTTTTTGACAAGAATTATAAAATCTACTTTTGGTAAAATTAAAGGAATACTTTCACTCCAAACTATGTAAGAAAAAATTTCTTTAGTTTCTTTGTTCATAATCATAAATATGTTAGGAATATAGATATCTTCATCCATTTCATTTTCTAATGTATCAATCATACTGGTGTATTCCCAAATTTTATCAGATTTATCCTTTGGGTAATATAAAAGTTCCAATTCGTTAAAGTGTTGTCTTGAAATTTTAGCGTTATGTTCTGTCCAATGTTCGATAAGTTCCTTTGTAGACCATTTTAAAGGAGAATCTCTTTTCTCACTAAATTCTTGAGGATTGTATATATATAAATTTAATTTATTGCAAATTTTACCAAGTATTGAGAAAATTTCTTTTCCAAAATAGTCTGGTCGAAGAAAATTGATTGATGCACTTATGTCTATGTATTCAAATCCTTCAAAATTCTCATACAATTCAATCTCTTCCTGTTCTGTATTTGGTTCGTTTATATCTATTAAGAAGTAAACACCTGTTCTTTTATTTTCGTAATTAATTTGAGTGTCAATATCACTAATATTTATCGGAATTAATTTATGAAATTCTAATTGAATTTGTCTTTTTGAGAGAGGAGTATTTTGTTTTCTATAAAAGTAAATATCGTAACTCATTCGGGTATATTAGCTAACGGTTTTGGCTAGGCTTTGTGCGGGAAGAAAATCGGTAAGATTTTCGAACACGTACTAAGCCGAAGCTTTTTGTTTGGTTTTGTTTCTTTGGTTTCACAAAGCCAAATCAACAAGATTTGGCGACTTAGTAAATATACACAAAACTTTGAAGTAAGCACAAAACCCGCATGAAGTTTAGCCGGTGTTGGCTAATGTTTTTATTCTTTCATAATTTTATAAATTCCAATTTTATTTTCTAACTCATATTCAGATCCTTCAATTGTTATATTATTATATTCTGTGTAACTACAACA
>NZ_JAUMIT010000014.1 GCF_030519655.1 Wenyingzhuangia gilva
TTAATTTCTTCTTCAATATTTATTAAATTATTTTCATTACAGCTTAATAATGAGAGTGATATAATAACTAAACTGATTTTTTTCATATTTTTAGCTAACGGTTTTGGCTAGGCTTTGTGCGGGAAGAAAATCGACAAGATTTTCGAACATGGACTAAGCCGAAGCTTTTTGTTTGGATTTGTTTCTTTTAGTTTCACTAAGCCAAATCAACAAGATTTGGCGACCTAGTAAATATACACAAAACTTTGAAGTAAGCACAAAACCCGCATGAAGTTTAGCCGGTGTTATGCTACGTTTTTATTTTAGTTTTTCATTTATAAATTCTGGTGTACCATTCTCGAATACATTCAAAAGCTCTGGAATAAAATCTTTCCACATTGGATATTTTTTTCGATCATTCTCAAATTCAATTATTTTTTCTTCCAATTGTGGAAGAAAAATAAAATGTTCCAAGTTGGTATGGTAGTTTCTTAAATAATCAGCTCTTTCTTTATCTTTTTGAATTTCAGCTATTCTAATTTCTCCTAGGCGTACTAAGCTTTCTATAACATAAACATTCCACGTTTGAATACCTTTTGAGTTCATTTTTTTCTCTAATTTTTTAGTGAATAAACGTGATGAGTTATCAATTTGTTTATGATAATTTTCAAGTTCTGAGTTTACGAAAGAGTGTCCAAATTCATGTATAGTTAGAACTCTTGCTCTGGGTTGATAATCAAAACCAAATTGGTCATATTTCTTTTTTGTGGAATTAATAGGTATTTGAACGTAAGGACTCATAATTTCATAGACATTTTTTTTACCATCCTTTTGAACTGTTGGTCCAATTCCACGACCTTCATTATTTTCTATCGGCCATATCATCATTGGACTAACCAAGACAACGTATTTTTCTCTGCTGTCTCCATAATACTTTTCTATAGCATCTGTGAAACCTTTTGGTATATGAGTTTGAACTTCATGTATTGCACCATTATAAAAATATGTGTTTTTTTTAAAAAAATCATCAATGTTCTCTGTATGATAGAAGTTATAAAGTACTTGTAAATAATTTGAAATTATATTTTCTAATATTTTTTTTTTATTGCCTTTTAAATGTGTTTGTGAGAATTTAAAGTCTGACGGTCTTTGTAAAAGGTCAAACTCTGGTTGTTCTAATAAAACTTCCATCATAGCATCGTTGCCATATCCAAAGCTTATCAAAGTATCATGAAGTTTGGCTGTTTCAATTGCGATTTTATTTTGGGTTAGATTGTCAAAAGCAGTTAATGCTTTATCAACAATTGGTTGGTAACTTTTACAGGTTTTTAACTTATATTCCTCCCATTGTTTATAGGTCTTTATATGGTTAATGGAAAGTATCTCTGCGAGAAAGTAAGTTTCTATGTTTTTATTAAAGGTTACGGTAAATTTTTCAGGCTGTTTTTTTACTTCTTGGCAAGAAAGTAATAATATCAAAATTCCTAAAGTCAATAATTTTCGCATTGAGTTTGGTTTTATGTTATATCTTAAAGACTTCTTTTTATGTGAATTGGTTGCCTGAAGATATTTTTTTATTAAATGTAGCATAACGGTTTTAGCTAGGAAACGTAGCGTTTAAACTAGCCGATTAGTTTTCAGATTAAAACTACACAAAATAAACAAAAAACCAACTTTGATTAAGCACAAAAAAAGCTATGTTTTTTAGCTGTTGTTAGCTTATGCAACATTTCACATAAAAATGTTGAAAAGGGTAGTAGAGTTTCCAAACTTTACGCAACGACTTTAAAATCGCATTTCTACGATAATTTTCATGTTCTGCTTTTCAAAGAATTGAGAATGTTGTTTTTGAGAATTTTTAGGGAATTGAGTACGTAACTTTAAGCCGCCATTTATCGTTTATTAAAAACTTTCATTAAGAATTAAAAATGTTAGTTTTATTAAAATTCAGCGTACAGTTCAGCACGTAAATTATGGACACCATTTTCTTTTTAATTAATAAATTTTCAAAGAATTATTGATTTCGTTTACCTTTTACGCAACAGTAAATAATTCAATTATTTCTCAGTTTAAAAAGTTTAGTTTTTCAGTTAAAACATTAATAAATTTTATGTTTTGGAAAAGTTTCATTCTTTAATTTTTTGAGTCAAGATTGGTTTCAAACAATTAAGAAAAAGTTTCATTTTAACAACTGCGAAAAATTCAGCCATGAATTTCAGCGTTGTTAAAGCTAACGGTTTTGGCTAGGCTATGTGCGGGAAGAAAATCGGACAGATTTTCGAACACGGACTAAGCCGAAGCTTTTTGTTTGGTTTTGTTTCTTTGTTTTTAACTAAGCCAAATCAACAAGATTTGGCGACTTAGTAAATATACACAAAACTTTGAAGTAAGTACAAAACCCGCATGAAGTTTAGCCGGTGTTGTAGTGCGTTTTTTATTTCATTTTCCCTATCCAAATATCTCCTTTTGGATAAAAATAAATTTTCTCATTATCAACTACAGCTACATGAAATTCTTTTTGAATGACTCTTTTATAAAGTTTTTGATCTTCGTAATATTGTTCTTTATGCTGATATTCTTCTTTAGGAAAATTTATTTCCCATTCATGAATTGAGTCCATATCAGTTTTCCTGTTCCAAGTAAAATGTTGTAGTTCAGTTGATAGATTTTCAGATAAGTTTAAGTTAAATTCGTTTTTTTTCTTAGAGTTTAAAAAAGCTTCATTTTCATAATAAGGTATTTTTTCTTCTATTGCACAAACAACTTCTGATTTTAACATTCTTGGATTATATAACCAAATTGCTAAATAATAATCTTTATCTAGTTTATCAAGTTCATGTTTCCATTCAAAATATGTTTTCAGTAGAGTTTCAATAACTAACTTCCTTAGCTCTCCTTTAATATTAAATTCAGCACCATACCATTCTTCGATTTCATAATTGTAATATTTTTCATTATTTAAAAAATCTATATTTAATTTAGATTCAAAGTTATTATTAGACTTATTTATTTCTCTAATAATCTTCTTTGAAAGAATGGTATTCTTCTTCATTTTAATTTTTTTTCAAATGCACTACAACGGTTTTGGCTAGGCTTTGTGCGGGAAGAAAATCGACAAGATTTTCGAACACGCAACTAAGCCGAAGCTTTTTGTTTGGATTTGTTTTTTGTGGTTTCACAAAGCCAAATCAACAAGATTTGGCGGCTTAGTAAATATACACAAAACTTTGAAGTAAGCACAAACCCCGCATGAAGTTTAGCCGGTGTTGGCAATAGTTATTTTATCACGCTTAGTATTGATTTCGCAAGTTCGGTTTGTCCTTTTTCGCTTGTCAATAATTTTCGGTCATTTTCATTTGTTAAATATCCAAGTTCAACTAAAGCAATAGGATATTTTACATTTTTTAAAAGATAAAAATCCGCTTTTTTAATTTTAACATTTTGTTCATTAAAGCTGTAAAATAATTTAAGTGCTAAATTTCCTGACTTTTCTTTCTGATTGTTTTTGTCGCTAATAAATATTTCTTTTCCCCTTTCATTATTATCACTAGCAGAATTTGCGTGAAGTGAAATTACAAATTCAGGTTTTAAATCGTTTATATTTTTTGTTCGTTCACTTAATGCAATAAAATCATCAGAACTTCTGGTCAAAAAAATTTCGATATTTGAATTCTTATTCAATTCTTTAATTTTATTAGCAATATTTAATGCGATTTCTTTTTCATTAAATCCAGCAACACTTGTTCCAGGGTCTTTTCCTCCATGACTAACGTCAATTACAATTGTCTTTTTTTCAACAGTTGTAAATGCCATAGTGATTGTCAAAATTGCTAATCCGATAAATTTCATTAAGTTTTTCATTGTTCTCTGTTTTTGTTTTTAATTATTGCCAACGGTTTTGGCTAGGCTTTGTGCGGGAAGAAAATCGGTCAGATTTTCGAACACGCACCTAAGCCGAAGCTTTTTGTTTGGATTTGTTTCTTTGGTTTCACAAAGCCAAATCAACAAGATTTGGCGACTTAGTAAATATACACAAAACTTTGAAGTTAGCACAAAACCCGCATGAAGTTTAGCCGGTGTTGTGCATTGTTATTTATTTAACCTTACTACAAGAGACAAAACACTTTTCTTTAGGTAATAAGAATCTTCGAGAGAAAGAATTTCTTGTGATATATTAAATACGCTTTCTGGAATTATATTGACTGATATTTTAAATTTAGTACTATTTTGTTTCAATACTTTATCAAGAATTTCAGAATATTTATTTTCAGTTAGACTTTTATGTTTATTTATTTCATTCTTTGATTTAGAATTTTCACAGATTTCAAAACAAGTAAAAAAAGTACTCTTTAAATTAGTTTTTCCTGTATGATTGTCTTCTGTATAAAGTAATTCTTCTAATCTAAGAATATCTTCAGTTATTTTTTTTCCATTAGGATTAACAAGTTTTACTTCTATAGCTGAATGTGGTTCGTTATTTTCGTAAATGGTTATATCAATGTTTCCATTTCTTGATGTATTATTAAATCCTCTAATTTTTTGATTAAAAATATTTATAGGATTTTCAATATAGCTAAATGTTGGAACAGCATTAATAGAAAATTCACTAGTCTTCTCTTCAAGATTTATTTTAATAATTGGTATTATTTCATTTTTGTTTATTTCAGCAATGGATTTAGCTATATTTACATTGATTAGATATTCGGGCTTAATTGTAATTTCATTTTGATCACTAAATAGTCTTAAATCTTTACAAGTATTTAACATACCTGATATTATTTTTTCCTCAAGTTTTTCGGTTAAATTATTTTTCATTAATGATGCACAACGGTTTTGGCTAGGCTTTGTGCGGGATTGAAAATCGACAAGATTTTCGATTACGTACTAAGCCGAAGCTTTTTGTTTGGTTTTGTTTCTTTGGTTTCACAAAGCCAAATCAACAAGATTTGGCGACCTAGTAAATATACACAAAACTTTGAAGTTTGCACAAACCCGCATGAAGTTTAGCCGGTGTTACCTGCTGGCTTTTATTTTTCACGTTTAGTTTTTCAATCAGTAATGTACGAAATAAGAGTCCGTTTCCTCTCCATCATCAACCATTCTTATTCGGACATCGAACAATTCAGTCAAAATTTTATCTTTAGTCGAGTTGTCAAATTTCTCAAATTCCATTTCATCAATATGTTCCGAGATTTTGTCTCCGTTATGCCATTTTTCCGCCAGAATTTTTTCAATCAAAATGTTCAATTCGGGAGATGGAATTTCCTTTTCAGATTTGTGCCAAATAAATTCTTGTCGTTCTTCTGGGTCATTTTCGTCATAGATTGCAATTCCTCTTATCGAATCAACCGTTTCGTTAGTCAATTCAATCTTTTCAACTCCATATAATTTCAGATATGATTTTAAAAAATTTAGCCTGTTCGATTTATTCATTGCATTTTTTTTAGCTTGTAGGTAACGGTTTTGGCTAGGCTTTGTGCGGGATTGAAAATCGACAAGATTTTCGATTACGGACTAAGCCGAAGCTTTTTGTTTGGTTTTGTTTCTTTGATTTCACTAAGCCAAATCAACAAGATTTGGCGACCCAGTAAATATACACAAAACTTTGAATTTAGAAATAAACCCGCATGAAGTTTAGCCGGTGTTGTGTAAAGGTTTTTTATCCATAATTTATGATCTTTTATATTTCATAAAATTAATTTTTTAGTAAACAAGACTTCTAGTTCTCTTTCTTATCTATATTTTTCAAACCTATAGAAAAGTTTCCCTTCTTTTTCTTAATGTTTCCTTAGTTTTTGTCTCCTTTACCGATGTTTTAGTACTTTCAAACATGGTTTCAGGTACTTATGGCGATGGTTTTATACTTCCCGACACCTACAAAGGCGTTCCCGACATCTACAAAGGTGTTCCCGACACCTACAAACCTATTCCCGACATGGTATTAGATATCTTTGCAGAGATTTTTTTAATCTTTCGATTAGTTTCGGTTTTCTTTACTGATGTTTTTTGTGTTTTATTGCTAATAAAAATGTTTTAATATTAGAATTATTACATTTTTTTCAAAACTTAGAAAAGCTTCTGTTTTTTGATAAATTTCAAGTGTTGTTTCTGTTTTTCAGACTTTTACACAACGGTTTTGGCTAGGCTTTGTGCGGGAAGAAAATCGGCCAGATTTTCGAACACGTACTAAGCCGAAGCTTTTTGTTTGGTTTTGTTTCTTTTGGTTTCACAAAGCCAAATCAACAAGATTTGGCGACTTAGTAAATATACACAAAACTTTGAAGTTAGCACAAAACCCGCATGAAGTTTAGCCGGTGTTGTAGGTAGTTTTATTTCTATATTTTTTGAATTTCAATTATATTGTTTTCGAATTTTAATAAATCAGTAGAACATTTTTTGCAAGTAATTGAATTTGAGTAAAAAAATGATTCATAGTCATTTCTGTTTGTCTCGTTTGTATGATTACAATTTTCACAAATAAAATTTAGATTTTCAGAGAGTATTTTAAAAAGTTCATTGTTTTGAAATGTTTTAGTTACTTTATTTTCTTCTGTGAATAAAACATATCCAATGAGTCTTTTAAATTGTTTTAGAATTCTTAATGAATTGTTTTCAGTATCATTGTTTTTTATAAAACTAAAAGCTATTTCATCAATTATTGATGCTGAATAGAAGAGTAAATGAGGAACAGTTAAGTAGTAATTTTTTAATTGTTCAATAATGTCATTTTTTCTAGAAAAAATAAAATTAAAATTTTGTTCAGTTGTTTTATAATGTGAATCGTTTGTTACAATATGTAGAGCTTTGTTTGAAATACCATTAATTCCATTAACAAAAGTTTTATCATATCTTAATTCGTATATGAAATCTTTCGAATAGAAAAAATTCATTTTTAATTTAGATGTAGCTTTTTCTATGGTCTCTTTTATAATTTCTACATTTTTATACTTAAAACTAGGGTCATAATTTTTAGGTTCTCCGATATGAAAGAATTTATAAATGAAATCTGTCCTATCTACAAGCAATTGTTCTAATAATAATAATTCATCTGTAAATGGTTTTCTGAGAAGAGCGTACGCAACAGTAGATTTACATTTTTTTGCACAATTTAAAGATTCAAATATGAAATTAACAAAGTCAGAACTGATAGATAATAAAATGTGTTTTGTTAAGATGTTTTCAAGTTCATTATTTAATCCATTCTCTTTTAAATAATCTAAAATGTGTATCTCATCATTTTCTAATTGTTCAATATTTTGAATGTTTTTATCAAATGAAATTTTAGTTTCAAGTAAAGATTTGTAATTTTTTTTAGTAAATATTTCAGTTATTTGATCGTATATAATAGCGCATATATTATTTATTTTATGATATTCTTTCGGAAGAACTTCATCAGTTTCATTTTCTATAAATAGTATTTGCTTCATTATTAATTACCTACAACGGTTTTGGCTAGGCTTTGTGCGGGATTGAAAATCGGCCAGATTTTCGAACACGTACTAAGCCGAAGCTTTTTGTTTGGATTTGTTTCTTTAGTTTCACAAAGCCAAATCAACAAGATTTGGCGACTTAGTAAATATACACAAAAATTTGGAGTAGTATAGAAGCCCGTATTAATTTTAGCCGGTGTTGTAACCTGTACTTTTTATTTCGAGATATTTAATCTATTAGATTGTTTATTCTTCCAAATAAAAAATATTGACACAGAAAAAATGATCAAGGCACTAAATGTTTGATAACTTATAAATTTAGTTTCCATTATATAACTATTATCATGAGAGGTAAAATCAGATAGTAATTCTAATAATGTTGAAGATTTTGAAGATACAAAAGGTCTTATACCAAGAGCTGTTATCTGATTATATAATCTATATGTAATTATAGGTGAAATTATAATTAATGCTATAAGTGTTTTTGTATTATTTAATTTAGATAGAAATGTTTTCCTGTTGTTTAAATTTAAATAAATTACACTAAAAAATGTAACGCAGGTAAAAGCTAATAATATAATAGATATAGTATTAAACATATTATTGACGTCTAATCCTTTAGATATAGATAGGATTAGAGAAATAATAAAAAACGATTTACTTAAGGTTATAAAAGTTATATAAATTAGGGCACCTTTGAAATATGGTATTAATTTTTTTATATAGGAAAAATCATTATTCACCTTATCGAATTCTATTGTAATATCATTAGTTTTTCCCATGCGTTTTCGTGCAATAATAAATGATTCTTCCTTGTTTAAGCCTTTGGACTCTATATCCTGAATTAAATCAAGCAGGTGGCTTTCAAGTTCAATAATATTAGATTTAGTTAAATTATTTTTTTCAGTTAATTCCTGTTTCCACTGATTAATATTATTTTCTAAATTAAATTCGGTTCTATTTTCCATATTTTTGATATTATTTGATTGATAGTTGTCCAATTTTCTTTTTCAATTTTAAGTTCTTTTTCCCCTTCACTACTAATATTATAGTATTTCCTTTTTCTTCCAGATTCTGCAATTTTCCACGAGGATTCAATTAATCCTTTTTTTTCTAGTTTATGTAAAACTGGATATAGTGTACCTTCTCCAAATTCTATTTTTCCACCAGATATTTCTTTAATATTTTGGATTATTTCATAACCATAAGATTCGTTTTTTGTAAGAATTGATAATATTATTGGTATCGTAGAAGCTCCAATTAATTCTTTTGATAATTTTTCCATGATTTAATAATTTAAGACAAATATACATAGAAGTTCGATGTATAAAAATAATAACGACTTTTTTTTGTCTGTATGGTTTTAAAGTATTGGTTACAACGGTTTTGGCTAGCAAACGAAGCGTTTGATAAGCCGATTAATTTTCGACCTAAAATACAGAAAAAAGAAGAAAACTAACCTTGGGAAAGCACAAAATTAGCTTTGTTTGTTAGCCGGTGTTAACTTATGCAGTTTTTCACAAAGAAATATTGAATTGAAAAACAGCATTTTCCGATTTAAGCGCAACGACATTAAAATCGCGTTTCTACGATAATTTTCACGTTTTCCCTGTAAATATTTATCGATTAAAGATTCATTATTAACGAAGACATTTAGCGCACAGTTCAGAACGTAATGATTAAAAGCTATTTTTCTCAGCCAATAAAATTTATCAAATGATCTAAACTTCTCAAACAAAACTTATGCGTACAGTTTAAAACGTTCTAATTTTCAGCGAAAAGATGGTTTAAAATATATCGACTACCGATTAATTTTCAATGAAACAATTTTAGCGCACAGTTTAAAACGCAACGATTAAAAGTTTTTAGTTTTCAGTTAAAAACAAAGTTTCAGATTTAAAAATTTTGCGTGAGCATTGATTTCAAATAGATAAAAAACCTTTCATTTAATTCACTGCGAAAAATTCCACCAGGAATTTCAGCGCTGTTTAAGTTAACGGTTTTGGCTAGGCTTTGTGCGGGATTGAAAATCGACAAGATTTTCGAACACGTACTAAGCCAAAGCTTTTTGTTTGGTTTTGTTTCTTTGGTTTAGACTAAGCCAAATCAACAAGATTTGGCGACTTAGTAAATATACACAAAACTTTGAAGTAAGCACAAAACCCGCATGAAGTTTAGCCGGTGTTAGCTGTAGGTTTTTTATATCTCAATTTTCTGTTTTATTTCATAGCTTATTCTGAATAAATTGATTCATAGCTATCTCTATTTTCAAAATATAACAATAAGTTTTTTTAGATTTAAAATCTCGAAAGTTGATGTTATTTCAAACGTTTAATTATTCTATTTCTTAGATGGTTTGTTTCGCCTAAATGGTCTGTCATATCCATATCATTATTTTCGAAACTTAAAACAAGATTCAAATTAAATTCACCTGACTGAAAAGTTATAATCCCATTTATAAATTTTTTGTATTCTCTTGGGAATAATATTCTATTAGATCTATCAGATGCAGCTTTGACACGAAATTCAATTCTATTTTCGAAAGAAGAAATAATTTCCCAATTGTATTCTTCTGACATAGAGTATATTTCATTTTTCAACTCCAAAACATTTTTATTTGTTTTATATGTTTTAAAAAGAAGTTTATTATGTTTAAACCACATAAAAAACAGAGCGATAAGTAATACTAAAAAACTAGCTTTATGAGACGTATCAAACTCTTTGTTAAATTTTTCATTCAATAATTCATTAAATAAAAATATACTTGGTATAAGTAGGAGAATTAATGGGAAGAAATAGTAAATCAAAGATTCAAATAAGTCTAATTTTCTTTTTTTCTTATGTAATTTCAAAATTGTGTTTTTTACTTACAGCTAACGGTTTTGGCTAGGCTTTGTGCGGGAAGAAAATCGACAAGATTTTCGAACACGCAACTAAGCCGAAGCTTTTTGTTTGGTTTTGTTTCTTTGGTTTCACAAAGCCAAATCAACAAGATTTGGCGACCTAGCAAATATACACAAAACTTTGAAGTTAGTACAAAACCCGCATGAAGTTTAGCCGGTGTTAACTAAAGTTTTTTTCAGACTGATTTTTAGATTGAAAAAGTCATGTTAAAAAAGTTAAGTTTTAAAGAAAATATTAGTTTCCTATTTCCACAAAAATTTAGAATAGTTAAAGTTCTTAATCATGACAATTTTTCAAAAGAAACATGATTTCACATAACTACGATAATTTCCTAAGCGTTTCTACTGTTTTCAATTATCAAGAAAAGAAGAACTTTTTAAGTTTAAATAATTTCCCAAAAACTTGATGTTTTTCGTAGTTACGATTTTTCAAACCCAACTTTTGTCAGGATTTCTAAGTTTTTTCAGCTAAGAAAATGAATGTTCTTATTTTATGATAAATTTCAAAATAGGAGAGTAGTAAAAGTTTCAAATTATAATAATAATTCTACGGAAAACGCCACTACGATTTTATTTTAGTTAACGTGTTTGGCTAGGCTTTGTGCGGGAAGAAAATCGGCAAGATTTTCGGACACGTACTAAGCCGAAGCTTTTTGTTTGGTTTTGTTTCTTTGTTTTCACAAAGCCAAATCAACAAGATTTGG
>NZ_JAUMIT010000015.1 GCF_030519655.1 Wenyingzhuangia gilva
AGATTTTCGAACACGGACTAAGCCGAAGCTTTTTGTTTGGATTTGTTTCTTTTGATTTCACAAAGCCAAATCAACAAGATTTGGCGACCTAGTAAATATACACAAAACTTTGAAGTTAGCACAAAACCCGCATGAAGTTTAGCCGTTGTTGTGTGCTGTACTTTCAATTTTCTTAAGTATAGTTTTAGTTTCCTTTTTAGTTATTTTTTCAGCATAGAATAGAATTACTAAATCATATGATTTAATTAAGTTTTCTTTTGAAACTCCAGTAGTACATTCAAGCCAACCATCCGATTCATTTCCATAATAGAACAATATTTCTTGTTTATTTAATAAATTTTCAGGAACGTTTGATCTAGAATTAAATGATCCAAAATTTATTTTAGAAAGGTCAATTTTTTGATTCAGTTCTATTCCAGGTAGGACTTGTTCCATTATCAGAGACTTGTTTTTTTCAAAGAAATAAAATCTATGGAATGCAATTGTGTCTTTTCTAGAAATATGATGATTAATTTGAATCCCTTGTTTTATTTGAAAATCTTCAATAGGATTTTTCCTTGTTTGCAATTTACCTTTTTCATATACCTCATAGCTAATTGATATATACTCTCCTTTGTCAACCTTAAAAGGATATTTGAATATATGTATTCCTTGTTCTTCAAAAACGTTTTTTAAATCTTCTGAATCAATTTCATATTTGTTATTCGTTCCTTGTCCAAACAAGGTGATATTCATAAATAAGGTAATTATAAAAATAGATATGTTTTTCATTTTTTTTTCGTATTGCACACAACGGTTTTGGCTAGGCTTTGTGCGGGGTTGAAAATCGACAAGATTTTCGAACACGGACTAAGCCGAAGCTTTTTGTTTGAATTTGTTTCTTTTGGTTTAAACTAAGCCAAATCAACAAGATTTGGCGACTTAGTAAATATACACAAAACTTTGAATTTAGAAATAAACCCGCATGAAGTTTAGCCGGTGTTGCCTAACGTTTTTATTCGATATTATTTAATTCGGATATAAATTTTTCACTCATTTTTTCTATTCGATATAATAAATTCATTCTATTTTTCAAAGATTCAATTTTTTCTTTATCATTTTTGAAAAACTCAATCTTTCTTTCATATTTTTTTATTTCATCTTCATTGATTTTTTTTAGTCGTTCAAGAAATTTTGATTGTAAATGAGTTTCTTTCGTATTTTTGTCATATTGTTTATAGAAAGAGTTTAGAAGATTTTGGTAATTCATAATCCAATCTTCTCTGTTTAATTCAGTAATATTCTCAATATAGTTTTCCACTTTGAATTCTCCGATTTGGTTTTGTTCGCTCCAGAAATCTAAATAATTATCTTTAGTTTTCTCAACATCGATATATTTATTCAGGAATTTATTGAGTTCATTTTTCAAACGCTTCTTATCTTCAATTCCGTTTAGTTGTAATTCAAATTTATTGAAATCATTTGGTTCTAATTTCCTCGGAATGGTACCTGTGTTAGTAAGTTTTAAATTCAATCCATTTGAGTTTTTCTCGTCAATTATTTCGAGAAGAATGAAGTTTAAATTTGTATTTACAATTTTCATTTCTAATGTTTGGCAACGGTTTTGGCTAGGCTTTGTGCGGGAAGAAAATCGGCAAGATTTTCGAACACGTACTAAGCCGAAGCTTTTTGTTTGGATTTGTTTCTTTGGTTTCACAAAGCCAAATCAACAAGATTTGGCGACCTAGTAAATATACACAAAACTTTGAAGTTGGCACAAAACCCGCATGAAGTTTAGCCGGTGTTCTATGCAGTTTTTTCATTTTTAAACATTTCATTAATTTCTTTTCGATTATAGTCTAAAATCCAAGAATTTAAATTTTCATAAATATGCTTTAGTTCTTTTATTGATTTCGACCATATGTCACAACCTCTATCGTCATAAATATTAAACCCTGTATTGTTTTTCGGACAAAAGAAATATACTTTTTGAGTTATAAAATTTTCACCACCCATTTCTAAAGACGCAATACCTCTTATTATTTCCTTAACTTCATTTAAGGGTAGAATAATTTTCCCAATAGATAAATCACATTCTAATTTATCTTCAAAAATCCTCTCAACCTTTTTTCCATTAGAATCTTCCTCGTAATAAGTCTGTTCGAATGGTCCTTTGATTCTTTTTAGGTCGTAATTTTTCAAGAGTTTATGTAAATAATTTTCTTTCACTTTTTCCTCTTCGATTTTTATCCAACTATCTTCCCATTCTTCCACAACAATTATTATTTCATTCTCTCCGATTAGCTGGTTGTATATTTCGATTCCTCTTTCAGTAGCTTGCTCTATTCTTTTTGAACTATCACTATTTCCTTCACCACCCAATTCGAACCTCATAGAGAAATCACCAAAAATTGAGTCAATTCCAGTATTGGGGAGTAACCTTTTTAATTCTTCTCGTATTGTTTGCTTCATTGTAAAGTCGTGATTTTTTTTAATTGCATAGAACGGTTTTGGCTAGGCTTTGTGCGGTGTTGAAAATCGACAAGATTTTCGAACACGTACTAAGCCGAAGCTTTTTGTTTGGATTTGTTTCTTTTGATTTCACAAAGCCAAATCAACAAGATTTGGCGACTTAGTAAATATACACAAAACTTTGAAGTTGGCACAAAACCCGCATGAAGTTTAGCCGGTGTTGTAGTGCGTTTTTTAAATTTTGGCTTCCATTTCACCAAATTTTTCAAGTTGATTTAATTCTATATAAAGTTTATCATATTCACGATTAAATTGAAAATGATAACATTTTTTTATTAATTCGATGTTCTGAGTTTGAAACATTTCAAGCCACCTTATTTCCTTTTCTTTACCTAGTCCAAAAAAGCTTTTTTTCATTTTTGGATAAATATAACCTATTATATATCCGTGCTGATTTTCGTCTCCAGAAATAGAAACCCAAAAAGTTTTCTTTTCTTTTTCGTCTTCTACAGAAAGTGTTGGTGATACTTTTTCAGGATTTTGATTAGCTTTTTTCAACTCATTCATCCAAGGAAATTTTTCAAATTCATTTAAAAAATTTAAATAATCAGTTTCTCCTTTAAAATCATATTGATCAAATTCATATCCAGCTCTTTGAATATTCCAAGTAAAATTTTCTGTCATATTTTCAGGTTTAGTTTTTTTGTGAGAACAAGATTGAAAAGCAATACATAATATTAGAATTATTTTTGTTATTTTTTTCATTTTTAATGCACTACAACGGTTTTGGCTAGGCTTTGTGCGGGAAGAAAATCGGTAAGATTTTCGAACACGCAACTAAGCCGAAGCTTTTTGTTTGGTTTTGTTTCTTTGATTTCACAAAGCCAAATCAACAAGATTTGGCGACTTAGTAAATATACACAAAACTTTGAAGTAAGTACAAAACCCGCATGAAGTTTAGCCGGTGTTGTGCTTAGTGTTTTTCAATCATTCAGCTAATATTTCGTATGGTCTTTCTGGAAATCCAAAAAGGATTGCTTTTTTCTCGTTAATTTCTTTAATTCCGATTAGTGTTTCTCTTTCATCATTGTTATAAATTGATACGAAATAAGTTCCTTGTAAATTTTCTAAAGCTAATTTTTGTCCGTTTTTATGTCGTCTTTGATTAATTTCTTGAATTGTAGGACTATCTAAAATTTTGTTAAAAACTAATCTAATTTTCTCGTCATTCCATTGAGCTTTAAATTCAAGTTTTTCAATCTCTTCTGCTTTTAATTCCGTTTTCGTTGGGGAAATCTTTTCGTAATCAGTCGAAAATTCTTTGTTATCAGTTTTAGATTCAGTTTCACTAATAACTGTATAAGTTTTTCCCATTCTAAATATTCGTATTCGATTTGCATTTATAAACTCATATTTAGATTCAGAAATTTTTTCGGTCCAATTTGTTACTTTTTTTGATAGTTCAATTCCATTAGTTTTTTCTAATTCAAAATGAAGAATTTCGTCGTTCTCAAATTCGATAAATTCAGGTTGAGAGTAATCATCTCCAGTTTTAATCATTAACCAAGTTCCTTTGAGATTTTTCATTTTTAGCGGTTCTGAGACATTAAGCACAACGGTTTTGGCTAGCAAACGAAGCGTTTGATAAGCCGATTAATTTTCGACCTAAAATACAGAAAAAAGAAGAAAACTAACCTTGGGAAAGCACAAAATTAGCTTTGTTTGTTAGCCGGTGTTAACTTATGCAGTTTTTCACAAAGAAATATTGAATTGAAAAACAGCATTTTCCGATTTAAGCGCAACGACATTAAAATCGCGTTTCTACGATAATTTTCACGTTTTCCCTGTAAATATTTATCGATTAAAGATTCATTATCAACGAAGACATTTAGCGCACAGTTCAGAACGTAATGATTAAAAGCTATTTTTCTCAGTCAATAAAATTTATCAAATGATCTAAACTTCTCAAACAAAACTTATGCGTACAGTTTAAAACGTTCTAATTTTCAGCGAAAAGATGGTTTAAAATATATCGACTACCGATTAATTTTCAATGAAACAATTTCAGCGCACAGTTTAAAACGCAACGATTAAAAGTTTTTAGTTTTCAGTTAAAACAAAGTTTCGGATTTAAAAATTTTGCGTGAGGATTGATTTCAAATAGATAAAAACCCTTTCATTTAAACCACTGCGAAAAATTCCAACAGGAATTTCAGCGCTGTTTAAGTTAACGGTTTTGGCTAGGCTTTGTGCGGGATTGAAAATCGGCCAGATTTTCGATTACGGACTAAGCCGAAGCTTTTTGTTTGGTTTTGTTTCTTTTGATTTTACAAAGCCAAATCAACAAGATTTGGCGACCTAGTAAATATACACAAAACTTTGAAGTTAGAACTAAACCCGCATGAAGTTTAGCCGGTGTTGTGTGTAGCTTTATTAAGTTTAAATTTTATTTTTTCAACTACTTCTGAAGCTTTGTTTAAATCACAATTTTTCAAATTGTATCTTTTAGGAACTTTTTCATAGAAAAAAAATATTTCATTGTCTTCTTTTATAGGTCCTCGAAATATTTTAGAACTGAGCGATAAAAGGAAATCAAGTATAGTCAAATACCAAATAATTTTTTCTTTCTTTAGTGTAATTTCATTAAGGCTTTCGAATAAGTAGATTTCATTCTTTTCTTTGTCAGTAATTATTTCAAAATGATTTGCAGCTAAAACTATTTCAAATAAAGGATTCTCACGCAATGTGAAAAGTTTCGAGTTATGACTAAAGTTATATTTCAATTTAGTGTTATTAATTTAATTTTTTAGAAAATATTTTTTACAAGTTATGTCTTGTTATTTATACATTTTTTTCAGATTATAGATTCGTGAACTTTGTAATTAATCTTAACATTTTTCTTAGTTACACACAACGGTTTTGGCTAGGCTTTGTGCGGGAAGAAAATCGATAAGATTTTCGAACACGTACTAAGCCGAAGCTTTTTGTTTGGATTTGTTTTTTTGGTTTTAACTAAGCCAAATCAACAAGATTTGGCGACTTAGTAAATATACACAAAACTTTGAAGTTAGCACTAAACCCGCATGAAGTTTAGCCGGTGTTAGCTGTAGGTTTTTTTATATTTCAATTTTCCATTTTATTTTACCTGATATTTCTGAGCAAATTTTTATGCTAGCTTTTCCTGTGTCAAAATTCAAATGATATTTAATTAATTTATTTTTCAAAAAGGCTGATAATTCAGGAGAGATTATAATCATTTTTTCGAAAAGTGATTTTATTTCATTTAATTCACTGATTGCCGATTGTTTTGAAATATTATTTAAGTTATTATTAATGCTCCATCCCGTTACTGAAAACTCATTAATAGAAATAGATTCAAATAATAATTCTCCAACTGTAAACCTGTTACCTTCTTTAAGTAAAGTCAGTGCATTATTAATTCGATGCTTTACATGCTCTTCAGTCATTATTTCAAACGTTTAATTATTCTATTTCTTAGATGGTTTGTTTCGCCTAAATGGTCAGCCATATCCATATCATTATTTTCGAAACTTAAAACAAGATTCAAATTAAATTCGCCTGATTGAAAAGTGATAATCCCATTTATAAATTTTTTGTATTCTCTTGGGAATAATATTCTATTAGATCTATCAGATGTAGCTTTGACACGAAATTCAATTCTATTTTCGAAAGAAGAAATAATTTCCCAATTGTATTCTTCTGACATAGAGTATATTTCATTTTTCAACTCCAAAACATTTTTATTTGTTTTATATGTTTTAAAAAGAAGTTTATTATGTTTAAACCACATAAAAAACAGAGCGATAAGTAATACTAAAAAACTAGCTTTATGAGCCGTACCAAACTCTTTGTTAAATTTTTCATTCAATAATTCATTAAATAAAAATATACTTGGTATAAGTAGGAGAATTAATGGAAAGAAATAGTAAATCAAAGATTCAAATAAGTCTAATTTTCTTTTTTTCTTATGTAATTTCAAAATTGTGTTTTTTACTTACAGCTAACGGTTTTGACTAGGCTTTGTGCGGGGTTGAAAATCGGCCAGATTTTCGAACACGCAACTAAGCCGAAGCTTTTTGTTTGGTTTTGTTTCTTTGTTTTCACAAAGCCAAATCAACAAGATTTGGCGACTTAGTAAATATACACAAAACTTTGAGAAAGCATAGAACCCGCATGAAGTTTAGCCGGTGTTAGCACCTGTTATTTTTTTAGTAATATTCTATAATTCTTTCTTTTCTTGTCAATTCACTTTCTGACTTTATCCAATTTTGATTAAAATCTAATTTATAAGTAACGCTTTTACTCTCTGTCATTTTTCCATTATAATACTTTTCCGTTTTTACAAGATTTCCAATATTATTATGATAGAAAATTTCTTTTGATTCTGATGTTGGAAATGAATATTTCGTAGTTTTTATTTTTTTATTTTCTTCGGGAATAATTTTCAATTCAGTTATTTTTTCTGGCAAATTACTCTTAAAAAATTCCTTTGTCAGAGTTATATTTTCATTAGGATATTCATATTTCCAATTCCTAAATCGTTTTGTCTCAACGTATCCAAATTTCTTTTCAATCGTTTTTCTTGAACTATCTATTTTGAATTCCGTAACTGTATGAAGTTTATTTAAGTAATATTCCTCTTTCTTTTCAAGTCCTAGACTATTGTAGTAATATTTTATGAAAAAAGTAGAATCTCCGTTAGTAACAATTTGTTCATTTATCAATCTATTTTCGTTGTCATATTTGTGATAACTAATAATTGAAGATAAATTAGGTTCAAAGTATGTTTCTTTTTTCTCAATTATTCCATTTTTTTTATAAAATTCCAACACTCTAGATTTCAAAGTGTCATTTTCAAAAGTTTTAGTTTCGACACTTTTTATTTTTCCAAATAATTTACTTTCAATAAATTCCGCTTTCTTATTTTCAGTTTTTTCATTGCAGGAATAAAATAACCCAAATAAAATTAGAAATATTATTAAAGTGCTCGATTTCATAATTGGTGCTAACGGTTTTGGCTAGGCTTTGTGCGGGAAGAAAATCGACAAGATTTTCGAACACGGACTAAGCCGAAGCTTTTTGTTTGGATTTGTTTCTTTGGTTTTCACAAAGCCAAATCAACAAGATTTGGCGACTTAGTAAATATACACAAAACTTTGAAGTAAGCACAAAACCCGCATGAAGTTTAGCCGGTGTTGGCACCTGTTATTCATTACTCCATCCCCAATCTTCAGGTGGGTTTAATTCGTTGTAACGTTCTGTAATCATATCAGAATCATCAGGATTAATCATATCATAATATTCTTCTGGAGTATATATATTTCTACGAGTATAATGATTTCCAATTCCAGCAGCTTTTAATGAACTATAATTTATTAATTTTAATTCACATGCTATACAATGGAATTTTGTTGGTAGAATTGATTGACGAACAATTATTTCATCTTCATTACTTTCTACATTTTGTTTTCCATAAGGTTCTCCAAAAACTGTTGCTGTACATTTACAAGACGGACATTCAACTCTATGATGTCCTCTGTAAGACAGTCTATCCCCACTTTTCTGAGCCGTTTCTTTTAGTTCTGCTTTCTTTTCGGGTTCTTTACCACCAAAAACTTTGCTATGAGCAGCTATAAGACTTTTCGTTTTTCCAATAACACTTTCTTCGACTTCAGCAAGAATTAAATCTGCTTCTTTTTGAACATCATCACCGAACAAAGAGTTTAAAGATTCACCTTGAAACTCACAAAGTATTTTACAGCATTTATAAAATCCTGCAATCCATTGTTGAGTAGGATATTCTTCAAAAGCAGCTGCTCCTGTATGAACTTCTTCATTTCTCCTATTAATTATAGCAGAAGCAATTTTAAAGTTTGAATCAGTAAAGTCTGTAATTAAATTTTGACATAAAGATAATACACTTATTGTTGCAATTGATTTTCGTTGAGATTTAGCAGAACCCAGTCCTAACGCATGAAGTAAATTTTGGTGTTCTCTATCTGGTTCAGCTAATAATGTTGGACTTACAGAAGATACAGAAGATCGAGCGAGTAACTCTAAGCCCATAGCACACCAAAGGCCAAAATAAGGTTCTTCTTTATCTTCATCATACGCCTTTTCAAAATATAATTTAGCTTTTGTAAATAATGGTTCTCTTTCCCAACTCATAATTAATTAATATAAATTCGTTTTAATTCTCTTTCGGTATCTTCTTTTACAGATTTTCGACCATGTAAACTTTTCCAGTTATCAATTAGAACAGTTTTATTTCCTGACCATTTAATATTTTCATATTGTATAATCGATAAAATTTGTTGAAAAGTTTTGTCAAATATTTTAGCATATTTATTAAAAGGAAACATACATGAAGGGTCATATTTTATACCTTCTATATTGTTTTCTCTAAAAATGAATGAAGTATAAAATATTTCACTATTTGTCTTTACAAGATATATAGCTCTTTCTGCATTTGATTTATCTATTTGGGATAATAAATCCCAAAAATCAATTCTTGATATTATTGTGGTATTACAATTACTTGGTTTTTCTGAATGCATTAAAATATATCTTGCTGGTTTTTTTAAAAATGCTGTATCGGTATGAAACGGGAATTCATCTAAACCGTGTTTGTTACTGAATGTTCCTTTAATGGCTTTATCTTTCAGTATGGGTCTAAGATTAAATATGTTTTGTCCATTAGGATGTTTTAATATTTTTCCAATTTCTGACGCAATTGAAATTAATTCATTATCCGAAGAACCACTCTTAAACTCAGTCCATCCTTTTGTTTTTAATGATATATGTTCGTTTTTTGTCATAATTGGTGCCAACGGTTTTGGCTAGGCTTTGTGCGGGAAGAAAATCGGTCAGATTTTCGAACACGTACTAAGCCGAAGCTTTTTGTTTGGATTTGTTTCTTTTGGTTTCACAAAGCCAAATCAACAAGATTTGGCGACTTAGTAAATATACACAAAACTTTAAAGTTAGCACAAAACCCGCATGAAGTTTAGCTGGTGTTGTATTTAGTTTTTTATATTTTCCAAATATTCGATGAATTCAATCAAATCTTGTTTAACACCTGAAAATACCTTTGTTTTATATTTTTTATCAAGTCCTAAATCGCAAATTTCGTGTTTCCTTTTTTTATCTGTAAAAAATATATCTGTTGAAAATAAATAACTAGATATTCTCATTAAGTCAATATGGTCTCCTGTATTTTCTTGTTTGTTTTTAACCGCCAAATAAGCTCCTAATGAAGTTTTGATGTATAATGTTGGTATTCTTCTAAATCCATTTGTTTCCAGTTCCGTTAATAATTGTTCAAGTTGTTTTTTTTTAAAACTATGTTTATATGTTAACTGATAAAGTAATTGATCAATCCAATGAGGGAAATTATGATTTCCATAATTATCGGGTCTTATTTGTATTCTTTTCTTTTTAATATATTCTTTTAAACGGTCAATAAATTTTTGTCTTTCAATGTTCTTAATTGCATTCATTAAGATAAGCTCAGTTTCATTATTGTTAGTAGGTTTTAAATTTTTTCGTATTTCATTTTGTGATGAAAACCTATGTGTAATACTTTCATCAAAGATTTTATTGTTTTTATTTATTTGGTTATAAATTTCGTCAAAATCTTTGAGTTTTGCTGTTTTCAAAAATGTATTTGTTGTAAAGTTGTTTTTTCTAATCAGTGAAGATATAATTTGAGATGTTAGAAATGGGTCTGATTTTAAGAGATAATTATCAGAAAGAGATCTAAAATATTTGTCATGTTTTATAGCTCCTTCTATGTTCTTTTTAGCTGTTTCTAATGTGTGTTCAACTGAAAGAGGACAATATAATTTTCCAAGAGAATGATTTACTTCTAATAGTTCTTTAATTTTCAGCCATAAAGGATTTGTTCCATCTATTATGTCACTAATAACAAATTGGTCTAGATAGATACAAATTTTATTTTGAGGATTTATTTTTTTCAAAATTAAATACAACGGTTTTGGCTAGCAAACGAAGCGTTTGATAAGCCGATTAATTTTCGACCTAAAATACAGAAAAAAGAAGAAAACTAACCTTGGGAAAGCACAAAATTAGCTTTGTTTGTTAGCCGGTG
>NZ_JAUMIT010000016.1 GCF_030519655.1 Wenyingzhuangia gilva
AAGATGTTAGTCCGTCAAGAATAAAAAGTACAATTATCAGAATAAAAATTCCGTTTAAAAATCTCGATATGTATTTTTCATTTTTCATTTTTCATTTTTTCTCAAATGCACCACAACGGTTTTGGCTAGGCTTTGTGCGGGGTTGAAAATCGACAAGATTTTCGAACACGCAACTAAGCCGAAGCTTTTTGTTTGGTTTTGTTTCTTTGATTTCACAAAGCCAAATCAACAAGATTTGGCGACTTAGTAAATATACACAAAACTTTGAAGTAAGCACAAAACCCGCATGAAGTTTAGCCGGTGTTGCCTAACGTTTTTTATTTATTTGTTTATGTTTAGATATAAAATAGAAATAGAAAATAATCATAATAATGGCTAGCAATATCATGATAAAAATGACAGAATTAAAATAGCCATATTTATCAATTAACGGTGAGTTATCATTAAATATGTATTTATCAATGAACGGAAATATGAAAGAAAATCCTAGGGCAAAAAGTATTATTTTATTACTATTTTCTTTCCAATATAATATTGTTTTTTCTGTATCATAAATTGTTGAATTTCCACTAGATGATTTTAATATGATGGTTTCTTTTTCAAAATCATGAGTTTTTTCAGTTTTGAGATAGTATTGAGAGATTTCCCTTAAAGTTTTTTTATTAGATAAACCTTTTATGTCTATTTGATATGAAGGCTCCGTATTGGAATCTTTTTTCAAATAAAGAAATATATATTCTCGACTATATCTATTCAAATAATCAAGAAATGTTTTTTTGGGAATTAGTATCGTTTCAATTTCATTCCAACTTATAAAACCAGAGTCTTCTGACCAAAATCCTACACTTGTTATTTTGATTTGAATTTTATTTTTAAATATTTTGTAAAGAATATATAAACCTAGGATAGTAAGTGAACCAAAAAGTAACATTCCTCTATCATTATTTTTATTATAACTTTCTATAAAGAAATAAAAAATAAGGGTTACAAAAAGGATAAACTTCATTTTATAAAAAAAGGAAGTTTTAAATTCATATGTTTCTTTTGTCGGTTGTTTTAGAGAGTCATTATTATTTGTTAATAAATCTTTTTTTAATGGTTTAGTTTCTTCTGAAAATATATTATTTTCTCTTTGTTTTAATAATATAAACGCAGCTTCAATAGCTTGTTCAGTATATATTTTTCTATTTGAAATTATTTCATTTAAATCGGAGTTTGATTTGTTTTCAAACTTAGATATAAATCTATTTTTTTTCATTTTCAAATGTTTGGCAACGGTTTTAGCTAGGAAACGAAGCGTTAGACTAGCCGATTAATTTTCAAACTTAAAACTACACAAAATAAAAAGAAAACCAACTTTATGAAAGCACAAAAAAAGCTTTGTTTTTTAGCTGTTGTTAGCCTATGCAGTTTTTCAGTTTTCAGCCACGAAAATGTTTTTATTGAAAAAATGCATTATCCTTATTTTTTTCAGCGTTGCTACTTTTCAAATCGCGTTGTTACGATAAAATTCAACGTTTTGTTTGTTAATATTTTTCGGCATAAAAAAAGTATCAATTAAACATTTTTTGCGTACAGTTCAGCACGCAATTTTTAACACAATTTTTATTTTGATAGATTTTTTTTCAAAGAATTAAGAATGAAAATTTATTCACTTTTTCACACACAATTCAGCACGTTATTTTTTAGGAGTTGAGAAAACTCAATAATTTTCAGCCACAAAAAAGTAGTTTTTTTAACAAATAATTTTCTTTAAAAAAGTCAATAAATTATCAGTTTATAGAAAAGTTTCAGACTTTAATTTTTTGCGTTAAAATTGGTTTCAGAATGCTTCAAGAAAAGTTAAGAATTAATTTATCTGCGGAAATTTCGACCGAAATTTCCTGTTTAGGCTAACGGTTTTGGCTAGGCTTTGTGCGGGAAGAAAATCGACAAGATTTTCGAACACGTACTAAGCCGAAGCTTTTTGTTTGGATTTGTTTCTTTGGTTTCACAAAGCCAAATCAACAAGATTTGGCGGCTTAGTAAATATACACAAAACTTTGAAATTGGCACAAAACCCGCATGAAGTTTAGCCGGTGTTACCTGTAGAGTTTTATCGTTTGATTTGCTTATAAAAATTTCGAATACTTTGTAAATTCTCTAATGATGAAATTCTAACACCACTGCTTTCCCAATTAATTTGAAAATATTTAATATTATTAATTTCCGCAAAATTTTCGAGTTGTTGCCTTGCAAAAGGCGATAAATTTCTTTCAGATACAATAATTGCTTTTAAACTATCTTTTATATTCAAATAGTTTTTATCAAGTGAAATAAAACGATATTCGTTTTCACCAGAATAATCTTGATGTTTTAGGAAAGAATATTTCTTCATATTTGATAATATTTTTTCACAATACTTTTCCATTCCTATTTCTTTGACTTCAGAATGCTCAATACTAAAAATATCCTTTTTGAAATCGTGATAACTTATATATTCAATATTATTAGATTCTATTTCAGGGTTATTTTTTTTAAGTTTTTCGATATCGAATGCTAGACAGACTCCATTGTATTTATCTCCATATTGATCCCACATTCGAGGTTTCATAAAACCATAATATTCATAAGGGATTTTTTGAGAATTATTTATGTTAATATTTTGGTCATTTTTACAAAAACATACTTGTCTAATATTTTTTAAATTTCGTGTAACAAATTCTGAAATCTCATTTTGTTCCTCATTTGTAATAGAATTATTTTCAGTAATATAATTAGTAATTATAGGGTTAATTATATTTTCGATTGGGTCGATAGATGTTTTTCGAATAGATAATTTCAAATGATTTGAATGTAAAATATGTTCAAATGCTGTTTGAGTTTTTGTATAATGATAGACTATTTTTTCATCAGCAAAAACATTATCTATTTCTTGAAGGATATTCATACTTTACAGGTAACGGTTTTGGCTAGCAAACGAAGCGTTTAGTAAGCCGATTAATTTTCGACCTAAAATACAGAAAAAAGAAGAGAACCGACATTGGGAAAGCAACAAATTAGCTTTTTTTGTTAGCCGGTGTTACCTTATGCAACTTTTCAGACAGAAAAGTTAAATAGGATAGAAGAAGTTTCCAAAACCTACGCAACGACTTTAAAATCGTATTTCTGAGATAATTTCCACATCCTGCTTTTAAATATTTATCGATTACTAATTAATTATCAACGAAGTATTTCTAGCGTACAGTTCAACACGTAACTTTATGACACAATTTTTCGTTTTATATGAATATTTTCAAAGAATTAGATTTACACAAACAGTTCAGTTCGTAACATAATTTTAACGGATTTTTCAGTAAGTAAAAATTATCAAAGATTGTATAATTTTCAAATAAAGTTTTTACGCAAAGAAAAACACAACGATATAAAATCAATATTTATCAGCTAATAAAAAAGTTGATTTTTCACTATTACTTTTTCATAAAACCTAATAATTTTCGATTTAAATAAAAGTTTCGTTTTTAAATTTTTTGCGTGAGAATTGGTTTCAAATACTTAAAAAAACTTCCATTAAATAACTGCGTAAATTTCGACCGAAATTTTACGAGTTGTTTAAGGTAACGGTTTTGGCTAGGCTTTGTGCGGGATTGAAAATCGACAAGATTTTCGAACACGCAACTAAGCCGAAGCTTTTTGTTTGGTTTTGTTTCTTTGTTTTCACAAAGCCAAATCAACAAGATTTGGCGACTTAGTAAATATACACAAAACTTTGAAGTAAGAACAAAACCCGCATGAAGTTTAGCCGGTGTTGTAGCTAGTACTTTTATAGTTTATTTAATTTTATAATTATATTCTCCAAGTCATTCGAAAAAAGAGAGATAATTTTATTTTTAATTAAATCTCTTTTTTTTATATTTTTTTTAAGAATTATAATTAATTCAGACAGACATTTTATATCATTTTTGTGATAACTTTGAAGTGATACATTTGTGTACTTCTCTTCTGGATAATATCTGGAATGTAAAAAGTGTTTAAAACTGAGCAATGATTTATTACTCAATAATTTTATTTTTTCTCCTAATTTTTTTCCGTTAACATATTCGAAAATCGCTGTATTTTCATATGTCGTATTTGATTCAGGAGTTATTTCTTTGAGTATGCTATATATGTTTTTAATTGAATCTTCATTGATGTTCTCAAAATAATCTTTTAAATAGGACTTAGTTTTATTTGATTGATTTTTGATAACTAAAGATTCAATATAATTTTTGAGTAATTTGAATTCTTCAGTTTCATTTGAATGGTATTGTTTGCCATGAGAACTATTCATAAATCCAAAAAGAGAATATTGTGCAGGAATATTACCCTTTTTAAAAATTTTCATAGAGATCCTTTTGGCTTTTTTTAAAACATAAGATTTTTCTTTTGAAATTATATTTTCATTAATTAATTTCAAAAATATACCTGTGATGTGAATCAAGACGGATATATTATTTATTTTTTCGCTTACAAAAAGAGACCAAACAGATTTTGATAATAGTTTAAACTCTTTATCTTCTAATTCATACCAATACCATAGTTTTTCCCAGTCTTCTTGTTCATCTTTTCTAAAAAAAGCATTTGAATTTATTAGTTGATTTAATTTATCTTTTTCTATATGTCCGTTTTCTATATAATTATATAATTCTATAATTGGAAAAGTATATGTAGAATCATATATATTGTACTCGCTAAATATTTCTTTATATTTTGTGTTTAATGAATTTTCAGAAGTATTATCTTCATCCAATAAACTGAATGTTTTTTTGAATTCTTTATATTGATTATTACCTGTCTTCAATTCTGCATATACAATTATAAAATAAGCTAAAAAATTAACTAAAAACTCATCATAATTATCATGTTCTTTTGTTTGTGTATTTATTTTTGAGATAATACGACTAAAATCTAATATGGCTTGTTTTAAGACTCTAAGGTTTTCTAGTTTAGAGGTCTTAAATAGATGAATTATTAACTCTTTGTGACTATCTAAATCTAAATTTTTATTTCTTTGTTTGGTTTGTTTAAAAAAATAAGAAATCGCAGAATCAATGTCACTTTCAATATAAAAAGTCTGACCTATGAGTTTTTCCTTGAAATCTTTATATTTTATTTTTGATTCGGAATCATTATATTTTAGTTTAATTTTGTTTTCATCAGATAAGAGGATTACTTTACAGGATAAATGTTCAACATAGTAGTTTATAAAACCAAAGATTTCATCAGTATCAATTTTACATCTTTCAATATCATCAAAAATTAATATTTTTTTGCCTTTAATTTTATCATTAGAACTATTAAAAATATCTAAAGAGTCTAAATTAAAGGATAGATTGCCATCACTTTTATCATTATTATCAAAATCAATGTCAATTTTTATAGCCGTTTTCAAAAAACCTTTAAATATATTTTTAGCAACCTTCATTCCTTTTGAATGAAGAATAGGGCTTATCTCAGCTCTTATTTTTTCATTAATTTGTTTAATAGTTGATATACCATTTAAACTAACATATATGGGCTGTAAGGTAATTGTTTCTTGACTATCATCTTTTTCTTCTTCCCAAGTTTTTAATTGTTCTTTTATAAAAAAAGTTTTTCCTGAACCCCAACTTCCATTTATAAGAATAGCGTATTGAGGATTTTCAATATTTATATAGTAATTCAAGTAATCAACAATATGTTTGTTCATTTTTTTGATTTGTATTAGCTACAACGGTTTTGGCTAGGCTTTGTGCGGGATTGAAAATCGACAAGATTTTCGAACACGTACTAAGCCGAAGCTTTTTGTTTGGATTTGTTTCTTTGGTTTCACAAAGCCAAATCAACAAGATTTGGCGACTTAGTAAATATACACAAAACTTTGAAGTAAACACAAAACCCGCATGAAGTTTAGCCGGTGTTACCCAACGTTTTATTCAGTTTTTATATTTACAAATTATCTATAAAGGATTTATTATGTTCCTTTTTTAAATATTTTTTAACTAATTTATTATAGCATTCCTTTTCAGATTCAGTTTCACAATTCATTCCGAATGTTTCAATGTTATACTCATTTTTTAATATCTTTTCTAATTCAGGGTTAAAGCTAGTTAAACATTGAAAATATTTAATTTTTTTATTTTTTAAATCAGTTGCAAATCTTTTTTCCATCTTTTCACAAGTGTCTAATTCTCCATATTCCGCATAAATTTTCCCAATTCTAACACTTTCAAAAATTTGAATAGAAAGAGATATATTTAAAATCAAGCATATTGTAAATCCAGAAATTGCTAATGTGATTAGTAAATTTCGCATTTTTTTACTCAAAAAGAATATTCCAATTGATAAAACTCCAATTCCAAAAAACAATTTAGAATATTTCAATTCTGGTGGCTCTAAACTATTTTCAGCTAATGCAAAATTTTTATTATATAATAAAAATATAAACCCTAAAATTCCTAAAGCTAGAATTATATATTTCGTTCTTTTGTTCATTTTTTGTTAATGTTGGGTAACGGTTTTGGCTAGGCTTTGTGCGGGGTTGAAAATCGACAAGATTTTCGAACATGCACTAAGCCGAAGCTTTTTGTTTGGATTTGTTTCTTTTAATTTCACAAAGCTAAATCAACAAGATTTGGTGACTTAGTAAATATATACAAAACTTTGAGAAAGCACAGAACCCGCATGAAGTTTAGCCGGTGTTACCTGTTGGCGATATTTATTTCTTCTATTTCTTCTTTGAATGCATTTAAATAAATGTTAGAACGTTTATGGCATTCTTTAATAGCTAGATTTAATAAATTATCACTGGCTTTATCGCTAGCGTAGATTAAAATAAAATTTTCAGGCAAGTAAAAATCATCTATTATAGCTTTCTTTCTTTGGTTAAAATTATCAAGTTCTCCTAAATCACTATCTACAATAATTCCGAACTTTTGATTTGAATTATAGTTTTTATGTTTCGTTAAGAAGTTAATTAAGTTTTTCCAATTTAAATTTTCGGATTTCGTTACTTCTTCAACAATTAAAAAAACTTGAGGAATTTGTTTGAAATCACAAGTGAGTGAGTTTTCGGTTATATTAATAGCTAATTGACCAGCTATTCCAACATATATAGTGTTTTCTTTAATTTTCAAGCTATTAGTATCAATAGCAATTATATTATCATAATTTTTAAGATTTTCAATATAGTTTAAAGAAAAATTATTTTCATTGGTTGGAATTTCAGATAGTATTCGAGTTTTATTTTCTCCAAAATATCCGTGCACTAATTTATGTGGTTTAATAAGTTTTTTGTCATGTGAAGTGTAAGCTTTAATTTCATTTTTGCCTAAGTTAAAATTTAAGTCCAATTCAATAATTTTACTTTCAGGGTTTATATGACTTTCATTAACTTCAGAAGATATCGATGTAAATCTTTTTCTTGTTTTATTATTTTTTTTCATTTAAGCTTACAGGTAACGGTTTTGGCTAGGCTTTGTGCGGGAAGAAAATCGGGAAGATTTTCGAACACGCAACTAAGCCGAAGCTTTTTGTTTGGTTTTGTTTCTTTGGTTTCACAAAGCCAAATCAACAAGATTTGGCGACCTAGTAAATATACACAAAACTTTGAAGTTAGCACAAAACCCGCATGAAGTTTAGCCGGTGTTGTACATTGGTTTTTTTATTCATTTTCTAATTGAATAGAGTCTATCATTTTTTTCATTTCAGATTGATTAAAATCATTCATTACTATCTCTTTGTTCAATTCAAAAACATTTTCAGATTTTATACGACAAAAAACTCTTTTATTTTCCTCATAAAAATAAAATTCAAGATTTTCATTTATGGGGTTGTGCCTGTAAATAATGAATTCTGAATAATATAAATTATCAGAATAGTTAATAACTAAAGAATATATTCCTTTAGTTTTCGGGAAGTTATTTTCCTCAATTTTGTTTTCATTGAATAAAATATACCAAGTTGTTTTCCAACCTGATAATCCTTCAACAAATTTTATTGTTAATTTATCAGTTTTAATATTTTTTTCAGCCTTAATATTTATATTCTTGCTTTTGAATTCAGTCAATTTTTGCCCAGTCATATAAAAAAAAGACAGGAATACTATTAATGTAATATATTTCATTTCAACTTATGTACAACGGTTTTGGCTAGGCTTTGTGCGGGATTGAAAATCGACAAGATTTTCGAACACGTACTAAGCCGAAGCTTTTTGTTTGGATTTGTTTCTTTGTTTTCACAAAGCCAAATCAACAAGATTTGGCGACTTAGTAAATATACACAAAACTTTGAAGTTTGAACTAAACCCGCATGAAGTTTAGCCGGTGTTAGCAACTGCCTTTATATTCCGAAATGCTTAATTATTTGATCAAAACATACTAAATCCTCTTTGTTAAATTCTTGAACTTTTTTTACTGCAATTCCAACATGAACAGCCGAATTTCTTTTTTTCTGTATATCTTCAAAATGATTTAATGGGAAATCAAGGTCTTTGTCTAATTTGAGTAATTTCACGTAGGTAATTAATTTTCCTAATCCTAAAGAACGGTCATTTTCCAATATTTTTTTGTCAGTTTCTTGGTCAAGTAATAACTGATATAGTATAGCTTCGGAAATAGCTCCAGCAAGAATTATAGCTGTTCTAAATCTCTCATTCTTTAGATTCAATCTATAATCATTATAGAATCCGCCAATTAATTTTCTAAAAGGGTTTTCTTCGATTTTGATTATAATTTCTTTCTTACTTGTATATTTTTTCGAATTCGGAGGAATTGGAATTATTAAATCATACAATTCTTTTTTTGGAATTCTAATAAATACACTTCCTCTTGCAAATTGAGCCAAATGACTTTTCACAAAATCCCTCGATAAAAACCAATTTAAATAATTAGCAGTTATTCCATTTTCAACTCCTTTTTCATTTAATATTAATGGAATTGAAAAGCCTTTATTAGGAGTTGTTTTATCTAATATTTTAAGTCTTATTTGACTATCATTAGAAGGCATTAAAACTAAAGTTTCAGCAGGAATATTTGAACCTCTCTTAGAAGGAGTAATAATTTCACCTAAAGTAATTCGTTTACTTTTCTGAAACTTACTATCAAGATTTCCGATATATTTATTTTTCGGCATTGTTCATTTTGGGTTGTTGCTAACGGTTTTGGCTAGGCTTTGTGCGGGATTGAAAATCGACAAGATTTTCGAACACGTACTAAGCCGAAGCTTTTTGTTTGGATTTGTTTCTTTTGATTTCACAAAGCCAAATCAACAAGATTT
>NZ_JAUMIT010000017.1 GCF_030519655.1 Wenyingzhuangia gilva
TTCAAGTCTAATTGTTAGATTATTAGTGTGGTTTATTTCTTCAAGATTCAATTCGTTTTCCTCTAACTCTATCATTTTTTATTTAAGTTACATACAACGGTTTTGGCTAGGCTTTGTGCGGGAAGAAAATCGGCCAGATTTTCGAACACGGACTAAGCCGAAGCTTTTTGTTTGGATTTGTTTCTTTTGATTTCACAAAGCCAAATCAACAAGATTTGGCGACCTAGTAAATATACACAAAACTTTGAAGTGGCACAAAACCCGCATGAAGTTTAGCCGGTGTTAGCACCTGTTTTTATATCTGATTTCGAGTTATAAAGTTGAACACAGAATCGTACATTAATTTAACTTGTGCTTTGTCATATTCAGAATAATTTCCGTGAGCAGCCTTGTTTCTTAAATCTAAAAGAGCTGTTACATTTTTCTGGTCAAGTTTATTATAAACACCTGCTTTTGCAAGTTCACTATTCATTCTGTCAGCTTTTAAGTTTATTGTTTTTCCATCTTTTTCAAATGTTGTATCAATTCCATTAGAAATACATAATTGCCTTATATGTTCCTCTAATACACTACCTATCATAACAGCAGCTGGATCTTTGTAGTCATTTTCCAATAAGTGGTCTGCCATTTCAAGAAAGTCACTAAAAATTTCCGATGACACTATACCTTTTATAGATGTTAACCATCCGTTTTCAATTTCAGATTTTATGTTGTTAATTATTTCTTTCGCGCTATTAATATTGGGTTCATATGGAGAACGTAAAACATTTTTAAACTCAGTATAATATGGATGTTCCGAACCAAATAAATCTAGAATGAAAGAAAGTCCACTTGTTTTTAGACTTTTTAACATTGAAAAATCAGCTAACAAATTTCCATAATCATTCCTTTTGCCTTGACTTAGAGATTCATCAGCTATTTTAAGTATAAAGTCAGCTCTGTCAAGTAAGTTTTTATTATAATTCATTGTTTCTCAAATTGGTGCTAACGGTTTTGGCTAGGATTAGTGCGGGTGAAAATCGATAAGATTTTCGAAGACGTGCTAAGCCGAAGCTTTTTGTTTGGTTTTGTATTTTTTATTTAAACTAAGCCAAATCAACAAGATTTGGCGACATAGTAAATATACACAAAACATTGAAGTTTAAAACAAAGCCCGCATTAATTTTAGCCGTTGTTAGGCACTGGCTTTGTTCAATTTGATGGTAATATCTTCCGTTAAATTAAAACCAACAATTTCATCATTTTTTTCATCAAATTTAGTCAACTCAAATTTTCCGATTTCTTTTAGTGTTTCGATTTTTCCGTCAGCTGGATTAAACTTTATCAAGTCAGAAGTTGGCTCTCCGTTTTCATTTTCGCGAATTTTCTGCAATATTAGAAATTCGCCTAATTCATATTTAAAAGATGTCAGATAAGTATCATTAAGTTCAGTTTTCACTCCGCTATTTATAACTTTAAAAACTGCATTTTCATCTCCGTAGTCAACAATTGAATACAGAAAGTCTGAAGCAAGTTGATGCTCTTTATTAGGCTCATCAATATATTCAAGAGTTAATTTATAATTATCGGTTTCGATTAAAGTTGCTGGTTTTGGTGGTACGTAGGTTTTTCTTTTATATCCAAGAATATTGTGTTTTATAAAATCGTAAGGAACTACAATTATAACCGCCAATACAACAACGATTATCATTATGGTTGAAACAATAGCTTCCAATGTTCCACCGATAATTGGAAATTCAAAAATGCTTTTCTTTCTTTTCGATATGTTAATTGTAAGTTCCATTTTTTCAGCTTGTGCCTAACGGTTTTGGCTAGGCTTTGTGCGGGGTTGAAAATCGACGAGATTTTCGAACACGCAACTAAGCCGAAGCTTTTTGTTTGGATTTGTTTCTTTGATTTCACAAAGCCAAATCAACAAGATTTGGCGACTTAGTAAATATACACAAAACTTTGAAATAGGACAGAAGCCCGCATGAAGTTTAGCCGGTGTTGGCTGCTGTGTTTTTGTTTAAAATCTTCTACTTCTTCTGAATCTTTTAGTCATTAGTTTTTTATTAAATTCAGCTCTATTAATGGCTTTCCGTTTCTCTAATTCTAATTTTTCTCTTTGAGCAATTATTGTATTTTGTTCAACTAAATGATTCAAAAATTGTTTTACCCTAAAAGCCCAATCTCCCTTTTTAATTGCTTTTATGAACGTTTCACGAGAAAACTCTGCTACAAATCTAAGACGACCAATTTGAGGGAAAAGGCAATAAAGATTGTTTCGTAAGTTATAGGTGTCTTCTAAAGTACCATCTCCTAGATAGTCAAATATCACGGGAACTGAACTTTGAATCCAATTTACAGGAAAGCACCAGTCTACAAGATCTATTTGAAATATTTTTGGATTATCAGTTTTATAAAAAATTGTATTTTCAAATTCATTCAATTTTCCTTTGAGAAAACGAGGATAATCTCTTTTTAAGCGAGTTCCATCTACAACCCAAATCATATTTTTATAAAAATTTTCACGTATTCTTCGTTCATCTGGATTAATATTTGAATGTTGGAATTCAATTATGAGTCCATTTTCTGTGCGAACATCGGCAATGTGTTTTTCGTTTGTAGTTTTATCATAATGTGTGATTTCTTGCCATTCAACAGGGAATTTCCCTTTCCATTTACGATGCCACTCTGTTTCATTTTCCCACCAAGTGTCACATTGATGTTTTTTTTTATGTGCCCAATGATTAATTTTAAATTCACCGCATTTTGAAATCAATTCTGCTCCACAACTTTGGCAGACTCCTTCGGCTCCTTTATAGGCTTCTATTTTAAGACCATCAATTAATGCGAATTTCATTTGATTTTTTATTAGGAGAAATTACATTGCAGCCAACGGTTTTGGCTAGGCTTTGTGCGGGAAGAAAATCGACAAGATTTTCAGACACGTACTAAGCCGAAGCTTTTTGTTTGGATTTGTTTCTTTGGTTTTCACAAAGCCAAATCAACAAGATTTGGCGACCTAGTAAATATACACAAAACTTTGAAGTAAGCACAAAACCCGCATGAAGTTTAGCCGGTGTTGGCTGTAGTTTTATTTCACTTTTCCCATTATTCCTTCATTGGTGTTTTTGTCAATAAATCCTTTTTCTAATCCAGACCTGCTATCTAAATTCTGATGCTCAATTATATTATTTCCAAATGAGAATTTGTTTCGTATTTTTTTTAAGTCAAACACTTTGTCAAAATAAATCCATTCAGCAGTATTTTTAGACCAAGCTTTTCCGTAAAATGTAATTCGCGTGTTTTCCTTAATTAATTTTTTCGCTAAACTTCTCAATTCAGTCGAACGAATTGAATTCGAATAGTCGGAGAAATAGTTTTCAAATTCAATTAATTTTTCTCCGATTTTAAATTCAAAACTTAGACTATCAACAATAGTTCTACTTAAAAATCCATTTAATTCGGAAACAGATTGATATGAATCTAAATTATTTTTTAATATTTCTAAAATTTCATTATTTGGATTGCGTTTAATTTCAGAATTCAATTCTGATAATAATTTGGCTTTTTCGGTTTTAAAGTCTGTCATATTTTATTACAGCCAACGGTTTTGGCTAGGCTTTGTGCGGGATTGAAAATCGGCAAGATTTTCGAACACGAACTAAGCCGAAGCTTTTTGTTTGGATTTGTTTCTTTGGTTTTCACAAAGCCAAATCAACAAGATTTGGCGACTTAGTAAATATACACAAAACTTTGAAGTTGGCACAAAACCCGCATGAAGTTTAGCCGGTGTTACCTGCTGGCTTTATTTATTGTTTTTAATATTTCATCTATTTTTAAATAATGTAACTCAAAATTGTCTTTATCTGTTTGTATATACATTAAAAGGCTAAATAATTTTATTGAATTACTCATTTGAAAAGTCAAACCACAAATTCTTTCATACTCAGTTAACCTTTTCTTTTGAGTATTCATTTCCATCATTTCTTGATAGGATTTCATTCCTCCATGAACAAATGATGATAAATTTGAGTAATCAATTATTAATTTTCCAAAAAACTCTGTGTTGTTTGATTTATTATCTTTTAACTCAGTGTTTAAGTATTTAATGATATTTTTAAACGAGAATTTTCTTGTTTCTTCTTCAACCTCTTTTCGTGTTTTATCTATGAAGTTTGGATGGTCTTTTAAAAAAACATCCCAATCTTGTAATTTGTAATTTGGATCGTAAAGTTGTTGTTCAGAAATTTTTGCTCTTATTAAATCTAATATTTCTCTAGCATCATTGTATTCTAAATAATTTTTAGAAAAACCATCTTCTTTTTCTTTAATCCAATTTGTGAAAATAAATTGAAAACGTATATAATGTTCAATTAAACATCTGTGTAAAATTTTCATTCCATAATAATCATCTGTCTCACAGTTATCATAGATTGAGTTTTTTATAAAATTAGCACTAATATCAATAAGATTAATTAATGTATTAGTATTTGGAAATTCTTTCGAGAAATTTGAGGTTGTAGTTTTTGGAAAATAAATTTGAAATTCATCAAATATTAAATCATCTAAATCTCTTATTTCTTCTATTTTCATTTTTTTTGCTTGCAGGTAACGGTTTTGGCTAGGCTTTGTGCGGGAAGAAAATCGACAGATTTTCGAACACGGACTAAGCCGAAGCTTTTTGTTTGGTTTTGTTTCTTTTGGTTTCACAAAGCCAAATCAACAAGATTTGGCGGCTTAGTAAATATACACAAAACTTTGAAGTTAGCACAAACCCCGCATGAAGTTTAGCCGGTGTTGCCACTAGTACTTTTTTATTTTATATTTTTTTTCCCAAATTTCAAAAACTCTTCTATGTTCATATATTTAGCAGTTTTGTTAATTAATTTTCCATTATTATCAAATATTAAAAATGTAGGAAAGGCTTTGTCAACATTATGAAAGTCTAAGAAATCTATTCGTGTTTCGTTTAGTTTTTTAAACTCACTTGATTTCATAACTGAACCAGTTCTTTTAAAGTGTATTTTTGCACAAACCATTTCTTTATTGAAAAATTCATAAACTTTGGGATTAGTAAAAACTTCTTTTTGCATTTTCATACAAGGAAAACAACCGTCACTAGTAACATAAATTAATATGTGTTTATCAATTTCTTTAGCTTTCTCGATAGCTTTATTGAAATTTGCAAATTTAAATTCAATTCCAGACGTATCAATTTCCATTTCTAACTGACTTTCTATTTCTTTTTTGTTTTTACAAGATAATATTAAAAGTAAAAGACATAAAATAATACATTTCAAAATGTTTTTCATAGAAGTATTTTTTGATAAATTTTCAATTTTTTAGTATTTGTGGCAACGGTTTTGGCTAGGCTTTGTGCGGGAAGAAAATCGCCAAGATTTTCGAACACGTACTAAGCCGAAGCTTTTTGTTTGGATTTGTTTCTTTTGATTTCACGAAGCCAAATCAACAAGATTTGGCGACTTAGTAAATATACACAAAACTTTGGAGTAGGAGAGAACCCCGCATGAAGTTTAGCCGGTGTTGTGTGTTCGTTATTTTTCAGTTCCTTCTAATGATTTCTGTAATTCAGAATTGATTTTTGTATCTATAATGTCAACTAGTTTTTCGTTCTTAAAATCATATTTTTTAATAACTATTGGTTCATTGTAGCTTTCATAAAATCCATCTTTATTTTTGTCTACTCCAAATTCAATAATTAAATCTTTAGTTTTTTCAATGAAGTTAAAGTGAAAAACATCCATTCCTGAAACTTCAATTTTCCTCATTTTTTCTTCCTTTAATGAGTAAATATATAATGAGCTAAAATCTTTTAAATTGATTACTCCATCTTTAAAAGTATCTTTTCCAGAAGCTTTAATTAAAACCAGAATTTCATCTTCAAAGTATTCGGTGTCTATTTTCTCAAAATTTAAACGACCATTAAACAATTTGTTATTTGTACCCTTTTTTCCATCATAAAGAATAATATTATTAAATATTCCGTAAACACTTCTTGAGTATCTGTTGTCTTTCTTTTTTGAAATTTCAGAGTCTGAACTAGGAAACGCACTTAATAGACCTGTAATATCTTCTGTTTCATTTAAAGTTTTATGTGATACGGGGATTATATAATTCAAGTTTAAAGTGTCAATTAATATTGGACTTTCATAAGAAATAACTTGTTTTCTTTTATTTTCCTTTTGCAGTTCTTTAATTTTTTCTTCTGATAAAATTCCAGTTTCAGGTTCATTATAATTATATCTTCTAGATTCTTGAATAGCCATAAATATAAAAGAAATAAGAGCTATTATTAAAAAAATTACGCCAATTGTTACTAAAATAGCTAATAGTTTTTGATTATAATTTTTTACTTTTTCAATTTTCATTTATTCAAGTTTTAATGACACACAACGGTTTTGGCTAGGCTTTGTGCGGGAAGAAAATCTGCGGATTTTCGAACACGGACTAAGCCGAAGCTTTTTGTTTGGTTTTGTTTCTTTTGTTTTTACAAAGCCAAATCAACAAGATTTGGCGACTTAGTAAATATACACAAAACTTTGAAGTTGGCACAAAACCCGCATGAAGTTTAGCCGGTGTTAGGTAACGTTTTTTTCAAAATGTTTTATTGAATTAAAAACCTTTAGTTATTAATAATAATTTTCAATGAATTTTAAGTTTTTTCAGAACTACGATAATTTCATACACGTTGCTCTGGTAAATTAATTTTCAAAGAATGGATAAGTTAATTTTTTAAATAATTTATCAAGCAGAAGTAAACATTTCTTAGCTACAATAACATAAACTTAAGACACCATTTTTCAGATTAAAAATTAACTTTCAAATAATAATCTCTATTTACAGCTACGATTTTTCAAACACGCAAAGATTGTATTTCAGCTTTTCTAAGCGATTTTAGATTTTGATTTATCAACTTAAACAACCGAATTAAAAAAACGTCAAATCCAACCGTTAAATTGTTTTAAACGACTTTTTCACTGTTAGAAATTTGCTTTTTCAGAAATAGAAATATTTCAAAATAGGAGAGAAGCAAAATTATCGGTTTTTAGAAAAGTTTCTTTGGAAAAACGCAGCTACGATTTTATGTTACCTAACGGTTTTGGCTAGGCTTTGTGCGGGATTGAAAATCGACAAGATTTTCGAACACGTACTAAGCCGAAGCTTTTTGTTTGGTTTTGTTTCTTTTGATTTCATAAAGCCAAATCAACAAGATTTGGCGACTTAGTAAATATAAACAAAACTTTGAAGTTAGAACTAAACCCGCATGAAGTTTAGCCGGTGTTGGCATTTCGTTTTTTATTTATATTTTTCTTTCGATGATTTCTTTTTTTAATGATATTATTTCTTCTTTATTCATTTCAATTTTACTCATACATTTCCAAATAATAATAAATGAAATTATACACCAAATATATATCAGTATATCAATTTGCGATAAAATAAAGTTTCGATTAATTATGTTTAAAAGTATACCAATTAACACAAAAAAAGAATAAACTACGAAAGAAGTAATTATATTTTTATAATTTATTTTTAAGAATTGTTTAACTATCAGATATTTAAATTTTGAATAATCTAGATATAAAAATTGAGTTCCAGCACTGGTATTATAAGAAATTGAATAAGGAAATCCGTTTCCATTTTCGTTTTCCATAAATTGAAATGTTTTGTTCCTAATATGGAGGGTTGTATTTTCTCAAATTCCGTTTTAAATTCGTTACTGTTTTCTGAAACAATTTTAGTTATCGTTTGATTTTCAATATGTACTACACATTTGTAGTTTTTGTCATTTTGAATTGAATGAAAAATTGAATTTATTTTCATTTTGTTTTTTTTCTAATGAATGCCAACGTGATTGTGTATGATTAGTGGCGTGTTTAAGCACCTAATTTAGCAAATAAAAACCTAATAGAAAATCCGCGAGGATTTTCGTAAGTAGGCGAGAACTAGCCATTAATTATACACGGTGTTGTAGCCAGTTATTTTTTTCGAGTTCATATCTTCTATCAGTACAATTATCTCTTTCATTAAAAAATTCACGCACAGGTTTCATAAACTTATCTAAAATCTTTACCGAACCAATATTCGCCATATTAACATCTGCTGTAACTTTGCTTTCATTCATTTTCTGAAAATAATATTCCAACATTCCTTTGGTCGTTTCTGTTCCGTATCCTTTTCCCCAATATTCTACTCTAAAACGATAACCTAATTCTTTTTCGCCATCTTCATTTATTAGAAACAGAGCAAGTCCAATCATTTCTGTGTTCTCTTTTTCAAATATTCCACAAGCACATTTTTCATTACTTAAATCACTCAAATTTAAATTCAGACTTTTGTCAAATCTTTCTGTTATTTGATTTTCGGTAAATGCTTTTTGAGGAATGAGTTCTAAAATTCTTGGGTCGGTGAAAAGTTCAGCAAAATATATTTTATCCGTTTTTTTTAAACTTCTAATAATTAATCTTTCAGTTTCAAATATTTTCATTTTCCCGATTTGCTTGGTTTTAATTGGCTACAACGGTTTTAGCTAGGAAACGAAGCGTTAAACTAGCCGATTAATTTTCAGACTTAAAACTACAGAAAATAAAAAGAAAACCAACTTTATGAAAGCACAAAAAAAAGCTTTGTTTTTTAGCTGTTGTTAGCCTATGCAGT
>NZ_JAUMIT010000018.1 GCF_030519655.1 Wenyingzhuangia gilva
TATAATTTCACTTATTTATGTATCTGAATATAAGTCAGATAAAACAGAATATCCATTTTCTTCAAGTTCTATTTTGTTTTTTATATAGCTCATTTTTTGCTTGTTGCCAACGGTTTTGGCTAGGCTTTGTGCGGGAAGAAAATCGACAAGATTTTCGAACACGGACTAAGCCGAAGCTTTTTGTTTGGATTTGTTTCTTTGGTTTCACAAAGCCAAATCAACAAGATTTGGCGACTTAGTAAATATACACAAAACTTTGAGAAAGCACAGAACCCGCATGAAGTTTAGCCGGTGTTACCTAACGTTTTTTTCAAATGTTAATATAGAATTAAAACTCTTAGTTTTTAATTAAAGTTTTCAATGATTTTTTATTTCTTCACAGCTACGATAATTTCTAACACGTTGCTCTGGTTAAATATTTATCAAAGTTTTAGGAAGTTATTTTTTTAATAAATGTTTCAAGAATTTTTAAGTTTTCACAGTTACGATAACATAAAGTAGGACACCATTTTTTATGTTAAAATAATTTATCTAAGACTTATTTTTCATTGTTACGATTTTCAAACATGTGTTTTTTATTAAGTTTTTCTATTAGTTTTTTCAGAAATAATAGAGATGATAATAACTGTTAATAATGGAAATATTTGTAGTAAATAACTATATAACTTACTTTCATTTTTATAAAACATATAGCTTGATATTATAATCATTAACAAGCATATAATAATTAATATTTTTCTAAATATTTTCATTACTCTTTGTTTAAGAATATTTTACGTAGCTACGATTTTATGTTAGGTAACGGTTTTGGCTAGGCTTTGTGCGGGGTTGAAAATCGACAAGATTTTCGAACACGTACTAAGCCGAAGCTTTTTGTTTGGATTTGTTTCTTTGATTTCACAAAGCCAAATCAACAAGATTTGGCGACCTAGTAAATATACACAAAACTTTGAGAAAACACAGAACCCGCATTAAGTTTAGCCGGTGTTGCCTAACGTTTTTATATTAATAATCTTGGATTAATACTTCTGTAGGTATATGAAGAGTCAAACTCAACTTTCGAATCATTTCAAGAGTTAATTTCCTTTTCTTATTTAATATCTCACTTACTCTACTTTTAAAACCCATAACTTCTGCCAAGTCTTTTTGTTTCATTCCCATTTGTTCCATTCTAAATTTTATGGCTTCAATAGGATCTGGCATTCCAATAGGATAAACTTCATTTTCATATTTGTCAATTAACATTGATAATATTTCTAATTCGTCTCCTTCCTTAGAATCTTTTTTCGCATCAAAAATTAACTCAAGTCTTTCAAGAGCTTTTTGATAATCTTTTTCGTTTCTGATAGGTGATATATTCATAATTAAATTTCGTTAGCGTTAATTTTATCGTATTCAGCATGAGTTCCAATAAATCTTATCCATGAAATTTGATATTCAAAATTAAATTTCACAATAAGTCTATAATTATTTCCTTTGATATTGAATACAATTCTATTGTCTTTCAATATACTAGCACTTGGATATTCAGCTTTTAAATCATTGATATTTATCCATTTTGCTTTTTCTGTTTCACGAAACCAGGCTTTTAATTGTTCTTCTGAATCAGCATGTTTTGTCCAAAAGTCTCGTAAAATTTTCTTAGAAATTACTCTCACTATATTCTTATTTTATGCAAATATAATAAAAAAAGTTACCGTTTTGGGATTTTTTCAATAATGTTTGGCAACGGTTTTAGCTAGGAAACGAAGCGTTAGACTAGCCGATTAATTTTCAGACTTAAAACTACAGAAAATAAAAAGAAAACCAACTTAGTGAAAGCATAAATTAGCTTTGTTTTTTAGCTGTTGTTAGCCTATGCAGTTTTTCAGACACAAAAATGTTTTATTGAAAAAATGCATTATTCTTATTTTTTTCAGCGTTACTGCTTTTCAAATCGCGTTGTTACGATAAAATTCAACGTTTTGCTTGTAAATATTTATCGGTTAAAGAAAAGTATCAATGAAACAATTTAGCGTACAGTTCAGCACGTAACTTTTAACACCATTTTTATTTTTATATATTTTCTCTCAAAGAATTATGAATAATAATTTATTCACTTTTTTCATGCACAATTCGACACGTTATTTTTTTTTACGCTCAGAGAAAATACAATAATTTTCAGCCACAAAAAAGTACATTTTTTTTAAAATAATTTTCTTTAAGAAAGTCAATAAATTATCGGTTTACAGAAAAGTTTTCAACTTGTTTTTTTTGCGTGAGAATTGGTTTTAAAATGTTTCAAGAAAAGTTAAGAATTAATTTATCTGCGGAAATTTCGACCGAAATTTCCTGTTTAGGCTAACGGTTTTGGCTAGGCTTTGTGCGGGGTTGAAAATCGACAAGATTTTCGAACACGTACTAAGCCGAAGCTTTTTGTTTGGTTTTGTTTCTTTGTTTTCACAAAGCCAAATCAACAAGATTTGGCGACTTAGTAAATATACACAAAACTTTGAAGTTTGCACAAAACCCGCATGAAGTTTAGCCGGTGTTAGGTTTAGTTTTTACCTTTTGCTCTTTCTATGAAATAGTCTCTACTGATTTTACGGATGCATAAGACTTTATTTTGACCATATTTCATTAATTTCCACAAATATTTATTGCCAAAATCAAGAAATACGTCTGTATTAGATTGAAACCAAACATATCTTGGTTTTTTCCATTCAAATAAATGATGTCCTATATAAGATTCTTCAACATATTTTTCTATTTCGGAGAAACTATATGATCTATACAAAACAACTTCATCTACTTCTTTTTCCCAATCTGGATTCTCTGAATATTTCCAAAATGATCTTCCTTTATCATCTTTTTTTGTTGAACTAAATGCCAAATCTTCAAAGTTAGAATCATTAGGATTTGGGAGTTTACCAAGAATAAAAAAGTTTTTTTCGAATTTCTTAGCATTCACTATCCAAATCATTTTTTTATAAAAACTTTCTCTAGAATTTAACTCTTCTAATGACATGGGAGAATTTTGAAATTCTAGTACAAAACCTGTATCTGTTTTAACATCAGCAATATGTTTTTCACCTGAATTTTCATCAATGTGAACTACTTCTTGCCAATTATTTGGAAAATGAGATTTCCATTGTCTATGCCATTGAGTTTCATTTTCCCACCAGTTATCACAATGCTTTAAATTTTTATGAGCCCAGTGATTAATTATTTTAGGCCCACATTTAGATATAGTTTCTCTTTGGCAACATACACATATTCCTCTCCCTTTTGGAAAGGCTTCAACTTTTTTATTATTAACCAAAGAATATTTCATTTGATTTTTTTTAAATTAAACCTAACGGTTTTGGCTAGGCTTTGTGCGGGATTGAAAATCGGCCAGATTTTCGAATACGTACTAAGCCGAAGCTTTTTGTTTGGATTTGTTTCTTTGGTTTCACAAAGCCAAATCAACAAGATTTGGCGACTTAGTAAATATACACAAAACTTTGAAGTAAGTACAAAACCCGCATGAAGTTTAGCCGGTGTTGTAAAAAGTTTTTTCCACTAATTAATTTTCGGAATTACATTTCTTCAGCGAGAGATATCCTAGGATTGTAATTTGTAAAAGTTAAGTCTATATTAAAATTTGGAAAATTAGAGCTTTCTCCTTAGCCTAGAACCAAAAATTGAAGCAACAAAATATTAATAGATTTATAGTTGTCACAATTAACATATTTAAATAAAAATTTTCAGCTTCTTTTCTAGTTTTATTTATTGTAAAATAATCACAAGTTTTTCAAATATTCAATTGTTTGACTTTTAACGAATGATTTTGTTGTGCTTATAAACATCATTCCCATTGGTATAAAAATCAAGGTAAATAAAAATAAAGAAGTTGTAAAACTATATAGAAAACCAACAAAAAATGTAACAAATAAAAAACTAATTATAATTCCTATACTTAGCTTTGTCACGTTTGATGTTATTTGGAGTTTTTTTCTATCTTCAGATATCGTAATACAATTTATCGAGGTTTTAATTAATTGATCACCAGCTCTACCAATTTTCACAGGTATTAAAATCTTTGAAAATTTACTGTTAAACTTATTGTCTAATTTTTCAAAAACCTCATTATTAACGGTGTAACTATATTTTGTTTTGAATAAATTCATGATTTTATAAAAATATTAATTTTTGAATAGAGACTATAATTTTTTACAACGGTTTTGGCTAGGCTTTGTGCGGGAAGAAAATCGGCCAGATTTTCGAACACGCACCTAAGCCGAAGCTTTTTGTTTGGTTTTGTTTCTTTGATTTCACAAAGCCAAATCAACAAGATTTGGCGACCTAGTAAATATACACAAAACTTTGAGAAAGCACTAAACCCGCATGAAGTTTAGCCGGTGTTGTACTACGTTTTTTATTCAGCTTTATAATATTGATCGTAATGGTGTTTAAATTCCGATTGCATTAAATCAGATGTTATTCCTCCAAATTGAATTTCAAATTCTTCACTTTCCATTCCAATAATATATGCACCCAAACCTTTTAATTCTTTTCGCTCAGAGTCAAACACTTTCAATTCAGGAATTATCATTGTATTTATAAACTTGTCTTCTGGGTAATCGTTATTAATTCCTACTTTATTTTTCAAACAATACTGTTTTATCAATTCGTAAGGAGAGTTTATGTTTTCAAAATTAAGTTTACCATAAACAACTCCCATTGGTGTATCTGCAGATTCAAATTGAGTTGTTCCAATTTTCATTCCGTCTAATTCTATGTGATATGTTTTTTTCAAATGTAGTACAACGGTTTTGGCTAGGCTTTGTGCGGGAAGAAAATCGGCCAGATTTTCGAACACGCAACTAAGCCGAAGCTTTTTGTTTGGATTTGTTTCTTTGATTTCACAAAGCCAAATCAACAAGATTTGGCGACTTAGTAAATATACACAAAACTTTGAAGTTGGCACAAAACCCGCATGAAGTTTAGCCGGTGTTGCCATGCGTTTTTTTCAAATGTTATTTTCAATAAAAACATCAGTTCTAAAAGGAATTGTTTCGTGAATTTAAAGTTTTTCAGAACTACAATAATTTTCTACGCGTTACTGTCATTAATATTTTTCAAATATTTGAGATTTAAGTTATTTAAAGAAATTTCATAGTAGATTAAAAAAAAATCATACGGTACTATTTTTTTTCACGGTTTTTAGCTGTAAAGTATATAATAATACCAATAGATAATTTTAAAATTAAACCAAACCTTCCAGGATTAGAATATCTCGGACATAAGAGTGATTCAAGAAGTTGATAATATTGAATATTCGTTTTATGTAGTTCATTTTCATATTTAAAAAAACATGGAGCAAAATCTAATATTTGAATAATTAGTGTACCAACAATAATTATTAAACCATTTATTTTCAGATATGTATATAGTTTATTTTTTAAGAGACCGTAGATTATAATTAATAAAAATGTAAATAGTAGTATGATAAAGCCATATGATACAAGAGAAGAAATATATTCAACATTATCTCTATATAAATAAAGTCTATTTGTTGTAGAATGTAAATATATCGTACAAAAATAAACTATTGAAAAAATGGTAAATAGAAATAAAGATATTATGTTTTTTCTTAATTTTTCGAACACAATTTTCACGTGTTTTTGGTTAATGCTTGGCAACGGTTTTGGCTAGGCTTTGTGCGGGAAGAAAATCGCCAAGATTTTCGAACACGGACTAAGCCGAAGCTTTTTGTTTGGTTTTGTTTCTTTTGGTTTCACAAAGCCAAATCAACAAGATTTGGCGACTTAGTAAATATACACAAAACTTTGAAGTTTGCACAAAACCCGCATGAAGTTTAGCCGGTGTTGCCCAAAGTATTTTTCAGACTGTTTCTTTAGATTGAAAAATTCATGTTTCAAAGTTTTAAGTTTCAAGGAAAATATTAGTTTTCTTCCTCCACAAAAAATTAGAATAGTTAAAGTTTTTAATTATGATAATTTTTCAAAAGAAATATGATTTTACGTAACTACGATAATTTCCTACTCGTTTTTACTGTTCTTCATTTCTCAAGAAAACATGATTTTTTTATATTTAAATAATTTCTCGAAAACTTAATAATTTTCACAGTTACGATTTTTTTCAACACAACTTTTTTGTCAGAATTTCTACAAGTTTTTCAGCCAAGAAAAATGTTGTTTTTTGATAGGAATATTTTTGTTTAATTTTTTATACTCAACAAAAAAAGTCAATAATTTTCAGCCAAAAAATGCTCTTATTTTATGAAGTTTTTTAAAATAGGAGAGAAGCAATAATTTTCGATTTATAGGAATATTTCTATGAAAAACGCAGCTACGATTTTATTTTGGGCAACGGTTTTGGCTAGGCTTTGTGCGGGGTTGAAAATCGACAAGATTTTCGAACACGAACTAAGCCGAAGCTTTTTGTTTGGTTTTGTTTCTTTGGTTTCACAAAGCCAAATCAACAAGATTTGGCGACTTAATAAATATACACAAAACTTTGAGAAAGCACAAAACCCGCATGAAGTTTAGCCGGTGTTGTAGCATGATTTTTATTAGGAACTTATAATTAGATATTTGTTTTATTTACTCTTAATTACGTTTCGAATTAATATTACTTAAAAAATTCTACAGTTTGTTTATTTTTTTCATATTTCCCTAAGTAGATTCGGCTGTACTCAGGGTTTTTAGTAGAATAGTAAATCTCAAACTTTTTTCCAACACAACCTTTTGTTCCATCGTCACAAATAAAATTTGATACACCTACACTTCCAATATATTTAACGTCATTAACTGTATATTCATAATCTAAGCTATATCTGAAATTTCCAGTAAAACTTATTTTAGTTACAACTCCAATGACTTTAGCTTTATATTTTTGTATTTCGTATTGTCTAAAAGCAGAATATGTTATTAGTAATGATAATAATATTAAAGGTATATACTTTATTCTTTTATTATTTTCACCATATAAAAAGTCTAAGAATCTATTTAATTTACTCATTTTAATGATGTCTTCTTGGATTCAATTGTGCTACAACGGTTTTGGCTAGGCTTTGTGCGGGATTGAAAATCGCCAAGATTTTCGAACACGTACTAAGCCGAAGCTTTTTGTTTGGATTTGTTTCTTTGATTTCACAAAGCCAAATCAACAAGATTTGGCGACTTAGTAAATATACACAAAACTTTGAAGTTTGCACAAAACCCGCATGAAGTTTAGCCGGTGTTGTAAATAGTAGTTTTTTAGTCTGTAGGTTTATCTTGGAATTTAGTAAATCCAAATATTTCAATTTGATTTTCATTAATTCTAAACACTACAGTATATCCTTTATAAATTAAATCTCGAATAGCATCATTTTCAAAATAAATCGATTTTCGAAATAAATATGGGTTTTCATGAATTTCTTTTATTCGTTGAATAAGTTCAGTCTTTAATTTTCTCGCAGATTTAGGACTTTTCTTAGCGATATATTTTAATTGTCTTTCTAATCTTTCAACAAAAGTATCCTTATAGATTATTTTCATAAAACAATTAAATTATTCCATTTAATCTATTTTCAAATTCATGTTGAGAAACAAATTTTGCTTTTCCGTTCTCAATTTCATTCAATTCATTATGTAAATAATTAGAAGTTGACGTAAAGTCAGAACTTTCACTTACAATTTCAATTTCTTCTTTATTGAACTTGCTCAATAACCAAATAAATTTGTCGTAGACTTTATCGCTGATTTTTAATTGTATAGTGTACATAATATTTCATTTTAAACAAAAGTACAAAAAAGCGATTTTAAACTTATATTTTCTAAGAATAGTTTTTCTCAACTATTATTTACAACGGTTTTGGCTAGGCTTTGTGTGGGCTTGAAAATCGACAAGATTTTCGAGAACGGACTATGCCGAAGCTTTTTGTTTGGTTTTGTTTCTTTGATTTCACAAAGCCAAATCAACAAGATTTGGCGACTTAGTAAATATACACAAAACTTTGAGAAAGCACAGAACCCGCATGAAGTTTAGCCGGTGTTGTAGGTAGTTTTTATTCTTCATTTATTGTAGGATTATATTTGAAACCAAAAAATCCTTTTTTAAATTCCAATTTGATTCTATCATTTTCTTTTATTCCTTTTATTTTGTTCTCGCTAATTTTCATTTTATCAATTTCTCCTGTTATTAAATTTTTAATTCCTATTTCTCCATAAGCGAATCCTTTTAAAAGGATTATATATTCTTGATTTATAACTTCTTTTTCTGTTTTACTATT
>NZ_JAUMIT010000019.1 GCF_030519655.1 Wenyingzhuangia gilva
AAGCCAACCTCTTATATTGTACGTATAATCTACATTTTGTAAGCGAGCTTGTCCATTTTTCCCTCCAACTCCTTTGCTTGTTAACTGTCCTAATTCATCATAGGTGTTTTCTACAATGACTTCAGGAGTAGTAGCACCATCAATAGCTTGCGTTTGCTTGGTAAGCCTACCCATATGATCGTATTCAAAAAAATCTAAAGTTTTAATATCAGGTTTTCCTGTTTTTTTATGAGTTGTTTTAGTTCGGATTACTTTTCCTACAAAATCAAACTCACTTTCCACAATATCTGTAGTTCCTAAATAACTGTTATTGGAATATACATATATTGGATTTGTTTTATCATCATAGTAGGTGACAGTAGTAATCCAATTATTAGTTCCTAGTACTTTTACTTTATTAACTGTTGGCAATCCTTTGGTTTTAGTAGTAGAAGTTTTCTCAAAAATATTAGTAACTACGCTACTCAAACTACTAGGTAAATCGATATACGTATCATAGTAATTAATAGTGTATATTCCATGAACGCCATGAGGAATAGGTCCATTAGAATAATATATATATGTACCTCCTAAATTGCTTGAAGTTGTGTTTTTAGTCACATATTGTGTATAATTCGTGTTGTTGTCAGCATTACTCTGCATAACAGTTCTCGTAGTAGAGGAGTTAGAATTGTGAAATCCTGTAAAAGCTACTCTTCCAAACACATCATACTTTGTAAACAACCATTTATTTTCATTTCTTAAATTTGCATCTTGCGTAAGCACAGGTCTATCCAGTTTGTCATAAACAATATATTCAACCTCTTTTCCAGGAATTCTTTTTTCTACCAAACGATTTCTATGATCGTATTCATATTGATATCCTAAAGTATCTAAGTTGTTAATTATAGTAGTTAAAGAGTTTGTAGCTACATCCATTTTAGGGGGTAATACAAAACTTAAATTCCCGTAATCATCATAAACATAATAAGTGTCATGAGCTGTTGATGTTCCCGAAATTTCAGCATAAGTTCGCTTTAAAATCACTCTTCCTTGTTTGTCTTTAAACTCTTCGGTAGAGTGTTCTGTACCAGAGTTATGGTTTTCATCATAAGTAATGGTTTTGTATAACTCTCCTGCAGCATAAAATCCATCTTGGGTCAACGTTGGACTATAAACTTTTACTGAGTTTATCGTACTTTCTGAAATACTCACCTCAAAAAGTTTTACTTCATTAGCTTCATTAGCATCGTATTCAATTTCAATTTCATGACCATTTCCTAATTTCCAATCTTTACCAGGAGCGGCTTGTTTTAAGACTCTGTTTAAAGGGGAGGCTTCTAGTTCTTTTTCAGAAAAGGGGTTAATGGTAGATATTCCCATGCTAGGAAAGTCTACATCATATTTACTCTGATCATAATAAGTTAAAACATCGCTTTCAGCAGTAGAAATAAACCCTCCTAAGTTATTAGTTGTTGTGTATGGTAAATAATCTTTGTTTTGTCTTCCAAACTCATCATATGCTATATGAGTAATAATATCTTCACCTTTTCCACCAGCATGTATGGCTATGTTTTGCATAGGTCTTCCTAAACCATCATAATAATTAACAGTTTCTATTTTTTGATCGTTTTTTAACGACGAAAAATTAAATTCATAGGTTGGTACTTGTGGTGTAATCGTGTATACATAATTCTGATTACTTAAATCTGTATCTTCAGCACACCCTCCTGATGAGCTTCCATATTGTGTTGGACACAGGTCATCATCGTTACTTACATAACCTTCGGGTTGTGTACAAGAAGGATCTGAGGAGTCATTTGGGTCCCCTAAACCATCTCCATCTTGATCCCTATACCAAGTAATGAGTTGATTTACTGTATAAGTAATGCTTGAGGGTTCAATGCTCCATGTCCCATTTGAATCTCGTGCTCTAAGGAATAAAGTTCCACTATTGGTCATTGTCATAGTACTAGCAGAGTTAGCTGTACTTTTTCCGCCAAGATTATTTTGCCAATAATAAGTAACACCACTAGGAGGAGTTGCCCTTTCCAAAACAATACTTCCACAACTACTTTGTTGTATAGTTGGAACTGGCGGAGTATCGGGAGCAGAACCTGTTACATTGACTTCTAATTCATCAAATAAAATATTCCCATAAGCATCATCATAATCTACAGTAACTAAGTTACTTCCTATTTCATTCCAAAGCACATCTACTTCGGCTGAATTATAACTGTTTCCCTGAACCGCACCTCCATAAATATACCAATCAAAGTAGCTAGAAGAGTAATAATCGGTGAAACCATAAGTTTCAGTAGTGTATAAATCAGCTGTTGTAGGACCATAAATATGCCCATATAAAGATTGGGCTTGTAAAGAAGTTGTTGTAAATAATAATGTAAATACAGCAACAACTTTTAATATAAATTTATTGAATTTTTTCATGTCAGTTGTGCTTTACATTTTATCATAATAGATTTCCTTAAAATAAGGTTTCCCTTTAGTAGTACTGATAGACTTCAATACCAAATGATTGTTGTTTAGTTTAATGATTTGAAAAGAAAACTTCTGTCCTTCCGGAGAGGTAATTGTTAAAGTATTTTCTGATTCAACAATAGTCCATATTCCAGAATTTTCTCTACCATCAGGCTGAATTTGGGTAAAATCACCATTAGCACTAAAAACTAGCTGACGTCCTTTATAACTTTCTTCAATACGTGTTTTTAACCTAGTATTTGAGTTAAATCTCATTTTAGGAACACTGTCCATTTTGGTAAGACTCTTTTGATAATCAAGACTCCAAGCCCCTATTAATTGTTCTTTTTTGTTTGTGTTGTTTTGTGCCATACCACTAAAAGTGAAACACAAAAGAAATATGATTTGTAATAGCTTTTTCATAGTCAAATAGTTTTATTGTTGTCCTTTATAGTGATACTCGTTTTTACTTAGAATTTTTCCGTCAGCATCTTTTACAAACTCCAATCGGTTAAAGTCATCATATTCATAGTAGATAGTATACCCCTTAGGGTCTGTCATACTAGTCATTCCTATTAATGGATCATAGGTATATGTTGTAATCATCGTATTGGTTAAAATGCTTCTTAAATCTTTAAATATAATTCTCAGGTATTGTGAATATTCTTCATTTGAGTTAAGAGGAACATAATCATACTCTTGTTCTAATTCTTCCATCTCTGTTTGGACTTCACTATAACTAGCATTCTCAATTTTTGCTATTGGGTATTGTTGATGATAACTCCAAATATAAGTTGTCCTTACTCCTGTTTTTGTATCTTCTACCTCTTGGATATTACCCTTGTTATCATATCTATTAATATGTATATCTTCTCTATATTTAGAGTCAATAACTAAGTCTTCTTTTGTGTAGGTTGAAGAAGGAGAGGAACTCACCTTAATATAACGAACATAAGATGGAGTAAAATTATTATCAGAATCACTAATTTTATGTAATTCGTATATACTTTCTGGTAATATTTTACCATCAAATTCTTTATACTTTGTAACCTTTGAATCAATAACATTTTTATTACCTAGATTGTCTTCTATATAGTTAGTGACTTCAATAGGCTTAAGAATATTCTTATCATTCATTGTTTTTATTACTCCCCCAAAAAAAGGATCTAATTCATAATCAAATGAATATTTATAATTGGTTGTTCTTGTTTTATCGTTATAAATATTTTGTGTAATCTTTGTAGTATTGATATGTTTTGTTCCTTCATAATCATAATTAATTGTGTTAGTAACTTCTTCTCCTTCTAAATAATCTGTAACCTTTTTAGACGAAAGCACCTTTGTCACATTAGTTAGTAAACAATAATTTGAAACTCTAGCAATATAATCATCAATTTCATCATTATTTATTACATCATTATTCTGTGCTCCTACTATAATAACTCCATATACTTTTGTTGGGTGATTAGTTTTTAGAGGAAAATAGTCTTCATATATATATTCTTCTTGCTCAATTAATTGCTTGTTTTCATCTTTAACTTTTCTTTTTAATAAAAGACCTCTGTTCCAGTTATAATTTGAATTTGGTGGATTAGAATATGATAAATAGGTATTTGGAAAATATTCAAAATTACCAACACTTAAGTCACTCCCTTTCATATATAAATTATGAACCTTCGTTCTTTCAAAGAAAGGTTCATTACTTATATCTACATCATCAATTGAAGCAGGAAAAGAATAGGTGAATTCTGTATATCCATTAGTTTTATTTGATTTATTTGTAATATATTCCGTTACATTTGTATAACCAAAATTATTTTCAAAACCAGAGCCGAGTTTAGATATTGGATAAGAAAATATGTCTGGGGATATCTTTATTATATCTTCTTTATTATTAAAAAGAATAAAATCTGTAGGATACAAGTTATAATAGGGGTGACCAGGATAATAACCATAACCTTTATAAGGAAATACTTCAGCATCATTTGCGTTTAGATACTCAGTTAGGTAAAATGAATAAGATAAATCGGCAAAAAAAGGCATAGAAACTATTTTTCCAGAAGAAACATTAGAGTTATTAAACATATTGTAACTATAATTATAAGTTATTAAATTATCATTAGTCTGTTTAATAACCTTATCTATAGCTAGCCCTCCTCCAATATATTCTTCTTCTTCATATATAAAAGTACGCGGCTTGTATGAATAATTAGTACTTCCACCTGTAGGATATTGTATTTTAGTTAAAACACCAATATCCATATAATCTTTATTAGGTAATCTATTCCCTCCAATGGTTTTTAAATGTCTACCTATATAGGTGTTCTTTTCGTAAACATTATAAGCTCTTATATCTCCTTTTGGATAATTGTCAGGATAAATATTTAAGCTTGGTACAGGTGTTTTGTTATTAGCACCGTTGGCAAAATTCCATAGATCAGTATTATAACTATATAAATTAGGGAATTTTTTATATGAAGGGTATTTATCTCCTTGGTCATAGTAATTATATTCAAAAGTATATGTCAATGGATTGTATAAATTTTTTCCATATTCTAATAAGCTTTTCAATCTTAATTTTTTGTTCCCGTTATGAGAAGCACCTTCAGAGTATTCATAGTCATCTTTATAATATTGAACTGTTTTATCTTCAGAGCTTAAAAAATAATCATATTTTAAGTTTATTTTTTTTATTTGATTATTTCTAGTCGTATTTATTGTTATTGAGGTAAGTGCTTTGGCAGTGCTACCAGTTATTAAATCTAATCTTGTTAAATCGTAATCAAAATCTATGAGCAAATTATCAGTAGTTATCTTGGCTAATCTTTTGGCGTGTGTTTTTGTATACGTAGTAGAGTAAGCATTTAAATTCTCTGCTTTTTTTGAAGATCTTAAACCCAAACCGGGATACATGGATTGACTTAAATTTTTTTCAATTACATCTTCATATTCAAAACTAATCATTTCTCCATTTGCTGTAACAACCTCACTTAACCACCATGAGTTATTAAACTTTCTTCTTGACTCATTGTTTATATGAGAAGTACTTAAAAGTTCTGGACGACCACTTTGGGGTAATGATTGACTAAGATTAATAGATAGCTCAGCATCATTAAATTTAAAAACATTTCCTTTTGTATCTTTTATTGTAAAAGCAATTAAATTACCTGTTTCTGAATCCGTAATGTAATCTATTTTTAAATCTTGATAAGGTATTAATTTTATAGTAGCTCTCTCACTATGTTCGGGATCAAAAACAAATCTTCCAGAATAACCTAAGAAATTAAAATAAAAAATATCTGGTTCAAGATCATTAAGTTGATAAAAAGGATTTAAAATTCTTTTATTAAATTCTCTTAATGGACCTAAAGGATGTGAGAAAGCATAAGTTCTGGGTTTCACAACACCAAAATGGTGTAATATAGCATCTTCTGGAGTTTGATTTTGTCGGTTTTGATATATTTCCTCAAGGTCTAGTTTGTATGTGTTTACTCCTTTATACCCAAGCGGAGAAAAAGAATAACCTCCAATAGTTTTAACAGGTAAGTCATTTTCTTTTATAGAATATAAATAACCTAATTTAGTGGCAGGCCAGTCACGGTAATATGGATGATTATATTCTTGAAAATGATTGCGATCAGTTTTAGAATCATCAGGTGCATCTTTCATTACTCTTGAAATTACTCCTCCAGCATTTAAAGACCATCCTAAACCTACTAATGATGCTGTTGTATTAGTTGTTATTCCATTAGGATTATAATTTAAACTGATATCTAGTTGTATAGATTTTTTATCAATTTCATAAATAGGGATTGAAATATTTGGTGTACCAGTAAAATAACTAACTTCATTATCGATAAAACTAAGTAATGATGATGCATTTGGCGATGGAGGCAAGCTTGGTTGTAATTGAGAATATACAAAATGTGTATAAAAAAAAACTATAAAAAGGAACGTTTTATAGTAATAGTAATTTGTTGTTTTCATTATAATGCTTTTGAGAAAATTTTTAATGTAAGATTACATTTATTTATTTTTAATAACTTGTGGTTTTTACTTACACTTGGTAAGGAATAAATTATTAATAGAATGATTTTTGTTGTTGGTTTTTATTATAATTTATATGAAAAAAATATCAAATCACATCAACTGCGTATAAACACACTTGTTTTTTATAAGGATTATTCGTTAATTCGTATCAAAACGCTATAAAAATTATGAAAAACACAATCAAGGTGCTCATTATTGATGCACATCCTTTTGTAACGGAAGCTTATGAGCAAGCTTTAAAATTAATGCCTTTTAAAAACAAACCATTAAATATTTTAAAAGCACAAACGAGTGATAAGATTGATAATCTTATAAAAAATCAAGAAACACCAATTGACTTAGTTTTACTGGAT
>NZ_JAUMIT010000002.1 GCF_030519655.1 Wenyingzhuangia gilva
CAGTAATGTCATAGCCGAGTATTACTAATAACCCATAGGCTTATGTACTGCGGGCTTTAATTATTGATTTCACTACCAAGTAATATAAATACAATAAACAATATTGGTATCAATATGTTAACATATACTAGTTGTTAGTTAGTGGTTTATAGTTGTTAGTAAAAAAACTAACAACGAAGAACTAAAAACAATCAACCAAGACCTTAAGGTGATTATTGCAATAGGGCTCACCTCTTCCCATTCCGAACAGAGAAGTTAAGCCTATTAGCGCAGATGGTACTAGCATTGCTGGGAGAGTATGTCATCGCCTTTTTTTAGAAACCTCATTCATTAAATTGAATGAGGTTTTTTTATATCCTTCTTTTTGGGGAAGTAGTGAATGAGATACTCACAAAATAAATACACCTCAAATTCGATCGTGGAATTAAATACATATTTAACTTAAAGTGTTAATTGAAAAACTTCTGTAGAAGTTAAACTATTAAAAAAAGGCATCTTAATTAAGATGCCTTTTTTTGAAATGTATAATTTATTATTGATCAAAACGATCTGCATTCATCACTTTTGTCCAAACTTTTACAAAGTCTTTTACAAATTTTTCTTTATGATCATCTTGAGCATAAACTTCTGCATATGATCTTAAGATAGAGTTAGAACCAAAAACCAAATCTACGCGTGTGGCAGACCATTTTTTCTCATTTGTTTTTCTATCTCTAATTTCATAATTATTTTGTCCAACTGCTTTCCATGTATTTCCCATATCAGTTATGTTCACAAAAAAGTCATTGGATAAAGCTCCTTTTTTATTTGTAAAAACTCCATGTTCAGTATTTCCGTAATTTGTACCTATCACACGCATACCTCCTAATAGGACGGTCATTTCTGGAGCTGTTAATCCTAACAGTTGAGCTTTGTCCACTAACATTTCTTCAGGACTTATTTCATATTCATTTTTCTGAAAGTTTCTAAATCCATCGGCAAAAGGTTCTAAAAATTTAAAAGAATCTACTTCAGTCATCTCTTGGCTAGCATCTCCACGACCTGGTTTAAAAGATATTGTTATTTCATGACCGGCATTTTTTGCAGCTTTTTCAATTCCAACATTACCTGCTAATACAATTGTGTCTGCTACACTAATACCAAATTCATAGGCTATAGGTTCCAAGACGGTTAAAACTTTTTTTAATTTTTCAGGCTCATTTGCTTCCCAATCTTTTTGTGGAGCTAAACGGATACGTGCTCCATTAGCACCACCACGCATATCAGACCCTCTGTAAGTTCTAGCACTGTCCCAAGCGGTAGTAACCATTTCAGAGATACTCAATCCAGAACTTGCTATTTTTTCTTTTACAGTATTTACATCATAATCTTTGTTACCAGCAGGAATAGGATCTTGCCAAATTAAATCTTCGTTAGGAACATCTGGCCCAAAATACCTAGCTTTAGGTCCCATATCACGATGGGTTAATTTAAACCACGCACGCGCAAAAGTATCAGAGAAATATGCATGATCATTTTTAAATTTTTCACATATTTCACGATAAATGGGGTCTACTTTCATCGCCATATCCGCATCTGTCATCATTGGCATTACTCGTATAGAAGCATCTTCAACATCCACTGGTTTGTGTTCCTCTTTAATATTTATAGGTTCCCATTGATGAGCACCGGCAGGACTTTTTGTTAATTGCCATTCATAACCAAACAATAAATCAAAATAACCATTATCCCATTTTGTAGGATTGGTTGTCCAAGCTCCTTCAATACCACTAGTTACCGCATCACGACCTTTTCCTTTACCCGTAGGATTAGACCATCCAAACCCTTGTTCTTCAATTGCTGCAGCTTCTGGTTCAGGCCCTAAAATACTAGCGTCTCCGTTTCCATGTGCTTTTCCTATGGTATGACCACCAGCGGTTAACGCTGCAGTTTCTTCATCGTTCATAGCCATACGAGCAAAGGTTTCACGAATGTGCAGAGCTGTTTTTGCAGGATCAGGATTTCCGTTAACTCCTTCTGGATTTACATATATTAACCCCATGTGTACTGCGGCTAAAGGTTTTTCTAGCGTTGAAGGTTTTTCTAAATTCTCATAACGATTTTCACTAGGAGCTAACCATTCTTTTTCTGATCCCCAGTAAATGTCTTTTTCAGGATGCCAAATGTCGTTTCTACCAAAAGCAAATCCAAATGTTTTTAATCCTACAGTTTCATACGCAATAGTACCAGCAAGAATTATTAAATCTGCCCAACTTATTTTATTCCCATATTTCTTCTTTATTGGCCAAAGTAATCGCCTTGCTTTGTCTAAACTAGCATTGTCTGGCCATGAGTTTAAAGGGGCAAAGCGTTGATTCCCTGTAGCTGCACCACCACGTCCGTCAAGAGCTCTATAAGAACCAGCAGCATGCCATGCCATACGAACCATTAATCCAGCATAAGTTCCCCAATCTGCAGGCCACCAATCTTGACTGTCTGTCATTAAATCAGTAACATCTTTTTTAAGAGCTTTAACATCTAATTTTTTTAATTCTTCGTGATAATTAAAATCTTGACCAAGAGGATTGACTTTCACATCATGTTGATGTAAAATATCTAAATTAAGTGTGTTTGGCCACCATTGATAAGATTTTTCACTAACGGTATTTCCTCCGTGAAATGGACATTTAGAGATGTCTCCAGAAAAGTTATTATTATCCATAAGATTATATTTTTAATTATTTTTCAAAACTAGGGTTTTATGTTGGATTGTTTTCATCTATAGTTTTTATATACTCATAGTTTTTTACTATGAATAGAATATATTTAAGATGTTTTAATATTTCCATTTAAGTTCTGAAATGTTTATCAATAGAGCAAAAAAATATGTGCTTATAGATTATATTTTTTTAAAATGATAAAGTGATGTTCTTATGAGTTTTTTAATCATTAGTTATATTTAATATTATGGGGTATTAAAAAAGCCGAATCAAATGTTTTTGAGTCGGCTATTAATTTATAATTCAAATACATGGTGATTGTATTATTCTAATTGATTTCTTGCTAATCAGTGGCTATCCCAAAATAAATCCATGTCACCTTTTCGCAGTAATTATTATGTTGTGAGTGAAGTTCCCCTGGCTCTATAGTAATACAATCTCCTGCATAGACAGTTGTTTTATTACCATTGATGATGAAGTCTATTGTCCCTGTTTGGATATAAAACACTTCGTACATGGTTTTATGTACATGTGTTTCCACTTTATCACCAGGTTTAAAAGTAGCTGAACCAAACATCATTAACTGAGGAATTTCTCCTTTTTTTATAAATACTTTCTTCTTTACGTTAGCGTTATGGTTGGTTAATATCTCTTGTAAAGAATTTGTGTGAGTAAGTTTCATATGATGATAAATTGTATGTATAAAAGTAATATAATTTATAGAGGAATTTTTTTGCGTTAGGGATTGAGTCTTTCGACAAGCTCAAGATAAATTGTTGTTTGAGCTCTTTTAAAGGGGGTTAGACTTGGTTTGGACACCTTTAAAAAGCGAGTAACGAAAGCCCGCCCCTTTGAGTAACGCCCAAAAAAAGAAAGAGCACCTTAAATGAATAAGATGCTCTTTTAATATTTAAAAAGGATTAGATTATAACTCTAACGCTTTTTTAGGATTGTTGTTCATTAATAATTCAATTGGATTTTCTATAGCTTCTTTAATAGCGACTAAGAAACCAACTGATTCACGACCATCTACAATTCTGTGATCGTAAGACAATGCCACGTACATGATTGGTTGAATTACCACTTGACCGTTTACTGCCATTGGACGCTCAACGATGTTATGCATTCCTAAAATAGCAGACTGAGGAGGGTTGATGATTGGTGTAGATAACATAGATCCAAACACACCACCGTTGGTGATTGTAAAAGTACCACCTGTCATTTCATCTACAGTAATTTGACCGTCACGAGCTCTTAAAGCCAAACGTTTTACTTCTGCTTCAACTCCTCTAAAAGATAAGTTTTCTGCATTTCTAATTACAGGAACCATTAATCCTTTAGGACCAGATACAGCAATAGAAATATCAGCAAATTCGTTTTTGATTTGGTAATCACCATCAATCATTGAGTTTACATCAGGATATAATTCTAAAGCTCTAGTAACCGCTAAGGTAAAGAAAGACATAAATCCTAAACCAACTCCGTGTTTTGCTTTAAATTCTTCTTTGTATTGATTACGTAAGTCAAAAACAGGTTGCATGTTTACTTCATTAAAAGTAGTTAACATCGCTGTTTCATTTTTAACAGAAACCAAACGCTGTGCTACTTTTCTACGTAACATAGACATTTTTTTACTTTCAGAAGCACGACTACCAGTAGCGCTTCCCATTGCAGGTACTGCGTTGATAGCATCTTCTTTAGTAACTCTACCATCTTTACCAGTACCTTGAATAGCACCAGCTTCGATTCCTTTTTCGTCTAAAATCTTTTTAGCTGCAGGAGATGCACTTCCGGCAGCATAAGTTGTATTTTCATTTTTAGTAGCGGCAGGAGCTTCTTTTGCAGGTGCCGCCTCTTCTTTTTTAGCAGGTTCAGCTTTTTTCTCTGGAGCAGCAGCACCATCAGGTCTTTCAGCATCCATATCAATTAAGCATACTACAGCACCTACGGCTACAGCATCACCTTCTTCTGCTTTTAAAGTGATAATTCCACTTTCTTCTGCAGGTAATTCTAAAGTTGCTTTATCAGAATCTACTTCAGCAATTGGTTGGTCTTTTTCTACATAATCACCATCTTCAACTAACCAAGTTGCGATTTCTACTTCTGTGATTGATTCTCCCGGAGAAGGGACTTTCATTTCTAAAACCATTAGATAATATTTTTGATGTTATTTGTTTATTTAGTGTGTTCTTTGTTTATGATTGAAATACTTTATTTAGTACTTCTTGATGTCTCTTTTTAAATCTAGCACTAGATCCTGCAGCAGGAACAGAGTAGAATTTAAGTGATGCTACGCTTAAAGGTACTAATTTAAAACGTTGTAACATGTATGGCCATGGTCCCATGTTTTCTGGTTCTTCTTGTGCCCATACAAATTCAACATCAGCAGGATATGAATCTATCACAGCTTGAATTTTTTCTTCGTGTAAAGGGAACAATTGTTCTATACGTACCAAAGCAACAGATTCGTTTTCTAATTTTTCTCTTTCTTCTAACATATCGTAGTAGAATTTACCAGAACAGAAAACTACTTTTTTAACGTTTGCTTTGTTGATGATTGTATCGTCAATTACTTCTTGAAAAGCTCCATCGGCTAATTCCTCAATAGTATTTACTGCTTTAGGATGACGTAATAAACTCTTAGGCGTAAATACGATTAATGGTTTACGGTGGTTACGTTTCATATGACGACGTAACAAGTGATACATGTTTGCTGGTTCTGTACAGTTAGCAATGGTCATGTTATCATAATCGCATAACTGTAAGTATCTTTCAATTCTTGCAGATGAGTGTTCTGATCCTTGTCCTTCGTAACCGTGAGGTAACAACATTACAATACCGTTTTGTAATTTCCATTTGTCTTCGGCAGCACAGATGTACTGGTCGAACATAATTTGAGCTCCGTTTCCAAAGTCACCAAATTGTGCTTCCCAAATTGTTAAGGTATTTGGATGAGCCATCGCGTATCCATAATCAAAACCTAAAACTCCGTATTCTGATAATAAAGAGTTGTATATGGTCATTACCCCTTTGTTGTTCTTATTGGTATTTAATAAGTTGATTCTTTCCTCTGAAAGCTCATCTCTTAAAATAGCATGACGGTGGCTAAAAGTACCACGTTCTACATCTTGTCCAGAAATACGAACATTAAATCCTTCTTCTAACAAAGAACCGTAGGCTAAGTTTTCTGCTGTTCCCCAATCTAATTGATTGTCTTCAAAAACCATCTTAGCACGGCTTTCGATAATACGTTGTGCTTTACGAACAAATTTTACTCCCTCAGGATTTTGAGATATCACTCTAGTAATATCTTCTAATTTGTTTTTAGGATATGTAGTATTGATAGGAGCTAACATCTCTGATAACCCTTCTCTAACAAAACCTTCCCATGTTTCTTCCATAAAAGGAATTACTTTAGAAGTTTCATCGTTTTTAGCTTGTAAGAATTTATCTTCTAATAAATTTTTGTATTCATCTTGTAAACCTTGAGCATAAGCCTCATCTATACTATTTTCAGCAATTAACTGATCTACATATATATCTCTTGGGTTTTTATGCTTGGCAATGTTTTTATATAATTGAGGTTGCGTAAATCTTGGCTCATCCCCTTCGTTATGTCCATATTTACGGTATCCTAATAAGTCAATAAAAATATCACGTTTGAATGTCATTCTAAACTCTAATGCCAATTCAATTGCATGACAAACAGCTTCTACATCATCAGCATTTACGTGTAATACAGGTGATAAAGTTACTTTGGCAACATCTGTACAATAAGTACTAGAACGAGCATCTAAATAATTGGTTGTAAATCCTACTTGGTTGTTGATGACTAAGTGTAAAGTACCTCCAGTTTTATAACCATTAAGTTTACTCATTTGAATTACTTCGTAAACTACTCCTTGACCAGCAACGGCAGCATCCCCATGAATAATAATTGGTAAAATAGCTCCTTCATCACCATTATAAAGAGTGTCAATTTTAGCTCTTGCAACTCCTTGGGCAACAGGACCAACAGTTTCTAGGTGAGATGGGTTAGGTAATAAGTTCATTCTCATTTCCGAACCATCTTGATAGGTTTTACTGCGAGTTAAACCCATGTGGTATTTAACATCTCCATCAATGTTTTCTTCATCAAAATCTTTTCCTTCAAATTCAGAGAATAAATCACGAACAGGCTTTTTAAAGATGTTTGTTAACGTGTTTAAACGACCACGGTGAGCCATTCCCAATACACATTCTTTTACGTTGTATTTTTCGGCAGCCGTTTTTAATGCAGTTGCTAAAGCAGGAATAACAGTTTCTCCACCTTCTACAGAGAAACGTTTTTGACCTACATATTTTGTTTGTAAAAAGTTTTCGAACCCAACAGCTTGTGTTAACTTTTTAAGGATGTATTTTTTTTGATCTACGTTAAAATCTGCTTGATTGGCATTTTTGTTCAATCTGTTTTGCCACCATTTGATTTCTTCAGGTTGACGAATATACATGTATTCGATACCAATTGAATCGCAATAAATTTCTTTTAATCTATTAACAATAGCCTCTAATGTTGCCGCACCAATACCAATAACTTCACCTGCACTAAAAACAGTTTGTAAATCGTCTTTAGATAATCCAAAGTTTTCAATTTCAAGTTTAGGTTCGTAATGTCTACGTTCTCTTACCGGGTTTGTTTTGGTAAATAAATGCCCTCTAGTTCTGTACCCATTGATTAATTCAAGAACTAAAAACTCTTTTTTAACTTCTTGTGGTACTTCAATATTGGTTTCATCTTCGTATAATTCATTAGCTAAATCATACCCTTGAAAAAAACTTTTCCAACTTGGCTCAATACTGTCTGGACTTTTTTGATATTGCTCATATAGGTCAGCAATAAATCCTGTGTGAGCAGCATTAAGAAAAGAAAATTTATCCATATTATATATGTGTTGTCTTATATTTGATGTTCGTTGTCGAATAAGCAAAAATAATTAAATTGTTGCTTTCACAAATCTTTATTTCATATAATGTAAGAAATCAGTAATATTCTAACAAATTGTTTTTTTTTGTTTTTTTTAAAAAAAATTATGTGAGATTTAGAAAAAGACATATATTTGCAACCGCAAAAAGGAAATGTTGTAGCTAAAAGCAAATTCCTCCTTAGCTCAGTTGGTTAGAGCATCTGACTGTTAATCAGAGGGTCCTAGGTTCGAGCCCTAGAGGGGGAGCAAGCAACACTAGTTAAGTCTAGAATTTTCTAAAAGCACTAAGGCATATTTTCCATTGATGGAAATTCCTCCTTAGCTCAGTTGGTTAGAGCATCTGACTGTTAATCAGAGGGTCCTAGGTTCGAGCCCTAGAGGGGGAGCCAAAAAACGCTATCACAATGTGATAGCGTTTTTTTTATACCTAATTCGTAGTTTATTTAATTTCTTAAAACTATTTGTTTATAAATTCCCTTGTTTGTTTTAATGCATAGAAGGTAACTACCGCTATTTAAATGACTAATATCTATTAGTTTTGAGTCTCCTTTAATTTTTTTAACAAGTGATCCTAACATATTTAATATTTGAATTTCTTCTATATCTAAAGTAGTATCAATCTGTAATATGCTTGAAGTAGGATTAGGGTATAAGTTTATTTTAGGTAAGTTTTTAGGATTGTTGAATGCTAAAGTTTTATATGTTGTTTTGATATAAAAAAGATTTGTGGTATTGTTTTTTGTTATGCTATGTGATCCTGCAGCAATATCTGTAATGATAACTACTCCATTAGATGCTGTATAATCTATACCGTCTAATTTAATTTTTCCAGTAAAAGTAGCATCAAAAACCAACGTTAAGTCAGAAGTTTCTGCTGTTGTATAGGTAATGCTTGTAGAGGATTCGATTTTTAAACGTGTAGTTAATGTTAAACCATCATAGTTAACAGATCCATCAGTAGAATTTATATTTCCTGTAATTGTGTAAAAATCACTTGTTTTTGATGAAGTGGTGAAATTATGAATTAAATCTCCTGAAGTTATTGTGATTAAACTGATGGTTCCAGATTTTGATACTGGTGTTCCTGCATTTCCAGTGGTAGTAATTGTGTAAGAAACATCTGCCATTGGAGTACCAGAAATAGTTACTGTTTTTGCAGAGTTATCTTTAACAAAATCAATTCCCGAAGCAGGAATTCCTGTTATGGTAACATCTGTTGCATCTCCTCCCCAACTAAATACAATAGGTTCTATAGCAGTTTCATCTAAAACAGATTGATCTTTATTATCTGATGTAATTATTAGAGTTTGACTACTTGGCGGTTCGCTGATTCCTTGAACACAAGTCAGGTTGGTTTGATAAGAGATTAAGGCTTGTTTTAAGGCGGTGTTAACACTAGAAGAAGTATCGTCAACACTATTGTTAAAAGTCCATGTAAAATCACCTCCATTTAATCTACCAGCATATTGCATTACTTTTGCTTTTGCCTCTTCGGCAGTATCAACGGTGTATGTATAATCTAAACTACCATTGGTGTCAAAATTATTGTAAATATTACTTCCTTTTTTTGAGGTAATAGTATTGGGTATTGTTTCATTTCTGGCACTTGTTACAATGGCATCAAATTCGGTTGTACTACTAGTGTAATTATTATCTCCATAGGCAACAAATCTTGTTTCTCCTATTATGGTGTTTCCATAAGCTTTTATAGCCCCCCCATCTTCTCCAGAAAAAGTAGGATATCCATAAAAAATATCCGTTCCTTGTAAAGAGGTTAGCATAGGGTATTTACAGTTTCTAAAATAATTATTTTCAGAAAAAACAGAAGATCCTAAAGTTGAACCAATTCCATATTTTGAATTTCCATCGTAATAATTGTTGTAAACATGAGCAGAATAATAACGTACACGTGGATGACGAGAATCTGAATGGTCGTACCAGTTATGATGGTAAGTGATAAATAAATTTGGATCAGCTCCCTCGCTAAGCCCTAGTAAATTAGACTTACCAGAATCCCAAAAGTGATTGTATGAAAATGTAACATAGGTAGATTTTTTACAATCAAGAGCACCGTCACCTTTAGCTTGATCGGCATCTCCACCGGCATCTCCATAAAAGAAATCTACGTTATGAACCCAAATATGATCATTACTTTGTTGCAGACCAATATTATCACCTTCACCACTGTTACAATTCATGGTACCAATATTCCTAATTTCAATATTTGATGCATTTTTTACTCTAATTCCCCAACCATCAGCTACAGCATCATCACCAACACCTTCGAGCGTAATGTGGCTATTCATGTTTTGATTGTTTTCAATTACAATATCTCCATTTAATAAATAGGAGGGATCTGTAATTTGTCCGATCATTCTAATAATTAACGGACGGGTATCTTTTCCTTTTTTAAATCCATCCAGAATATCTTGTAAACCAGTACTGGTAGGAGTACTGGCTCCTGTTACATTAAGTTCAATGGTGTTTTTTGTTTCTTCAGTTATATACAATATAACAGCACCAGATTGTGGAGTTCCGTCTAAATTATAAGCACCTGCAATTCTATTCCCAGAAAAAGCAAAACCAGCTCTGTCATGTGGAATTACATTTATTGGAGTACTTACAGCGGCTGTGGTTTCTACACCGTTTACCACAGGAACAACTGAAATAGTATAACTACCAGCTTTTAACCCTAAAATATCTGCACGATATGTACCGTCATTGTAACATCTTATTAGTTGTGAATCAATCTTTTCAGAACTGATACCTTCACCAGAATAATATACATTGTAGCTATTGGCTTCAGAAATAGGTTGCCATTTAACATAAGCAGATTCAAATGAACCTCCAGACTCATTAATTGTTACAGATTGGGATCTTACTTGAAAAGATACAAGTAAGATAAATAGATAAAGTATTTTTTTTTTCATGATTTTATTTTTTTTGTAATCGATTGCATAAAATTATGTTTTTTTTATATAAAACATCTTTTTTTTATTAATTTATATTTTAAACAGGTTTTTATTGATTTATATTATGTTTTTAATGATTTTTTTTATTTGATTATACAATTGTTTTATCATGATTTTAAAAAAAATAGAGAAAAAAACATCTTTGTAAAGTCATTAATTTATAAAATTTAGCAAAATCGATTACATTTTTTACAACTTATTGGTGTTTAAAATATTATATAAATAAGTTAATCGATTACATTTTTAATAAATTCTTAGTTTTATTGTTGTTTTTTTTATTTATTTACAAAAAAACATTAAGTGTGTGAAAATATATTAGCGTATGAATTGAAAAATTACTCTTAAAAAAATAACCAAATTATATTTAAAATAATTGATTCTTTTCATAGAAGAATGTTTTCTGTTTTTCAAGTATTAATTTAATTCTTTATCTATAAAAATAGGGTAATAAAGATTATTGCTAATAGCATTTAATGGCTTCCTAACTAGTATTTTTTAGAAAATAAAATTTATTTAGAGTGGATGATTAAAAACTATACTAAACTAATTAATTAAACAAAATTTAATGATAATGAAAAAAACATCCTTTTTTCTGTTATTGTCCATGCTCTTTTTTTTGCATTGGGCTCAAGGTCAGGTCTCTAATTCAGTTGTTTATGATTTTAGAGATGGAACTATAATTTCCAATCAGCAAAGTACTGATGCAAAATTAACTTTAGGAGGGAATTATTCATATCATGGAGCTCAGTATGGGCTTGCGATGAAGGTTGATGGAACAATATCTATTTCTTTAGATGGAAGTTCAACAATAAGATTTCTAGGTTCGAATTATTCAGGATTAAATGTGAAAGGAACTGCAACGATTGATGGTGACTTAGGAATTCAGGTTGCAAAAGTAGCTAATGATTTAACCGATACTTTTGATTTTGTATATTCTGGATCAGCAGCAACAATAACATTTGCTACACTTGCAGGTACTGGTAACGACCTTTATTTGCCGTCTATTGAAGTTATTCCTGCTCAATTGGGTAAAGATTTTACAACTGCCGAAGCAAATGTTATATATAATTTTGATTTAAGAGATAATAGTATTTATGCTAGTGGTTCGGGAAATCATGTAGAGTCAGGACTGATTGTTATTGACTCTGGTAATAGTAATGCATTAAGCTTAAATGGTTCACAACATGGAATCACTTTTAAAGATGGTAATACTATTACATTACAGGTGGCAGGTAATAGTAAAATTAGAGTCGCTACTGATCAATATTCTTCAGGTGCAATTAGTGCAACAAGTACAACAGGTGTATTTGATATAGCTTCTCAAAATAATATTGGAACAACTTATAGTGATGGAGTACAAACGTGGGTAGATTTTTTATACGTAGGAACAGAAGGTACTATAGTGTTAGAACATGTAGATGGAGGAACAGCATATTTACCCTACATACAAATTGCCCCAGTACCACATGAGGTTTCATTAAGTTCATATGTGCAAAAATCAGGAATTGTTTCGTTAGGTGGTGTTGATATCACTCTTACTTCTGGACTTACACCAGCAGATAACGCCATGATTACAGTTAGTGAAGGTATTGTTATTTCTGAATCTAAAAATAGTGGAAAAGTAGCAATTAATTTAGAGGGAGCTAATTTATCAACCATTACTCCAGTAGTTTCTGGAGATATTGCTTCAGCAGTAATTAATGAAAATGAACTTAAAATCACTTTTGTTAACGAAGCTACGGATTCTAAAACCTTTACTATTATATTACATGATAATGGTGTGTTAAATAATGTTGTTTCTTACGATTTTAGAGATGGAACCATTATAAGTGCAGGGCAAAGTATTGACAATAAGTTACTTTTAGGAGGAAATTATTCACATCATGGAACTCAATATGGGCTTTCTATGAAAGTTAACGGTACAATCAGCCTAGATGTTGATGGAAGTTCTACCATTAGGTTTTTAGGTTCTAAATATTCTGGTTTAGATGTAAAAGGTACAGCTAGTTCAGATGGAGATTTAGGAATTCAAGTAGGTAAAGTAGTAAATGACTTATCAGATACTTTTGATATTGTTTATTCAGGACCAGCAACTACTTTAACATTTACCACAGTTGCAGGATCAGGAAATGATTTATATCTACCATTAATACAAGTTATTCCTTCTCAGTCAGGAGTGGCCTATGCTTCAGCGGAAATTAACATTCCTTATTATTTTGATTTTAGAGATAATACTATTGTGCCTAGTGGAGCACCTGGAAATGTTATAATAGAAAAAGGATTGGTTAAAATAGAATCAGGATCTTCAAATGCATATGCATATCACGGAACCCAGCATGGAGTAACTCTTAAAGATGGAAACATCATTACACTTCAAGTATCTGGTAATAGTAAAATTAGAATAGCTTCTGATCAGTATTCTGGAGGAACTATTAACTTATCGAGTACAACAGGAGCTTTTGATACTTCATCACAAAGTAATAATACGGGAACTACATATAGTGATATGAATCCAACATATATAGACTTTACATATATTGGAGAGGAAGGAACAGTGATAATTACTAATACAGGTGGTACCAGTTATGTACCTTTAATTGAAGTATTACCAATTGTTTACGAAATGAGCTTAACTCCGTGGAAGAAAAGAACAGGTACGATAACTATTAACGGAAGTCAAATTGATTTTGTATCGGGTACTGAGGCTAGCGAAACAGCAACAGTTAATATTGATAATGGTACAGTGTTTAGCAGTACAAATACGGAAGCCTCAATTGAAATTGATTTAGGAGGTGCAGACTTATCGTCTTTTACACCAATAGTTTCTGGTGATATTATATCAACATCGATAGATGGAAACATACTTACGATAAACTTTACAGATGATGGAAATGACCCAAAGTCATATATTTTTAATATTTCAGATAGTGGAACAATTGTAGGCGCAACACCAGGAGAAACCTATATCTATAGTTTTGCAGATGGTTCGGAAATGCCACAAACTAGTTATACATCTTTAAGGTATAATATATTCAAAACAAGTGATGGAATTGTTACTATGAATAGTAATACTACAGAAGAGTCTGGACAGTTTGGTTTTCATGATGCAACCCATGGAGGTGTCTTTTTCCCAGGAAATTCATTTGATATTATTGTTGCAGGTAATGCTACTGTTACTTTTATTGTAGATCAATATGGCTCTGCAACAGATGCCATTTTGGAATTTAAAGATATTAATGGTAACGTAATAGGAAATATTCCAGCTCAAAATATTACAGAATCAATTGATGGTGTTCCGATGAATTTTAGTTATACAGGAGCAGCAGGTAAAATTACAGCAACAATATTAAGTGAAGAATATCCTAGTGCCGAAATTTATTTACATGGAATGTCTGTGGAAAATGCAGCAACTATTGAAACTTCTAATGGGAAAATTGATGTATGGGATTTTGGTGCAGAGCAATTAGATTCACAATTATATAACAACAAATTAGATGAAGATAAAATTAACGCTTGGTACAGTGCTTCTATTCAAGTGGGGAGCTCAGCATCATCAAACACTTTACCTTCATGGTCAGAAGGGATATTAAGTTGGGTAGGAGGAACAAATGACCGTTTAAGAACAAACAATACAAATTTAACTCGTTATGATGAAAATTTGAGTAGTGTTGAGGGATATAATGGAAGAATTTATGTAAATGGTGCAGGTGCTATTGGAAGATATATGAGTCTTACATTAAGTAAAGATGATGAAGTGTCAATAGCAATGTCCACACAAAATGGAAATGGGAGTATTCACTTTACTTATGTTGCAGATCCAGAAGTTCAAGATGATGTAGTAAGTGTAAAAACAAATAGCGAGGTTTCAATTGTTAAATTTGTTGCAAAAAATGCTGGTTCCTACCGTATATATGATAGTGTAGATAAACCGAGTTACTTTAGAATTGAAAGAAATGATGCGGTATATAAAACTTTAACAGGTAATGTTGATATAAGTCAAGCAGATGGGATTTCTAATAATTATGGAATTACATTTACTAATGAGGCAGGTAAGACATGGTCTGTGTTTCCATCAAATGGAGTTTATAGTATAAATTTACCACAGGGATATAACTATAACTTAAGCTTAAAAGATGCAAATGGTTATGTAATTAGTACTTCTAATTCAATTTTACTAGAAGAAGTTACAGGTTCATTAGATATAAATATTGAACGAGTAGAATTATATACAGTAAGTGGGAGTATTACTGGTCTTGGATCTAATATTTCTAATGCTGTTATAACTTATACTACAGATACATATGCAAATAAAATATTTATTCCAGAAATAGTGATTGACGTTGAAAATTCAACTTACACAGTTCAATTAGAACCAAATACGGAGTATACAATCAGTGCAAAAGGGGTTAATGATTATGAAATATTAGCAAATACAATAACTATTGGAGCGGCTAATGAATCTACAGATATAGATTTTTCTAAAAAAATGTTATATGATGTAATAATCAATGCACCGGGTTTAAGTGCAACACAGTTGAGTAAACTTGAACTAACATTTTCTAATTTAAATGAGTTGGGGTATGAATATCATTTTACAGATGTTACAAATATAGCATTAAGAGACGGAGTTTATACTATTGATTATTCTGGGTTAGATGAGTATCCAATTACCTTAGCATTAACATCAAACACAACTATATTAGGAAAAGATGTTTCAAAAGATTTAGAATTTAGTCCAGTAACAAATTGGAGTTTTGATGATAAAGAAATTTTGAATACTGATACACATTATAAAGGATTGGTGTTATCTGGTATTAAAAATGAAAAGGCAAAAGGTCATATAATAGGTTCTAACGAAAGTTCTATAGAGGTTCCATTAAGTCCAGGGCAAAAAATGATTGTGACTTATTACTACGCTGCAGAATTTACCATTAATGGAGGAGAAACAATTATAACATCAAGTGGTAGTACTTCTTCTATGGAGTTTGTTGAATATGTTTATCAAGGAAATACTGCCGGAACAGTAACTATTTTATGTTCAGGATCAAGCTCATCTTATTTAACAAATATAGAAGTGAAACCAGTGGTTGCTTTTAATTCATTAATTACAGTAGGAATAGGTAAGGATTACGAAACTATTAATGAAGCGTTAAATGCAATTGCAGAGATGAATCGTCCAAATAATGAGCGTGTCACGGTAATGATAGATCCAGGTAATTATGAAGAAATGGTAGTAATTAATAATCCAAATATAACATTTAAAAATGCTTCGGCTACACCAAGTATAGACTTGTTAAATAAAGGGGTTGATATTGATGCTAATGCAGTAAGAATTACATCATACTATGGAACAGGATATAATTATTATAGTCAGGATACAAATAACAAATGGAGTGCTAAAGCTTTGGAGGTAAACACTGAAAATGGTTATCAATTATATGAAAATAAATCGGGAACCACTAATGCTTCATATTGGTGTGCTACTATGGTTATTTTAAGTGATGGATTTATTGCAGATAATATTATTATTGAAAACTCATTTAATCAATACATTTCTAAAAAAGAATCTGAAGATATCGTATTGACAACTAATGCATCTCCAAGTGGTGGAGAAAGACCAAAAACATATGGAGATACATCGGTTCAAAATAGAGATTTAGGATATGTTGAAAGAGCAGCTGCTATTGGTGTGGTTGGAGATAAAACAATTTTAAATAATTGTCGTATTGTAGGTCGTCAAGATTCTTTTTATGGCCAGCACAATTCAAGAATTGTTGTATATAAAGGAGCTATAATGGGGGCTGTAGATTATTTGTTTGGAGGCATGGTTGCGGTATTTTATCAATCAGATTTAGTACTAAACACGAGTGATGCTAGTAGTGATGTTGCTTATATAACAGCAGCACAACATTCAGGAGGTAGAGGTTATTTAATGTATGAATGTAATATTAGATCTGCTGAGCCAGGTATTGAAACTGCATCAATTAATTATGGTAAGCCTGGTTATTTTGGTCGTCCTTGGGCTGCTACTACTAGTGAAGTTGTGTTTTATAACACAAAAATAGCTAGTTCTCAAAATCCATTATATAATGGACAGTCTATGATTTTTAAAGAAGGTTGGAATAATACTTTAGGCGGTGAATCTCAGTTTATGTATGAATATGGTACTATTGAAGAAGCATCGGATGTTAATAATTTTGCAACTAGAGCTTCCTGGTCTACGGTTTTAACAACACCTGTCTTAGAAGATAATACAGAAATTACACCTTTTAGTTTTACCAAAGGAAATGACGGTTGGGATCCAGTTAATCAGCTTGATTTTTTAAGGATAGAGCCTTTAACCAATAAAGAAAATAGTGTTGATGTAAAAGCATATAATGATAGAGTGTATATAAGCCATGTAAATTCTAAAACTAAAATTAAAGTATACAGTATTACAGGAATGTTAATAAAGTCTTTAAGTACTATGATTGATACTGAATTTAATCTTCAACAAGGATTTTATATTATATTATTAGAAAATGTAGAAGGAAAAAAAAGCACTAAAATTTTGATGAATTAAAAAAGTAATACATTATAAATTTAGGAAGGAGATACTTAATTAAGAGTATTTCCTTCTTAATGATCAAGAAAAAAATAGTCAATTATATTAACAATTAAAATTAAAAAAGGATGAAAAAAAGATTACTTATTCTATCATTAATTGCCAGTATTTATAATACAAATGGGCAAAACAAAATCTGGGATTTTGGAGGGGATGCTACTTATACAAGTGCAGCTCAAATTGCTATGTGGCCGGTAGCGGCGTATAACGCTGCAGAAGGGACAACAGTAGTAAAAGACGGTTTAACCTTAGTTGGAGACAATTCAGGTGATAAATTTGGACAAATAGAAAATTCTGGAGGTAAAACATGGGATGCAGGTACTCCTGATGAGTATACTGCAATTAATCGTTTTAAGTTTAATGGAGGTTCAGATCCAGTAGATTTTATGCCTAGTATTAGTTATTTATCATTTCCTGTTACGGGACCAGTAGATGTTAAGGTTTGGTTCAGATCCGGAAGTAGTAGTGCAAATCGAACACTATATATATCTGATGGTACGAGCTTAATAAATTCTTTTGATGCAATTGTAGATAATACAGATCCCGAAACGATTATAGGTAACTACACAGGTACAGGCGGAACAATATACATATATACATCTAATTCTTTTAATTTATATAAAATTGAAGTCAAGGAATCAAATCTTGGAATCAGACTTAACGAAGCTATAAAGACAAATGTTAAAGCAATGGGTAACAAGGTTTATGTTTCTGAGGTAGATACAGATACTGAGATAAGTATTTATAGTATTACAGGGGCACTGATAAAAAAAATCCAAACAAATAAAGATGTAAACTTTATGATGAAATCAGGCTTGTGGATTGTTAAAGTAAAAACAGATAAAGGAATTAAATCTTTAAAATTAGCAACTGAGTAATCTTGACCTTATATAGACAAGTATTAATAATTTGTATAAACACCTCTAAGCTTCTTAGGGGTGTTTTGTTTTTTTTAAATTAATTTAAACATAAAAATGATAGGAAATCAAATTTTGGAGACTTATAAATCCTAAACATATATTAGCGAGTTATTACTATATAGTTTTTTATTTTTGTTTTCTAAAAAAGAAAAGAATGAAAGAAGAAATTTCTTTAATGCCTAAGAGTGACAATGCGGGGTTATTTATTGTCATTTCAATTGTGATGTTTGTGTTGGCTACAGAATATATTGTTGCTAGAAGAAAAGGAAAAAAGATTTTTAGGTTTGAAAACACCATTGCTAACATTTCTATGGGAATTTTTGATAGGATTGCAGGAGTTTTTATGGTACCCGTTATCTTTTTTTTCTATCACTATTTACATGAATATTTTGCTGTTTTTAAAATTCCACAAACCACCACTTGGTTTATTGTCGCTGTATTAGTGTCTGACATTGTTTGGTATTTTTATCACTTAGCTGGTCACAGAATTAATCTTTTTTGGGGATCTCATATTATTCATCATCAAAGTGAAGATTACAACTATAGTGTAGCTTTTAATTTAACCCCTTTTCAGGTTTTTATTAGAATTATGTTTTGGTCTATTATGCCTATAATAGGTTTTTCTGCGGAGGTTGTGTTAGGAACTCATGCGGTTTTAGGGTTGTATCAATTTTTATTACACACCCCTTTAATTCCTAAACTTGGAATTATTGAAGAATTTATGGTAACACCTTCACATCACAGAGTACATCACGGTAGTAATCCAGAATACTTGGATAAAAATTATGGAGGAATATTCATTATTTGGGATAGGTTGTTTGGGACTTTTAAAAGAGAAGAGGCAGAGGTAAAGTATGGAATTACTATGGATATTAATTCTAGAGATTTTGTAACAGGTGTTTTTCATTATTATGCCAATTTGCTTCATATGATGAAACAAATGCCAACTTTTGCAGGGAAGCTAAATGTTTTGTTTAAAGGACCTGATTGGGTGCCTGCTACAGGAGAATTACATCATTTGCCATTGTATGTGGAAAAAGGTTCTTATCAATACAAAACTTATTCTTTGTTAGAGAAAATCTATATTATTGGTAATATTGTTTTGGTGGCTTTGGTACTATGTTTTATGTCATATAAAATCGCAGAAATTCCTAAGTTTGGATTAGAGGTGATGACTTTTTACATGCTGGTTACCTTGGTGTCTATAGGTAGAATGGTAGAAAAGCAATCAGTTAAAAGCATTGAGATCTTTAAGTATTTAGTTGTTTTTGCTTACTTATTGTATTCGTTTACTTAATTGCTACTGAAAGCTTATATTTGTTTTTAGAATAGCACCACATGAACGAAAACCTAAATCCAGACAATACAAATTTTTCTAGTGATGAACTTGATGTAGAAAAAAAGTTAAGACCGCTGTCTTTTGATGATTTTACAGGTCAAGAACAAGCTATTGAAAATCTTAAAATATTTGTGGAGGCAGCAAATATAAGAGGTGAGGCATTGGATCATACTTTGTTTCATGGACCTCCAGGATTAGGAAAAACAACCTTAGCTCATATTTTAGCAAACGAACTAAATGCAGGAATTAAAGTTACTTCAGGACCTGTATTAGACAAACCAGGAGATTTAGCAGGATTGTTAACAGGTTTAGATGAACGTGATGTTTTGTTTATTGATGAAATCCATCGATTGAGTCCTATTGTAGAAGAGTACTTATATTCGGCAATGGAAGATTTTAAAATCGATATTATGATTGAGTCTGGGCCCAATGCTAGAACGGTACAGATTAATTTAGAACCATTTACCTTAATAGGAGCGACTACTCGTTCAGGATTATTAACAGCACCTATGCGTGCTCGTTTTGGAATTTCAAGTAGACTACAATATTACGATACAGAATTGTTAAGTACCATTGTTCAGCGAAGTGCACAAATATTAAAAACTCCTATAAGTATGGAGGCTGCTATCGAGATAGCAGGAAGAAGTAGAGGAACTCCTCGTATTGCCAATGCTTTGTTGCGTAGAGTAAGAGATTTTGCTCAAATTAAAGGGGATGGAACCATTACTGTTGAAATAGCTAAGTATGGTTTAAAAGCTTTAAATGTAGATGCTTTTGGTTTAGATGAAATGGATAACAAAATTTTAACAACCATTATTCAAAAATTTAAAGGAGGGCCAGTTGGAATTAGTACTTTGGCAACAGCAGTGAGTGAAAATGCCGAAACTATTGAAGAGGTTTACGAACCGTTTTTAATTCAGCAAGGATTTATTATTAGAACACCCAGAGGTAGAGAAGTAACAGATTTGGCATATAAACACCTAGAGATTTCAAAACCTAGAAGTCAAGGAGAATTGTTTTAAGCTATGAAAAATATATTTCCCATATTAGAATGGTTACCAAAATATTCTAAAGAAAAATTAAAAGCAGATATTATTGGTGGTTTAACAGTGGGAATTGTATTAATTCCGCAAGGAATTGCCTATGCTTTAATAGCAGGTTTACCTCCTATTTATGGTTTGTATAGTGCTTTGTTACCACAAATAATGTATGTGATTTTTGGAACTTCACAACGTGTAGCTGTAGGACCTGTTGCTATGGATTCTTTAATTGTAGCTGCAGGTATTTCTACTTTGGCTGTGGCTGGAACAGAAGCCTATATTTCTTTAGCTATATTACTCGCTTTTATGGTGGGGCTTTTTCAGTTTGTATTAGGAATTGGGAAATTAGGGTTTATTGTTAATTTTTTATCAAAACCTGTTATTAGTGGTTTTAGTTCAGGGGTTGCCTTAATGATTGGAGTGAATCAACTAAAAAATTTAACAGGAATTAACATTCCTAGAAGTAGCCACTTACAAGCGATTGTTTATTCCTTTTTTAAGAATGTTCAAGATTTAGAAATTCAAACATTTGTGGTAGGAGGAATTGCCATTGCAGTGTTGTTTACGGTTAAATCCATTAAAACCAAAATACCGGGACCTTTGTTGGTAGTGATATTAGGAATTTTGATTTTACATTTTTTTCATGATAGTTTATCACAGGTGAGTGTGTTAAAAGAAATTCCATCAGGATTACCTTCTTTTAAAATGCCAACGTTTACTTTTAAAATGATGGCAGATGTGTTTCCAATAGCCATTACTTTGGCAGTGATAGATTTTTTAGAAACCATTTCTATTGGAAAATCATTGGAACAAAGTACAGATGATACAATCATTCAACCCAATAAAGAACTGGTTGCTTTGGGAATGATGAATATGGTGGGAGCAATGTTTAAATCTTATCCAACAAAAGCAAGTTTTTCTAGATCGGCTGTAAATGATGAAGCAGGCTCTAAAACCGCATTAGCAGGGCTGTTTTCTGTAATGGTTATTGTTATTGTTCTACTCTTTTTAACCTCTTATTTTTATTACTTACCTAAGGCTGTTTTGGCAGCCATTATTATGGTTTCAATCATTAAATTATTGGATTACAAAGAAGCGATAAGACTATGGAGCTTGAATAAAAGTGATTTTTGGATGTTGGTTGCTACTTTTTCTGGAACAGTGTTTTTGGGAATAAAGGAAGGAATTGTAATAGGAGTTGTATTGTCTTTAATGATGTTAATTGCTAGAACATCAAGGCCACATGTAGCTGTTTTAGGAAGAATTCCAAATACAAATATTTTTAGAAATATAGATAGATTTGAAGCTGTAGAAGTTGATGATGAAATTTTAATTCTCCGATTTGATGCTCGTGTCTATTTTGCGAATGCCAATTATTTTAGCGAAGTATTACACACCAATGTAAAACGTAAAGGAGCTGCTCTAAAGCTGATTTTATTAGATTGTGAATGTATTAATGGAGTAGATAGCACAGCTATTCAAATGATAGATGCTGATATTGATTTTTATAAAGACAAAGGAATAGAAGTATTCTTTTCTAATGTAAAAGGACCTGTTAGAGATATGCTTACCAAAAGCGGAATTGTTAATAAATTAGGACGTCAAAAATTCTTTATCAATAACAATGATGCTGTTACTTATTTTAAAACAGGTAAGTTAGATAGAGATGAAGACTTGACCAATTATATTGGTCAAGCCAACATTTAATATTTTTATGCTTGATGCATTGGAGATAATAAATCTGTTACTGTTTTTACAGGATTAAAAGTTTCAATAGGTACTTCTACAAAAACAGTTAACCAATCTGCCATTCCACCATTCCATAAACCAGGTAATTCTAATCCTTTTACTGGTTTACCACCTACGCTTTTATCGGTTACAAAAACAGCATCATGATCTACAAATTGGGTTAAATCAAATTTATTTCCTTCAAAATCTCTTACAGAACAAACAATATCTACTGGGTTAAAGTGAGTAGATTGATATAAAATATCTAACTGTTCTTTGTTTGTTTTGTCTATTTGAGCACCTTCAATAATTTGTAAAGTAGATTCAGTACAATTTTTCTTTACCCAAAAAGGACCACCACCGGCATCTCCTTGGTTTTTAATCATTCCACAAACTCTGATAGGTCTGTTTAAAAGATTGAATAAATATTCGGCATTACAATTTTCATCAGTAACATTAATAAAAAAGTTTTCAATTAAGAAAAAACGAATCTCTTGAAGATTTAAATCGTCTGACTTTTCTTTAATTTGTTTTAAAAATTCGTGTATTTTTTCTTGTAATAATAATAATTTTCCACCAAGTATTTGTTTGTACTTAATGGTTTCTTCCATGTGATTTTGATGGCTTACATTGTCAATATTTTTAATAAAAACAATATCAGCATCTAAATCATTTAGGTTTTCTATTAAAGCACCATGTCCACCTGCTCTAAACACATAATTCCCATTCTCATCTTTAAAAGGGGTGTTGTCATAATTTACAGCTATGGTATCAGTGTTTGCTTTTTGTATGGAGAAAGTTATATTAAATTTGATATTAGAATTATCATAATTACTTTCTAAATATTCTTTAACGGATTTTTTAAAATCATCAATAAAAAGAGGGCTAACGGTAAAATGAATGTTTACTGTTTGATCTTTGCTTACACAGTAATGTACGCTTTCGTCAATTTGTTCTTCTAAAGCAGATTTGTTATCAATATCATATTGATGAAATCTAATCAATCCTTTAGGAGTATTTTGATAATTTAAATGTTCCTTGCTAAGGATGAAATTTAAAAAAGACAATTTATTAGTTAGGTTGTCTAACTTTTTAATTTTAGGGAAAACTTTGTTAAACTCAATAATAATATCCTTGTAAAAAGGGAATTTATGTAGGTTGTTAAAAAAATATTGAGACATAGCATTGTTTATCTTGGTTACGTAAAATTCAGATAACCCTTTAAACATCCTTGATGCTAGTCCTGATGCTGGCGTAAATTTATAAATCACCAAATCTTGTTGTTTGATGTTGTAAATATTCATTAATTTACTTCTATCAATGCTGTCAATAATTTTAATTCCATCATTAATAGTAGCAATTCTATCTAATTCTAAGGTTGGTGTTCCTTTTACAAATGCAATTAATTGTCTTGTTAATTTTTCATTAGATATTCCTCTTTTGTCAATTTCTTCCTTTAATTTTCTTTCTAGTCTCATAACAGATTACGGTTAAAAAATATCATTTAGTTCAAATGCAGTTCCAATAACCACTAGGGTTGCTCCCGCTTTGTGAATTTCTTTAATTTTTTTTAGAGTTCTAATTCCTCCTCCTACAATAATAGGAATATTTAAGGAATTATATACTGCGTTAACAACATCTTTTGCTACTGGTGTGCTTGCTCCACTTCCAGCTTCTAGATATAAAATTTTCTGTCCCATGTACTGTCCAGCAATTGAAGTGTTAACAATGTGTTCAATGTTTTGTTGACAAATAGGTTTGGTTTTAGAGACTTTAAGAGTACTACTCTCGGTTCCTCCATCAATTAAAAGGTACCCTGTTGGAATAATTTCTAAAGTACTTTTAGATAAAAAAGGAACTGCTTTAACTTGTTGATGAATTAAATATTCAGGATTGTCTCCAGAAATTAAATTCAAAAAAAGCAAAGCATCAGCATAATTAGTTAAATGCGTATAGTTACCTGGGAAGAGAATTACAGGTTTAGTAATATGTTTTTGAATTTCTCTAGCAATCATTTCTGTTTGATTTTCACAAACAGTACTACCACCTAAAAGCATATAATCTACTGGAGCATTGTTAATTCTATAACAAATGGTTTCTACATCAGCTAAAGAAACTTTATCAGGATCTACCAAAACTGCAATTAATTTTTTATTCTCTTTTTGAGCAGTTTGTAATGTTTTAAGCAAGTTCATTGTTTGTAGTAGCTATGGCTAAAGAATAATTTTCTATTTGAAAAAAATAAATATCGCAATTTTGTTTTAATTCTGGAGTATTAATGTAGCCTTTGGCATTTAGTTGGTTCATTTTTAAAACTATTAAGTCATTTTTAAAACTCATGCCTCCACAAGGGTGAATTTTAAACATAGCTTCTTTTCCTCCCCAAATAAAAGTTAATTGTTTGATATACTCCTTATCACTTAAATTATTTTGCTCTAAATCCGTAAAACGATGTTTGATGACTTTTATTTTGTCTCTATTTTTTTCAAGATCAATTCCTATACTTTCATTAGAAATAACAATTGCCGAAAAATCATAAGAATGGGTAATAGAAATATGTTGATGATTTCTTAGTAAGGGTTTTCCAAATTCATTGTAAAATAAATCGTCATCATTAAGGTTGATGTGTTTTAACAAATGTCTAATACTTAAAAATCCTTTTTGATGAGATTCTGATTTCATCAGATTTACTCTATTTAAACTGTTTTTAGATAAGTACATATCTCTTAAAACATTAATGCTTTCAGTTATTTTCCAAACGTAAACTGTGGTGTTTGGGTTAATTTGGATTGTTTTAAATAAAGGCATTTATTATAGTAAGGATTTCGTAAATTTGCAGTCTAAAAGCAACAAAGATAGTAATATGAGTTTAGAAACAACATACGTTCCTTATAAAGTAAAGGACATCTCGTTAGCAGAATGGGGTAGAAAAGAAATCCGTTTGGCAGAATCTGAAATGCCAGGATTAATGAGTATTAGAGAAGAGTACAAAGGTAAAAAGCCATTAGCAGGAGCAAGAATTGCAGGATGTTTGCATATGACAATCCAAACAGCTGTTTTAATTGAGACTTTGGTTGATTTAGGAGCCGATGTAACTTGGTCTTCTTGCAATATTTTTTCTACACAAGATCAGGCAGCAGCAGCTATTGCAGCTACAGGGGTTCCTGTTTATGCTTGGAAAGGTATGAACGAAGAGGAATTTGATTGGTGTATTGAACAAACTATTTTCTTTGGGGAAGATAGAAAACCATTGAACTTAATTTTAGACGATGGTGGAGATTTAACTAATATGGTATTAGATAAATATCCAGAATTGGTTTCTGGAATTAAAGGTTTATCAGAAGAAACAACTACAGGAGTTCACCGTTTAATTGAGCGTGTAAAGGCAGGTACATTGCCAATGCCAGCAATTAACGTAAATGATTCTGTAACAAAATCTAAGTTTGATAATAAATACGGATGTAAAGAATCTTTAGTAGATGCAATTCGTAGAGCAACAGATGTAATGATGGCTGGTAAAGTAGCTGTGGTTGCAGGATATGGAGATGTTGGTAAAGGTTCTGCTGCATCTTTAAGAGGAGCTGGAGCAAGAGTTATTGTTACAGAAATTGATCCTATTTGTGCTTTACAAGCAGCGATGGATGGTTTTGCTGTAAAGAAAATGGATGATGCCATTAAAGAGGCTGATATCGTAGTTACTACTACTGGTAACAAAGATATTATTGTAGGACGTCATTTTGAAGCATTAAAAGACAAAGCTATTGTTTGTAATATTGGTCACTTTGATAATGAAATTGACATGGCTTGGTTGAATAAAAATTACGGAGCTTCTAAAGTAGAAATCAAACCTCAGGTAGATTTATACAATGTAAACGGAAATGATGTGATTATTTTGGCAGAAGGACGTTTGGTAAACTTAGGATGTGCAACAGGACACCCAAGTTTTGTAATGTCTAATTCTTTTTCTAACCAAGTATTGGCTCAGTTAGAATTGTGGCAAAATGCTGATGCTTATGGGAATGATGTTTATACATTACCAAAGCATTTAGATGAAAAAGTAGCTCGTTTACACCTAGCTAAAATTGGTGTTGAGTTGGATACTTTGTCAGAAGATCAAGCAAAATATATTGGAGTAGAGGTTGAAGGACCATACAAACCAGAATATTACAGATACTAAAAATCTTGTATTTTTAAACAAAAAAGCCTCACAATTGTGAGGCTTTTTTTATGCTGATAAATATGTGTCATGACTTTGCTAGATGACCATTGTTAAAGGTGTTCGAGCGTAGTCGAGAACTTAAATTTATCAATTATGTTTTACTTAGTTGATAGGAGTTAATTGATGTTTTGTTCTAGTAATTTCACTTTTATCATCACATTCATCAAACAAGGTTTCTAAAGTTTTGTTAAGAATTGGGTGATTAAAATTAGAAACAATTTCAATCAACGGAATCAATACAAAATTACGGTCTTGCATTCTTGGATGTGGAATGGTTAAGTTTTCAGTATTGATAATTTCATCATTAAAAAATATGATATCAATATCTAAAGGTCTTGCCTGGTAACCTAAATCTCCAACATTTCTAGTTCTTCCTAATTCAGATTCAAAAGTCAATAAAGAACCAATTAATTCGTTTGCTGTTAAAGAAGTTTCTAGCGTAAGTGCAATATTAAAAAAATCATCACTCTTAAATCCCCAAGGAGGTGTTTGGTATACAGAAGATATTTTTAAAATCTTTCCTAAAGTGGAAATTTTTTTAATAGCATCGTTTAGGTTTTCTAGTTTGTTTCCTAAATTAGTTCCTAAAGATAAATGGGCAATGTTCATTAGTGTATCTCTCTTTTGGCAAAGAAATCATTTATATTTGTTTTAATAAAAAAAATCAGAGCATGAATTTTATAAAAAGTGTATTGTCATCATTATTAGCTATTTGGATAACCATTGTTGTTTTTGTTGTAGTTGCAGTTGGAGTAGTGGTTTCTTTAAGTAATGACATGGTAAAAGAGGTAAAACCTAACTCAGTTTTAGAAATTGATTTACATGGAGAAATTAATGATTACAGTCCTTTTGGAATAGATCCTGTTACAGAAATGTTAGGAATTACAGAACAAACTATTGGTTTTAATAATTTATGTAAGGCTATTGAAAAAGCAACTTATGATGATGATATCAAAGGAATTAGTTTAAAAAATATTCCAGAAAACATGGGCTTGGCTCAATTAACTGCTTTGAGAAAAATGTTACAAACGTTTAAAGGTAAAGATAAATTTATCTACGCATTTAATGATACATATTCTCAAAAACAATATTATTTAAGTTCTGTGGCCGATATGGTTGCTATTTCTCCCTTAGGATATGTAGAGTTAAAAGGATTACATTCTGAAGTGATGTTTTATAAAGATTTTCAAGAAAAATATGGAGTAAAAATGGAGGTCATCAGACATGGGAAATATAAAAGCGCTGTTGAGCCTTTTATAGCCAACGAAATGAGTGATGCCAATAGAGAACAAATTAGCGAATTAATTAAAAGTGTTTGGAGTGAAGTTAGTAAAGAAATAGCAGTTTCTAGAAATATTAATGTAGATGAGGCGGTTAATAAAATGTATGGTCAATCTTCACAAATGTCATTAGAACATGGATTGGTTGATAATTATATGTATGCGGATGAATATGATAATTATATCAAAGGAAGATTAGATACGGAAGAACTTGAAAAAGTATCTATTTTGGATTATATGAGTAATTTATCTTTATTGAACTTAGTTGAAGAAAAAAATAAAATAGCTGTTATTTATGCTCAAGGAGAAATTCAATATGGACAAGGAGATATCAATATCATTGGTCAGAAAAAAATGATTGAAGCTTTAGAAGATGCAGCTAAAGATAAGGAGGTAAAAGCAATTGTTTTTAGAGTAAATTCTCCTGGGGGTAGTGCTATGGCTTCTGATTTAATTTGGAATGCAGTTGAAAAAGCCAAAACAGAAAAGCCAGTAATTGTTTCTATGGGTAATTATGCAGCTTCAGGTGGGTATTATATTGCTTGTGGTGCTGATAGAATTTTTGCTGAACCAACTACTATTACGGGGTCTATTGGAGTGTTTGGAATGTTACCCAATGCAGCAGAATTGGCAAAAGAAATTGGGGTGAATTCAGAAGTAGTAAGTACACATAATAACGGAGCGTATTATAGTGTGGTAAAACCTGTCGATGATCGTTATAAAAAGGTGATAAAAGGAGGAATTGAAAATATTTATGATGAATTTCTACAGCGTGTTTCACAAGGCCGAAATATGACAGTAGAAGAAGTTGATGCGATTGCACAGGGTAGAGTTTGGACAGGAGTAAAGGCTTTAGAAATTGGTTTGGTTGATGAAATTGGTGGTTTAGATGCAGCCATAAGCTATGCAGCAAATTTGGTTGATGCTAAAGATTATAGTTTAAAAGAAATGCCAACATATGATATGGACTTTAAAGAAATGTTTAATTTAAATCCGTTTGCAAAAAGTAATATCAATGGATTGTTGTCTCAATACAATTTACAATGGTTAGCTAACACCAAGGAGTTAATGGAGGCTAAAGGAATTCAGGCAAGAATCCCTTTTCAAATGAATATTGAGTAATTGATGATTGAGTTAAAAAGAACCAATTCTGATCACTCAGATTTTAAAAAATTGGTAAAAGAGTTAGATCTTGATTTAAAAAGTTTTTATAAAGAAGAATTGTCTTTTTATAACGAACTGAATGATATCGAAAAAATAAAATATGTAGTTGTTGCCTACGAACAAAATACTCCTGTTGGTTGTGGAGGCATTAAGGAATACGTTAAAGATGTTGTGGAGGTGAAACGAATGTATGTTCCACCAACAAATCGTGGAAAAGGAATTGCTTCAATGGTTTTAACGGAGTTAGAAAACTGGAGTAAAGAACTTGAGTTTAAAAAATGTGTGTTAGAAACGCTGAAAGAAAAAGATACTGCAATTAAGTTTTACGAAAAGAACAATTATAATGTGATTCCAAATTTTGGAGCTTATGTAAAAGCAGAAAATAGTATTTGTTTTGAGAAAATATTATAAGAGGTAAAATACTCAGTTCTCTAATGCGCTCGTGCACCTTAGAGTCATCGATCGGAGTCGAGATGTTTTTTAAACAATAAAAATTTTCCCGCTTTCCGCCAATTCAACATTACTGAACTCAGTTTCCGCTTCTAGCTTAAATTCATTTAAATCGCTATATCTACTAGAATAATGTCCTAGAATAAGTTTTTTCACATTTGCTTGTTTTGCGATTTTTCCAGCTTCTTTTGCGGTACTATGTTTGGTTCTTTCGGTAAGATTTTTTTTATCTTCTAAAAAGGTAGATTCATGATATAATAAACTTGCTCCTTTAATAATAGGAATAATGTCAGGTTTGTAAGCGGTGTCACTACAAAAAGCATAACTATAAGTTTCTCTTGGCGGGAGTGTTAAATCTTCGTTTTCTATAACAGTTCCATCTTGTTTAATAAAGTCTTTTCCGTTTTTTAAGTTGTGATAATCACAAATTTCAATTTCGGGTTCCATGGAAATATTTTCCATGTTTAGCTTTCTTAAACTAGGTTTTTCTTCAAATAAAAATCCATTGGTATATACTCTATGCTCTAAAGGAATGGTAGAGACTTTAAGTTTTTTATCTTCAAAAATTACTTCACTTTCTTTGCTTTCTAATTCGTGAAATAACAATGGAAAAGAGGTCCAGGATTTAGATAGTTTTAGTTGAAGGGTAATCACTTCTTTAATTCCTTTAGGACCGTAGATGTGTAATTCTGTTCTACGATCTAACAATCCAAAGGTTGAAATTAATCCTACCAATCCAAAAAAATGATCACCATGTAGGTGAGAAATAAAGATGTGTTTAATTTTAGCAAAAGGAACCTTTTGTTGTCTTAATAAGACTTGAGTTCCCTCACCACAATCAATTAAAATATGTCTTTCGTTTATTTTTAAATATTGAGCAGTTGGATAAGCGTTTGTTCTTGGCGTGGCTGAGTGACAGCCTAATATGGTGAGTTGAATCCCCATTAAAAACCTAAGTCACGTGTCATTTCATCCATGTCAATAATATCCACTGCTTCAACTAAAGTAGGTACTACATTTAATTCTTCGTTAAAGGCATCTGCATCAAAACTAGGTAATATAATGGCAAAAGATTTATCATTTCCCGCTTGCGTTTCTGCAAAGCCTTGTAAAGATTTTATTTGAGCTTTTGTGGTATCGATTTTAGAAAAATCTAAAATGATATTTCTGTTTTTATATTTAGCCAATACTTTTGAAACTTCATCAAAAAAAGTATCAAAATCAGTTTCTGCTAAAAAAAGTGTGTATTTGTCTGAGGTAGTAATTTTCATAAAACCTATTGTTTAATTTGTGAAGCTAATAAATATATACATGCCATACGAATGGCTACTCCGTTTTCTACTTGATTTAAAATAATCGCTTGATCAGAATCGGCAACATCAGAAGTAATTTCTACTCCACGGTTAATAGGTCCCGGGTGCATAATGGTCACTTCAGAGTTTAAAGAGTTTAATAATTTTTTATTGACTCCGTATAATTGTGTGTATTCTCTGGTTGATGGAAAATATTTAATATCCATACGTTCATTTTGTACACGTAACATATTGGCAACATCAGCCCATTCTAATGCTTTACGTAAATCAGTTTCTACACCAACGCCTAAGCTTTCAATGTATTTTGGAATTAAAGTTACAGGTCCACAAACTTTTACTTCGGCACCTTGTAATTTTAATGCATAGATATTTGATAAAGCGACACGAGAATGTAAAATATCTCCAACAATCACTACTTTTTTACCAGCAACATCTCCCAATCGTTCTCTAATAGAAAAGGAGTCTAACAAAGCTTGCGTTGGATGTTCGTGTGTTCCATCACCTGCGTTGATAATTTTGGTATTTACATGTCTTGATAAAAATTCATGAGCACCCACATCTGGATGTCTCATCACAATAATATCTACTTTCATAGATAAAATATTGTTTACAGTATCAATTAAAGTTTCTCCCTTTTTTACGGATGAACCAGAGGCAGAAAAGTTAATAACATCTGCAGACAAACGTTTTTCGGCCAACTCAAAAGATAATTTGGTACGGGTACTGTTTTCAAAAAACAAATTGGCAATGGTAATATCTCTTAAAGAAGGGACTTTTTTAATAGGTCTGTTAATCACTTCTTTAAAATGATCGGCAGTTTCAAAAATTAAGTCAATATCTTCTTTAACTAGGTGCTTAATTCCTAATAGGTTTGGAACACTTAAGGTCTTCATCTATTTCTTTTTCTTGTTAGTTATATACACAGCATCCGATAAAGTATCGTTGCTCCAATTTACGACTACTACTTCTTCGTTAATTACATCTACCGTAGCACCTTTATAATCTGGTTGAATAGGTAAATGTCTACTAAAACGTCTGTCAATCAACACTAAAAGTTCAACTTCTGCAGGTCTTCCGTATGACTGAATGGCAGTTAATGCTGCGTTGATACTTCTTCCTGAAAATAAAACGTCATCAATAAAAACTACTTTCTGACCTTCAACTAAAAAGTTAATTTCGGTAGAATTTGCATTTAAAGGTTCGTCTCTACGTCTAAAGTCATCGCGGTAAAAAGTAATGTCTAATTTTCCTAGTTTGATGTTTTTCACCTGATAATCATCTCTTAAAATAGAAGCAATTCTCTCAGCAAAATAAGTACCTCTTGGCTGTAAACCAATTAAAACTGTGTTAGAAAAATCACCGTGATTTTCAATTAGCTGGCAAGCCAATCGTTGGAGAATGATTTGAATTTTTTTTGAGTTTAGAAGTATTTTATCACTCATAAGATCTAAGTAAATTAGTAGTACAAATATAGGTTTTTTGTTGATTAATTTGTTAAAAACATTTACTTACAAGGGCATGATAATTGAGTAATCTCCTTTATATTTATGTAAGACTAACAGAGTTTGCTCTACTAAAACGAAAAAGAAGATGATGTCATTATCGAAATTTGAGGAAATGCTTAAGACAAACGATGTGTATTTTTTTGATACTACTGAGTTTGAGGAGATTATTCATTACTACTTAGATGATGGAAATACTTCTATGGCAAAAAAAGCTGTTTATTTAGCGTTGGAGCAACATCCAGATTCTGCTGATATTAAGTTGATACAAGCAGAAATTATGGTTTTTGAAGACAAATTAGCCGAAGCTAGACTTTTGTTAGACAATTTAATGGCCATTTATCCTTACAATGATGAGGTGTATATTCAGATTGCCAATTTACTTTCAAAAGATGATAAGCACAAAGAGGCGATTGATTATTTAATTAGAGCCAAAGAATATACAGATGATTTGGCAGATGTTTCTGCATTGTTAGGAATGGAGTATTTGTATTTGGATGATTATGAAAAATCCAGAGAACATTTTTCTGTTTGTTTAGATTTTGATATTGAAGATTATCAGGCTTTATACAATATTATTTATTGCTTTGAAATGGAATCTTCGCATCATGAAGCGATTGCTTTTTTAGAAGATTACATCAATAAAAATCCATATTGTGAAGTCGCTTGGCATCAATTAGGACGTCAGTTTTTTGTGCTAAAAGATTATAAAAGAGCTTTAAAAGCTTTTGATTATGCTGTGGTGATAGACGAAGCTTTTATTGGGGGATATGTAGAAAAAGCAAAGACTTTAGAAAAGTTAGATAGATATGACGAGGCGATAGAAAATTATCAAATCACTTTAGATTTAGATGATCCTACTGCTTTTGCTTATTTACAAATAGGAGAGTGTTACAAAAAGAAAAACAATGCCACCAAAGCTATTTACTATTACAAAAAAGCGTTACACGAAGATCCTTTATTAGACAAAGGATGGATGTTGTTGGCTATTGTTTGCAATGAAGAAAAAGCATATGACAAAGCTTTGCATTATTTAAACAAGGCCATTGCTTTAGACGAAACCAATGTGACTTATTGGAGATACAATGGAGAAATTAATTTACGCTTAAAATTTTACGAAGAAGCTGCAGCGGCTTTTGAAAAATGTATTGAACTAGATGATTCAGGAGTAGATGTTTGGATTACTTTGGCTGATACTTGGATATTTACAGGAGATTTTTCTAGATCCTTAAATACATTGATTAGAGCTAAAAAACAACATACTAATTTTGCTGAAATTGAGTATAGACTAGGGTGTATCTTTTTTATTACTGATCAAAAAAAGGAAGCCTACTTACATTTAAAAACAGCTTTGAGTTTAGATTATGAATACCATTTAGTGATGCAAGAGTTGTATCCAACCGTTTTTGAAGATTTAAAAGTGCAAAGAATGGTTTTAAACTTTTTGGAGAATTAGTATTTAAAATTACATTTGCTCTAAAACACTTTTAATGAAAAGAACACTTAAAGATTACGCTATTATTTCTTTAAAAGGAATGGCCATGGGAGCAGCTGATGTAGTGCCAGGAGTATCAGGAGGAACCATTGCTTTTATTTCTGGAATATATGAGGAATTGCTTACAACCATTAGCAATATCAATTTATCGCTTTTAACGGTTATTAAAAAAGATGGACTAAAAGCAGCATGGAAACAAGCCAATGCTAATTTTTTAGTGGCTTTGCTTTTAGGTGTTGCCATTAGCGTGATTTCTTTAGCAAAAGGAATTTCATTTTTATTAGCTACCCAACCAATTTTGGTATGGTCTTTCTTTTTTGGATTGGTAGTCGCGAGTATTATATACGTAGGAAAGCAAATAGAAAAATGGAATTTTCCTCAAGTCATTTCTTTGGTTTTAGCTTGTGGAGTTGCTTATTATATTACCATTGTAAAACCAATGGTAAGTGATGATGCTTCATTTTTATTTCTGTTTTTAGCAGGGGCATTGGCCATTTGTGCTATGATTTTACCTGGGATTTCAGGAGCTTTTATTTTGGTTTTATTAGGGGCTTATGAAGCTATTTTAACAGCCGTGCATTCGAGAGATTTACAAATAATAGCCATTGTTGGTTTAGGTGCTATAGTAGGATTGTTGAGTTTTTCAAGAGTGTTAAAATGGTTGTTTGTACATTACAAAAACACAACATTGGCAGGTTTAACAGGTTTTATTTTAGGATCTTTAAATAAAATTTGGCCTTGGAAAGAAACCATTACGACAAGAATTAATTCAAAAGGAATAGAAGTGCCAGTATTGCAAAACAGTGTTTTACCTTCTAATTATGATGGTGATGCACAGTTAATGATCGCATTGTTACTTGCTTTAGCAGGTTTTGCTCTAATTTTAGGTTTAGAGAAATTGGCTAGTTATAAATCTTAAATATGTTTCCAAAAGGAAGTTTACTATATAATGTATTGCTCTTTTTAAAAGGAATGCTGATGGGGGTGGCTAATAAAGTGCCTGGAGTTTCTGGTGGAGCAGTTGCTTATGTGTTAGATTTTTATAATGAGTTGATTTACTCTTTCCAAAAAATAAACGGGAAGGCTTTTAAATTATTAATCAAGGGTCGGTTTAGGAGCTTATACAATTACATCAACGCTAAGTTTTTAATGTACATTGTTGGTGGAATGGTGTTTAGTTATTTCACTGTTTCTAAAATTTTAGATTATTTTTTACAGCATAACGAGTTACAGGTTTGGTCTTTGTTTTTTGGAATGATTATAGGTTCTGGAATTTATTTAATTAAAAAATATAAGGACTGGGAATTTAAAAGTTATGTTTCTTTAGCTATAGGAATTTCGGTTGGTTTTGCCATTACGTTTATTCACCCAAGTGGTCAGAATGACAATCTTTGGTTTGTATTTCTTTGTGGTGTAATTGGTGTTTCGGGAATGACTATTCCAGGACTTTCGGGTTCTTATATTTTAATGTTATTGGGTAATTATGTTTTTCTGTTGGTGGATTCTGTGAATATTTTAAACGATGTTTTGGTTGGCGTATTTACAGGAAATACAGCTATTATTTATGATCCAAACAATCAAAAATATTTAATTATTATAGCTGTCTTTACCCTAGGTTCTATTTTGGGATTGATATTTTTATCTCAAATATTGGCTTTTGTTTTGGGTAGATGGGGAAAGGTTGTAAATGCAGTCATTATTGGTTTTATTTTAGGATCCTTAGGGACTGTTTGGCCATGGAAAGAAAAAATATATGCGCAAAATAATGGCGTATTTTTAACAGATAATTTTAATCGTAAAATAGTAGTAGGTTTTCACAAGTATTTCCCCGATTTTTCAACAGAACAAACATGGATTGCTTTGCTTTTTGTAATTATTGGTGTAGTATTGGTACTTGGTGTAGAACGTTTTTCAAAAACAAATTAGTTAAATGGATAAGGTGACTTTTGGATTGGTAGGTAAAAATATTTCGTATTCTTTTTCTAGAGGATATTTTGGAGAAAAATTTCAGAAATTAGGATTAGAAAATCATCAATATGTAAATTTTGATTTGCAAAAAATATCAGTATTAGAAGAAATTATCAATGCCAAAGAAAATGGACTAAAAGGATTAAATGTAACCATTCCTTACAAGCAGGAGGTACAACCTTTTTTAAGTAGTATTGATGTAGATGCTAAAGAAATAGGAGCAGTTAATACCATTAAATTAAATGATGATGGAACTGCAGTGGGCTATAACACAGATGTGTATGGGTTTCAAAAGTCTTTAGAACCGTTGTTAAAATCTCATCATACAAAAGCTTTGATTTTAGGAACAGGTGGAGCTTCAAAAGCCGTGGCATTTGCATTTAAAAAATTAGGGATTGATTATAAATTTGTTTCTAGAACAGCTACTGAGGACAGATGGAGTTATGATCAATTAAATGAGGAAATTATAAAAGAATACACAGTAATTGTTAACTGTTCTCCACTAGGAACTTCTCCTAAAGTAGAGTTAAAACCAGAGATTCCCTATCAGTTTTTAAATTCAAATCACTTGTTGTTTGATTTGATTTATAATCCATCAGAAACAACTTTTTTACGTTTGGGAAAGGAACAAGGTGCTGCTATTAAAAATGGATTGGAAATGTTAGAACTTCAAGCAGAAAAGTCTTGGAGTATTTGGAATAGTTAAATCACTAAAAATTAAAAACCTAACTTCTATTTTTAGGAATGTTTTTTGTAGTAAAATTATTATCTTACAAAGGTGTTAATTTAAACAAATAGAAATCATGAAAAATATCTTAATTATATTTATACTAGTGATGAGTTCTGCTTTATATGCACAAGAAATTACTCATTTAGAAGCAAATCAAAATCCAAATGCACAAGCAGCATATGAAAAATATGCTAAAATTGCTGATGATTATATTTTAAAACAAGGAACAACATCACAAGAAACATATGTGGCTATTGATCCTATGGAAGAAAAGAGAATCAGAAAAAAAATACACAAAGATCACAGAGCGATGAGGGCTTTATGGAGACATGAAGAGCGATTAGAAAGAGCTAAGAATACACAATATATTCTGTCTAATCCTTATCGTTATTCTTGCAACAGTATCATAGGAAATCCTTTTTATGGAGGTGTTGGTTTAGGATATTTTATAGGAAGAAGTAGATTTTAAAAATAAACATAAAACAAATAAAAATGAAAAAAGGAATTTTAATAGCTGTATTAAGTGTTTTTGGCTTGATTACTATTTCTTCTTGTGCTAGAAAAGTGACGAGAATTGATACCAATGAAGTCATAGATATTAGTGGAAGATGGAATGACACAGATGCTAGGTTAGCAGCTGAAGAATTAAGTTCACAAATTGTAATGGGAGATTGGATCAATGATTATATGATTGCCAAAGGAAAAAAGCCAGTGGTAATTGTTGGTTTGGTTCGTAACAAATCTCACGAACATATAGATGCTGAAGTATTTACGGTAGAGGTTGAAAAAGCTTTGGTAAAATATCAAAAAGCAAGAGTGGTTCAAGGAGGAGAAATGAGAGAGGAACTAAGAGCTGAAAAAGCAGATCAACAAACAAACGCATCAGTATCTACCATGAAAAAATTTGGTTTAGAAACAGGAGCTGATTTTATTTTACAAGGAACTATTAATTCTGTTGTAGATGCATTGAAAAAACAAAAAGTAGTTTATTATCAAGTTGATTTAGAGTTAACCAATATTGAAACAAATGAAAAAGTTTGGTTTGGTGATAAAAAAATCAAGAAATACATTAAAAACTAGTATTGTCTTAGTATTGTAAAAAAACTGTTTAGGAATTATATAGAATTCTAAACAGTTTTTTTATTCATGATTGATATGAAAAAAGAACGCTTTATCATAAAATATACACTTATAGTACTTTTAGCAATAAGTACTTTTAGTTGTGCTACTTATAACGAGTTAAGTGCAAAATATCAACATGAAGTATTGAATGGTGAATTTGATGTTGCCATGAAAAGTATTGACAATAATAAGTATCTTAATAAAGACAGAAATGAATTATTGTATTGTTTAGAAAAGGGAAAAATAGCCTACTTAAAAGGAGATTATAAATTAAGTAACGAGCTTCTTAACAAGGCTGATTTGTTGATAGAAGATCACAAAGTAAATAAAGTAGGTGAAGTTTTAGGAGTGTTAGCCAATCCAGAAAAAACAACTTATAAAAGTGAAGATTTTGAAAAGGTTGCAATCCATTATTACAAAGCAATGAATTATATATTTTTAAATTTATATGATGATGCTTTGGTAGAGGCTAAAAGAATTAATCTTCAACTTCAAGAAATTAATGACTCTTATCCTGCAGGGAAAAAAAATAGATACACAACAGATGCCTTTGCGATGAATTTACAAGGTTTGTTGTACGAAACTACAGGAAATTTAAACGATGCATTTATATCTTACAGAAATGCAGTTGAATTGTATCAGCAAAACGATGGGACTTATTTTGGGGTAAATATTCCAAAACAATTAAAACAAGATTTAATTAATTCGGCCCATCAATTAGGTTTTAGAGATGAAGAGTTAAGATATTCAGAACTCTTTAACCTTAAATACGAACCAAAAGCTAATGATTTTAAAGGAGAAGTAATTGTGTTTTGGGAAAGTGGATTGGTACCGTATAAGTCTCAAACATATTTTACTTTTTCAGCATTACCAGGTAATAATAACGGATTTGTAAGCATTACTAATGAAGAATTGGGACTTACTATTCCAGTTCCAACAAGTAATAGTAGTAATAGTAGTAAATTTTCGGATATTAATGTTTTTAATATTGCATTTCCAAAATATGAAGATAGAATTCCATATTTTACAAGCGGTAAAGTAATTTTAAACAATAATAGTGCTAAAGATTATCAATTAGAGTTGGTGGAAGATTATAAAACCATTGCTTTTCAAACTTTAAAGGACAGAACAGTAAGAGAGATTGGAAAAATAGCACTTCGTGTAGCAGCAAAAAAAATATCTGAAAATATTGTAAGAAATCAGAATGAAAATTTAGGAGCTGTGTTAGGAATCTTAAACGCTCTAAATGAAAAAACTGATACTAGAAATTGGCAAACATTACCTAACAAAATATATTATACCAGAATACCTTTAAATAAAGAAGAAAATATTTTAAAGGTTGTGGTAAAAACGACCAATGAACAGACAGTAGAAAAGGAATTTAATGTAAAATCTTCAGGAAATTTAAATTTCATCAACTATATTACACCACAAAGTGAAAACGCTAACTAAAATTAGTTAGTTTTGAATTAGATAAGAGAAAATTAAAATATAATGATTACCATAGATATGGAGAAAGAAACTCAATCAATAGACTATAAAACAATGACTTTAGAAGCTTTGATTGCTACGTTAAAAAAGATGATTGAAGACCATCCTATTCAGGACATAAAAGAGCAAGCAAGTGCTATTAGAGCATCTTTTTATTATCAATACAATGAGCAGTTAGAAAAAGCAAAAGATTTGTTTGTTCAAGAAGGAGGAAATGAAATCGATTTTGATTATTCTCAACCGATACAAACAGAATTTAAAGATTTATGGAAATCTTATGTTGAAAAGAAGAATAATCACTACAAAAAGTTAGTCAAAGAATTGGCTACAAATCTTACAAAAAGAGAAGAAGTGATTTCATCTATAAAAGCCTTGGTAGAAAAAGGAGAAGTTTCTAGTACCTATAAGGAGTTTCAACAGTTGATGGCAGATTGGAAAGAAATAGGACCTGTGCCTTCTGATAAATACCAAGAAACATGGGGGAATTATCATTTATACGTAGAACAATATTATGATTTGTTACACATTAATAATGATTTAAGAGCCATTGATTTTAAACATAATTTAGAAGCGAAGAAACAAATAATTGAAAGAGCTAAACAATTATTAGAGCATGCAGATGTGCAGTTTGCTTTTAATGAATTACAAATTTTACATAAAATCTGGAAAGAAGAAACTGGGCCTGTTGCCAAAGAATTTAGAGAACCAGTTTGGGAAGAGTTTTCAGCTTTGTCAAATGCAATTCACGATAAAAGAGCTCTTCTTTTAGAAGAGTTAAGAAATGTAGAAGAAAAAAATTACGAACAAAAATTAGTTAAAATTCAAGAAATTAAAAACTTTGACTATTCTAAAAATAAATCTTTTGGAGACTGGAAAAAAAGCATTGATGCTTTTGAAGTTTTAAAAGAAGAATTTTTAGCCATTGGTAAAATTCCTAAAAGTAAGAATAAAGAAGTTTGGAATACTTTTAAGGAGGCTACCAAAGAGTTTAATAGTGCTAAGAATAATTTCTTTAAAGAAATAAAGTCTTCTCAAAACGAAGCTATTTCTAATAAAAAAGCATTGATAGATGAAGCTTTGGCTTGGAAAGATTCAGATGATTTTGAAGCGGCTACAGAAGTGTTTAAAAGAATTCAAGCAGCTTGGAAAAAAGTTGGATTTGTTCCAAGAAAACAAGCGGATGCTTTGTGGAAGGAATTTAAAAGTGCATGTGATGCTTATTTTGATAGATTAAATAATGTTAAAAAAGAAGGTACAGCTGAAGAGCAAGAGAACTTTGTAAAAAAAGAAGCTTTTTTAACAAAGTTGTCTAATGGAGAAATCACTTTAGAGACTTATAAACAATTGTTAAAAGAATGGATTGCTTTAGGTTTAGTGCCCCCACAAAAAAATAAAATAGATCAAGATATTTTACAGGAAATAACTAAAGGGCTTACTTTGCCAAAAGATAAAGTAGAGGCTGATTTTATTAAATATCAACTTAAAATAGCTTATCTATTAGCCATTGATAGTAAGAAATTATATACAGAGTACGATCAATTAAGAAAAGACGTAGACAATGCAACAAAAGATTTAAAACAACTAGAGAATAATTTAGGATTCTTTTCTAATACCAAAAAGACCAATCCTCTATTTGAGACAGTGATGAAATCTATTGAAACAGAAAAAGAGAAGCTTCTGTTGGCCAAGAAAAAAATTAAATATCTAAAGTCATTTCAATAAGAATAAAAAAGAGAAGCTATTAGCTTCTCTTTTTTATTCTTTAAGTAATTTTTTTCTAATTCTACTTAGCTGTATCGGTGTAATTCCCAAGTGTGAAGCAATTTGAAATTGCGGAATTAGTTGATCTATATTTTTGATTTTTTTTCTTAAAATTAAGTAACGTTCAGTTGCATTCTTAGATAGTAAATCTATTAAAGATTCTTCTAGTCTTGTATATTCTTTTTCTAATGTTTTATACATGAATTCGCTAAAATCAGGGAATTGTTTTCTTAAACTAGCCAAATCGTCAACAGTAATTTCTACCACAATAGCATCTGTTAAAGCCTGGCAAGCAATTAAGGCTGGAGATTTGTGAATGGCGGATTTTAGGGAACCAGCTATCTGACCTGGAGCTATAATAGATTTGTTAATTTCTTGAGCATCGGCACTTGTTTTCATATAAGTTCTTGTAATACCATCTATCACAAAAAACAATTTGTTATTTACAAGTCCTATTTCACATAAATATTCTCCAGATTTATATGATTTTACTTTAGCCAAACTAAGAAACTTTTTTAGGGTTTCTTCTGGTAAAGGGTGAATGTTATTTATAAATTTTAAAAAAGTATCCATGTTAATTCCAGAAATGTATTATTAACAAATGTAAATTATTTTAGGTAACAATCCACGTAATCCGTTAATAAATGAAATAAAAAACCTATAGCAATTAAATTTGTTTTTTTAGGAAATAATAAAAGAATGTAGACAAAAAGTGCATAGTATGAATGTAGTGGATGAAAGCCAATGCTACATCTGTTTGGGTCAAAAATAGGAGTCGCTAATAGGTGGTCTAAATCTATCAACATGGTAGCAATTAAAATCAGCCAATTGTATTTCCATTTTTTTGGATTGTAAACATAGGCAATGAGCCCTGGAAATAAAAAATGTAATCCGTAGTGAATACAGAATTTAAGAGATAGCATTTTTTAAATTTAAATTTTCTAAGTACATTCCTGCATTAGGACCTTCCATAAAAATTAAATCCAAAATACTTAGATTCTCTATAAATCCATGTTTGTCATCAAACATTTGTACATATTTAGGAAAATCAATAGCCAAATCTTTCTTAGATTCAACCCAATTTCTCAAATCTGTTTTATCAGTATAGTCACTAAAATATTCGGTAGTTTCAGAGAATGATTTTTCTTCTTGTAAAGCATCCATGATAAAAGCATTTGCTTTTTGATGTAATTCCCACAAGTATTTGTGTTTGGTTTCAAAAATAGGAATCAAATCGGCTTCGTAATATTCGTAAAAAGGAGAGGTTCTATAAGCAGATTGCAAAGATTTTAAATGATTTTTTTGCCAATCTTCTTCGTAGCTAATTTCAACCTCTGTGGTTAAAATCTTTTGTCCTTTGGTTTTGTTTACAGGAATATTTAAAAGAAGTTTACCATTGGCACCATAAATGTTACATCGCGTTCTATAGGTTTGTTTCACAAAATTATCCTGTGTTTCAAACGCTATCGTTTTTGCTTGTAAAATAGCTGCATACTGCGCAATAGGAGCAAAGTATGCAGGTTGTACCAAAAGTTTTGAAATCATATTTATTTTTTTCTTCGTTTGATGACTTCTTTACCTACATAGTATAGACCAAGCGCTACTAAGAAATATACCAAATAAGATTTAGGTTCTCCATCTCCACCAACAGTGGTGAAAAGTCTTTCCCAACGAATTTTTTTATTGATAGCTGTTTCGTTCTGATCTAAGCTCATCCAAATAAATACTGGTTTACCAACTACGTGATCAAACGGAGTGTATCCCCAGTAACGGGCATCTAAAGAACGTTGACGATTGTCTCCCATCATCCAAAAATAATCTTGTTTAATGGTATATTTATCTGTTTTTACACCATTGATGTAAATATCTCCATTGTCTTTTATTTCAAAATCATTATGCTCGTATTCAGAAATAATTCTTTCATAAAAAGGAAGTGTTTGTTTGTTTAAAGTAACTACATCTCCTTTAGCAGGAATGTATATAGGTCCAAAATTATCTTGACTCCAAGCGTACTGTGCATCATGAGGAAAAATACTTGGATCATAAACTCCTTTAGGATCTATGCTTCTTTTGATGGAAATAACTTTAGGATCATTTTGCATCATCAAAGCATGTTCTTTATCTAAATTGATAAAATATCTGCTTCTTTCTTGATTTAATACAGAAGCCTCAGATGGGTTTACATTATAACCATGTATAATTTCATCCGCCGTAAAAGGAGCGTTGGTTTCTACATAATAGTTAAATTGTGGCTTCGCTCTATCTGGTAAAACGGTTCTTTTACCATTGATATATATATATCCGTTTTTAATTTCTAAACTATCCCCAGGGATACCAACACATCGTTTAACATAGTTGGTTTTTTTATCAATAGGTTTGTAAGTAAACTTATCAGACGTGTCTCCCCACATTAATGCTAAAGAGTCTGAGGGCCAGTTAAAAACAACGATATCGTTTCTTTCTACTTTTTGTAATCCCGGAAGCCTCATATACGGTAATTCAATGCCTTTTACATAAGAACGCAATCCTGTTCCAGGAACAGAATCATGAACCATTGGCAAAGCTATAGGGCTAATAGGTACTCTAGCTCCATAGTGAAACTTACTTACAAAAAGAAAATCTCCAATCAATAAAGATTTTTCTAACGATGAGGTTGGAATGGTAAAAGGTTGCATTACATATGTGTGTACCAAGGTAGCAGCAACAACAGCAAACGTAATAGAACTAATCCATTCTCCTGTTTTACTAGGTGGTTTAATACTTCTATTCGCATTGTATTTTAATTGGTCAAAAATAACATAGTTTAAATAGAAGTTGTAAAACCCAAATGTTAAAATAGCCAACCAAGTGTCTTTGGTGTCAAATTTTCTGAAACTACGAGCAATTTCTACCCAAATAACTGGAAATATCAACAAGTTAATGACAGGAATAAACAAAAGAATGACCCACCATTTAGGTCTGTTTATAATCCCCATTAACACAATGGCATTGTAAACAGGAATGGCTGCTTCCCATGATTTTCTACCTGCTTTTTTGTATAGTTTCCAAGTTCCAGCAAAGTGTAATACTTGTACTACTAAAAAGAATATAATCCAGTTCATTTTTTTGTTTTTATATTATAAACCTAACACATCTCTCATAGAGAAGACACCGTGTTTACCTACTAACCATTCAGCAGCAATGACTGCTCCTAAAGCAAAACCTTGACGGTTGTGCGCTGTGTGTTTTATTTCAATACTATCTACTTCTGATGTGTAATCTACCGTATGTGTACCTGGCACTTCAGGACTACGAATGGCTTTGATAGGAATGTTTAAATCATCCGTAGCTTTATCTACCTCCCAGCCGTTATATTTGGTGTGTTCTATCACTCCTTCAGCTAATGTGATGGCAGTTCCACTAGGCTCATCTAATTTTTGTTTGTGATGAATTTCTTCCATCGTAACATCATACTGAGATAAGTTTTTCATCATTTTAGCCAAATGTTGATTCAACTCAAAAAAGATATTCACGCCCAAACTATAGTTTGATGCATAAATAAATCCACCATTTTTTTCGTTACACAAAGCAACCATTTTATCATAATCTGCCAACCAACCTGTAGTTCCAGAAACAACTGGTACTCCATTGTTAAAGCAGTTAGAGATATTATTTACAGCAACAGAAGGAATACTAAAATCAATAGCAACATCTGCCAATGTAATATCGTATTCTTTGGTGTTTTCATCAACTTTCACCACAATTTCATGTCCTCTACTTACAGCTATTTTTTCTATAGTCTGTCCCATTTTTCCGTATCCTAATAATGCTATTTTCATTCTTAAAATTTAAGATTTAAAGATAACCCTACATAATTGTCTTTAGAAACATTGTCTCTCATCAATTTAGGGTCGAATGTTATTTTGTCTGATATATTAAATTGCAACAAATGTGCATCTATACTGGCCTCTAAAATTTGTAAAGCATACAAACCTACAAAAGTTAACAAAGAGGTGTCTCTGTTTCTCCTTAAAACTTGTTGTGCGTTTTCTAAACTTTGATCAGAAAAAGTATCGTAAAACTCGTCTTGCTCGCCAGCAGCTCTTTGTTTAAAAGCATTACGATACCTTTTGTACGATTTGGCGTTAATATTGTAATAATAAAGAGGGATTGCCAAAGCTCCATAAACGATAGGAATTTTCCAGTAACGTTTGTTATAAGCTTGACCTAACCCTGGTAAAACAGCTGAGTAAAAAGCAGCTTTTGCAGGTGTTAAAGGGTTGTAACTATCTGTGTCTTCTAAAAAAGCTTGACTGTCTATAGACAATTGCCCTTCTTGATCTTGCGAAAAAGAAGATTGTATTGTAAGAATAGCTATGACGATTATGAGTATGTTACGAATCACCTAAGTTTAATAAAGCTTTTATTTTATTGAATTCTTCTTCTGAACTGAATGGAATGGCAATTTTTCCTTTTCCTTTGGCGTTAGCACTAATGGCTACTTTTTGCCCAAAGAATCGGTTAAATTTATCTTGACTTTCACTTACAAAAGAAGGCGTTGTATTGGTAACGGGATTATTTGGTTTTTCTTGCTTCATGTTAGCAACAAAAGCCTCTGTTTGTCTTACAGACAAACCATCTTTTAAGATTTTTTCATAAACCTCTAGCTGAATTAGGGTGTTTTCAATATTAATTAAAGCCCTACCATGTCCCATGCTTACAAATCCATCTCTCATTCCTGTTTGAATAATTGGATCTAATTTTAACAATCGTAAATAGTTGGTTACTGTAGAACGTTTTTTCCCTACGCGGCCTCCTAATTCTTCTTGAGTTAAGTTAATTTCATCAATCAAACGTTGATAAGACAAAGCAACTTCAATAGGATCTAAATTTTTACGTTGGATGTTTTCTACCAAAGCCATTTCTAACATCTCTTGGTCGTTTGCCAAACGGATATATGCAGGAATGGTTTTGTTTCCAATTAATTTAGAAGCTCTAAATCTTCTTTCTCCAGAAACCAATTGAAATTGATCATCAACTCTACGAACAGTAATAGGCTGAATAACGCCAAGTATTTTGATAGAATCTGCTAATTCTTTTAAAGCTTCTTCATCAAAATAAGTTCTTGGCTGAAAAGGATTGACCTCAATTTGATCAAGTTCCAATTCAATAATATTTCCAATAATTTCTGTCGCCTTTTCGTGATTGGCAGAGCGAACAGTCATATCGTTTTCTTTCAATAATGCAGAAAGACCTCTACCTAAAGCTTGTTTTTTTGTTGCTTTTGCCATGTGTTTTAATTCTTTGTAATCACTTCGTGAGCTAAGTTAATATAGTTTACGGCACCTCTACTTGTGGCGTCATAAGCAATAATACTTTCTCCATAACTTGGAGCTTCACCCAAACGAATGTTACGTTGTATAATGGTATCAAAAACCATGTCGCTAAAGTGTTTTTTCACTTCTTCTACTACTTGGTTTGATAAACGTAAACGTGAATCGTACATAGTTAGTAAAAGTCCTTCAATATCTAAAGAAGGATTGTGTATTTTTTGAACACTTTTTATAGTATTTAATAATTTTCCTAAACCTTCTAGTGCAAAATATTCACATTGAATTGGAATAATTACAGAGTTTGCAGCGGTTAAGGAGTTTAATGTAATCAATCCTAAAGAAGGGGCACAGTCAATAATAATAAAATCATACAAATCAGAAATAGGTTTTAAAGCCTCTTTTAGCATGTATTCTCTATTTTCTTTATCTACCAATTCAATTTCAATGGCAACCAAATCAATATGTGCAGGAATAATATCTACATTAGGTGAATTGGTTGGAATAATTGCTTCGGCAGCTGTACAAGAATGTTCTAACAATTCGTATGTTCCTTTTTCTATATTTTCAATATCAATACCCAAACCAGACGAAGCATTGGCTTGTGGATCAGCATCAATAATCAAAACCTTTTTTTCTAAAACGCCCAAAGAGGCAGCTAAATTAACTGAGGTAGTTGTTTTACCAACACCTCCTTTTTGATTAGCAATAGCAATAATTTTTCCCATGTAATAGATGCTGTTTATAATGTACGTAAAAGTACAATTATTTGTGAGTTGACGAAAGTTAAGATATTAACAATTCTTGTTAAGAATGCTGAATAAGTGAAAGTCGTGATTAAAGGTTTGTATTTCTTGTAAATGTCTATTTATGAGGGATATTCTTTAAAATTTCTTTTAAAAATCGCCAAAATTTTTGGGTAGATGATATGCTCACTCTTTCATCTGGAGAATGTGCTCCACGGATGGTTGGTCCAAAAGAAACCATTTCCATGTTAGGGTAATGTTCTCCAATAATCCCACATTCTAATCCCGCATGACAAGCATTTACATGTGGTTTGGTTTTGAATAATTCTTGATAAATGTTTTCCATGGTTTGCAAAATACTTGCATTTGGGTTGGGTTGCCAACCAGGATAAGAACCATCTGTTTGAACCGTAAAATTTCCTAAGTTAAAAATGGCGGTTAATTTATTGGTTAAATCTTCTTTTTCACTTTCTATAGAAGAACGGGTTAAACAAGCAATAGTGATGTTTCCTTCCTCTACTTTTACAGAAGCCAAATTGTTTGAGGTTGCTACCAAATCGGTAATATTTGCATCCATAGTATAAACTCCGTTGTGACAAGCATACAAAGTTTGTAACAATATTGTTTGATCTATATGGTTTAATCCTTCTTTTTTACTATTGATTTCAGTTGAGGTAATAGTTAAATTCGGTTCTTTTATCAACCATTCTGTTTTGATGATTTTTGTAGTTTCTTCGAGTTGTAGTTTGAAAGATTCAATATTTTCAATAGCAATTACAACTTCTGCTTCACGCGGAATGGCATTTCTTAAATTTCCTCCTTGTAAAGAAATGATTTGAAAATCGATGTTTTTTTGAAGTTCAAACAATACTCTTGTTAATAATTTATTGGCGTTCCCTAAACCTTTAATAATATCCATTCCAGAATGTCCTCCTTTTAAACCATTCAATACGATTTTGTAAAAAGCATTGGTTGGTTTTGTTAGCGCAGGAACATAAGTTTTGGTCGCTGTAATGTCAATTCCACCGGCACAACCAATGGTAATTTCATCATCTTCCTCAGTATCTAAATTTAATAGAATGTCTCCCGAAATAAAACCAGGTTGTAATTCAAGAGCACCTGTCATTCCAGTTTCTTCATCAATGGTAAACAGCGCTTCTAATTCAGGATGTTCTATGGTTTGATCAGCTAAAATACTCATAATAGCTGCTACACCTAAACCATTGTCTGCTCCCAAAGTAGTGCCTTTGGCTTTAACCCAGTCACCGTCTACAAACATGTCAATTCCTTGAGTGTCAAAATCAAAAACAGTATCGTTGTTTTTTTGATGTACCATATCTAAATGCGATTGTAAAGTCACCTTTTTTCTGTTTTCATATCCAACAGTAGCAGGTTTTTTTATCAATACATTTAAGGCTTTGTCTTGAGTGGTTTCCAATCCTAAATTTTGTCCAAAAGCAACCATAAAATCAGAAATGGCTTGTTCTTTTTTTGAGGCTCTAGGAATGGCATTTATCAAATTAAAATGAGCCCAAATTTCTTTGGGCTCTATGTTTTCTAGTGGTTTATTCATTATATTTCTATGATTATTTCTGACAATGATTTTCTTACTTTCTTTTCTTTGGCCATAAAATCATCTTTGGCTCTAAAACCTACAGGCAATAAAAGTGCCGATTTTAAGTTTTTGTCTTTTAATTTTAAAACTTCATCAAATTTAGAAGGATTAAAACCTTCCATAGGACATGAATCAATTTTTTCTAAGGCACAAACGGTTAGTAAATTTCCTAAAGCGATGTAGGTTTGGTTGATGAATGCTTTGTGTTTTTCTAATTCTGATTTACTATTAAAATCGTTCATTAAAAAATCTCTAAAAGGTTTTAAAATTTCATCAGGAGTATTTCTTTCTTGCTTAACACGATTAAAATATTCTTCAACATTGGTTCCATCAAAAGTGTCAGGATAACAAATGACTAATAGGTGAGAAGCATCTATCACTTGTTTTTGGTTAAAAGCAAATGGCAATAATTCTTCTCTTATTTCTTTACTTTCTACAATGACCAAGCTCAAGGTTTGTAATCCGTAAGAGGTTGCGGTTAAATTAAAAGCTTCTTTAATGGTTTGTAGTTGCTGTTTTGATAACTTTTTAGTGTTGTCAAATTTTTTAGTTGCATATCGCCATTCTAGGCTTTCAATTATATTCATATTTCTCTTCTTAATTCTGATGGCAAAAATAAGGTATTTATTTTTTAACTTAACGTTCAAAACTTCAGATTCTAAAATGCTATGAAAGAGTCTTTTTTACATTTGGTTTGGCAACAACAGTTGTTAGACAATAAAAAGTTATGTACTACTAAAGGGGAAAATTTAAAAATCCATAAAACAGGATTTTTAAATATGCTACAAGGACCAGATTTTAATAATGGATTGATTGAAATTGACCATCAAAAATGGGCAGGAAATATAGAAATTCATGTAAAATCATCGGATTGGTATGCACATCAACATCAAAAAGATAAAAATTATCAAAACGTAATTTTACACGTGGTGTATGAACACGATGTAGAGATTTTTGATTTGCATAGTAATGAAATTCCGACTTTAGAGTTGAAAAATTTTATATCTGAAAAAGTGTTAAATAATTATGAAAAATTAATGAACAACACTCAACAATGGATTTTCTGTGAGCAAAGTATAAAAGAGGTAGATGTTTTTAAAATCAATAATTGGTTAGAGCGAATTTATGTAGAACGTTTGGAAAGAAAGGTGGAGGAAATTGAAAAGATTTATAAAAGGACTGACAACGATTGGGAAGCAACATTGTTTTTAACCATGGCAAAATATTTTGGAGGAAACTTAAACGGTCAGCTATTTTTAGAAGCTTTTTCTCAAGTTGATTTTTCTATCATTAGAAAACAAATGGTGAACAGAACTACCCATTCTTTTTTATATGGATTATTAGGCTTGCTAAAAGAAGAGGGAGTAGAAGATGCTTATTATCAAAATTTACAAAAGGAGTTTACTTATCAAAAACAAAAATATCAATTAGGGGATTTAAAAAAGTTTCAATTGCATTTTTATGGTTGTAGGCCTCAGAATTTTCCTACCATTAGATTGGCTCAATTGATTGGTTTTTACGAAGAGCATTCATCGGTTTTTAACAAAATTATAGCTTTAGGAAATAACATCGATAGCTATAAAGATTTGTTTAAAGTAAAGGTTAGTAATTATTGGCAGGAGCATTATCATTTTGATAAACCCTCTAAAAAATCACCCAAACAAATTAGCAAAGGTTTTGTTGATTTATTATTGATAAATGTAGTTGTACCTGTATTATTTTTATATCAAAAAAGTAAAGGAGAAGATTATGATGTTTTATTAGAGTTGATGTATGAGCTTTCTCCAGAAAAAAATAATATCATACAGAAATTTAATCAACATGGCGTTGAAACAACTTCAGCCTTACAAACACAAGCTTTATTAACGCTTAAAAAAGAATATTGCGATAAAGAGCGATGTGCAGAATGTACGGTTGGTATTGAATTGATGAAAAGTCAATAATCGTTTATCGACGTTCGGATATCGGTTAATACAATTTTGGAAACTTACTTGGATTTGCTTCGTGGAAAATAGCATATACTTTTTCAAAAATATCATCATGAGAAGGTTTTGAAAAATAATCTCCATCACTACCATAAGCAGGTCTGTGTTCTTGAGAAGAAATACAAATTGGTTTGCTATCTAAATATTGATAAGCATTTTGTTCATCGACCACCTTTTGTAAAATATAAGCAGAAGCTCCTCCAGGAACATCTTCATCAATAATTGCTAGGCGATTTGTTTTAGATATACTATATGAAATGTTGTGATCTAAATCAAAAGGCATCAAACTTTGTACATCTACCACTTCTGCATTAATTCCTACTTGAGCCAATTCTTTTTGAGCCACTTCCATGACTATTTTTAAAGTAGAACCATAAGAAACTAGCGTGATATCAGTTCCTTCTTTAATGGTTTCAGAATATCCAATAGGTGTGTAGTACTCTCCTAAATTGTTCGGTTTTTCTTCTTTTAAACGGTAACCATTTAAGTTTTCTATCACAATGGCAGGTTCATCAGTTTGTAATAATGTGTTGTAAAAACCAGCAGCTTTGGTCATGTTTCTAGGAACTAATAAATGCATACCTCGTAAACAGCTTAATATTAAAGCCATTGGAGAACCTGAATGCCAAATTCCTTCTAATCTATGTCCTCTTGTTCTTACAATTAATGGAGCGGTTTGTTTACCAAAAGTACGGTAACGCAAACAAGCCAAATCATCACTTAAGGTTTGAATGGCGTATAAAATATAATCCAAGTATTGAATTTCGGCAATAGGGCGTAAACCTCTTAAAGCCATTCCAATTCCTTGTCCCATTATGGTCGCTTCTCTAATTCCTGTATCAGCAACACGTAATTCGCCAAATTTATCCTGTAAGCTTTCTAATCCTTGATTTACATCTCCAATTTTACCAGCATCTTCTCCAAAAATAAATAGATTGTCATGCTTTTTTAATAAGGCATCAAAATTATCTCGAATGATAATTCTTGCATCTACAATTTCTTTTTCATCAGCATAAGTAGGAGTAACTTCTTGAATACTAGAGGCTCCTTTACCAAAATCATTTAATAATTTTGAGCTGTATTTTTCTTGGGCAATGGGTAAGTTTTTTTGTAACCATTTTTGTAAAATAGTTTTGCTAGGAATATTTTCTTCACGAATATAGCTTAAGACTTTTCTAGCTGTTCCATAAATATCTTTACGGTGAATTTCGGCCAAATCTTGTAAATCGTGTTTTAATTTTAAGATAAAGTTTTTATTGATGCTTTCTTCGCAAACTTTATTTAAAATTACCAATAATTTTTCTTGTTCCTCTTTTAAAGGTTTTATAAAAGCTTGCCATGCAGCTCTTTTCGCAGCAGAAACTTCTTGTTTTGCTCTTTTTTCAATAGCAATTAGCTCTTCTTCACTTTCTACAAATTTTAATACGCTGTCTTCGGTAGATAGATCGAAATCTAAAATCCATTCACGCATTTTTTTGTTGCAGTCAAAATCTTTTTCCCATTGTAAACGTTCTTCACTTTTGTAGCGTTCATGAGAACCAGAAGTAGAATGTCCTTGTGGTTGAGTAACTTCAGAAACATGAATCATGACTGGAACGTGCTCTTCTCTTGCAATTTGAGAAGCTTTTGTATAAGCATCAATTAAGCTAGAGTAATCCCAACCTTTTACGTTAAAAATTTCTATTCCTTTGGTTTCCTCATCTCTTTGAAAACCTTTTAAAACTTCTGAAATATTTTCTTTAGTAGTATGATGTTTTTGATGAACTGAAATTCCATATTCATCATCCCATATACTTGCTACCATTGGAATTTGTAACACTCCTGCAGCGTTGATGGCTTCAAAAAAGTGACCTTCACTGGTACTTGCGTTACCAATGGTTCCCCAAGCAACTTCATTTCCGTTTTTACTAAACTTCTCGTATCCTTTTTGTACAGAAGCTTCTTGTCTATATAATTTAGAAGCATAGGCCAGACCAACTAACCGAGGCATTTGAGCAGCAGTACAAGAAACGTCTGAAGCGGTGTTGTATTGTTGTGTTAAGTTTTTCCACTCTCCATTTTCGTCTAAACTATGTGAAGCAAAATGACCTCCCATTTGTCTACCTGCCGCAAAAGGTTCGTGTTTAATATCTGTATGTGCATATAAACCAGCAAAGAATTGTTGAGGAGTTAATTCTCCTAAAGCTAGCATAAAGGTTTGGTCACGATAATAACCAGAACGCCAATCTCCTTTTTCAAAGGCTTTGGCCATAGCTATTTGTGGTAATTCTTTACCATCTCCAAAAATTCCAAATTTAGCTTTTCCTGTTAAAACTTCTTTTCTACCGAGTAAACTACATTCGCGACTAAGGACGGCGATGTAATAATCATTTAAAATTTCCTCCCTAAATTGATTGAACGTAAGTTCTTGCTCGTTTTTTGAATCAACAGTAATAGACATATTTTTATAGCTGTTTATAGAGGGTAAAGTTACGTATTTCTACTGGTATATTAAAGTTAAAGGAAAAGATACCTTATGATGTTTTTAAAACAACTGCTGTTTAAAAAATTTAATTAGTGGTTGGGCTTTTAAAGTAACTGTAAATCTGATGTTTTTAAAGTACTGGCCATCTTTGGTAACTAAACCTTCTTTGTTGTAAATAGGCAAGTAAAACTCTAAAATATCTGGAACAAAGTTTAATCTAATTCCTCCTTCATAATCAAAAAAGGCAGCTTCTGTTTTACTTTTTGATAAAGAAATATTATTAAAAGCTTCTACCCATCTAACAATTCCGATACTAGTATTGATACTAGTTAACCATTGGTTAGAAAAACCAGGTTCATTTTGAGTAATAAATCCACCACCTGCTTTCACGTATTGTTGCGTTAAAAAACCCGTAGTTTCAGATCTACCCAAATAAGGCAATTCAAACAAGTAATCATTTGCGGTGTGTTGGTTAAAACTAAAATAATCTGAAGTTGAGGCATTTCTTAAAAAGATACCTCCAAAAAATCTAAATTCAACAGGACGTTTTTTATTGGTTAAGTGTCTGTATCTAAAATCAGTTGTTAGTTTAGAAAACTTAGTGGCTATTTCTGTACTGATGTTTAATTTATAATCATTAATAAGTTGATTTTCTCTATAGTCGTAAGCAACTTTAAATAATTGATATTTATCCTCATCTGTTTGTACCACACCCTGTTCTACTTCTTTATTAATTCCTAAAAAACGAGCAGTAATCTTATTGGTTCCAATAGCTCGCATATTTGGTTGCTTAAAAGCGATGGAGAAATATGGAGAAATAACATTGTAGTTAAGGTCTTTAGTGTAGTGATAATTACTACCACTCATTCCTAGACTAACATCAAAAATATTAGTTTTCTCAGGGAACACAGTGTAGGAAAAATCGAATCCACCAGTTAAAGTTCCACTGGCAGTACTATAGGTGGGTTTAAGTTTATATTCAAAATTCTTGTGAATAAAAGCCTTGTTTTGAATTCCAACTCCCACAATAACCCCATCATATAAGTTGTAAGCAAACTCTGGATTTAAAAACACTTGGTGTGCATTTGGATCATTTAAATCTTTCAGTAATTTAATCTTTAATGGACGTTCAAATAATTTAGGCTTGGCATTTTTCCAATTATTACGATTGTTTATTTCAGGGTAATCATTTTCGTAATTTAAAATGACCTTGTCTAGACTGTCGTTTTTAATGGTTATTTTTTTAGTGTTAGTAAATCCATCAGTCCATGTTTTACTTTTAATCTCATTGTTTTTTAAACCGTAAATGGCCACAGGAGTCTTAATAGTTCTTCTGTTTTTTAGAGTGATGTAAACGCTATCTTTTTTAAATATTGCCTTGTTTATTTTGTGGTCTATTTTTTTGTTAGAGTTCACCCATTCTTCCATAAACCAAGAAAGGTCTTTCTGACTGTTTTTTTGTAAGATATCCATTAAATCATTCGGATCACTAGTTTTATTGAGGTTTTGATTGATGTATTCCTTAATTGAATTTTGTAATATTTTTTTTCCAATATATCTTTCTAAGAAAACAAAACTCAACCCTGCTTTATAAGGGGTGATGACTTTTTTATTATAATTTGATAATTCTTTTAAAGGAGTATCTAAACTTTGATCTAAATTTTCTCTGGCTGTAATTTGATGTACAATAGAAAATTTATCGGTGAATTTACTTTTGGCAATGTTCATGGATCCAAGTCCCCAAATTTTTGATAAACGTCCCATAAGTTTTGAATCAGGGTAGTTTTTTTCGATGTACTGAATAAACAAATAAACTTCCAAGCCCTCTGTAAAACAGTAATATTTGTATTTGTTATTTAAGATCATCTGATCAACATATTCCGAGCTTAACGTTTTAAAAAACTTAATTTCCCATTTAAACTGTTCTTGATAAGGATGTAATATTTTAGGTAAATATTTTAATTCGTAAATAGGATTTTGATTATAGGTTTCTCTTTCAACAAGAATTTGTTTGTGAGGAAGTTGACCTAAATGATCTTCTAAAAAAGTCATCATCTGTTGTATTTTTTCTTCCTGAACGGTGGTGTCAAAATCTTCTGAAATTAAATCAGTAACAATATTGGTTTTACCTGTGTTTATTTTTAAATAAGACTTTAAAAAAGTAATACTAATGTTGGCTTTTACAAAGTTTTTACCCGTTAGTTTGTAGTTTAAAAAATCACTTCCAATTGTTTTTTCTTGATGAAAAGCACTGTGAACTTGAAATCCAATAGGAACCTTAAAATAGATGTTAAAATCGGTAGGGGTGTTGTATTGGTAATTTAAATTGTTGTGAGAATCTAACACCCATGCGTCTTCATAAGGAGCTGGAGAAATATACCAGTCTTGTAAATAATAATCCATTCCTTTTTTTCCACTACCTGTAAATTTAGCATCTGGAATTTTAATGACATATTTTATAGAAATTGTAACACTGCTATTTGGTAGCAATGAATTTTTAAGATTTATATAAATTAAATCTTTTTGATGACGTGGGGAATGGTAAGTAAGGTTTTTGTTTTTTGATTTGATGCTATTAATTTGTGAATAACCTCTGTCTTCTTCTTTTGAAAAATAAAAGTCAGTTTTATAATCTTCTAGCAATCTTTTGGCTAAAGGAGTTTCACTATCTTTATAACTATTCGCCCAGTTTCTTAGTACAATTTCATGCAAAGTGTCTTTGCTTGTATTGAAGTATTTTATTTCTTGGGTGATGTTTAAAATGTTTTTTTCCGCAAACAATTGAGCATTTATAGTTATTTGGTTGTTTTGACTATAAATGCTGAATCCTGTAAATAAAAATATGATGCGAAAAAATATCTTCAACATTAAAAGTTCGGTTTTAAATGATATTTTTCGTAGAATTTGTTTAAGTGTTCAACTGCTTCATCAGCAGTATCTACCAATCTAAATAAGTTTAAATCTTCGGGGCTAATCGTTTTGTAATCCTCTAACAAACGTTCTTTAATCCAATCTAATAAACCACTCCAATAAGAAGTTCCTACCAATACAATTGGGAAACGACCAATTTTTTTTGTCTGAATTAAAGTAATGGCTTCAAACAATTCGTCTAAAGTTCCAAAGCCTCCTGGCATTACAATAAAACCTTGAGAGTATTTTACGAACATTACTTTTCTGGCAAAAAAGTAATCAAAATACAAACTCTTGTCTTTGTCTATCCAAGGATTGTTGTGTTGTTCAAAAGGCAAATCGATATTTAAACCTACAGAAATACCATTTCCTTTTTTAGCTCCTTTGTTACCAGCTTCCATAATTCCTGGTCCACCACCAGTAATAATTCCAAATCCACTTTTGGTTAATTTAAAGGCAATTTCTTCGGCTAGTAAATAATTTTTATCGTTCGATTTTGTTCTTGCGGATCCAAAAATAGTAACACAAGGTCCTATTTTTCCAAGTTTTTCGTATCCCTCAACAAACTCAGACATTATTTTAAAAACAGCCCAAGAATCATTGGTTTTTATATGGTTCCAATCTTTTTGTTCAAACTTTTCGTAAATTTTGTCTTCTTCGTTTCCTTTATCTGTCATCTATGTAAAATCTTTTGTAAATAATAACTCATGTTAAGATACAAAAAATAGAACATGAGTTATAGTTCTTTCTTCAAGAATCGAGCCGTATAACTTTTTTTATTTTGAGCTACTTCTTCTGGGGTTCCGGTGCAAATTATTTTACCACCACCTTTACCACCTTCAGGACCGATATCAATAATATAATCTGCTAGTTTTATCACATCCATATTGTGTTCAATCACCAAAACAGAATTTCCTTTATCAACTAATTTCTGAATCACATTCATTAATACTCTAATGTCTTCAAAATGCAATCCTGTGGTAGGTTCATCTAAAATATAAAAGGTATTTCCAGTGTCTCTTTTTGATAGTTCGGCCGCTAATTTAATTCGTTGTGCTTCTCCACCAGACAAAGTAGTAGATTGTTGTCCAAGCGTAATATATCCCAAACCAACATCTTTGATGGTTTTTATTTTTCTATTGATTTTAGGAATGTGTTCAAAAAAAGTAACAGCTTCATTAATCGTCATTTCTAAAATATCAGAAATGGATTTTCCTTTGTAACGAATTTCCAACGTTTCACGGTTAAAACGTTTTCCTTGGCAAGTTTCACATTCTACATGTACATCAGGTAAAAAGTTCATCTCTATCACTCGCATTCCACCACCTTCACAAGTTTCACATCTACCACCACTTACATTAAAAGAAAAACGTCCAGGTTTATAACCACGAATCATGGCTTCTGGAGTTTTGGCAAATAAGCTTCTGATTTCATCAAACGTTTTGGTGTAGGTTGCGGGGTTAGAACGTGGGGTTCTACCAATAGGAGATTGATCAATATCGATGATTTTATCAATATGTTCTAATCCTTCTATGCTTTTATAAGGTTGAGGTTTTTTAACTCCATTGTAAATATGTGCGTTTAAAATAGGGTAGAGCGTTCCGTTAATTAAAGTAGATTTTCCACTACCAGAAACTCCTGTGACACAAATCAATTTCCCCAAAGGAAAATGAGCGGTTACATTTTTTAAGTTGTTTCCTGTAGCACCTTTCAATACCAATTCTTTTCCGTTTCCTTCTCTACGTTTTTTAGGAACTTCAATGGTTTTTCTTCCAGTTAAATAATCGGCAGTAAGAGTTTCTACTTTAGAGAATAAATCATAAGAACCTTGACTTACAATTTCTCCTCCATGAATTCCTGCTCCAGGACCAATATCGATAACGTGATCTGCACGTTCCATAATGTCTTTATCGTGTTCTACTACTAAAACAGAATTTCCAACATCTCTTAATTGTTCTAAAGAGTTGATAAGTTTTTCGTTATCACGTTGATGTAATCCAATACTAGGTTCATCTAAAATATAAAGGACTCCAACCAATTGAGATCCAATTTGGGTGGCCAATCGAATACGTTGTGCTTCTCCTCCCGATAATGATTTTGAGGTTCTGTTTAGTGTTAAATAATCTAGACCAACATCCAATAAAAACTGAATTCTTGTTCTGATTTCTTTGGTGATTTCTGCTCCAATGGTTTTTTGCTTGTTGCTTAATTTGGCATCAATAGTATCAAACCAATGAGCCAATTCTTTAATATCCATAGAAGTTAACACTCCTAAATCGTACCCATCAATTTTAAAATAAAGTGATTCTTTGCGCAAACGACTTCCATTACATTCACTACAAATTACATCATTCATAAAATCTTTTGCCCAACGTTGTATGCTTTTAGAGTCGGTATTTTTGTGTTGACTTTCTATAAAAGAAACAATTCCTTCAAAATCTATCTCGTAACTTTTAGTTACTCCTGCAACTTTGGCCTTTACTTGTATAAATTCTTTACCACCATTTAAAATAATATTCATGGCAGTTTCTGGAATTTTAGCAATAGGATCCTCTAAGCTAAATTGATAGGCATTGGCAATGGTTTGCAACTGCTTAAAAATCCAGGTGTTTTTTTGAGTTCCTAAAGGAATAATTCCTCCATCTTTGATAGAAATACCATCATCTGGAATTACTTTTTTTAGTTCAATTTCTGCCACATGCCCTAGTCCATTACATTTAGGACAAGCTCCTTTTGGCGAGTTGAAAGAAAAAGAGTTGGGTTCTGGCAAAGGATAGGAAATACCAGTGGTTGGACACATTAAAGCTCTACTAAAATAACGAGCATTTTTTTCGTTAAATTTCATTACCATTAAAACGCCATCACCAGCATACATGGCAGTTTTAATGGTTTCTTCTAAGCGTTTTTCTTGCTCAGCATTGATGACCAAACGATCGATGACAATTTCAATATCATGTGTTTTGTATCGATCTACTTTCATGCCTTTGGTAATTTCCAGAATTTCTCCATCTACACGAACTTTGGTAAATCCTTGCTTGGCAATTTGCTCAAACAATTCACGATAATGTCCTTTTCTAGATTTTACTACGGGAGCTAAAATCAGCGTTTTTTCACCATCAAAATCTTGTAAAATTAATTCTTTGATTTGCTCATCAGAATAACTCACCATTTTTTCATTGGTGTTGTAAGAATAAGCATCGGCTACACGAGCATATAACAAGCGTAAAAAATCGTAAATTTCTGTAATGGTTCCTACGGTAGAACGTGGACTTTTATTGGTGGTTTTTTGCTCAATGGCAATCACAGGAGATAATCCATCAATTTTATCAACATCGGGTCTTTCTAAACCACCCAAAAACTGACGGGCATAAGCAGAAAATGTTTCTATGTATCTACGTTGTCCTTCGGCATAAATGGTGTCAAAAGCCAAAGATGATTTTCCGCTTCCGCTTAAACCAGTAATTACAACCAGTTTGTCTCTTGGAATTTTAACATCAATGTTTTTTAAATTGTGAGCTCTAGCTCCTAAAACTTCTATGTACTCGTTTGTTGCCATATGTTTTTTGCAAAAGCACGAAGTTAAGATTTTTTACTGCGATTTGGGAGTGGATGAAGTTGTTTGTTTTAACTGAGAATGTTTCTAAATGTTAAATTAATTCTGGGAGATTTTACCAAAGTAGTGGCGGGTAATTTATGTAACCAATGGGTTTGGGTGTCTCCTTTCATGATTAACAAACTTCCTTTTTCTAAGACCAAAGAAACGGTTTGTTTGGTGGTTTTGTGCTTAAAAGAAAATTTTCTATCAGCACCAAAACTAATAGAGGCAATAACAGGTTGGTTGCCTAATGCTTTTTCATCATCGGAATGCCAACCCATATTTTCGTTTCCGTTGTGATATAAATTTAACAAACAAGCATTAAAAGAAATGCCACATTTTTTCTCTGCTAGTTTTTTAAGATTTAAAAGCTCTTTTGTCCATGGCAAAGCTTGTTTTGTGGTGTTAGAATATCCGTATAAAAAATTGGAATCACCATACAATGCAACTTTTCTGTCGGTAACAATATGTTTACCAAACATGATGGCTTCATCGTTTTTCCATTCAATATTATCTAATAAAATTTGATAATATTTTTGTGCAGTTGCCAAATTGACCATATTAGGATAGTAATATACTTCTCCATCAAAAGGTAAAAGGTTGGTTGGATTGGGGTTGAATAAATCCATTTACAATTCTGTTTTTGCAGCTTCCCAACCAATGATAGAAGTTTTTCTAGTAGCTCCCCACATATAATTTCCAAAAACTCCCGTAGATTTAATCACTCTGTGACAAGGAATTAAAAAAGCAATGGGATTATTCCCAATAGCTGTTCCTACTGCTCTGCTGGCTTTTGGTAGTTGAATTTGCTGAGCAATATCTCCGTAAGTACTCAACTTTCCTAAAGGAATTTTTAACAAGGCTTCCCAAACTTTTAATTGAAAATCGGTGCCTTTAATATGTAGTTGTAAAGATGTTTTATTGGTTAGTGGGTTTTGAAAAATATCTACAGCTTGATTTTGCAATAGGTGTTTTTCGTTTTTATAAGTTGCATTTGGATATCTGTTTTTTAAATATTGAATATCGTTCTCCAAATCATCAATAAAAGAAATATGACAAATACCTTTATCTGTATTGGCAATTAAAATAGTTCCAAAAATGCTTGAGTAGTCTTGATAATAAATAGTTAAGTTTTTTCCTTGATTTTTATATTCTCCGGGAGTCATTCCCTCAATTTTAATAAATAAATCATGGAGTCTTCCCGTGCCAGATAAACCTGTTTCTATGGCGGTATTAAATAGGGTTTGTTCTGGTGTTTTTAATAAGTTTTTTGCGTGTTGAATGTTTAAGTATTGCAAAAACTTTTTAGGGCTAACTCCTGCCCATTGCGTAAACATTTTTTGAAAATAGTGCGGACTTAGGTTTACCGCTACAGCGATGGTTTCTAAACTAGGTTGCTCGTTTTTATGTTGCTCAATAAAGGCAATGACTTTTTCTATAATTTGATAATTGCTGTTGTTTTCCATTGATGTTGTATTGAGTCTCTACAAATGTAAGTTTCCTGAAGGATATGTAAAACCCGATTCTTGTTCTCGATATAATTTTATTTCGTTTCACCTCATAAAATCACTCGAACTGACAAGGTTCTCGATACGCTAACGCTACTCGACCTGACATTTTTATTCCATGTTTAAGATATGAAGAGGCCACTTCGAGTTGAGTTTGTCGGAGCAAAGAGGAGACAAACGAAGTGTCGAGAAGTGTTTTGTTGTTGGGCTTTTATTACTTTTAGAAATTCACTTGAACAGAGAAAGTTCTAGATACGCTAACGTTACTCGAACTGACAATGGGATGTTGATGTCACTTCGAGTTGAGTTTGTCGGAGCAAAGAGGAGACAAACGAAGTATCGAGAAGTTATTTTTTATGAGGAAATTTCTTTTTTGCCAAATTAGGAAGTTTATCAAATTCATTATTAATCAATGCTTCTTTTTTAGCTTTCGACCATTTTTTGATTTGTTTTTCCTTTGCTATGGCAACTTCTACATTGGTGAATGTACAATAATAGACTAATTGTACAGGTAATCTTCTTGAAGTGTAACTGTTAAAGTTTTTTCCACTTTGATGTTCTTCAATTCTTCTGTTTAAATGGTTTGTGATACCTGTGTAATAAGTGTTATCTGAGCAGTGTAGTATATAAACAAAGTAAATCATAGAGATTGTAATTAACTGATTTTTTTTGATAGTTGTTCTCGATACAATTTTTTCGTTCCTCAAAAATCACTCGAACTGACAGGGTTTTTGATACAACTTTCTTTTATTATATTTCGGAAATTTACTCGAACTGATATTTTTGTGTCATATTTAAATTTCCATAATTAAAGATATGATTATGTCACTTCGAGTTGAGTTTGTCGGAGCAAAGAGGAGACAAACGAAGTATCGAGAAGTTTTTCTGACAAGGTTAATTCGTAACAGGTTAAAATGCTGTTTTTTTTTGATGTGATTAACAAAAATAAAAAGATGAAACTTTAGGGGTTTCATCTTTTGGGAATATTTTGTTTTAATACTTCTTCTACGGACTCATAAAGCATTTGCTTTAAATCATCATCCATTTGGTTTTGAAGGGCAAACTTATGATTTATTTCTAGTTCAATTCCAGCATATTTTTCTGGGAATTCTTTTCTAAGCGTTTTGGTAAATCCATCACTTACTCCTTTGTAAGGATAGTTAAAACGAACATTTAACTGAGGAGCTCTTTTTTTTAGTTCAATCTTTAATTGTTTGGCAATGTTTTTTTCTAATTCTTTAGCAGGATCATATAAAATACCAATATCACATTTACGAGTGACTCCTTTAAAAACAGGAGTAAACGTATGAATGGATAAATGAAACACACTTTTATTACAATCTAAAATGTTTTCTATTTGTTGAGTGATTTTACTTCTGTAAATTACGTAGTACTGTTTTATTAAAACTTGTTTTTGCTCTTTATTTAAAGATTTTGTGCATTCTGAAAACAAAGCAGGGTGATGTAAAGATCTGTTTAGTTCTATTAACAAACGACTGATTTCATTGCTTTTATAATAAGTTGCAAGTGGACGTAAAAATTTAAACAAATCTAAAGCACCAGGATCATAACCTTTATGCGTTTTTAAAACTGTTTCATGTTTTTGAAACAGTTTGTCGTAGGCTAAAGGAATTTGATTTCCTCCGTGTTCACAAGAAAGAATTAATTTCATGCTTTAAATATCGAATAAAATATTGGATTGTAAACAATCAGCTAATTTTTTATAAACCATTGTAATGTTTTCAGGAGAAATATCATCACCCAAAGCTTTTTCAATTCGGGTTGACAAGGTTCCTTTTGATAAAATAATTTCTATGGCTTCTCTGTAATGAGGAGCAATATTGTTTTTAACATGTTCATATAAGTGTTTCCAAACATCGTTCACCAAACAATGATCTCCTAAACCTAATTCTTCTAAATAACCAAAGTTGGTAATTTCATAATTCTCTCCTTCTTTGATAATTTTATTTAGAATGCCAGCCAACTCATTTTGATGCCAATCTTTTTGTGATGTTAAAGAGGTAAAAGGATGGTATACCAATAATTTTAAAACTTCAATCACCAATACAGCTATGGCAATATCTGCTTTTGGGCATTCTTGAATATCAATCACTCTAATTTCAATCGCATTTCTATCAAACCTAGCAATGGCACCTCTTGAGTTTACAAAATGATAATCTAAAATTCCATCCTCGTTATATGGTGCTATGGCTTTTTGAATAGGTAAATAAATTCCAGTTTCGTAGGCTGCTTTACTAAAAGCTTGTTCTGGAACTACTTTACCCGCAATGACAGGTATTTCTTTTTGATTGGTTTTATAACTTTCTAGTCTACTATCTTTAAAACCAGTAATTTTTCCGTCTAAAATAGGGGAACTAGCACACAATCCTGGAAGTATAGGTAATAAAATACGAATGGCAGCATGTAGTTTTTCAAATTCTTCATCGTTTGCAAAAGGCAAGTTGATGTGCATACTTTGTAAGTTGCTCCATCCGTGACCTCTACAATCAAAAATTTTGTTGTACAATTCGTAAATTTCGTTAGAACCGTGTTCCCAAAGTTTGGTTTCCTCAAAAGGATTCATCAATGGGTGACAAGCAGTTCCTAACAATTCACTATCAAAAGGTTTTAATAGTTTGTTGATTTCTAAAATGTTTTGATGAAATGCATCAGCCAAACCATTCAATTCATCTGTAGGACCATTGGTTTTAATTTCTATTACATGAGCAACCAACTCGTTACTCCAGGCAATGGCTCCGTTTTCAATATCATCAATTAAAACGCCATTTTTAGCAGTTAAAACCTCTGCTACTTTTGGATTTACTTTAAAAGTTGAATTGTTAATTAACATGTATTCTAGCTCAATACCGAATACTTCAAATAAATGATACATAGCACTCATTTTATTCTAAGCGATTTTTAAGGGCAGTTAAAATTTTTGTGTATACCAAATCACCATAATATTCATCTTCTACACCCACATCAATGTTTGGGTTGTCGTTAATTTCTATCACCATAGGTTCATTGTTTATGACTTTGATGTCTATTCCATACAATCCTTTTCCCATCAACTTGGCAGATTTAATAGCCATGTTAATTACTTTTTTAGGAACTTTTTCTATAGGTAAACACTCAGACAATCCGTCTTGTTCTTTTTTCTTTTTGGCACTCCAGTTATAAATTTGCCAGTGACCTTTGGCCATGTAATATTTACATGCATAAAAAGGTTCTCCATCAATAATTCCTATTCGCCAATCATAATCCGAAGGGCAAAATTCTTGAGCAATAATTAAGTCTGATTCTTTTAGCATATCACCCACCATGGTATTATATTCCTCTTTAGAAGTGGCTTTTTTAACACCGAAAGAAAAAGTAGAATCAGGAGCTTTTAACACGCAAGGAAAACCAATACTATCTATTACTTTTTCTTTGTTATCGCTGTGAATAATGGCTGTTTTAGGAGTACTGATATTGGCGTTTTGTAAGGCTTCTGCCATGTACACTTTGTTACAGCATTTTAAAATCGCATCAGGATAATCTACAATGGCAATAGATTCTTGTTGTGCTTTGCGGGCAAACATATAAGCTTCGTTATTCACCTCGGTACTTTGTCTAATAAACAAAGCATCAAAAGAAGTGAGTTTGGACAAGTCTTTAGGCTGAATAATTTCAGTATAAATATGCATTTTCTCAGCAATGTCCATAAATTTTTTAATGGCTTTGGCATTGCTAGGAGGTGCAGGGTCGTTAGGATTTATCAGAATAGCCAAGTCAAAATCGTATTTGGTTAATTTAGGTTTGTCATAACGTTTTTTAGAAAAATATTGATTGGCAAAAACTTGTACATCTTCCATGTGTTCCAAAGGAATTTCTGCTTCGGAAATAGGTTTAATACTTTGTACCTGCCATTTGTTGTTAAAAACAAAGTTGACACGTACAAATGGAATTTGAAAATGCTTGTAGAACAAACTACTCAACTCCTTGTACTTTTGAGCCACGTTTTGACCAAAGTAAATACTTAAGGTAAATTCTCTAGACTTAATGTTTTTTAAACTTTGTTGGATAACATTATCGAATTCATCAGATAAAATCCTAACAATTTTCAGGGTTTTTAAATCTACTAAGTTTTTAACAGTTGGCGATACCAAATGGCCGCGAGCCTCCGCTAATAAAGAAACATAGTATCCTTTAGATTGATAGCTGTAGTCTTTACAAAGGTTGAATATTCTTGCTTTTTTAAGCAAAGCATAATCTGGGTTGGTAAGGTATTCTTGTGGAGAAATCACAAAAATTGTGTCAATCGAAAAATTCCATTTCTCAGGTTGGTTTACAACAATATACTTGTTCATTTAAGGGTGTTCATCTTGCTTTAATTTTAAGATAAATGTATATTAAAAAACAATACGATTTTAGAAAAAGCATTAGAAGATTAAAAAAATATTCAGTTGTTTTTTAGACTGTTATAATTTCATTGTCAAACCAATACGCTTGTTCTCTAAGTCTAGTTGAATGATTTTAACTGTTACAATTTGGTTTAAATGCAAAACATCATTTGGGGAGTTGATAAATTGATTGGTGATTTGAGAAATATGTACCAAACCATTTTCTTTGATTCCTAAATCTATAAAAGCTCCAAAATTGGTAATGTTGCTAACTTGTCCTTGTAAGATCATTCCGTCATATAAGTCATTAATAGTTGTAATGTTTTGACTAAACTCTAGTTGATCTTCTTGTTTTCTTGGATCAATGTTCGGTTTTGCCAGTTCGTTTAGTAAATCGCTTAAAGTAAGCTTTCCTATTTGTTCTTGTAAGTTGAGGTTGTTACTTAAAGATAAAATGTCTTTGTTACCAATCAAATCACCTATAGATAATTTTTGTTGTTTGGCAATTTGAGTAACTACGTTGTATTGTTCTGGATGTATTCCTGTATTGTCTAAAGGTTGTTTTCCTTGAACTCTTAAAAACCCTGCACATTGTTCAAAAGCTTTATCTCCCAAACGAGGCACTTTTTTAAGTTCGTTTAAACTGTTAAACTGTCCGTTTTTTGCTCTGTATTCTACAATGTTTTTTGCCAAACTAGGACCAATTCCAGCAATGTATTGTAATAGGTATTTACTAGCGGTATTTAATTGTACGCCAATTTTATTTACACATTTTTCTACTACGTGATCTAATTCAGTTTTTAAAAGTGTTTGGTCAACATCATGTTGATATTGTCCCACACCAATAGACTTAGGTTCTATTTTAACCAACTCGGCCAAAGGATCCATTAATCTACGACCGATGCTTACCGCTCCACGAACAGTAATATCGTGGTTAGGGAATTCTTCTCTCCCAATTTCTGAGGCAGAGTAAATAGAAGCTCCGTTTTCATTTACCAAATAAATAGCAATGTCTTTAGCAAGGTTTATAGATTTTATAAAGGTTTCAGTTTCTCTTCCTGCTGTTCCATTCCCAATAGCAATGGCTTCTATTTTGTGTTTATTTAGTAATTGTAATACTTTATCTATGCTTTTGCTATGCTGTTTTTGTGGTGGATGTGGATAAATAATAGTGTCTTCTAATAAATCTCCTTGCTTGTTTAAGCAAACTACTTTACAGCCTGTTTTAAAACCAGGATCTATGGATAAAACATTCTTTTTTCCAATGGGAGCTGCCAATAATAATTGTTCTAAATTTTTAGAAAAAACCTGAATAGCTTCTACATCTGCTTTTAATTTTAGCTCGTTTAGTAATTCTTTTTCTAAAGAGGGTTTTAAGTTTTTTCCATAAGTGTTGGCAATGGCTTGTTTTACAATTTCAGCGCTTTGGTTTTTACTTTTGATAAAATTGCGTTCTAACAACTCAATAGCGGTTTGTTTGTCTATGCTAATTCCAGAACTTAAAAGTCCTTCGTTGGTTCCTCTTAAAATGGCTAAAATTCTGTGCGAGGGTAGTCTGGTTGCTTTTTGTTCAAAATCAAAATAAGTTTTGTATATCTGGGCTTCTTGTTCTTTTCCTTTTTTTATTTTACTCTTTAAAACTCCTTCTCTGTTAAACAATCTCCTTAGTTGATTTTTAGTATAAGTATGTTCGGTAATCCATTCACTAATAATATCAATAGCACCGTTAATGGCATCAGTTTCATTTTTGATGTTGTTTTTGATAAAAGGTTGAATGTTGATATGATCACTTTTTTGCGACATGATGATTTTTGCCAAACCTTCCAAACCGTTTTCCTTAGCCACACTGGCTTTGGTTTTACGCTTGCTTTTATAAGGGGCAAATAAATCTTCTAACTGTTTTTTATCCCAACAACTTTCAATGTTGTTAATTAGTAGAGGATTGTCAACTTTTAATTCTTTAATGGTTTCTAAAACATATTCTTTTCTTTTAACCAATTCTTCAATAGCAGTGGCTTCTTTCTGAATTTTAAAAATCTCATGATCTTCCAATCCACCTGTTTGATCTTTTCTATAACGTGCAATAAAAGGAACAGTGGCTCCTTCATTCAATAAATTTAGAACTGTTTGAATTTTGTTCTGAGCTAATTGGGTATTGTTTGCTATTTGTAAAGATAAGATGGCTTGACTCACAAGTTAAATATTTTAAAAGGGAACTGTAAATATAATAGTAGAGGGTGAATTGTTTGTATAATTTTAACAATAAATCTTCTTTTTTAATTACAAATAAAAAGAAGATGAAAAAATACATGTTTTAAGTCATATAAAGTTATGTTGTTACTTAGTTATTATAAGTAGTAACATTTTGTTAACTTGCGCTATATTGATAAAAAGAAATGAGTTTGATAAATGATATTCGACATTTTTTTGAAAAACATGGTTTTGATGTTTCTTCAAGGTTGGCTGATCGTATGGGAATAAGAACGGCCAATGTACGATTGTTCTTTGTGTATATATCATTTGTAACCTTTGGTTTTTCGTTTGCTATTTATTTAACCTTGGCTTTCCTATTAAGGTTAAAGGATATGATAAGGACTAAAAGGACATCTGTATTTGATTTATAAAAACCCTATGCTAAGCAAGATTTATAAAGGTTTAATTTTATTTGCCATTGTTCTGCTTATTGGGACTCTGGGATATTATTTAGCGTTTGACTATTCTTGGTTAGATGCTTTTTTTATGACCATTATTACTACATCAACAGTAGGTTTTGGAGAAGTAAAACCCTTAGATGATTCAGGTAAATTATTTACTATTTTATTAATATTTATGAGTATTGGGGTTTACGGATATTTGGTTACTGTAATCTCAGATTTTTTTTCAAACAATGTACTTATGGAAGCTTTTCGTGTAAAAAAAGAATTAAAAGAAATTGCCAAATTAGAAGGACACACCATTATTTGTGGTTTTGGAAGAAATGGAAGACAGGCTTATGAAAAATTAAAAAGATTTAATAAAACTTGTGTTGTTATTGAGCAAAGTGAGTCTTTTATAGAAAATCCTATGTATCAAGATGTACAGTTTGTAAAGGGAGATGCAACCAATGATGATGCACTTAGAAATGCAGGGATAGAAAAAGCCTCGAGTTTGGTAACCGCTTTGCCTTCGGATGCAAATAATTTATATGTGGTATTGTCTTCTAGACAAATTAACGAAAGGTTAAATATTGTAAGTAGAGCAAATGATGAAAATGCGACTAAGAAATTAAAAATTGCAGGAGCCAATCATGTCATTATGCCCGATAAACTCGGAGGAGACCATATGGCTTCTCTTTTGGTAACTCCCGATTTGGTAGAGTTTGTCAATAGAATTAATATGGAAGGAGATTCTAATGCCAATTTAGAAGAAATTGGTGTGGATGAATTACCAGAAGAATATTTAATGAAATCCATTCAGGATTTAGACGTTCGCAGAAATTCAGGATGCAACGTCATTGGCTTTATTACCCAAGAAGATGAATATATTGTAAATCCTTCTTCTCAAATGATTTTAAAGCCAAAGTGTAGATTAATCGTCTTAGGAAGACCTGAACAAATTAAAAAATTTAAAGAAATTTATGAGTAAAGCTATTAGAAAAACAATTCAAAAAGTATTAGGGGTGCTGCTGTTAATGTTTCCAGCGATGTCTTTTGCCTCCATAGATCAAATTATAGAGGAAAAGTTTCAGCCCATTTCTCATGTAGTTACACAAATAGTGTTTTACCCTGTAACTATTGGTCCTAAACAGGTTCCTATAGTTTTAATTATACTGTTAGGGGGGGCTTTCTTTTTTACACTGTATTTTAAATTTGCTAACATTCGTCTTTTAAAAGTAGCCATCAAAGCTACCAAAGGAGATTATGATGAAATAGATCATACCTTTGAAGAAGATGATGATATTGAAACCATTAAAGAAGTTGCAGATGCTGATAAACAAAGAAAAACAACTCCAGTTATTGGTGTTGTAACCCATTTTCAGGCATTAACGGCGGCACTTTCAGCAACAGTTGGTTTGGGAAATATTGCAGGGGTTGCTGTAGCCATTGCCTTAGGAGGGCCTGGGGCTATTGTATGGATGATACTAGCTGGTTTTCTAGGGATGTCTACCAAGTTGGTAGAGGCTACTTTGGGAGTAAAGTATAGAGAAGTAAGTCCAGAAGGTAATATTTATGGAGGACCTATGTATTATTTAAGACAAGGTCTAAAAGAAAAGAATATGGCTCGTTTAGGAAAGGTATTGGCAACCATGTATGCTATTTTTGTGGTTGGTGGTTCTTTTGGAGGCGGAAACATGTTTCAAGCCAATCAGGCAACAGCCCAGTTCATGTCTTTAACAGGGATGAAATCAGGATTTATTTTTGGTTTGATCTTAGCAGCACTTGTAGGGGTTGTGATTATTGGAGGGATTAAAAGAATTGGAAAAGTAACAGAAAGAATTGTTCCTTTTATGGGAATCTTATTTGTGGGAGCCTCTCTTGTTATTATCTTTAAGAATTTTGATATGATTCCAAATGCAGCCATTCAGATTTGGCAAGGAGCTTTTGGAGGAAATGCAATGATGGGAGGATTTGTTGGAGTGATGATTGTTGGTTTTCAACGTGCAGCTTTTTCTAATGAAGCCGGAGTAGGATCTGCTTCTATTGCCCACGCAGCAGTAAAGACTAAATTTCCTGCAAGTGAGGGAATTGTAGCAAGTATAGGGCCTTTTGTTGATACTGTTATTATATGTAGTATGACAGCCTTGGTAATTGTGATTACTAATTTAAAATATGATTTATTTAGGTATGCAAACTTAGATGGTAGTAATGTAATTATGAACGGAACTGGTGAAAAGTTAGGTGGAGTAGATTTAACTTCAGCCGCTTTCGATTCTTCAATTCCTCATTTCTCAGTAGTTTTAACAATTGCAGTTATTTTATTTGCCTTTTCAACTATGTTGTCTTGGTCATATTATGGGATTCAAGGATGGAGTTACTTATTTGGAAAAGGAAAAGTTGCAGATATTACATATAAAGTGTTATTTTTATTTGTGATTGTTGTTGGAGCTTCGTCTTCTTTAAACTCAGTTGTAGAATTTTCGGATTCTATGATTTTTGCCATGGTTTTTCCAAACATTATTGGTTTGATATTGTTGGCTCCAAAAGTTAGGCAAGAGATAAAACGTTATTTAACAGCTATCAAATATCAAGTAGAAGAATAACTATGTAAATATTTCCTGTTATGAAATTTAAGATGTCCCATTTTGTTTACTCCAAGAGTCAGCGAAATGGGATTTTCTTTTTGATTTTTATCGCTATTGTGTTTCAATGTGTTTTGTTATTTTGTAGCAACTCCCAGCAATCGTCTTTTACAGTTTCTCCAGTATCTAAAAAATTACAATCTCAATTAGATAGTGTTTTATTGATTAATGAAACAAAGAGATTAAAAATCTTTCCTTTCAATCCCAATTATTTGTCAGATTACAAAGCATACCAATTAGGAATGTCTGTAGATGAAATAGATCGATTGATGACTTTTAGAAGTTCTGGGAAATATATCAATTCCTCAAAAGATTTTCAAGAGGTAACCCAAGTCTCAGATTCTTTACTCAACATCATTGCTCCTTATTTTAAATTTCCAGATTGGGTATCTAAGAAGACTTCTGCATCAATGAATATTAAAAAAACAAAAATCATTGTTAAAGATATCAATACAGCTACTCTAGAGGAGTTGATAAAGGTAAAAGGGATTGGTGAGAAAAGAGCTAGTAGCATTATTAAGTATCGAAGTTTGTTAGGAGGTTATACTTATAATGAGCAACTCAAAGAAGTTTGGGGAATTCCACCTGATGTTTTAAAACAGATACAAAAAGAATTTCAGGTATTGTCAATACCTAAGATTGACAAAATTAATATCAATACAGCTAGTGAGAATCAGCTTTCTAAAATTGTTTATATTAATTCTAAACTAGCAAAATCAATCATCGCATATAGAAAAGAAGTAGCTGAAATACAGAACTTAGCTGAGTTAAAAATAATAAGAGATTTTCCTAAGGATAAATTTAACTTAATAAGCTTATATTTGCACGCTTACTAAAAAAACACAAAAACTTTTTTGAATGAATTTCGAGACGAATGAAACCCAAAAAATGATTGCATCATCTATTCAAGATTTTGCGAAAATTCATATTACTCCCAATGTTTACAAGTGGGATGAGTCACAGGAATTCCCTGTGGATTTATTTAAAAAGTTAGGAGAAATGGGGTTTATGGGAGTATTGGTTCCTGAAAATTATGGAGGATCAGGATTAACTTACCATGAATACATAACCGTTATTGAGGAGATATCTAAAGTAGATCCTTCTATAGGTTTGTCTGTAGCGGCTCATAATTCACTTTGCACAGGTCATATTTTGCAATTTGGTAATGAAGCGCAAAAAGCAAAATGGCTACCAAAATTAGCAACAGGAGAGTGGATTGGTGCTTGGGGATTAACAGAGCATAATACAGGTTCTGATGCGGGAGGAATGAATACCACAGCTGTTTTAGATGGAGAAGATTATGTGTTGAATGGAGCTAAAAACTTCATCACACATGCTATTAGCGGGAACATTGCTGTTGTAATTGCTAGAACAGGAGAGAAAGGAGATTCCCATGGAATGACTGCTTTTGTGATAGAAAAAGGAACGCCAGGTTTTAGTTCAGGAAAAAAAGAAAACAAATTAGGAATGAGGGCATCTGAAACTGCTGAGCTTGTTTTTGATAACTGTAGAGTTCCTAAAGAAAATGTGTTAGGAAAGGTTGGAGAAGGATTTATTCAGTCTATGAAAATTTTAGATGGTGGTAGAATTTCTATAGCAGCTTTATCTATTGGGATTGCCAAAGGAGCGTATGAAGCAGCATTAAAATATTCAAAAGAAAGAATTCAGTTTGGAAAAACTATTTCTTCATTCCAAGGTATTTCTTTTAAGTTGGCAGAAATGGCCACAGAAATAGAAGCTTCAGAATTGTTAACGCATAAAGCGGCTGCTAAGAAAGAGTTAGGGGAAAAAATGACCACTATTGGAGCTATGGCTAAAATGTATGCTTCAGAAGCGTGTGTAAGAGTGGCAAATGAAGCGGTGCAAATACATGGAGGTTATGGATATACAAAAGATTATCCAGTAGAGAAATTTTATAGAGATAGTAAGCTTTGTACCATAGGAGAGGGAACCACAGAAATACAAAAAGTAGTGATTTCAAGAAATATTTTAAAATAAAGTATTTATATCGTTTTAAAAACTATCTTTGCAGTCCAAAAATCTGAATTAAAAACATTAAAAATATATTACGACAATGAAGGGAGGTGCTAAATTATGTTAATTATTCCAATTAAAGACGGAGAAAACATTGATAGAGCTTTAAAGCGTTTCAAGAGAAAATTCGACCGTACGAAAACAATGAAACAATTACGTGAGCGTCAGCAGTTTAATAAACCATCTGTAGTAAACCGTAAACAAAGAATTAAAGCTTCTTATGTTCAGCGTTTAAGAACTAACGAAGAGCAAGCTTAATTACTTGTTACAACGTATTAATAAAAACCCTGTGAATTTTCACAGGGTTTTTTTATGTCTTAACTTTCGCTAAGTAAAAGATTCAAACATGGAATTGATTCATAAATTTTTAGAGTATTTATCCTTAGAGAAAAATTATTCTCCACATACCATTACTGCTTATCAAAAAGATCTTAATGATTTCTTTGGGTTTATAGAAAGTGAGTATCAGGAGATGGATCCTTGTGCTGTTGAATATTCTTATATCAGGTCTTGGATTATTAGTTTAAATGCCTCAGGAATCGTTAATAGGTCTGTGAATAGAAAATTAACGGCCTTAAAAAGTTTTTATAATTATTTGCAAAAGATAGAAATGATCACTAAAAACCCACTTTCAAGCCAAAAAAGCTTAAAAACGGCAAAAAAAGTCATCATTCCCTTTTCAGAAAGAGAAATTGAAGAAGTTTTTTTGATAGAAGATGATTACTATACTCCTTTTGAGCAATTAAGAAACAAGTTGATGATTCATTTGTTGTATGCTACTGGAATTAGACAAGCAGAATTAATCGAGTTAAAAACACAAGATGTGGATTTTGAAACTAGAACAATAAAAGTGCTAGGAAAGAGAAATAAAGAGCGTATCATTCCTATTTACACAGAAATTTTAAAGGAATTAAAGCTCTATTTAAATCAACGAGATGGTATGAATGTTGCTACTTTAAATTTGTTCGTCACAAAACGAGGTGGAAAAATGTATGGAGCGCTTGTTTATCGAATTATTAATTCCTATTTTAGTAAGGTCTCGACGAAGGAAAAAAAGAGTCCACATGTATTAAGACATTCTTATGCTACGGATTTGATAAATCAAGGAGCAGACTTGAATTCGGTAAAAGAGTTACTAGGGCACTCTAGTTTAGCCGCAACTCAGGTTTATACCCACAATAGTTTAGACAAGTTAAAACAAGTTTATAACCAAGCACACCCTAGAAGTGCGAAAAAAAAATAAAGTATATGAAAATATTTGTTCAGTCAGTAAATTTCAACGCCGACAAGGATTTGGTAGAATTTGTAAACAAAAAAGTAGAGGGGTTAGAGAAATTTCACGATAAAATAGTAGATGGTGAAGTGTTCTTGAAAGTGCAACAGACCAGTGAAAAGGAGAATAAAGTAACGGAATTAAAATTGAATATTCCTGGTCATGATTTGATGGTTAAGAAAGAGTCAAAAACTTTTGAAGAAGGAATAAGTTTGTGTGCTGATGCCATGAAAAGACAGTTAATGAAGACCAAAGAAAAGGAAAGAGTTGCCTAATGATAAAAAAAAGTAAAATATTTTTAAAATGTTTTGCATGATATCGAAAACTTTATAAATTTGCAGTCCGTTAAGATAGCGGGCTGCTTTTTTGTGGATACTATCTAAAAGCCGATATAGCTCAGCTGGCTAGAGCAGCTGATTTGTAATCAGCAGGTCGTAGGTTCGAGTCCTATTATCGGCTCAACAAGAAAAGAAAGCGTTCTTTTAAATTATTGGATTGGTGGGATACTCAAGTGGCCAACGAGGGCGGACTGTAAATCCGCTGACTATGTCTTCGAAGGTTCGAATCCTTCTCCCACCACAAATAAGGCGTAAAGTAATATTTATGTTCCTTCTGATGAAAATCAGTAAAATGCGAAAGTAGCTCAGTTGGTAGAGCGTCAGCCTTCCAAGCTGAATGTCGCCGGTTCGAACCCGGTCTTTCGCTCAAATTTAAATCCATGCCGGTGTAGCTCAGTTGGTAGAGCGCATCCTTGGTAGGGATGAGGTCACCGGTTCAAATCCGGTCATTGGCTCAAAAGGATTAAAATAGGTTTAAAATAAACACTAATATATAACTAAGAATTAAAATTTATAATCATGGCAAAGGCAACATTTGATCGTTCGAAACCACACTTAAACATCGGTACTATCGGACACGTAGATCACGGTAAAACTACTTTAACAGCTGCTATTACTACTGTATTAGCTAACGCTGGTTTATCTGAATTAAGATCTTTTGACTCTATTGATAACGCTCCAGAGGAAAAAGAAAGAGGTATTACTATTAACACATCTCACGTAGAGTATTCTACAGCTAACCGTCACTATGCTCACGTTGACTGTCCAGGTCACGCGGATTACGTTAAAAACATGGTAACTGGTGCTGCTCAAATGGATGGTGCTATTTTAGTAGTTGCTGCTACTGATGGACCAATGCCACAAACTCGTGAACACATCTTGTTAGGACGTCAGGTAGGTATTCCTCGTATCGTTGTTTTCTTAAACAAAGTTGATATGGTTGATGATGAGGAGTTATTAGAGTTAGTAGACATGGAGGTTCGTGATTTATTATCTTTCTATGACTATGATGGAGATAACACTCCTGTAATTCAAGGGTCTGCTTTAGGTGGATTAAACAATGAGCAAAAATGGGTTGATTCTATTATGGAATTAATGGATGCTTGTGATTCTTGGATTGAAGAGCCAGTTCGTGAAGTTGAGAAAGATTTCTTAATGCCAATCGAAGATGTATTCTCTATTACAGGTCGTGGTACTGTTGCTACAGGACGTATCGAAACTGGTGTTGCTAATACAGGAGATACTGTTGATATCATTGGTATGGGAGCTGAAAAATTATCATCTACTATTACAGGAGTTGAAATGTTCCGTAAGATATTAGATAGAGGTGAGGCTGGAGATAACGTAGGTATCTTATTAAGAGGTATTGCGAAAGAAGATATCAAAAGAGGAATGGTAATTTGTAAGCCAGGTTCTGTTAAACCACACGCTAAGTTTAAAGCTGAAGTTTATGTATTGAAAAAAGAAGAAGGTGGACGTCACACTCCATTCCACAACAACTACCGTCCACAGTTTTACGTACGTACAACTGACGTAACAGGTACAATTAATTTACCTGATGGTGTTGAAATGGTAATGCCAGGTGATAACTTAACTATTACTGTTGATTTACATTCTCCAATTGCAATGAACGTAGGTTTACGTTTTGCAATCCGTGAAGGAGGTAGAACAGTTGGTGCTGGTCAGGTAACTGAAATTTTATAGTCGAAAGATTATTATCATATAAAGAGCTTGTTTTAAAGCAGGCTCTTTTTTTACGGGCGTAGCTCAGTTGGTAGAGCACTGGTCTCCAAAACCAGGTGTCGGGAGTTCGAGTCTCTCCGCCCGTGCAAAATAGAAGGAATTATAATTTTTATAATTCCTTTTTTTAGCAAACAAGTCAAAAAAAGATATAAAGTTATTTACGTGTTGAATAATTTTATATCTTTGCACGACTTTTCAAGAAAATATTATGAATATTCTTAATTACATAAAATCGTCATTTACAGAGTTGAAAGACGAAATGACATGGATCTCTAAGGAAGAGGCTCAAAAATCTACTGTAGTGGTGGCTGTGTTTACAATCATTTTTGCGATCGCTGTTTTTTTAGTAGACCAAGGGTTTCAAAAAACATTAGAAGGTTTTTTTAATTTTATAAAGTAAAGGTAAATTATGGCTGATTCTGTAAAGAAGTGGTATGTAGTAAGGGCTATTGGAGGTCAGGAAAACAAAGTGAAAAATTATATTGAAAATGAAATTTCACGTTTGGGTTTGTCTGATTATGTAGATCAGGTATTGGTACCAACAGAAAAAGTTGTTCAAGTTCGCAACGGAAAAAAATCAACGCGTGAGCGTGTTTATTTTCCTGGTTATATTATGGTAGAAGCTAATTTAACAGGAGAAGTTCCTCACGTTATTAAAGCTGTAACTGGTGTTATTGGATTCTTAGGTGAAACTAAAGGAGGAGAACCAGTGCCAATGAGACAAAGTGAAATTAATAGAATGTTAGGTAAGGTTGATGAATTAACTGTGCAGCCAGATCATAACATAGCTATTCCTTATACAGTTGGTGAAACTGTAAAAGTAATAGATGGTCCGTTTAATGGATTTGATGGTGTGATAGAAAATATTCATGAAGAAAAGAGAAAACTTGAAGTAATGGTTAAAATCTTTGGTCGTAAGACGCCATTAGAATTAAACTATATGCAAGTAGATAAAATATCATAAATAAAGAGTGTTACAAATTAATCTTGTGTTTGCTTCCAACTAATGCACAAGGTTTAATTTAATTTTATATTAAAAATGGCAAAAGAAGTAAGTAAGATTGTAAAGTTACAGGTTAAGGGAGGGCAAGCAAATCCTTCACCACCAGTAGGTCCTGCTTTAGGTGCTGCCGGGGTTAACATTATGGAGTTCTGTAAGCAGTTTAATGCTAGAACTCAAGACAAACAAGGAAAGGTTTTACCAGTTGCAATTACTGTATATTCTGACAAATCTTTCGAGTTTATTGTTAAAACTCCTCCAGCTGCAGTTCAAATTTTAGAAGCTGCTAAACTAAAGGGTGGATCGGGAGAACCAAACCGTAAAAAAGTTGCAAGTATCTCTTGGGATCAAGTAAAAACGATCGCAGAAGATAAAATGCCTGACTTAAATGCATTTACTGTAGAGTCAGCAATGAAGATGATTGCAGGTACTGCAAGATCTATGGGAGTAACGGTAAGCGGAGACGCTCCATTTTAATTGATAAACAAGAAAACATGGCAAAATTAACAAAAAAGCAAAAAGAAGCTCAAGCTAAGATTGACAGTTCTAAAGTTTATTCTTTGAATGAAGCATCTTCTTTAGTAAAAGAAATTACATTAGCTAATTTCGACGCATCTGTAGATGTTGCTATTCGTTTAGGAGTAGATCCTAGGAAAGCAAATCAAATGGTACGTGGGGTTGTAACATTACCACACGGGACAGGTAAAGATGTAAAAGTATTAGCGTTGGTTACACCAGACAAAGAAGCTGAGGCTAAAGAAGCTGGAGCAGATTACGTTGGTTTAGACGAGTACTTAGCAAAAATAAAAGCAGGTTGGACAGATGTTGACGTGATCATCACTATGCCAGCTGTAATGGGTAAATTAGGACCATTAGGACGTATATTAGGACCAAGAGGTTTAATGCCTAACCCTAAGACAGGAACCGTTACAATGGATGTTAAAAAGGCAGTAGCAGAAGTAAAAGCTGGTAAAATTGACTTTAAAGTTGACAAAACTGGTATTGTACATGCTGCTATCGGAAAAGTATCTTTCGATGCTGAAAAGTTAACTGAAAATGCTCACGAATTAATCCAAACAATTATTAAGTTAAAGCCAACTGCGGCTAAAGGAACTTATATCAAGAGTGCTTTTATATCTAGTACTCAGTCTCCTTCAGTTCAGTTAGACCTTAAATCGCTTTAATTAGCTGTTAAAACTCATAGACAATGACAAGAGAAGAAAAATTTCAAGTAATTGAAGATTTAACAAGCCAATTAGCGGAGAATACAGTAATCTATTTAGCCGATATTTCAGGGTTAAATGCTGCTGCAACTTCTAACTTAAGAAGAGCTTGTTTTAAAGCAGATATCCAATTATCTGTAGTGAAAAATACATTGCTAGAAAAAGCAATGGAGAAGTCTGATAAAGACTTTGGTGATTTACCATCAACATTAAAAGGTAACACATCTGTGTTTTACGCTTCAGTAGCGAATGCTCCTGCAAAAGTAATTCAAGATTTCTTAAAGAAATCTAAAGGTGAGAAACCATTATTGAAAGGAGCCTTCATCGCTGACGAAGTATATGTAGGAGCTGATCAATTACCTGCTTTAGTTGCAATTAAATCTAAAGAAGAACTTATTGGTGATATCATCACTATCTTACAGTCTCCTATTAAAAACGTTGTTTCAGCGTTGACTAATGAGGAACGTCCAGATAGAGCTGGTGCTGCTGTAGAAGCATCTACAGAAGAATCAGCAGAATAATTACGCGCACAAATAAATTATAATACACCACGTTTAATAAACGTACAAAAAGAATCAAAATGGCAGAATTAAAAGATTTCGCAGAACAATTAGTTAACTTAACAGTTAAAGAAGTAAATGAATTAGCTACTATCTTAAAAGATGAGTACGGTATCGAACCAGCTGCAGCAGTAGTTGTAGGAGGTGGAGCTGCTGAAGGTGGAGACGCTGCAGAAGCTCAAACTGAGTTTGATGTTATCTTAAAAGAAGCAGGAGCATCTAAATTAAAAGTTGTAAAAGCAGTTAAAGAATTAACTGGATTAGGATTGAAAGAAGCTAAGGAATTAGTTGATGGAACTCCATCTGCAATTAAAGAAGGTGTTTCTAAAGAAGAAGCAGAAGGAATTAAAGCTTCTTTAGAAGAAGTTGGAGCTGTAGTTGAGTTAAAGTAATTTTTTTACTACAAAACCTTATAGGTTTAGGTCTTTCCCACATGGGTTAGACCTAAACCATTTTTTGCGTTTAAATAGTTCCTATATTTATTCGCCCCTATACAAGCTTAAAAAAGAAAATAGAATTATTAATTCACCTAAATTTTTCCCCTTTGGCAACGAAAAATAATACAAGAGTTAACTTTGCTTCAGCCAAACTAAGTACAGAATATCCGGACTTTTTAGATATTCAGATTAAATCTTTCCAAGATTTTTTCCAGTTGAAAACTAAGGCTGACGAAAGAAGCGATGAAGGTTTGTATAAAACTTTCATGGACAATTTTCCAATTACTGACACGCGTAACAACTTCGTGTTAGAATTTTTAGACTATTTTGTAGATCCACCTAGATACTCAATTGAAGAGTGTATTGAGCGTGGTTTGACTTATAGTTTACCATTAAAGGCAAGATTGAAATTGTACTGTACAGATCCTGAACATGAGGATTTTGAAACAATTGTGCAAGACGTGTACTTAGGTACGGTTCCTTACATGACCAATTCAGGTACCTTTATCATCAACGGAGCTGAGCGTGTTATCGTTTCTCAGTTACACCGTTCTCCAGGGGTATTCTTTGGACAATCTTTCCATGCAAACGGTACAAAATTATATTCTGCAAGAGTAATTCCTTTTAAAGGGTCTTGGATTGAATTTGCTACCGATATCAATCAAGTGATGTATGCTTATATTGATAGAAAGAAAAAATTACCTGTTACTACTTTATTCCGTGCGATTGGATTTGAAAGAGATAAGGACATTTTAGAGATTTTTAACCTTGCAGAAGAAGTTAAAGTTTCTAAGTCTGGATTAAAGAAAGTACTAGGAAGAAAATTAGCTGCTCGTGTATTAAGAACTTGGTTTGAGGACTTCGTTGATGAAGATACAGGAGAAGTTGTATCTATTGAGCGTAACGAGATTGTATTTGACCGTGACACTATTTTAGATAAAGAACATATTGATGAAATTGTTGATACAGGAGTAAAAACAATTTTATTACACAAAGAAGATAATGAAAGTGGAGATTATGCAATTATCCACAACACATTACAAAAAGACCCTACTAACTCTGAAAAAGAAGCTGTAGAGCATATTTATAGACAATTACGTAATGCTGAGCCGCCAGATGAGGAAACTGCAAGAGGAATTATTGAAAAATTATTCTTCTCTGAGCAACGTTACAACTTAGGTGAAGTAGGACGTTTTAGAATGAATAAGAAGTTAGGACTTAACGAATCTTTAGAGGAGAAAGTTTTAACTAAAAACGATATAATCACTATTATCAAAAACTTAATTGAGTTGGTGAACTCAAAAGCAGAGATTGATGATATTGACCACTTATCTAACAGACGTGTGCGTACAGTAGGTGAACAATTAGCTGCTCAATTTGGAGTAGGATTGTCTCGTATGGCTCGTACTATTAGAGAAAGAATGAACGTTCGTGATAACGAAGTGTTTACACCGATTGACTTAATTAACGCGAAGACTTTATCTTCTGTAATTAACTCATTCTTTGGAACCAACCAGTTATCTCAGTTCATGGATCAAACAAACCCATTAGCGGAGATTACTCACAAACGTAGATTATCGGCTTTAGGACCTGGAGGTTTATCTAGAGAAAGAGCAGGATTTGAGGTTCGTGACGTTCACTATACTCACTACGGTCGTTTATGTCCAATTGAAACTCCTGAAGGTCCAAACATTGGATTGATTTCATCTTTAGCGGTATATGCAAAAGTGAACAATTTAGGGTTTATTGAAACCGCATACCGTAAGGTAGAAGATGGACAAGTAAACATTACAGATGAACCTATCTATCTAAGTGCTGAGGAAGAAGAAGGAATGAAGTTTGCACAATCTAACATTGATATTGCTGAAAACGGACAAATCAATTTAGAAAAAGTTATTGCTCGTGAAGAGGCTGATTATCCAGTCGTAACTCCACAAGACATTGACTATATGGATGTATCTCCAAACCAGATTGCCTCTATTTCAGCTTCATTGATTCCTTTCTTAGAACATGATGATGCGAACCGTGCCTTGATGGGATCTAACATGATGCGTCAAGCAGTACCATTATTACGTCCTGAAGCTCCTATTGTAGGAACAGGTTTAGAGCGTAGAGTTGCCAAAGATTCAAGAATCTTAATCAACGCAGAAGGAACTGGTGAAGTGATTTATGTTGATGCTAATAAGATTACTATTCGTTATGAAAGAACTGAGGAGGAAGCTTCTGTAAGTTTTGATTCTAACGAAATTACATACGACTTAATTAAGTTTAGAAAAACCAACCAAGGAACTTCTATCAACTTAAAGCCAATTGTTAAAGTTGGAGATACTGTTGAAGAAGGACAAGTATTGTGTGAAGGATATGCTACTCAAAAAGGTGAATTAGCCTTAGGACGTAACATGAAAGTAGCCTTCATGCCTTGGCAAGGGTACAACTTTGAGGATGCGATTGTGATTTCTGAAAAAGTTGTAAGAGAAGATATCTTTACTTCTATCCATATTGATGAGTACTCTTTAGATGTAAGAGACACTAAATTAGGAGCAGAAGAATTGACCAATGATATTCCTAACGTTTCTGAAGAGGCTACTAAAGACTTAGATGAAAACGGAATGATTCGTATTGGTGCTGAAGTGAAGCCTGGTGATATTTTAATTGGAAAGATTACTCCAAAAGGAGAATCTGATCCAACACCTGAAGAAAAATTATTACGTGCTATCTTTGGAGACAAAGCAGGGGATGTAAAAGATGCTTCATTAAAAGCATCTCCATCATTAAGAGGAGTTGTAATTGGTAAAAAATTATTTAAGAAAGCAGTTAAAGATAAATCTAAGAGAGTTAGAGATAAAGAGCAAATAGAGGCTTTAGAAGCACAGTTTACTCATGACTTTGAATCTCTAAAAGACACTTTAATAGACAAGTTGTTTACTTTAATTTCTGGTAAAACTTCTCAAGGAGTTCAGAATGATTTAGGAGAAGAAGTATTCCCTAAAGGTAAAAAGTACACTTTAAAAATGTTAAACTCTGTTACAGACTTTACACATTTAACTAAAGGAGCTTGGACAACAGATGATCACTTAAATAACTTGGTTGCTGAATTAATTCACAATTATAAAATTAAAGTTAGTGATTTACAAGGTGCTTTAAGACGTAAGAAATTTGCGATTACTATTGGAGATGAATTACCAGCAGGTGTCTTGAAATTAGCTAAAATTTATATCGCTAAGAAACGTAAGTTAAAAGTAGGGGATAAGATGGCAGGACGTCACGGTAACAAAGGTATTGTTGCTCGTATTGTTCGTCAAGAAGAAATGCCATTCTTAGAAGATGGAACACCAGTAGATATCGTATTGAATCCATTAGGGGTACCATCACGTATGAACATTGGACAGATTTATGAAACTGTATTAGGATGGGCAGGACAAAAATTAGGTCAAACTTATGCAACTCCAATTTTTGATGGGGCAAAGTTAGATCAAATTAACGCCTTAACAGACGAAGCAGGAATTCCAAGATTTGGACACACTTACTTATATGACGGTGGAACAGGAGAAAGATTTGACCAACCAGCAACTGTAGGTATTATCTACATGATTAAGTTAGGTCACATGATTGATGATAAGATGCACGCACGTTCTATTGGACCATACTCTTTAATTACACAACAACCATTAGGAGGTAAAGCTCAATTTGGAGGTCAGCGTTTTGGAGAGATGGAGGTATGGGCATTAGAAGCCTATGGAGCATCTAGTATTTTACGTGAAATTTTAACAGTGAAATCTGATGATGTTATTGGTAGAGCCAAAACTTACGAGGCAATCGTAAAAGGAGAACCGATGCCAGAACCAGGTTTACCAGAATCATTCAACGTGTTGATGCACGAATTGAAAGGTTTAGGATTAGACGTAAGATTAGAAGAATAGAAATTTAGTACAGAGTATTTAGTATACAGTCCTCAGTTTTTACTGAATACTGTATACCGAGTACTGAAAACTTAAAAAGATCATGGCAAGAAATAACGATAAAAACCCTACGCAAAAGAGATTTGAAAAAATTTCTATTGGTTTGGCTTCACCAGAGTCTATTTTAGAGGCTTCTCATGGTGAGGTTTTAAAACCAGAAACAATCAATTACCGTACACACAAACCAGAAAGAGATGGTTTGTTTTGTGAGCGTATCTTTGGACCTATAAAAGATTTTGAATGTGCTTGTGGAAAGTACAAAAGAATCCGATACAAAGGTATTGTATGTGATCGATGTGGTGTAGAAGTTACAGAAAAGAAAGTACGTAGAGATAGAGTAGGTCACATTAATTTAGTGGTGCCTATCGCTCATATTTGGTACTTTAGATCATTACCTAACAAAATGGGATACCTTTTAGGGTTACCATCTAAAAAGTTAGATATGATTATTTACTACGAGAGATACGTAGTAATTCAACCAGGAAATGCAACTCAATTAGATGGAACGCCATTACAAAAAATGGATTTCTTAACAGAAGAGGAGTATTTAGATATTTTAGAAACTGTTCCTATGGAAAATAGATATTTGGATGATGATGATCCAAATAAATTTATTGCCAAAATGGGGGCTGAGTGTTTAATAGAGTTGTTGGATCGTATTGATTTAGAAACTTTATCATATGAATTAAGACACAAAGCAAACACAGAAACTTCTAAGCAACGTAAAACAGAAGCTTTAAAACGTTTGAATGTTGTAGAAGCTTTCCGTGAATCTCAAAAGAACAGAGAAAACAATCCGTCATGGATGATTTTAAAGGCTATTCCTGTGATTCCACCTGAATTACGTCCTTTAGTACCATTAGATGGAGGTCGTTTTGCTACTTCTGATTTAAATGATTTATACCGTAGAGTAATTATCCGTAATAACCGTTTAAAGCGTTTGGTAGAAATTCAGGCTCCTGAAGTTATTTTACGTAACGAAAAACGTATGTTACAAGAATCTGTAGATTCATTGTTTGACAATACTCGTAAATCATCAGCAGTAAAAACAGAATCTAACAGACCCTTAAAATCTTTATCAGATTCATTAAAAGGTAAACAAGGTCGTTTCCGTCAAAACTTACTTGGTAAGCGTGTAGATTATTCTGCTCGTTCGGTAATTGTTGTTGGGCCTACTTTGAAATTATCTGAGTGTGGAATTCCTAAAGATATGGCAGCTGAATTGTACAAACCATTTATCATCCGTAAGTTGATTGAGCGTGGCGTTGTAAAAACAGTAAAGTCTGCTAAGAAAATAATAGACAAAAAAGAGCCTGTAGTTTGGGATATTTTGGAGAATGTAATTAAAGGACACCCAGTTTTATTAAACCGTGCCCCTACGTTACACCGTTTAGGAATCCAAGCTTTCCAACCTAAATTAATTGAAGGAAAAGCAATTCAGTTACACCCGTTAGTATGTTCGGCATTTAACGCCGATTTTGATGGGGATCAGATGGCGGTACATTTACCGTTAGGACCTGAAGCTATTTTGGAAGCTCAAATGTTATTGTTAGGTTCTCACTCTATCTTAAACCCTGCTAACGGTGCACCTATTACAGTACCATCTCAGGATATGGTATTGGGTCTATATTATATGACCAAATTACGTGTTACTGATGAGAAGCATACGGTAAAAGGAGAAGGATTAACTTTCTACTCACCAGAAGAAGTTACCATTGCTTTTAACGAAAAGGCAGTTGAATTAAACGCTGGGATTAAAGTTAGAACTAAAGATATTGATGAAAACGGTAACCAAGTAACTAGAATTATAGAAACTACTGTTGGTAGAGTATTGTTCAATGAACATGTACCACCAGCAGCAGGATATATCAATGATATTTTAACTAAGAAATCTTTAAGAGGAATTATCGCAAAAGTTTTAAAAGCTACAGATATTCCTACAACTGGAGAGTTCCTGGATAATATTAAAGACATGGGATTCAAGTTTGCCTTTAGAGGTGGATTGTCATTCTCATTAGGAGATATCATTATTCCAGCTGAAAAGAAGCAAATGATTGCTGATGCCAATGTTGAAGTTGAGATGATTATTCAAAACTATAACATGGGTATGTTAACGAATAAAGAGCGTTACAACCAGGTGATTGATATTTGGGGATCTACAAACAACCAATTGACAGAATTGTCTATGAAACGTTTGAGAGAAGATCAACAAGGATTTAACTCTGTGTTTATGATGCTTGATTCTGGAGCCCGTGGTTCTAAGGAGCAAATTCGTCAGTTAACAGGTATGCGTGGATTGATGGCGAAGCCTAAAAAATCTACTTCATCAGGAGGAGAAATTATTGAAAACCCAATTTTATCTAACTTTAAGGAAGGTTTATCAATTTTAGAATACTTTATCTCTACGCACGGTGCTCGTAAAGGTCTTGCCGATACGGCATTAAAAACAGCCGATGCAGGATATTTAACACGTCGTTTGGTAGATGTTGCACAAGATGTAATCATCAATGAATTTGACTGTGGTACTTTAAGAGGTTTAGAAGTATCTGCTTTGAAGAAAAATGATGAAATTGTTGAATCTTTAAACGAGCGTATCGTAGGTCGTGTTGCATTACACGATGTTAAAGATCCAGTAAATCATGAAGTAATGGTAACTGCAGGTTCTGAGATTACAGAAGAATTAGCAGCTATTATTGAAGAGTCAGGATTAGATACTGTAGAAGTACGTTCGGCTTTAACTTGTGAATCTAAAAAAGGTATTTGTTCTAAGTGTTATGGACAATCAATGTCAACACGTGATATGGTTCAAATTGGAGAGTCTGTTGGAGTTATTGCTGCACAGTCTATTGGAGAGCCAGGTACACAGTTAACATTACGTACTTTCCACGTTGGAGGGGTAGCAGGAAACATTTCTGAGGATAATAAGTTAATAGCTAAGTTTAGTGGTGCATTAACAATTGATGACTTAGTAACAGTACCAGGTAAGAATCCTCAAGGTGAGCCAGTAGAGATTGTTATTTCTCGTACAGCAGAAGCTAAGATTATTGATGATAAAATTGGAACTGTATTAAGTACTACAGTAATTCCTTATGGTTCTTACATATTTGTAAACGGTCAATCAAAAATTAACAAAGGAGATGCTATCTGTCAATGGGATCCATTTAACGGTGTAATTGTTTCTGAGTTTGCAGGTAAAATTGCCTTTGAAGATTTAGAACAAGGTACTAACTATGCTGTTGAGATTGATGAACAAACAGGTTTCCAAGAAAAAGTAATTATTGAATCTAAAGACAAGAAGAAAATTCCTGCTTTATTGATTCAAGATCTTGATGGAAATACTTTAAGATCATACTCTTTACCTTTAGGAGCACACTTAATGGTGAATAATGGTGAAGAAATTGAAACAGGTAAAACATTGGTTAAGATCCCTCGTAAGTCTGGAAAGGCTGGGGATATTACAGGAGGTTTACCACGTGTAACAGAATTATTTGAAGCACGTAACCCATCTAACCCAGCGGTAGTTGCTGAAACAGATGGAGTGGTATCTTTTGGTAAAATTAAGCGTGGTAACCGTGAAATTATTGTTGAGTCTAAGTTTGGTGATGTTAAGAAATACTTAGTAAAGTTATCTAGTCAAATTTTAGTACAAGAGAATGATTACGTAAAAGCAGGTATGCCTTTATCAGATGGTTCTGTAACTCCAGAAGATATCTTGAGAATTCAAGGTCCTTCTAAAGTACAAGAGTACATTGTAAACGAAATTCAAGAAGTATATCGTTTACAAGGGGTAAGAATTAACGATAAGCATTACGAAGTTGTAGTACGTCAAATGATGCGTAAGGTTAGAATTATTGATTCAGGAGATACTTTATTCTTGGAGAACTCTTTAGTGCATAAGAATGACTTTATAGAGAAGAATGATGAGATCTATGGAATGAAAGTAATTGAAGATGCTGGAGATTCTGCCATCTTTAAAGCTGGTCAAATTATTACTGCTCGTCAATTAAGAGATGAAAATTCAAGATTGAAGCGTGAAGATCGTGCTGAAATTGTTGCAAGAGATGCTAGACCTGCAACGGCAGAGCAAATTTTACAAGGGATTACAAGAGCATCTTTACAAACCAAATCGTTTATTTCTGCAGCATCGTTCCAGGAAACAACAAAAGTGTTGAATGAAGCAGCTGTAAGTGGTAAAATTGATTACTTAGAAGGATTAAAAGAAAACGTTATTGTTGGTAAGAAGATTCCTGCAGGTACAGGAATGAGAGCTTACAACAATGTTATTGTAGGTCCTAAAGAGGAGATTGAAGAAAGTTTTGAAATTAAATAAGTAACTTACTTGATATAAAAAGAAAACGGATTCCTATAGGAATCCGTTTTTTTTTGGTTTATAAATATGCTATTTTAGTGCAGATAATAAGAACATACATTATGGAAGAGTCTAAAGACAAACAAGGAAATATAAATATAGAATTAACACCTGAAGTTGCAGAAGGAACCTATTCTAATTTGGCTATTATCAATCACTCAAATTCTGAATTTGTATTAGATTTTGTGAATATTATGCCAGGAGTACCAAAGGCAAAGGTAAAGTCTAGAATTGTACTTACGCCACAACATGCCAAACGTTTGGCACAAGCTTTAATTGATAATATCAATCGTTTTGAGGCACAAGTAGGAGAAATAAAAGAATTTGAACAACAAGATTATCCTATAAACTTTGGACCGGTTGGAGAGGCTTAAAATACTCTTAGTTATACTGATGTTTTCTACTTTCAGTATAAAAGCTCAGCATACCATAGAGAGGATAGGAGATGTAGGTTTATATTCCATGCCTTTTGTTGCTTTGGGAACTACTCTCTTAAAAAAAGATAAACCTGGAGCTTATGCGTTTTCAAAAGCTTTTGTTTTGAATACGGTTGTAACTTTAGGATTGAAAGAAATTACTCATAAAGAAAGACCAAACGGAGAAGATTTTAAATCCTTTCCCTCAGGACACACTTCTATTACTTTTCAAGGAGCTGCTTTTTTGCAAAAAAGATATGGATGGGATTATGGTATTCCTGCTTATGCTGTTGCTGCTTTTACAGGTTTTAGTAGGGTGTATGCAAAAAAACATTATGTAGAAGACGTTGTTGTTGGTGCAACTTTTGGAATTTTGTCTTCTTATCTTTTTACCAAGAAATTAAACAGCGATCAACTTAGTTTTTCTTTTGATAAAAGAGGAAAAGATTATTGTTTGAGTTATCGATATCAGTTTTAAAATAAAAAAACCCCGATGTAGTACACATCGGGATTTTTAGTTTGTTTAATAGGAAAAATATTACTTTTTTCCTTTTTGTCTAGCTTGTTGTTCTTGAGCTTGTTTCATCGCTTCATCTAAACGTTGCTTAAACTTGCTTGTTTTTTTAGGCTTCTTTCTGTTCTCGTGAATCTTAGCTAAGATTTTTTCTTCATCAATTACATAAGTTTTAATTACATACATAATTGTTAACGTTAATAAGTTAGATACAAAATAGTACAAACTCAATCCTGATGCATAGTTGTTAAAGAAAAACAACATCATGATTGGAGAGAAGTACATCATCATCTTCATCATTTTTTGCATGTCTGGCATTCCTTCTTGTGCAGGTTGTTGCATACTCATTTGTTGACCTTGGTTCATTCTCATGTAAAAGAAAATTGCAATAGAAGCCAATACTGGGAATAAACTAAAGTGGTTTCCGTAAAAACTAGATAGAATAGGAATGTGAGTAGACCATTCAAAAACACTATCATATGATGATAAGTCATCAGCCCATAAGAAAGGTTGTTGTCTTAAATCTATTTCGGATGGGAAAAAACGGAATAAGGCAAAGAATACAGGCATTTGTAACAATGCAGGAATACAACCCGCCATCATATTTACCCCAGATTTACGTTGTAACGCCATAATTTCAGACTGACGTTTCATTTGGTTTTCTTTACCAGGGAATTTTGCGTTGATGGCATCCATTTCTGGTTTTAAAACTTTCATTTTTGCACTAGAAACATATGATTTGTACACCAAAGGAGACATCAATAAACGAACTACTAAAGTCATTAAAATAATAACAATTCCATAGTTCCCAATAAAGCTGCTTAGGAAGTGAAAAATAGGAATGAAAGCATTTCTATTGATCCATCCAAAAATTCCCCAACCTAGGTTCATTACATTTTCTATTCCTTTGTTGTAAGACGCTAAATTCTTGTGAATGTTTGGTCCAATATAAAAATTCATATTATAACTCAATGCACCATTGGTTAGTTTTAAAGGAGCTACAGTGCTAAAACTTTTAGTAGCAAGAGTGTCTACCAAAACATCTTTTACCAATGATTCTGAAGTCAATTCAGCCTTTTCAAAAGGAGTGTTGCTCAATAAAATAGTAGAAAAGAAATGTTGTTTGTAAGCAATCCAATCTACATCAGATTCTATTTCATCATCTTCGGAACCTACGGATAAATCATCATATTTACCATCTTCTTTTTCATAATGCAAAGCGGTCATTTGATTTTCGTACTTGATACTTTTCTCTTGGCGATTTGCAGTCATGTCCCACTCAAGATTGATCTTGTTGTTGCTGTTGATGACATTTTCTAATCCTACAGATCTTACAGAAAAATCTAACATATAATCGTTAGGTTTTAATTCATATCGGTATTCTAAATATTGACTGTTAGATACTTTTAATTTAAAAGAAGCAACTTGATTTTTTCCGTTTTTTGAAGTTGTAGGAGCAAAAATTAAATCTTTGGTGTTGATTAATTTATTGTCTTGTGTACCAAATTGGATATTAAAATTAGAGTTATTGTCTTTAATTAAATATAAAGGAGCTTTTTGATAGTCTTCATAATTTTTTAATTGTGCTTCTATAATTTGTCCCCCTTTGTTAGCAATGACTAATTTTAATACGTCATTTTCTAAAGTAGTGGTTCCATTTTCCTCAGTTCCACTAGCCACTGCATAAGCAAAGGTTCCATATTTTTGAACAGCTGCTGCTTGTAACAAAGAATCCGTAACTACAGCATCAGAGGTTGAGTTTTCTGGTTCGTTACTTTGTACTATTTCTGTTTTGGTATTTTCTGCTACAGGCTCTTTGTCCTTTTGAGTCATTGTGTACCAAACTAACACTGCTCCAATTAATGCAAAACCAATTAACTGGCTAATGTCTAATTTCTTTTTTTCTTCCATTGTTTTAAAAAATAGAAGTCTGTCATGTATATAATGACAGACTTAATGGTTTATTGTGTGTGATTTATTTTGATTCTAAATATTCTAAACTAGCGTTTACAAAGTCTTTAAATAAAGGATGAGGATTTAGTACCGTACTTTTGTATTCTGGGTGATATTGAACAGCTACAAACCAAGGATGAGATGGAATTTCTACCACTTCTACCAATCCTGTTTTAGGATTGACACCTGTAGCTTTCATTCCAGCAGCTTCTATTTGTGCTTTATAGTCACTGTTAAATTCATATCTATGACGATGTCTTTCAGAAATATTTTCCTTTTCGTAGGCGTGGAATGCTTTAGAATCTTTTTCTAATACACAGTCCCAAGCACCTAAACGCATGGTACCTCCCATATCCGTAACCTCCTTTTGATCTTCCATCAAGTTGATCACAGGATATTTTACGTTTTCATCCATTTCGGTAGAATTAGCATTTTCTAAACCTAATACGTTTCTAGCAAATTCAATTACAGCCATTTGCATTCCCAAACAAATTCCCATAAAAGGAATGTTATTTTCACGAGCATAACGAATGGTTTCAATTTTTCCTTCGGTACCACGGTTTCCAAAACCAGGAGCGACCATAATTCCGCCAAGACCATGTAATTTTCTAGCTACATTGTCTTTGGTAATATCTTCAGAGTGAATCCACTCAACTTTTACTTTAATTCTTTGAGAAGAACCAGCGTGTATAAAAGCTTCTGCAATAGATTTATATGCATCTTGTAATTCAACATATTTCCCAATAACTCCAATTTTAACTTTGTGTAATGGATTTTTGTGTTTTTCAACAAATTTATTCCACTCAATTAATTTAGGTTCTTTGGTGCTTGTTAATGCTAGTTTTTTCATCACCACCCTGTCCAAACCTTCATGTAACATCATGTTTGGTACATCGTAAATGGTTTCAGCATCTAAAGAAGAAATTACTTCTTCTTTTTTTACATTACAGAACAAAGCTAGTTTGCGTTTGATGTCTTCAGAAATAAAATGTTCTGATCTACAAACTAAAATATCGGGATTTAAACCGTTTTGCATCATCATTTTTACAGAATGTTGCGTAGGTTTTGTTTTTAATTCTCCTGCAGCAGCCAAATAAGGAATTAACGTTAAATGAACAACAACGGAATTGTTATCCCCTAATTCCCATGTTAATTGACGTACAGATTCTACGTATGGTAAAGATTCAATATCTCCCACAGTACCACCAAGTTCCGTAATGATGACATCGTAATCCCCAGTTTCACCTAAAATTTGGATACGTTCTTTAATTTCATTGGTGATATGAGGAACTACTTGAACAGTTTTACCTAAAAACTCTCCTCTACGTTCTTTATCAATCACAGATTGATATACTCTACCAGTAGTTACATTGTTTGCTTGAGATGTATTTACATCCAAAAAACGTTCATAATGTCCAAGATCTAAATCTGTTTCTGCTCCATCATCGGTTACAAAACATTCTCCATGTTCGTATGGATTTAAAGTACCTGGGTCTATATTAATGTAAGGGTCGAACTTTTGTATTGTAACTCTGTATCCTCTTTCTTGTAGTAATTTAGCTAAAGAAGCAGCAATAATTCCTTTACCTAAAGATGAAGTAACACCACCGGTTACAAAAACATATTTCGTATTTGCCATTCGTATTTTGTTTGTGCAAAAGTACAAACTTCTGTAGAAATAGAAGTATAATTTTATAGACTATATCTAAGTAATTGTATATCTTTTTGATAAGTTCTTAAGTGATAGATATAATGGTGTTTTTAGGACTTGCGAAAAAACTTTAATTTTTCAATAAAAAACATTTGTAATTCTTAAATAATCATTTATATTTGCACACGCTTTGGGAAACCCTATAAGTGTCCAAGTAAACAGCAATAAACAAACGACGTAAGATATAATACAATGAAAAGAACGTATCAACCATCGAATAGAAAAAGAAGAAACAAACACGGTTTCAGAGAGAGAATGGCTTCAGCTAATGGACGTAAAGTCTTAGCTAGAAGAAGAGCTAAAGGTAGAGCAAGCACAACTGTTTCTTCGTCTCCAAGACATAAGAAATAATGATGCATTCATTATAATATATCAGGTGTTACTTTTAAGTAACACCTTTTTTTTGAAATTTTTTTTTAGAATCTAGTTCAACCAAAGATAATCAGATTGTTATCTTTGTCTTAAAATTAAACGTATGCCTAAAAATCCTAAAATCAAATCGGTTTTAATTATTGGTTCAGGACCTATCGTAATTGGTCAAGCTTGTGAGTTTGATTATTCTGGGTCTCAATCCATCCGTTCATTAAAAGAAGAAGGAATTGAAGTCACTTTAATCAATTCTAACCCTGCAACCATTATGACCGATCCGTCATTAGCAGATAACGTGTACTTAAAGCCTTTAACGACTAAGTCAATTAGAGAAATTTTAGAAGCACATCCAAACATTGATGCTGTATTACCTACTATGGGAGGTCAAACAGCATTAAACTTGTGTATTGAAGCTGATGAAAAGGGGATATGGGAAGATTATAATGTAGAAATGATTGGAGTAGATATTGCTGCCATCAATATTACAGAAGATAGAGAACAGTTCCGTGAATTAATGGGAAAAATAGGTGTTAACATGGCACCTCAGGCAACAGCAACATCATTCTTAAAAGGAAAAGAAATTGCTCAAAAATTTGGTTTTCCATTATGTATTAGATCTTCGTTCACTTTAGGTGGAGCAGGAGCTTCTATTGTATATAAAGAAGAAGATTTTGATGATTTGTTGGCTACAGGATTAGAAATTTCTCCAATCCATGAGGTGATGATTGACAAAGCCATGATGGGATGGAAAGAATACGAATTAGAATTATTACGTGATGGAAACGATAACGTGGTAATTGTTTGTTCTATTGAGAATATGGATCCTATGGGAATTCACACAGGAGATTCTATCACTGTTGCACCAGCAATGACTTTAAGTGATAGTACTTTCCAAAAAATGCGTGATATGGCCATTAAGATGATGCGTTCTATTGGAGATTTTGAAGGAGGATGTAATGTACAGTTTGCGGTATCTCCAGATGAAAAAGAAGATATTATTGCTATTGAAATCAATCCACGTGTTTCTCGTTCTTCTGCATTGGCATCAAAAGCAACAGGATATCCAATTGCAAAAATTGCAACTAAACTAGCTCTAGGTTATAACTTAGATGAGTTGAATAACCAAGTTACGGGAAACACATCAGCATTATTTGAGCCAACTTTAGATTATGTAATCGTAAAAATACCTCGTTTTAACTTTGATAAGTTTGAAGGATGTGATAGAACTTTAGGATTACAAATGAAAGCGGTTGGTGAAGTAATGGGAATTGGACGTTCTTTCCAAGAAGCATTACACAAAGCAACACAGTCTTTAGAAATTAAACGTAACGGTTTAGGAGCAGATGGTAAAGAAGAAACTCACTACGATACCATTATTTCTAAATTAACACACGCTTCTTGGGATAGAGTATTTACAATCTATGATGCAATTAAAGCAGGAATTTCGTTAAAGAAAATTTACGACATCACTAAAATAGACATGTGGTACTTAAAGCAATACGAAGAATTGTTTGCTTTAGAAAAAGAAATTTCAACTTATAAATTAGATACTTTACCAAAAGCATTATTGCTAGAGGCAAAACAAAAAGGGTATGGTGACAGACAGATTGCTCATATGTTAAAATGTTTAGAGTCTGAAGTATATAACAAACGTGAGGAGTTAAATATTAACCGTGTTTATAAGTTAGTAGATACTTGTGCTGCAGAATTTGCTGCCTCTACACCTTATTACTACTCAACTTTTGAAAACACCATGACTTTGGCAAATGGTCAACCATATGCCGATAATGAATCTGTAGTTACAGATAAGAAAAAAGTAGTGGTTTTAGGATCAGGACCTAACCGTATTGGTCAAGGAATTGAGTTTGACTACTGTTGTGTACATGGAGTTTTGGCTGCTAAAGAAGCAGGATATGAAACTATTATGATTAACTGTAACCCAGAAACGGTGTCTACCGATTTTGATACAGCTGATAAATTATATTTTGAGCCAGTATTCTGGGAACATATTTATGACATTATTCGTCATGAAAAACCTGAAGGAGTGATTGTTCAGTTAGGAGGACAAACAGCCTTAAAGTTGGCAGAAAAATTAGAGGCTTATGGAATTAAAATCATGGGAACTAGTTTTGAAGCTTTAGATTTAGCAGAAGATAGAGGACGTTTTTCTGATATGTTAACTTCTTTAGACATTCCTTTCCCTAAATTTGGAATTGCAACAAATGCTGACGAAGCTTTAGATATTGCAGATCATTTAGATTTCCCGATCTTGGTTCGTCCTTCTTATGTATTAGGAGGTCAAGGGATGAAAATTGTTATTAACAAAGAAGAATTAGAAGAACACGTAGTAAGTTTATTGCGTTCTATTCCTGGAAACAAATTGTTGTTAGATCATTATTTAGATGGGGCTATAGAAGCAGAAGCAGATGCTATTTGTGATGCAGACGGAAATGTTTACATCATTGGTATTATGGAGCACATTGAACCTTGTGGAGTACACTCTGGAGATTCAAACGCTACCTTGCCACCATTTAACTTAGGAGAGTTTGTGATTCAACAAATTAAAGATCACACTAAGAATATTGCTATCGCATTAAAAACGGTTGGATTGATTAACATTCAGTTTGCCATTAAAGACGATACGGTTTACATTATTGAAGCAAACCCAAGAGCTTCACGTACCGTTCCTTTTATAGCAAAAGCATATGGAGAACCTTATGTAAATTATGCAACAAAAGTGATGTTAGGCGTAAATAAAGTAACAGACTTTACTTTTAATCCTCAGTTAAAAGGATTTGCGATTAAACAACCAGTATTCTCTTTTAATAAGTTCCCTAATGTTGATAAAAAATTAGGACCAGAAATGAAATCAACTGGAGAGTCAATTTTGTTTATTGATGATTTAAAAGACGACACTTTTTACGAGTTATACTCTAGAAGAAAAATGTACTTAAATAAATAATTTAAGATTATCTAATATAAATAAAAAAGAGCCACTCAATGAGTGGCTCTTTTATTTAGTACCATTTTCTAGATTGATTTTAAGTTTTAAAGCCAATCCATTTTGAACTTCTTGTTTGATAAGGTTTGGAATGTTGATATTGTAATCATTAGGGCTTAAGCGATAACTAATTTGTAAGGTGTAATTACCATTATAATTGTTAAAAAAGCCTCCTTTAAGGGTGATAATCTGTGCAGCACCATTCATGTTTACATAACTTTTAAATCTAATATCAGTATTTGTATTCTTAAATAGACTGCTTTTAAAAATAGAAGTACTAGGGATTTTTAAAAAATCATTTATTTGTTGAATAGGAACTATTTTTTCAAGTTGATTTAAATTAAAGGAATAATGATACCCTTTGATAAATGGAGAAGACGTAATTGATCTTTTAATAGCCTCAAGATCGTTAATATCTTTCTTTTTTTGTTGTTGTTTTGTTTTTAAAAAGTTAATATCATTAGAGTTAAATGATGGATTACTATCCTTATTTATCACTTGCGCAGGTAATAAAGTAGTGTAGCAGATACTAAAGAATAGTATTAAAAATAAATGCTTTTTTGAAAAATTATTCAGGATAACCATCAGCAATCCATTTTTTGATCAAATCAATTGTTACCTGAGGTAGTTTACTTGCATTTCGGGGCATTTCCCCAAGTTCAATTTGTATTAAAGCACCATGGTTTTCAAATGCATCTTTAGTAAGTGCATAAGTTTCTAAACCAATTCCACTAGCAGGATTGGTTCCTTTATGGCACCCTGTGGTAGCACAACTATTATTCATAATGGGTTGAATGTCTTTTGTATAAGTGGTGGCTGGAATTGATTCAATACCATTTCCTGATAAATTTACATTTGCTAGTATCGTGTTTTCTGCTGTAATTGTAATGACATCATTATAGCTTTGTACTTTTGTTGGTGTAAAGTCAACAGTGATGGTTTTAGAGGCATTAACCGCTAATGAAAAAGATGTTGGATTGATAATAAATTGAGCAGAATTCTTGCTCAGTATGATGGAGTTTATATTTTGATTTCCTGTATTATTAATAGAAAAAGTCAATTGTTTTGTGTTGTTTGTTTGTACATCAGCAAAACTTAAAGATGTTTTACTACTTTGAATACTTGTAATAGGCATTGTAATAATTCCTTTACCAGTTACTTTTAACGAACCTAGAACGGTTTCTCCTAATTTTAAAGTAAAAGTGTCAGCGTAATTTTGATCTTGACCAGGACTAAAGGTTACTGTAAAAGTTTTAGATTCGTTCTCTGATAATGAAAATGTTGTAGGTGATACAGAAAAAATGGAATTTGAGTTTGTAATATTAGCATTGTTAATACTCGTGTTTCCGGTATTACTTACAGTAAAAGACAATTCAGAACTCGTATTTACTTCTGTATCAGAAAAAGGAATTGTTTTCAAGGAAGTGCTAATAGAGGTTGTAAACTCAATTTCCTCAGTTGAATCTGAACCACAAGAAATAAGCAATAAGAAAATAATAAGACAGAAGTATTGAATTACTTTTTTCATCATTTTGTTTTTTAAAAAATAATATTTAAGATAGTGATTTTTTAGTTAAAGATAAACTGTGAATATCTTTCTTCTAAACTAGTAAAAGTTTCTTTTATATTTGTTGTTCTTTGAACAATTAGACTTGTGATGTATTTCACAAATTATTGTCATTATTTTTGTTTAGAAAAACATCATAAATTCATCTTCATGAAAGTTTGTATTGCCGAAAAACCAAGTGTTGCTAAAGAAATTGCTGCTGTATTAGGAGCCAATATTCGTTGTGATGGCTATTTTGAAGGAAATGGTTATCAGGTGACATGGACTTTTGGGCATTTGTGTGGTTTATATGCTCCACATGAATACAAACCGCATTGGAAAAGTTGGAATTTAGATACGTTACCTATGCTTCCAGATCGATTTGAAGTTAAGGTGATGGAAGACAAAGGTGTGCAAAAACAGTTTAGAACTATTAAGTTTTTATTTGACAAAGCAGATGTAGTCATTAACTGTGGCGATGCGGGTCAAGAAGGAGAATTGATTCAAAGATGGGTAATTAATCAAGCAGGTTACAAAGGAAAGGTAGAACGTTTGTGGATTTCCTCATTAACTACAGAAGCCATTAAAGAAGGTTTTGAAAAATTGACTCCAGCAGAAAAATATGATAATTTGTATTATGCGGGAAGTTCAAGAGCTATTGGAGATTGGTTGTTGGGAATGAATGCGACTCGTTTGTATACTTTAAAATATGGTAGAGATCGTCAAGTACTTTCTGTTGGACGAGTACAAACACCAACTTTAGCCATGGTGGTAAAAAGATTTCTAGAAATACAAAATTTTAAACCACAACCTTACTGGGAAATTCAAACCACTTATAGGGATACCGTTTTTAACAATGAACAAGGACGTTATTTAAAAAAGGAAGATGGTGAACAAACTATGGAATTGATTAAAGATGAGCCTTTAGAAATTATCTCTGTAGAAAAAAAGAAAGGAAAAGAATACGCTCCAAAATTGTTCGATTTAACAGGGTTACAGGTTTATTGTAATCAGAAATTTGGGTTTACTGCTGATGAAACCTTAAAGTTAACACAAGGTTTGTATGAACAAAAAGTGGTAACGTATCCTCGTGTAGACACTACTTTTTTACCGAATGACATGTATCCAAAAGTAAGAGGTATCTTATCAAAATTGACTAAATACGCAGCTTTAACAGAACCTGTTTTAGCTGAACCAAAGATTAAAAAATCGACTAAGGTTTTTAATGATAAAAAAGTAACGGATCACCATGCTATTATTCCTACAGGAGTAGAAATTCCTTTGCATGCCAATGCACAAAAGGTGTACGATATTATTACTCGTAGGTTTATCGCAGTTTTTTATCCCGACAGTAATGTTTCTAATACCACAGTATTGGCCGAAGTGGCTAAAATAGGATTTAAAACTACAGGAAAAGAGGTGTTGTCTGAAGGTTGGCGAGTAGTGTTTAAAACTCCAGAACAAAACCAAGCAACAGCAAATAAAACCGATGAGGAAAACATCATGCCTACTTTTGTAAAAGGAGAATCTGGACCACACGATCCTTCTTTTTTAGAAAAAGAAACCAAACCTCCAAAACAATATACTGAAGCAACTTTGTTACGTGCTATGGAAACGGCTGGAAAGCAAGTAAAAGATGATGAGTTAAGAGATTTGATGAAAGAAAATGGTATTGGAAGACCTTCTACGAGAGCGAGTATTATTGAGACTTTATTTAAACGTAATTACATAGAACGTAATAAAAAACAGCTATTACCAACCTCTACAGGAATTCAATTGATTGCAACTATTCAGAATAGACTGTTAAAATCTGCCAGGTTAACTGGGGAATGGGAAAAGCAATTAAAAGATATTGAAAGAGGAACCTACCATGCAGGAACCTTTATTAAAAACATGAAAAAAATGGTAGATGATTTGGTGGTAGAAGTTCGCCTATCTAATCATAAACCTATTTTTATCGATCCCGTTTCTAAAAAAGACGAAAGTCCAGCTAAAAAAGAAGTCAAAGGTGTGGTAGGGTCTACTTGTCCTAAATGTAAAGAAGGACACTTGTTAAAAGGAAGCAAGGCTTATGGTTGTAGTAAATACAATGATAATTGTGATTTTGTGCTTCCCTTTGAATTTAAAGGAAAGAAAATTTCAGATAATCAAATATTACGATTGATTAGCAAAGGAAGTACAGTAAATTTAAAAGGATTTACATCGGAAGGAAGAACTGTGGATGGATCTGTAACTTTTAATGATGCTTATAAAATGATCTTAAAGACTAAAAAAGCAACTCATAAAACAATCAAAGTACCTGATGTTTTGACTTGTCCTAAATGTAAAAAAGGAACTGTGTTAAAAGGAAGTTCAGCTTATGGATGTTCAGAATATAAATCAGGATGTGATTTTAAAGTTGATTTTGCTACCATTAAAGAAAAAGCAGCAGGAAAAGAAATTACCAAAGCTTTGGTTTGGGAGATTTTAAATGATTGATGTTTTTTTTAAGATAGATTTCAATAGATTTGTTTTCTTCTTAATATTTTTAAATGAACCTTATACTCCATGAAATTTCAAAAGAAAACAAAAAAGTTTTTAAAACTTTTTTTGATAGGCATTACGAAGAGCTCGTAAAATTTGCCAATGGCTATCTTTTTGACAAGGATGCTAGTGAAGATATTGTTCAGGAAGTATTTATTTATATATGGGAAAACGCTTCTAAAATTAAAATAGAAACGTCCTTAAGAGGTTATGTGTTTACCATGGTTCGTAATCGATGTTACAATTTTTTAAAATCAATTAAAATAACAGAGAGCTATGAATATTTAGATTTTAACATTGGATTGGTTACAGAATATGTCTTTGATTCTACAAATGAAGATGAAAAAAAAATTGTATATCATCAAATGCTAAAAATTGTAGATGCTCTACCTGAAAGAATGCAGCAAGTTGTAAAACTTAAGTTTTTACAGAATTATAAATACTCTGAAATTGCAGATGAACTAGGGATTTCTATTAATACAGTTAAAACTCAATTAAAAAGAGCAAAAGAAATTATTTCTCAATCAATTACGATAATTGCTGTTTTGCTAGAAACGTATAAATAACCTTTTAAATAAATATAAAAAACACCAAAAAGGATGTTTTTTTAAATATTTATTAATTTTTTGTCACCCATTTTAAGTTATTGATTGTCGTATAGGTGTAGAAGGTTAAAAACAAAAAGGTGAAATTCAAAATTTTAATAAAAAAACTAAACAATAGTCTCACAAAAGAAGAAGAAATTATTTTTTCTGAGTGGTACAAATCTTCAAAACTTCACAGAGATTATTTTGATAGATTAAAAAATAATTTTGAAAAGGAATTAGATTTTATTGATGTAGAACAAGGTTGGATTTTACTTAACAAAAAATTAAATTCAAAACGAGTAATCAAAAAATACTTTAATTACGGAATTGCAGCTTCTATCGCAATTCTCCTTAGTCTTGTTTATGTTGTTTTTGAAAAACACAATCATCCAAAAGTAGAAATAGCGGTTAATAAAAATCAAAATAAAATTTTTCCAGGATCTGATAAAGCTATTTTAACCTTAGCAAATGGGGCTAACGTTGCTTTAGAAAAAGGAAATACCCATGTTTTAAACCATGCATCTAGCAATGGCTCCGAAATAATATACACCAACAAAAATAAAATTTCTCAAGAAGTTGTATATAACTATTTAACAATCCCAAGAGGAGGACAGTTTGTTCTTCAACTATCAGATGGAACCAAGGTGTGGTTAAATTCTGAAACAAAACTTAAGTACCCTGTAAACTTTATTAAAAATAAAGTACGTGAAGTTGAATTGGTTTATGGAGAAGCATATTTTGATGTTTCTCCCAGTTCAGAACACAATGGAGCTGGTTTTAAGGTCTTTCAAAATAATCAAGAAGTATCTGTTTTGGGTACAGAGTTTAATATAAAAGCTTATAAAGATGAAACTTTTATTTATACTACGCTTGTAGAAGGAAAAATATTTTTGCAAAACAACAAAAGCAAACAATATTTAACACCAAATGAACAAGCTATATTAAATTTAAACACTCAACAACTTTCAATTCAATCAAATATAGATACATATAATGAAGCCTCATGGAAAGATGGTGTGTTTAGCTTTGAAAACAAACCTTTAGAGGAGGTTATGAAAGTATTGTCTAGGTGGTATGATTTTGAAGTTATATTTGAAAACAAGGAAATACAAAAAGAAGAGTTTATAGGGGTCTTAATGAAAGACAGAAATATAGAAGACGTTCTTATTTCAATAAAAAGCTCAGGAATTATAAATAATTACAAATTTAATGATCATGTTTTGATACTCAAATAAAAATAAAAAGAGGGAGATATAGCTCAGATATTTAGCGGTTTCCTAACTATAGTCCCTCTATATACATTAATTAAACAAAGTCTAACTAATAACAACTAAATTATGAAAATTAATTTTATTAATTGTCGTTTTAAATTTTTAAAACGGCTTACTCTAACTATGATTAAAACTTTTTTAATTCTTTTTTGTTCAACAGTATTTGGATTAAATACAGAAATCACCTTTTCTCAAGAAAAGATAGAAATAAAGAAGAATCAATTAGTTTCTCCCAAGCAAGTATTTAAAATTATACAAAAACAAACAGATTACAGTTTTATATATCCTAAAGACCTATTTGATAACATTCCTAAAATTCAATTAAAAAAAGGAAAGGTTCAGGCTGCGGAGTTACTAGATCAAATTTTTACTCCCAATCATTTAAATTACGAGGTCACCAAAAGCAAAAGCATTATTATTAAAAGTTTTTTTAAACAAGAAAAAATAATAATTACTGGTAGAGTAGTTGATGAAAAAGGTTTTCCTTTAATAGGTGTAAACGTTCTAGAAAAAGGACAAAGCAATGGTACTATTACAGATTTTGAAGGAAATTATAGTATTAAAATAAATCCTGGTTCTACATTGGTCTATAATTTTGTAGGATATGTATCTGCCGAGAGAACATTTACTCAAAACACAACAATTAACATTGTTCTTAAAGAGGATACATTTTTATTAGATGATTTAGTGATTGTTGCTTACGGGGAGTCTAGCAAAAATAAAATTACAGGAGCTGTTCAAAAAGTAGATGCTGAAGAGTTAGAAGATATTCCAGTAGCTCAAGTAACACAAAAATTACAAGGGAAGTTATCAGGAGTGCAAATACTTCAAAACACAGGAACACCAGGTGGTGGAATGTCAGTAAGAATTAGAGGTCAGGCTTCTATTTCTGCAGGAAGTGATCCACTTTATGTAGTCGATGGTTTTCCTATTACTGGTGATATTGCCAATTTAAACCCAGATGAAATAGAAAATATTACGGTATTAAAAGACGCTTCATCAACAGCTTTGTATGGGTCTAGAGGAGCCAATGGAGTTATTTTAGTAACCACCAAAAGAGGAAAAGGAAAAAGCACCATGTCCTTAAGTGCTTATACAGGTATGCAACAAATTCCTGCTAAAGGAAGACCAGACATGCTTAACGCAACAGAATTTGCTCAATTTAAAAAAGAAATTTTTGAAGCAAGAGGACAAGCTGTTCCTGCTGCCTACCAAAACCCTGAACAATACGGAGAGGGAACAAATTGGTTTGATGCCATTACAAGAAACGCAATGATTCAAAACTATAGTTTATCTTATACCGGTGGTGGAGAAAAATTAAAAGCATCTGTAGTTGCTGGTTTTTTTAATCAAGAAGGTGTATTGTTAAATTCAGAATACAAGCGTTTTTCTTTACGTGCTAACTTAGATTATGAAGTTAATGATAAAGTTAAAGTAGGATTTAATGTTGCACCAAATTTTACAACCAGAAAGTCACCTCAATCAGATGGGGTTTGGTATGAAACCGGTGGAATTATTCAGGGAGCTATGTTAACCAACCCAATGTATAGTTATATTAATGATGATGGATCTTATCCATATGCTTTGCCAGGTTGGGATAATGAATTTTTTGTAAACGGTATTGTACCTATGCCTAACTGGTATCATCAAGTTCAAGCTGTAAAAAATAGAAATATCAATGTTGGAATCTTATCTAACGCGTTTTTAGAAGCTGAAATTATCCCTAATTTAACGTATAAAATTATGGCAGGGGTAGATTTAGGAAACTCTGTGAGTGATAGTTTTAGACCCTCAACAGCAGGTAATGTTTTTGACCCAGGTAATCCAAATGATGCCACAAGAATTTCAGGAGGACATGCAAATAGTTATGGGTACTCATGGGTGATGGAAAATACTTTAAATTATGATATAGATTTAGGAGATCACCAAGTTGAAGTATTGGCTGGTTACACCACGCAAGCCGCAAGAGGAGAAAGCGGGTCTTTTGGAGGAACAGGATATCCTGATAACAAAGTAGAAACATTAAATGCTGCAACTACAATTACAGGAGGAACAGATATCCAAGAATGGAGTTTAGCATCTCTTTTAGGTAGAGTTAATTATAGCTTTAAGGATAAGTATTTACTTTCTGCGGCATATAGATCTGATGGTTCTTCAAAATTTGGAAAACAAAATAGATGGGGGAACTTTCCTTCATTGTCTGCAGGATGGATTATCTCAAAAGAAAATTTCTTAAAAGACAAATCATCTATTTCTTTCTTAAAATTTAGAAGTAGTTACGGGCTTACAGGAAATAATAATATTGGAAACTATACCCAATACGCTTCTGTGGTTCCTACAAATTATCCAATAAACAATACGTTAAACGGAGGAAAAACGCTGGCTGGTTTAGACAACTCTGAACTAGGGTGGGAAAGAACTACTCAGCTAGATCTAGGACTTGAATTAGGTTTGTTTAATGATCGTATAAACTTTGCTTACGATTACTATGATAAACTTACCACAGATTTATTATATACTGTAGAAATTCCTATTTCTTCTGGATTTTATAATTACGCAACAAATATTGGTGATTTTAAATTTTGGGGACATGAATTTAGTTTAAATACCAAAAACTTTGTAGGAGATTTTAACTGGACTACAGATTTTAATATTTCGTTTAATAGAAATGAAGTTCAAAAACTAGGAGTAGATGACGCACCTGTTAGAGGGGAATATACCATTACTGAAGTAGGAAAACCTATGGGGCAACTTTATGGTCTTAAAGCAGATGGAATTTTTCAAAATCAAGATGAATTTGACGCTGGTCCTAAACACAATGGTGCTGCGGTAGGAACCATAAAGTTTGAAGATCAAGATGGAGATAATGTGATTAATAACGATGAGCGTGATTATACATATTTAGGAGATACCAATCCAGATTTTATATACGGATTTACGAATACTATTAAATATAAAAACTTCGATCTTACCGTAGTTGCACAAGGAGCGTATGGGAATAAAATAGTAAATGTAGCAGAAAGATTTACAGGAAACTTAGATGGATCTTTTAATGTAAATCGTGGCGTTTTAGATAGATGGAAGTCCGAAGCAAACCCTGGAAGCGGTAGATATGGAACTGTAGCAGCAGGAACAACAGGACCTGAAAGAGACTGGTTTCATTCTAAGTTAGTTTATGATGCTTCATATTTAACTATAAAAAACATTACTCTGGGATATACGGTACCGGTTTCTAAAGCTAACTTTTTATCCAATTTAAGAGTATATGCAAGTGTACAACAAGCATTTGTATTTTCTAGTTTCCCAGGAGCTAATCCAGAGGTTTCATCTGCAGGAGGTTTGTTTTCAGGTTCAGACAAAACAACTTACCCAGTTCCAAGAACATTTACAATAGGATTAAACCTATCGTTATAGAATTCTTGACTAATAATAAAACAGAAACATTATGAAAATTAAATTATATATAATATTTGCCATCGGAATTTTATGTTCTTCATGTGAAGAAGAATTTTTAACAAAACTCCCAGAAACGGTGGTTGCTGGAGATGACTTTTTTAAGACAAAAGAAGATTTTCAACAAGCAACTATTGGAATGTATGCTCCATTAAGAAACTTATACGGAATTGGTCTTGCAGACTATGGAGCATGGATTACTGGTGAAATGCGTTCGGACAACACTATCTTTTTATATAATAATGCTAATAGAGGATATGCGGGCTTAGAATATATCGATCAATTTATTGATGATGCTAATGGAGGGCATGTAGGTACAAAATTTGATAATAATTATATTTTAATTGGTAGAGCCAATCAAATTATTAGCAGAATTGACGAAGCGGATATAGAAGAAGCTTCTAGAGACAACTATAAGGGACAAGCTTTAACAATGAGAGCTTTTGCTTACTTTGATTTGTTGCAGTATTTTGGAGATGTGCCTTTAAAATTAGATCCACCTACATCTTATAAAAATACTTCAGGACCTAGAATTGATTCGGATATTATTTACAATCAAATTATAGATGATTTAATTATTGCAATTGATTTACTTCCAGGAGTAGCAAACCAAAGTCCTGGATTAATTTCAAAAGGAATGGCTCAAACATTATTGGGAAATATTTATTTAGTGCGTAAAAATTGGGAATTGGCCGAAGAAGTACTGTTAAAAGTATCAGGATATACATTATTATCAGATTACGAAGCCATTTTTGATCCTGCTAATAAAGGAAATTCAGAATTAATTTTTGAAGTACAATATTGGGATGATATTAGTGCAGGATTGAGTAGTAATTTTGGATATAATTTTTTACCAATTTTACCAGATGTAGGAGTTATTAACGGATTTCCTTCAGGACATTCTAATGGTTATGCAGGATGGAATATTCCAAGTCCAGAATTGTTAGATGCCTATGAGCCTGGAGATTTAAGAAAAGATGCTTCTATTGCTTATTATACAGGAGGTCAATACACTAATTTTCCTTATATCAAAAAATATACACAAGGGTCCACTTTAGCTCCAAATACAAATAACAATTGGCCTGTATATAGATATGCCGAGGTTTTGTTAATGATTGCAGAGGCTAAAAACGAACAAAACAAAACAGATGCCATTGATTATTTTAATATGGTTCACGCACATCCAAGAACAGGGCTTGCAGCCGTTCCTTCAGCAACTCAATCAGAGTTAAGAGATTTAATTCTTGACGAAAGACAAGTAGAGTTAGCTTTTGAAAATAAAAGATGGCTTGACTTGGTAAGAACCGATAAAGCTATTTCTGTAATGAATCAGCAAGGAGCTTCCATAAAAGCCAACCCTCAAGATTATTATTATCCAGCAGGTATTGGTTTGCCAGCAGGAGCTTACAGCGTATCTAGCAAGCATTTATTGTTGCCATTACCGCAGAGAGAAATTAGAGTAAACCCAGAAATTACACAAGAAGATCAAAACCCTGGTTACTAAATAAACTCAACATATACGTTAGTTATTTCTAACCCTTGACCTAATTGTGAGTTAAGGGTTAGAAACCTACGTCTCATTTTTAAATCTTAATTATTCTTATAAAATAGTTGTTTATGAAATTTTTACACAAAAAAAAGCAATTCTTTGCCTTACTCTTACTCTTATTTGTAAAGAGTTTGTATGCACAACAAACATCGGAAATCTTATTAAGCAAACTTAGTTTAGAAGAAAAGGAACGTATTGTAATAGGTTCTGAAATGGAAATTCCATGGTCCGAAGGAGGAGATACAGGTGTTGGAGAGGTAGGAGGAAATGTTCCTGGAGCCGCAGGAAAAAGTTTAGCTAATGAGCGACTTAATTTACCTGTAGTTATTTTTGCTGATGGTCCAGCTGGAGTTAGAATTAATCCACATAGAGCTTCAGTACCAGACAAAACATTTTATGCCACTGCATTTCCTGTAGCTTCCTTGTTAGCTTCTACTTTTAATACAGAATTGATGAGACAAGTAGGGAAAGCTTTTGCTCATGAAGCAAAAGAATATGGTGTAGATATATTATTGGCTCCAGCTTTAAATATTCACAGAAATCCACTAGGAGGTAGAAATTTTGAGTATTATTCTGAAGACCCATTATTATCTGGTAAAATGGCTTCCGCTTTTACCAATGGAGTACAGTCTTTAGGAATAGGAGTTTCTGTAAAACATTATGCAGTTAATAATCAAGAAACCAATAGAAGTAGAATTAATGCAATAGTTGATGAAAGAGCTTTAAGAGAAATATATTTAAAAGGATTTGAAATTACTGTAAAAGAATCTAAGCCATGGACGGTCATGTCTGCTTATAACAAGGTTAATGGAGTTTATGCATCTGAAAGTTATGATTTGTTAACCACTATTTTAAGAGAAGAATGGGGATTTAAAGGTTTTGTGATGACTGATTGGTTTGCAGGAGAAAATGTTCCTCAACAACTTAAAGCTGGAAATGATTTGTTAATGCCAGGAACACCTAACCATAAAAACATGATTGTAAATGCTGTTAAAAAAGGACTTTTAACAGAAAAAGAGTTAGATAGAAATGTAAAATCTATTTTAGATATATACCAAAAAACGCCCTCTTTTTTAGGGTATAAGCCTAGTGGTACACCAGATTTAAAAGCTTCACAAAAAATAGCTAAAGAAACAGCAACAGAAGGAATGGTTTTATTAAAAAATGATGAAAACACATTGCCATTAACTATAAACAAATCACAAAAATTGGCTTTGTTTGGAGTAGCAAGTTATGAAACTATTGCTGTTGGAACGGGAAGCGGAAATGTAAATATGGCTTATTCTACTTCTTTGTTAGAAGGTTTAGAAAAAAAGAATTTGTTCATAGACAACAGTGTAAAGGAGGGTTATGTAGAATACATAGAAAAAACCAAAGCTGCACTACCTCCTAAAGCATGGTCTTTTGGTCCTGATAAAATATTACCAGAGAAAAAATGGACATCAGAAGAATTAGATGTAATCGCACAAAAAACATCAATGGGAATTTTTACTGTAAATAGAACATCGGGTGAGTTTTATGACAGGCAACAAGGATATGATTTCTACTTATCTAAAGAGGAACAAACATTACTTAAAAAAATATCAGAAGCTTACCACAAGCATCATAAAAAAATGGTTGTTGTTTTAAATATAGGAGGTGTTATAGAAACAAACTCTTGGAAAAAAGATGCAGATGCAATTCTTTTAATGTGGCAAGGAGGGCAGGAAGGAGGAAACGCTGTAGCTGATATTTTAGTGGGTGAACGAAATCCTTCAGGTAAATTACCAATGACATTCCCTATTCAGTATATGGATCATTACTCTTCTATAAACTTTCCTGGAAAAGAATTGGTAGACAATCCATATCCTAGTGGTACTGTTGGTGTAAAATCGGAAGTAATTTATGAGGAAGGAATTTATGTAGGTTATCGTTATTTTAACACATTTAATGTACCTGTATCTTATCCTTTTGGTTTTGGACTTTCTTATACAGATTTTGAAATTTCTAAGGGAGATTTTAAAACAACTAAAGACGGAAAATTAGAGCTTAGCTGTTGGGTGAAAAATATAGGAAACAAAGCAGGAAAAGAAGTCGTACAGTTTTATATATCATCGCCTGAGGTAGAATTAGAAAAACCAACAAAAGAACTTAGGGCATTTGTAAAAACAAAACAATTGAAACCTGGAGAAAAACAAGAGGTTAAAGTGATATTAAATGCTACAGATTATGCTTCTTTTTCTCCAAAAAGATCTGCATGGATATTAGAGTCTGGAATCTACAATATTGAAGTTGGAAATTCTATAGATCACATTTTTTTCAAAGAAACATTTAAAAGAAATGAGCTGCTTGAAGTCTTAAAAACAACTAAAAGTTTGGTGCCAAAAAGAGAAATTTCTGTATTAACTAAAAAAAGTAAATAATGAAAAAGTATTATCAATTTTGTAGGCTGTTTTTATTGTTTTTGACTTCTGTTACTTATGGACAAATGACTTCAGCAGATTTTTTAAAAACAGACGGTACTGTATTAAGAAATCAAAATGGATTGGGTGACACGATAACTTTACGTGGAACAAATTTAGGAGCTTGGTTGAGTATGGAGTATTGGATGGGCCCCGTAGGAAAAGGATCTTTAAATAGAAGTCAATGGGTTGCAAGCGCATCATCTACTTACTCTGGAACAAATGTTCAAAATGTTTTTGATAGAGATTTAAATTCTCGCTGGTCATCAGGAGCAGCACAATTACCAGACGAATCACAATATTTTATGGTAGACATGCAAGAACAGGTATTGTTTAATCGTATTTCTTTTGAGGCTAGAGGCTATACGGGAGATTATCCAAGAGGATATAGAATTGAGGTTTCAGATGACCAATTAAATTGGGAAGAAGTAACTTCTGGAACAGGAACTTCTGAAGATATTTTTGTGCAATTACCTAATATTTACCACAAGAGATATGTAAAAATAGTTCAAACAGGAACTGCAAATTCAAATTTTTGGTCTATTGCTGAATTCAACCTTTTTATGGAAGATGATTACACAGTAAGAAATTCTTTATATGATAGGTTTGGAGCCGATATGGCAGATACCATATTAGATAGTTTTCAAGAAGCATGGATTACTTCTAGTGATTTAGACAATATTCAATCTATGGGTATGAACATGGTGAGAGTTCCTTTTTATTGGATGGAAATTATGTACAATGACGGAACCATAAAACCTCATGGCTTTGATCAATTAGATTGGGTAATTAATGAGTGTAATGACAGAAACATGTACGTTATTTTAGATTTACACGGAGCACCTGGAGGAATTAATGGTTTTATAACCAGTGGTCAGGCAGTTATTAATAATTATTGGACCGATCAGAATTCTCAAAATATGACAATAGATATTTGGAAGGCAATTGCTACCCGTTATAAAGACAACCCAACAGTAGCCATGTATGATTTATTAAATGAGCCATTAAGTTCAGATCAATCAAATTATCCGATACATCAATTTTATAATGATTTGTACAATGAAGTAAGACAAATAGATCCAGATCATACTATTTCCATAGGAGCTTTTCCTGGGTTTAGTTTTGTTGTTGCTCCCCAGCATTACGGTTGGACAAATGTGGTTTATCAAGTTCATCACTATAATGAAGATAAAACAAATTGGACTTCTCAAGATGGTTTTATTGATGCTGTTTTGTTAGATGTTGCAAACCATATGCACAACTGGAATGTTCCTGTATTAGCCGGAGAATTTAATTTATGGAATTTCCCAGATTTGTGGCAAAAATACATCAGTGGATTAAATGCTCTAAATGCATCTTGGTCTAACTGGGCTTATAAAGTGAAAAGAATTGATAATCCTGTTGAAAATTGGGGGTATTACGATGGTTATCCAGGAGAAATACCTGACATACATTATGACACAGCAGAAGTAATTTCTCAAAAATGGTCTCAATACGTAACTCCAAATTTTAGAGAGAACACAAATCATATTAATAATATATCTCCTTTAACACAAGCAACTATTTCTGTAGCTCCTATAGGAATGAATATATGGATAAAGGGAAATAATTTAAAATACCTGAGTTCCGAAGGAAATGACAATCCGATGACTTGTATTAAAACAGAACAGAATGCATGGGAAGTGTTTAAAGTTGTAGATGCAGGAAACGGTAAAATAGCATTACTAGGCTCTAATGACAAATATGTAAATGCAGGAGATGGAACTGGATCAATGTATTGTAACGCTGATGCTATAGGAGAAACTGAGAAGTTTACTTTTATACAGTTAGGAGAAAATAAATTTGCTCTAAAAAGTAATGTCGGATTTTATCTTAGTTCAGAAAATGGAGTAAATCCAGTAATTTCTAATAGACAAACTATTGGAGGTTGGGAGCTTTTTACTTGGGGTGACGCCACAGAGAATACAGTAAGTAAAACAACAGAGTTTGAAATATATCCTAATCCGGCTTCTAATGAAGTTTCGGTAATTGTAGAGAATGCAGAAAAAAATTACAATTTAAAAGTATATGATACTACAAGTAGATTAATTGTAGCGCTGAATAAAGTAAAAGATAAGGTAGATATTGATGTGTCATCTTTTTCTTCTGGTCTCTATTTCTTTCATCTAACAAATTCTAATGAAAAGTTTATCAAGAAGATATTTATAAACTAAACGCAAAAAAAATAAATGAAAAAAATAAAACATATCCTAATTCTGTGCTTATTATTTGTTAAAGGATTTGGACAAGTCCACCTGAGTGATTTAAAAGTAGAGTCTAAAAAACAAGCTATTGGGTTAGATATAGAAAAGCCTAGATTTAGTTGGAAGATGCTTTTGAAAGACTCGTATAAAAAAAATGTTTTTCAAAAAGCATATCAAATTATTGTTAAAAATGAAAAAGAGAAAACAGTTTGGGATACGGGGAAAGTAATATCTGATAAGTCTATAAACATAGCATACGCAGGCGAATCATTACAGCCAGGAACTAGATATAATTGGCACATAAAAGTATGGGATCAAGAAGATAAAACACTTGAAAAGAACTCCTTTTTTGAAACAGGTATTATGACTTCTACTTTAGAGGGATGGGAAGGTGCAAAGTGGATTGGAGGAAACGATAATGATTTAATGTTATACTCTCATGCACTTACCGTTTTTAAAATGGACTACAAAGTTAAATTAGACAAAAGTACGAAGTCTGCTAAAGCAGGATTTGTTTTTGGGGCAAATGACGTACGTTTGATGAACAAAAACTTAAATATTTTAGGCGTTGAAAATCAGAAAGACGAAAGTTATTTGGTATTTCAATTAGATATTAGTGAACTTAAAGAAAATAAGGGAGAAGCTAAATTACACGTATTTAGGAGTGGATATGACTTAAATGATAATATTAGTAGACCACTATTTACTTATCATATTCCCACCTCTTTAATTAACCATCAGAATAAATACAATTGGCATCAGGTTGCCTTAGAAATGAATTTTGGAAAATGTTTAATATATATAGATGGATATGAAAAAGAAAATTTAATAAACAACGATCCTAATGTGCCAGAATGGGTGGATGTTAGAGGGGTATCTCTTAATCCTTTAGGAGATAATGGAGGAGATTTAATAGTTTATCCTGCTTTGGCCGATATTGGCTTTAACATGAAAAAAGGAGAGTTTGCTTATTTTAAAGAAGTAAGAATAACCAATTATAGAAAACCTTCAAGTGTTTTATTTCAGGAAAATTTAAGTACAAAAGAATCTTATAAAGGAATATTTGAAGATCAGTTAAGCAAAGGATTAAAAATTCAAAATAAAACCTATAAAGTTGGATCGAATGATCACTTCATCATTTTAACAGCTAACCCTAGTAAAAATGCAACGCCATTGTTGAGAACTACATTTAACCTTAACAAAAAAATAAGCAAGGCTACTATGTATGTTACTGCAAGAGGAATTTATGAAATGTATGTTAATGGATATAGAGTTGGAGATGATTATTTTAACCCTGGTTTAACTCAATATAACAAAACACATATGTATCAAACATATGATGTAACAACACTCTTGCAAACGGGAAAAAACATCATTGGGTCTAGTTTAGGTGAAGGATGGTGGTCTGGTAATTCAACCTACAGAGGATTTAATTGGAATTATTTTGGAGACAGACAATCTTTATTATTAAAATTAAAAATACAATACAGTGATGGTACCACTAAAACCATAACTTCTAACAATAAAGATTGGAAAGTGTTTACGGATGGACCTATTCGTTATTCAAGTTTTTTTCAAGGAGAATTATACGATGCAAGAAAGGAAACAAAAACGGAAGGATGGAAAACCAAAGAATACAATGATTCAACTTGGCATGCCGCTGTAGAAATTCCTGTAAACTCAAATAATGCTTTTGTAAATGAAACATTTAATTACAACGACTTACAACTTATTGGTCAGATTGGAGAAAATGCTAAAATTGTTAAAACCCTACAAGCAAAATCTGTAGAGGAAGTGAGGCCTGGTGTTTTTATTTATGATATGGGACAAAACATGGTGGGGGTGCCAAGAATTAAGCTAAAAGGTAGTGTAGGAGATACAATTACCATGAGGTATGCAGAAATGAAATATCCTGATTTACTTGAATATTCTAAAAATGTTAATATGATTATGACGGAGAACATTAGAGGAGCTATGACTACAGACCGATGGATACTGAAAAACAATTCAGAAGAAATTATTCAGCCTCACTTTACTTTTCATGGTTACAGGTTCCTTGAAGTTACAGGAATTAACAAAGCTTTACCTCTAGAAAATGTAGAAGGATTGGTGTTGAGTTCAATTCAAAAACTATCATCATCTTACAAGACTTCTAACAATTTGGTTAATAAATTATGGGAAAACATTACATGGTCTTTTCGTAGTAATTTTTTATCAATTCCAACAGATACTCCTGCTAGAAATGAGCGAATGGGGTGGAATGGAGATATTAATGTATTTGCCAAAACAGCAACTTATTTAGGTGATGTGAATGCTTTTTTAGAAAGACATTTAATAGCGAATAGAAATTTGCAAGAAAAAAATGGAAGATTCCCCGATATTGCTCCCATAGGTACAGGATTTGGCGGTACACTTTGGGGAAGTGCAGGTGTTACAATTCCATGGACTTTATATCAGCAATATGGAGATAAAAAAGTTTTAGAAAATCATTACGGTGCCATGAAAGCTTATGTAGATTTCTTAAGTTCTAAACAAGATCCTGTTACTGGAATTTTAGATGAAGGGCCTTTGGGAGATTGGTTGAGTCCAGAAGGATATAAAAATGATAATTCTTTGTTTTGGACTGCTTATCAAATAAAGACTTTAGAAATTTTATTTAAAACTGCTGCTATTCTAGGAAAAGAAAAAGATGCTTCTAAATATCAATCACTTTACCAGAAAAGGAAGGCTTTTTTTAATAATACTTATGTTGATGTAAAAACTAAAAAAACAACTCATTCTGGATATTCAGGAGAATCTTTAGCGACTAAACCTAAAAATTTTCAATTGGCTAAAAAAGGAGATGTTATAGATACACAAGCTTCTTATGCAATCCCATTAAATTTTAATGTGTTTAATAAAGAGAATAGGCCGTTAGCTGAAAAACATTTGGTTACTACTATTGAAAGAAAAAATAAAGATTATGAGGGGATTAATAGGCCTGAATATTCTTTAATGACAGGGTTTATTGGAACAGCAGCGCTTTGTACTGCTTTATCTAAAGCTGATAAAAGTAACGTAGCGTATGAATTATTACAACAAACCAATTATCCATCTTGGCTTTATTCAGTCGTTAATGGAGCTACTACTATTTGGGAACGTTTAAATTCATATACTACAGAAAACGGTTTTGGAGGTAACAATAGCATGAATTCCTTCAATCATTATTCCTTTGGAGCTGTTGGAGAGTGGATGTATGCTTACTCTTTAGGGATTCAACCTTTAGAGCCTGGATATAAGAAAATATTAATAAAACCTACTCCAGATACTACAGGAAAAATGACATGGGCAGAAGGATATTATGATTCTATGTATGGAAGAATAAATAGTAAGTGGGAAATTACAAAAGAAGGTGTTTTCTATTTTGTTGAAGTCCCTCCTAATACAACAGCGGAGTTTCATGTTCTTTGCGATAAATATCAGTCGGTTTACATGATAACTTCTAATAAAAATCATAAAAAAAAGGAAGGTTTAAAGGAAAGTAAAGAAAGAAAAGTGATAGAGTTAGGCTCTGGATCTTACCAGTTTTTAGTAAAATAGTCATCATTTTAACATCAAAAAAATAAAAATGATAGAATTTAAAATCACAGAAAATTCCTGTCAGCCTAAATATGTACAAATTGCAAATCAAGTAATAGACCATATTACATATGGTACTTTACAATTGAATCAAAAAATGCCCTCTGTTAATTTATTTAGTAAAGAATATGCTGTTTCTAGAGATACGGTAGAGAAAGCATATAATTTGTTAAAAACAAAAAAAGTACTGATTGCAAAAAAAGGTAAAGGAACCTACGTGAATCTACCAAAAAATAAAAAAAAGGAAAAGATTATTTTTTTTATTAACAAATTATGTGCATATAAATTAAAAATTTACGAAGCTTTTGTAGATCAATTAGGGGATAAGTATCAAGTAGATATTGAAATATATCATTGTGACGAACAGCAGTTTATTGATTTATTAGCTAAAAATATAAACCGATATGATTATTATGTAGTGATGCCACATTTTATGTTAAGATCAGAGAAGTTTGATGAATATAAACACGCTATTAATACAATTTCCAAAGAAAAACTTATTATTCTAGATAACAATGATTTGGTAATAGATGGAGATATTATAGAGATTTATCAGGATTTTGAAAGAGATGTATATATTGCATTAAGGCAAGGGTTTTTGTTGCTAAAAAAATATAATAAATTTAATTTAATAGTGCCAAGTAAAGAACAATATCCATACATTGATAAAATTATTAGAGGAGTACAGCTTTTTTGCAATAAACATAAAATTGAATTTAGTATTTTATCGGGTGTTTCAAATGATGAACAATTTAAAATAGGAGAGTTGTTTATTACAATTGAAGATGGTGATTTAGTGAATTTATTAGACTGTATAAAAACAAAAGAGGTAAATAATATAGGAGTATTATCATACAATGATACTCCTTTTAAAAAACTATTAGGTGTTTCTGTAATTTCTACAAATTACACTAGAATCGGAAACAGAGCAGCCAGCATGATACTTAATCAGCAAAAAGGAAGAATAAAAAATCCTATCGATTTTATTGTTAGAGATTCTGTTTAAAAGTAATATTTTATTAAAATTAAAGGCATACTATCATAGTATAGCTGTAAGAAGTGCTTATACATGTTCAGAATATAAATCAGGATGCGATTTTAAAGTTGATTTTGCTACCATTAAAGAAAAAGCAGCAGGAAAAGAAATCACCAAAGCTTTGGTTTGGGAGATTTTAAATGATTAAAACACAAAAAAAACATAGATATTTTTATGCAAGCACCTATGTTTTTTAGTAAAAGGTTACTTTTTATAACTTAGTCTATCCTAGCCATTATATCGGTAATACTAGCGTTGTTTACAGGGTTTACTCTAGTTAATGAAAAGTTTCCAAAGTCATCAAAGGTTCCCGTTCCGTTTAATGTTCCTGCTTTTAATGTATAATTATTTCCATCAGATTTTTTTAGTGTACCTACTAAAGTTTCATGTTGAAAAATTTGATATTCATTTTGAACGTCTGTTTCTTTAAATTGATAATGTTGTCCTTTAAACTCTAAAGTAAAAGTGTTGGTACTTTTAGTGGTTTGCTTTATTGGTGTTGTGGGTACCGAAGGAGTTACAGAAGCAATTGTCTCTGAAAACTGATGCTTTTGAATGTTTGGGTCTTTTAGTGCTGCTCTCAAAGCTTCATAATAAGCAGGTTTAAATTCTTTAATTCTACTAACACCTTCTTTTGAGTTGTATACATTGTTTCCATAACAATCTGTAAAAGATATGATTACCTTGGTCGTTAAAAAACCAGATTTATCAGCATCTAAATTTAAAATATCACAAGGTTTTATGTGGTTAGGAATGGTATCACCTTGAATAAAAGCGGTGAATTCATACTTGTTTAAGTAATCTTTTAAAATGGTATTGATATTGTATTGATTAGGATTTTTTTGCAGGCTAAGCTGTTTAGGAATAGAGAGGTACTTATATTGGTTTAGTTTGTCCTGTGCAAAAGTAGTTATACTAAAAATAGTAATAAATAGTAGGGTGATGGTGATTCTGAATTTATTCATGATTCTTTTTTTATTTTTTAAAAACACAATAATAGTGCCTAAGAGATAGCCTAAATTTAATATTTTAAAATTGCTTCAGGAGGATATTTAATTATTTCCCTGTTTTAATAATTCTTTTTACAATTTTTTGAATACCAGGAGACAGAGTTTCTAGATATTGATCTTGAGAAATAAAGGCCATTTCACCCTCTAACTCTGGATATTTTTGACAGGTTTTGTGTATAAATTTAAAAGCAAGATATCTTACAGCAGGAGCTTTGGCTAGGTTTTCCCAAAGAGACATACAAATGTCAAACAATTTTCCTTCTTGCTCATCATTTAGTTTCATTTTGTCTAAAATTTTGATGGTTTCTCGTTGTTGTCCATCTTTTTGCCTGGGAATTTTTTCTATAAAATCTGAAATATAAGGAATAATACGAGGGTCATTTTTAGAAGTACAATGTGTTAAAATCCATGTAGCCCTCCAAGCCTGTGGTTGCTGATTACTTAAGGCAACTTGTATAGCACTAGCATGTACTTCTTTTTGTTCTTGAAACAATTGAATTAAGAAATCTTTGTCTAAACGACTAGAAAGAATATTGTCTAGATTTAGGTTATTCATGCAAATAAAATTCTATATGATCAAATTCTTTTCCGTTGGCAATTACCGCAATTTTATGGAGTCCAAAATGATACTTGCGAGTTGTAATGGGTCTAAAATGTTGTTTTCGCCTTATTTTATTAATGCTGTATGGAGCGTAATTTTTTTGACTGATTTGGAAAACCTTTTTAGACAAAATTCCATTTTGTTTTAAGTAATACACGGCATATTCTAAACGAATAAGCGTCTCGGTTTTGCTATTGTTGATGATGTCAAATGAAAAATGTAAATCTTGGCCTAATTGAATTTTAGTAGCACTTGTTTTTATATTTTGAACATCAATTTGTGCAGTGTTTCCAAAACCAAAAGCTTTCATAATTCTAGGTTCTGCTTGTTTTAGCAAATTCCTATTGGCGTGTTTTAGGGTCCAATCTGTTTTGTGTGTTTCTCCAATGTGCTTTAGGGTAAAAGCAATCACTATTTCTGGATGATCTTTAGAAATATCATTCAAATTGTTGGCCACGCTTTTACGTACATAGACCATTTCATCATTGAGTAAATTTTCCAAAATAGGTAAAATAGTCGATGGATTTTTTTTAAACTCAGGTAAAGCCATTGCCCATGGTAATCTGGGTCTACAACCTTCGCTAGACAGTCTACGAATATGAAGATTTGGATGAAAAGACCATTCCATCATTTTTGCCATTACATATTTTGGGTGTGCTATGATAAAAGGGCGAATTGCAAATTCACAGCTTACAAAAGGTGTAATAATTTCAAAACTAGCCACACTTTCTACCAAATAATCTTGCCCATATATTTCTACATAATCCGGTAAAAACAAATATTCAAAACCACCTGAAATTTGATGTTTTTGCAAAACAGGAATCAGTGACTTGATTTCATGTATGGCAATTCTAAAATCAGTATTTAAATGATGATATAAGGTTTTTGCAATGTGATGCATTCGTTCTTTCAGCTCCATTTGTTTCCATTCAGGAATAAAAATAGCAGCTAAAAACATCGCTTTGTCAAGCTGAGGTTTTACTTCCTCCAATGCATTTAAAAAAGCATTGAAAAATTTTGGGTTGTATGCGTTTTTAAGAGGTTCCATGTTTGCTATAAATTTAAAGAAAGCAAATCAAAATGCTATGGATTCAATTCTATATTTTTGTTAAATGCAATCACTCTTAATTATTGGCTATGTTTGGCCAGAACCTACAGCAACTGCTGCGGGTAGCAGAATGTTACAAATTATAGAACAATTTCAATTGGCAGAATATGTGGTGACTTTTGCTAGTCCTGCACAAAAACCAACTACTGCTTTTAATTTAAATTGTATTGATGTTGTTGAAGAGACTATTTTGTTAAATGATGTTTCTTTTGATGAATTTTTAAAAGACTTAAATCCTACTGTTGTTTTGTTTGATCGTTTTATGATTGAAGAACAATTTGGTTGGAGGGTGGCTAAAATTTGTCCTGATGCTTTAAGATTGTTAGATTCGGAAGATTTACATTTTTTAAGAAAAGCAAGACAAGAAGCTGTTAAAAAAGGGTTGGATTTACCAAAAGGAATGATTCTGTCTGAAGATGCCAAAAGAGAAATTGCTAGCATTTATAGATGTGATGCAACGCTGACTATTTCGGAGTTTGAAATGATTTATTTAAAAGAGGTCTATCAAATTCCAGAAACTATTTTGTGGTATTTGCCTTTTTTAGTCGAGGTTGAGAATCATCTAACTCCTTCTTTTAACAAAAGACAAGATTTTTTATTCATAGGTAATTTTATTCACGCACCCAATTGGGATGCTGTTTTGCAATTAAAACAAGTTGTTTGGCCAAAAATAAAAAAGAAACTTCCTAAAGCACACCTCCATATTTACGGAGGTTATCCATCAGATAAAGTATTTCAACTACACAATGCTAAAGATGGTTTTTTAGTACACGGTAGGGCAGAAGAAGTTGCTAAAGTAATGAAGGAAACTAGGGTTTGTTTAGCTCCTATGAGATTTGGAGCAGGTTTAAAAGGAAAATTGATAGATGCCATGCAAAATAATACGCCTTTTATTACTACAGAAATTGGGTCTGAAGGAATGTTTGGAGATTTTGATTTAAAAAACTGTATTGCCAATACTGAAGAGGATTTTATAAACAAAGCAATTCAACTATACACAGATGAAAACCTTTGGAATGTTGAAAGTAATAAGGGAAAACAGATTTTAAAAACTAGGTTTGAGAAATCAATATTTCAGAAAGCATTTACGGAAAAACTTCAAGACTTGATTTTAAATTTGAATACATACAGAGCTCAGAATTTTATCGGAAGTATGTTACAGCATCATACGTTAAAAAGTTCCATGTATTTATCTAAGTGGATTGCAGAGAAAAATAAGTCTTAAAATTTATAGCTAAACTGAAGGCTTCCGTATCGGGTGATTTTAGTTCTCATTTCTTTTACATTTCTGGTGCAGTAAATTATGTGATAGCTAAAATTTATATGTTTTGAGTTCCAATAAAATCCAAAATCATTTTGCCAAGTCCACGGTTCTAAATGAAATTCTTTTTGTGTTGGGTTTTTATCTAATTCTCCTGTAACGGTATCGTCTTTAATTTGATAGGTCGCAAAAGATTTTATTCCAAAATAACTTTCCTTGATCCATTTTTCATCACCATATTGCAAGGCAGTACCAAAAAATGTGCTATTAGATATTGGAGCTAATACAGTTTTTAAAAAATTAAATCGGATAGCGATTCCACTAGAAATATTGGTAAAAACGGTGTTTAGTTTTGCCTTGTTTGTCCAAGAGATTGAAATGGGAAGGCTTTCTTTGTAGAGTATATTTCGAGTATAATTGGCCAAGACACCTACAGCATATTTTTCTTTTACTTGTGTTTTCCATCCCTCAGAAGGATCAATATTATAAAAGGTATGAATAAAGTTTTGAGCCCATTCTGCTCCAGACTTGGTGTTGGTGACTCCGAGTGTAAGTCCTAAACTTAAAATATTTTTAGAGTTGATTAAGTGTTCTGAATAATTAGCATATAAATATCCTGCATATGGTCTTTCTTGAAACGCTACTTTGGTTACATCACTGTCTTGAGGGTTGTATATATTTTGTCCAAGGGTAAACTGTCTAATTTTTTTATCAAAGAAATTATAACCAGTATTAGTGGCTTGTTTATAAAAAAGCTCTAGACCATTGGTGTAATATTTATCTAAATAAAAAGAAACATATAAATCATTGTCGTTAATCAATCCTATTTCATGTTTGGTTTGTGCGTGAGTGTTTATTTTACACATGTAAAGGCTAACAAACAGTAAAAAGAATATTTTATTGAAATTCATTAAAATCTTGTCAAAAGTTGTCTAAAAGTACAATTATTCGCCTTGTTAAACTATGTTAAAAGCAGTGGAATATGTATATTTACTCGTCATAAAGATAAAAAATCCCCAAAAGATATGAATGAAAAAGAAATGCTAACTGCTGAAGATTTGGCTTCAGTGAGCACGAGGGCGGAGTTGGTACGCAAATTAGACGAAAAAGGAGAAGATGTTTCGGATATTCTCAATAAAATAAAATACGAAGAAGAGCTTAAGTTATTACAAATAGAGCTGGTTAAATTACAACAGTGGATTAAGAAAAATAACAAACGAGTAGCCATTATTTTTGAAGGAAGAGATGCTGCAGGAAAAGGAGGAGCGATTCGTAGATTTATGGAACATTTAAATCCACGTTCTTCTCGTTTGGTGGCTTTAAACAAACCTACAGATATAGAAAAAGGACAATGGTATTTTATGAGATACATTAAGGAACTACCCAATCCTGGAGAAATTGTTTTTTTTGATCGTAGTTGGTATAACAGAGCGGTAGTAGAGCCTGTGATGGGATTTTGTACGGATGATCAATACAATACTTTTATGGCACAAGTTCCAGAATTTGAGCATATGTTGTATGAAGACGGATTGGTAATTATAAAATTTTGGTTGTCTATCTCAAAAAGTGAACAATTGGCTCGTTTTAATTCTAGACAAGAAAACCCTTTAAAGAGATGGAAATTTAGCCCTGTAGATAAAAAAGGACAAGAGTTGTGGAGCAGGTATACTACTTATAAAGAGCATATGTTTAGTAAAACACATACCACTTATAGTCCTTGGGTAATTGTTAAAACAAACGACAAACAAGAAGCAAGACTTGAAAGTATTAGATATGTTTTATCTAAGTTTGATTATGAAGGGAAGGAACATGCTGTGGCAAATTTATTTCCAGACCCTAACGTTGTGATGCATTATTTTAGATCATCATACCAAATAGATTAATAGTATGGAGAATAATATAACACCAAATGATATTAAAAACTTAAATACCAAAAAAGGAATTCAGGCTTTGTTAACAGACAAAGAAGTGAATCTTCAAAAAGCGGTAAGAAGTATTAATTATATAAAATCATTAAAAAAACTTCAAAAGGAGTTGATTAAAATGCACGAGGAGATCATTGAAAAAAACCAACGTGTAATTGTTGTTTTTGAAGGAAGAGATGCTGCCGGAAAAGGGGGAGCCATCCGTAGAATGACCGAGCGTATCAATCCACGTCATTTTAGAATTGTGGCGTTGCCAAAACCTACAGATGAAGAACGTTCACAATGGTATTTTCAGCGTTATATCAACAAGTTTCCCAAAGCAGGAGAAATTGTTTTTTTTGACCGTAGTTGGTATAACCGTGCTGTGGTAGAACCTGTAAATGGATTTTGTACCCAAGAAGAATACGTTCGTTTTATGAACAATGTAAACGATTTTGAACGTATGATTACTTCTTCAGGGATTAAGTTGGTAAAAATATACATGTCTATTACCAAAGACGAACAAGCCAAACGATTTGATGAGATTAGAGACAACCCATTAAAACAGTGGAAAATCACTCCTGTAGATGAAAAAGCTCAGGAACTTTGGGATGAATATACCAAGTATAAAAATGTAATGTTTACCAACACCAATACAGATTATGCTCCGTGGAAAATAATCAAAGCCAATAGAAAAACGTTTGCAAGGGTAAATGCCATCAAGTATTTATTGTCAAAAATACCTTACGATAAAAACAGAGAAGTATAAAAAACTATGGATAATCCAGAGTACGAAAAAATATCTAAGAAAAAGCCCACGTATCCAATACAGTCCTTTTTTAGTCAATATTTATCAAAATATGATAGGAATGCATTAATTCCTGTTTTTTATGATGATTTGCTTCGTTTTTCTGGAGCCATAGAAGTGTATAACGAAAATGGAGAAGATACTCTTTGGGTACGAGTTTACTATCCAGAACACGAAAGAACTACTATTGATAGAGATTTAAAAAAAGTATACTCTATTTTACATGGTGATGGTTCTGACACCTCAGTTCCTTTTTTAAATATTGATGCGGTTGATTATTGTACGTTTGGAAATTCCAAGCCTTTTAGAATTAAGGTAAGGAATATTTTAAATGATAATTACACTTATATGTATGTAAAAAAAGCAGATGCTTCCAGGGTGTACGGATTGGAACTAGAGCATTTGTTATCGCCAAACCGAATTAATTTTTTGGTGTACAAAGAAACGTTGATTGAAGATCATATTTCAGGAATACCAGGAGATACTTTTATTGAAGCAGGCTTGGATGCTTATTCTATCAGAACTCAAAAACAAATTGCCAAGGAATATGTAAAGTTTAATGAACGTTGTATTGTGCGTTTGTTAGGAGATATGAGGGCTTATAATTATGTAATTGTCCCTACACATGATTTTGACCAAGTACGTTATAGAATTAGAGCGATTGATTTTGATCAGCAATGTTATGAAGGGAGATTGAGGGTGTATATGCCACAGTTTCTAAAAGAGAACAATCAGTATGTAGAAATGGTTCATAATAATTTAAGACCAGAATCTATTGAGCAGTATCAACAAGAAGAAAGATCCACCATTGCCAAAAGAATTTTATTAGGAAAAAAGAGAATTCAAGAGTTGATCAATTGTATGTTACAAGATAGAATTTCTTCTGACGATAAAATTGATCAGCTAAAGAACGACTTATTTATTTATACAAAAGATGTTGCTTTTAAAAAGTGTAAATGTATGGGCGAAATTTTAGAAACTGCCTTTAGATATGTTATTAGACACTATCAAGATGTAAATGGCCTAAAGAATATAAAGGATTAGAAATAAAAAACTCCATGAACTGTTCATGGAGTTTTTTTTATCATTAATAGATAAGGGAATTTTAACCAATTCTTTCTAATAAGGCCATGTAAAAACCATCGTAACCAGAAACAGAAGCCAATACTTTTTTATCTTTAATCAATTTAAAGTTGTCATTTTTTTCTAAAAACTTAGCTACTTGCTCTTGGTTTTCAGAAGGTAAAATAGAACAAGTAGCATACACTACTTTTCCACCCACTTTTGCAATTTTAGTATAACGCTCTAAAATATCAGATTGAATTGCTTTGATGTTATCAATAAATTCAGGTTGTAATTTCCATTTACTGTCAGGATTACGCTTTAAAACTCCTAATCCAGAACAAGGAGCATCAATTAAAACTCTATCCGCTGTATTGTATAGTTTTTTAATGGTTTTGGTTGATTCAATTTTTTTGGTTGTAATGTTAAAAGCACCTGCACGTTTTGCACGTTTTTTTAGTTCAATTAATTTACCACCATAAATATCAGTTGCAATAATAGATCCTTTATTTTCCATTAAAGCAGCAATGTGTAAGGTTTTTCCACCTGCTCCAGCACAAGTATCTACCACTCTCATTCCAGGTTCTATTTCTAGGAATTCTGCTACTAATTGAGATGAAGCATCTTGCATTTCAAACATTCCACTTTTAAAAGCTTGAGTAACAAAAACATTTTTACGCTCATCTAGTTCTAAGGCATATGGATATCCTTTAATAGGTTTTGTAACAATGTCATCTTTAGCCAGTAAATCTTGTAATTGTTTTTTAGTACCTCTTAAAGTATTAACTCTTAAAATGGCAGAAGCAGGAATGTTTTGCGCTTTTAATTCCGCTGTCCATTTCTTTTCTCCCAATTCTTTTAAACACAGTTCATCCATCCAATCTGGAATAGATTGAGAGATGGCTCTATTACTTTGTAGTTCATCAAACTTTCCTTTGATTCTTCTTACTGGTGTGTCTTCAAAATATTTCCAATCTGGCAATTCAATTCCACGTAATACTGCCCAAACAGCAAAAATTTTCCAAAGATTTTCTCTAGAATAATGATCTTTTGTTCCTGCAATTTCGTTGTACAAACGTTTCCATCGTACAATTTCATAAAAGGTTTCGGCAACAAATTTTCTATCTCTTGCTCCCCAACGCAAGTCTTTTTTTAAGGCTTTTTGTATTACTTTATCAGCGTATTCTTTTTCGTTAAAAACATCCTCTAAAGAATCTATAACGGTAAATACTAAATTTCTATGAAGTCTCATGTATTGTGAACTATTTGGCAGCAAAGTTACGTGTTTTTTACCTAGTGCATCAAAGAAATTTAATTTCTGTTGGTAAAGTCCATAATTTTCACTTCACGTCTTTTTTCTTTGATGTAAAAAGCGGTATAAACACTGTTTTAGCTTTGTTTAAAATAGTAGATTTGTGAAACCTATGTTTGATTTTGAGACTAATATTACCTACTTAACAGGAATTGGACCTGCCAAAGCATTGATGCTCCAAAAAGAAATGGGGATTTTTAATGCAAATCAGTTATTGAATCTATTTCCAAACAGATATGTAGATAAATCTAAGATGTTTACCATTCGTGAATTGCAGGCAGGAAACACCGAAGTACAGATCAAAGGAATTGTGACAGATTTAAAAGAAGTTAAGCAAAAGAGAGGTTCTCGTTTGGTAGCTACTTTTAAAGATGAAACTGGTAGTATGGAGTTGATTTGGTTTAGAGTCACCAAATGGTTAAAATCAGGAATTAAAATTAATGAGCCCTATGTGATTTTTGGGAAACTTAATTTTTTTAATGGAAATTTTAGTATGCCTCATCCAGATATGGAGTTGGAGGTTAACTATAAGAAAAACTTTATAGTTGGCTTACAGGCTATTTATCCATCTACCGAAAAAATGAGTGCTAAAGGCTTTAATAACAAAGTCATGTCTAAGGCTATTCAGCATTTAATTAAAGAAGCTTATCCGTTTATTCAAGAAACGTTGTCTGATGAAATTATTCAAGAGTATGGTTTATTGAGTAAAAAAGAAGCCTTATTGCATATTCATTTTCCTAAAAATCAAGAATATTTAACCAAAGCACAAAAACGATTAAAATTTGAAGAATTTTTCTTTATTCAGACCCAACTCATCAGAAATAAATTGGTGCGAAAAGACAAAATAAAAGGATTTGTGTTTGGACAGGTAGGTGATTATTTTAATGATTTTTACAAATCAGGTTTAAAGTTTGATTTGACCAATGCTCAAAAAAGAGTGTTGAAAGAAATTAGAGCCGATATGGCTAGTGGAGCGCATATGAACCGATTGTTACAAGGAGATGTGGGGGCAGGAAAAACCATTGTGGCCTTGTTAACCATTTTAATTGCCTTGGATAATAACTTTCAAACAGCCATGTTGGCTCCTACAGAGATTTTGGCTTCGCAACATTTTCAGGCGATTTCAGAGCTGGTTGCTCCTTTTGACATCTCTGTAAAATTGTTAACGGGTTCTACTAGAACCAAAGAACGTAGAATTATTCATGAAGGTTTAGAAGATGGTTCTTTGCAAATTTTAATAGGGACACATGCTATTCTAGAAGATAAAGTAGTGTTTAAAAATTTAGGATTGGCCATTATTGATGAACAACATAGATTTGGAGTAGCACAACGTTCTAAAATGTGGATGAAAAACTCTCTGCCACCACATGTATTAATCATGACAGCAACGCCTATTCCGAGAACTTTAGCCATGAGTGCTTATGGTGATTTAGATGTTTCTATGATTGATGAATTGCCACCAGGAAGAAAACCTATTCAAACAGTGCATAGATTTGATAGTGCTCGTTTACGAGTGTTTAAATTTATGCGTGATGAAATTGAAAAAGGAAGACAGATTTACGTAGTGTATCCTTTGATAGAAGAATCAGAAGCCATGGATTATAAAGATTTACAAGATGGATATGAAAGTATTCAACGTGAATTTCCATTGCCAAAATATAAAATCAGTATTGTACATGGAAAAATGAAACCTGCAGATAAAGAATTTGAGATGCAGCGTTTTGTAAAAGGAGAAACACAAATAATGGTGGCTACTACTGTGATAGAAGTAGGGGTAAATGTGCCCAATGCTTCGGTAATGATTATAGAAAGCGCTGAACGTTTTGGTTTGTCGCAATTACATCAACTTAGAGGACGAGTAGGACGTGGGGCCGATCAGAGTTATTGTATTTTAATGTCAGGCGTAAAATTATCTAACGATTCTAAAACTCGTTTAGAAACCATGGTGAGAACCAGCGATGGTTTTGAAATTGCTGAGGTAGATTTAAAACTCCGTGGTCCTGGAAACTTAATGGGAACGCAACAAAGTGGTGTCTTAAATTTAAAAATCGCTGATTTGGTTAGAGATTCAAAAGAATTACACATGGCAAGAAATACAGCCTTAGAAGTATTGAGAGAAGATCCTAATTTGGCTTTAGCAAAGAATCTTCCTATTAAAAGAGCTTATCAACAAATTCATAAAAGAACTAGTATTTGGGCGAATATTAGTTAAGTTTTAGCTATCCTCTCCCGAAATTTCGATACGCTAGAATCCAATAAACAAATGTGCTTTAGATGAATTGTGGAGTTTGAAGAACTGGTATTAATATTTATTAACCTTGTACAGGTTCGCAACTCAATCATTTTGGTCTTCGAGCGGAGTTGGGATGTTTTCTTTAAAACAAATAATTTTCGGTTTAGTTATTTTTTACTCAATTCACCAAAGTCACACACTTTTAAATTTCAATAGTCATCCACATTACTTAAGTCTTTAATTCATGTTTTCATTCCCTAAATAATTCTTATTTTTAGCCTACTTAAAAATGAATAGCCAAGTGTCAGATTATTTAGAAGGATTAAACCCGCCACAACGCGCTGCCGTTGAGCAAATGGAAGGGCCAATGATTATTATTGCCGGTGCAGGATCTGGAAAAACAAGAGTGTTAACCTATAGAATTGCTCATTTGTTAAAAAATGGGGTAGATTCTTTTCAGATACTTTCTTTAACTTTTACCAACAAAGCCGCTAGAGAAATGAAAGAGCGTATTGGGAAAGTAGTGGGGCAAAGTGAAGCTAAAAATCTTTGGATGGGAACATTTCACTCCGTATTTGCTAGAATTTTACGTTCCGAGGCTGATAAATTAGGATATCCATCAAGTTTTACCATATATGATTCTCAGGACACCGTTCGTTTGATGAATTCCATTATTAAAGAAATGGGATTGAGTAAAGATCAGTACAAATCAAAAGCTATTTTAAGTAGAATTTCTCAGTTTAAAAACAACTTAATTACCGTAAAAGCCTATAGAAATAATCCTGAGTTGATTGAAGCCGATACCATGGCCATGAGACCACAAATGGGAGCTGTTTACAAAGAATATGTAGATAGATGTTTTAAGGCAGGTGCCATGGATTTTGATGATTTACTGTTGCGTACCAACGAATTGTTGGTTCGTTTTCCAGATGTATTGTCAAAGTATCAAGATAGGTTTCGTTATGTGATGGTAGATGAGTATCAAGATACCAACCATTCACAATATTTAATTGTTCGTGCTTTGGCTGATAGGTTTCAGAATATTTGTGTGGTAGGAGATGATTCACAATCCATTTATGCCTTCCGTGGGGCCAATATCAATAATATTTTAAACTTTCAAAAAGATTATCCTGATGTAAAAACATTCAAATTAGAGCAAAACTACAGATCTACTAGTAATATTGTAGAAGCAGCTAATAGTTTGATTGAGAAAAACAAAACAAGATTAGATAAAACCATTTTTACGTCCAATGATGCTGGTGGTAAAATAAAAATAATGAGAACTCTTTCTGATGGGGAAGAAGGACGTTGGGTGGCCAATTCTATTTTTGAAAACGCCATGAATCTTCAAAAAACTTATGACGATTTTGCCATTTTATACAGAACCAATGCACAATCTCGTGCTATGGAAGATGCTTTGCGTAAAAAGGGAATTAAGTATAAAATTTTTGGAGGCTTGTCTTTTTATCAACGCAAAGAAATTAAAGATTTACTTGCGTATTTGCGAGTGTTGATCAATCCAAATGATGAAGAAGCTTTAAAAAGAATCATCAATTATCCGGCAAGAGGAATCGGAGAAACTACCATGGATAAATTATCGGTGGCTGCCAATCATTATAACAAATCTTTGTTTGAGATTATTTCAGATTTAGAAAGTACCGATATTAAAATTCAAGGGCCTACTAAAACCAAGTTGAATAATTTTGCAACCTTAATCCAGAGTTTACAAATAACAGCTCAAGGAAACAATGCTTTTCAGGTTGCTGACGAAGTAGTGAAAAGAGTAGGGCTAATTAAAGATTTACAAGTGGATGGAACGCCAGAAGCGGTAAATAGAGTAGAAAACGTTCAGGAATTGCTGAACGGAATGAAAGATTTTATTGAAGAAAGAAAAGAGCAAGATTTAGATAGTAGTTTAACAGCCTTTTTAGAAGATGTTGCTTTGGCTTCTACCTTTGACAATAAAGATGAAGATGATACACCAATGGTGTCTTTAATGACTATTCACTTGGCAAAAGGATTGGAGTTCCCGTATGTGTATATTGTGGGAATGGAAGAGACATTGTTTCCATCTGCCATGAGTGTTAATACACGTAGTGAGTTAGAAGAAGAAAGACGTTTGTTTTACGTGGCGTTAACCAGAGCAGAAACACAATGTTATTTAAGTTTTGCCCACACGCGTTATCGATGGGGAAAATTAATAGATTGTGAACCTAGTAGATTTTTAGAGGAAATTGATGAGCGCTATATCGAACATTTAGCACCACAACGTAATAAAGTAGTGGCCAATCGTTTTGTAGATAGTGGTTTGTTTGATGATGATGACATTCCTAGAGATAAAATTCGTTTTAGAAAACCAGTAACACGTTCGGTTAGAAATCAAGAAACACCAGAAAAGAAAACACCGTTTAAGCAACCTCAAAACCTAAGAAAAGTAACGCCTCAATTGGCACAGCAAATGAATACGAGTAAACCTGCTCAAAAATTAGCAGCAGGAAACAAAGTAAGTCATGCTAAGTTTGGAGTGGGACAAGTAATTAGTGTAGAAGGTGCTGGCGTAAATGTTAAAGCTGAGGTAAAGTTTGAGAATGTTGGAACCAAAAAAATATTACTTCAATTTGCCAAGTTGAATATTTTGGAATCATAAATCTTTATTAAATAAAACTAACTATAAATATATTTTCCTTTTAAAGGAAATAATTGTTTATTGTAAGACCAATTGTTGTAAAGGTCTATTCGTCTGAATTCACAAAAAACAACAAGTAAATACTTAAATAAAACTATGGGTTTTGATTTAGAATATAATTCTGAAAGAAGCACTTTGATTATTCCAGAATATGGAAGACACGTACAAAAGTTAGTAGATCATTGTGTTGCATTAGAAGATAAAGAAGAAAGAGAAAAAATGGCTTATGCCATTATAGATGTCATGGGGAATTTACAACCCCACTTAAGAGATGTACCAGATTTTAAACACAAATTATGGGATCAATTATTCATCATGTCTAAGTTTCAATTAGAGGTAGATCCACCTTATGAAAAATTGACAGTTGAAGAAGTGAATGCCAAACCAGAACGCTTAAATTATCCTAAATCTGCAAGTAAGTATCGTTTTTACGGAAACAATATTCAAACCATGATTGATGTGGCGTTGAGTTGGGAAGAAGGAGAGTTAAGAGAAGCTCTAATCTTAAATATCGCTAATCATATGAAAAAGTGCTATTTAAATTGGAACAAGGATACGGTTGAAGATGGTGTGATTTACAATCATTTAAATGAACTTTCTAAAGGTAAGATAGATTTAAGAGGCTCTGAGGAAGAGTTGGCTCAAAGTACAACTTTGCTACGTAAGAGTAATTCTGGTAGAATGAATGTTCAGCAAACGAAGACCCCCAATAACAACCGAAACAACGGTAGAAAACATAATAATAACAATCACAAAAACCGTAAATAATTTTACTACATGGCAACATTTAAAGTAGAAGGAGGTCACCAGTTAAGAGGTGAAATTACCCCACAAGGAGCAAAGAATGAAGCATTACAAATATTATGTGCTGTATTGTTAACTCCAGAAAAAGTAACCATTGAAAACATTCCAAATATTATTGATGTTAACAAGTTAATTGCCATTCTAGGAGATTTAGGAGTTAAGGTAAATCAACTAGATGAATCTACTTATGAATTTCAAGCAGATGAAGTTAATATTGATTATTTAAGTTCAGAAGCTTTTAAAGAAGATGGTAAAAAGTTACGTGGTTCTATTATGGTTGTTGGTCCTTTGTTGGCTCGTTTTGGTAAAGGATTTATTCCTAAACCAGGAGGAGATAAAATAGGACGTAGAAGATTAGACACGCATTTTGAAGGATTTATTAACCTTGGTGCAAAATTCCGTTACAACAAAGAAGAGCATTTTTATGGTGTAGAAGCGACTCGTTTAAAAGGAGCTGATATGTTGTTAGATGAGGCTTCTGTAACTGGAACAGCAAATATTGTGATGGCTGCAGTTTTAGCAGAAGGAATAACGACTATATACAATGCTGCATGTGAGCCTTATTTACAGCAGTTGTGTAATATGTTAAACAGAATGGGGGCCAAAATTACTGGTGTTGGTTCTAACTTATTAACCATTGAAGGGGTTGAAAAACTAGGAGGAACAAATCACCGTATATTGCCAGACATGATTGAAATTGGATCATGGATTGGAATGGCTGCTATGACCAGATCGGCTCTGACAATAAAAGATGTTTCTTGGAAAGATTTAGGGCAAATTCCACGTGTATTTAGAAAGTTGGGAATTCAATTAGAAAAAAGAGGAGATGATATTTATATTCCTACTCAGGATTCATACGAAATAGAAGATTATATTGATGGTTCTTTATTAACTGTTTCTGATGCTCCTTGGCCTGGATTTACACCAGATTTATTGAGTATTGTTTTGGTGGTGGCAACACAAGCAAAAGGAACAGTATTGATTCATCAAAAAATGTTTGAAAGCCGTTTGTTCTTTGTCGATAAATTAATTGACATGGGAGCTAAGGTGATTTTATGTGATCCACACAGAGCAAATGTTGTAGGGATGAATCACAAACATAGTTTAAAAGCAACAACGATGAGTTCTCCTGATATTAGAGCGGGAATTGCATTATTAATTGCTGCTCTGTCTGCCAAAGGAACTTCTATTATTCACAACGTAGAACAAATAGATAGAGGGTACCAAAACATTGTAGAAAGATTACAAGCTGTTGGTGCTAAGATTGAAAGAATTATAGATTAAATGTAGAGATTGACTGAATAATTTAACTCAACAAAAAAGCGTAATTCTAAATTGAATTACGCTTTTTTGTTGTTAACAACTCATAGCCATTGGTTAAGGGCTGAATAACTATATTCTTCTTGCTTTGTCTAACATAATATTATCAACAATCACCATGGCAGCTAAAGCTTCAACAATAGGAATAGCTCTTGGTACTACACAAGGATCATGACGACCTTTTCCCATCATTTTTACAATATTTCCATCTTTATCAATGGTGTCTTGCTCTTGAATAACAGTGGCAACTGGTTTAAAAGCTACTTTAAAGTAAATGTCCATCCCGTTGCTAATTCCACCTTGAATTCCTCCAGAGTAGTTTGTTTTGGTAGAACCATCAGCATTAAAAATATCGTTATGTTGGCTACCTGTCATGGCTGCACCTTCAAAACCACTACCAAACTCAAAACCTTTTACAGCATTTATTGATAACATGGCTTTTCCTAATTGCGCATGTAACTTATCAAAAATAGGTTCTCCCAATCCAACAGGTACATTTTGAATGACACAAGTAACGACACCACCAACAGTATCTCCTTGTTTTTTTATTTGACCAATATAGTCAATCATTTCCTCAGCTTTTTTAGCATCAGGACAACGAGCGATGTTGCTTTCAATCAAAGAAAAATCTAATTCTTGATAAGGAGTCTCTAAATGAATATTCCCAACAGAAGAAGTAAAAGCATTGATTTTAATTTCAGGAATGGCTTGTTTGGCAATAGCACCCCCCACTACCCAGTTGGCAGTTTCTCTAGCAGAAGTTCTTCCTCCTCCTTTATAATCTCTATGTCCATATTTTTGGCTATAGGTATAATCAGCATGAGAAGGACGATATTGGTCTTTGATGTGTGAGTAATCCTGAGATTTTTGATTGGTATTTACAATCCTAAAACCAATAGAAGCTCCAGTAGTAATTCCTTCAAATATTCCAGCCATAAATTCAACTGTATCAGGTTCTTTACGTTGTGTTACAATTTTAGATTGACCAGGTTTTCTTCTGTCCAATTCTTTCTGAATTGCATCAAAATCTAATTCTATCCCAGCAGGACATCCGTCGATTACACCTCCAATAGCAGGTCCGTGAGATTCACCAAATGTGGTGATGGTAAATAGCTTTCCAAATTTATTTGCCATAAAAAAATAAGTTTTTGCGAATTTACGGAAATTTGAAAGATTGTTGTTTGAATAATTAAATAAATAAAATGAAGATTTTTGTATGTTTTAAAAAACTTGTTTTGATTGATAATGAATGTTTTATAAAAGGAATATATTCAAGTAATAAAAAAACTCTATTATTTTTTTGTGAGAATGTAGATAAATGATATATTTGCACTCGCAAACGAGAAATCGTGAGACGCTCAGGAGAAATGGCAGAGTGGTCGAATGCGGCAGTCTTGAAAACTGTTGACTGTAACAGGTCCGGGGGTTCGAATCCCTCTTTCTCCGCAACTATTTATACCAACAAATAGCAAAACCTTATAAACTGTATGTTTATAAGGTTTTTTTATTTGTGTTGATTTGAATGAAAACCAAAATATTGGATCATGCCTAATTATTGTGTTTAAGCAAAAATATTAGTCAATCTAAAGAGGAGTATTCTAGAATTTTTACCCCTCTGAACTGAACTCTAAAGGCTTTTATTTTGGCATTGAAAGATTCAGCAGAAGCATTAGTACTTCTGTTTTTGAAGTAATTTAGGATGGCTCTGTAGTTTAGTTGTATTGTATTAGCAATTGTTTTCTAGTATCTCCATTTTCAAAAGATTCAGGAATAAAGGCTATCTTTTTCTGTTTCCATTGTTTAAACTCACTTAAATAGTCTCTATATTGTCTTTGTAGTTTCTTACCATTAAGCTTATAGAAGCTTAATGGTATGACAATCATTTGCTTTAGTATCTTTAATTTCTTTTAAAAAAGTTGCGAATTCGTTGGTCATACGAGTTCCTTTAGCTATTAGATTCCAGTCTCTTTGTATAATTTGATTGTTACTTTTATTTAACCATCTTCTACGTTTTATATGTAGGTATACAGTATTACCTCTAATAGGAAAGTCTTGTACGGTTATTTCTTTATGAAAACCATGAGCAATGATTATTAGATTGGCAAATTCTTTAGGAGCTGTTATTTTCTCTTCAAAATATAGATGAAGAGTTTGGTTAGCTTTCGTATGCTTTACTAAATCGAAGTTGTCGATTAAGAATTCAGGAAGTATAAGATTTAAAAGGTCTAAAGTAAGTTACAATACCAATAAATTTAAAACTCAAAAATAAAACCATCTTAATTCAAACACAACTTTTGAACTTAATCCTTTAATTATTCATTTTATTAAATCTGTACAATCCATCTGTAGATTGTAGTAATTTGTTTTTTAGTGTTGGATTTAATTTAGGATGTTCTTTTAAAAATGTTTCAACAATTTTAAAAGCCTCTTTTGATGAATAATTACCTACGGAGCTATTTAACCAGTTTTTAGGAAAGAAAATATCACCCGTTAACTGTATTTCTTCTAACAAATCTAAACATAAACGAAGATGTTTTATAGCTGATTTTTGTCGTAGAGGATGATGTATATTATCTAAAGCCAATAACGTCCAATATTCTTTTTCCCTGTTTGCAGGGCTTGATAAAGAAGTCATAAAAGCATCTCTAATAGATTCATCATTTGATAGTGATGGTAACATAAAATCAAACTCTTTTTGTCTGTCTATGTTTGTGATGTCGGATTTTGCTTTCTCTAAAATTTCATCAACTTTATGATGATTATAAATGGCTAGTTTGGTAGCTATGTTTGTATAATCAACTTCGTTTAAGTTTAGGTTGATTAACTTTTTAGACTTGTTCCATATGGCATATAAATAATCTTTTCCTTTTTCTGAATATGCTATGTTTTTATAGAGATTAAATATGGTTTTCTTTATTCCAGGTGTTAAATCTTTATGGAGGGAATTTCTTAGCGATTTTTCAAAAGATGGTAAAATGTTGTCTCGCTGTTCATTGGAGAAACATTTCCAAAACACATTGGATATTTCATTTACAATCAATCTAATAATAAGTTCATTCTTTTCATTTTTAAGTCCTTCTAAGAGCTCATTAAATGTTGCTTGTGGAGAAATGTTGTTGTTTAACATATTCTCATATAAATTGATAAAAGCATACCCTCGAGCAACATCATTATGAATTTGAGAGATCTTTGAATCTGAGTTTTTTAATGGGAAAATACCATAACCAATTCCATTATAATTATAAATAATTGCCTTTGGTTTAGGTAACCCAATAAGGGACTTTATGTTGGTCTTTCGATCTTTTAGTTGAATACTAGTAATGTGTAAAGAATCCTTATAAACCAAACCAATATCAAAAGATTGAGGCCAGATATTGTTACTACCATCTTCAGCTTTTTGACTGATTTGAAACGAAGTAATTTTACCATCAAAATATTCGATGTTATCAGTTATTATCGGGCGACCAGATTTATTAACCCATACAGAACTCCATTGTTTTAAATCAATATCTGTTTCTTTATCTAACAACACTACCAAATCATTCCAGGTAGCATTATCGTTAGCGTAAGTTTTTATGTAATTTCTAATTCCTTTTTTAAATCCATCTTCTCCTACAACAGCTTCTAGCTGACGCATCATAATAGGTGCTTTGTCATAAATAATTGCTCCATATAATGATCCTGCATTTTTTAAATTGTCTAATTTTTGACGAATTGGATTGGTTCCTTTTGTTCTATCTTCATTATAGGCACTAGGGTAATGGGTAACCATAAACTGTAAGTCATGATTGACATTAGGGAAAGAAGGTTTTGCAATTTTATCTGCTATAAAATTGGCAAATACTTCTTTTAACCAAACATCATTAAACCACTCCATCGTAACCAAGTTACCAAACCACATGTGTGAAGTTTCATGAGCAATTAATTTTACTCTGTTTAATTTTTGACTTTGTGTCGCGGTTGAATCTAAAAAAAGGGAAGCTTCTCTATATTGAATAGCTCCTACGTGTTCCATACCTCCGTATTGAAACCCTGGAATACTAACAAAATCTATTTTTTGAAAAGGAAATTTCTGTTGGGTGTAATCTTCTAAGAAATCAATAGACTGTTGATGTAATTTAAAAATCTCATTCAAACTTGCATTGATTTTACTTTTATTATTTTCTCTGTATAATAATTTCATTTCCATGGTTCCTGGTTTACAAACACTTTCTTCAAATACACCAGAAACAAAAGAAAATAAATAGGTACTCATCCTATCAGACGGTTTATATAAATGTCTGATATAATCCCCTTGGTTTTCTTCTAACTGTAACGGAGCTCCGCATAAGACTTTCCAGTCTTTGGGAGCTGTAATGTCTAATGTGTAAGTTGCTTTAAGATTTGGCTGATCAAAACAAGGGAATAATGTACTTGCTCTGTCAGGAACCAATAAAGTATATAAATAATCACCACTTCTATTCAGAGACAATTCTCCAGCATTAAATTTAATAGTGATGGTATTTGTTCCCTTTTTTAGATAGTCTTTATCTATAATTAGATGTTCTTTTTGATGATTGATTAAAATAATATCTCCATTCACTAACACTTTTTTTAGAAGAGATGTATCTTCATTAAAATCTAGATATAGTGGATGTTCAAAATCATGTACTTCTAAATTAATTTTGAGTTCAGATAAGATAGGAATTTCCTTTTTTAAGGGAATATTAAACTTTAAGTGATAAACAATATTGGATATTTGTTTTTTTCTGTATAAAGCTAGGTCAGTAGAAATACCATCTTCTAATAATACATTTTGTTGTGGTTTAGTATGACAAGAAAAAATACTCATCAAAATTAGAATAGAAACTATTTTTTTCATGTTAAATATTGAATAAAAGGCAAGAGATCGGTTCTGATTTTACTTTAAGGTTAATAAATATTTTCATTTTGTATTTATGATAACCTATGTTTTGTGTATAAAAAAAGCCCTTAATATTCACTTTAAGGGCTTTTTTTATTGTTGTTATTATTATAAAACGGCGTACATTATTATAATTTTATGACTTTTATAATTTTTGTAGATTGATATTTGTCAGTGATTTTTAACAAGTATACTCCTGCCTTTAAATTACTTAAATTTAATCTATTGTTTTGATTTTGTAAACTGGTTTGCATTACTAACTTTCCAGTTAGATTAAATATATTAACCTTGTATCCAAAATAATCACCTTCAAAGCTAATATTTAGGTAATCATTAACTGGATTTGGGTGTACTTTAATTTCATCTGTGATTTTTTTATTTGATAACCCGTCAGCTTCAATTATTTTAAATTCAGTAATACTAGACCAATCTCCAGAGTATCCTGATGCACCCGTTATTGTAAATCTGGCATATCTTGCGGTTACTTTATCGAAGTCATCAGAAATTGGCTGCGTAGTACTAGTATTTGTACTGCGATCTACTATGTATGAATTTGTGAAATATAAATTGTCAGATAATTCAATAGTGTATTGATAAGCTCTATTTTGAAAGGTTGAGATTCTAGTTCCAATAATAGATTTGTTTTCTCCATAGTCAATAACAGCAGTCTGAGGAAAGCCGTTAGCAGACCATCTAAAGTCATCAGCGGTATTACCATCAAGTAGATTTTTTGCTGGATTTCCAGCTTCTTCATCAGAGGCAGATATGATTATTGGATATGTTGGGTTAGGTTCACAGCTGGCCGGATATCCACCAGTAATTGTTATATAATCTATATTCCCTAAACCTTTATCAGTAGTTGCTTCTATTCTAAGGTCTGCCATTCCAATAGACGATTGAATGTTGATAGAAACTTCTGAATAAGTATCAAAACTACCTGTAGAAAGACAAGGTGCGGTAGCAACTATAGAACCATTTATTAAAATATTAGCAGGGCAATCAACAGGGGAAGCATATCTTATAGTTAATGTTTCTATTCGGTCAGACATAAAGTTGATTTTATAATCAATACCACTTCCTATTGCATTTGTAGTGTTCGAAAACCCTGTACCTGTATGAGGGTAGTTACTGTCTATACTACCATCTAATGCACAAAAACCAGGTTCGTTTTCTTGAATTGTTTTTGTTGATACAGTGTTATAGAAGTCTTCAGTATAAGCCATTGTAGATACCTGATCACGATATGCAACTCCTGCAGGGTATAATTCTCCGTTTCCGGAGTTTGTCATTCTTAACGTTTCATTACATCCATCCCACACATAATATCTTTCTACAAATGGAGCGTCTTCTAGCATTTTTATAAATTCTTGAATAACCTGTCCGTTTTTTTCTGCGGTAGGAGCATTACCATTATATGTCCAGTTACAGCCATTGTTGAATTCAGTAATCCAAATAGGTCTTCCTGTTCTGTTATGCACAGCAAGTAATTGATTGTATAGCTGTTGAGCAGTATTATTAGCTCTATAGAAATGCCAAGGAACAAAGTCTACTCTATATCCTAATGCATCACATCTATCAATAAATTCATATGTCCAATTTAAACCACCATCAGTTGTTCCAGGGGCTCCTAATCTTAATCCTGATTCCATCATTTTTGGCCATTCTCTTATAGCGTCATCTACCGAGCTAAAACCATCATCTACTGAATTATCAGGCTCATTATAACCTAAGGCATGAGTACTACTGAATTTGTCCATAAAATTCCCATAGCTGTTCCAGTTAGGATTATGTCTCATCGGAACATATTCTATATCAAGCGTACCATAATCTGCATTGTTGTAATCATAACTAGAACCAGCATTAAATCTAGAGCCTCCACTAGAACTACCTCTCCATCCTTTCTTTGTAGTCCATCTCCATTGTCTTACTACTACCATAGATATACTGTTCGATAAGCCTTCAGGCATTTCATCTATAATTAAATCTGTATCATCAGCTATATATACTCTACTTCCTCCTGTACCATTTTCATTAACAGCAAATGTAGCCATGTAACCTCTTTTTAATATAAAGGACTCAATGTTATCTTCCATATCATTAAGTTCACTAGCTCTGTAGTGTTTATTAATTGAAAAATCCATTGATGTTCCTTTTTGATTGGTTTTATCAAACGCAGTAAGGGCAGTATATGTACTTGAATGTGCCATAACCATAGCACCTTTTAAGTAATTGGTAACTCTAATGTTAGAACCAATTACTGCTTCTTGAGTATTAACAGTAATACTAGATAAGTATGTGCTTGCTACTTCTGAAGGAAGTGTGTTTTGGAAATAAATCCAAGTATCTGGTGTTGCTATATCAATGGCACTGTCCATAATAGGGTTAGTCGATGATGTGATTGTTATTTGACCTTTACCTGTTAATTTGATGTTTTGGTTGTTAAGTGATGTGTAGGTCGCTGTATGATTATTGTAAGTAACAAGATTAGCCTCGAAAATAGAAGTATGTACTGCTTCAATAGCTAAACTTAAATTGTCTTCACCAGTTAAAATAGCTTCCGCATTAGCTGCTTGATCATCAAGGGTAGCTTGTTCATTAGTAATGGCTGTTTGCAAATCTGAATAAACTGTAGATCCATTAGGTACAGGTTTTGGTGTTGCAATCATGACCTTTGCTGAATCTATCAGTTTTTGTAGGTTTACCTTAGTAACAGGATGGCTGATAAGTTTGATATAATCAACAAATACTCTTGCGTTTGAACCGGTACCAGAATTTGCTCCTCTGACACCTACGTGAACACTACCAGTAGTTTCTGAGGGAAGTCTCAAGGGAATGATAGATGTGTTCCATGTTCCTAATGTTTGGCTGTTTGTAAAAGCAGAAAACACCGAATTGCCGTCGTTTCCGACCCATCCAGTTAAGTTTGCTTGAATAGTATTATTACCCTCAAATGCACTACTGACTTCTATTGAGTATAAACCAGCAGGAAGAGTCGCTTGTTGTTGATAGATAAGATCTCCACTCCATCCTACATTAATTCCAAGAGCTCCTTGTTCTGATCCACTTAATCCATTAGTATCTGTTGCAGGTAAAGAACTCCCATTAAAACTTCCGTTCCAACCAAATTCAAATGTAGATGCAGCTCCCCAGCCTTTATTTTCAACATCGGACAATGTCCATCCGTAAACTTCAGTAGTGTTAGGTGGTCCTGCTGATGAAATAGTTTCGCTTCCACCTGTTAAATAGTTACAGTTAATATCAAACCCTGCGTTATTTAGATGCGTTTGGGTTATATCTACATCTTGAGCCTGAGCCTGAATATTAAAAGCTATGTAAAAAAGCAAAAAAACTTTAGATATGTGTTTAGGTTTGCTATTTATTGTTGTAAGATTTATTCCAAAGAAGAAAAGTACTTTAGGTAGTTTGTTAGTCATCGATTTTAGTTATAATAATCAGTTAATAAATGTTTTTTCGAATATAAACATGATATTTTTATTTCCTAGGGGGTAAATTTGTTAAAAATGAGGGGTAAATCAGTCGTGTTTTAAAGGTTTGATAGTTTTGGCTATCGACAGTCGTAATTTGTGATAAAAGGACCTTGTTTTTAGTTAAGAATATTGTGGGGTTAAGAGCGGCATTTATCGGTAATTTCTTTGTTGTTTTTAGTTGATTATTACTTATATCAATTTTTTTTTAATATAATAAGTAAAAGAAATAGTATATGTAAATAACGGATTGATATTATTTTTTCATATGAGGTGAATAGATAAGGTTATTTAGAAGGGTTTTGCTTAGAAGATGATTTCCTAATAATTAATTTAGGTTCTAATACTACTTTTTGTTCAACATGCTTTTCTTTATTTTTTATTTGTTGAATAAAAACACGTGCTGTCGTTTTTCCCATTTCTACAGGAGATTGGTCTATGGAACTAATTGAAAGTTCCATGAATTTAGTAAATGGTTCGTTACTAAAACCAACCACACATACTTCTTGTGGTATTTTAATTCCCTGAGATTTTAATTCTTGAATAGCTCCTAAAGCACTAAAATCACTTGAAGAAAAAATAGCATCTGGAGGGTTTTGTAGTTTTAGTAATTTCTTGGTGGCTTCTTTTCCTGCTTCAATATTACTTTTTGTCTCAATAACCAAGCTTTCATCAAAAGGAATGTTATTATCGCTTAAGGCTTGTTTGTATCCTAAAAAACGATCCCTAAAAATCTCAAAATTTCTATCAACAGATAAGTGAGAAATTCTTTTGCATCCTTCATCAATCAAATGCTGTGTAGCTTTATAACCAGCAGAAAAATCATCAATAGTAATAGAACTAATTCCGGGAATGGATTTTTTTCTATCAAAAAATAATAAAGGAATTTTTTTGTTTAACAACTTTTTAAACATAATGTTTTTATCAATGTTTATATTGGAAATAGACATTAAAATTCCATCAACTTGAGCATTTAATAAGGTGTTTATATTTTCTGCTTCCATTTTCTCATTATTATTTGTTTGACAAATAATAACATGGTAACCATGGTTAAATAACTCTTCTTCTATTCCTCTAATAATAGATGCAAAAAAGTTTGAGTCAATTCGTGAAACAATGACACCTACATTATAACTTTTTCCATTTTTTAAGGCTTGAGCAAGTTTATTTTGCTCATAGTTCATTTCTGTAGCAGTTTTTAAAACCAACTCTTTTGTTGCATCGCTAATTTTAGGATTTTTATTTAAGGCTCTAGAAACTGTTGCCGCAGTAATATTTAGTTTTTTAGCAATGTCATATATTGTTGTTTTTTTTGTCATTCTAGAGGTTTTAATGTAACGCAAATATACTCCGATTATGGATCAAATAAATAATATTTACACTTAGTGTAATCGATGATAATTGCTAAAAATATAGAATATTTCTTTAATTTTATAAGTATTTAATAAATCTGTAGTGTTATTTTGTTAAATAATTAGAAATTATTGAATATTGTTGACGATATCCTTGTGATTGTTAACAATATTTTATATAATTGTAATCGATTGCACAGTGTGTTGCAGTGATTTAATTCTAACAAGTATTATTTATTCATATGAAAAGAGAATTGGTTTTAAAGTTTTTTAGAAAAGTGCCGTTATTGTCAACTGTTCTTTTGTTGTCTATAGTGTCATGTAAGGAGGTTTCTAAAAAGAAAGAAAATACTCCTTGGGATAAGATGACAGAGATTATAAAAAACGTTAAAGAGCCTATTTTTTTAGATAAAACATATAGCGTTGTAGATTTTGGAGCTGTTCCTGATGGAGAGGTTAAAAATACAGAGGCTTTTAAAAAGGCAATTACCACCTGTTCTGAAAATGGAGGAGGCGTTGTTTTGGTTCCTAAAGGAAAATATTTAACAGGACCAATTCATTTAGAAAATGATGTGAATTTACATTTGGAAGAAGGAGCTGAAATTCTTTTTAGTACTGATGTAGAAGATTATCCAATAGTGATGACTTCTTATGAAGGTGTTGAGGTTATGAATTATTCTCCATTAATTTATGCAAAGGACAAAAAAAACATTGCTGTTACAGGTAAAGGGGTGTTAAATGGACAAGGGAGTAATAAATATTGGTGGTCTTGGTGTGGAAGTAAAAAATACGGATGGGAAGAAGGGATGCCAAGACAAAAAGATAGTTTAGGAATTCCTATGTTGATGGACTTATCAGATAGAGGGGTTCCTGTTGTAGAAAGAATTTTTGGAGATGGACATTATTTAAGACCAACATTTTTTGAGCCTTTTAACTGTGAAACGGTTATGATTCAAGGAGTAAAAATAATAAATGCCCCATTTTGGGTAATACATCCAACAAGATCTACTAATGTTATTGTAGATGGTGTTACGGTAAATAGCCATGGGCCTAACAACGATGGTTGTGATCCAGAATATTCTAAAAATGTAATCATTAAAAATTGCGTATTTAACACAGGAGATGATTGTATTGCTATTAAAGCGGGGAGAGATGCAGATGGACGAAGAGTGGCTATTAAAAGTGAGAATATTGTTGTTCAAAACTGTAAAATGATTGATGGTCACGGAGGAGTTGTGATAGGAAGTGAAATGTCTGCAGGAGTAACCAATGTATTTGTAGAAGACTGTGAAATGAATAGTCCTAATTTAGATAGAGCCATCAGAATTAAAACGAATACAAGAAGAGGTGGTGTTGTAGATGGTGTTTATGTTAGAAATCTTAAAGTGGGTCAAGTAAGAGAGGCTGTCTTAAAATTAAATATGCACTATGCTATTTATGGTGATCAAAAAGGAGATTTTATGCCAACCATTCAGAATGTATTGTTAGAAAACATAGAAGTAGAAAATGGAGGTAAATATGGTATTTTAGCAAAAGGGTATGAGGAATCTCCAATTAAAAATATCACACTCAATAATGTCAACATTAAAAAAGTTGATGAAATTAGCTCTATCGAACATGTAGTAGGTTTAAAATATATAAATACATATATCAATGGTTCTTTAATGGAGAATCCAAAATAATATAAAAAAGTGTTTCTAGTTTTTATAGTTTAAGTTAGTTAGTAAAGTAGGTCTTGTTTTTAACAGACCTACTTTTTAAATAACCCTAATCATTTATGATGTCTGTTTTAAAATGTTTTTTTTCTTGTTTTTTTCTTTTAAATATGGTTTTTACAGAAACTGTATTAGGGCAAGAGGTTAAAAAAGATACGGCGTTTACGGTTTATAGTACTTTTATAAAAGAAAGAAAAAAATATCCAGAAATATCTATAGTAAAATTAAAAGAGTATAAAAATGTAATGGTAAAAAAAGCTATTGTTTATAAAAGTATAGACAATAGAAATTTACTGTTAGACGCTTTTTACAATACCTCAAAATTAAATCCAGCAGTTATACTAATACACGGTGGAGGTTGGAAGTCTGGAAGTAAAGAACACATGCAGCCCATGGCGGCTAAAATAGCATCAAAAGGATATGCTTGTTTTGCAGTTGAATATCGTTTGTCTGATGAAGCGACATATCCAGCAGGAATTATTGATGTTAAAAATGCCATTCAATTTATAAAATCAAATGCTAAAAAATATCATATAGATACTACGAAAATAGCTGTTTTAGGATGTTCTTCTGGGGGGCAAATGGCAGCATTGGTTGGAACGACTAATGGACATCAAAAATTAGAAACTACTAAAAAAGGAATACCATCAGCATCAGTACAAGCAATTATTGATATTGATGGTGTTTTGGCATTTAAACATCCAGAATCCAAAGAAGGTGATATGGCCAGTTGGTGGTTGGGAGGAACGTATGAGGAGATTCCAGAAATATGGAATCAAGCTTCAGCATTATATCAAACAGATAAAAACACCCCGCCTATTTTGTTTATCAATAGTCAGTATCCTCGTTTTCATGCAGGTAGAGATGATATGATTAAAATACTAGATGAATACAAGATTTATAGTGAAATAAAAAACATACCAAATTCTCCTCATCCATTTTGGTTGTTGCATCCGTGGTTTGAGACCACTACAAACTATATTATTAAATTTTTAGACAGAACTTTTAAATAAAATAAATAAAAATGAAAAGAATAAAAGTAGCTCTTAGTTTTGCAATTTTAGCATCAGCAATGATTGCTTGTAAATCGAAAAAAATATCCGAGGTTACAAAAGAAACTCATAATAAAACATATGCCGAAATTTCCATTGCAGAAGGTGGAAAATGGATAGATGGATCAAGAGGACATAAAGAATATGATGGAGGGACATCATTTAAAAATGTAACGTCATTAAAAGTACCAGAAGAACATACAGATCACTCTTGGTATATTAGATACGAAGGTCCAGGTTGGGAAAGTAATAAAGTTGGGTACAGATTGTATTTAGATTGGAGAAATGCCATTGATATTTTCGGGAAAACAACAGATAGTTTGGTGTTGTCAAAAGTTGGTCAAGATGGTTTTGATTCATACCATGAAAAACAATCATGGGGTTCAGATATTTTAAAAGTAGGAAAAGGATTAGGTATTGGATCTATAGGAAGAGAAATAGATCATAAAATGTTTCACTTTAAAGAAGTTGATTCAACCTTTGCTTCTGTAAAAAACACTACTAAAAGTTCATCTGTTTTGGTGAATTATTACGGTTGGAAGACAGCTGGTGAAAAAGTAGATTTAACATCAGAGTTGGAAATCTATCCTGATAAAAGATATACAAAACACACCATTCAAACATCAAAAGAATTTGAAGGAATTTGTACTGGAATTGTAAATCACGGTGTAGAATATTTTGAAAAAGATAGTGAAAACAACAAATGGGGATATATTGCTACTTATGGAGTGCAAACTTTAGTTCCAGATAATTTAGGAATGGCAATTTTTTATGAAAAGGCTACAGCAGAGGTTAAAGAAGGAGCATATGATTATTTGGTAAAGTTTAAACCAACAAAAAATCCTGTTACATTTTATTTCTTAGGAGCTTGGGAGCAAGAAAAAGATGGAATTAAAACTCAAGAAGAATTTTTAAAGTATTTAGACAATCAATTAGAGATTTTAAATAACAACAACGTTTTAAATTAAAAAATACAACTATAAACAAGCATGACTAAATTAAAAACCATCGCAAAAGCATCTGCAGGATTATTAATTGTTTTAGGAACAGTTAGCAGTTGTAAATCAGAAAAGAAAAAAGAAGAAAAAACAGAAGTCGTTAAAGAAATGGCTATTCCGGCTAGTTTAAAATGGTCAGAAAGATTGGCTTTAACTTTAATGAAACGTCATCCTGAATCTTTTCAAATAGATGATAGAGATACTCCAAAATGGGATTATGTTCACGGATTGGTATTAACGTCTATTGAAAAATTATACGAAAAAACAAAAGATGAAAAATATTACGATTATGTAAAAGGTTACGCAGATGCTACCATTGAAGAAGATGGTACAGTTCCAACTTATAAGTTTGAAAAGTATAATATTGACATGGTTGTAGCAGGAAATATTTTATTTAAATTATATGATAGAACCAAAGAAGAGAAGTATTTAAAAGTACTTCAGTTAATTAGAAAACAATTAGCAGAACAACCAAGAACGCCACAAGGAGGATTTTGGCATAAAAAAATATATCCAAATCAAATGTGGTTAGATGGTTTGTATATGGGAGAACCTTTTTATGCACATTACACCACCAAATTTGAAAATGGAGAAAATTTAAACGATGTAGCTAAGCAATTTCAATTAATTCAAGAGCACGCTCGTGATGAAAATACTGGATTGTTATACCACGGTTGGGATGCCAGTAAAAAAATGGACTGGGCAGATAAAAAAACAGGAACTTCTCCTAATTTTTGGTCTCGTTCTTTAGGTTGGTATGCAATGGCTTTGGTTGATGTTTTAGATTATTTTCCAAAAGATCATCCTAAACAAAAAGAATTGGTTGGATATTTAAATCAACTAGCAGAAGCTTTGGTAAAACAACAAGATGCATCAGGATTGTGGTATCAAGTTACCGATATGGGGGATAAAGAAGGAAATTATTTAGAAGCTTCTGGAACGGCAATGTTTGCTTATTCTCTGGCAAAAGGAGTGAACAAAGGATATTTACCAGAAAAATATAAAGAAGTGGCGTTAAAAGCGTTTGATGGAATGACCAGAGATTTGGTAAAAGTTACTGATGATGGAGAAGTGGTAATTACACAAGCTTGTGCGGTAGCTGGTTTAGGAGGAAATCCTTACAGAGATGGATCTTTTGAATATTACGTAAACGAACGTAAAAAAGACAACGATCCAAAAGCAACAGGGCCTTTTATTTTAGCTGCTTTAGAGTTAAATAAATAGTATATAGTCCAGTTGACTAAATTCATAAAATATAAGTACAGATGAAATTTTTTAGACTAAATTATTTATTACTTTCCTTGTTTTTTTTGGCGTGTTCAAAAGACAGTGTTGGAGAAGATATTAAGGAAGTTGAGGTATTGGTAACAACTGTTAATATTACAGGTGCTGATATTACTGAAGGTACAACTAGCCAAATGAATGCGGTTGTAATTCCTGAAAATGCTACAAATAAGTCTATTTCATGGAGTATCTCAGATACTTCCATAGCAGAAATTTCCTCGGGAGGTTTAATCACAGCAAAAAAAAATGGAACGATTACAGTAACAGCAACTGCATTAGATAAAGGAACTGTAAAAGGAACCAAAGAGATAGTAATATCTAGTTTTACTCCAGAAGAAAATTTAATAGAAAATGTTACACAGTTAAAAAGTGCATTATCGTCAGTAAAAGCAGGAGAAACGATTTTAGTAAAAGGAGGAACATATGTTATGAATTCTAAAATTACTTTAAGTGTATCTGGAACTGAGAATAATAAAATAGAATTATTAGCAAAAGAAGGAACGGGAAGAGTAAAGTTAGATTTTTCTTCAATGTCAGAAAATTCATCTAACCAAGGAATTGTATTAAATGCAGATTATTGGTACGTTAAAGGAATCGATATTTTCAAAGCAGGTGATAATGGATTACAGGTAAGAGGGAGTAATAATCTGATTGAATTTTGTTCTTTTTCTGAGTGTTCTGATACAGGTTTACAAATAGATAATGGAGGAGCAAATAATACTATTTTAAATTGTGATTCATTTTATAATGCAGATTCTACCAACGAAAATGCAGATGGATTTGCGTGTAAATTAACTGCTGGAACCGGAAAAAAATTTATTGGTTGTAGAGCTTGGCAAAATTTAGATGACGGTTGGGATGGTTATTTAAGAGGAGTTGATAATATTTTAACAACCTATGAAAATTGTTGGGCTATAAAAAATGGATATAACAAACAAGGAGTTGTTGGTATTGGTGATGGAAATGGTTTTAAAACCGGAGGAAGTGATGATAAAAAATTAAAGCACAATGCAAAGTATACTAATTGTATTGCAGTAGGAAATACTGCTGATGGTTTTGATCATAACAGCAATAGAGGAACTGTTACTATTTATAACTGTTCTGCTTATGACAATGGAAGAAATTATAACTTTAGCGGTAGCAGTAATCCATTAGAGAAATTAATTATAAAAAACTGTAATTATTTAGGTTCTTATGGAAGTACTAATGCAACTACAACCGATATTACTAATAATAGTTGGCAAAATGGAATTACAACTACTCAAGAAGATTTTGTAAGTATAGATTATCTTCAATTATTAAACGAGAGAAAGGTAGATGGTAGCTTACCTGATGTTACATTTTTTCACTTAAATGCTGGAAGTGATTTAATAGATGCGGGAGTTGATGTTGCTTTGCCTTTTAATGGAACAGCACCAGATTTAGGTGCTTTTGAGTTGTAGAATACAACTCTTAATTACACAATAAAATATAAAATATGAAGTATTTTAAACAATTATCAATCATTACATTTTCTATCTTATTCTTTGTGTCTTCATTGATGTCTGCACAAGTTTTGAATAAGTCTTGGCAAAAGATAACAAGAATGGATGATGGCGAATGGTTTGCCTCAGATGAAGCCAAAGCAGTTGCAGAAAATGTACTGCTTTATCAAAGAGAAATTGGAGGATGGCCTAAAAATATTCAAATGCAAAAGCCTCTTTCGACAGAGGAAAAGCAAGAATTACAAGCTTTAAAATCTACAGGAAAAGGAGCAACAACAGATAATGGAGCTACCATCCAGGAAATGGTTTTTTTGTCTAAAATGTACAGACAAACTAAAAATGAAACTTATAAAAAAGCTTTTTTAAAAGGAGTAGATTATGTGTTAGAAGCACAGTACGATAATGGAGGATGGCCTCAGTTTTATCCTCTAAAAAAAGGATATTATACGCATATCACTTATAATGATAATTCAATGGTTAATATCATGGAGTTGTTAAAAGAACTTAGAGATGATTCTGGAGTATATGCTATCAAACCAGATTCAAAGACTATAGAAAAAATCAAAGTTGCTTTTGACAAAGGAGTGGATTGTATTATTAAAACACAATACAAGCAAAACGGTGTATTAACAGCATGGTGTGCACAACACGATGAAAATACTTTTGAACCTGCCAAGGCTAGAGCTTATGAATTACCATCGTTAAGTGGTGCGGAATCTGCTAAAATAGTATTGTTATTAATGTCCATTGAAAATCCATCAGAAGAAGTAATCATTGCTGTAAATGCAGCTCATGCTTGGTTTAAAAAAGTAATGATTACTGGTTTAAGAGAAGATAGAGAATATAATGACAAAGGAAAGGTTAGTAAAAAAACAATGGTTAAAGATCCTGATGCAAAACCTATTTGGGCTCGTTTTATGGAATTGGACGACAATAAACCTTTCTTTTGTGATAGAGATGGAATTAAAAAATATGATATTTCAGAAATTGGAGAAGAACGTAGAAACGGATATGCTTGGTATGTAAATGAGCCAAAAGAGGTGATGAAAAAATACGATAGATGGAGTGATAAGTACAACGTAAAAAAAAAAGACTAAAACCAATTGATGAGTACAATGTAGTTGTTGCTAAAGATGGTAGTGGTGATTATACGAGTATTCAAGAAGCCATTAATCATTCAAAATCTTTTCCATATCAAAGAGTTGTGATTTCTGTTAAAAACGGTGTGTATCACGAAAAGATAAAAGTACACGAATGGAATACAAAAATCACTTTAATAGGGGAGGATAAAGACAAAACTATTATTACTCACAATGATTTCTTTGGAAAGATAGATTTAGGTAGAAATAGTACTTTTTTTACATGGACGATGTTGGTAGAGGCTAATGATTTTGTGATGAAAAATATAACGGTAGAAAATTCATCAGGAAATGTAGGGCAAGCCATTGCGCTATCTGTGGTGTCTGACAGAGTCGCTATAGTGAATTGTAAATTATTAGGAAATCAGGATACTTTATACGCTTCAGGAGAAGGAAAACAATATTATAAAGATTGTTATATAGAAGGAACTACTGATTATATTTTTGGAGAAGCCACAGCTCTTTTTGAAAATTGTGAAATTTATAGTAAAAGCAATTCTTATGCAACTGCTGCTTCTACAACACAAGATTCTAATTATGGTTTTGTATTTAAGAACTGTAAGTTAACAGCGGCCAAAGAGGTTACAAAAATGTATTTGGGGAGACCTTGGAGAGTATACGCTAAAACTGTTTTTATCAATTGTGAATTGGGAAAACATATTTTACCAGAAGGTTGGCATAATTGGTCTAAAAAAGAAGCCGAACAGACTACTTTTTATGGGGAGTATAAAAATACAGGCGAAGGGGCACAACCTGGAAAAAGAGTAAGTTGGTCTCATCAATTAAAAAAATCAGCAGCTAAAAAATATAGTATAGAAAATATTTTAGGAGAGCATAAAAAATCAATAAATCATAAATGGTATGAAAATTTATAAAATTTGTTTAATAGCATGTTTCATTGTTTTACAATCGTGTAAAAAATCAGAGGAAACCAAATCAGAAAATAAAGAAACTTCACACATTACAATCTATGGAATTGGAGATTCTACCATGGCTGATAAAAAGAACCCTGAAACCAACCCTGAACATGGTTGGATGCAAGTATTGCCTACGTTTTTTAATGACAATGTAACAATTGAAAATCATGCCGTGAACGGAAGAAGTTCTCGTAGTTTTATTGGTGAAAAAAGATGGGAGAAAGTTTATACTAAATTAAAAGAAGGAGATTATGTGGTGATTGAATTTGGACACAACGATCAAAAATTTAAATCTCCAGATCGTTATACAAATCCCTATACAGGATATAGACACAATTTGATAAAGTTTGTAGAAGAAACTAGAAAAAAAGGGGCACATCCTATTCTATTAACTTCTATTGTAAGAAGAAACTTTAATGAATATGGAACGTTAATCGATACTCACGGAAATTATCCTTTAGTTGTGCGTTTGGTAGCACAAGAGTATAATGTTCCTTTGGTAGATTTGCAATATTTAACAGAAGTTTTAGAAGAGTCTTATGGAGTAGAAGATTCTGAAAAATTACATTTACATTTTGAGCCTGGAGAAGTAGATTATTATCCAAATGGAAAATCAGATGACACACATTTGTCAAAATTAGGAGCTACAGAGGTTAGTAAATTATTTGTACAAGATATTAAAAGTAAAAACTTGCCTTTGGCAAAGTATATTAAGGAATAATTTTTTTAAAACATTGTATTAACTTATTTTTTTTGGTTCGAAAGTTGTATTGAAAATCATGAATTAAATAATAATGTTTATGAAAAAAATTACTTTATTGATAGCTGTTTTGTTTATCACTACATATATAAATGCACAAAGTAGTCAATACAATATTGACGAAAATAAAGTGGAGAATGTTCAAGAAAATCCAAAAAGTAACAATGCTAAAATTCCAGGAGCTAAAGTTAGTGTAGTGAATGGAGGGGTAAAGGTAGAAGGAGCTAGTTTGTTGGCTATATATAATGTTGTTGGGCAAGAGGTTAAAAATAGAGATTTGGCTTCAGGCGTTTATATTGTAAGGATTTTTAAAGATGATATAATAGCATTGGTAAAAATAGCAATCTAAAATATTGATTGTATATACATAAAGAAGAAAAGGCTTTCATAAATTCATGAAAGCCTTTTGTTTTTTGTGCTTATTAGTTTTTAAAATGATATTTAAAACTATTTAAAAGTTTAATTATAATTGAATTTTATCAATCTTTTTCCAGTTTTCTTTAGCGGTAACGGTAGCGTTTTCTATAACCAAAATTCCAGGGTTGGCTCTTACCATCGTTTTTAAAGTAGTAGCATCGCAGAATAATATTTCGAAGGGTAGTTTATGGTCTTTTATCGTTTTTTTTACCAAAACTGAACTACTGCTTGAGATTCCATAAACCAAATATCCTTTTTCTTTGGCTTTATTGGCCAACTCAATAATACTTGACCATGATTCTTTATCAGTTTGTTCTAATTTATTAGCAATTATCAAAAGAGCTTTTGGAGCGTTTAAAATGGTTTCAGATAACTCATCGGTATCTGATTCTAAATAAAAATCATGTACAGGAGGAATATCTCCATCTTCGTTATATTTCATTCCTTCTTTGATGTTTTTTCCAACAGCATAAGGTCTAAAATCAATAAGCGGTAAATAAGTTAGTACGTGATAAACCACATACAACGATGAAAAAACAGACAAAAATACCAACCACTGATTGATGTTTTTACCAAACAAAGGTTTGATATGTTTTTGAGTAAATAACATCCAAAGAATTAAAGTGATAAATACTACATTTTTATAAAAGGTTTCCCAAGGTGTTAGTTTTACAGCATCTCCAAAACAACCACAATCGGTGACTTTATCATAAAAAGCAGAATACCAAGTTAGGAATAGAAATAAGGTGGTAATTCCTAATAAACTCCACAGTGTGATTCTAGTTTTGTAACCAAGTAATAAAGCAACTCCTAGTACCAGCTCTACAATAATTAGTAAAATGGCAAAAGGCAATGCAAATGGAATTAAAAATTCTAAGTTTAAAACATCAGACCCAAAATATTCTTCAAATTTATAGGCAGAACCTAATGGATCTACCAATTTTACAAAGCCTGAAAAAATAAACAAGGCTCCTGTAAAAAGTCTAAAAAGCTGGGTGATGAATTTCATAATGTTATAAAGTTAGGTGAATTAAAGCAAAAACGGCATAATTAATCATGTCTTGGTAGTTGGCATCAATTCCTTCTGAAACCAAAGTTTTTCCTTTGTTGTTTTCTATTTGTTTTACACGTAACAATTTTTGTAAAATTAAATCTGTTAAAGAACTCACACGCATATCTCTCCATGCTTCACCATAATCATGATTTTTATTCATCATTAATTCTTTGGTAATTTTGATGTGCTTTTCGTATAATTCAACCGCTTCTTTGGTGTTTACATCTGGCTGATCTGCAATTCCTTTTTCTATCTGAATTAAAGCCATCACACAATAGTTAATAATTCCAATAAACTCAGAAATCTCTCCTTCATCAACCTTGCGAATTTCGTTTTCTTGTAGTTGTCTAATGCGTTGCGCTTTGATAAAAATTTGATCTGTTAAGCTCGGTAATCTTAAAATTCGCCATGCACTACCGTAATCACTCATTTTTTTAGTGAATAAACTTTGGCAGGTTACTATTATTTTATCGTATTCTTTGGCTGTGTTAGACATTGTGGGTATTTTTTTTTCAGTATTTTCGATATCGAAAACGAATTTAATAAACAATTACGAATCTTAACGATTATATAAACATAAAAGTATTTTGAAAATCAAAACTAGCATTAATTGTAAAGGACATCTTATCGATTTATCTACTCCAAAAGTCATGGGGATTTTAAATATCACTCCTGATTCTTTTTTTGATGGAGGGAAATACAAAGATGAAAAAGCCATTTTATTACAGGTAGGCAACATGTTAAAAGATGGGGCTACTTTTGTGGATGTTGGAGCGTATTCTTCTAGACCAGGAGCCAAACATATTTCCGAAGAAGAAGAATTGAGTAGAATTATTCCTGTGGTTGAATTGTTGGTTGCTCATTTTCCAGATATTTTAATTTCTATTGATACGTTTCGCAGTCAAGTAGCCAAAAAATGTATTGAAGCTGGAGCGGCATTGATTAATGATATTGCTGGAGGAGATTTGGATGATAAAATGTTTGATGTAGTTGCTAATTTACAAGTGCCTTATATTGTGATGCACATGCAAGGGAATCCACAAAACATGCAAGAAGCTCCAAAGTATGAAAATATAGTGACCGAAGTTTTTTATGAACTGTCTAAGAAAGTAGAAAAATTAAATACTTTACATGTACATGATGTTATTTTAGATGTAGGTTTTGGTTTTGGAAAATCAGTAGCACATAATTATGAATTGCTAAAGAATCTAGATTATTTTCAGCAAATGGAATTGCCTGTTTTAACAGGAGTTTCAAGAAAATCTATGTTGTATAAACCTTTGGATATTACATCACAAGAAGCGTTGAATGCGACCACAATTGTAAATACAATTGCATTACAAAAAGGAACACAAATTTTAAGGGTTCACGATGTAAAGGAAGCAGTAGAAGCTGTGAAGATTTTTGGGTTGATGAATGCTGGTTCTGAATTAGATAAGTAGGTAAATATAAAATATTTATAAAAAAAATCGAGAATGTTTATATAAACATCCTCGATTTTTTTGTTGTAGTAAGTTGTTAATTATCACCAAATTTTAACTCTCTTATCTATAGGTAAATACATACTATCTTTCTCAGTAATATTAAAAGCATTGTAAAATGCATCAATATTTAATAAAGGTTGAGTAGCTCTATACATTCCAGGTGAATGTGGATCGGTTTTTACTCTTGTTTTTAATGCATCATTTCTCATTTTAGTTCTCCAAACATTTGACCAACTCATGAAAAAACGCTGATTTTGAGTGTATCCATCAATTTTACCTAGTGCTCCGTGTTTTTGTAAGTGAATTTGTAGAGCATCAAAAGCTGCATTTACGCCTCCTAAGTCACCAATGTTTTCTCCCAAAGTAAATTTACCGTTGATAAAAGTTTCGGGTAAAACTTCAATAGCACTAAATTGTTCTGCTAATTGATCTCCTAAAGCATTAAATTGCTCTAAATCTTTGTCTGTCCACCAATTAATCAAGTTTCCATCAGCATCAAAATCAGCACCGCTATCATCAAATCCGTGAGAAATTTCGTGACCAATTACGGCACCTATTCCTCCATAGTTAATAGCGGGATCTGCATTAAAATCAAAGAAAGGTTTTTGTAATATAGCAGCAGGAAATACAATTTCGTTATATGGTGGGTTATAGTAGGCGTTAACTACTTGTGGAGCCATATACCAAGTACTTTTATCAACAGGCTTGTTTAATTTTAATAGATCTTCTTTAAAATTCCACTCGGTAATATTTTGAATGTTGGTGTAAAAATCTCCTTCTTGCTCTGGTGATTTTACTTCCACTTGGCTATAGTCCTTCCATTTATTAGGATATCCTATTTTAATAGTTACTTTTTCTAACTTTTCTTTTGCTTTCTCTTTCGTAGTATCATCCATCCAAGTCAAAGCATCAATTCTAATCTTATATGCTTCAATTAATGTTTGAATCATCTCTTCAGTAATCTTTTTCGCTGCTGGAGGGAAATATTCTTTAACATAAAGTTTACCTAATGCTTCTCCTATAGAATTGTTAATTACTCTTACAGCTGTTTTTTCTTTAGGTTCTTGTTTTACAGCTCCGTTAAGTGTTTTGCTATAAAAATTCCAGTTTTCTTTCTCTATTTTTTCAGATAATTTTGAAGCAGCATTTCTTAAGATAAGCCATTGTGAATAAGCTTTCCAGCTATCAATTTGGTTCTTATTTAAAAGGGTAGTTAAATCTTTTAAGTACTGAACGTCTGAAACAACAACTGAATCTAATTTTTGAATACCAACTTTTTTAAAATGTTCGCTCCAATTGATTGATGGAGACAATTTTTGAAGATCTGTAACACTCATAGGATTATATGTTTTTTTAGGATCTCTACGCGCTACTTTGTCTAATCTTGCAGCAGCCATTTCAGTTTCAAGTGCTACGACATTTGCAGCCATTATTTGTGCTTCATTATTTTCAATATCTAAAAATTGAAGCATTTTAGCAATATGAGATTCGTATTTGACTTTTTTGTTTTTAGAATCTTTTTCTTCAGAAATATAATAGTCTCTATCTGGCAATCCTAATTGTCCAGGACTAATATATAGCACGTTTTTGTTACTGTCTTTTGCATCAGCATCCACATAAATAGAAAAAAAATTAGAAGAACCTTTTACTTGTGATTCGGAAATATAGTTTTGTAAACTTTTTAAATCTTTAATTTCATAAGTTCTTTTAATATTTTCTGAAATGGGTTTAATGCCTAACTTGTTTCTAGCATCTGTATCTATAATTGTTTTATATAGATTAATGGCTTTTGCTTCATCAGAAGTAGGGTTTAAAGTATCTAAATCAATGGCTTTTTTTATGACTGACAATACATTTTTATCGGTCTGTTCTCCTAATTCGTTAAATCCTCCCCAAACTGTTTTGTCATCGGGAATAGTAACACTGTCTAGCCATTTTCCATTTACAAATCGGAAAAAATTTTGGTTGGGACTTATGGTAGAATCAACATAAATTAAATTAATATCAGCGTATTGTTTTTCTAAAGTCTGTTTTTGTTTACAGGAGATACTTAGAGCAACGGTGACAAGACTTAGTAGTTTTACTTTATACTTCATAGATAGGTTGTTTTATGATAAATATATTGATGGTTTTTTTATTCTTTAAAAGTAAGTTTTGAAATTCTTCCTGCTCCTGAAGCATAGGCAGTGGTATCATTTAAAAAACGAATGGTATAAAAACTTTCATCACTTATGTGTTTCCAAGATTCCCCAGCATCATTGCTAAAATCAATTCCGTTAAAACCAATAGCAACCAATTCTTTTCCTTTTTTGTTTGGTATGTATTGCACGCAACTTCTAAAATTGGGTGTTTCATTTTTAGCTACCAAATTCCAAGTTCTTCCTCCGTCTGTTGTTTTTATTTTGTTAAAACTGTTGTCTTTTGGTTTAGTGTAATCTCCACCAATAGCAAATCCGTTATTTTCATCATAAAAATCAATGCTATAAATGCCTTCTGTTTCTTTATTTTGAATGATAGGGGTTTTTACAACCTGCCAAGAAACCCCTTTGTTTTCGGAATAATATACATTACCATTTGAAGTAGCAATCCATGTTTTATTTCCGATGGTTTTAATATTGGTGTTGCTGGCAGCAAAAGCATTTTCGTTGGTTTCTGATTCAGGTAAATTTTCACAAGCTATTTTTTTCCAGGTTTGTCCACCATCCCTAGTAATAATAATAGATAAACACCCGTTCATACTATCTCCAACCGCAATCCCTTCGTTGTCATTCCAAAAAGTCATAGCATCATAAAAAACATCTTTGCTTTCTTCCTTGTACACTAATTCCATGTTTTCTGTGTCTGTAGACTTAAATAACAAAGCAGGATTTTCAATGGTAATCATAAAAAAATCTTTATTCGTATGAGCGATGGCTCTAAAATGTAGATTTAGGGAATTGTATTTTTGAATAGTTGTATCCCATATTTTTGTTTTGGGGTTATAAAATCCATAAGCACTATTATTGGCAGCAAAAGCTACATTTTTGTTGTCTAATATTTCAATTGCTCTAATGCTTAATAAAGAATCTTGTAAAATATTTTCTACTTCTACTTTATTAAAATTTCTAATTTTTTCTTGATTTTTATTACCGCAGGAAAATAGCAAAACAGAAATGGTTACAAATAAAATATATTTCATGGGGAGGTTGATTTATAGCCAAATATACTAATAGTGTTTTTTATAGATAGTGTAAAAACTTTGTTGATATGCTGCGATATGTTTGTTTTGATGTTTTATGTGATAGTTAACTGAATCTTTCTATATTTGTTGATAAGGAATTATTTTTTATTGAAAAACAATAAATAATTATTGTTTTGTGGTTTTTTGTTAGTATGTTTGTGGTACTAAAAAAACTAAATTGTTATGAAAAAGAACACACTCCTTAGTATTGCTATCGTTATTTGTAAATTTATTCGCGTATTATATGTTTTGATATTTTTAATTTTTGCAGGATTCTTTGTGCATTTGCAAATAAACCCATCATATTACAATAAAATAGGTTTAAGTAATAAGTTGGATTTTAAGAATAATTCCTTTGTAACTTCATATAAGGTTTCTAATGGGATACATATAAATACACGTAGAACTTATAAATATGAAGGAGAGCAAAAAGATTCTGACGTGTTTACATTAGACCAGTTAAAGAAAACTTCTCTATATTTTAGTTTTATTAAATACTCTGTCGTATTATTTCTTGGTTTTTTATGTTTCGGTGAATTTCAAAAAGTGATGGAATCTGTTAAGGAGGTAAAAACATTTCAAGAAAATAATGTATTGTCATTTAGAAGAATAGGCAAGTATTTGTTAATTATTTGTGTATTAACATCCTTTTATTATCATGCATTTCAAAGAGGTGGAATTAATGGAGTTAACATTACTCCAAATCTTTTAATTCTATCTTTACTGGCATATATTATGGCTGAAGTTTTTAAAGAAGGAAATAATTTAGAGGAAGAAAACAAATTAACTGTATAACGATGGCAATTATTGTAAACTTAGATGTAATGATGGCAAAGAGAAAAATCTCTTTGTCTGAACTTGCAGAAAAAGTAGGAATTACCTTGGCAAACTTATCCATTTTAAAAACCAACAAAGCCAAAGCCATTCGTTTTTCTACTTTGGAAGCAATTTGTGAAGCTTTAGATTGCCAGCCAGCAGATATATTAGAGTATGGTAAAGATTAATTTGTTAGAACGTTGTCAATTCGAGTGAATTTTAGAAGCGTAGCGGATAAAATTTGTATCGAGAATGTGTTAGCGATTGAAAGGGTGATCTCTTTTCTTGTGGTGTTAAATTAGTTTTCATAACGACAGGAAAAGCGAGTGCTGAAAACATGATTATCCAGAGCTTTCGTGAAGGGAAACACTCTAAATATTTAAAATAAAATAGATTTTTTTTTGTAAAGTGTACAAAGAAAAAAAATCACAAACCCTAATTCGTAATTCTCAATTGAGAGTTGTAAATTTGCGCACTTAAAACAGAATTTTAAACAGATGAAAATATCATACAATTGGTTAAAACAATTTATTAAGATTGACTGGGAAGCTGAAAAGACGGGTGAATTGTTAACTGATCTAGGTTTAGAAGTAGAAGGAATAGAAAAGGTAGAATCTATCAAAGGAAGCTTGGAAGGAGTTGTTGTTGGAGAGGTTTTGACTTGTGAAAAACACCCTAATGCTGATAAACTGAGTGTTACTACTGTAAATGTTGGAGGAGAATCTCCTATTCAAGTTGTTTGTGGTGCTCCTAATGTAGCAGCGGGTCAAAAAGTGCCTGTTGCGACCGTTGGAACTACCTTGTATGATGAAAAAGGAGAAGGGTTTAAAATTAAGAAAGGAAAAATTAGAGGTGAAGAAAGCCATGGAATGATTTGTGCCGAAGACGAGTTAGGTTTAGGGAAAGGTCATGATGGGATTATGGTTTTAGCCGAAGATTTGGTTCCTGGAACTCCAGTTGCTGAGGTATTTAATATTGAGGTAGATGAAGTTTTTGAAATAGGATTAACGCCTAACAGAGCCGATGCCATGAGTCACTTAGGAGTGGCAAGAGACTTACGTGCCGGATTGATGCAACAAGGGATTCAGAAAGAATTGGTTACGCCATCAGTGAGTGATTTTCACGTGTATGAAAGAGCTTTAAAATTTGACATACATGTAAAGAATTTTGAGTTGGCTCCTAAATATGCAGGAGTTGCTATTAAAGATGTAAAAATTGGAGATTCTCCAGAATGGTTGCAAAACAGATTAAAAGCTATTGGAGTAAAACCTATTAATAATGTAGTAGATGTTACCAATTATGTATTACATGAATTAGGACAGCCATTGCACGCTTTTGATGCTAATAAGATTTCAGGGGGAAAAGTAGTGATAACTACGTTAGAAGAAGGAACTAAGTTTACCACACTAGATGGTGTTGAGAGAACTTTAAGTGAAGAAGATTTAATGATATGTGATGCTGATGAAAATCCATTGTGTATTGCAGGTGTGTTTGGAGGTGCAGAATCTGGCGTTACAGAAAATACAACTGCTATCTTTTTAGAATCGGCTTATTTTAATCCAGTGTCTATTCGTAAAACAGCCAAAAGACACGGTTTAAATACCGATGCTTCTTTCCGTTTTGAAAGAGGAATTGATCCCAATGGAACAAAATACGCGTTGATTAGAGCTGCTTTGTTAATAGAAGAAATTACAGGAGGAAAAGCTGTTTCTGATGTGGATGTCGTATATCCAAATAAGATTGAAGATTTTGAAGTTTTTATGTCTTATGAAAATGTAGCAAGAATCATAGGTCAAAGATTACCGAATGATACTATTAAAAATATTTTAGCTTCTTTAGAAATTAAAATCAATAGTGAGACCGAAGGTGGTTTAGGATTGGTAGTGCCTGCTTACCGAGTAGATGTACAAAGAGAAGCGGATATTGTAGAAGAAATTTTACGCGTATACGGATACAATAATATTGAGTTTTCACACAAACTAAATACTTCTATTGAACCTTCAAAGTTCGATGGTGTAAAAACTGAAAATACCATTGCAGAGCAATTAAGAGTTCAGGGTTTTAATGAAACCATGGCAAACTCTTTAACCAAGCCTTCTTATGTTGAATTGTCAGAGAATTTAAACCCTGAGAACAATGTAGAAATGTTAAATCCTTTGAGTGGTGATTTGGCAGTAATGAGACAGTCTTTGTTGTTTAGTGGTTTAGAATCTGTAAGTTATAACATCAATAGAAAAAACAACGATATTAAGTTTTACGAGTTTGGTAAAACCTATCATAAATACAATGATAAGTACGAAGAGAAAAAACACTTGACTTTATTTGTTTCAGGAAATAGAGATAAAGAAGCATGGAATGCTCCAAAAAAAATCACAGATTTTTATTATATCAAAGCCCTTGTTAATGGTGTTTTAGAAAGATTGGGACATAAAAACGTTAAAGTAACGCCAACCAAAAACGATGTGTTTTCTGAAGGAATTACTTTTGCTTTAGGAAAAATGAAATTGGTAGATGTGGGAATGGTAAGTCCTAAAATATTAAAAGAATTCGGAATCAAACAAGAGGTTTTTTATGCCGATTTTGATTGGGATACTATTTTAAAAATATCACAAAACAATAAATTAAAAGTAACGGCATTACCAAAATATCCTTTGGTAAAAAGAGATTTGGCTTTGTTATTAAACAAAGAAGTTGCTTTTAAAGATTTATACAATGCTGCTTTTCAATCGGAAAAACAATTGTTAAAAGAAGTAGATTTATTTGATGTGTACGAAGGAGATAAATTACCAGAAGGTAAAAAATCTTATGCGTTAAGTTTTGTATTACAAGACGAAAACAAAACTTTAGAAGACAAACAAATAGAAAAAATTATGACCAAGCTTCAAAACTCGTTTGAAAAACAGTTTGACGCTTCATTAAGATAATCTAAAAGCCTTTGAATTTTCAAAGGCTTTTTTTTGAGATTCGTTTCACATAGCGAATGAAATAAAGTTCGTAAATTTGCGACCAACAAACAAAGACAAAAACTATGAGTCTATACAAGGCTGTTATCCGTCCCATCTTCTTTCAATTCGATCCAGAAAAAGTACATTATTTTACTTTTGATATGATTAAATTCATGTCTAAAATTCCAGGAGTTTCTGCTTTGACAAGAAGTGTTTTTAAAGTTGAAGATAGAAGATTAGAGAGAAATTTGTTTGGCATTACTTTTCCAAATCCAGTAGGATTGGCAGCGGGGTTTGATAAAAATGCAGTGTTGTTTAATGAATTGGCAGATTATGGTTTTGGATTTATAGAAATTGGAACGGTAACACCAAAAGCACAGGCTGGAAATCCTAAAAAAAGATTGTTTAGGTTAAAAGATGATCAAGGAATTATCAATAGAATGGGATTCAATAACAATGGAATTGAAGCAGCTATTGAGAATTTAAAAAAGAATAAGGGGAAAGTAATTGTTGGGGGAAATATTGGGAAAAATACAGATATTCCTACCGAACAATATACACAAGATTATTGTGAAGTTTTTGAAGCTTTACATCCTCATGTAGATTATTTTGTACTGAATGTAAGTTGTCCTAATGTTAGTAGTCATGCCAAGTTAGGAGATAAAGACTATTTGTTGGAGTTAATTGCTGCGGTACAAAAGTTAAATAGTGACAAAAAAGAGTTAAGGCCTATTTTATTAAAAATTGCTCCAGACTTAAACTCACATCAATTAGATGAAATTATAGAGATTGTTGCAGAAACAAAGATTGATGGAGTTATTGCTTCAAACACTTCTGTAAACAGAGAAGGGTTAAAAGTAACAGAGGAAAGATTGGCTGAAATTGGAAATGGGGGATTGAGTGGAAAACCTATTAAAGATAGAAGTACCGCTACCATTCAATATTTGGCAGACAAATCAAATAAAGCCTTTCCAATTATTGGAGTAGGAGGAATTCATTCTGCTGAAGATGCTTTGGAAAAAATAGCGGCAGGAGCAGATTTGGTTCAGGTGTATACCGGATTTATTTATGAAGGACCTTCGTTGGTTAAAAAAATCAACAAAGCGATTTTACAATCTTCTTAAAGAGCCATTATGTTTTCTTTTATCATTCCTTTATACAATCGTCCAGAAGAAATTGATGAATTATTGTTTAGTTTAACCAAACAAAATTATCCCAAACCTTTTGAGATTGTTATTGTAGAAGACGGATCTGATAACAATGCTAAAGAGATTGTAGAAAGCTATAGAGATCGTTTAAATATACAATACTTTTTAACGCATAACAGAGGAGCTGGAATGGCCAGAAATTATGGAATGTCTCAAGCTAAAGGAGATTATTTCATTGTGTTAGACTCCGATGTTTTGGTGCCTGCGAATTATTTAAAAAAAGTTAAAAAAGCCTTACAAGCCAATTATACCGATGCTTTTGGAGGTCCCGATGCAGCGCATCCTAGTTTTACATCTTTACAAAAAGCCATTAATTTTTCTATGACTTCTATGATGACCACTGGAGGTATTAGAGGAAAGAAAAAAGGTGTTGGAAAATTTCAGCCTAGAAGTTTTAATCTTGGAATTTCAAAAAAAGCATTTGAAAGTACAGGAGGATTCTCTTCTATGAAAATTGGGGAAGATATTGATTTGTCTTTTAGACTTTGGGAACACGGATTTGAGACTCAGTTGATAGAAAAAGCTTTTGTGTATCATAAACGTAGAACCTCTATTGAAGCTTTTTACAAACAAACTTTTAAGTTTGGAAGTGCAAGACCTGTATTGAACAAAAAATATCCTGGATCGGCTAAGCTTACCTATTGGTTTCCTAGTGTGTTTATCACAGGATTTATAGTGTCTTCTATTCTTTTTATGTTGGGGAGTTGGGAATTGATAACCCTTTATTACTTATACTTTATGTTGTTGTTTATGTCTTCTTTAATCGTGAACAAAAACATTACCGTAGCATTTTTGTCTATCATTACTACTTTGGTACAAATGACAGGTTACGGTTTTGGTTTTTTAAAATCGATGTTTTTTAAAAACTGTTGAGAAGTTTAGTTGTTTAGCTGTTGAATTGCAGATTCGATTTTTGGATTTTACTCACTACTCAAGAATCCTGGTTTCAAAACCATCAATACTCACAGTGTTTTTTTCTTCCCAATAAGTTTCAATTTTTTCTTGACCTTGTTTTTGAGCCCAATCTTTTAAAACAGTTCTGTCTTCTTTGTAATCCATAAAAGGAACTGCATAACCGCAAGAGGTTTGTACCAAATCTACTTCCATTTCAATCACTTGTCTAGAACCTGGTGTTTCAGGAAATAAGTCAATAAAATTTTGATATTCTTGATCTCTAGGATGATAAATTTTAGCAGTACCATACAATCTTAAAATCATAGGTTTTCCTTCAAAAGCACAAAACATAATGGTCATTCGGTTGTTTTTTAACAAATGAGCAGCAGTTTCATTTCCGCTTCCTGTAAGGTTTAGCCAAATTATTTTGTTTTTATTTATGACTCTAAAAGAATCCATTCCTTTGGGAGAAACATTTACATTTCCTGTTTCTGCAGCTGTACCCACAAAAAAAATCTTTTGTTCTTTGATGAATTCCTGTAGCTCAGGAGCTATTTCTGTGAATTTTTTCCCCATAATGATGATTAAGAGGTTTAAAAGTACAAAATCTTTATAAAAAAGATAAGTGTTTTATGTCCTATGAATTTTAGCCAAGTTTGTAAGCAGTTTTTATTTGTCCTGAAATATTTAGAGGCAAAGTGAATTTAAAATCACTTCCTTTTCCTTCTTCACTTTCAACCCAAATATGTCCCCCAAGTTTTTTAACAAATTCTTTACAAAGCACTAAACCTAATCCAGAACCTTTTTCGTTCTCTGTACCTGGAGATGATACATGATTGGATAAGTTGAAAATAGTATGAACTATTTTTTCGTTCATGCCAACACCATTATCGGAAATAGAAATTTCAAGATGATCTTGATTGATAGTTGTTAAAATCTTAATTTGTCCTCCTTGGTTTGTAAACTTTATCGCATTAGAAATTAGGTTTCGTAGGATGGTTCCTAAGATATTCTCATCTGTATATAATTCTAGATCATCTGTAGGAGAATAATGAATGGTTATGTTTTTAGCTTTTGCCACAGAAGTTTTTAGTGCTATCGTTTCGTGTATAATTTTTGATAGCATGATTCTTTCTAAATTTAAACTTAGCTCTTCTGTTTGAGCTCTTGCCCAACACAACAAGTTGTCAAGTAATATAAGTGTGTTTTGAGCTGTGGTGTTAATAATATTTAGATATTCTTCAGATGCTGAAGGAAATGATTTGCTTCCATTTTTTAGCAATAATTCAGAAAGTCCTAATATATTATTAAAAGGACTTCTTAAGTCATGTGCAATTATTGAAAACAACTTGTTTTGGGTTTGATTTAATTTTTCTAGTTTAAGCTGATTCTGTTGAATGATTAAATTTTTTTTAAGAATTGTTTTTTGATCTATTTCTTTCAACAGCATGATGAAACCTATGTTCGTAGCACTGATGACAAAAGTGGAAATAATGAGTAACCAATTATTCATTGTAGAAACCTCGAGTATACTGTGGTTAGCACCTGTTTGGTATATGTTTAAAGCACGAATGAGTTGAAATAATGAATATATTAAAAGAACCACACCTAAGAGGGTTGAAAACTTATATTTGTCTTTGTGATGATACAGATAAAATCCCCCAATTCCATAGAAAAATGAGCAGGAAATTACCCTTATCGTAGTAACTAATACAGGGTTTTGTTCAGTTATCAAAATAGCGGAAAAAAAAAGAAAAACAAAACCTGAGAGAAGCCACAAAAGATTTTTTCGGACTTTGCCATCAAAAGAAATAAGACCAATAGAGGCTATGGCAAAACTTGAAATCATCAACAAGTTGTTAATTCTTAATTTATATAAGTCAGATAAAATATCGTGATTACTGTACAGAAAGATGGCAATTGTTTGTAAAAAAATAGAGAAAGTAAGTAGCAACAAATACCAATGTTTGTGATGGTAAAAATATTGATAGACAAACAGAACAATAATAAATAAATTATTAATCGCTAAAAAAAAGAATATAGAAGCGTAATCTAAAGTCATATTTATCCTTCTTTATTAGTTTTAACTTATTTATTGAGAGCTATTCTGAATCTTTCCAAAAAAAATCAGTACTTAGTAAAGATACGTAAAATAGTGTAGTGAGGAAATAGTTTTTATAAACTTTAGAAAGTGTTTATACTGTGTTTAGATTTGGTTTTGCTTATGAATTAAGAATTTTCATATAATAGTTTTAGTTATCTCTCTGTTCAAAATCTTCTTTGCCTTTGTTTTGAATTCGTTTGATAATTAAGTAAATAATAATCACAACGGTAAAAATTAAAAAAGTAATATATAGACAAAGCATTAAAGACCCCATATTTTCCGTTTTATTTTAATTTAACAGCTGTTCCGTAAGCTAGTATTTCTGAAGCTCCTTGAGTAATGGTAGAAGTGGTAAGTCTAATGTTTACAATGGCATCTGCTCCCAGTTTTTGAGCATCTTGAGTCATTCTTTGCAAGGCCTGTTCTCTAGCTTGAGCTTGTAGTTTTGTATATTCATCAAGTTCTCCTCCAACAAAGTTTTTTAAACCCGCCATAAAATCACTGGCTACGCTTTTTGCTCTCACAGTACTTCCTCTCGCAATTCCTAAAATCTCTGTAATTTCTCTATTTGGAATGTTTTCAGTGGTGGTAATAATCATGTTGTCTGTTTTAAATTAATAACATTTAAATATAAACAAAAAAGCCTCTTCTATAATGAAGAGGCTAACTGTGTGTTTACTCAGTTATATTTATATGTTTTTTAAAAAGGGACATCGTCATCATCTGGTTGTACAGGAGCATCAAAGGCATCTGCTGGGTTGATGTTTCCAGACAAGTCATTAAAGTTCATTGACGATTCTAATTGACCACCGAAGTCATCTTCTAAATCTGAGAATTTAGCCAAGTGACCTGTAAATTTCAATCTAATATTATCCAATCCACCGTTACGATGTTTGGCAACAATAAATTCTCCTTGTCCTTCACATGGTGTGTGGTCATCATCATCCCATTCTGTCATTCCGTAATATTCCGGACGGAAAATAAATGATACAATATCGGCATCTTGCTCAATCGCTCCAGATTCACGTAAATCAGAAAGTAAAGGACGTTTACTACCTCCACGAGTTTCTACCGAACGAGATAACTGAGAAAGTGCAATGACAGGAATGTGTAATTCTTTTGCCAAGGCTTTTAAGTTACGAGAAATCATAGAAATTTCTTGTTCACGGTTTCCTCCAGCTGCTCCACCCGCAGTCATTAACTGCAAGTAGTCAATTACTATAATTTTAATATCGTGTTGAGATTTTAACCTACGAGCTTTTGCACGTAAATCAAAAATAGAAAGTGAGGGTGTATCATCAATAAAAATAGGAGCTTCCGATAAGTTTTTTACTTTTACGTTTAGCTGTTCCCATTCATGAGGTTCTAATGTTCCTTTTCTTAATTTTTCTGATGACAATCCTGTTTCCGAAGAAATCATACGGGTAATTAACTGTACCGATGACATCTCTAGAGAGAATACAGCAACACCGTGGTTAAAATCAATGGCCATGTTTTTAGCCATAGAAATTACAAAGGCTGTTTTACCCATACCCGGACGTGCCGCAATAATAATTAAATCCGAAGGTTGCCAACCAGAAGTTAAGGCATCTAGCTTTGTAAAACCAGTAGCATATCCAGACATTCCCTCTCTACCTCCTAATTCTTCAATCTTTTTTAAGGCCTGTCTTACCAAAGAATCTGAAGTTTCAGAACTCTTTTTTAAGTTTCCTTGTGTTACTTCAAAGAATTTGGTTTCTGCCATGTCTAACAAATCAAATACATCGGCAGTTTCATCATAAGATTGTTCAATAATTTCACTAGAAATACTAATCAATTGTCGTTGAATGTATTTTTGTAAAATAATACGAGCATGGAACTCAATATGGGCAGAAGATGAAACTTTTTGGGTTAACCCAATCAAGTAAAAATCTCCTCCAACCATGTTTAGTTTTCCGTCCTTTTTTAATTGGTTGGATACTGTTAATAAGTCGGTTGGTTCAGAATTTTGGAACAAAGTATGTATGGCGGCATAAATAGCTTGATGTTGCTCTCTGTAAAAAGCATCAGCATGTAAAATATCAATAACGGTATCAATCCCTTTTTTATCAATCATCATGGCTCCTAGTACGGCTTCCTCCATATCCACTGCTTGTGGTGGGATTTTTCCATGTGCCAAATTGATGATTTTACTCTTGTCAATTTTTTTTCCCGAAAAGCTTTTAGTTTGTTCCATAGAAAGGCAAATTTAATCGATATTCTGATTTTTTAATAAAAAAATAGAAGTTAATTTTTCTACAAAAACTGTTAACAACTTTTATTTTGTTGATAAGTATTTTGGAAATCTAGCAAGAGTGCTTTCTTTGACGTTTTTCTTTGTTAGAATCTTATTTTTAATGAATTTATATTGGCTAGGGTGACGAAAGGCAAAAGTGTACCTTTGCATTGTGAAACATAAAGCAACAAAACATGGATTTATCTAAAGTAAAACTGATTGTAACAGACATGGACGGAACCTTATTAAACTCCGAACACAACGTAAGCAATTTGTTTTTTGAACAATTTGAAATCTTAAAAGCAAAAAACATAAAGTTTGTGGCTGCCAGTGGAAGACAATACCACAGTATTTTAGACAAGCTAAAAAGTATTAAGGAACACATTACCATTGTTGCCGAAAATGGAGCTTATGTGGTAGAAAATGAAACAGAACTTTATGTAAACGCTATTCATAAAAAAGATATAAAGATTTTAATAAAAATAGCGCAGCAAATTCCAGATACACATATAATTCTTTGTGGTAAAAAGAAAGCTTACTTTTTAAAAGATTCTGGAGAGTTTAAAAATATTGTTATAGAATATTATAGTGAGTATGAATTGATAGATTCTTTTGAAGAGCTGCCAGAAGATGATTTTTTTAAGATTACTTTGTGTAATTTCGAAAGTTCTGAAAAAAACATTTATCCTTATTTAAAAGATATTGATGGAGATTGGCAAATAAAAGTATCAGCTAAACAGTGGGTGGATGTTGCTTTGCCATCCAACCATAAAGGAAACGCTTTGACTCGTATACAGGAACAATATGGTATTTCTGATGAAGAAACTATGGTTTTTGGAGACTATCAAAACGACATAGAAATGTTAAAAAAAGCAAAATTTAGTTTTGCAATGGAAAATGCCCACAAAGATGTTCAAGAAGTGGCAAACTATAAAACATTGTCTAATGATAATTTGGGGGTAGAAACAATTATAGGGAAGTTAATCGATAGGTTTTAGAGATATTGATGAATTAAAAAATGAAAAATATTTTCGTTACTATTGTAGGTGTTTTTTAAATGATTCCAAGTAGTATTTCCAAATTCAAATTTGTTTCCAGAGCTATCACTATAAACCCATTTGTTTTGAAAATTTTTACTTAGAGTAGCTTTTTTATTTTTAGAGATGTATTCTAAAGCTCCGCTTAAGTTTGTTTTTATAGATGTTTTTACTTCATTGTTTACTTCTTCATAAGTATTGTTTCCAAAAATATCTTTTCCTGTTTCTATTTTATTATTTCTATTGTCTTTAATAATTTCATTATTAAAAATGTCAATGGAATAAGAAATAGTATAGTTTGCTTCTTTTTTATATTCACAAATTAAATGTTTAAAAAACTGTCGTTTATGGTTTTCGTTATTTAAAACTTCGGGAAATTTTAAGTCAAGATATTTTTTTTCAAAAGTGACTTTGTTTTTATAACTATCTGTAAAAACAAGATCCTTAAAAATATTTTGTTCTAATGTTGCTTTATAGTTGTTTTTACGTGATTCGTAGTTTAGGTTGTTAAAAATATCAAGTTCTATATGTTGTGCGTTTGTTTGGAAATAGAAAAACGCAAGCAATAAGTAAATAATTTTATTTTTCATAGTCATTTTTAATAGGGCTTCTTCAAAAAGCAAACCAAAGAGATCAAACCTATTAAAAAATAGTATTTTTGATTCTTTAAAATAGTTAATAAAAAAATGCACAAACAAATAAGCAGTGTTCAGAACGGAATCATTAAATCTTTGGTGGTTCTTGGTGAAAAATCAAAAGCACGAAAACAATCTGGAACTTTTATTGTTGAAGGTAGAAGAGAGTTAGGGTTGGCTATGCAGGGAGGCTATAAAATTCAGGAAGTTTTTTATTATCCAGAATTATTACCTCCTAATTTTGACATCACTCAATTTGCTGCAGATAGTTATATTGAAGTCAGTAAAGAAGTGTATGAGAAAATTGCCTACAGAACTACTACCGAAGGAGTTTTGGCAGTGGTAAAAGACAAATCAATGCAATTGAGTGATTTGCAATTCAACACCAAAACACCCTTGATTTTGGTAGCAGAAGCTCCTGAGAAACCAGGAAACATTGGTGCGATGTTAAGAACTGCTGATGCCGCAAATGTAGATGCTGTTTTGATTGCCAATCCTAAAACAGATATGTATAACCCTAACATCATCCGTTCTAGTGTAGGTTGTTTGTTTACTACACAAATTGCTACAGGAACTACGCAAGAAATATTAGCCTATTTAAAAGAAAACAATATTGTTACTTATGCTGCTGCTTTAAAAGAAGATTCAGAATATTACCATGAACAAGATTTTACCAAAGGAACAGCCTTAGTAGTAGGTACAGAAGCAGTGGGACTTTCTGATGAGTGGCTAAATAAAGCCAATAAAAAAATCATCATTCCTATGTTAGGGAAAATAGATTCTATGAATGTATCTGTAGCGGCAGGAATTTTAATGTACGAGGCCAAAAGACAACGTAGTTTTAAGTAATTAGTAATGAGTACAGAGTATCAAGTAAAACAAGTAAAAGTATTTATTTGATTTAACCAATAACCAAAAACATGACAGGAACCCTTTTATTTACCATCATCATCGCTTTAATTGTCATCAATTTTATTAAAGATGAAATCATTAGTTATGTAAACGCTTTACATTTTAACGACCCTATTCCAAAGGAACTGAAAGATGTTTATGATGCGGAAGCTTATGAAAAATCTCAAGCTTATAAAATGGAAAATTATAAATTTTCAACCCTATCAGGCTTGTTTAGTTTTGTCATCACATTGTTGTTTTTTCTTTTAGATGGAGTTGCGTTGGTAGAAAAATGGTCTTTACAAATTACTTCAAATTCCATTTTACAAACCTTGGTGTTTTTTGGAATTATAGGTTTGGTGAGTTCTATCATTCAGATTCCATTTGGATATTATCACACTTTTGTAATTGAAGAAAAATTTGGTTTTAACAAAAGCACCAAAAAATTATTTGTGATTGATAAAATCAAAGGACTTTTAATGACTTTGGTTTTAGGAGGAGGGTTGTTACTATTGATTACTTGGTTGTATAGTAAAATGGAACAAAATTTTTGGTGGTACGCTTGGCTGGTTTTTGCAGTATTTACCCTTTTTTTAACGATGTTTTACTCGAGTTTAATCGTCCCTCTATTCAACAAGCAAACGCCTTTAGAAGAAGGAACTTTAAAAGATCAATTAAAAGCCTATGCAGCAGGACAAGGTTTTAAGTTAGATAATATTTTTGTGATTGATGGCTCTAAACGATCTACCAAAGCCAATGCTTATTTTACGGGTTTTGGACCTAAAAAAAGAATTGTGTTATATGATACTTTGGTCAATGATTTAAGCGAAGAAGAAATTGTAGCAGTATTTGCACATGAAGTAGGGCATTACAAGAGGAAGCATACTATTTTTAATATGATTGCTTCTTTGTGTTTAACAGGTTTCACTTTGTTTATTTTAGGAAGATTGTTGGGGAATCCTTTATTGGCAGATGCATTTGGAGTAGAAAACAGTAGTTTTCATATAGGAATGTTGGCTTTTGGAATTTTATACAGTCCTATTTCAGAAATTACAGGAGTGATTATGAATTTTATTTCCAGAAAGTTTGAATATCAAGCAGATGATTTTGCCAAAGAAACTTACGAGTCAAAGTATTTAATTTCATCACTTAAAAAACTATCTAAAAACAGTTTAAGTAATTTAACACCTCACAAATGGAATGTGTTTTTTCACTATTCACATCCCACCTTATTGCAACGAGTATTGAATTTGAAAAAATAGTCGTTTATCGTAGAAAAAATAGTATATTTATTAAGAAGATACATAGCAATTTACTGGTGGCATTTTAAAAATGGCATCGGTATTTTTGTTTTAAAAAGAATCGGTTTATGGGCTATATAATTGATGCAGAAGCGGAAAACAAAGAAATTACGCGTAGGTATAAAGACCTTTTGAAAGACAGCTATCAGTATTTGTCAGATGATGATAAAAAACTGATACGTAAAGCTTTTGATGTTGCTGTTGAGGCACATAGTGAGCAAAGAAGAAAAACAGGAGAGCCTTATATTTATCACCCTATTGCTGTAGCTAAATTGGTGGCAGTAGAGATTGGATTGGGAGCCATTTCCATCGCATCGGCTTTGTTACACGATGTTGTAGAAGATACCGATTATACCATAGAAGATATGGAACGCTTGTTTGGTGAAAAAGTAGCCAAAATTGTAAACGGATTGACCAAGATTTCTAGAATGAGTAAAGACCAAATGGCCTCTATTCAAGCAGAGAACTTCCGTAAGATGTTACTGACTTTAAATGATGATGTACGTGTTATTTTAATAAAAATTGCAGATCGTTTACACAATATGCAAACGATGGATGCTATGCCTCCACACAAGCAAGTAAAGATTGCCTCAGAGACTTTGTATATTTATGCTCCTCTAGCTCATCGTTTAGGTTTGTTTAATATCAAAAGCGAATTAGAAGATTTAGGATTAAAGTATACAGAACCTGAAGTTTATAATTCTATAGAGAAAAAGATTATAGCCAATAAAGATAATCAGTTAGACTACATTGAAAACTTTTCTTCAAAAATCAGTCAAGCACTAGAAAAACAAGGATTTAAGTTTGAAATTAAAGGAAGAACCAAGTCTATTTTTTCTATCCGTAAAAAAATGCTTTCGCAAGGAGTAAAGTACGAAGAGGTGTATGATAAATTTGCCATTCGTATTATTTATGACTCCGAAGGAGAAAACGAAAAGTTTGATGCTTGGAAAATATACTCCATTGTTACAGATAATTATAGACCTAACCCTAGTCGTTTAAGAGATTGGATTTCTCAACCCAAATCTACTGGTTACGAAGCCTTACATATTACGGTAATGGGACCAGAAGGACGTTGGGTAGAAGTGCAAGTTCGTTCTAAAAGAATGAATGAAATTGCCGAAAAAGGATATGCAGCTCACTTTAAATACAAACAAGGAGAGGTTAACGAGAGTGGTTTAGAATCTTGGTTAAACAGATTAAAAGACACTTTAGAAAATCACAGTATGAACGCTGTAGATTTTGTGGAGGATTTTAAATTGAACCTATATTCTAAGGAAATATTTATTTTCACCCCTAAGGGAGATATTAAATCTTTGCCTAAAGGAGCTTCTGCTTTAGATTTTGCTTTTAGCATTCATACCGATATTGGTTTAAAATGCAGAGGAGTAAAAGTCAATGGGAAATTAACACCTTTAGATCGAGTTTTAGAAAGTGGAGATCAGGTAGAGGTGATTACTTCAGAAAACCAAAAACCATCAGAAAGGTGGCTGACTTTTGTGGTAACAGCAAGAGCAAGAGCAAAAATTCGTCAAGCTTTAAAAGAAGAAGAACGCAAAGTTGCTGCAGATGGAAAAGAGTTGTTAAGAAGAAAATTACGCCATTTAAAAATCGAACCTTCTGATAAAAACTTAGGGGCGATGATTTCTTATTTTAAGTTGAAAACTACTTTCGATTTGTTTTATAGAGTAGGAGTTGGAACGATAGATAACACTCAAATAAGAAATTTTGCCAATCAGCAAACTAGTACTTTTGCCAAATTGTTCCGTAGAACAAAATCAGATCCATCTAAAATTGAAAAGAAAGAAGAACTTTCTACCAATTATGATTTGCTTTTGTTTGGAAATGATAATGAAAGGTTAGAGTATACATTATCTAAATGCTGTAATCCTATTCCGGGAGATAAAGTGTTTGGTTTTTTAACGGTGAACGAAGGAATTAAAGTACATAAAACCAATTGTCCAAATGCCATTAGTATGCAATCTAACTATGCATACAGAATTATGAAGGCACATTGGGTAGATTCAACCAAGCAAGAATTTAAAGTAACCCTAAGTATTACAGGAGAAGATAGTTCTGGAATGTTAGGAAATATAACAAGAGTGATTTCTAATAATAATCACGTCAATATAAATAGTCTGAATATTTCTGGAGATGGTAGTTTGTTCGAAGGAAAATTTACGATTACTATTAATAATAAGAGTAAACTAAAAAAAATAACACAGCAGTTACAAGGTGTTAAAGGGGTGAAGCGCATAAAACGTATTATTTAAAAAAAAGCCCTTTTTTTTAACTAGATAAAACAAATAAAAGTATAAATTTGCATCTTGCTGTTTTTAAACAACAACCCAGTCATGGATACTAAAGAAAAGAATCAAGAAATCGTTAAAAATGTGTTTGTTAAGTTTTTAGAGACTAACAAACATCGTAAAACGCCTGAGCGTTTTGCCATTTTACAGGAAATTTATGATTTAGAAGAGCATTTTGATATTGAGTCATTATATATCAACATGAAAAACAAAAAGTATCGAGTAAGTAGAGCTACCCTTTACAATACTATAGAATTGTTGTTAGAATGTGGTTTGGTAAGAAGACATCAATTTGGACAAAACCAAGCACATTACGAAAAAAGTTTTTTTGATAAACAGCACGATCATTTGATTTTAGATAGTGGAGAAGTAGTTGAGTTTTGCGACCCAAGAATACAAACCATTAAGAAAACAATAGAAGACGTATTTGGTGTAGAGATTCATAAACACTCTTTATATTTTTACGGAACTAAGAAAGAAAATTAGAATTATACATTTATAAAGCAAAATGGCGGTAGATTTATTATTAGGATTGCAGTGGGGTGATGAAGGTAAAGGAAAAATAGTTGATGTTTTAACTCAAAATTACAACTTAATATCTCGTTTTCAAGGAGGTCCAAATGCTGGGCATACTTTAATCTTTGACGGACACAAACATGTTTTACACACAATTCCTTCTGGAATTTTTCATAAAGATGCTGTAAACGTTGTAGGTAACGGAGTGGTTATAGACCCTGTTATTTTTAACAAAGAAATTGAAAACTTATCTCAGTTTGATATTGACTTTAAAAATGTGTTGTTAATTTCTAGAAAAGCACACTTAATTTTACCAACCCACCGTTTGTTAGATGCTGCATCTGAAAAAGCGAAAGGAAAAGATAAAATTGGTTCTACTTTAAAAGGTATTGGTCCAACTTATATGGATAAAACAGGACGTAATGGAATGCGTGTTGGAGATTTAGAGTTAGACAACTGGAAAGAAATTTTTGAAACGTTGACTCAAAAGCACATCAATATGTTAGATTTCTACAAAGTAGATTTAGACTATGATTTAGATGCTTTAAGAGAAGAGTTTTTTGCAAGTGTTGCAGAGTTAAGAAAATTAACTTTTATAGATAGTGAGGAGTATTTACACACCGCTATTAGAAATAAAAAAACCATTTTAGCAGAAGGAGCACAAGGTTCTTTGTTAGATGTTGATTTTGGAACTTATCCATTTGTTACTTCATCTAATACTACAGCTGCTGGAGCTTGTACAGGTTTGGGTATTGCACCAAACCAAATTGGAGAAGTTTTTGGAATATTTAAAGCTTACACTACTCGTGTAGGTTCTGGACCTTTCCCAACTGAATTGTTTGATGAAGATGGAGCAACTATGGCTAAAGTAGGTCATGAGTTTGGAGCAACAACTGGACGTGCACGTAGATGTGGGTGGTTAGATATGGTAGCTTTAAAATATGCTTGTCAAGTAAACGGTGTTACTCAATTAAATATGATGAAAGCTGATGTGTTATCAGGTTTTAAAACTTTAAAAGTGTGTACTGCTTATGAATATAAAGGAGAAGTAATCACACATTTCCCATATAACATCGAACCAGAAAATGTAAAACCAATTTATACTGAATTACCAGGTTGGAATGAGGATTTAACTGGAATGACTTCTGAAGATCAATTACCACAAGCTTTATTAGATTATATTGCTTTTATAGAAAAAGAAACAGGTATTAAAATTACAATTGTTTCTGTAGGACCAGATAGAAAACAAACTATTGAAAGATAGTTTACTACTGATATAAAACAAAAACCTCATCAATCTGATGAGGTTTTTTTATGGGTTAAAAATAAGACTAGCTTAAAAAATCTTCTCTAATAGGAGAAAAACTATCTATTAATTTTACGTATTCCGTTAAGGTTTGAATTCCGTGCTTTAAGTTAGAAGCTACTTTAAAAGTATCTCCTTCGTTTAACAAATATTCTCTGTCTTCAATAAATAGTTTTACAGATCCAGCTGCGATGTAAGTGATTTGTTCATGTGGATGACTGTGAGGAACTTCAGGTTCTGCCATAGGTCCATTAGAAATTTCTATCACCGTAACCATTAAAGTGTCTAAGTGAATAATTTTTCTTTGCGCATTTGGATTGTTAGGAATTGGTTGGTATGATTCGCTTTTTTTTGTGATTTCCATGTGATTTTTTGTTTTTATAAAATTAAGCAAATTTTATAGGAGAACCGCTCTTTTTATGGCATACTCATTGCTCATTCAATTGTTTTATAAAGGTTTCAAAAATTCACTTAATAAAGTATCTTTGCTAGCGTATGAAAATATTAATGAAACACAGTTTATTGTTTTTGCTCATTCCTTTTTTAGGAATGTCTCAAGCTAGTAAAATAAAAATATTACACGCCAATCAAACCTATGCAGATCAAAAGCAATACCCTAAAGCTTTGGTGTTGAATGGAGATGTTCGTGTATCGCATCAAGGTGCTTTAATGACCTGTAAAAAAGCATTGTATTATAAGCTAGACAATAGATTGTATGCTTATGGTGATGTGGTCATTAATCAAGGAGATACTATTAAGCAATATAGCGATCATTTACAATATGATGGAGATTCTCAAAAAGCATTGTCCTGGGGTAAGGTAAAAGTAAATGACAAAGACATGATATTAACTACCGATACCCTTCATTTTAACAGAGTCACTCAAGTATTAAGTTATGATTGTTTTGGTAAAATTGTTAACAAAGAAAATACTTTAACAAGTCAAATTGGGGAGTATTTTGCCAATGATAAAAAATTAACAGCCAGACAAAATGTTAAAGTAGTAAATCCAGATATGGATTTAAAAACAGGTCATTTAGATTATTATACAGAAACGGGAAAAACTTATTTGTATGGTCCTTCGACTATCAAAAATAAAGAGAGTGATTTATACACAGAGAGAGGAATTTATGATACTCGACTTTCTTTAGGGTATTTATTAAAAAATTCAGTCATTTATCATGAAGATAATGAGATTCAAGGAGATAGTTTATACTACAATCAGAAGAATGATTTTGCTTCGGGTACAGGGAATTTAATCATTACAGATACCGTTAACAAAATAGTAGTCAAAGGAGATTATGGAGAAATTTATCGAAGAAAAGACTCCATGATTGTCTCAAAAAGACCTATTGCTATTTCTATTGTTGATAAAGATTCTATGTACATTCATGGAGATACAATCTCTGTGACTGGAGTGGATAAAAACAAATTGATGAAAGTATATCATCATGTAAAGTTTTTTAAATCAGATTTAAGTGGAAAGTGTGATTCTTTGGTTACTCGACAAGAAGAAGGAGTAACAGAATTGTTTAGAAATCCAATTTTATGGTCAGGTGAAAATCAAATTACTGGAGATAGTATTCGTTTGATTAGTGACAAAGTCACACAAAAGTTAGATTCTTTAAAGATTGTTAAAAATGCTTTTATTATTCAAAAAGATAGTATTGAAGGGTACAATCAAATTAAGGGAAAAGACATGTTTGGTAAGTTTATAGAACAAAGGCTTTCCACCTTGTTAGTAAAAGGAAATGGAGCAGTAATTAATTATGGTAGGAGTGATGATACCAAAGAATTAATTAGTATTGAGAAAATGGAATGTAGTAATATACTTTTTACATTGAAAGAGAATAAAATGCAAACCATTAGGTTTTTAAAAATGCCTGAAGGAAAAATGTATCCACCCTCCCAGTTTCCAAAAGATCAGGCCTTGTTAAAAGGATTTATATGGCGGGGTGATGAACGTCCATTAACAAAAGAAGATATTTTTATCCATGACTAATTTAAGAGAAGATTTTTTTAAACATCAAGCACAAACCTCTCCTCATCCGTTGATTATTGAGGTTGCTAGTGCTAAAGGATCTTATGTGTACGATGTACAAGGCAAGGCTTATTTAGATTTTATTGCAGGGGTTTCAGCCAATAGCTTGGGACACAATCACCCAAAAGTTTCTCAAGCAATTAAAGATCAGGTAGATGCTTATAGTCACGTGATGGTTTATGGAGAATTTGTTCAACAGCCACAAACAGAGTTGTGTAAGTTGTTGGCAGATTTATTACCAGAAAATTTAAACACAGTGTATTTGGTGAATTCTGGAACCGAGGCGACAGAAGGAGCTTTAAAATTGGCCAAAAGAGTCACCAAAAGATTTGAAATTGTTGCTGCAAAACACGCATATCATGGTAATACTCAGGGTTCTATGAGTGTTTGTGGTACAGAAATACAAAATAGAGCCTTTAGACCCTTAATTCCGGGGACAAAGTTTATTACTTATAATGATATAGAAGATTTGTCTAAAATTACCACAGAAACCGCTGCCGTGATTTTAGAAACCATTCAAGGAGGTGCTGGTTTTATTGTGTCTCAAAATGGATATTTAGAAAAAGTACGTAAAAAGTGTGATGAGGTTGGAGCGCTGTTAATTTTAGATGAAATTCAATCAGGAGTAGGACGTACAGGAAAATTTTTCGGTTTTGAACATTATAACTGTATTCCAGATATTGTAATTACAGGAAAAGGTTTAGGAGGTGGAATGCCAATTGGAGCTTTTATTAGTAGCTATGAAAACATGAGTCTGTTAAAAGAAAATCCAAAGTTGGGGCATGTGACTACTTTTGGCGGGCACCCTGTAATTGCAGCAGCAGCTTTGGCTACTGTAAAAGAAATTACCGAAACCAACTTAATGAAAGAAGCTTTACGCAAAGAACAGTTGATTAAAGATTGTTTGCAGCATCCGGCTATTAAAGAAATTAGAGGGAAAGGATTGATGTTGGCTTTGATCATGGAAAATGCTGATGTAGCGGCTGACGTTGTTCTAAAATGTATGGATGATGGGTTGTTGTTGTTCTTTTTATTATTTGAAAAAAGAGCTGTAAGAATTAGTCCACCATTGACCATTTCTGATGAAGAAATCAGAATAGGATGTGCAAAAATATTAAAAGTGATTGATAAGGTTACTGCATAAAAAAAGAGGATGATAATTCATCCTCTTTTTTTATTGTTATGATTTTTGAGAGGACTGTCTAATAATTAATTCAGTCCCTAAAGTTTTTGAATGTTCTGATGGTGACTCAATTGTTTTTTTGATGAGTTCAATCAATAATGAAGATGCAATAATTCCCATTTCAACATCTGGTTGATTTACGGTAGTTAAACCAGGTTCTATAACAGCAGAAATAGAATCGTTATTAAAACCTACAATAGCAATGTCATCAGGAATTTTTAAGCCATTCTTTTTAAAGTATTGCATGGCACTAATGGCTGCTGTATCATTAGAGGAATAAATTCCATCAACCTTGGGTAAGGAAATTACTTTTTTTGCCAGTTCTATACCATCTGCTTCGGAAAGTTGAGATTCTAAAATGTATTCTGGTCTAACAGGTATGTTATTGTCTGTTAAAGCAGCAACATAACCTTGCATTCTTCTTTTGTAGAGTTCTATTTTTTGAAAACCTGAAAAATGGACAATGTTTTTACATCCATTTTCTATCAGATGTTGTGTAGCATTATAACTAGCTTCGTAATCATCAATAGTAATACTAGGAATGTTTGGCATGGTCATAGGTCTATCAAAAAAAACGATTGGACCTCCATTGGTTTTAAAATTTGAAAGGTGATTGTAATTTGTAGTTCCCATAGAAACTGAAATTAATAAGCCATCTACACGGTTAGAAAGTAAAGTAGAAACTAATTCTTGTTCTCTTTCAAGACTTTCTAAGGATTGCCCAATAACTACATTATAACCAGCTCTGTATGCAGTTTCTTCAATTCCAGAAATTACAGAAGAAAAGAAGTTTCTTGAAATTCTAGGAACAATAATACCAATGGTATTGGTTTTGTTAGTTCGTAAATTTGAAGCTAAAATGTTTTTTTGATAACCTAATTCAACAGCTTTTTTTTGGATTAAGTCTTTTGTTTTTTGTGAAACTCTAGGACTATTATTCAAAGCTCTAGAGACCGTAGAGCTGTTGATCTTTAGTGCTTTAGAAATATCATGAATAGTAGTCTTTTTTTTCATTTTATAAAGAATCATCTTATAGATAAATAAAACTGAAGATTATATGATTACAACCTTCAGTTTTACTTTTATATAGATAAAATGTGATGTTAATTTAATAAACCAAATACCCCTGGCAACCATAAACTTAGTGAAGGGAAATAAGTTACAAGAAACAGAGAAACAATCATTGCTAAGAACAATGGTAGTAATGGTTTGATAACCTTATCAATAGTTGTATTTGCCACTCCAATTCCAACAAATAGTACAGATCCTACTGGAGGAGTACACAGTCCAATACTTAAGTTTAACACCATAATCATTCCGAAGTGAATTGGATCCATTCCAAGAGAAGTTACCACTGGTAAGAAAATAGGTGTAAAGATTAATACCGCAGGAGTCATGTCCATAAATACTCCAACAAATAATAGTAATAAGTTAATGATAATTAAAATTACAATCTTGTTATCACTAATTCCCAATAATACATTACTAATATCTTGAGGAATGTTTTCAAAAGACATTACCCATGACATACTCATAGAAGCACCAATCAATAACATTACAATAGCTGTTGTACAAGAAGAGTCTAGTAAAATTTCAGGTAAGTTTTTAAAATTTATTTCTTTGTAAACAATTCCTAATAAAAAAGTATATAATACTGCAATTGCAGAAGCTTCTGTAGCGGTGAAAATACCTACTACAATACCTCCAATTACAATAATAAGTAATAACAAACTAGGAACCGCATCAATAAAAGTTTTAAAAACCTGTTTTAGAGAACTACGTTCTCCTAATTTATATTTTTTCTTTTTAGCCCAAAAAGAAGCAACAACCATTAATAGCAATCCTGTTAAAATTCCAGGAATATATCCAGCCAAGAACAAGGCAGCAATAGAAACTCCACCACTGGCTAAAGAATATACAATTAATACGTTACTTGGAGGAATGATTAATCCTGTTGTTGATGAGGTAATGTTTACCGCAGCTCCAAATTCTTTAGAATATCCTTCTTTTTCCATTTCAGGTCCTAAGATACTTCCCATGGCTGATGCAGATGCCATTGCAGATCCTGCAATAGCCCCCATAAGCATGGCTCCAATTACGTTGATAAGAGCTAAACCACCAGGTAAAGATCCTACCAAAGTTTTAGCAAAAGCAATGAGTCGATGGGCAATTCCTCCTTTATTCATTAACTGTCCTGACAATACAAAGAAAGGAATGGCTAATAATGAGAAACTATCTAATCCTGTTCCCATTCTTTGGGAAACAGTGGTTAATGCTGGTATAACAGGTATACTTACAAGCATAGTTAATACTGAAGAGATGGCAATACTCCATGCAACAGGTGTTCCTATGGTTAGTAAGATTAAAAAACTTACTACTAATACTAATTCTGGTAAAAATTCCATAATATTTATGCTCTTAAAAGGTCTGTAATTTTATAATAAATAATCAAGATTCCACTCAAAGGAATTACTGCGTATACAAAAGCCAATGGAATTTGTAATGCAGGAGAGGTTTGTCCTAGTAAAAAACTAATATAAACCAATCTTAATCCTCCTATAACCATGGCTGCAAAAGCAAAAAGAATAACCAATGCAAACACCAATATTCTTAGTTTTTTTTGAGTAGCAGGTCCTGTTTTTAAAGGAACTACATCAATGGCAACGTGCATGTTTCTACCCGAAACATAAGCAGCTCCTAAAATTCCTACCCATATCATTAAATATCTAGATAACTCATCAGTAAAAGAACTTGGAGCTCCTAATACAAATCTTGAGAATACTTGCCATAATACATTGATTACCATTAAACCCATAATGATGGTTAAGGTTGATCCTAGTATTTTATCTACTTTTTTTCTTAATTCCATTTTACTTCGTATTTCTAATTTGTTGAATCAATTGGTGAACAGCTGGATCTTTTTCTACTTCATCATAGATAGGTTTAACCATATCTGAAAATAAAGTTTTGTCAGGTCTAATGATTTCAACTCCTGCTTTTTCAACTTCAGTAAGCGCTTCTTCTTCTGCATCTAACCAAAGTTCTCTTTGATATTTAACAGAGTTTTTTACAGCAATTTTTACCCATTCTTGTTCTTGTTCAGTCAACGAATTCCAAAAATGAGTACTTCCTACTAATACATCAGGAACCACAGTATGTTCGTCTAAAGTATAGTGCTTACAAACTTCGTAATGTCTAGATAAGTAAAAAGATGGAGGATTGTTTTCAGCTGCATCTACCACTCCTTGTTGTAAAGAAGTATATAATTCACCCCATGAAATAGGTGTTGGAGAACCTCCAAAACTACGAACCATGTTCATAGCGCTTACGCTCTCCATTACACGTACTTTTAATCCTTTTAAATCTTCTGGAGTTCTAATCGCTTTGTCTTTACTGTAAAAACTTCTACTACCAGCATCATAATATCCCAAACCTTTTAACCAAAATTTAGTACCATTATCTAATAATTCTTGACCAATAGGACCGTCTAACACATTAAAAGAATGTTCACGATCTCTAAATAAATAAGGTAAACCAAGAACTTTCATTTTTGGAGCAAAATTTTCTAACACTCCCACAGATACCTTGGTCATTTCTAAACTACCTATTTGAAGTAATTCTAAACATTCTCTTTCAGTTCCTAATTGTTGGCTAGGGTATACATTTATTTTTAGCGTACCATTTGATAGTTTATACAAATCATCGCTCATTTTTAGCATGGCAATATGTACAGAGTGTTTGGTGTCTAAACCATGAGCTAACTTGATGGTTTTTGTTTTTTTTGTTAATTCGTTACATCCATGTAATAATGGAATAAAACATAAACAATATAAGATTGTTTTAAGTCGCATGAGTTTTGTCTTATTAAGGATTTTAATGATGATTTTAAGTAAATTAAGTTCTAAGTAAAGGTGTTAAGGTAATGTTATTTATATTATGTTTTTCTATGATTCAATACTCTTTTTTCTGATGTATGTGCAAAATTTATGAAAAAAAATTATTGAATTATTAGCGTTAAAGCAAATGTATAATTTTATATTCATAATACAATCGATTGTATTGTATTTTTTTTTTACTACATTTACGTAGAATTAAATACTAATACAATATAGCATGAAACAAAATATCGAGACTAGATATGCAGCTTCTCCAAGAGAAGTAAAACAGATGGATACCCAACAATTAAGAGATGAGTTTTTAATAGAAGACTTGTTTACTGAAGATCAAGTTAAATTGGTGTATTCTCATTATGATAGATACATTACAGGAGGTGTTTTACCAGTAAATAAATCTATTACATTAGAAACAATAGATCAATTAAAGTCTACTTATTTTTTAGAAAGAAGAGAATTAGGAGTAATTAATGTTGGTGAAACGGGAACTGTAAGTGTTGATGGTGAGATATATGAATTAGGACATAAAGAAGCTTTGTATATAGGAAGAGGGAATAAAGAGATTATTTTCTCTAGTAATTCTTCTTCTAATCCAGCCATATTTTATATCAACTCAACACCTGCGCACAAAGCCTATCCTACTAAAAAAATAGGTTTAGACGATGTTGAGGTTGTAGAATTAGGGACACCAGAAACTTGTAATGCAAGAACCATTCGTAAATATATAGTTAACAGTGTAGTTGATGTTTGTCAGTTACAAATGGGAATGACTACTTTAAAATCAGGAAGTGTATGGAACACTATGCCAGCTCACGTACACGACAGAAGAATGGAAGTTTATTTCTATTTAGACGTGCCACAAGATCAAGCAGTTTCTCATTTTATGGGACAACCAACAGAAACAAGACATGTATGGATGGCCAATCACCAAGCAATTATTTCTCCACCTTGGTCAATTCACTCAGGTGCAGGAACTTCTTCTTATACTTTTATTTGGGGTATGGCTGGTGAAAACTTAGACTATGGAGATATGGATGTTTGTAAAATAACAGAATTAAGATAATCTAAAAAAAGAAATATACATGTCAACACAATTATTTGACCTATCAGGAAAAATAGCTCTTATTACTGGAGCAACACATGGTTTAGGAATGGCCATGGCTAAAGGTTTAGGTTTGGCTGGAGCAACAATTGTTGTCAACGGAAATTCATCTCAAGAAAAATTAGACAATGCTGTTGCTGAGTACAAAGCTGCTGGGATCAATGCTTCTGGATACTTGTTTGATGTTACTAATGAAGAACAAGTTGTGGCAAGCATCAAGAAAATAGAATCGGAAGTTGGAGCTATAGACATTCTAATTAACAATGCTGGAATTATCAAAAGAACTCCATTGGTAGAAATGGAAGTTGCTGATTTTAAACAAGTAATAGATGTGGATTTGGTTTCGCCTTTTATTGTTTCTAAGGCGGTTGTGAAAGGAATGATTGAGAGAAGAAATGGAAAGATCATTAATATTTGTTCTATGATGAGTGAATTAGGAAGAAATTCTGTAGGAGCTTATGCGGCAGCAAAAGGTGGTTTAAAAATGCTTACTCAAAATATGGCTACAGAATGGGCTAAATTTAATATTCAAACCAATGGAATTGGACCAGGATATTTTGCTACAAGTCAAACCGCACCTATTAGAGTTGATGGAAACCCTTTTAACGAGTTTATTATTAGTAGAACTCCAGCAGGTGTTTGGGGAGACCCAGATGATTTACAAGGAGCTGCTATTTTCTTAAGTTCTAAGGCCAGTAATTTTGTAAATGGTCAGGTACTTTATGTTGATGGAGGAATTTTAGCAACTATTGGAAAACCATCAAACGAAGATTAATCTACAAGAGTAAAATATGAAATTCCTATTCAATATTACAGCATCAGTAACCATGTTTACTCTGTTGTCTTGTTCAAATACTAGAACTGTTTTTGTACAAAATATGTTAGATAAAGAACGTTCTTTTGAAACTGTAACACTTACTAAAGAATTTTTAGAACTTCAAAGTCTTGAAGGTTTAGGTATTAAGAATACAGAAACCAATGAGTATGAAATTACACAATTAATTGATGTTGATGGAGATGGAATTATGGATGAAATTATATTTCAGCCAACAATAGCTCCTTACGCTAAATCAATATACAAAATTGCCAATATTTCTAAAAGTAAAGTACCAAAAGGAGAAAATTTGTGTTATTCTAGATTTGTTCCAGAGCGTACTGATGATTATACTTGGGAAAATGACAAAGTTGCTTTTAGAGTATATGGGCCTACAGCTCAAAGATTAAATGAAGAAAACGATCCTACAGGAACACTTTCTAGTGGAATTGATGCTTGGTTAAAAAGAGTAAGTTATCCTATTATCAATAAGTGGTATCAAAAAACAGTTGTTGATAAAACAGGAAGTTATCATGTAGACACTGGTGAAGGATTAGATAATTTCCATGTAGGGTCAAGTAGAGGTGTAGGAGGAAGTTCGGTAAAAGTAAATGGTGAGTATTATATATCGAAAAATTATACAGAGTGGAGAACCATTACTACAGGACCTTTGAGGACATCGTTTTATTTAAAGTATGCTGATTGGAAAGCTGATGATAAAAATATTAGTGAATACAAGGTGATTACTTTGGATAGAGGGAGTAATTTATCTAAAATAGAAGATTATATTACAGGAACTGATGTTGTTTCAGTTGGATTGACTTTACACAAACAAGAAGGTGTTGTATATGGTGATAAAGCCAAAGGATGGATCAGTTATTGGGAACCTTTAGATGATTCTGAAATTGGAACTGCTGTAGTTGCGACAGGAGATTCTTTTATTAACAACAATACTTATATTGTAGATAATAAAGATTTGTGTAATGCATTTGTAGATTTAAAAGTAACAAATAACCAAGCTGTTTACTATTCAGGTTTTGGATGGAAAAAAGCAGGTGAATTTAAAACTAAAGAAGATTGGTATCATTATTTAAGTGATTTTAAAACCAAAATAGACAATCCATTGATTGTTAAAAGAGTTAAGTAAAAATGATGTTAAACATTTTTTAGATTTACAAAAAAAGAGGATGATTACTTCATCCTCTTTTTTTTATGAATCTTCTTTAAAGCAAAGAGCTGCAGCTCCAATAATTCCTGCATCATTCCCTAAAGTAGCTAGTCTAATATCCAAATCCTCCAAATAATAATCAGGAAGTCTTTTTTTAAGAGCTTTGTTCATGTTCTTTTTTACTATTTTAAAGGTTTTGCTTACACCACCTCCAATAAAAATAGTTTTTACATCTAATATTCTAATGGTTGACACTAGGGTTTCTCCTAAAATAGTTCCTACTTTTTTAAAAACATCAACAGCAATAGGGTCGTCGTTTGTGGCGGCAATAACAATGTCTTTAGCGGTTAGATTTTTTGTAACTAAGCTGGTTTTTTTACCTTTTTTTATTTTTTTTAAAGCCATGTCAACAATGGCCTTTTTTCCCATGTTTTCTTCAGCAGTTTTTCCATTAGAAGAAATGATATGACCAGCTTCCATGGCATTTCCATTTCCTCCTTTAAAAATTTTACCATTTAATACAGCCGCTCCTCCAAGTCCAGTTCCTAAAGTCATAAAAATAAAGTTTTTCGGAACTTTTGTTTTTGCAAAATGTAATTCTCCTATAGCAGCAGCATTGGCATCATTTTCTAGATAGAAACTAATTTTAGGATGTTTTTTTTCTAAGATAGGAATTAAAGGAGTGTTGTTGAATTCAGGTATATTTGCCATGAATACCGTTGATAATCTGTCTTTAGAAATCATACCAGGTACTGCAATTCCAACTCTCTTAATATGTGGATGGGTTTTTAATTCCTGTCCAATAATCTTCACAAATTCATTTATAAAATTATCGCTTTCTTGTAATATAGAAGTGGGATATTTTTCTTTTTTTAACAAAAGGCCTTTTTTGTTTACAATTCCAATTTTGATGTTGGTTCCACCAACATCAATACCTATATATTCTTCCATCCTACTTTGTTTTATAAATTAAAATAAGGCTATGTGAGTAAATATAAGTAAAATCTGTTTTTATGAAGCTATGTAAAGGGATTATGTGGTTTAAATTTAGATTATTTTGCTTTTAAATGCATTTTTTGATGAAATATCACTGATTTACAATTCAAAATAATTTGTCCTACATAAATAAAACTGTATTTTTGCCGCACTAAATTAAATAAAATGGCAAGTATTCAAGAGCTAAAAGATTTTACACAACAAGTAAGAAGAGATATTTTACGTATGGTTCATGCTGTAAACTCAGGACATCCAGGAGGTTCTTTAGGGTGTGCAGAGTATATTACAGTGTTGTATCAAGAAATTATGAAGCACAATGCTGATGTGTTTGATATGGATGGAAAAGATCAAGATTTGTTCTTTTTGTCTAATGGACATATCTCTCCAGTATTTTATAGTGTATTATCTCGTAGTGGATATTTTCCAGTATCTGAGTTAGCAACGTTCCGTTTGTTAGATTCAAGATTGCAAGGGCATCCAACTACTCATGAAGGTTTGCCAGGAATACGTATCGCTTCTGGCTCTTTAGGACAAGGAATGAGTGTTGCTCTTGGAGCAGCTCAAGCAAAAAAATTAAACGGAGATACTCGTTTGGTTTATAGTTTACACGGTGATGGTGAGTTACAAGAAGGTCAAAACTGGGAAGCAATTATGTATGCTGCTGCTAAAAAAGTAGATAACTATATTGCTGCGGTTGATGTTAACTTAAAACAAATTGATGGTACTACTGATCAGGTATTACCAATGGGATCTATTAAAGCTAAGTTTGAAGCTTTTGGATGGGAAGTTTTAGAAGTTAAAGAAGGAAATGATATTGAGGCTATTATTGCTGGAGTAAAAAAAGCTCAATCTTTAACTGGAAATGGAAAACCTGTTTGTATTTTATTATATACAGAAATGGGGAACGGAGTTGACTTTATGATGCATACGCATGCTTGGCATGGTAAAGCACCTAATGATGAGCAATTAGAAAACGCATTGTCTCAAAACCCTGCAACTTTAGGAGATTATTAAGATTATAATTATCTAGTTAAAATATATTAGTAAAAAGCGCTGCAACAATACAGCGCTTTTTTTTATGATATAAACTTAAGAGAATAAAAGAGGCTTTCATTAGGAAAGCCTCTTTTTATGTTTTTTAGATGTGATATTATTTTATCTCGTAAATAGCAATGGTACTAGACACTTCGTTGGTAGCAATCATTAAATAATTTCCAGTAGGGCTATCGGCTTTATCAATTGTAATAATTCCCTCAGTAGCAATATCTTGTGCTCCATATAACCAAGTAATAAACTTAAGATTTAAAGGATTCGTAATGTTATAAATAAACACAGCGCTGGTTCTTTCTAAGTCAACAAATAACACGGTTTTTACAAACGAATATATTAAAAACAAAAAAACCACAACAATTACGTTGTGGTTTTTGATGTGGTGCCTCCAGGAATCGAACCAGGGACACAAGGATTTTCAGTCCTTTGCTCTACCAACTGAGCTAAGGCACCATGCTTAACTTAGCGGTTGCAAATATATAATCTTTTTAAAGTTTTACAAATTTTTTGACAAAAAAATGTTTCTATATTTGAAGTCTATAAATATAGATGTGATGAATTTAATTATTGATGAAGGAAATACTAGAATAAAACTAGCGGTGTTTAAGGATGTTCAGCTGGTTGATTTGGTGATTTCCAATCTTGAAGACTGTAAAGAAATGATTGATGTTTTTATCAGAAAATATGACATTAAATCTTTGATTGTCTCTTCGGTAACAGATGATGTAAATCACATAGTAGGGGAGTTAGCTATCATTAACAAGTTTTTTTTGTCACATGAAACCTCTTTGCCTTTTACAAATTTATACGAGACTCCAAAAACTTTAGGGGTAGATAGAATGGCTTTGGTAGCAGGGGCTTGGTCTCAATTCCCAAATCAAAATTCTTTGGTGATAGATGCTGGAACTTGTGTTACTTATGATTTTATTGATAAACACGGACACTATTTAGGAGGAGCTATTTCTCCAGGATTAAAAATGCGTTTTAAGAGCATGCATTTTTTTACAAAAAAGTTGCCAGATTTAGAGATTCCATCAGGTTCTGTAGAAATGATTGGAAAATCTACAAAACAATCTATGGAAAGTGGTGTTTTAAATGGTATGGTGTTTGAGATGGATGGAGCTATTGCGCATTATCAACAAAAATTTAAAGATGTTAATATAATATTAACGGGAGGAGATGCTAATTCCTTGTATAAACAATTAAAAAATAGCATATTTGTCAACCCTAATTTTTTGTTAGAAGGATTAAATGCGGTTCTAACGTATCAAAATAAAAATGAAGCAAAACTTAAGTAATATCGTTGTTGGATTATTCACGTTGTTTTTTGTGTCTGCAAAAGCACAAGAACAACAAGTTTCATCCCTATTATCTAATATAGGTTTAGGAACTACTTTTTCAGAAGCAACTATAGCCGAAAAGGCACAAGGAGATTTATCAGTTGTAGGAAATAATAATTTTGAGGTACTTACTTTTACCAACCCAGCTTTATTGTCGGATTTACAGTTTACATCATTTGGATTATCATTTCAAGTGCAAAGTGCTGATGTATCTTCTCCAGAGGCTAATTTTAAAAGTTCAAATACTACATTGTCTAATTTGTCTTTTGGAGTACCGTTAGGTGTTAAAGGGGGCTTTGCTATGGGGTTACGAGTACATTCTGCTGTAGGTTATGAGGTAAATACTGATAACTTTTACAATTATGGTAGTGGAGGTGTTAATCAAATATATGCTGGTTTAGGTTATGAAGTGTTTAAAAACTTTTCATTAGGATTGCAAGCAAATGCTTACTTTGGAGAAACTACTAAAAAACAGGCTTTTAAAAATGTTCAGAAAGCTACAGTTTACGATCAAACATATAATGTTAAGGGACTTACTACAAAAATAGGTGCTCAATATAAAATGAGTTTGTCAGAAAAAATAATAGCACAAGTAGGTGCTTATGGAGTTTTAGGTCACCAAATGACAGCTACCGGGACTGCTAAGTTTTACGAAGCTATACAAACCAATGAAAATACTTTTGCAATGATTGATACTCCTGTTAGCTCAGGTTTGTCTGGAGTACAAGAAAATTCATTTAAATCTGTTTTTGGAGTAGGTTTAGGTACCTATAACAATTGGTTTGCCGGAGTTTCGTATGAAAATCAAGGAGCAACAACTTATTCAGGAAATACCTTTAATCAAGGTTTTTCAGATAGCCAGTTAAGTTTTGAGTCTCGTTCTAAGATTAGTGTTGGAGGGTACATTATCCCTAAAAGATACGCATTAAAAAACTATTTTAATAGGGTAGCTTATAGAGCAGGATTTAAGTATGAAAACACGGGAACGGTATTAAATAATGAGAGTTTAAAAAATATTGGCATGTCTTTTGGACTAGGATTGCCAATAGGAAAGAGAATTTCGTACGCAAACTTCACACTTGAAGTAGGAAAATTAGGAGATTTTTCTAAAAATAAATACGAAGAAAAATACATCAATGTTGGAGTGAACTTTTCTCTATCTGACAAATGGTTTGAAAAACGAGTAATACGCTAAATAATCAATAATATTATGAAAACAAGACTACTAACAATTTTTACAATTTTATTTTCAGTTATGATGTTTACGGCTCATGCACAGGATGATCCAGCTTTACGTTATAACATGTTAAAAACAGATTACAAAACCAAAAATTACGAATCAGCACTTAAGAACCTAGAGTGGTGTTTAGATAATAGTCCTAAATTAACTGCAAATATCTATAAATATGGAGGGAATTTATTGGATGATGTGTTAAAAGAAAAACCAGAAAAAAAAGCAGAAGTAGCTGTTTTGGGTAAAAAAATGTTTGAGAAAAGATTTGTAAACTATCCAGATGAAGATCCTGCTAAAGCACATAGTGATTATGCAGATTTTTTAGAGGAAGTAGGTGGTGATAAAGAAGAAATTTTTAATCACTATGATCAAGCCTTTAAAATTGATCCTACTAAATTAGGAGTAGGTTCTATCATTAGTTATTTTACAACGGTAATTGATAAATATAAAGATACAGATTTACAGTTAGTGTTTACAACCTATGATGTTACTGTGGAGGCTATCAACGCAAAAGTTGAAGGATATTTAGATAATATTCAAAAATTAAAAGCAAAACAAGAAGAAGGTCAAACTTTGATTTCATCAGAAAAAAGAAATTTACATATCTATACCGTAAACTCTAAGGCTTTAGGGCAAGTAGAAGCTATCTTAGATCAAAGAATGGAAGAAATTTCTACTTGTGAATACTTAATTCCTTTATACACTACAGAGTTTGAAGAGAACAAAACAAACAAAGTTTGGGTAACAAGAGCAATCAACCGTATGTTTAAAAAAGATTGTACAGAAGATCCTTTGTATGCTAGCTTGGTAGAACAATACCAAGAAATAGACCCATCACCAGAAGCATCTGTATTGTATGCAGGTTTGTTAATGGATAAAGGAGAAACTGAGAAAGCCATTTCTTTCTTTGATAAAGCTATTTCTCAAGAAACAGATCCAGCTAAAAAGGCTAAAAATTTATACAAGGTAGCAGATATTTTTAAGAAAAGAGGTCAGAATGCAAAAGCAGTTTCATATGCTAAAAAAGCCATTGCAGCAAAATCTAACTTTGGTAGAGCTTATACAATGATTGCTACTTTATATGCAGGTGCAGTTAATGATTGTGGAAATGATGAGTTTGAAAAGCGTATGGTATATGTAGCTGCAAAAACATATGCATTAAAGGCAAGTAAAGTAGATCCAAGTATTGGGGTTTATGCATCAAAATTAGCACAAGCTTATGCGGCAAACGAACCAAGTAAAAAATTGGTATTTAATAATGAATTAGGATTAAAATCTGGTGATTCTTATACGATTAAATGTTGGATTGGGGAAACCGTAAGAGTTCCATAGTTTAATTTTACCAAAACAATATATAAAAGTCAAAGATTAATTTCTTTGACTTTTTTTATGAATCAAACGGAGGATCGTAATGGTTTACATTAGAATTTATAATCCTATATTTGTAATAGTTATTAAAAAGCATGAGTCAGAAAAGTAATTTTGTTTTTATTCTAAAATATTTAAGTAAAATAAGTTTAATACTAGTTGTTTTGGTGAGCTGTAAAAATTCATCAAAAGAAATTAATGACTTTTTAGCGGATAAAAATTTACCTGTTGGTGTTTCTGAAAATGTAAATCTTGTCCGCAAGGACTCAGGTATCACGGTAAGTAGAGTGATTACTCCACTTTATTGGGATTATACCAATAAAAAATTAAATCCATACTATGAATTTCCTGAAGGAGTTAAAATTGTTACAATTAATAGACTTTCAAGAGATTCTGTAACCGTTACAGGAGATTATGCTATTAGTTATCAAACCACAGCGATATCCGAAATTATAGGGCATGTAGTGGTCGTTAATCATGAAAATGGGGTCACTTTAAATACAGAACAAATGTATTGGGACCAAAAAGAAGATTATTATTTTACCGAAAAACCTTTTACCATTTACACCGAAAAAGATACGATGAATGGTGTTGGTTTCGAATCGGAAAGTAACTTGAATAATTGGATATTAAATAATACAAAAGGCGATTTTATCGTAGATCAAAAAGAAGAATAAAAATGCACAAGTTTTCAAAAATTATAGAGTGGGGTTATTTAGCAGTTGGAATCGTTTTTTTAGTTGAAATATTTACCAATTGGAATACAGACAGACAAAAAGCAATTGTTTCTATTTTAATGTCTGCTCTTGCTTTTTTTATGTTTATTTTTAAACGTAGATTTAGACAAAACCGCACAGAAAAATAAAAATCTATGGATTTAGAAATCCTTATTATTGTTATCTCCATTCTTTTATCTGCCTTTTTTTCGGGTTTAGAAATTGCATTTGTTTCTTCAAATAAGTTACAAGTTGCTTTGGAAAAGAAAAAAGAAGGATTAACCTCAAGGCTGTTAACTAGGTTAACCGAAAAATCATCAAAATTTATTACCACTATGTTGGTCGGTAATAATATTGCTTTGGTTGTTTATAGTTTTTACATGGGAAAAAAGTTGGTGACTTTGTTTCCACAAGACATGAACGATTTTACATTATTATTGCTGCAAACCGTTATATCTACGCTGGTTATTTTAATTACAGCTGAGTTTTTACCCAAAGCTATTTTTAGAGTTTATGCCAATGAAACACTCATTATTTTTGCGGTACCTGCTTATTTCTTTTACTTGTTGTTTCATTTGATATCAGGTTTTATAGAGCAAATTTCAAATGTTTTATTAAAGTTATTTTTTGGAGCCAATGTAGATGAGGAAGGAACAGAATTTAGTAAAGAAGAATTAGGTCATTATATTGATAAGCAGTTAGAAACAGGGAAGAAAGACGATGAAGAAATTGATTCTGAAATTCAAATTTTTCAAAATGCTTTAGGGTTTAATTCCGTAAAAGCACGTGAAATTATGGTACCAAGAACAGACATTGAAGCCATTGAAATTCACGATAGGGTAAGCAAACTAAAGCAGCGATTTGTAGATACAGGTTTTTCTAAAATCTTAATATATAAAACTTCTTTTGATGATATTGTAGGGTACGTTCATGCTTATGAAATGTTTAAAATGCCTAAAACCATTAAATCAATTCTATTACCAGTTGAGTACATACCAGAATCTATGATGATTAATGAGGTGTTAAACATTATGATGAAAAAACGTAAAAGCATTGCGGTGGTGATTGATGAATACGGAGGAACCTCTGGAGTGATTACAGTAGAAGATATTATTGAAGAATTGTTTGGGGAAATAGAAGACGAACATGATAAAATCGCCTTAACAGATAAAAAATTGGATGAAAATGAGTTTGAATTGTCAGGAAGGTTAGAGGTAGATTATCTAAACGAAACCTACGATTTAAAAATTCCAGAATCAGAATCTTATGAAACTCTAGGAGGCTATATTATTGAAAGCATAGAAGATATCCCTCAATTAGGAGAAGAATTTCAAATAGATGGTTTTTTCATCAAAATAACACAAGTAAGCAACGCAAGAATAGAAGAGGTTTACCTAAAATCTAATTATTCAACAGAGTAATTGTTTTTTTCTTTAAAAACAGTCTTTTTATTTCCTGATTTCAATTGAAATTGTATTTTAGCGGACAATCAAAAAATTACATATATAGAAATGGCAATATTATCAAAAATCAGAGATCGCTCAGGATTTTTAATCATCGTTATTGGATTAGCGATGTTTTCATTCGTAGTAAGTCCTAAAAATATTATTGATTTTTTTAGTAGTAAAAATGTAGATACTATTGGAAAAGTGAATGATGAGGACATTTCTTACAAAGAGTTTGCAACAAGAGTTGAAAACTTTAAAGCTCAAAATAGAAATGCATCTGCTTATGGAGCAATGACTGTTGAGAACATGGTATGGGATCAGATGGTTAGGGAAAAGATTTATGAAACTAAATTAGCTCAAGCAGGAGTGGTTATAGGTGAAGGAGAAATTTGGCAAGCAATTATTTCAAGTAATGAAGTTGTAAACTCTCCTCAGTTTAAAGATAAAGACGGAAATTTTAACGAAGATTTGTTAAAAGCATATGTTGCAGGTTTAGAGGCAGATACTTCTGAACAAGGTAAACAATACTTGCAAGGTTGGTTGAGCTATGAAAAATCAATCAAACAAAATTTATTAACGCAGGCCTATAATTCTTTAGTAAATGTTGGTGTTGGAGTTACAGAAGTAGAAGCAATTAACGATTATGTAATCACGAATACAAGTGTTAGTGCAGATTATGTTTATTTGCCGTTTTCTTCTATTCCTAATACTGAAGTGAAAGTAAGTAAGGAAGAAGTTGCTGATTATATTAATGATCATTCAAACTTATATCAAACAGAGGCTACAAGAAGTCTAAACCTTGTTAAGTTTGCTTTTACTGCCTCACAAGAAGATGAAGAGGAAATTAAACACAGCTTAGAGTCTTTAATTGCTGATAAAGAAGAATACAATAAACTTTCTAAATCAACAGAACTAATTAAAGGTTTTAAGAATACCGAAAACGCAAAATTATTTGTTGAAGAAAATGCCTCTGATTTACCATTGGTAGATAGATTTCAATTTGAGGATGAATTACCAACAGTTGCTAAAGAAGAAATTAAAAATGCTTCTATAGGAGAGGTAGTCGGACCTTATAAATTTTCTCAGTACTACAAAATATCTAAATTATTAGACGTACAACAAATTCCTGATTCAGTTCAAGCAAGTCACATCTTAATTAACTTTATTGGGGCACAAGGAGCACAACCTACAGTAACAAGAACTTTAGCAGATGCACAAAAATTGGCTGATAGTCTTTTAACAGTTGTTCAAAAATCATCTAAAAAATTCGGTGAAATTGCACAGAATTATTCTTCAGATCCAGGATCTGCTGTTAAAGAAGGATCTTTAGGATGGTTTGGGTACAGAGCAATGGTTCCAGAATTTAGAGATTACTGTTTTGAAAACAAAAAAGGATCTATAGGAATTGTTAAAACTGCTTATGGTTTACATATTATTAAAATTGAAGACCAAAAGAACTTTAACAAAGCATATAAATTAGCAACCATTGCAAGACAAATTCAAGCTTCTGAAAAAACAGAGAACAAAGTATTTGAACAAGCAGAAACTTTTGCTAATGAATTAAGAAATGGTGGTGACTTTGAAGCAATCGCTAAAGAAAAAGGATATGCAGTAAGTCCAGTAAATGGATTAAAAGCTTTGGATGTTTATGTAGGTTCTGTTGGAGAAAACAGAAGAATTGTAAAATGGGCTTTTGATGAAGAAACCGAAATTAATGAGACCAAACGTTTTGACTTAGATGAAAAAGGATATGCGGTTGTGATGTTAACCAATAAGCAAGAAAAAGGATTGATGTCTGCAAGCAATGCATTTAGCCAAGTAGAGCCTATCTTAATCAAGCAAAAGAAAGCAGAAATGCTTGAAGAAAAAATGGATGCAGATAGTTTAGAAGCTATCGCTAAAGCAAACAACGTAAAAGTAGAAAACTTTAGCAATGTAACTTTAGGAGCTCCAACCATTTCTGGTGTTGGTATTGAGCCAGGTGTGGTAAGTGCAGCAGCAGTAAGCAAAAAAGGAGCATTAGTTAATAATATTGTTGGAAACAAAGGGGTTTTTGCAATTGTAAATAAATCTGTAACAGTTCCTGAGGCTGATGCTAGTAAAGTAAGTGTTAAAACAGTAAATAACATTGTAAAATCTAGCGTGTCTAGTCAATTATACAACGGATTAAAAGAAGAAGCGACTATAGAAGATTATAGAGACACTCGTTACTAAGAATCCAATTTATACAGAAATAAAAAAGAGGCTTTAGAGCCTCTTTTTTTGTACTCAATATCAACGTTTCTTACCTTTGTTATTATGATTACTCAAGAACAACTACAAAAATTGGCTAATAGAGTTGCCAAGCTTAAACAATACTTAGAGATTGATAAAAAATTGATTGAAATTGCCAATCAAGAAGAAAGATCTTTGGCTCCAGATTTTTGGAACCATCCCAAAGAAGCCGAAGCTCACATGAAAGTGTTAAGAGGTTTAAAAAAATGGGTAGAAGATTATAAAAAAGCAAATACTTTAATTGAAGATTTAGGCGTTACCCTTGAGTTTTATAAAGAAGGTGAAGCCACTGAAGAAGAAGTAAACGATATAGAAGCTGAAGCGGTTACTTTAATAGAAGATATTGAATTTAGAAACATGCTTTCTGAAGAAGGAGATGAAATGAGTGCGGTATTGCAAATTACGGCAGGAGCAGGAGGAACAGAAAGTTGTGATTGGGCTGCCATGTTGTTACGTATGTATAGCATGTGGTCTAACAAACAAGGATTTAAAATAAAAGAATTGAATCTGCAAGATGGTGATACGGCTGGAATTAAAACTGTAACCATTGAAATTGAAGGTGAATTTGCTTTTGGATATTTAAAAGGGGAAAATGGTGTACATCGTTTGGTGCGTATTTCTCCGTTTGATAGTAATGCCAAACGTCATACTTCTTTTGCTTCCGTCTATGTGTATCCTTTGGTAGATGATTCTATTGAAATTAAAATTGATCCCTCAGAATTTTCTTTTGAAACCATGAGATCTAGTGGAGCAGGAGGACAAAATGTAAACAAAGTTGAAACGGCAGTTCGTTTACGTCACCACCCAACAGGAATCATTATTGAAAACTCAGAAACTCGTTCTCAGTTAGACAACAAGACCAAAGCCATGCAATTGCTAAAATCTCAATTATATGAAATTGAGTTACAAAAGAAAATGGCTGCCAGAACAGAAATAGAAGCCAATAAAATGAAAATTGATTTTGGTTCTCAGATTCGTAACTATGTTATGCATCCTTATAAATTGGTAAAAGATGTTAGAACGTCTCATGAAACTGGAAATGTTGATGCAGTCATGAATGGTGATATAGATGGTTTCTTAAAGTCATATTTAATGATGGCTGGACAACCAGAAAAAAAGAACGAATTGTAAAAAAAAATATAAAATTTTAATAGGTGTTCGAGCGTAGTAGAGAACTTCTCAATTAAAATAATAAAATAATGATAAAAATATACCACAATCCTAGATGTACCAAAAGTAGACAAGGTGTTGCTTTTTTAGAAGATAAAGGACTTGATTTTGAAATTGTAAAGTATTTAGAAAATACATTTACAGTAGAATCATTAACAGAAATGATATCTGAATTAGGAGTTAAACCTATTGAGTTGGTTAGAAAAAATGAAGCTATTTGGAAAAGTGATTTTAAAGGAAAGGAATTGTCAAATACTGAGATTATTCAGGCTATGGTAGATTTTCCAAAATTGATAGAACGCCCTATTGTTGTGAATCATGGAAAAGCTGTTGTGGCACGACCTACTGAAAAAATAGAAGAGGTTTTATAAAATTTTTTAAAAGATCAATTTGCAACACCATTTTATCATACATAAACCTTATGGTTACTTATCTCAATTTACAAGTGGAGAAAAGTTAGCACATAAAAAAAAGTATTTAGGAGATTTGTATACAGTACCAAAGGGTACAATGGCCATTGGTCGTTTAGATGAACCTAGTGAAGGCTTGTTGTTGTTAACTACTGATGGTAGTGAGAGCGAAAGAATTAGATCCAATAAGGTGGAAAAAGAATATTACGCACAAGTTGATGGATACATTACTGCTGATGCCTTAGAACTTCTTAAAAACGGTGTCATCATTGGCGTGAATGGGGAAGATTACAAAACAAAACCAGCTAAAGTTAAAAGTATTTCAATACCAGATAAATTACCACATAGATCTAAGAAAATTAGAGATGATAGGCATGGCCCTACTTCTTGGGTTTCTATCACCTTAACTGAAGGTAAATTTAGACAAGTCAGAAAAATGTGTTCTGCTGTTGGTTTTCCTGTTTTAAGATTGATTAGAGTTAGGGTAGGGAAGATGCAGTTGTCTCAAATTGATGAAACTGGAATTTTAAAAGTAGATTCTTTTTTGATTTAATTAATTTTTATGATGTTGTATTAACTCATATGAGTTTAAAATATTTTATATTAAGATTAATTGTTGCCTTGTAACGGGCTTTGTATAGGCTTAGAAAGACACTAGAGATGTAAATCCAATATGTGTTAGTGGCAACAGGTTCTGACATATTTGTTATCCCTTAAATTTTCAGAATTAAATAATGATGTTGATGTTACTGGAATTGTAGCTCAAGTGGTTACGGGTATTGGGTTTTTAGGAGCAGACGTGATTTTTAGCAAAGGAATAAATGATGAACTTACTACGGCTGCTACCATTGTAGTATTGTTATTGGTTGTATGATAGCTACAGGTTTTTATATGGAAATCGTTATTTGTACCCTTTTGGTCTTAATTATAAGTGCAGAAATAGAACCTGTTTATAGGTGGTTGAAACATAGGAATGTTTCAGATTGAAATTGTTAAAATAAAAGTCCTCATCCATTTATGACAAGGACTTTTTATTATTTTATTTGCGAAAAAACATAATACATTTCCGTAGCAATTTGTGTACTTCTTTCTTGGTATTTGTTTTCTTGTTCAGGTGTATTATCAAATATTTTTGGGTCTTCATAAGTCATAGGAATTCTTTTTTCAGCTCCTGGAATAAATGGACAGCCATGATCTGCACTAGAACAAGTCATGATGGCAGCAAAAGATTCTTCAGGATTGAAATCATCATCATAAGTTTTAGAAAACCCTATGATAGGATGTGTTTCGTTGCTGAATTTAATGCTGTAAATAGGGTTTGTATTGTTGGTTAAAGTCTGGATATGAAATCCTGAATTTTCTAAAGTAATCGCTACAAAGGGAAACAAAGCAGTAGCTTCTGTTCCGCCAGAATAACAAAAAACATTGTTGATGTTAAACTGAGCAGCCATGGTTTGTGCCCATATTTGCGATAAATGACTTCTTCTTGAATTGTGAGTACAAATAAAGTTAAGATTAATTTTTTCTTGACTATTTTTTTTCTGCTGAATGTAGTCGATTAATGGCTGTAATACTTCTTTTCTTTCTAAAGAAATTGTAGTGGTATTTACATCTTTTATTACTCGTTGTAATTCTGGATATATCATAGATTTTAATTTAGCAGCATCCAGAACCTGGAGCACATTTTGATTTTTGATTTGTTAATTCTGATAATTTTATTTTTTCTTTTGGCACTCCACATTGATCTGGGGCCAAACAGTTGGTTGTTTTGTTAGTTAATAAAAAATCACGACCATTAAAATCTAATCCATATTTACCAATGGTGTTTGATTGGTATTCAATTTCTATTTCTAAATCTTTTATCTGAAGTACTTTTTCAGAAAGTTCAATAATTTGCAATAGTTTTTCAGGATGCAATCTGTGGTCATAATCATTGGCTTCCCATAATTGTAAGTTGATTGTATTTTCTTTTCTTAAAACACCACCACAATCAATAAAGTGTTTACTTACTTTTCCAACTTCTGTTACATGAAAATGACTTGGCACTCTTGTCTCATCTGGTAAAACAAATCCAATGGTTTCTAAATTATTTAAAACAGATTTTAATTCTGATAATTTCATTTTTTACAATTTTTAGGATTGATTAACAACATTGATTTTTCTGCGTTTTTTTAGTGGATATAAATTTGTTAAGTATTGAATTCATTTGTTCCCAATTGTTTTCATCAATGCAATAACAAACGCGAGTTCCATCAATACTTCCTTTGATGAGCCCAATGCTTTTTAATTCTTTTAAGTGCTGAGAAATGGTGGCTTGAGCCAATCCTATTTCTTCTACAATATCTCCACAAACACAAGACTTGGTTTTGAATAAATATTCTAAAATAGCTACTCTTGCTGGATGCGCTAAGGCTTTAGCCAAAGCTGCTACCTTGTTTTGTTCTTCTGTAAACTTTTCTATTTTACTAATTCCCATATGACGACTTTATAATCGCAATATTACGATTAATAAAAATATAAATCTAGAAGAAAGGGATATTTAATATAAAATTAATGAATGATAATATTATGTTTGTGTAGCAATCCTTGAATGTTTTCTAGCGAAAACACTGCTTTTTTAATATTGTTATTTTCAGGATCTATGATGTAATTTTTAGAAGTTTTAAAGTTTGCTTTTTCTAAATTGGTACGTTCAAATTTGGCTTTTGTAAAATCACAATCATCAAATAAAGATAGAGACAAATCACATTCTGTAAAATCTACATTTTGTAATAAGGTATTTTTAAAAATGGTTTTCTTTAATTTTTGTTGATAGAAAGAACTATGGTTTAAGGAACAATGATGGAATTGAAAAGAAAGTCCAAAAGGATTACAAGCTTCAAATAGAATTCCAATCATTTTACAATCTTTAAAAACAATTTCTTGTAGCACGGTTTTGTTTAATCTAACATTGCTTAGATTACAATCTTTAAACTCACAATTGGTAAATTCTATTCCAGACAAATCACATTCCGAAAAATCACAGTTAATAAAAGTACATTCTTCGTATTCGCCAGATTCTATAGCATATTTTGTAAAGTTTTTTTGTTCAAAAACCTCTTCTTCAAAGTAATTCACGTAACTTATTTTTAAAATGATGAGGGCTAAAAGTAAGGGCTAACATCGATTATAAAAAATAAAAAAGAGATTAAATTTTTTTAATCTCTACTTTTCTAAAATGAATAAAGCTTATTGTACTTTAATTTTCACCACTACTTTTTTTACTTTTTCAGGAGTATCAATATGTACACTTGGCATGTGTAAGTCATCTGGAAAGAAAATCATAAAAGTACCCGTATCAAATTTTACCAGAGATGAAGTCGTATCATAAAAATCTAAATCTTTTTCTGGATCTTCGCTAATGGGTTTTTGATCAGTTAGCGTTGTAACACCAACATATTCAGTTCCAGAAATAATGTATTGTAAATCTATATGCGCATGATGACCTTCGCAATTTGCCTCCTCAATGTCTTTGGTAATATATTCCATTACAATGGCAAAAACTTTGTCATCATCAATTTCATAAGTTCCAATGGGCGTGTTTGCTAAATCTGTTTGGGTTACGTAATCAAAAGCCATGGCTATTCTATCGCTAAGGTTTCTGTATAGTTTGTGGTTTTCTAGTTTGTCTATAATCATTTTAGTTTAGTTTTTAATTTTCTTTTTTAGCTATAACAAGATAATTAAATAGTTTTAGATATGTGACTATTTAATTTTAGGTTGATGAAAGATATTATATAAAAAAACCGCTACTCTTTTTATTTAGTAGCGGTTTGGTATTAAGGAAAATCCTTTTTTATTTTAAAGAACCAATCATGTCTTCTGGTTTTACCCATTCATCATATTGTTCTGATGTTACATATCCTAAACGTACCGCTTCTTCTTTTAAAGTAGTTCCGTTAGCATGTGCAGTGTTTGCAATTTCAGCAGCTTTGTAATATCCAATTTTAGTATTTAAAGCAGTCACCAACATTAAAGAGTTGTTAAGTAACTTTTCTATTACAGGATAGTTTGGTTCAATACCAATTGCACAGTGCTCTTCAAAAGACACGCAAGCATCACCAATTAAACGAGCAGATTCAATTAAGTTTTTAGCCATTACAGGTTTAAATACGTTTAATTCGTAGTGACCTTGTAATCCACCAACTCCAATAGCAACATCGTTCCCCATAACTTGAGCAGCGACCATTGTAATTGCTTCACATTGTGTAGGGTTTACTTTTCCTGGCATGATAGAAGATCCTGGTTCGTTGGCAGGTATGATTAACTCTCCAATTCCTGAACGTGGTCCAGAAGCCATTAAACGAATATCATTCGCTATTTTGTTTAATGATACAGCAATTTGTTTTAAAGCTCCGTGAGTCTCAACAAAGGCATCGTGGGCAGCCAAAGCCTCAAATTTATTTTCTGCAGTAACGAAAGGCAATCCTGTAAATTCAGCAATTTTTCTTGCCACTAATACATCATAACCTTTAGGTGTATTTAATCCTGTCCCTACAGCAGTTCCTCCTAAAGCCAATTCAGCCAAATGCGCTAAAGTGTTTTTTAAAGCTTTTAACCCATGGTTTAATTGAGAAACATAACCAGAAAATTCCTGACCAATGGTTAATGGTGTTGCATCCATTAAGTGTGTTCTACCAATTTTTACTACATCTTTAAATGCTTCTGATTTTGCTTGCAAAGTATCACGTAACTTTTCTACTCCAGGAATGGTATTTTCTACAATGATTTTATATGCAGCGATGTGCATTCCTGTAGGGAAAGTATCGTTAGAAGACTGAGATTTGTTAACATCATCGTTAGGTTGAATTGCTTTTTCTCCTTCACCAATAATTCCTCCAGCTAACTCTTGTGCACGGTTTGCAATGACTTCATTTGCGTTCATGTTAGACTGTGTTCCAGAACCTGTTTGCCATACTACTAATGGAAATTGATCATCGTGTTTACCAGCTAATATTTCATCACAAACAGCAGAAATTAAATCTCTTTTGCTTTCTGCCAATACTCCTAAATCACAGTTAGCGTGTGCAGCAGCTTTTTTTAAATAAGCAAAACCATAGACTATTTCTAAAGGCATGCTTCCTGCAGGACCAATTTTAAAGTTATTTCTAGATCTCTCTGTTTGTGCTCCCCAATACTTATCAGCAGGTACTTTCACCTCGCCCATAGTATCTTTTTCTATACGATATTTCATTGGATTTTTATTTAATTCTCTAAGCAGCCAAATATAAGCTGATTGTCTTTTTATTTAAAAAAATGTAACCAAAACTTGTTTGATTTCTATAACATTACACAGATTTTTATATTTGTGATGCTATTTTAACAGTTTGATTTATGGTAGACTATTTAACAAATCATTTATTTGATCGCTTGAAGGTCTTGGAGCATTTGCCGAAATGATTTTTCCTTCAGTGTCTAACAATATAAAACGAGGAATACCAGTAACATTATAAGCTGTGGTAAACTCCTGATCTCCATTTGCAAATAATTGAATTCCTCCCATTTCTTTTTCTTGAATCATTTTTTTCCAAGTCTCTTTCGCATTTTTGCTATCCACAGATATACTCACAAATTTGATGTTTTTTTTGTGAAACTTTTCTTCTAATTTTTTCAAATAAGGAATTTCAACTTTACAAGGACCACACCAAGTTGCCCAAACATCAATATAAACATAATTACCACGTAAATCTTTTAAAGATGTTTTTCCTCCTTTGTAGTTTTCGTAGTTGTTAAACTCTGGAGATACGTCTCCTTTTTTAAATTCTCCACCAATACCATTCATTGCATTGTATTGTTGTTCTAAGTTTTTAACAAAAAATTCTAAATTTTCTTTTTCTGTTTTGATGATATAAGGATTGATATCAGCATATTCTTTAAACAAAGCCTCAATATTCCCAACCATATTTAATTTAAAATCTTTAAAACCATCAGGCTCTAAACTGTTAATACTGTCAATTTTTTCAAATATCTCTTGCGTGTAAATTTCTCTTTTATTTAAATAGTTATTGGCTCTTTTACCATGACCTGAATAAACTAAAGAATTATCATAATCGTTGGCATCTATGCTAATCTCTAATTGGGTTTCTTTGTCTAAGAAAAGTGTTTTTTGAAATTGTCCAATTTGGATAAAACAAAATTTAGCATCTACATTAATAGTGTCTCTAAAAACACCATTTTCAATTTTTATTTTTTTTATTTGGGATGGGGTTCTTAAAACAACTTCGGTAACTTCTTTTGGTAAGTTTTTAATCTCTCCTGAAATACTTGATTGCTTGGGAGTATTGTTGCAAGCCATTGCTAATAAGGTAACACTAGCAATAAAAATTCTTTTTAAATGGTTCATTTTTTTATGGTTCTGTTAGAAATCTATTTTACAAATGATAGCACATATCAAGCCAACATTTACTAGATCTTTTATAAATTTTTAGAAAACTAAGATATAAAAAAAACACCTTTGTATTTAAACAAAGGTGTTTTAGAAATATGTTCTTTATTGCTTAAGCAATCATAGTCACAGGGTTTTCAATATACTGTTTTAAAGTATTTAAAAAAGCAGCACCAACAGCACCATCAATAGTTCTGTGGTCACAAGACAATGTTAAATTCATTACATTACCAACAACAATTTCTCCGTTTTTAACAACTGGTTTTTGTTTAATTCCACCTACAGATAAAATAGCAGAGTTAGGTTGGTTAATGATTGAGGTAAAGTTATCTACTCCAAACATTCCTAAGTTAGAAACAGTAAACGTACTTCCAGACATTTCTGCTGGAGTTAACTTTTTGTTTTTAGCTTTGATTGCTAAATCTTTTACTTCAGCACCAATTTGAGTTAAACTTTTAGTGTCTGTAAAAGGAATTACTGGAACTACCAATCCGTCTTCAATTGCTACAGCTACACCAACAGAAATATGTTCGTTGTAAATGGTTTTTTCAACTGTCCACTCAGTATTGATTTGTGGATGTTTTTTCAATGCCATTGCAGTTGCTTTCACTACTAAGTCATTAAATGAAACTTTAGTATCTGGCAGTTGATTAATCATTGCTCTAGAAGCCATGGCGTTGTCCATGTCTACATCCATACTGATTGTAAAGTTTACGTTTTCAGTTTGAGATTTGTCTAAAGCTCTAGCAATTGCTTTACGCATATTAGAGTTTTTCTCTTCTCTTTGACTAACTTCTCCAGTAGGAGCAGCAGCAACTGCTTTAGCGGCAGGAGCAGCAGATTCTACAGCAGGAGTATAGTTCTCAATATCTACTTTTACAATTCTTCCACCTTCACCAGTACCTACAACTTTTGCTAAGTTGATTCCTTTTTCTTCAGCCAAAGCTTTTGCTAAAGGAGAAGCAATAATTCTTCCATTTTCAGAATTGATAGCACTTACTTTTTTTGTAGCGGTTGGAGCAGCGGCTTTTGGAGCTTCTGTTTTTGCAGGAGCAGGGGCATCGGCTTTTGTAGCCTCTGCAGCTGGAGCTTTTTTAGGTGCAGGAGCACTTGCTTTTCCAAAATTTTCAGCAACAGCAGAAACATCAGTTCCAGCTTCACCAATAATAGCCAGTAGACTATCTACAGGAGCCGTTTCTCCTTCTTGCAATCCAATATATAGTAAAGTTCCTTCATTAAAAGACTCGAACTCCATGGTTGCTTTGTCAGTTTCAATTTCAGCAAGTATATCACCTTCTTCAACTTTATCTCCAACTTTCTTTAACCAAGAAGCAACAGTACCGTCGGTCATGGTATCACTCAAACGAGGCATTGTTACAACGGTTACTCCATCAGGGACAGAAACTTCTTCACTAGCAGGTGCTTCTTCAGTTTCAGCAGCAGGAGTTGATTCCTCAGTTTTTGGAGCTTCAGCAGCTGCTTCAGATGAATCACCACCATTTAATAATCCAGAAATATCTTCACCTTCCTCACCAATGATTGCTAATAAACTATCAACAGGTGCTGTTTCTCCGGCTTCTAAACCTATGTGTAATAAAACACCTTCATTAAAAGATTCAAATTCCATTGTAGCTTTATCAGTTTCGATTTCAGCTAAAATATCACCTTCTTCAATTTTGTCACCAACTTTTTTAAGCCATTGAGCTACGGTACCTTCCGTCATCGTATCACTCAATCTAGGCATATTAACTATAGTAGCCATAATTTATTGTATGGGATTATTTATGTTTAACAAATGGGTAGTTTTCTTGCTCATATACCATGTCGTATAATTGTTGCTTTTCTGGATATGGAGATTCTTCAGCAAACTTCTCACATTCAGCTACCTTTTTCTTAACGTCCTTATCAATTTGTTTGATTTCTTCGTCTGTTAAGTATTTTTCTTTTTTAATGATATCTAATACTTGCGTAATAGGGTCAATTTTTTTGTATTCTTCAACCTCTTCTTTAGTACGGTAGTGTTGTGCATCAGACATAGAGTGACCTCTATAACGGTATGTTTTCATTTCTAAGAAAGTTGGTCCATCACCTCTACGAGCTCTTTCCATAGCTTCGTCCATGGCTTCAGCTACTTTAATAGGGTTCATTGCATCAACAGGTCCACAAGGCATTTCGTATCCTAAACCTAATTTCCAAATATCTTGGTGGTTTGCAGTACGTTCTACTGAAGTTCCCATTGCATATCCATTGTTTTCTACAATAAATACTACTGGTAATTTCCACAACATAGCCATGTTAAAAGTTTCATGTAAAGAACCTTGACGGGCAGCACCATCACCAAAACAACAAATAGTAACACCACCAGTATTGTGGTATTTATCACCAAAAGCCATACCAGCTCCTAATGGAATTTGTCCACCTACAATACCATGACCTCCATAAAAACCATGTTCTTTAGAGAAAATATGCATAGAACCTCCCATACCATGAGAAGTACCTGTTGCTTTTCCATATAATTCGGCCATAACTCTTTTAGGATCTACTCCCATACCAATTGGTTGTACGTGGTTACGGTAAGCTGTAATCATTTTGTCTTTACCTCCTAATTCCATCACATGTAAACATCCTGCTAAAATAGCTTCCTGACCGTTGTACAAGTGCAAGAATCCTCTAACTTTTTGTTGGATGTAAACTGCAGCTAGTTTATCCTCAAACTTTCTCCAGAAAAGCATGTCCTTATACCAGTTGATATAGGTTTCTTTGGTGATTTCTTTCATGATTTGTTTTAAATTTATAATAAAATGATATACGCATATATACGTAATTCAAACTTTTATATTTATAGAATAGGAACAAAAATAAGACATTATAGCTAAGTAATAAACATCTATAATCACTTTTTTAATACCTGTTTCATAAGATTTTACGAGGTTTTTAAAAACATTGAGTTGAATTTCGTGGGAGGTGTAAAATGGTTTTTTGTTAAATCACTGTTTTTTAGTTTTTTATATGTTTTTTTTGGTGTTTTTTTAGATGTTGAATATCGTTAAAATAAAATTTGTTTTTTTCTAAAAAAAAACGTGTTCTAAATAAAAAACTCTATCCATTTAAATGGATAGAGTTTTTTATGAATTTAACTTTTATAAAAACTATTTTAAGCTTCAATATAATTTTCAATTGGTTCACAAGAACAAACTAAGTTTCTATCACCATAAGCATCATCTACTCTACGAACTGTAGGCCAGAATTTGTTATCGGCAATATTTTCTAATGGATAAGCAGCTTTTTGCCTAGAGTAATTAAAACTCCATTGATCTCCTGTTAACATTTGTTGAGTATGTGGTGCGTTTTTTAAGACAGAATTTTCATCATGGAAATCTTGTTCGTCAATTTCTGCTTTGATACTTAATAAAGCATTGATGAATGTATCTAGTTCTTCTTTGTTTTCACTTTCGGTTGGCTCAATCATTAACGTTCCTGCTACTGGGAAAGATACCGTTGGAGCATGAAAACCGTAATCCATCAAACGCTTAGCTACATCAACCACTTCTATGCCCTTAGCTTTAAAACTTCTAAAATCTACAATCATTTCGTGCGCACAGAATCCATTTTCACCAGAGTAAAGAATGTTATATTCTGCTTCTAATTTTGTTTTGATGTAATTGGCATTTAAAATAGCGTTTTCTGTAGCTGATTTTAATCCTTTTGCTCCTAACATTTTAATGTAACCATAAGAAATTAAACAAACCAATGCAGATCCCCAAGGAGCAGAAGAAACTGCTTTTATGGCGTTTTCTCCACCCGTTTTTACAACTGGATTTGATGGTAAAAAAGGAGCAAGATGCTCTACCACACAAATAGGTCCTACTCCAGGTCCACCACCTCCGTGAGGAATGGCGAATGTTTTATGTAAGTTTAAGTGACAAACATCTGCACCAATGGTAGCAGGATTTGTCAATCCTACTTGTGCATTCATGTTGGCACCATCCATATATACTTGTCCACCATTATCGTGAATTAATTGTGTAATTTCTTTAATTCCACTTTCAAATACTCCGTGAGTAGAAGGGTAGGTAACCATTAGACAAGATAAATTGTCTTTATGCAAAATGGCTTTTTCTTTTAGATCTTCAAAATCAATATTTCCTTCTTCCGTAGCTTTGGTTACTACAACTTTCATTCCAGCCATAACAGCAGAAGCTGGGTTGGTACCGTGAGCAGACGAAGGAATTAAACAAATATGTCTATGGCTATCTCCTCTAGATTCGTGATAAGCTTTGATGGCTAATAAACCTGCATATTCTCCTTGAGCACCAGAGTTTGGTTGAAGAGAAGTTGCATAAAAGCCAGTAATTTCATTCAAATCGTTTTCTAGACCTTTTAAAACTTCCTGATATCCTTGAGCTTGATCAACAGGAACAAATGGGTGAATATTTCCCCAGTTAGGCCAACTTAAAGGCAACATTTCTGATGCTGCATTTAATTTCATAGTACAAGAACCTAAAGAAATCATAGAGTGATTTAAAGATAAATCCTTACGTTCTAATTTTTTAATATAACGCATCATTGCTGTTTCAGAATGATGGGTGTTAAATACAGGATTTGTTAAATAATCAGAAGTTCTTTTAAATTCAGGTTTTACATCTACTTCTTTTAATTCGTGAATTTCTGTAAAGTTTTTACCAGTAGCTTTGGTTAAAATTCTAACAATTTCATTAATGTCCTCTAAATTGGTGGTTTCATTAATGGCAATTGTTACAGAAGTTTCGGAATTGTATAAAAAGTTTACCTGTAATAATTCTGCAATTTCTTTTACTTTACTTGCGGAAGGAACAGTAATGTTTAAAGTATCAAAAAAGACCTTGTTCACTTGTTCAAAACCTAAATCTTTTAATGCACTGTTTAAAGTATAAGTATGATTTAATATTTTACTGGCAATGTATTTTAATCCTTTAGGACCATGAAAAACAGTATACATTCCTGCCATAACTGCTAACAATACTTGTGCGGTACAAATATTAGAGGTGGCTTTTTCTCTTTTAATATGTTGTTCACGAGTTTGTAAAGCCATACGTAAAGCACGGTTTCCATCAATGTCTTTTGTAACTCCAATAATTCTTCCTGGTAAAGATCTTTTATATTCTTCTTTGGTAGCAAAATATGCGGCATGAGGCCCACCATATCCCATTGGGATTCCAAAACGTTGCGTAGTTCCTACCACAACATCTGCTCCCCATTCTCCTGGAGGAGTTAATAAGGTTAAACTCAACAAGTCAGCAGCCACGGCTATTCTAACTTCTGTTTCATTTGCTTTTTTAACAAAATCCGTATAGTCAACTACTTTTCCGTTTTTACCTGGATACTGCACCAATCCCCCAAAAACATTTTCTGAAAATTCAAAAGTTTCGTGATTTCCAATAACCAAATCAATATGCAAAGGAGTTGCTCTAGAAGTTAAAACATCAATAGTTTGCGGTAATACATTTTCTGAAACAAAAAACTGTAATGCATCTTTTTTCTTTTGATTTCTACTTCTAGTGTTAAAAAGTAAAATCATGGCTTCTGCAGCAGCAGTTCCTTCATCTAACAAAGAAGCGTTGGCAATTTCCATTCCTGTTAAATCAGTCACCATGGTTTGGAAATTTAACAAAGCTTCTAATCTACCTTGTGCAATTTCTGCTTGGTATGGAGTATAAGCAGTGTACCAACCTGGATTTTCTAAAATGTTACGTTGAATTACACCAGGAGTGATGGTAGGATGATACCCTAAACCAATGTAGTTTTTAAATAATTTATTTTTCACAGATAATTTTTGAATATGATCCATGTATTCATGTTCACTCACAGCAGGTGCTAACTGTAATTCATTCTGTAAAAGAATATCTTTAGGAACAGTTTTTTTAATTAACTCATCAATAGAATTTACATTGATAGCTTTAAGCATTTCAGCTTGTTCCTCTTGGTTAGAACCTATGTGTCTTTGTGCAAAAACATCTGTTTTCATAAATGGAAAAAATAATTATTTTGAAGCCCAAAAATACGGATAATAAAAGTTTTATTTTTGTTCTATTGTCAAATGTTTTAACCAATTTTGGTTGTTATTGTTGATAAGTATAAATAAACGATGAAATTTTTAAAAGCCCTTTTTCAATTTTACGTCTATAGTAATTTACATGTATCTATTGCTGTTGCTTGTTTGGTGCTGAGTGTTGGTTTTTTGTTTGAAGTAGAAGTGAGTCATGAAGCCTTATTGTTAATGTGTGCTACTTTTGTTTCTTATCATTTAATTCGCTTTTTAAATAGGCACAAATACGGAAAAAAACATTTGTTAGATGTTTTCAGTAATCAATACAAAGTACTTATATATGTAATGATTGGTACAGCAATGATCGTTGGTATGTATGAGTTGTTACAGTTAAAAATGATTCAGTTTTTGCATTTATTTCCCTTTGTAGTGCTGACTTTATTATATGCTTATAGTTTTATTGGTAAAAATGGAGTTAGGCATTCTATTCGTTTTGTTCCAGGAATAAAAATATTTGTGATTGCTTTTGTTTGGGCAGGAACGGTGGTGTTTTTTCCTGTAACTTCTTCAGTTCCTTTTGATATCAATCATATAATCTATTTTTTAGGATTGATGTTTTTTGTAGTTGTGTTAACTCTTCCTTTTGATATTAGAGATTTGGCTTTTGATGAAAAAAGTATCAGAACGTTACCGATGCTTTTAGGGGGAAAGGGAGTAAAGGTTTTAGGAGTTATTTTGTTGATGTTTTCTTTAATGATACATTGGTCTATTTTTGGGTACGAAGGGTTTTATCAATTTTTAATTACTTGTATGGTGTTGATTTTTTTATTGTTTTTTGCCAAAGAAGAACAATCCAAATATTATGCTTCTTTTTGGGTAGAAGGAATTCCAATACTATATTATTTACTGTTATTGTATGCATAAAAAAAAAGCACCTATTAGGTGCTTTTTTTATGTAATATGTTTTTTGAATTAGAAATTTAGTACCGCATCTAAATCTACAGTATCCCAAGTTTTGCTAATTCCATCTTCACCAGTATGTAATGCTTCACAAGCTTTGTGTAAAGAAGCCAAAGCTTTTTCAGCGTGCCAAGTATTTAAATCAATAGTTGCTTTTAAATAAGCAGTCTTTCCTTGAATGTTTAAAGTAAAAGGTAAATCATGTGTTTCATTGTTCATAGTTAATGAAATCACTCCTTCATTATTTCCTGATTTAGTAACGGTACCAGAAAGCATTTCGGTATTGTCCATTACTCCAAAAAACAACGTTTTAAGTTTGGTGTCACGGATGTCATTATCGCTAAAAATACTACTTACAGGTATTGAGAATTCAACACCGTTTAAAGCTTCGTCAATGGTTGCAGCAGACTTGTTATTTTCAATATTTACAGTTTGCATTTGTCCTTTAACACCTGTTTTGTTTGTGAATTTATAACCTGTCCAGTTTACCACAGCTGTTTCAGCATCTAATTGATAAGTTGTTACTTCAGATTTTTTTTCGTTTTCTTTTTTTGATGGTTTACATGCTGCAAGTGTTGCAACGGCCAATAAAATAAGTGTTACTTTTTTCATGATATCTTTTGATTTGTATATTTTTCTACCAGTTTAATATATTCTTTTTGAGCTTGTTTAGGCGAAATACCTCTTAATTGCATCCAAGCATTGTATTTAAATGAACTCCTTAAATCTTGATCTTGATTCGCATTAAAACTAAAATCGTCTCCTTTGGTAGCTTGTTTATAGTATGCGTAGAATTCTAACATGATATCCGGCGGAAGTGTTTCCATTTCTAACGCCAATTTAACCGCTTTGTTAAAGCGCTCTTTTAATAAAGAATCATTACTCATAAATTATAAAAATTATAAAGATGCAATTACATCTTCTGCACCTTTTACTGTTTGATTTAAAGATACGTTAATTTTAGAATTTAAAGGTAAAAACAAGTCAACTCTTGATCCAAATTTAATAAAACCAGCATCAGTTCCCTGTAATACTTCTGTACCTTCCACAGCATAGTTTACAATTCTTTTTGCTAATGCTCCAGCAATTTGTCTGTATAAAACTTCTCCAAAAGTTTTGTTTTCAATCACAATACTTGTACGTTCATTTTCTTCAGACGCTTTTGGATGCCAAGCAACCAAGTATTTACCAGGATGATATTTACTATATTTTACCAATCCGCTTAAACCATATCTTGTAACATGTACATTTAATGGGCTCATAAAAATAGAAACCTGTAATCTTTTGTCTTTAAAATATTCAGGTTCATATACCTCTTCTATCACAACAACCTTGCCATCAACTGGTGCTACCACATGATTTTCTGACACATTTGTGTTTCTTTTTGGATTTCTAAAAAATTGCAGTACAATTACTACAAAGAATATTAAAACAACATATATGATGTATTGTAACCAAGGTAAATCTTCTAATAGAAAATAGGTTAAGTCTGTAATTATTAATGCTAAGATTAATGTGGCTAAAATGATGGTTTTTCCTTCTTTGTGAAACATAGTTTATGAAATTAGTTGTAAGTAAAAGTATATAAAAGGAGAGGCAAAAACCAAACTGTCAAAACGATCTAATACACCTCCATGACCTGGGATTAAATTCCCACTATCTTTAATGTTTGCAGCGCGTTTAAACATAGATTCTACCAAATCTCCAAGGCTACCAAAAATACTGATAACCAAGCTCAGTCCAAGCCATTGTATTAATGAAAACTGTGTAAAATATATAGATAATATACTAGCTGTAATCAATGTTAAAAGTAATCCTCCTACAGAGCCTTCAATGGTTTTGTTTGGTGAAATTCTTTCGAATAATTTTGTTTTACCAATACTTTTTCCTGTTAAGTAAGCAAAAGTATCTGTAGACCAAACTAAAATAATACAACCTAAAAAGGTAGTTCCTTCATAAGTATGAGTTTCATTACAAAAAGGAATGGCTAATATAATGGTAAAAGGGAGTATGGCGTATAAATAGGTTAAAAATACAACACCTAAATCTGTAAATGGTGATTTGTTAACTCTTTTAAACAATACAATTAAAAAGGCTACAAATAGTAAAACATATATAAAAGCTGAGTTTGTTTCAGCTATAGAAATAGAATCACTTAGGTTAAAATGTTCTTTTAAAATGGTAATGCTTCCAGCAGATAATACAAATGAAAAGATTCCAAGAATATTAAAAAAAGGTGTTTTATAGTTGCTCAGTTTTTGAAACTCATAAATTGCAACTAGCATAAAGAAAAAGAACAAAATATAAAAAGTAATACTACTATACAATGTTGCAGATACTAGTATGGCAACAAAAACAATTCCTGAAAGAGCTCTCTGCAACATAATTATATATTATAAATCTTCAATTAAGATAAGGTAAGTGTTTTTGGAATTAGAAAGTCCGTAGTTTAAAAAAGTTTCCTTTTTTTTATCATTCCCGTAGCTTTTAATTTCGCAAATATTGCTGGGGATTCTTTGTTTACAACTAGCTTTGATTCCGGTTAAACCTTCTCCCATATTTTTGACGATTTGGCTAGTGGTAGCCATTACAATAAAATTGCTGTTTAATTCAATTAACTTCATCTCTTTAATCTGATTTGAGGAAATCATGATGTTACCAGAATCAGCAACCAAATGTTCACAATTTGTGAAAAAAGGACTATTGTAGTTGGAGTCAGAGATTTGTGTTTTTGTTTTTTTAGAAAATTCAATTAACTTTTCTTGCACACAAGAAACTTTATGCCAATCATTCTCTTTTAAAATTCTTGTAAAAACTTCATATGCTTCATTTTCAGAAATACAATATAGAAATTTTCCTCCTTTATTAATAAAGTTATGAACAAACAAATCATCTAAAGACAAAACAACGGGTTGTTCGTTGATTTTTTTGTCTTTAGATGATGGTTTAGATTTTGAATTTTTAAAAAGTTTATCGAATAAACCCATATAAATAAATCCTTCCTTTATTGAGGTTTAGTTTTCTACCTCAGAATTGTTTTCTTCTGTTTGTTCTTGTTCTTTAAGTTTTTTCTCTAAGATCTCACTTTCAGATAAAAAAGCTCTTTCTCCAAAAATTTTAATCAAATCATCTTTAAAGATAACTTCTTTTTCTAATAAACGTTCAGCCAATTCTGTTAATTTGTCTTTATTGTCTGTTAAGATTTGGATGGCTCTTTGATATTGTTGCTCAATTAAAGAGCTAATTTCTTCGTCAATTAACTTAGCGGTAGTTTCGCTGTACGGTTTTGTGAAGCCATATTCTTGACCGCTAGAATCGTAATAAGTTAAGTTTCCAACCTTTTCACTTAAACCATAAATACTTACCATGGCTCTTGCTTGTTTGGTTACTTTTTCTAAATCGCTTAATGCACCTGTAGAAATTCTATTAAAGATAACTTTTTCTGCAGCTCTACCTGCTAAAGTAGCACACATTTCGTCAAGCATTTGTTCAGTTTGTACAATCATTCTTTCTTCAGGTAAGTACCATGCAGCTCCTAATGATTGTCCTCTAGGTACAATGGTTACTTTTACCAATGGAGCAGCGTGCTCTAGCATCCAACTAGCAGTAGCGTGTCCAGCTTCATGAAAAGCAATCGTTTTCTTTTCTTTAGCAGAAATAATTTTATTCTTCTTTTCTAGACCTCCTACAATTCTATCTACAGATTCTAAAAAGTCTTCGTTTTCAATGGATTCTTTTCCTTTACGGGCAGCCATTAAAGCAGCTTCGTTACAAAGGTTGGCAATATCTGCTCCAGAAAAACCAGGTGTTTGTTGAGCTAAAAAGTCAACTTTTACATCAGTTCCTAATTTTAATGGTTTTAGGTGAACATTAAAAATAGCGCTACGCTCGTTTAAATCTGGTAGGTCAACATAAATCTGTCTGTCAAATCTACCTGCACGCATTAAAGCTTTGTCTAAAACATCTGCACGGTTGGTAGCTGCTATAACGATTACATTTACATCTGTACCAAAACCATCCATTTCTGTTAACAATTGGTTTAATGTGTTTTCACGTTCATCATTACCACCTGTCATGTTGTTTTTTCCTCTTGCTCTACCAATGGCATCAATCTCATCAATAAAAATAATAGAAGGAGATTTTTGAGCTGCTTGTTTAAATAAGTCTCTTACTCTAGAAGCACCAACTCCCACAAACATTTCAACAAAATCAGAACCTGATAAAGAGAAAAAAGGAACCCCTGCTTCACCAGCTACAGCTTTTGCTAATAAGGTTTTTCCAGTTCCAGGAGGTCCTACTAACAAGGCTCCTTTTGGTATTTTACCCCCAAGGTTTGTGTATTTTTCAGGACTTTTTAAAAAGTCAACAATTTCTTGAACTTCTTCTTTTGCCCCTTCTAAACCAGCAACATCTTTAAAAGATATTTTTACTTTTTGGTTTTCATCAAATAATTTTGCTTTAGATTTTCCAATGCTAAAAATTTGTCCACCAGGACCACCAGCACCAGCACCACCAGACATTCTTCTCATAAAGAAAATCCATAAACCTAAGATTAGGATGAATGGTAAGAATCCTAAAATAGAATCAAAAAGATCTGTTTTATTAACATTTTTAAGGTCAATATCTAGATTGTACTTTTCTTTATTCTCTTTAATTGTATTCTCAAAATTTTCTAGACTACCAAAGTTATATGTCAATACAGGTTTTGCACTAACCCATGGTAAAGACTCATCTTTGTTGTTATTTCTAAATTCTTTTTGAGCGTCTTCGGTTAAATGAATTTCTGCGTAATCGTTGTTAACAATTAAAATATTTTTAATACTGTTAGCGCGTAATAAATCTTCGAATTTATTTCTAGAAATATCCGTGTTTGTTACATTGTTACCAAAAAAATTAAAAGATATAATCACAGCTATGATAGCAGCATATATCCAATAAGAATTAAATTTTGGCTTAAACCCATTAGGATTAGGTTTAGGTTGGTTTTTTTGTTCTTTGCTCATTTGTTTTTGTATGCTTTTTCGATTATGAAATCTTAGTGATTTTAGCATCACCCCATAACCCTTCAATATCATAAAGTTCTCTGACAGGTTTTTGGAAGACATGTACTACAACATGTATATAGTCTAGTAAAATCCAGTTTGCTTGAGATTCTCCTTCTACATGAAAAGGTTTTTCTTGAGCTTCTTTACCCACTATTTTTTGAATTGACCCTGCAATAGCACTTACATGTGTGTTAGAGGTTCCCGATGCGACTATAAAATAGTCACAAACAGTGTTCTCAATTTCGCGTAAATCTATCAATTGGATATTCTCTCCTTTTACTTCGTCAATTCCCTTTAAAATGGTACTAATCAATTGATCAGTACTTACGTGTTTTTTAGACATTAAAAAATCTTTAGTTTTGCTGCAAAGTTATCGTTTTTTAAGTGATAACTTACACTAATATAATTATAATTTATTTGTGAATATAATCAAACTTAATGCCATTGACTCTACAAATCGTTTTTTGAAAGATTTGGCAAAAAAATCGGATATAGACAACTTCACGGTAGCGGTTGCAGAAGAACAATTGGCAGGTAAAGGTCAGATGAATACCGTATGGCATTCAGAAAAAGGAAAAAACTTATTGTTTACAGTTTATGTAGAATTAAAGGGCTTATCTATAGATTTAATCCCTTATATTAACTTTTTATCAGCTGTAAAAATAAGAGATGTGATTGATGATGTTTTAGGAAATGTTTCCAAAATAAAAGTAAAATGGCCTAACGACATAATGTCATACAACGATAAGATTTCTGGAATATTGGTTGAGAATATTTTAAAAAAGCAACAAGTTGATGCGTGTTTTATTGGGGTGGGATTAAATGTAAATCAACTTTATTTTCCATCCCATTTAACCAAAGCCAACTCTTTGGCTAATATAAAAGGGAATGAGTTTGATAAAGAAATGGTGTTGGAGAAAATAATATTGGCTTTAGAAGCGGTAATGAATGTTGATTATATCTATAATAATTTAGAAAAAATTAAACAGGAATATTTAAATCAATTATACAAAATAAATATCCCTACAATGTTTATGGATACTGAACAAAACATTTTTATGGGGAAAATTGTTGATGTGACCAATGAAGGTCTCTTACTTTTGGAAAAAGAAAATGACTTGATATACAGTTATGCTGTGAAAGAAATAAAATTACTTTAAATATTTTGCAAGTTATTGCTTAAGGCATTGATAAAATTGGTCAAGGGTTTTTTTACCATCATGGCCATCATTGGGTTAAAATTTCCTTCAAAAAATAATTGAGCAGAAGTACTATTTTCCGAAATAGCATTTAAATCAATGGTTAAAGTAAAATCTAATTTACTTGAAGCAGCACCTAAAACTATTTTATTAGTAGGTGTTTTTTCTTTTAAAATCAATCTAATTTCTGGCATCCCAGTCAAACCAAAAATAAAAGAATCTCCATCCACTTCAAACTTTTCTTTGTTGTCTGGCATCAACTGTTCAAAATTGTTTAAATCAGTTAAAAAATCAAAAGTTTCTTGGTTTGATTTAAATATGGTTACTAAAGGAGTTTCTAATTTCATGAATCTATTATTTGGTCTGCAAATATAATTATTGAAGCTAAAAAAAGCATCTTAAAAATAATTAAGATGCTTTTTGATATGTTTAATCTTCTTCGTTAGTCCATTTGTCTGGAGCTTTTCTCCAAGTTTGGATCAAGGCTAATTCACTAGAAGTAATATAATTATTTTTTACGGCTTGTTCTATTAAAACTTGATAGTTACTTAAGGTAGTTAAAGTAACATTGGCAGCTTCAAAGTTTTTGTCAGCAATAGGAAAACCATAAGTAAAAATAGCCATCATTCCTTTTACATTTACGCCAGCTTCTTTTAAGGCTTCAACAGCTAATAAACTGCTCATTCCTGTGCTGATTAAATCTTCTACCACCACTACATTAGAACCTTTCTCAAGATATCCCTCAATTTGATTCATTCTACCATGCTTTTTAGGCTCAGGTCTAACATAAACGAAAGGAATTCCTAATTCTTGAGCTACCAAAACTCCAATAGCAATAGCTCCAGTAGCAACTCCAGCAATAACATCTGGTTTACCATACTGCTCTTCAATAGCATTGGCCATATTGGTTTTTAAAAAATTTCTTATGATTGGATAAGAAAGTGTAATTCTATTATCGCAGTATATAGGTGATTTCCAACCAGAAGCCCAAGTGAATGGATTTGTAGGTTGTAGTTTAATTGCTTTTATTTTCAAAAGCTGTTCTGCGGTATTATTTGCTGTATCTTTGTTAAAAATCATAGTGCAAATGTATAAAGTTTTTATCAATGAAGTTCCAGTTTTTTTTACAGAAAAAAACAATGAATTAACAGGTTTTTCTTCTGTGAAATATCAAGAACTTGATTTTATAAATATGTATCAAGAGATTCAAAAGAATCTCGATGCGAAAATAAATGTTATTTGTGACAATTTGGAAAATGATTGGAGCAATTTTCTATTAAATTTTGAAGTCCGTAAAGCAGCAGGTGGTGTGGTGAAAAACGTTAGTGATGAAATCTTATGGATTTACAGATTTGATACATGGGATTTGCCAAAAGGACACATAGAAAAGGGAGAGTCTAAAGAAATTGCAGCCATTAGAGAAGTGGAGGAAGAGTGTCAAGTAACTGGATTAACTATTGATAAAGAGTTAGAAACTACTTATCATGTTTTTAAACATAAAGGAGTTTTGGTGATGAAGGTTACCTATTGGTTTGCGATGCATACGAATATTGAAAAACAAACGTTAGTTCCTCAGCTAGAAGAGGGGATTACCCAAGTAGTTTTTAAAACTTTAGAGGAATCAAAAAAATGTTTAGAGAATACTTATAAAAACATCAAGTTATTGATGGAACAGTTGTTGTAGTTTGCGTGTAAAGTTTATTTAATATATTCGTCTTAGTATCAAATTATTTTTATGAAAACCATCTTAAATCTCTTTAAAACAGTAATTCTTTTTGCTTTTTTTTCTGTAAGTGCTCAAGTTTATAATCCTGTATCATGGTCTACTTCTGTAGAAAAGAACGAATCAGGAGATGTTACTTTAATTACTACTGCTACCATTGAAAAAGGTTGGCATTTATACAGTCAAAACATTGAAGATGGAGGTCCAATTCCTACCACTTTTTACTATCCTAAAGAAATTAAAACTATAGGAGAAACTACAGAAGGAAAAGGAATAGAAATACAAGACCCTATTTTTGAAATGCCAATTAAATATTTTGGTGAAACGGCAGTTTTTAAACAGAAAATAACTGTTGAAGATGTAACTTCTGTAGCCGTTACAGTGGAATACATGGTTTGTAATGATGAAATGTGTTTGCCTCCAAAAGAAGTGGAGTTGACTTATGATTTGACAAAAGCGATAGTAACAAAAACGGTTATTACAAAAGCTAGTACTACTGATGATAAAAGTTATTGGACTTTATTTATATTAAGTTTTTTAGCAGGGTTAACGGCTTTGTTAACGCCTTGTGTTTTTCCTATGATTCCAATGACCGTAAGCTTTTTTACCAAACAAAGTAAAAACAGAGCTGCTGGAATTAGAAATGCCATGATTTATGGAATTAGCATTGTAGTAATTTATGTGTTGCTTGGAACTTTTGTAGTAGGTGTTTTTGGAGCGGATTCCCTAAATAGATTGTCTACAAGTGTTGTTTTTAATGTCGTATTTTTTGGAATTTTAGTATTTTTTGCCTTGTCATTTTTAGGAGCTTACGAACTGGTCTTGCCAAGTTCTTGGGGAACAAAATTAGATGAAAAGGCAGATAGAGGAGGATTGATAGGAATCTTTTTTATGGCTATGGCTTTGGCTGTAGTTTCATTCTCTTGTACAGGACCTATTGTAGGAACGGCTTTGGTAGAGTCTGTATCGCAAGGAGGAGTTGCTCCCATTATTTCTATGTTAGGTTTTTCTTTAGCGATTGCGATTCCTTTTGCATTGTTTGCTGTTTTTCCAGGATGGTTAAATTCGCTGCCAAAATCAGGAGGATGGTTAAACACAGTAAAGGTAGTGCTAGGGTTTATAGAATTGGCTTTGGCATTTAAGTTTTTATCAAATGCAGATTTGGTTTTACAAGCGCACTGGTTAGAAAGAGAGGTGTTTATCGCTATTTGGATAGTGATTTTCTTGTTCTTAGGAATTTATTTGTTAGGGAAATTAAGATTATCTCATGATTATCAGGCAGTAGAAACCATATCAGTCACAAGATTGATGTTGGCTATTTTGAGTTTTACTTTTGTGGTTTATATGATTCCGGGAATGTTTGGAGCTCCCGTAAAATTGATTGGAGCTTTTGTACCTCCGTTAGAATATAGCGAATCTCCAAATGGAGTGATGAGTAATCAATCAAATTCTAATATTTCACATCAAGATTTGCCTGAGGGGGCACATATTTTAGCTCCGTACAATATTTTAACATTCAACGATTACGAACAAGGTTTGGCTTATGCTAAAAAAGTTAACAAACCAGTGTTGTTAGATTTTACAGGTAGAGCTTGTGTAAACTGCAGAAAAATGGAACAAAATGTATGGACAGTTCCTGCGGTTTTAGATGTTTTACAAAATAAAGTAGTGTTAATTTCTTTATATGTAGATGATCGTCAAAAATTGCCAACGGAAGAAATATCTCCTGTAACAGGCAAACCATACAGATATATTGGTCAAAAATGGTCAGAGTTTCAAACCAAAAGATATAAAACCAACTCGCAACCTTACTATGTAGTTGTAGATGCTAATGGAGAAGATTTGAATCATCCTGTAGGTTATACTCCAAATGCGGAGGAATATTTATCATGGTTACAACAAGGAATAAAAAAAGCTGGAAATTAAGGTTTTGTTAAAGCTTCCTTAACTTCATCAGCTTCGTATCAGTCTAACTTTGTGATTCAATCATTACTATTTAGTTATGAAAATTAATCATAAAGTTTTATTGCCGTTTATAGGTGTTTTACTCCTGTCTTTATGCTTTTTTAGTTTTCCTAAAGGAGAAATTGTCTTGGCTGTTAATAAAACTCACACGCCATTTTTAAATAGATTTTTTGCAGGTGTTAGTTCTATAGGAAATACCATGAGTATCTTTCTGTTTATAGCGATTGTTCTTAGATATAAACTCAAATTTCTATATTTTTTTGTGATGGCTTTTTTAATAGAATCAACTATTGTAATCCTTTGTAAACATCTTTTCTTTGATGGACTTCCACGGCCATATTTATTGTTTGAAGCCAAAGGAATTTTAACCCAAATAAATTTTGTTGAAGGAGTAAGAGTCAATAAAAGAGATTCTTTTCCATCGGGACATACTGCTTATGCTTTTGTAATTGCTACTTTTTTTGCTTTAAAAATAAAAAAAATGCTTCCAGCGATAGGTTTGTGTTTGTTTGCGATGCTTGTGGGTATTTCTAGAATGTATTTGGTTCAACATTTTTTTATGGATGTTTTTGCGGGAGCTGTTGTGGGGATCTCATCAGCGTATATAGCGATTGTTTTGATAAAAAACTCTAGAAAACGAACTTGGTACAATATGAAAATTCGTTTTACTCCAACTCATAAAAATTGGTTTACACTAATTACATTCCCAGATAATTAATGAATTTTTTTAATTTTAAAAATCCATTATGGTGGATGTTTTTACTTGCTTTTGTTTTATGCCTTTTTGGTAGCGGAAGTTCTATTATTTACATTTTAGATGAAGCAAAAAATAGCGAAGCAGCAAGGGAAATGTTGCAATATGGGAATGTTTTTAGGCCTACTTTTAATGATGTCATCAGAACAGATAAACCTCCTTTTCATTATTTTTTTATGATGATAGGGTATCAGTTGTTTGGAGTAAATGCTTTTGGAGCAAGATTTTTTTCCGCATTGTTTGGAGCTTTTACCATTGTTTCTACTTTTATTTTTACTAAAAAACATTTAGGGAATAAAGTTGCTAATACAACGTATTGGGTGTTGTTATCTTCTTTTTATTTTATTCAAGAATTTCATTTGGCTGTACCAGATCCGTATTTAATTTTTTGGATGAGTTTGACCTTCTTTTGTTACATCGATTTTTTTATTTCAAGAAATTCAAAAATACTTTGGTTGCTCTATTTTTCTATGGGATTTGGGGTGTTAACCAAAGGGCCTGTAGCCATTGCTTTACCTACTTTGGTAGCATTTATACATTTAGTTTTGGTAAAACAATTTACTGTTAAACAGATTTTATTATTTAAACCCTTTTCAGGATTGCTCTTGGTTTTGTTGGTTAGCCTTCCTTGGTTTTATATGGCACATGTAGAAACGGTAGGTGTTTTTACAGAAGGATTTTTTTTAAAACACAACGTAGCTAGGTTTCAAGATAAAATGGAAGGACATGGTGGTATCTTTTTAATTACCATTGGTTTTGTGATCTTAGGGATGTTGCCTTTTTCTTTGTGGATTTTTAGAGCTTTGTTTTATGCAATTAAACAAAAAACTAATAATAAATTTGTTTTTTTTAGTGCTATTTTGGTGATTGTTTTTGTGAGCTTTTTTGCCATTTCTGCTACCAAACTTCCTAATTACACTATGCCTTGTTATCCTTTTATAGCCATACTTTTGGCTTGGTTTTTCCAACAGGCATTAGAAAAAGGCGATGTAAAGTATTCTTTTATAGAATGGGCTTTTTTAATTTTAATAGCTTTTGCTTTACCTGTGGCAGGGTATATTGGTTTGTCTTTAGAGAGTGCTTTGGAGTCAAAAAAATGGATTGCCCTGTTGTTAATTTTCATTCCTATAGGAGTTGTTGTTGCTTTTTATTATTTCATAAAAAAGAATTTTATTTTAAGTTTTAAAATAATTACATCAGTATTTATAATGCTTAGCTTGTTGTTGTTTGGATTCGTTTTTCCTCAGTTAACAAAAGAATCTCCTGTAGAAAAATTTAAGGAACACATTGCTAGTCATCGGCCAGTAATAGTGTACCAAAGAATGGATGCTGCTTTTCCAATTAACTTTAATAGATCTTATAAAATTGTAGATACCATTGAAGAGATTGATGCTTTTTTTAAGGAGTTTCCTAATGGTGTTGTGATGACTAATACAAGAAATAAAGATGAAATAAATGAATTAAGTATCTTTAATCAATTATTTTCGCAAAAAAGTTTGTTCGAAAATCATACCACTAGGGTATATGAAAAAAAATCAAACAAAATAGTTGAGTAAAAATTTATAACCTTATGATTTTATCAAAAAGAGATCTTTATGTTCTTTATCCATTATTGTTACTTGTTTATATAGCAGGTTTGTTTATTCCAGTGATGGAAAACGATTCTGCACAACATGCAACCATGGCTATGAGGATGTATCTTGAGAATGATTTTTTACATATATATAAAGGAACTCATGATTATTTAGACAAGCCACATATGCATTTCTGGTTGGCGGCTTTGTCTTTTAAACTTTTTGGAATTTCTGAATGGGCTTATAGATTACCTGCTTTTTTATTCACTTTAGTTGGTGCCATGTACTCCCATAGATTGGCAAAATATTTTTATGGAAGAAAAATAGGGCATATGGCTTCTTTGGTTTTTTTATCATCTCAGGCGATTATTTTGTCTAACCATGATGTAAGAACTGATGCGGTTTTAACTGGGGCTACTATTTTTGCCTTGTATCATTTTGTTAAATATATAGATAGACTAACTCTTAAAAACATGATTCTAGGTTTTTTAGGGTTGGCTATTGGTTTTTCTACCAAAGGTCAATTGGCGGTCTTTGTTTGTGGAGTGGTTTTGTTTGCACATATATTGTATGCAAATAAATGGAAATCGGTTTTCTCATGGAAAGTATTAGTTGGATTGGCGAGTTTCTTTCTTTTTATCAGTCCCGTTTTATATGCCTATTATATTCAGTTTGATTTGCATCCAGAGAAAGTATTTAATGGCTATTCTAATATTTCTGGAATTAAATTTATTTTATGGGATCAGAGTTTTAATAGGTTAACAGCCACAGGGTTTGGTAATACAAGTCCAGATTATTTGTTCTTTTTCCATTCTATTCTTTGGGCATTTTTACCATGGCCCTTTATTATGTATACAGCTATGTTCAGCAATATTAAAAGAGCTGTTAAATATAAATTTAAGTCTTACGAAAGTTTTGAGTTGATGACCTCTTTAGGAGTTTTACTGGTGTTGTTGGTTATTAGTACTTCAAAATTTAAATTACCACATTACTTAAATAGTTTAATTCCGTTAATGTCTATTTTAGTTGTTGGTTTTTTGTGGTATTTGCAAAAAAGCCAAAAAGTAAAGTATATAAAAAGATGGGCAAACTTTCAAATAGGATTATTTTCTGTTTTGTCGGTGTTAGTTATTTATTTATGTTTTTGGGCATTCCCAATTCATAGTGTTTATATTATTATTGGGCTGATAGCGATTGCTGTTTTATTAATTCTCTTTATAATAAAGGAAAAAGCAAGTCCTTTTAGAAAATTAATTGTGTCATCGGTAGGTTTTATGATTTTGATTAATTTTTGTTTAAACACACAGTTTTATCCTAATTTGTTACAATATCAATCAGGAATCAAGGCAAGTAAAATTATCAAAGAAAACAATATAGATGTCAATCATCTGTATTTAAGAAAAGATATAGAAGCTTGGTCGGTAAGTTTTTATGCCCATAAAAATTTAAAAGAAATTTCAGTTGATGAAATTCCACATCAACTGAAAAAAGGAGATTGGGTTTACATGGAAGAGGCCTCTTTTTTACAATCTAAAGAATTAGGAATGGAGTGGGCAAAAGTTTATCCTTTAGACCATTATAGAATCACGAGATTAAAATTAAAGTTTTTAAATCCAAAAACAAGATCAGAAACCTTATCAAAAAGGTATTTGGTGCAATTGTAATCATCAAAAAGTTTAACCCATAACTCATAACTTGGTTTAAGTATATTGAGTAAGTTTGTATCACCGAAATTAAAGTAAAATGAGTAAATCAAGTTTATTATCTATTGTAATTCCTGTTTATAACGAAGAAGGAAATGTGACTTTGTTAACAGAAAATATAGATAAAGGTTTAGCAGGGTATCACTACGAAATTATTTATATAGACGATTGTTCTACTGATAATACTCGTAAAGAGGTGAAGGATTTAAATCATCCAAAAGTAATTTTAGTAGAGCTTAGAAAAAACTACGGACAAAGTTCTGCCATTGCTGCGGGAATTGATATTGCAAAAGGAGATTATATCATTACCATGGATGGAGATTTGCAGAATGACCCATCAGATTTACCTGCAATGTTAGACAAGCTGATAGAAGATGACTTGGATATGATTACAGGGATTCGTCAAAAAAGGCAAGATAATTTTGTTAGAACTTTACCTTCTAAAATAGCAAATTATATTATTAAAAAAACAACTGGTTTGCATATTACAGATCACGGTTGTGCTATTAAAATTTTTACTGCGGAAACTGCTAAAGGACTAAAATTATACGGAGAAATGCATCGATTTATTTCTTTGGTTACTTTTATGAATGGAGCAAGAATATCAGAAATGCCAGTAAAGCACCATGCTCGTCAATTTGGTGTTTCTAAATATGGTTTGGGGAGAACTTTTAAAGTCATTAATGATTTGTTATTGATTTTATTTCAGCGTAAATACATGCAAAAACCAATTTATTTGTTTGGTAACATAGGGTTGATTTTTGCAGGGGCGGGAATGTTGATCAATTTTTATTTATTAATTCTTAAACTTTTAGGAGAAGATATTTGGGGAAGACCTTTGTTAATTCTTGGAGTGATGTTAGTGGTGATGGGAATTCAATTTTTTACTGTAGGGATTATTATAGACTTGCTAATGAAGACTTATTATGAGTCTCAAGACAAACGACCATATAACTTAAGAAAAGTAACTACTTTTGAAAAAGAATAAACTGAAAAAAATAATAACAACTGTCCTAAAAATAGGAGTCAGTGTCCTTTTGTTTTATTTTGTACTTACCAAAATATCATTTGTAGAAATATTTAAGATTATTAAGAACAGCGATGTTTTTTTGTTGATTTTAAGTGGTGTTTTTTTACTGTTGTCACAATGGGTGTCTTCTATCAGGTTAAATACCTTTTTTCATTCATTAGGATATCATCTGTCTAATAAAAGCAATCATGTTCTTTATTTAATAGGAATGTTTTATAATTTTTTTATTCCAGGAGGAATAGGAGGAGATGCCTACAAAGTTTACAAACTCCACAAAAAATTTGATTGGAATGTAAAAAAGTTATCAGCAGCCATTTTTGTAGATCGCTTTTCGGGTTTAACTACCATTGGAATGTTGTTGGTTTTGCTAATGATTCCTTTTGTAAAATCTTTAGATTGGATTTCTTCTAGTTTGATATTGATAGCATTGGCTACTTTATTGTTAGTTTTAATTCCATTTATGGCTTATGCTTTGGTGCAAAAATTATTTCCATCCTTTAAAAAAGTCTACCTTAAAACGTTGCTACTTTCTATAGTTGTTCAAACATTACAATTGATTTGTGTGTATTTCTTGGTACTAAACTTTCATGTTGTTTCAGATTTGTTTTCTTACTTATTGGTGTTTTTAATCTCTGTAATTTTGTCTATTGTATCTTTTGCAGGAATTGGTGTAAGAGAATTTGTATTTTATCAAGCAGCAGATTTGTTACATTATAATAAAGATGTGTCTGTAGCCATCGGTTTGTTGTTTACTTTTTTAACCGCTATTTTATCATTGATAGGGGGGGGGGTTCAGTTAAAAAAAGTCAACTTATCACTGCAAGAAAAAAAATAGCTAACTAGCTGTTTTTGTGTGTGCTTACTTAAAAATAATTTGTATATTTGCATTCCTTTTTGGCGAGCTAGGTTAAGAGAAGGAATAAAAAACAATTTAATTTAACATCTTTAGTTGTGGTTACTCGCTTTAAAAACATAACAATCAGCTAGATACAAATTATTTTTAGACACATGTCTGAAGCAAATCAAAACGCAGTAGAAGCTCAAGAGCAAGAAACTGTACAAGTAAACCCACAAGAATTTTTAGCAAACTTTAACTGGCATAAATACGAAGAAGGTATTGATGAAGTTGATGAGGCTCAATTAAAAGAGTTTGATGCTGCATTAGAAGGAACTGTAGGTTTCGTAAACGAACGTGATGTAATTGAAGGAACTGTTGTTCGTATTACAGATCGTGATGCGATCATCGATATTAACTCTAAATCAGAAGGAGTTATTTCTTTAAACGAATTCCGTTACAATCCTAACTTAGCTGTTGGAGATAAGGTAGAGGTTTTAGTTGATAGAAGAGAAGATCACTCAGGACAATTAGTATTGTCTCACAAAAAAGCAAGAGTAATCAAAGCTTGGGATAGAGTTATTGCTGCTCAAGAATCTGGTGAAGTAGTTAACGGATACGTTAAGTGTAGAACTAGAGGAGGTATGATTGTTGATGTTTTTGGAATTGAAGCATTCTTACCAGGATCTCAAATTGACGTGAAGCCAATTAGAGATTACGATCAGTATGTAGACAAAACAATGGAATTCAAAGTTGTGAAAATCAACCATGAGTTTAAAAACGTTGTGGTATCTCACAAAGCTCTTATCGAGGCTGATATTGAAGTTCAGAAGAGAGAAATCATTTCTGGATTAGAAAAAGGACAAGTATTAGAAGGTATTGTTAAAAACGTTACTTCTTACGGTGTATTCGTAGATTTAGGAGGAGTTGATGGTTTAGTGCACATTACTGACTTATCTTGGTCAAGAATCAACCACCCATCTGAGGTAGTTGAATTAGATCAAAAATTAAACGTCGTAATCTTAGACTTTGATGACAAGAAAACTAGAATCCAATTAGGATTAAAGCAATTGTCTCAACACCCTTGGGATGCTTTAGATGCTAACTTAACTGTTGGTGATAAAGTGAAAGGAAAAGTAGTTGTTTTAGCTGATTACGGTGCATTTATCGAAGTTGCTGAAGGAGTTGAAGGATTAATCCACGTTTCTGAAATGTCATGGTCTACTCACTTACGTTCTGCACAAGATTTCGTAAAAGTAGGAGATGAGGTTGAAGCTCAAATCTTAACTTTAGATAGAGAAGAGCGTAAAATGTCATTAGGTATTAAGCAATTACACCCAGATCCATGGGCTGATATTACTGCTAAGTACCCTGTAGGTTCTACTCACAATGGTATTGTACGTAACTATACTAACTTTGGTGTTTTTGTTGAATTAGAAGAAGGTATTGACGGATTGGTATACATTTCTGACTTATCTTGGACTAAGAAAATCAAACACCCATCTGACTTTGTTGCTGTAGGTGATAAATTAGATGTTCAAGTGTTAGAATTAGATGTTGAAAACAGAAAATTAAACTTAGGACACAAACAAACTCAAGACAACCCTTGGGATGCTCACGAAGCTAAGTACGCTCTTAACACTGACCACGAAGGAACAGTTAAAGAGAAAACTGACAAAGGAGCTGTTGTAGACTTTGAGGATGGAGTTGAAGCATTTGTACCTGCACGTTTATTAGAAAAAGAGGATGGTTCTAAAATCAATAAAGGAGATACAGCTACTTTTAAAGTAATTGAGTTTTCTAAAGAATTTAGAAGAATTGTAGCTTCTCACACTGCTACGTTTAAAGAATCTGAAGCTAAAAATGTAAAAGCTCAAGCTAAAAAGGTTGAGTCTAGTGAAAAATCAACTTTTGGTGATATCGCTGGTTTAGCAGATTTAAAAAAGAAAATGGAAGAAGGTAAATAATTCCATCTTTTAAATATTATTAAAAAGCTGTTTTGGAAACCCAAAACAGCTTTTTTTTATCTCTAATTTGTATATTTGGGCTTCCTTAAAACTAACATTTTTAAAAATATAAATACTTATGATATTAATTGCCGATGGTGGATCAACCAAAGTGGATTGGATTGCATTAAATAACGACAAAACAGAAAGGTTTAAAACTAGATCTGAAGGACTTAACCCTGCTATTGTGGGAAAAGATTTACTAAAGAAACGAGTGTTGGACAATGTTAATTTAGGGCCCCTTAGAACAGAAGTAACCCATGTTTTTTTCTATGGTGCAGGTTGTGGAACCCCAAAAGCAGTTGAGGCATTAAGACAAGTATTTCAAGAAATTTTTGTAACTGCAGAAATTGTAGTGGCAGAAGATATGTTGGCGGCAGTTTATGCAGCATCAGAAGCAGAACCAGCCATCGTTTGTATTTTGGGTACGGGTTCTAATAGCTGTTATTTTGATGGTAAAGAAGCTAAGTCAGCAACAGCATCTCTAGGTTGGGCTATCATGGACGAGGCAAGTGGTAATTATTTTGGAAAGCAATTGATTAGAGATTATTACTACAAAATTATGCCTGAAGAAATTAGAGCAAAATTTGAACGTGACTTTAACTTAGATGATGATTATATCAAACACGAATTATATCAAGGAGACGCCCCTAATACTTACTTAGCAAGTCATGCTGCTTTTATGTTTGACTTTAAAGATCATGATTATATTACAGGATTGATTGAAAGAGGGGTTGATGAATTTTTCCGTTATAGAGTATTGCCTTATGGAAAAGGAAAAGAAACACCTATTTATTTTATTGGATCTGTAGCTTTCTATTTCTCAAACATCATTGAAAAAGTAGCGAATAAATATGATTTAAGATTTGCAGGAGCCATCAAACGTCCTATTGATAATATGATTACTTATCATAAAAAATACTTAATTAAGTAAATAATTTCAAAAAAAAAGGATACTGATTTCAGTATCCTTTTTTTTGAAATAAATCTAAATGTCTATCTTTTTTTATTCTTTTTTGAAACATTATCGTTAGTAGTTACATACTTAGAATCATTACTGCTAGAGTTTCTTCTATAAGAATTACTGTTTCTTCGGTAAGTTTCTTTTTGATTGTTGCCTTGTTTCTTAAACTCTCTTTTATGGAATTCTTTTTTACCTCTTTCTGATGAGTTGTTATGATTTGAGTATTTGTGATTTTGTTTATACTCTTTTTTGTGTTCCTTAACTTTGTAATTGTAATGTTCTCTTACAATATTGTTTTGTTTATATGGCTTTGTATGTACAATAGATCTTCTATAATTAGGTCTTTTATATGCGAAATAACAAGGCTTATAATTAATGTTATGATGATTTATATATCCTCTTCTATTATAAATTGTTCCATGATTGGTGTAATAAATATTTAGATTTCCAATATTTGAAACCCATCCATGATGATTGTAATTAATTAAGACGCTACCAATTCTAGTTACTTTACCATATCTATTGTAATAAATGGGAGTTCTTTCAATTTGTATGATAGCTCCGTATCTATCTTTTTGTATATATGGTTCATAATTATAACCTGTGTTAAAGCTTAGATTAATATTTCTTGTACGGATATTAATATTTGCTTTTGGTTGATGAATGATATTAAAATCAAATTCTCCATTGTTAAATACGGCATATTCTACACCATTCTCTATAAATATAAATGGTGTTTGGTTGTTCAATCTATTGCTGGTATTATTAGCATTGGCTGCAATACTTAACAAAAAACAACCTGTTATAAAGAAGTAAATTTTTTTCATGATGTATTGTTTTAAATGAGACATTGTTTCTGTAATGATAGAAACTTAACATAGGTTATAAGCCAAACAACGTGCCAAAAAAAAATATCTAAAAATTGAAAAGCCAGTTATATGATGATAACTGGCTTTTTAAAAATGTTTTACTAGTAAATATTTTTAAAGGTTTTCTATGGTTTTAATTGTGTTTAAACCAGATTGGATTTTAGATAATTGTCCTTTTAAAATAGATACGATTGATGGTGGAGTAGCAGAGTCATATATAGCGTCTTCATAGTCTTTAATAGCCTTTTTTTCTCCTGTAATAGCTGCCTCTAACATTGCTTCGGCATTATTACTAGAAAAGAGTGTTTTAATATCTATCCAAGCTCTATGAGCATGACTTTTTAAACTAGTGTCTTTTTTATATTCTCCACCTAATGCTTTAATTTCTTCTACTAATTCTTTTGCAAATTCTTTTCTTTGTTCTGATTTTGCTTTAAAATATGCTTTTAACCCTAAATGGTCGGTTTTTTCAGTTGCTTTTTTAAATCCCTCCTCAGCATCGTGGGTTCTAATTAGTAATCCTTCTAGTTTTTCTGTAAGAATGTCTAAACTTGTTTTCATCTTTCTATCATTTTTTTTGGGTAATACTTTAAATGATGCGTATTACCTTAACATCTTTCTCTACTCCAAAGTTAAGTGATAGATAAACAGTTCTTTAGCGCTTTTGGTTTAAGTTTGTGCTCAAATAATAATAATAGAAATAAATTTACGAGGGATGAATGTGTTATAAAATATCTAAAATTCTTTCTAAAGCCATTCCTCTAGATCCTTTAATTAATAGGGTAGTGTCTGTAAAATCAATATCAAAATTATTTTTTAACTCTTCAAAAGAAGTGTAAAACTTAGCTCCGTCTACTTTTTGTTCATAAAAGTTTTTTCCAACAAAAATGGTTGAGTTAAAATGATAAGACAATACTTTTTCTACAATTTCTTTGTGTTCTTTTCGACTTGTACTTCCTAGTTCAAACATATCTCCTAGAATAACAGCTTTATTTTTTTTATCTAAAGCATTTATGTTTTCTAGAGCAGCAGCCATGCTTGTTGGATTGGCGTTATAAGCATCTAAAATTATATGCGTACTTCCTTTTTCTATAATCTGAGAACGGTTGTTTTCGGGTTTATAGTTTTCTATGGCTTTTTTAATGTTTTCATCAGAAATATTAAAATGATGACCTATAGCAATTGCAGCAATAATGTTGTTATAGTTATATTTTCCTATCAAGTTACTTTGAATCACCTCTCCTTTATGAGCCAATTGTACATAAGGTGTTAATTCTAACAAAGGAGTTTCGTGTGGATTGATGTAGATACATTCGCAATAATCTGCTTGTTCTACTTGTCGTTTATCTTCTTGATTTACAAAAGCAATTCCCTCGGCATTGGCAATGTAATCATACATTTCAGATTTTCCTTGTACAATTCCCTCTTCAGAACCAAAGCCTTCTAAATGTGCTTTTCCAAAATTGGTGATGTATCCAAAGTTTGGAGCAGCAATAAAACACAAATGCTGAATTTCTTTTAAGTGATTTGCTCCCATTTCTACCACTCCCATTTCTGTTTCATGAGTCATGCTTAGTAGAGTTAAAGGAACGCCAATGTGATTGTTTAAATTACCAACAGTTGCGTTTACTCTGTATTGGGTTGATAAAACTTCTCTAATTAATTCTTTAGTGGTTGTTTTTCCATTACTTCCTGTTAATGCAATAATAGGAATGCCTAAATATTCACGATGATAGTGAGCTAAATGTTGTAGCGTTTCTAAAACATTAGAAACTAAAATGGTTCTTTCATCAATATAAAAAGCTTCTTCGTCAATCACTACATAAGCCGCACCGTTTTCTAAGGCTGTTTTGGCAAAAGTATTTCCGTTAAAGTTTTCTCCTTTTAAAGCAAAAAAGATAGCTCCTTTGGTAATTTTTCTGGTGTCTGTGGTAAAGTTTTGTTTTTGATTTAAAAACAATTGGTGTAAGTCTGTTGTTTTCATAGATGACTATAATAGGGTCATTAAAGAAGAAATATAAACGCCTGCCGTTTCGGTTCTTAATCGGTTATGACCAAGGGTTACGGGGATAAAATTTAAATTGATACATTGTTGGATTTCCTTTGGAGTAAAATCACCTTCGGGTCCTACCAATACTAAAATATCGTTTTCTGGTTTGGCAATATGTTGTAAAAACTGTTTGTTGTTTTCATCTTCACAATGCGCAATAAATTTTTGGGTTGCTTGTTGATTTTTTAAAAAGTCATCAAACAAAATAGGCTCGTTAAATTTAGGAACATATAGTTGTAAAGATTGTTTTACTGCTGATTGAATAATTTTTTTCATTCTATCAACTTTAATCACTTTTCTCTCGGAGTTTTTACAAATAATAGGAGTGATTTCGTCAATCCCAATTTCTACTGCTTTTTCTAAAAACCACTCGTACCTGTCGTTTAGTTTTGTTGGAGCAATGGCAATGTGTAAATGAAAAGAACGGTTTTTAGCTTTATGTTCTTTTTTAATAATGTTTACAGTACATTTTTTTTCGTTGGCAAAAGAAATTTCTGTGGTGTAAAAATATCCATTTCCATCGGTAATAAATACAGTATCACCTTCGGACTTTCTTAATACTTTAATCAGATGTCTACTTTCTTCCTTGTCAAAAGTAAAAGTAGAATCAGTAGGTTTTATATGTTCACTAATAGATAATATCATAAGGTAAAAGGGTTAGTAGCTCAAGATAACATCTTCAATCGGCTCTTTTTTAACTTTTTTCTTTTTCTTCTTTTTGACTTTCTTTTCTTTTTTAGGTTTTTCCTCTTTAACTGTTTTTTCTCGTTTTTTGTTTTTTTCTTTAGGAGCCTCTTCAAGTAAAGTGTCTATAAATTCATCATCTTCAATAATTTCCTCTTCTTCTTTTTTAGTTTTTGGAGCTTTTACTTCCTCAGGTTCATCAATATACTCCCATCTATCGTAATGTTTGTCTATTCTAAAGGCTAGGTTTAAACCAATTTCATGACCTGAAATACCATTCCCAAGACTAGTTTTATAATTAACAGCAATGGCTAAATTTTTGTTAACTAAAAAAGGGGTACCTAATCCAATGGTTGAGTAGTGATTGTCTTTAGATCCAAAAAATTGAAATTGAACATAAGGATTCCATCTTCTTGCCACTACATAAGATGAGGAAACAGAATAGACCATCTGTGCATAGTTTCCATTGTAATTATAATAGTCTAATTGGTTATTTAAGCAGAGTTTTTGGTTGATGTTATTTTGAGTAATAATACTCATACTATAGCTACTCAATCCTCCGTTGTAAAATTGATCATCAGCCAATGGAGTGTGATATTTTGCTTGAATGGCAATACTAGGAATTAATCCATTGTATTTAAATCCATAACGTCTTTTCCAGCTCCTTTTAAGCTCTGGGCTTTCTTTGTTAACGTGTTCATAAATTAAATATTTAAGCCCTATAGATAAATTTTCAGTTCCTGAGATATTATGATTGTTAATATCTCCATAAGAAAATCGGTGATTTAAAATAGCTTCTAGTCTTTCAGATAAAAAACCATAATGTATATCAAGATCGTTACTAAAAGTATTAATCTTGTAATTAATGTTTTTTTTATTTAAACTGTTTGATAATACTGAATTTTCAATTTGAAAAACACCTCTTCCTACTGCATAAGGCGTTTGTGTATCACCAGGTCTGTTGGCATTTATAATACTCGTGTACTGGGCATGATTTGTGTTGGTAAATAAAATAAAACAAAAAATGCTGAGAAGAATTCGATTCATGAAAACAGAAAAATTATGATATGTAAATATAATATTTTATAGTAGAGCGGGTAGGTTCGTTTTCAAATTATTATTTTTGAACAACTAAAGAAAAATAAATGCAAGAAGCAGGAATCGTGAATTTTATTAGAACCATATTAATTATATTGGCTATATATTATATAGTAAAGTTTTTTGTGAAATATGTTGTGCCCGTTTTGTTGGTTAATTACGTTCAGAAAAAAACAGGTCAGCAAGTAAAAAAGGAACCGTTAGAAAAAGAAGGAACGGTTACGATTGATAAAAAACCAGCTCAAAACAATGTTGTGAATGACAATGTTGGAGAGTATGTAGATTACGAGGAAATAGATTAATTCCAAAATAAAAATAATTTTGAAGAAAACATTTAACGTGAAGCAGCTTGCTGTTTATATAGGTGTAATTATCGCTTTTTGCGTGGTTGCCCTTTTTTATTTTAAGCCTGTTTTAAAAGGATATAAAGTATTTCAAAGTGATATTGCTCAGTTTAGAGGGATGTCTAAAGAATTAAAAGACTACAGAGCTGAAAAAGGAAAAGAAGCATTTTGGACAGATGCTGCTTTTGGAGGAATGCCTTCTTACCAACTAAGCACTTATTATCCGAACGATTATATTAAAAAGTTAGATAGTGTCATTCGTTTTTTACCTAGGCCTGCAGATTATTTGTTTCTGTATTTTCTAGGATTTTTTGTGTTGTTAACCGTCTTAAAATTCGATTGGAAATTAGCTTTGATAGGTTCTTTAGCCTTTGGGTTTTCTACTTATTTTATTATTATTCTAGGAGTTGGTCACAATGCAAAAGCACATGCTATTGGTTATATTCCGTTGGTATTGGCAGGAGTATTGTTGCTTTTCCAAAAAAGATATGTAGTTGGATTTATTTTAACAGCCTTGGCAACTTCTTTAGAAATGCAAGCGAGTCACCCACAAATGACTTATTATATGTTGTTTATGTTGTTGTTTGTAGGCTTGTTTTTTGTGATGGAACAAATCCAAAAAGGAAGTTTAAAAAGTTCTTTAAAACCTATTTCTTTAGTAGTGTTGGCCATGGTGATTGGTTTGTTAACCAACGCACAAAGTATGTTGGCTACTAAAGAATACGCAGCACACAGTACCCGTAGTAAAAGTGAATTAACGGTTACTCCTGATGGAAAACCAAAAGAAGCAACCACAGGATTGTCAAAAGACTATATTACAGAATATAGTTACGGAATTTTAGAAACTTTTAATTTAATGATTCCTCGTTTGGTCGGGGGAGCGAATAACGAAGATTTAGGGACTGATTCTAATACTTATAAATTTTTAGCATCTAAAATAGGAGCTGGGCAAGCCGCTAATTTTTCTAAAAGTGTGCCTACTTATTGGGGAAATCAACCTATTGTAGCAGCACCTGCTTATATAGGAGTGGTGTTTGTTTTCTTGTTTTTTATAGGGTGTTTTTTAGTTAAAGGATGGATTAAAAAAGGATTGGTAGCAGCCACCATCTTTTCAATATTATTAAGTTGGGGTAAAAACTTTGGCTTTTTAACGGATTTGTTTATTGATTATATGCCAATGTATAACAAATTTAGAGCAGTTTCTTCTATTCAAGTCATTGCAGAAGTTTGTATTCCTTTACTAGGAATGTTGGCTTTAAAAGAGTTGTTTTCTGATACAGTTTCTAAACAAGAAAAAATAGAATCTGCTAAAATAGCAACAATTATGGTTGGTGGAGTTTTAATTATTTTTACGGTTTTTGGAGGGATGTTGTTTTCTTTTTCAGGATTAAATGATGGATATTACAATCAACAAATTCCAGGTTTTTCTGGAGCTTTACAGGCCGATAGAAAAGATATGTTATTTGCCGATGGATTACGTTCTATTGTTTTGGTAACTATTACCGTGGGGATTTTATGGATGGTGTTAAATGCCAAAATAAAAAAGCAATACGGAATTTTAGTTTTGGGAGTTGTTTTGTTGTTTGATACTTTAACTGTTGCCAAACGTTATGTAAACGATGATGATTTTTTACCTGCTAACAAAGTAGAAAAACCATTTTCGCCATCAGCAGCAGACAAACAAATTCTACAAGACAAAAGTCATTATAGAGTGGCTAATTTTAGCGGAAACTTTATGAATGATGGAGCTACTTCATATTATCACAATTCTATAGGTGGGTATCATGCTGCAAAACCACGAAGATATCAAGAGTTGGTAGATTATCAATTGTCTAAAAACAATATGCAAATCATCAACATGTTAAACACAAAGTATTTTATTGTGTCTTCAGAGCAAGGTCAGCCAGAAGCTCAAAAAAATCCAGACGCCAATGGAAATGCTTGGTTTGTAAACAATATCATTTCTGTAGACAATGCAGATGATGAAATTTTAGCCTTAACAGATTTTGATTCTAAAAATGATGTGGTCATCAACACACAAGATTTTAAAGTACAACCTACAGAAGTCGATTCTACTGCAACCATATCATTAATTTCTTATGAACCTAATGAGTTGGTGTACGCTTCTCAATCTGAAAAAACACAATTAGCGGTATTCTCGGAAATGTATTATCAACCAGGATGGAACGCTTATATAGATGGAAAATTAACTCCACATTACAGAGCAAATTATGTGTTAAGAGCCATAAATATTCCGGCAGGAAAACATAAAATTGTATTTAAGTTTGAGCCAAAAGTAATTCAACAAGGTTCTATGTTTAGCCTGGTAGGATATGGATTGTTAATTCTAGTATCTGTAGGAATCTTCTTTATGGAAAGAAAAAAAGAAACAAATCAAAATGTATAAAAAAACGCCTACAAAAAGATACAAATATACACTTGAGTTTTTACAAAAAGTATTGCCAGCACCTGCCGTAGTTTTAGATTTAGGAATAAGAAATCCTTTTACAGAAATTATGGAAGAAAACGGTTATACGGTTTATAATACTTCTGGTGAAGATTTAGATGAACTTCCTGAAATTGTAAATAAGGAAAAAGTAGATGCGGTTGTAGCTTTTGAAATTTTAGAGCATTTGCTATCTCCATACGTTTTGTTAAAAAATATAAAAGCAGAAAAATTAATCACCACCATTCCTTTAAAATTATGGTTTGCCAATGCTTACAGAAGTAAGACAGATGCTTGGGATAGACATTATCACGAGTTTGAAGATTGGCAATTTGATTGGTTGTTAGAAAAATCAGGTTGGGATATAAAAGATACAAATAAATGGACGAGCCCTGTAAATAAAATCGGTTTCAGACCTGTTTTAAGAAAGATTACACCTCGTTATTATGCAGTTTATGCGGAACGTAAAAATTAGTTCTATGCGTATAGGAATGATTTTAGACAAAACGTTTCCACCCGATCCTAGGGTAGAAAACGAGGCAGTGTATTTAATTGGCAAAGGATTTGAAGTTTACTTGTTTTGTTTAACCTATGATGAAAATGAAGTAGGATTAAATGATTATAAAGGCATTCATGTAGTTCGTCATTTAAGCAACGATTTTTTGTATAAAAGTTCAGCTTTGGCTTACACTTTTCCTTACTACAAATCTAAAATGAGCGCTAAAATAAAAGAGTTCATTTTGTTGTATCAAATTCATGTACTTCATGTGCACGATATTCAAGTAGTAAGTGCAGCTTATAAAGCTAGTAAAGCCTTTAAAATTCCATATATCTTAGATTTACATGAGAATAGACCAGAAATAATGAAAGTCTATCCTCATCTAAAAAAAGGTGTGGGGAAATGGATTATTGATATTGAGAGGTGGAGAGCTGCAGAAGAAAAATATGCCAAATTAGCCAAAAGAGTAATTGTAGTTACTCAAGAAGCTAAAGAGGAGTTGATGGAAAGAACCAATCTTCCATCAAAAAAAATAGAAGTATTACCCAACACCGTTCTAAAAAAGTTCTATACAAATTACACTTTAGAAGAAAGCATTCATACCAAATTCCAAGATGATTTTGTGTTGCTTTATATTGGAGATACCGCCATTCGTAGAGGATTGTTAACGGCAATCAAAGCGATTCCTGTTTTAAAAGATACCATTAAAAATATAAAGTTGGTTATTGTTGGTAAAAGTACAGAAGATGTTATTTTAAAGGCAGAGGTTAAACGATTAGGAATAGAAAAATATGTGAGTTTTGAAGGATGGCAAGATGAAAAATTGTTTCCTTCCTATATTATATCTTCGGATATTTGTATTTCTCCTTTGCACAGAAACAAACATCACGATACTACCTATGCCAATAAATTGTTTCAATATTTAAGTTTTAAAAAACCATTGTTGGTTAGTAATGCCATTGCTCAGAAAAAATTGGTTAAAAAACAAGAAGTAGGATTGACACATAAGGCTAAAAACTCAAAAGATTTTGCAGACCAGGTATTAAAGTTTTACAAACAACCTGCTTTGATAGATAAAATGGGTAAAGCCGGAGCAGAATTTGTTCACAAAGAATTCCATTGGGCTAAAACCGCCAAAACTTTAGGGAAAATATACAACAAAATAAAAAAGACTAAATGAGAGTTTTAGTCATTACATATTATTGGCCACCTGCGGGAGGTTCTGGCGTGCAACGTTGGTTAAAGTTTGTAAAATATTTACAAGATTTTGGTATTACACCAGTGGTTTACACTGTTGAAAATCCTGATTACCCAATTGTAGATGCTACTTTATGGAATGATATTCCACAAGGAATAGAGGTGATAAAACAACCTATTTGGGAGCCTTACCAATTAATGGATGTTTTTTCTAACAAGAAAAAAGTAAAAACAAGTGCTGGATTTTTGGGTACTAAAAAAAGTTTGCTTTCTAAAATTGCTACTTATGTACGTGCCAATTATTTTATTCCTGATGCTCGTATGTTTTGGATAAAACCATCCATTACTTATTTGGAGAAGTATTTATCAGAAAATAAAATAGATACTATTATTTCTACAGGGCCACCACACACCACTCACATGATTGGTTTGGGTTTAAAAAAGAAATTAGACATTCGTTGGATTGCCGATTTTAGAGATCCGTGGACAGAAATTGATTACTTTCATCAATTGCCTTTGACTCAAAAATCCATCAAAAAACATGAACATTTAGAGCAAGAAGTTTTAAAACATGCTGATGAGGTTTTGGTGGTGGGAAATCAAATGAAAAAATCATATGATGTGTTATCTAAAAACGTACATGTCATCACCAATGGTTTTGATGGAGAGGTAAGAACTAAAAAAAATCTAGATGAAGCTTTTACTATCACTCATGTTGGAATGTTAAATGCAGATAGAAATCCGATGGTTTTATGGGAAGCATTATCATTGCTAAAAGATAAAATTGATTTTAAAGTTCAGTTGATAGGGAAAGTTGCTCAAGAAGTAAAAGAGAGTATTTCAGCATATCAACTTTTAGAAAATGTCACTTTTATAGATTATTTACCTCATGAAGAGGTGAAAAGCTATCAACAAAAATCACAAGTATTATTATTGGCGGTTAACAATGTGCCTAGTGCAAAAGGAATTGTAACAGGAAAAATATTTGAATATTTACAAGCGCAAAGACCTATTGTGGCCATTGCTCCAACAGATGGAGATTTGGCAGCTATTTTAGAAACTTCTAAAGCGGGTTTTGTAGTAGGTTTTAAGGAAGTTAACAAGTTAACAGAAATACTTGTAGATTTACATTCACAATATAAATTAGGAATGTTAAAAGTAAATTCGGTAGGTGTAGAACAATATCACCGAAAAGCTTTGACAGGACAATTGGCAAACATTATCAAAAAATAAGTTGAAAAAAATAGTTACCATATTAGGAGCAAGACCACAGTTTGTAAAAGCAGCGGTGTTGAGTAGAGTTATTGTTGAACACAATGAACTTGAGGAAGTGATAGTGCATACAGGTCAGCATTATGATAATAACATGAGTATGGTCTTTTTTGAGGAGATGCAAATTCCTGTTCCTAAATACAATTTAAACATCAATGGGTTGAGTCATGGAGCCATGACTGGACAAATGTTGGCTAAAATTGAAGAGGTTTTAATATTTGAAAAACCAGATGCTGTAGTGGTTTATGGAGATACAAACTCAACTTTGGCAGGGGCTTTGGCAGCACAAAAGTTAGGAATTAAAGTTGTACATATAGAAGCTGGTTTACGATCTTTTAATATGTCTATGCCAGAGGAAGTCAATAGAATTGTTACGGATAGAATTGCAAATTTATTGTTATGTCCTACCCAAACAGCGATTGATAATTTAGAAAAAGAAGGATTTGGAAACCATGACATCAAAATTGTAAATTCTGGAGATATTATGAAAGATGCTGTCGAGTTTTACGGAGCTTTATCACAAGAAAAAGCTACAGTGCTAGAAAAACATCAGTTGGTGAAAAATGAGTTTGTTTTGGTAACTATTCACAGGCAAGAAAATACGGATGATATTATTGCCTTGAAAGGAATTTTTGAAGGATTAACAGCTATTCATAAACATAAAAAAGTAGTGATGCCTTTGCATCCTAGAACCAAATCTATTTTAGAAAAACATAAATTAACTTATCCAATTACATTCATAGATCCTGTAGGATATTTTGATATGTTGGCCTTGTTACAACATTGTGCTTTGGTGGTTACGGATAGTGGAGGGTTGCAAAAAGAAGCCTTTTTTAATAAAAAAGCCTGTATCATTGCTCGTGAAGAAACCGAATGGGTAGAGTTGGTCAATCATGGTTTTGCTACTTTGGTAGGAAGTAATACAGCTAACATGCAAGAAGCATATCAACATCATATTTTAGCCAAACATGATTTTTCTATGTCTTTATATGGAAATCAAGTTGGTGAAACTATTTACAAAGAAATAAAAATGTTGATTATTCAAAATAATTAGGTGTTCGAGCGTAGTCGAGAACAAATGCATCTCGACTACGCTCGATGACCAATCGAATCAAAGATGGGAATTGTTTTAAAAGAATCATACAGAAACACGGTTACTTTACTCTTAGCAATTTTGGTAGGAGCTGTAAATACGTTGTTTTTATATGTTTACTTTTTAGATACAGAATATTACGGATTGGTTACTTTTTTGTTGTCAACCGCTTTTATTTTAAAGCCTTTAATGGCTTTGGGAGTAAATTTTAGCGTGGTGAAATTCTTTTCATCATTCAGCTCCAAAGAACAAACAGATAAATTTTTAAGTTCAGCTTTGTGGTTTCCATTGGTTTTAGTCATTCCATTAGGAGTCATCTGTGCTATTTTTTATGGCTATATTTCCGATTGGTTGTCTGAGGAAAATCCTTTGGTAAAAGATTATACTTATTTGATTTTTTTAGTAGCCTTGACAACGGCCTATTTTGAGATTTTTTATGCTTGGGCAAGAGTTCATTTAAAATCAGTTTATGGGAATTTATTAAAAGAACTTTTTGTGAGAATTGCAGCTACTGTTTTGTTGTTTGCTGTTTATTTGGAGTGGATTAACAGTCACCAATTTGTGTTGTGGTTAACGGGAGCTTATTTTTTACAAATGTTTTTAATGATGTGGTTTGCATTTAAGTTATACTTGCCTAAGTTCAGTTTTTCTGTGCCTGATAATTTTGAAGAAATTGTAAAATACAGTCTTTATATCATTATGGCAGGTTCTGCTGCTACTATTTTGTTGGATATCGATAAGTTTATGATTCCGCAAAAAGAAGCCATAGAACAAGTGGCTTTTTATGCAGTTGCAGTGTATATAGGAACGGTGATTGAAATTCCGGGTAGAGCAATGAGTCAGATTGTTCAGCCTTTAACAGCCAAAGCGTTGAATGAAGAAAATGATATTGAGGTCTTAGATTTGTATCAAAAAACATCAATTACTTTATTAATTGCTTCGGGATTGGTTTTTATTTTGGTAAATGCCAATTTAGAATCTTTGTTTGCTTTTTTACCTAAAAAATATACAGGAGGTTTTTGGGTGGTGTTGATGATCTCAATCACCAAATTATACCATATGTTTTTAGGGAATAACGGAGCGATTATCTCCAACTCTAAATACTATAAAATTTTGCTACCCTATGGTTTGGGAATGGCTTTTTCTGTAATTTTTTTAAATGATTGGTTGATTGATCTTATGGGAATTAACGGAGCTGCTTTGTCTACTTTAATTGTGGTGCTTGTTTTTAACACGGTTAAGTTATGGTATGTGAAAAAGAAATTTAACATATGGCCAACGACCAGTAAAACATGGATAGCGTTGTTTTTTATCACGCTGTTTAGTGCTGTTGGAGTGCTCTTCAATTTTAAATTCCATCCTGTTGTAAATATATTATTAGAATCTATTCTTTTGGGAGCGGCCTATCTTTTTGTATTGATTCATTTTCAGCTATCTACAGATATCACAGCAGTTTACCATCAATTTAAATCAAAACTGAAAAAGTAGTGTGTTTTTTGGAATTTGAGTTTTGTATGTAGGTATAAAAACACTATATTTGCACCCGATTTAAATTTAATTAAAAACAATCATTATGAATCATTACGAAACTGTTTTCATTTTGAATCCCGTTTTATCTGACGTTCAGGTAAAGGAAACAGTACAAAAGTTCGAGGACTATTTGGTTTCTAAAGGTGCCGAAATGTTACATAAGGAAGATTGGGGGCTAAAGAAATTAGCTTACACAATCCAAAAGAAAAAAAGTGGATTTTACCACTTATTTGAGTACAAAGTTGCTGGTGAAGTAGTTGCTCCTTTTGAATTAGAGTTTAGACGTGACGATAGCGTTATGCGTTATTTAACTGTAAAGTTAGATAAGCACGCTGCTGCATGGGCTGAGAAAAGAAAGTCTAACTTAAAATCTGCGAAGTAATTATGGCAAATATCGATCAACAAGCAAAAGGTGGTGCTAAAGGAGATGTAAGATATCTTACTCCATTAGACATCGAAACTAAAAAAGAAGCTAAATACTGTAGATTTAAGAAAAAAGGAATCAAATACATCGATTATAAAGATGCAGATTTCTTAATGTACTTAGTAAACGAGCAAGGTAAAATTTTACCAAGACGTTTAACAGGAACTTCTTTAAAATACCAACGTAAAGTGGCACAATCTATCAAAAGAGCTCGTCACTTGGCATTAATGCCTTATGTTGGAGATTTATTAAAATAATAAGTAGACTATCATGCAAGTAATATTAAAACAAGACGTTGAGAACTTAGGGTTCATAGACGATATCGTAGAAGTAAAGAACGGTTACGGACGTAACTTTTTAATTCCTACAGGAAAAGCTGTTTTAGCAACTGAGTCTGCTAAAAAAGTATTAGCAGAAACTTTAAAGCAACGTGCTTATAAAGAAGCTAAATTAGTTGAAAAAGCGAACACTACTGCTGAAGCAATTAAAGGATTAGATATTAAATTGACTTCTAAAGTAGGTCAAGGAACTAAATTATTTGGTTCTATTTCTAATATCGATGTTGCAGAAGCTTTAGAAAAAGCAGGACATTCTATTGAAAGAAAATTCATCAAAATTGCTGGAGGATCTATCAAAAGAACTGGAAAATACACTGCTGCAGTGCGTTTACACAGAACTGTAACTGCTGATTTAGAATTTGAAATTATTGCTGAGTAATTTTCTCAACAATTAAACATATTAAAAGCTCACTACCTTTATTGGATAGTGAGTTTTTTTATGAAAAATAGTTTTTGCTGTTTTCTAATATTTTTACTTTAGACACCTGATAAAATGAAATACATTCAACTAACCAAAGAACAACTAGAAGAATTACACCAAGAGTTTGCAACCTTTTTGGCTACGCAGCAAATTGATGTAAAAGAATGGAATGATATTAAAGCAAACAAACCAGAAGTTGCTGATGAAGAAATTAATATTTTCAGTGACATGGTTTGGGAAGATGTATTAACCAAGGCTGAATATGTTGAACATTTTTCTAAATCTAGCATTAATTTATTTTATTGCACTGAAGGATTGATACAACGTATTATGATTAAATCTAATGATGATACTATTGATCTGTCTAGTCAACAAGGAATTCAGACTTTATTAAACAATCCTAAAAGCAAACAGTTTGAGTTTTTCAAAGGAGCAAAAAAATATGCTAAAGAAAGAAATTTAGAAATTTTTGACTTGATTTTAAAAGGAGCTAGTATTAATAAAGAAGGAGCTTTGTATCAGAATTTTAAAAGTTTTGTAGACTAAATTTATGGTAGATCAACAATTAGTGTCTTATTTAGAGGAGTTTGTGACCGATGAGCGCAAAGCTTTGTTTAGACAGGTTTTAAAAAACAGAACTAGGCATTTTGCAGTAGTGTTAGAGGATTTATATCAAAAGCATAATTGGAGTGCTGTAGTGCGTAGTTGTGATGTTTTTGGAGTACAAGATATTTATACCATAGAAAACAAATACAGTGCATATATTTCTAATGGTGTAGGAAAAGGTGCTCAGAAATGGGTAGATTTTCACAGATTTAAAACCAGAGAAAATAATACGCAAGATTGTGTGGATGAGCTAAAAGCAAAAGGATATCAAATTATTGTAACAACGCCTCATGAAGATTCCTCTTTTGTATCTGATTTTGATATTACTAAAAAATCTGCTTTTGTTTTTGGGGTAGAAGGAGCAGGGGCATCAGATTTGGTGATGAGTCAGGCAGATGGTTATTTAAAAATTCCTATGTATGGTTTTACAGAAAGTTTAAATGTATCTGTAGCAGCTGCTATCACTTTACAAAACACAACAGATAGATTGCATAAATCAACTATTGATTGGCAATTAACAGATGACGAAAAAGAAGAGTTGTATTTAAGTTGGTTAGAAAAATCCATAGGATCTATTAAACCGATAAAAGAAAGATTTTATAAAGAATTGGAAGATAAAAAATAAAAAAGAGGCTCTATTTAGAGCCTCTTTTTTATTTGAATTTTATCATTGCATTTTTAGGATTGTCCGCATCGTATAGAACAATATAAGTACTATCGGTTACTTTGTTTTTTAAATGCATCGGAACCTCTTGTTTTTTGTTGTAAATAATATCATTTACCGTATAAGTAAATTCGCAATATGGTAATTTTCCTCTTTGAAATTCACTCATCACTTTACCAGTAGTGGTCGCTGCATTTTCCATTATTTTCTCCTTGTAGTTTAGTTTTATCACAAAAGCAATGATGACCAAACAAACAATAATAAAAGGGAAAATGATTTTATTCATTGTCAAAATTGATTAAAATACTGTATTCACAGTTGAAAGTTTCTTTAAGATTTAATTTGATAATCCCCTCTTTTTCTGTGATTTCTTGATTGTGATTTACGTTGTCAGCAATTCCGTGCCAAGGTTCAATACAAATAAAAGGAGCTTCTTGGTTTTTAGACCAGATTCCCAAATAAGGAAAGTTTTTAAATTCAACACTCATGTAAGTGTTTCCTGTAGGCTCATGTATAAAAGAAATTTGAGAGAATGGATTGGGATTAAAAACAATAGCATCATTGTCAAACACATTTTTAGGCAATTCTAAAATCCCTTCTTGCTTAAAAACAGGATAGGATTCATTTCCTATCAAACTTCCTTCAATCAATTTGGCTTCGGGAGTTTCATCGTTGTCAAACATTAAAATATATTCCTCTCTAGTTTGGTTTTTTTCAAATGGACAATTAAAAGCAGGATGACCACCCACAGAAAAATATAAATCTTCTTGAGCAGGATTTTCTACAAAATAAGAAGTAACTAATCCGTTTGAGGTCAGGGTGTATTTTAGTTGAAAAAGAAAATCAAAAGGATATATTTTTTTAGATTCCTCATCTGATTCTAATTGAAACGTAATGCTATCTTCTGTTTGAGTTGCTACCGTAAAGTTTTTGTCTCTAGCAAAACCATGCTGTCCCATTGGGTATGAAATTCCTTTATAGCTGTAGCTGTTGTTTTTTAAAGAACCCACAAAAGGAAATAAAACAGGTGCATGTCTGTTCCAAAATTCAGGATTTCCATTCCAGATATATTCAATGTTTTCTTTACAAAGGCTAATTAATTCGGCTCCTTGAGATTTAAAAGTAGCCTTTAAATATTTGTTTTGTAGGGTATAGGTAGTGTTCATTTTAGAAATTAGTTTACTTTAATATCAGTGATTGTTGCGGTGTACTCACATCTTTCTATGATGAAAGAGAATTTGTTTCTAACAATTTCATCATTTATATTTTTACCAATAGTGGCATCAATCCAATAATCTGGACAAGGTTTTTGGTGTACATGACTTTTGTCTCTGTTCCAGTCTCCTTTGTGTAATACATATTGAATATCTAAAGAGTCTAAATGATATTGAGTTAAAATTTTTTGAGCTTTGTCAGATATTTTTAAGGTGTCTTTTAATCTAATTTGACTTAAAACTCTGGCTGTAGGGCCATAATTAAAAGTGGTTCCTTTTTGTTTATTTATGTAAGTTAAAGCGACTACTCCAAGAGCCAATCCACCAAAATAATACCCAAATCTTCTTAATAATTTGGCATCAATTTTACTTAGTAATTCTTTTAACATAATTAAGGTTTTCTGACATCAAAAGTAAAGAAGTAGATTGTATTAACAGGTCTGTTTAGCAATTAAAAAATCAATAAATTGATGTCTGTATAAGGAAAGTCAAACCAATCTCCTACGGCTTTGTTTGTTAAAATCCCTTTGTACATATACATTCCGCTTCTAATGATTTTGTCATATCTAACAGCACTTTCAAAACCACCCTCTTCTCCTATATTTAATAAATATGGAGTGATGATGTTACTGATAGAAATAGTGGCTGTTTTGGCGTAACGTGATGGGATGTTTGGAACACAATAATGAACCACACCATGCTTTTTGAAGGTGGGATTACTATGTGTGGTTAGTTCAGAAGTTTCTACGCAACCACCTCTATCAATACTGACATCAATAATTACAGCACCTTCTTTCATAACTGATACTAAATCTTCAGAAACTACAATAGGAGCACGGGTTTTTCCTTTAATAGCACCTATGACTACATCAGCTCTCATTAAAGCTTTCTCTAAGGCTTTGTGATGAATGGTAGAGGTGTAAATAGGAATATGTAAATCTTGTTGTAACTGTCTTAGTTTGGTGATGGAATTATCAAAAACTTTAATGCTTGCTCCTAATCCTTTGGCAGATTTTGCAGCAAACAATCCAACCGTTCCTGCACCTAGAATAACGACTTCACAAGGAGGAACACCACTAATATTTCCAAATAATCTCCCTGAACCACCATTTTCGGCATTCATTAATTCTGATGCAATTAAAATAGAAGCTGTTCCTGCAATTTCACTCAACGATTTTACTACTGGAAAACTATCATGTTCATCTTTTATAAAATCAAAAGCGATGGCGGTGATTCGTTTGTTAGCTAAGGCTTTAAAATAATCAGCAGATTGTGTTTTAAGTTGTAAAGAGGAAACCAAAAAAGCTTGGGGTCTCATTAAATCAATTTCTTCTAATGAAAGGGGAGATACTTTTAAAATTAAGTAACATTCAAAAACTTCTTTGGCGGTGTAAGCTATTTTAGCTCCTGATTCGGAATATTCAGCATCAGAAAAATTAGAGGGAATTCCTGCTCCGGTTTCGATAACTATTTTATGACCTTGTAAAGTCATGGCTGCCACCGCATCGGGGGTTAAGCAAACTCTTTTTTCTTCGTGACAAGTTTCTTTAGGTATTCCTATAAGAAAATCTCCTTTTTTAGAAGGAATTGCTAATCGTTCTTCTTGAACATGAAACTCAAATTTTCCAAATGCAGCCATATGTTTCCCCATATCATAAATAATAATACAGGTTATTTGTTACTTTAAAAAAAGAGTTCTACTGTTGTCTTCGTTAGTTTTAATAGTAATAACCTGTGCATCTAAAGGTAGTAAATTTTCTACATTTTCAGGCCATTCTATAAAAGCCCAGTGATTGTTGTATAAGTATTCTTCTATTCCGATATCATAAGCTTCGTTTTCATCTTCAATGCGATAAAAATCAAAATGATATAAAATTTCATCATTTGTAGTTTCATATTCATTTACCAATGCAAAAGTTGGAGAAGAACTAATGTTACATCCTAATTGCTTAGCAATTTCTTTAATAAGAGTTGTTTTACCAGTACCCATTGAAGCATAAAACAAAATGTTTTTGCTTTTTGTATTTACAATAATTTTTTTTGCTACAGCAGATAAATCATTTAAGTTGTAGGTAATTTCCATCCTTATTTTCTTTGTACACCTAACTGGATTCGAACCAGCACGTCCATAGGACACTACCCCCTCAAGGTAGCACGTCTACCAATTCCGCCATAGGTGCTTGTTGTAAAACTAGTTGTTTTTTAACAGAACGCAAATATATAAATACATGTTTTATTTTAGGGCTTTTCTGTATAGTTTTTAAGGTTAAATAAAATTACTTTTTAGAAGAAATTAATAATAATAGTATATTTACACTTATAAATAGAGTATTGGTGATATCTTAATATTTAATAGCGTTACACTTAGGAATCAAGACTTTTATTTGATACTTTAAACGTGTCTTATAACTACAATTAAAAAAGATGAATATCAAAATATATATATGTATAATTTTTATTTGTTTGCTTAATCAGCATGTTATTCCTCAAGGGATAAAAAATAACGATAAAAAACAAAAATACAACATTAATTATTTAGGAATTGAAAATGGATTGGCAAACAATTCAGTGACTTCAATTTACAAAGATAATAGGGGATTGATGTGGATAGGAACCTATGATGGAGTTAGTAGATATAATGCTTATGATTTTGTTAATTATAGAAATCAGCCAAACGATACAACAACACTTATTAATAATAAAATTACTTGTATTAGTGGTACTAAAGATTATATATGGATAGGAACCAAGAAAGGAATTAGTGTTTACAATTATTTGTCTAATCAATTTGAAAGAAAGTATTTTTTTAATGAAGGGCTTAAACAGAGGCAAATTATATCTTCAGAAATTTATGATATCAAAGCTTATAAAAACAAGGTGTATGTAGCAACTGATAATCAGGGGTTGTTTTATGATAATAAAGGAGTTATTAATAGGGTTCCTCTTGAGTATAATGGAACAGAATATTTAAATTTTAGGATTAAATGTATAAATTTTGATAAATCAGGTAATCTCTGGGCAATTATTCAAGGATTTGGAATTGCTACTATAGATGGAGATAAGAATCAATTAAAAATTGTATCTCGAAGAGTAAATGATGCTAATTGCATTGTTATAGATGATTATTTAGATGTCTGGATAGGTTATTCAGGAGGGATTTTTAGATATAATATAATTACTAAAAAGGAAACAAATTATCGAAATGATTTAATAAACTATTCAGTTAAAAATATATTACCTAATAAAAAATATAAGGAGTTATGGATCGCGACTGATGGAAATGGAATTGTAAATTTTAACTTAAAAACAGAAGTGTTTTTTAAAATAGAAGATTCTGATAAATTTGATGTAGGAGACTTAACTAGTAATGCAATTTCAACAATATTTCAAGAAGAAGACTCTGAAAGGGTTTGGATAGGTACTTTAAGAGGTGGGGTAGATATTTTGGAAAATAAAAAAACGCCATTTTACACCGTATCCAAAAAAGAGAATGTAAAAAATACATTACCTAGTAATTTCATTTTATCATTTTGCGAACAAGACCCCAACCATATTTGGATAGGAACAGATGGAGGAGGAGTTAGTTTTTGGAATAGGAAAACCAATACTTTTACTAACTATGCATACGATCCATCTAACCCCAATTCACTTCCCAATAATTTTGTTACTGGAATAGCTAAAAACGAAAAAGGAATATGGTTTGGATCTTATGGAGGTGGGGTTAGTTTTTTTGATGATAAAGCTAAAAACTTCAAAAAATATACACTTTTTAATACAAACACAAGAAAATTACAAACCTATACATGGTTAATGTATACAGATAATAGAGGGGATCTATGGGTGACAACTGCGGATGGATATGGAATTTTTAAATATAACAAGAGTACTGACAGGTTTGATTTTATAGATATTGATTTATGGGGAGTTACTTCTATATGTAAAGATGAAAATGAAAATCTTTGGTTAGGTACTTTTACGCATTTAAATCGTTTAGATTTTAAAACAATGCAATTAAAGAGCTTTGAGATAGATTATCCAGTAAGGGCTATTGTTCCTCATTCAAAAGATAAAATATTTTTAGGTACTGAAGGTGGAGGGATGATAGTTTTAAATCCTGAGACAGCAAAACAAAAAGAGTTGACTGAACTTGATGGGATTTCTAATAATTCTGTTTTAAATATTGTAAAAGATAACCAAGGTTTATATTGGGCTAGTACATATCATGGAATATTTAATTATAATCCAGAAAATGGAGCACTTGTTAAGTATTATGATTCTGATGGACTTCAAAGTAATCAGTTTAACTATAATGCAGGAGGGAAACTTTCTACAGGAGAAATTCTAATGGGAGGGATTAAAGGATTTAATGTAATTGATACGAAATCTGATAGTACGGCTAAAAATTTTCCATCATTAATTATTACTTCTATAAAAGTAAATAACAAACCATTAAGTCATTTTGGAAAAACTGCTTTTGGAATAAATCAAATAGAACTTCCTTATGAGGACTCTATGATTACAGTTGAATATGCTGGTTTAGATTATAGTTTACCTGAAAAAATATCTTATGCTTATTTTTTAGAAGGTTGGGATTCAGAATGGCATAAAGTGGAAAATATAAGAACTGCAAATTATTCCAAATTAACAGAAGGGAATTATGTGTTAAAAATAAAATCAACTAATGCTGATGGAAAATGGAATGATAAGATATTAACATTTCCTATTACTATTTTGCCTCCATGGTATAGAACAGGATTTGCTTATTTTTTATATCTACTAGCTCTTGTGTTAGGAGTGTATGCTATAGATAGATATCAACGAAAAGAAACACGACTTAAGTATGAAATAAAGTTATCTAAAGATTTAGCGGCTCAAGAGAAAGAATTAAATGAGAAAAAATCAACTTTTTTTACAAATATCTCACATGAATTTAGATCACCATTAACCATGATTATTAACCCTTTAAAAGATATAGTTAATAGTGGAAATTCTAAAGTAGACCCTAGTGTTATTGAGGTTGTATATAAGAACTCTCGCAGATTGTTAAGTTTGGTAGATCAGTTATTACTTTTTCGAAAAACAGAAACAGAAACTGGGAGATTAATTATTGGGAAACTGGATTTGGTAGAGGCGTGTAGTGAAGTTTTTACTTGTTTCACAAACCATGCTAAAATAAAAAACATAGCTTACACTTTTAAATCAGATGTAAATGAGCTTTTTGTTTATGCGGATAAACAAAAAATAGAAATAGCGTTGTTTAATTTAATATCCAATGCATTAAAGTTTACGGAAAAAGAAGGCGGAGAGGTAAAAGTGAGATTAAATGAGCTTTCAGGTGACAAAATATCTATAAGTGTAATAGATAATGGTAAAGGAATAACAGAAGAGGATAAAGAAAAAATATTCGACTTGTTTTATCAAACTAGTAAAAGAGATAAAAGTAATCGAAAAGGTTTTGGAATAGGTCTTTATTTGGTTAAAGAGTTTATAGAGCAACATAAAGGAACTGTATCTTGTTATGATACAAGAAAAGGAGGAACTACTTTTGAAATTATTTTATTAAAAGGAAAATCTCATTTTGGAGATATAGAGATTAAAGAAGAACTCGAAGAAGAACATATTGATTATGTTGAAGAAGTTGTTGGAGATATAGAGTCTGTTGAAAAAAATGTGTATAATGAGGAGTTTAATGAACTTGTAAAGGATTTAAAAAGTTTATTAGTTGTTGATGATAATCCTGAAATAAGAAAATATTTAAAGAATATTTTATCACCTAGATATAATATTACAACAGCCAAAAGTGCAGAGGAGGCTATAACGATACTAAAAACAATTCCGTTTGATTTAATTGTTTCTGATGTAGTAATGAGAGAAATGAATGGAGTTGAATTTTGTAGATATATAAAAACAACAGAGGGATTAAAGCATATTCCAATCATACTACTTTCTGGAGGGAGTACAGAAGGAGTAAAGCTGGAGAGTGCAGAAGTAGGAGCAGATGATTATATTACTAAGCCTTTTGATAAAGACTATTTATTAGCAAGAGTTAATGGAATTTTAACCAGAAGAGAAAGTGTACAAAAACATTTGTTAAATACGGTTACTAAGAATGTAAGTAGCTCCAGGCTATCAGAGGAAGACAAACAGCTTTTAGATAAGCTGGTACATATCATAGAGAATAAAATGGAAGAAGAAAGTTTTAATATTAAAACTTTAGCGATAGAAGTAGGAATGAGTCATTCTTTATTATATAAAAAAATTAAAAAAATCACAGGAAAGTCAGCTACAGAATTTACAAGAGGAATTAGGTTAAGAAAAGTAGCAACACTATTAATCACTACTGACATGCAGATTAATCAGGTGGCGAGTATGGCAGGTTTTGGAGATCTTAAATATTTTAGAAAACAATTTCAGCAGTTTTACGAAATGAATCCTTCAGAATTTAAAAAGAAGTATCAAAATGTAAAAGATAAAAAATACATCATAAACCATGATTTTTGGAAATCTAAATAGATTGTGCTTTATGACACTATCGCTTAATTTGTGTAAGTTCTAAAAATAGGGTTTAGCTATTTATAGCAGAATCCTATTTTCAAATATAGCCATAAACCAAATACTTCTTTCTTGCTATCAGTTCTAAGTCCTACAGCGATGTAAATAGTCTTGTTTACTACTTTAGAGTTTTCTCTCACCTTGAACATAATTCCATCGTTTTTGAAGCTTGGCTAAAAAGTTACTCAAGTCATCTCCGGTCTTGAATTGCTTTAAAAAATCGTCGTTTAATAATTCTTCTAGGTTCATAAGGTGTAAAAATTTTAACTTACACACTTTATGTGAGGGGGGCATTTTATATTATCATAGATGAGTTTTTATCTGAAAATTCAGAAATTTTTGAGTTAAGTTACCAGCTTGATTTCTTAATATTTTTCTAGTATTGATTTTACCCTCTTCTTAAATATTATTTTACTGATATTTGAATTTTAAACTATTAACATATCCTTTAAAAACTGAGGTAAGGTTTGGAATGTATAGTTTAGTTGATAGGATTAATTGATATAAAAACTATTAAATTTATCTATGTATGACTCGATTAAAGTGCGACAAAGAATTTAAGTAAACTATTGTAGACTTATTGCCCATAGAGAATCCAAAATCTATTAATGAAATCTGTAAAGATTATGTTTAAGGAGTTTCAAACAGAAATAGGATCATTTAAAGATGCAGGAAGACTTGCGAAAAAGAGAACCGATTGCTTAAAAAGCAACTTAAAGATGCCCAGGAAGAACGCGACATCTTAAAAAAGGCAGTAAGCATCTTCTCCGTGAGCGACAAGTAAGGTATAAATTCATTAAAGAAAATTCAAAAACCTATACTGTTGATAAGATGTGTAATCTGATGAATATAAGTGTCAATTCATATTATTCTTGGCTTAGAACTATCGATGTACCTAAAAATCAATCTCAAACTTCTTTTTACAAAGAGCGTATCAAACGAGTATGGGAAAAAGTAGAAAGATTTATGGTTCAGCTAGGGTTCAGAAACAATTAGAAAGAGAAAATATCTATTTAAATCATTCTTATATCTCTTATTTAATGAAACAAAAGGTCATTAAAAGTGTAATTTATAAGACATTTAAAGTAATGACTACAGATTCTAATCACAAATTACCTATTGCTGAAAATGTAATCAATAGAGATTTTAATAGCCTTGAATTAGGGCATAAATGGGTGTCTGACATCACGTATATAAAGGTAGGCAAGCAATGTAATTATGTGACTACTATTTTAGATTTAAAAGATAGAAAAATATTAGCTTGGACATTAAGTCAAGATATGACCACAGAAAATACGGTTTATAAAACTTGGTTAAAGGCTGTATAAGTAAGAAAAATTACTACGAATCATATTTTTCACTCGGATAGAGGTGTACAATATGCTTCAACTAAAATAAAAGACTTGTTTAAGAATAATTTAAAAATAATGCAATCAATGAGTAGAAAAGGAAATTGTTGGGATAATACAATAGCTGAATCCTTTTTTAAAACACTTAAATATGAATCTACTAATAGATATATGTTCAAAAATATGTTGCAAGCTCATAGAACCATTCATAATTATATCAAATGGTATAATTATGAAAGATTACATTCTAGCTTAGCATATATAACTCCTGCTGAAATGGAACTAAAAATTAGAATGAAATACATACAAAATGTAGCTTAATAAAAAACACCAAATTTACTAGATACTCTACGTTAGTATGGACTGGAACTTCCTGTTGTTGGTGGTAACATTGAAACAACGAACGGTTTACAAGATTATCATATGTTTTTACTTATTACTCAATCAGAAATTAATTTAAATAAAGATACTGAACTTACGCAAAATTTAGTGTATGAAAATTAAGATATAATACCGCTAAAGTTTTATGATACCAAAAGGAGTTAATTTTTTAATTAGCTCCTTTTGGTATTTAAAAATAGTGGAGGATTAGTTTTATTAATGTATTTTTATCACTGATTTGCTTGTTTTGTTGTTGAAAAGCTAGCATAAGTATTGTTGTTTTATAGATAATGAGGGTGGGAATATTAATAATCGAAATACGATTTTACCCCTTTTATCCTATCAATATAACCTATGCTAGATTATTTTTTTTAATGATATTTGGTTCTATGTTAAAAAAAGAATAACAATACATTCTTGTTTGTGTATTATTTAATAAAACCATAATCATGCCAATTGTTGTTTTAAAATAAAAATAACATTAACTAAAATTATTAATTAACTAAAATTATTAACTAAATGAAAAACAAATTACAACTAAAGAAACTTGAACGGAATTCTTTGTTTACTGGGGATTATAAATTTGTAAAAGAAACAAATAAAGAAATAAACATATAATTAACTAAATCTATTATGAAATTACTTAAAATAAGGAGAAATTATTTTTTGTCACATAGTTTTAATTCAAAAATAAAACTAGTGATGTTTTTTGCAGTTATAACTACTTTTCAGTTACAAGCAAAAGATCTAAAATCAGATAATGTAGCTGATGAAATTCAGAAGAGAACCATTACTGGGGTTGTTAAAGATGAAAAAGGTCTTGTTTTGCCTGGTGCAACTGTTCAAATTGAGGGAACAAGTAATATTAGTATGACTGACTTTGATGGAGAATTTAAATTAAATATAAACGAAGCCGACAAAGTTTTGGTTGTATCTTATTTGGGGTTTGATACTGCTAAAGTAAAGATTGGTTCAAAATCAGTATTTAATATTATTTTGAATCCAAGTTCTGAATCGTTAGAAGAATTGGTATTAGTAGGATTTGGTACACAAAAAAAAGAGAGCTTAGTGAGTTCTATTACGACGGTAAGTCCTAAAGAAATTAAAGGACCAAGTAGTAATTTAACAACTATGATGGCGGGTAGAGTTGCTGGTATGATTGCATTCCAAAGGAGTGGAGAACCAGGAGCAGATAACTCTGACTTTTTTATTCGTGGTTTGGGTACTTTTGGTTCTGGTAAACAAGATCCTTTAATCTTAATTGATGGTATAGAGTCTACAAACACTGATATGGCTCGTTTACAGCCGGATGATATTGACAGCTTCTCAGTATTAAAAGATGCTTCTGCAGCAGCTATATATGGGGCTCGTGGTGCAAATGGAGTAGTTTTAATTAGTACTAAGTCAGGAACATCAGGTAAATTAAAGTTTAGGTTTAGAGCGGAGAATAAATTTTCTACAAATTCTAGAAATTTTGATTTTGCAGACAATATAACTTATATGAACTTAGCTAATGAGGCTGTTCTGACAAGAAACGCAACAGGTAATCCACCCTATACTAGAACAAAAATAGATAGAACGATAGCAGGAGATAATCCTTATTTGTACCCAAACAATAATTGGATAGATCAGTTGATTAAAGATGTTACCGTTAATCAGGGTTATAATTTAAGTATAAATGGTGGAGGTGAAAAGGCTCAATACTATGTAGCTGGAACATATAATGTTGATAATGGTGTTTTAAAAGTAGATGGATTAAATAATTTTAATTCAAATATTAAATTGAGAAATTATTCGTTTAGAACAAATGTAAATTTAAACTTAACTCCTACAACTGAAGGTATAATTAGAATGTATGCTCAGTTTGATGATTATAATGGCCCTGTAGGAGGAGGGGCTGCAATTTTTAATAAGGCATTATGGTCTAACCCTGTTGCTTTCCCTGCTAGATATCCAAAAGAGTACTTACCATATGTAGATCATCCTTTGTTTGGTGGTGCGGTAACAGGTAATGGAAGTACTACTTTACTTCAAAACCCATATGCTGATATGGTGAAAGGATATCAAGTGAATAAGACTTCAAGCATAAATGCTCAAATTGAATTAAAACAAGATTTAAGTTTTATTACCCCGGGATTGAAGGCTGATTTTATGGGATATGTAAAGAGATACTCTAGATATTCAGTATCAAGACAATATAATCCCTTTTACTATAGTGCTTTTATTGATCCTTCAACTCAAAAAATACAGTTGTCTCCATTAAATGCAGGAGGACTTGGGTCGCTTGATCCTCAGGGGAGAGAATATTTAAATTATGCAGAAGGAGCAAAAGAATTAAATTCAAGAACTCACTTTCAAGGTTCACTTACTTATAATAAAACTTTTGCTGATAAACATGCTTTTTCAGCAATGTTGATCACAATTTTACAAAATTTTGAACAAGGAAATCCTGGATCAGTACAGTCGTCTTTACCAAGTAGAAACCTAGGTTTGTCAGGGAGAATGACTTATGCATATGAAGGGAAGTATTTAGCAGAACTTAATTTTGGTTATAATGGTTCTGAAAGATTTGCTAAGAATAATAGGTTTGGTTTTTTTCCAGCACTTGCTTTGGGGTATGTAATATCAAAAGAAAGTTTTTTTGAACCTTTAAAAGAATCTATTACCAGTCTTAAGTTAAGAGCTAGTTATGGATTGCTAGGAAACGATCAAATAGGGAATGATAATGATAGATTCTTTTATTTATCTGAGGTAAATTTAGACAACGGTACTTATGGTTCTACTTTTGGTGAGTTGGGAGCTGATTATAGTCCAGGTCTGTCAATATCAAGATATGCTAACGGTAAAATAAGCTGGGAGCAATCAGAGATAATAAATTTAGGTTTTGATTTAGAATTATTTAAATCGTTTACCCTGATAGCAGATTTCTTTAAACAAACAAGAACTAATATATTACAGGATAGAGCAAATATTGGTTCTACTTTAGGTTTGGCAGTAATTCCATCAACAAACTTTGGTAAAGCTGAGAGTAAAGGGATGGATATGTCAGTTGTATATAATAAAAACTTTGGGGGGTCTTGGTGGGCTAATTTGAGAGGTAATTTCACCTATTCAACAAGTAAGATTCTTACATATGATGAGAATTATTACCCAGATGAGTTGAGTTATTTATATAGAAAAGGTAGGCCAACAACTCAGCAATTTGGTTATATAGCAGAACGTTTGTTTGTTGATGATGCTGAGGTAGCAAATTCTCCAAGACAATTTGGTGAAGTTAGAGGAGGTGATATTAAGTATAGAGATGTTAATGGAGATGGGGTGATTACATCTTTAGATCGAGTTCCAATGGGATATCCAACAGTGCCAGAAATTGTATATGGTTTTGGGGGTACTGTAGGTTATAAAAACTTTGATTTTAGTATGTTTTTTCAAGGTTCAGCTCGTTCATCATTCTTTATCAATCCTCAAAATATTTCTCCTTTTGTAATTAATGGAGGGTCTCAAAATGGATTATTAAATGTGATAGCAAACGATCATTGGTCAGAAGAAAATAGAAATTCTTATGCTTTTTGGCCTCGTTTAAGTGATACATTTATTGAGAATAATAATCAGTCATCTACGTGGTGGATGAGAGATGGAGCTTTTTTACGACTTAAAAGTGTAGAACTTGCTTATAATGTTCCAAATAAGTTTTTGGATAATTACAGCATTACAAGTTTGAGGTTATACGCAAACACTACAAATCCTGTTGTATTTAGTAAATTTAAGCTTTGGGATCCAGAAATGGGAGGAAACGGATTAGGGTATCCAATACAATCAACCTACAACATAGGTATTTTACTTAATTTATAGTTAACAGATTAAAAACTAATGATGATGAAACAAAATACAAATATATTTTATAGGCTTAAAAAGTCTATTGTATTAATAACTCAGGTTATAGCTTTATTTTTCATGCAATCTTGTGGTGATTATTTAGATGTAATTCCAGATAATATCGCGACACTTGACAATGCATTCAAACTTAGAAATGAGGCCAGGAAGTATTTATACACTTGCTATTCATATCTTCCTAAAAATGGTGATGTAATTTTTAATTTAGGTATGTTAACAGGAGATGAAATATGGATTCCTTATAGAACTTCAATCACAAGTGATGCTTTTGAAATAGCAAGAGGTAACCAAAGAGTATCTAATCCTTATTTAAATGTATGGGATGGGACTTGGGCTGGAGGAGGTCCAAACGATAACTATAAGTTGTTTATTGGTCTACGCCATTGCAATATTTTCTTAGATAATGTAAAAGATCCTGATAAAATCCCTGATTTAGATGATATTGAAAGAAAAAGATGGATAGGTGAAGTAGAGTTTTTAAAAGCTTACTACCATTATTATTTATTAAGAATGTATGGTCCTATTCCTATTATAGATAAAAATATTGCTTTAGATGCACCCGAAGACGAAATTAATGTTGAGAGACAACCGGTTGATGCTGTTGTGTCGTACATAGTTGATTTACTAGATACAGCTATCGAAAAATTACCCGAAGACAATACTATAATTCCAAATATTGAAGCTGGAAGAATATCTAAAACAATTGCATTAAGTATTAAAGCAAAAGTTTTATTAATGGCTGCAAGTCCATTGTTTAATGGGAATACTGAAATGGCTCCGTTAATAGGTAATAGTGGAGAGGCTTTGTTTAATACTACTTATGATGAAAATAAATGGACATTAGCAGCTGATGCAGCTTTAGCGGCAATTCAGTCTGCTGAAGCAAATGGAAAAAGTTTGTATGAATTTCCTACTTCATCTTTTAATCTTTCATCAGAAACTATGACTCAAATGAGTATAAGACAAGCAGTTTGTGAAAGATGGAATTCAGAAATTATTTGGGCTAACCCTAACAGTCAAGCATCAGAAATACAAAGATTGGCTATGCCACCTCTAAAGTTAACTCATAATCATAATGATGCAAGAAAAATCCTTTCTCCTCCATTAAAAATTGCTAGAATGTTTTATACTAAAAATGGAGTTCCTATAAATGAGGATAAAACCTTGGATTTTACTAATGAAAAAGAATTACGAGAAGCAGACTTCTCAGAAAGATTTAATATTAAAGAAGGTGATAAAACAGCTAGGTTAAATTTTGATAGAGAGCCACGTTTTTATGCAGATTTAGCTTTTGATGGTGCTGTTTGGTATAAGTACGATAGTCCTTCTAGTTCTGATGAAGGAGATGTTTGGTCAGTAGAGGCTAAGTTTGGAGAATTTGCAGGTGCTTCACATGCATTTCATACTAATGAGACAGGTTATTTTGTTAAAAAATTAGTTGATTGGAATCAAGTTACATATGAAACAGGAGGAGCTGCATATCAGAATTATGCATGGCCAGAAATTCGTTTAGCAGAATTGTATCTAATGTACGCAGAAGCTTTAAATGAATCACAAGGGCCTTCAGCTACAGTTTATTCTAACCTTGACATTATTAGAGATAGAGCAGGTTTAGATGGTGTTGTTGAGTCTTGGGCTAATTATTCTTCAAACCCTTCGAAACCGACAACAAAAGAAGGATTAAGACAAATTATTAGACAAGAAAGAATGATTGAATTAGCTTTTGAGGGTAAAAGATTTTGGGATTTACGTAGATGGAAGCTGTCATCACAGTTTTTAAATACCCCTGTAACAGGTTGGAGTGTTAAAGGTGAAGATGCTGTGTCTTATTATCAAGAAAGAACTATTTATCAACAAACTTTTGTTTCTCCTAGGGATTATTTTTGGCCAATACCAGAAGGTGCAATTATTCAAAACCCTAATTTAGTACAAAATTTAGGTTGGTAATTTTTTAATTTAAATTCAAAAGAAATGAATAATAAAATATTTAAAACAAGTAGTCGTATCTACACGGTATTATGTATATTTTTAGCATTAGTAAGTTGTAGAGAAGACGAAGTAGGTCCATTAGAGAATAACCCTAATACACCAGGAAAGATAGAAAATGTAAATATTCTAAATATAGCTGGAGGAGCCGAGTTAACTTATACTCTTCCAAGTGACCAAGATTTACTATATGTAAAAGCAGTGTATACTTTGTCTTCTGGAAAAGTAGCGGAAGTAAAATCTTCATATTATCAAAATAAACTAGTTATAGAAGGTTTTGCTGATATGGATGAGCATGATGTTAAATTATATGCTGTTAATAGAAGTGAGAAAGTTTCTGAACCTACTACTGTAACGATACAACCTCTGGAATCACCAATATGGGAAGTGTTTAGAACTCTAGAGGCAACAACTGCTTTTGGAGGAGTGAGACTTACAGCTAAAAACGAATTACGTACTGATTTATCACTTTTATTAATGGAAAAAGATGAGTACGGAGATTGGATAACTAACATAAACAGTATTTATACATCTACAGATTCAATAAACAAGACAATAAGAGGATTTGAAATAGAAGAGCATAATTTCGCCATTACTGTAAGAGATAGGTGGTTAAATACTACTGATACTTTATTTACTTCAATTACACCTTATCCAGAAGTTGCTTTGCCAAAATCTAAGTATAAACCATTTGTTCTTCCAAATGATACAAAAACACATGCTACAGCTGTTTTATCACGTATGTGGGATGGTGAAACATTTAATTGGCCAGGTGTTTTTTTAACAGATGGTTCTGTTCCAGGTCAACATTTAGCTACATTTGATATTGGAGAATTAACACAGTTAAGTAGAATTGTGATTTGGGATTACCCTGAGTATTATAACGATAGATCATACTATTATATAGGTAACCTTAAGGAATTTGAAATTTGGGGTTCAGCAAATCCAAATCCAGATGGAAGTTTAGATAATACATGGTATAGATTAGGTTCTTATAATGCAGTTAAACCTTCAGGACTTCCTTTTGGGGAGCAAACGGGTGAAGATTTTGAAACTGCAAGAGCTGGATTTAGCTGGGAGTTTGATGTAGCTGCACCAAAAGTTCGATATTTAAGAATTAAATCAATTAAGAATTGGGGTGGAATTGGTTCTATGTCTATTGCGGAAGTTCAAGTTTATGGGGCTCCTAATGAGTAATATTGTCTAACTAATAAAAATCTAAATATGATTTGTTTAATAAAAAATAATAGTATAAAAATCTTAGCTTTATTTATAATGCTTGGTTTTTTTGCCTCATGTACTTCTATGGATGAAGGGTATGAAGAGTTTATAAGTAATGGTGAAATTTCTTATACAGGGAAATTAGATTCATTAAAGTTTTTTTCAGGAAATAACAGAATTAAAGTTGAAGGATTATTTATGTCGGATCCTAAAATTACTGAATGTAGAGTTTTTTGGAATAGTGGTGCAGATTCTATATCTGTACCAGTAATAAAAACAGACAAAGTAGATACTTTAAGAGTTTTTATAGAAAACATGCCAGAAAATATTTACAGTTTTAAAGTATATACCTATGATAAATTAGGTAATAAATCAATACCAGTAACCGGAATAAGTCAATCATATGGAGAAAGATATAAAGAGACTTTAACAAATAGAGTAATCAGTTCAAGTGTTTTATCTACAGATTTAGATTTAACAATTAATTTTGCTTCCATGGATTTATCATCTGGGGTTTTTGGTACAGAAATTGTTTATACTGATATAAATGATGTGAATAAGACAGAATTTGTTTCTATTGATTCAGAGGAAGTTGTTTTGGAAGATTATAAAGAAGGTTCTAAATATAATTATAGAACAATGTTTTTACCTGACGAAACAGCTATCGATACTTTTCATACAGACTATGTTCAACTATTACCCGATTTTGTTGATTTTACAAATAAATTAACAAATGTTTCACAACCATTTCAAGCATCTTCTTTCTCTGGTAGATGGGGTATTTTAGCTGGTTGGACAACAAACACAGCAGCTAAAAACCACGGAGGTTATGGTGGATGGGATAGTAATGATACCGGTGTTTTTAATGTTGAAAGTGGTTGGGGAGCAGCTAGTATTGTAAATGGTAAAGTATATCAAACCATTACATTAGAGCCAGGGAATTACACATTCAAGGCAGAGCCTAAAGCAAATGGTGGAGTTATTGCTAGTGGATATACTACAGCAGATAATGTATACCTTACCGCTGCAGAAGGAAGTACTTTGCCTGATTCTCAGGCAGGAGCAATTGAAACAGATCCGGCAACTTTAGGGTATACTAGACTTGTTAACACTATGGCTCCTGATGATGTTGAAGTGAGTTTTACAGTAACACAAACAACAGATGTTTCTTTGGGACTTTCAACTACCCAAGGTCAAGAAAGATTTTTAGTGATATACTCTTTTTCTTTACTAAAGAATAATAATTAATAAATCTATATTTTACTTAAATTATAAGTGGCATATGGTTTAACCATATGCCACTTTTTTAAACAAATTAATCGATATGAACATAATTAACCAAATTAAGATATTCACATTTTTCAGTTTTTTTTTATTAGCCTGTACGTCTTCTGAGAAACAAGAAGAAGTAGTTAAAAACGAAGAACCAAAAATAGAAGTTGAGTTAGCAACTTTGCAAACAGAAGAAGCTGAAGAAATAGATGTTTATACAGCTACAATCTGGGGACAAGTTACCAAAAATGGAGGTGCTAGTGTTACGGAGAAAGGAGTTTGCTACGGTCTTTCACCAAATCCTGTTTATGAAGGGGCTAAAACTGGTCCAACTTCTACCAAAGGTTCAGGAGAGTTTAAGGTTGAATTAACTGGGTTAAATGCAGCTTCTGTTTATTACGCAAGAGCATATGCTTTAAATGCAAAAGGCGTAAGTTACGGTAATGAAGTTAGTTTTACTACATTGCCAGCAGCATCTCCATTAGTGAGTATTAACGAAACAACAATATCGGGAGCACATGATATTTTTATAAATGTTGAATTAGAACAAGGAGATTTAACAATATTAGAATTAGGTATTGTTTATGCTAAGCAGACAAAACCAACAGTAGATGATACTAAAATTGCAAACGGTGATGTAAAGGATAAATATTTACAACGCATTACTGGTTTGGATGAACAAACAACTTATTTTGTAAGACCATATGTAATTACATCTGAAAGTACATTATATGGTGAGGAAAAAAACATACAAACCATTAAAAAAGGAAGTTTTACTTATTCCTTTAGACCAAATGATGCCGACACAGCTACTAGAAATAGATTAATAAAAGCTTTTGATGAAGCAACTAACTATTATAATAACTTTACTTCAATAGTAAAACACGTAACAGTTAATTATTCTCCAGGAACACCAACTGCAGATGCAAATTTTGCTGGTTGGATAAATATGGGATCAAAGGTTGATTATCAAAAGACAGGTACAGCCATGCACGAAATGGCTCATACTGTAGGTGTTGGAACTCATTGGAGGTATGCTGAGTTAATGGGGCCACCATGGAATGGAAGTAGAGCTAATAAAGTTTTGCAAATGATGACGAATAATCCTAATGCAGTTTTGAGAGGAGATGGAACACATATGTGGCCTTATGGAATAAATGGAGCTCATGAAGATACAGGTTCAGATGAATTGTATATGGTACATGCTTTAATCATTCAAGCTATGAAAGTTGATGGTTTACCAAGTAATTAAGATTGTTTATGAATTATTATTTAAAAAACTGTTATGAATTTTTAGAATTATAAATCACAATAATTTTCCATGTTTTTGAATTATAAATCCATAACTATATAATTGTATTATTTTTATAATTGTTAGTCTTTAAAGTTCGATAAACTGTTTAAAAACAATCAACAACCTCAATATTTTAATATGAAAAAACAAAAAAGATTAAGTCATCAACTTTTAGCTGTTTGCCTTTTGATAATTACTTTATTTTCTTGTAAAACAGCTTCCGTAGCTAACAAAGACAATAAATACACTCATTATTTGTTTACTTATTTTACTGGGAATACAGGTGATGAAGAAGCTATTAGATATGCTTTAAGTAAAGATGGGTATAATTTTCAAGCTTTAAATAACAATCAACCTATTATAGATTCTAAAGACATTAGTTCTACTGGTGGAGTTAGAGATCCACATATTTTAAGAGGAGCTGATGGTAAAACTTTTTATATGGTAGTTACTGATATGGTTTCTGCTAACGGATGGAGTTCGAACCGTGCCATGGTGTTAATGAAATCAACCGATTTAATAAATTGGACCTCTACTGTTATCAATATTCCTAAAACGTATCCTAAAGAATTTGGAGATGTGGTACGTGTATGGGCACCACAAACAATCTATGATAAAGACGCTAAAAAATACATGATTTATTGGTCTATGTTAGGAAGCAAAGGGCCAGATATTATATACTACGCCTATGCTAATAAGGACTTTACCGAATTAGAATCTACTCCAAAACAATTGTTTTATAGTCCTACAAATAGTGCTTGTATAGACGGAGACATTGTTTACAAAAATGGAAAATATCACCTGTTTTTTAAGAACGAAAGTCAAGGAGGGGGAATTAGAAAGGCTATTTCTGATAACTTAACAGAAGGTTATGTTCAGCAAGAAGGTTTTTACGATCAAACAGATGCTGCTGTAGAAGGTTCAGGAATTTTTAAATTGATAGATTCTGAGGAGTATATTTTAATGTACGATATGTATTCAGCAGGAAAGTATCAATTTACGAAATCAAAAGATTTAGAGAATTTTGCAATAATAGATGAAGAAGTTTCTATGAATTTTCATCCAAGACACGGAACAGTTATAAGAATTACCGAATCAGAAAGACAAGCATTGATAAATAAATGGGGAAGGATTAATAAAAGTTCTTTTTTAAGTTTTGATGCCCCAGCTATTAAGACCAACAATGTAGTAATAAATGACGAGCAACAAACGATATATATTCCTGTAATGTTAGGGACTGATTTAACCAATTTTGATCCGAAAATAAATGTAGTTTCATGGGCAACAATATCAACTTTAGGAGCTAAAGATTTTTCCAAAGGAGCCGTAAATTATGAGATTTCATCAGGAAATCAACAAAAAACATACAAAGTAATTGTAAAGGAAGATAACAATCCTGTGTTAAATGGGTATTATGCCGATCCAGAAATTTTTTATTCACACAAAGACAACAAGTATTATATTTATCCAACCAGTGATGGATTCACAAATTGGTCGGGTACTTATTTTAAAACATTTTCATCACCAGATTTGGTACATTGGACAGATGAGGGAGTTATTTTAGATTTAAAAAAAGATGTAAGTTGGGCAGATAGAAACGCTTGGGCTCCAACAGCTATTGAAAAGAAAATAAATGGAAAGTATCAATATTTTTACTACTTCACAGCAGCTCAAAAAATTGGAGTCGCAGTTTCAGATAATCCAACAGGACCTTTTGTAGATTCAGGGAAAGCATTGATCTCAGAAAGTCCAGAAGGAGCAAAAGGTGGGCAAGAAATAGATCCTGATATTTTTATAGATCCGGTTTCTGGTAAAAGTTATTTGTATTGGGGAAATGGTCATATGGCTTGTGTTGAATTAAATGAAGATATGGTTTCTATAAAACCAAATTCATTGGTTTTATTACATCCAGGAAGAACTTTTAGAGAAGGAACTGAAGTTTTTTATAGAAATGGAAAATATTATTTCTTATGGTCTGAAGACGACACAAGAAGTCCAAATTACCGAGTAAGATATGCAACATCAGATAGTCCAACAGGCCCTTTAAATATTCCAGAAAACAATATTGTGATAGAAAAAAGACCAGAAGATGGAATTTATGGAACAGGTCACAACAGTGTTATTCAAACTCCTGGAACTGATATTTGGCATATTGTTTACCATCGCTTTACTCGTCCAAACGGGATTGAAATGGGAAGAGCAGCAGGATTTAATAGAGAGGTTTGTATAGATAAAATGGAATTTAATGCTGATGGTAGTATTAAGCAGGTAGTGCCTACTGTAGAAGGAATAAATTCAATTGATTAAAACAGTGGTTCTATATTTTTGACTGATTTATACATATAGTTTTTGTGTCTTTATGTTAGTTTTATAGAACTTAAAAACAATTTAATAATGACTAAATATTATCAATTACTATTACTTGTTGTTTTAGTATTTTCAATTACAAGTTGCGGAAAAAAAGAAAACAAAATTAGTATTACAAACCCTATTGTTAAAGGGGCTTTTGCAGATCCTTCTATTGTTAAATATCAAGGGAAGTTTTATGTTTATGCAACAAAAGATCCTTGGGGAGGGAATGATTTGGCTGTTATGGAATCCTCAGACTTTAAAAACTGGGAACAAAAAACAATTAATTGGCCAACAAAAGAAATGTGCACAAGTCCAACTTCAAATGGGAGCATGGTTTGGGCACCTTCTGTAATTCAAGCCAAAAACGGAAAGTTTTATATGTATGTTTCTGTGGGGAGTGAAGTTTGGGTTGGTGTTAGTGAGCATCCTCTTGGACCATGGAAAAATGCAAAATCAGACAATACACCATTAATTAAAGGAAATATGTTTCCAGATTATCACATGATAGATGCAGAGGCTTTTATTGATGATGATGGACAGGCTTATTTGTATTGGGGTTCAGGTTTAAACTGGGTTAATGGTCATTGTTTTGTGGTTAAATTAGATGATGACATGGTTGGTTTTGATGAAACAACTATTAAAGACATTACTCCTCCAAATTATTTTGAAGCACCTATAATGGTTAAAAAGGATAATAAGTACTATTTAATGTATTCTGATGGAAAATGCACCAACGAAACTTATAAGGTAAGATATGCAACATCAAACACACCTTATGGTCCTTGGGAAGAAGGAGAACAAAGTCCGATATTAACTACATCTAAAGACAAAACCACTTTAGGGCCAGGACATCATACTGTTTTTAGCGAAAATGGACAAATGTATATACTTTATCATCGAATTCAAGATCATAAAAACAAAGATCATAGCGACTTATTAAGAGAACTAGCTATTGATAGTCTAAAGTTTAATTCAAATGGAGGAATTGATAAAGTGAAACCATCAGGAGTTTATTTAACTATAGAATAGATTTTAGAATATATATTCTGTTAAATATAAAAAGGCATTCATCAAGTTTTCTGATGAATGTCTTTTGTGGTTTTGATTAAATAAATTAGCTTGTTTTTTGATTAATATATGATATTATCTTATTATTACAATGGTATCGTTATTTATGTGTGTTTATTAGTACGTTTAATTTAAACGAAAATCATTGATAGCTCGTTTAATTTCAATTTGTTATAAAGTTATATTGAAAGTAAGTTTGACTAGAAAATGATTTTTTGAAATTAATTATTATGAGTACGCTCTATACACAATTGAAAAAGACATAAAAAAACTTAATATTCTAATAAAAGCAGAAGTAAATGAAGTGTATAAAATATGCTTGTTTTTTAGTGCTATTTTTTAGCTTAACACAGTTAGGATGGGTTCAAGCACAAACATTTGAACGTATTGAATCTTTTGCTGGTTTAGATTCTAATAAAGAGAATAATGGAGCTTCTATCGCAGATTTTGACCAAGACGGAGATTTGGACATTTTTGTTGTTGCAAAAGCTAAAGATCAAATAGGTGTTGATGTTACTATTAGTAAATTATTTAAAAATAATAACAATGGAACTTTTACAGATGTTACGTTAATATCAGGTTTGGTTAACTTATACTCAACTGATGAGATAGTAGAAGAAACACCAGCTCTTAACGGTTACAAATTTGGAGCATTTTGGGGGGATTATAATAATGATGGTTACCCTGATTTATTTTTAACACATATTAATAAAATACAACTTTTTAAGAATAAACAAGATGGAACATTTTTAGATGTAACCATTCAAGTAGGTTTACAACACTATAATGGTTGTGTAAATACAGGAGCTACATGGTTTGATTATAATAATGATGGTTTTTTAGACCTGTATGTATCTGAGTGGGAGCAAGGTTGTGAAGGGAATAGGTTATATAAAAATAATGGAGATGGCACTTTTACAAATGTAAGTAATATGTTTCAAGATGTAGTTAGCAAGCATTCATATCAATCAATTCCTTTTGACTTTAATGGAGATGGTTGGATGGATTTATATGTCGCAAATGATTACAGTACAGAAACAAATGATCTTTTCATTAATAATAACGGGAAAAATTTTACTGAAGAAGCAAAAAAGTATGGATTGGATCATTCTAAAGATGACATGGGCATTGCAATAGGAGATTATAATAATGATGGCTCATTTAATTTTTTTATAACTGCAATTGATGATAATGCATTTTATGTAAATAATGGAAATAATATTTATGTTAACCAGGGACCTTCATCAAATGTGAATAAAACAGGATGGGCATGGGATGTTCGCTTTTCTGATTTTGATTTAGATGGAGATGAAGACTTATTTATATTAAATGGTTATGATTATGGAAGCTCAGGTACTCAAACTAATGTATATTACGAAAATTTAAATTTAAATGGAGGAGCTGTTTATTTAAATCGCTCAAGTATCGCAAACTTAGATGAAAAAACAAATAGTGTTTCATTGGTTGATTTTGATTATGATAATGACGGAGATATAGATCTTTTTGTAACCAATAATGATAGATCTTCCTTTTTTTATGAAAATAAAACTTTAGAACTTAATAATTCTTTAACAAATCTAAATTGGTTAAAGGTTAAGCTAGAAGGTACGGTATCTAATAGAGATGCAATAGGAACTAAAGTTATTGTGAGAACAAAACAAGGAAGGTTTTATAGATATTACACTGGAAAAGGTTTTTTATCACAGAGCCTACAGCCGGTTCATTTTGGATTGGGTTCAGATGATAGAGTTATAGAATTGCAAGTCTTATGGCCATCTGGACAGATAGATACGTATAATAATATTTCAGTAAACAAAACTATTTTAGCAAAAGAAGGAGTTGGGTTGGAATCCTACAAAAATATGCCTAGTAAAAAAATCTATGGTTGTACAGATCCAAATTCTTGTAACTATAATCCTAATGCTGAAATAAGTACAGGACATTGTATCTATTTAAATGCTAGGTCTATATTAGGAGAAACAAGGGTAGTTAAAAATAGTGTAGAAGTATATTCATATCCTTTAGAAAATAATTCTTCTTTAAGTTGGAGTATCGAAGGAGGTGATATACTTGAAGTTTTAGAGAATGGAACTGTTACAGTTAGATGGGGAGCAGCTGGAAAAGGAATATTAAAAACTATAGAATCAAATGAAGTTTGTAATAGTAGTATTGTAGAATTATTTGTAGATATTTCAAAAGATGATGTAAATTACAATACAAGACCACATTCAGTAGCAAGAATTTGGAACGAGACTTTATTAGATTTAATACGAAAAGATTATGCAAGACCTACGGTACATGCAAGAAATTTATTTCACACAAGCATAGCTATGTATGATGCTTGGGCAGTTTATGATGAATCTGTACTGACTTATTTATTAGGGAATACTATTCATGGTTTTACTAGTGAATTTGAAGGGTTTAGTACTACAGAAAACATAACAGAAGCAAGGAAAAAAACGATAAGTTATGCTATGTATAGGTTATTGTCATACAGATTTAAACATGCTCCCAACCCAATATTGTCACAATCTATTATAGATGCTACCATGACAACTTTAGGATATGATAGTTCTATTATAGAAACAGATTATAGTACAGGAAACTCTATTGCATTAGGGAATTACATAGCTACTCAAATTATAAATTATGGATTACAAGATGGAGCTAATGAGGCTAATCTATATGCTAATAAATTTTACGAACCTGTTAATACTCCTTTAGATTTATCAAATCCAAGAAGTATAGATCACATCAATCCTAATAGATGGCAACCTTTAAGTTTTAATACTTTTATAGACCAAAGTGGGAATGTTATAGGAGGGATTACTCCAGATTTTTTAGGACCAGAATGGGGAAATGTATTGCCTTTTTCATTGTCAGAAAATGATAAATCAGTTTATCATAGGTCAGGACATGACTATGCTGTATATCACGATCCAGGAGCCCCACCAACTATTTCGGATGAGGAATATAAGTGGGCTTTTAGTTTGGTTAGTAAATGGGGTTCTCACTTGGATCCTACAGATGGAGTAATGTGGGATATATCTCCTAAATCCATAGGAAATATAGATTTAGATGATTTTCCGACTAGTTTTTCAGACTATGCTAATTTTTATAGAGAAATTGAAGGAGGGGATATTGGAGAAGGAAGGTTTCTAAACCCAAGAACACAAACTTCGTATCAACCACAAATGGTTCCAAGAGGAGATTATACAAGAGTTTTGGCAGAGTTTTGGGCAGATGGACCAGATTCAGAAACGCCACCGGGACATTGGTTTACTATTTTGAACTATGTAAATGATCATAAGTTATTGGTTAAAAAACTTCATGGAGAAGGGAAGGTCTTGGATAATTTAGAGTGGGATGTGAAGGCTTACTTTATATTAGGAGGAGCCATGCATGATGCTGCGGTTTCGGCATGGGGGGTAAAAGGCTGGTATGATTATATTCGACCTATTTCAGCCATCCGTTATATGGCAGGAAAAGGTCAAAGCAGTGATCCATCAAAACCAAATTATCACAAAGATGGAATTCCATTACAAAAAGGATTAATAGAGATTATTGAAGAAGGAGATGCTTTGGCAGGGGAAGATAATATCAATATTGGGAAGATAAAATTGTTTTCATGGAGAGGACATAAATTTATTAAAGATCCAGCAGTAGATGAAGCAGGTGTTGGATGGATTTTGGCAAAAGATTGGTGGCCTTATCAACGACCAACTTTTGTAACCCCACCGTTTGCAGGTTATGTATCTGGACATTCAACTTATTCAAGAGCTGCAGCTGAAGTGATGACTTTATTAACAGGTGATGAATATTTCCCTGGAGGATATGGGGAATTTATAGCCAAGAAAAATGAATTTTTAGTTTTTGAAGAAGGACCATCAGTAGATATAAAACTACAATGGGCTACTTATAGAGATGCTTCGGATCAATGTAGTTTGTCAAGAATATGGGGAGGAATTCATCCACCTTTAGATGATATTCCTGGTAGGATTATTGGAGAGAAAATAGGAATAGAATCTTTTAAATATGCCACAAGCTTTTTTAATAAAGAAAAAATAGAAGCAGATACAAAAATAGCTGTAAGCCCTAACCCGCTTAGAGAGGGGGTAAGAGAGATTGAGATTAAAAATGTGTTAGAGAATAGCAATATCTATTTATGTAATATAAATGGAAAGGTATTACAGGTTTTAAAAAAGCAATACAATTCAAGAACCAATACTTACGTTGTTAAGTTACCAGCAACATTGTCAGCTGGAATCTATATTTTAAAAGTAAATAATCAATCTAGTAAAATAATCGTTTTATAGTAAAAAAAACAGATATGAGAAAAATCAACATGAATCTTTTTAAGACAATGAGTAAAAGTGCTTTTGTTCTTTTTTTGTTAATCACCACATCTTTATGTGCTCAAAATGAGTCATTAAAAAGCTTTCCGCTCACTGCTGTTAGATTATTAGATAGTCCTTTTAAAGAAGCTGAGCAAACAGATATCCATTATTTATTATCGATAGACCCAGATAGGTTATTAGCACCGTATTTAAGAGAGGCAGGATTAAAACCAAAAAAAGAATCTTATGGAAATTGGGAAAATACAGGGTTAGATGGCCATATAGGCGGACATTATCTAACAGCATTGTCTTTGATGTACGCATCTACAGGAAATCAAGAAATTTTAGATCGGCTTAATTATATGATTGATGAGTTAAATGCATGTCAAAAAAATACAGGTAATGGTTATGTTGGTGGAATTCCAGGAGGTTTAAATATGTGGAATGAAATTGCTGAAGGAAATATAAAAGCAGGATTGTTTTCATTAAATAACAAATGGGTTCCTATTTATAATATTCATAAAACTTTTGCAGGATTAAGAGATGCATGGTTGATAGCAAGAAATGAAATTGCTAAAAAAATGTTTATTGATTTGGTGGATTGGTTTGTAGGCATTACCTCAAATCTTTCAGACGCTCAGATTCAACAGATTCTAATAAGTGAACACGGAGGAATTAATGAAGTTTTTGCGGATGCTTATGACATTACTGGGAATGAAAAATATTTAACACTAGCCAAAAGATTGTCTGATGAAAGCATTTTAAATCCTTTGTTAAAACAAGAAAACAAATTGGTAGGAAAGCATGCCAATACTCAAATTCCAAAAGTAATTGGGTATGAACGTATTGCTGAATTATCAGGAGATGAGGAGTGGGAAAAAGCCTCTAATTTCTTTTGGAATACTGTGGTAGATGAGTGGACGGTTTCTATTGGAGGGAATAGTGTTAGAGAACATTTTCATGATCCTGAGAACTTTAATTCTATGCTAGATAGCAAAGAAGGACCAGAAACCTGTAATACTTACAACATGTTAAAGTTGACTAAAATGTTACAAGCACATCACCCTTCTGAAAAATACATGCATTTTTATGAAAGAGCGTTGTATAACCATATTTTATCATCACAACACCCAGGTGATAAAGGTGGTTTTGTATATTTCACTCCTATGAGACCAAGGCACTACAGGGTGTATTCACAAGCACAACAAGGATTTTGGTGTTGTGTAGGTTCAGGAATGGAAAATCATGCTAAATATGGAGAATTTATTTATGCTCATAAAGATGAAGATTTATATGTAAACTTATTTATTCCATCAACGCTTAGTTGGGTAGAAGAGGGAATTAAAATCACCCAAGGAAATGATTTTCCATATAGTGAGGAAACGAGTTTAAAAATTAAATTAAACAAAAGAAGTAAAAAATTCGGTATTCACATTCGTAAACCGGATTGGGTGATAGAAAATGGATTTAAAGTAAAAGTAAATGATGAAAAAATTGAGGTAGAAGATTTAAACAATGGTTATGTACTTGTAAAGAGAAGATGGAGATCTGGAGATGTTGTAAATATTTCACTTCCTATGAAAACTGTTGTAGAAAACATGCCAGATGGTTCATCTTGGGTCTCATTTGTTCACGGCCCAATAGTCTTAGGAGCTAAAACAGATACGACAGATTTAAAAGGATTGTTTGCTGATGATAGTAGAATGGGACATATTGCGAATGGGGCACTTTACCCTATTGATGAAGCGCCAATGTTGGTGGCAGATGATAATAATAGTTTTGTAAAGAATTTAGTTCCAGTAAAAGGAAAACCGTTGCATTATAATATCAAAAAATTAATTAAAAACGAATCTTATAAAAATATTGAATTACAACCATTCTATACCATTCACGATGCTCGTTATATGTTGTATTGGCCAACGACTACGCAAGAATTATATAAAGCTAAAAAAGAAAAATTACGTACAGAAGAAGCCAATAAGTTATCACTTGAGTTACAAACCGTAGATCAAATTGCCTTGGGGGAGCAACAACCGGAATCGGATCATGGGTTTAAAGGTGAAAAAACCAAAGCAGGTGAAATAAACAATTTGCATTGGAGAAGTAGTACAGCTTGGTTTAGCTATCAATTAAAAAATCCAGAGAGTAAAGCTCGTATCTTAAGAATTACTTATGCTAATTTAAAGGATGAAAATGTAGGTTTTGATTTGTCTTTAAACGGACAAAAAATAGAAGCTTCTAAAATAGATATTAATAAAGAAAATAAGGACTTATATGTTGTTGATTATATAGTGCCAGAAATTGTAAATAATAAAAAAACAATAGGACTTAAATTTATAGCTAGAGAAAAAAAATCAACGCCTAAAGTGTTTTATGTGAGGTTGTTAAAATAATTCAAAACAGTCCTAGTTGTTTTTATTATTAAAACAACCATGGTTTATTATCATATTAACCCCGTTGAGTTACTATAAATATTATTTTATTTGTGTCTTTAGTAATTATTACAAATAAACGTATTTATAAAATTTTTAGAAAAAATATTGAAAATATAATATCATCAAATAAATAAAAAATGAAGAGAATAAAATTAGCAGCATTGCTTATTTTACTAGGATTAAGTAAAGGTAGTTATGCGCAAACAAATGTAAATGAATGGGAAAACCCTGCTGTTTTAGATAGAAATAAAGAAACAGCACATTCTATATTCATATTGTATGAAAATGAAGAAGTAGCAGCTAAGAACAATCCAGAAGCTTCTAAAAATTATAAGTCTTTAGATGGAACATGGAAATTTACGGTGGTTAAAAAACCAGCATTAAGACAAAAGGATTTTTATAAAGTAGATTTAAATGATAAAGATTGGTCTGATATTACCGTTCCATCAAACTGGGAATTAGAGGGGTTTGATATACCTATTTATACAAATGTAAAATATCCTTTTCCTAAAAATCCACCATTTATTGATGAGAATTATAATCCAGTGGGTAGCTACAGAAGAACTTTTAGGGTAGCAAAAGAATGGAAAGATAAAGAAGTAATGTTACATTTTGGTTCTATTTCTGGGTATGCAGTTGTGTATTTAAATGGAAAAGAAGTGGGAATGACTAAGGCTTCAAAAACACCTGCTGAATTTAATATCACCTCATTTTTAAAAGAAGGAGAAAATTTATTAGCCGTTCAAGTTTTTCGTTGGCATGATGGGAGTTATTTAGAAGATCAAGATTTTTGGCGTTTAAGCGGTTTAGAGCGTAGTGTTTCTTTACAGGCTTTGCCAAAAACAACTATTTGGGATTACTTTGTAAAAGGAGGACTTACCGAAGACTATAAAAATGGAACTTTTAATTTAAATGTAAAATTACGTGATTTTGACAAACGCGATTTTAAAAAAGGTGCAGTTCAAGTAAAATTATACGATCCAGAAGGAAAATTAGTTCTTGATGTAAAAGAAAAGGTAAAGAAAAAAACAACAGAAGTTGATTTTGATGAAGTTGTAGAAAAGGTGGCTGCTTGGAGTGGTGAATTTCCAAACCTGTATACATACTCTATTAGTTTGTTAGATGATGAAGATAAAATTATAGGAGTTATTAATGAAAAATTAGGGTTTAGAAAAATTGAGATTAAGAATGCTCAGTTAATGGTAAATGGAGAACCTATTTTGGTTAAGGGAGCTAATTTACATGAACATCATGATGTAAAAGGACATACTCCAGATAGAGAAACCATGTTACAAGATATTAAGTTGATGAAAGAAAACAACATCAACGCGATTCGTATGAGTCACTATCCGCATGATCCATATTTATACAAATTATGTGACTTGTATGGTATGTATGTAGTGGATGAAGCTAATATTGAAACACATGCTATGGGAGCGGAGTTACAAGGAAAATTTAACAAAGAAAAACATCCTGCGTATTTACCTTTATGGGCTCCTGCACATTTAGATAGAATAAAACGTATGTTCCAAGCGGATAAAAACAATACATCAATTATTCTTTGGTCTATGGGGAATGAATGTGGTAACGGACCTGTTTTTTACGAAGCATATGATTGGTTAAAAGCAAATGATGATACTCGTTTTGTGCAATTTGAGCAAGCGGGACAAAATACAGATACAGATATTGTTTGTCCGATGTATCCTGGAATTAATTATATGAAAGAGTATGCAGCTTCTGAGCAAGTGAGACCTTTTATTATGTGTGAATATTCTCATGCGATGGGAAATAGTAATGGGAATTTTCAAGAATATTGGGATATTATCAATTCAAGTAAGCACATGCAAGGTGGGTTTATTTGGGATTGGGTAGATCAAGGGTTAAAGACCAAAGATGATAACGGAAAAGTATTTTGGGCTTACGGAGGAGATTTAGGAGGTAAAGATTTACAAAATGATGTAAATTTTTGTGCCAACGGATTGGTAAGTGCTAATAGAATTCCACATCCTGCGCTTGAAGAAGTTAAAAAAGTACACCAAAATATAGCTTTTACTTTAAAAGACGGTAAAATATTAAGCATCACCAATGGGTTTGATTTTACCAATTTAGACCAGTATTACTTTACGTTTGATATTACTAAAAATGGACAAAAGGTAATTGAATCTCGTTTTGAGATTTCTTTAAAACCAAATGAAACTACACAAATGGACTTGGGAATTCCGACATTAGAGAATGGTGAGTATTTCCTGAGTGTCTATGCATATACTAAAAAAGAAAATCAACTTTTAGCTGCAGATCACGAAGTAGCAAGAGAACAATTTGATTTAAAAGTAGCTGATTATTTTGGTTTGCAATCAGAAAGTAATGCTAATCAAAAAATTAAATATTCTGTAAAAAATAAAGTTTTATCATTTAACAATTACAGAGTAGAAGGAAAGTTAGATTTAAAAACAGGAATGTTAACATCATATAAATTAACTCATACTGATGAATCACCTATTTTAAATTTACCAAGTCCTTATTTTTGGAGAGCTCCAACGGATAATGATTTTGGAAACAAAATGCCTGAGAGATTAAAAGCATGGCGTTTTGCAGACAAAACTTTAGAAGTAGTAGATGTTAAAGTAGGAAAAATGACAACAGATGGTTTACCAGTAACGGCTAACTTTATTTTATCAGAATTAAAGGTAAAATATACCATTGATTATTTAATTAAAAACGATGGAGCTATTAATGTAAAAGCGACTATTGACATGGGAGATCAAGAAGTACCAGAATTACCACGTTTTGGAATGCGAATGATTCTTGATGGAGATAATAATAATTTATCTTACTATGGTCGAGGTCCTTGGGAAAACTATAACGATAGAAATACGTCATCTTTTGTAGGTATTTATGAAGACAAAGTAGAAAATCAATTTACTTGGACATACATAAGACCACAAGAAGCTGGGTATAAAACAGATACTCGTTGGTTAACTCTTACAAATGGTTCTGGACAAGGAATTAGAATAGAAGGAGATCAACCTTTAGGGTTTAGCGCTTTAAATATTGCTACCGAAGATTTAGATCCAGGAGAACATAAAGCACAACGTCATCCAACTGATTTAACAGTAGAAAATAAAGTTTTCTTACATGTAGATTTAAAACAAAGAGGTTTAGGTGGAGATAATAGCTGGGGATCATATCCTCACAGACAATATAGATTACATGATAGTAAATACACTTACGGATATACGATTTCTTTAGAGAGATAAAAACATTCTAAATTCTATAAAAAAACTCCTTAATGATTAAATTAAGGAGTTTTTTTTGTAATGTGATGTTTCTTGTAAAATAAAAAAGCCTCCCTAAAAAAAGGAGGCTTTATGTGACCGGGCTGGGGCTCGAACCCAGGACCCTCTCCTTAAAAGGGAGATGCTCTACCAACTGAGCTACCAGGTCAATGAGAGTGCAAATATAAAGGTTTTTTTTAGGGACGAAACTTTTTTTAGCTAGTTTTTTACATGATATTTGCCATGGGTAATACTTAGATTTAAAAATGATGAAATTAGTTTTATTAGGATATATGGGATGTGGTAAATCTGCTATTTCAAATGCATTGGCTAACTCTTTGAATTTAAAAAGAATAGATTTAGATGATTATATAGAAACTAAAGAAGGAAAAACAATTGCTGATATTTTTAAAGAGAACGGAGAAATCTATTTTAGAAAATTAGAAACTACTTGTTTGTTAGAGTTATTAGATAATGAAGAAGCTTTTATACTTTCTCTAGGAGGTGGAACCCCATGTTTTGGAAAGAATATGGAAATCATTAACCAAAAATCTATTTCTGTATATTTAAGTGCTAACATTCCAACTTTGGTAAGTAGGTTGTTACCAGAAAAAGCAAAAAGACCTTTAATCGCTAGAATAGCAGATGAGGAATTAGCGGAATTTATTGGAAAACATTTGTTTGAAAGACGTCATTTTTATTTACAAGCAAAAATTGCTGTTTCTGTAGATGATAAACCTGTTCAAACCATTGCGAATGAAATTGTTTCGGCTCTTTAGTAGCTTAACATAAATATGCTATCGAATCTTCTTCGTTACTAAAATCAACCTTTATAGATTCTTGTAAAGAAGTAGACAAAGAAATTCCTTTAAAGTCTGCTTTTACAGGATATTCTTTATGATTACGATTTACCAAAACTGCTGTTTTAAAAGAAGCTAAAGAAACATTTAAGAAATGCTTAACTCCATAAATAAGTGTTTTTCCAGAGTTTAAAACATCATCTATTAAAACAATATGTTTGTCAGTATAATTTTCTTTAGAAATACTAGTTTCTATGGTGTTTAGAGGATTTTTCTTGTCTAATATTACTTCACATAAAGTAATTTTTAAATCAGAAATTTGCTCTAAATGATCTTTAATGTGTTCAGCAAAAATAAATCCATTACCATTAATTCCTGCTAAAATAATTTCGTCAACATCACAATGGCTTTCTAAAATTTGAAAAGCAATTCTTCTTGTTTTTTGTGTGATTTCTTGATGATTTAAAATAATGGACTTGTTCATATAATAATGAATTTAATTTTCGGTATTAAAGTTATTGTTTTCTTGGTAGTCATCTATATCTCTACGATCTTTTTTACTAGGTCTACCTGCACCTTTTTGACGGTAATAATCTTTAGAATATTTTAATAAATCTAAATGATCAAAAGCTTCTTTAGGAGTGGTGTCTCTTCTGTATAAATCTACCAATTTAGCACCAACTCTGTTAGGCGGAACGTCTAAAACTTCTAGCTGATAATTGATTTGGTTTTTGCGAACAATTAATTTTTCACCAATATATACGTCTTTAGAAGGTTTGGCATTAACATTGTTAATCTTAACATGACCTTTTTTACATGCCTCAGTTGCTATAGATCGAGTCTTAAACATTCTAATGGCCCATAAATATTTGTCAATTCGCATGTGTTATTTTTGTTTGTTTCTTTCCGCTAAGATATGAAAATTGTAAATTGCGTCTTCTAAAACGTTCAATAATGAATTTTAAAAAATTATGTTTTGCCCTAGTGGCAACAATTATAGTAAGTTGTGAAGATACAAACTCTTTTGAGCCGTTTGATCACGCTGCACAATATGTAATAGAAAAACCAATAATAGATGAGTATATAACAACTCATTACTATGATGATGCCACCAAAGAAATTAAAGAAATAGATGCCACTCAAACACCTTTAAAAGATGATCCAAATTTACAAGAGCTGGAAACGAATGTAAATGGTGTAGATTATGTGATGTATTCTTATGTATATGAACAAGGATTAAACGAAGATGCAGGTAATCAAGACGAAGGTGTTGTAAAAGGAAGTCCTGATGCTGACGATGCTGTTAATATTGCATATAAACTTTCTTCTTTGAAAAAAGATGCTGATGGAAATGAAATTGTATACCAAGAAAGTGACTTAAATGATACCTTTTTATATTTAGATAGATTAATAGAAGGATGGAAAGTAGGTTTAGCTGTTTTTAGAGGAGGTTTTGCCAGTGAACCAGATCCAGAGTTACCAAGGGAATATTCTGGAACGGGAAAAGGATTTATGATTATTCCTTCGGGATTAGCATATCAAAATTCTGGAAGTGGGGCCATTAGTCCTAATGAGTCTTTGATTTTTAAAATAGACTTAAGACTAGTAGTTTCTTACGGAGAAGATTTATAGTCAATAATAAAATAAATTTTATAAAAAGCATCTGTTTCATCTAACAGATGTTTTTTTATTTTTCAGCTATTTTCATTAGTTTGCTCACTGTTTTTATATTCCTAGTAGTAGCTGTAACTTTTAATTGTTTTTCAAAATAATTGTTGTTTAGTTTAGAATCGCTATATTTTGTAGCATATTGAATATAAATAACATCATTTTTAAGAATTAAAGCATCCGCTCCATTATTTACGTTGTTTACTTGTTCCTCATCAGGAACTGATGATAGAAAAGTAACATAATCATTTTTTTCTCTGATATTAAATGGATAATCATCATATATGTTTTTAAACTCATTTAAAGTGTAAGCAAAAGCCTTGATATCATATTTATATTCTTTTAAAATGATTTCAGAAAATAAATCACTTACCTCTTTGGTCTCTTGCAAGCTACTTTCCACTACAAAATTCCCGCTTTGTATATAACTTTTAACGACAGATAATTTGGGGTTTTCTAAAAGAATGTCCACAAAGTCCTTCATGATTATTTTGTGTTTTCCACTAACGTTAATACCTCTTAAGAATACTACATATATCATAGTAAATAAATTTTATCAATATTTAAAAGTATGATTTATATTAGTTTTTACAGGATTTAATTATCTTACTTTTGTTATAAAAATAATTACATTATGAGTAAAGCTATTTACATTGCAGCATCCCATTCAAACAGTGGAAAATCTATTGTAACTTTAGGTTTGATGAGGTTGCTGTTAGGAAAAACAACAAAAGTAGGTTACTTAAAACCCATAATTACGGTAGCAAAAAACAAGAAAGATTTTCATATAGAAACCATTATTTCTCATTTTGATTTAGATATAGATTATCAAGATGCTTTTGTATTTACGGGTAAAGAAGTCATCGCTAAAAGAAATCAAGGGAAAATTGGGGATGTGATTGATACTATTATCAAACAATATAAAAAAATGGAATCTAAATATGATTTTATATTGGTAGAAGGAACAGATTTTGAAGGAGATGCTACTTCTGTAGAAGCAGAATTAAATGTAGATATAGCTAAGAATTTAGGGATTCCAGTATTAATCATTAGCAAAGCTTCTAAAGGTTCAGTAGATAATACTATTGAAAACACAAAGTTGATTTATGATACTTTTCAAAATGGAGATGTAGAGGTTTTATCGGTGATTGTAAATAAAGTAAGTAAAGAAAACTTAAACAAAACAGAAAAACGTCTTTCAGGAATAGTACCCAAATCAGTAGTGACTTGTGCAGTGCCATTTTCTAATAAATTATCAAATCCTACGGTTGCAGAAATTGTAAGAGAGTTAGATGCAGAAGTCATGTTTGGGGCATCGGGACTAAACAATCCTATTAGTGCATATGGGGTAGGAGCCATGCAGTTAAGAAACCATTTAGAACATTATGTAGAAGATTATTTGGTGGTAACACCGGGTGATAGAGCTGATATTATTTTAGGGTCTTTACAAGCCAATAGTTCTAAAAATTACCCTAAAGTAGCAGGAATTGTGCTAACAGGAGGTTTAAAACCCGAAGCAACTATTTTAAGGTTGATTGATGGATTGTCTGATATTGTTCCTATTTTATCTGTAAAAACGGGAACGTTTGAAACTGCTACCAATGTAGCCAATGTTCAAGCTCAGATTTATTCTGAAAACACCGATAAAATTTTAGCATCCTTAAGAATTTTTAACAAATACGTACCTACAGAAGAATTAACCAATAAGTTAATCAAATTTGAAACCAAAGGAATGACTCCTAAAATGTTTCAATATAATATGGTAGATAGGGCTCAGAAACATAAAAAGAAGGTGGTTTTACCAGAAGGAAATGATCCTAGAGTTTTAGAAGCAGCAGCAATGTTAGCTACTTTAAATATTGTAGATGTTACACTCTTGGGGGATTTAGAAGAACTAAAATTAAAAGCTGAAAAAATAGGAATTGCGATTAACTTTGATAAAATTAAAGTTATAAATCCAGCAAAGTCCGAGTATTTTGAAGATTTTGTGAATACTTTTTATGAATTAAGAAAACACAAAGGCGTAAATATAGACATGGCTCGTGATACCATGACAGATGTGTCTTATTTTGGAACCATGATGGTGCACAAAGGGTTGGTAGATGGAATGGTTTCGGGAGCTGTAAACACCACACAACATACTATTAGACCAGCATTACAGTTTATTAAAACCAAACCAAATGTGTCGGTTGTATCGTCTGTTTTCTTTATGTGTATGGAGAATAGAGTCTCTGTTTTTGGAGATTGTGCTATCAACCCAGATCCTACAGCAGAGCAATTGGCAGAAATTGCTATTTCTTCAGCAGATTCCGCCGCTAATTTTGGAATAGAACCAAGAGTGGCTATGTTGTCTTATTCTTCTGGTTCCTCAGGAAAAGGAGCACAAGTAGATAAAGTTCGTACAGCAACAGAAATTGTAAAAGCAAAACGTCCAGATTTAAAAATAGAAGGACCTATTCAGTATGATGCTGCGGTTGATCCTGGGGTAGCAAAAAGTAAAATGCCAGATTCTGAAGTGGCAGGAAAAGCGACAGTCTTAATATTTCCTGATTTAAATACTGGAAATAATACATACAAGGCCATTCAGAGAGAAACAGGAGCGTTGGCTATTGGTCCAATGTTGCAAGGGTTAAACAAACCCGTAAACGATTTAAGTAGAGGTTGTACCGTAGATGATATTTTTAACACAGTTATTATCACAGCCATTCAAGCACAAGAATTATAGAATATGAATGTATTAGTTATCAATTCAGGGAGTTCTTCTCTAAAGTATCAAATGATAGAAATGCCATCAGAAAATGTGGTGTGCAACGGATTAATAGAGCGTATAGGACAACAAAACTCAAAATTTGTATACAATCCTATCAATGGAGAAGGAGTTGAGGTAGAAAGTGCTATTGCGACTCATAAAGAAGGGTTGTCTAAGTTAGTTTCTTATTTATTGGATGAAAGAATTGGAGTGTTAAAAACCACAGATGATTTAAAACTTATTGGACATAGAGTTGTTCATGGAGGAAGTACATTTTCTAAGACAAGATTGGTGACTCCTGAGGTGAAATCAAAAATTAAAGATTTATTTTCTTTAGCTCCTTTGCATAATCCAGCCAATTTATTAGGGATAGAAGTTTGTGAAGAGTTGTTTCCAGCAGCCAAACAAATTGTAGTTTTTGATACGGCTTTTCATCAAACCATGCCATCTATAGCTTATAAATACGCTTTACCTAAGCAAATTTCCGAAGAAAAAAAGATTCGTGTTTATGGATTCCATGGAACGAGTCATAAATATGTATCCGAAAAAGCCAATGAATTCTTGGGGACTACCAATACCAAATTAATTACGTTGCATATTGGGAATGGAGCTTCGGTATCAGCCGTAGAAAATGGAAAATGTGTGGATCATTCTATGGGATTTTCTCCAACAACAGGATTGGTGATGGGAACTAGAACAGGAGATATAGATCCATCTGTAGTATTACATTTGATTAAAAACTTAGGATATTCTGTTGATGAAGTAAGTAATATCTTAAATAAGGAAAGCGGCATGTTAGGAATGACAGGTTATTCAGATTTTAGAGATTTAATCAGCCAATCACAAAATGGAAATTCGGATTGTACTGAGGCTTTAGAATTATATGCCTATAGAGTAAAAAAATATATTGGAGCTTATGTAGCGGCTATGAATGGATTAGATGCGCTTGTTTTTACTGCTGGGGCAGGAGAAAACAGTGTCGATTTAAGAAAATTAATTTGTAATCAATTATCGTATTTAGGAATTGAATTAGATGATAATTTAAACAATATTAGAGCTAAAGAATTGGTTGAAGTACAAACAAAACAATCAAAAGTTAAAATAATCATCATTCCAACAAATGAAGAATTAGAAATAGCAAAACAGTGTTATGAGTTGATTTAAAAAAACTTTCTAATAATTTTATAAAAAAGGTTTACTACATAAGTGTGGTAAACCTTTTTCTTTTTGTTTAGATAATGTTTTGTTAATATTGAGTTCTTGGCTTTGGTTGCATTATTGTTTTTGATGTTGTATATAATTAAAAAACAAAAAATGTTATGAAAAAAGTATTACTTAGTGTGTTGTTTTTAGCAACTATGGGCATGTTTGCTCAAGAAACGGAATTTGAATCACCTTATTCAAAAGGGAATTTTACCATAGGTGGAAGTATTAATACTTATGATTCCGATAATGAAACTGAAGATGGAGATACTTCAGAAAGTAAAGGTTATTCTATAAATCCAACAATAGGTTATTTTATTAAAGACAATTTATTGATTGGTATTAACGGAAGGTATATTAAGGTAAAAAATACAAGACTCTCAAATCAGGTTGAAAGTACCAATGAATCTGATAATTATAGAGTAGGGGTGTTCGCAGAAAAATATTATAAGATTTATAAGAGTTTCTTTTTAAGCTTATCTAGTGAGTTTAATTATTCTAATAACGATAATGAAGGAGTAAAAAGTAGAAACTACAATTTAAGCATAGCACCCAATATTAGTTGTGTAATTAATAAGCATATATCTATAAAAGTAGGATTTAATAATATTTTAGGATATTCATATAGAACATATGATACTGAATTCATTAGTGGTAACTCTAGTGCTCTAACTACAAGTTTAGGAGATTCCGATTTATCGGTTGGGTTTAGATATTTTTTCTAAATTTTAAATAAAAACCTCGATAGAAATTCCTGTCGAGGTTTTTATGATTATTCTTTGCAGAATTAGGTTATAAAAATAAATTATTTAGTTCTAGATCTACTTCCATGAATGATACTTGTATTCATTAAAATAATATCATAAATAATTTTATTATTAAAAACTACACAATATGTGTGGAACTCACGTTTTTTATATTTCCATGTTAACTTTAAAAGCTTCGTTTGTTTATCAAAAATATAGTTCGATATAAAGTAAAATTTCTGTGCAATAATATTATATTGTTTTTTTATAGACATCTCAGAGAATAATACTAAATCTATGGTGGATTTAACATTATAGTTGTCTTGTAACATTTCTTTTTTGCTTTTGTCATCAAAAACTGATACTGGAATCAATTGTAAACTATCAATAGGCATGTTTAAGAAGTCTTGAGCATTTAAATCTCCTTCTTTATCTAATAGATTATAGCTAATTAGTTTCAAATTTGGATTATTAAAGATTGTAGATTGATGCTCTTTAATATAGTCAAGATGTGTTTTCCAATGTTTTAGAGCTTCTTTAAAATTCTCGTTAAAAATTGTAGAGGTATTATTTGTTTGAGAATAACTAATGTTATTATTTATTAAAATAATTACTAAAACTAAAATATACTTTTTCATACTAATTAATTTAAATTATTAGAGTTTATATAAGCTGATGTTTGATCAAAAGTTGTACTTCCACTGCTGGAATTAGAATAAGTAAAACTACCCCCTTGAAAGCTTAAGTTGATTGTTACAGTACTAAATGGGTTTTTAAGCGTTAGTGCGACAGCTAATGCGTATTCACAATAACCAGGACCAGTAGCCGGAGTGAATGGTTTAAATTGAATTATTCTAGCCTCAGATGTTGCAGCACCAAAACTTGATCCTTTAGCGTAATGATCAGCATTATATGTAGTAATGTACTTATCACAATTTAGATGGCTTTGAAAACCTGTAACAGTAATATTACTATAAGCAGTTGCAGCTGGTTGGTTATAGAATGGTACTTGAAGTATATGGTCTACTTCGTCATAATAACTTATAGGTTGATCAGTCATATTTTCTTTTGCAGTACATGTGTCACCTAAGTTATATATTTTACTTTTTTTGTTATGTGATTTTTTTGAGTTAGAAGTTAAAATATAATAGTTAGATAATATATCATCATATAATAATTCCCCTTTTTTAAAATATGTTATAGTGTTATATTCTTTTTCTTTAATTAACCACCTGAGATTAAATAATTTGATGTTTGGGTTTTCTTTAGTAATTTTTTTTATAAATTCTTTCTTTTTAATAATGTAGTCATTTTTGGTTTTGTTTTCAGTTATGTGAAATGAATATTGGTTTAATTCGTTACGATTATATATTGTAGAATTTTGACCATTAAAATCAATACGATTAAGAATAATTGTGGTTTCATTATCAAAGTTTTCAATAACTCTGTTTTTATAAGTGTTATTAAATTTCTTATATGATATAAGTTTAATATTGTTCATTTTCAATAAACTATCTTTATCATTTAAAACATAATTAAGTACTTCTGTCTCTGTTGAAAGTTCATTTACTTGTTTAATATGAGTGTCACATGTAGATATTATGTCTTGACTATCAAAGTTTTCTTCAGAACAATTAACTAAAGCAATGAATAGAATAGAATAGAATAGAATAGAATAGAATAGAATAGAATTTTTTATTTAAAACTAATATTTTTATTATAGATATACAAATTCAAATATAAAATCTAGTTTTTAATCAGTTAAGTAAAATCTTGTAGGTTAATAAAATATTTACTTAGGGATTATTTTTAACTGTTTTAATCTGTATCAAGTCTACCAAAAAGGCAAATAGCATAGAGAAATAAATATATCCTTTAGGAATTTCAAAATGCAATCCTTCTCCAATTAGTGAGACTCCAATCATCATTAAAAAACAAAGTGCTAATATTTTAAATGAAATATGTTTGTTGATAAAATTCACAATAGGTTTAGAAGCAAAAATCATAATTAAAACACTCACAATAATAGCAGCATACATCACATATAAATTACTGACCATTCCCACAGCAGTTATAATAGAGTCTATAGAAAACACAATATCTAACAATAATATTTCAATTAGTAAATTTCTAAAAGTAGGGTTCTTCACTACTTTATCAGGATTGTTTTGATGATTCTCTGTATGATGAAATATTTCTGTACTTGCTTTGTAAAGTAAAAAGACACCTCCACCAAACAATATGAGGTTCTTTCCGCTAAAACCAATACCTAACACAGTAAATAACGCATTGTCTAATCTTAAAATCCATGAAACAACTGTTAGTAAACCAATTCTAATAACGGCTGCTAGTGATAATCCTATAACACGAAGTTTATCCCTTTTTTCTTCAGGAAGTTTGTCAGTTAAAATGGAGATGAAAATAATATTATCTATTCCTAATACGACCTCTAAAAACACCAAAGTGATTAGTGGGATGATAATTTCTTGCAACATAGTTTAGTTTTTCTAGTCAAATTTAAGCAAATAAAAAACCCTCTAACAAAAGTTAGAGGGTTAAAATATAAGCAAGATGTTATTTTAAATTTATTTTACTTTTTCGACGATGGCCTTAAAAGCTTCTGGGTTGTTCATCGCTAAATCTGCTAAAACCTTACGGTTTAATTCGATATTATTAGCTTTTACTTTTCCCATAAACTGAGAATAAGACAATCCATGAATACGAGCACCAGCGTTGATACGAGTAATCCATAATCCACGGAAACTTCTTTTCTTGTTTTTTCTATCACGGTAAGAATAGCTCATTGCTTTCTCAACCGCATTTTTTGCTACTGTGTAAACGTTTTTACGTCTTCCAAAGTAACCTTTTGCTTGCTTCAAGATTTTTTTTCTTCTATTTCTTGAAGCTACTGAATTTACTGATCTAGGCATAATTTCAATGTTTTTTGTAGTAAGGCGATTTTCAATTACGAATTCTCAATTAGTAATTACGAATGTATCATTCGTAACTCGTAATTCAATAATTATTAATTCTTAAAGCCCACTCCATGGTTAATAATTTAATATTCCCTTTTAAACTTAAATTACTTTAAGTTTAATTGATTTTTGATGTTTGACTCATCACTTTTGTGAACTAACCCATCATGAGTTAATTTCAACTTACGTTTCTTAGACTTCTTTGTTAAGATGTGACTTTTGAAAGCGTGTTTTCTTTTTAATTTTCCAGTACCAGTTACTTTGAATCTCTTCTTAGCACTTGATTTTGTTTTTAATTTAGGCATCTCTCTTTAAGTTTTAATTCTTGCTTATTTTATTTTTTTAGTCATAAAAGTTAAAAGTCTGTCAAGTATTAAAGTCTACAGTGCGTAAACTTTTAACTTTATTACTTTTTAAAACTTTGTAAACTAGTATTTACTTTTTTACTTTCGGAGCAAGAAACATAATCATACGTTTACCTTCTAATTTAGGCATTTGTTCTACTTTACCATATTCTTCTAACTCTTGAGCTAATTTTAATAATAAAATTTGCCCTTGGTCTTTAAATATAATAGAACGTCCTTTAAAGAATACGTACGCTTTTAATTTTGCACCATCTTGTAAAAACTTGATAGCGTGTTTCTTTTTAAACTCGTAATCGTGTTCATCTGTTTGAGGTCCAAAACGAATTTCTTTTACAGTTACTTTAGAAGCTTTCGCTTTGATAACTTTATCACGTTTCTTTTGCTCATACAAGAACTTCTTATAATCTATAATTTTACAAACAGGAGGAACTGCTTTTGGAGAAATTTCTACCAAATCTAATTCTTGTTCCTTTGCTATTTGCTTTGCTTTGGCAAGAGGGTAAACACCTACTTCAATGTTTTCTCCAACCAAACGTACCTCATCCACGTAACGAATGTGTTCGTTAATTCTGTGTGGATTTTCTTTAATAACTCTTGCAGGTCCTTTAGACCTTCTTCTCTTAATTGCTATGGCTTTATCTTTTTACTCTCATATTGCTATGAGAAATTAAACTCTTATTTATTAAATGCTACTAAGGTTTTGGCTACTTCATCAGACACATGTTTAATGAAATCTTGTATTGAAAAAGTTCCCAAATCTCCTTCTCCGTGTTTTCTTACGGATACGCTTTCTTCTCCTTCTTCTTTTTCCCCTACAATAATCATGTATGGAACCTTACTAACCTCTGCATCTCTAATCTTTCGACCTGTCTTCTCACTTCGGTCGTCAATTAGCGTGCGAATTTCGGAATTTTCTAGCAATCCTGAAACTTTTTCGGCATATTTCTGATATTTCTCACTGATTGGTAGGATGATAACTTGCTCAGGCATTAACCAAAGAGGGAAATTACCTCCTGTATGCTCTAATAACACTGCAATAAAACGTTCCATTGATCCAAAAGGAGCACGGTGAATCATTACTGGTCTGTGCTCTGCATTGTCAGAACCTTTGTAAGTTAAGTCAAATCTTTCAGGTAAATTGTAATCTACTTGAATAGTTCCCAATTGCCAACTTCTTCCTAAGGCATCTTTTACCATAAAGTCTAACTTAGGTCCGTAGAAAGCAGCTTCACCGGTTTCTATCACGTAGTTTAATCCTTTTTCTTTAGCTGCATTGATGATTGCATTTTCAGCTTTGTTCCAATTTTCATCAGAACCAATATATTTAGATGGATTTTCAGGATCTCTTAACGATACTTGTGCAGTAAAGTCTTCAAAACCTAAAGAACCAAATACATATAATACCAAATCAATTACATCTTTAAATTCTTGGTCTAATTGATCTGGAGTACAGAAAATATGTGCATCATCTTGTGTAAAACAACGTACACGAGTCATACCGTGTAATTCTCCACTTTGTTCGTATCTGTAAACTGTACCAAATTCTGCATAACGCTTTGGTAGTTCTTTATATGACCAAGGTTTATAATTATAAACTTCACAGTGATGTGGACAGTTCATTGGTTTTAACAAGAACTCTTCATCCATTTTTGGAGTTTTGATAGGCTGAAAACTATCTTCACCATATTTTTCATAGTGTCCAGAAGTTACATATAACTCTTTTTGACCAATATGAGGAGTCATCACCATTTCATAACCTGCTTTTTTCTGAGCTTTCTTTAAAAAGTCTTCTAATCTACTTCTTAAAGCAGCTCCTTTAGGTAACCACAAAGGCAATCCTTGTCCTACTTTTTGAGAAAAAGTAAACAATTCTAATTCTTTTCCTAATTTACGGTGGTCACGTTGTTTGGCTAATTCTAACAACTCTAAATATTCAGTTAACATTTTGGCTTTAGGGAATGAAATTCCATAAATACGAGTTAACTGAGGATTTTTCTCATCACCTCTCCAATAAGCACCTGCAGCACTCATTACTTTTACAGCTTTTAGAATTCCAGTGTTTGGAATATGACCTCCACGACATAAGTCAGTAAAATCATCATGATCACAGAAAGTAATTTCTCCATCATTTAAGTTTTCTATCAACTCAACTTTAAAAGGATTTCCTTCTTCTTTGTATTTAGCCAAAGCATCTGCTTTAGAAACTTCACGTAAAGTAAATTCGTGTTTTCCTCTAGCCAATTCTAAAAAACGTTGTTCAATTTTAGGAAAGTCGGTTTCAGAAACTTTGTGTTCCCCAAAATCAATGTCGTAGTAAAAACCATTTTCAATAGCAGGACCAATGGTTAGTTTTACTCCAGGATATAATTGTTGAATAGCTTGAGCTAAAACGTGAGCAGAAGAGTGCCAAAAAGCTTTTTTACCTTCTGGTTGCTCAAATGTATATAAGGTTAAGTTACCGTCTGTGGTTAATGGGGTTTTGGTTTCAACGGTGGTTCCGTTAAAGCTTGCAGAAATTACATTTCTTGCTAAACCATGGCTAATGCTCATAGCCACATCCATTGGAGTACTGTTTTTTTCGTACTCTCTTACACTTCCATCGGGTAAAGTAATATTAATCATTATAAATATTTTTTGCTGAGCAAAGATACATTTAAAGTATAAAGTACAAAAGTATATAGAACAAAGTATTGGGGCTAAGAAACTTGTTTTTTGGTAAAGAATTTATCTTAAAATTTTAACCTTATTTTTACAAGATCAGATTCTTTGAGATGTAAATTATACAATTTTTGAATAAAAAAAACTATTTTTGAAAAGCTACGAGAAGAGACTGGGCATATTAATTAAATATTTTTGATGAATGTAGTGACTAAAATTAACAAATGGTTTATAAAATATAAACCCTATTTTTTTTCTTATTCTAACGGTTTTTTTAAACTATTTTACCTAGCAAACTCTCCAGAATTAATAGTTGAAAGTAATATTAAATATCCTTTTGTTAAACACGATGCTGAAAGACAATTGACTTATTGTGATAACTCCTTTGTTAAATCTAGAATTGGTTATGTAGAACTTGAAAAGGGATTGTGGTGTATTAATTCTCATATTTATTTTAAGAACAATCTTTCATTTACTCCTATATATGATGAATCGGAAACATCAACCTATTATTGTTTAATTATTAATGAGGTTAAAAATGAATATCCTTCTAAGTATTATAAGATCAATAATATTGTAGTAAAAAATTATTCATTGAGTTTTCTAAGACCCAAAATAAAATTTGAAAATTTTCATTTCAAAGGAGCTACAGAGAATTTATATCAAATATATTTTGATAAGGCTTGGTATGAAAATAATATTAAAACATTACCAAATTTACCTGCATCAGTTATTGAGTTGTTTGAAAATAAAAATGTAGACTTTATTAACTATGCTATCAATATTGAAGAGTTTAGAACAGTTTATAATGAGTTTTACAATGCTTTTAATTCAGATACAAAACCAAATTATATCTCGCTAAAAAAAACGACTTATGCTTTTTTTGAATTGTTTTTAGAGAATTATGAACATGCTGTAGTTTCCAAAACATCAAAATTAAAAAGTAAGGATAGAATTCTTTTGAAAAATGTAGAAGACTATTTGTTGGATCACTTACTTGAAAAATTTATGGGAATTGAAGAAATTGCTGAGATGTTTAAAGTTTCTCCAACTAAATTAAAAAAAGATTTTAAAGCTTTATATGGCACTACCATTTATGGGTATTTTAAGGAAAAACAAATGAAACTAGCCTTACAAATACTTAACAAACAAGATTGTAAAATTAAAGAACTAGCTACTATGTTTCATTATGAAAATTATAGTAAATTCTCAAAAGCATTTTTAAATACCAATGGTTTTTTACCCTCAGAAACCCCTAAAAAACTTAAAAATGTCTTTTAGGGATACAAAAGTCTTTTTGGGGTATAGTTGATAAGTCTTAGTATAGCATCTTTGCATAGATAACTTAAGTGTTAAGATGAGTATAAAATTTTAAAACATTTTATACTTATATATAATATCCTCAATTTTCAAAACTTGCTATGAGATTGATTAAGAAGTAAAAGTCAAATTTATTTCGTTTAAAAAGCTGTTAAAATTCGTTTTAACAGCTTTTTTGTTAGAATAAACAAATTGAATTTAGATGTCAAGAATAACTAAAACAAGGTTTGAAATCAAATCAAAAAAAGTTACTTTTGTGTATGCAACAAAAAGTACTTATTTTAGATTTCGGATCTCAAGTTACGCAGCTGATAGCTCGTCGAGTGAGAGAATTGAACATTTATTGTGAAATTCACCCATACAACAGCGAAAAATACAATTTTGCTGATTATAAAGCAGTTATTTTATCGGGTTCTCCACACTCTGTTAGAGGTGAGAATGCTCCTAAAATTGACTTATCAGAAGTAAAAGGTAAAAAACCATTACTAGGGATTTGTTATGGAGCTCAATACTTAGCGCACTTTTTTGGTGGTGAAGTAGGAGCATCAAGCACAAGAGAATATGGTAGAGCCAACTTATCTTTCTTAGATCATACCAATCCTTTATTTGATGAAATTAAAGAAGGAAGTCAAGTTTGGATGAGTCACTCTGATACTATTTTAAGTTTACCTGATAACTATGAATGTATTGCAAGCACACCAGATGTAAGGAATGCAGCATATCATATAAAAGGAGAAGACACTTATGCAATCCAATTCCATCCAGAAGTATATCACTCTACAGATGGAACTAAATTACTAGAAAACTTTTTAGTGAAAATTGCAGGAGTTGCTCAAGAATGGACACCAGATAATTTTGTTGATACTACGGTTCAAGAAATTAAGGACAAAGTAGGAAACGATAAAGTAGTTTTAGGATTGTCTGGAGGAGTAGATTCTACGGTTGCAGCTGTTTTATTAAACAAAGCGATTGGTGATAACTTATACTGCATTTTTGTAAATAACGGTTTGTTACGTAAAAATGAGTTCGAGGGCGTATTAAAGCAATATGAAGGAATGGGCTTAAACGTAAAAGGAGTAGATGCTTCTGAAAGATTCTTAAAAGAATTGGCAGGTTTGTCTGATCCCGAATTAAAACGTAAAGCGATTGGAAAAGCATTTATTGATGTTTTTGATCAAGAAGCTCATTTAATAGAAGATGTAAAATGGTTGGCACAAGGAACGATTTATCCTGATGTGATTGAATCTGTTTCTGCAGATGGAGGGCCGTCAGCAACCATAAAATCTCATCACAATGTAGGAGGTTTACCAGACTTTATGAAATTAAAGATTGTAGAGCCTTTACGTATGATTTTTAAAGATGAAGTTCGTAGAGCAGGAAAATCTATGGGAATTGATCCTGAATTGTTAGGACGTCATCCTTTTCCAGGACCAGGATTAGCGATTAGAATTTTAGGAGATATTACAGCAGAAAAAGTAACGATGTTACAAGAGGTTGATGCGATTTTTATCAACGGATTAAAAGAACATGGATTGTATGACTCAGTTTGGCAGGCCGGAGCTATTTTGCTTCCTGTACAATCTGTAGGAGTTATGGGAGATGAACGTACATATGAAAAAGCAGTTGCTTTGCGTGCAGTAGAATCTACAGATGGTATGACAGCTGACTGGGTAGATTTACCATATAAATTTTTACAAGAAATCTCTAATAAAATTATCAATAATGTTAAAGGAGTAAACAGAGTTGTTTATGATATTAGCTCTAAACCACCAGCAACAATTGAGTGGGAATAATTTTAATAAATGATGATACAAAACGCCAAATAACTTATGTTGTTTGGCGTTTCTTTTTTAAGTAAACTGATTTGAGCAAATCATTACCTTATATGAATTACACATAATTGGTATAATATATGTAATATTGCCATTAGAAAAAGAACCTTATAAATTATGCGAATATTTAAAATTTTCAGCTTTTTTTTAATCATGATGAGTGCTTCTGTGTTTGCACAAACCATAAAAGAATACAAAACAGAAAAAGGGGAGTCTTTAAGAGATGTAGCTAAAAAATTTGATATCAGTTACAAAGATTTGATGAAAGCAAATCCTGAAATCTCTAGGTGGCCAAAATCTAACACTTTAATAAAAATTCCTACCCAAGCTCCAAAGCTTGATAAAAAAATAAAAAGACCTAAAGATCGTAGGCCAGATGATAAGAAAGACTTAGTAAATGCATCTTCTAAAGATTCTATGGTAATACACATTGTAGAGCCAAAAGAAACATTATATAGTCTTTCTAAGTTGTATGATGTAGAAATGATTACCCTAATTAAAGACAATCCGGTTTTGACTTTTGATGGTTTAAAAATTGGACAAGAATTAAAGGTTCCATACAAAGCACCAAAAATTTTAGAAGCATCAAAAAATCACATTGTAAAAGGACAGGAAACGTGGTATGGAATTTCTAAGTTATACCATGTAACTATTGAAGATTTAAAAGTTGCCAATCCAAAAATTGCTATTGATGGTTTAAAAGTAGGTTCTGTTTTGGAGATTCCTGAGTCTAACGATCCAGCTGCTCAAAAGCAGATAAGTGAAAATCTAGATAAAAACTCGCATGTAATTGCAAAAGGAGAGACTTTGTACAGTGTTTCTAAATCATATGGAATTAGCGTAAAAGAGCTTTTAGCGGTGAACGATACTGTTGTAGTAGATAGTTTGGTGATTGGAACCGTATTGAAATTACCAAAAAAAGTAATAGAAAGTGTGGCGGTAAGTACGGCTTCTCCATTCTATAAGCAAACACCTGTTTTTTATAAATACTACAACCAAAAAGATACTTTGTCAGTAGTTTTAGAGAAATATAAAATGTCTTTAGATTCTTTAAAATCTTTAAATCCAACATATAAAAATATAGTAGACAATGGAGGGAAATTGTTAATGGGGTTTAAAAAAACACATCAGCTGTTTGGGAATAAAGAATGGTTTAAAGATTCTATTGTAACAAACAAGCGAGTAAAAGCGATGGTAATGCTTCCTTTTGATTTTAAGAAAAATGATTCTTTATCGAAAGAAGAATTGTTTTCAAATCCAAATGGATTGCCAACTTATGTTTCTGATTTTTATTTAGGAGTAGAAATCGCCATTGATTCTTTAAAAAAACAAGGAGTTCAGGTTGAATTAAATGTTGTTGATACAGAAAAATCTGTGGATTCTATTTATAAAAATATAGCAAAGTTTAAAGCAATGGAACCAGATGTAATTATAGGGCCATTGTATAGTTCTAACGCAATGTATGTAGCAACTCAATTTACAAGCACTCCAGTATATTATCCTATTTATTCTAAAAAGCAATCTACTTTTATGAATAATAATTTGATTAAAACTTCTTCTGAAAAAAGTTTGTTTGAAAAAGAAATTTTAGCTTTTATCAAAGAAAATAGAAAAGGAGAACATTTGTTAATTGTAGGATTGAATGCAAAAAGAAACGATTTATTAAGATTGAAAAATCAATTATCAAAAAAAGATAGTGTAGGAAATGTTTTAACAGATGATGTTTCTATTTTAACCTTAGCTAATGGTTATATTTCTAAAGCAGAATTTTTAAGTAAAATTAAATTAGACAAACCTAACTGGATTTTAATTGCAGACACAGACAACGTAGTAACTTCAGATGTTTTTAACAATGTGATGAGTTTACCAAAGGAAAATAAAAGTAAAACTCCTGTGAGGATTTTGTCTTTTGAAAAATCAGATTACATCAACAAGTTAGCTTATGAATCTTTGTATAAGTATCATTATACATATGCTACAGACGAAGTTGAGTACAGAGAAATTGAAAATAAATCTTTTGAACAATCGTATGTAAGAAAAAACAATCAGTATCCAAGTTACCATGCAACTCGTGGTTTTGATGTAACGTATGATGCTATTCTACGTGTTTTAAAAACTAAAACAGGAGGGAAAAATTTATTTGCACCTTCTTATAGAACCAAAACGGCTTTTGTTTATAAAAAGGGAGGCGTTCCAACCAAAACAAATCAGGCTGTGTTTGTAAATGCCATAGAAAACACAAAGAAGGATGGATTAAAAATAGTAAGATTAAGATAGTTTAGAAGCTATTTTTTCAATCGTAATATCAAAAGGAGTGTAGGTAAAATCTACACTCTTTTTTATTTTACTACCCTCGTAAAATCTTTTTTTCTGTGAAGCTTTTACACTATACTTATTTAGCCCTATTTGTAAGTTTCCAAAACTAATTATTGAAAAGAAACTATTAATTCTCCAGATAATTTCGGATACGCTTTTTCCTATTTTGTATTTTGGAGGCTTTACACCAAGCTTGTTGGCAATTAAAGTAAAAAGATCTTTAAAGCTATAGTTGTCATTTACCAACACAAAACGTTCGTTTTTAATATTGCTATCCATCAAAGCAATCATAGCATTTGTAACATCATTTACATCAACCACTCCTGTAACTCCTGTAGTATAAAACGGGAATCCTTTTTTGATTTTATGAAATAGTTTTCCAGTGTTTACATTCCAAGCTCCAAAACCAAAAATCACTCCTGGATTTACAATCACCACTTCTAAATCTTCCTGAGAACCTCTCCATACTTCCATTTCACCTCCAAATTTAGATAAACTATAATCACTATGATCTCCTTCTGGGTTCCATTCAGAATCTTCATCCATTATAGTAAATCCAGGTTTTTTAGAAAGTGTCGCAATAGAACTAACGTAACATAATTTTTTAATGTTGTTAGCAATGCAAAAATTCACAATATTTGCTGTTCCTTCTATGTTTACTTTTCTTAGTTTTTCACTGTCTTTAGGAGAAAAAGAAACCATGGCTGCAGCATGATAAACATGTGTAATGTCTTTAAAAGCAATTGTTAAAGCAGGAATATCGGTAATATCGGCTTGTCTCCAAATAATTTTATTAAAATTGTTTGAATCTCCATACAAATCAAAAATTTCTTTGGTGGTTTCTTGTGTTTTTGCATTTCTATACAATGCAACTACTTGCGAGTTTACTTTACACAATTTATAAAGTAAGTGAGCACCTACCAAGCCTGTTCCTCCTGTTACTAAAATCATAGTTCGAAATTAATCAATTTTAGGAAATATTAATTGTTAATTTTGTTTTTCAAAGTTTAGAAGATGAATAAAAATGAATTAAGGAAAAAGTATAAATCCTTAAGGAGCGAATTGAGTAAAGAAGAGGTTGAGTTAAAAAGTATTGGAGTTGCCAATCAATTATTAAAAATTGACGTTTGGAATAAAACGTATTATCATCTTTTTTTATCTATTGAAGAACAAAAAGAAATTGATACAGAACAAATTTTACATATTCTGTTTGCTAGAAATAAAGAGGTTGTGGTATCAAAATCAAACTTTAAAAATAATACTTTATCTCATTTTTTATTGACAGAAAATACGAAGTTAGAAGTAAATAAATATGGAATTCCTGAACCGATGAATGGACTACCTGTTCCAGAAAACATGATTGAGGTCGTTTTTATTCCTTTGTTGGCTTTTGATAAGAAAGGGAATAGAGTAGGGTATGGAAAAGGGTTTTATGATGATTTCTTATCAAAATGTACCCCTGAAACCCTTAAAATAGGATTGTCTTTTTTTGAGGCTGAACAAGAAATAGAAGATGTTTACGAAGGAGATTTTCCATTAGATTATTGTGTCACTCCAAATAAAATTTATCATTTTAATGAATAGTTTAATAGATAATACTATTGCTTTTGTAAAAGAACAATTACATAATGCAGAAGGTGGACATGATTGGTTCCATATAGAAAGAGTCTATAAAAATTCATTGTTGATTGCCAAAACCGAGGATTGCAATTTGCAGATTGTTTCTTTAGGAGCTTTGTTGCATGATATTGCAGATGCTAAATTTAATGATGGAGATGAAACCATAGGGCCTAAAGTAGCAAGAGATTTTTTAAAATCACAACAAGTAGAGGAATTTGTTATTGAACATGTTATTAAAATTATTGAGAATATTTCTTTTAAAGGTGGTAAAGAAAGGCAAAATTTTTCATCTAAAGAGTTAGAGGTTGTTCAAGATGCTGATAGGTTAGATGCTATTGGAGCGATTGGAATTGCCAGAGCTTTTAATTATGGTGGTTTTAAAAATAGAGGAATGTATGATCCTGAAATAAAACCCAATTTAAATATGACGAAAGAGGAATATAAAAATAGTAAGGCTCCCACCATCAATCATTTCTATGAAAAATTACTATTGTTAAAAGATAGAATGAATACCGAAACCGGAAAATCTATTGCCAAAGAAAGGCATCAGTTTATGGAAATTTTTTTAAAACAATTTTATGATGAATTTAATGGAGTTTTGTAATTCGTTAATCATAAATACGACAGATATTAAGAGTTAAGTAAAATTAACTCTTTCTTTTTCATAGCAATTTCCTCGTTATATAATTTATTTATATAACGGGGTTTTTATTTTTCCGCTAACAATAGCTGAATGTCTTTGGTTAATTGTTCAATTTCTTTAAGATCGGTGCCATCGTAAAAACCTCTAATTCTTTTTTTTGTATCAATTAATACAAATTGTTCTGTATGTATAAAATCTTGAGTTCCACCATCTCCTTCATCTAACACAGCAAAATAACTTTTTCTAGCCAAGTTGTAAATCATTTTTTTACTTCCAGTGGTAATATGCCATTTTCCTGAAATCGCTCCATGCTCAGTTGCATAGGTTTTTAATACAGGAACGCTATCCATCACAGGGGTTACAGAATGTGATAAAAATTTAATTTTAGGATTGTTTTTAAAAGTTTCTTGTAATGTTGACATGTTGTCAGTCATGATAGGGCAAATGGTTCCGCAACGAGTAAAGAAAAAATCAGCCACATAAATTTTATCTTTAAAGTCTGCTTCCGTTATGGTTTTTCCGTCCTGATCTATCAATGTAAACGAAGCAATGGTATGATTTTTAGAAATGTTTAACATACTGTCATCAACCAATTTGGGATTTACATCTGTAGGGTTGTATATTGGCAAAGATTTTGACTTGTTGTTGAGGTGATAAAGAGATGCTATAATAATAATCGACAATACACTCATAGCAATGATGGTGTATTTAGATTTGGCAAAAAAATGTTGATTCATGATGAAATTTTTATCAAAGTTACAAAGCATTTAAGAAACTTTACACAAAAAATATGAACACATAATTAAAGTTGTACATTTGTTCGACTTAAAAAAGAATTACATTAATACATGGAGAATTTAATTATTGCAGGACAGTTTATTTTAAGCCTATCACTTTTAATAGTGTTACACGAATTGGGGCATTTTATTCCTGCAAAACTGTTTAAAACCAAAGTAGAAAAGTTTTATTTATTTTTTGATTACAAGTTTTCTCTGTTTAAGAAAAAGATAGGAGATACAGTTTATGGAATTGGTTGGATTCCTTTAGGAGGTTACGTAAAAATCTCAGGTATGATTGACGAAAGTATGGATACCGAGCAAATGAAACAACCAGCACAACCATGGGAATTTCGTTCTAAACCAGCATGGCAACGTTTAATTATTATGTTAGGTGGGGTGATTGTAAACTTTGTGTTAGGATTGCTTATTTACATTATGATTTTCTCTGTTTGGGGACAAGAAGTGGTAGGGCCAAAAGATATTAAAAATGGTTTTTCGGTAAGTCAAACCATGAAAAAATACGGATTTAAAGATGGAGATACTTTCTTGAAAGTAGATGGAAAACCTGTTGAAAACGTATTAGATGTAAACAAACAATTGTTTTTAAGAGATGTTAGAACCATTGAGGTTTTACATGCCGATGGAACTACAGAGAATTTAAGTATTCCAGAAAACATAGGAAAAGAAATGTGGCAGTTGAATGATTTAAAACCATTTACGCCTCGTTTTGCAGCAGTTATAGATTCAGTAATTGCTGGTCAACCGGCATCACAATCTGGATTTATGAAACATGATAGAATTGTATCTGTAAATGGAAAGAAATCTGTTTATTGGGGAGATTTTACTTCTAAAATTCAAGAATCAAAAGGAGAGCCTATTGTTGTTGAAGTAGATAGAAATGGAGCTTTGATTACTTTAACGGTAACTCCAGATGAGAATAAAAAAATAGGAGTGGCCCCAGCATTTAATCCAGGAGAAAACTTTACAGTACAGCATCAAACTTATGGTTTAAGTGAAAGTATCAATAAAGGAGCTTCAGCTGCTTATTGGACATTGAAAGATTATATGGCTCAGTTTAAATATGTGTTTACTAAAAAAGGAGCAACTAGCATGGGTGGGTTTATTTCTATCGCTAAAATATTTAAGCCTGTTTGGGATTGGCAAGTATTTTGGGCAAACACAGCATTTTTATCAATCATGTTGGGATTCATGAACTTGTTACCAATTCCCGCTTTAGATGGTGGACACGTGGTGTTTACTTTATATGAAATGATTACAGGAAGAAAGCCAGGTGATAAATTTTTAGAGTATGCTCAAATCACAGGTTTTGTATTATTACTTTCTTTATTGGCTTTTGCCAATGGAAATGATATCTATAAATTAGTATTAGGATTTCTATCTTAAAAAAATAATATTATTTAAAGTAAAGGTGTTCTTATTCTCTAAGAACACCTTTACTTTTATGTAAAAAAGTGTATTTTACAAGGGATTAAAATAAATTAAATATGATTGAATTAGCAGGGATTATTATTTTAGGAATTTTAGCACAATGGTTGGCATGGAAGCTTAAATTACCCGCTATTTTACCCTTAATATTGGTGGGATTGGTTGTAGGGCCTGTTTCTACATTAATAACCCCAGATGGTTCTAAATGGATTGAACCTGTTTGGAATGGTACCAAAGGACTTTTTGCAGGAGAGAGTTTGTTTTATTTCGTATCCTTAGCCATTAGTATTATTCTTTTTGAAGGTGGTTTAACGCTTAAAAAGAAAGAAGTCTTTAATGTTGGACCTGCCATTGTTAAGTTAATTACCATTGGTACAACCATCACTTTTTTTGGAGCAGGGGTAGCGGTGCATTATTTATTTGATTTAAGTTGGGCAATTTCTTTTTTGTTTTCATCATTAATCATTGTAACAGGACCTACCGTAATTACACCTATTCTTAGAAATATTAGATTAAAAAGAGATGTGGCTGCTATTTTAAAATGGGAAGGGATTTTAATAGATCCAGTCGGAGCTTTGGTAGCTGTTTTGGTGTTTGAGTTTATCAGTATTGAACAAACACATGAATTTACCAAAACTGCTATTATGGAGTTCGGAAAAATCATACTATTTGGAACCACTTTTGGATTTACTTTTGCTCATGGATTTAATTTCACTTTGAAAAGAAATTGGGTGCCTAAATATTTGTTAAATGTATTTACACTTGCTTATGTATTAGGTGTTTTTGTATTGTCAGATTCTTTTGCTCATGAATCAGGATTGTTATCAGTAGTGGTGATGGGAATGGTGTTGGGAAATATTGATTTGCCAAATTTGAAAGAAATTCTTCACTTTAAAGAATCATTAAGTGTTTTGTTAATTTCAATTCTTTTTATTTTGTTGTCAGCAAATATGAATATCAGTGATATTTATTTGGTGAATAATTGGCAAACATTGGCTCTTTTCGGAATTATTATTTTTATAGTTCGTCCTTTAGGAGTGTTTTTAAGCACCCGTAATTCTGGATTAAAATTCAGAGAAAAAGTATTTGTTAGTTGGGTGGGACCTAGAGGGATTGTAGCAGCTGGTATTGCCTCTTTATTTGGTTTAAAACTGGTTGCCCAAGGAGAACCAGGAGCAGAATATATTACACCATTGGTTTTTGTAATTGTGTTAGGTACAGTCTTGTTAAATGCCACTACAGCTAGAATGGTAGCCAGACTTTTAGGAGTTTTCTTACGTTCTTCAAAGGGAATTTTAATTGTAGGAGCTTCAGAAGTTTCTAGAGTGATTGCTAAATATTTAGAAGAAAAAAACAGGTATGTTGTGTTGATTGATAATAACGCTGAAAATATTGGTATTGCTCAAAAAATGGGATTAAATGCCGAAGTCTTTGATGTTTTTACAGATGAGGTAACTGATAATATTGAATTTTCTGACATAGGATATTTACTAGCTTTAACCGCTAGTAAAAAAGTAAATAAACATGCTATTAGTAGTTTTAAGAAAACCATTGATAAAGCTTCTTCATTCAGGTTTGTGTCTGAGATGGAACTAAATTCTGGTAAAATTGATTCAGGAAGTAATTTTTTATCTACCAAAGATGACTTTTTAAAGTTTAGTGAATTGATCAGAGAATACCCTCAAGTTAATGAGATTGATATTAAATCTCAAGAAGATTTTATAGAGAAAAATCAGCAGTTAACAGAAAAAAACAATACCATTCCGTTGTTTGTAGCAGATGAAAATGGAGAATTATATGTCATTGCATCAGCTAATAAATCTTTTAAAATAGGTAAAGATTTTAAATTAGTGTATGTTGGGGAGCCATTGTCTGATGCAGAGGAAGTTATAAAAGAATAGATTTTTAAAATAAGTTTATTTAGAGAAGATAATAATTGTATATTTGCACTCTCAAAAATTAATAACGTAGGTCGTGAACCTGCACAATTTTAAATTATGTCAGTAAAAATTAGATTACAAAGACACGGTAAAAAAGGAAAACCTTTTTACTACGTAGTAGCAGCAGATGCTCGTGCAAAAAGAGATGGTAAATTCTTAGAAAAATTAGGAACTTACAATCCAAATGCCAATCCAGCAATCATTGAATTAGATGTTGATGCATCTGTAAAATGGTTAAACAATGGAGCGCAACCAACTGATACTGCAAGAACAATTTTATCTACCAAAGGAGTTCTATTAAAAAAACATTTACAAGGTGGAGTTACTAAAGGAGCTTTAACTGAAGCGCAAGCTGAAGCTAAATTTCAAGCATGGGTAGAGGCTAAAGAAGCGGCTATTCAAGCTAAAAAAGATGGTTTAACTCAGGCACAAGCTGAGGAAAGAGCTAAAGCTTTAGAGGCAGAAAAAGCTGTAAATGCTGCTCGTATTGCTGCTGTAAAAGAAGCTGAAGCTGCATTAATCGCTGAAGCACAAGCTGCTGAAGCTACTGCAACTGAAGGTGAGGCTGCAACAGAAGAAGCTACAGAAGAAACTGCTGAGTAATTTCTATTAAACGATTGATATGCGTAAAGAAGATTGTTTTTATTTAGGCAAAATCGTTAGAAAACATAGCTTTAAAGGGGAGGTGGTTATTAAGTTAGACACTGATGAACCTGAACTGTATGAAAATTTGGAATCTGTCTTTGTCGAACACGGCAAAGACTTGATTCCTTTTTTTATTGAAGAAAGATTGCTTCAAAAAGGAAATCAATTACGTGTGCGTTTTGAAACAGTAGATACTGAACAAGATGCAGATGCTATTATGAATTCGGGGATTTATTTACCTCTTTCATTTTTACCTAAATTAACAGGTAATAAATTTTATTTTCATGAAATTATCAACTTTACAGCTGTGGATGTAGAGTATGGTGAGTTTGGAGTTATTAATGGTGTCAATGATACGACTGCTCAACCACTATTTGAAATCATGAATAATGGAATAGAGATTTTGATCCCAATGATTGATGAATTCATCAAAGAAATTGATCGTAAAGGTAAGCGTGTTGTTTTACAAACACCTCCTGGATTGATAGACATGTATTTGTCATAATTCTACTTATTTATTAGAAACATTTGTACTTTTAGGCTTTCTAAAGTTTACAATGTTTCAATTCAAACAATTTTCTATTTCTCAAGACAAATCAGCCATGAAAGTGGGGACTGATGGTGTTTTGTTAGGAGCTTGGGCACCAATTACAAAAGCAAATCATATTTTGGATATTGGAACCGGAACAGGTTTAATTGCTTTAATGTTGGCACAAAGAAATGAAATAGCAAAGATTGATGCAGTAGAAATTGCAGAAAATGCTTTTACAGAGGCTCAATTAAATTTTAGCAATGCTCCTTGGTCAAATAGATTAAAGGTGTTTAACAGTAGTCTACAAAGCTTTAAAAGCGATGTTCAGTACGACTTAATTGTCTCGAATCCACCTTATTTTACGGATACTTATCAAAATGAAGATGCTGAAAGAACTTTGGCAAGACATGTTGATAATTTGTCTTTTCAGGATTTGTTGTTTTATACCGCATCATTGTTAACAGAAAAAGGTACTTGTGCGTTTATTATTCCTTTTAGTGAAGAAAGTAATTTTATCAATTTAGCTAAAGATCAAAATTTGTATATACACAAAATAACAAGAGTAAAAGGTAGGGCAGACGTACCCGTAAAAAGGAGTTTGCTTTATTTTGCCAAAGAGCATAAAGATTGTACAAAAAATGAACTTGTGATAGAATTAGACAGACATGTTTATACCTCAGACTATATTAATTTAACCCAGTCTTTTTATTTAAAAATGTAATTTATGAAAAAATACATAGCCATCGCTAGTTTTAGTGGTGCATTAGCGGTCATGTTAGGTGCTTTTGGAGCACATGCTTTAAAAAAGATATTATCAGTAAGTGAATTGAATAGTTTTGAAACTGGTGTTAGGTATCAAATGATTCATAGTTTATTATTGTTGATAGTGATGTTGATTCCGATGATTACAGAGCATCAAAAGAAAAGAATAGCCAAATTTTTGATATTTGGAGTTGTATGTTTTTCAGGTTCTATTTATTTACTAACCTTGGGAGTAGTGCCTTCAAAATACATATGGTTTGTAACTCCTTTGGGAGGTTTACTCTTGCTAGCTTCTTGGATAATGATTGGAATAGATGTCTTAAAACAAAAAACTACTTTATAATTAAATAAAGTAGTTTTTTGTTTTTACAGATATTTCTGTTGTTCGTATTCTCTGGTTTTTTTAATTGTAAAATCTTCTTGCTTCTTTTTAATGTCTTCTATCTTTTTCTCGAGAATTTCTTGTTGTAGCTTTTTTATTTTTTCGATGCTTTTGTCAATAGAATCGTTTTTGACTTTTGTGGTTAAATCAATTTTTTGATTGATTTCTTTTATGAATTTCTCTTTATCAACTAATGATTTTATACCAATACTATCTTTTAATTTTTTCTCTAATTTTATTAAAGCATAACTAAATAAAAAATTGTTAGTTTTTTTGATAGAATCTATTTTAGTGTTTAATTCTTTTTTCTGAGTTTCTTTAAAAAGGGCAATATTCTTCTCGATTACTTTTTCTTGAGCCTTTTTTAAAGAATCTACTTTTTTCTCATAAATATCATCTCTTACTTTTTTTAACGCTTCTAGTTTTTCATCTATAGATTTTTTAACCAATTTTAAAATTTCTTCATTTTGACTGATATCAGCTGTGTAATATCTTAAACTTTCGTTAAAAGTAACAGAGTCTGTTCCTTGGTCTTTGTAAACAAAACTAAGGTAGTTTATATTCCTTTCATTGTTAATGTTTTTAACACTTTGAGCGTTTCTAGCAATATAACTTTCTGTAAGTATTTTAACCATTTTATCTTTAGGGATAAGATTTTCTGGTTTTTTAAGAATGGTATTACTATTGCAAGCTGTTAAAATGCAAACAGTCAATGTGTAAAAAAATAATTTCATCATTATCTATTAAATGTAATTCTTTTTCCTTTGATGTCGTCGTTAAAAACTCCGTTGTCATAAATAAGGTTTCCGTTTACAAAAGTGTGGGTAATGGTGTTGTTAAATGTTTTTCCTTCAAAAGGACTCCATCCGCATTTGTAAAGAATATTGTCTTTGTTTACCGTCCATCTTTTTTCAGGATCAACCAAAACCAAATCTGCGTAATAACCCTCTTTTACAAAACCTCTTTTTTCAATTTCGAAAAGAATAGCTGGATTATGACACATTTTTTCTACCACTTTTTCTAAAGTAATTTTACCTTCATCAACATAGTTTAACATGGCTGGTAATGCGTGTTGTACTAATGGTCCACCACTTGGTGCCTTGGTGTAAACTTGTTGTTTTTCTTCTAAAGTATGTGGAGCATGGTCTGTAGCAATCACATCAATTCTATCATCTAACAAAGCTCTCCATAAAGCTCCTTGGTCGTTTTTGGTTTTTACAGCAGGATTCCATTTAATAAAAGTTCCTTTTTTAGCGTAATCATCACTATTAAAGCTTAGGTGATGTACACAAACTTCAGCAGTAATTTTCTTTTCTTTTAAAGGAATATCATTTCTAAATAATTCTGTTTCTATCGCAGTTGATAAGTGAAAGATATGTAATCTAGCTCCTGTTTTTTCGGCTAATTTTATGGCTTTTGAAGAAGATAAGTAACAAGCCTCTGCACTTCTGATAATAGGATGTTGAGCCATAGGAATATCTTCTCCAAACTCCTCTAAAGCTTTTTGAAAATTATCTTTAATGGTTTGTTCATCTTCACAATGAACAGAAATCAACATTTTGGTTGATGAAAATATTTTCTCTAAAACCTCAGGATTATCTACCAACATATTTCCTGTAGAAGAACCTAAGAATAATTTAATTCCTGCAACTTTTTTAGGATCTGTTTTTAACAATTCCTCTAAATTATCGTTGGTTCCACCAAACATAAAAGAATAGTTAGCATAAGATGTTTTTGAAGCAGTTTCAAATTTATCTTCTAATAATTCTTGAGTAGTTGCTTGTGGAACAGTATTTGGCATTTCTATAAAAGTGGTAATTCCACCTGCTACTGCAGCTCTACTTTCGGTAGCAATATTTGCTTTATGAGTAAGTCCTGGTTCTCTAAAATGAACTTGATCATCTATAGCTCCTGGCAGTAAATATTTTCCTTTGGCTTTAATTACCAAAGCACTTTTAGGCACTTTAATTTCTTTAGCGATGGTTTTAATGATGTCGTTTTCAATCAACACATCACGTTTAAATATTTTCCCTTCGTTAATAATTTTTGCCCCCTTAATTACTGTACAACCCATAATTTATTTTTTTGTCAATCCTTTAAATTTCATTCTAATCACTCCAAAAATAGCTTCACTAATAATAGAGCCGTCTAATTTTGAAGTTCCTTTTGTCCTATCTGTAAAAATAATAGGAACTTCTTTTATTTTAAATTTATGCAGCCATGCTTTAAATTTCATTTCTATTTGAAAAGCATATCCTGTAAACCTTATTTTACTAAAATCAATGGTTTCTAGCACTTTTCTTCTATAACAAATAAAACCAGCAGTGGTGTCAAATACTGGAATTCCTGTTACAAACTTTACATATTTAGAGGCAAAGTAAGATAACATCAATCTTTTAAAATCCCAATTGATGACATTAATTTTATTATTTATATATCTAGAACCAATGGCAATATCGTTTTCTCCTTCTTCACAAGCATTAATTAGTCTTTGTAAATCTTTAGGATTGTGAGAAAAATCAGCATCCATTTCTAAAACATATTCATAATCTCTTTGAATGGCCCATTTAAATCCGTGAATGTAAGCTTTCCCTAATCCACGGTTGTTTGTTCTAATTTCTAGGTGTAAATTAGCATGTGTTTTTTGTAGATTTTTAATGATGTTAATGGTTCCATCGGTAGAATTATCATCTACTACTAAAATATGGTAATTAGGATCAATATCAAATACTGCTTTTATAATGGCGTTGATGTTTTCAACTTCATTAAGAGTAGGAATGATAATTAATGCCTGATTCATGCTTAAAATTTGTTTTGCCAAATTTACGTTTTTTTATTCCTAATTTTGTAGCAACATTCATTCCATATTTTAAGTAAATTACATGCTGTTAGAACTCGTAGATAATTCATATTATAACAAGCTAAGTTTGGTGTTGTTTACACCTTTATTTATGGTGTTTTTAATGTGCATGGTAGATTTAACCAGAACAAAACTTCTTTTTAAGAGTCTGTTTTCTAATCCATATTTTTATAAATATCCACATGATTCTGTAAGTACACTTTCGTTATATCAGGTATTGGTGTTTTTGTACCTATCTGTTGTTTTTGCCCTTTTTTTGATGGTCTTGTTGTATGATAATGAATTTATTTATCAACATTTTTTTGAGGCCTTTATACATTGTATGTATTTAAGTACAGGTTATTTTTTTGTAAAGTATTTAGTGTCAGAGTTTTTATACAATTTATCTAACAAAAAAACATACTTTAAACAAACTTTTATGCTGGAAACCAGCTACTTAGTGGTTTGGTTATTGATGGTTTTTTTGCTTTTATGTTACGTTTTTTTACATTTAAACAGCTTTGATATTTCTCGAAATTACCTCTTAATAATCGCTCTAATAGCTTACTTTATTAGGTTTATAATCATTATTTCAAATAATAAAAACTTGCTCTCAGGCAAGATTTTGTATATTATTTTGTATCTTTGCACGCTAGAAATAGTGCCGTTTATTTATTTATTCAAAAGCTATACAGAGTAAGAAAAAGATGAAAGTAAAAACAATATTAGTATCTCAGCCAGAGCCTAAAACAGACCAACAATCACCCTTTTCGATTTTATCAGAAAAGCAAAAAGTGAAAATAGATTTTAGATCTTTTATTCACGTTGAAGGATTAACCGTAAGAGAGGTTCGTAACCAAAAAATTGATTTAGGAAAATATTCTGCCATTATACTAACCAGTAGAAATGCAGTAGATCATTTTTTCAGAATTGCTGAGGAGATGAGATTCAAAGTGCCAAATGAATTAAAGTATTTTTGTCAATCAGAAGCAGTCGCATATTATTTACAAAAATATGTGGTTTACAGAAAACGTAAAATTTATGTTGGAAAAAGAACGTTTCCTGAATTGTGTGAGTTAATTAAAAAGCATAAAACAGAAAAATTCTTATTACCTTCATCAGATAAATTAAAAGATTTAATTCCTGAATCTTTAAACGCCATGGGAATTGATTGGACCAGAGCTGATTTATATAGAACTGTAACTAGTGACTTGTCAGATTTAGAAAAAGTAACCTACGATGTTTTGGTGTTTTTCAGCCCATCTGGAATTCAATCATTATTTAAAAATTTTCCAGAGTTTAAACAAAACGATACAAGAATCGCTGTTTATGGAAATTCAACAGTTAAAGCAGCAACAGAAGCTGGTTTAAAAGTTGACATTGCTGCACCATCACCAGAAACTCCTTCTATGACGATGGCTTTAGAAAAATATATTAAAGAAGTAAATAAAAAATAATTTTTTACTTTTGAAAAAAAATACAAAAGAGCCTATTTTAATAGGCTCTTTTTTTATATCAAATCACGTATGTTTCAAATAGGGAAAACACTAGTATCAGAAGAAGTCATAGAAAATGATTTTGTGTGTAATATTTCGGCCTGTAAAGGAGAGTGTTGTGTAGCGGGAGAAGCAGGAGCTCCTGTGTTAGATGAGGAAATTAAAAAATTAAACGAGGTATATCCAAAAATCAAGCATTTATTACGTTCAGAGGGAATAAAAGCTATTGAAGAACAAGGGACTTACACAACTTCTAAGTTTGGAGAGCATGAAACAACGCTAGTAAACAACAAAGAATGTGCTTTTGTTACTTTTGATGAAAAAGGAGTTACTTCTTGTGGAATTGAACAAGCTTATAATCTTGGATTGGTAGATTGGAAAAAACCAATTTCATGTCATTTATATCCAGTTCGTGTACAAGAGTACGAAGAATTTTCGGCTGTAAATTATCATCATTGGGAAATTTGTGATGATGCCTGTTCTTTGGGAAAAGAACTACAGGTTCCTGTATATAAATTTTTAAAAAATGCATTGATTCTAAAGTTTGGAGAAAATTGGTATATGGAGTTAGAGAAAGTTGCTGAAGAATGGAAAAAACAGAAGAAGAGTTAACAAGTTTTTTCTTAAAAAAGTTAAAAAAAGCCTTTACAAATTCTTTGTTTGTTGGGCTTTTTTTTATTATCTGAAATTACTTATTTAAAACTATTTTAAATATAAACACTTGTTTTTTAGTGTTTTGTACAAAGTCAGTGTTTATGCTGCATTTTGACAGATTGTTAAGAACTTTCAAGATTTGTGGATAAGTAGTTCTTTCATTCAAGACTATTTTTTGCAATCTTTGTTAGCACGATAAAATAATAATCACACTAGAAATTAAATAATAGATATGTCTCAAATTGAACCAATTTTACAAGACGACCCAAATAGATTCGTAATTTTTCCTATCCAACACCAAGATATTTGGGAATGGTACAAAAAACAAGAAGCAAGTATTTGGACAGCTGAAGAAATTGACTTACATCAAGATGTTGTTGATTGGGAAAATAAATTAAATGATGATGAGCGTTATTTCATCAAACATATTTTAGCTTTTTTTGCTGCTTCCGATGGAATTGTAAACGAAAATTTAGCTGAAAACTTTGTAAGTGAAGTTCAATATGCAGAGGCAAAATTCTTCTATGGTTTCCAAATCATGATGGAAAACATTCACTCAGAAGTATATTCTTTGTTAATTGATACTTATGTGAAAAATGAAGAAGAAAAAAACAAACTTTTTAAAGCTATTGAATATTTCCCAGCGATTAAGTTAAAAGCAGATTGGGCTTTAAAATGGATAGAGTCAGAATCTTTTGCCGAACGCTTGATTGCTTTTGCAGCAGTTGAAGGGATTTTCTTTTCAGGTAGTTTCTGTGCAATCTTCTGGATGAAAAAACGTGGATTGTTACCAGGATTAACCTTTTCTAACGAGTTGATTTCTCGTGATGAAGGATTACACTGTGATTTTGCAGTACACTTACACAACAACCATATTGTAAATAAAGTACCTAAAGATCGTATCAAAGAAATTATTATTGATGCTTTAGATATTGAGAAAGTATTTATTACAGAATCCTTACCAGTAAGTTTAATTGGAATGAATGCTAAATTGATGAGTCAATACTTAGAATTTGTAACAGACAGACTTTTAGTTGAATTTGGATGTGAAAGAGTGTATAATTCTAGCAATCCTTTCGACTTTATGGATATGATATCATTAGAAGGGAAAACAAACTTTTTTGAAAAAAGAGTTTCAGAATACCAAAAAGCAGGAGTAAAATCTGGTGGAACAGGAGAAATTAGCTTTGATGCTGATTTTTAAGAATAAATAAATTAATCACTTTTTTTAATATGCTACAATGCTATGAAAATAGTGTTGATAGGATGTTATTCTCTAAAAACTAACTAATTTAAAAGATAAAGGCATATGTACGTAATTAAAAGAGATGGACACAAAGAGTCTGTGATGTTTGATAAAATCACGGCTAGAATTAGAAAAATTTGTTACGGATTAAACCCATTGGTAGATCCAGTAAAAGTAGCAATGCGTGTGATTGAAGGGTTGTATGATGGAGTCACCACTTCTGAATTAGATAACTTAGCAGCAGAAATTGCCGCAACCTTAACTACAGCACATCCTGACTATGCAAAGTTAGCGGCAAGAATTTCAGTATCTAACTTACACAAGAATACAGAAAAATCTTTTTCTGCAACCATGAAAGAATTGTATGAGTATGTAAACCCGCGTACAGGTTTGGCATCTCCATTGCTTTCAGATGAAGTGTATAAAGTAATTGAGGAAAATTCAGCTTTATTAGATTCCTCAATTGTATATGATAGAGATTTTAACTACGATTATTTCGGTTTTAAAACTTTAGAGCGCTCTTATCTTTTAAAAATTAACGGACAAATTACAGAACGTCCACAACACATGTTAATGCGTGTAGCAATAGGTATTCACTTAAATGATATTGAAGAAGCTATTGAGACTTATAACTTAATGAGTAAAAAGTTTTTTACACATGCAACCCCAACTTTGTTCAATTCTGGTACCCCAAAACCACAAATGTCTTCTTGTTTTTTATTACAAATGCAAGATGATAGTATTGATGGTATTTACGATACTTTAAAACAAACGGCAAAAATTTCTCAGTCAGCTGGGGGTATCGGTTTGTCTATTCATAATATTAGAGCTACAGGTTCTTACATTCGCGGAACCAACGGAACTTCTAACGGAATTATTCCAATGTTAAAAGTTTATAATGATACGGCTCGTTATGTAGATCAAGGAGGAGGTAAACGTAAAGGTTCTTTTGCTATTTATATAGAACCTTGGCATGCTGATATTTTTGAATTTTTAGATTTAAGAAAAAATACTGGAGCAGAGGAAAAACGTGCAAGAGACCTATTCTTGGCATTGTGGATTTCTGACTTATTTATGAAGCGTGTTGAAGAAAACGGGGAATGGACGTTGATGTGTCCTAATGAATGTCCAGGTTTATATGATACTTATGGAGAAGAGTTTGAAGCATTATACACCAAATACGAAGCGGAAGGAAAAGGACGTAAAACCATTAAAGCTCGTGAATTATGGGAAAAAGTTTTAGAATCTCAAATAGAAACTGGTAATCCATACATGTTGTACAAAGATGCAGCGAACCGCAAGTCTAATCAAAAGAATTTAGGGGTTATTCGTTCTTCTAACTTGTGCACAGAAATTATGGAATACACAGCAAAAGACGAAGTTGCGGTTTGTAACTTGGCATCTATTGCAATTCCAATGTTTGTAGAAACAAATGACAAAGGCGAAAAGTTCTTTAACCACGATAAATTATACAAAGTAGTTAAAAAAGTAACTCGTAATTTAGATACGGTTATTGACAGAAACTACTATCCTGTAAAAGAAGCAGAAAATTCTAACATGAGACACCGTCCTGTAGGATTGGGAATTCAAGGATTGGCTGATGCTTTTATTATGTTAAGAATGCCATTTACTTCTGATGAAGCAAAGCAATTAAACAAAGATATTTTTGAAACCTTATATTTTGCAGCAGTAGAATCGTCTATGGAAATTGCTACAAAAAAAGGAGCTTATTCTACATTTGAAGGCTCTCCAATGTCACAAGGAGAATTTCAATATAATATGTGGGGAGTTAAGGATGAAGAATTAAGTGGTCGTTGGAATTGGGCTGAATTAAGAGAAAAAGTAATGAAGAATGGTGTTCGTAACTCTTTATTAGTGGCTCCAATGCCAACAGCATCTACTTCTCAAATTTTAGGAAACAACGAAGCTTTTGAACCTTATACCTCAAATATTTATACTCGTAGAGTATTGTCAGGAGAGTTTATTGTTGTTAATAAACACTTATTAGAAGATTTAGTTGAGTTAGGTTTATGGGATAATGCTTTAAAAGAAGAGTTGATGAGAGCCAATGGTTCTATTCAGCATATTGAAGGAATTCCACAAGACTTAAAAGATTTGTATAAAACAGTTTGGGAATTAAGTATGAAAGATATTATTGATATGTCTCGTCAAAGAGGATATTTTATCGATCAATCTCAATCATTAAACTTGTTTATGGAAGATGCTAATTATTCTAAATTAACCTCAATGCACTTCTATGCTTGGAAATCAGGATTAAAAACAGGAATGTATTATCTAAGAACAAAATCTGCAGTAAATGCAATTAAGTTTACCTTAAATAATGATAAAAAAGTAGAAGATAAGCCTTTAACTCCAGAAGAATTTAAAGCCATGGTTTTACAATCTAGAGAAAATCCAGATGATTGTGAAATGTGTGGATCTTAAAGAATAAAGTAAATATATACTCCTAAGAGATTTTTTAGTGTGGTAATATTAACACATACTAAATACTCTTAGGAGTTTTTATATAATTTGTTTAACCTTTTTTAATCTAAAATAGAGGGAGAAAAATAATGCACAAAAAAAGGGATACTGGAAATACCCCTTAATTTTTAATTTGAAAGTTTTTAGCTTTGGACGGCAAAAAAAATATTTTCAAAAAATAGAAGAAACAGACAGAGATTACCTCATCTTTCCTTATTTACTTCAAAAGTAACTAATTCTAGTTTCTCCTACAAAATAATTATTTCCGCTTTTATTAATAAATATTCAAACAGGTCTATATTTCAAAGGGAATAATAGCTGTTTAGAGTGTTAATAACTTATTAAGTTATGATTAGATTTAACAAAAAAATAGTAAAAAAAGGAAATGTTTTAAAAGAGGACACAGGAATAAAGGTTTCTGATTTAGTCAAATTATTAGGAGAAGACTCTATGTCAATAGAGTTTTTGGAATTATTAAATTTTAAATCCATAGAAGATGAATTTATCAATATTAAAGGAGCTACCACAATAGTTGAAACTCAGAAGTTAATAAACTCAAAGTTTAATAAAATAGATTTATTAAGTTCGCTAAATAATATATCACTGTATGATGATATGGAGTTTACTATTAATTTTCATAATATATGTAGTAGTGATTATTTTGAGAAATTAGGAGTGAAAAATATTTCCGTAAGTCCTATTTATTCTGCAAAGAGAGATTTCTTCACTTGCTTATACCAAATGGATAAATATGCAAACAAAATAATTCAATGCGGATATAGTGATCTTGTAAAATTAAATTTTGATTATCTTAAAAAAGTATGTGCGATAGATAAGAAGTATAGAATTTTACATGAAATAGATGAAGATAAGTACTACTTAAGAGCTATTATTTCTCAAAAAAAATATCACAATTATGATAATAATTTGACAATAGTTATAGGTTTATTAACACTTCACGAAGAAATGAAAAGAAATAATGTTTTTTATAGCTTAAATATGTTTGAGTATAATGAATCATTTGTTAAAATGTATTTTGAAAGTTCAGATCGAAGAGAGTTAAAAGATATTGGTTATGTGAAAAATATTATTATTGTATCAAATGATGAGATTAAAAGAGAAGCTTTAAGATTTTCAGCTGTCTGTTCTATTGTTTTTGATGAAACAAAATTTGAAGAATTAATTATGCTGCCAAGAAATATAAAGTCAGATATCTTATCTATAAAACATAATCAAGTTCCTAAAACAGCAATATCCGAATTAAGGAGTATCTCAGATGCTAAAAAGATTCATGATGAGTTGTTTGAAGATATTTCTAAAATTCATACTATAAGAAATCCTGAGCAAATAAAATTTTTGGTTAGAGAAAAAATAGAAAAAGCAAAGAGAGACGAAGTTAAAAAAATCAAAGGCTCATTAATTAATGAGTTAGATAAAAAAAGAATAAGGAATGTAGTTGATCTATTATCAGTATTTAAGAAAATAGAATTATTAGCTGAAGAGGATATTGATGCTCTTTCTTATTTAAGATTTATTATATATCAAGCATTAATTCTTCGAAAGTAATTTTTAATGTTCAAGTATCATTAAAGCCGCTTTGAAATTTCAAAGTGGCTTTTTTGTTTTATGAAATAGCTTCTGATTTCATGACAGATTAGCTTTTAGTTTATTTATATTTGTGCTTTCAAAAAAACAAGGCATTTGTATGGCACAAAAACCAAGTATTCCTAAAGGAACTAGAGATTTTTCTCCTGTTGAAGTAGCAAAAAGAGATTATATTTTTACTACCATTAAGTCTGTTTTCCAAACTTTTGGATTTCAATCTATAGAAACACCTTCTTTTGAAAACTCAGAAACCTTAATGGGGAAGTATGGAGAGGAAGGAGATCGATTGATTTTTAAAATCTTAAATTCTGGAGATTACTTAAGTAAAGCTGATGAAAATTTATTGGCAAGTAAGGATAGTCAAAAATTAACAAGTGTCATTAGTGAAAAAGCCTTGCGTTACGATTTAACTGTGCCTTTTGCACGTTACGTGGTACAACATCAAAATGAAATTGAATTTCCGTTTAAGAGATATCAAATTCAGCCAGTTTGGAGAGCCGATCGTCCTCAAAAAGGTCGTTTTAGAGAATTCTATCAATGTGATGCCGATGTAGTAGGAAGTGATTCTCTTTGGCAAGAAGTAGATTTTGTTCAGTTATATGATACCGTTTTTACCAAGTTGGGACTAAATGGTGTAACTGTTAAAATGAACAACCGAAAAATATTATCAGGTATTGCAGAAATTATTGATGCTAGTGATAAGTTAATCGATTTTACGGTGGCTTTAGATAAGTTAGATAAAATTGGGAAAGAAGGAGTAACCAAAGAAATGCTAGAAAAAGGTATTTCTGAAGAAGCCATAGAAAAAGTAGCTCCCTTATTTGATTTTACAGGAACCAATCAAGAGAAATTAAATCAGTTAGCTAATATGCTGGCTAGTTCAGTAGAAGGAACCAAAGGAGTAGAAGAATTAAGATTCATTATAGATACCATAGAAACGATTGGATTACAATCGGCAAATTTAACTTTAGATGTAACTTTAGCTCGTGGATTAAATTATTACACAGGTGCTATTTTTGAAGTAGCGGCTCCAGAAGGTGTAAAAATGGGATCTATTGGAGGTGGAGGTCGTTACGACGATTTAACAGGAATCTTTGGTTTAAAGGATATGAGTGGTGTTGGAATTTCTTTTGGGTTGGATAGGATTTATTTGGTTTTAGAGGAGTTAGGGTTGTTTGAAGAAGTAGCTCAGCCAAGACCAGATATTTTATTTATCAACTTTGGTAATGAAGAAGCACTTTATGCGACCAAAGCCATTGCCAAGCTAAGGGCAGAAGGAATTAAATCAGAATTGTATCCTAGTGATGCAAAAATGAAAAAGCAAATGATGTATGCCAACAAAAGAAACATTCCGTTTGTGGTGTTGGTAGGATCAAAAGAAATAGAAGAGGGTACTTATACGTTAAAAAATATGAGTACAGGTGAACAATTGGTGTATAAGTTAAATGAATTGCTACAAGTCGTAATTAATTCGTAAATTTGCACCCTATAATTTTATAAATATGTCCCAAGAAATTGACATAATGAACTACGAAGAGATTGATGATATAGGAGATAACCACATTGGTGATGTGACTAAAACTCCAATGCGAGCAGATGCTTTTGAATTATCTGATGCTGAAAAGATAGAGAAAATTCAAAAAAATGTTAAAGAAATCATGGAAACGTTAGGGTTAGACTTAACGGATGATAGCTTGCAAGGAACTCCAAGACGTGTGGCAAAAGCCTATGTTAAAGAATTGTTTGGAGGTTTAAATCCAGAAACCAAGCCTAAGTTATCTACCTTTAACAATAGCTACCAATATGGTGAAATGTTGGTAGAAAAAAATATAGTGGTTTATTCTACTTGTGAACATCACTTATTACCTATTATTGGTAGAGCACATGTTGCTTATATTTCTAAAGGTACTGTGGTAGGTTTGTCTAAAATGAATCGTATTGTAGATCATTTTGCAAAAAGACCTCAAGTACAAGAGCGATTAACTCGTCAGGTTGTAAAAGCTTTACAAGAGGCTTTAGGAACAGAGGATGTAGCTTGTATAATAGATGCTAAACACTTGTGTGTAAATTCTAGAGGAGTAAAAGACATTGAAAGTTCAACAGTAACGGCTGAGTTTGGAGGTGCTTTTAAAAATGTTGATAAACAAAAAGAATTTAGAGATTATATCAAATTAGAAACTAAGTTTTAATAGAGTTTGATGTTATATAAAAATAAAAAAGCCGAGCAATTTTAAATTGCTCGGCTTTTTTATAACTAATCTTCGTCGTCATCTGAATCTTCATCTTTTAGTAAATCTTCATCTACATCAAGATCATCAGCAGGTTCGTTATCGCTGTCTTCATCATTTTCTTCAACAAAGTTATCAATGGCTTTGTCTAATTTAGTTCCAACTTTTACCAAATAAATATCATCGCCTAATTTAATTTCAAGAGCTTCAATAAGTTCTCCTTTGTGGTTTTTAAATTTTAAAACATCTCTATCAGTGTATCCATCAGGATAATCTTCCATAATGATGTTTAAGATTTCGTCTGTTACTTTTGAGTGGTCAATTATGATTCTTTTCATAAGAACTAAGGTTTGTCGTTAGTTGTCTATTTCAAAGACTATATAAGGTTGTTTGTTTTGTTGTTTTAATTGTTCTTATTCTTCATCATCTGAGAACTTTCCAATTTTATTTTTCTTGGTGCTAAAATCATTTTCATCAATTCCTAGGCTATCATCTTTTTCTAATTCAAATTTATAGCTTAACATTTTGTAGTATAATTTTGCAGCTAAAGCATCAGAAGTTTTATCATGTTCGTTAGGACATAATTCAACCAAGTCGAACCCTACTACATTTTTTTCTTCAAACACTTTTCTTAAAAAGTCTAAAGTTTCATACCAAAATAAACCTCCTGGTTCTGGATTTCCTACAGACGGCATAATAGAAGGATCAAATCCATCTAAGTCAAAAGAAATATATACATTATCTGTCATGGCTTCAATAGCATTTTCCATCCAATAGTCATCAGTAGCCAAATCATGAGCAAAGAAAACTTTGTCATAATCAATTACAGTTTTTTCAATATGCCCCATGCTACGAACTCCAACTTGTACTAAATTGGTTACTTGGCTTGCGTGGTACATAGAACAGTTATGGTTAATTTTAGATCCTAAATGTTCTTTTCTAATTCCCGCATGTGCATCAATTTGTAATACTGTTAAATTATCAAAATGCTCGTTAAAAGCTTTTATAGTTCCTATTGAAACAGAGTGCTCTCCACCAACAATAGTTACAAATTTATTTGTGTTTAAATACGTTTTTACGTTTTCGTAAACAGCAGCAGACATAGCTTCTGGCGTTTTGTTTTCAGAAACAGCATCTGCCAAAAAGATTCCTTGTTTGTATACTTCAGAATCTGTTTCAATATCATAAAGTTCAAGGCTTTCAGATGCTTTTAAAAAAGCTTGAGGAGCTTTGTCACTTCCTTTTTGCCAAGAATCGGTTCCATTATAAGGAACAGGGATTAATACGACTTTAGCAGTTTCTTTTTTAGCGTATTCGCTAGCGATGTTTGCGTAGTTATTTTTCATAACCCAAAATGTTTAAAAATTCTTGATAAGATTGTTTTTCTCTAAAAACGGTGGTTGTTAATTTTCCGTCTTTACTTTTTTGTATAATTAATTGTTTTGGTTGTGGAATTAAGCAGTGTTGTAAACCTCCAAATCCACCTATTGATTCCTGATATGCACCTGTATTAAAAAAGCCTATGTATAAAGGTTTGTCTGGGTGATATGTTGGTAAATAAATAGCGTTACTATGTTGTTCTGAGTTGTAATAATCATCACTATCACATGTTAATCCTCCTAATAATACTCTTTCATAACTTTCGTTCCATCTGTTAATAGGCAACATAATAAAACGTTTGTTTATGGCCCAAGAATCTGGTAAAGTGGTAATAAAAGAAGAGTCAATCATGTTCCATAACTCTCTATCGTTTTGTTGTTTTTGATATAAAACTTTATAAAAATTTGCTCCACTTTCCCCTACGGTAAAACTTCCAAATTCTGTAAAAATATTGGGTACTTCTACCTTAGCATCTTCACATACAGTATTGATTTGATATACAATTTCATCAACCATGTATTCATAATCATATTCAAATCCTAAAGAAGATTTGATTGGAAACCCACCACCGATGTTTAAAGAATCTAGGGTTGGACAGATCTTTTTTAAGGCTACATATACTTTTAAACATTTGTGTAATTCGTTCCAATAATAGGCGTTGTCTTTAATACCTGTATTGATAAAAAAGTGCAACATTTTTAAGTTTACCTTAGGATTTTCCTCAATTTGTTTTTTGTAAAAAGGCACTATATTTTTGTATCCAATACCTAGTCTAGAAGTATAGAACTCAAACTTTGGTTCTTCTTCTGATGCAATACGGATTCCTACATTAAAACTGCTATTTATTTCTTCTTCTAATAAAGATAATTCTTCATAATTATCAATAATAGGAATGCAGTTTTTATGTTTGTTGTTAATTAAATCTGCAATATTACTTACATATTGCTCCCTTTTAAAACCATTACAAATCACAAAAGTGTCTTTGTTAATTTTACCGGTTTCTAATAGGGCATTTACAATGTTAATATCAAACGCTGATGAGGTTTCTATGTGAATATTATTCTCTAAAGCCTCATCTAACACGTGTTTAAAGTGTGAACTTTTAGTACAGTAAGAATAAAAATATTTACCTTGATAATTGTGTTTTTCAAAAGCACTAGCAAACCAATTTTTAGCTTTCTGAATGTTTTCTGAAATTTTGGGTAAATAAGTTATTTTTAATGGAGTTCCATGCTCTTCTATTAGTGCCGAAACGTCAATGTCGTGAAACATTAGCTCGTCGTCGTCTGTAAGTTTAAATTCTTCTTGTGGAAAATAAAAAGTTTGGTTGATTAAATCTTTGTATTTGTTACGCATTTTTTGTTTTTGAAATTTGATAAATAACTCCTAAATGTTAATATCTTATTAGATACTAATTTGGACATTTTTTTATGAAATACAAAATACTACACTCTAATTACTAAATACACGTGTCTTAACCTTAAAACTTTAAAAGGGTTGTTTACAAAAAGAAAAAATTTTGAAGAATACTTTTTTATTCCGTTATGACTACTTGCCATATTATGTGTGCTTAATATCTTCATGCAGACATAACCGAAAAATAAAAACAATAACATTTTTACAATTGTATATATGAGCAAAAGTAATTTTTTTTTTGAACTGAAAAAGCAATTTTAAAAAAAAGTAAAAAAAAAAACAATCACAGCCCGTAATTGTTTAATTATATTGATATTCAATAGGTTATATTGTTTGTTTCCTTTTGGTAAAATTGCAATATCTTAATAAATATTTAAAGAAAATAATTTTATTTGTATTTTTTGTTTCTATAAAAGGTAGGTTTTTTAGAAACCAAAATTTATTCCTTTTTTTGCAGCGATGGCCATTTCTTGTTCCTGAATTTTGTCTGCTTTTGTAATGGCATCATTTAATGCTAAAATTAAATAATCCTCTAAGGCTTCTTTATCACTTAGTAAATTTTCGTTTATGTCTATTTTTTTAACCTGTTTGCTTGCAGAAATGGTGACGTTTACCAAACCATTCCCACTGTTACTTTCTATTAAAATATCATTTAATTTTAATTTAGCTTCCTCTACATTTTTTTTAGCGTCTTGTAATTGACTCATCATTTTAGACATATCTCCAAACATAAACTTCTAATTTTAATTTTTAAACAATATAAAAAGATAATTAATATCTTCAGTAAAATATTCATCAAGACTATGAAAAACATTCTGCAAAGAAATGTCTTTATCCTATTGGGAATTGCTATTTTTGCTCTCTTAATAAAATGCCACAAAATGAAGGTGATAACAGCTCCAATAGCCGATAAAATTCCAACAAAATTAGTAAAACATGAAGATGTTCGCATCGATAATTATTATTGGATGCGTTTGTCTGATGCTGAAAAAGAAGCGGAAAATCCATCGGATAAAACACAAAAAGTATTAACGTATTTAAGTGAGGAAAATTCTTTTTATGAAGAAGAAACCAAGCATACACTTAAGTTTCAGGAAGATTTATTTCAGGAAATGAAGAGCAGAATTAAAGAAGATGATAGTTCTGTTCCTTATTTTAAGAATGGTTATTTCTATATTACTCGTTATGATTTTGGTAGTCAATATCCAATTTATACACGTAAAAAAGGTTCCTTAGATGCTGAGGAAGAAATTTTATTAGACGTGAATGTGCTGGCAGAAGGGTATGAATATTTTGATGTTGGCGGACTATCCGTAAGTACCAATAATAATTTATTGGTATATAGTGTAGATAATACTGGTAGAAGACAATATACCCTGTTTTTTATGGATTTAACTACAGGGAAAATGTTAAAAGATACTATTGAATTTACCACAGGTTCTGCTACTTGGGCAAATGACAATCAAACGTTGTTTTACACCAAAAAAGATCACATTACATTAAGAAGTGATAAAATTTATAGACATACCTTAGGAACTACTTCTGGAGAAGATGTGTTGGTGTTTCACGAAAAGGATGATACCTATGGAGTTTATGTGGGAAAAACAAAATCTAAAAAATATCTTTTAATAGGTTCATACAGTACCTTACAAACGGAATATCAATATTTAGAAACCGATAATCCTACGGGAGATTTTAAAGTTTTTCAAGCCAGAGAAGATGGTTTAGAGTATAGCATTACGCATTTTAATGACTCTTTTTATATTCAAACCAACAAAGATGGAGCGACCAACTTTAAGTTGATGAAAACATCTGAAACTGCTACAAGCAAAGAAAATTGGATAGATGTCATTCCACATCGTGAAGATGTTTTGTTAGAAGACATGACTATTTTTAAAGATTTCTTAGTATTAGAAGAGCGTAAAGACGGATTGGGTAAAATAAGAATTATTAAATGGGATGGAAGTAATGATTACTATTTACCATTTGCAGAAGAAACTTATTCAGCCTACGTATATGGAAATCCTGAGTTTGATACCCCATGGTTAAGGTTTGGTTATAATTCTATGACTACTCCAAGTTCTGTAATAGATTTTAATATGAATACTCAAGAAGAAATCATTAAAAAAGAACAAGAAGTACTAGGAGGGAAGTTTGATAAAAAGAACTACATAAGTAAACGTATTTGGGTAACTGCCAGAGATGGAAAAAAAGTAGCGCTTTCTATTGTGCATAGAAAAGATACCAAGATTAACGAAAATACACCTGTATTTATGTATGCTTATGGTTCATACGGACATACTGTAGATGATAGCTTTAGTACTACCCGTTTAAGTTTGTTAGACAGAGGTTTTGTGTTTGCTTTGGCTCATATTCGTGGATCGGAATATTTAGGAAGACCTTGGTACGAAGATGGAAAACTATTAAACAAGAAAAATACTTTTAATGATTTTGTAGATTGTGCAAAGTATTTAATTGATAACAAAATGACTTCTCCAGCGCATTTGTATGCTATGGGAGGATCTGCAGGAGGTTTACTGATGGGAGCAGTATGTAACATGAATCCTGAATTATTCAATGGAATAATTTCAGCAGTTCCTTTTGTAGATGTTGTAACAACAATGTTAGATGAAAGTATTCCTTTAACTACAGGAGAATATGATGAGTGGGGAAATCCTAATGATAAAGTTTATTATGATTACATCAAATCTTATTCTCCATATGATAATATAGAAGCAAAAGCGTATCCAAATATTTTTGTTACTACAGGTTTACACGATTCTCAAGTGCAATATTGGGAGCCTGCAAAATATGTTGCCAAATTAAGAGAGTTAAAAACAGACAATAATAAGTTGTACTTGTACACCAATATGGAAGCGGGACACGGAGGTGCCTCTGGTCGTTTTGATTCTTTAAAAGAAACTGCCATGGAATATGCTTTCATTTTAGACTTAGAAGGTTTAGTAGAATAATTCAAAAGAATATATAAACAAAAAACCGAGCAATTTGCTCGGTTTTTTTGTTTAAGTATCTTAATGGGATTTAATTAAACAAGATTTTTTAATCTTAGGCAACTATTTTCAGACACATGTAGTCTATATATTTGTAAGGCATCAAAACTATAAAAACGATTGAAAACAATACCATTGCATCATCAAACAAATCAGTTAATAGCTGATGCTGTTCTTCAAAAAAGAGAGGCACAACAACGTTTGTTTGAGCAATATTCTCCTAAAATGTTAGGGGTTTGTAGGCAATATGTAAAAGATTTACATCATGCAGAAGATTTAATGCTTCAAGGGTTTTTAAAAGTTTTTACTAGTATTTCTCAATTTAAAAATGAAGGAAATTTTGAAGGTTGGATACGAAGAATTATGGTAAATACTTGTATTACGTATTTACGTAAAAAACATCCGATACAATTTTCAGATGATGAATTCGTCTTTGATGTACAGGCAGTGGTTAGTATGGAAGGTACGGAATTAGAAGATATTCAGAAATTAATTGATGAATTGCCTACAGGGTATAAAATGGTTTTTAATTTATATGCTATAGAAGGTTATAAACACTCAGAAATAGCAAAAGAATTAAATATTACAGAAAACACCTCTAAATCACAATTATTTAAAGCAAGAAAATGGTTGCAAGAGAATTATATAATCATGAATAGAACAGTAAATGGAGACAAATAATATTGATGAGATTGTTAGAGGTTTACTAAAATCTAGAACAATACAACCTTCAAATTCTGCATGGGAACGTTTGAGTAATCAGTTAGATACCGTTCCTCAAAAGAAGAAACGTAACTGGTTTTTATATATAGGTTATGCTGCTGGTATATTGCTATTAATTTCAGTAGCCTTTGTGCTGAGTTTTAATGAAGATTATTTTAGTTCATCAAATAAACTAGCCAATAATGTGATAACCGATAGTACAAAGTTGATAAAACCAATAGTAGAAAAATCAACCAAAAAACCGAGTGAATCAGAAAATGTTCTTGTTGCTTCAAATCAAGATTCTTTTAAGGAGGTTCCTATTATAAAAATGAATTATATAAAAATTAAAACAAGTGCCAAAATACCATTAGATGTTGCTGACTTAGGTTTAAAGATTGAAAAAAAAGAAGTTCCTGTTGTGAAGAAAGAATCAAATTCTAGGATAAAAATCAATAGCGAAGATTTGTTGGCTTCTGTGACAGATGATCAAGAAATATATCAAAAGTACTATGCTCAATATCATGTTAATAGAGATGAACTTTTAAGAACAATTCAACAAGAATTGGATGAACAAAGTCTTGATGTAGATGCCAATACGTTATTGGCCGAAGTGGAAAAAAGTGTTGATGAAGAAACTTTTAAGAAGAGTTTTATAAAATTAATAAAGGGAGAGTTTAGAACCTTAGCGACCAGCTTAGCAAATAGAAATGACTAAAAAGAAAATAAAAATGGAAAGAAATTTATTAATGTTACTGTTGTTCTGTACAACTTTTGTTTTTTCTCAAGAAAAATATTTTGAGAACGAAGTAAAAAAAATATCAAAAAATATTGAATCAATTACAAAAACACAAAAAGATTCTTTAAGAGTAAAAGTCGGAGAAATTAATAAAAAATTAGCATCTAGAATAATTACACTAGAGGAGTCAAACCAATTAAAAAAATCTGCAGCAGCATATCATGCCAAAAGAATAGAAGACTTGGTAGGAGTACAAGAACATAAATTACAACAGTTGGTACAAGATAAAACCAATGATAAGATTAAGAGTAGAGATGAAATTGATACAGAGGAAGATGTTGATGTTTCTTTTAGTATAGATAATAAAAGGTTTAGCATTGCAGTTGAGGATGATAAAGACAAAAAGAAAAAAAAGGAATTAAAAAAAGAGCCAAAAAATAAAAAAACAACTTCTCAGCTTGTTTTAGCAATGGGGATAAATAATGTTTTAGTTGATAATCAATTATCTTCCTTGGAGAATTCAAATTATAAATTTTGGCAATCACATTTTTATGAAATAGGATGGACGTGGAAAACACTTATGGCTAAAGAGTCAGGAAAAATGTATTTTAAATATGGTGTTTCATTTTTATGGAATAATTTAAGAGCAACAAACAATCAATATCATAAGGTTAATGTAGATAAAACTGATTTAGTGGTTAGCACAGTAAACTTGTCTGAAAGTAGACTTAGAAACGTGCAAATGATATTTCCTTTATATTTAGAATTAGATTTATCTAAAAACGGAAAATATTCTAATGGAAGAAAACGAGATAAAACCAATGAATCTATTAGGTTAGGAGTCGGAGGTTTTGCGGGTTTTAAATTAGGAACAAGGCAATATTTAGAATATAAAGATGCTGATGGATTAAAAATTGAAGAATTACAAAAAGGAGATTTTAATACCAGTATTCTTAATTATGGAGTCAGTGGATATATAGCTTACAAAAGTTTTGGAATTTATGCAAAGTATGACTTAAATCCTTTATTTAAAAATACGGAAATTAGGAATGTTTCTTTAGGGATTAGATGTGATATTCTTTAGTTATGATATAAAAAAAACCGAGCAAATTGCTCGGTTTTTTTGTTCAATAAAATAAAATTTATTCATTATCGTTTAGGTTGATGTCCTCATAAGCATTCATTCCATGCTCATGAATATCTAACCCTTGTTTTTCTTCTTTTTCAGAAACTCTTAATCCTATTGTTTTTTTAAGAGTAAATAAAATAATAAAAGAGGTAACCAAACAAGTAATTCCTACGACCATTACTCCATATGCCTGAGTCCCTAATTGAGAAAAAGATCCAGTATTAAAAAGTCCTTTATCTCCCCAGATTCCCACAGCTAAAGTACCAAAGGTTCCACAAATTAAGTGTACACCAATAGCTCCAACAGGATCATCCATTTTAAATCTATCAATAATACCAACAGCAAAAACAATAATGACTCCTGAAATGAATCCGATGATAATAGCATCTAAAGGAGACATTAAATCTGCTCCTGCAGTAATACCAACCAATCCAGCTAAGGCACCGTTAAATGCCATGGTAATATCATAAGTTTTAAATTTTAAGTATGAAGTTACAAAAGCAGCTATAATACCAGCACTTGCAGCCAATGAGGTAGTTACTAAAACTAGTGAAACTGTTCCTGCATCTGCAGATAAAACAGAACCTCCGTTAAATCCAAACCATCCGAACCATAACAAGAAAACTCCTAAAGCAGCTAAAGGAATGTTATGCCCAACGATAGGTTTGATAGAACCATCAGACAAATATTTTCCTAAACGAGGTCCTAATAAAATAACAGCAACTACTGCAGCCCAACCACCAACAGAGTGAACAAAAGTAGATCCTGCAAAATCATAAAATCCCATTTGACTTAGGAATCCACCTCCCCAACCCCAAGAACCTATAATTGGGTAAACAACACCTACATAGAATAATGAGAAAATTAAGAAAGATCCTAGCTTTATTCTTTCAGCTACGGCACCAGATACAATAGTTGCAGCAGTAGCGGCAAACATTCCTTGAAATAAAAAGTCTGTCCAATAGGTAAAACTTCCATTATAGTCAACTGTTAGTCCATTTTCAGGAAGAGAAATTCCAAATCCAGAGAAATTAAAAACAGAAAAATCTCCACCAGGATACATTAGGTTAAAACCGCAAATAGCAAAGGTTAGCAGTCCTATTGCAACAATCATAAAGTTTTTAAATAATATATTGATGGCATTTTTAGATCTAGCCAAACCAACTTCTAAAGTTGAAAATCCTAAATGCATAATGAATACCAATGCAATTGATACCATCATCCACAAGTTATTAATTGTAAAATTTAAAGTAGTTTCCATAGTAGTGTTTTATCTTAAAGTTTCTCCTCCTTTTTCTCCAGTTCGTATTCTATAAGTTTCTTTGACATCGTAAACAAATATTTTACCATCTCCAACTTCACCTGTTCCCGCAGTTTTGATAATAGTGTCAATGGTTACTTTTTCAAAATCATCATTAACCACTATAGATAAGTATCTTCTTTGGATATCAGCAGTACTAAAAGAGATTCCACGGTACACTTTTCCAATTCTTTCGTTTCCTAATGCGGTAACATCCCAATAAGAAAAGAAGTTGACACCTACCTCATGTAGGGCTGTTTTTACTTCAGAAAATTTTGATTTTCTGATGATTGCTTCGATTTTTTTCATTCAGTTTCGTTTTATATTCGGGAGCAAATATAAGAGATATGAAATTAATAGCCATTTTAGAATAAAAAAAATACGTAGAATTTAAAAATCCTACGTATTTTTTATGTTATTAGTATTTGAGAAATAATTCTAAGTAGTCTAAGTATTTTATCTTAAAGTTCCTCCACCTTTTTCTCCAGTACGAATTCTATATGTTTCTTGTACGTCGTAAACAAAAATTTTACCATCACCAACTTCACCAGTAGCCCCAGATTTTAAAATAGCATCAATAGTTACTTGTTCAAAATCGTCATTAACAATGATAGATAAGAATCTTCTTTGAATATCTCCCGTACTAAAAGAAATACCACGATAAACCTTACCAATTCTTTCGTTTCCTAAAGCTGTAACGTCCCAGTAAGAAAAAAAGTTAACTCCTACCTCGTGTAATGCACTTTTTACTTCTGAGAATTTAGATCTTCTTATAATTGCTTCAATTTTTTTCATTTTAAATAATATTTTCTAATTTAATAAATATACAACTTTACTTCTATAAAAAACAGCCTAATTCTGTAAAAAGATTTAGGCTGTTTTTATATAAACTTAAAACAAAAGATTATTCGTTGTAAACTCCAATTCCGTGTTCAGCCTTATCTAATCCTTCAATTTCTTCTTTTTCAGAAACTCTCAATCCGATAGTTACTTTTAAGATTTTGAAAACAATATAAGAACAAACTATTGCCCATGCACCATAAGCCAATACACCAGTAGCTTGAACTCCTAATAAAGCAAATCCACCACCATTGATTAATCCACCATCAATAGCAAATACACCAATTAATAAAGTACCTAAAGCACCACATACACCGTGTACAGAAACTGCTCCAACAGGATCATCAACTTTTAATTTTTCATCAATAAATGTAATAGACATTACAACAACAACTCCAGCAATTAATCCCATAATAGTTGCAGAACCAGGAGTTACAGCAGCACATCCAGCAGTAATACATACCAATCCAGCTAATGCTCCGTTTAATGTCATAGAAATATCTGGTTGTCCATAACGTAACCAAGTGTACATTAAGGCAGCAAACGCACCAGCAGCAGCAGCTAAGTTTGTAGTAATTAATACAGATCCAACAGCAATTACATCTTCTTCAGATCCAAAAGCTAATTGAGAACCTCCGTTAAATCCAAACCATCCTAACCATAAAATCATTACCCCTAAAGCACCTAATAATAAGTTGTGTCCTGGAATTGCTTGAGAAACTCCATCTTTATATTTTCCAATTCTAGGCCCAACCATGATTGCACCAATTAAAGCAGCCCATCCACCAACAGAGTGTACAATAGAAGATCCTGCAAAATCAACAAATCCTAAATCAGTTAACCATCCTTCACCTTGCCAAGTCCAGTGACCAGCAATTGGATAAATAATAACAGTCATGATAAAAGAGAAAATCACGTAAGTAGAGAACTTTGTTCTTTCTGCTACGGCTCCAGAAACGATAGTTGCAGCTGTTGCAGCAAACACAGTTTGGAAGAATAAGTTGTACATGTCAGCTCCTTCATTGTAAAATAAGCTAGGAGTTCCAATAAATCCTCCAATGGTTTCACCATACATAACGGTGTATCCAATTGCCCAGAATCCTAAAGAACCTACAATTAAGTCCATTAAGTTTTTCATAATAATGTTTCCTGCGTTCTTAGAACGAGAAAAACCAGTTTCTACTAGGGTAAATCCAGCTTGCATAAAGAATACTAAGATTCCTGATATAATTATCCACAAAGCTCCCATAATTGCACTTGTATCCATAATATAAATTTTTTAAAAGTTTTTGTTTAGTTTTATTTTAAAGTTTCACCACCTTTTTCTCCAGTACGGATACGGTAAGTTTCTAGTACGTCTGATACGAAAACTTTTCCATCTCCAACTTCACCAGTTGAAGCTGTTTTTAATAAAGTTTCTACTGTAATTTGTTCAAAATCATCATTTACAATGATTGATAGCTGACGTCTTTGGATGTCGTTAGTGCTAAAAGATACTCCACGGTATACTTTACCCACTTTTTCATTTCCCAATCCAGTCACATCCCAGTAAGAAAAGAAGTTAACACCTACGTCGTGTAAAGCTTCTTTCACTTCAGAAAACTTTGATTTTCTGATGATTGCTTCGATTTTTTTCATAATTGAAAGTTTAATTTAGGTTGAATATATTTTTGTTATCTGGCAAGACTCACATCTTGCCAGATGATTTTTTAAACTTTTCTAAGAATTAGAAAGAGTATACTGCAGCTACAGTGAAAGCTGTTACACTATCTTCAGTAGGGAAAGCACCAGCTGTAGTGTTTTCGATAATCATGTCATCAGAAGAGTCATATCTACCTTCAGCAATTAATTTTAAATTTTCTGTTAAAGTAAAATTAGCAGATAAAGTGATTGCTGTTACCGATTCATCAGCATTAGCATCTCCATTATATTGGAAGAATTCTGGACGTAATCCTAAAGAAAATGAATCAGAGAACGCATTCTGTAAGTATAAAGCAGCACCTTGATATCCAGACTTAGCATCTGAAGAAGAAGAATATGCAGCATTAATTCCTAAGTATAAAGTTTCAGAGATATCAAACCCTCCTGTATAATCTAAATATAATTGATCTGTTGCTCCAAATCCATCGGCACCGTAAGCAAGGTTGAAGTATTGTCCTTTGTATCCTACTTGTGCACCTAATTGAGCATTACCACTACCATATCCTGTTACAAACTCTCCGTGAGGATTAGTTACCGCTAACATGAAAGATAAATCATCAGAAACAGCATAGTCTAATTTAGCTCCAATATGAGTAAAAGGACCTGCGTTAAATAAATAAGATACTGTGTAGTTAAAGTTAGCAGCAGGAGAAATTACCTCATAACCTAAGAAAGTGTTAAACTGACCAGCAGTAATTGTTAATTTGTCATTTACACTGTAATAAGCATATAATTGGTTGATTCCATTTACACCAGCAGCATCTGCAGCTCTTGGTCCATAAGCTAAATCAACAACAGCTCCAGCTTTTCCAGTTTCGTATGCAAAAATAGTATTAGCCATTCCTAATCCAAACATAGTTGCATTTTGTGGGCTATCTACTAACAAACCAGGAGTACCAGGTCCATCAATAGTGTTTACTGTTCCGTAAACATCAACAGTTCCAGATACAGTCAATTTTCCTTCTTGTGCAAAAGTTAACATTCCTGTTAACATCATTGCTGATAAAATAATTTTTTTCATGATAAAGTTTTTTATGTTTTTAAGTTTTATCTGAGACAAAGCTACGTATTAATACGTATGTTGCAAGAAAAAAGCACCTGTTTTTTCGCAGTTTTATACGTAGGTATTGTGTTTGCTGAGTAAGTAGCTGAAAAAATAAGTAAAATAAAGCTTGTTTTATATGATAGTTGTCTATACATTTGTTGTATAAACAATTGATAAAACTGTCAAAAATATGGAAAACATACATAATAAAGCTGTCATAAACTTAATGTTAACAGGTAATTATGTTGTGGAACATCTTAACAGTTTCTTAAAAGTGTATGATTTAACAGTACAGCAGTATAATATATTGCGAATTTTAAGGGGTCAGGATGGATTACCTATTAACTTATATGAGTTGCAAGACCATATGATACATAAAATGAGTAATACTACTAGACTTGTAGACAAACTTAGAACAAAAGAGTTATTAGAACGTAAGGTTTGTGAAACTAACAGACGAAAGATTGAAATATCAATTACAGATAAAGGTCTGGGGTTATTAGCAGGAATAGATCAATCTTTAATAAATTATGAAAAGAGCTTGGTTCATAAATTAAGTCAAGAGGAACTTATAAAATTATTAGAATTATTAAAAAAAATAGAAATTAAATAAATAAAAACAATTAAAAAAGATGAAAACAACAAGTATTAAATCAACAGTATTAGCAGGATTTGCATTTTTAGCGTTAACAGTTTCTGCATTTGCAGGAGGAAAAGATCCTATTAAAGTAGAAAAAAGTACCATTGCATGGGTAGGTAAAAAAGTAACTGGTCAACACTCTGGAACGATTTCTTTTAAGGAAGGAGAAGTAAAATTAAAGAAAGGTGCGTTAGTAGGAGGAACTTTTGTTGTAGATATGAACTCTATTAATGTAACTGATTTAGAAGGTGAGTACAAAGAAAAGTTAGAAGGACATTTAAAGTCTGATGATTTTTTTGGTGTAGAAAAGTTTCCAGAAGCAACTTTTGTTATTACTTCAGTTGAAGGTTCTGTAGTTAAAGGTGATTTAACGATTAAAGGTCACACTGAAAAAGAATCTTTTAAATTAACTACAAAAGGAAATACTATTAGTGGTAATGTTGTGATTGATAGAACTAAGTTTGGAATCCGTTACGGATCTAACTCTTTCTTTGACAACTTAAAAGACAAAGCTATTAATGATGAGTTTGAATTAACGTTAAACATTGTATTCTAAATAAAGAATCACTTTTATAAAATTTTAAAACCCGGTAGTGAAAGCTATCGGGTTTTATTTTTAAATCGTATTTTAATATTCTTATATATAAGACCGCTATATTTCTTAAATTCGCAGAACAAACAAAAGTACACATGTCTAAATTTGAATTAAAATTACCCAAAATGGGTGAAAGTGTAGCAGAGGCTACCATTACTTCTTGGTTAAAAGAAGTAGGAGATTTTATTGAGTTAGATGATTCTATTGTAGAAATAGCTACAGATAAGGTAGATTCTGATGTGCCGTGTGATGTGTCAGGTGTTTTAGTAGAAAAAAGATATCAAGAAGGAGATATTGTTAAGGTAGGTCAGGTGTTGGCTGTAATTGAAACCAATGCCAATGAAGTAGATAGTTTTCCTACAAGTGAAAGAGAACAAGAGGTTGAAGTAGATATTGAAGAAGCTATTTCAGTGGTTGAAGCTGATGTAAATGATGTCATCACCCAAGTATCAAACACTACCAAAACAAATATTGCCAATACAGAAGGAAATTTTTACTCTCCTTTGGTTAAGAAAATTGCAAGCACTGAAGGAATTTCTCAAAAAGAATTAGATGGCATTCAAGGTACAGGTCTAGATGGAAGGGTAACCAAAGATGATATTTTGGCTTATGTTGATAAAAGGCCTAAAACTGCAGCTATTGCTGTTACTTCTCCAAAATCAACAAATGTAAAAGAAAATAAAACTTCTACAGAAAAAGTAGATAATGCTCCTATTAATTTAGAAGTTAACTCAGGAGATGAGTTGATTACTTTGTCAAGAATGGGTAAAATGATTTCAGATCATATGGTGCATTCTAAACGAAAAGCATCACATGTACAATCATTTATAGAGGTAGATGTTACCAATGTGGTAAAATGGAGAGATAAGGTTAAAGATGTTTTTTTAAAAAGAGAAGGAGAAAAACTGACTTACACACCAATTTTTATGATGGCGGTTGCACAAGCCATTAAAAAGTATCCTTTGGTTAATATTACTTTTGATGGAGTAGATAAAGTAGTGGTTAAAAAATCTATCAATTTAGGGATGGCATCTGCTTTGCCTGATGGGAATTTAATTGTTCCTGTGATTAAACATGCAGAAAATTTAAATTTAGTTGGTATGACCAAAGCAGTAAATGATTTGGCCTTACGATCTAAAAACAATGCTTTAAAACCAGAAGATGTAAAAGGGGGAACTTATACCGTAACCAATATTGGTGGTTTTGGTTCTATTTTTGGAACTCCAATCATCAATCAACCAGAGAGTGCTATTTTAGCGTTAGGAGCTATTAGAAAAACGCCTGCTGTAATAGAAACTCCAGAAGGAGATTTTATTGGGATTCGTCAAAAAATGTATATCTCACATTCTTATGATCATAGAGTGATTAACGGAGCTTTGGGAGGAATGTTTATCAAAGAAATAAAAGATATTTTAGAAGCTTGGAATGTAAATCAAGAATTTTAATACGATTCTTTTAATCATAAAAAAGCCTGCTATCAAATTGATAGCAGGCTTTTTTAGTTGTATAATTTTTTACTTGCTTATTTCTTTTTCAAAAACTTCTGTTAAAATATCATGAGAACTCATATTAGGTTCTTGAATTTGTAAGATACTAGAAATTGTTGGGGCTATTTGAGTAATGTTTACAGGTTTTTTAACATTTGTTCCTTTACTAATATTAGCACCATAAAATAAGATAGGAATATGGGTGTCGTAATTATATCCGCTTCCGTGAGTGGTTCCTGTTTTAATATAATGATCACTAATAACAGCGGGTTCAAGAGAAATTAAAATATCTCCAGATCTTTTTTGGTTATACCCCTCTTGTAACAAACTAATTGGTGCCTGCGTAAATTCACTTCTTTGCATGGTATGTGCAGATACAGCTCTGTATATATAACTATAAGTTACAATTTCATCAATAATTGTATTTTCAACTTCTTCTATGTTTAATCCTAATTTTGTTATTTCATCATGGTTTAAGAAAATTTGTTCATTAGAATAGTTTTCAATCAAATTTGTAGATTGATATTTTTGTTTAGTAAACTCATTTAATTTAGCTAAGAAGTCATCAGCAGAGAAATAACCTCCAGGTATTTTGTTGTCCATTAAATAATTAGGAATTTGTACTACAGCATGGTCGGCTGTAACAAACAATACATAATTGTTTTTACCAACTTTTTTATTTAGGTAGCTGATAAAATCATCTATATCATTATTTAAACGGATGTATGCATCTTCCGTTTCTTTAGAAGCAGCTCCATATTTATGACCAATATAATCTGTACAAGAAATACTAATGGCTAAAAAGTCTGAGTAATCTTTATTTTTACCTAAGTTTTCATTTTTTACAATTTCTTTGGCAAAATCTAAAGTCATAGTGTTTCCAAAAGGAGTGGTTTTTAGCAAGCTATATCCTCCATTTTTTTCTTTAAGCGTTGCTAAATCATGAGGGAAAATAGGTTTTTCTTCTCCGTTAAATACACCTTCGTAATGGTTGTGATCTTTAATGCTTTCAGAATATTCGTTGATGTTTTTTTGAGTCATCCATGGAGATGCTAAATATTCATCAAGTTGAAGTTTATTTGTAGTGTTATATAAGGTTACCCAGTTAGGTAATTCTTTAGTGTAATAAGTACTGGTTACCCAATTCCCTATTTTTCCACCATCAAACCAATAAGCAATGTCTGCAGCATGTCCTACAGGTAAAATAGAAGATCTATCTTTAACGGCCACTCCAATCACTTTTCCGTTAAAATTTTGAGCTAATTTTAATTGATCAGCTACTGTAGAAGCAATTAATCTTTTAGGAGATTTTTTACCTTCATCAGTAGAGCTACCAACCGTTTCATAATTTTCATCATCTACTACATAAATAGATTTTTTAGCATATTTATCATACCAATTATTTCCAATAATACCATGGTTTTTTGGAGTTGTACCTGTGTAAATAGAGGTGTGTCCAACGGCAGTATAGGTAGGGATGTAGTTAAAGTGAGCGTTTTCAAAAGTAGTTCCGTTTTTAATAATTTCATTAAATCCTTTAGAACCAAATTTGTCCTTAAATCTTTGTAGGTAGTCATATCTCATTTGATCTACAACAATTCCAATTACAAGTTTAGGTTTTTTAGTTGTTTGTGCGTTTCCGATAAAAATACTACTCAATACAAGTAGGGTGGTTAGTTTTCTCATTTTAAGATTATCTTTTATTATATACGGCATTAAAAGTAGTTATATTAGAGTAGTTGTTTGTTAAGGATTTGATATTTTAGCTTAAAATTTAGTCGATGAATTATATAAAGAGTATAGGAGCCTATACAATTATGTTAAAAAGCGTTTTTAAAAAACCTCAAAAGAGGAAAATTTTTTGGGAAGCTGTTTTTAGAGAGATAGATGATTTGGGAGTAAAGTCTATAGGAATAGTAGCTTTTATCTCTTTTTTTATAGGTGGAGTAGTGGCTATTCAAACCGCATTAAATTTAGAAGATCCAATTATTCCAAAAGATTTGATTGGGTTTGCAACCAAACGATCTATGATTTTAGAGTTTTCATCAACTTTTGTCATGGTAATTTTGGCAGGTAAGGTAGGTTCTTATATTACATCAAGTATAGGTACCATGCGTGTAACTGAACAAATTGATGCTTTAGAAGTAATGGGGATTAATTCCTTAAACTATTTAGTCTTACCTAAAATTTTAGCCACCGTATTTTTTTATCCTTTTTTAGTCTTATTGGCTATGTTTTTAGGAATTTTTGGTGGATGGGTAGCAGGTATTGCTACAGATTTATTTAAACCAGGAGATTATATTGCAGGAATTCAATTAGATTTTGAGCCTTACTTAGTTGCTTATAGTTTGATAAAATCAGTTGTATTTGCTTTTTTAATTGCGACCATTCCTTCTTATTTTGGATACTATGTTAAAGGAGGTTCTTTAGAAGTAGGTAGAGCGAGTACCAAGGCAGTAGTTTGGACGATTGTAGTGATTATTTTCTCCAATTATTTTTTAACCCAAATGTTGTTAAGCTAAAGTTATGTTAGAAGTAAAAGGTATATATAAAAGTTTTGGAGAAGCATCGGTTTTAAAAGGAATTGATGCTACGTTTGAGCCTGGTAAAACAAGTTTAATTATTGGGCAAAGTGGATCTGGAAAAACAGTTTTTTTAAAAACGTTGCTAGGGTTGCATATTCCAGATAAGGGAACTATTTCTTATGACGGACAAACTACAGAGTCAATGACTATTGAAGAAAAAAGACAGTTAAAGCAAGATTTGGGAATGGTATTTCAAGGATCTGCTTTGTTTGATTCTTTAACAGTAGAGGAAAATGTGATGTTTCCTTTAAAAATGTTTACAAATCAATCTAAATCAGAAATGTTAGATCGAGTAGATTTTGTTTTAAAAAGAGTAAACTTAAAAGATTCTAATCATAAATTTCCTGCAGAGCTTTCTGGAGGAATGCAAAAACGTGTTGCTATTGCTCGTGCCATTGTCACCAATCCTAAATATTTATTTTGTGATGAGCCAAACTCAGGTTTAGATCCAAGAACCTCTATCGTAATAGATAATTTAATTCAAGAAATTACAGATGAATATCAAATAACAACGGTTATAAACACCCATGATATGAACTCTGTAATGGAAATTGGAGAAAAAATTATTTTTTTAAAAGATGGATTAAAAGAGTGGGAAGGGACTAGTAATGATATATTCAAAACTGATAATGAAGCAGTTGTGAGTTTTGTTTATAGTTCTAATTTATTCAAGAAAGTACGCAAGGTATATTTAGAAGAATAAAATTTTATTTTTCTTTTGTGTAACTATATAAAAGTCCTATATTTGCACCCGCAATAACGAGTGGTATTAATGACCTGGTAGCTCAGTTGGTAGAGCATCTCCCTTTTAAGGAGAGGGTCCTGGGTTCGAGCCCCAGCCCGGTCACAAATTTTAAAACATAACGCGAGTTATTGCATGGTGAGATACTCAAGTGGCCAACGAGGGCGGACTGTAAATCCGCTGACTATGTCTTCGAAGGTTCGAATCCTTCTCTCACCACGGACGACCTGGTAGCTCAGTTGGTAGAGCATCTCCCTTTTAAGGAGAGGGTCCTGGGTTCGAGCCCCAGCCCGGTCACAAAAGCCTCCCTTTTAGGGAGGCTTTTTTTATTTCAGATTTGGATTTAAAACGAATAAAGGGGATCATGCCTAATTGTTGTGTTTAGGCAAAAATATTGGTTAGCCTGAAAAGAAAGAATTCTAGTTTTTTTACTCCCCCTGAACTGTGCTCTAAAAGCTTTGATTTCTGTGATAAAAGGTTTCCAAAACATTTGCACATCTTTATTGAAGTGATTTAAGTTTAATTCTAAATAGAAGCAAAAAGTCCTAACATAAATTTATGTTAGGACTTTTTGTTATACAATGAGCGGTTTTTTAATAATTAATCAACTCAATTTTTGTTTTATTAAGTCTTGCTTGCAACCACTGTTTTAATTGTGTTTCTTTTTGAATGTTTTTAAGCTTCCAGGTGGCTTCAAAAACAACAATGGTATCAACTGTTTTGAAATTTGTTTCTAGCTTGTTAGCAAAGCTTATTTTTTCTAAATCGCTATATATAATTTTAGCTTCTTGACTAATTTGTATAAAAGGAATTTGCTGTTTTAAAATGTGTTGTAGTTGCGTTTCTTTTTCAATTAATAAAGCTTCTTTTTGCTGAATGATTTCATCTTTGTTAGCAATAAGATTTTGATTTTTAAGATAAGAGTTTTTAATCATGTTGATTTCATCTTCCAATAAAGAACTTTTATCATCTTGTTGAATTTGTAAAGTAGAATTAGGCAGACCGTATTCCTCCATTTTATTAGACCACATTGTTTTTTGAGTCTTGTCTATATTGGTTCCCAATACTACAATTTTAATGTTTTTTTTGTCATAATCAATAAAAGTATTGATGATTCCTGCATTGGTTTTTTCTTGAAGTTTATTTATAAAATGTTCAGCATTTAATTTATATTGATTTTCTTTAAATAATAAGTAGAATTGATAAATACTAAAACTAATAATGAGGGTTGCAATAAAACCTGCTAATTGAGCAATTCTTTTTCGTTTTGTTTGGTTGATGTATCGAACCATTGGAAAACGTAAAAATTTTACCACAGCAAAAGTAGCAAGGGCAATGAATATTGCATTGATTATAAACAAAAACATGGCTCCAAAAAAGAATTCTAAGTTCCAAGTAGCCAAACCAAAACCTGCTGTACATAATGGGGGCATTAAGGCAGTAGCAATGGCGATACCAGCAATAGTATTGGTCATTTCAGTTCTTCTACTTAAAGCAATAATTAAAGCCAATCCCCCAGCGAGTGCAATTAATACATCTCTTACATCTGGAGCCGTACGGGCAATAATTTCTGGAGTTGCTTCTTGAAACAGAGGAATGCTAAAAAATAGAAAAGAGGTGGTAATACTCAGTCCTACCATCACCCCTAAATTTACCAGAGATCTTCTTAAAGTGTCAATGTCATTAATACCAATAGAAAGCCCTAAACCTAAAATAGGTCCCATTAAGGGGGATACTAGCATGGCTCCAATTACCACAGCAGTAGAACTCACATTTAATCCAATAGAGGCAATAAAAATAGAAAAAATTAAGACCCATGCATTGTGACTTTTTACAGGAATTCCTGCTTTTATTTTTTCAATGGTTACTTCTTTATTTGTCTCTTCTCGTATGTCTAAAAGATTGATGAGAAAATCTATAAAAGCAGTAAAAAAACCTTTAAATTCTTTTTGAACTTCTTTCTTTTTATTCTCAAGATGGTCTTCGTTATTTTCAGGCGTTGTATTTTTCTCCATAAATACTTAAAATTAGTGAATCACAATTTTTACAGGAGCACTACCTCTAACTAAGAATTTTTTATTGGTACTAATTTCTAAACATTCGTACCTAGTTCTTCTTTTGTTAAGTATTTTAAAAGTTCTGTTGTTTAGCTTAAACAAAACCCCTGGCTCTAAATCAAATATAAAATATTTATCATTATCAACATCAGAATTTATAGAATCTAGTTGGGTAGATAAAATAGGGTCACTGTCCGTTGTTGCTTTTGGGTTGATGAGGTGTTTTGCTAATGGATTTAGTATTTCATCGCTAAAAATATGGTTGTTTAAAAAAGGTAACATCAAACGTTGAAAACTTTGTTTCCATTCTATACCATGTGCTTTCGCTTTAGGATGTTTGATATGTGCATCTAAATGAGCAATTTCATGTACCAGCGTGATCAAAAATTGTTCTTTTGATAAGTTATTGTTTATGGAGATGCTGGCTATGGGTTTTGTAGCTCTAAAATCACCTCTTTTGGTTTTTCTGCCATTTACAATTTTTAAATGAAAAGTGTAGTTACTCAACAGTTTTATTAAAGAATCTTTAGCAGCGATAGGAATGTAGGGCAGTAGCTTGTCAATCATAAAATTATGGTGTTGTACTAGATACCTCTAAAACCTTTCCATTGTAAAATTTATGTCCTGTAGTAGCAAAATCATAAATATAATTAGCCATTTCATTTGGGGTAATAGGGGCTTGATAACCTGGAAAAGCTTCTTGTAACATTTCTGTTTGTACGGCTCCTAAAGCCAACACGTTAAATGCAATTTTTTGTTCTTTGTATTCTTCTGCTAATAATTCAGACAAAGTGATGACAGCTCCTTTTGATGAGCTATAAGCTGCTAAACCAGGGAATTTTAAACTTCCTTGAATTCCACCCATACTACTGATGGTGACTACATGACTATTTTCTTGTAAAAAAGGAATGATTTTTTGCGTGAGCAAGGCAACAGAAAATACATTTACTTGATAAACTTCCTGAAAATCTTTTTGAGATATTTCTGTGAATGGTTTGTTTACTAATTTTCCAGCATTGTGAATTAAGGCGGTTAGTTTGATGTTATTTTTAGTTAAATAATCAACTACAGTATCAATTTCATTTTCTTTACTTAAATCTACTCCAAAAGTTTTGATGTTTGGGTGATTCACCGCTTCTAAAGTATTAGTATTTCTTGATAAAGCTAAAACGTTAAAATTATTATTCGCAAATAATTGTGCCAATTCAAATCCAATTCCTCTGCTCGTTCCTGTTATGATTACAGTTTTATTTGTCTTCTTCATCTTCCGTTTCTAAAGTTTTAAAATCTATGTGTTGATAAGCTCCAATATCAGGAGTTGTAGTTCTATTTGTTCCAATAATATCCAAAGGAACTTCGGTTGCCGTAGTTATATCAGCTTGATTAATTCCTTCATTATTCAATCCAATTCTTAAATCGTTGATGGTAGTATTTCTGAAGTCAAGATTTTTGTTTAGCAACACATTTGTGTAATAGGTATTATTGTCGGTATTATATAAATCATCTCCTTTTTCTAAATCCAATAAACAATTTTTTATGTTGAAATTAAAAATAGGTTCATTGTCAATTTTATCTAAAAATAATTCAGAATTTCTAGTTCCAGAAATAATACAATTGATAAAATTAGCACTTTTTAATGGAGTATTTATTTCTGAATCTATATCATCAATATAATAATTAGTGAGAGAAACTGTGCTTTCGGATTTAATTCCTTTGCTCCAATAATTGGCAAATGTACAGTGTTTAAAAGTGTAATCACCTCCTTGTAAAAATAACCCTGCTTTTCCTGCTTGACCAATCACCATATTTTCTCCTACTATATTGGTGTTTTTAGTGTAGATACCATTTTCGGCAGCATTGTATATTTCGGTGTTTTTAATGGTGATAAGATTGTTGTTATTAGTGATGTTTAATCCTGTGGTTGGATTTAAAACTTTTAAATAATTAATATTTACTGTATTTGCGTTGTTGATGTTAATTCCTTGCCATTGTCCAGGAACTTGATCGTACTCGTGGTTTAAATTATCACTTTTAAAAACAATGGAATCATTTTGAGTTCCATTGATGTTTAAAGTAGCTCCTTGAGAAATGGTTAAACTTGAGTTTTTACTAAAATGAACGATTGCTCCTGCATCAATAGTTAAACTTCCATTTTTGGGGACAATGGCGTTTCCATAAATTACATAAGGTTTGGTATTGGTAAAATTGGTTTCCGATATTTCAAAGTCAGAATTGTTGCTATTATATAAAAAAGTAGCCTCTTTTACCAAAGTCACCAAATTTACATGTTGTTGTGTTCCGTTAGGATCAAACAAAATTTTATCCTCGTACACCATTTCAGCATTGGTTTCGTTGGCAGCAATGGTCCCTTCAACAAAAACGTAAATACTATCTTTTTGTAAAATTAAAACATCATTAAATTCAGTTCCAGAAATACCATCAACATTAATTCTGTATTTAGAATCTGATTTTTCTAGTTGAATTTTAGGAATTAGAATATCGTTTTTACTATTGTTATAAACCTTTAGAATTTTGGTGGTTGTACTAAGATTGTTAAAAACGGTGTCTAGAAATAAAGTATCTTTAGAAAAACTTAAGTTCCCATTACTTTTTATGGTGTTAAAATCTTTACGACATGAAAATTGACATGCCATAAGAATGATAAAACCTATTTTAAAAAGAGAAGTAAACTTCATTTATTTTACGATTTCAATTTCAAATAATTTGTCCCAGTTTTTACCAGTAACATATAACTTATTTGTATTTGGGTTGTAGGCAATTCCGTTTAATACTTTGTCTTGAGATTGCGCAATGGTTTTGTTGTCTAAGTGATCGGTTAAGCCGTTTAAATTAATAATAGCTTTTACCGTTCCGTTTTTGGGGTTGATGATGGTAATGGCGTTTTTCATCCAAATATTGGCATAAATTTCACCATTTACATATTCTAACTCATTTAATTCTTCAACACGTCTTTTGTTGGTGTATACTTCAATATAACTTTCTTCTTGACCATTTTCAGGATTTAAGAACCAAATTTTTTCAGTTCCATCAGATTTTATCAAATGAGTATCATTGTGAGTTAATCCCCAACCTTCTTTACTTTTATTGTAATTAAACGTTTTAAGTGTTTTAAAAGTGTCAACATCATAAATAAAACCAATACCTCCTTGCCAAGTAAGTTGATAAACTTTGTTGTTAAAAATGGTAATTCCTTCTCCAAAGTATTTATTGGTTAAAGGTTGTTCTTTTAAAACTTTTCCTGTTTCTAAATCTACTTTTCTCAATACAGATTTTCCTCTTTGTCCAGTTCCTTCATACAATTCGTTGTTGTGAAACTCTAATCCTTGTGTAAAAGCTTCTCTGTCGTGAGGGTAAGTGTTAATGACTTTGTATCCGTATACTTTGGGTTTTGTACTTGCTAAAAATATTACCTCTTTTTCTTTGTTGATAACATCATTGTTCTCTCCAATACTGGCTTTTAGAATGTGCTTTCCTAGGCGATAATTTGTAATATCAACAGTGGTTTTAGAACCCGATCCAATTTCTTTCCCATCTAAAAAATAAGTGATTTTTGTGTTTTCTTCTAAAGGAGTTGAAATAGAAACGTTTAATGGTTGATTAATTTGTATTTTTGTAGGCGTTTCTAGGTTAAAATCTGCTTGAGATTTACAGGCAGAAAAGCATAGAATAATTGAAAGTGATAAGATAATTCGGTTAAAAGACATCTGATTTATAAAAATAAGGTTGATTATGTAAAAATATTTCTTTTTATTTTTTTATTAATCAAAAATATAGTTAAATTTGCAGTCTCAAAAATAAAACACAGTTAAAACATATATATAATTATGAGAAAAGGAATACATCCAGAAAATTATAGAATGGTAGCTTTTAAAGATATGTCTAACGATGATGTATTTTTAACTCGTTCAACAGCAAATACAAAAGAAACTATTGAAGTTGATGGTGTAGAATATCCAGTTGTAAAAATGGAAATTTCTAGAACTTCTCATCCTTTCTATACAGGTAAGTCTAAATTGGTTGATACTGCAGGACGTATTGACAAATTCAAAACTAAATACGCTAAGTTTAAAAAGTAATTTTTTAACTTTTCAGAAATATAAAAAAGCTGTTGAAATTTTCAACAGCTTTTTTGTGTTTCCTATAATGAGGAAAGCTTATAATAAATCGTTTGCAAGGTTTGCCAATTCTGAACGTTCTCCTTTTTCTAATTTGATATGAGCAAATAGTTTGTGACCTTTTAATTTGTCAATCAAATAAGTCAATCCGTTACTATGTTCATCCATATAAGGGGTGTCTATTTGATTGATGTCTCCTGTAAAAATAATTTTAGTTCCCTCACCAGCTCTAGTAATAATGGTTTTTACTTCGTGAGGTGTTAAGTTTTGAGATTCATCAATAATCATAATCACTCCGGCCAAACTTCTACCTCTAATAAAAGCCAAAGCTGTTAATACCAAATCTTCATTTTCTTCCATTTCATCTAAAGCTTTTCTTTTTCTAGAATCTGCTTTGTACTGAGACTTGATGAATTTTAAATTATCAAACAAAGGTTGCATATAAGGAGATATTTTTTCCTCAGCACCTCCAGGTAAAAAACCAATATCTCTGTTACTTAACGGAATAATAGGTCTTGCTAAAATAATTTGGTTGTATAAAGCTTTTTGTTCCAAAGCGGTAGCCAAAGCCAAAAGTGTTTTTCCAGTACCTGCAACTCCTTGTAAAGCCACTAATTTAATGTCAGGATTTAGTAAAGCATCAATAGCAAATGTTTGTTCTGCATTTTTAGGTTTTATTCCATAAGCATAACTTTTTTCTACACGTTCTATTTGATCGGTTTCAGGGTTATATCTCGCCAATACAGAGTCTTGGTTGTTATTAATGATATAATAGCCATTGGCCATTTTTTGCTCTCCTAAAATTCCGTTTTCAGCAATGTGATTGTTTTGATACAATTCTCTAATCACATCCGATTCTAAATCATTAAGGTTGATAGATCCTTTAGAAACTTTCTTGATGTCTTCTACCTTTCCTGTTTTGTAATCTTCGGCTTTTAATTCTAATGCTTTAGCTTTAATTCTTAAGTTGATGTCTTTGGTAACCAAAGTAACTTTAAAGTCCGGATAAGATTCTTTAATTAACAAAGCAGTATCAATAATTCTATGATCATTTTTTTTAGAACCATAAGCATCTTTGGCATTGGTTCCCGATGCATTATCGTGCATAGAAATAAACAAATCGCCTTTGTTTTCACCTAAACTAATCCATTCGTTTAAATTCTGATCTTCTGATATTTTATCTAAAAAACGGATGACAGATCTAGCTTCAAAGTTTTTAGTATCGTTACCAATTTTAAAATTATCTAGTTCTTCTAGAACGGTGATGGGGATTACAACATTGTTGTCTTGAAAGTTTTTAATAGAATTATGATCAAAAAGTAGTACAGAAGTATCTAGTACAAATATTTTTTTCGCCTGTGTTTTTGTCATGTTGTAATGTTTAGTGTTTTCTAAAAGTAGCAATCTTTTTTTTGTAAAGCAATGTTCAAACCCCATAAAATAAAAGAAAAAGCTTAGATAATGCATGAACATTACCTAAGCCATTTTGATTTAAATACTTACCCCTAAGCATTATTTATTAAAGTTAATAAAAAACTTATTTGTAAACAAATGTTAGTCAGTGTTTTAAATTATTTCTATAAAACTTCTTTTCGTCTTACGTTAACTTTCATGGCTCCTTCAATAGGAGTTTCAGAGACTAAAATTAAATAACCACCACCACCAGCTCCAGCTAATTTCCACGCCAAGGCTTTGTCTTTGTATTTTTCAATTTCAGCATTAATTTTATCATTTATCATTGCAGGAAACATTTTTGTTTGTGCATTAAATGATTTTTTAAATCCTTCTGAAAACCTTTTTAAATCTTTGTTTTTAATAGCTTCCCATACTTCATCGGCAGCGCTTGTAAGTGATTTTACATTTTCTTTGTTGATGTAGGTTTCTTTTAATAAATCTAAACCAGGTTCTCTAGGCCATAATAAAGTCATATAAATATGATCTTCTAACCATGATATTGTTTCTTCATCATGGATAGATTCAAATTTAGTAGGCCAATATTGATTGTCGTAATGATGACGAACCAATCCAGGCATGCAAATACCAATAGCGTCTTGCGCTCCTGAAATTAATGTTGAACCAGGAGTGTTTTCAAACTTAAAAAGAATTTCAGCAAGTTTTTCGGGTTTTTCTAAGGGTAAATAATAAGGCCATATTTTTTTTGCAGCATTCCTTGTTGAGGTTGACATTCCACAACGTTCATTGTATTCAATAATAGGTTCAAGCGATAAAGTAATTGCCCATCCCGGGTGGTATTTAGAAACATAAGGCTGGTCTATCCAAGTTCCTGCAAGGTCTATTCTATAGGGTAAAACACAATTTCCACCAGACCTTATAGCTGTTGTAGAACGTTCAGGAAGTCCTTCTTCAGGAATTCTTCTTAGATTGATTAATTCAATGTTTAATTCATCACATAATTCTTGTTTAGAAGGAGAAAAACCATCTTCGTTTACCACAAAATAATCAGGTTTTAAATTTTTAAGATCTTCTCTAAAATCTAGAATTCCAGATCCAGAATTCACAAACGCTTTTGTAACATGCTTAATTGCATTGATCATGTAAAGTCGTTCTTGTTCTGAATTTATAGTCTTACGGCCTTTTAATTCTTCAATAGTAGTGTCTGAACCTATACCTACGTATAAATCTCCATAAGAGGAAGCTTCTTTAAAAAATGCGATATGTCCGCTATGTAACATATCAAAACATCCAGATACAAATACTTTTTTTTTCATTAGAATATTTTTCAAAGTTTTAACTTACAATATATTTCATGATCTAAAATATAGCAAACATTTGTTATTGTAAATATTTGCCTTATTTGATACTTTTTTGAAAAAAATAAAATTAATTATTGTTTTTTACATCCCAAAAATCTCTTAATTGATTTCCAAGAATCATAAATGACAAGACTAAAAGAACAATCAAGGTACCAGGAATAATAGCCAAGTATGCTTTACCTGTAACAATATAATTGTAGTGGTTTTTAATAATAATTCCCCAAGATGGAGTAGGAGGTTGTGCACCTAAACCTAGAAAGCTCAACCCACTTTCTACTAAGATCGAGGCTGCAAAATTGGATGCAGAAATAACAATAACAGGTCCAATAATGTTGGGTAAAATATGTTTGGTAATGATTCTAAAGTTAGAAAGTCCTAAAACTTTAGCAGCTTCAATATATTGTAAGTTTTTAACACTTTTTGTTTGCCCTCTAACCACTCTGGCAACTTCTACCCACATGGTTAATCCCACAGCTACATATATTTGCCATAAACCTTTTCCTAAGCTCACCGTAATAGCAATGACCAACAATATGGTTGGAATGGACCAAGTAACATTAATAATCCACATGATAATGCTGTCTATAATTCCACCAAAATAACCTGCTAAAGCACCCAAAGTCAATCCAATAATTAAAGATATGCTAACAGCTATTATCCCGATAGAAAATGAAATACGAGCTCCAACAATCAATCGGCTTAATAAATCTCTTCCGTATTTATCTGTGCCTAACCAAAATGTTTTTTTAAAGACTTTTATTTGGTCACTTTTAGCAATACTTAAAGTTTCATCTTGATTTAGTAATTGATATTCAATCTTTTTTTCTCCAACTTTAAAATTATGATTGATAGGAGTTTCTTTATTGTAGGCTTTACTTCCAGAGACCATTTTACTCCATAAACTTTGCTCAATACTTTTATTGTTTTCTTGTAGGATGTAAGTTGAAAAACCAGGGGGTTTTGTTTGTATAGTTACATGCATGGTGTTTGCATTAGCAGTACTATCAGGAGCTATAACATAAGCAAACAAAGCCACGAAGGCTCCAAAACAAATAAAGCCAACACAGAGGTTGGCTAATAGGTTTTTAGAAAAAATATTTTTAAAAAGTTGCATACCCTTATTTGTTGGCTACTTTTAATTTACTCAAAGTTTCAATCGCTTCATTTACATAAATGTCATCATGTAAGCTTTTGTGCCAAAATTTTCTTTTATCTCTTAAAATGGTGTCTGTTGCTATTAAATTATTTTCGTAGTTAGGAGAATAAAAAGTAAAAGGAGAATTGTATTTTAAGACATCTTTATATTGTTTAGCTTCTTTATTTAGGGCTTCTTGTTCTTCTTGATATCCTTTTAAAGTTAATGGATATGTTAAATTATCTTGATTCTTTTTAAGCCATTTAGCGTAAGAATCAATTTTATTAAATTGAGGATTGGTGTTTATGCTATTTTGCATATCAGCTACTACTTCGTTAAAATTAGTATAGTAGTCACTATTGTTGTATTTAGCTTTTTCAATTTGATCCCAATTTAATGGAGCATCTAATTCACGCTCAGCAATGTCTAAATAACTATATCTATCTGGCATCACAATATCAGAGCTTACTCCTTTTAGTTGTGTAGAACCTCCGTTAATTCTATAGAATTTTTGAATGGTTAATTTTAGCGCTCCCAAATCTTCACTGTAGTTTAAATATTGGTTGATTGGGATAACATTTTGTACAGTTCCTTTACCATACGTTTGTTTGCTACCAATAATTATCGCTCTTTTATAATCTTGCATAGCAGCCGCTAAAATTTCAGAAGCTGAAGCAGAAAGTTCGTTCACCATGATTACCAAAGGTCCATCCCAAAGTAAACCACTATCAGTATCGTTTTTAATATCTGGTTTGTTGTCTTTGTATTTTACTTGAACAACAGGTCCTTTATCAATAAACAAACCTGCAATATCAATAGCGGTGCTTAAAGATCCTCCACCATTGTTTCGTAAATCAATTGCTAATCCTTCAATTCCTTCTTTTTTAAGTGCTTCAATTTCTTTACGCATGTCTTTTGCAGAATTGCGCTGTCCTTGTTTGGTAAAATCAATATAGAATTTTGGCAAATCTATAATTCCGTATTTTTTTCCATCTTTTACAGTTGTGGTAGATTTTACAAAAGTATCTTCAAACTCAACAATGTCTCTAACAATAGCTATTTTTTTATAAGTATTGTCAACTTTTTTTACAGTTAAAACTACAGTGGTTCCTTTTTTACCTTTGATTAATTCAATAGCATCCGTTAAACGCATACCTACAATATTAGTAGGTTCTCCATCTACTCCTTGAGCTACTTTGGTAATAATATCTCCAACCTCTAACTCACCTTGTTTATAAGCAGGTCCACCAGCAATTAATTCAACAATTTTGGTATAACCTCTTTCGTCAGAAAGTCTAGCACCAATTCCTTCAATAGATCCTGCCATGCTAGAGTCAAATTTCTTTTTCATGTCGGGAGCAAAGTAGTTGGTATGCGGATCAAATTGTGCAGTAATACAGTTTAGGAAAATAGAAAACCTATCATTTTCAGGGGTACTGTCTTCGTAATAATATAAGTCTTCAATGTTGTCTAAAGTTTTCTCTCTAGCCTTTTTCTCCAACTCATCAAAGCTTAATTTTTGATAATTCTTATCATCTTTAAATTTGTCCTCTTCATCTTTTAAGTCATCAGTCAATTTACTAATTGTAGAAAACTTTAAATGTTTACGCCAAACATCTTTTTTTGCTTCAAGGTCTTTGGGATATTCGGTAGTTTTTGGATCTAAATTGATAGATTCTTTTTTATCGTAATCGAATTTGTTCTTTAAAATATCTTGATAAATAGGTTTTGATTCTTTTAATCTTTTAACAAAAGTATCGGTTACTTCTTTAAAAAAATCGAATTTTCTTCGAATGATTTGATTGTCAATATCGTGATAGTATTTTTTAAATTCAGCCACATCACTTGCTAAAAAGTAACGTTTATAAGGATCTAAATCTTCAATATATTTTTGAAAAACAGCTTCAGAAAATTTGTCATCAATCATTTTAGGCTCGTAATGTCCTTTCTCAAGAATAAAACGAAGTGCTTCCATTAAGATTTGATCTCTTTCTGGATCTTTGTCTGCTTGATGAGTATTGAAACTGTAAAATATTGATAATCCAATAATTAAAGTAAGTGCGTATATGTGTTTGATATATTTTTTCATGTAAATGGATGGAATCTATATTGAGAGCTACTAATTTAGTTTTTTTTCAAGGGGAATTAAAATAAAATTTAGGACATCTGCAAATAATCAATAAACGTATGATTAGTTTAATTTATTCCTAAATATTAATAGTAAATTTGAATCATAATATGCTACTTATGTCAAAAAACAAGCCAAAGATTTTAGTAACCAATGATGATGGGATTACTGCTAAAGGAATTAGAAATTTAATAAAAGAGATGTGCAAGCTAGGAGATGTTTATGTGGTAGCTCCAGACAAACCTCAGAGCGGAAAAGGGCATGCCATTACTATCGATGCTATATTAGAGTTAAAGCCTGTAAAAGTAGCCGATGGAGCTATGGTAGAAGTTGCCTGCTCTGGAACTCCAGCAGATTGTGTAAAATTAGCGATTAATGAAGTTTTAGAGGTAAAGCCAGATTTATGTGTATCTGGAATCAATCACGGGAGTAATTCCTCTATTAGTGTTATTTATTCTGGAACCATGAGTGCTGCCATTGAGGCAGGAATTGAGGGAATTCCATCCATTGGTTTTTCTTTGTGTGATTATTCTAAAGATGCCGATTTTGAAGAAGCTAGACCCTTTGTATATAAAATTGCAAAGCAAGTTTTAGAAAATGGACTGCCAGATGGAGTGGTCTTGAATGTTAACTTTCCTAAAATGTCTGAAGAAGCTTATCAAGGAATTAAGGTTTGTAGACAGGCAAGAGCCAATTGGAGAGAAAAGTTTGATAAAAGAATTAATCCATTAGGAAAAGAATATTTTTGGTTAACAGGAGAGTTTGAAAACCTAGATGCTGGTGAAGATACAGATGAGTATTGGTTGGCAAAAAATTATATTTCTTTGGTGCCTATTCAGTTTGATTTAACGGCTCATCACATGATTCAGAAACTAAATACTTGGAAATTAAATGAATAATATTGTAAAACAAGTGTTGGCAGGAACGGTTTTAGGACTTTTAGTAAGTGCTCTTGGGGCGTTTATTTTTATGTTGATTTTATTGCCAACCAATGATTTACAAGATACTTTCAATAAATTGTTAACTAACGGGTTACTAACCAAAATAATCACTTTAGGGACATTGCCTAACGTAATAGTTTTTCATTTGTTGATAAAAAATAAAAGAGATTATATAGCGAGGGGAGTATTAATGGCTGTGGTTATATTGGCTATTCTTTTTGCTATTTTAAAAATGTTATAAATGAAATATTACTTAATCGCAGGTGAAGCTTCGGGAGATTTACATGCTTCTAATTTGATGAAAGCTTTGTTAAAAAAAGATCCCAAAGCAGATTTTAGATTTTGGGGAGGAGATTTAATGCAAAGCGTTGGAGGGACTTTGGTAAAACACTACAAAGACCTTGCTTTTATGGGGTTATTGGAAGTGTTAAAAAATATCAGAAGCATTTTTAAAAACATTGATACTTGTAAAAAAGATCTTTTAGATTACAATCCTGATATGGTGATTTTGATTGATTATCCAGGATTTAATTTACGAATAGCAGAATTTGCTAAAAAGAATGGTATTAAAGTTCATTATTATATTTCTCCAAAAATTTGGGCTTGGAAGGAAAATAGAATCCACAAAATAAAAAGAGATGTAGATGAAATGCATGTTATTTTCCCTTTTGAGATTGATTTTTATGAAAAGAAACACAACTTTCCTGTAAACTATGTAGGGAATCCTTTGTTGGATGCTATTGCTGATAGAGAAGCCATAAGCGAAGCAGATTTTAGAAAGGAACACCAATTAAGTGACAAACCTATTATAGCACTATTGCCAGGAAGCAGAACCCAAGAAATCACAAAAATATTAACCATTATGCTTTCGGTAGTTGATGTTTACAAAGATTATCAATTTGTTATCGCGGGTGCTCCAAGTAAATCTGATGAATTTTATGAACCCTTTATAGGGGATTCTAATGTAAAACTCATTAATAATAAAACATACGATTTGTTATCTATTTCCCATGCGGCATTGGTAACTTCTGGAACAGCTACTTTAGAAACAGCTTTATTTAAAGTGCCAGAAGTAGTTTGTTATAAAACTAGTTGGTTGACCTACAAAGTAGGAGTCATGTTGGTGAAAATGGAATTCTTTTCTTTGGTCAATTTGGTGATGGATAGGGAAGTAGTGAAAGAGCTGCTTCAGGATGAATTAAATAAAGAAAACCTAATTACAGAGTTGAATAAAATTTTATCCGGAGCAGGAAGAACTAAAATGTTAGCAGATTATGAAGAACTTCACAAAAAACTTGGCGGTGTTGGTGCTTCAGAAAAACTTGCCACGGCTATTTTAAAATAAAACAATAATTAGTAACTTCATGATGCTATGAATTTACTAATCAGCTATATACCGTTTCAGGTATTGTTGGGCGTTTTGATAGGAATTCTATATCCTGTACAGAACATCTACGTTATTTGTGTTTTACCACTTGTTACATTAATAATGATGTTTTTATTACATCGTTATTTGATGAGTAAAAGTTTTTCGCATCAACTTTTCTTTTTATTGTTGATGCTATTCGGAATGTCTGTCAGTTGGTTTTCTCAAGTCCTACAAGATGATTTAAAGGATGAAAATCATTATATAAAGTATTTAAATCAACAGGTCCATACAAAAATTACACTAGTAAAACAGTTAACCGATACCAATACTTATCAACGTTTTTATGCAAGCGTAAATGTTGTAAATGACACTTTAACAGAAGGAAAAATATTGATTGAAATTCCTGTAAAAACTTCAAAAGTTTCGGAGTTACAAGTTGGGGATATTTTGTTTTGTAAAAGTAATTTCAAAAGAATAAATCCACCATCTTCTCCATATGATTTTGACTATAAAACTTATTTAGCTAGACAAGATATTTATGCTAAAATTAAATTAGAGCACAATTATATCAAAATTGGGAATAATACTTCTTGCTTAATCAAACTTCAAAAACTCAGAAATAAAGTAAATACAGTCTTAGAAAGTTCTAGTTTATCAGCAAATACCATTGGTTTGATGAAAGCGATGTTGTTGGGAGATAAGAATGGAGTGACAGATGAAATGTTAACTTCTTTTACCAATTCTGGAGTGGTACATATTATTGCTATTTCTGGAATGCACGTAGGCGTTTTATATTTTATGTTGCTTTATACTTTTGTATTCATTAAAAGATTTAAATACGGAAATTATGTATATGTAATTGTCGTTATTCTTTGTTTGTGGAGTTTTGCTGTTTTTTCTGGTATGTCTAGTTCAGTCATTAGATCTGTAACCATGTTTAGTTTTTTTACCTTAACCAAGTTAAAAAGTGGTAAAAGATTGGTTTTAGAAGCCATCATTACCTCCATGTTGGTTTTGTTGTTATATGATTCAAATTATTTATTCAATGTAGGCTTTCAATTAAGTTATTCAGCTGTTATATCCATTGTTGTTTTTTATCCTTTGTTTTCTAAGTGGATAAAAGTAAAGTATAAAATTGCTAAATATTTTGTAGATGTTTTAGTGGTTTCGGTCATTGCTCAATTGGGTGTTTTGCCTTTTGCTTTGTATTATTTTCATCAAGTACCCCTACAATTTTTGTTTACTAACTTTTTTGCTGTTTCGTTATTACCTGTTGTTTTGTATGGAGGAATTATTGTGTTGTTTAAACTTTTGCTATTTAAAAACCAGTGTTTTATAGAAAGTTTATACAATGATTTTATTACTTATTATTTAGAAGTTGTTCAGTATTTTTCATCGTTTTCCAATTGGATTCTTAAAGATGTTTCTTTTTCTAAAATGGAGATTATATATTATTACGTTTTTCTTTTTTGTGTTTGGTACTTGGTTGATTCTTTTAATTACAAACGAATCAAACATTCATTATTTTTGATTATTATTTGTCAGTTACTTCTTTTGTTTGAGATGTATAAAGAAAATAAGGTCTCAGAATTATTGATCTATAATAGTATTGGTCAAAATATGATTACGGTTAGGCATCAAAATACAATCACAATATTTGCAAAAGATTCTTTAACAGCGAAAGATTCAGTTTTATTAAAAGCCAATCAGCTAAAAAATAAACTAAAAGAAATTAATTATTCAAGTAAAGAGGTGTTTACTTTTAAAAACGATAATTATTTAGTCATCAACAAAAACAAACCATACTATTTACTAAAACAAAAAGAGTTGATTTTAATTATTGTTGATAACCCTAGAATAAACTTAGAAAGATTGATTACTTCATTAAAGCCAAAACAGATAATCATTGCAAGCTCTAATTATAAAAACAACCAATTAAAATGGAAAAGCACCTGTAAAAAATTACAAGTGCCTATTTATTGTGTTACAGAATTAGGAGCTTTTATAAAGAATTAAAGATTGCTTTTAAATTCTTTTTCAAAATCAGCCCATTCTTTATTGATGTAAATTCCTTCGCTCATATAGGTGATGATTTTTTCCATCATAGGAGCTTGTAAATATCCAGGAATAACTTCTACCAATTCTTGATTTTTATTCAAAAAAACAGTGGAAGGAAAACTTAGCTTTCCATTTAAAAGAGAAGCTGCTAATTGATGAGTTCCTCTTCTTCCATTGGCTACAAATTTAAAGGTGTGACCATTATAAGTAATATCTTCTTTTTGTTCTGCATTTAGCTTTACTGCATAAAAATGATCATTCACATAATTCACAATTACTTCTTCACTGTAAGTACTAGCATCCATTTTATGACACCAAGTACACCAATCTGTGTAAACATCAATTAAAATAGGTTTAGGATTGGTTTTATTTAGTTCTATTGCTTTTTCAAAACTAATCCATTTAATTGATTTAACCTTAGGTTCAGGATTTGCAAATAATAGAGTTGGAATGACTAAGAGTGATAATAAAAATGATTTCATGTAAATAGATTTTATTTTTTATGTCAATTATTTTAGTTAAACCTAACAAAATTATTTAATTCCATGCATTTTTTGTACCAATACTTTGTTTAATCCAGCCATAATTAATCCAGCAATAATAGGGATGATTGTAAAGATTAAAAAGAAAGTTGATAAACTATATTTTTGAGTGATTTCTTCAATCATACCACCTGTCATACCTGCTATTTTGTTACCTGTAGCAATAAACAAATAATATACTCCAAACATAATTCCAATCCATGAAGCAGGTACTAGTTTTGACACGTAAGATAAACCTACAGGAGAAATACATAACTCCCCTAAAGTATGAAATAAATAAGCTAAAATAAGCCATACCATACTAACTTTTACAACATTTTCAGTTGATAAACCAAAGCTTCCATATGCTAGAAATCCAAAACCTAACCCTAACAGAATCAATCCTACAGCAAATTTAAAAGGTCCAGATAGGTTATATTTACTTTCCCACCATTTTGAAAATACAGGAGCAAGCAAAATGATAAATAGTGAGTTTAAAATTCCAAACCATGTTGCAGGAACTTCTGTACCCGTGGTAAAAAATTCATTATAAACCTTCCAGCCTACAATTCCCCAAATAATGATAAAACTTAATGACAAGATGATATTTCCAACTGGATATTTTTTGATAGTTTCTTTAAAAAGTTTTGCTAGTACATAGGTTATAATCGCTAATGGTACTATTGTTAAAATAGCATCTACTATTTTAAAAATAGTTCCAGCATTTCCAAATAATTCTCTTTGCGTGTATTTGTCAGCAAAAATGGTCATAGATCCTCCTGCTTGTTCAAAAGCAGCCCAAAAGAAAATAGTAAAAATTGAAAAAACCATGATAACCATTATCCTATCAAGAATTACTTTTCTTGGAGTGTGTTCAACTGCTGTGGCAACTTCATTGTCTGTCTTTGCATATTCTTTTGATTTTTTTGGTGTTAAACCAATATGTCCAAAAATATCTTGGGTAAAGTAGAACTGCAACATTCCAAAAAACATGAATATTCCAGCCAATCCAAACCCCCAACTCCATGAAACTTTCTCACCAATATATCCACACAGCATAATCCCCAAAAAGGCACCAGCATTAACTCCCATATAAAACAAGGAATAAGCTCCATCTTTTTTTTCTGGATGACTAGCGTATGCATTAGAAATAATAGAGGTCATGTTAGGTTTAAAAAAACCATTTCCAATAATCAAACAACCAATACCGATATATAAAAATAAAGGAGTTTCTACAGCCATAGCAGCGTGTCCAAGAGTCATAATAAAAGCTCCTAAAATTACAGCCCATCGATATCCCAAAAGTTTATCTGCTAAAAGACCTCCAATAACGGGAGTAAAATAAACAGACATAGTATATGTACCATACAAGGCCATTGCATCTTGAGTAGACCAAGCCCATCCGCCTTTTGCTAATTCTGATGTTAAAAATAATACCAGTAATGCACGCATTCCGTAATAAGAAAAACGTTCCCACATTTCTGTAAAAAATAAAATAAATAAACCTGCCGGATGTCCTAGCACATTACTACTGAAAAAATGATCGGATGATTTTTGACTCATAATTTTTTTATAAATAATTTTAATTTTCGTTTTCTTCTGCTCCGTGTGTTAAGGCTTTTAATTTTTTAAGGAATAACAAAATTAATCCTCCAAAAAGCATACAAAATAAAGCAATTCCGGTAAAAACAGCATATTCTCCTAAAGACGATGCTGACTCTCCTAATAATCCAGCTAATTTATTACCAATACCAGTCATAGCAAAATAAACTCCCATCATAATAGAACCATACTTTACTGGTGATAATTTGGTAATGAAGGATAGTGCTACTGGAGAAGATGATAATTCTCCAATGGTATGAAACAAATAGGCTAATACAAGCCAGTACATTGCAGACTCTCCATTGTTGTTGTATTGCGCAACTGCAGCTGTCATAAATAAGAAACCAAACCCCATAATCATGGTACCTAAAGCCATTTTAAATAATGAAGAAGCTTCTTTGTTTTTTAACTTTCTTTTAGCCCAAAATCCAGCCACTGATGATCCAAGTAAAATGATAAACAATGCATTTAATGATTGAAACCATGAAGCAGGGACTGAATTACCAATTAAAGGTAGAGAGAATGGTAATGACCGATCTGTTTTTTCAGAGGTAAAAATATTCATCAAACCTCCTGCTTGTTCAAAAGCTCCCCAAAAGACAATAACAATTAAAAATGATAATAATAGAACTATAATTCTATCTTTTTCTATGGATGTTAAAGGTTTGTTGAATTCAATATTAGATTCTTGTTTATTTGATTTTCCTAAAAAATTACCAACGTGGGATAAATGTTTTTGTCCAAATATGTATATAAGCTGCCCTAGTAACATACCTACACCAGCTAAGCCAAATCCATAATGCCAGCCAATGTTTTCACCAATATATCCAACTAATAATGAAGCTAAAAAAGCTCCTAAGTTTATTCCTATATAAAAAATAGTAAACCCTTTGTCTCTTCTAATATCTCCTTGCTTGTATAATCCACCAACCATGGTAGATATATTAGGTTTTAATAATCCTACTCCAGCAATAATTAATCCTAATCCAGTATAAAAAGCCCAATATTCTTCAATAGCTAATATTCCGTGTCCTAAAACTAAAAGGAAACCACCTATCATAACGGAACGTTTTTGTCCAATAAGCCTATCAGCAATAATACCTCCAGGTATTGATGCTACATAAACCAACATGGTATACCATCCGTATAATGCTAAGGCTTCAGTTTGTGTCCATCCTAGTCCTGCATTCTTATCTGTTGTTTGTGCGACTAAATATAGAACAAGAATAGCTCTCATACCATAGTATGAAAAACGCTCCCACATTTCTGTAAAAAATAAAATAAATAGACCTGAAGGGTGTCCTAGTATATTTTTTTGATTGCTTTTATTCTCTCCATACGTAAATTCCATGTAATTATTAATTTTAAAGGTTCAAAAATACATTTTTGTATTTTGTTTCCCTTTGATATGTAAAATAAAAAAAGCTGCCAATTGGCAGCTTTTTTTATTTTACATATGTTTTTTACAACCATTTGTTGTATCCAAATACAAGGTTTATACCGAATCTTAAGTTAACGTTTTTTATATCTTTAGGATTTCCCAATACCTCATTTAATCTAGAAGTAGCAAAAAATAATTGAACTGGACCTAATTTTGTTGCGAAATTTAATCCTAAATCCATATCTCCTTGAGCATTTTTAATACCAACAATACCATATGTAGATTTGTCTAGTGCTATGTTATACCCTAGAGCAAGAGTCGCTTCATTATTAGTATTAATAAGGTCGTTAAACATGGTAAGTCTAAGCTGGTGTATACGAGCTAATTTATAACTTGCAGAGAAATATGAGTTTGTAGCTAAGGATGTTCTGTAACTTTCACCTTTTCTTTCGCCTGTTCCTACATCATCAGCTAATTTATCTCCAAATTTTTCAGCAATATCATCATCAGTGTCTAAATCAACACCATTAACCATCAAGTCTGTTTTATCGTTTAAATAATATTCCGTGATGTTCTCTTTCCAAGTGATAGAACCTATGTCATTAATAGCAGCCTCAATAACTAAATTTGGAATAATTTCGTAACTCGCTCCAATATCAAAACCAAAACCACTATTTGCAGTATTAATTTCATAGTCTTCACCATCTTTATAACCTGCGACTCTAGCTACCGCATCTTGTGTGTTTATTATCCAAGTTAAATCATCATTTATATTAACTTTAGCATAACCATCTTCTTTAGTAGATCCGTTAGCAAGTCCAAGAATGTATTTAACACGAACACCAATCGCTAATTTATCATCTAAAAATTGTTGGGTAAATCCGATACCTCCTTCAGCATAGGCAGAACTATTGATTTTGTCGTTTAATAAAATTTCATCCTCAACACTATTAGCTAGCAAATTAATAATTCCATTTTTACTCATTTGCCAATTAGAGTTTTCTTTAATATTAGCAAAGAAGCTTATAGAACCATGTTTGCGTTTAACAGATACAGTTAAAAGGTTAACGTTTACTTTCTGATTAAGTGTACTATAATCTCCTTCTATACTATTATAAAGATTTGTAAAATTATATTTTAACTTATCTGTTCCTTCTATTGGAGTTAATAAGTCTGAAGCTGAAAACCCATTACTAAATGCCATTCCTATGTTAGGCAAAGAAATAGATAAAGAGTTTTTAGGAATATATACAGGAGATATATCTGTAGATTGTTGAACGTAGTCTCCTAAATGAAAGAAAGAGATCTCACTTTGTGCTTTTACACTGTTGTAACCTAAGACAGTGAAAGCAAATATTGCTATTAATTTTTTATAGTTTTTCATGTCTATGGATTTAGTTTTTGCTTAATTTTAAATCTCCTTTAAGGGCTAAATCAATTCTAACTTGATCTGTACTTTTAACTTTGACTGCTGTAGCAGTTCCATCACCATTGCTATCTGTGTCAAATACAATTGATAAGTTTACATTGACAGCATCACTAAGTAATTTGATTTCAGATTCGTTAAAAGTAACTGCAAAATCATTTCCATTCATAGGAACATGAGCATTTATAACACTATTATTAGTGGTGTCTATAAGGTTGTTATTGTTGTCTAAATTGTAAATAGAAAAACCATCTGTTCCTACAGGTGCTGCAACAATGGCTTGTATAGTTTTAGAAAATAGAACATTTTCATTTTCATCAACAAAATCCATATTGATAGTTCCGTTAAAAGGAATGGTGTTTTTTGTAGCAACTCTTAAAGATAATCTCTTTGCATTGTCTTGTATATCATCACCTAAGTCTAACTTAATAGGATCAGGATTGAAAGTTACATCATCAAAAGTAACATGAAGAGGCAATTCTACATCTACATTAACACTCATTGTATTACTAATATTGAAAAAGTTGTTATTGGTAGTAGTAGAATTAGGGTTGGAAGTACCAGCAACATTTAAAATAAATTGAGTTGGTTTTTCATTTAATAAAGCCGCTAAGTTTGAGTTATTACTGTTTAATGTAATTTCTGATGAAACAGCCGTGTTTGAACCAGCGGCGATCATTGCATAGTAATCACCAGCTGCTGCTGTATCTGTATTTTCAGCAATGTTATCACTTGGGTCTATTCCTGGAGCATTAATTTCTAAAATATTATTAGAAGTAGCGTCTGTAGATATTCCCTCTAATTTAATACCAATAGGGAATCCGTATTCGTTTGTAGCAGAAAGTTTTAAAATAGGTTCTTCAAAAATAAGAGATCCTTCTCCAATCTCATTAAAAAAGTCCATGTCAAAACTTTGGCTGCTTACATTAAATCCACTTTTTTTGAAATCTCCTTCAGCAGTATTCACTATAGGGTTTTCAAGGGCAATTGTGTAGGTTAACTTATCATCTGAACTAACAAGATCTCCAGTTTCAAAGGTAACAGTAGCGTCTAATTGTACAGCTATGTTGTTAAATCCACCTTTAGTATCTGGATCATTCTCAATATTTGTGTAGGTAAAATCAAAGTCATATCTATTTAAATCTACTGGTATAGTAAATTCATCAGACCCTGAGTTGTTGTTTAATATAAATTTTCTACAGTAGCTACCAGGGTATTCAGGATTTTCTATTAGTCCAGGTTCATTTGGGTCTTTTCTTTTAAAAGAAGGTATCGTAAATATAATTTCTGTTTGAGCCTCAGTAGTGGTTTCTAAAGTAATGGTAAAAGTACCTGAAGAAAAATCAGCAGCTGTTAGATCAGAATCTAAAGTTAGTGTTTGAATATCTTTAAATGAATCTTCTACTTTATCATCTGGAACTAATCCTAATGAGTAAGGTGCTTGCCCTATTAACCCAGAATCTTCCAAAAGGTTGAAATTACCATTAAATGTTTGATCTTCAACGTTTACGAAATCTGTGTTTTGACCACCATCTAAAGTTTGAGAATAAGAAAAAGTAATGATGTCATCAGTTCCAGTAGCTACTGTTAAATCTTCATTAAGTTCTTCAAATAATTGAGTAGCTGTATAGTTTACATATCCAATAGGTATACCCGAAATAGGAATTTCTGGATCTTCTATTTCCTTATCAAAAAAAGAAGTGTCAAATGTGTCGGAACAGCTAACTGTACTAAAGAGTACAGCAGCAACAAGAAAATGAAATCTTGTCTTTTTCATGTAGTTTTTCATAATTTTAATTATAGTTGTTGAAACAAAAATAGGGAAATGAACCAGATTTAACAAATGTTATCTTAATTAACCTTAGTTGTTTAATATTATAGATTCAAGCGATCTCTATTTTTGATAATATTTTAAAAAAGTAATGTAAAAATCTTTATTATATAATCTTTACATGACTTAAATGCAAAGTTACCTATACATAAAAACTTTTGAGTAGCCCAATAGGACAAAATAGTAGCCCAATAAGACATTTGTCTAGGTGTTTTGATTTATTAGAAAATCCATATAACTATTAATTGAGTGAAACCTAAGTTATTTTCTCTTTAGCTAAAGTTTAAAATAAGCAATGTATATTTGCCATAAATTTATAGCAAGTATCTAAATGTCAAAATTAGTATCAGGTTTCTCTAAACTGAACAAAGAAGAAAAGATAGCATGGCTGTCAAATTATTTTTTAAAAGACAATGTAAATGCTAGCGACATTCTTCGTTTATATTGGAATTCCGACAAAAAATTACAGCAATTACATGACGATTTTATAGAAAATACCGTGTCTAATTATTATATGCCATTTGGTGTGGCTCCTAATTTTATAATCAATGGTAAGCATTACACTATTCCTATGGCAATTGAAGAGAGTTCTGTGGTGGCTGCAGCTTCGTTAGTAGCAAAATTTTGGTCTGATAAAGGAGGTTTTAAAGCTGAAGTCATCAACACAGTTAAAGTAGGACAGGTACATTTTATGTATGATGGTGATAAAAGGGACTTACAAGAATATTTTTCTACAAAAAAATTTAACTTAATAGCTGTTACCAATGACATCACTGAAAATATGCGTAAGCGTGGTGGTGGTATTCTGGATATCGAATTAAGAGATAAAACAGCTGATTTAGAAAATTATTATCAGTTACACGTTACTTTTGAAACCCAAGATTCCATGGGGGCTAATTTTATCAATTCTTGTTTGGAGGCGATGGCTCAAGAATTTAAAAAAGACGATATTCAAATAGTGATGAGTATTTTGTCTAATTACGTTCCAGAGTGTTTGGTTAAGGCAGAAGTGAGTTGTGAGGTTGAAAAATTACATCCAACAAATGGTGCTCTATTTGCTAAAAAAATGAAACAAGCTGTTGATATTGCAAATGTAGATCCTCATAGAGCGGTAACTCATAATAAAGGAGTCATGAATGGAATTGATGCTGTGGTGATTGCTACAGGGAATGATTTTAGAGCTGTTGAGGCTGGAGTACATGCATATGCTGCAAGAACAGGTAAATATAAAAGTTTGACATCTTGTAAGATAGAAAATGGTATTTTTACTTTTTCTATTGAAATACCTTTGGCTTTAGGTACTGTAGGTGGATTAACAAGTACACATCCATTGTCTAAATTATCTTTGGAAATGTTAGGCAATCCATCGGCAAAAGAATTAATGCAAATAATTGCTGTGGCTGGATTGGCACAAAATTTTGCAGCTTTAAGAGCATTAACAACTACTGGAATTCAACAAGGGCACATGAAAATGCACTTAGGGAATATTCTGAATCAGTTAGAAGCAACCCAAGAAGAAAAAGAAGCGGTAACCAAAGAGTTATCAGGAAAAACCGTAAGTTATAGTGGAGTAGCTGATGTATTAAAAAAAATAAGAGCTTAATGCAACAATTTTATAGCAATGGTAAATTATTAATTTCGGGAGAATATCTTGTTTTGGATGGGGCTGTTTCTTTGGCTTTGCCTACTAAATATGGGCAGTCTTTGGAGGTGAATAATACTACTGCAAATACCATCTGTTGGAAAAGTTATACTGTTGACAAAGAATGTTGGTTTAATGCGGAGTTTAATATTGATGATTTTGGAATCATTAATAATTCATCTATCAAAAATGATGGAAATAAAATTGCCAAAACGCTTCAAGAAATATTAAGAACTGCAAAGTTGTTGAATCCTTACTTTCTTAAAGACTGTAAAGGGTTAGAAATAAAAACAGCTTTAAGTTTTCCTAATTATTGGGGATTGGGAACTTCATCTACCTTAATTAATAACATTGCTACCTGGGCAAATGTAAATGCTTTTGAATTGTTAGAAAAATCTTTTGGAGGTAGCGGATATGATATTGCTTGTGCTCAAAACAATCATGTGATTACTTACCAAAGAAATGGAATTCAACCTGTTGTAAAACAAATAGATTTTAACCCTTCTTTTAAAAATGAATTGTTTTTTGTGTATTTAAATCAGAAACAAGACAGTAAGGAAGGAATTAAAATGTATCGTTCTTTGTCTGTTGATAAACAGAGTTATATTGATGAGATTAATAGCATAACCAATAAAATAATTGCTTCTAAAAGTATAGAAGAGTTTGCCAAATTATTAACTGAACATGAAATTTTTTTAGGAGATATTTTAAAGGTAAAACCAGTGAAAGAAAAATTATTTCCTGATTATCATGGAGCAGTAAAAAGTTTAGGAGCTTGGGGAGGTGATTTTGTTTTGGTAACAGGTACAGAAAAAGAAGTTAAAGATTATTTTTTAAGCAAAAACTACCCAACGATTATTTCTTACAACGATATGATTTTGAATTAATAATTATCAAAATCAATATCGTCTAAGCTATCAAACTCATCAAAATGAGTATCAAAGTCATCATCATCTAAATCAAACTCATCTTTTTTAGGTTTGTCTGCTTTAAATTCTTTTTCAGGAGCTTCATCAGGAACCTCTCCAATGGTTAAAATTAACTTTGGTAATTCAGAAGTAGTTGTTTTGGTAACTTCTATCAGCTCACAGTAAAAAGTCCACATGTTTAAATAATCATATACATAAATTAATTTCTCTTCAGGATCTTCTATGTTTTGCTCAATAGTTGTTGTGGACATCGATAAAGCATTAGGATCATCATCCATAGAAAATAAAGGAATTTCTTCTCCTTGGTTCCATTCATCGTCAGATCTATAAAAAGAAGCCATTTCTTGACCGTTAAAACCAAATACTTTAGCAATTAACTTATGTAAATCCTCTAAGGTGCTTGATGAGTCTACCAAAAGGGTTCTAATTACATCTTTTTTTGTGTCTAGAATTACTCTTATTTTGTATATCATTTCTTCTAATTTATGAATGCAAAAGTAGCTATAAAACTCAATAAATATGTAATTTTACAAGAATTAAAATAGGAAGAATGGATTTTGAAAAAGCATTGATAAAAATAAATCAGGTGAGTAAAAACACTTTGATGGAAACATTGGGGATTGAGTATACTGAAATAGGGGAAAACTATTTAGTAGCTACAATGCCAGTAAATTCAAGAGTTCATCAGCCCTTAGGAATTTTACATGGAGGTGCTACGGTAGCTTTGGCAGAAAGTGTTGGTAGTGCTGCTTCATTTTTATTTGTGAATTCTAATGATTTTGTGGTAAAAGGAATTGAGATTTCTGCAAATCATCTAAAAAGTAAAACAGAAGGAGTGGTTACAGCAAAAGCAACTATTGTCCATAAAGGAAGAACGACTCATTTGTGGCAAGTAGCTATTACTGATGAAGATGGAGCGTTGATTTCCTTGTGTAAAATTACCAATATTGTAATCCCTAAGTAAACTTTTAATTTGAATTATTCCGAACAAATAAATATTGCCTTTAAGGCACAAAAGCCTTTTGTTGCTTATAAAAATCCTAATGAAAATAAAGTTCAGGTTATTATTCAAACAAGTGATGAGTTGATTGAATTTGATGATTTTTCGTTGTCTGGTTATGTTTTTGCTCCTTTTAACAATGATGAAAAAGCATATCTGATTCAACCCGATGTTTATTTTAAGGATGAGGTACAAGTTTTTGATTTTGAACCCACAGGAGTTGAGGAAAAAAACCAAGAAGCAGCAAAATTAACACATATAAATATTGTTAAAAAAGCTATAAAAACTATTCAGGAGACAGAAATTTCTAAAATTGTAGTTTCTAGAAAAGAAGAGGTTTTGGTTTCAGATTTTAACTTGTTGGAGGTTTATAACAAGTTGATGAATCAATACCCTAATGCTTATGTTTATGTGTGGTTTCATCCAAAAGTTGGTTTGTGGATGGGAGCAACACCAGAAACATTGTTAAACATTGAAAATAATACTTTTAAAACCATGGCTTTGGCTGGTACGCAAACTTTTAAAGGCGATTTAAATCCAGCATGGGGAACTAAAGAATTAGAAGAGCAACAAATGGTTTCTGATTTTATTAAGGAACATTTAGAAAATGCTGTTCAAAATTTAGAGTTCTCAAAAGTAGAAACTGTAAGAGCAGGAAGTTTGTTACATCTAAAAACAAATATTAGCGGAACTTTAGTTGATTCAAAAGATGTTGAAACCTTGGTGAAATTATTACATCCAACACCCGCGGTTTGTGGGTTGCCAAAAGAGTTGAGTAAAAAGTTTATCTTACAAAACGAAAGTTATAACAGATCTTATTATAGTGGTTATTTAGGGGCGTTAAATATGGCAAATGAAACATCTTTTTTTGTGAATTTAAGATGTTTTCAATATGTAAATAATAAAGTTGTTTTGTATGTGGGTGGTGGAATTACAGCAGAAAGCAATGCAGAAAAAGAATGGGAAGAAACGGTTGCTAAGAGTCAAATTATTAAAGCAGTTCTTTAGTTTTCTTTCTTGATTCTTTCTAATAAAGTTTTTTTGAATTTGTGTTCAGCATAATTAAGTTTTAGTATTTGTTTATACGCTAATATTTTGCTTAATTCCTTAATATAATTTGTTTTTGCTTGATTGATTTGTACTTCTTTGTCTTGAATTTTTTGAACTAAGATTTTAGCCTCTTTTTCGGTGACTTTATTAAAGTCTACACGTCTTTCAATGTTGTGTTTTTCACCATATAATTTATACATACTGTCTCTAAAGCTGTTGTAAATTGGCCAAAATTTTTCTGCTTGTTCAGGAGTAAGTGATATTTCGTTAGAGATAAAGCTAACTTTAGCACTTCTTATTTTTTCACGAGAATTTTCATCATTTCCTTGTCCAAAAAAGCTAACGCTCATGAATAGGAAAAATAAAAGTAGGGTAAACTGTTTTTTCATATGGCTAATATTCTAAAATATCATATTCGTTTAGTTCTATATCTAATTGGTCTATGTCCATGTCAATATTATCTAAACTGGTAAACATGATATTGTTTGTGTTAATGGATGTGTTTTCTAAAATATCACTGGTTTCAATACCATCTTCTGAGCTAAGGTAGTTGATAATATCTTCTCTACTTAATTTATCTATAGAAGATTGATTGTTGTTGTTAAAAATAAAAAATCCAAAAACAATAACTGCAGCTGTAGTAAAATAAGGTAGTAATGATATAATTTTACTTTGTGGTTTTTTTACTTTAAAGTTTTCAAAATAAAGTTCAGGTGTTTTAAATCCAGATTCATTAGGTAAACTTTGCTCAAAAATATCAATAGCTATTTTTTCTGATAAATTATCAAAGTAATTTTCAGGAGTTTTAAATGGATTTTTGCCTTTGGTTAAATCCTTTAAAAATTGGTCACTATGTTGATGGTTTTCATTCATGTTATTTATTAGATACACTAATAATCAAAAGGTTTAATGGTTTTTTATAAAAGCTTCTATTTTTTTTACTGCATGATGATAAGATGCTTTTAAAGCCCCTACAGAAGTTTCCAAAATTTCAGACATTTCTTCGTACTTCATTTCATCATAATACTTCATGTTAAATACAAGTTGTTGTTTTTGAGGTAACTCTGCAATTGCTTTTTGTAAAATTATTTGAATGGCATCACCATCAAAAAGTTCATCATCTTGTAAAGAAGACCTAAGTTCCTTTTGATAATCATCTATATCTAGATTACTTTTTTTAGCCTTTTTATTAAGAAAAGTGATGGCTTCGTTTGTAGCAATGCGGTACATCCATGAGAAAAGTTTGCTTTCTTCTTTAAATCCACCAATGTTTTTAAATACTTTGATAAAAGTATTTTGTAAAACATCATCTGTATCATCGTGACTAATCACAATTTTACGGATGTGCCAATACAAGCGTACCTTGTATAGTTTAACCAATTCATCAAATGCCTTAGATTGAGTTTTGGCATTTTTTAAATCGTTAATTAGTTTTTGTTCGTTATCTATCAAACTAATTATAAGTTTATTTGCTTTTTATAGCCAAACAACCCTTTAAACTTAATTGTTTCTGCAATTCCTTCAGGTAGCATTGCTTCCCAACCTTCTTCGTTAGTACTAATTTTTCTAAATACATCATGACCTTGAATTTTCATGTGAGATACATCATATTCTTTAATGTCTATAATTTTATTAGCCTGTTTAAAGTATTTATAAAGTTCTTTTACTTTATGATTTAACTTTAAATTGTTACTATCAATAATGGTTTTTTCATCGGCTCCTAAAATAGGATATAAGTATATTTTTAAGTTGTTTGAAAATAATTTTCCGATTCCTTCAAGGATACTTCCTTTTAAATTGTTGTAGTATTTAATATCAAAAATATTCATAATACTATCGGTACCCATGGCGAATCCAATTTGTTCGTTAGTAAATTCACCAAAGTATTCCACCAACTTATAATATTCTTGAAAATTGGTAATCATTACAATTTGCCCTAAAGAGCACAATAAATCTGCTCGGTCTAAAAAGTCACGTTCATTAATCTCCCCTTCATTTTTTAAGTTAGAAAGTGTAATTTCAAAAATGGTTCTGGTTGCTGCTGGATCTACTCTTTTGTTTTCAAAAAATAATTTCTGTGATCCTTCGTAAACATCCATGTTTACTTTGGTAACAGGTCTAAATCGACCTCTTAATGCCAAAATATTTTTTTTATATAGTTCTTGAGCAGGCAAAAGATTTTTCCCTAAAGAATCAAACATTACCGCATTGGTCATTCCGTTTTTAACCAATTGTAAACTCATCAATCGGTTATCAACATAAGTAAAACGAGGACCAGAGAAGTTAATCATGTCAATTTCAATTTCATCTAAACCTATGTTGTCATACAAAGACTTGATTAAATCTTTAGGGTTGTCATTATAATAAAAAGCTCCGTAAATAAGGTTGACTCCTAAACGTCCAAGCGTTTCTTGTTGTAAAGTAGCGTCTGTTTGTTTAAATCTGGTATGCAGTACAATTTCGTTGTAACGCTCATTAGGATCTAATTGAAACTGAATTCCAACCCATCCATGACCTTTAAATTTTTTGGCAAAATCTATGGTTGCAACAGTATTGGCGTAAGAAAAGTAAATTTTTTCTGGATGTTTAATTCGGTCAAGTCTGTCTTCAATTAATTGAATTTCGTGACGCAACATTTTCTTTAAACGACTTTCGGTAACATATCTATTGTGTTCTTCGACTCCATAAATTGCATCAGAAAAGTCTTTGTCATAAGCACTCATGGCTTTAGCAATAGTTCCGGAAGATCCACCAGCTCTAAAAAAATGTCTTACTGTTTCTTGTCCGGCACCAATTTCAGAAAACGTTCCATAAATGTTTTCATTAAGATTAATTTTAAGAGCCTTGGTTTTACTAGTTAGGATATTTTCAACAGGAATGTCTCCTTTATGTATTACAGCCATGTTAATTTATTCAATGTTTTATCCCAAATATACCAATTTTTGTGCCGTAACTAACTGTGTTTTCGTATTTTTGAATAAGATTTTTTTACATGAAGATAACTTTTTTAGGCACAGGTACTTCCCAAGGTATTCCCATGTTATTATCTGATGAACCAGTCAATTTTTCAACAGATAACAAGGACAAAAGAATGCGTTCCTCCATTCATATTCAATGGGACAAATTTTCTTGTTTGATAGATTGTGGAGCCGATTTTAGAATGCAAATATTAAATAATAATATCAAGAATATTGATGGTATTTTCTTTACCCACGAACATTCTGACCATATTGCGGGTTTAGATGATATTAGACCTTTTTGTTATAAAATTGGACCAATGCCTGTTTATGCAATGCCTAGAGTAATGGAAAGTTTGGCTAATAGATACGATTATATTTTTAGTACGGAAAACAGGTACCCTGGTGCGGCAGCTGTACTTCCTAATATTGTTGATGAACATCCTTTTACTTTTAAAGATAAAATCATTATTCCTATAGAAGTAGATCATGGAGGTTTGCCTATTTTAGGATATAGAATTGATGATTTTGCCTATTTAACAGATGTAAAAACAATTTGTAAAGCATCTTTAGAAAAACTAAAAGGAGTAAAAACCATTGTGTTGAGTGCGCTTAGAATTGAAACACATCCTACGCATATGAATTTGGAAGAAGCTTTGGAAATGGTAAAAATCATCCATCCAGAAAAAGCTTATTTTACTCATATTAGTCACCGATTGGGTTTTCACGAAGAAGTGAGTAAGACTTTACCTAAGAATGTTTTTTTAGCTTATGATGGTTTACAAATTGAATTGTAAACATAATTATTCGTAATTTAGGTTGGTAACACTCAATCTAAAATTATGACCAACAAAATCTTACTCATCATACTTGCTATTTTATTACCACCATTAGCTGTCTATTTAAAAAGAGGAGTAGACAAACATTTACTGATCAATATTGTATTATGTTTTGTCTTTTTTTTACCAGCTATTATACATGGATTGTGGGTGGTGATGCAAGATTAAAATCATTTCTTTTTAACTCAAAAATCAAAGATGTCATTGTAAATGACATCTTTTTTTATGTCTAAAAACTATATAATTAGTTATTTAACTATTTTTTTAGTTGTATAACTAATAAAATAGTTTTAGGTTTGTGTCAACGAACGATTCATATATGAATATGTTTTTGGAATTTAACAATAAAAAGGATATGGAAAAATTAACAAACAAAGAAGAAGAAGTAATGCATGTAATATGGAAGTTAGAAAAAGCTTTTGTAAAAGATGTGTTGGCAGAAATTAAGGGAGACAAACCTCATTACAATACGCTGTCTACCATAGTTAGGAATTTAGAAGAGAAAGGATATGTAACTTATCATGCTTATGGAAAAACACATCAATATTATCCTGTGGTTAAAAAAGAAGAGTATAGAAAACAATTTATGAATCAGGCCATTGATCATTATTTTAACAATTCTTATAAAAACATGGTGTCATTTTTTGCTAAAGAAGAAAAGATAAGTGTAGAAGAGCTAAAAGATATTATTGCCTTAATAGAAAACAAAAAATAGCATGGAATATTTATTAAAAGTAAGCGCTGTTATTGTAGTTTTTTATGGAATTTATAGGTTGTTTTTACAAAGAGATACTTTTTTTGAGGCAAACAGATGGTTTTTAATTTTAGGAATTTTAATGTCTTTTACAATTCCACTAATTGTGATTCCGGTATATCATGAATATATTCCTCGGGAAGAGTCTGTTGATTCTATTGAAAGTTTTCAAGAAGTAGAAATGTTGACGCCTACAGTTGTTGACAAGCCTTTTGATCTATTAGATTATTTGCCGATGGTCTATGCTTTAGGAATCATCATTTTTTCTCTTCGTTTTTTCTTTAGATTGATTTCTTTGGCTAGCGTGATTAAGAAAAATAAGAGTCACAAAAAAGAAGGATACATTTTTACAGAAACCACAACTGAACTTTCGCCTTTTTCATTTTTTAAATGGATTGTTTACAATCCAAATCAGTTTAACTCAACAGAGTTAGAGCAAATTATTACGCATGAAAAAGTACATGCCAAGCAATATCATTCTGTAGATATTTTATTGATGGAAATTTGTTGTGTATTGCTTTGGTTTCATCCTTTTGTATGGTTGTATAACAAAAGTTTAAAACAAAACTTAGAGTTTTTAGCCGATAAATATGCTTTAAATCAATTTAACGATACAAAAAGTTATCAATATACTTTGTTAAAAGTCAGTGTTCCTAACCATCAAGTGGCTTTGAGCAATCATTTTTACAATTCATTAATCAAAAAAAGAATCGCTATGTTACAAAAATCAAAATCTAAAAAAATTAATTTATTAAAGTATGCGCTGGTAGTTCCTGCGTTAGCTTTGTTTTTAATGAGCTTTAATACTGAAGATGTTTATGTGGAGAGAATTGAAGAACATGTTTTAAATAAAAATGAGTTTATTATTTACAATACATTCTCTGAACTAGATTTTAAACAGTTTAGACAAAAGCTAGAAAGTCAAGGTTTTGAATTGGATTTAAAAAAAGTAAAAAGAAATGATAATAATTTAATTACATGGATAGATTTTACAATTCTTAAAGACGGGAAAGATGGACGTTATAGAATTAACAGTGGTGCTCCTATAAATGCAATACATATAAAATATGAAAACAATTTGTTTCACATTAATTCTTTGGATTTTGTTGAAAACGAGAGAAAAAAAGGACGTAACGATATTTTTGAAATTATAATAGATAAAGATATAACGGTCGATTACTTAGAGAGTGTTAAAAAACATTTTAATGATAAGTATGATGTTGAGTTTAATTTTAAAGTATTAAAAAGAAACGAAAATAATAAAATTAGTCAACTAGAATATGAATTCAAAAATAATGGTGGGGGAAAAACTGTGACTATGGATGTTAAAGATAAAAGTGTTTTAAGATATAATCCCGTAACTAAATTATTATCTACTTCTAAAGTAAATAAAACTGGAGCGGTTACTTATGGAGATCTAGACGTTCTTGCGGGGTCTCATTCTTTCGCGACTAGAATAACTAAAAATTATAGTGATAAATTCTTAGAAAAGTGTGTAGACCGATTAAAGGAAAAAGGAATTATTATAGAGTTTAAAAATGTTAAAAGGAATAGTAACGGTCAGATAAAAGCTATAGAAATTATTGCAGAATCAAAGTATTCTGATAAAAAAAAATTAATTGTAGAATCTCCAGAAGCTCTAAAAAAGGATATTATGATTTCATATGTAGGAGATGGATACGGTCTCAAGTTGTATCAAGAGAAAGCATTTAGTTTCGAGAAAAAGAAGATCGTTGTTTTAAAAGAAAATATTAACTCTAAAGATTCTATCATTAAGATGAAATCTCTAGGCGATTTAAGAAGTGATAATGCTACCGAGGCTGATTATGGTAATCCCCCCAATAATTCATCAGTAATAATAAAAAGAAAGATTTCTTTGAGTGATAAAAATCCACTATATATTATCGATGGAAAAGAAATTTCTGATGAAGAGTTCAAAAAAATAAATCCAGATGATATAGATAATATTACTGTTTTGAAAGATAAACATGCCACAGAAAAATATGGAGAGAAAGGAAAAAATGGAGTTGTGGAGATTACCATGAAAAAAGATAATGATTCAACAACTCAAGTTTCAAAATCTTATCCTGATATAAAAGTTGTATCCTATGGAGATGGAGTTAAAACCGAATCTTTAGGTATAAAACAACGTACAATAGAGTTAGATGCTAAGGATCTAAATTTAATTAAAAACCCTTTATATATTATCGATGGAGAAGAAGTTTCCGATGAAGAGTTCAAAAAAATAAATCCAGACGATATTCAATCAATAAATGTTTTAAAAGATAAACATGCAACAGATAAATATGGAGAAAAAGGAAAAGATGGAGTGATAGAAATTACGATGAAAAAGAAAAAAAAATAAATTAAACTCCTCTTTTATGTAAAACGCTCAACTTAAGTTGAGCGTTTTTTGTTACATACGTTTTAAAATCCAATCTTTAAAATCGTAGAAATTGTTAGGGTGTATTCCGTGTCCTACAGGATATTCTTTATAAGTATTATCAATTCCAAGAGACGTTAAAAATTCAGGAGCTTTTCTAGCCCAATCTACAGGAATTACTTGATCTACGGTTCCGTGAGAAATAAAATAATCAACCTTATTTTTAGTAGGTTTTTCTATCAAAAAATCGTGATTAAAATATCCGCTTATCGCCGCTACATGTTGTACTTTATCAGGAAAAGTAAAAGAATAGGCATAACTTAAAATAGCTCCTTGACTAAATCCTGTTAAGAAAATATTGTTTTCATCAACCTTATATTTTTGAATGATTTCTTCTAAAAAAATATTCAATTTTTGAACAGAAGCTTTTCCTTCATCAGGATCAGAAAACTTATTTTCATCGGCATCAAAAGTAATACTGTACCAAGCATAGCCACCAAAAGGCAAAGCAATAGGAGCTTGTACGCTTACTATCAAAGCTTGTTTTGGCAATTCACTAGCAAAAGAGAATAAATCTTCTTTGTTACTTCCGTATCCGTGAATCAATAATATTAAAGGTGTTTTGTCTGTTTTTATACTTGGTTCTTGTACCAAATATTCTAAAGATAAATCTGTCATTAAGCTAAAGTTAAAATCCCATTGTTATAAGTTCCGTATACTTTACCAGTTGCTTTTTTACCTAAATAAGCACTGTTTGTTGAGGTAGATAAGATATCTTCCTGAGTAAATGTTTTGGTTCCTTTGGTGGTGAATAAACTTAAATTTGCTTTTTCTCCTTCTGTAATAGTTGAGTTTGATAATCCAAAAATTGTTTGTGGAGTTGTTGTAATTTTTTCAATCAATAAATCTAGACCTAAAATATCTTGTAAACTCACAAACAAACTTTCTAAACCAATACTTCCATCAATGGCATGGCTGAATTCTAGTTTTTTGTTTTCTATATCAATAGGGTCGTGGTCAGAAGTAATAAAATCAATGGTTCCATCTTTTAATCCCTCAATCAATGCATTTACATCTTGTTGCGTTCTTAGTGGTGGAGCAATTTTGTAATTGGCATCAAAACTAGCCAATTCATCATCTGTAATGGTTAAGTGATCTGCACTTACGCTACAGGTAATATTTAACCCTTTTGCTTTTGCTTCTTTTATTAAGGCTACTGATTTTTGAGTACTGATGGTAGGTATATGAAGTTTTCCTCCGGTATATTCTAGTAAAAATAAATCTCTACTCACTTGTAATTCTTCTGCCAAAGCAGGCGTACCTTTTAAACCTAAACGGGTACTGTTAATTCCTTCATTTACCAAACCTTCACCCGCAATGTTACAGTTGCTTGGGTAACTCATCACCAAACCACCAAAACTTTGTGTGTACTGTAAGGCAATTTTTATAAGATTGGCATTTTGGGTTCCTTTTTTATAATCGTTAAAAGCAATGGCACCTGCTTGTTGCATGTCATACAATTCTGCAATTTCTGTTCCTTCACTTTTTTTAGTCAAGCTTCCTATAGGATAAATATTAACAGCAGTTCCTACAGCTTTGGTTTTTAAAAAGTTTACGATTGATTTTGAATCTGTATAAGGATAACAGTTTGAGTTTAGTCCTATTTGAGTAAATCCACTTTTGGCAGCTACTTCAATACCGTTGGCAATGGTTTCTCTGTCTTCGTAACCAGGTTCTCCAAAACTGACACTAGCATCAAACCATCCGTTAGAAATAATTAAGTTTTCTAGGTTGATTTCATCACAGTTTGTTGGACAAGAAATGTTGTTGTCTATTTTAGAAATAAGACCATTTTCTATTAAAACATCCACTGTTTGGTTATGGTGCGTGCTTTTAGGGTCAAAAACGGTAGCCGATTTTAATAATATATTCATGCTGTTTGCTTAATCAAAATGTTGGAAAATATGGAATAAGTTGCCCTATAAATAGGGAAATAAACAAATTTGCTCTGTTGAGCTGACTGGTATTTCGCGTAAAGATGTTTAGCGTTATTCGTCATTGTTTCAAGGATTGGTCAAAGATACAGAAACTATGCTTAACTGCAATAATTTTCTAGAATCCCTTTTGCATACTTGCTGGCAATTTGTTTGGTAAAGGCAGGGAAATCTATATGTGCACTATGGTCTGCCTTGTCTGATATAATTCTAATAATATGAAAAGGAATTTTATATTCATCACAAACTTGAGCCACTGCAGCTCCTTCCATTTCTACACATTGTAAATCAGGAATGTCATTTTGTAATTGTTTTTGTTTGATATTATCGCTAATAAATTCATCACCACTAGCAATAATTCCTTTGATTATTTTAGGATATTTAATTCCGAATTCATTGGCTTCTTCTGGAGAAACATACTCATAATATTGCTCCTTAAATTCCTCAATGCAACTAAATAATTTTTCATCTTCTACAGTTTGAATGGTTGATTTCCCTAATAATGGAATTTCAAATTTTGGAAACAATGGAGAAGCGTCCATATCGTGCTGAATTAAAGAAGTTCCATAAACAATATCACCAATATTTAAGGTCGGATTGATAGCACCAGCCACCCCAGAAAAAATAATTTTGGTAGGTTTAAAACTACTAATTAGTTGAGTAGTAGTAATAGCAGCGGCGACTTTTCCCCATTTAGAAAAAACAATGACTACTTTTTGATTGGTAATATTTCCTGTGTAATATTCTCTATTCCCAAGAACTATTGTTTTTTTGTCTTGTAAAATATCTAAGAGTTCTGCCAACTCATCGTGCATAGCACTAATAATTCCGATCATGTTTTTTTTAGTTGTTAATTGGTGGTTACTGGTTTCTAGTTGATTTTAGAATAGTTATACACTTATTTTATAGGCGTTTGAAGAAATGTGTTTATGAATTTTATCATTGGCATATTTAAGGAACAACCAAGAACTATAAACCAAAACCCAAGAACTAGTTTACAAGATGTCCATCTCTCATGGTTAATTTTCTATCAGCCATGTTGGCTAAGGTTTCGTTGTGGGTAACAATCACAAATGTTTGGTCAAATTTATCTCTTAGTTCAAAAAACAAATCATGTAAATTGGCAGCACTTTCAGTATCTAAGTTTCCACTAGGTTCATCAGCAAACACTATAGCTGGTTGATTAATTAAGGCTCTAGCAACCGCAACACGTTGTTGTTCTCCACCAGAAAGTTGATTGGGTTTACGGTCTGCTTTGTCTTTAATTCCTAAAAAATCTAACAATTCTAAAGCTCTTTGTTTTGTCTCTTCTGTTTTTTTATTTCCTATATAGGCAGGAATACAAACATTTTCTAGGGCAGTAAATTCAGGTAACAATTGATGAAATTGAAAAACAAAACCAATATGCTCATTCCTGAATTCCGATATTTTTTTATCATTTAATTCAATAGGCGAGATGTTATTAATTTTTAATGCACTCTCTTTAATTTCATCAGGTTTATCTAACGTGCTTAAAATTTGCAAAAGGGTTGTTTTACCGGCACCAGAGGGACCAACAATAGCAACTACTTCGGCTTTTTTAATATGTAAATCTATTCCTTTAAGAACAAGATTGTTGTTAAAGGTTTTTTGAATGTTTTTTGCAGTTATCATAATATGTAGAAAGTAACCAAACGAAAGTACTAAAAAAGTTACGATTCTGGCTTTTTTGTTAAATACTTATTTTTTATAGAAAAATATTGTGTGAATGAGGAGGTTAGTGGCAGGTAATTTATATTTTTGATTTTATTACACATAATTTTAAGAGAGAGTTTTATGAATTTACACGAATTTCAAGGAAAGGAAATTTTAAAGAGTTTTGGAGTAAAAGTGCCTATGGAGCTTGTTGCAACAACTCCTGAAGAAGCATTAGAAGCTGCAAATAAGATTCATGCAGAAAAAGGATGTACTGTTTTTGCGGTAAAAGCACAAATACACGCTGGTGGACGTGGTAAAGGAGGTGGTGTAAAAATCGCTAAATCTATCGAAGAAGTTAAAATGTATGCTGAGCAAATCATCGGAATGATGTTGGTGACCCCTCAAACTTCTGCTGAAGGAAAAGAAGTACACCAAGTATTGATTTCTGAGAACGTTTATTACGATGGACCTTCTAAACCAGAAGAATATTATATGTCTGTTTTATTAAACAGAGCTACTGGAAAAAATATGATTATGTATTCTCCAGAAGGGGGTATGGATATTGAAGAGGTTGCAGAAAAAACTCCTGAGTTAATTTTTACTGAAGAAATTGACCCAGCAACAGGATTGTTACCTTTTCAGGCTCGTAAAATTGCTTTTAATTTAGGATTGTCTGGAGCTGCGTTTAAAGACATGACCAAGTTTGCAACTGCTTTATACAAAGCATACGAAGGTTCTGATTCTTCTTTATTTGAAATAAATCCAGTATTTAAGACTGCTGATGATCAAATTTTAGCGGTTGATGCAAAAGTTTCTTTAGATGAAAATGCATTGTATCGTCATAAAGATTATTTAGCATACAGAGATATTCGTGAAGAGCATCCAATTGAAGTAGAAGCAAAAGCTGCAGGATTAAACTATGTTGCTTTAGATGGAAACGTAGGGTGTATGGTAAACGGAGCAGGTTTGGCAATGGGAACCATGGATTTAATTAAACAAGCAGGTGGAGAACCAGCTAACTTTTTAGATGTTGGTGGTACTGCAGATGCAAAAAGAGTAGAGATTGCTTTTAGAATTATTTTAAAAGATCCTAATGTAAAAGCTATTTTGGTAAATATTTTTGGAGGTATTGTTCGTTGTGACCGTGTGGCACAAGGGGTTGTAGATGCTTACAACAATATGAAAAACGCTATTAATGTGCCAATTATTGTAAGATTACAAGGGACTAATGCTGTAGAAGCAAAAGCATTGATTGATGCTCAAGAAGGATTAAACGTAATTTCAGCAGTTGAATTCCAAGAAGCTGCAGAAAAAGTACAAGAAGTATTGGCATAGTTTTCCATTACTTTTATATATTAAAAAAACCGCTTTCATGTATTTGAAAGCGGTTTTTTGATTGTTGTAATTACTGGGTTTATAGTGGTAGAAAACGTTTTAGAAAATTTTAATTAAAAATTACAAATATTACTAAAAGATATATATTGATATCACTACTTTTACGGCGATTATAAAAACACTTATTAAAAAATAACAATGAACTTACACGAATATCAAGGAAAAGAGATTTTAAGTAGTTTTGGCGTTGGAATTCAAAGAGGAATTGTAGCTCAAACTCCTGAAGAAGCTGTTGAGGCTGCCAAAGAATTAACCGAGAAAACAGGAACTAGCTGGTACGTTGTAAAAGCTCAAGTTCACGCTGGTGGTCGTGGTAAAGGTGGTGGAGTTAAGTTGGCTAAAAACTTAGACGAAGTAAAAAAGATTTCTAATGATATTATTGGAATGATGTTGATTACACCTCAAACTTCAGCAGAAGGAAAATTGGTGAGTCAAGTTTTAATAGCAGAAGATGTATATTACCCAGGAGAAAGCGAAACAGAAGAGTTTTATGTTTCTGTATTGTTAAACAGAGCTACGGGTAAAAATATGGTAATGTATTCTCCAGAAGGAGGAATGGATATTGAAGAGGTTGCTGAAAAAACGCCAGAATTAATCTATACTGAAGAAATTGATCCGGGAACAGGATTGTTACCTTTCCAAGCACGTAAAATTGCTTTTAACTTAGGGTTGTCAGGAAATGCTTTTAAAGAAATGACAAAATTTGTGATGTCTTTATATAAAGCATACGAAAGTTCTGATGCTGCCATGTTTGAAATCAACCCAGTATTAAAAACTTCTGATAATAAAATTTTAGCAGTAGATGCAAAAGTTTCTTTAGATGAAAATGCATTATACCGTCATCAAGATTATTTAGCATATAGAGACATTCGTGAAGAGCACCCAATTGAAGTAGAAGCAAAAGCAGCAGGATTAAACTATGTTGCTTTAGATGGAAACGTGGGATGTATGGTAAACGGAGCAGGTTTGGCAATGGGAACTATGGACTTAATAAAGCAAGCGGGTGGAGAACCAGCTAACTTTTTAGATGTTGGTGGTACTGCAGATGCAAAAAGAGTTGAAATCGCTTTTAGAATTATCTTAAAAGATCCTAATGTAAAAGCTATTTTAGTAAATATTTTTGGAGGTATTGTTCGTTGTGACCGTGTGGCACAAGGGGTTGTAGATGCTTACAAAAACATGAAAAACGCGATTAATGTACCAATTATTGTAAGATTACAAGGGACTAACGCTGTGGAAGCAAAAGCATTGATTGATGCTCAAGAAGGATTAAACGTAATTTCAGCAGTTGAATTCCAAGAGGCTGCAGAAAAAGTACAAGAAGTGTTAGCTTAAGCTTACTGCTTTTTATAAATTTTAAAAACCCACTTTCATTAGATTGAAAGTGGGTTTTTTAGTTGAGAGTTGTTTTAAATTGAGTGTTTAAAGAGCTCTTAATTTAGACTCAAGAAGATGCTTATGGAATTTAGAATCTTTAAATTTGTAAGTATCAAATAAAAAATAAAGTATGTCAAAATTATTTACCCCATTAAAAATAAAAAATATCACTTTTAAAAACAGAATCGTAACCTCACCAATGTGTATGTATTCTGCTAAAGAAGGTTTTGCTTCAGAATGGCATTTGGTTCATTATGGTACAAGAGCCATGGGAGGAGCGGGTACAGTTTTTTTAGAAGCAACAGCAGTACATCCTGAAGGTAGAATTAGTTTAGGAGATTTAGGTATTTGGAATGATGAACATATTGAGTCCTTAGAGCGAATTACAAATTTTATTAAAAGTACAGGTGCAGTAGCAGGTATTCAATTAGCCCATGCAGGAAGAAAAGGTAGTTATAAAGTAGAAGGTTCTGATCATAAATTGTTAAGAACAAAAGAAGAAGGCGGATGGAAAGTATTAGCTCCATCATCTATTCCTTTTTCTGAGGAAGCTTTAGTTCCCAAAGAAATGAATTTAGACGATATCAATAATATTAAAGAATATTTTAAAAGCGCTGCCGAAAGAGCTTTAAAAGCAGGATTTCAATTGTTAGAAATTCATGGAGCACATGGGTATTTAATCAATTCTTTTTTGTCACCAGTTTCTAACAAAAGAATTGATGAATATGGAGGAAGTATAGAGAATAGGGCTAGATTATTGTTTGAGATTATAGAGGAGGTAAAAAGCGTTTGGCCATCTAATTTACCGATGGCAGTTAGAATTTCTGCAACAGATTGGGATGAACGTGGATGGGATATAGAATCTTCCGTATGGTTAAGTAAGGAGTTAGAAAAATTAGGGATTGATATTATTGATGTTTCTAGCGGAGGTTCTCTACCTAATGTAAAAATTCCTGTTGGGCCATCTTATCAATTACCATTGGCAAAAGAGATTAGGAATACAACACTATCATCAAATATGTATGTAGGAACTGTTGGGATGATTACAAGTGCAGCCCAAGCGGAGACTATTTTGCTTAATAACGATGCGGACTTTATATTTCTTGGAAGAGAATTGTTAAGAAATCCATACTTTCCAATACAAGCAGCAAAGGAGTTAAGAGCTGATATTGAAATTCCTAAGCAGTACGAACGAGCATTTCCTGGGTAGTTTTAATTAAAAAGACAAGAATAAAAAAAGCTCCGTTTAGAAATAAACGGAGCTTTTTTTATTAAATATCATCAAAATTAACTTCTGTGAAATCTGCAGTTGCCATGTTTTCATCATCGGCATCTTCTTCTTTCTTAAAGTCTTTTTGATGTCTTTCGCTAATAACTTCTTCACCTTTTTCGTTAATGATATAGTCTGTAGCTTGTTTTAATTGTTCCTGAAATTCAACAAAATCTTCTTTGTATAAATAAATTTTGTGTTTTTGGTAATGAAAAGATCCATCATCATGAGTAAATTTTTTACTCTCGGTTACCGTTAAGTAATAATCTCCTGCTTTGGTAGCTCTTACATCAAAAAAATAGGTTCTTCTTCCTGCCCTCAAAATTTGAGAAAAAATTTCTTCTTGCCCTTCTCTTTCTTTCATTATTTAGCTAATTATTGTTATCTACTCAAATATATAAAAATAATTATTTAGAGCACATTATTCTATTTCTTTTTCTTGTAACTGTTGTTCGTACATATCGTGGAAAATTCCTTGTTGGTTTAATAGCTGAGAATGAGTTCCTTGTTGTACGATTTCACCATTATCTAACACAATAACTTTGTCTGCATTTTGAGCTGCACTAATTCTGTGACTCACAATTAACGTGGTATTGTTCTTACTAATAGATTTTAAGTTTCTTAAAATTTGTTCTTCCGTTTCGGTATCTACAGCAGATAAACAGTCATCAAAAATATAAATCTTAGGATTTTTAATAATCGCTCTGGCAATAGAAACTCTTTGTTTTTGTCCTCCTGATAAAGTAACCCCACGTTCACCTAAAATAGTATTGTATTTTTTGTTAAACGCAATAATATTATCGTGAACCACTGCTTTTTTAGCAGCCTCCATCATTTCTTCTTCTGTAGCGTCTTCTTTACCAAAACGAATGTTATTGGCAATGGTGTCAGAAAACAAGAAAGGATCTTGTGGTACAAAACCAATGTTGTTTCTTAGGTGGTAAAGATGATGTTCCTGAATAGGTTGTTCATCAATTTCAATAACACCTGTGGTTGCATCATATAATCTACTAACAAGATTTAAGATACTAGATTTTCCGGATCCTGTTTTACCAATAATAGCAATGGTTTCTCCAGGATTTACTTCAAAAGAAATATTTTTTAGCGCTATAATATTAGTATCATCATAAGTAAGAGATACATTTTTAAATTTAATAGCTCCTTTTATTTCAACTAAATTTTCATTCTGATTGGTGATTTCAGGTTCTTGTTTTAAAAACTCGTTGATTCTTTTTTGCGATGCTTCTGCTTCTTGTACGGTAGAAGTAACCCAACCCACAATAGCCACTGGCCATGTTAACATATTGGTATACATAATAAACTCAGCAATAACTCCAACGCTAATGTTTCCTTTAATATATTCCATTCCCCCCACATACAGTACAATAATGTTTGCAGTACCAATTAGTAAAATCATCAAAGGAAAAAAGAAAGCCTGAACTTTAAATAGACTAATGTTTTTCTGTTTGTTTTCTTCTGCAATATTAACAAAGTCATTACGAGAAATTCCTTCTATAGCATAAGATTTAATTACATTCATTCCAGAAAAAATTTCTTGAGTAAACGTAGTTAGTTTAGATAATTGTTGTTGAACAATGGTACTTCTTTTGTTGATGTTTTTACTTAATATGAAGATTGAAATCGATAACAAAGGAAAAGGAATTAAAGTATAAAAGGTAAGTTTTATATCAATCTGAACCATTTTATAAATCGCCACAGAAAACATCACCAACATATTTATGGTGTACATAATGGCTGGTCCAACATACATTCTAACTTTTCCAACATCTTCACTAATACGGTTCATTAAATCTCCCGTACGATTCTTTTTATAAAAATTTAAGCTCAAACGTTGGTATTGTTGATAAACCTGATTTTTTAAATCATACTCCACCAATCTAGAAGTTACAATAATAGTTTGTCTCATTAAAAAAGTAAAGAAACCAGATAGGGTGGCCAAACCAACAATTAATAAAATGTTGTGTAGTAATTCAGTTTCCACAGCAGCTAAGTCAGTTAGTTTTCCTTTGTGATAATCTGTGGCAGCATTTACAGAATTTTTAACAATCTCGGGTACTTTAACAGCTAAGTATCTTGAGGCTATGGAAATTAAGATACCTAATAACAAACGATATCTGTATTTATAAAAAAATTGATTGATATATTGTAATTCTTTCATAGGAAAGGGGAGTGCATTATTTACGGGTACGAAGATACTATATTCTTGTTATTAAACTAGGTCGATTTCATGTGGAAGCATTACACAAAATGTACCGAAGTAATATTTTTAACTTAATCTTTCAAAATAATTCAATTATGTATTACTTTTGCATACTCAAAACTATAAGTTCTTTGTAAATGATTAACAGAAGACATATTCGTGTAAAGGTGATGCAATCCGTTTACGCAATGATTCATGCCAAAAGTGATAATATTGTTAAAGAAGAAAAATTCTTGAGACAAAGTATTGATAAAATGTACGACTTGTACATCCTGTCTTTAGATATGTTGGTAAGGGTTAATCAAATAGCAGAAAAAACTTCAGAAATTTCTAAAAAGAAGTATTTTGTTACCAAAGAAGAATTAAATCCAAACCGAAAATTTATAGATAATAAAGTCATAAAAACTTTAAAAGAAAGTGTGTCTTTACAAAACTATATAGAAGAAAACAATTTAAACAATTGGTACTTAGATGATAAGTATGTTTCTATTGTTTACAACAACTTGTTGGCTAGTGATTTGTATAAAGATTATATGGCAGAAGAAGAAACTTCTTTTAAAAAAGATCAAAAATTTGCCATTAAGTTTTTTGCTGAATTTATTGCTCCTAATGAAAAATTGGCTGAATATTTTGAAGGGGAAAACATTAGCTGGGTAGATGATATTCCTTTTGTAAATACTTGGGTAGTAAAAACCTTACAAGAGTTAAAAGCTAAAGATGATTTTATTATTGGTAGACTTTATAAGAATAGTGATGATGAGGCATTTGCTTCAGAATTGTTTAAAAAAACTGTTTTAAATTTACCAAAGTTTGAAGAAGAAGTAGCTGATAAAACACCAAACTGGGAAACAGATCGTATTGCAGATTTAGATATGATTTTGATTAAAATGGCTATTTGCGAATTTTTAAAGTTCCCATCAATACCAGTAAAAGCAACCATAAACGAATATTTAGAAATAGCTAAAGATTACTCAACAGAAAAAAGTAGTACGTTTATCAATGGTGTTTTAGATAAAATTTGGAAAGATTTTCAAGAAACAAATAGATTAAATAAAATTGGTAGAGGAACTTTGTAGTAAAGAAACAAACTCATAAGTTTACTGTAAATTTTTAAAGATATAAATTAATCAACAAATAGTTTAAAATGATAGCATTACAAGAAGGAGCCATGAGCCCAATGTTTTTAGTTATAATGGTAATTTTCGTAGTATTTTTTATGATCATTCCACAAGTAAGAAGAAGCAGAAACGAAAAGAAATTTAAAGAAACTTTGGTAAAAGGAACTAAAGTAGTAACTACTGGAGGAATTCATGGGAAATTAGTAGAAGTGAATGAAGGTACCGTAATGATTGAAACCAATGCTGGTAAATTGTTAATGGAAAAAACAGCCATATCTATGGAGTTAACAAAAAAATACAATCTTCCTGAAAAAAAATAATTTTTTAGAAAAGTCATAAATTAAACACCTTTAGAGAAATCTAAAGGTGTTTTTGTTTGTAATAAAAGTACTTTGTTTGGCTTTCATTTCCTATTTTAGCTACTATGAAGAAAAATAAAAAACAAACTATTTTTAAATTCAATAAAAAGCGAGACTCTGTGTTTTTAATATTTGTTTTAGGAACTTTTGTTTTTTGGTTTCTTAATAAATTATCAAAAGAATACAGTCAGGTAATTTATTATCCCATTCATTATTCTTCATTGTCAAAAGAATACGTATTTCAAGAAAACCCACCAAAAGAGTTAGGGTTTAGAATAAAAGCCAATGGTTTTTATTTTTTAGGAGCAGCGTTTAATAAGTCAGAAATTGATGTTTCGGTAAAACATTTAAAAAGAAAAAATAGGTACGACTATTACTTGGTTAACGATGATTTAAAAAAACAAGTAAGAAATTCTATCAAAGAAAATATTACCTTGGTTGATGTGATTTCAGATACCTTATTTGTGAAATTAGGAAAGAGAAGTTTTAAGAAAGTTCCAGTGGTACCAAATATTAATATAGGATATCATTTAGGATATAAATCTTTTTCAGGAAACGTAATTGCTCCAGATTCTATACAAATTTCAGGACCAGAGATGCAGGTAGCTAAAATTGATAAAATAGCTTTAGAGTCATTTAAAAAAATGAATATTCAAGAATCTTTAAATGAAGAGATTGCTATTGTAAAGCCCAACATTCCAAAAATTACTTACTCAACTGAGAAAGTAACTTTAAAAGTAGAGGTTGAAAAAATTACAGAAAAAACATTAACAGTTCCCGTGCAAATTATCAATGCTCCAAGCAATGGTGAAATTGTGGTTTATCCTAAAAAAATAGAATTAAGCTGTTTGGTAAGATTGTCTCAGTTTAATGAAGTAAAAGCTTCTGAATTTTTAGTAGTTTGTGATTATAACAAAAGAACAAGCAAACATATGAAGCCTGAAATAAGACAAAAACCCACCATGGTTTCTTCTGTTAAATTAAATATTGATGAAGTGGAATATTTAATTCTAAAATAAATGATTGTAGGATTAACAGGAGGTATAGGAAGTGGTAAAAGTACTGTGTTAAAAATGTTTGAATCTTTAGGGGTTCCAATATATCAGGCAGATATTGAAGCTAAAAACATTATGGTTCACTCTCAAGAGGTTAAAAAAAAGATCATTCATTTGTTAGGAGATGAATCTTATCAAAATGATGAGTTAAACAGAACTTACATAGCACAAAAAGTATTTAATAACAAAGAATTATTAGCATCATTAAATGCTATTGTTCATCCTGCTGTTTACAAACATTTTAAAAATTTTGTTGCAAAGCAAACCGCTCCATATTTGGTCTATGAAAATGCTATTTTATACGAGAATAAAAGTGAGCATCTTTGCGATAAAGTTATAGTGGTAACAGCAGATTTAGAAGACAGGATTTCTAGGGTGATGAAAAGAGACAAAGTAGATAGAGAAGCTGTATTGGCTAGAATGAACAATCAATGGTGTCAAGAAGATAAAATTAAAAAAGCTGATTTTGTGATTCATAATAGTAATTTAGACGAACTAGCTAAAGAAGTAGCAGTAGTACATAATCAATTATTAAAGGCGAATGAGTTTTAGATAAAATCTAAAATTAGATTATGCATAAATATTAAAATCAACCGTTTATATTTGCTCACGAAGAAGTATTAAAGAATGAAGTATATAATTTTTCTGTTTTCTGCATTAATATCAAGCAGTCTGTTTTCGCAAACTGGAGGTGAGACTTTATATTCTTTTTTGAATATTCCCACTTCTGCCAAGCAAGTTGCTTTGGGTGGAGTGACTTTAACTTCTAGAGATGATGTTTCTCAAACTTTGTGGAATCCATCATCGGTAAACTTAAAAATGGAGAATGATTTATCTTTAAATTATATCAAATATATTTCAGGAATCAATGTAGGATCACTTTCTTATGCAAAATCCATCAATCCTTCATATGGAACCGCATTTTTTGGTGTTCAATATTTTGACTATGGTGATTTAGAAAGAACAGATGCCAGTGGACCAACTGTTTTGGGAGTGTTTTCGGCAAGAGATCTTTCTTTTAATTTAGGATATGGATATACTTTTCAATCTGTTTCTTTTGGAGCTTCATTAAAATATATTTCCTCTAAAATAGATACCTATACCTCGTCTGCTCTTTTATATGATTTAGGAATTACTTACATACATCCTACCAAACCATTGGTGATGTCTTTAGTGTTAAGAAACTCAGGAAATCAATTAACTCAATTTATAGACGATAAAGAACCTGTAAACAACAATGTCATATTTGCTATTGAATATAGGTTAGAGCATGTTCCTATTAAAGTATATGGAGCTATTGATGAATTGAATAATTGGAATATTAGTGAGCCAAATCCATCAAGATCAAAAACAGATTTAGAAAACAATGTTACCCCCGAAACAATTAGTGATATTAATAATGCTTTAAGACATGTTTCCATAGGTGCTGAGTTATGGCCAGAAAAAATGATTAATGTTAGAATAGGATATAATCACCGTAGATCTCAAGAATATCAATTAAACGAAGTAAGAACAGGAGCAGGATTGTCTTATGGTTTCGGTTTCAATACTAAATTTTTAAGATTTGATTATGCTTATGCTAAATTTCAAGAAGGAGCAAAGTATAGCACTTTTGGATTAACTGTACATTTATAATATATGACATCAAAAATAACCATTGCTATTGATGGATTTTCATCAACAGGAAAAAGTACTGTAGCCAAACAATTGGCAAAAGAATTAGGGTATATTTATGTAGATACTGGAGCGATGTATAGAACTGTAGCTTTATATGCATTACAAAATAATTTTGCTAAGCAAGGTGAAGTAGATGCTGAGAAGTTGATAGAAAATTTAGATAAAGTAAATATAGACTTTAAGTACAATGCTCAACTAGGTTTTTCGGAAGTATATTTAAACGGCGTAAATGTTGAAACTGAAATTAGAGGAATGGAAGTTTCTTCATATGTAAGTAAAGTAGCTTCTATTTCTGCAGTAAGACAAAAATTAGTAGCTCTTCAGCAAGAGATGGGTAAAGCCAAAGGGATTGTAATGGATGGTAGAGATATTGGTACGGTGGTGTTTCCAAATGCTGAGTTAAAATTATTTATGACCGCTTCGGCAGAAACCAGAGCACAACGCAGGTTTGATGAACTACAAGCCAAAGGAAATACAGAGGTTTCTTATAAAGAAGTATTCAACAATGTTTTAGAACGTGATACTTTAGATACCACAAGAGCAGATTCGCCTTTAGAAATGGCAAAAGATGCTGTTGAAATAGACAATTCAAACCTATCTAGAAAAGAACAGTTTGATAAAATTTTATTGTTGGTAAACGCTAAGCTTTAAGGAATATTTAAATACTTATGAGTTTGTAAAGAAATTTTCCATTTAGGATTTTTCATTACATAATCTACAATCATAGGAGTCATCAATTCTTTTTTACTCCATTCAGGTTGTAAGTACAATCCACATTTATCAGAAACTTTAGCCGCTTGTTGCTCAGCAAATTCAAAATCACTCTTGTTGTGAATAATCATTTTTAGTTCATGTGCTTCAGAATAAATTCCCTCTAAAGGTAATTTTGTTTTTTTAGGCGATAAACAAATCCAGTTCCATTGTCCACTTAATGGATAAGCACCAGAAGTTTCAATATGTGTTTGTAATCCTTGATTTTGCAAAGAGGAAGTTAAATATTGCATGTCCCACATTAAAGGTTCACCACCAGTAATCACAATAGTTTTATAAGGACTAGCATTTTTAACAATTAAATCAGCATGTGTTGGCGGGTGTAAATTTGCATCCCAACTTTCTTTTACATCACACCAATGGCAACCAACATCACAACCACCTACTCTAATAAAGTAAGCAGCAGTACCTGTGTGCGCACCTTCTCCTTGAATGGTGTAGAACTCTTCCATTAAAGGAAGCATAACACCTTTGTTTACAAGTTCTTTAGTTTTGTTGTCCATTGGGTTTGTTTTGGTGCGCAAAGATACAAGAAAATAAAGAATATAAATTAATTGTTGTTCAAAGCTTTTGTGATCGATATCCTGATGGATTTGTGTAACTTAGTACTTTAAATTTTTAAACTATATGAAAAGAGTATTTGCCCTGTTGGTAGTGATTGTAATGGCAGTTTCGTGCCAGTCAAAAGACACTACTATTGCTTTACACAAAGTTGGACCTATTACTAATACGACAAGTGTTAAAGAATTACCTAATTTATTTAAGAATGATTCTATTGTTTCTAGATTAAGCGAAGGAGATTTAGGAAACATGAACGATTACATTGGAGATAATGATACTTATTTGGTTTATCAAAAAGGAGGGAAGTTGTTATTATCTATATCACCTATTAATCCTTTAGATAGTGTTTCTAAAATTAAGAGTGTTACGGTTTTTAGTGATGAATTTAAAACAAAGCAGTCTGTAGGTTTGGGATCTACTTTTAATGATTTAAATGTGAATCATACCATAGAAAAATTAGAAGCAAGTTTTAAATTGATTACAGTTTTTGTAAAAGACATTAATGCTACTTTTACTATTGATAAAGAAGATGTTGGTATTAAAGTTTTTACATTGGGGAATATTGATAAAAATCAAATACCAGAGAGCTCAAAATTTACATCATTTACGGTTTGGTTTGATCAGGAATAGTGTTCTTATAAAACCATAAAAAAGGCATCCTAAATTTAGGATGCCTTTTTTATGATATAAGGTCTTGAATAATTAAGCTCTGTTTTCTCCAGCCAATAAAGTATTCTTTAATAACATGGCAATCGTCATTGGACCAACACCTCCAGGAACAGGAGTGATAAAAGCTGCTTTTGGTGCTACAGATTCAAAATGAACATCACCTGCCAAACGGAAACCATTCTTTTTAGATGGATCGTCTAAACGAGTAATTCCAACATCAATAATAGTCACCCCTTCTTTTACCATGTCACCAGTTAAGAATTCTGCAACTCCCAAGGCAACTACAATAATGTCAGCCTTTAAAGTCAATTCTTTTAAGTTAGCCGTTCTTGAGTGTGCCACGGTTACAGTAGCATCACCAGCAGCTCTTTTTTGAGACATTAAAATACTCATAGGTCTTCCTACAATATGAGAACGACCAATAACGACTACATTTTTACCAGAAGTAGGAACCTTGTAACGCTCCAATAATTCCATTACTCCATAAGGAGTAGCAGGTAAGAACGTAGGGAGTTCTAAAGCCATTCTACCTACATTTGTAGGGTGAAAACCATCTACATCTTTAGTCGCATCAACGGCTAATAAAACTTTATGCTCATCAATGTGTTTTGGTAAAGGCAATTGTACAATATAACCATCAATAGCGTCATTATTGTTTAATTCTTCTATTTTAGCTAACAATTCAGCCTCTGTAGTTTCGGTTGGTAATTCTATTAGAGTAGAATCAAAACCAACTAACTCACACGCTTTAACTTTAGCTCCAACATAGGTTTTACTGGCACCATCATTTCCAACAATAACAGCTGCTAAATGAGGTGTTTTTTTACCTTGAGCTTTTAATTCTTTTACTTTTTCTGCAATTTCAGCTTTGATGTCTGCAGAGGTTTTTTTACCGTCTAATATTGTCATCTCTTAATTAGTTTACAGTTTTTCAGTTTTCAGTAATCAGTTTTGCAAATGAATTTAAGTTACTTACTTCCGAATCTTTCTGGGTTATTAATCATGTAATTAATAAGCTTGCCTATTTCTTTACTTTTGTTTTCTAATTCAATTGCTTTTTCTTGGTCAATGTATTTACAAGCTAAAGCAAAGTCTATCCATAATTGTGTTTCAGAATTTTCACTATCAGCATCGGAAAGTTTACTTCTGAAATGCTTAATATACTGCCTCTTTCTATAGGCTTCTGCAATAGCAGAACAAACAGCTCTACTTGATCTTACTACTAGTGAAGTTAATGCAAATTGTTCATGTGATGGAAAATCTTTACTAACTTGAAAAACTTCCATAGCTAATTCAAATCCTTTTTGATATGCTAGTAAAGTTTTAAAACTCATCACTTATAATTTAAATAACTGAAAACTGAAGACTAAGTATTGCTAACTTGTTTACATTCCCGGCATTCCACCTTTCATTCCTTGCATCATCTGCATCATTTTTCTAGAACCACCACCTTGCATCATTTTCATCATTTTACTCATTTGGAAGAATTGCTTTAATAATTGGTTTACTTCGGTAATAGAAGTTCCAGATCCTTTGGCAATTCTCTTTTTTCTAGAAGCGTTAATTACTTTAGGCTCTGTTCTTTCTAAAGGAGTCATAGATTTTATAATCGCTTCAATTCCTTTAAACGCATCATCATCAATATCAACATCTTTTAAGGCTTTTCCAGCACCTGGTATCATTCCAACCAAGTCTTTCATGTTTCCCATTTTTTTAATTTGCTGAATTTGACTTAAGAAATCATCAAAACCAAATTGATCTTTGGCGATTTTCTTTTGTAATTTTCTAGCTTCTTCTTCATCATATTGTTCTTGGGCACGTTCTACTAAAGAAACAACATCTCCCATTCCTAAAATACGATCAGCCATACGTTCTGGATAGAAAACATCTATGGCCTCCATTTTTTCTCCAGTACCAATAAACTTAATAGGCTTGTTAACTACAGATTTAATAGTTAAAGCAGCACCACCACGCGTATCACCATCTAATTTTGTTAAAACAACTCCATCAAAATTTAACAAATCATTAAAAGCTTTGGCAGTATTCACAGCATCTTGACCTGTCATAGAATCCACTACAAATAATGTTTCTTGTGGATTTACCGCTTTGTGAATGTTAGAGATTTCGGTCATCAAAGCTTCATCAATTGCCAAACGACCAGCCGTATCTATAATTACTGTATTTTTACCATTAGCTTTTGCATAAGCAATTGCATTTTTAGCAATTTCTACAGGATTTTTATTTTCAATTTCAGCATATACTTCAACACCAATTTGTTCTCCAACAACTTGTAGCTGATTAATAGCGGCAGGACGATAAACATCGGCTCCAACCAAAAGTACTTGCTTGGTTTTTTTAGTTTTTAGATAGTTGGCTAACTTTCCAGAAAAAGTAGTTTTACCAGAACCTTGTAAACCAGCCATTAAAATTACAGTTGGTGTACCTGTTAAATTTACTCCAGCAGTTTCGCCTCCCATTAATTCAGTTAACTCGTCTTTTACAAGTTTTACCATTAATTGACCTGGATTCAAGGTGGTTAATACATCTTGTCCAAGGGCTTTTTCTTTAACTCTTACCGTAAAATCTTTAGCAATTTTAAAGTTTACATCGGCATCTAACAATGCTCTACGTACTTCTTTTAAAGTTTCTGCTACATTTACTTCTGTTATTTTTCCGTGTCCTTTTAAAAGATGTAAGGCTTTATCTAGTTTATCTGATAAATTATTAAACATATGCTGTAATTTACTTTGTTAAAGTTGAGCTGCAAATATACAAGAATATCATAACTTTTAAAGGGTTTATACATAACAAAAAACCCTCCATATTTGGAGGGGTTAATTGTAAAACATAAAAACAAATACTATAATTTTTCTTAAAATGATTAAACGACCATGAAACGAGTTGTTTAACATTTGTTCTCCATAAATTTATGTATTAAGTGTTTAAATATCATTGACTTATGTTAGGTTATTGTGATTTCTTGAATTTTAAGGCTAAAGAATTTACACAATATCTTTTTCCTGTGGTTTTTTTTGGCCCATCCATAAACATATGTCCTAAGTGTCCATCACAAATATTACAAATAATTTCCGTTATAGTATCTCCAAATCTATGATCTTCATTAAAACCAACATTATTTCCTATATGGTTATCAAAGGAAGGCCATCCTGAACCTGAATCAAATTTATTTTTAGAACTGAATAAAGGAGTTCCGCAAGCAGCACAATAATAAGTTCCCTTTTCATAAAAGTGATCATATTTTCCAGAAAAGGCACGTTCTGTTCCAGCTTTTCTTAGAACTTGATATTCAGCTGGAGAAAGAATTTTTTTCCATTCAGCATCTGTTTTAATAATTTTTGTTTGAGCAGAAATACTATTGATACAAAGAATTGCGAATAAGGTAAAAAGGCTAAGTTTTGATTTCATTTTTTTGATATTTAAAAATTAAGTCGAATCTCTAGTGGAATCATTACTTAGTTTTCTGTCAAATGTTATATTTGTGTAAATCAAATTTATTTTCGACATGAAAAAAATAATATCATTAATTATAGTAACATCAATCATGGTAGCTTGTTCTACCGTTCCCATTACAGGAAGAAAACGTTTAAACTTTGTTTCTGATGCAGAGGTGCTTCCTACAAGTTTTGCACAATATGATGCCTTTTTAAAAGAAAACACCATTTCTACAGACAAAGCAAAGACTCAAGAAATTAAAGCTGTTGGAGCTAGAATTGCAGCAGCAGTTGATAAGTTTATGCGTAAGAATGGAATGAGTGCCGAAGCAGATAGTTATCAATGGGAGTTTAATTTGGTAAAAGATGACCAATTAAATGCATGGTGTATGCCAGGAGGGAAAGTAGTTTTTTATACGGGAATTTTACCTGTGGCTAAAAATACGGATGGAATTGCAGCCATTATGGGACATGAAGTTGCCCATGCTTTTGCTAAACATGGTCAAGAGCGTATGAGTTCTAGTCAAATTCAACAATATGGTGCAATGGCTATTGAAATTGGAACAGGAGATGCAGATGCAAAGACCAAAGAAATGTGGAATATGGCTTATGGAGTTGGATCTCAATTAGGAATGTTAAAATACAGTAGAACTCATGAAACAGAAGCTGATAAGTTAGGGTTGGTTTTTATGATCATGGCTGGTTACAACGGAGAAGAAGCAGTTAGCGTTTGGGAACGTATGAGTGAAATTGGAGGAGGAGCTCCACCAGAATTTTTAAGTACTCACCCGTCTAACAGTACAAGAATTTCTACATTAAAATCATATTTACCAGAGGCTAAAAAATTAGCCGCTCAGTATGGAAACTAATAAATAGAGAACTAAAAACAAAAAAGCGATACTTTATTAAAGTATCGCTTTTTTGTTTTTAAAGTTCTTTTAATCTTACGTAAAAATTTTCATCAATTTTTAGTTGTTGGTATTTTCCAATTATTTTTTTCCATTCTTTTTCTTTAGGAATAATCCATTTTTCTTTTCCATTAAGATAAATTTTTAACGGAATTTTGAAATCATCTACTACATTTTCCCAAGTGTAATAAATTCCATCTTTTTTTTGTTTAACAACCAGAGTCGGAATTTTAGTAGTCGTTAAATATTGTTTAAAAAAGCTAGTTAAATCTATCTTAATTTTTTTGTTGATATAATCAATAACTTGATTTCCAGTGACTGTTTGATGATAAAATTCATCATTAAGACCTCTTAAAATGTTTCGCCATTTTTTATCGTTATTAATAATTTGACGTAAGGTATGCAGCATCAAACTACCTTTAGGGTACATGTCCGAGCTACCTTCATGATGTACATTGTAAGTACCAATAATAGGACGATCGTTTTTTACCAGAGCTCTTTGTCCTTGCGCATATTCATTTCCTGCTTTTGTCCCATAATGATAGTCTACAAAAAGGGTTTCGGAATAAGAGGTAAAGGCTTCATGAATCCATAAGTCGGCAACATCTTTACAAGTAATATTGTTGGCAAACCATTCGTGACCAGATTCGTGAATAATAATAAAATCAAACTTTTTACCCCATTCTGAGGTTCCCATTGGGTAGCCTAAATACCCTTTTAAGTATTTATTTCCATAAGCCACACAACTTTGGTGTTCCATGCCTAAATATGGCGTTTCAACAAGTTTGTATCCATCTTCGTAAAAAGGATATGGCCCAAACCAATATTCAAATGCAGCTAACATTTTAGGAACGTCTTTAAAATGTTCTTTGGCTTTGTTTAAGTTGTTAGGAAGTACATAATAATTACAATCTAAGTTTCCTTTTTTTCCTTTGTAAATTTCGCTAAAATGAGCATACTTAGCAATGTTTAAACTAATACCATAATTGTTAATCGGGTTGGTTACTTTCCAAGTATAAGAAGTAGTATGATCTTTATTTTTTTTGGTTTTGATATTTCTACCGTTAGAAACATCCATTAAAGGACTAGGACAAGTTACAGTAATTTGCATGCTTTCCGCTTCATCAGCAGGATGATCTTTACAAGGCCACCAAATACTAGCTCCAATAGATTGATTTGCGGTAGCTATAAAATTATTTCCATTTTGATCTTTGCTCCAAACAATTCCACCGTCCCAAGGAGCTTTTACCGCTTCTTTAGGTTTTCCATGATAATAAATAGTGATTTTTTCTGAAGCATTTATTTCTTGCTTTTTTATTAAATTGATAAAGTGACTAAAGCCGATTTTATGATATGATAGTTTTTGTTTGTTTTGAATAATAGAATCAATCACTAAGGGAGCTTGAAGTTCTATCTGTAAAGTTTGATGAGGTTTTAAAACTTTGTAGGTAATGGTATTACTACCTTTTATGCTTTTGGTTTTAGGAAAAACACGAACATCTAAAGTATATTCTTTTACATCCCACCATATTCGTTCAGGTGTAATACTTCCTCTAAGGCTATCCTGTTTGGTAAAAATGTTTTTTGGGGTAAAATCTTGAGCATATAAAAAACTGCACAAAAAAGTGCAAAGTAGGGTAAACTTATACATAGCAATATTATTTAAAATGTGCTTTTGTGTAAAAAAAGTTAGTCTTGTATAATATGGGTTGTTCCACTTTGTACAAAATCACTTCCTAGATAAGCACCTTTAAATTTATAATAATTATTTTTAATGGCGGTAATTCTTACCTTAAAAGGAATACTGTCTAATTTACTTTGTGGATTTACTTTAAGTAATTCATATTCAAAGTTAGAAATCCATCGAATATGAAAAGTATCTGTTTTATTTTTGTAAGTTTCTATTTGTAAGTCTTTGGTTCTGTAAAAATTAGAACTGTCTTTTCTTTCTCCCAAATAGGTTTTAAAATGTCCTTCTCTAAAAGACAAAACATCCGTTTTGTTTCCTGTATTACAGGAAATAAAAACGGATGCTGATATGATATATAGTAGAAACCTCATTAATTAAATTCCTGTATAGTTAGCTGGAGTAATGACTTTTAATTCAGCTTTAATTTGATCAGAAACCTCTAAAGTATCAATAAAGTTAGCAATGGTTTCTCCTGTAATCTTTTCGTTTACACGAGTCAATCCTTTTAATGCTTCGTAAGGATTTGGATATGCCTCTCTACGTAAAATTGTTTGAATTGCCTCGGCAACAACTGCCCAGTTATTCTCTAAATCTCTAGCAAAAGCATCACGGTTAATCAATAATTTACCTAAACCTTTTAAAGTAGAAGCAAAACCAATTAAAGTATGTCCAAAAGGAACTCCAATATTTCTTAATACGGTAGAATCTGTTAAATCACGTTGTAATCTAGAAACTGGTAATTTAATTGCCAAGTGTTCAAAAATAGCATTGGCAATTCCTAGGTTTCCTTCAGAGTTTTCAAAATCAATAGGGTTTACTTTGTGTGGCATGGCAGATGAACCTACTTCTCCTTTTTTGATTTTTTGTTTAAAGTAGTCGTTAGAAACATATGTCCAAACATCTCTATCTAAATCAATAATAATGGTATTGATTCTTTTTACGGCATCAAAAATAGCAGCCATATGGTCATAGTGCTCAATTTGTGTTGTAGGAAAAGAGTGGTGTAAACCTAATTTATTTTCTACAAAGTCAGTTCCAAAAGATTTCCAATCGATATTTGGATATGCTACGTGGTGTGCATTGTAGTTTCCTGTTGCTCCACCAAATTTTGCTGCGTGAGGCACTTGTTTTAACAAAGTGATTTGTTGCTTGATACGTTCTACAAAAACCATGATTTCTTTACCTAAACGGGTAGGTGAGGCCGGTTGTCCGTGGGTACGTGCCAACATAGAAACATCATTCCATTCAGTAGCCAATTCTTTTAATTTGTTTACTACCGCTTCTAATTCAGCATTGTAAACTTCATCAAACATATCTTTGATAGATAAAGGAATGGCGGTGTTGTTTATATCTTGAGAAGTCAATCCAAAATGAATAAATTCTTTAAAAGGTTGTAATTCTAAAGCATCAAACTTTTCTTTAATAAAATACTCAACCGCTTTTACATCGTGGTTGGTTACTTTTTCAATGTCTTTAATTTTTTGAGCATCAGCAGTAGTAAAATTTTGATAAATCTTTCTTAAATCTGCATATAAATTTGTGTTAAAATCCTCTAATTGTGGTAATGGAATTTCGCACAAAGCAATAAAATACTCAATTTCAACTTTTACTCTGTATTTAATTAATGCTTCTTCAGAATAGTAGGCAGCTAAAGATTCTACTTTTCCTCTATATCTTCCATCAATAGGAGAGATGGCATTTAAATTTGATAAACTCATGTTTTTGTAAATATGTTTAAGCGACAAAAGTACGTCAAATTAAGAAAAGTTAAAAGATGTTTTTTTGTAATCCTTAAACTTTGTAATTTCCATTTTTTTATAAGTAAAGATAATGGTTACAACACTAGTCTAAGTCTTGCGTTATAGAGAATATCATCACGTTAAAAAATAGTTTCATGTATAAAAAAAGTGTATTCTTTTTATTGTTTTGTTTGCCTTTGTTCCTTTTTGCTCAAGAAATTAACAAGTTTGATGCCCAAGGAAAGCGACATGGCTTTTGGGAAAAAAGATATGATTCAGGTAGAGTTCGTTATTCTGGAACTTTTGAACATGGAAAAGAAGTAGGCGAATTTTTGTTCTACGAAAATAAAATCATCAATAATTATCCAAGCATTAGGAAGTTTTTTGATGATAAATCTGATAAAGCAGATGTTACTTTTTATGACCTCTATGGTAAAAAGAAAAGTGAAGGAACCATGGTTGGTAAAAACAGGGTTGGTGTTTGGAAATACTATGGTTATAAAGGTAAACTTATTTTAGTTGAGCATTATGAAAACAATCAATTAAATGGGGAAAGAAAAGTTTTTTATACCAATGATAGTATTGCCGAAATTAGTGAGTATAAAAACGGAAAATTAGATGGTGTTACGGCTCGTTACTCTAAAGATGGAATTAAGTTACATGAAATGACCTATCAAAATGGTTTGCTACATGGACGTTCAACTTTTTTTGAAGTGAATGGAAATATTAAAGAGTCTGGATTGTATTACAAAGATTATAAAGTAGGACGATGGGATTACTATATTAATGGAGAATACATGGGATACAAAGAGCCTAATAAAAAAAGAGACCGTCCGTCTGATGAAGCTATTTTAGCTAGTATTGATGAAAAAGCAGAGAACCCTAAAGAATATCCTGAAATTACAGACGAAGATATATTAGCAAACATAGAACGAAAAAAAGAAAAAGAATATTCATATGATTCTCCTTCGGATGAAGAAATTTTAAAAAATATAAAAAGAAAAAAAGCAACTAAAAAAGAATATTTTAAAGCTACAGATGATGAGATTTTAAGAAGTATTGCCTCCAAAATGGAAGCTAAAATAAAAGAAATAAAAAGGGTAGAGGATGCTGAAATTTTAAAAAATATCCAAAAAAAGAAAGAGCAAGAAGAAAAGGATAGAATTAGAAAACTAACTGATGAAGAGATTTTAGAAAACATTAAAAGGAAACAAAAAGAAAGTGAAAAATAAAAGAAAAGCTTGCTTGTCCAACACGGATAAACAAGCTTTTTTTTGATCTATTGTTTAGGTTTCTAACTCTTATTTTTATACTATCTTTGTAACCTCAATTTTTTGAATATGAAACGTGTAGTAGTTGGACTTTCAGGAGGAGTAGATAGTAGTGTTGCAGCGCATTTGCTACAGCAACAAGGATATGAAGTGATTGGTTTGTTTATGAAAAACTGGCATGATGATTCTGTAACTATTTCAAACGAATGTCCTTGGTTAGAAGATAGTAACGATGCCATGTTGGTGGCAGAAAAACTAGGAATTCCTTTTCAGGTAGTTGACTTGAGTGAGGAGTACAAAGATCGTATTGTAAACTACATGTTTAAGGAATATGAATTAGGAAGAACACCAAATCCTGATGTGCTTTGTAATCGTGAAATTAAGTTTGATGTGTTTATGAAAATTGCATTGAGTTTAGGAGCAGATTATGTAGCTACAGGACATTATTGTCGCAGAGGAATTACACAAGATACAAACGGAAAAGAAGTATATCAACTAAAAGCTGGGGTTGATAACAATAAAGATCAATCTTACTTTTTGTGCCAATTGTCACAAGAGCAATTGTCTAAAGCCTTGTTCCCAATTGGAGAACTAACCAAACCAGAAGTAAGAGAAATTGCTAAGGAGTTAGATTTGGTAACGGCTGAGAAAAAAGATTCACAAGGTTTATGTTTTATTGGTAAAGTACGTTTGCCAGAATTTTTACAACAAAAACTACAACCTAAAGAAGGAGTTATTGTTCAGATTCCAAATACTTTTGATGGATACACGAGAGAAATTCCTGTGTTTGAAAATAAGTTAGAAGAATTGGCTTTCCATAGCCAAAAACACACTTATTCTGTTGCTAACGGAAAAATAGTTGCAAAACACCAAGGAGCACATTATTTTACCAAAGGTCAGCGTAAAGGTTTGGCAGTAGGTGGAACACAAGAACCTCTGTTTGTGATTGAAACGGATGTAAACGAAAATGTAATCTATACAGGAGAAGGTAAAAATCACCCAGGCTTATACAGAAAAGTATTGTTTGTTAGTAATGAAGAGTTGCATTGGATTCGTGAAGATTTAGCTTTAAAAACTGGAGAATCTATGGAAGTGTTGGCAAGAATTCGTTATCGTCAACCCTTAGAAAAAGCAACTTTATACCAAGTACCAAATGGAATGTATGTGGAGTTTGAAAATCCACAATCAGCTATTCAAGAAGGACAATTTGTAGCTTGGCATTTAGAAGATGAGCTTTTAGGATCAGGAGTAATTGCGTAACTTCACTACAAACTAAAATCAGGATGAAAAAGTTTGTGTTTTTGATGTTTTTATGCTCAAGCATGTTACAAGCTCAAGAACACGCATGGGTGTATTTTAAGGACAAACCCAATGCTCAAACTTATCTCAGTAATCCTTTAAGTATGCTGTCGAAACGTGCTATAGATAGGAGAAATCGTCAAAATATTAGCATTACTACTCAAGATGTTCCTGTAGATGAATTCTATGTTTTATCAGTAAAAAATAGTAATGGTATCACGGTAAAAGCAACATCTAAATGGTTAAATGCAGTTCATGTTTATGGATCGGAAACAGCTATTACTAATCTTCAAAATTTAACATCGGTAGATAGTATTCAGTTTGCGAATAAAAATTTAGCTGTTATCAATACATCAACTTCTAAACTGAGCAAAGTTTTTAAAATAAATAAGTTTGATGATGAAGTAACATCTATTTATAATTACGGAGAAGCTACTAATCAAACAGAAATGTTAGGAGTAGAAAAGTTTCATCAAGAAAATATTAAAGGGCAAGGAATACAAATAGCCATTATTGATGCAGGTTTTTATGGAGTAAATACAGCTGGTGCTTTTAGTCATTTGTTAGATGGCAACGAAACCAATGGTGAAATTTTAGGAGGTTATGATTTTGTACATGCTGCTACTGATTATTATGCGTTTACAGGAACTACTCATGGAACAAAAGTACTATCAACCATTGCGGCTATAAAAGAAAACGAATTTGTAGGAACAGCTCCAAAAGCAAGTTTTTATTTGTTTGTAACCGAAGATGATGCTAATGAAACTCCTTTAGAAGAGAGTTTATGGGTACAAGCAGCTGAGCGAGCAGACAGTTTGGGAGTAGATATTATCAATACTTCTTTAGGATACAGCGAATTTGATGAAAGTAAGTATAACTACACTTATGCTGATATGGATGGAGAGACTACGTTTATTACTCGTGGTGCCAATATAGCAGCCCAAAAAGGGATGGTTTTGGTAAATTCCATGGGGAATTCGGGAAATGATACTTGGCATTATTTAACTGCTCCAGCTGATGCAGAAAACATCATTTCTGTTGGTGCGGTTGATGCCAATGAAAATATGGTGAGTTTTTCCTCTTTCGGACCATCAGCAGACAACAGAATTAAACCAGAAACATTGGCTCAAGGTGGGAATGTTTTTGTTGTTAATGAAGAAAATCAGGTGGGAATATCTAATGGAACCTCTTTTTCAGGACCTATCATTGCTGGAGCAGTGGCTTGTTTATGGGAAATGTACCCAAATAAAACAAGTTTAGAGATTAGACAAATGGTGATGGAGCATTCAAAAGATTATTTAAATCCAACAGATCAAAGAGGGTTTGGGGTTTTAAACATGAATGATTTGGCACCTCAATTATTGTCTGAGTTTCTATATAAGGGACCTCCTTTTTATATTATATATGGAAATCATGGTATTTATGTACAATTACATCAAAATTTTGATGAGGTTTCTATTCAGGTTTTTTCTACGTTGGGAAATTATATAGTGGATAAAAAACTGACAAAGAATAACAATGGTTTTTTAATAGAAAATTTATCGCCTGGAATATATTATGTAAAATATCAATTTATGGGTAAAAGTAAGGTGATGACTTTTTTCAAAAGAGAATATGGAAAATAATAGAATTACAGAATTATTTGGAATAGAATATTCAATTATTCAAGGAGGAATGGTTTGGGTGAGTGGATATAAATTGGCATCTGCTGTTAGTAATGCAGGAGGTTTAGGGTTGATAGGAGCTGGTTCTATGTATCCTGATGTTTTTAGAGAACATATTAAAAAATGCAAAAAAGCTACAGATAAACCTTTTGGAGTCAATCTTCCTTTGATTTATCCTGATATTGATAAAATGGTAGATATTGTGATAGAAGAAGGGGTAAAGATTGTATTTACATCGGCAGGAAATCCTAATACTTGGACGGCAAAATTAAAATCACATGGTATTAAAGTGGTGCACGTGGTAAGTAGTATCAAATTTGCTGTTAAAGCACAACAAGCTGGAGTAGATGCTGTAGTGGCAGAAGGTTTTGAAGCAGGTGGACATAATGGACGTGAAGAAACTACTACGTTTACTTTAATTCCAATGGTTAAAGAACATTTAACCATTCCTTTAATTGCTGCAGGAGGAATTGCTAGTGGAAGAGGAATTTTAGCTGCTGAAATTTTAGGAGCAGATGGTGTACAAGTAGGAAGTAGATTTGCAGTGAGCACAGAATCATCGGCACATATAAAATTTAAAAATTTAATTACTGAATTGCAAGATGGTACTACGCAATTAACTTTTAAAGAGTTGGCACCAGTTAGAATTATCAAAAATAATTACTATCAAAAATTAGTAGAACTATATCAGACAAATCCATCAAAAGAGACTTTAAAAACCTTTTATGACAATGCTAAATTAAAAACAGGTATTTTTGAGGGGGATGTAGAAGATGGAAAATTAGAAATAGGTCAAATTGCTGGTTTGATAAAACAAGTTCAGCCAATAGCCACTATTATGAGTGAAATGATTACAGAATATAAAACTGTAAAACAGAATTTAAATTAAAGAGAATGACAAATAACGATGTGTTTAGAAGGCTTAAATATGCTTTTAACTACAATCCAGAAAAAATAATTTTACTATTTAATCATGTTGGAATTAAGGTGGAAAGGGAAGAGGTTTCTAAATGGTTGGAAAAAGATACTGAAGAAAAAGAAAATTTATCTTTATCTGATGAGCAATTTGCTAGCTTTTTAAATGGGATGATTATTGAGAATAGAGGTAAAAAAGATGGTCAGATTCCGGTAGCAGAAAAAGAATTAGATAATAATATAGTTTTTAGAAAATTAAGAATTGCTCTGAATTTAAAAGATACTGATATTTTAGACTTGCTAAAGTTAGCTGGACTAAATTTTGGTAAATCTGAGTTGTCTGCTTTTTTTAGAAAACCAGGACATCAGCATTATAAAAAATGTCAAGACCAAGTACTTAGGAATTTTTTAAATGGATTGTTTTTGAAACATCAAGGAGGTCATAAAAAATAAAGAAATAAAAGAAGCCAAAACAAATTTGTTTTGGCTTCTTTTATTTAAAATGTATAAGTGGTTTGTTTGCTTAAATCTTCCTCAAAAATAATATCCCAATCATTATTAGGCTTTAAGATATTCGTGTTTTTTGCCATGGATGGATTACTTGGATATTTTCCCCCTTTAAATTCAAGAATTTTTAATTTCCCTTTATTAAAAGTATATAAGTTAGCCCAATTATTTTTTATTGTTTCTACATAAATAGGAGCTCTGGTTACAGAAAAAGTATTGATATGATTCAGTTGGTTGTCTAATAGTAAAAAAGTACAACCACCAGTTCCGCAAAAATAAGGAGAGACAAACTGAATAAAAATTTCATCTTTTCCATCATCATTTAAATCTATCAATGTCATTTGAAACTTTTTATCATCAGGAGTCATAAATTCAATATCCTCTTTTAAGAAATCATTGATTAAATAAGTTTTTACTTTTTCTAATACTTCATCATTATTAGCTTTTTTATCCTTACATGCAGTAAAAAAAAAGATTATAAAAGCAATTTGAAAAAACTTGTTTATCATGTTTTGGAAATTTAAAGGATTCAATAGCAGTAAAATTATTTAAATATTGAAAATCATACTACTAAATAACAAAATAAAAATAGGAATTTAATAATTGATTAGTGATATCTATTCTTATTTTTTAGGGTTTTAAACCATTTTTAAATGATATTTCAAATTTTACTCAAATAGAAAACTTTGAAACGTTAAGTTAAAAAATGAGTGTACCTTTGCATGGTTTAAATAGTAAACCAAGAATAAAAGTTGTTGAATGAAAAAGGAATTGCTACCCTTAGCCTTAGGAGGTTTGTCTATAGGAACCACCGAGTTTGTAATGATGGGATTATTACCTACGATTTCTAAATATTTTGATATAACCATTTCTCAAGCAGGAGGTTTTATTTCTATGTATGCTTTAGGAGTTGTTATAGGGGCTCCGTTAATTGTATTTTTATCAGGAAGGTTTACTTCTAAAAAAATATTATTAGCCTTGATGGTTATTTTTACGGTATTTAACCTATTAAGTGCTTTAAGTCCTAACGAGACTTTTATGTATATTTTTAGATTTTTATCTGGATTACCTCATGGAGCATTTTTTGGAGTGGGATCTATTGTTGCCAGTAGATTGGCCAAAGAAGGTCAAGAGGCCAAAAATATATCTATGATGTTTGCAGGCTTAACTTTTGCCAATTTAATTATGGTGCCTCTTGGGACTATTTTAGGGCAAACTTTTTCTTGGAGAATAACTTTAGGAATTGTTGCTATTATAGGTTTTTTAACCTTATTATCTTTGTTTTTATGGTTGCCTAATTTACCCATTAGAAAACAAACCGATATTAGAGGAGAGTTGTCTTTTTTTAAAACCAAAGAAGCTTGGATTATAACTTTAATGACAGCCATTGGAACTGGAGGTGGTTTTGCTTGGTTAAGTTATATAGCTCCTTTGATGACTAAAGTAGCTGGAGTTGATGAAAAGTATTTGATGGGGATTATGATGCTTGTTGGCTTAGGAATGGTGGTAGGAAATATATTTGGAGGAAGATTAGCTGATAAAGTTGCTCCAGTTAAAGCTTGTATGATTTTGTTTGGAGCCATTGCTCTAAACTTATTGTTAGTTTTTTTGTTAGCAGATAATGCTATTATTGCCTTAATTTTGTGTTTTACAGGAGGAGCATGTTTTTTAGCACTAGGAGCACCCATACAAATTTTAATGATTAAAACAGCAGGAAAGGCCGAAATGGTTGGGGCTGGAGTTACTCAAGCAGCTTTTAATATAGGGAACTCAGTAGGTGCTTTTTTGGGAGGATTAATTCTAACATTAGGGTATGGCTATAAATATCCATCTTTATTAGGTGTTGTTTTAGCCATAATAGGAGTAGGGTTTACTTTATTATTACTTAAAACCAACAAGAAAAAACAGGCTGATTTAGAGTTAGGAAGATTGGCTACTTGTGATAAATAATAGTATAAACAGTATAAAAGAAAAGAGCCAAGTAATGTTACTTGGCTCTTTTTGTTTTTATAAGTTGATGGGAACACCAAAATAAAACTCTAATACTTTTAATTTAAAAATATAATCATATTTTGCTTTTATAAGATCTGTTTCTGCATTCACATAACTTGTTTTACTTTGATTAAAAGTAAAAGAATCCATGGCTCCTAAGTTGAATTTTTCTGTAGCATATTCATAAGCAAGTGTTCTCGCTTCAAGTGCTTTTTGACTAGCTTCATACGTTTTTAATGCTCCTTTGGTATCATTAAAAGCTTGGTAAACTTTGTCTCTTAAATTAAATTTAGATTGTTCTAAGTCTAGCTTTGCTTGTTCTAGCTGTAATCTCGATTTTTTAACAGCGTTTCTAGTTTGGAATCTATTAAAGATAGGGATGCTTAAACCTAATCCATAAGAAAAACCTCTATTGTCTCTAAATTGAGTTAAAAGATTAGTCCAGTTAAAATCATGAGGATTAAAATAGCTTGTGTTAAATCCAAAAGAAGCATTTAGAGTAGGTAAGTATGCTCCCTTTGATATTTTTATATCATTTTCTGCAATTTCAATAGCTACTTCTGAAAGTTTAATGTCATTTCTAACGGTTAAAGATTTGTTGTAGATTTCACTAGGGCTGTTGTTTGTAATGTCAGTAGGAATCAATTCATAGGTGTCATCAGCAATATCAAAATGTTCAAAATCCTCTAAAACTAATAAATTAAAAAGTGTTAATTTAGAAATTAGAATATTGTTTTCCATTGTTACAATAGCTTTTTCTTGATCGGCCAAAGTTGCTTCAATTTCTAAAAGATCTCCCTTGGGTTTACTTCCAGCATTTACCAATTCTTTAGTTCTAGCTACTTCTTTATTGCTTAAATTATATTGTTCTTTTAATGCTTTTAAAGACTCTTTGTTAAAAACAATTTGTAAAAATGCATTACATACATTTAAAGAAATATTGTCTTTCATATCATCTAGTTGATATTGTTTAGACAATAAGTTTAAGTTAGACCTGTGAAGTTGTTTAATGTTTCTCATTCCATCATAAAGCGTCACATTTGAGTTTACTCCAACTCCTGTGCTTTGAGTGGTGGCTATTACATTTGAATTTGTAACAGGATCTGTATTTAAACCTGTTCTCCATGAGTGACTTAGGTTGGCATTTAAATTAGGTAAAAAATTTCCTTTAGAAGTTTGTATGTCAATTTTAGAACTTTCAATCTCTAACTTAGATTTTTGAATAGAAATGTTGTTTTCTAAAGCATAAGACACGCATTCATCTAAGGTCCATTTTTTGGTTTGAGCGTTCCCAAATGTATAGGCACATAAAACAACAAGAAATAATATTTTTGTATTCATAGTTTTATCTTTTCTTTTTATCAAAATCTGCTTCACTTCCTGTAATTTGATTCCAAACTTTTATTTTGTCATCTTTTGAAACGCCTTCTTTAACTTCTACATTAATTCCATCTGAAATTCCTAAAGTAACATCCTTCTTTTCAAATTGTTGAGGAGCTTTTTCAATTTCTACAAATGGTTTTTCGGTATTTCTATCATATTGAATTAAAGATTCTTTTACAGCTAAAATGTTTTCTTTTTTTTCTAAAATTAATGCTGCATTGGCACTATATCCTGCTCTGATATTAACATTGTTGTCTAATTCTATACTGGCTTTAATTTTAAACAAAACAGCTCCTTGTTCATCCACTCCTTTTGGAGCAATAAAAGTTAAGTTTGCATTAAATTTTTGAGTGTCAATCGCTCCAATAGTCACTTCTAATGGAGTATTTTCTTTTAATTTTCCAACTTCTGCTTCATCAACCTTTCCTTCAAAAATCATCTTTTTTAAATCGGCAATAAAAGCAATGGTAGTTCCTGCATTAAAGTTATTGCTTTCTATTACCTGATCTCCTTGTTTTACTGGAATTTCTAAAATGGTTCCAGCAATGGTGGCTCTAATGTTTGTATTGGCTGATGACGATCCATTTGCAGACCCTAATTTTATAATTTGGTAATCTTTTTGAGCGTTTTCTAAATCTTGTTTGGCTTGATTGTATTGCAATTCAGAAGTATTAAACTCTTGAACAGCAATGACTCCTTTTTCAAATAATTGTTTACTTCTTTTGTATTCTTTTGTTGTGTTGTCTAATTTAAGCTGTGCAGTAATTACTCTACCATTGGCACTGTTTAAAGATTGTTCATTAGGGACTACTTTAATTTTAGCAATTAAATCTCCCTCTTTTACATATTTTCCTTCTTCTACAAAAATTTGCTCTATAATACCTGAGATTTGAGGTTTAATTTCTACTTCATCTTCTGGAATTACAGTTCCTGTAGCCACTGTTTTTTTTACAATTGTAGTGGTAAAAGGTGTTTCTGTTTTAAATTCAATGGCTGATTTACTGTTCTTGTCTATAAAAAACTTTAACACTAAAGCGAAAGCACCTATTAGCACTATAATAATGATGATTTTTATGATTTTTTTCATGGCTTTGTATATATGTAATTTCTTTATTGTTAACTATTTAATGCTTCTATTGGGTTTACTTGGGTAGCTTTGTTTGCGGGAATCAATCCTATTAAGGTTCCTAATAAGGCTAAAATTCCGACAGCAACTAGTATAATAGGAATGGATACAGATGAATTTACTAAAACAGCATCGGCACCTTGTCCCCATATTTTGTCAATAATAATTAGTACCAAACCGCCTCCAAGAATTCCTAAAAATCCAGCAACCAAGGCAAGGGTTACGGCTTCTAAAATAATTTGTCTTTTAATCATTATGGGTGTGGCTCCAATGGCACGTCTAATACCAATTTCTTTAGTTCGTTCTTTAACAGTTATGAGTAAAATATTTCCAATGGCAAAGACTCCTGCAATAAGAGTAGCAATACCAACAAACCAAGTTAAAAATTGCATTCCTGTTAAAAAGCCATTCATTTTTTCGAATTCTTTTCCTAGGTTAAATCCACCAATGGCTCTGTTATCGTCTGGGTGAATATCGTGTAGGTTTTTGATAAGTAGTTTGGTGTCCATTTCTACTTGTTTGATATCACTCTCTTTTTTACCCGTAACCATCATCATTCCGATGTCTTGCCCTGTATTGTAAATTTGTTGAAAGGTAGAAAAAGGGATGTGTATGTCAGAGGTCATTCCAACATTTCCATTTTTAAAAACACCAACCACAACAAAGTTTATTTGATTTAGTTCGATGTTCTTTCCTATAGGATTTTCTTTTTTATCAAAATATTGCTTGTAAATTTCTTCAGAAATAACAATAATTTTTCTTTTATGATCAATATCTGATTGATTGATAAATCTCCCAATAATTAGATTTTTCTTCTGTACTTTGTCAAGCACAGGAAAGTCACCATTAACGGTATGTTTACCTGTTTGGAAATTTCTAATTAAATCTCCATTTCTTCTGTTTCTAGGAACTACAAATTCAATTCCGTTGATTTCTCTTCTAATGTTCTCAACATCATCTAAGTTTAAAATAACTTGCTTTCCTTTTTGAAAACCATGAAAAGGTTTTTCGGTAGATTGTCCCCAAATAAACACACTGTTGGTTGCAAAATCTCCAAACAATCTGTTAAAAGAGTTTTCCATTCCTCTAGCACAACCTAATAAAGTAACGAGAAGAAAAATTCCCCATGTGACTCCAATCACGGTAATAAAGGTTCGCATTTTGTTTTTGCGAACACTTTCGTAAATTTCTTGCCAAGTATCTTTTTCAAATAAAAATTTCATAGTTATTCGTCTCTTAGTGCTACAATCGGTTTTATTTTAGAGGCTCTTTTGGCAGGTACATAACCAGCTATACAACCAGAAATCACTAAGGTAATCATGGCTCCAATAATAATAGAAGTGTCTACGCTTGGATTGGTAATAAAATATTTTTCTAAACTATTTCCTATTAAATTTACAGATCCAATTCCTATTAAAATTCCCAAATAACCTGCAATTGATGTTATGGTAATAGATTCTAATAAAATTAAAGCAACAATAGATTTTGGAGAAGCTCCTAAAACTTTTCTCACCCCAAGTTCTTTGGTTCTTTCACTTACTACATAAATCATAATATTACTAATTCCAACAATTCCGGCAATTAAAGTTCCAAAACCAATAAAAAATATAAGTACGGTTAGTACCATCATCATCATATTGGTACTTTTCATAGATTCTGCAACATTACTTATCCAAAGTGCGCTTTGGTCTTTAGGAGATATCAACAATAATTCTTTTAGTTGTTCTTCAAGTGAATTACTAAAACTAATAATTTCGTCATAACTCATGTTATCGTTATAAGTCAACTCTATCTGATCTACATAATTATTATTAGCGTATAAAGATTGGGCTGTGCTAAGTGGAATGTATATGACTCTTTCAGCATTATCATCTCCTTCTTTTTCAAAAACTCCTATAACTTTAAAATTAATTCCTTGTAAGTTGATATACTTTCCAATAGCTTCTTTGTTTTTAAACAGATCATCTTTGACAAGTCTTCCTATAACTGCTGTTTTTTCTTTTTTATGAGCATCGGTAATATTGATAAATCTCCCTTCGGACAATTCATAAGTATCTATAAATTGATGATCTGGCTGAACAGCATTCACGGAATAATTATTTCGGTTATGCTCATAGCTCACATTAAAACTTTTATAAATTTTTGCTGAGATGAATTTTACTTTATCATTATTCTTTTCTTTGATATGGTCAACCTCATTGTTGCTCAGTTGTATTTTTCTACCTGATTTCATTCCTTTGAAAGGGATAGCTGTTCTTCCAGGGTATATTTGAATAGCATTAGGTGTCCTGTTTACAAAAAAACTAGCAAAAGTATTTTGTAACCCGTTTGAAATCCCGAAAAGTAAAGTAAAAATTAGGATGGCAAAAGTAATGGTAAAACCAGAGAGAATACTTCTTAACTTGTTTTTGCTAATACTCTGAAATATTTCTCTCCATAAATCTCTATCAAACATGATTATATTTTTACGTTGTGATTTACGGTTTCATCATCCATAATAACACCATCTTTTAACCTAATAATTCTATTGGTTTGCTCTGCTACATCTTCTTCGTGAGTAATAATTACTACAGTCATTCCCTCTTTGTTGATGTTTTTTAACAATTCCATGGTAGTTTGGGTAGTTACAGAATCTAAGGCACCAGTTGGCTCATCCGCCAAGATGATCTTGGGTTGAGTAACCAAAGCTCTAGCAATGGCTACACGTTGTTTTTGTCCACCAGAAAGTTCATTAGGCAGGTGAGTCGCCCAAGGTTTTAAACCTACTTTGTCTAAATATTCTAAGGCGATTTTTTCACGTTCTTTTTTGTTATATCCACCTTTGTAATAAAGGGGTAAAGCCACATTTTCAATAGCTGTTTTGTAGGGTATTAAATTAAACGATTGAAAAATAAAACCTATAAAATGATTTCTTAATAACGCAGCTTTGGTTTCGTTTAAGTTTTTGATAACTTCATTATTCAACTTATAGATTCCTTCATCATGAGTATCTAATAATCCAATAATATTTAAAAATGTTGATTTACCTGAACCAGATGAACCCATTATGGAGATAAATTCTCCCTCTTTTACATGAAGATTAATTCCTTTTAGTACGTGCAAGGAATCATGTCCTACCTTATAAGATTTGTGTAGGTTTTCAATCTGAATCATAACTTTTTCTTTTTCGATTTAAATATAGAAATTATTTTACAGTCACAGGTATTTTAATCTTGTAAGGTTTTCTAGATCTGTTATTTAACTCATTTTCTCTCAACCAAGGATTTAGAATTTTTAATTCTTTATAGTTGGTGTTAAAATTTTGGGCAAACCCAGCAATGTTAGTAATGGCAGTATCTACTTTTACCGTTCTATATTTAGGTAAAACATATAAGTCATTTTTATCATATACAAAACCATAATCATACGGTTTGCTTAGAATTTCTTTAATGGCAATAATTCTGGGTAAATATCTAGAGGTTTCATCGGGTAATAAAACATCATAATAAGAAGTAACCATTTGTTCCTCCATTCTTCTATCAAGACCATTGATTCCAATATTGTAAGATGCTGCAGCAGCTGTCCACGTTCCAAATTTTTCTTTGGCTTTAAGAATGTATTGACAAGCAGCATTGGTGGCTTTTTCTAAATCATAACGTTCATCCACATTATCATTTACTTCTAAACCATATTCTCTTGCCGTTGCAGGCATCAATTGCCAAAAACCTTTAGCCCCAGCAGGAGAAGTCACATTTTGTAAACCACTTTCAATCACTGCTAAATATTTAAAATCATTAGGAATGTTATTCTTTTTAAGAATAGGTTCTATGATAGGGAAAAATTTATGGGCTCTTTTAATCAATAACAATCCGTTAGATTGCCAATAAGTATTTACCAAAAATTCTTTATCAACTCTTTCTTTAACATCGATATTATGAAGAGGAATTTCTTCTCCAGCAAAATGAATTCCATTTGGAATTTTCAAAGCCTTGATAATATAATTCTCTCCAGTCTTTTTAGTTGAAGGAGTTGCATTGGTAAAAAAAGGGATGGATATTAAGATTGCCCCCAAAGAGACAATCCATATAAGATGTTTTTTCATAAGGATAGATTTATGAAAGAAGTTACAAAAATTAAGCCAAACAACGAAGGATGTGTTGTTGAATAGTGCTGCTTTTGGTAAGAATCATTACATGGGTTCCATTCTTAATGATTTCACAATTTTTGATGTGTTTTATTGGAATAATTTGATCTGCATTTCCATGAAAATGAACAAGATCAGTCTTGTTTTTACAACCTTTCCAATATAAAAAAGAACGAACTGCCCACTGGGTGTAAAGTTTATTTCTAACTGGCAAAAACTTTCTGTAAACAGTTAAGGTATTTTTAATTTTTTTACTTCCATTTTTGTGTAGAAAATTTTCAGTCCAATTGATGAAACTAATAGGAAGTAATTTATAAAGTTTTGTTGCTTTTACAGTTTTAAAAAAAGGACTGTATTCTTCAGGGCTTTTTACACTTGAAATAAGAATGATTTTTTTACATGGAATGATTTGTGCAATTTCTTGAGCCAAAACACCACCAAAAGAAACGCCTACTAAAACAGGATTTTTTTCAGTAATCTGCTTTGCAAATCGTTGGGTATAATCTACTAAAGATTCTTTTTTAGAAATAGGCATTATCCATTCTAAAAAATGCATTTTATACTTTTCTTTGGGCAATTGTATGCGTTCAAAAATAGCTGAACAAGCAGACATTCCTGGTAAAAGATAAACGTGTGTAATATTTTCAGTTTTCAAAAGGATTGATTACAACAATTCACTCAAATTTACAGATTTTTCTGTAGGTAGATGCACAAAATCAAAGCGAACTGAACCATCTTCGTCAATTTCTGTTAATGTTATTTCATGTAATTCGTTTATCAGACTAGGATTCCATGGGGTTTTAACTTTTACGTAATTTTCTGTAAATCCGTGAATGTATCCATCTTTGTTTTCGCTTTCAAATAAAACTATATGAGTACTTCCTAATTGACTTTCGTAAAAAGCCCTACGTTTTTTAACAGACAGACCACGTAACATTTTACTACGTTTAGCTCTAACGTTTTTTGGAACTACTCCATCCATGTCAGCTGCTTCTGTATTATCTCTTTCGGAATAAGTAAATACGTGTAAATAAGAAATATCTAATTCACTTAAGAATTTATAAGTCTCCAAGAAAATTTCATCAGTTTCTCCAGGAAAACCAACAATTACATCAACCCCAATACAAGCATTGGGCATGGTTTGTTTAATTCTGGCAACACGGTTTACATATAAATCACTCATATAACGACGTTTCATTTTTTTCAAAATGGCATCGCTTCCGCTTTGCAATGGAATATGAAAATGAGGAACAAAACTATTTGAGGTGCTTACAAATTCAATAGTTTCATCTTTTAACAAGTTAGGTTCAATAGAAGAAATTCGCAATCTGTGAATACCATCAACCTTGTCTAAAGCCTGAACTAGCTCATAAAAAGTATGTTCGTGTTTTTTGTTTCCAAACTCACCTTTTCCGTAATCTCCAATATTTACTCCCGTTAATACAATTTCTTTAATCCCGCGTTCAGAAATTTCTTTGGCATTTTTTAATACGTTTTCTAAAGTATCACTTCTAGAAATTCCACGAGCCAAAGGAATGGTACAATAAGTACATTTGTAATCACAACCATCTTGTACTTTTAAAAAAGCACGAGTTCTATCCCCAATGGAATAAGATCCTACATAAAAATCAGCCTCTTCAATTTCGCAAGAATGAACTTCTCCTAAATCGTTTTTAGACAAGTCATTAATATAATCTGTTACCTTAAATTTTTCCGTAGCTCCTAAAACCAAATCCACTCCATCAACAGCGGCTAATTCTTCGGGTTTTAATTGGGCATAACAACCCAGGGCAATTAAAAAAGCATTGTCATTTTTCTTTAAAGCATTTTTTACGATAGTCTTAAAACGTTTGTCAGCATTGTCTGTAACAGAGCAAGTGTTGATGACATAAATATCAGCCTGTTCTTCAAAATCTACACGAGTAAAACCTTCGTCTTGAAAGCTACGAGCAATGGTAGAAGTTTCTGAAAAATTAAGTTTACAACCCAATGTGTAAAAAGCTACTTTTTTTTGCGGACTCATTCTTGTAAATTTACGGGGCACAAAGGTACGTTTTTTCTACGATATTGAGGTATTTGTTATAAGTTGATTTTTGTGTTTTTGTATAGGTAATAAATTCATTTGTAGTAAATTAACCCGATGATTAAAAAAATAATAAGTTTTTTGTGTTTTGTTTTGTGCTTGGTTTCTTGTCGTGATAAAGTAAGTAAACACGACCTTTCTGAGGTGTTTAGGTACAATGAAAAAGACAATATCACTTCTTTAGATCCTGCTTTTGCTAAAAATGAGCCCAACGTTTGGGCAACCAATCAATTGTTTAATGGCTTGGTTGTTTTTGATGATAGTTTAAACGCAAAACCTTGTATAGCCAAATCCTGGAGCATTTCTAATGAGAATAAAACGTATGAATTTGTGTTAAGAGATGATGTTTATTTTCACAAGAATATCGCTTTTGGAAAAGATAGCACAAGAATAGTTACCGCTCACGATTTTGAATATAGTTTTAATAGAATATTAGATCCTAAAGTAGCTTCCTCAGGTAGATGGGTGATGCAAAATGTAAAAAGTTTTAAAGCTGTAAACGATTCTGTCTTTAGAATAAATTTACAAACTGCTTTTCCGCCTTTTTTAGGATTGTTATCTATGCAATATTGTTCTGTAGTCCCGAAAGAAGCGGTAGAATATTATGGATCGGAATTTAGATCTAATCCTGTGGGAACAGGACCTTTTTATTTTAAATTGTGGGTAGAAAATACAAAGTTGGTGTTTAGAAAAAATCCATTGTATTTTGAAAGAGATGAAAAAGGAAATCAACTACCGTATTTGGAGGCCGTAGCCGTTACTTTTTATGCCGATAAACAAACAGAGTTTTTACAATTTATTCAAGGAAACTCCGATGTTTTGTATGATTTACATACTTCTTACAAAGATGAATTATTATCCCCTACAGGAAGTTTGTTACCCAAATACAAAAATAAATTGTCCTTAGATAAAACACCATATTTAATTACCGAATACATTGCCTTTTTTATGGAAGGAGAAACGGTTGACAATAATGTGTTAATCAGAAAAGCGATTAATGTTGGTTTTGATAGAGCCAAAATGTTACGATATTTAAGAAACAATATTGGAAATCCTGCTACTGGTTTTGTCCCAAAAGGACTGCCTGCTCATCATCAAGAGAGCGTGAACTTGTATCAGCCAGAAAAAGCCAAAGCTTACATAGAGCAGTATAAAAAAGAAACAGGAGATTTACATCCAAGTATTAAAATTGCCACCAATTCTAGTTATACAGATTTGTTTGAATTTATCCAAAGAGAATTACAAGGAATAGGATTAAATATTGAATTAGAAATTTTGCCATCACCTATTTTAAGACAATTAAAAGCCAATGGAAAATTACCAACTTTTAGAGTAGGTTGGATTGCTGATTATCCGGATGCAGAAAACTTTTTATCACTTTTTTATAGTAAGAATTTTGCTCCACAAGGACCAAATTATTCACATTATAAAAATCCTGTTTTTGATGAATTATATGAACAATCATTAGGGATTACTGATAGAAATGAACGAGTAAAAATTTACAAAAAAATGGATAGTATTGTTATGGAAGAAGTTCCTGTGGTTTCTTTGTTCTATGATGAAATTATTCGTTTTAAACATGAAAATGTAAAAGGATTAACGACCAATCCTACCAATTTGTTGAATTTGAAAAAAGTATATAAAACAAAAAGTAATGGAAGATAACTCAACAATTACCTGGGGAGATTTTGTAAAAATTGACATGAGAATTGGAACCATCATCAATGCGGAAATATTTAAAGAGGTAAAAAGACCTGCCTATAAATTAATGATCGATTTTGGAGATTTAGGAATTAAAAAAAGTTCCGCACAAATCACTAAATTGTATGAGCCAGAAAAGTTAATTGGAAAACAAGTGGTAGCAGTAGTCAATTTTCCTCCAAAACAAATAGCCAATATGATGAGTGAATGTTTAGTGATTGCAGGAGTAGGAGAAGAGAATGATATTGTTTTGCTTCAACCAGAAAGAAATATGTCTAACGGAACTAAAATAGGTTAGTGCTGTTATTTCTTTACTTCTTGCATTTTTCTAACTTGCTTTAAAATGTTTTTCTTGGAGATAAAAGGCATTAATTTCATCATTATTTTTTGACTAAAAGTAAGACCCGAAATACGATCTAATTTTCCAGAAATCATGGCTTTGTAACCATCTTCTGCTACAGACTTAGCACTCACCGTTTTTTTAAACATTTCGGTTTTATCCATACCAGAAACACTTCCAAAATTAGTTTCCGTAGCTCCAGGCATTAAATTCGTTACCGTAACATTAGTTCCTCTAAGCTCTTCCGAAATTGCATTTGAGAAAGAAGTTACATAGGCTTTGGTTGCAAAATAAACAGCTTGTAAAGGACCAGACATTAAGCTTGCAGTAGAAGAAACGTTTAATATTTTTCCATCGTTTCTTACTACAAAATCTTTTAAAAATAAATGAGTTAATGCAGTTAGAGAAACCACGTTGAGTTGAATCATATTTAAATCTTCATATAAATCTCTTTCGTGAAATTTTCCTAGTCCACCAAAACCTGCATTGTTAATCAAAAAATCCACAGTAATGTTTTGGGAAATCACTTCGGTGTAAATTTCTTGTGCAGCATTTAAAAAAGTTAAATCTTTTTGAATTACATATACAGAAACCTTAAAAATAGATTCTATATCGTTTTTTAACTCCAACAAAGTATTAAAGTTTCTTGCAACTAAAACCAAATTCCCTTTGTTTTTGGCGTGTATATATGCCAGTTCCTTTCCAATGCCACTGCTTGCTCCTGTAATTAATGCTGTTTTCATAATGAATAGAATTAAATTTTATATTGCTGTTGATGTAATGATAAATGTAGAGAAAACTTATTTTATAATTACTGACAAACAACAGTTTAACATAGATTTAATAACTATATAAGTTCATAAAATCTTATGTGTAAATCATTAAAGTACGCTATAAAACTTCGTATCTTCGCGCAGATTTTAAAATACCCTTATGAATATTAAACAATATACTTCAGAATTTAAAACAAATATTGCCTTGGCTGTACCTGTAATGTTGGGACAGTTAGGACACGTGTTGGTTGGTTTTGCAGATAATATTATGGTTGGAGAATTAGGAGCACCTGCTTTGGCAGCGGTTTCGTTGGCCAATTCAATTTTTTTTATTTTAATGGGTTTAGGGGTTGGTTTTTCTTTTGCGATGACTCCTTTAATTTCGGAAGCAGATGCGGCTAAAAATTATATGGAAGGAAAAAAAAGCTACCAACATGGAGTGATTATTTTATCTATTTTGGGAGTTGTTTTAGCAGGCGTTTTATTGCTAATGGAACCATTGTTAGGAATGATGAATCAACCTGAGGATGTGGTTGTATTAGCCATTCCATATTATAATGTATTGGCTTTTTCTATGATCCCTTTGTTGATTTTCCAAGCTATTAAACAGTTTACGGATGGGTTGAGTTTAACAAAATATGCTATGATTGCTATTTTGGGTTCTAACTGTATTAATGTGTTGTTAAATTATATGTTAATTTACGGAAAGTTTGGAGCTCCTGCTTTAGGAGCTGTAGGAGCAGCTTATGGAACTTTGGTTTCAAGAGTTTTAATGATTTTTGTATTGCTTTATTTCATCAGTAAACGAAAAAAGTTTCAACCCTATAAAATTGCCATTTCTTGGTTTTCTTTAGAAAAAGAAAGAGTCGCTAAAATATTCAAATTAGGGTATCCAACTGCTTTGCAAATGTTTTTTGAAATCGGAATTTTTGCTTCAGCAGTATTGTTGTCTGGAATGATTGGTACTGATGAACAAGCTGCCAATCAAATTGCATTGAATTTATCAACCATGACATTTATGGTCGCTACAGGAGTAGCGGTTACAGCAACCATTCGTGTAGGAAACCAAAAAGGATTAAAAGATTATTACAATTTAAAAAGAATAGCCATCTCAAATGTGTTCTTAATGATTATCATTTCTATTGTAGCAGCCATTGGTTTTATGAGTTTAAGAACTTATTTGCCTTGGATATACATTGATGATGAAAATGTGGTAAACATTGCAGCCAAATTGTTAATTATTGCTGGTTTGTTCCAAATTTCTGATGGAATACAAGTGGTGGTATTAGGAGCGTTAAGAGGTTTGCAAGATATGTTTGTGCCTATGTGGTTGGTTTTTGTGTCTTATTGGATCATTGGGTTTCCGGTTTGTTATTATTTAGGATTAAAAACCGATTTGGGAACTTTTGGGGTTTGGATTGGTTTGTTGGTAGGATTAACAGTTTCTGCTACTTTATTGTATCTAAGGTTTCAACATCTAACAAAAAGATTACTTTTGTTGGAGCATTCATAAACAAATAATTTAAAAAACACATGGAATTACCTAGGTTTATATTAGCAGATAATACGGATTGTCCTGAAGATATTTTTGTGATTCATACAGAATTTCCAAGATTTATTATTAACTTAAAGGATGATGAAATTGAATTATGGGACGATTTAGAAGGAACTGATGAAGAGGAACTTTCTATGCAAGTTGCACAATACATTGAAGAGGCCTCAGAATTTTATGACGAGGAAATGAAAAAGTATTCAGAATAACAGATTCATTATCATCAATATTTGATATCAAAATAAAATGGCAAAGCTTGTAAGAATATATCCTGAAAATCCCAACGAAAAAGAAATTCTTAAAATTGTTGAGGTGCTTAAAAATGGAGGTGTAATCATCTATCCATCGGATACTGTTTATGCTTTAGGTTGCGATATTACTAATTATAAAGCGATGGAAAGAGTGGCTAAAATTAAAAACATCAAACTAGAAAAAAATACATTTTCTATTGTTTGTAATGATTTAAGTCATTTATCAGATTATACAAAACCTATTGACACCAGTACGTTTAAAATCTTAAAAAGAGCTTTTCCGGGGCCTTATACTTTTGTGCTTCCTGCCATTAATAATATGCCTAAAGCTTTTAAAAAACGTAAAACAGTTGGAATTCGTGTTCCTGATAATAGTATTACAAGAAGAATTATTGAGTTGTTAGGGAATCCTTTGGTTTCAACATCAATTCATGATGAAGATGAGGTGATAGAATATACTACAGATCCAGAATTAATTCATGAAAAGTGGGATGATTTGGTTGATGTTGTGATTGATGGAGGTTATGGTGATAATGTTGCTTCAACCGTAATTGATTTAAGTGAGGGAGAGCCTGTAGTGCTTAGAGAAGGAAAAGGAAGTTTAGATATTTTATAATCTATTTTTAGATGAATCATCAATTAAGTACAGAAGATGATTTTCTGTTTCATTCTCTTCAAATTGAAATCAAGCAACTTTTAGGTAGAGTCCAATCTGTAAAATCAGAAATTTTTGAGTTTGAAAACTTTTTAAGAAATGAATTAGAAAGTGAAATTATTGAGGAACAAGAGTTGTCTGTACTTTACAGAAATCTTCAAAAAGCAAAAAAACAAAAAAGACTTGCTCAAAAAAAGAAAGGTAAAAATTATAAAGAGCCTAATACTGTTCCTGTAGTTTCTAAAATTACCGAAGAAGAAAAAACGGTATTAAAAGACAAAAAAAAGCTGTACCGAGAAGCAATGTTGTTTGTGCATCCAGATAGATTCTCTAACAACGAACAAGATGAAAGTTTAGCCACTGAAATTACCACAGAATTGATACGAGTGTACAAACAAGGGACTTTGGTTGAATTGCAACAACTTCATCAGCAAATTACCTCTCAAAAAAAACTAGCTAACATTCAAATTTCTCAAGAAAAGCAATTAGATACTTTAGAATTGTTACAGCAAAAAAAAGAAGATTTACAAAAAGAATTAGCTCAATTACAAAAAAGACATACTTATGTAGTTTTGACTACTTATGCCAATCCTAAAGAATATTTACAAGAAGTAAAAGCTTATTACGAAGATAGATTGTTTAAGTTGAGAAAGCGAACTAGGAAAGGTTTGTAAATGGAGGTAACATTTATTTAATACTATAGTTTAGAGGTATTTTTGTTTCTTTGTTAAAAAAGAAATGAAAAGAGTTTTTGGTATTCCCGTTTTATTGTTAATGGTAAATTGCGGTTTTTTAGGAGAATCTATTGATGTTGAGTCCATTTATGAACCTGTAGAAATGACTAGAGAAGAACTAAAATCTTCCATTGTAATGTCTGACTCCAAAGCAGTCGTAGAATCAGGGAAAATATATATCAAAGATGATTATATTTTTGTAAACGAAAAAAACGAGGGATTTCATATTTATGACAATTCTAATCCATCAAATCCAATAAAAGTTAGGTTTTTAAAAGTACCCGGAGCTACTGATATTGCGATAAGAGGAAATGTGTTTTATCTCAATCAAGCTACAGATTTAGTGACGCTTCGTTTTAATCCTACAAATTACAGTGTAGTAGAAACAGGTAGAGAAATTAAAGTTTTTACACCTTTAGAGGTAAGTCCAGATGGTGGTTATTTTACTGCTGAAGAAGGAAAAATAATTACAAAATTTATAAAAAAAGACTAATGAAAAAGCTATTATTTATATTGAGTGTAATTGTTTTAGTAGGGTGTGATCAAAACTCATCTGATACTGTTGATAGTTCAGAAACACCTGCTGATGGTCAAGGAGGTTCTTTAGCTACTTTTACTTTGAAAGGGGATTATTTATATACTGTTGATAATAGTAAATTAAATTCATTTTTAATTTCAGGAAATCATCAAGAGAATCCTGCTTTTGTGGATGCAGTAACTGTAGGTTTTGGAATAGAAACTTTATCTGGATTTGGAGATAATTTATTTATAGGGAGTTCTGATGCTATGTATATTTATAATTTAGAGAATCCAGAACGCCCTAAATTCAAATCAATCTCTAGACATTTTAGAGCTTGTGATCCTGTAATTGCAAATCAGAACAATGCTTTTGTTACTGTAAGAGGTGGTAATAGGTGTGGAGGTGATATCAATCAGTTAAAGATTTATGATATTATAGATGTAGAAAATCCAATATTATTATTAGATAAAACACTAGTGGAGCCTAAAGGAATGGCTTTGTATGACCAATACATTTTTGTTGCAGATACAGCTATTAGAGTTTATGATATTTCAAAGATAGAAAGTGGTGAGATTTCGTTTGTAAAGAAAATCGATGTATTTGTAAATGATTTGATTATTAGAGAAAATCATCTTTTCGCAATTGGTGACTCAGGAATATATCAATATAATTTAGAAAATTCAACAGGCTTAGAAATAACAACCACCAGTGAGTTGTTGTTTTAAAAGAATTTAATAAATAGAAAAATCATTAAAAGGTAAAATAGTTGTTTTTTGGTTTCATTTTTGTGATTGTTTTTTCAAAAAAAAGCTTTTGAAAAATCTATTCATGTTTATTCTTGTGGTTTCCACTGTATCAAGTAGTTTCTCGCAAGAGATAAAATTATTAAAAGGGCTTGTTGTAAACGACTCTATTGATGTTGTAGATGTGACTGTCACAAATAAAAATTTAAAACAAAGCACTAAAACCAATAATTCAGGAATTTTTGAATTACCTGTTAGATTGGGGGATTCACTGATGGTTTCGGCTATTCACATCAATAAAATTTCATTACTAATTACTCAAGAAATAATTGAAAAAGAAGTGATAGAAATTGAAGTAGAAGAAAATGTGAATAATATGGAAGAAGTAGTACTTAACAATATGTTAGGTACTTCTGCATTAGATTTTAATGTAGGACCAACCACCAATCCTGATCCAGAAAAATTGGAAAGAATTAAATTACAACATTTAACCAATACAGATCCAACCAGAACTTTTCAAGGAGGAAACATATTGGGGTTGTTTTCTTTGGTTTCTAAATTATTTAAAAACAAGAATGGTAAGAAACATTTAAGCAAGCAAGAAAAAAGAGTGAGGTTTGAGAAGTTTAAGGTTAATTTTTCAAAAGAATTTGGAACCTCTTTTTTTACAGATGATTTAAATATTTCTGAATTTCAAATAGATGAATTTATATCATATTGCAATAAAAAACAATCACTATACGATATGTATTCAAAAGATGAAAAACTAGAATTGATAGATTTTTTAATCAAACAAAGTAAGGAATATAAAAAAGAGATGAATATTGAGAATTAATACTTATTCAAAATGTTTTTTAGAATCCGAAGTCAATTTATTCAATTCTTTTAGTTCTGCTTTGGTTAAATCTCTCCACTGTCCTACAGGCATGTCTAAATAAATATTCATAATTCTAATACGCTTTAAATAAGTCACATCATAATCAAGGTATTCACACATTCTTCTAATTTGTCTGTTTAATCCTTGTGTTAGCGTAATTTTAAACTCGTAAGTATTTACTTGTTCTACCTTACATTTTTTAGTCACGGTTCCTAAAATAGGTACTCCGTTTCCCATCTTAGTCAAAAACTCTTTAGTGATAGGTTTTCTTACTCGTACCAAATATTCTTTTTGGTGGTTGTTGCTAGCGCGTAAAATTTTGTTAACAATATCACCATCACTGGTTAAAAAAATCAATCCCTCACTTGGTTTGTCTAAACGTCCAATTGGAAAAATTCTTTTTGGATGATTGATATAATCAATAATATTATTTTTTTCTCTTTTTTGGTCTGTAGTACAAACAATGCCTACAGGTTTGTTAAAAGCAATATAAGTATGAGCTTCTTCTGGAGTAGAAACCAATTTTCCATCTACACGAACTTCATCTTTTGGAGCAATTTTTGTCCCCATTTCAGGAACGACTCCATTAATAGTTACACGTTGTTCTTCTATTAATTTATCAGCAGCTCTTCTAGAGCAATATCCAATTTCACTTAAATACTTATTGATTCTTTTTAAAGCTTCTGCCATGAGTGTTTAAGATTTAAAGGTGTTTTGATTTTTAATAAATGAGTTCCAAACAATGCTTTTGGTTTGGTAATAATCTTTGCGTTGTTTTTGATTTCTTTTTTGATACATTATAGAAAGGTTCTTATAAAAAGAAACATGGGCTTTTAGAATACTGAATAAATGAGAGAATTGACCGAAAAATAAAAATCTCATTCCTGCTACTCCATCTAACACCAATCTTGTAAAAATAATAGGGAATAATTTTTCCTTTGGTAAGTTTTTAACTAAGGTAAAAAGAGAGTTTCTAAAGTTTAAGTAAGTTTTAAAAGGACTTTGTTTTTTTAAAGTTCCGCCACCAACATGGTATACCCTACTTTCCGCAATATAATTTACAGATTTGTTTTGATTTTGTGCCCTCCAACACAAATCAATTTCTTCGTAATGCGCAAAAAAATCACCATCTAAACCACCTAATTCTTTGTAGTCTTTTGCTTTGATAAACAAACAAGCTCCAGATGCCCAAAAAATAGGAGCAGATTTATATTGATCTGTGTCGGCTTCAATATTTTCAAAAATTCTACCTCTGCAATAAGCGTAACCATATTTGTCTAAAAACCCACCAGCCGCTCCTGCATATTCAAAATAAGATCTGTATTTAAAATCTAAAATTTTAGGCTGAACAATACTTGCATTTTCATTGGTGTCATAAAAATGAATAATAGGTTGTAACCAGTTTGGAGTCACTTCTACATCAGAATTAATCAATGCGTATACATCAGCATCAATTTGTGATAAAGCCAAATTGTAACCATTAGCAAAACCTTCATTTTTTTCATGGTGAATGATGGTAATTTCTGGAAAGAATTTTTCCACATAAGGAACTGAGGTATCCATAGAGGCATTGTCTACCAAGTAAATATTTGCTTCAAGACTATTTTTTACCAAAGTAGGTAAAAACTTTTCAAGCAAATCTCTTCCGTTCCAATTTAAAACAACTAATGCTATATTCATTTAAATAGTGTAGTTAGGAATGTCTTTTAAAAACACATATTTTTTGTTTTCAAAATCCATTTGACAAAAGTAATGTTCCAAACCATTTGTCACAACTAAATACTTTGCATTTAATTCTAGGTTATATCTCGCAATTTGATCAAAAACTTCTTGAGTTATTTTTACAGAACTAGCTTTGCACTCTACAATAATTTCAGGAGTTCCTTTGCTGTTGTAAATTAAAATATCCGTTCTTTTTTTTGTGTTATTCAGGGTCAATTCTTTTTCCAAAGCAGTCAAAGAAATCGGATAGTTTTTATGATGAACCAAATAATGCGCAAAATGTTGTCTCACCCATTCTTCGGGAGTTAGCATAATGTCTTTTTTTCTAAAAGGGTCAAAAATAAACAGCTTATTTTCTTTACTTTTGATTTTTAAATGAACATCAGGAAGATTTAGTTTTTGCATTTGCCAAAAATAAACAATCTTTTTGAGCAATTCCTTACAATTTTAGTAGTCTATGGTAGAAGTAAAACAGTTGGTAACTGATATCAATCAAGGAAATATAAAGCCTATTTATTTCTTGATGGGAGAAGAGGCGTACTACATAGATAAAATTTCTGAATACATAGAAAACAACATCTTAACAGAAGATGAAAAAGGCTTTAACCAAACAGTGGTGTATGGTAGAGATGTGTCTATTGATGAAATAGTTGGACAAGCAAAACAGTTTCCAATGATGGCCGAAAGAACGGTGGTGATTGTAAAAGAAGCTCAAGATTTATCTAGAACCATAGAGAATTTGGTTTCTTATGCAGAAAATCCTTTGGAGAGTACTGTTTTGGTTATTTGTTATAAATATAAAACACTAGACAAACGTAAAAAGTTAATCAAAGCCATTAGTCAAAAAGGAGTGGTTTTTGAATCTAAAAAATTATATGACAATCAAGTTGGAGATTGGATTACAGGTGTTTTAAAAGGGAAAAAATATCAAATAGATCCTAAAGCAGCTCAAATGTTGGTTGAGTTTTTAGGAACTGATTTAAGTAAAATCAGCAACGAGTTAGATAAGTTGATGTTGGTTTTGCCTAAAGAAACAACTATCACAGCAAAACACATTGAGGAAAATATTGGAATTAGTAAAGATTACAATGTTTTTGAACTTAGAAAGGCTATAGGTAAAAAAGAGATTTTAAAATGTAATCAAATCATAAACTATTTTGCCGAAAATCCTAAAAGTAATCCTTTGGTGATGACCATTTCATTAATCAACAGTTATTTTACACAACTGTTAATGTATCATGGTTTAAAAGATAAATCAAAAGCAAGTGTGGCAAGAGCCTTACGTGTCAATCCTTATTTTGTTGATGACTATGTGGTCGCTGCCAAAAATTATCCTATGCGTAAAGTTTCTCAAATCATTTCTTATTTAAGAGATGCAGATGTAAAAAGTAAAGGAGTAGGAGCAAATTTATCTGATAGAGATTTGTTAAAGGAATTGTTGTTCAAAATTCTTCATTAAAAAGAGATTCGCAGTCAAAAAAATCACCTTTCTCTTAAATTAAATAAAATTGTACTTTTGCATCGTTTTTAATGATGTCATTTTGGCATTTTATAGTAATTGGCAAACCTTTTGCCCTAGGATGTTAACAAACAATTTATTGATAATTATTTACCATGAGTAAGAAAGAAGATATTCAACAAGAAGAAAAAGCAGTAGAAGAAAAAGTAACTGCAGAACAAGTAGAAGAAACTGTTGAAGCTACTGAGAATGAAGCAAAAGCAGAGGAAGCAAAAAAAGAGCCTACTGCAGAGGAATTAATTCAAGCAGAAAAAGATAAGTATTTACGTTTGTTTGCGGAGTTTGAAAATTACAAAAAACGTACTTCTAAAGAGCGTATAGAATTATTTAAAACTGCTGGTAAAGATATTATAGTGTCATTATTACCTGTTGTTGATGATTTTGACAGAGGAATGATTGAGATTAACAAAAGTGAAGACGAAGAATTAAAGAAAGGTGTTGCTTTAATTCAAGATAAATTAGTAAAAACATTAGAGCAAAAAGGATTGACAATCGTAGAAGTGAATCAAGGTGATGTTTTTGATGCAGATACTCAAGAAGCCATTACTCAAATTCCTTCACCAACAGAAGACTTAAAAGGAAAGGTGATTGATGTAATTGAAAAGGGTTACAAATTAGGAGATACTATTATCCGTTTCCCTAAAGTAGTGATTGGACAATAATTATAGTAAACACAGTTTTAAGTGAGCAGTGGTCAGTAAAACTAACTGCAGACTGAAAACTAGAAACTGAAAACTAAACAAGATGGCAAAACAAGATTTTTACGAAATATTAGGAATTTCAAAAGGGGCGTCAGCTGCTGAAATAAAAAAGGCATACCGCAAAATGGCTGTAAAATATCACCCTGATAAAAATCCTGGTGACACAGAAGCTGAAGAAAAATTTAAGCAAGCAGCAGAAGCTTATGAAGTCTTAAGTGATGAAAATAAGCGTGCAAGATATGACCAATATGGACATCAAGCTTTTGAAGGTGGACATGGAGGTGGAGGCTTCGGTGGAGGCGGTATGAATATGGACGATATCTTTAGTCAATTTGGAGACATCTTTGGAGGTGGCTTTGGAGGCTTTGGAGGAGGTGGTTCACGAGGAGGTGGCCGTAGAGGCACTGTAAAAGGAACCAATATGCGTATCCGAGTAAAACTTACCCTAGAAGAAATTGCGAACGGAGTTGATAAAAAAGTAAAAGTTCGTAGAAAAAAGAAAGCCAAGGGAGTAACCTATGGAACTTGTACTACTTGTAATGGTGCTGGTCAAGTAATGCAAGTAACCAATACTATATTAGGTAGAATGCAAACTGCTGCCACCTGTAATACTTGTGGTGGAGCAGGAGAGGTAATGAAAAATAAAGTTGCCGGAGCAGATGCTCAAGGGTTAGCTGTTGAAGAAGAAACAGTAAGCATTAATATTCCTGCTGGGGTTACAGATGGGGTACAACTAAAAGTAGCTGGTAAAGGAAATGAAGCTCCTGGAAATAATTCTATTCCAGGTGATTTACTAGTATTGATTGAAGAAATTCCACATGATACTTTAACAAGAGAAGGGGTTAACCTACATTTTGATTTATATATAAGTTATCCAGAAGCAGTTTTAGGAGCAAGTAAAGAAATTGAAACAGTATCAGGTAAAGTAAAAATTAAAATTGATGCAGGTACGCAATCAGGAAAAATTTTAAGGTTAAAGGGAAAAGGATTACCAAGCATTGAAAGATATGGAACAGGTGATTTAATGGTACATGTAAACATTTGGACTCCCCAAGAATTAAGCAAAGAACAGAAAAAGTTTTTTGAAGATAATTTAGGGGATGATAACTTTAATCCTGCTCCAACTAAGGGAGATAAATCATTTTTTGAAAAAGTAAAAGATATGTTTTCTTAACATATGATATGTAAATAATTATAAGTGAAAAAAAGATAAAAAAAAGACAAATATTTTTTTGTGGAATATAAAAACAATGTATATTTGTACCGTTGTGTTATTTATAACACACTTTTTCTTTTTCATAGCAATTTTTCCCACCTAGTTCGCTAGGTGGGTTTTTCATTTAAAAAACTTAGATCATTGAATAGTAGGTTGTCTTATCGCCGCGTATTTATACGAGGAGGAAAGTCCGAGCACCATAGAACAGCATAGCGGATAACATCCGTCGCTCTAACTTGTTAGAGTAGGACAAGTGCAACAGAAAGCAAGTACAGTTCGGCTGTAGTGAAACCAGGTAAACTCTATGCGGTACAATGCCATGTATATTGGAGACCTTTTAGTAGGTAAGAGTTGTTCGCTCAATTCCAAGGGGTAGGCAGATTGAGATTGTTGGTAACAGCAATTCTAGATAAATGATAAGAAGCTTGAACTTGTTTCAAGTTACAGAACTCGGCTTATAAACCTACTTTTAATGATATATATTCACTTTATATATTTATGTATATTAATTTTACAAATGATATAAATTATTTTTACTACTTATTTCTAAGGAATATTATGTGGTAAAATATATAAAAAACCGAGAATTTGTTAAAATTAGAGAATTTGATAAAAACTGAGGGTTTTCAGCTTTTATTATGGGGCTCTTATTTTGTATATTGCCCAACCAAAAATGAACAATTAAATAAACTATAATAGATCGTATGAATATTTATAACGATTACATCAAGGAGATTGAAGAACGCAAAGGTCAGGGACTTCATCCAAAGCCAATTGATGATGCTAAATTATTAAGCAAAATCATTGAGCAAATTAAAGATTTAAATAATGAGCATAGAGAAGATTCTCTTAACTTTTTTATTTACAATGTGGTGCCTGGTACTACTAGTGCAGCTGGTGTAAAAGCTAAATTTTTAAAAGAGATCATTTTAGGTGAATCAGCAGTTAAAGAAATTACGCCTGCTTTTGCTTTAGAGTTATTATCACACATGAAGGGAGGACCTTCTATTGAGGTATTGTTAGATCTTGCTTTAGGAAATGATATAGCTATCGCAAAAGATGCTGCAAAAGTTCTTAAAACTCAAGTTTATCTTTACGATGCTGATACAAATCGTTTAGCCGAAGCTTATAAAAATGGAAATGAAATCGCTAAAGAACTTTTAGAAAGTTATGCGAAGGCAGAATTCTTTACTGAGTTGCCTGATGTAGAAGAAGAAATTGATATCGTTACTTTTATTGCTGGTGTAGGTGATATTTCTACAGACTTATTATCTCCAGGAGCGGATGCTCACTCTCGTTCAGATCGCGAATTACATGGTCAGTGTATTTTTGAGCACAATAAGGAAATGCAAAAAGAACTTTCTGCTTTAAAAGAACAGCACCCAGACAAACGAGTGATGTTAGTGGCAGAAAAAGGAACTATGGGAGTTGGATCTTCTAGAATGTCAGGAGTAAATAACGTGGCGTTATGGACAGGTATACAAGCTAGTCCTTATGTTCCGTTTATTAATATTGCTCCAGTAATTGCTGGAACAAATGGTATTTCTCCAATTTTCTTAACAACCGTTGGGGTAACAGGGGGGATAGGAATTGATCTTAAAAACTGGGTAAAGAAAACAGATGCAGAAGGAAATACAGTTCTTGATGCTGATGGAGAACCAGTTTTAGAAGAAAAATATTCAGTAGCTACTGGTACTGTTTTAACAATCAATACCAAAGAGAAAAAATTATACAAAGATGGTAAGGCTGTAATGGATATTTCAGCTGCTTTAACTCCACAAAAAGTTGAGTTTATTAGAGCAGGTGGTTCTTACGCTATTGTATTTGGTAAAAAAATACAAACATTTGCTGCTAAAACTTTAGGAATTGAAATCCCTACGGTTTATGCACCTTCCAAAGAAATTTCTGTAGAAGGACAAGGATTAACAGCGGTAGAAAAAATATTTAATAAAAACGCAGTAGGAAATACGCCAGGTAAAACTTTACATGCTGGTTCTGATGTTCGTGTTGAAGTAAACATTGTAGGTTCTCAAGATACTACAGGTTTGATGACTTCTCAAGAATTAGAATCGATGGCTGCTACAATTATTTCTCCAATTGTTGATGGTGCCTACCAATCAGGATGTCACACTGCTTCAGTTTGGGATGATAAGTCTAAAGCTAATATTCCAAGGTTGATGAAGTTTATGAATGACTTCGGATTAATTACAGCTCGTGACCCTAAAGGAGAATACCATGCAATGACAGATGTTATTCATAAGGTATTAAATGATATTACTGTAAGTGATTGGGATATTATTATTGGAGGAGATTCTCACACACGTATGTCTAAAGGGGTTGCTTTTGGAGCAGATTCTGGAACCGTTGCTTTAGCTTTAGCTACAGGAGAGGCTACCATGCCAATTCCTCAGTCTGTAAAAGTTACCTTTAAAGGTGCTATGAAATCTTTTATGGATTTCCGTGATGTGGTACATGCTACTCAACAACAAATGTTAAAGAAATTTGGAGGTGAGAATGTATTCCAAGGAAGAATCATAGAGGTTCACTTAGGAACTTTAACTGCCGATCAAGCATTTACATTTACTGATTGGACAGCAGAAATGAAGGCAAAAGCTTCTATCTGTATTTCGGAAGATGATACTTTAATTGAATCTTTAGAGATTGCAAAAGGTAGAATCCAGATTATGATTGATAAAGGAATGGACAATCATTTAAATGTTTTAGCTGGATTAGTAGCAAAAGCTGATAAGAGAATTGCTGAAATCAAATCTGGTGAAAAACCAGCTTTAAGGCCTGATGCAAATGCTAAATACTATGCTGAAGTTGAAATTGATTTAGACGAAGTTGCTGAACCAATGATTGCAGATCCAGATGTAAATAATGAAGATGTATCTAAGCGTTATACACATGATACCATTAGACCATTGTCTTACTATGGAGGAACAAAAGCAGTAGACTTAGGGTTTATTGGTTCTTGTATGGTTCACAAAGGAGATATGAAAATATTAGCTCAAATGTTAAAAAACATTGAGGTACAACAAGGTAAGGTTGAGTTTAAAGCTCCATTAGTGGTGGCTCCTCCTACATATAATATTGTAGATGAGTTAAAAGCTGAAGGTGATTGGGAAGTGTTAACGAAATATTCGGGATTTGAGTTTGACGACAATGCTCCTAAAGATGCAGCTCGTACCAAATATGAAAATATGTTGTATTTAGAGCGTCCAGGATGTAACTTATGTATGGGTAACCAAGAAAAAGCAGAACCAGGAGACACTGTAATGGCTACTTCTACTCGTTTATTCCAAGGAAGAGTTGTAAAAGATTCTGGTGAGAAAAAAGGAGAGTCTTTATTATCTTCTACTCCAGTAGTTGTTCTTTCTACAGTTTTGGGTAGAACCCCTACCATGGCAGAATATGAAGCAGCAGTTGAAGGAATTGTGTTAACCAAATTTACACCATCATTAAAGCAATTGATTAAGTAAAATAGTACTTAAAACTTAATATCAAAAAACCTAAATCATCTGATTTAGGTTTTTTTTTGTCTTAATTATTCAATTTTGCAATAAAATATCAATACTATTTCAAATGAGTTCATAATGATCGTAAATGCGTTTTTTATATATTATTAGTTTTTGTAATTTGTAACTATCCAAGAAAACAATAATTATTAACATTTAAAACAAGAATATGGCATTTGATATTGAAATGATTAAAGAGGTTTATGCTCGTATGACCGAACGAGTAGATGCTGCAAAAAAAGTAGTGGGTAAGCCATTAACATTATCTGAGAAAATTTTGTACAATCACCTTTGGGATGGAAATGCAACTACTGCATTTAAAAGAGGAGTTGATTATGTTAATTTTGCACCAGATAGAATTGCTTGTCAAGATGCAACTGCTCAAATGGCATTGTTGCAGTTTATGCAGGCAGGTAAAAATAAAGTGGCAGTACCAACAACTGTACATTGTGATCACTTAATTCAGGCAAAAGAAGGTGCAGCAAAAGATTTACAATTTGCAAACAAAACAAGTGCAGAGGTATTCGATTTTTTATCTTCTGTGTCTAATAAATATGGTATCGGATTCTGGAAACCAGGAGCGGGTATTATTCACCAAGTAGTTTTAGAAAATTATGCCTTCCCTGGAGGGATGATGATTGGTACCGATTCTCACACAGTAAATGCTGGTGGATTAGGAATGGTAGCTATTGGAGTTGGTGGTGCAGATGCTGTGGACGTGATGGCAGGTATGCCTTGGGAATTAAAATTTCCAAAATTAATAGGGGTAAAGTTAACAGGTAAATTATCTGGTTGGACAGCTTCTAAAGATGTTATTTTAAAAGTAGCAGGAATTTTAACCGTAAAAGGTGGAACTGGTGCTATTGTAGAATATTTTGGAGAAGGAGCTAAAAATCTTTCTGCTACAGGAAAAGGAACCATTTGTAATATGGGGGCTGAGATTGGAGCAACCACTTCTACTTTCGGATACGATGAATCTATGGATCGTTATTTACGTGCTACAGATAGAGCTGACGTTGCAGATGCAGCTAATAAAGTAGCCTCTTATTTAACAGGTGATGATGAGGTATATGCAAACCCTGAAAAATATTTTGATCAAGTAATTGAAATTAATTTAGATGAATTAAAACCACATATCAACGGACCTTTTTCTCCTGATTTAGCTTCTGAAGCGGGTGCTGATTTAAGAGCAAAGGCCGAAGCTGAAGGATGGCCATTAGATATTGAGTGGGGATTAATAGGTTCTTGTACCAATTCTTCTTACGAAGATTTATCAAGAGCAGCTTCTATAGCACAGCAAGCACTTGATAAAGGAATTAAGGTAAAGGCTGAATTTGGAATCAATCCAGGTTCAGAACAAGTACGTTATACTGCGGACAGAGATGGTCTATTAGGAACTTTTGAAAAATTAGGAGCGACTATTTTCACCAATGCTTGTGGACCATGTATTGGTCAATGGGCTCGTTATTCAGATCCTAAAAATGCCCCTAAAAACTCTATTGTTCACTCTTTTAATAGAAACTTTGCAAAGCGTGCCGATGGAAACCCAAATACGCATGCTTTTGTAACTTCTCCTGAATTGGTGGCGGCGATTGCAATTTCAGGTCGTTTAGATTTTGATCCTACAAAGGATACATTGTTAAATGACAAAGGAGAAGAAGTAATGTTTGATGAACCAACAGGTGATGAATTACCAACAAAAGGGTTTGCTGTTGAAGATGCAGGTTTTCAAGCTCCAGTTGAAGATGGTTCAGGGATTGATGTGGTAGTGTCTCCAGATTCTGATAGATTGCAATTGTTAGAGCCGTTTCAACCTTTAGGTTCTGAAATAAAAGATGCTAAGTTATTAATTAAAGCATACGGAAAATGTACCACAGATCATATTTCTATGGCTGGACCTTGGTTACGTTTCCGTGGACATTTAGATAATATTTCTAATAACTGTTTAATTGGAGCTGTAAATGCATTCAACCAAAAAACAGATATGGTAAAAAATCAATTAACAGGTGAGTATGGACCTGTTCCTGGAACAGCAAGAGCTTATAAGGCAGCTGGAATTCCTTCAATAGTTGTTGGAGATCACAATTATGGAGAAGGATCTTCTAGAGAACATGCCGCTATGGAACCTCGTCATTTAGGAGTGGCAGCTGTTATTGTAAAATCTTTTGCACGTATTCACGAAACCAATCTAAAGAAACAAGGAATGTTAGGTTTAACCTTTGCGAATGAAGATGATTATGAATTAATTCAAGAAGATGATACTTTTACTTTTACTGATTTAGCTGATTTTGCTCCAGACAAACCATTGACTTTAGAAATTAATCATGCAGATGGATCTAAAGATTTAATCAAATTAAATCACACTTACAATGCAAGTCAAATTGCTTGGTATAAAGAAGGTTCTGCGTTGAATTTAATCAAAAAAGAGAATGCTGCTTAATTTATAAGTAATATTCATTTAAATAAAAGTCCTTAAGAGAAATCTTAAGGACTTTTATTTTTTATTGTAATAGTTTTAAAATATAAACTGATTGCTATGGCTGTCATAGCGAATATCATCAGAATTAAAAATAGTCATCAAGTTTTCTTGAATCACACCATTAGTAGATTTTCCTACACTAAATTTTTCTTGATCTATTAATAACAATCTATCTGAAGTTTTTAATGCCAAGTTGATTTCATGGGTAGAAATCAAAACCGTTTTTTCAGTCTCTTTACAAATTTTAGATAAAATCTTAAATATGTTTATTTTGTGATGAATGTCTAGGTGAGAGGTGGGTTCATCAAGCAAAATAATAGGAGTATCTTGTGTTAAAGCCCTTGCAATCATCACACGTTGTAATTGTCCATCACTCAGTTGATGAATTAATTTATTTGCTAAATTATTAGTATCGGTTAATAGCATTGAATTCTCTATGATATCAATATCACTTTTGGATAATTTCCCCAACCAATTGGTGTAAGGTTGCCTTCCTAAAGCAATGGTTTCATATACGGTTAAAGAATTTTCAGGAATGCTTTCTGTTAGTACTACAGCAATAAATTTAGCCAATTCTTTAGGAGCAAGTGTTTCAATACTTTTTTCATTAATTTCAATCCTTCCCTCAATTGGAGTAAGCATTTTAGCAATGGTTTTTAAAAGTGTAGATTTTCCAGAACCATTTCGGCCAAGTAAACAAAGTAATTCTCCTTTATAAAGCTCAAAATTAATTTGTTGACAAATACTGATTGATTTTTTTGAGACAGCATAACCTATATTAAGCCCTGTTGCTTTTAATACTACATTTTTCATGAACCTAGTTTTTTAGATTTAGAAACCAATAACCAAATGACTATTGGGGCTCCAAAAATTGAAGTAATCGCATTGATAGGTAAAGTTTTAGATCCTACAGAAATGTGGGTTAAACTATCACAAATTAACATCACAATAGCCCCGATAATTCCTACTGCTGGTAATAATATTTTGTGGTTAGAGGTTTGAAAAATCAATTTAGTAATATGCGGAATAGCCAATCCAATAAAAGCAATAGGTCCTACAAAAGCAGTAATGCTACCTGTTAACAAACTAGTGATGATAAAAATGATGCTTTGTGTTTTTTTTATAGAAATCCCTAGGCTTGTAGCGTAGTTTTCTCCTAACAAAAGTGCATCCAAAGGTTTGATAATAAATAACAATCCAACACCGCTAATCGCTATAATTCCAATTAATAAATATAATTCAGACCATTGTAGGTTACTTAAACTTCCAAAACTCCAAAAAATGTATTGTTGTAATTCTGTAGCAGAACTAAAATAAGACAGTACACTAATAATAGCAGAGGTAAAACTACCAAACATCAATCCTATAATAAGTATAGACATGGTGTTTCTTATGTTTCTGGCAGTAATCATAACAATGCTTAATACCAAAAAAGATCCTAAACTCGCTGCTAAGGGAATTGAAAAATTGTATAAATAAGGAAGGGATCCAAAAAAGCTACCTCCCATAATAAATAGTGCTACTCCTAAACTTGCTCCAGAACTAATTCCCAAAACAAAAGGACCAGCCAATGGGTTTCTAAAAAAAGTTTGCATCATCAATCCACTAATTCCAAGTCCAATTCCAACCAGAATACTGGTAATGGTTTTTGGCAATCTATATTCGGTAATGATGTATTGATAATTTTCAGAAGTATTTGGACTATTGGTAATGATGTTCCAAATTTCCTTTATAGGAATGTTAACACTACCTGTGTAAATATTAAAAACAGCAATGATTATTAGTACGACTAACAAAGCAATAAAAACAGGATAGTATTTTTTTTGAGGAATATACACTTTATAGGTTTTGTAAAAATTGTATTAATTTTTGTACTGCCAATCCTCGGTGGCTTATTTTTCCTTTTTCGGCTAAACTCATTTCTGCAAAAGAAAGATTGTATCCGTTTGGAGTAAAAATAGGATCGTAGCCAAAACCTTCATCACCTTGTCTTTTTTCTAATATTTTTCCGTTGCAAACTCCATCAAACAAATATTGTTTATGGTTGATGTTTAAACAAATTATGGTTTTAAAATAAGCATCTCTATTTGTTACACCATTAAGATTTTTTAATAACAAATCCATATTTTTTTCGGCATTTCCATCTTCACCTGCATATCTTGCAGAGTATACTCCCGGCTCACCGTTTAAAGCATCTACTAACAAACCAGTGTCATCAGCAAAACAAGCATATCCATATTTTTCTGTAACATGATTGGCTTTAATTTTAGCATTTCCTTCTAAAGTATCGGCAGTTTCGGGAATTTCTTCTGTACAACCAATATCGGTTAATGATAATAACTCTATATTAGGAAGCAATGCAGCAACTTCTTTCAGTTTGTTCTTGTTATGCGTGGCAAAAACTATTTTCATAGTGATGTGTTTTATGTTTTTAGAAATTATTCGTGGTGATAAGGTTCGTTTTTTAAAATGGTAAAACCACGGTAAAGTTGTTCTACCATAAATAAACGAATCATTTGATGAGAAAAGGTCATTTTAGATAAAGATATCTTTCCTTGTGACTTGGCATAAACTTCATCAGAGAAACCATAAGGTCCTCCAATGACTAAAACCAATTGCTTAATTCCGGAATTCATCTTTTTTTGTAAAAAATCCGCAAAGTTTACGGATCTAAATTCTTTTCCTTTTTCGTCTAACAAAATTAAGTGATCAGTGGGTTGTAACTTTTTTAAAATGAGTTCACCCTCTTTTTCTTTTTGTTGTGCTTCGGAAAGATTTTTTACGTTTTTTATATCAGGAATAATATCTAACTCAAACTTTATATAGTGTTTAAGCCTGTTCTGATAATTGTCTATAAGTTGAATTAAGTTTTTATCATCGGTTTTACCAATGGCTAAAAGAACAATTTTCATAGTTTTCCTTTTCTTTAAAAAGCAAAGGTACTAAGAACAGATGATATGTGGCTTTTATACTAAAGAAGGTGAGTAAAAAAACTCTTCTTTGATGATTTTTTCATTATTAACATGAAAAACACAGATTTCTTCTAGCTGAACACGACCTAAACCTCTAAGGGTAACATCAATACTAATTTTTATGCAAAAATGATTTCCTGCAACCAACGGATCAGAAATTTCTGAATGATGAATTTCTTGAGCTAATTCAAAAAAAATGGCAGTCTTTTTTTGAACTTTGGTAATTCCTTTTGTTTTTTTGTATCGGTTTGAATGCGATTCAATACTTTCAATATTGTCATCATATAGCTCAACTTGAGCCAATGCATTTTGTCCTCTCCTACAAAGACTTACCAATCTATCTGCAATTTCTTGTGTGGTCATAGCTAACGTAAAGATTTTCAAACTAAATTTATAACCATTATTCTCTTGATTAGCTGATAGATGTTTTATTTGTGGCTGTTTTTTCGCATGTTGTAATCATGTATTAATAATTACGAATCACAATAAATTAATTACAGAAGTTTATCTTTGTTTTAAAAATTTAGTTAAATGATTAGTCAAGCACAGTTTGATAAAGAAATTAAGATGATAATTGCCAATGCCATAAGAGAAGATGTGGGAGATGGAGATCATTCTTCATTGGCTTGTATTCCATCAAGTGCAGTAGGAAAAGCAAAGTTATTAGTAAAAGATACAGGAATTATTGCTGGAGTAGATTTTGCTCTGGAGGTTTTTAAATATGTTGATGAATCTTTAGAAGTAGAAGTTCTTATTAATGATGGAGAAAAAGTAAAACACGGAGATGTTGTTTTATATGTGTCAGGTAGTTCTTTGTCAATTTTAAAAGCAGAAAGGTTAGTGTTAAATGCCATGCAGCGTATGAGTGCTATTGCAACTAAAACAGCTTACTATGTTGATTTGTTAAAAGGAACAGGAACTAAAATTTTAGATACGAGAAAAACCACTCCAGGAATTCGTGCCATTGAAAAATGGGCAGTGAAAATAGGAGGTGGAGAAAATCATCGTTTTGCTTTGTATGATATGATTATGTTAAAAGACAATCATATCGATTTTGCAGGGGGAGTTGCTCAAGCCATTCAACAAACCAAAGATTATTTAAAAGCAAATAATAAAGATTTAAAAATTATAGTTGAGGCACGTAATTTGAAAGAAATTAAAGAAATTATTCAGTTTGATGGAATTCACAGGATTTTAATTGATAACTTTAATTACGAGGATACAAAAAAAGCAGTTGCTTTAATTGGTAACAAAGCAGGAACGGAATCTTCGGGAGGAATTAATGAAGAAACCTTAAGAAAGTACGCCGAATGTGGTGTTCAGTATATTTCATCAGGAGCTTTAACTCATTCTGTATATAATTTAGATTTAAGTTTAAAAGCAATAGATTAATTGCTTAAAAAAAGAAACCTTGGAAATTAAAGAAATTCAAAAAGACGATTCTGTAGAAGAAGTATTAAAAGAAGTACCTGTAATGAATTGGTTTGTTCGAACAGGGAAAAAAATTCCTGTGCCTGGTTTGGAAGGAATGACATTGTATGATTTATTAGAAATGTATTTTATAGGAATTGTAAAAGGAGCTTTAACCTCTAGGGCAGGGGGAATTTCATTTAGCTTTTTTATGGCATTATTTCCTTTTATGCTTTTTATGTTAACCTTAATTCCTTTTATTCCAATTGATGGATTTCAGGAAAATTTCATGATGTTAATTTCAGATTTATTACCACCAAAAACTTTTGAAGCTGTAGACACAGTGTTAGCCGATATTGCCAATAATAAATATGGAGGATTGCTTTCTTTTGGTTTTGTGGTGTCTATTTTTTTAATGACTAATGGAGTGAATGCTATCTTTGCCGCTTTTGAATATTCTGTGCATGTAAAAAAAATAAGAAACGTAATTAGACAATATTTAATATCGTTAGGAACATCATTAACCATGTCATTTATGTTGATATTAACAGTTGCTGTGACTATATTTTTTGAGTTTGGATTAGAATATGTTTATACCAAAGGCTGGTTGCCAGATGATTTAATGTGGGTAGCAAACCTTCGTTATCTTTTATTTATGTTTCTGATTTTTTGTAATGTTTCAATGTTGTATTATTTTGGAACTTCAGAAGGTAAACAAACTAATTTCTTTTCAGCAGGTTCTGTATTAACAACTGTATTATCGTTGTTAACTTTTTATGTTTTTGGAATTTATGTGATTAAATTTTCTAAATATAACGAGTTATATGGTTCTATTGGAACTCTTTTGGTATTGATGCTTTTTATTTGGTTAAACTCAATGATTCTTTTATTAGGGTTTGAGCTAAATGCAAGCATTACCCGATTAAGAAATGAGCACAAGACAAAAGAAGTAGAAGAAAAAGAAATGTTGGGAGATCATCATGACTGATGTTGTTTTTTGCTCAAAAATTTCTGAATCCATAAACCTGATTTTTTAATGATTCTTTTTTGAGTGATAAAATCAGTATAATACAAACCAAATCTAGGTTTGGTTCCTTCAGCCCACTCAAAATTATCAACCAATGTCCATATAAAGTAACCTTTTACTTTTATGTTTTTTTCAAGAGCTTTTAGAGTGTAAAAAAAAGTTTTCTTAAAATAGTCAATACGTTTTTTGTCTTTTACTTTTCCGTTTTCTAAAACATCATCAAAACAGACTCCAGATTCTGTTATGTATATGTTTTTAATGTCAGTATAAGCATTAAATTTTTCTAACATTTTTAACAAACCTTTTGGATAGATTTCCATTCCCATGTTATTTGTTTTAACATTTCTTTTAGTAGCAGGAATTTCTGTTGCAAATAGAATAGGAGGGAGTAAGCTAAATTTAGCAACAATTTTAAAGTAGTATTGAATTCCTATAAAGTCAAAATCAAACTTCATCATTTCTTCATCATCTGGCTTATAATATTTTTCTATTTGTTTTAAACCAGGTATGGTGTCAATAGGATATCCTAATCCTAAAGCAGGTTCTATAAAAAAACGATTTAAAAGTGTATCAATACGTTCTGCTGCTTTTTTATTCTTAACCAGTCTATTAACGGGTTTTACATAAGAGCAAGAAAAAGTGGTTCCTATAAAAGCATCTTTCACATTTTTCCTGATAATTCTTCCTCCCAGAGCCTGACATAAAGTTGTATGGTGTGCTGCCGATAAAAAGTTTTTGATACCTCTTTTCCCAGGAGCATGCATATTCATAAAATATCCCAAGCCAACAAAACTCATTGGTTCGTTTAAAACAATCCAATTTTTAACTTTATCTCCATATTCCTTTGTGCAGAAGTCAACATAATTTTCAAACCAATTCAAAACTTCTCTATTAGTCCACCCCCCTTTGTCTTCTAATGCTTGTGGTAAGTCCCAATGATATAATGTAACCCATGGTTGAATATTTAGTTCGATACAAGAATCAATTACTTTATGATAAAAATCAACTCCTTTTTGGTTGATTTTTCCAGTTCCTTCTGGGAATATTCTAGACCACGATATTGAAAATCTAAAAGAATCTAAATTTAACTCTTTAACTCTTTTAATATCTTCTTTATAATGATGATAAAAATTAGTCGCTACATTTCCGTTCCCGTTTTTAAAGTTGGGTTTGTTGGTAAAGGTGTCCCAAATAGATTTTCCCTTTCCATAGGTATTCCATTTTCCTTCGTTTTGATAGGCTGAAATAGTCACTCCCCAATTAAAATCTTTCGAAAATTGGGTTACTTTAACTTTAGAATAAGCCATAATTACTTTGTCATGATGTATAATTGTCTTTTTACAATCTGCGATACTACATTATATATATGTTTTATAAGTATGATTGATGATATGTTTTTGTTAAGTAATCTTATAGCTTTTGATATTTTTAAATATAAATGTTAAGTCTGTGTTTGTATATTGATAATAATTTGTTAACTTCACTTGTTCTAACTTTCATGTTTTCAGATTGTTAGAAATTAGTTAAAAAAAAGGTTAAAATATATTAGGAAATAATGTTTTAAGTAGCGTATCTTTGCACCCGCAACGGCGAGCAGGTAACTGCTTTAAGGAGCGAAAAAGTTCAGATACATTAGGGGTTTTATTGG
>NZ_JAUMIT010000020.1 GCF_030519655.1 Wenyingzhuangia gilva
AAGCCAACCTCTTATATTGTACGTATAATCTACATTTTGTAAGCGAGCTTGTCCATTTTTCCCTCCAACTCCTTTGCTTGTTAACTGTCCTAATTCATCATAGGTGTTTTCTACAATGACTTCTGGAGTGCTAGTTTCATTAATAGATTGAGATTGTTTTGTGACTCTACCCATATGATCGTATTCAAAAACGTCTAAAGTTTTAATATCAGGTTTTCCTGTTTTTTTATGAGTTGTTTTAGTTCGGATTACTTTTCCAACAAAATCAAATTCACTTTCTACAATATCGGTAGTTCCTAAATAACTGTTATTGGAATATACATATATTGGATTTGTTTTATCATCATAATAGGTGATAGTAGTAATCCAATCATTAGTTCCTAGTACTTTAACCTTACTAACTGTAGGTAAACCTTTGGTTTTAGTAGTAGAAGTTTTAGTAAAAACATTGGTCACAGTACTGCTCAAATTACTAGGTAAGTCACGATACGTGTCATAATAATTAATGGTTAGTATTTTATCTATCGAATTAGTAGGGAAGGTATTTGAGCTATAGTAAACATCGGTGTTGCTAATGGATGAATTAGTTGTATTATGTATGTATTCATACAGAGCATATATATCATCATTTGCTGATGATTGCAAACTTGATCTAGTCACATTCTCATTTTCATAAATTCCAGTATAAGCTATCCTCCCAAAGATGTCATATTTAGTAAACAACCATTTATTTTCATTTCTTAAATTTTGGTCTTGAGTCATTATAGGTCTGTCAAGCCTATCATAAACAATATATTCCCAATCTTTTCCTGGAATTTTCTTTTTTATAAGCCTATTTCTATCATCATATTTGTATTGATATGCTAAAGCATTTAGCTTTGTCTGATCAATAGTTAGAGGTATATTTTGAAAATTATTTAAATCAACTGAAATATTAATCTCTGTAACATTACTACTTGATGAAGCATATAATCCAGAAGAATTAAAATATAACTTCCTTGATTGAATATAAGCGCTACCAGCAATAGTACCATCTGAAAATTGTATATTCCCTAAATCTATATCAGGAAAATCTGTAGGTAAAAAATAGATGTCTAAAGCTAAACCACTTACTAATTTAACAGGTGTTGACGTCATTACATTTTTTATTTCAATATCTAAAACGCCTGTAATATTTTTATAACTAAACTTAATCTCACTTGCTGTAGTTTCTGGAGTAAATACACCTGGAACATAATCAAACCAATGACTTGTACTAATCCATGATAATGATTCTGATGGATTTATTATCTTTGGAGTTAATACATATGTTAAATTTCCAAAATCATCATACACATAATAGGTGTCAAGTCTTCTCCCAGTATCAAACGTACGTTTTAAAACAATCCTTCCTTCTTTATCTTTGTATTCTTCTGTGGTATGATCTTGAATAAATTCTTGACTAGGTTGCCAATTTTCGTCTTTAACAATAACCTTTTGAAGCTTATTTTTAGTATAAGAACCTTCGTTTATAAGTTTTATAGAATCATTAGCTAAATTAACACCAAATTTTCTTACATAATCAGAACTTGTATTAAAAAGATGCTCAAACTTAATAGTGTGACTTATGGTTGTGTCAGCACTATTTAAGGGAGGTAAAGGATGTGCGTTTCTATAGCTGGTACAGCCAGCCTCATAATATCCATAATAGTCAAGATAATAACACGAACCGTAGCCCTCAGAGATACTGTTAACGTAGCTTCTATAATTAACGCAAACACTACTGTTAAAAACGTTAGAATTTTCATCATAACATTTTGATTCTGTTGATTGAGTATTAATTTGCCAATCATTTCCAGGAGCTCCATTTTCCAACAATCTATTTAATGGAGAAGTCTCAAATCTCTTTTCCGAAAAAGGATTTAAAGTATTTTCGTATTTATTAGTGTTATAAAAATTAATAGTGTTTGCTGCGGCATTATTATCATACTCCCCATAGTTTCCTGAACTAGCATAGGGAAGAAATTCTTTAGTTTGTCTACCAAATTTATCATATTCAATATGTTGAATAATATCTTGACCTTGTCCTCCAGCTCTTTGTTTTACAGCTTGTATAGCCCTTCCTAATCCATCAAAATAACTAATAGTTTCAATTTTATCATCTAGACTTAAATTAGTACTTGTGTTAGCTTTATGTATACCATCAGTAGTTTCTATTGTGTATACAGTATTTTTGATGTAATTTTTACTGTTAGTTTGTGACAATACCATTATAGGTAACATTAGCAATATTAGATATATCTTTTTCATATTTTAATGTTTATAAAATAATTATTGGACGTAGTTAGAAGCTCTTATTTGATAATGTTTTCCTTTTTCAAAAGTAAACGAATCTCCAGAATCTATGAATTGCGTCGTATTATCTTCAATATTTTTAATAGTAAAACTCATAATATAGCCTAAATCATATTTAACATCTGCATCCATCCTAAAACTTAGAGTATAAGTACCCTCAGGAATAACTAAGTTTGTTGATTTAGATGGTGTAAACGTATTATATGGTTGTAGTTTTTGAGTTGCTATTATAGAATTGTTTTCTATTAAATCAAATTCCATTTCTGTAGGGTAAAACTCATAAATATTAATGTTTCCTGAGTATCCGGAATAATCATAGTAGTCATAAAATAGTTCAACAGCTGCTAGGGAATCATCTGTAAGGTTATAAGAATAAAAAGGATTAATAACTGCATCTGCAATATCATCTAGTTGATCATCTGAATAATCTTCTGGAGAAACATTAAGGGAAATTTGTGTTCCTCCATCATAAAAGGAGTTAATGAATTTAGCGTTTTTATAATCGGTGGTTCTCATTTTGGGAATACTATAATTATACGAGAACGGAGGGATTGTATGATTTGTTTTATATTCATAATGACTCTTCACATTTTGATATTCATCTTTGATATTAATTAATCGACCTATAGGGTCGTATTCATAGAACATAAACAGTTCTTTAGGATCTGATATACTAGTAACTCCAACTTGTCTTTTATAAGTGAACGTAGTTATAAAGTGGCTAGATAAATTGGCTCTTAAACCATCTAAAACAGATAACAATGACCATTGGCTAGATGGGTTTTTTATTTGGTTGTTAGAAGTAAAATTGGAAGATATCGAATTATAATTTATATTTTGAATTTTTGCTACAGGGTATAAATCGTTATAGCCCCACAAATATGAAGTTGGTATTTGATCTTTTCCTATAACCTCTAATATGTTTCCATATTGATCATATTTGTTAAAAGTTAAATCAGTTTTTAAATTACCTCCTTTAACGGAACTTTGAATGGTTTTTGGTGCGTAAAATCCATAACCTTCATTAATAAAATCGTAATTTATTTTTTTTCTTGATAATTCAATGTTTTTGGTTGTATTTGTTTTTATTTCTTCAAAAAGCATAGAGATTATATTATTGTTTTTCATACTATTTGAAATAGTATTGTTAAAATCATAAGCATATTTTTGTTGTATTTCAATGGTTTCTCCCTTAGTATTTGTGGTTTTAGTAATGGTTGGATTCAAATAAGGAAGTTTTCCATAAATATAATCTGTTATAGTAGTTGTTTTTCCTTCAGTTTCATACAATTCCTCTGTTTCCTTTTTTAAAAGTAATTTACCTAACTCAATACTATATTTACCACTAATAATTGCCTCAGAGTAATATTGGTAAATATCTCTCTGGCTAACATCAGAATCACCACTCACAACATTGTATATTTTTTTATAAAAAGCGTAGGCCGTAATAATATTACTATTGATGTATTTAGAATATTCAAAACTTTTTTTGTTTTGAATTTTAAATCCAGACTCTGAACTATATTTATATGTTTCTATCGATTTTTGAGCTCCCATCATCCAATCTGTTTTGATGTATGGAATGTTAGTTTCTGGAATAACTGTTCTGTTTCTACGGTTAGAAAAACTTCCAACTAAAAATTCTTCTGGATCAAAGTAGGTGTATACTTTTTTCCCTGTTCGTTGTCCTAAATCATTTTCATATTCCGTTATTTTAGTATAATAAATAGGAGACCCATTAGGATAACAGTAGTTGAGAGATGAAGAAGGCTGATATGTTGTTTTTTTTTCTGAACCTATTTGATTTAAACAAGGCACATTATAACAAGTTGTAGAACCACCAGAATTTTTTAAATAAATTATTTCTTGAGAATAACTCTCAGTATCAAAATGATAACTATCAATATTATCTGTCAATTTTGGATGTGACATTAATATTCCTGTACCTTCTTCTAAATCACCGTATCTATAATATTTTTGATTTAAAAAATTGGAATTTTCATCCAAATAATTAATGGCACGTATCCTTAGTCCTCCGCTGATTTGTGGTAGTTTTTGTAAATATCCATTTCCCATAGTACTAGAAAAGCTCTCTTTAAATTGATTTGCTTCAAAGTCGAAATCGACACTACCACCAGTAGGATATATTATCTGTCTTAATATTCCATTCTTCATATAATTTTCATCAGATTTTTCAGCCCAATTATCATCTCCTCCGATAGGAATTTCAACATTAGACGAATATGATAAACAGTTCCATTCTTCAGAAGGATCATAAATTTTTTCTTCTATGATTGTTTTTTTTGTAAGACTTAGTTCATCTGAAACAGATTGATTAACTTTTCGAGTTTTATGATTTACATATCCCCATACATCATGTCCTTTTAAGTGGCTACCAAAATCAAATTTAGAGTTATATCGGAGTATGTATTTTTGATATGTTTCTGATTGATTGTTGATATGTAACGAATCTAAATATCTAGTTCCTTTTGTATAGTTGTTGTTTACAAAAGTTTTTTGTGTGGATTGGAAAAAATAAAATGATTTTATTTCATTTTTTGGGTTATCATCATCGTATATTTTAATATTATTTAATTCATCAGCTCCTTCAAAACTAATTTTACCTCCTCTAAAAGTAATTTCTTTTAATGAAAGCCCATAAACATCACTAATAGATTTGCTCTTTCCTTCGTTTGTACTGTAAGTTTTATCAACTAGTCCTTGACTAGTCATGTATGGAACATGTAATTCAGTTTTATTCCAAAAATATTTAACATATTTAGGTGATGATATCTGATAAAAGGGATAACTATTCATTACCTGATTGTAATCAGTATATGTATTTAGCGGGTATTCGTTTGATCCATAAATAAGTAAGCCATATGAACATTGGTATGGGTCACTATAGTACTCTACTTTATCATTATAGGTTATAATGGTGTTTTTTGTTTTTTCTTTATAACTAAAGTTTATTATATCTATTTTATTATTACTGATGATATTGTCACATTTCCATGTAGTTCTAATATATCCAGTATATTCACTTTTAACATTTTCTATATTATCTAATTTATTATATAGCGTATTAATAGATACGTTTCCTGGTTTTCCGAAATTATACGTAGTACCATCTGTGTCTATAATAGTAAAAGTACCATCTGATTCATTAAACGTGATTTTAATATTATCATATGGTATTGGAACAATTGTATAATTAGTTGTTCCTGTGGCAGTTTTTCTAAAACAAAATGAACCAGACTTATTTAATAACTTATAGCTAAAAATATCAGGAGAACCATCTTTTGTATTATTTGCAATATCAAATTTTTGATCATTAGATAAAGGATATGTGGATAATATAAAATCACTATTTTTATAGCCATAATTTGGAGTCAAATCATTTTTTCCGTTAATTGATTGTGAAATTTGTATGTCACAACTTAAAGACCACCCTAATCCAACTCTTGTGGCTTGTTCATTAATTTTAAAGCCTCCAGCATGGTAGTTTAAGGCAATAGGAATTTTTATATTTCCAACTGAAACTTCGTGCAGAGGTATATTAATATTGGGGACTCCAGTATTATAATTAATAGGATAATTAACGGTTTTGAATAATGCTGCAGCTTCTGGTGATACAGGAATAAAATTTTCATATTCACTCTGAGCATAACTTATCTGAAAAGATAATGCACATAACACAAATAAAAAATATTTAAAAATTAAATTATTCATAGTTTATCTTTTTTTTAACAAAATTACTAACAATCATCTTAGTTTAAGTAAGTGTATTACTTACTATTTCGATGGGTTTTATTTAGGAAAAACAACATTAATCTTCCAAATCCTATAAAAACGTGTCAAATACACTTGTTTTTTAAAGTGATTAATTGTTATTTAGTACCAAAAAGCTATAAAAACTATGAAAAACACAATCAAGGTGCTCATTATTGATGCACACCCTTTTGTAACGGAAGCTTATGAACAAGCTTTAAAATTAATGCCTTTTAAAAACAAACCATTAAATATTTTAAAAGCACAAACGAGTGATAAGATTGATAATCTTATAAAAAATCAAGAAACACCAATTGACTTAGTTTTACTGGAT
>NZ_JAUMIT010000021.1 GCF_030519655.1 Wenyingzhuangia gilva
TTTTCGTTTATATTTTTCCAAAAACACCAAATAATTCAATATTTCTCAACTTAAAAAAGTTATTTTTTTTGTAAAAGATTAATGATTTTCGACTTAAAGAAAAATTAAACATTAATTTATCTGGGGAAATTTCGACCGAAATTTCTGTTAAAGCTAACGGTTTTGGCTAGGCTTTGTGCGGGATTGAAAATCGACAAGATTTTCGAACACGGACTAAGCCGAAGCTTTTTGTTTGGATTTGTTTCTTTGTTTTTCACGAAGCCAAATCAACAAGATTTGGCGACTTAGTAAATATACACAAAACTTTGAAGTTAGAACTAAACCCGCATGAAGTTTAGCCGGTGTTGTAACACGTTTTTAATTCCATTTATCTATTCTTGTTATCTTTTCTATTTCTCCACTAAAAAGCCCCATATGTCCTTTATCCTCCATATTAAATGTGCCTTCAATGATAACATATGTTTTATTAATTTTTTTCTTTTTTAACTTTTCCCAAGTCTTCTTAGTAAATGAAACCCATAAACCATTTTTTTCTATTCCATTATCATAATCCTCTTTATGAAGGTATATTCCATTACCTTCAAATTCAATATTTAGATATCCGATTACTTGAATTTTTTTGTTGTGATATTTTTCTGGAGAAGCAATCAGATTAATTATTGAAACTGATTCATCAAAACCATACCTAAACTCTTCAATAATTTTTGAGTCCTCTTGCCCATACATACATGTTAAATTGATAATTAATAAGAGTAGTAAAGTTTTTTTCATAATTATTGTAAATTCTGACTAACGTCAAATTTACAATAATTTTCTCACACAAAAATTTTACTCGTTAGCTCAATAAATTAACAGGTTTTTCTTGTGTGGGGAATGTGTTACAACGGTTTTGGCTAGGCTTTGTGCGGGAAGAAAATCGCCAAGATTTTCGATTACGTACTAAGCCGAAGCTTTTTGTTTGGATTTGTTTCTTTTGTTTTCACAAAGCCAAATCAACAAGATTTGGCGACTTAGTAAATATACACAAAACTTTGAAGTTTGAACTAAACCCGCATGAAGTTTAGCCGGTGTTGGGGCTAGTATTATTTTATTCTATTTTCAATTAATTCATAACGTAATATTGGTTCTAATTGATTTACATCGATATTCTTATTTTCTAAATTTTTCTTATAATCCTCTAATATTAATTTATAATTTTTTGATGATAAATATTTACTACTTATAGTTTCAAGAATTAAGGAACTAATCCAGACTATATTTTTAAGACATTCGTGAAATTCTGAAGCCACGTGATCTGAAACTTGAGAAAAGATAAAGGTATCAGCATTTTCATAATTAGCTCGTATTCTCAATCTATAAAGACAATCATAAATTGATGTTGGAGGTGTGTTTTGAATTATTTTATCTTTTATATTTTTTGGAGTTCTTTTTTTTCTATTATCTATTTTCCATTCATTACATTTTTTTTCAATTTCTCTTTTTCTAGTAGTTTTTAAAAATTTAGAAAAATTGTCAACAGGGTTCAAAGTAGCAAGGTTAGATAATTGATGAATATCAGTGTAAATTTCTTTTTTATTTATGAATAAATTATCATTTGGATTTTTCTCACATAATAAATTCCAGGGATGAGGGAAAATTTTACTGCGTTTATCTAATTCTTGTGAGAAATGTCTTAAAGTAGTTAGATGTTTTGGATTTACAATTTGATTTTGACTCAATAAATAAACTCTTATTTGAAGATAACAAGAATAATACGCATATACTTGAGCCCAATGTAGAGAAAACCCTGCAAATTCACTTGTTGTAGATAATTGATTCATTTGAAATTCAGTATACCATGCATTTCTCAAAATTTTAGATATTTTACTTAAATCTAGATCTTTTTTCGTTTGAATTTTTTTGAAAGCTTTATTTTTAGTTATGGTGTCTAAAAAATTATCTATTTCAGCAACACTATCAGTTGCACATTTAGATATTGATTTCAAGTAACTAAAATACGTGTCAAATGAAGTTTGTTCTTTGTTCTCAAACATTAATTTTTTTTGATTTTTCAGATATAAGCCCCAACGGTTTTGGCTAGGCTTTGTGCAGGATTGAAAATCGGCCAGATTTTCGAACACGTACTAAGCCGAAGCTTTTTGTTTGGATTTGTTTCTTTGATTTCACAAAGCCAAATCAACAAGATTTGGCGACCTAGTAAATATACACAAAACTTTGAGATAGCACTAAACCCGCATGAAGTTTAGCCGGTGTTACCTGTTGCTTTATCGGATATTTATTTCTGCTTTAAAAATAGTAATTGCATTTCCAATAATTTCAACTTGATTGTCAACAAGTTTTACATTTAATTGTCCTGTTCTTTCTGATATTTGTTCAACTTTAAATTCATTATTTTCTGTTCTTAAATTCCAAACAGGAACTAAAGCACACTGTGCTGAACCAGTCACAGGATCTTCATTAATTCCAGAAATAGGAGCAAAACAACGTACAACAAAATCAATATTTTCTCTTTCAGAAAGTGAAGTTATCATTAAATGACCAAGACCATTTTTACCCATTTCGTTAAAAACAGGTTTCGCTTGTTTTATTTCATTTTCAGTCTTAGAAATTGCAATTATCCAATTATTTTCACTTGAGTAAGTATCGATAGGAGTAAAGCCAATTATTTTCTCGAAATTTTCAATATTGTCAATTTTATTTATTTCATATTTAGGAAACACCATTTTAATTCCATTTGTGTTTTTAGTGATTTCTAAATCTCCTCCTTTAGCTTTGAATTGAATAATTTCATTTTCAGCTATGATATTATTCTCATATAAAATATGGGCACTAGCAAGTGTTGCATGTCCACATAAAGGAATTTCAGTTGTAGGAGTAAAGTATCTTATTTCAAAAGGTTTTTCAGATATATTTACAAATGCGGTTTCAGATAAATTCATCTCATTTGCGATATCTTGCATTAGTTTTGGATTCAAATTTTCGTTTAGAATCATAACTCCTGCAGGATTACCTTTAAATGCTTCTTTTGTAAAAGCATCAACTTGATATATTATCTTTTTCATTTTTTGAGTGGTTACAGGTAACGGTTTTGGCTAGGCTTTGTGCGGGAAGAAAATCGCGAAGATTTTCGAACACGGACTAAGCCGAAGCTTTTTGTTTGGATTTGTTTCTTTTGGTTTCACAAAGCCAAATCAACAAGATTTGGCGACTTAGTAAATATACACAAAACTTTGAAGTAAGCACAAAACCCCGCATGAAGTTTAGCCGGTGTTGTGCAACGTTTTTCATTTTTAATCTCTGCTTTCCCATTCGTTAGTTTCGCTTTTGAATTCATTAATGTACCAACCATCGAGAGAATAAGTCAGAGAAAATTCGTTTGTTGCTTTGTTAATTGAATATTCAAAATCTTTAAGCTTATATTTTTCTATATATTTTGGTAATTCTGTATTGTTTTTTAATTCAGTTAGTGAGTTTGGATATTTTTTAAAATCAGTTTTGTATTCAGTTATTTTTTTTACAACTAAATCAGCGTTATATTGGTTATATCTTTTTTTTATTCGAGCAAATAAAAGGCAAAAAATCAATCCGAAAAATATTGTAAAATAAACACTAATCGAGTAACTACGCTTTTTGCTCGGTTTTTTCCAGATAAGCACAATCACAATTAAAATCAGAGTATAAGTACAAAACAAAATTAGCAAATTAAAAAATCCGAATATTGTTCCAAGCCCGAAATATAATCCGATTAAAATTGCAAAAAATAAAATTAAAATCCACTTTTTCAAATTAGTTTTCAGTTTTTTTAATGTTGCACAACGGTTTTGGCTAGGCTTAGTGCGGGAAGAAAATCGCCAAGATTTTCGAACACGCAACTAAGCCGAAGCTTTTTGTTTGGATTTGTTTCTTTGGTTTCACAAAGCCAAATCAACAAGATTTGGCGACCTAGTAAATATACACAAAACTTTGAAGTTAGCACAAAACCCGCATTAAGTTTAGCCGGTGTTGGCTAATGTTTTTATTCTTTCATAATTTTATAAATTCCAATTTTATTTTCTAACTCATATTCAGATCCTTCAATTGTTATATTATTATATTCTGTGTAACTACAACATTCTCCTTTTTTTCTTTCAGCATTTACATAAAAGTCAAAAATGTGGACATTTGATATATTAACTTGAATATTTACAGTTTCAGTTTTCCAACCAATATCTTCAATTTGAATAATATTAATGTTATTTTCTGAAATGAAAGTATAATTAACTTTCGAATTATCTAATGTGTTTATAATTTCAATTTGTTCAGCTTCATAAGTTCCGTTTGTGAATAAATTTTCTCCGCTAGTTTTGTCAACAATTTTGAAACTAAATATTTCGGGAGGGGTAAAACATTCTCCACAATCATTATTATTACAACTTTGTGAAATTATCATTATTAGACATAATACAAAATAGATTTTTTTCATTCTAAGTATTTGATATTTTGTGTTATTCGTTACTCTTCTTCTTTTTCAAAATTATGAGCATTTTTCTCACATGTTAAACATTGATTTTTCGTTTTTTTAAATATTTGCCAACGGTTTTAGCTAGGAAACGAAGCGTTAAACTAGCCGATTAATTTTCAGACTTAAAACTACAGAAAATAAAAAGAAAACCAACTTTAGGAAAGCATAAAAAAGCTTTGTTTTTTAGCTGTTGTTAGCCTATGCAGTTTTTCAGATTTCAGCCATGAAAATGTTTTTATTGAAAAAATGCATTATCCTTATTTTTTTCAGCGTTACTGCTTTTCAAATCGCGTTGTTACGATAAAATTCAACGTTTTGCTTGTAAATATTTATCGGTTAAAGAAAAGTATCAATGAAACAATTTAGCGTACAGTTCAGCACGTAACTTTTAACACCATTTTCATTTTTATATATTTTTCTCAAAGAATTATGAATAATAATTTATTCACTTTTTTCATGCACAATTCGGCACGTTACTTTTTTTACTCACAGAGAAAAGTCAATAATTCTCAGCCACAAAAAGTACATTTTTTAACAAATAATTTTCTTTAAGAAAGTCAATAAATTATTGGTTTACAGAAAAGTTTTCAACTTATTTTTTTTGCGTGAGAATTGGTTTCAGAATGTTTCAAGAAAAGTTAAGAATTAATTTATCTGCGGAAATTTCGACCGAAATTTCCTGTTTAGGCTAACGGTTTTAGCTAGGAAACGAAGCGTTAGACTAGCCGATTAATTTTCAAACTTAAAACTACACAAAATAAAAAGAAAACCAACTTTATGATAGTACAAAAAAGCTTTGTTTTTTAGCTGTTGTTAGCCTATGCAGTTTTTCAGTTTTCAGCCACGAAAATGTTTTTATTGAAAAAATGCATTATCCTTATTTTTTTCAGCGTTGCTACTTTTCAAATCGCGTTGTTACGATAAAATTCAACGTTTTGTTTGTTAATATTTTTCGGCATAAAAAAAGTATCAATGAAACATTTTTTGCGTACAGTTCAGCACGCAATTTTTAACACAATTTTTATTTTGATAGATTTTTTTTCAAAGAATTAAGAATGAAAATTTATTCACTTTTTCACACACAATTCAGCACGTTATTTTTTAGGAGTTGAGAAAACTCAATAATTTTCAGCAACTAAAAAGTAGATTTTGAACAAATAAATTTCCTTAAAATAAAGTCAATAAATTATCGGTTTATAGAAAAGTTTCAGACTTAAATTTTTTGCGTTAAGATTGGTTTCAAAATGTTTCAAGAAAAGTTAAGAATTAATTTATCAGCGGAAATTTCGACCGAAATTTCCTGTTTAGGCTAACGGTTTTGGCTAGGCTTTGTGCGGGAAGAAAATCGCCAAGATTTTCGAACACGTACTAAGCCGAAGCTTTTTGTTTGGTTTTGTTTCTTTGTTTTCACAAAGCCAAATCAACAAGATTTGGCGACTTAGTAAATATAAACAAAACTTTGAAGTTGGCACAAAACCCGCATGAAGTTTAGCCGGTGTTGTGTGCTGTTTATTATTTATACTTTTCAAATTTATTTTTTGTTTTTCTCCACTCTTTTTTAAACATTAAATATC
>NZ_JAUMIT010000022.1 GCF_030519655.1 Wenyingzhuangia gilva
TGCGCTCTCCTTTCCAGAAAAATCGCTTTCCAATTTTCCTTAAATGTTTGTGCCATTCTATATCAGTCGTTAATTGACCTTCTCGTTTGTGTACCATTTTTTCAAATTATTGCCAACGGTTTTAGCTAGGAAACGAAGCGTTAGACTAGCCGATTAATTTTCAAACTTAAAATTACACAAAATAAAAAGAAAACCAACTTTATGAAAGCACAAAAAAGCTTTGTTTTTTAGCTGTTGTTAGCCTATGCAGTTTTTCAGTTTTCAGCCACGAAAATGTTTTTATTGAAAAAATGCATTATCCTTATTTTTTTCAGCGTTGCTACTTTTCAAATCGCGTTGTTACGATAAAATTCAACGTTTTGTTTGTTAATATTTTTCGGCATAAAAAAAGTATCAATGAAACATTTTTTGCGTATAATTCAGCACGCAATTTTTAACACAATTTTTATTTTGATAGATTTTTTTTCAAAGAATTAAGAATGAAAATTTATTCACTTTTTCACACTCAATTCAGTGCGTTATTTTTTTACGCACAGAGAAAAGTCAATAATTTTCAGCCACAAAAAAGTACATTTTTTAACAAATAATTTTCTTTAAAAAAGTCAATAAATTATCGGTTTGCAGAAAAGTTTTAGACTTATTTTTTTTGCGTGAGAATTGGTTTCAGAATGTTTCTAGAAAAGTTAAGAATTAATTTATCTGCGGAAATTTCGACCGAAATTTCCTGTTTAGGCTAACGGTTTTGGCTAGGCTTTGTGCGGGATTGAAAATCGGACAGATTTTCGAACACGGACTAAGCCGAAGCTTTTTGTTTGGTTTTGTTTCTTTTGATTTCACAAAGCCAAATCAACAAGATTTGGCGACCTAGTAAATATATATAAAACTTTTAGAAAGCACAGAACCCGCATGAAGTTTAGTCGGTGTTGGGCTTTCGTAATTTTATTCGGTTGTTAATTGAATCGATAAACCTAAAGCATTTGCTAACAAAGCAAAATTTGATAATTTAATATCTTCACCATTTTCAATTCTTGAAATATATGGTCTTTTCTTTCCAACTTTTTCAGCCAAATTTTCTTGACTCATATGAAGTTCTTTTCTTCTGTTTTTTATAATTTCTCCAAAATAATAAGAAAAAGCTTCTTCTCTAAATTGCTCACGCTCCTTAGTTCCTTCTTTTCCAAATCTTTCAGCTATTAATTTTTTTGCATTTATTGATTTTCCCATGACTATTGTTCTTTTAAATATTCGACTAAAATTCTTTCAGCTTGTTTTATCGCTTTGTTATAATCTTTCGTTGATTTTTTCTGAAAGCCATAAAGACAAACAGCTTTATTACATTCAGCAAAATTCAAATGATCGATAGCAAATATTACAATTCTGTATTCGTTTCCAGCTTTAATTCTCAGTTCATAGAATTGTGTTGATTGGAGTTTTTTCAGAAAGTTAGAATTAACAACTTTCACTTCACCAATAACTTCTAAGAGTTGGAAAAATTTCAATGAAACTCTTTTATCTTGATTATCTATAAATTCAAGACATTCCTCTGTAATATCTATTTCTCTCATATTACAAATGTAACTAATTCGTTACAATAATATTTCGTTTTATGGAATTTTTTTATGAAGCCCAACGGTTTTGGCTAGGCTTTGTGCGGGGTTGAAAATCGACCAGATTTTCGAACACGTACTAAGCCGAAGCTTTTTGTTTGGTTTTGTTTCTTTGGTTTCACAAAGCCAAATCAACAAGATTTGGCGACTTAGTAAATATACACAAAACTTTGAAGTAAGCACAAAACCCGCATGAAGTTTAGCCGGTGTTACCTGCTGGTTTTTAATCCGCTGGCAAATATCCGTTTTCTATTTTTTTTATTAATTCAATTGTTTTCTCAAACGCTTTTTTAGTCATGTCAAGAATAACAAATTCATTTATATCAGTTTCGAAATTAAAGGTCAGATTTAAACCGAACCAAATTCCGTTTTCAAAATCTTCATCTCCAACAGTCATTATTACGTGTTCAGGTAAATAATGGTCGTCAATGTCAACATTTCGAAACCCAATTTCTTGGTCTGTCATATTGTGAATTAAATCAGCTTGTTTTCCAACTCCACAGATATAGCCAACATTTCGGTCAATTGATTTTTGGATTATTTCGTCAAAATAATTCGTTTGTTTTTCGTCCGCAATTAAAATCAGACACCAATTGTTAGTTGGAAAATCTGCAATCCAGTTTTTTGCGGTATCAAATTCCACAAATTTTATTCTTCTGTCGGTTATGTCAGTTTCGATTTTTTTCAACTTGCAGGTAACGGTTTTGCATAGAAGTCAGTTTGGGAGAAAAGAACAACGCCTTTTCGACCTATGTACTGAACTTGGTTAAAAGTACTTGATTTTCACTAGAAAATCAAACCCAAATTGCTTTTATGCGTTGTTGGCAAAAGTTTTTATTCATTATAATTGTAATAAAAATCTCCACTTGATAATCCATTTCCATAATATCGATGAAATTGAGTTGGATAATTATCTTCACTATATTCGTATTCAATAGTTTCTGAACCAATTCTAATAATATTATTTGGAGACAAGCCATACCAATTGTACGGTTGGACCGCAATGTAGAATTCTATATAGTATAGTGATTTATTAAAACTTTCATATGCAACATAGTAAGGGTTAATTTTATCGTCGTATTTTAATTCAAGGACTCTCACTTCTGAATTTTTTTCATATTTTGAAGTTATTCTAATTAGGTTACTGTTTTCATCATAATCATATTTTTCAAAACCATGTCTCGTTTCGTCTCTTTCAGGACTATTTTTATCACCTGAACGAAGACTCAAATCACGTATTTCAATAATTCGTCCTTTTGAGTCAAGTATTGATTCTCTAATTTCAGTTACTTTACCTTCATTTGAAAACTCATAATATCTTTTAGAAGTAATTTTACCTTGTTCGTATTTTAATTCTATAAAATTATTATTTCCAATTTCTTCTCTTTTAATTATTCTATCAGATGAATCATAACTATAAGATACTCCTCTTCCATAATTATCTTCTGCTCTAATTAATTGATTTTTATCGTTGTAAAAATATTTCGTATAATTTTCGCCTAAAAAAGTTTTTGATAAACGATTATTTGAATATTCAAAATTTATATTTCCAAATAAATCTGGACGTTCAGGGTTGTAAATTGATTTAACATATTTTTTATAAGTTATAATTTCGTTTTCAATGTTTTCATCATTATTACTGCAAGAAAAAAAGAGAGTAATTAAGACTATAAATATTTTTTTCATTTTTTGTAATTTTTGCCAACGGTTTTGGCTAGGCTTTGTGCGGGCTTGAAAATCTGCGGATTTTCGATTACGGACTAAGCCGAAGCTTTTTGTTTGGATTTGTTTCTTTTGGTTTTCACAAAGCCAAATCAACAAGATTTGGCGACATAGTAAATATACACAAAACTTTGAAGTTTGCACAGAACCCGCATGAAGTTTAGCCGGTGTTGCCCAAAGTATTTTAAATATTTTTAATGACTCCTCTCAAAATAGCTTTCAAATAATTAGTGGTTTTTTCAACAAAACTATTAGGCTTTTGTCCGTTCGGATCATTAACCCAAAAACCGCAGACATTACAAATAATTTGTGATTTATATTTAGGTTCTCCATTTAAGCTATCATAAAATTCTATATTATTTTCTATAATAGTATGATTCCCAAAATTAGTTAGTTCCACTTTCTGAATATTTAACTTGTCAGTAAAACACCTTGGACATTGTTCTTTTCCATTTTGTACAGGTTTTATTTTATTAGTCGAGATAAGCTCTTCAATTTTCAGGTTATTGATTCCTTTTTTTGAAAGATGTTTTTTTATCTCTAACTGCGTTTTGGGCATATAAGTATGAAGTTTGAATTTAGCAAAATATGCTAATTCATTTTCGTTTAATTCAGAAAGGAATTTTTGAATTTGTGTCATTTTATATTTTGGGCAACGGTTTTGGCTAGGCTTTGTGCGGGTGAAAATCGACGAGATTTTCGAACACGCAACTAAGCCGAAGCTTTTTGTTTGGATTTGTTTCTTTGATTTCACAAAGCCAAATCAACAAGATTTGGCGACTTAGTAAATATACACAAAACTTTGAAGTAAGCACTAAACCCGCATGAAGTTTAGCCGGTGTTGGGCTTAGTTATTCTTCGATAATTATAAAATGTTCACTATCCTTTAAGTTATTTTCATAAGGAGGTGGTGGTGGAGGCATACGATACTCAATGTATTTATGAAATCCAAGTCTAGTACCTATCAAATTATTTATTTCGTTTTGAGTTTTGATATCTAATTCATGTAGCTTTTTGTTATAAAACTTAGTTGTTAAATAAGATTTATATTTTTCAACTCCTTTAGATATTTCATAAACGGTGTTTTTTAGTTGATTATAATCCACATTATTACTGTCTATAGAAATTGAAATAAAACCAGTTGAAAGATTTGTTTTTTTGTCAGAATTAGGAATTTGATGTTTATATGTCGATGAATTTACTCTCTCAGCGATTAAATACTCAAATGTTTTTTGTTTTAAAGAGTCAATAGGGGTTATTTCATGATAGAATAAAACATTTAAAGAATCAATTTGATTAACACTTATATTGTTTTTTTGACAAGGAGCATATTCATTAATATTAAATAAACTATCACTTAAAATGAGATATCTTTCAACGGATTTTTGAAAATATCTTGAATAAGGATATTTCGAAAGATAATCTGAAAAATCATTTATATCCCTTGAGTGTTCAATTTTGATCCATTCAGTTTTATGTTTTTTACTTTCAGAATTGCATTGAATTAACAAGCTTATGAATAATAAAAAGATAATATTTCTTACCATGTTGAATTTTCAAAATTTTAATTAAGCCCAACGGTTTTAGCTAGGAAACGTAGCGTTAAACTAGCCGATTAGTTTTCAGACTAAAACTACACAAAATAAACAAAAAACCAACTTTGATTAAGCACAAAAAAAGCTATGTTTTTTAGCTGTTGTTAGCTTATGCAACATTTCACATAAAAATGTTGAAAAGGGTAGGAGAGTTTCCAAACTTTACGCAACGACTTTAAAATCGCATTGCTACGATAATTTTTCACGTTCTGCTTTTCAAAGAATTGAGAATGTTAGTTTTGAGAATTTTTAGGGAATTGAGTACGTAACTTTAAGCCACCATTTATCGTTTATTTAGAACTTTCATTAAGAATTAGAAATGTTAGTTTTATTAAAATTCAGCGTACAGTTCAGCACGAAATTTATGGACACCATTTTCTTTTTAATTAATAATTTTTCAAAGAATTATTGATTTCGTTTACCTTTTACGTAACAGTAAATAATTCAATTATTTCTCAGTTTAAAAAAGCTAAGTTTTTCAGTTAAAAACATTAACAAATTTTATGTTATAGAAAAGTTTCGTTCTTTAATTTTTTGAGTCAAGATTGGTTTCAAATAATTAAGAAAAAGTTTCATTTTAACAACTGCGAAAAATTCAGCCATGAATTTCAGCGTTGTTAAAGCTAACGGTTTTAGCTAGTAAACGAAGCGTTAAACTAGCCGATTAATTTTTAGACTAAAACTACACAAAATAAACAAAAAATCAACTTTGTTAAAGCACAAAAAAAGCTATGTTTTTTAGCTGTTGTTAGCTTTTGCAGTTTTTTCAAATAAAAATGTTTCATTAAAAAAGTGCAATTTCATAATTTTCAGCGTAGCGATTTTATTTTGCGTTGTTACGATAATTTCCACGCTCTGCTAGTAAATAGCTTTTCGTTTATTAATTAATTTTCAATGAAATAATTTTATATAGAGTTCGGTACGTAACTTTTCACACTATTTTTATTATTGATGAATAAATTTTCAAAGAATTAATAATACTATTTTTTAAGTTTTTGCGTACAATTCA
>NZ_JAUMIT010000023.1 GCF_030519655.1 Wenyingzhuangia gilva
ATTTCCTACGCGTTTTTACTGTTCTTCATTTCTCAAGAAAACATGATTTTTTTATGTTTAAATAATTTCTCGAAAACTTAATAATTTTCACAGTTACGATTTTTTCAACACAACTTTTTTGTCAGAATTTCTACAAGTTTTTCAGCCAAGAAAAATGTTGTTTTTTGATAGTAATATTTTTGTTTAATTTTTTATACTCAACAAAAAAAGTCAATAATTTTCAGCCAAAAAATGCTCTTATTTTATGAAGTTTTTTAAAATAGGAGAGAAGCAATAATTTTCGATTTATAGGAATATTTTTATGAAAAACGCAGCTACGATTTTATTTTGGGCAACGGTTTTGGCTAGGCTTTGTGCGGGAAGAAAATCGCCAAGATTTTCGAACACGCAACTAAGCCGAAGCTTTTTGTTTGGTTTTGTTTCTTTGATTTCACAAAGCCAAATCAACAAGATTTGGCGACTTAGTAAATATACACAAAACTTTGAAGTAAGCACAAACCCCGCATGAAGTTTAGCCGGTGTTGTGGTGTCGTTTTTTATTTTCTCAAAATCTTTCACTTCAATTTTACCTTTTATAGGTATCATGTTTTTCTAAACCCAATTATAGTGCTCAATTACTTTCTCTGTTTTTAAATGAGGTCTATTTGCTGTTGTATGTCCGTTTTCGTAAACAATTATATCATAATCTTTTGTAAGAGCAGATTGAATTGTCGATTCAATACGAAAATCCGTAGTATAATCAGTTATGATTAATTCGTTGAGTTTATTTTGAAGTTTAGATTTATAAAAGACATCGCTAGAGTATTTGTCAATTAAAATGTAATTATTATTTACAATTAGTTCGTCTAAATTTTCCCATTCTTTAGAGTCTTTTTCAAATTCTCCAGATTATGTTCCATCTTGTTGAATAAAAAAACAGGTGAATTATTATTTCTAAAAATATTGGCAAGCTCATTTATTCTTTTAACGATACCATTTGTATCAAATCGTGGAGATTTTCAGTAAACGGACCTTTTTGCATGTCAATAATTAAAAGAGCTTTTTCTTCATTTATCTGGATTTTCTGTTTTATTAATAGGAGCAAGTAATAAATAAAATATCCAAGCAAACCATGAAATGAAAATGACAGCTAATATCCAAGCTAATTTTTCACGACCTTTGGTTTTACGGGAAGCAATAATTATTAATAATGGAAGTAACCAAGTAAAACCTATAATGATTAAAAAAACAAAAGAAGTTAAATCAAAATCGTTGATGTAAATAGTTTCTTGCATAATTTTTAGGAAAATTTAAGTTTTTTGTTCAAAATGCACCACAACGGTTTTGGCTAGGCTTTGTGCGGGATTGAAAATCGACAAGATTTTCGATTACGTACTAAGCCGAAGCTTTTTGTTTGGATTTGTTTTTTTTGATTTCACAAAGCCAAATCAACAAGATTTGGCGACTTAGTAAATATACACAAAACTTTGAAGTAAGCACAAAACCCGCATGAAGTTTAGCCGGTGTTAGCAGCAGGATTTTTTATTTAGATGAATTAATTTTCATTATTAATAAAAATAATTCTTTTGGTAATCTTGCTCGATCTAGTGTTGTTCCAAATGAAAAGATTGCAATAGTGCTTATAGATACTAAATATGCTTCTGCTAAATATGAAGCTTTAGAATCTAAAAGAATAAAATCTTTTATTGACATTGTTTCATTTAAACCAGTTTTGTCATTTAAATATGTAACTGTATTACTAGATTTTTCGAACCAAATATTTTGATGTCCAATAGCGTTTCTAATATCTGGTTGTAATAATTCAAATAAATATTGATAACATTGATTCTCAGGTTTTAACTCAATTAATTGGTTAACTTTATTACCATAATGGTTGTCAAGTGTATTAAACTTGTATGTTTTTCCAATAGAGTAACGATAATTTATAAGAATTACACCAATTAAAACATTAAGAAATTCATTATATGCTAGAAAACTATTTTTTGCTAATTCCCATATAATTAGAGGATTATTTGTTGATAAAGATTGTTTAGAAGCATGACCAGCTTCTAACATATTAATATATTTATCTTTTATATAAGATTTTCTAGTTCCTTCAATTTTCTTTTGAAAAATTAAAGCAAAACAATCTGATAATTCGACATCTTTTGAATTATTCTTGAAAAATAGTGTTAAAATAATTTCTATTAATGCATGCGGATATGGTTTAAAAACAGGTTCTATTTCTTTAGAATAAAAATCATTAATATTTTTAATAAAAGTTTCTATACCAGTATTGGATATCTCTTTATAAATATTGGCATCTTTTATAGCTTCTTTACCATATAAACCACTTTGAATCTGTTCTCCTAATTGAATATCTCGTTTATCTATATTTTTTTTCGACATCTTGCTGCTAACGGTTTTGGCTAGGCTTTGTGCGGGGTTGAAAATCGACAAGATTTTCGAACACGGACTAAGCCGAAGCTTTTTGTTTGGGTTTGTTTCTTTGGTTTTACAAAGCCAAATCAACAAGATTTGGCAACTTAGTAAATATACACAAAACTTTGAGAAAGCACAGAACCCGCATGAAGTTTAGCCGGTGTTATGGCTTGGTGTTTTTAGTTTTCTTCTTCTTTAGAATTTTGAACTTTATCAGTTTTTGTAATTTGTAAAAATATTGAAAAAGCAAGAGGAATAATTATTGTCAATATAATTTCTCTTATCTTAAAGTTAAGATTAAATGTAATAATTGAAAGTGCACATAAGAACCAAATTATTCCAGTAGCTAAGAAATAGTTATAAAAAAAAAGTTTTGAATTTTTCATGTAGTTTATATTTTGTATTTGTCTGTGTATTTTCTCAACAAAATTATCGAGATTGACTTTTAATTGATTCGTTTCCTTTGTTAAATTTTCAGTTGTATCATAATCAAGAGCATTAAAAATTAACTTAATTGTAAAACTTCTAGGATTAACTTCACCAGATTCAATTCTTTGTAATGTTCTTACATTTATATTACATTTTTCAACTAATTCTTCTTGTGTTAAACCTTTTTCTTTTCTCAGCTCTAATACTTTTTGTCCTAATTCTGGTTGTTTCATTATTTATATAAAAATCTTTGACAAGAATACATTTTGTCACAAGTTCATAACAGTTTTTTCTTCGTATTTCACCCGACTTTCACCCGACTTTAGTTTTAAATTACTGATATTTAGTTTTATATCAATATTTTTTTTCACTTGGCCATAACGGTTTTGGCTAGGCTTTGTGCGGGAAGAAAATCGGCAAAATTTTCGAATACGCAACTAAGCCGAAGCTTTTGTTTGGTTTTGTTTTTTTGATTTCACAAAGCCAAATCAACAAGATTTGGCGACTTAGTAAATATACACAAACTTTTGAGAAAGCACAGAACCCGCATGAAGTTTAGCCGGTGTTGTGTGTTGCCTTTTTTCTTCTAGTTTTTATTTTCAGAATTATATATCGAAATATTATTTCCTGCAAAACAATCTCTATTTATTATGATTCCATGATTAAACATTACATGAGCAAATGTTTTTTGTGAAGAAATAGTATCATTTTTAAAATGAAATCTTTTTATTGAGTCGTTAGAGCAATATTTTTTTATGTTATATCTTTTTGAAATACTATCAATTTCTTTTTTTTTCGGATAATTATTAAAGTCAATATTTTTCAAAGCTTCTGGATTTTTAAATTCAAAAAAATCTAGGCTATTTTTCAATATTATACTGTCAATATATTTTATTTCAACTTTACTATACCCAATATTTAATTCTCGATGCATTGCTCCAGATAAAAATGGTGCTTCACAACAAATTTCTTTTGTTTCTCCATTAATTAAGTTTTTTACTTTAAAAACAATATAGCTTGGGGCTGTGCTTTGATTATCGTAGGCAATTTTAAAAATCTTTTTTTTGATTGAATCATTTATATAATTTTCAGAATTAATAATCTCTGTTTTTTCATTGATTGAAGTGATTTCTTTTTGATTTTTTTGTCCACATGAAAGTGTAATTAGAAAAGCAAAAAATATAAGAATTTTATTCATTTAATTTTTTTTTCAGGTTACACACAACGGTTTTGGCTAGGCTTTGTGCGGGAAGAAAATCTGCGGATTTTCGAACACGCAACTAAGCCGAAGCTTTTTGTTTGGATTTGTTTCTTTGTTTTTAACTAAGCCAAATCAACAAGATTTGGCGACCTAGTAAATATACACAAAACTTTGAAGTTAGAACTAAACCCGCATGAAGTTTAGCCGGTGTTAGCACCAGTTATTTTCCTGTTAATTTGTCCCAAATACTTCTATTTTTTTTCTTGTCTCGGCATTTTTCAACTACTTCGTTTGTAGATAAACCAAGATATCTTGTCGCATTATATGCAACTAAATAGTCCTTATGATTTCGATAAGTATGATGTAACTCCGTTATCCTTTTGTCCTTGAAGTCAGGCAAATAATATAGAACGTCAATCAGTTCAAATTCACCTGTTATTTTAGGCATTGTTTCAAGAACAATTCCAATCATTTTGGTGTCTTGACAAATTTGAAAAATTGAATGTGCAATAGTTACTTTCATTCCACGTTTACTCTTTTCAAGCAAGTCATAAAGTGTCGTAAGTGCCGAAGTTGATTTTATGTGCCCAAGTCCAACTATTGGCCAGTTGTCCTTTAGGCTTGCAACTTTTATTAGCTCAATTTCCGCAATCTTCAATTCTTCATTTGTCAATTTGTCAAGCAAGTCGAGAGGAACACCATCCTTTCTTTGAGCCCAAGTATTTGCTCCTAAAAACTCGTTTCTAAATATATTGAGATTATCTGTCAATGTAATGTCGTTTAATTGGTGCTAACGGTTTTGGCTAGGCTTTGTGCGGGGTTGAAAATCGACAAGATTTTCGAACACGGACTAAGCCGAAGCTTTTTGTTTGGTTTTGTTTCTTTGTTTCACAAAGCCAAATCAACAAGATTTGGCGACTTAGTAAATATACACAAAACTTTGAAGTAAGCACAAAACCCGCATGAAGTTTAGCCGGTGTTACCACATTTTTTTTAAGAATAAATCATCGCTAAAACAAAAGGAATTATTATTAAAACAGAAATAAGAACTTGTTTAGTATAATTTTTTTCATTGAATGAAATGTTTTCTCCTATATATTTATTCCAGAAGAAATTATTTAAAATCCAACCTCCAATTAGATTAAAGATCAATGGAAGTCCATTTATATTCAGAGTATTCATAAGAATAATAGTGAATACTGTATATAATATTCCAAAAGACATAACATATATTTTAACTTTTGAATTATCAGTTTTATCCATATTATGCATTAAAAGTATACTACCAAATATTGTCGAAAAAAAACATGAAAATCCCATTATTACTTTTTTAGAGTATAAATTAGGATTATCTAATTCTTCAAAAATATTTTCAGTTGAGATTTCTTTTTTTCGTTTCTCTTCAATAATTCTGTTTTGTTCTATTTTAGCCTTTATTTCATTTTCAACTTTTAAAACAGTTTCATTTTCTTTATCACGATTTTGTAAAATTTCAAATGCTGCATTTCTAGCTTCTTTAACATAAGTTTTATTGTCAGAAATAATTTCCTCTAATTCGGTATTACTTTTTTTTTCAAACTTTTCAAGGAATCTGTTTTTTTTCATTTCAAATTTGTGGTAACGGTTTTGGCTAGCAAACGGAGCGTTTTACAAGCCGATTAATTATCGACCTAAAATACAGAAAAAAAGAAGAAACCGAACCTTAGTAAAGCACAAAATTAGCTTTGTTTGTTAGCCGGTGT
>NZ_JAUMIT010000024.1 GCF_030519655.1 Wenyingzhuangia gilva
TTCTAGATGTTATTTTAGCACTTACACAACTAGATAATACTATAGTAGATATGATTAATAATATTTTTCTCATTTTCAGTTTCTTAGTTTTTGGCAACGGTTTTGGCTAGGCTTTGTGCGGGATTGAAAATCGACAAGATTTTCGATTACGTACTAAGCCGAAGCTTTTTGTTTGGATTTGTTTCTTTAATTTCACGAAGCCAAATCAACAAGATTTGGCGACTTAGTAAATATACACAAAACTTTGAAGTTTGCACAAAACCCGCATTAAGTTTAGCCGGTGTTAGCTGCTGCCAATTTCGTATTTCAAATATTTAAACATTTAATTCAGGTAATTCTATTTTGATCCTTTCTTAACTCATTCATGAAAAATACTTAGTTTGTTGATATTATTTATTCTTTAAAATATTTATTCTCAGTTGTAACTGATTCAACCATGATATTAGTAAAAATTCAAGGTTTAAATTTTAAAATCAAGTATTTTGTCCTTTCGTTTACAATAACAGCTTTTTCTTGTTCTTTAATCATTAAATTATCAAGTCCATTACCTAGTCTAGTGTCAGAATTATTTATATTTTCAAATTTTTGATTTCTAATTTTCAACCATTTTAACTGTTCGTTTTTTAATTTGTCTTTTTCAGCAGAGTTCATTTTTTTACGAACTTGCTTATAAACAACATTTAATAAGCTATCAGATTTTTTATAAAATGAAAGGGAACATTCATACATGAATTTTCCTTTATCTAAACATTTCTGATTTTCAGTTTCTAGCTTTTTCAAACTTTCATTAAAATCTTGTGAAGAAACATTTAATGAAATTATAAAAGCGAAAATGGAAATTATTTTTTTCATTTAATTTTTTTTAACGGTTGCAGCTAACGGTTTTAGCTAGGAAACGAAGCGTTAAACTAGCCGATTAATTTTCAGACTTAAAACTACAGAAAATAAAAAGAAAACCAACTTAGTGAAAGCAGAAATTAGCTTTGTTTTTTAGCTGTTGTTAGCCTATGCAGTTTTTTCAACCATGAAAATGTTTTATTGAAAAAATGCATTATCCTTATTTTTTTCATCGTTACTGTTTTTCAAATCGCGTTGTTATGATAAAATTCAACGTTTTGCTTGTAAATATTTATCGGTTAAAGAAAAGTATCAATGAAACAATTTTTTGCGTAAAGTTCAGTACGCAACTTTTAACAACATTTTTATTTTTATATATTTTCTCTCAAAGAATTATAAATGATAATTTATTCACTTTTTCATGTACATTTCAGCACGTTACTTTTTTACGCACAGAGAAAAGTCAATAATTTTCAGCCACAAAAAAGTACATTTTTTTACAGATAATTTTCTTAAAAAAATTCAATAAATTATAGGTTTACGGAAAAGTTTTCAACTTATTTTTTTTTGCGTGAGAATTGGTTTCAAAATGTTTCAAGAAAAGTTAAGAATTAATTTATCTGCGGAAATTTCGACCGAAATTTCCTGTTTAGGCTAACGTGTTTGTGTAAGGATAGTTGCGTGTGCAAGCAACTAACTTACTAAAAATGGAACGAACCAGAGGAAAATCCGCAGGATTTTCCGAGTAGGCTAGAACCAAGCAATTATTTTTACACGGTGTTGTACACTGGGCTTTTTTTTATAAATATTAAAACCAGTCCAACTACTATAAAAGGAACACTTAAAATTTGTCCCATATTGATTATCATTCCGTCTTCAAATCCGACTTGATTTTCTTTGAAAAACTCGATTATAAATCTTGCTAAAAAGATTAAAACCAAAGCTACTCCTAAAATCAGTCCGTTAGATTTTTCTTTTTTATTCTTATAGATTAGCATTAATACTCCAAATATTAAAAGATATGAAAATGCCTCATATAGTTGAGTTGGATGTCTTGGTATTAAATCATCTTTTTGAAAAATAACTCCCCAACTTCCATTTGTTGGTTTTCCATAAATTTCAGAGTTCATAAAATTCCCAAATCTAATAAAGGCAGCGACTATTGGTGCAACAATTGCAATTTTGTCTAAAACCCATAAAAAGTTTGTTTTATACTTTTTGCAATAAATTCCGATTGCAATTAAAACTCCAATTGTTCCTCCGTGACTTGCTAATCCTTGAAATCCGATAAATTGATAAGAATCTCCAATTTTTTTAATTGGTAACAAAATTTCGAGAGGATTTTGAAAATAATATGAAGGTTCATAAAATAAACAATGTCCGAGTCTTGCACCTAAAACTATTCCAACAACAACGTAAATAAATAACTTTTCTAAATTTTCAATTGGGATATTTTCTTTAGCGTAAATACGTTTTGCAACGTAATGTGCTAAAAGAATTCCAGTTGCAAAAAATAAACCATAATATTTTAAAGGAAAAGTTTCGGTTATCCAATAAATTGTAGGGTCAAGATTCCAAGTAATAATTCTATCGTTCATTAGTTATCGTGAGTTTTTTCAGCCTTGTGTACAACGGTTTTGGCTAGGCTTTGTGCGGGAAGAAAATCGACAAGATTTTCGAACACGGACTAAGCCGAAGCTTTTTGTTTGGATTTGTTTCTTTTAGTTTCACAAAGCCAAATCAACAAGATTTGGCGACCTAGTAAATATACACAAAACTTTGAAGTTGATACAAAAACCGCATGAAGTTTAGCCGGTGTTGTGGTGTCGTTTTTATTTCACGGAAATTTCAATTCGAGTTAATTTGATTCTTCAGATATTTTTATCCACTCAACACGTTTGTCAATGTCAACTTCTATTGGATTAACTATCATAAATAAATCAGTTAGGTAAGTAATTTCAACTGTTCGTTTATTATATCCAAAAGCTCCAACATCTTGTGTTTGGTATTCCACTTTTTTAAAGTTCAAATGTCTATTTTGGTAAAGTACTTTTTGCGTTTTCCAACTATCTGAAGAAAATATGATTTTCATTGGTCCAATTATCAGTATTCCAATTAATGTTAGAATAGGAAGAGTCGAATTAATAATTTTCCATTTATTCTTTTTGATTTTCCATAAATTCCAAATTAAAGTCAGAGGTGTTAAAATGATAATTCCAAAATATGTAAATGATTTTATAGGTTGATTTTTAATTTCAAAAGATGTTAGTCCGTCAAGAATAAAAAGTACAATTATCAGAATAAAAATTCCGTTTAAAAATCTCGATATGTATTTTTCATTTTTCATTTTTCATTTTTTCTCAAATGCACCACAACGGTTTTAGCTAGTAAACGAAGCGTTAAACTAGCCGATTAATTTTCAGACTTAAAACTACAGAAAATAAAAAGAAAACCAACTTAGAGAAAGCATAAATTAGCTTTGTTTTTTAGCTGTTGTTGGCTTTAGTAGTTTTTCAGACACGAAAATGTTTAGATTGAAAAAGTACTAATCCTTATTTTTTTCAGCGTAACTACTTTTCAAATCGCGTTGTTACGATAAAATTCAACGTTTTGTTTGTTACGATTTTTCGTGTTAAAGAAAAATATCAATGAAACATTTTTTGCGCACAGTTCAGCACGTAACTTTATGTAACATTTGTTTGTTTAAATAATAGTTTTTCAAAGAATAATAATGATTAATTATTCATTTTTCACGGACAATTCAGCAAGTTATTTTCTTACGCACGGAGAAAAGTCAATAAATTATCAGTTTATAGAAAAGTTTCAGACTTTAATTTTTGCGTTATAATTGGTTTCAGAATGCTTCAAGAAAAGTTAAGAATTAATTTATCTGCGGAAATTTCGACCGAAATTTCCTATTAAAGCCAACGGTTTTGGCTAGGCTTTGTGCGGGAAGAAAATCGGTAAGATTTTCGAACACGTACTAAGCCGAAGCTTTTTGTTTGGATTTGTTTCTTTGGTTTCACAAAGCCAAATCAACAAGATTTGGCGACTTAGTAAATATACACAAAACTTTGAGAAAGTACAGAACCCGCATGAAGTTTAGCCGGTGTTAGGGCAAGTTATTTTATTACGATTCTTTTCATTCTACTACCATTAGATGCTACTATTCCTTCTAATGGTATTCCATATTTCTCTTTAATTAATTTAGCAAAGTCTTCTCCGTCTTCTATTTTTTCGATAATACCTTTATTAAAATTGAGTAAAGGACAGAATAAAATTCCGAATTTACCTTGAGGAAAATGAATTGCAATAGCGGGTCTCAAAAAATCAATAGATCTCAAATATGAAGATCCAAAACCACCAATTTCAGGACCTCCAAAAGGTATTGAAACAGGTTCGTTTTTTTTTACTGTAATTGTTTGTGGAGCAAAACTCATGTTCATTCTCATTTCGTAAATAAAAAAGTCTGAGTCTGTTTCTTGATGATAAACTGTATTTATAGCAATTTGAAAATCTGATATACTTTCAATTGTTTCGTCTGCTATTACTTTTTCAAAAGCATCAGACATTTTGGCAAATATTTTTTTTTCAGTATTATCACCATGCAAAGATGTTTGATATTTTTCAAAACCTAATTTATCTCCAATCCATACATTTTGTAGATTTTCAGATATTTTCCGATTAGATACTTTACATAAATTTGGTTTTTCTATTAATGAAGCAATTAAAAAATCTGTTTCATTGTTTGATTCATTGTTCAGAGAAAGGCAACAAAGTTTTAATTCTTCAAGAGTTTGAATTTGATTTGAAAAAAACAAAGTAAGAAATTTTTCAGCATAATGTACATTTCCTGCAAAACTTACTGAAATTTGTGGATTAAGAATAAAAGATTTTAAATTTCCTAATAAAGGATTATTTCGAACTGCATCTTTATCCGTGATTTTTGAATCAGAAATTATCTTAATTTTATTTTTGTCAATTCTACTTACAATTAATGTCATTCTTATTGTTGCGTTAAGTTATTGAATAGACCCGATTTATTGTATCGTCCTGAAATAGGTTGACCTTTTTTGTTTATTTAAAAGGTTAACAATTCCAGTTTGTTTTTATTTCTTCGGTACGATTTGTATTTTATATTTTGATTTAAGTGCACGTGTTTCGGT
>NZ_JAUMIT010000025.1 GCF_030519655.1 Wenyingzhuangia gilva
TTTCACAAAGCCAAATCAACAAGATTTGGCGACTTAGTAAATATACACAAAACTTTGATTTAGAACCAAACCCGCATGAAGTTTAGCCGGTGTTAGGTAATGCAGTTTTTTTCAGACAAAAAAACTGTCAACGAATTAAAAAGGTTAATTTTTTACGCTGCTACGATGAATTCAAACACAAGTTTTTTAATTGATTAATTATCAATGAAACAATTTTCCACGTTCTAATTTTTTCTTTGTTTTCATTTCAGACAAGACAATTTTTCGATTAATTTTTCACACAACATTTTTACGTTTAGTTTTTTCAGCAACTACCATTTTTTCAAAGAATGAAATTTCTCAACGAAACGATTTAAGCATTTTCAGGAGCATTTGAAGAAATTCTTGTGTACTTAAACGTCCGAACAAAAAAACAGCGAAGCTATCCTTTAAAATTCCTTAAACGACTTTTGCGTACCTACGATTTTCTCAACAAAAAACAATGATTTTTCAGAATAGAGTAGGAGTTGAAATTATCAGATTTCAAAATTTTTTCAAAGATAAATAAGTTCTAAAAAAATCGAATACGCAGCTGTGATTCTGTTTTACCTAACGGTTTTGGCTAGGCTTTGTGCGGGATTGAAAATCGACAAGATTTTCGATTACGTACTAAGCCGAAGCTTTTTGTTTGGTTTTGTTTCTTTGGTTTCACAAAGCCAAATCAACAAGATTTGGCGACTTAGTAAATATACACAAAACTTTAAAGTTAGCACAAAACCCGCATGAAGTTTAGCCGGTGTTGGCTAATGTTTTTATCCTAATTAGGTATATTTAAAAGTGATAATTCTTCATTAACTTTTTGAATCCATTTTTCATTAATCGTTTTTACTAAACCATGGATGGTTTCCTTATCATATTTTTTTTGGTATAATCTACATTCATTCCATAAATCTGAGTAAATTTTTTGATATACAGAGAATTTCGTTTCTTTTCGATTTATAGCTTCTCTAAATTTTATTTTAATTTTTCGAGCATATAATTCTGCAATATCAAAATGTAATTGTTCATGTTTTAGGAGTAAAGAATTTTTGTTTTTTTCTTTCGACCATGATAAATCTTTATAAAAAATGGCAACAGTTGATAATTTTTTATAATTATGAATATTGTCATTTTCATCCACGATTATATTACTAGGAGTTATGTCAATTTTATATGTTGTTTTGGCATTTCCACTACTTTTAGGATCGGCTTTTCCTTGAAAATCTTCCCATGTGAGTTTTTCGTTTTGTTTCCAATATATAGGTTTTTGTTGTCCTATTACATTGATACTTGAAATTATTAATATATAAAATAGATGTTTCATTTTTCTCAAATATTTGCCAACGGTTTTGGCTAGGCTTTGTGCGGGAAGAAAATCGACAAGATTTTCGAACACGTACAAAGCCGAAGCTTTTTGTTTGGTTTTGTTTTTTGTGGTTTCACAAAGCCAAATCAACAAGATTTGGCGACCTAGTAAATATACACAAAACTTTGAATTAAGCACAAAACCCGCATGAAGTTTAGCCGGTGTTGGCAATAGTCTTTATTGCATTATTTTGAAATCATTTAATCCAATTTGATAGATCATATAAGGCCACATTTCCATTCCTTTTGCGTTCGGGTGTGTTCCAACATTTGAAGTTTTTTCAAATTTACCTTCTTCTTTTATTTGAATGTCGGAATTATAATTTAGAGAATATTTCGTTCTATTTTTCATTAGAAGCAAAACTTTCATATTTTTATCTTTTTCTTCCTCAGTTTCTCCACTCGTTCCTAAACAGAAATAAAATTCAATAGTCTCATTTTCTCCTTCTTTCTCAAAAAGGTAATTGTTTTCCCAAGTGTTAACTATATTTTCAAACGGTTCAAATTTTATTATAGAATAGTTGAAACTTATTGAGTCTTTCGGATATAATTTTATTGTAAACTTACTACCAATTGGAAATGCATATCCATTGACGGGTTCTGTCGGTAAATCTTGAGAATGTAAGTTATAAGTTATCGTTAAAATTAGAATTAAAATTATTTTTCTCATAGCGTTTTACATTTTTGCCAACGGTTTTGGCTAGGCTTTGTGCGGGGTTGAAAATCGACAAGATTTTCGAACACGCAACTAAGCCGAAGCTTTTTGTTTGGTTTTGTTTCTTTGGTTTCACAAAGCCAAATCAACAAGATTTGGCGACTTAGTAAATATACACAAAACTTTGAGAAAGCACAGAACCCGCATGAAGTTTAGCCGGTGTTAGCTAATGTTTTAAAGATTGTCAATAATTAATGACATATTGACGTTATTTTAATATAATAATGACATTTATTTTAATAAATAAACCAATTTATTAAAATAAATAGTCTTGGTATGACTATTGAAAATAACAAATTGGTTAGGTGTTTGGAGACCTAAAAATGAATCCATTATTCTTGTTTGGGAGTGCGAATATAGTATTTATCTTTAAAATTCAAACAAACAGGAAATGAAATCTCACCTGTTTAATTGAGACGATAAAATGTTTTTTAAAGATATGGGACGTAAAGTTTATGACATCTCTAAAAAAGGAGATGGTTGGGCTGTAAAGGGTCGCGATAACGAAAGAGCATCAATTATAACTAATACTAAAACAGAAGCTATTAATGCAGCTGCTCAGATAGGACGTAATAATGGAAATGCTCAAGTAGTTATTCATAAAAAAAATGGACAGATTCAAAGTGAAAGAACTTATGGAAATGATCCTTATCCTCCTAAAGGATAAAATTAACTAACTAAACGGAGCAGTTCAAAACTGTTCCGTTATTTATTTAAAATAACAATATTTTCATTTAAAAATCTTTCGATTTAATACTGTAAATACCGATAGGGTAAAATAAAGAAGAGAGTATTAATCCAATTTTTTTTATTAAAGAATATTTCCTTTTAAATAATTCATTTATTATGACATAATAATTCCCAATTATTGAAATAAAAAAGCAGACACATGTTAAATAAAATATAGGTCTATATAAATAGGCGAAAATTAATCTAAACAAAAATGAGAGTGAAAGAAAAATCATTAAAACATCTATAATGAATAGATAAATAGAAGCTTTATTAACTATTTTCAGTGTTTTTTCAAACTTATTTTTCAGATTTGAAGACTTAATCATTTCGTTTGAAAGAATTATTATCCAAATTAAATGAATAATTAATGAAAATATTAACCAATCTTCAAAGCTAGCACTTTGAATTCCTGAAAGACTAAATAAAAATAGAAGTGTAAATATTATTTGTTTTTTCATTTTTAATATTAGCTAACGGTTTTGGCTAGGCTTTGTGCGGGATTGAAAATCGACAAGATTTTCGAACACGCAACTAAGCCGAAGCTTTTTGTTTGGTTTTGTTTCTTTGGTTTTCACAAAGCCAAATCAATAAGATTTGGCGACTTAGTAAATATACACAAAACTTTGAAGTTTGCACAAAACCCGCATGAAGTTTAGCCGGTGTTGTACACTGGGCTTTTTTCATTTATTCTGAATTATCCTCGAATAAATTAAATTGATTCTTTTTAGCTTCTTTTATTTCTCTATGTTTCTTTCCTTGTGGAGTTTCAACAACTGTATTTTCAAAATGCTTTTTCAAAACTGTAGTAACGGCATAAGATGAGAAGATAATTTCGCCGACTTCATTTATTTTTCTAGATATTTCAAGAATACAGTCTATGAAAGTTCCATTTTTAAACTCAATACCTTCAGCAATTACAGATTGTTTAAATGCTTTATCTTTCATGTAAAAGTCAATAGTTTTTTCTTTTTTTAGATAAATACCTTTCCACTTATATTTCCCTTTTTTTAAAACAGGAGATATAATTTCTATAGTTGCATTTTCATCAATAGTAGGTTCCAAATCATCATTTTCAATTATGAATTTATCAAAATCAGTTCTTTTAATATAAGTAGTTTCTTCAAGTATTTGTTTTTTCTCATCAAGTTTCGTAGTTGATATTTTTTTTACTTTAGGATAATTATTTAGTTGTTTATAATAATTAGAAACATGTTTTAATATTTTTGGATTAGAATCAATAATTATATTTAAGACATCAATATTTATATGATTAGGTGATTCTTTTTCATTTAGTTCTTTTTTTAAGTTTTCAATATTTAGTTTTCTTTCAGCAATACTTAATTCTAAATCTTGTTTTTCAAGGCTACTTTTCTTTAATGGAATTCTAGAAATTGCAGCAATAATAAGAGTTATTAATATTGTAATTTGATTAGGATATTTTCCCATTAGAGTCCATAACTCTGTTAATCCTCCTTCTTCAAAAGCTTCGGTTTCTAATTTAATATCTATACCTAATTCTCTTTGAAATTCATTATAAATTTGCAATAGTTCAAATTCACATTTATTTCGGATAAAAGCATCCATTGTATGAGAACTATCCGACTCATCAAAATAATAATGTAACTCTAATTTGTTTATTGTCGGTTCTTTTGTCATAATGTTGTGTATCGTCCTGAAATAGGTTGACCTTTTTTGTTTATTTAAAAGGTTAACAATTCCAGTTTGTTTTTATTTCTTCGGTACGATTTGTATTTTATATTTTGATTTAAGTGCACGTGTTTCGGTG
>NZ_JAUMIT010000026.1 GCF_030519655.1 Wenyingzhuangia gilva
TTTGAATTTCCTATTTGAATAACTGAAACTTCCATAATTTAACATTTTTCGTTATTACAAAGTTATTACTATTTTTTCAATTACACAATTAAAGCTAACGGTTTTGGCTAGGCTTTGTGCGGGATTGAAAATCGGCCAGATTTTCGAACACGTACTAAGCCGAAGCTTTTTGTTTGGATTTGTTTCTTTGTTCTCACAAAGCCAAATCAACAAGATTTGGCGACATAGTAAATATACACAAAACTTTGAGAAAGCAATAAACCCGCATGAAGTTTAGCCGGTGTTGCCCAAAGTATTTTTCAGACAGTTTCTTTAGATTGAAAAATTCATGTTTCAAAGTTTTAAGTTTCAAGGAAAATATTAGTTTTCTTCCTCCACAAAAAATTAGAATAGTTAAAGTTTTTAATTATGATAATTTTTCAAAAGAAATATGATTTTACCTAACTACGATAATTTCCTACACGTTTCTATTGTTTTCATTTATTAGGAAAATATGAATTTTTTATGTTTGTATAATGTTTCAAAAACTAATAATTTCAAGCAACTACGATAATTTCCTACGCGTTTTTACTGTTCTTCATTTCTCAAGAAAACATGATTTTTTTATGTTTAAATAATTTCTCGAAAACTTAATATTTTTCACAGTTACGATTTTTCAAACCCAAATTTTGTCAGGATTTCTACAAGTTTTTCAGCCAAGAAAAATGTTGTTTTTTGATAGGAATATTTTTGTTTAATTTTTTATACTCAACAAAAAAAGTCAATAATTTTCAGCCAAAAAATGCTCTTATTTTATGAAGTTTTTTAAAATAGGAGAGAAGCAATAACTTTCGATTTATAGGAATATTTCTATGAAAAACGGAGCTACGATTTTATTTTGGGCAACGGTTTTGGCTAGGCTTTGTGCGGGAAGAAAATCGGCCAGATTTTCGAACACGTACTAAGCCGAAGCTTTTTGTTTGGATTTGTTTCTTTGATTTCACAAAGCCAAATCAACAAGATTTGGCGACTTAGTAAATATACACAAAACTTTGAAGTAAGCACAAAACCCGTATGAAGTTTAGCTGGTGTTGTGCAATGTTATTCTTCTTCAAATTCAATAGAGATTTGTCCGAATAAATCATTAAATTTTTTATCGAAATCTTTCCAAGATTTAGAAAGCTTCATTATTGTAATTACCGTTACTATTTGATTATTTAAATTTGGGTGTCCAACATCTTCAGTTAATCTTCTATGAAAATGTTCTTTATTTTTACCTTTTGAGTCTTTAGGCGTAATTTTTTTCAACTCATCTAAAACTCCATTAGGTAATTGTTTATATATATACTTGTTAGTCCATGTTCCAACTACAGATGGTCTTTTCTTTAAATTATCAACAGTATATTCCCACTTGTTTAATCTAAAAATTTGTCTATAAAACTCATGAGGAAATCTCTGTTGCCAAGGTAATAATTCTTCAGAAATGTATTGTTTTAAAATTAATTGTAATTCTTCTTGTTCTCTTTCGTATTGATAACCTGTAGCTTCGTCTACTAAAGCAGTTATACCTACTTTCGCTAAACTACGAACTAAAATTTCAGCTTTTATTGCTGTTTCAAATTGAGATTTTAATAAAGAATCAGAAGCTCTTGCTTGTAGGTATAAATCTGCTATTAACGGAAGAATACTAGCATCGTAACCTTCTCCATTTTTATTATCAATAGTTAAAAATTCTACCTTATTGATCACATGCCTTAACTCTTCATTTATAAAGGGTTGTAGGTTTTTTGCATCCATAAAAGTAGGTATTTGATCAATCCTTGTAGTTCCTCTTACAGGTCTATTAAGTGCTTTGAAAATACCAGATTGGGTGATTATTCTTTTCCCATTTTCAAGAACAGCAACTTCAATTTCTGTATCTCCAATTTTTAAAATTCCTTCATGTGTTGCTTTCATTCTTTTTATAGTCATTTTTTTTTATTTAATATTGCACAACGGTTTTGGCTAGGCTTTGTGCGGGAAGAAAATCGATAAGATTTTCGAACACGAACTAAGCCGAAGCTTTTTGTTTGGATTTGTATCTTTTAATTTCACGAAGCCTAATCAACAAGATTTGGCGACCTAGTAAATATACACAAAACTTTAGAGTAGCACAGAACCCGCATTAAGTTTGGCCGGTGTTACCACATGTTATTAATCAATAATTCCTCTAATTGCTAATTTTTCAATATCCATATATTTCATATTAGAAAGAATTATTTTTCCTTTTTGGTTAACTAATATTGTAAATGGAATTTGTTCAAACTTTAAGGTATTTGTTGATATACCAGATGTATCGATTACATTTGTCCAAGAAATACCTCCTATTAAACTACCTTTTTTCCAAGTTTCAAAATCTTCTTCTATAGAAACATTTGTGATTTTAATTCCTTGATTGGCTAGTAGGTCTTTATATTTTTTAAGATATTCATTGTTTCGTTTACATGGATAGCACCATGTTGCCCAAAAGTCTATCAATGTATACTTGTTTTTTGAATCTATGATCGGAGTTGGTTGGTTTAGAGTATTTGGAAATATTAAATTAGGGATAAACTTACCGACTTCGGTTGTTTCATTTCGTTCGAAATAACTCATAATAATTTCTAATTTTTTAGATTGATTATTAGATTCTAAAAATTGTTTTTTGATTTCTTTTTGAGCTGTTATTTCTGGATTTGTCATAGAAAGCCAGCCTAACACCATTTCAGCATAAAAATCATGTTCTATGAAATTTTCGCTAAATACTTTAATTATAGAGTCTTTAGTTTTTTGATTTCTAGTAGAAGAATATTCGTTATACAAATTGCTCAAATTTGAGGATGAAATAATTTTTGATAATCTTCCTTGAATTGATACTTCAGTTTTTGTTCCAGGTTCAATTAAAAAATGAGCAGGTGTTCCTTGTTTATATAATATAGAACCAAAAGTTATGTCATTTATATTTCCTTTAAATGAAAATTTACCATTTTCAATTTTATTCTCTAGGATATAAGTAGAATCTTTTTCTGTGTACTCTAATTTTATGATAGAGTCTTGAACTGGAGAAATTGTTCCTATTATATTGAATTTCTTTTCATTTTTACAGCATGATAGAATTAATGCAAATAATAGAACTGTTAAATAATTTTGATTTTTCATTTAATATGTGGTAACGGTTTTGGCTAGGCTTTGTGTGGGCTTGAAAATCGACAAGATTTTCGAGAACGGACTAAGCCGAAGCTTTTTGTTTGGTTTTGTTTCTTTGATTTCACAAAGCTAAATCAACAAGATTTGGCGACTTAGTAAATATACACAAAACTTTGAGAAAGCACAGAACCCGCATGAAGTTTAGCCGGTGTTGTAGGTAGTTTTTATTCTTCATTTATTGTAGGATTATATTT
>NZ_JAUMIT010000027.1 GCF_030519655.1 Wenyingzhuangia gilva
TAGAGAGATTTTATACCATTTATCTACGGGTGTTAAAATGAAAGACTTACCTAAAAGAATCAATTTATCATTGGCAGGTATTGAAAGACGAAAAAGAAATCTAAAAGACCTTTTTAACGTCGATAAAAGAGGAGACAAATATCTAGTTGACATAGCGAAAGAGAAAGGTTTTGTGTAAATCTAAAAACGATACAAAAACTAAGGTTTTTCCTTAGGAATGATAAGTGTTGTTGTGTTGGGGAATTTGAATAAGATTCAGTGAATAGTAAAACAAATAACAATAATTAATTTTCTGTAATTGATGCTTTTATAACCTAAAATGAAAATTCAATATATTATTTAAAACAACAAAACCACTTCTATTAAAAAGTGGTTTTGTTGTTTTCTATTTATGATACTACAAATTATTCGTTTATTGTAACTGAGTTTAAAGATGCTTTAGCTTTGGTTTCCCATTCACTTTTTTGAGACTCCAAACAATTAAATGTACACATTAGCATTCTACCTTCTAAAACTGTAATATACATGATATTATAGATTTTTGAATCTGTTGCAGGGGTCATAAACTCTAGTACAATAAAATCTTTTCCATTGACTTTTTGCATCTCGTTTTTATACCATTTTATTTGTGGATAAATAGAACTAAATTGTCCTACAAAAGCAGGTAACAATTCTGGTAATTTATCTTTTGGTATGGCATTTTTGGTATGATTAAAAACAAAGTTGATAGTTCCATTTTCGTTTGTATAAACCAAAGTAGGTCTATTACTTGATGGATATTTTACGGCTAACATTTCTGCACTCATCAAACCAAAACCTTCTGGTAAATCAATTATTAATTTACCGCCTAAAAGATTTAATTTACCCAAAGCTCTATTTATTGAATTTCCTGAATAAATAGATTCATGCGATAATTGATTTCTAATTTCTATTTTATTCTCATTTGCTCTGATAGATTGTCCTATTATTAGGAGAGCTAAAACTAATACTCTTATTGATTCCATTTTTTAATTACCTCTTTTGCTTGATTTACAATTTCCACCCATTTAAAATCTTCTAATATTTCTTTATCCGAAAACTTAGATTCATATGTATCTAGCATCTTTTCAAACACAACTAGCTCATCAACAGGGCATTTATTTTTCTCATCTTTTTTTAATTCTAAGATAAAATCTTCAAAACAATAGCTATCAAAAAGAAGACTAATATCTTCATCGAAAGAGGATGTATGGTTATTGTCTTGACCTAACCAAACCCTTTTTTGCCTATCATAATCCGAAAAACATTTAATCATATAATAAATATTCTCCTCCCATCTTTTATCCATAATTATTGATATTTAAAATCTTTTGTTGGTTGATGAGCTGCATCTGAATCAGGTTTAACCTCACTACCATTCTTATCAATCATTTTACCATTCTTAACTTGTTTTGTATAAGGTTTTTGTTGGGCAGGAAAAGAACTATTAGGGTTTCCTGTTTGTGTTCTCACATTATTACCTCCTGGATTTTTTGGGTCTTTATAAATGGTTCCTTGTTTATTTGTCGTTGTTTTTAAATTTTTCTGCATGTTTTCAGGAAGTTGTTTCATTACTGTTCCGCCAGCATCACCCGCAGGACCTATAGCCTTGACAGATTTCTTGGTAGTATTAGCGGTTTTCATAGTTGCCTCCACAACATCATCTGCTTTACCAGCTACTTTAGCAAATTTCTTACCCAACTTAGCACCCCCAGCAGCCAAACCAGCTCCAGGAACAGCTGCGGCTAATGACATAGCTAAATTAGCACCATGCTCTTTTGCACCATCCATATCTCCTGTAGCAAGAGCATATACTGCTCTTCCTCCAGATATAGTTGCATTAGCAGCATCTGCTATATTTCCAACCCCTGGAATCATACCCGCTACATCTAATCCTGTTTGTACAGCATCTAAAACACCGCCCCATTCAGGCCACATTCCATCATAATCTACAAAACGTATTGGGTTATCAAACGCGTAATTGTATGGAGAATGTCTTCTTCCTTTTTCAGCAAGAGGATCTAAATTCATCCACCTACCAAGAGCAGGATCATAATTTCTAGCGCTAATATCGTACCAATTTAGTTGATTTCCTAATATATTCTCATCCTGTAATTCTTTTCCACCAAACTTTTTCTTAAGGGCTAAGTTACTAGAATTTACGGCATCATTATAACCTTTGTGTTTAAGCCCAAAGGGATAGTAGTTGTTTTCTTCTAATATTTCAAGTCCATTGGTTTCTTTAACAATTTTTACATCATCAAACCAAACTTTACCAGCTTTGTTATTATCTATTCTTACATTAAGTTCTCTTACTTCTTTAGGAATTAAGAATGTATTAGATACAAATTGCCAACTCCCTTGCGTAGTAATTTTTGTCCTATAATGACCACTAGGAAATCCCGTTTCTCCTGTTTCTCTAGAGGATAAATATATTTCAGCATCATTATTGGCTATATTTTCTATAAATATCCACCCTGATACAGTATAATATGTGTCTTCTGAATTATTTATTGGTGTCCAAGTATCACTGTAAACATACTTTTCCCAATTGGTAGGGTAATTATCATCTATTCTTCCTGAATAATTTCCAGTTTTCTTTTTACTAGTATCTATAGCTGTTATACTCCAACCAAAGGAATTAATACTCTTATCCCAATTTGTGATACTTTCAAAACCATCAGTAAAAATTGTCTCTCTAATTGAATTATAACTCAACCTTACATTCCCTAAATGGTCTTTGTATTGATAAACATAATCATACCCATTTTCGGTATCTACAAACCCCTCTGCATGGTTAAAAAACTTCAATAAACCGTCTTTATATACATAATTCCCTGCATAATCTGTTACTACTGTTGGGGAACCATATCTCAAAACACTTTTTCTTATTTTATTACCTAAAGCATCGTAAACATATTCAATTCTATCATCTGGACTAAATTGTACATTATCAGGTAAATTTAGGTGATTATAACCTATGCTAGCAATGCCTTTGTTTAAGTCTTGAGTCATATTCCCATTGTCATCATAGTCATAATCATTACCAGTATTGGTACCGTCTTTAAAACCTTGGGTATCGTTAGTATCATAACCAGTATCAGTAACCTTAATTAGCTTATTACTATTAGGCGCATAAGAA
>NZ_JAUMIT010000028.1 GCF_030519655.1 Wenyingzhuangia gilva
GTTTCTTTAGATTGAAAAATTCATGTTTCAAAGTTTTAAGTTTCAAGGAAAATATTAGTTTTCTTCCTCCACAAAAAATTAGAATAGTTAAAGTTTTTAATTATGATAATTTTTCAAAAGAAATATGATTTTACGTAACTACGATAATTTCCTACGCGTTTTTACTGTTCTTCATTTCTCAAGAAAACATGATTTTTTTATGTTTAAATAATTTCTCGAAAACTTAATAATTTTCACAGTTACGATTTTTTCAACACAACTTTTTTGTCGGAATTTCTACAAGTTTTTAGCCAAGAAAATACTCTTATTTTATGAATATTTTTCAAAATAGGAGAGAAGTAATAATTTTCAAATTATAGGAATATTTCTACTAAAAACGCAGTTACGATTTTATTTTGGGCAACGGTTTTGGCTAGGCTTTGTGCGGGAAGAAAATCGCCAAGATTTTCGAACACGTACTAAGCCGAAGCTTTTTGTTTGGATTTGTTTCTTTGATTTCACAAAGCCAAATCAACAAGATTTGGCGACTTAGTAAATATACATAAAACTTTGAAGTTGGCACAAAACCCGCATAAAGTTTAGCCGGTGTTGTGGCACGCTATTTTTCAACACGTTTTCCATCAGTCGTAATTTGATACCATTTTTCACTTTTCCAAATAAAATTTTCACCTTCTTTTATTGTTTCACAATTGTCAGATACTAGAGCATATTCTCCTTTGAATTGATAAGCACAGTCAAATTTCGGTTCAATAATTATTTTTCCATTTGAATTAGCATACCCGATTTTTCCATTTTTTATAATTCTAAAAAGTCCGCTTTTCAAATAATCAGGTCCGTTATCATATTTGAAAATTTCATATAATTCCGTTCCATTTTGGTCAATTCCGAGTAGTTTTCCAGTTTTATTTTCCATTACTATTCCAAAATTTCGAATAGTGTCAGTATAACAATAGTAATATTTTTCAGCAGGTATAATCGTATCTCCATTTGAATTCAAATAACCAGAAGAAACTCCAATTTCATCAAATTCTCCTTCATGAAACTTAATCAAATAATTATCTTTTTTCGAGCTACAGGCTAAAGTCAAAAGAGTGATTAATATTCCGAAGATGAATTTTTTCATAGTGTGCTACAACGGTTTTGGCTAGGCTTTGTGCGGGAAGAAAATCGGCAAGATTTTCAGACACGGACTAAGCCGAAGCTTTTTGTTTGGTTTTGTTTCTTTTAGTTTTACGAAGCCAAATCAACAAGATTTGGCGACTTAGTAAATATACACAAATTTTGAAGTAAGCACAGAACCCGCATGAAGTTTAGCCGGTGTTGGCAACTGGTTTTTTTAGTTATTTTCAATTTCGACATCTATAAAATCTAATTCTAATAGTTTTTTTATAATACTTAATGTCAATTTATAAATTTCAGATAATTCTTTAACTCCAAAGATTGAAGTTCTTTTCATTAATCCTTTTTTTATTAAATCGTCAGGAGTATCATTATACTTTAATTTTCTTTCAAAGACTCTAATTTTCAAACATAAATCACTTATTTCAGATAATAAGTTTTCTTCAATATCTAATGAATGTATATCTATAAGAGATTCTAATTTGTTTCTAAATATTATTAATTTTTCTTTTTCGTTTTCAATTTTATTAAATTTTTCATTAGGGGAGAGTCTACTGAAATATTCAAGAATTTCTATGTTAATTTTTAATGCTGTAATTTCTTCTAATACATTATACCTTATTAGTGCTACAAAATGATGAGTTTTTAAGTCTTTTTTAGAAGTAAAGATTGATAAGTTTTGTTTTTTTAGTTCAGGTTTAACGAAAGTATTTGTTTCAAGGAAGTCACAAAATTCTTGTATTAAAAACGAAACTTTATTTAAGATAAATTTCCTTCTTTTTTTGTAAATAAGTTTAAGAGTAAAATAAGGAATCAATTTAATAGAAATTAAGATTCCAATAATTAGAAAAATTAAACTTACTAAAACATTCATCCAAAATGAATCCCAGTCGAAACAATAAAAGAAAGATTTCATAATTTTTGTTTTAGATACTTGTTGCCAACGGTTTTAGCTAGGAAACGAAGCGTTAAACTAGCCGATTAATTTTCAGACTTAAAACTACAGAAAATAAAAAGAAAACCAACTTAGTGAAAGCATAAAAAAGCTTTGTTTTTTAGCTGTTGTTAGCCTATGCAGTTTTTCAGACACAAAAATGTTTTATTGAAAAAATGCATTATCCTTATTATTTTCAGCGTTACTGCTTTTCAAATCGCGTTGTTACGATAAAATTCAACGTTTTGCTTGTAAATATTTATCGGTTAAAGAAAAGTATCAATGAAACAATTTAGCGTAGAGTTCAGCACGTAACTTTTAACACCATTTTTATTTTTATATATTTTCTCTCAAAGAATTATGAATAATAATTTATTCACTTTTTTCATGCACAATTTGGCACGTTACTTTTTTAATTCACAGAGAAAATTCAATAATTTTCAGCCACAAAAAAGTACATTTTTTAACAAATAATTTTCTTTAAGAAAGTCAATAAATTATCAGTTTACAGAAAAGTTTTCAACTTGTTTTTTTTGCGTGAGAATTGGTTTCAGAATGTTTCAAGAAAAGTTAAGAATTAATTTATCTGCGGAAATTTCGACCGAAATTTCCTGTTTAGGCTAACGGTTTTGGCTAGGCTTTGTGCGGGAAGAAAATCGACAAGATTTTCGAACACGCAACTAAGCCGAAGCTTTTTGTTTGGATTTGTTTCTTTTATTTCACAAAGCCAAATCAACAAGATTTGGCGGACTTAGTAAATATACACAAAACTTTGAAGTAAGCACAAAACCCGCATGAAGTTTAGCCGGTGTTAGCTTTAGTTTTTTTAATCAACAAAAGTTTCTTTCATTACTAATTTAAATTCTTTGATTTCAGGTTTTGACATTTTTCCTAAACGTTTCACAATTC
>NZ_JAUMIT010000029.1 GCF_030519655.1 Wenyingzhuangia gilva
TCCATAAGTGACTAATTATTGATGAATTTTTAGTCAACCTATTTCAGGATTTTACAGTTGGTTTAATTGCAGGTAATGGTTTTGGCTAGGCTTTGTGCGGGAAGAAAATCGGCCAGATTTTCGGACACGTACTAAGCCGAAGCTTTTTGTTTGGTTTTGTTTCTTTGTTTTCACAAAGCCAAATCAACAAGATTTGGCGACTTAGTAAATATACACAAAACTTTGATTTAGAACTAAACCCGCATGAAGTTTAGCCGGTGTTAGCTTTTGTTTTTTAAAATCGATAACCAACCATTATTCCAAAGTGCGAATACTTAAAATTTTCGCTAATTACTCGATCAATGTCATCTAATATTTTTATACTTATAAGTGGAGTATAGGCAATTCTAAAGTTTATTCCTTTTTTCAATTTATCGTATCTATAACCTATTGAAGGTATAAAAAATAATTCTTCATAAGAATCCCATTCATTATTATTGACAGTGCCACTTTGTATAAAACCTTTCGAATAAGAAACTCCAGCTCCTAAATCTAAGTGATGATTTTTGTTGTTGTTAGTTATTAAATTGACTCCTATGGGTATTCCAATTATATTATTTTGTCCTTTTTTTTTAAAATATGAACCACCAATTCGAATAGCTAGATTATGATTTTTTATTTGTTTAATAATTTTTTCATAATTCACTGAATAAGTAATAGCATTACCACCTAATTCAATAAAAATATTAGAGTTGTTTTTTTGACAATAAGAGTTGAAATAACTTATAATAAATAAAAACAATATTATTTTTTTCATTTTTTTCAAAATTAAAGCTAACGGTTTTGGCTAGGCTTTGTGCGGGAAGAAAATCGCCAAGATTTTCGAACACGCAACTAAGCCGAAGCTTTTTGTTTGGATTTGTTTCTTTTGATTTCACAAAGCCAAATCAACAAGATTTGGCGACTTAGTAAATATAAACAAAACTTTGAAGTAAGCACAAAACCCGCATGAAGTTTAGCCGTTGTTGGGCACAGTAATTTTGTATCGAGTTTTATTTAATTCTCCTATTTTAATTAAAATTCCTAACTCAATTCCTTTTTTTAGATCTCTACTTGCTGTGGAAGAAGATATGTCTTTAAATGTATCCATATAATCTTTTCTTGAAAATTCTTCAAATTCTAAAGTTTTAAAATATTCAAGTCTTTGTTCAGTATTAAAATTTCTGTTGTTATAATTTAATAACTCATTTAAAGAACTATCAATTATTGAAAGCATGTATTCAATGAAGAAAGTTGATTTTCCTGTTTTGTCACATAAAGCGAGTACTTTATAATATTCTTCTTGATTTTTACTTATTAATGTTTCAAATGGTATGTATTCAAAAACTGGATATTTTTCAATTAGAATTAAAGTTTGCCATAATCTTCCCATTCTTCCGTTACCATCTAAAAAAGGATGTATGAACTCCATTTCATAATGAAACACACAGCTTTTAATTAATTCAATTTCGTCTGTTTTCAAATATTCAAATAAATCTTTCATTAAGAAAGGAACATTTTCATGAGGAGGGGCAAGGTGTTCTACTTTTGAGCCTTTTACGATTCCTACGCCTTGTTTTCTATATTTACCAGGCGTTTCTATCAATTCATTCATTAAAACGCTGTGAGCCTTTAAAAATGATTTTTCAGATAGAGGATTATATTTCTCTATATTCTCATAAATCTCAATAGCATTTAATACTTCTAAAACATCTTTCTTAGGGCCAATAACTCGTTTATTTTCAAGTAATGAAGTTATTTGTTCTTCAGTAAGTGTATTACCTTCAATTTTCAAAGAAGAATGAATCGTTTTAATTTTATTCTGTTTTCTAAGAGTAGGAGAGGGTTTGTCTAAAAAAGTTGCATTAATTTCCCCTATTTTTTCAGATATAGAAGTGATTAATTTTAAAATTTTAGGAGTAATATCGTAAGGTGGTTTCATCTTGATGCTATCATTTGATATTATCAAAGATAGATTCAATTCTTAGAATATTCTATTTTTCGGTGATTTTTTTTATTGTGCCCAACGGTTTTAGCTAGGAAACGAAGCGTTAGACTAGCCGATTAATTTTCAGACTTAAAACTACAGAAAATAAAAAGAAAACCAACTTAGAGAAAGCATAAATTAGCTTTGTTTTTTAGCTGTTGTTGGCTTTAGTAGTTTTTCAGACACGAAAATGTTTAGATTGAAAAAGTACTAATCCTTATTTTTTTCAGCGTAACTACTTTTCAAATCGCGTTGTTACGATAAAATTCAACGTTTTGCTTGTAAATATTTATCGGTTAAAGAAAAGTATCAATAAAACAATTTTAGCGTACAGTTCAGCACGTAACTTTTGTAACATTTGTTTTGTTTTAAATAATAGTTTTTCAAAGAATTATGATGATAAATTATTCATTTTTTACGCATAATTCAGCAAGTTATTTTCTTACGCACGGAGAAAAGTCAATAATTTTCAGTCACAAAAAAGTAGATTTTTTAACAAATAATTTTCTTTAAAAAAGTCAATAAATTATCAGTTTATAGAAAAGTTTCAGACTTTAATTTTTGCGTTAAAATTGGTTTCAGAATGCTTCAAGAAAAGTTAAGAATTAATTTATCTGCGGAAATTTCGACCGAAATTTCCTATTAAAGCCAACGGTTTTGGCTAGGCTTTGTGCGGGGTTGAAAATCGGCCAGATTTTCGAACACGTACTAAGCCGAAGCTTTTTGTTTGGATTTGTTTCTTTGATTTCACAAAGCCAAATCAA
>NZ_JAUMIT010000003.1 GCF_030519655.1 Wenyingzhuangia gilva
AGAGACTCTTTCCTGGGAGTTTTGGAGCGTTTGTAACGGCCATTGTTTTTATGCTGCTTTGTTGGTCAATAGGTTGGTGGTTAAACAAGAAAAAAATCTATATTAAAATTTAGGAAGTAAATAGTAGAATGAAAAAAACAATCACTCTTATATTTTTTATAGGAATCCTTTTTACGGCTTTGTTTTTGATGATTTCTTGTCACAAAACAAAAACGATTAGATTAAACGAGATTCAAGTGATAGGTAGTCATAATTCATATAAAATTCCCATAGAACAACCTCTGTGGGAATATTTATATCAAATAGATTCTGTTAGGGCTAAGACCTTACAATACGGCCATATTCCAATCATAAAACAATTGAATTTAGGGCTTAGAAATTTGGAATTAGACGTTTTGTATGATCCCAACGGAGGACGATTTACCCATCCTAAAGGATTAGAGATTGTAAAATCTTTAGGCGATAAACCTTTACTTTATGATGAAGATAAAAAGTTACGACAGCCAGGTTTAAAAATGTTTCACATACAAGATATTGATTTTAGAAGTCATTATTTATTGTTTAAAGATGGTTTAAAAGTAATTAAGAAATGGTCTGATGAACACCCTAATCATACCCCTATAATTATTTTAATCAATGCAAAAGATAGCAGTCATCATGACTTAAGCGAATTGTTACCATTTACAAAAAATGCATTAGACAGTATTGATCTTGAGATTCGTTCTGTTTTTAAAGATTCTCAATTAATCACTCCAGATTTGGTGAGAGGAAATCATAAAACGTTAGAAGAGGCCATTTTAACTGATGGTTGGCCAGATATGAATACCGTAAAAGGTAGATTTCTTTTTGTGTTAGATGAGAAAGAAGCAAAAAACAATCGATATTTAGAAGGACATCCTAGTTTAAAAAATAGGGTAATGTTTATCAATAGCAAAGAGGGAAATCCTGAAGCCGCTTTTAGAGTGATTAATAATCCGATTAAAGATTTTGAGTATATTAAAGAGCTGGTTTTAAGAGGATATATGGTAAGAACTCGTGCAGATGATGGAACAAATGAGTCTAGAACCAATGATTATTGTAAATTTGAAAAAGCAAAACAATCTGGTGCACAAATCATCTCAACAGATTATTACGTACCAACCAAACTTTATAAGTCTGATTATAAGGTCGTTTTTGAAAACAATAGTTACGAAAGAATAAAATAATAGTTCATGTTTAAACCAAAATCCCCAAGTATTTTCATATTAATTGTTTTAATAGTAAACAGTTTAAGTGCTCAAACCCCATTTACCATTGTTTCAAAAAATGAAAAGGTGGGTGTTTTTTATGATAAAAGTGATGCCAAAGTTGTAGAAATAGCAGCTAAAATGTTGGTTGATGATATCTCTAAAATCACCAAAAAGTATATTGAAATTAATGGTGATGTTCATAAATATTCTATTCTAGCAGGAACAGTTGGACAAAGTAGTTTGATTGGAAGATTGGTAGATGATGGAAAAATAACAATTGCTGATATTGAAGGGAAATGGGAAACTTATAAAATTGAGGTAGTTGAAAAACCTTTGCCAGGAATTGAAAAAGCACTGGTAATTGTTGGTTCTGATAGAAGAGCGACTGCTTATGGTTTGTTAGAGGTTTCTAGAATGATGGGCGTGTCTCCTTGGGAATGGTGGGCAGATGTAACTCCTGAAGTAAAAGAAGAAGTGTCTATTTCTGTTACCTCAAAAACATATGGATCTCCCTCCGTAAAATATAGAGGAATCTTTTTAAATGATGAAGATTGGGGGTTACAACGTTGGGCTGCTTTAAATTATGAACCAGAAACGGGGGATATTGGACCGAAAACGTATGCCAAAGTTTTTGAATTGCTATTGCGTTTACGTGCCAATACTATTTGGCCAGCCATGCATAAATCTACCAAAGCATTTTATTTTTATCCAGAGAACAAAGTGGTGGCAGACAATTATGCCATTGTTGTAGGAAGTTCTCATGCAGAACCTATGTTGAGTAATATCAATGCAGAATGGGATCATAAAACTATGGGAGAATATCGTTATGATACCAATTCAAGATCCATTAAAAAATTATTCAAAAAAAGAGCCAAAGAAACAGAACACTACGAAGGAATTTATACTGTTGGAATGAGAGGGGAACACGATTCTCCTATGATTGTAGGAGAAGATGATACAGAATCTCAAGTAGAGTTATTGGAGCAAGTAATTACTGATCAAAGGGAAATTTTAGAAAAATATTCTAAAAATGATGAAGCTAGACCACAGGTTTTTGTGCCTTATAAAGAAGTATTGCATTATTACCAAAGTGGGTTGAACTTGCCAGAAGATGTAATGCTTATGTGGACAGATGATAACTATGGTTATATCCGTCAGTTGAGTAATTATAGAGAACAAAAACGTAGTGGAGGAGCAGGAGTTTATTATCATACTTCTTATTGGGGAAGACCACATGATTATTTATGGTTAAATTCAACCAATCCAGCTTTGATGTGGGAAGAAATGTCTAAAGCTTACGAGTATCAATCTAAAGATTTATGGATTTTAAATTGTGGAGACATCAAACCACATGAATACAATATCGAGTTGTTTTTAGACATGGCTTGGGACATGACTAAATTTGAAAAAAACAGCGATGTAAAACAACATAAAAACAATTGGGCAACCAGAGAATTTGGAGAAAAAACAGCTAAAGATATCACTGAGGTAATGTTGAAATATGATGAATTGGCATTTCAAAGAAGACCAGAATTTATGGCTTGGAGTCAAGTAGAACCAGTAACCAAAGCGAAAGAAACAGAATTAACTCAGTTTCATTATGGTGATGAAGTGAGTCAAAGAATTGAGGCTTATCAATCATTAATCACTGCTGTAGACAGTATTAATACTAAAGTTTCTGTATATAGAAAAGATGCTTTTTATCAATTGGTTTATTATCCTGTAGTAGCTGCAGCAAGTATGAATCATAAGTGGTTATATGCTTATAAAAATAAATTTGTAGCTTCTCAAGGTAGAAATAGTGCTTTGTACTATGGAGAAAAATCTTTTTTAGCCTATAATCGTATTGTAGCCGAAACAAATTATTATAATAATACACTTCAGAATGGTAAATGGAATCATATCATGAATATGTCTCCAAGATATTTACCTGTTTTTTCAAGACCTTCTATAGCGGTAGCATTTCCAAAGAGTACAAATGATTTAGGGCTGGCTTTAGAGAGTTATGAAATGGAATTAAATCATGAAGCTATCAATTCCTATGCAGATGTTTTACCAGTGTTTAATGCTTATACCAAAAACAAGTATTATGTGGATGTGTATTTAAAAGATGAAGGTACTTTAAAATGGGAAGCAAAACCGAAAGCAAATTGGATTAAAATCTCTAAAACTTCGGGAGAATTAAATGCCAATCAACCAGAAGAAAGATTGTGGGTTACTATAGATTGGGATAAAGTTCCAAAAGGAGAAAATAAAAAAGAAGCTCCATTAGGACACGATTATCAAATGATTCCTCCAAGTTTTAAAGTAAATTCAGCCATTGACTTTGTTTCAGGAGACAAAACATATACCGTAGGAGTTTCGGTTTTTAATCCAAAATTAGAAGCATTAAAAGGTTATAAAGGGTTTGTAGAAGACAAGGGGTTTGTATCTATAAAAGCAGAGAATTATACCCGAAAAAAAGAGGGGCAAGAGGCAAAATGGGAAACTTATGAAGGAATGGGGTATTCAGGAAAGGTTGCCGTTGCTTTACCAAGAACTGCAAAATCACAAAATTGGTTGTCAGATATTGTTAAAAATAGTCCCGCTTTAGAATATGACTTTTACACTTTTAATTTTGGAGAAGTAGATGTAAAAATTCAAGCTATTCCAACGCATGCGTTTTTTGAAGGAAGCGGAGTAAAATGTGCTGTTTCTATTGATGATGCAAAACCTGTGATTGTAGATTTTCAAACTTCAGGTAGAAGTGATGCTTGGAAAGAAAATGTATTAAAAAATGCGACCGTAAAATCTGCTAAACAAATAGTTGACAAGGCAGGAAAACACACATTAAAAATTTGGATGGTAGATCCAGGAGTTATGATAGATCAAGTATTGATAGATTTAGGAGGATGGAAAAAATCTTATGCTTTTCCTAAAGAAACCAAGTTGTAATGAAGTATTTCAAACCTCTTATGATAAGATTTTTAAGTTTTATAACCATTGTTGTTTTACTGTTTTCCTGTAAACCAGCACCAGAAAATAAAGAAAGTAATCCTTTACAAATTGCCTTTTTATCGGATGTCCATTTGTTAGATATTTATGGTGAATTTTCTGATAATACCTATCGAGGAGTATTAAATCCAGCTACCCAAAAATATACTTTGGCTAGAACCATGCAGTCACAATTAGAATCTACAAGGTTATTTAATGAGAATTATTTTGCTTTTAAAGCAGCGTTGAATGATGTGGTTAAAAGAGGTGTAAAATATGTGGCTTTACCTGGCGATTTTAGTGATGATGGACAATTGGTAAACATCAGAGGATTGAAAAATATTTTACAAGAATATTCACAGAAATATAACATCAACTTTATTTTAACCACAGGAAATCACGATCCTGTAAGACCGTTTTATCAAGATGCAGGAAAGAAAGATTTTTTAGGAAAAGGAGGAAAATCTCAAGCCATTTTTAGCAAAGAGGAATTGTATCCATCTAAAGAAGAAAAAGCTTTACCTATCATTATTACTAAAGATATTGCGAGGTTAGGGTATCAAGGAATTTTAAAGGAATTAAAAGATTTTGGTTTTTATCCTAAGAAAACGACTACTTATTGGGAAAGCCCTTTTACTCCCTATAATTATCAGGAGTATACTTATGATAAGGCTTTAACATATTCTGATATAAGTTTTAGAACCTATAAAATTCAACCTACAAACGCAGAAGTTCCTGATTTAAGTTATTTAACAGAGTTTGGAGATGATTTGTGGTTTTTAGCTATTGATGCCAATGTTTACGTTCCTAAAGGAGAAGAAACTTCTTATGATCCGGTTAATTTTGATGGAGCAAGTACAGGTTATAACAATGTGTTAACACATAAAGAACATTTACTTACTTGGATAAAATCGGTTACTGAAAGAGCTGAAAAACTAGGAAAAAAATTAATTGTTTTTAGTCATTTTCCAACCATCGATTTTAATGATGATGCTACGGAGGATATGAAGACTTTGTTTGGAAAAGATAAAATGCAAATGCAAAGAGTCCCTAATGAAGAAGTAGCCAAAGTTTTGGCCGATGCTGGCGTAAAAGTCCATTTTGGAGGACATATGCATATTAATGATACTGGACTTAGAAAGTTTAAGGACGGAAACGGATTGGTTAATATTCAAATTCCATCTTTAGCCGCTTATATCCCTGCATATAAATTATTAACCCTTAAAAATAAGGGTGTTTTTGAAATAGAAACCATTGTGTTAGATTCGGTTGCCGATTTTAAAACTTTATTTCCATTATATCAACAAGAGCATGATTATTTGGTAAAAACAAATCAACCTCATATTTGGGATTCAGCTATTTTAAATGCAAATACTTACAAAGAATTTACTGCTTGGCATTTAAAAGAATTGGTGAGATTGAGATTTTTAAAAAATGACTGGCCACAAGAATTTAAGAACTTATTGATAAATGCTACGGGTCAAGATTTGATACAAGTTGCCAAAGAAAATAATGCAGATATAAAAACATTTGAAGTAAAATTAAAAGATCAAAACATTTCTATAGAAGTTTTTAAGGACTGGACAGGTTTAGACATGATTCATGATTTTTATAAGTTTAAAAGTGCTGATAAGTTAGCTATTACGGATGTTGGGCAAGTTAGATTAAAACAATATACTTTAATTTGTGACTTATTTAAAAGTTCAAATCACGCAAACTTAAAATTATGGGGAAGTATCTTTGTTAAGTTTTGTAATGGACAACCAGCCAATCATTTTGAAATTGATACTCAATCAAGTACTATTACCTCTATTAATCCTTTATATTAGTATTTCTTTTTTTATATTAACTTTGGGTTAGATAATTATTTTATGATAAGATTTTCTGTTTTTTTTGTTTTTCTTGTTTTTTTTGTCGGATTTTTTTCTGTTTCAGCGCAACAGTTAAAATTTGAACACTACAATGATGAAGATGGTCTTTCTCATAATTCTGTTAGACATATAGTTCAAGACAATCAAGGCTTTCTTTGGTTAGGAACATTTTCTGGACTAAATAGATTTGACGGATATCAATTTAAATCTTATTTAAGTTCTTCTTTTGAAGAACAAACTATCCATAATGATGATATTACAGGTCTTGAATTTGATGAAACCACAAATAGTTTATGGATTGGAACCAGAAAAGGATTGACACTTTTTAAAACCGACACAAGAAAGTTTAAAACATATTTAACAGAAAAAAACAATCCGAATAGTTTACCCGACGAAGAAATTCGATCGGTTTATGTAGATAAATTTAAAAGGGTTTGGGTAGGAACAAGGACTTCAGGTGTTTATTTATTTTATCCAGATACAGAAATATTTGAAAAAATTGATTTGCCAAACTTTGAATATGTCAAAGAGATTTTTGAGGATAAAAAAGGAAATATTTGGATAGGAAGTTTTGGAACTGCATCTGTAGCAAAAATTTCATTAAATAAAAAAGGAGAATTTTCAGAAATAAAAGAGTACACATTATCAGTCCCTAATTCAAATAAAAAGAATCCATATTTAAATTTTATTTTCGAAGATTTTAAATCTGATATTTTTATAGGTACTAGAGAAGGTTTGTATAAGTTAGACAAATCAACCAATACCTTTAAAAATTTATATGTAGAAGATAAGACTATAAGAGAAAAACTAGGACCTTATTTTTTATCAATAGCACTAGCTCCGAATGGTAAATATTGGGTAGGAACTTTAGGAGGGCTTTTGGTTTGCGATCAATTAGAAGATATTCCATTAGGAAATTATGAATGGTACTATTCGGTCTTGTCTGATGATACTTCGTTGGTTGATAACTTAATCTCTTCTTTATATTTTGATCCATCAGGTGTATTGTGGATTGGTACAGAAGATGGCTTAGATAAATATGATCCTTATGAAAACCAATTTTACTTAAACAAAGATATTTCTCTTTACATAGACAACCAAGCACCTAGAATTAGAGGTTTTGCAAAAACCTATGATGGACATACTATTGTGGCTACGTGGCATAATGGACTTTTTATTAATAAAGATGAAGAAATAACCCCTTTATATGATAACAAAACCAATATTGCTAGTATATATGCAACCGATGGAAAAACGTTTTATTGTGGTTTGTGGGATGGTAGAGTTTTGATTTATGATTATTTAAAAAACAAATCTAAAATAATAGATGTGGGTTTTGTAAATGTTCCTGTTTTTTCATTTTTAAAATACGATAAAAACACTTTGTTTATCTCTTCTTTTGGACAAGGAACGGTGGTTTTAGATTTAAAAACTTTAAAATTAAATGCTAATTATGGTAAAATTCTTCCAGGTTTTGAAGTCAATAAAATAAGAAAAAACGAAAATGATTTGTGGTTTGCCACAGAAACAGGGTTGGTAAAATACAACCCACTTCAGAAAACAACAAAACATTACGAATACGATTCTAATAACAAATATGGGCTTCCTCATGACAATGTAAGCGATGTTTTAATAGATCAGAATAAAAATATTTGGGCAGCTACCAGAAAAGCTCTTTCCGTATATAATTATGAAAAAGATAATTTTGAGTTGGTTTTAGAACCAAAATCTTTAAAAGGAAAATGGATTACAGATTTAACTACCGATAGTTATGGAAGAATTTGGTTAAATATGAATAACAATACCATTGCACAATACGAACCCAACACTAAAAAAGCTAAAATATATAATATCATGAGTGGAAATAGGCTAGATGTTTTTAGCTCTAGTGGTTTTTATAATTTTAACAATTCAAAAATATATATCGCAGGAAAAGAAGGGGTCCTTTATTTTTCACTTCAGAATATTAAAGAAAATAAATATTCTCCTTCACCAGTCATTACAGAGTTTAAAGTAGAGAACAAAGAAATATTTCCAGGAACAACCATCAATGGTCAGGTTTTGTTTGAAAAAGATTTAAATTACAGTAAAAGCGTTGTTTTAGACTATAATAACAGGAATTTTTCCATTCAATTTTCTTCTCCATCCTTTACCAACGAGAGGCAAAATAAGTATCAATATAAATTAGAAGGTTTTGATAAAGATTGGATAGAAACGACTAGTGATTCTAGAACAGTACAATATACCAACTTGTTTTCTAAAGATTATGTTTTTAAAATTAGAGCTAGTAATAGCGATGGTATTTGGAGCGAAACATCAACTTACAATATAAAAGTATTGCCAACATTTTGGTTAACTTATAAAGGAATTTCTTTGATTGTTTTTGTGTTGGGACTATTGATTTATTTTTCTCGCAAGCAAATAAAATTACGTTTAGAGCTAAAGCAGGAACTTTTATTGGAAAAAGTAAAAAGAGAAAGAGATGAAAAATTAAACAACGAAAAATTAAGGTTTTTTACCAATATTTCTCACGAATTAAGAACTCCTTTAACTCTAATTTTAGGACCTGTAAAACAACTTTTACAACAAGAAAACGCCAGTTCTTATGAAAGAAGTAGGGTAGATTTAATTTATCAAAATGCTAATAGACTCCTTAGATTGGTTAATCAGATTTTAGATTTTAGAAGGGCAGAAACGGGAGCGCTAAAGTTAAAAGTTTATAAGGTTGATATTGTCATCAATACCAAAAATATATTCACTTCTTTTATAGAATTGTCTCACACAAAAAACATCAATTTTAATTTGAATATAGAGACAGATTCTTTGTTTTGTTGGATTGACATGGATAAATACAATAAAATTTTATACAATTTATTGTCTAACGCTATGAAGTTTACTGATCATTATGGAAATGTTGATTTGTTTATAGGTTTAAAAGAGGGGCATGAAAAAATTCTAAAGATTGAAGTAAGTGATGATGGAATTGGAATCCCTTTAGAAAGTCAAGAAAAAATATTTTCTAGATTTTACCAAGCGCAAAACAGTAAATCTAGCACTACAGGAACGGGAATTGGACTGTCATTGGTAAAAGCTTTGGTAGAAATTCACAAAGGAGAAATTAAGGTAGAAAGTACTCCTGGTGTAGGAAGTATTTTTACTGTAGAGCTACCTGTTGGAAAAGAAGCTTACAGTGAAGATGAAAGATTTGATATTAGTCCTACAGATGAAGTAGAAACTTTAATTCCAATAAAACAAATAGAAGCTTCTTTTGAAAATATTAATACCAAAAAAGCAAAAACAAATACAGATGTAAAGCATAAAATCTTAGTAATTGATGACAATACTGAGTTAAGAAAATATGTGGTTGAATATCTATCTGCTTATTTTAAAGTGTACGAAGCAGAAAATGGTAAAGAGGGATTAGAGGTATGTAAAAAAATTAAACCAGTTTTATGTGTGGTAGATGTAATGATGCCTGTTATGGATGGTTTTGATTTTGTAGAAGCCTTAAAAGCAGATGAAAATTTAAGTCACACTGCTGTTGTATTATTAACCGCTTTGGCTGAAAACGAAAATAGAATCAAAGGATATAAAATAGGGGTAGATGGTTATTTGGTAAAACCTTTTGATCCGTCATTACTTAAAACACGTATCGATAATATCATAAAAATACATTTTGATTTAAAACAAAAATTTTCTGGAGAAGCAGAAAGTGATGTAATTTCTTTGGCACACTCACAAATAGACATAGAACTTATATCTAACATCAAAAGTATTATAGAAGATAATATTAGCAATCCAGAATTGACTTCTGGTTTTTTATGTGAACAATTAGCCATGAGTTCTTCTAAATTATATAGAAAGATTACACAATTAACAGATTTATCACCCAATGAATTTATCAGAACTATTCGTTTAAAAAAGTCTGCACAATTGTTAAAAACTAAAAATTACAATGTTTCAGAAGTTGCCGATATGGTTGGTTTTAATGATCCTTTATATTTTAGTAGGTGTTTTAAAAAACAGTTTGGACATTCTCCAAGTACTTTGTTAAAGTAAAGTAGGTGTTTTATAAGATGCACAATTTCAGTTTTTTGCTTTAAATCATTACAGGTGTTTATCCATGTTTTTGATTAAAATTTCATGGTGTTTTGGAGATTAAAAATCAATATTTGAGGTTACAAAAATCAAGAATATTTATTATATATGGAAAACTCATTAAAAACACCAGTTGTCCCAAAAAAAATGATCATCCCTTTTGTTTTAGTAACCTATTTGTTTGCTTTATGGGGATTTGCCAATGCAGTTACCGATCCGATGGTTCAAGCTTTTAAAAAAGTATTAGAGTTATCTAATTCTCAAGCCGCTTGGGTACAGATGGCTTTTTATGGAGGTTATTTTTGTATGGCTCTACCTGCAGCGATGTTTATGAGAAAATATTCTTATAAAGTAGGAATTTTAATAGGTTTAGGATTGTATGCTGTTGGGGCATTGTTATTTTATCCTGCAGCTATTACAGAACAATTTTGGTTTTTCTGTTTGGGTTTGTATGTATTAACTTTTGGTTTGGCTTTTTTAGAAACGGCAGCAAATCCTTATGCACTGGCTATGGGGCCAAAAGAAACGGCTACCCAACGTTTAAATTTAGCTCAAGCTTTTAATCCTTTAGGGTTGATAGCAGGTTTGTTTGTAGCACAACAATTTGTTTTAAAAAATTTAAAAAGTGATGATATTGATAACTTTAGCGCTTTAGATGAAGCATCTAAAATTATAATTAAAACTTCAGATTTATTGGTGATAAGAAATCCTTATGTAATTTTAGGATTGGTATTAATTGGCGTTTTTGTATTGTTTGTGGTGAACAAAATGCCTCAATCTAAAGATGACGGATTGATGCCAAAAATAGGAGATACTTTTATGGCTTTATCAAAAAACAAGAAGTATGTATTGGGAGTGTTAGCTCAAATTTTCCATATGGGATGTTTAATCATGTGTTGGACCTATATTTATCAATATTCAGAAGCGATAGGGATTGACAGTGTTACGGCAGGATATTATCAAATGGCTGCTTTTGTGCTTTTTACCATTGGTAGGGCAGTAGGAACTTATTTGTTAAGGTTTGTAAGCTCAGGAAAACTATTGATGATTTTTGCGATTTTAGGAATTGCATTTGTGTCTGTTGTTATCTTAATTGAAGGAATAGTAGGTTTGTATAGTTTGGTAGGAGTGTCTTTTTGTATGTCATTAATGTTTCCAACCATTTATGGAATTGCTTTAGGAGGATTAACCGAAGAGCAATCAAAAGTAGGTTCCGCTGGATTGATTATGGCTATTGTAGGAGGAGCGTTGATGCCAAAAATGCAGGGAATGATTATAGATTTAGGAGGTAATGGCGTTTCGGATATCAAAATTATGGGAGTATCAGAAGTGAGTTTTTCATTTATATTACCATTGCTATGTTTTGTTTATATTGCTTGGTATGGATTAAGAGTCAATAAACGATATGAAGTATAAATCTAGAATTGTATTGTATAAAAAGCTCGTAAATATTTTACGAGCTTTTTATATAATAGTTGTATTTTAAAATCAAAAAAAGATTTAAACCAAGTTTATAAAAAACAAAAAACCACAACAAAAATGTTGTGGTTTTTAATGTGGTGCCTCCAGTCCCGAAGCATCGGGAGAACCAGGGCTATTTCTTAGTTAGTATATCATTTAGGATAGATTTGTCGTCTATAATTTTTTGAATAAACTTTTTGCTTTTCATTCTTTTGATAAACCTTTCAAGATACATGGCGTTTTCTTTAGAGTTAGTTTGATATTCTAGAAGGACTTTCCAATCATCTGCTTTTGAAGTAAAACTTTGATAATATGTTTTATTCATATGTAGTGTTAATCTGTTAGTCATATTAGCTGTTTCACCAATATAAAATTTATTTAGTTTTTTACTATAAAGAATATATAGGAAGTGCATTTTATTTTCTAATATATAAAAAACAAAAAACCACAACAAAAATGTTGTGGTTTTTAATGTGGTGCCTCCAGTCCCGAAGCATCGGGAGAACCAGGGCTATTTTTTAGTTAGTATATCATTTAGGATAGATTTGTCGTCTATAATTTTTTGAATAAACTTTTTGCTTTTCATTCTTTTGATAAATCTTTCAAGATAGATGGCGTTTTCTTTAGAGTTAGTTTGATATTCTAGAAGGACTTTCCAATCATCTGCTTTTGAAGTAAAACTTTGATAATATGTTTTATTCATATGTAGTGTTAATCTGTTAGTTATATTAGCTGTTTCACCAATATAAAATTTATTTAGTTTTTTACTATAAAGAATATATAGGAAGTGCATTTTATTTTCTAATATATAAAAAACAAAAAACCACAACAAAAATGTTGTGGTTTTTAATGTGGTGCCTCCAGGAATCGAACCAGGGACACAAGGATTTTCAGTCCTTTGCTCTACCAACTGAGCTAAGGCACCATGCTTAACTTAGCGGTTGCAAATTTATACTTTTTTATAGATAAACAGTAGGTTTTTGCATAAAAAATAAACCTTTTTTTAAAATATTTTCTATGCTTTTCATTATGAGTATATTATGTTTTTTTCTTTGTTAAAATATATTTACATCTCATATTTATTTTGGGTATCACGTAAGTTAAAGGTATTTTTACGTACTTATATAGAAATTATAAAATATGCGAATTGGTATTGTATGTTACCCTACATTTGGAGGTAGTGGAGTCGTAGCTACTGAATTGGGAATGGTATTGGCTCAAAAAGGTTATGAAATACATTTTATTACCTATCACCCACCGGTGAGGCTAGATTTGATTTCTAGCGGAATTCACTTTCATCAAGTTCAAATAGAGGAATATTCTTTGTTCCATTACCAGCCATATGAATTGGCTTTGTCTAGTAAAATGGTGCAAATTGTAGAGAAACATGATTTAGAGTTGCTGCATGTACATTATGCAATTCCTCATGCATATGCAGCCTATATGGCCAAAAAAATGCTACAAGAAAAAGGAATTGATATTAGAGTGGTAACCACTTTACATGGAACAGATATCACTTTGGTGGGAAGTCACCCTAACTATAAAACAGCGGTAGAATTTAGTATCAATCACTCTGATGTTGTGACTACCGTTTCTAATAGTTTAAGAGAAGATACTTACCGTTTGTTTGATATCAAAAAAGATATTGAAGTTGTTTATAATTTTATTGAACTTGAAAAATATGAAAATCATCCTTTAAAAGGAGCTGATTGTCAAAGAGGAAGTATTGCCACCGAAGAGGAGTTTATCCTTACTCACATTAGTAATTACAGACCTGTAAAAAGAGCTAAAGATGTTGTGAGAATTTTTGCCAAAGTTTTAGAGGTAAAACCAGCAAAATTAATTTTGGTTGGCGAAGGTCCAGAAATGGTTGATGTGAAACATTTGGCTAGAGAATTAGGGGTGTTTGATAAAATTGTTTTCTTAGGGAATAGCACAGAAGTAGATAAGATTTTATGTTATTCTGATGTATTCTTATTACCATCAAGATCTGAGAGTTTTGGATTGGCTGCTTTAGAAGCCATGGCGGCTAGAACTCCAGTGATTTCTACGAATACAGGAGGTTTACCAGAAGTTAATGTGCATGGAGTTACAGGGTTTTTAAGCAATGTAAAAGATGTTGATGATATGGCTAAAAATGCCTTAAAATTAATTGAAAGTAGAGAGGTATTAAATGTATATAAACAAAATGCTTTAGAAAGAGCTAAAGAGTTTAGTATAGACAATGTATTGCCAAAATATGAGGCTATCTATAAAAGTTTGGTGCTTACAGCCTGATCATAAAACTTAATTACATAAAAAAGTCTTCATATTTCTATGAAGACTTTTTTTATGTGATATATAGAGTGATTTACATCCTTTTCATTTGATCTTTCATCATTTTAATCTGATCAGTTAGCATTCCGTGTTTGTCTAACTTTTTAGCTTCGTTTAACAAGGTTGTTGCTTCTCTTTTTCTGCGTTTACTCATGGCAATACCTGCTAAGTTTAATTTTGCCATGGCAATATCGTGACTCATACGCAGCCCAATTCCTAAAGCTTTTTTGAACAACTTTTCTGATTGAGTCATGTTTTTTTGAGCTAATAAAATAGCTTGTAAATAGTAAAAATATGCTTGTTGAGAAGTAATTAAAGCCATTTCTGGTTTTTTAATTTTATCTAACCACTTAGCAGTTCCTTCCATATTTTGCTTTCTCATTTGTAAAAAAGCTAATAATAAAATTTCATTTTTGAAATATAAAAAGACAAAAATACCAGCTAACAATAGTAATAAAATACCATTACCTATATTTTCATCAATAAACTGTAATACAGCCAATACAGTAACTCCTACTGCTAAAACTAATTTTAAATACTTGTGAAACATATGAATTGTTTGGTTTTATAAGATTCGCGAATTTACATTAATATTTGCGGAAATCAGAATGCTATTTATTTTTTATAGTATTTTTTAAATTTTAGGAAGGCTAAAACTCCAAGTATAGCTACAATTATAACAGAATAATACACAAAACTAGGAGTGACAACTTGGTCACCACTTGCATAAGAATGTAATCCTGATAAGTAAAAATTCACTCCAAAATAAGTCATCATAATACTAGCAAAAGCATATACAGAAACAATATTAAAAGCAAATTTGCTTCTAAGACCAGGAACCAAACGCATGTGTAACACAAAAGCATAAATCATAATACTAATTAAAGCCCATGTTTCTTTAGGATCCCATCCCCAGTAACGTCCCCAACTTTCGTTAGCCCACATACCTCCTAAAAAGTTTCCTATGGTTAACATTACCAAACCAACTGTCATGCTCATTTCATTGATAATGGTTAATTCATCAATCTTAATTTTTAAAGATTTTTTGTTTTTGCTAGTGGTTAATATCATTAAGATTAACACAACTAATCCTAAAATCATACTTAAAGTAAAAGGACCATAACTAGCCACAATAATGGCTACGTGAATCATTAACCAATAAGAATTTAATACTGGTTGTAGGTTGGCAATTTGTGGATCCATCCAGTTCCAGTGTGCTATCATTAAAATCATAGCAGCAACAAAAGCTGTTGCAGCAATGGTTAATGATGATTTTCTACCAAAAATTAATCCGAACAGCATGGTTGCCCATCCTACGTAAATAATAGATTCGTAAGCATCTGACCAAGGAGCGTGTCCGCTAATAAACCAACGAACTCCTAATCCTGCCGTTTGTAATATAAATAAGAAAACAACAATTCCTATAGCACCTTTAATTAAAGCTCTAACAATTTTACCGTCTTTAAAAATTTGGAAAATAATTAACAAGAATAAAATAGTACTGATGTAAGTGTAGTAGGAAAACAACTTCTTAAAAATATCATATTTATTATAAGTAATTTCATAATCTATTTTCTTTTGACTAGGATACACTTCAGCTCCGTATTTTTTCTGAAAGTTTTTAATTCCTCCTAAAATTTCATTGGCATCAGCATAATTTCCACTTTGTTTTGCTTGCCATAAAACTTGTTTGTAAGCAGGTAAAATTTGTTTTACAAAAACAGAATCAGTTCCTTTAAATCCGGCAGTTTCTAATTCTAGTTGAGAAACCCATTTGTTGTTTTCATCACCTATTTTAGGATAAATACGCAAAATACTTCCGCTAATAGCGGTGTATAACAAACCTACACGCTTGTCTATGTTGATGACATCTTTTTCAAAAGCACTTTTAATTTGACTTTTTTCAGCATCAGCCACATAGGATACCAATTTATAATTTCCACTAGGATCTATAAAGTTTGATAAAGAGGCATATTTTGTTTTGACATCAATGCCTAAAACTTTTCTGATTTTTTCATCATTTCTTTCTAAATAAATCACAGGAGCATCAAACCAAAGTCTAGGATTTTCTACAATAGATAGAAACACTTGATTGGCATCTAAGCCTTCATAAGTTTCACTTTTGCTTACTTTCCTTAACAATTCACTTGCAAAAGTATTGATAGGTTTCATACGACCTCCTGCATCTTGAATTACAATTTTACTAAATTCAAGTGCGTGTTCTGGTTTTACAGCATTTTTAACAATGGCCTCTTTTACCTTTTCGGGTGATAAAGTTTCCATTTGATGATCGTGTGCTTCTTCAGCAGCATGATTATGACCTTCGTGATTTTCTTCTTGTACTATTTCAGAAGCATGGTCGTGTCCTTCGTGATTGTGATCTTCATCTGTGTGTTGAGCAAAACTAAAAGTAGAAGTCAATCCTAAAATTAAAGCAATTACGGTCGTTTTACTTTTTAATTTTCTAAGTTTTTGACCTAATTGACCAAAACGAGAATTTTTCATAAATAAAATCATCATCAATCCTGTGTATAACATAGAGTATCCAATGTAAGTAATGGTAGTTCCAATAGCATCGTGGTTTACAGATAATCTGGTTTCTTCTTTAGGACCAGACAAATCATAACTAGATTGGAAAAATTTATATCCTCTATAATCTAAAATATGATTCATGAAAATTCTAAAATCAAAGGTGTTATTTTTTTCTTCATCAACAAGCGTTATTTCACTAGCATAAGAAGCAGCAGACTCAGAACCTGGATATTTTTCTAATTGAAAATCATTTAATTTTATAAAAAATGGAAGTTTTAAAATTCTAGAACCGTATGATAAATTAAAGTTTAGATCAGCCAAAGTAAAAGTTACAGGTTTGTTTGAGGTGTATTTTCCTCCTTTTACTTGAATTAAGGTCATTTTATCTTTAGAGGTAACTTTAAAAGTTAACAAAGCTTCTGGAAAAGCTTTTTTATCTTTTGCAGAAATTACTTTCATTTCTCCAGTAATTGGTTTTTCGGGCACTACAAAACTCAACCCTGCAATTTGATGTAAACTTAAATAGTTAAATTTTTCAGGAGTATTAGCGGTAACCGTTCCTTGAAATTGATCGGCCATTCGCATAAAAGATCCATCAGATTTAGATTCTAAATATAAGGTTCCATCTTTATCAGTAAAATTAATAGAAGCGTTTTCTGGATTTTCATATCCCACTAAAATTCCGTGAATATTCTCTAAAGTTCCCTTTTTAATATAATGATCATGTCTAGAACCAGAACTAGATTCTACAAAATGTAAAAAAGTTTCTCCATTTTCAGATTTTGTAAATTCTGTTTTGGCATTTGGAATATAATCCGTTAATTCAAAATCAATGTCCTGACCTCTAAAATCTGTAGAAAAATGATAAGAAGCTTTTCCTTTTGCAGAAAGTAAAATAGGACTGTGTACGTATTTTTCTTCTTTAAAATTGTGAATATTTAAGTTAAGATAAGTGGTTTCGGAAAAGAATTCATTGGTTTTTTCTCCCTCTAAAATAGGCATTACCCCTTCATAACTTACATATCTTGTAACAGCAGCTCCAATAATAATTAGTAAGAAAGAAACATGGAATAATAAAATTCCCCATTTTTCTTTTTTGTGTAGTTTGTATTTAAAAATATTTCCGAAAAAATTAATTACAAATAACAACATAATGGTTTCAAACCACCATGTGTTATATACCAAAGCTTTAGAGGTTTCTGTACCGTAATCATTTTCTATAAAAGTTGCAATTCCCATAGTGGCTCCAAACAATAAGAATAGAATTGCCATTAGGCGAGTACTGTATAAAATATTCCAGATTTTTTTCATGGGTAACATTAAAATTTTAAGGTGCTAAATTACGTAAATAAACGTCAAAAACCTGTCAATATCAGTGCCAATCTAAGTTGTTTTTTGTTTTTAATAAAAGAAATAAATAAGAGATAGTATTTGATTTAATAGGCATTAATTTCTATTATTGCCGTAAACATATTTTTAATTTATGAAAAATTATCAAGTTGCGGTTGTAGGTTCAGGTCCTTCAGGTGCTTCGGCAGCATTCCATTTGGCAAAAGCAGGTATCAAAACTGTTATTTTAGAAAAAGAAATCTTGCCAAGATATAAAGTTTGTGGTGGTGGATTTGTATATAGAGGTAGAAAAAACATGCCGTTTGATGTATCGGAAGTTGTAGATATTGAGTTTAATAAAATTGATGTTTACATGGGAGATGATTTACATTTTGTTACCGAAAGAGAAAATCCAATTGTTTCTTTGGTAATGAGAGACACTTTTGATCAATTAATTGTAAACAAAGCAAAAGAATTAGGAGTTGAAATTATTGAAGATTGCAAAGTAAAATCACTCAATAAAGTTGATGGATTGGTTGAAATTGAAACCACTCAAGGTTTGATTAAAACACAATTTGTTATTGCTGCAGATGGTGTTTATAGTCAGGTAGCAAAAATGGCAGGTTGGAAAGAAGATACTCGTACTTTAATTCCAGCATTAGAATATGAAATAGAAGTGAATCAGGCAGATTTTGAAAGACTTTCTAAAGAAATCCGTTTTGATATTGATGCAATTCCAGCAGGTTATGGATGGTGTTTTCCTAAGAAAAATCATTTATCAATAGGCGTAGGAGCTATTTTAAAAGATGATAAAAAAATAAAAGAGTATTGTGCTGATTATATCAAGTTTTTAGGAATAGAAGAAATTTTAAGTATCGAAAAACATGGATATCAAATTCCTGTAACTCCTCGATTAGATGGTTTTGTAAAAGAGAATGTTTTTTTAATAGGAGATGCTGCTGGTTTTGCAGACCCATTAACTGCCGAAGGAATTTCAAATGCTATATTAAGTGGTAAATTAGTAGCAGAAGCTATAGCCCAAGCAAAAGGAGATGAAGAAAAAGCAGCTAAAATTTATACAGATATTATAGAAGATACTTTAATGCCAGAGTTACTTACTTCAATGAAATTGGCTAAAGTATTTTACGGTAGTAAAATTGTCAGAAAATTTTTATTAAAAAACTATGGTCAACATTTTAGTGAAGCCATGACAGATATTTTTATGGGAGAAAGAACTTACCCTAAAGACATTAATAAAAAGATAAAAGAAAAATTAAAAGGCTTGGTTTTTTAAATCACTCCATTATTACCAATATAAAGCTGTTAACGTTACTTAATAATGTTAACAGTTTTTTTATTCTTTTTTTAAGAAATTAATTGTTGAAAAAATTAGAAAAAAGGATTATTTATAAGCTTTTTTTAAGGATAATATAGTTCTTTTTTTAATATTGTTTTCAAGTATATTTCCATTAAATAATAGTCTATATTTGAGTGTTGGTCGGTATTGACTGTGTAATGAAAGTGTTGAAAATTTGATATATGCGTTTACGTACAAGTTGTTTTTTAAAGTTTGAAATTTCAGAACCAACGCCATTTATTTTAATGCTTAGGCCTCGTAGTGGAGCGCATCAGTGGGTAGAAAAAGAAGAATATAAAATTTTACCGAGTATTCCTGTTTTTGAGTTTACGGATAGTTATGGAAATCTTTGTCAACGCTTAATCGCTGATCCAGGAATGTTTTCAATTATGACTTCCTCAGAGGTGATAACTTCAAACTTTATTGATGAAGGTTATGGAGCCCCATTTATTGAAATTCAGAATTTACCCGATGGGGTATTGAGTTACTTATTGCCAAGTAGATATTGTGAGTCTGATTGTTTTAATGAATTGGCGATGAGTATTGGTGAAGGACAATATTTAGGTTACAATCAAGTATCGGCAATTACAAATTGGTTACGTACAAATATAGATTATGTTCCGGGTAGTAACAGTGAACCCTTGTCGGCTTTACAAGTTAAAAACAAAGGATTTGGCGTTTGTAAAGATTTGGCTCATTTGGGCATCGCTTTGTGCAGAAGTTTAAGTATTCCTGCACGTATTGTGGTTGGATATTTACATGGTTTACATCCTATGGATATGCATGCATGGTTTGAGGCATATATAGGAAACAGGTGGTATACTTTTGATGCTACTCAAACAGGAAATCCTGGAGGCTATGTGGTTTTAGGAGTTGGTAGAGATGCTGCCGATGTAGCTGTTTTTAATCAATTTGGACCTTCTGTCTATCCGATTGAGCAAAATGTTCAGGTTGAAGAAATCTTTTAGAATGACTATCTTTCCGTTTAAAAACAACATTCATGTTATTACATAGTAAGAAAATCAAATGGGGAATTATAGGTTTGGGAAATATAGCTCAAAAATTCGCCAAAGATTTAGCGACCATTTCTGATGCTGAATTATATGCAGTGGCTTCAAGAAACCAAGAAAAGTCTGATAAATTCGCTAAAGATTTCAATGCTACCATCGCTTATGATTCTTATGAATCATTGGCAAAAGATAAAAATGTAGATGCTGTTTATATTGCCACACCACACAGTTTTCATAAAGATCATTCTATTTTATGTTTATTAAATAACAAAGCTGTTTTGTGTGAAAAACCATTTGCCATGAACTTTAATGAAGTTCAGCAAATGATTACTGTTGCTAAAGAACAAAACGTGTTGCTAATGGAAGCTTTGTGGACCTATTTTTTACCACATTATCAATATGTTTTGGAGTTAATTAAGAATAAAGCTTTAGGGGAAGTTCTTTCTTTAGAAGCAGATTTTGGATTTCATAGACCTTTTGATAATGAAAACAGGTTGTTTAAAAAAGAAGTAGGTGGAGGGAGTTTATTAGATATTGGAATCTATCCTATTTTTGCGGCTTTATCAACTTTAGGAATACCAGAAAATATTGAAGCGAAAGCCACTTTTTTTGACAATGGAGCCGATGCAAGTTGTGATATGATTTTTCATTATCAAAAAGCCAAAGCTTATTTAAAAAGTTCTATTCAAGAACAAACTGCTACCGAAGCTATTTTTACTTGTGAACAAGGAATGATTAAAATAAATACAGAGTTTCATATTCCCACTTCTGTAACCATCATAAAAAATGGTAAAGAGGAAATTGTAGATTTTGGTGTAAAAACCATAGGGTATAATTATGAAGCCGAACACTTTAATAAGTTACTAAGAGAAGGTAAAAAAGAAAGTAATATCATGACTTTTGATTTTTCTAAAAAACTGATTCAAACTTTAGATACAGTTAGAAAAAAAATAGGTTTGGAGTATTAAGTTTACTTAAAGTTAAAAGAATCAAACAATGCGTAGTTTTCTTTGGTGGGTAAATGTTCTCCCATAAACGATAAGTTTTCTAAACTGTTATGTACAGTAAACTTGTGTTTTGTTTTAATATCTGTTTGTAGTGTTTTTACCAAAACATTGTTGATAAACCATTTTATAAAATACCTGTTGTTGTTCTCACTTAGTTCCATTTTAAAATAATGCCATTGTTCGGTAGTTACCTTAAAAACATCAGAAGTATGAGGGTGATGTTGTGAGGTACAATGTACAATAGCTTCATTTGTTTTTGCTTTTATTTCTTTTCTATCCTTAATATTTCCCGATCCTATTTCAAAATCTATTTCATAGGGAGTTTTACCAGAATGATAAATAAATGCACCAATACTACATTGGTCATTGATGTTAAATTTGGGTATATAAATTTTCCACTCATAAGTCCCTAATCCAAAATCTTTTCGTTTGGTTTTTACTTTAACTCTATCCTTACTATTGGGACGAGTGGAGACTTTTAAGGCATCATTTTCTAATTGATAAGATTTGGGATGTCCAAAAGAATTGTCTTTCCAATTTTGATGAAAGAGCTCTAGATTGTTAAAGTTTTCTGTAAAAGGAATATTTTCCACAGCTTCTTTTTTATCAAATAAATTACTTTTGCAACTACTGAATAACACAATGCTTATCATTTGAAAAATTGTTGCATAACGATTCATGTAAAGTAGTTGATTATGTTGATGGATGTCTAAATATAGTATTTTTATGAATTATGTTAATAAACAAAACAGCCAATCTTAAATATTAGATTGGCTGTTTTTATAAGATAAAAAAGACGGGGCTAGCTTTTTTTCATGTCTATTAAAATAGAAAAAGTTTTATTGATGTCTGCCTCTTTAACTACAATGGTAATTTCATGAGTGGTAGAGATGATTTCTTGTACAGGAATATCAGCCCAAGCCAATTGTTTTAATATAAAGTAGTAAATACCAGATTGTTGAGAATTAGACTTTGGTAACTTTATAGTAATTGAAGCCAATTCATCTGCAGAAGACAAGAGTAACTCGGATTTAAAAATTTCAGAAACCTTATCATGTAACTTTCTACTAGTAATGATGTTTGTCTCAAAAATACCCTGAGAAATGGTAAAGAAATAATCTTTATCTTCTCCAAATTCTTTGATCAAATCAGAAATACATTTTAGTAAAGTAGGTGTGTTTTTAAAAGTAAAATTTCCCAAATCAGAACGTACAATAAAATCACCTAAAGTCAAGGTTATTTTTTTGATGTTCTTTCTAATTTTTAAAATACTTGAAGGAGATAGCCTATTGATAGCCATCATGATAGCTCCAGACTTTACATCCTTGTTTAAGTCTTTTTCAACATCTGGTTGAATCACCCTAGCCAATGAAGAAACATTAATTAACTTGTCATTTAAAGCCTCTTCTAAAAAAGGTGTTTTTCTAATAATCCCCTCAACAGATTCCTGTATGGTTTTCATACCTGTTCAAATTTTAACAATTAGTATCAAGATGTAAAGATATTATTATTTTTTTGTACAGATAACACTTTTGTGAAACCTTTGCGCTTTTATTACCCTCAGGTATTAAAAAGAGAAACTAGAAACACTAACAAGAGACTAATTAGGAACAAGTATGAAAGTATTAAAATTTGGAGGTACCTCAGTAGGGAGTCCAGAAAGCATTAAAGAAGTTGCAAACATTGTAAGAAATGTTGAAGGGCAAAAAACAGTAGTTTTGTCTGCAATGTCTGGTACAACCAATGCTTTACATGAAGTTGCAGATCATATTATTAACTATAGAGAAGAAGAAGCAAATGATTTAATTAATACATTGATAGGAAAATATGTTGATGTTGTAAATGAATTATTGTCAGAAAAAGAAAACCAAAATGAAGCTATTGAACTGGTTTCAGAAGTTTTTGAATATATTAGAGAGCATATCGGAATTGAAATTCCATCTAAGCAAATAGAAAAAAACATTGTAGCACAAGGTGAAGTTTTGTCTACTAACTTATTTAGTTTTCATTTAAAAGAATTAGGAGCAAATGCATTGTTGGTATCTGCTTTTGATTTTATGGCTATTGATGAGGCGAATGAACCTGTGATTGAAAAAATCACCAAAGAATACGGTAAAATAATTGAGGCAAATAAAGAAGTTGAGATTTTTGTAACTCAAGGATATATTTGTTTGAGTGATACAGGAAAAATAGACAACTTAAAAAGAGGAGGATCTGACTATTCTGCTTCTTTAATTGGTGCGGCTATTTTGGCTGAAGAAATTCAGATTTGGACTGATATTGATGGAATGCATAACAACGATCCTCGTTTTGTAGAAAATACCTTTTCTTTAAAAGAACTTTCTTTTGATGAGGCTGCCGAGTTGGCTTATTTTGGAGCGAAAATTTTGCATCCACAGTCTGTCATTCCAGCACGCAAAGCAAATGTGCCTGTTTTGTTAAAAAATACTTTTGAGCCAAACGCAGCAGGAACTATTATTAAAAACTGTGAAGTGCCAAGTGGTGTAAGAGCCATTGCTGCTAAAGATGGTATCACAGCAATTAAGATTAAGTCATACAGAATGTTAATGGCTTACGGTTTCTTAAAAGGAGTGTTTGAAGTATTTGAGAAGTATAAAACTTCTATTGATATGATTACCACTTCGGAAGTTGCGGTTTCGGTAACCATTGATGACACGACTCATTTAAATGAAATTGTTGCAGAGTTAAAAGAAATAGGTTCTGTAGAGGTAGATTCTGATTTGAGTATTGTATGCTTGGCGGGTGAATTTTCATCAAAAAGAACAGGGGCAGGAATTCCAATTTTAAACAGTTTAGGAAATGTTCCTATTCGTATGATTTCATACGGAGGTTCTAATTACAACGTATCATTAGTGATTAATACCGAAAATAAAAAAGAAGCATTGGTTGCCTTAAACAATGGTTTATTTTAGTCAATAATTATTCATGTTTTGATGAGGTAAAATCGAAAAAAAGTTTATTTTTGCAGATATAACTCACGAATAAAAGATTTAATATAAAATGGATATTTCACAATTCTTAGGATTTTTAGCATTCTTATTTGTATTTACAGCTGGTTTTTGGTTGTTAATTTTCTTATTAACTTTTGTAGTACCTTACTGGATTACAGGGACAATTATTGAAAACTTTCAGTTAAAAGCAGCCGCTAAAAAACAGAAATAGTCAAATATTTCATTAAAAATATACAAAGCCTAGTAGAAATTCTACTAGGCTTTTTTTATAGTGCTTCCTTTCCCTTTTGTATCTTTATTCTATAAGAATATCCTCATGAATTCACAATTTAAGAACACACTAACGACAAGTACCCAAGCCAAAGAAGCTATCGAGGTAGAAGTCATCCAAACACTTTGGAGTGGTTATGGTAAAATTGTCCGATATCAACTTATAGAGAGTCCTATAAAACAAGTAGTGGTAAAATGGGTACAATTACCAAAAATAAAAGAGCACCCAAGAGGATGGAATACCAATGTTTCGCATGATAGAAAGGTGAAATCGTATCAAGTTGAAACCGCTTTTTATAAAACGTATGCTAAGCAATGTGATACATTTTGTAGAATCCCTAAATTGTATGCTTTTGATACTTATAATGATGAGGTTTTATTAGTGTTAGAAGATTTAGATGATGCTGGGTTTTCTAAAAGAATTCATAAGGTTTCATGGCAACACATCAATGTTTGTGTTCAATGGTTGGCAAATTTCCATGCTACTTTTTTACAACAAGCCCCTAAAGATTTATGGAAGATTGGTACTTATTGGCATTTGGACACAAGACCAGAAGAATTAGAGGTGTTAGAAGATAAAGCTTTAAAAAAGATAGCCTCTAAAATTGATGAAACATTAAATAATGCAACTTTTAAAACATTTGTACATGGTGATGCCAAATTGGCTAATTTTTGTTTTTCAGAAGATGGTTCAAAAGTTGCAGCTGTAGATTTTCAATATGTAGGTGGTGGTTGTGGCGTGAAAGATTTGGCCTATTTTATGGGAAGTTGTTTGTCTGAAGAAGATTGTAAAGAATACGAAACAGAAATATTAGACTTGTACTTTCATCTTTTAAAAAAAGCCATCAATATTAAAAATATAAATATAGATGTCCAAGCTTTAGAAAAAGAATGGAGGGCTTTGTTTCCTGTTGCTTGGACAGATTTTCATAGGTTTTTAAAAGGATGGAGTCCCTCACATTGGAAAATTAATAGTTATAGCGAGCAAGTAGCTCAACAAGTAATTAAATCATTAAAATAACATGGAATTAAACATAAAGGATTTAGAAGTTTTAAGAGAAATAGCCAAAAAAGCTGCTTTAAAAGCAGGAAAGCATGTAATTGCCTGTTTTGGAACTGATTTTAAAATTGGAAGTAAAAATAAGGGAGGAAGCTTGGCTGCCGATGTAGTGACAGAAGTTGACATAAAATCTCAAGAAATTATTTTTTCTAGTTTACAAGAAAGTATTAAAAATTATGATTTAGGTTGGTTAGGAGAAGAATCTGAAGACGATAAAAGTAGGTTGGTGAAAGATTATTTTTGGACAGTAGACCCTATTGATGGAACGTTACCTTTTACCAAAAAAACACCAGGATTTGCTGTGGCTATTGGTTTGGTAAACAAAAATGGTGAAGCAGTTGTGGGAGTTGCTTATGATCCTTATCACGATCATTTATACGATGCAGTAAAAGGAGGAAAAGTTTACAAAGATGGAACTGAATTTACCATTCAATACAACAAAAATAAAGGTTTAACTTTTTATAGCGATTTAAGTTTTGTGTCTTCTGGAGCGCATCCTTATTTGGTTCAATCATTAGAAAAAATATCATTAGAGAAATACAATGCACCACTAAAAGTAGTGACTCATCAGGGAGCGGTGATGAATGCTATGGGAGTTCTAGAAAATGCTCCAGCAGTATATATAAAACCTCACAGAGATAAACAAGGAGGAGGTTGTGCTTGGGATTTTGCAGCAAGCGCTTGTATTGCTGAGGCTGCTGGTTGTATGCCTACGGATTACTTTGGAAATAAAATCAACTTAAATAAAGAGGAAAATACTTATATGAATAACGAAGGGATCAAATATGAAGTTTGGTAATTAATCCAGTATAACAAACTCAATATCTACATCCACTTCTGGCCATTCAGAATTACCATCTAATTTTTGATCGATAATTTTATCAATGACATCAAAACCACTAGTAACTTGACCAAAAACGGTGTGTTCAAAGTTTAAGTGAGAGCAATCAACACTGGTTTGCATGATAAAAAATTCAAAAGGATTTGATAATTTGTTGGGATTGTTTACCCATCTTCTGGTGGCAGATAATGCTCCTTTTTTGTGAATAATTCCTTTTCTAAATTCAGGCGGAATTCTGTAGTCGTTTAACTGACTTCTATATTTTTGAACGATTTCAGTATCAGACCAACCTCCTTGAATGATGAAGTTTTTTACAATTCTGTGGAAACAAGTTTTGTTGTAATATCCGTTTTTTATCAAATAAATAAAACTAGCTCTGTGCAAAGGTGTTTCTTTAAACAGGGTAATATGCATATTCCCTAAGCGAGTTTTTAACAATAGTTTTGTTTCAGGATTTTTTCTACCATATTCAGTAAAAAATTTACGTACATTTTTATCGTTAATGATGTCTTTCACTAACATGGTATCTTTTCTAGGAACAGGAATTATTGTTTTCTTTTTAACAATTTCTTGTTTGGGTGGAGCAGGGGGAGTAGTTTTTTTTGTGGCTTGTTTGTTTGATGAATTGTTGCCACAAGCCATAAGCATTATGGTTAAAAATAATGCAGTAAAGTATTTTGTATGTTTAATAATATTACTCAATAATACCGGCATATAAGCTTTTAACAATTCCATCAGAAAGTCCAATTTTTGGCACATATATTTTTTTAGCATCTGACCATTTCATGGCAGAAACATAAATTTTAGTCGCTGGTATAATTACATCGGCTCTATCCTGATTTAAGTTTAATTCAGAAATACGTTCGTCGTAAGTCATTGCTTTTAAATATTTGTAATTCGCTTTCATGTATATAAAAGAAAGTGGAGAACCATCTGTTCTTCCAGACATTTTATATATTTTGTTAATGTTTCCTCCGGAACCAATTAAGCTAATATTTTTAATGCCTTTGGTGTTGTGTTTTACCCATTCTTTCATTTCGTCCCAAATATCACTCAAAGCATCTTTTTGGTTTAACATACGTACGGTACCCACTTTAAAAGATTTAGAGTTGGCAATTTCTCCTTTTTTATAAATGGTCATTTCTGTACTTCCTCCACCAACATCAACATAAAGATAAGATTTGCTATTATCTAACAATTCCCCTAAATCTGTTGCAGCAATAATTTGAGCTTCAATTTCACCATCAATGATGTCAATTTTAATTCCAGATTTTTTTAGAATTCTATTGATAACATATTCTCCATTAGAAGCATCTCTCATGGCTGAGGTAGCACAAGCTTTGTATTTTTCAACTTTGTGAACGCTCATTAACAATTGAAAGGCATTCATAGCATCTGTAAGCCTCATAATATTTTTTTCTGAGATTTCTCCCACACCAAAAGTATCTTCTCCTAAACGGATTGGAACACGAACCAAAGCAGATTTTTTAAACTTCACTTTGTCGTTTTCATCATTCTCAATGATGTCGGCAATCAATAATCTTACTGCGTTGGAACCAATATCAATGGCTGCATATTTTCTTATACGAATCAAAATAGTCTCTTTTAAATTAGTATTTAATCTTTATGATTTACAGGAAATTCTTTTAATACTGTTTTACCAGATTTAATGTTTTTCCAGTGTTCCGTGTCAAATTGAATTCCGATAACACCACAGGTGGGTACGTGAGAGATAGGTTTACTACCAAAGGTATTTACAAAAGTGTTAATTCCGTGATCGTGGCTAAATACAATGGCAGAATCATAAGCGTCGTCTAAAGCACGAATGGTTTTTACCAAATAGCCATCACTAAAGCTGTACAAAGATTTGCTTATTTTTAAGTTTGCCATGGGAAATCCCATTACATTACAAAAAATAATTCCAGTATGTAATGCTCTATTGGCACAACTTGCTATAAAAGCATCTGGTTTTTTAATTTTATCTTTAAGAACATTGGCTAATAAATAAGCATCTTTAATACCTCTCTTTTTTAGCGGTCTGTCTATATCTTGAATTCCTTCATACTCCCACGAAGATTTTGCGTGTCTTACAATGTAAATAGTTTTCATGTAAATCGTTTTTTTATGGAGCCAATCTTTCGATTTTCCATTCAAAATTTTCTAATAATGTATATCTAATTCTATCATGCATTCTGTTGGGTCTTCCTTGCCAAAACTCAACAGATATAGGTTTAATAATGTATCCTCCCCAATGTTCTGGTCTTGGAATTTCTTGTCCTTCAAATTTTTTTGTAAACTCTTCTAGTTGATTGTTTAAAATATCTTTGGAGGCTACTACTTCACTTTGATTAGATGCCCATGCTCCTAATTTACTACCCTCAGGTCTACTTTCAAAATAACCATCTGATAAATTTGCTGATATTTTTTCAGCTTTTCCTTTAATAATAACTTGCCTTTCTTGATGTTCCCAGAAAAACGAAGCACAAACATTGGGATTGTTGGCAATGGCTTTTCCTTTTTCGCTATTGTAGTTGGTGTAAAATACAAATCCTTCCCACGTAAAACGTTTTAAAAGTACAATTCTACTTTTAGGAAATCCATCCAAACCAATACTAGCAATGTTCATGGCATTGGTTTCTGATCCACTTTCAGCACCTTCGGCTTCATGAAACCATTGTTGAAAAAGCTCAATAGGAGTTTCGGGAACATTTGCTTTTAGCAATTCTCCTTTTTGATATACTTTACGATAATTACTTAAATCGTTGTTCATTTTTTTTGTTTGATAAGATAAAGTCCTATGTATGTGAGTGTTCCGTTTAATAACAATAATTCATATCCAAATTGAAATCCGTTGAACAGTAAGGTACTATTCTCATTGATAAAATAACTAAAAATTATGGCAATAATGGTAATAAATAACACCCATTTGTCGTGAATTTTATGTTTGGTAAAAATTCCAAAAGCAAATAGCCCTAAAAGAGGTCCATAGGTATAAGTAGCTACTTTTAATAAATTGCTAATGACATTCTCACTCAAAATATATTTAAAAGAAATAATGGTTAATATTAAAACTAAGGACATGTAAATATGTGTTTTCTTTCTGATTTTTTCTTGTTCTTTTTTAGGTTTGTTTTCAATCTTTAAAAAATCGATACAAAAAGAAGTGGTTAAAGAAGTCAAAGCACTATCGGCACTAGAATATGCAGCAGCAATTAATCCTAATAAAAAAACAATAGAGGCTCCAAGACCCAATCCTCCGTTTAGGGCTATTTCAGGAAATAACAAATCTGTTTTTGTTTTTCCATCTTGAACAGGGATGGCAATTCCTTCTTGTTGAGCATAAGTAAATAATAAGGCTCCTAATAGTAAAAACAAAAAGTTGATGATGACCAAAGACGGGGCAAAAGACAACATATTCCATTGCGCTTCTTTGGTATTTTTACAAGCCAAGTTTTTTTGCATCATGTCTTGATCTAATCCTGTCATCGCAATGGCAATAAAAGCCCCTCCTAAGATCGATTTTATCCAATGTTTTTTATCGTTAAAATCATCATTAAAAAAGATTTGTCCGTAGTTTTTATATTCTTTAGAAGCAATAAAATCGAATAAATTGGTGTCTAATTTTTGTAATAAAATATATCCAATTACCATTAAGGCTATCAGCATAAATAAAGTTTGAAGCGTATCTGTCCATATAATGGTTTTAATTCCACCTTTAAAAGTGTAGATCCAAATTAATAAAACAGAAAAAACTACCGTAAGCTCAAAAGGTACGTGCCAAGCATCAAAAATAAAATATTGTAAAACTAGCGCAACCAAATACAATCTAAACGAGGCTCCTAATACTCGTGAAACTAGAAAAGAAGCAGCTCCTACTTTGTGACTATTATTTCCAAAACGCTGTTCTAAATAGCCATAAATAGAGGTGATGTTGTATTTGTAGTAAAGCGGAATCAGTATGTAAGCAATGACCATATAACCTAAAAAGTAACCGATTACGACTTGCATATAGCTAAACTGACTGGTAGCTACCCAACCCGGAACAGAAATAAAGGTGACTCCAGATAAAGAAGCCCCAATCATTCCAAAAGCAACCACGTACCAAGGTGCTTTTTTATTGGCTTTAAAAAAAGTTTCGTTGTTGTTTTCTTTTCCTGTTAATAAAGAAATTAAGTATAAAACTATAAAATATGCACCGACTAAAAGAGCTATCGTAATAGGAGTCATTCATTTTGTTTTAGGTACTACCAAATTAAATATTTTTTTTATTCTGTAACGCTATATGTGTACATTTGTGGACTTATGGATTTTTCATCAAAACTTTTAGAAAATGCAGTGAATGAGGTTTCTCAATTACCAGGAATTGGTAAAAGAACCGCATTGCGTTTGGTATTACATTTACTTAGGCAGCCTAAGGAACAAACACATTATTTAACCAAAGCTTTAGATACTTTGGTTAATGATATTAAACTTTGTAAAAGTTGTCACAACATTTCAGATGTAGAGCTTTGTGATATTTGTTCTAGTCACAAAAGAGACGAAACTATTGTTTGTGTGGTAGAAGACGTAAGAGATGTGATGGCCATTGAAAATACTTCTCAATTTCAAGGATTGTATCATGTGTTAGGTGGAAAAATTTCTCCAATGGAAGGAATAGGTCCAGGGCATTTAAAAATAGATAGTCTTTTAGAAAAAGTAAAATCTGGAGTAGTTAAAGAATTGGTTTTTGCTTTAAGTTCTACCATGGAGGGAGATACCACAAACTTTTATATTTACAAACAGATTAAAGATTTTGATGTAAAAATATCTGCCATTGCCAGAGGGATTTCCGTAGGAGATGAGTTAGAATATGCTGATGAAGTTACTTTAGGAAGAAGTATTGTGAATAGAATTCCTTTTGAAAACTCACTTAGACAATAATTTAAGTGCTGATGCTGTTTTTGAAGTGGGAAAATACAAAACAGCATAATTTGTAGCATCAAAGTTATAGACAAAAACAGATAATGTAGCGGTACTTTTTTTAAAGTTATTGCAGTATAAAGTTCCACTTCCCAGTTCTTCATAAGCTACTGTTCCTTGTAAAACATATCTTTCGTTTAGAAAATCTAGTACTAAATCTTCGTAGTTGTTTTTATTTACAAGCACTCGTACGTATTCTAATTTATTTTCTTTATTAAAAGTGTAGCTAATAAAATTTGAAGCATCAGAGTAATTATTATACTTGATAAAATTTTCACTGTATTCATTAGGAGCTCCTAATAGCGTAATGAATTCTTCTTTTGTGAGTTTAAAATCTAATAGCGGATCTGGATATAAAGTATATCTAGGGTTTACTTTAATAGAATGTTGAATATTGTAAATTTCATTAGAGATAAGAATGGTTGTGTTTCCAACATAACCAGCAGTTACCAATCCATTATCGGTTACAGTAGCATGAAATTCATCTTCTGATTCAAAAAGAATATCTAAATCAGAAATGGCTTTTATTTGAAATTGATCTCCTTTATATAGAGATTTACTGGTTGTTGCTACTGTAATACCAGTATTTATATTTTCCTGTTTTGAGCAAGCCAAAAGAATGATAGAGAAAAGTAGGAATGCATTTTTTTTCATACCATTACTATATGATATTATTCTTCTTTACTATCAGAGCTCCAAAATTCTCTTTGTTTGTTTAATTCTCTTTCTTGTGCTGCATATTCTTCTACAGAAATTACTTTTAAGAATGAAGGATGTTGCTCAATAGCGTATTCAATTTTCTTTAAAATATCATTTGCATCTTCTGTATCGTAATCAATTTCCAAAGGTGGTTTGATGACCATAGATTGTAGAATACCTCTTTTTTTAATCATCAATCCTTTTTTATCAAAAGAACGTCTAAAACCATCAATAACAATAGGAATTACAATGGGTTGGTAGGTTTTAATTAAATGTGCTGTTCCTCTTCTTACAGGGTTAAAAGGTTTGGTGGTTCCTTGCGGAAACGTAATTACCCAACCATCATCTAAAGCTTTTTTAATATTAGAAATGTCAGACATTTTAACTTGTCTATTTACTTCTTTACCGGCTGCTCTCCACGTTCTTTCAATAGAAATAGAACCTGCATAAGCAAATATTTTAGGTAATAAGCCTTTTTTCATCGTTTCTAAAGCAGCGATGTAGTAAAGATTTAGTTTAGGTTTTAATAAGTAAGTCCATCTTTTTAAAGAATTATCTCTACCATTTAAGGTTGCAAAAAACACATGGTACATGGCAGCAACATCAGCAAAATAAGTTTGATGGTTTGAAATGAATAGAACTTTATTGTCAGGAAGGTCTTTTAAAATTTCAGAACCCTCAATGTTTAATTTGTTAAAACCGTTATATCTACGGTAAGAAACAATACCAAAAATACTAATGATTATTTTTTTGAGAAAAAGGTAATGCCCAAAAGGGTTCTTTTTAAATAGGCTCATTGTATCTATATATTATTTAATATGAATAGGATCGCAAATTTACAATATTTTACCCCTTATCATAAGTTTTTTAAAACTTCTTTCACTTCACTCAAAATCATTGCTGTAGCTCCCCATACACAATGTTTGTTAAACATAAAACAAGGAACTTCTGCGTGGTTTGCATATGAGGTAGCGGTTTTAAAGGTAGTTAAATTATTAGGATTTAAAAGTTCTTCCAAGGTAAGATGTATAATTTCCTCAACCTCATAGTTTTTGCTAAATATAGGAGTGTAGGGGATGGTGGCTAGATAAGAATCTACTTCAAAATTACTGGGAGGTATGTATATGGTGCTAAGTTGTTTGTGTACGGTGATATCTGTTTGTGGTAAACCGACTTCTTCATATGTTTCTCTTATCGCTGTAGTTTCCAAATCTCTATCCTCAGGATTTTTTTTACCTCCTGGAAAGCTAATTTGGTTGCTATGTGTTCCTTTATAATGTGCTCTTTTGGTTAGTAAAATAGTAGTTTCTTGTTTTTGATTAGGGTATAATAAAACCAAAACACCTGCTTTTTTAGCTGAGATAGGAATGTTATATTTGGTAAACAAAGGTCTTTGTAATGGCGATAAAGTTTTATGAGCTTCAATACCAGGAAGTGGCATTTTTATCAATTGATCTATATTGCTATATAAATAATCAAATTCCATTTTAATAAGGTAATAATATGAAATCTAAATATATAAAATTATTAGCGAGTATTATATTAGATGTCTTGGGAATGCTTCCTTTTTTTGTTCCCGGATTGGGAGAAATGGTTGATGTTGTTTGGGCTCCTTTATCAGCATATTTAATTGTAAAAATTTATCAGAATAAAGTTTCTAAATATACTGCTGTGATTGGTTTTATAGAAGAGGCTTTGCCCTTTACAGATTTTGTACCCACTTTTACCATTACTTGGTTATTAAGTTTATGGTTAGATAAAAACGATTAAGCTTTTTTTAACTTCATTCTTACCATCATTTTGGTTTGCATATTTTTAAAAAACTGATACTGCCCAACAAGCCAACCTACGTAGGGCAAAGTGAATTGATAAACAAAAATGACAGGAACAATATAAAGGATGTAAAAAATAACAATATTCAAGTTTTCCTTGGTAACTCCTATTTGACCTAAAATAGGTCTAACAATAAAAGCTGCAAAAGAACCATTTATACTAAAAGCAATGATGATTGCCAATACCTGCCAATTAGATGTTAATCCCCAACGTTCTTTTAATTTCTCCATATATAAAACTTTAAAAAGCAAAAATAAACTATAAAATTAAGAAGGACTATTTATAAAAATTTATTTTTTAATTCAGGTGTAGGAATCATGCAAGACGTTTGTTTTCCAAACCATTTATATCTGTTTTTAGCAATAAAATCATAAACCAAATCTCTCATAGGTTTTGGAATGATGTAAAAAATATATAATAAAGGATACAATCCTCTTAATTGTTTTGCAACTCTTAAGGCTGCGCTAGATTTGGTGTATATTTTTTTAGGAGTTAATAATATAATAGAATCAATACCTTTAAAATTGTTTGGATTTTTTTCTAAATAATGAATGATATCAGGGTTTTGTAACGGAGCAAATAGAAATCTGTTTTTTACATCATTTTTAATAACCAGTTGAACAGAATGGTTACAAAGATTACAGACTCCATCAAACAAAAGGATTGGTTGTTTCTTTACAATATCTTCAATGTTTTTCAAACCATTACTCATTTTGATTCCTTAAATTTGTGCCCATTTTAAGAACAAATATACTTATTTAAAATACCATGAGAATTATAAAAATTTTATTGTTGATTGTTGTTGCTACCTCAGCAGTACAGGCTCAAGAAACAGAATTTAAAAACAAAGGAAAGTTTTATGCTTACTGGGGGTGGAATCGTGCTGCTTACACACAGTCGGATATTCACTTTAAAGGACCCGATTACGATTTTACCTTAACGGATGTAGTCGCAAAAGACAGGCAAACCCCTTTTTCTGTTGATAAATATATCAATCCTGCTAACATATCAATTCCACAAACCAATTACGGAATTGGATATTTTTTTAATGAACATTATAGCGTTTTTGTAGGAGTAGATCATATGAAATATGTAACGGTTCAAAATCAATACATGACTATTGATGGGACTATTGGTGCTAGCTATCCTAACTATCAAGGAACCTATAATGGAGATGTAATTCAGGAAACTGATGATTTTTTAAAGTTTGAACACACTGATGGTCTAAATTACATCCATGTTTCTTTAAACAGATTTGATGATATTAGTAGTAATTTTGGAATACATTCAGAAAATTTTGTGATTAACTTAACAGAAGGAATTGGAGCAGGAATTTTAATGCCAAGAACCAATGTAACTTTATTAGGAAAAGAAAGACACGATGATTTTCATGTCTCTGGATATGGGATTTCTGCACAAATGGGATTCAACTTTGTGATTTATAAATACTTTTTTATTCAAACAGATGTAAGAGGAGGATACATTAATATGCCTGATATTAGAACTACTTACGACAAAGCAGATTCTGCTTCTCAAGACTTTATTTACATGCAAGCAGCTGTAATGTTAGGGGGAAGGTTTAAGCTTTTTTAAACTACAATATATTGTCATCAAAAAAAGGCTTCACTATTTAGTGAAGCCTTTTTTGGTTTATGTTATTGTAAAAGTTATGCTTTTATCAATTCTACATCAAAAATTAAGGTAGCGTTTGGAGGAATTACTCCACCAGCTCCACGAGCACCATATCCTAAGTGAGATGGAATAACCAAACGAGCTTTGTCTCCAACTTCTAATAATTGAATCCCTTCATCCCATCCAGAGATTACTTGTCCCACTCCAATAGCAAATTCTAAAGGCTCTTTTCTTTTGTATGAAGAATCAAATACAGTTCCATCAGCCAATTGTCCTTTGTAGTGTACAGACACCATTTTTCCTTTAGCAGCCTTTTTACCAGAACCACTAGATTGAAGAATTTTATATCTTAATCCACTATTGGTTTTATCGTAACCAGCAGCTAATTTTTCTAACTCCATTTCAGCTGCTTCTTTTTCTGCCTTTAATTTAGCTTCTCTAGCTCCTTCAAACTTTCTAAAAGCTTCAATAGCATTAAATTTTTCAGCCGCTTCCCCCACACGAACAATTTCTAAAGATTCAATTAAATCACCTTGTTCAACCAAGTCAACAATATCTTGTCCTTCTACTACTTTACCAAACACAGTATGTTTACCATCTAACCATGGAGTAGCGGTGTGTGTAATAAAAAACTGAGAACCGTTGGTTCCAGGTCCTGCATTTGCCATAGACAATACTCCAGGAGTATCGTGCTTTAATTCTGCAACAATTTCATCATCAAATTTGTAACCAGGGTTTCCTGTTCCAGTTCCTTGAGGACATCCTCCTTGGATCATAAAATCAGCAATTACACGGTGAAATTTTAAACCATCGTAATAAGGAGTTCCTTGTGGTTTTGCATTGTTTTCCATGTTTCCTTCTGCCAAAGCAACAAAGTTACCTACAGTTCCAGGAGTTTTTTCAAACTCTAAGTTTACCAAAATTGCCCCTTTAGAGGTGTTGAATTTTGCGTACAATCCGTTGTTCATCTTTCTTTTTATTTAAAATATGGCGGTAAGTGTAGAAAAATCTATACTTAAACCTAAGTTTATATTGTTTGAATTTAAATTTGTTATTGGAGAAATGACCTTTCCGCCAGAAGCTAATAATGATAGGTAATCATTGATTCTAACATAAGCTCCTAGTTTTATTTTGGATATAATTCCTTCTCCTGTATCAATTCCAGCACCTCCACCAGCACCAACAAATGCTTCTGCAAATAGCTGTAATTTTTCTTTTGCAAATATAGGAGAATAGACTCCTAATCCAACCATTCCATCGGCATAACCTCCAGCTCCTATTTTATTTCTACTATCATCTTTTAGATAAGTAGCTTCGTAAGCAAAAGCTGTTTGCCCTGCTAGGTATAAGTAAGGGGTCATATCATAGTTTAGTTGTAAGGCCAATAAGTGCAAATCTATTGGACCTCTGTTTTCTCGTTCAAACCTTTGTAATTTAAAATATGTTTGATGTTGTACACTCACTCTAATTCCTTGTGTTTTTACTTTTGAAACTTTTTCATTAGGGTTGAATTTAGAGTAACTACCTCCAGTTTTACTAATATACCTTAACCCTGCACCTAAAGCATAGGCTTCAAAATCACCATCTAAAGCTCTAACGTAACCTGCATGTGTACTTAGTGTAAAATGATTAGAGAGTTTAAAGTCTAATCCAGCAGTAGGATAAATAGTAGCTCCTCCTTCAGCTTGAATTCTACCACCAGAAGCTCCTAAAGCCAATTTGGTAAAAACATCTACATATTTAGTTTGTATGGGCTCGTAACCAAAACCTCCAAATATATCCATAAAACCAGCCTCTAAACCTTTATAAATGGCATCGGTATGAATGAAAACAAAACTATTTTCAGAAATGTATTTTTGATATTCAAATCCTATTAAATAAAGGGTGTTGGTTAAAAGCTCTGAATTTCTTTCTGCATCTTTTTTTGTGCCTCCAAATGGAAAAAACTGATCAAATTTCATCATAAAACCTCCTTTGGTAAATGGTTTGTTCCAAGCAGATTTATTATTGATGTTGTAAGTTTGATGACTTTTTTGATAGTTTGAAACATGTATGTCTGTAGGAATTTCTACATATAAAGAAACAGCATTACTTTTAATTCTTCCTGTATAAAAATTAAAATGACTGTATTGTAAACCGATATTGAATTTAGGAAATTGATAAGAAAGACCAATGTTAGGGTTGATATAAGCTCCTTTGTTTATCAATAATCGGTAACCACCACCACCACCAAAATCAAGGTTGGCGTCTAAAAAAACTTTAGAAAATAGATGTTGATTGATTCCTAATTCAACCCCCAAAGTAAACAAACCACCTTGATCTCCCCATAAAGCAGCATGGGTATTGATACCTCCATATAAATTTTTAGAAATTGGAATTAAGTAGTGTAATCCTCCTAAATCCATAATTCTTTCATTAGCATTTTGGGGCATGCTAACGGGGATATAATTTAGTCTTACTTTTTTGTTTAGGGCGTATTGTTCAAGCGTAGTTAAAGAGTTGTTTTCTTGGGCAATTCCCCGAAAGAAACAAAGGATAAATCCCCAAAAAAACAACCTTATTTTCATCTTATTTTATTTGTATTCACTAGTAAAGTGAAGTTTAACTGAAGGATATTTGTCCTGAGTCATTTGGATAGTGAAGGCAGAATCTGCCAAGAATACCAATTGTCCTTGTTTGTCTTTGGCTAAATAACGTTGTTTTACACGTTTAAATTCGGCAAACTCAGCTTTGTTATCTGTAGGTTCTACCCAACAAACCTTGTGCATGGCTAAATTTTCATAAGTACATTTAGCTCCATATTCATGTTCCAAACGGTACTGAATTACTTCGTATTGTAAAGCTCCAACCGTTCCAATTACTTTACGTCCGTTTAGTTCTAAAGTAAATAGCTGTGCAACTCCTTCATCCATTAATTGGTCTAGTCCTTTGTATAACTGTTTTGCTTTTAAAGGATCTGCATTGTTTACATAACGGAAATGCTCTGGAGAAAAACTTGGAATTCCTTTAAAGTTGATAATTTCACCTTCTGTTAAAGTATCTCCAATTTTAAAGTTTCCTGTATCGTGTAAACCAACAATGTCTCCAGGATAAGATTCGTCCACAATTTCTTTTTTCTCTGCAAAGAAAGCATTGGGACTAGAAAACTTCATTTTTTTACCATTTCTTACGTGTAAGTAAGGTACGTTTCTTTGAAAAGTTCCCGATACAATTTTAACAAATGCCAAACGGTCTCTGTGTTTAGGATCCATATTGGCGTGAATTTTAAAAACAAAACCAGTCATATTTTGTTCTTTAGAATCTACCAAACGCTCTTCTGCTTTTTTAGGCTGTGGGGTAGGGGCAATTTCAATAAAACAATCTAACAATTCCTTTACTCCAAAGTTGTTTAAAGCAGAACCGAAGAATACAGGTTGTAAATCTCCATTTAAATATGCTTCCTGATCAAAAGGAGGATAAACCCCTTCAACCATTTCTAATTCTTCACGTAATTTATCTGCAGCTTTGTTTCCAATCATTTTGTCCAATTCTGGAACATTAATGTCTGTAAACTCAACTCCAGTGGTTACTTTTTGTTTTTTATCACCTGCAAAAAGATTGATTTTTTTTGCCCAAATATTATAAATTCCTTGAAAATCGTATCCCATACCAATAGGGAAAGACAATGGAGTGGTGGTTAGTCCTAATTTTTGTTCTACTTCATCTAACAAATCAAAAGCATCTTTACCTTCACGGTCTAATTTGTTGATAAAAACAATCATCGGAATTTTACGCATTCTACAAACCTCTACCAATTTTTCGGTTTGAGGCTCAACTCCTTTGGCAACATCAATCACCACAATCACACTATCAACAGCTGTTAAAGTTCTAAAAGTATCTTCGGCAAAATCTTTGTGACCAGGCGTATCAAGAATGTTAATTTTACGGTCTTTATAGTTAAATGCCAATACAGAAGTAGCCACAGAAATTCCACGTTGACGTTCAATTTCCATAAAATCGGAAGTCGCTCCTTTTTTAACTTTGTTGTTTTTTACCGCTCCAGCTTCACTAATCGCTCCACCAAAAAGTAATAATTTTTCGGTTAAAGTAGTTTTACCCGCATCGGGGTGAGAGATAATTCCAAAAGTTCTTCTACGTTTAATTTCGTCTATAAATGCCATTCTGTTGATTTAAAAACCGATAAATTCGGATGGCAAAGATACATTTTCAATTAGCATTGTGCAACGAGCAATTTGTTTTAGTTATAAGCTTAAGTAAGCGATTTTATTTTTATAAATTAAAAATGGACTTTTTTAAAAATCCGCATAACTTGTAAGGGAAGACTTCTAAAATGATCTTTTTATTTTACTGAGTTATCAATTGAGTTCATTTCTAAATCTAATGCACTAATAAGAAAGTCATGTATTAAGTATTTTTGTTTAAACCATAAAAAAATAGAATACAATGAATACAGATTTTCTTTTACAACCATTTAATAATATAGATGGTTTGCATTTAAATAATAGAGTAGTAATGGCTCCTATGACCAGAAGTAGAGCAACAAATGATGAAAGAAAGCCTACGGAGGAATTACAAGGATTGTATTATAAACAAAGAGCCTCTGCAGGATTAATTATCACAGAAGGATCCCAAGTATCTAAAAGAGCTGTGGGGTATATTAACACTCCAGGAATTCATTCTAAAGCTCAAGTAGAGGGTTGGAAAAAAGTAACCCAAAATGTACATAACGAGGATGGTAAAATTTTTATACAATTGTGGCATGTAGGTAGAATTTCACATCCAGATTTTCATAATGGTGCATTGCCATTAGCTCCATCGGCATTAAACCCTAATGTAGAGGTGTTTACAGAAAATGGAAAAACAGAGACGGTAACTCCAAAAGAAATGACTCAGGAAGATATTGATCAAACCATTTTAGATTTTAAGAATGCGGCTAAGAATGCTTTAGAAGCTGGTTTTGATGGGGTTGAAATTCATTCGTCAAATGGTTATTTATTTCATCAATTCTTTAATAAAACCTCTAACAAAAGAACGGATAAGTATGGAGGGAGTATAGAAAATAGAGCTCGTTTTTTCTTTGAGGTATTAGATGCTGTTAAAGAAGTATTACCCGAGCAAAAAATAGGAGCTAGATTTAACCCTTCTCTACATCATATTTTTGGAATGGAAATGGATGAAGAAACCATTCCTACTTTTGAGTACATCATTAAAAAATTAAACGATTATAATTTGGCTTACATCCACTTGTCAGAACCTTTTAGCGATGTGTCTGATATACCTTATGCCGTAACAAATATTGCAGAACATTTTAGGCCTATTTACAATGGAACCATTATTATTAATGCAGGATTTGATAAAGAAAAAGCGGAAGAAGTTTTAAAGAGTGGTAATGCAGATATGGTTGCCTTTGGTAAGCCATTTATCTCAAACCCAGATTTGGTAGAGCGTTTTAAAAACAATAAAGAATTAGCAGACTGGGATGAAGAAACATTTTACACACCAGGAAAAAAAGGCTATGTAGACTACCCAAAAGCTTAAAATAGATTAATATACCGAGTGAAGTTTAATTTATAAATCCTAAAATTCAACAATATGGAAATTAACTTTGAATACCCAAACGTATCAGCTAGTGACCGTTTAGAAGCATATGCTAAGGAAAAGTTAAAAAATTTAGATGTAAAATATAATTTTTTAATTAATGCAGATGTGTACTTCAAAAAAGAGAACACTACATCAGACAAAACGGGTGCTATTTGTGGCATACGTATACATGGAAATGGTGTTACTTTTTTTGCAGAAGCTAGTAAAGATAATTTTGAAAATGCAGTTTTGGAAGTCATCAAGGAACTTGAACCACAACTTAAGAAAAAGAAAAGCAAGCTAGCTTCTCATTAAAATATAGTAAGCCATCAGTAAATGATGGCTTTTTTTATGGTGATTAATGAATGATATAATAAGCATTTTTACAGATATATGCTGCAAAAACTCCTGCAACAGCATATAGTAAATGCCCCTCCCAAGAAGTATTTTTTTTGTTTGAAGGAAAAGCTCCAAAAATCAATCCACCATAAACAACAATTGTGATGATGGAAACCAAAAGTGGAATGGGTTTAAAACTTACAAATCCGTTGGTGATAATAAAAGCGGTGAGTCCATAAATCAAACCACTAGCTCCAATATGATTGGCTTTTCTGCCAAAAAGCCAAAGTAAGCCACCTCCCATAAAAATAATGATTGTTAAAACGTATAGTGTTTGACTAGCATAAAAATATTGTAGCGTAAAAAGTAAGACGATTAATGGAAGCGTATTAGAAAGTAGGTGTTTCCAATGGTTGTGAAAAAAAGGAGAGGTGATAATTCCAATTAATCCTTTTGATTTTCTTGGGAGAATACCCAGTTTTAGAACAGGGAATAGAAAACCAAGTATAGAAACTCCATAAATAATGGCTAGAAATAATATAATGGATTTGTGAGTCATTATTTATGTAATAAGATGTTTTTATTCTTTGCAATATCTAAAATAAACGTGTTAAATTTACGCTTAAAATTTTTACAAAATGAGTCACCCCATTCAGCAAAAGATAACAGATTTAAGAGATACATTGCACAGACATAATTATGAATATTATGTGTTAGACAATGCGACTATTTCAGATTTTGAATTTGATCAATTGTTGAAAGAATTACAAGCTTTAGAAAATGCTCATCCTGAGTTTTTTGATGCCAATTCTCCCACACAAAAAGTTGGAGGAACCATCACTAAAAATTTTGAGACCGTTACTCATAAAAACAGAATGTATTCTTTAGATAATTCTTACAGTCAAGAAGATTTGTTAGATTGGGAAAAGCGTATTTCTAAAATTATAGAAGGGGAAATTACTTATACCTGTGAGTTAAAGTTTGATGGAGCTTCTATCAATTTAACTTATGAAAATGGAGAATTGGTCAAAGCAGTCACTCGTGGAGATGGTGTGCAAGGTGATGATGTAACGGCCAATGTAAAAACCATTAAATCTTTGCCTTTAAAATTACAAGGAGATTTTGTTGATAATTTTGAAATTAGAGGAGAAATTATTTTGCCTTTAGAGGGTTTCAATCAAATGAACTTAGCGAGGGAAGAAGCGGGAGAAGAGATTTATAAAAACCCAAGAAACACCGCTAGTGGTAGCTTAAAATTACAAGACAGTGCAGAGGTTGCCAAACGTCCGTTAGATTGTTTGTTGTATCAGGTATTGACGTATAACAACGAATTTGAAAGTCATGCCGAGGCATTAGAAAAAGCAAGACAAGTTGGATTTAAAGTGCCAGAAACTATTAAAGTTGCCAAGTCGATAGAGGAAGTAGTTACGTTTGTGAATTATTGGGACAAAGCTCGTTTTGACTTACCATATGAAACGGATGGAATTGTCATCAAAGTCAATAATTTCCGTCAGCAAGAAGAATTAGGGTACACAGCAAAATCCCCTCGTTGGGCCATTGCTTATAAATTTAAGGCAGCACAAGTTTCTACTAAGTTGAATGAAATCACTTATCAAGTAGGGAGAACAGGAGCCATTACGCCTGTAGCCAATTTAACACCTGTGCAGTTGGCAGGAACTACGGTAAAAAGAGCTTCTTTACACAATGCAGATCAAATTGCATTACACGATATTAGAGTAGGTGATGAGGTATATGTAGAAAAAGGAGGAGAAATTATTCCTAAAATTGTGGGCGTAGATTTAACCAAAAGACCAGAGGATTCTTTGCCTACTATTTATGCAACTCATTGTCCTGAATGTAGCACTCCACTAGTTAGAAAAGAAGGAGATGCCAAGCATTATTGTCCAAATGAATATGGATGTGCTCCACAAGTAGCGGGAAGAATTATCCATTTCATCAGTAGAAAAGCCATGAATATTGATGGTTTGGGAGCAGAAACTGTGGATTTACTTTGTAAAGAAAAGTTGATTGAAAATTATGCTGATTTATATGATTTAAAAGCGGAGCAAATTATTCCTCTTGAGCGCATGGCCGAAAAATCTGCCAACAACATGGTTGCGGGAATTGAAGCTTCTAAACAAATGCCTTTTGAAAAAGTATTGTTTGCCTTGGGAATTCGTTATGTGGGAGAAACAGTGGCTAAAAAATTAGCCAAAGCTTTTAAAAACATAGATGATTTATTTGAAGCAGATTTAGAAACACTGATTGCTGTAGATGAAATAGGGGAGAGAATTGCTGAAAGTATTATTGCTTTTAGAAAAGAACCTTTAAACCAAGTGTTGATTGCTCGTTTAAAAGATTACGGATTACAATTTTCTTTGTCTGAAGAAGATTTGCAAAATCAGACAGATACTTTGGCTGGCAAAACATTTGTAGTATCAGGAGTGTTTCACAAAGTATCTAGAAACGAATTAAAAAAATTGATAGAAGACAATAGTGGAAAAGTAAGTAGTTCTATTTCTAAGAAAACAGATTATATTGTTGCAGGAGACAATATGGGGCCTGCCAAACTACAAAAAGCCACAGATTTAGGGATTGCTATTATATCAGAAGATGATTTTTTAGCGATGATTTAAATTTTTGATAGTAATATTGTGCTTCTCGACTGCACTTCGTCTCCGCTCTGCAACCACGCTCGAAGACCTTATGACTATACACGTAATTATATAAACTTACACGGTGTTCGAGTGCTGTCAGAAACAAAATTATACACCTCATTTTTGCTATTATTAAATCTGAAAATTTATTCCAAAATCGTTTGGTTACGTCATAGAAATCTGCAACCACGCTCGAAGACCTAAAACCCTATACAAAGATTATGGAAAAACAGAGGTAAACTATCTTTTCAGTATGGTTTTGTAGGAGTATCCTTCGGGGTTTCTCCCAAAAACTTCTATTTTTAAAAAATACAGGCGAAGCGTTCCCGAAGGATTCCCGAACAAAACCCGAACAAAACCCCTTGAAAAATGCATTTTTGTATCACCATGTGTCAGCGTGTTTCATTTTGTGTCTATAAAGGTCAAAAAAAGTCAGCTTGTGTTATCATTGTTGGTTAATTATGGTAAGTATTTTAGCTCCTATAAAACAAGATATTTAAGTTGTGAATTCATTTTAAATTTATTTTCAGGTAAGAAATTAAAACAGGTACTTATAGCAGGTAGTGGCTTTAATGTAAAACGATATTCAGAAACAATAAAAAAATGACTCAAACTGAATTCATCATTTTAAATTTTAATGAAATAAGAAGGAAGAGTATTAAGATTTGGAAACCTGACGAAAATGCAATGACTGTATTAGAAATGATTAGGCATGTATTATACAGGCTGATTATGGATGTAGTGTGGTTTTAAATCAGGTAGATATGACAAATTACAAAAACCCTTGGGAGGACAGACAATTTTTAAGTGTGAATGATGAAATAGAATTTGCTGAACTTTAGTTTTAGTTCAACAGAAATTAGTGAAAGGCATGGTTCAAGAGTTCATTCCAGAATACGATTACTCTTCCATTTGGTTGATTTTTACAAAAACGGTAAAAGATAAAAGGTTGTAATAACCTGTATATATTAGTTTTAATTATTACTTTTAGTTTTGATATTATTTGTTGTATGCAATTTTAAACGAAAAAAATAAATGAAATTTTCACAAAGAATAGGGAAATCACCTATGAAAACAGAATTAGAAAAAGAAGGCTTAAGTAATGATTTGAGAAATTCTTTGTGGACTATAGTTAGAGAATTACTTATAGATAATTTAAGTAATGAATTGGATTATGATGTATACGGAAAAGCTAAAAAAAATACTGATTTAACAATTTTTTTTAAAGATTTATGGATACATTTTTTTAAATATCCTATTGACAATTTACCTTTTTATAGTTCAAAAGTTCATAAAACTAATGCCACGAATGTTGTTCGAGAATGGTTTTTTAAAGCAGATTGGTTTTTAATTTTTGATTTTATAGAATTTTGTTCTACCTATAAAAATAATTTTCAAGAAATCACAAATAAGTTTCTGAAACGTGAATTATCCGCTTATAGATTTGTTAATGGAAATTTGGTTGAAATAAATTCAAAAGAAGAAATTATTGAAATTGAAAACGCTATAAATAATTTAGATGAATTTAGACCTGTAAAAGAACATCTAAAACGTTCTATTGAACTTTATTCTGATAGAAAAAACCCAGATTATCGTAATTCTATAAAAGAATCTATTTCAGCTGTTGAAGCTTTATCTAAAATCTTAGTTAATGACCCTAAGACAACATTAGGTCAGGCATTAAAAGTTATTGAAAAAAAACATCAAATTCCTAATAGTTTAAAATCTGCTTTTAGTGCTCTCTATGGATATACATCAGGTGAAGGAGGAATAAGACATTCTCTACTTGAAAAAGATATAAATATTGAAATTGAAGAAGCACGTTTTATGTTAGTTACTTGCTCAGCATTTGTGAATTATTTAATTAATAAAAGCTAAAAAAACTGCATACAACACCGGCTAAACTTCATGCGGGTTTTATGCTAACTTCAAAGTTTTGTGTATATTTACTAGGTCGCCAAATCTTGTTGATTTGGCTTTGTGAAACCAAAGAAACAAACCCAAACAAAAAGCTTCGGCTTAGTCCGTGTTCGAAAATCTGGCCGATTTTCAATCCCGCACAAAGCCTAGCCAAAACCGTTAAAAATTTCTAAGTACAAACCAACCTTAATGCAACAGAAATTTGGGAAAGGTATGGTTCTAGAGTCTACTCCAGAATGTGATCACTCTTCCATTTGGTTGATTTTAATAAAACAGTAAAAGCTAAAAGGTAGTAATAACCTGTATATATTAGTTTTGATATCACTTGTTGGGCATAATTTGACGCAACCAAATGGAAAAAATCGCATCTAATCTTTAAACAATCGATATGAAAAAATTATTAATCTTTAGTTTAATTGGATTTACTCTTTTAGGTTGTGGCTCTGATAATGATGAAGTTCTGAATGATTCTGATTATGCCGAATATATAATTCAGAACTCTATTGATTCAGAAATTAATTTTATGGTGGAAGAAACATATACAACTAACGAAATTCAAGAACCAGTTTTAGGACTAAAATTAATTACCTCTGAAATATTCCCTTGTATTAACTACAGATTGTCTACTACTCAATTTATAAATGGTAATGAACTAATTATAAGATTTGAGCAGATAATTGAACCCGAAATATGTTTTACTGCAATGGGATCTGCAACATCCTATATAGAATTACCTGAAAACACAAATAAAATAACCTTTTTAAATGGAACTGTAATTGATAAGTACTCTATAGACATTAATGAACAAAAAATATCGTTAACGGATATCGAAAATAATTTCACAACTTCTTCTTACGACAAAACTTTTAGAATTCCTAAAAATTCATTCGCATATGTTTGCGGAACTAATACAAATAACACAAACATTTACACAGATTTTTCATCGATTATAGAGCAAAATCCTAATTTCATAGAATTTGAATTTGAAGGAGAAGGGAGAATACCTTACCCAGAAACAACTGATGGAAATTGGGTAAACCACCCTTCTAAATACTATAAATATTCGAATTCCGAAGAATTTAACAATTTGGCTAATTTACTGAATGATTATTCTTCCGAAAATATCGAAGAGAATTCTGGAGTTACCATTTCAATATATAGTTGGAATAATATCAAATTTTACAGTTGGATTGAAAATTAAAAACTATGCCCAACATTGGCTATAAGTAATTGCTCGTTCTCGCCTACTTCTGAAAATCCTCGCGGATTTTCAGTTTGGTGTGTACTTGCAAAGTTAAGTGCTAACCCACGCAACTACTCATAGCCGAGCCGTTCAAAAACTCTAAATACAAACCAACCTTAATGCAACAGAAATTAGTGAAAGGCATGGTTTCTAGAGTCTGCTCCAGAATGCGATTACTCCTCCATTTGGTTGATTTTGACAAACACTGTAAAAGATAAAAGGTTGTAATAACCTGTATATGTTAGTTTTAATTATTACTTTTAGTTTTGATATCACTTGTTAGCGGTAATGGAAGGAAACGTCGGTAAACAAAGCGCTATCAGTTTTGCTGGAATCAAAAACAATATTAGAAAATAGATAAATTCAGGATTAATATGACACTTCAAAAATTTCTAATCCAAATACCGGATAGTGTATTGGAGGAACTTTCTTCCAAATTATCCAATACACGATGGCCTAAACAACTAAAAGACTCAGACAGGGAAAGAGGAATGGAAAAGGACTATTTACAGTCTCTTGTTGATTATTGGCAGAATGGTTATGACTGGCGTGCTCAGGAAAAAGAGTTGAACAGTCATTCTCAATTTAAATGCAAAATTGACGGAATTAATATTCACTTTATCTGGGAAAAAGGAAAAGGGGAAAATCCGACACCAATCATTTTAACACATGGTTGGCCTGATAGTTTTCTTCGTTATAAAAAAATCATAAACAAGCTTACAGACCCTGCCCGTTTTGGAGGCAACCCAAACGATTCTTTCGATGTAATTATTCCATCTTTACCTGGATTTGGTTTCTCAGATAAGCCGGAACATAGTGGATATAATAATGCTTATGTAGCTGAATTATGGGTGAAACTGATGACTGAAAAATTAGGTTATACCAAATTTGCAGCAGCAGGTGGCGATATAGGTTCAGGTGTTACCCGTTATATGGCTCTAAATCATCCAAACTTATTAATTGGTATCCACCTGACAGACGTTGGTATTATTCGAGACCTTTTAATGGCACCTGATGAAAGCAAACTATCCACGGCAGAAATGGCCTACAAAAAGACTGCTCAACAATGGATGGCTCAGGAAGCTGGCTATATATCTATTCAATCAACAAAACCACAAACATTATCCTACGGACTTTCGGACTCTCCGGTTGGTACAGCGTCATGGATTCTTGAAAAATTTCGTTCTTGGAGTGATTGCAAAGGTCAGCTTGAAAATTCGTATAGTAAAGATGAACTATTGACCAATGTAATGATTTACTGGTTAACGAATACTCTAAGTTCTTCGGTAAATATATACTACGAAAATACACATTCTCTGCCTCCAATGGGTAAAATAGAGGTACCAACTGGTATTGCTTTATTTGCTCAAGATATTTTATTGCCACCTAAGGAATGGACAATAAAAAATTTGAATGTAATACATTGGGCAGAGATGCCTCGCGGAGGACATTTTACAGCAATGGAAGAGCCAGACTTGTTTGTTGAAGATATTTGTAAATTTTATCGACATTTGAAAGTTTAATTAAGCACTACCGCTAACATTTTGTATAAGTAATGGCAGGCAAAGTTCTAAAAATCAAGGTTTGTAGCTCGCTCAAACTGCAAAGCGGTTTGACAGGAAACTACCACGAAATCTGCCACTACTCATACAATTTACCGTTCTCTATGAATTAAAAAAATGAATAAATTGAAAGCTATATACCTGTTTTTAATATTATCTTTTTTAATATTAAATAGTTGTACTAAAGAAAATAACTTTTCGGAGACAAACCACCCATTGGGTATAAGTCCCTGGGAGTTGATTACAGAAATTGAAGGAGTTACCATTGATAAGCCTTTTCGGCTTCATATTGATGAAGACAACGTACTATGGGTTGGCACTTTTGGTAATGGGTTGATGAAAATTGAAGGTGAAGATATAACACAATTGACAACCGAAAACTCTACAATGCCTGATGACGTAATCTATGCTATAGATTCTGATAATAACGGATTCGTGTGGGGAGGAACAGCAAAGGGCTTATTCAAATATAAAACAGATTTAACTGTATATAATTCAACAAACTCAGATATGATATTAAACAATGCACTTTGCATTGCTGTAGATGAAAGTAATAATATATGGTTTGGAAACGGCAATTCTGAGGAGGGCGGTCTGATGAGATTTAATCAAACAGCAAATAATAGGCAACTATATACTCCTGATAATAGTGATATTCCTAACGGAATTATAAACGATGTTCACATTTCTGAAGACGGAACAGTTTGGGCTGGACTAGGAATGGTAAATGGTTTAGGTGGAATCTGGAGAAAAAGTACTGATGGGCAGGAAAAGGTTTATAATACAGATAACTCTAATTTGAATTATAATTGGATAACAATAATAAAAAATGATGCATCAGGGAATATATGGTCGGGAACTAATGCCCCTGTTTATCTAGATGAAGATCTTCACGGAGGAATACAAAATTTAATCAACGATGATTTCATAGACCACAATCCTGCAAACTCTGGCGAAACATCAAACAGAGTTACCGCGATGGAGTTTGATTGTAATGGTAATCTTTGGGTTGCTACATCTGTGGAACCAACATTTAATTTGAGATATCAATTATCCGTTTATAATGGAGAAAAATGGTTTGTATTATCTAATAAAAACTTCCCCAATTTATACATTAGTGATATAGAAATAGATGGGGAAACAGTATGGCTTGCCGCACCTGATTATGGTCTTATAAAAATAAGTTTTAAATGTGATTGAAAAACCTATAGAGAACAAAGTATATAAAAAAATGTTAGTTTTATGCTAAACCAAAGTTAGTTGCTCGTTTGCTAGCTTCTGATTTTCCTTCTGAAAATCCTCGCACTCAAACACGCCACTTTTCATATACCAAACGTTCAAGAATTCTAAGTACAAACTAACTTTAATGTAACAGAAATTGGTGAAAGGCATGGTTCAAGAGTTCATTCCAGAATGTGATTACTCCTCCATTTGGTTGATTTTAATAAAACAGTAAAAGCTAAAAGGTTGTAATAACCTGTATATATTAGTTTTAATTATTACTTTTAGTTTTGATACCATTTGGTTGTATGCAAGTGTGAAAAAACGGCTCAACATATTGATGCAATACCAGAAAATTGAAATAATCAAAAAAAAACGGACTGATTGGATTAGTACTCCGTTTATAGGGCAATGCATTTTGGTGTGAATTTATTTTGTTTTTTCTCCCCGCGTAAAACATTAAAAACCCCACCTACAAAACAGCACATTTGCAAACCGCTGCAGGCTCCCTTTCAAAACAAAGTTTGCAAAAGAGTTGTTTTTCCCATCGCATCAATGCAAAACTTAAAGATATTCCCAGTTTTATACCATGCGTGCTTTTTAAAATATTGAATCAGAGAAATGTATATGACCATCCGAAATAGATATATGTCCATCATTTGTTCTAATTGTAGTTTTGTATTTGTAAATTTTAAAAATTAAAACAATGGCAAAAACAATTTTTATTACAGGAGCGTCTAAAGGATTTGGACGCGTATGGGCTGAAGCAGCTTTGAAACGTGGTGATAAAGTTACAGGTACAGCAAGAAACCTTGATGACATCAAAGATTTGACTGAGCAATACAAAGATAGCTTCTTAGGCTTGAAACTGGATGTGAATAACCGCCAGCAGTGTTTTGATACAGTAAATCAGGCGAATGAACAATTTGGTAGCATTGACGTATTAATTTCTAATGCTGGTTACGGACACTTTGGTTTTCTTGAAGAAACCAGTGAAGCAGAGGCCAGAAATCAAATAGAGACCAATGTGTTTGGTTCTCTTTGGGTAATTCAGGCAGTACTGCCTATTATGCGTAAACAGCAATCAGGTCATATTCTTCAAGTATCCAGCATTGGTGGCGTGGCAGCATTCCCAATTATTAGTGTTTATCATGCATCCAAATGGGCGGTGGAAGGCCTTTGTGAATCCTTGAGTCAGGAGGTGAAAGGTTTTGGAATTAACATAACTTTGATAGAGCCTGGTAGTTTTTCAACCGATTGGGGGACAACATCTGCATCGATGAGTACACCTATGGAAGAATACGAGGAATTGCGTAAAACTTTTTACGAGGGATTTGCTGGTTATGAATCAGGTGATCCATTAGCTACTGGCCCTGCTGTTCTCAAAGTGATTGATGCTGAAAATCCACCTTTGCGTGTATTATTAGGTAAAGGAACTGTTGAAATGATAGATTCTATTTATCAGCAAAGGTTAAGTACCTGGAAAGAGTGGCGTACTGTATCAGAAGAAGCTCAAGGTAAATAACAAATTGAAAAGGGAGTGTTTAGGTTAAAAATGTACAATTATGACAGTAATAAAAAAAATAAAAACGATTAGTGAATTACATGCGATGTTGGGTTATGAAAAACCTAAGCACCCCCTTATTACACTTGTTGACCTTACTAAGATAAATACAGAGACTCAGGCAAAAGAGGTTTTTTTCGCCATGAACTTTTATGCCATTGTATGTAAAAGTTTTGAAGGAACCTTAAAATATGGTCGTAGTATTTATGATTTTCAAGAAGGATCTTTAATTTTTCATGCTCCGGGTCAGGTGTTATCTTCAAATCCTGATTTAAAAATTAATGATGGATGGGCTTTATATTTTCATCCCGACTTGTTATATGGAACTGATTTAGCTAAAAAAATTCAAGATTATTCCTTTTTTCATTATGAGACCAATGAGGCCTTGCATATTTCTGAGGAGGAAAATGAAATACTTAAAACTAGTGTTCATAATATCAGTAGAGAGTATCATCAGAATACCGACCATCATACGCAGGAATTGATTGTTGATTCTATTCAATTGATGCTCAATTACAGCAAACGCTTTTATCAACGGCAATTTATTACCCGAAAGAAAGTAAATTCTGGCATCATTGAACGTTTTGAAGGCTTGCTGAGAGAATATATTAGCGAAAACAACCTCGTTGAAAGCGGTTTACCAACTGTAAGCTATTTTGCGGATAAACTGAATCTTTCGTCAACTTATCTCACAGATGTATTAAAAAATCAAACCGGGAAAAACTCTCAGGAACATATTCATTTAGCCCTTGTGAATAAAGCCAAAACAATGCTTTTGGGCACAACCAAAACTGTTAGTGAAATCGCTTATGATTTAGGATTTGAATATCCTTCGCATTTTTCAAAATTATTTAAAAGTAAAACGGGGAAGTCTCCGAGTGAATATAAACTGCTGAATTAGAAAAACGACATTCCTGTTGTTATTATTTCTTGAAAGTTAACTTTACAATCAGAAGTTTAATAATTCATTTTTACTTTGTGTGACAGTTAAGGCAACCCTAATTTTTTAAACACATTGGTAAGTCAACCAAGTCATGCTCAGTCCAAAACTTGCCAAAGAGCTTAAAAAGTCAGCTTTAAACACTTCATTTAAAGGAAGTTTTGTGTTTCATTATCCACAAATAGCAAAATAAATTTGTGCTTCGAATCAACATCATTTCAAGTTGATTAAGATAAAATATTAGATTTGTAAAAACTTGAAACAGATTGACTTTGAGCAATGAACACCAGCATACAACACGATGTATAAGTCATAGCGGGGGGATAGGAGGTTTTCAAAACTTTATTACATTTATTCAACTAACTGCAACTCGTGAAAGGTATGGTTCTAGAGTCCGCTCCAGAATGCGATCACTTTTCCATTTGGTTGATTTTGATAAAACGGTAAAGATAAAAGGTTGTGATAGCCTGTATATATTAGTTTTAATTATTACTTTTAGTTTTGATATCACTTGTTAGCTTTAATTTAAACCAAAACATGATTGATGTAATAACATTTGAATTTGAAGCAGGCCATAGATTTCATGGGCATCCTCATTTCACCTATATAGTTGACGATAATCTTTACATGTGGAGATATGACATACAGCGTAAAGCAATGTTAAATCAATGCTCTGGAATTGACAACTCTGGAAAAACTCTTGAAGAGGGATTAACAGAATTATTAGGCAGAAGAAGTGATAATAATTTTGGAATAATAAATAAACAAGCCATTTCTCATAAACCAGGATGTTTTTATCCAAGAATATGGAGAATAGGAAGTTTGGAAGATAATTTTAAGTCTATTGGAGAACCTACCTTCAACAATAGTGTTTTAAGACAAGCAGTTACTACAGCATCAATTTTAGTAAAAAAACTACTCGTAATCTTTGAAACAATTGAACCGAACTTAGTCAACCTAGATTCTTACGGTCATGAAATAAGGAATCTATTATTGCTAACTTGTATGGAAGTAGAAACTAATCTAGCAGGTATATTAAGAGCTAATGACTACGCTAGTCCTAGAGGAGACAGAATGAATACACAAGATTATGTGAAACTCCATGAGCCTTTACAATTATCACATTACACAGTTAAATTTGAATTTTACCCTGACATAAATGAATATCGCCCATTTGAAAATTGGGATTCAAGTTCGCCAACTCAAAGTATCCCTTGGTATGATGCTTATAACAAGACAAAACATAACAGAGAGGATGAATTAAGCTCAGCTAGCTTACTCCGTGCAATTGAATCAGTATCTGCATTGTTAATTTTACTGCATGCCCAGTTTGGACCTTATCATGAGTTTTGGAATGAAAGCCCATTATCAAATATTTTAATAACAAAACCAGAGTTAATTGATATAAACAAAATGTATATACCGCATAACGCAGACAAGACTAAAATAACAGAATGGCAAGAAATGAAAATGACTTTTTAAAAACTAAAGCTAACACGATATATAGCAAATAGGGCGTTTGGTGGTTTGCGAAAGTCCACTGCTATTTACAAACACCGCCAAATCGTAGATTTGGCTTTTAAGAATGATTAAATTAAAAACAAAATACAACGCTTTGGCTCAGTACAAAATTGAAAGTTTATTGCTTTCTACTGCCCTACTTGCCATATACTAAACGTTATAAAATACTGTTACGAATTGATTTCAAATTGTATTTTTATATGAGGAATCAAAAGTAGGTTACAGAACATTAATAAAGTAGAAACGAGAGAAATATTAGAAAACCTGATTCTATATTTATTTTAGAATTAAAACTGTGAGATAGTATCCATGAGAACCTTAAACAAGTTCAGGTTCACGAAAAAAACTTTTTAGTTATTTTAAAAATCGTTGTATGTCTTTATTAGCACCATATACTACCAAAACATCTTCTTTATAAAGAATATCGTTAGGGTCTGCCAAGCCTCTAACCGTAGTTACATTTCTACTTTTACCAATAGCGGTATCAACTTCTCTATGGGAAATTGTGGTTAATACTAACAGGTTATAGTTTTCTTTAATGTTGATGTCTAGAATACTTTTTCCGCTGTATTTTTCAGGCATATTTACCTGTACAATACTGTAATCACTACTCAACTCAAAAGAATTTACCATTCCTTTTAAGCACAATTTTTTAGCCCAACGTTCTGCAGATTCTTCTTCGGGTAATACAATTTCATCTACCCCAATAGCTTGTAAAACTCTTTTGTGAATTTTATTGGTTGCTTTACTAATCAACCTTTTAACTTTTAAGCTTTTAAATAAAGCAGTGGTCATTACATTTGCTCCTTGGTTTTCACCAATTGCTACCACTACCACATCAGTATCTTTTAAAGGCAATCCAGAAACGGTAAACTCATCAGTAGCATCCATACAAATGGTGTGGGTAATTCTTTCTTTAAAAGCATCTACTTTAGACATGTCGGTATCTATTCCAATCACTTCATTTCCTTGTTCGGTTAGCTTTTCTGCTAAAGAAGAACCAAAGTTTCCAAGACCAATAATAATATACTTCATTTCGTTCTTAATTTATCGTGATTTCTTCCGTTGGATAACGGTAGTTTTTATGTTTTACTTTTTTAAATACTGCAATTAAAATAGACAACATACTTACCCTACCAATAAACATGATGATGATAAGTACAAATTTACTAAAACTACTTAAGCTAGCCGTAATTCCCAAACTTAACCCTACGGTACTATAAGCAGAGAAACATTCAAAAGCAATGCTTAGTAAATCTAGTTGTGGATCAAATTCAGAGATGGCAAATATTCCAAACCCTATGACTACTAAAGATAATGAGATGACTGCAAAAGCCCTACGGATAGAAACTTCTGCAATTTCTCTTCGGTATATTTCTATTCTAGATTTTCCTTTTGCCAAACTAAAAAAGTTTAAAGTGGCTATGGCAAAGGTGTTGGTTTTAATACCCCCTCCTGTAGAAGCTGGCGAAGCCCCAATCCACATTAATAAAATAATTAAGAGGATGGATGAGGTTTGTAAAGCTCCAGTATCAATGGTGTTAAAGCCAGATGTTCTTGGAGTAGTGGCTGCAAATAATGAAGCAACAAGTTTCCCTACAATTCCTTTTTGACTGGTAAGGATGTAATTGTATTCGTTTATAAAAAAGATAATTGTTCCAAAAACGGTTAATGATATTGTGGTAATTAAAGCAATTCTACTGTTAATATTTAGCACCCATGGTCTGTAGCTAATCTGTTTTTTTCTAAACAACCTGCTGATGATAAAATACTTGGTGTATTTTACCAAGTTGGCAACAATAGGAAATCCTAAGCCACCTAACATAAAAATGGCAATAACAATGGTCTGTAAAGTATAGTTATATCTAAAACCAGTTTCGTACAAACTATTTGGCAAAGTAGAAAAACCAGCATTACAGAACGCTGAAACGGAGTGGAAGGCAGAAAAGAAAATTCTTTCTAATAATGAGTTGAATAAACTTTCATCTAAGCTAGTATAAATTAATAGTGCTCCAATAGATTCTATAAAAAAGGTGATGAATAAAATTCTTTTTAAGGTGGTAAATACTTCTCCTAGTTTTTTAGAATTGGTCATGTCACCTAAAACCAATTGGTTTTCATAAGTAGCACCATCTTTAAAAAAATAACTAAAATAACTAGCAAAAGTTAAGATTCCCAAACCACCAATTTGTATTAAAATAACTAGAATGGTTTGTCCAAAGTCGGTAAAAAAACTTCCAGTATCTACTACAATCAAACCAGTAACACAAACAGCGCTGGTAGAGGTAAACAGGGCATCTAAGAAAGAAATGTTTGTATAGGTTGCATTGGGTAGCATCAATAAAAAAGCTCCTATTACAATGAGTAAAAAGAAGCTAAGGATAAAAAGTTGGGCTGGATTTAAAAATTTTCTTTTGTAGGTTACCTTACGTTCGGCAAACTCTCTAATAAACGTTAAGATAATGGCAAGTTTCATCCATATATCATCATAGAATAAAGAAAGTTGCTTTTGAGATTGTTCTGAAAAAAAGTGAAAATAAATAATAAAAAGTATTACAATAATACTAATCACATCAAAAAAAATAACATTTTTTCTTAAGACCTTACTTTGTTTGATATATCTTAAAGCTGTGGCTATAAGTCCTGTAATTAACACCACAAAATAAATTTCGTTTACAGAAACTTGTAAGTCTTTGGTTTGTGTATATCCAAAATCTATAACCAACACAACCATTCCTAAAAGGCTTAATAAAAAAGCAATTCTGTAAATAAGATGATGGTTGATGCTATTGATTAGTTTTTCTTTCAAAACATAATAATTAATGAAGGTGTAAAAGTAATAATAATTTAGGAAGATGGAATCATCTATCTAAAATCAATTTCCTCCTTATATTACGAGCGATAAACTTATTTTATTTGTTTGATTAACTCAATATTTTGTGAATGATTAGCACTATAAGACATGGTCAGTGTTCCTTTGATGCCATCATGGGTAGAAATAGCAAATAATTCTGACTGATCTGATGGGTTTGTAATTCCTTCAAATCTGTAAAAACTATCAACTTTTAAATCATTTGGTTGGTATTCTTTTTTAGCATAAAGAGCCTTTATACAAGTGTCGTTTGCTACAAAATTATCAGTATATCCTTTTTGAGTTAGATTGTTGATAGCTTCAGAAAGTGTTTCAAAATTTTGAGTTTCCATTTTTTGTGATTTTATTTTAAGTTACAAAAAATGAGCGAGACTTTATAATACTCTCTTATTTACTTTTTAAAGTATTTTGCTTTAAATCTGTTTAGTCTAGGAATAGAAACTGCTTTTATATAGGAGTTTTCAGGGTGATTTTTCTCGTAGTTTTGATGATAATCTTCTGCAGGATAAAAATGGTCAATCATCTTAATTTCCGTGACTGCTTTTCCATTAAAAAGTTTGTTAACATAGTTAAATTTTGCTTGTGCGATTTTATGTTCTTGCTCATTGCTATAAAAAATGATTGAACGATAACTGTTACCAAAATCAGGATTTTGTCCAACAGTGGTTGGATCTTGTGATAAATAAAACACATTTACCAATTCAGCATAATCAATTTCTAGTGGATCGTAATACACGGCAACAGTTTCGGCATGTCCGGTTTTGTGAATGGTTTTATATGTAGGATTTTTAACATCACTACCAGCATATCCAGAAATGGCTTCTTTAACTCCAGGAACACTTTCGTATATAGCCTCTACACACCAAAAACATCCGCTAGCAAAGTATGCTACTTTTAAATTTTTATTGGTAGGTAATTTTGTGGTTTGCGAAAAAAGGGAGCTAGAAATAAATAGCGCAACTAATAAAGTTCTCATATTAAATATTGTTTTTAGCCTTTGTCGACAGGTTAATTGTTTCATTACAAGAGCCCATAAATACTATTCTTATTAGATTAAAATAAGAAAACTTGATGTTTAATTTAAAACCATAAATAAAATCAATACTGCAATAAAAACATTAGATAGAAATCGACTTGTTTTATTCAACATTGGACGTAAATTTGTCCTACAAATAAAAAATAAATCATTTAAAAATTAATAAATATGGCAACAGCAGTTGGGAAAAAATTTCCAAATTTAGCAGTAGATGCAATGAACGAATTAGGAGATACTTTTAAAGTAAACGTTTTAGAAGAAGCTCAAAAAAACAATAAAAAAGTATTATTGTTCTGGTATCCAAAAGATTTTACTTTTGTTTGTCCTACAGAATTACATGCTTTTCAAGCAGCTTTAGGTGAGTTTGAAAAAAGAAATACTATTGTAATTGGAGCTTCATGCGACACTCCTGAAGTACATTTTGCATGGTTAAGTACTGCAAAAGACAACGGAGGAATTGAAGGTGTAACTTACCCATTGTTAGCAGATTCTAACCGTAACTTATCAGAAGTTTTAGGAATTTTAGACATTGCTAGCGAAACATTTAACGAAGAAACTGGAACTTACGTTAAAGAAGGAGACAACGTAACTTACCGTGCTACTTACTTAATTGATGAAGAAGGAACTGTATTCCACGAAGGAATTAACCACATGCCAGTTGGACGTAACGTAAACGAATTCTTAAGATTGATTGATGCTTATGCTCACGTACAATCTCATGGAGAAGTTTGTCCTGCAAACTGGGAAGAAGGTAAAGAAGCAATGCAAGCAAACGCTAAAGGAACTGCTGCTTACTTAGCTAAAAACTAAATCATAATAATTAAGAATTATGATTTATTGTAATTCCTAATTAAAAAATAACCGGATGTTTAAAGTTGATGAAATCAATCATCCGGTTTTTTAACACCTATTATTTAGAGGTTTCACTTTTAAAATGAATATTGATTATGAAAGAATTAACAACAGATACGCTTCAAGAAGAAGTAAACAATAACAGTTTGGTATTTGTACAATTTTCTGCCGGATGGTGTGGAAACTGTAGAATTATGAAACCAAAGTTCAAAAAGTTTTCTACTGAAGTAGAGGGAGCTGAATTTATTGTGATTGATGCAGAGAAAAATCCTGAATCAAGAAAATTAGCGAACGTAAATAATTTACCAACATTCGCTGCTTTTAAAAATGGAGAATTGGTTAACCAAACTCAAACAAACAAAGCAGACGTTTTAAAATCATTTATAGATGAAATTGCCAATAATTAAACACATGACTCAGTTTATTGCTGAGAACGATGTAGATTATATACACGAAACCATTGAAACTTTAGAAGCACTTACAGAAGTAAGTTCTTTAAAAGATGAAGAATTAGATGTGATTGGAGAAATTATCTCTAATTTATATGGTGCTGTTGAGGTAGACAAAGAAATTAAAAACGGAGTTCCTCAAAAAGAAGCCTTAAACGGTTTTATGAAACGTGTTTTAGGATCTATAGATCAGTAATTGTTTATCTGTTGATACGCTTAGTTGTTGAGTTGATATTAGAAAAACAAACAAAACAATTAAACGGTTACACAATTAAACAAATCAACAAAAAAAATGAAGAAAGCCTATTTTAATTGGAGTTCTGGAAAAGACTCGTCCTTAGCTTTATATAAAACATTGAATCAATCTGACTATCAGGTTGATTTTTTGTTGACCAATATCAACAAAGATGTCAATCGTGTTTCTATGCACGGTTTAAGAGAAGAATTATTAGATGCTCAGGCAGCAGCTATTGGAATTCCTTTGCGTAAAATTGAATTTTCTGGAAATGTAACCATGAAAGAATATGATGAAACCATGCGTAATGCTATGGCATCTATTATTAAAGATGATTATCAACATTGTTTTTTTGGTGATATTTTTTTAGAAGATTTAAAAGCTTATAGAGACACAAAATTATCAGAAGTAGGAATTACGGGCGTATATCCGTTGTGGAAACAAGATACCAAAGCCTTGTTAACAGAATTCTTGTCTTTAGGTTTTAAAGCGATTACAGTTTGTGTAAATGCACAATATTTAGATAAAAGTTTTGTGGGTAGAGTGATAGACGAACAGTTTATAGATGATTTACCAGAAAATGTAGATGTGTGTGGTGAAAATGGAGAATTCCACACTTTTGTTTTTGACGGTCCTATTTTTAAAACACCTGTACCATTTTCTGTTGGGGAGAAAGTACACAGAACCTACCAACCCTCAGAAAATGATGATGACAATTGTTATCAAAAAGACAAAGAGGTAAATTGGGACACAGGTTTTTGGTATTGTGATCTTTTACCTGTTACCAATTAAAAAATTACAAGTTTGATGATCAATTAGATTTATTTAATTGTGATTTTTGTAAATTCACCCTCGTAATAAAAGTAATTTTTTACGACATACCTCAGAGCAATAATTACCTATGGATTGTATACAAATACCTTATAAAGAGACCGGATATTTTTCTAAAATCATGTTAGATTATTTAGAGCAAAAAAAAAGTATTCAGCCTTTTTATCATCGTTTTCCATCCATAGATAATTTTGAAGCTCAGATTCAGGAAAAATCAGATTCTTTTCCTGTAGAAAGCAGAAAAGTTTTGGTTAATGCTTTAGAGCAGCAATATCAAAACATAACACTAAGTACGCTTACACAACACAACATCAACAATTTAGTTTTACCGAATACTTTCACCATTACTACTGGACATCAATTAAATTTGTTTTCTGGGCCTTTGTACTTTTTGTATAAAATTGTATCGGTAATCAATTTGTGTAAAGAGTTAAAGGAAAAGTATCCAAAACAGAATTTTGTCCCTATTTATTGGATGGCTTCAGAAGATCATGATTTTGAAGAAATTCAATATTTTAATTTTAAAAGTGAAAAAGTAATTTGGGAAAAAGAGGCTGGTGGAGCTGTGGGTCGTTTGTCTACGGATGGATTAGAAGCTGTTTTTGAAACTTTTTCAAGTTTATTAAATTCAAGCATCAACGCAAATGAATTAAGAGAGTTGTTTAAAAAAGCTTATTTAGAGCATGATCATTTAACGGAGGCTTCTCGTTATTTAGTGAATGAATTGTTTGGAGAATATGGCTTAGTTGTGGTTGATGGAGATGATCAGCAATTAAAATCATTATTCAAACCTTATGCATTACAAGAATTAAAAGAGCAAACCAGTTTTAAAGAAGTAACCAGAACAAGTGAGCAACTGGCTCGTGAATCTTATCCAAACCAAGTACACCCTAGAGAAATTAACTTGTTTTACATAGGGAATGGTTATCGAGAAAGAATATTAAAAAAAGACGATGTTTATACGGTAAACAATACCTCTTTAAGCTTTTCATCTGCAGAAGCTATTTTTGAAGAAAAAGAAAACGTAACAGATGTAATTTCAGGAAATGCTTTATTAAGGCCTTTGTATCAAGAAGTTATTTTACCAAATCTTTGCTATGTTGGAGGAGGAGGAGAGTTGGCTTATTGGATGCAATTAAAATCAACTTTTAAAGCTTTTAATATCCCATTTCCAATGTTGTTGATGCGTAATTCAGCTTTGTTGGTTACCAAAAAACAACAAAAAAAATCAGAGAAATTAAACCTTACTTTACAAGAATTGTTCTTGTCTCAAAATGAGTTGATTTCCAAAAAAGTAAATGAAAAATCAAACATCCATTTTGATTTTGAAAGCAAACGAAAACAGCTAGAAGAAAACTTTAAGGAATTAGAAATGCTTGCTAGTAAAACCGATGCTTCTTTTATTGGTGCAGTAAAAGCACAAGAAAAAAAGCAATTAAAAGGTTTAGATCATCTTGAAAAAAGATTGTTAAAAGCGGAGAAGAAAAAAATGTACGATTTGGTCACTAGAATTGAATTGTTACAAAACGAATTATTTCCAAATCAATCTTTAGAAGAAAGACAGCGTAATTTTGCTGATTATTACGAATCTTACGGAAAAGAATTATTGATTATTTTATTCAAAAGTTTAAAACCTTTAGAACAACAATTTACAGTAGTTTATTTACCAGCATAATATTATTTTATTCTGTAATTATTTAATATATCATCCATTTCTAGTTTAAACTTTGTTCCTTTTAATAAATCTTTCAAGAGGAATAGTTCATCATAGCTAAGTTTCATTCTAATTTCAGTGCAATCAGCTTGATACACTACCATTTTGTTTTTTAGATCCTTAGAACAGTTACAGTTCTTGTAATGTGATATAATTTCTTCCATCGATTTAATAAAGTTTGATAATTCTTTATGATTAATCATAAAGCTTACACTACCAATTTCGAGGACTATTATTGATTTCTTCTCTTCATTAAGCAATTCAAAAGTAATGCCTATTATGTTTTCATAAATGGTTTTGATAGATCTCATTTTTATATTTTTGCTCAAATATAATATTTATTTAGAATTAATAAAAATAAATAATTAAGGCATTAAAAGAAAAAAGACTGGTAAAAAAACAAAAGTGCTAGTTTTAAAAATAAAAACTAACACTTTGTTTATGGATATCATTAAAATTCTTTTTCATAGCATTTTTAACATCCAATTCATAAAAAAAAGCTCAACCCATAGACTATAGCTATTTTTTATTTTAAAAAAATAAGATTTTATGTACCTTACGCAACGAAATTACGATTCATTTAAAGAATTGTCAACTGCGTTTTAACGCAGTTTTTTGTTAAGTTAAAGAAAATGAAAAATCAGAAGTTAGGAGAATATTCAAAAAGGTTGATTACAGACATCCCTTTAGATGACTCTCATAAGTCATATGAGTATTATAGAAATACATTACCCAATTTTAAAGATCAGGCAGTTTATGTTTATTCTTTTAAAGAAAATAGAATGGTTTATGCTGCTGGTTGGGAAGATGTTTTGGGGTATAAGGATGATGAAATAACCATGATGACCATAGTAAGCATTACAACGCCTAAGTTTTTAAAATTTTCAAGCGAATTGAATGATAAAGCCATGATGTTTCTGAATAAAATAGACAAAGATTTAGAAAAATATAGTTTTACTTTAGAACTTGAGAAGTTTCATAAAAAAGGTCATGTAGTGCCATTATTCTCTAGGGTTGCTGTTCACAAAGCATGTAATGGAAAAATAGAAGAAATTATTGGAATTTCTCATGTAATAAAAACCTTAAAGTTGGGCGATATTATGCAATATGCTGCTTATGGTCCTAAAGTAAAAGATTTTGAAGCTGCATTAAATAAAGAATTATTTCAGCACTATGCTATTTCTAGAAAAGAAAAAGAAGCATTGTATTTAGCAGCTAAAGGTTATGCTTTTAAAGAAATTGCTGATGAATTAAATGTCTCTCAATCTGCTATTGAAAAAAGAATTATTCCTATGTACAAAAGGTTTAATGTAAAAAGTTTACCTCATTTGGTTAGTTTTGCTTATGAAAATAACATTCTTTAAACTAATCTGATAAATCTACACTGTAAATATCAGTTTTAGCAACACCAATAGTTTGTAATACCATTCGCCATTCCTCTCTTTGTTTGGTTTCATTGGTTCCCAAAATCCAAATAACATTTTTGTTTTTTAGAATATTTCTGTTATGCGTGTTTTTTGGAGTAAATCTATCTACATAGCTTAAAAATTCTTTTGGAGTAATTAATTTATTGTGTTTAAGATTGTCGGGGTTAATATCATCTATAATTAAATAATCACAACTTTTCCAGTTCCATATTAAATCATTGTTTTCATGATTTTTATAAAACAAACTATATAATTTAGTAGCAGTTATATAAGTACAACTTTGTTTTTTAAGAGCCAATTCATTGGCAATGGCAACTCCTAAATTTGTTTTTCCCTCGTTCACATTCCCAAAAATAAGTAAATGGTTTCGCTGATTTTGAGGTTTCTTATTTACAAAATTTAAAATGATATTTTTTTCTACATCATCTATAGCACCAATCCATTGAGACAATCTAAATTGAAAAGGAAAAAAAGCATATTGCTGATAAATTCTAAGGGTATACCAATAAATAAAAGGATAAAATAACAAGAGTAATATTACTATGGTTATAATACCTATCATTTTATCTTCAGTCAATAAATAAGCAGCTCCTAAAGCCCCTAAGCTAAAATATAAAAGATCTGTAATGGTATCAAAAATTAAATGTTTCCAATCGGGTTTAAAATAACAGTACTTTTGTTTGATAAATATGGGGATGGTAAGATTTAACGTTTCAAAGATTATCCAAAATATCATCACATAAATACTATAATATATAGGAGTCTCAAATTTTTTAAAAATAAGACTAAATACTATGGTAGGGAAAAAGCCTAAACTAAAATGACCAAGTTGATTGGCTAACCATGCATAAGTTAAACTAACACCTCTTTGCGAATCTTTTCCTAATAAATCAGCAAAGATCAATTGTTCCATAAAAATTTTAGCAGTAACACGTTTCATTTATCTATTTATAAAAAATGATTGATGATCAATTGTTTGCAAAATTAAGCTTTGTTTTTAATATAAACTTATTTTTATTTAGAACTGATAAAAATAATTATTACATTTGAATAACAATTTTAAGAGTAATACATAATGGAAAAGAAAATAGGATTGTTTTTTGGATCAGATACAGGAATAACAGAGGAATTAACACATGATATTGTTGAGGCTTTTGACAATATAGTTGTCAAAGAGATTTCAGAAGCAACTGTAAGTGATTTTCAATTGTATGATACCATTATCCTTGGTTTGTCTACTTGGTATGATGGAGATTTACAAAGTGATTGGGAAGCTTTTTTTGAGGAGTTTAAAAACATTGATTTTACAGGGAAAAAAGTAGCAATATATGGTTTAGGAGATCAAATTGGATATGCAGAGTATTTTATTGATGGCGTTGGAATTTTGGCAGAAGTAATTTTACAAAATGGTGGAGAAGTCGTAGCCAAATGGCCTGTTGAGGGATATAGACATACAGAATCAAAAGCTATTATTCCTAATGATGAGGAATATTTCTATGGATTGGCCTTGGATAATGATAACGAGTCAAATTTAAATGAAGAAAGAATAAATAGCTGGTTACAGTTGGTAAAAGACGCTATATAAGATAATTTGTTTATTTGTTAATACGTACTTGGTTTGGTCAATCAAGTATCATTTTTTGGAAAAACCTATCACTTTTTTAGTGATAGGTTTTTATTTTGTGTGATTTGATCTATTTTTTTAGACCCAATTTATGTCCTGCCGTGGCATAATATAAAATAATGATATAACAAGGCAATAAAATCCAATATCCTTTTGTTGATGCTGTAGCTGTTGCCAAAGCATCATTCATTCCTTGTGCTAGATATACTACTTTGTTGCTGTCAACTAATTTTCCATAAAGAGGAGGAATGATAGCTCCACCCGAAATGGCCATAATTAATAGGGCAGAAGCTGTTTTGGTAAACTTACCTAATCCGTTTAAAGTTAGAGGCCAAACTGCAGGCCATACTAAAGCGTTAGCAACTCCTAGAGCAGCAACGAATAAAACAGAAGTGATTCCTGAGGTAAAAACAATACAAAAAGAAAAGATAATTCCTAACAAGGCACTTAATTTTAAAGCGGTAGTTTGACTAATAATTTTAGGGATTAATATGACTCCTAAAGCGTAAGTAGCTACCATGGCCATTAAGGTAAATGTGGTAAAGAATTTTGCATCAGCAGTTGGAATTCCTAAAGAAATACCGTAAGCAATAATGGTGTCACCCGCAATAACTTCTACACCTACATACATAAACAAAGTCAACACTCCCAACCATAAATGAGGAAATTGAAAAATACTCGTTTTGTTAGTTGTTCCATCTTTAGATTCTTCTATAGGTTCCGCTTCTACATTCGGTAAAGGGGCTTTTCTAATTAAAACTCCAAGAACAAATAATACAATAGCCATCACAATATATGGAGTGACTACACTATCTGCCATGGTATTCAATAATTCTGTTTTTTCAGCAGAAGTAACAGTTGTTAATTTTTCCTGTATTTCATCAATTCCAGATAATAATAAAGCTCCAAAAATAATAGATCCCAATGCTCCAGCTACTTTATTGGCAATTCCCATAATAGCAATACGCTTTGCAGCACTATCAATAGGTCCTAAAATAGTAATATATGGGTTTGAGGCTGTTTGAAGCAAAGTCATTCCAGCTCCTTGAATAAAAATTCCAGTTAAAAACATCCAATAAGTTCTTGCCTCTGCAGCAGGAATAAAAACCAAGGCTCCAATTCCCATCACAAACAAACCCAAAGACATTCCTTTTTTATAACCTATTTTATTTAAAATGTAAGAAGCAGGAATAGCCATCACTACAAAAGAAATATAAGAAGCAGAAGCTACCAAAAGTGATTGAGCTGATGTTAGTTCATTAATGGCTTTCATAAAAGGGATTAAAGCTCCGTTAATCCAGGTTACAAATCCAAAGATAAAAAATAGTCCTGCTATAATTAAAATAGGAACTAGCGTACTGTTTTTCTCTTGAACCGTTGAAGCGTTTGTATTAGACATGTCTATAAAATTTATGAGGTTTTGGATTTTACTTGAAATATAAATAAAAGAGGAGAGACTTATTTAAAAATCTCTCCTCTTTTTTTATTGAAGTATTGTATAACTTATTAATTAAATTGATGCGATTAATTTTTATCCCACCAAAGTTTAGTTGCACCAGTGTTAGGACCACCTAATTTATCAATAGCATCATCAACAGCCTCACCATTTGTAGAAATTTCATTGGTAACAAAAAGCACTCTTTTCATCAATCCTTTTCCTACTTCAAAGTTTTCTGAATTTAATAATGGATAAATAATCTGTTCATCTGTTCTACGTAAATCAGCCCAAGTCTCCCATGATTCTGGGAACAATGCTAAGTATTTTTGAACAGCAATTTGTGTACGTTGTTCAGATTCTGTGTTAGCCCAAGCTACAGGAACACTAACAGGAGGAGTCTCTAAACCTATGTTAGCATAATCAGGGTTGTTTGTAATGTCTGGAGCCACAGGAGTAGAAGTTTCTGCAATATAATTAGATATTTTAGAAGCATCGTTAACTCCCCATTGAGATAGAGATAATCTGATACCTTCTTCATATAGAGATTGAGCTGTTCCGTTCATATTCCATCCATTTAAAGCAGCTTCAGCTCTATTTAAATAACACTCTGAAGCCATTAAGATTTCAATAGGTTTTTCTTCACTAAAGTCATTTCCTAATACATCATCGTTAAATTTTGAGAATTGAATTGTACCAAATTGATCTTGTAATCCTCCAGCTGGCATTCCACGATAAGCTCTTTCAGTTTCGTCTTCTTCTTCTGTTTCAGAGAACCAAATTTCTAATCTAGGATCGTTATATCCTTTTAAAATACTTTCCATTCCAGCAGTCATCACATATCCCCAACTATTTACAATCATGTTTAAGTTGTTAGGAGTAATATTACTAGTTTTAAATGTAGCACTATAGTCATTACTTTCCATAACTCCATTAGCAACTGCTAATTCTGCTTGTGTTTTTGCTTTTGCAGGTTGAACATCAGAAATTCTTAATGCTAATCTAAGTCTTAAGCTATTTCCAAAAGTTTTCCATTTTTCAACATCTCCATTATAAACTCTGTCAGAAATTGAAAATAACCCAACTGTAGATTCAGATGTATTGCTTAGTACACTATCAGCTTCATCTAACAATTTGAAAAAGTCTTCATAAATAGCTTCTTGACTATCATATGCTACTTTTTCTGAATTATTTCCAGCTTCTGTATAAGGAATAGGTCCGTAATGATCGGTCATTTGATTGTACATAAATACTTTCCATAATTTTAGAACAGCAAGTGCTTCTGCGTTACCTTCACTAGCTTTAAAAGCATTGTTTAAAGCAGGAACGGCTACCGTATAAAATCTTAACCATCCACGATCAGACCAGCCGCTTAATTCATTTCTATCAGTACTATATCCTGTGTTTAGGTATTGTACAAATTGTGAAGAAAGAATCCCTGTAGCAATTCCCCAAGTTCCTTGATCATCAACCCCTGGAGAAGAATAAGAACCGTTATGGATACCTGCATATAAGGCTGATGCAAAAGAAGGCCCAGCTAAAGAAGCATCAAGTTGATCTTCGGTAATAGCGTTTTTGTTCGTATTTAATTCATCAAAATTATCTGTACAACTTGTTGTGTACGCACAGACCATTAGTATGGCTGCGATTGATTTTATTTTATTATATTTTTTCATGATAAGTCCTTTTTTTATTAAAATCCAAATTTTAAGCTAACTCCATAATCTCTAGTTGAAGGTAAGTTAAATGATTCAACACCTTGTAAGTTACCAGTACCAGCTCCTTGTTCAGGATCAAAGTATTTTGCTTTGTTTAGTATAAAGAATAAGTTACGTGCTACAAAAGAGATATTTACACTTGAAAATGGAGATTTTTTTAAAACGTTTTTAGGCATTGAGTAACCTAAAATAACTTCTCTTAATCTTATGTTAGTAGCATCATAAATAAATTGCTCAGCAACTGGAGTTCTTTGTCCGATAGCAGTCCAATATTGTTCTGCTGTTACAGTTTTAGTATTTGCTGTATAGTTACCATTACCATTGTCAACAACTCCATCTACTACAAATCCATTTTCTCTTCCTGCTAAAGTGATATCATTAACACCTAAACCTGCTTGTCTAGCTTGTGTGTAAGAAATAACTTCACCACCAATTCTCATATCTATCAAGAAGCTGAAGTTGAAGTTTTTATAACTAAAGTTATTTTTTAAACCACCTGTCCAGTCTGGGTTAAAGTTTCCAGCAAGTGTTTCAAAATCACCTTGAGCGATAGGTAAACCAGTGTTTTCGTCTATTAAAACATCTCCATTTTCATTTCTTTCGAATCCTTTGATGTATAAATCTCCGTATTCACCTCCTTTAACAATTTTACTTCTTAATAATCTTCCAGATCCAAGAACCAATTCATCTCTATTTTCAAAAATTGATTTAATTTCTGATTGGTATGAAGCATAGTTAGCAGTAATATCCCAAGCAAAATCTTTTGTTTCAATCGGTGTTGCTGTAAGCACCACTTCTAAACCTTTATTTTGAATATTCCCTCCGTTCACTACAGCCCTACTTTTTGATGAAGATTGAGGAGTGTTGATGTAGAAAATTTGATTTTTTGTTTGAGAATCAAAATAAGTAATATCTAATCCTAAGCGATTGTGAAAGAACCTAAAATCAGCACCAAATTCTGAAGAACTAGAAATTTCAGGTTTTAAATCAGGATTTGCAGCAGTAGATTGCCCATAAAGCATACCACCATTTCCTCCTATGTATGATAGCTGAGGACTTGTTTGATATGGGTTTGTATCATTACCAACTTGTGCATAAGAAGCTCTTAGCTTAACATAGGTAATAGGCTCAGGCATTTCAATCATATCAGATATTACACCAGATAAACCAATAGAAGGGTAAAAGAAAGATCTGTTTTCAGCAGGTAAAGCAGATGACCAATCATTTCTAGCAGTAGCATCTAAGAATAAGTAATTTTTATATCCAATTTGTGTAAACCCGTAAATAGAATTTACTTGTTTTTCTGACAATGAAGAAATAGGTGTTTGGTTTTGAATATTTGATAAAAAGAAACCATTTCTGTTCCCTAAAACTCCTCCAGATGTTAGTGAAGAGCTTTTTTGTTTTAAAATATTAGCACCTGCATTTACGTTTACAGAAAAGTCTCCAAATTTTTTATCGTAAGTAGCTAAAACATCTGTATTTAATTCACTAACTGTTTCGTAGAATTCGCTATATGAACCTTGGTCATTATTAAAACGATTTGTAGCGTACCTATTTCTAAATGTAGTGTTAGTCATTTGGTCTAAACCAGTTCTAAAGTGAAAACTTAAATCATCGTTTAGCTGATATTTTAAAGAAGCAAATCCGATAAATCTAGTTCTATCATCATCACGATCATCATCACGTAACGCAGACCAATATGGGTTACCACCCGCTTGACCAACTTCATCTCTGTAATAATTTACTCTTCTTTGACCTTGCTCATCAAAATATTCATAATCACTATAAGAATCATGAGAAATACTTCTAGGTAATAAGTATAATGAAGTACCTATAGACTCTTCACCAGTTCTCATTAAATTATCAATGTTTTGTGTAATGTAATTAGCCTTAGTATCTAAAGTAAATTTTTCATTAAATTTACTTGTAATTCTCAAGTTAACATTGTTTCTATTCATTTTATTTCCTCCTACAATCCCCTCTGCAAGTGTATTGGTATAAGAAAAATAAGCTTGTGTTTTATCAGATCCACTAGTCACAGATACTGTGTTTGCTAAGTTGTATCCTGTTTGGTAAAAATCAGTAATGTTATTTGGTTGTGCAGAATAACTAGTCGTAGCAGGTCCTTGATAATTTGGATTGTTAACCAATTGCCATGCTGAAACTTGACTACCATCTAGTTTACCACCCCAGCTACTTTGAGAAGTAGGATTGTAAACTCCTTGAGCACCTTGTCCATACTCGTTTTGTAAATTTGATAAATCAATTGCAGAAGAAGCCATAAAGTTAGATGAAATAGAAACTTTAGTCCCTTGAGCTCCAGCACCAGATTTAGTAGTAATAACAATTACACCATTACTTGCTCTTGTACCGTATAAAGCGGCAGCAGAAGGCCCTTTCAAAACTGTCATAGAGGCAATGTCTTCAGGATTTAAGTTAGAAATACCATCTGGTTGAGAAGTACCTCCTGTATCAATATCTGAGTTTCTGTCTGTGGTACCGTTACTAATTGGTACCCCATCTACCACATATAAAGGTTGGTTGTTTCCGTTAAGAGATCTGTTCCCTCTTAAAGTAATTCTAGATGAACTACCAACTCCATTTGATGTTGTAGAAAAGTTTAAACCAGCTACTTTACCAGATAAAGAGTTGGCAACGTTTAGAGATCTTGCTTCCGACAACTCATCTACACTAACATTTTGAGCAGAATAGGTAATCGCTTTTTTCTCTCTTTTAATACCTAAGGCAGTTACAACGACTTCATCTAATTGCTCTGTACTTGGTTTTAAATTAACATTAATAATGTTAGATCCTGTATAAGGGATTTCTTGAGAGGTATATCCAATATACTTAAATACTAAAACAGCCGATTCATTAGGGATGGTAATACTATAGTTACCATCGAAATCTGAAGCTGTTCCATTTGATGTCCCTTTAACGACGATACTTACGGCTGGAAGGGGCATGTCTAGGTCGCCATCCGTAATTGTTCCTGTTACTGTAGTTTGTGCACTAGCATTTTGAAAGCTAGTTACGCAAAAAACAAGTAGCACTAATCTAAGTACTTTCTGAATCATAATTTAGTCTTTTAGTTAATAAATATGTTTTTTATGAATTAATTGTATGTTAAATCTATAAATGATTTATTCCTTTTTATTATTATTTCGACCAATGACAGTTCTTAAATGGTGTTGGTACAATTTTAAGCTTTTTCATGATAAAAAATCGTTTATTTGAAAGTTGTTTAAAATATTTTTTAGCTAGAACTCCTTGATATTAAAGGAGTAAGTGATGTTTGTGTGAGATTGAAAGAACTGATTTATGCTGTAAAAAAAAGTGTTTAATCGCATGTTTTTTGTTGTGATTTACTCAATATTGTTAGACGAAACACTTGAGTGTTACTTTCAAATGTGATTTTTATTTTAATTAAACTTTAAATAATAATTCTTTTCTAAGCTCTAAGTATTTTTTTAAGTATTTAATACTGTAGAGAATTCATAAAAAAATGCCAGAGAAAATTTTTTCTCTGGCATTTTTCAACTTCATGATATAAACTATATGCTTTTGTTTATTTTGTAACCGTAAAAGTAGTTTTTAATAAATTTATAGAATTTCCTCCCACCATTACTTCAAAGTCTCCTGGTTCTACAACACGAACCATGTCTCTGTTCCAAATAGATAATTCTTCTGGAGTAAGCGTGAATTGAATGTGTTTTGTTTCTCCCTTTTTGATAAAAACTCTTTCAAAACCTTTTAGTGTTTTTTGTGGAGTAGTTACACTGCTGTAAATATCATTAATGTATAATTGAACTACTTCATCTCCGTCGTAATCACCAGTGTTTTTAACATCAACACCTACAACAACACTTCCATCAGTTTTGATTTTATCTTTACTTAAGGTAAGGTTGGAATATTCAAAACTAGTATAGCTTAATCCGTAACCAAAAGTGTACAGTGGATTTTCACTCTCACTTACATATCTGTGAATAGCAGATGGTTTTTGATTGTAATAAATTGGCAATTGTCCAACTGATTTAGGGAAAGTAATTGGATTTTTTCCTCCAGGATTGTAATCCCCAAAAATAACATCCGCTACTGCTTTACCTCCAGCTTCACCAGGAAACCATCCTTCTAAAATAGCAGGAATGTTTTCATTAATCCAATTTACAGATAATGGACGACCGTTTAACAATACACAAACTACTGGAGTTCCTGTTTTTTGAATAGCTTCTATTAATTCTTGTTGCATTCCGTGTAAATCTAAAGTAGCAACATCTCTGTTTTCTTCTACCAATTCTCTAGATTCTCCTAAAACAACAACTGCTACATCTGCTTTTTTAGCAATGTTAATAGCAGGTTGTAAGTTGATTTTTTCTAAGTTCCATCTTAGGTGAGCTCTGGCTCCCCAACCACCTTCCCACATTTCTATGCGGACTTTGTATTTTTTACCAGCTTCAATTTTCTTTGGAGTTGTTACAATGCTTGTAGCTCCTTTGGTCCAATTGTCAATGACTAATTGATCATCAATCCACATTCTAATTCCATCATCAGAACTTAAACCAATCCATCCATCAAAAGAAGTATCAGATTTGATAAACCCTGTCCAACGAATAGAAAAATCATCATCATTAACCCCTACACCAGGATTCCAAGGCCAGTCAAATTGTAATTTATCGTCAATACGAGTTAAGGCTGGTTTACCTTCAACATTTCTATTGTTAAAATATTCTCCTTTTAATCCGTTTTGAGATTCATCAGGGGTAAACAAGTATTTTGATGGAATAATTTGTCCTTTTACAATTAAAGGAACTCCTTCTTCATATAAAACTTCAGTATTTTTTCCAGCAACTTCTTTAATTCCTTGTAAAACCGTAGTGGCTACTTTATTCTTTACAGAATATCCACCTAAACGAGAAGCATCAGCATTAGGACCAATAACCGCAATGGTTTTGATGTCTTTACTTAATGGCAATAAATTATTTTTGTTTTTTAATAAAGTGATAGACTTACGTCCTGCTTCTAAAACAATTTCTTGATTTTCTTTTGAATGAAATCTTTCTTTGATTAAGTTTTTAGCAGTGTAAGGATTTTCAAATAATCCTAATAAAAATTTTAATCTTAAAACACCACCTGCGGCACGATCAATATCTGCCATAGAAAGTTCTCCTTTTTTTACCAAATCAACAATGGTTTCTTGCCAAAATTCATTGGTAAAATCATAGAACTGCATATCAACACCAGCAGCCACTGCTTGACGGATACTTTCTCTAGGTGAGTTTGCAGCGTAATGAGTGGTTTGAATATATTTAATTGCTCCTAAATCAGATACTACAATTCCTTTGAATCCCCATTCTTTTCTTAAAACATCAGTTAACAACCAATGATTGGCAGCACAAGGAATTCCATCTAATTCAGAATAAGCACACATGGTTCCTAAAGCACCACCTTTGGTAAATACTTTTTCAAATGATGGTAAAAAATCTTGACGAGCAGTACGCTCTCCAACTAAAACAGGTGATGAATTTCCACCTGCTTCTGGTTGACTATGAACAGCAAAATGTTTAGGTTCTGCAATAATTGATCTGTCTGAAGCTAAAGTATCACCTTGCATTCCTTTTACCATAGACAATCCAAGTTCTCCTGCTAAGTAAGTGTCTTCACCAAAAGTTTCGGCAACACGTCCCCAACGAGGTTCACGACCAATTCCTAACACAGGACCTAATCCAAAATGTACCCCATGAGCTCTAGCCTCAGCACCAATAACACCTCCAACTTTTTCCATTAATTGAGTATCCCAAGTAGCTCCTAAACCTATATTCATAGGAAAAGCAGTACTTCCTTCATCTAAATATCCGTGAAGCATTTCACACATAATTAATGCAGGAATTCCCCATTGGTTACTTTTAATCACATTTTTTTGAAGGTCGTTAATCATTTTGGCAGAACGAGGGTAGATGTCGTGAATAGCACCCACACCAAGATTTCCAATTTTATTTTTGGTTTTTGTTTTAGAGAAATTTTCATCTTCTTTAAAATATTCTCCTTTGTACATATCCATTTGACGTACTTTTTCCTCTAAGCTCATTCTGCTTAATAAGTCTGTTAAACGCTCCTCAACAGGAAGTGTAGCATCTTGATACGGATATTTTTTTTGAGCAAATCCTTGGTTTAAAAATCCAAGAAAAACTACTAAAGCAATCGTTATCTTCTTCATTTTGTTTGTTGTTTTAATTTTGAATCACGTTTAAAGTGTGTCCATTTACTAACTCGTCGTGTGTAATAAAGTAACCTTTAAATTCTTTTCCGTTTAATTCAATTTTTTTGATGTTACCGTTATTATTGGTTTCTTTTGTGATGACAATATTTTTATTTTGATAATATTCTGAGTTTAACTCAATTGTAATTTTATCGAACATAGGTGTGGTGATGGTGTAATTTGGTTCTCCTGGTGTAATAGGGTAGAAGCCCATCATACTGTAAATTAACCAAGCCGACATTGTTCCTGTATCATCATTACCTGGTAAACCATCAGGTGTATTTTTAAAGTATTCTTTGACTAATTTTTGCACTAATTTTTGACTTCTGTGTTCCTCTCCTTTGATGTAGTTAAACAAGTAAGGGTAGGCGATGTCTGGTTCATTAGCCATATCAAATTGTTTGTCATCAAAAATCTTTTGTAATTGGTTTGTAAAACCTTTTTTACCTCCCATTAACTTTATCAACCCCTTGATGTCATGAGGAGTCATAAAGGCATACTGCCAAGCATTTCCTTCAATAAAACCAATGTTTTCTTCAAAATTTGCTCCAGCATTAGGATCAAATGGTTCGTAAAAAGAACCATCGCTATTTCTAGGATGTAATGATTTTAAATTTTTATCATATAATTTTCTGTAAGAAATGGATCTCTTTTTAAAACGTTTGTAATCTTTTTGGTGACCTAATTCTTTTGCTAATAATGAAATGGCATAGTCTGAAGCATTATACTCTTGAGTAGTTGATACTGATCCTTTTTCATCGGTAGTTACATATCCTTTTTCAATATAATTTTTAAGCCCATTACGCAAAGGATTTCCTTTAATGGTATCGGCTCCTTTTAACATAGCAGCATAAGCTTTTTTTACATCAAAATCTTTTATTCCTTTTAAGTAAGTATCAGTAATAACAATTCCTGCAGGGTCTCCCACCATGGTAAATGTTTCAGTAGAGTTTAATTCCCATCTTGGTAGCCAACCGTTTTCATCAGACATGTCAATAATACTTTTAACCATGTTAGATTGTTGTTTTGGATATACCAAAGACATCAATTGATGTAAATTTCTGTAAGTATCCCATAAAGAAAATACGGTATAACGAGTTCCATCGGTTTTTCCAATCTTCCCTGTTTTTATTTCAGGATATTCTCCATTAAAATCATTTAAAGTATTAGGGTGAATTAAGGTGTGGTACAAAGCGGTATAAAAAATGGTTTTATCATCTTCTGAACCTCCTTCAACTTTAATTCTAGAAAGTAATTGATTCCATTCATTTTTTGTTTCCGTGTAAACGGCATCAAATGTTTTAGTTTGAGTTTCTTTTTCTAAGTTCTCACGAGCGTTTTCTATACTTACATATGATACTCCAATTTTAACTTCTACCGTTTGGGGGTTGTTAAAATCATAAGAAAAATAAGTCCCAATACTATCTCCAACAACCATTTTGGTGTTGTTTTTCATCATACGAGTTTTTCCGTTATAACCCATCCATTGTGCTTCAACACCTTTATAAGTCGCTGGTTTTTTCCAAACGCCAAAATCATCTGCGGGTTTAGAAAATTTAGCCACAAAATAAACAGGATATGCATCTTCTGGATTGTAATAACAAAAAGAACCAACGCTTCTGACTCCTTCAATTTCTGTAGGAGAAACAATTTTAACCATAGCACCTTCTTCATTGGTAAGTCCAAGACCAAGGTTTAATAATAGGTTAGATTTTCCTTTAGGAAAAGTAAATTTACTCACCCCAACTCTCTTAGTTGTGGTAAATTCAGCTTTCACATTATATTTATCAATGGTTGAGCTATAGTACCCGGCTTTTGAAATTTCGTTAGAATAAGTAGAACCATATTTTAAATGATTGGTTTCTACTTCTCCTGTAGTTGGCATTAATAAAAGCACTCCTAATTCTGGACACCCAACACCACTTAAATTTACTTGTGAAAATCCAGTTAAAAAAGTATTCTCGTGTACATAAGGAGTAGATAACCAACCACTATCTTTTTCCAAAGGTAAATTTTTAGGCCCTGCAACGTTAAAAGGACTAATACTGGCCATACCTCTTGGGGCAATTGGGCCAGGATAAGTAGCTCCAAAATTGGAAGTACCAATCATAGGATTAACATAGTCTACAGGTTGTTGTGCGTAAAAACTAGAGCAGCACATAAGTGCTACTCCTATAGAAAAAGATTTTACGGCTGCGCTAGTTTTGTGAATAAAGTACATATAATTATCTAATTATTTTGTCAATTTTTAAGGTCCAAGCCTCTTTACAAGGTAAGCTGTTTCTTAGTTTTTCAGGAATGGTAACTTTAAATCCTTCATCTAATTTTTCCCACTTTAACTTGGTTTTAGAACCTAACATGGTAATTTTAGTTCCTTTTTTAGGATTGATTGATTTTACAATAATTTCAGACGGAATGGTGTTTTCACCTTCTTTAGCCATGTAAAACAAGAACACATTTTCTTTTTTGTTTTGTGTCATACAAATATTGTCTTCTTTAAAAGGAGCAATTGGTTTTGTGTTGTAAATAGCACTTCCATTTACATCTAACCAAGCACCATAATCAGCCAATAAATCATAAGCACCTTGTTGCCAAGTTCCATCAGGTCCTGGAGCAACATTTAACAATAAATTACCACCTTTGGCAACCACATCAATTAACATATGAATTCCTTGTCTACCTGTTAAGTATTTAGCATCTGGCGTATAAGACCATCCACCTCCTGAGGTAATACATGACTCCCAAGGATAAGGCAAAGTTTTTTCAGGAACTCTGTTTTCTGGTGTTAAGTAGTTTTGATTTTTACCGTGTACAGCTCTGTCAACCACAATTAAACCTGGTTGTTTTTGACGAGCTTTTACTACCAATTCATCCATTTTAATGTCTTGATCTACCACTCTGTGTTTGATAAATCCGTTTTCAGATTTGTTTTCAAGAAATTTAGCGGTATATCCTTGTTTAATTTCTTCTTTAGGTGTTTTGGCAACCCATCCACCATCTAACCATAAAATATCTATGCTTCCGTAATTTGTTAACAATTCTAAAATTTGGTTATGAGTAAAATCAACATACTTTTGCCACTTTTTAGGATAAGCAGCAGGGTTGTAATTTACATTTCTATCAAAAGGAGGGAAGTAAGGATCCCAGTAGTTTTCGTTATGCCAGTCTGGTTTAGAGAAATATGCTCCAATCCACATGTCTTCATTTCTAAAAGCACTAAATACTTCTTTAGCAATATTTGCTTTAGGGTTGGTGCTAAAAGGAACATCTGAATTTGTTACTTTATAATCAGAATATTGGGTGTCAAACATATTAAAACCATCATGGTGTTTGGTGGTAAAAACCATGTATTTCATTCCAGCATCTTTAGCAGCTTTTGCCCATTTTGTAGGATCGAATTTTGTAGGGTTAAAAGATTTTCTTAAATCTTCATAATCCTTTACGTATTGGTTATAGTTATCAGGATTACTTCCTTTTTTGCGTTCACACCATCCGTAATCTTCTGGACAAATAGACCATGATTCTACAATTCCCCACTGGCTATAAGTTCCCCAGTGCATTAATAGTCCGAATTTTTTATCTTGCCACTGATCTAGTTTTTCTAGTACTAACGGGTCTGTTTCAGGCACATATCTTTCATCTTCATAAATGGCTTGTGAAAATAATTGAGCCGAAAACAGTAGGGCTAACATTGCTATTGATTTCTTCATTGTTTTTCTGTTTTTGATTTAATATATAACTAACTATTTCTTTTTTATTTTGATTGAGGAATATTAATTTACCAATATTTCGTCAACAAACAACCAAGTGTTTCCTCCTTTGGGAGTTTCTTTAAGGTTGTTGGCAATTACTTTTACGTATTTAGCTTTTGTTGATTTAAATTCAATATTAAAATTTAACAATTTAACATCAGGATTTGCTTTGTAATCACGAACTGTTCTTCCAACTTCTTGGTAGTTTTTACCATCATTAGAAATCATTACTTTTACAGCAGTAGGGTAGTAAATTCCAGATCCTTGACTTTCTAAAGTTCCTACAGTTATTTGTGTAATTTCTTTTTCATCGCCTAAATCAATCACAGCTTCCATGTCATCTACCAACCAAGCTTGCCATTGTCCATCGTGAAAGTTTTTACTACCTCTAATAATGTTTACCAAACTCAGCGGTCCATCACCTGTATAATTACTGTTAAAAGGTTTTTTAAAGGTGATATTACTTCCTACCGCTTTGTGGAATTTAATTGTATCTACAAATACTTTACCAACAGGTTGATTGTCTTTAAACAAAGAAGCTTTTAACACAGTTGTGTCATCAACCTGAATAGAATCATTATATTTTATAGCATTATTATGGATGTCTTGATCACCTAACACATAACGAATGTCTGGATTAGGAAATTCGTTTTGTAAAGTTAAATACACCTTTTTTGTGTTGATATCTACGCTACTTTTTGCAGTAATTAAATAGGCGCTTTTTGAGTAGTTGATGTTTAAATAATCAAAACGCTTAAATAAAAATGGGATTCTAGCAGAAAAATCTGACCAATTTCTGGCTTCTTTTGGACTCCATAAAGTTTCTGCCAAAGCAGATAATCTTGGGAATAACATGTACTCTGATAATTCATCAGAGGTTATAAATTCAGACCATAAGTTAGCTTGACCACCCAACACATGTTTTGCTTCTTCAGGAGTCATTCCTTCTACCACAGGATCAAATTCATAGACTTTATTTAATGGTGTATAGGCATTAAAAGCTTTTGGCTCTTCGTTTTGTGGTCCTTGATAAAAGTTTAAATAACAGTGAGATTCTGGAGTCATGATTACATCGTGTCCTTGTTCTGCAGCTTCTTTTCCTCCTTTGGTTCCTCTCCAACTCATTACGGTTGCTTCTGGAGCCAATCCACCTTCTAAAATTTCATCCCATCCTATTAAATTTTTCCCTTTGGAGTTGATGAATTTTTCCATTCTTTTTACCATGTAACTTTGTAGCTCTTCAACATTAGCTAAGCCTTCTGATTGAATTCTTTTTTTACAATGAGGACAAGTTTTCCAGTTGGTTTTTGTGGCTTCATCTCCACCAATATGAATGTATTTTGATGGAAAAATATCCATCACTTCTGTTAAAACATTTTCTAAAAACTCAAAAGTAGTTTCTTTTCCCGGACAATAAATATCTGTTATTGGCCAAACTCCACCAGAAGGAACAGCAATAGGTTCTGCTTTACAAGAAAGTTCTGGATAAGCAGCAATGGCTGAACTTACGTGTGCAGGCATTTCTATTTCTGGAATGACTTCTATGTTTTTTGAAGTAGCGTAAGCCACAATTTCTTTTAACTCTTCTTGTGTTAAAAAACCACCGTAAGTTCCTTTTTCATTAGGATCATTAATTTCTCTTGAGTTCCAAGCTTTCTCTTCTTGGTCAACTCTCCAAGCTCCAACTTCTGTAAGTTTAGGATATTTTTTTATTTCAATTCTCCAACCTTGATCATCTACCAAATGTAAATGCAATACATTCATTTTGTGCATTGCCAATCGATCGATGGTTTTTAGAATATAATCCTTTCCAAAAAAGTGACGAGACAAATCTAACATCAATCCTCTGTGTGAAAATCTAGGTTCATCTTTAATTTTTAAAGTAGGAATCACCCATTCTGTGGTGCTTTGTAATTTAGAGGATTCAATTTCTTCAGGTAGTAATTGACGAAGTGTTTCAATACCATATAAAAATCCTGCATTTTCACTTGCAATAATCTCAATATGATCTTCAGTAACATTTAATTCATATGCTTCCTTTTTTAAATCATTATTGATTTTAAAAACAATGTAGTTTTCCGTAGGAATATTTGGGGTGGTAATCAGGTTTAAACCTGCTGCTTTTTTAAATTTATCAATTAAGATCTTTGCAATTTCTTTTTGTTCTTCAGTAACAACATAGAATTGCGTGTTTTTGGAAAATTTAAAATTTCCTTTTTCTAGTTTTAAGGATACAGGTTTTGGAGTGATGTGAATATCACTTTCTGTAAAAGTTTTAGGCTTTGTACAAGCACTAAAAATAACCAATAAAATAAGGGCTAATAATTGTTTGTACTGATTCATATTATTTTTTTGAAGGTGTTATTTTAAATTGATATTGATAGTTTTTTTGGCGAAGCAAATATTTTTCCATTGGCCAAGCACTCCAACTATCTATACCACCAAGTCCCATTTGCTTGCTGTCAATTTTAAGACTGGTTAATTCTCTTTCTTTTATGTCAGAAGCATGTCTTTGATTTTTTTCTAACCCATCATCTAAATCACTTGTTAAATAGTGTAAAGCTGTCATGCTAAACAACTCATCAGAAGTAATTTTTAAGTTGATGTTTTGTTTGTTTAAAGAAAGCCATCTAACATCGGTTTTGTTTCCTGTTTCTTGCGGACGGATATATGGGTAATATTGCTCAGAAACTGTTTGGTTGTAAAGACCTACTTGTGTATTGTATTTTCTATCTACATAATTTTCTATAGGTCCTCTTCCGTAGTATGAAATATGATCAAAACTTTTTGGTAATATCATTTCCATTCCAAATCTTGGTAAAATGGGAGTTTTAATGTTCTCATCGATATTTAAAGATTGATGAATGATGATTTCTCCATGATTATTAATTTCATAAGTCAAGATTAAATCAGCAGAAACTTGTGGTAAATGATATTCAGATGTTACAATAATGCTATTGTTTTTGGTTCTGTAGTATTTAAAACTTTTTAAATTAGGATTTTCACTAGCTTGCTTCCAAGGCAATAAGTTTTTCTGAAAACTAGCTCCCATGTCATTGTCCGTTGGAGCTCTCCAAAAATTAGGACGAATGGCAGTTCCTTCTTTTAAAATGTTTTGTTGATGATAGCTATAGTCCTCAATAAAACCTGTTTTTTTATTAAAAGTAATGCTGATATCTTTTCCACTAAAAGTTACATCCTTATTTGTTTGATGAATATTTAACTTTGAAGTTGTATTTAAAGAAATATCATTTTTCCATGTTCCATGTACATGAAGTTGTTCTTTGGCAATTTCATATCCTTTTGATAAAAAGGGTTCTTTACTTTTTAAATGATAACTAATATTTACAAAAGCTTCTTGATATGTTTTTCCCTTTAAAGAAATAGGCAAGGAGTAGGTTTTGTATTGTTGAGGTTGAATATCTAAAACATCAATAACTCCATCTAAATCAGGTTTTCCATCTAATATTAATTGCCAGTGTAAACTTACATTGCTAAGATTTTTAAAGAAAAATTCATTGAAAACTTTTAGCTTGTAAGTGTTTTTATCTTCCCAAGAAGTTAAAATATTTTGCAGCACATTTTTAGCTTCAAAAGCATGAGGATTTGGTTTTCTTTCTGGATTAAAAACACCATTGTTTAAAAAGTTGTTGGCACTAGGTACATTTTTAGGACCAAAGTCTCCACCGTAAGCAAAAGTTTTGGTTCCATCTTTTTGAGTTTTGTAAATTGATTGATCTATCATGTCCCAAATAAACCCACCTTGAAAATTGTCTACACTTCTAAACAAATCCCAATAATCTTTAAAGTTCCCCATAGAATTCCCCATCGCATGTGCATATTCACTTAAAATATAAGGACGTTTTCTATTTGGGTTAAAATCAATATACTCTTGCATTCCTTTAGGAGAACTGTATTGCGGACAAATAATATCTGAATTCCAATCAAACTTCATAGATTTTCCTTCCCAACCAGCTGTAGAAGTTCTTTCGTATTGAATGGGTCTTGATGGATCTTTATCTTTTAACCATAAATAAGCTTGGTAAAAATTATATCCGTTTCCGGCCTCATTCCCCATACTCCAAATAATAATAGAAGGATGATTTTTATCTCTTTCTACCATTCTCTGAATTCTTTGTAAATGTGCTTTTTCCCAATCAGGTTTGTTTCCCAAAGTTCTGGTAAAATCGTAACCCATTCCGTGAGATTCTAAATTGGCTTCATCTACCAAATAGATTCCATACTTGTCACAAAGGTCATAAAAGTATTCATCGTTAGGGTAGTGAGACATTCTTACGGCATTCATGTTAAACTCTTTTAAAAGTTTAAGGTCTTGCTCCATTCTTTCTCTAGAAATGGTTTGTCCGGTGGTAGGATCAGTTTCTTGGCGGTTGATCCCTTTGATATAAATAGCTTTACCGTTTACCAATAATTGGCCATTTTTAATTTCTATTTTTCTAAAACCAACATTCTGAGTAATAACTTCAACAACTCTATCTTTTTTATCTTTTAAGATAAAATTTACTTGATAAAGATTAGGGGTATCAGCAGTCCATTTTTTAGGATTGATTACCTTAAATTGAAGACTGTTCTTACGTGTTTCGTTATTAATTTTAAAATTTTCAGTGCTAATTAATTTATCCTTGTTTTTTAATTGAACCTCTAGCTTGTACTTGTTTTTCTTTTCAATGGTAGAAAAAATAGTTTTAATATTTAAAGTTCCATCAGTGTAAGTTTTGTCTAAATCTGGAGTGATTTCAAAATCAACCAAATGTGTGTTATTTCTGGTGTACAAGTAAGAATCTCTAGTAATTCCACTCATTCTCCAAAAATCCTGACATTCTAAATAAGAACCATCATTCCATTTCATCACTTTTAACACAATGGTGTTTTTTCCTGTATGTAAAAATGAACTTAAATTAAACTCTTGTGGTAGTTTGCTGTCTTCACCATAACCTACATAGTGTCCGTTTACATATACGGTAAGATTAGATTTTGCAGCACCTACATGTAAAAGAATGGTTTCTTTTTCCCAACTTTCATCAATAGTAATTTCTTTTCTATAGATACCTATGGGGTTATAACTTGTAGGAACCGTTGGTGGGTTTACCTCAATGATATTGTCAAAGTCATAAGTGGTGTTGGTGTAAACAGGATCACCATATCCGTTGACATCCCAATTGGCAGGAATTTTAAAATCATCCCAAGTGGTGTCGTTATAATCATTTTTTTCAAATCCTTTTGGAATTTCTGAGGGAGCATTTACATATTTAAACTTCCAAACTCCGTTTAGATTTAGGTAGTTTTTAGCCTGTTTCCAATCATTTAAAGTAGCATCTTCTAAATTATTATATACATAGTAAGAAGCGTGCATAGGAAGTCTATTTTCCTCATTAATATTTTGGTTTTGCCAATAAGGAATAGAATCTTGAGCCCTGCTTAAAAATGAGCTTAAAACAAATAAGAATAATATATAGGGGTTGGTTTTCATTAAGTTTTTATTTATCGTCCCAAGTCATTTTAAATTTAGAATCTTCCATTCTGTTTCCGTTTTTTTCATCGTAAACAGCGTAATTAAATCCAGATCTTAAGCTATATCCACCGTATTCACCTTCTTTGTTTACAGCAATAAATCCTACTTGTAAATATTCCATATCTCTATGGTTTTTATGTTTGTCGTAAATACGTTCCACAATTTCTTTACAAGCTTGGTTTGGGCTTTTTCCTTGTCTCATTAACTCAACAACCATAGCGCTACCAGCAGTTCTAATAACAGCTTCTCCTAAACCTGTAGCTGCAGCAGCTCCCACTTCATTGTCTAAAAACAATCCAGCACCAATAATAGGGGAGTCTCCCACACGACCGTGCATTTTCCAAGCAGCACCACTAGTAGTACAACCTCCAGAAATATTTCCATCATTGTCAATGACCAACATACTAATGGTATCGTGATTTTCTATGTTGATGACAGGTTTGTATTTTGAGGCTTCTAACCAGTTTTTCCAATCTTTTTCAGACTCTGGTGTTAATAAGTTTTCTTTTTTAAATCCTTCTTCAAGAGCAAATTGTAGAGCTCCTTCACCAGATAGCATTACATGTGGAGTATTTTGTAAAACTCTTTTGGCTACAGAAATAGGATGTTTGATTCCTTCTAAAAAACATACTGAACCACAATCACTATTGTGATCCATGATACAAGCATCTAAGGTAACGTGACCTTCTCTGTCTGGATATCCACCATAACCAACACTTCTCACTTTTGGATCTCCTTCGGGAATCATCATTCCAGCCTCAATAGCATCTAACGTAGGTTTTCCATTTTTTAATTGTTTCCAAGTTTCCTCATTGGCAGGTAATCCATGATTCCATGTAGATATAATTAATGGTTTTTTCTTGTTTTTTTTGATGGTATTTTCTTTAGAACTTTCAGATTTTAACATGGCATTTGCTCCTAAAGCAGTCCCTAATCCGATGGTTCCTAAGGCAGTTTTTTTGATGAAATCTCTTCTGTTTGACATGATATTAAGTTTTATGAGTCCTTGTTATTATAAACTCGCTTTTATTTCTTTTATGGTTTTTAAATCTTCTTCGGTTAAAGCATTTCCATCAAAGAAAGAAACACCTTTGGCTCCCATTTTTTTAGCTAGTAAAATGGTTTCTTTTAATTCTTCTTGAGAATTCACCCCGGGAATATAAATACCTGTATTTAATTTAGTTTTTCTTCCTTTTAAATCTTCAACTCCTTGTTTGGTGGCAAAACCAACCCAATTGGCACCTTCATTATAAAAGTTATGATAAATCATTGGGTAGACTTCATCAATATTCCATTTGTCCCAACGTTGACGAACCATATGGTCTGCCATTTCAGGGTAAGGGAATACTGCAGCCGTTAATGTTTTTCCGTGTTTGTGAGCAATTTCATAAGCATGGTCTACCACGTTTTTAATTTGATTTAAACGAAAGTTTTTCCATTCCATATCAATTTCAGGATGTTCCATTTTTCTAGGATCTTTTCCAAACTCTTTTATAAATGCATTTACACTAGCATCAGAATAATCAAAGTCATAATCTGGTAATTCTGTGTTTTGTTCTAAGTTGTATTTAGGCAATAAACCTACAGGTAAAAACACATCAGGGTAGCGAATGTAATCTAAATGTACACTTTCTATTCCTTCAACTTTTGCCAATTCTTCTAACAATCCATATATGTGTTCACGAGCTTCTGGATGACTAGGGGATAACCATTGGTAATAATCTACATAAGGTCTGTCATCAAAACAAGATTTACCATTTCTACTGACCATATACCAGTCAGGATGTTTTAAGGCAATAGTATCTCCTGGGCGATTCATAGTCATGATCCAAGCATGAACTTTTAAACCTTGTTGTGTAGCAAGTGGAACCAATCTTTTTAATAATTCTGGATCTGTATTGGTGTTGATCAATACTTCATCAATACCACCGTCTTTATATTTTTTGAATTCAGCAATATAATCTTCATTTGTTTTTGATGGATTTGCAGTGGTCCATACACCAAATTCAAATACATTTTTTTCAACTTTTGATGAATCTTGCTTTTGTTGATTGCAAGCCACAAAAAATAATGAGATGATAAGTAATTTAAAATAGTTCATAATTTATGGGTAGGTATTTGTTAGTTTTTAGTGGATGCTTTTGTCTAGTTGATTTAATAGTTCTTGATTGTTATCTAAACTATATTCCCAAAACATAGCACCTCCTAATTGATGTTTTTTTATAAAAGCTGCTTTGGTTTCTATTTCTTTAGGGGTTTCCCATGAAATAAAAATTCGATCTTGAGCATTCCACAAGTAAGAGGCTTTGGCAGATTCATCATAGAATTCTTGGAATTTACCTGATTTCATTTCTTCTAATATTTTCCATCTAGCAACAATGCTATTGGCTGTTTTTGCAGTTTGATACAAACCGTTGTTTTTAGGATTTACTTGTTCCCATCTTCTTCCGTAAAATGGAATTCCCATAATTAACTTGTTGGCAGGTACTCCAGCTTTTAAATGTCTTTCAATAGCTTCAAGTCCACTATTTCCTCCATATTTTTCATGTTTAGATGGATATAGGTTGGCATGGTGTCCTGTTTGATGAAACCATCCGTTGTAATAGTCATAACACATCACATTGATAAAATCAAGATATTGATGTGCTTCTTTTAAATTTGTATTATCAATATAAAGTTGATTGGCACCAGAAGCAATGGTTAATAAATAATGGGTGTTATCTACTTTTTCTACTAATTCTAATTGCTTACGTAATTCTTTTAAAAGCAAAGTAAAATTGTCTTTATCTACAGGTCTAAAAACATTGTCTTCTTCACGTTGACCGGGGAATTCCCAATCGATATCTATTCCATCAAAGCCATAAGATTTCATTAAATCTACAGCACTTTTGGCAAATTTAACTCTTGAATCCTGGTAGGCTGCAACATCTGAGAATTGATCAGACCAAACCCAACCACCTATAGAGAACAATACTTTTAAATCAGGATTTTGTTTTCTTAAGTTAAGCGTGTGTACAATTTTTAAACTATCTGCAGGCAATTCAAAAGCCACATTTCCATCTACAATATTGGCAAATGCATAGTTGATGTGTGTTAATTTTTTAGCATCAATATTAGCAGGATCAAAATCTTCATAACCTGCTACATAACCAATTACTTTTAAATCTTGTTTTTCGTCTTGCTTTTTTTGTAAGCTAGAACAAGCAAAAAATAAGCTCGTAATTAATAGGATGTAAATTGATTTCATTTGTGATGTATGATTTAATTGGTTTGCTATTAAAATTAACTGTTTTTTATTAATTTTTATTTTTCAAAAACTTGACCGTTTTCTTTAATGATGTATGTTTTTTTAGAAAAAGGACTAGTCGTGATGATGTTATATCCGCTAGCGTGATTTTCTAATTGGAAACTTAATTTTTGACCTGCCAAAATTACTTCCTCTTTAAGGATTTTATCCATGGTTTTAGCCCATGTTTGATGTGTTTTATAGTAGTTTTTTTGAGCTCTGTACAAAGTGTATAATTCCCATTTTACTTTGTCATCTTGTGGTATGGTAAAATTGTCTTTTTTTCCAACTTCTTTTGATGAAAAATAAACATATCCCCATTTTTCAGGTTCGTGCATGTTAATTACGCCCATTGGAGACCATACCCAATTGTATTCTGGAAGAAACTTACCGTTGGCATCTTTTTTACGAGTATATTTTCCATTGGTGATATCATGTTGCCAATTGACTCTTGAAAAATTAACCTTCCAAAAATTATCTTTTGGTACATTTTGATGAAAATAAGAAGCTCGGTATGCTTTCCAAGGAATGGCAATTTCTAAGGTCCATCCTTTGTCGGTATCCTTAGGGTTGTTAAGCGTTCCATCAATGGTAACGGCTGATTTTAATCCTGTAAGATTCCAATCATTTAGCACCACATTTTGCTCTCTATACGGCTTGTTGATAAACAAATCCCAAGCCGTATTTAAAGCATTAATTTCTAATTCATAATAATTTTGAGTATCTCCATCTGGATCTATAAAAACTTCAAAATCATTGTTATAAAAAATAATGGTATCACGTTGTTTTAAAGTTGCCCAAACGTGAGGTTCCTCCATTTTTGCAAGAATGTAGTAGTATTTATCATCCCATAGCATTTTTACTTTTGTATCATATTTAGGTTTTTCAATTCCTTCAATATCAATAAAAGCATCAGACCACTCGGCTTTTTTCCAAGCATCTTCATTACCTTGACCGTCTATTACCATTTCTTGAGACGTTTTGTAGGCAATAAATTGTTTAGGAGTGATTTTGTTTTCCGTTTGGGCACAACTTAATAATGAAGTGCAACCAATGGCTAGGGATAATAATGTAAATCTACCTCTCATATTTTATAAACTATTGTTTTTTGTAAATTCAACCACTTCACTTAATTTACCAAATGCCATAGAAACAACAGTGTCTGCAGCTCCGTAATAAATGGCTAATTTGTCTTCTTCAACATCATGTAAAGCAGCACAAGGGAATACTACATTTCCTACATCACCAACTTGCTCATACAATTCAGCAGGAGCTAATAAATAAGGTTGTGTTCTGTATTTTACTTTGTCTGGTTGATCTGTATCTAATATTGCAGCTCCCATAGAATAACGGAATCCATTACAAGTGTTAATAACCCCATGATATAACATCAACCAACCCTCATCTGTTAAAATAGGAATTGGACCCGCACCAATTTTGGTACATTGCCATGCACTATCTTCAAAAGGAGTAGGTTTCATCACCAATCTATGTTCTCCCCAGTACTTCATGTCTGGACTGTAGCTAATCCATATATCTCCAAAAGGAGTGTGGCCATTATCACTAGGTCTACTTAACATGGCATATTTTCCGTTTATTTTTTGAGGAAACAACACACCGTTTCTGTTGAATGGTAAATAAGCATTTTCACATTGAAAAAATTCTTTAAAATCAAAAGTATAACCAATACCAATGGTTGGACCATTGTATCCGTTACACCATGTAATCCAATATCTATCTTCTATAAATACCACACGAGGATCATACTTGTAGTCAGATTCAATCATATCGGTGTTTCCAGCCTGCATTACAATAGGTTCGTGGTTAATGTCCCAATTGATTCCGTCTTTACTAAAACCAGCAAAAATATTCATTTGTACTGCTTTGTTATCACATCTAAAAACCCCTGCAAATCCATCTCCAAAAGGAACTACAGCACTGTTAAAAATACTGTTTGATGAAGGAATTGCATATCTATCGATTATTGGATTGTTAGAATATCTCCAAACAACATCATTGCTGTTTTCTGGTTTTTCTTGCCAAGGAATATTTTTCATTGTATGTTTCTTTTATTAATTTATTTTGTTTTTGTTTATTTTTTTAGTCTTTTATTTTTCTTACACCGTCTAGCCAAGTGAACTTTAAAAATATGGTGGTAATTAAGAAAATGGCTAGAGAGATAAGTGTTTTTGGATAGTCTCTAATCAGTAGAAAAATTGGAAGAACAATCATACTTGACTGCCAAATAATTCCAACGGTACAGTTCATCATATCTTTTGCAAAATCTTTGTTTTTCTCAAAACTAGCATCTTCATTTTTTAATTGTGTATAAATTGGTTTCCACCAACCCCATGGTCTTACATTTGTATAAAATGATTTTAATACGTTGATATCTGTTGGTTTTGTTAAAAAAGTACCAACAATACAACCAATAATAGAGAATGTAAAAATGATAGGGAATAGGTAAATGGCTTGTAATTCTGTTAAATCATATAACAAAGTTCCTTCTGCAAAATTTCCTTTGTTTTGATCTAAAACAAATTGACAAGAAGCAACAACTAGTCCTGCTAACATTCCTCCAAAATATCCCCATCCGTTAAAACGCCACCATACCCATTTTAAAAAGTTTGCAGCTACATAACCACCAAACAATGCACTAGTAATCCAAAGGGTTAATGAGTTGATGGAGTTGGCAAAGAATCCCATAAAAACTCCTAAACCAACAACTAAAAATGATGCAATATGACTTACTTTGATATAATGTTCACTTGTTGCTTCAGGCTTAAAATATTTCTTATAAATATCGTTTACTATATAAGCTGGACCAGCATTTACAAAAGCTGAAAAAGTGGACATAAATGCGGCTAATAACCCAGCCAATAACAAACCTTTGATTCCGACAGGTACATGAAAATTGATAATAGTAGGTAATATTAACTCTAAATCATTTCCACTTAATAATGGATTGGCATTCATTTGTGGAGCCAATGTAACCAAGGCAATCACTACAATTCCACCAATTAATAAATATCTAGGAATGAATAAAATTAAGTTCGTAAAACCACTCATGTAAGCTGCTTCTTTTACTGATTTGGTAGAAAGAATTCTTTGTAAATCGTAACTAGGTGTAGGTCCTGCAACACTAGCAAAAAATCCTTTAAATAGAGACATTCCTACCAAGGCTCCAAACATTTTGTATCCTTCAGAATCTATCAAATTATTAAATGCACTGTATTTATCGCTCCAATGTGTATCTAATTCCCATCCAAAGAAAATGTTTTTCCATTCTTCTGAAATGATAGCATTTATTTGAACGTCTGTATAATAAATAAGGGTATAACCAGCTACCAATAAACCCGCAACTACCATAATTCCATATTGTAATACCTCGGTAGCAACTACAGAAAACATTCCTCCTTTAATGGTATAAATGGTTGTTAAAAGAATGATGATAAGTGCATAGGTTTGTTCTGATTTTAGAAAAGTACTATCTCCCATAAGAATGGTTAAATCCCATGGTAAAATAACCGTCATAAACTTCCCAATTCCTTCAAAAAAGTAAGCGATGAATCCGATGGCTGAAACAATGGCAAAAATGGCTACAATAATGTGCGATGCCCTTCCAGATCTATCGTTTCCAAAACGAGTTAAAATCCACTCAGAACCAGTCATCACTTTAGATCTTCTTATCCAAATGGCTAAAAACATCATTACAAAAATTTGATTCCAAATGGGCCAAAGCCACATAAACATAAAACTTTTTACACCGTACAAAAACAAAATTCCTACCATCCAAGTAGTTCCAGAAATATCAAACATTCCAGATCCATTACTTAGTCCTAAATAATACCATTTGATAGATTTTCCTCCTAGAAAATAACTATCTAATCCTTTTGAGGCTTTTTTAGAAATCCATATACCTACACCTACGGTTAATAGGATGTATGATATGATAATTGTTAAATCAATAATGTGCATGCTCAGTATAGTTTTATGTTGATTATTTCTTAGATTTTACTTGTTAACAGTTCCCCAATTTTTATTAGGTGTAGCTCCCATGACAAATTTTAAGGTTCCACCTTTCATGATTTGTTGATGAGAAATAGAAGTGTTGTTAAATGCTTGATTGTTTAGTGTTGCAGATTGGATGTAAATATTTTTATCTGAAACATTTTCTGCCTTAATAACAAAGGTTTTATTATTGGCAAGTTTGATGGTAGATTTTTCAAATATTGGACTTCCAATTTCGTAATCTCCAGAAGCAGGATTCATAGGGTATAAACCTATAGAACTAAAAACATACCAAGCAGACATTTGTCCACAATCTTCATTTCCACTTAATCCATTAGGAGTTGTGTTATATTGAGTATCTAAAATATGACGAACCCAATATTGTGTTCTCCATGGTTGATTGGCATGATTAAACATGTAAGCAATGTGGTGACTAGGTTCGTTTCCATGTGCATATTGACCAATCAATCCAGAAATATCAGCAGAAATATTATTACCAGTTATTTCAGAACTTTCGGTAAATAATTGTTCTAATCTTGTGGTGAAAATTTCATCACCACCATGTAATGAAATAAAGTTGTCTACATTATGAGGGACAAACCAACTGTGTTGCCAAGCATTTCCTTCGGTATAATCTGTCTGTTCTCTGTGATTAGAATGTTTAGGATCAAAAGGTTCGTTCCATGATTTTCCATCTTTAGATTTTCCTCTCATGAATCCTGTTTTAGCATCAAATAAGTACTCATAAGCTTTAGAACGATTTAAGAAAAATTCATAGTCTTCCATTTCTCCTAATTCTTTAGCCATTTGTGCCACACACCAATCATCATAAGCATATTCAAGCGTAATGGTTACAGATTCATCTAACAATTCATAAGGAATGTATCCGTACTCTTTATAATAATTTAAACCACGTTCGTCTTGCATCATGGTTGTTTTCATCGCTTCGTAAGCTTTTTCGATATCAAATCCTTTGATTCCATTTTTATAAGCATTTACAATAACTGGAATAGAATGATATCCTGTCATGGTATTGGTTTCATTGGCATACAATGTCCATACAGGTAAAATTTTATGGGTTTCATAATAGGCCAACATAGAGTTGATAATATCAGAGGTTTTATCTGGGGCTATAATAGACAATAAAGGATTTTCTGCTCTAAAAGTGTCCCAAAGAGATAAAGTAGAATAGGCTATATAATTATTAGCAGTTTCTATTGCATCATTTTCTTTTCTAAATTGACCATTTTGATCACTAAAAGTTACAGGAGCCAATTGTGTATGATACATAGCTGTGTAAAAAATAGTTTTAAGAGAATCTATTGGAGTTTCTACTTGTATATTAGACAAAGCGTTTTCCCAAATATTATTGGCGTTAGATTTTGTGTTGTCAAAATTTAAATCTGTATCTAAATTTTCTTTGGCATTGTTAATGCTTACTGATGATACGGCTACTTTTACCAACAATTCATCACTATCTTCTGTGTTAAAAAATAATTGTGATTTTGTTTTTTCAGCTTTTACAGTCGTTCCATCAACACTTTCTTGATTGGCTACTAAACTATAATGAGCTATTGGCTTAGAAAATTCTGCAACAAAAAATACTTTTTGATTTTTAGCCCATCCTTTACTAAAACGATAACCACTAATGGTATATTCATTTTCTATGTTGATTTGTGTATCTAAAGCAGTGTCCCAGTTGATAGCAAAACCTAAATCTAACACGACTGATTGCTCATCATTTTTAGTAAAAGTATATTTATGATAAGCGGTTCTTAGTGAAGATGTTAACTCAACGTTAATCTTAGGAGTTTCTAAAAAGACTTGATAATATCCAGGCTTAGAAGTCTCGTTGTTATGACTGTATGTAGATTTATAAGGAATAGAATCTCTGTTTTTGGTGTCAATAGTTAAGTCAACTTTTTTGTTGGAAGGCATCAATAAAATATCTGCCAAGTCTCCAATTCCAGTTCCACTTAAGTGTAAGTGACTAAAACCAACCATAATAGAATCTGTATAATGATAACCAGAACACCAATCCCAGCTAGAAATTCCATTGTCAGGACTTACTTGTAACATACCAAAAGGAACGGTTGCTCCTGGGTAAGTATGTCCGTGACCACCTGTTCCTATAAAAGGATTTACTTCATTTGTAAATGTTTGTTTATTAGTATTCTTACTAGTTGTGTTATTTTTGCAACTAGTTATAAAAACCAATAATAAAATAGATAATTTAAAGTTCTTCATAGTGGTTTAACATTATTTAAGTATAAATTTTCATTAATTTTACGTTTTATAAAAGTAATTTAGACGGATAACACGTTTACATCCCTAAACACCAAAAAACTCAATTTTTAATCTTTTTATCGAATGAATTCTGACGATATTAAAATATATAGAATATCTTGGTATTACCATGTTATATTCTGGGTCATCTATTTTTTATTTAACACCTTTCGTTGGGGAAGTTATTTTGATGATTATTTGTATTCATTAAAAACAAACTTATTGGGTTTTCCCATTCACATGGCCTTGTGTTACCTAAATATTTTTGTATTGATGCCTTTACTTATTTATAGAAAGAAATACTTTTTATATGTTATTTCTGTTTTATCAGCCATATTTATCATGGTAATGGTTAAGTTTAATTTAACCTATTTTTTAATAAGTCATAATGTTTGGCCGGAAGGCCCAAAACCTATTGACAGATTATCTCTTAACTACACGATAGATATGATGATAGGGGAGTTGTATGTTGTTGCATTTGTAGCTGCTATAAAAATAACTTTAGACTTTTTAAAAGAACACAGAAGAGTATCTGATTTAGAAAAAATACAATTACAAACAGAATTGTTGTTTTTAAAAAATCAGATTTCTCCACATTTCTTTTTTAACACATTAAACAATATTTATTCGATGGCAGTTGTGCAATCTAAAAATACTCCAAGAATAATTTTGAAGCTATCGGAGTTAATGCGTTATTTGTTATATGAAACAAGAGGAACTAGGCAAACATTAGAAAACGAAATTCTTTGTATTCAAAATTACTTAGATTTAGAAAGGGTTAGGCATAGTGAATCTTTAGAGGTTAAGGTGAAAGTTTCTGGTGATATTCAAGACAAAGAAATTGCCCCTATACTGTTGTTAACTTTTGTTGAAAACGCTTTTAAACACGGAGCAAATAAAAACATAGGAAAAGTAAAAATTAATATTAAATTTAAAATTGTTGAAGATTTTTTATACTTCTCAATTTCCAATCCATTACCAAGTGTTACAGAACATAAAGACAATTTAAAACAGTCAAGTGGAATTGGTTTAGAAAATGTTAAAAAAAGGCTAGAATTAGGATATCATAAAAAGGATTATAATTTAAAACTTAAGAGTAAAGAGAATAAATTTATTGTTAAGCTTAAAATTAAAGTCGGTTAAAGAAATTTTATAACAAAGAACTTTTTTTGTTTGATGGCAGAAAAGATATTATGGAAGTATATGAAAATAAAATGTTTAATTATTGATGATGAACCTCTAGCAATTAACATCATAGAGAACTATTTAGAAAAAATAGAAAACTTTGAAATTGTTAATACGTTTGGAAATGCAATAGATGGTTTAAACTTTTTAAAAAATAATTCAGTAGATGTTATTTTTTTAGATATCAACATGCCTGTTTTAGATGGAATAAATTTTATTAAAAGTTTAGAGGAACCTCCCTTACTAGTCATTACAAGTGCTTATGATGAATTTGCTATTGAAACATATGAATTAGATGTATTGGATTATTTGGTGAAACCTATTGAGTTTCCAAGGTTTATGAAATCTTTAAATAAGATAGAAAGAAGGTTAGATTCATCAACCAAACCTTCTGGGACAGAGAGTTCAAAAGAACGATCTTTTCTTTTTGTAAAGATTGATAAAAAGAAAATGAAAAAAATCTTTTTAGATGAAATATTGGTGATAGAAAGTTTAAAAGATTACTTAAAAATCAACACAACTTCAGGAAGATATATTGTACATAGTACTTTAACAGATTTTACTAATTTATTGCCTTCAAGAGATTTTATAAGAATACATCGATCTTATACTGTAGCCATTGATAAAATTGATGCAGTAGAAGGAAATAGCATAGAAATAGAAGGTTTAAGATATGTAATTGGTAGGTCTTATTTAGAGGAGGCCAAGCAAAAAATACTGAACTCTTCTATATAAACAAAAAGAAGGTTGCCACTCCTGACAACCTTCAAAAACTTAACTTAATAAAACTCAAACTAATACTAAACTAAAAGTATTAATATCTTAAAAATGATAGCGCTTAAATGCTTCAATTGCAGCATAATCTGCTAAGCCTAAATCATTGTATTTTTTTGCTGTTTCTCTATTTCTATCTTCAGCTCTTACCCAAAACTCTCTAGCATCATCTCCTTGAAACATGACTCCATCTTTTTGAGATTGATGATAAAAAATAGCATGACGTTTTTTTAATACTTGGTCTGGACTCATAGGTACCGCCATTTCAATTTGGTAGGTTTCCCATTCATGCCAAGCTCCACGATATAACCAAACCCAACAGTCGTTCATAAAACTTTTTGGTTTCAAGACTTTTAAAGCTTCAAACAAACTGTCTAAACATACTTTATGTGTCCCGTGTGGGTCTGCCAAATCTCCAGCGGCATAAATTTGATGTGGTTTTATATTTTCTATCAAATCACACATAATTTTAATATCAGCTTCTGATAAATTGTCTTTTTTTACCGTACCTGTTTCGTAAAAAGGAAGATTTAAAAAATGTACATTTTCATCGGGAACGCCCATGTATCTGGTTGCTCCTAATGATTCACTCCTTCTAATCCATCCTTTTAAGCGTCTAACTTCTACAGAGTCAATATCGTTTTTAGATTTGTTTTTTAAGAACTCTATAATGTTTTCTGATTCCGTTGAAGAAGCATTTAAAAAAGTAGAGACTTCTGCAAATTTTAAAGCTTCTTCGTTTGAAACGGCTATGTTTCCCGAAGTTTGATAAGCAACATGAACTTCATGACCTTGTTCCACCAAACGATTAAAAGTACCTCCCATAGAAATCACATCATCATCGGGGTGAGGACTAAAAATAATGACTCTTTTTTTGTCTGGGATAGCACGTTCTGGTCTATTTGTATCATCGGCATTGGGTTTTCCTCCAGGCCAACCAGTTATAGTGTGCTGTAATTTGTTAAACATTTCTATGTTTAAATCATAAGCGCTTCCCTCTTTTGCAATTAAAGGAGACATTCCGTGATCGTTATAATCTTTGTCAGTTAATTTTAAAAAAGGCTTTTGGGTCAATTCACATAACCAAATAACCGCTTTGGCTTTTAATTCTTCTGTCCAAATACATGATTTTACCAACCAAGGCGTTTGTACTCTTGTCAGTGCTGATGAAGCCTCACTATCTAAAACAAAACTTGTATTGTTATGTTCTTGCAAATAGGTAGCAGGAACATTTGAGGTGATTTCTCCTTCAATGGCCTTTTTAATTACTTTAGCTTTGCTAATTCCCCATCCTAAAAGCACAATTCTTTTGGCTCTTCTAATGGTGTCAATTCCCATGGTAATTGCTTTTCTAGGTACATTGTCTATTCCTAAAAAAGAAGAAGCGGCATCTCTACGAGTAACATGGTCTAAAGTAACGTGTCTTGTTCCAGAATTGATATGTGAACCAGGCTCATTAAATCCAATATGTCCTGTTCTTCCAATTCCTAAAAGTTGAAAATCAATTCCTCCATAAGATTTAATTTTCATATCATAATCAATACAATATTGTCTAATTTCTTCAAAGCAAACCGTTCCGTCGGGAATGTTAATATTTTCAGGAAGAATATCAATATGATTAAAAAGATGGTCATGCATAAAGTAATGATAACTTTGAATGTTGTTTTTATCCATAGGATAATATTCATCCAAATTAAAAGTCACTACGTTTTTAAAACTCAAACCTTCTTCCTTATGTAATCTAACAAGTTCTTCATAAACTTTAATAGGAGATGATCCTGTAGACAACCCAAGTACACATGGTTCGTTTATTTCTTCTTTACGTTCAATTAAATTTGCTATTTCTTTGGCAACAAGTATTGAAGCTTCCAAAGAGGATTCAAAAATAATATTGTGAATTTTCTCAAAACGAGTTTCTTCAAATTTTCCAGCTTCCTTATAATGTATTCCTTCTTTATTCATATTTTGGATTGCTAATTTTTTATACCAAAATTACTTACTATGTATCTTTTTTGTGATATAAATTCGACTAGTAACCATTTTAAAGCCCTAAAGGAGTGATGTTTAATTTATTTATCTTCTAATACACCAATTTCTCCAATAGCAACACTGTTTGAATTTCCGATAGATGCCTTGGCTACAAATTTCAAGTATCTGGCTTTACAGCTTTTAAAGGTTTTTATTTGTTCTATAGGGTTATTTTTGATGTTAGAAAACTCTCCTGCTGATTGTTTGATCCATTTTGTTTTGTTGATACTTGTATAAAATTCATATTTAGAAATTAAATACAAATTACTTCCTACCTGTTGAGGGAAATAAGTAAATCCGTTAATGGTTAATTGACTTCCCATGTCAATGATAATTTCTTGTGGAAGTTTATGTTCATCACTTCCTAATCCCCAAGTAGTTCTTGGGTTTCCATCAATAATTTTATCAGCAGTGTTTAAATCACCACTAGTAGCAGTAACAACCTTCCACTTTTCTTTTGATTTTCCATAGTTTGATGCTGTTACAGCACTAAAAATATTTTCTTGAGAATTAAAACTAATGGCTTTTATTTTTACAGCCTCATTGTATATAAATGGTTTTTTGTATAATAAACTATTGATTGTTGGGGTAGAACCATCTAGGGTGTAAAATATTTTATTTTTCTTGTTTGTAGTTAAAGTTACCAAGCCGTTTTTGTTACGCGCTATACTTGGTGAATGTACCAAGGTAGGGGCGTTGTAAGCTTTGATAGCTGAAATTACTAAACATCCTTTAGCATCGGTAATGTTAACTTTAATAGCATTTGCTTTGATACGAGGAAATCTAAGAATTCTTTTGTATCCAATAGTAGTTTCGTTAGCTATGGTTTTCCATACTCCATTGATATTGGCTTGCACATTAAAAGTTTTAACACGTTGACCTAGTTTTACATATTCTTGTAAAAGCAATCTGTTGATATCCGTAGGTTGATTAAATTCAAAAGTAATTGAGGCCGATTTAATACTGTCATTGGTAGCCCAATAATTATCTTTTTGATTGTTGATTACATTTTCTGCAGCATAAGTATCATCATTACCACGCACATCAGTAGCAGATACTTTACTGTTAACAAGTAATTCAGTTTTAAAATCAGCTTTAATAATCGCGGCTAATTCTTTTAATCGGGCTTCATCATGTTCATTTACAAGTCCTCTTTTGTCTATAGGAATGTTTAATAAAAGATTGGCATTTCTACCAATAGACTCATAATAAATGTCAACCATTTCTTCAATAGGTCTTACTTTGTCATCTTCTACTTCATGATAAAACCATCCAGGTCTTGTAGAAACATCAGCTTCTCCTGGCACCCATTTTTCACCATCAATATGTCCTTGCATAAATTCGGTATAATGAACTTTTCCAGCCAATTCATCTTTTTGGCGTAGTGGAGCCCAATTGGTTTTACCAGCTCTTCCTTCTTCATTCCCAATCCATCTTGCTTCTGATGGACCAACTCCCCAAGTAAGCGTATTAGGAGAAAGATCATATATCATTTTATAAGTCTCTTCCCAATTGTAATATTCTAAGGTGTTAATTTTTCTCATTTCATTGGCACCACCATAATACCCATCACCTCCATTAGCACCATCAAACCAAATTTCAAAAACATCTCCATAATTGGTTAATAGTTCTTTTAGCTGATTTCTAAAATAAGTGATATAACCTGGTTTTCCGTATTCTGGGTGATTTCTATCCCATGGAGAAAGATAGATTCCTAATTTTAATCCGTATTCTTTACAAGCTTCAGCCAACTCTTTAACCACATCTCCTTGACCATTTTTCCATGGAGAATTTTTAACGGAGCGTTCTGTATAAGCCGATGGCCATAAACAAAAACCATCGTGGTGTTTGGCGGTAATAATAATACCCTTCATTCCTGCTTCTTTTACAATTCTTGCCCATTGTCTGGTATCTAAAGCAGATGGGTTGAAAAGTTCAGGAGATTCATCACCATATCCCCATTCCTTATTAGTAAAGGTGTTTAATGAAAAATGGGTAAATGCATAAAACTGCATGTCGTGCCATTTTAACTGTTTCTCAGATGGAATAGGGGTAATTGCTGTTGGAGGAGCAACAGGAGTTTTACAACTACTAAAAAAAACTAAAGCACTAGCAATAAGAATAGAGGGAATAATATTTTTTATCATGATAAATGTTTTAGCAAGTAATACGCTAATATCAAAATTAATAAAGATAAATACTTACTATTTCGACTAATAACGGTTTTTAAAGTCTATTGGATGTTTTGGTTGTTGGTAAACACAATATTTAGGAATGAAAAAAAGTGCAATATTTTATACAAATGACTTTTATTTACTAGTTATTTTAATAGTTTGATATTTTTATATTATCACTTTTGTCAATATTGTAAAAAAAGTTTTTAATAGCTTAATTTGTATCCTTTAGATTGTTATTTTTATCCTTCGTCGAAAAAAGAGATATCATGTATTTTATAAAACTTAATTTCATGATTCATAAAAATTAAACTCAAAAAATAAATATGCAACAAAATACACCTGTAGTCCCTAAGAAGATGATAATTCCATTTGTTTTAGTAACCTCTTTGTTTGCTTTATGGGGATTTGCCAATGCAGTTACCGATCCGATGGTTCAAGCTTTTAAAAAAGTATTAGAGTTATCTAATTCTCAAGCCGCTTGGGTACAGATGGCTTTTTATGGAGGTTATTTTTGTATGGCTCTACCTGCAGCGATGTTTATGAGGAAATATTCTTATAAAGTTGGAATTTTAATTGGTTTAGGATTGTATGCTGTGGGAGCATTGTTATTTTATCCTGCTGCGATTACAGAACAGTTTTGGTTCTTTTGTTTGGGATTATATATATTGACTTTTGGTTTGGCATTTTTAGAAACGGCAGCTAATCCTTATGCATTGGCCATGGGGGCAAAAGAAACAGCTACTTTACGTTTAAATTTAGCTCAAGCATTTAATCCAGTTGGGTTGATAGCAGGTTTGTTTGTAGCGCAACAATTTGTGTTGAAGAACTTAAAAAGTGATGATATTGATAATTTTAGCGCTTTGGATGAAGCTTCTAAAATATTAATCAAAACCTCAGATTTGTTAGTGATTAGAAATCCATATGTAATTTTAGGATTGGTAATTATTGGTGTTTTTGTATTGTTTGTGGTTAGTAAAATGCCACAATCTAAAGAAGAAGGAGGAATGCCAAGTATTGGAGATACATTTGCCTCTTTGGCTCAAAACAAAAAATATGTTTTAGGAGTGTTGGCTCAAATTTTATATGTGGGTGCTCAAATTATGAGCTGGACGTATATTTATCAATATGCTGAAGGTATTGGAGTTGATAGTGTAACGGCAGGTTATTATCAAATGGTTGCTTTTGTGCTTTTTACGTTAGGTAGAGCTGTGGGGACTTACATGTTGCGTTTTATTAGCTCAGGAAAATTACTCATGATTTTTGCTATTCTTGCTATGGGAGCTGTTGTGGGAACTATGTTTATGAATGATGTATACGGATTGTACTGTTTGGTGATGATTTCGTTCTTTATGTCGCTGATGTTTCCAACGATTTATGGAATTGCTTTAGGTGATTTAACTGAAGAAGAATCTAAAGTAGGTTCCGCTGGATTGATCATGGCGATTGTAGGAGGAGCTTTGATGCCAAAATTACAAGGGATGATTATTGACCTAGGAGGAAATGGAGTAGCAGATACCAAAATAATAGGAGTCTCTGAAGTAAGGTTCTCTTTTATATTACCACTATTATGTTTTGTTTACATTACTTGGTATGGATTAAGAGTGAATAAAAAATATGAACTTGCTGATTGATAAACAGAAGTTTTAAACTGTTATATAGTTTATTTAAAAACCTATTGCGTTTGCGTGATAGGTTTTTTTATGATTAATAATTTTAATAAAAAAAGCAGAAGGGTATTAAAACGAAAAGCCTATCAAATAAATGATAGGCTTTTGTTAAACTTTATAGTAAAGGAATCAAATTAGATAACTTGTACGTTTACTGCGTTTAATCCTTTACGTCCTTCTTCAACATCAAAAGAAACTTTGTCACCCTCAGCGATTTCATCTGTTAAACCGTTAATGTGAACAAACACATCTCTTCCTCCATCGTCTGGAGTAATAAATCCAAATCCTTTTGAATCGTTGAAAAACTTTACTGTACCGTTACTCATAATAATAAATTGTATATTTTAAAGCCGCAAGGTAGTCTATTTAAGCGATTAAATACTATAAACTTACTTTTATTTTAAAATATAATTATTTGGTTATCAATAGTTTATTAAGAAAGTCTTGATTTATAATCCTCGTAACTAAACTTACGTAGTGTTTTTAAGGTGTTATCTAAGGTCCAAATACAAAGGTCAGGATGTTTTACGCCATTAAACATAGTTGTTTTTACCATGGTGTAATGAATCATATCTTTAAAAATAATAGTATCTCCTATATGTAATTCATTTTCAAAGGCATAATTTTCCATAAAATCACCTGCCAAACAGCTAGTTCCCCCTAATCGATATACATTTTTGCTGTTTTCATCAGGATCTGAAGCTCCTACAATTTTAGGTCTATAAGGCATTTCTAAGGTATCAGGCATATGTGCTGTAAAAGATACATCTAACATAGCTGTTTTTACCCCACGACTTTCTACAATATCTAATACTGTAGAAGTTAAGACTCCTGTTTCCCATGCAAAAGCGCTTCCTGGTTCTAATAAAATATGAATGTTGTACTTTTCTTTAAAAGCTTTTAACAGGTTGATTAAATGTTTGGTATCATATCCTTTACGAGTCATTAAATGACCACCTCCCATATTAATCCACTTAATTTGATGTAAATATTCACCAAATCTTTTTTCTAATGCGATTAATGTTCTCCCTAAACTATACGAATCCGATTCACATAACACGTGAAAATGCAAACCTTCTACACCTTCAGGTAAAGTTTCTGGCATGAAATCCTTTAAGACACCTAATCTTGATTTAGGAGAACTAGGATTGTATAAATCGATTTCTACATCACTTTGCTCAGGATTAATTCTAATTCCACAAGAAATTTTATGACCTGCTGTTAAAGTTTGAGGATAATATTTGTTGAATTGAGCTACGGAGTTGAACACAATATGAGAACTATAGCTCATTAATTCCTCAAATTCATCAGGAACATAAGCAGCAGCATAGGTATGTGCTTTGGTTTTCATTTCTTCAAAACACAAACGAGCCTCATATAAAGAGCTAGCTGTTGCTCCTTTTATATATTCGCGAACAATAGGGAAAGCTCCCCACATGGCAAAACCTTTAAAAGCCAGAATAATTTCTATACCTGCTTGGTCTTGCACATTTTTAATTAAACTTAAATTGTCTCTTAACAATTTTTCTTCTAGCACAAATGCAGTAGAGGGTATTTTGCTGTAATCCATGATGGAGAATTAAAAAGGTAGTAAGCAATTCTTAAAAAGAAATACCTACTACCTATATTTTGTAAACAGGCTACTTAGTTAAACAACCAAGTTTTGTTTAGTTGTATTAATATTTCATTTCCAAATCACCATTGATCTCTTCTTGCCAAGGCAAACCGTATTGACCAATTAGTTCCATAAAAGGATCTGGGTTGAATTCTTCAACGTTGTAAACTCCAGGTTTTTTCCATTTTCCTGTTAAGAACATCATTGCTCCTAACATGGCAGGTACTCCTGTAGTGTATGATACTCCTTGAGACGATACATCATCAAAAGCATCTTGGTGTTTACAGTTGTTCCAAACGTAATACGTTTTTTCTTTACCGTCTTTAATTCCTTTAATTCTACATCCAATAGAAGTCTCTCCTGTATAACCATCAGCCAATTCTTCTGGTTTAGGTAAGGTTTCTTTTAAAAACTGTAATGGAACAATTTCTACTCCTTTGTACATAATAGGCTCAATACTAGCCATACCGATGTTTTGAATGACACGTAAATGTGTTAAATATTCATCACCAAAAGTCATCCAGAAACGAGCACGTTTTAAGGTTGGAAAGTTTTTAACCAATGATTCTAATTCCTCATGATAAATAACATAAGAATTTTTAGGACCAATGTTTGGATAATTTAAGGCTTGCTTAATTTCGTGTGGTTCCGTTTCTACCCATTGACCATTTTCCCAGTAACGTCCTTTTTGAATCACTTCACGGATGTTGATTTCTGGGTTAAAGTTGGTGGCAAAAGCTTTACCATGATCACCTGCGTTACAATCTACTATATCTAAATAGTGAATTTCATCAAAGTGATGTTTGGCAGCATAAGCAGTATAAATACTAGTTACACCAGGATCAAAACCACAACCTAAAATAGCTGTCAATCCTTTTTCTTTAAATTTATCTTGATAAGCCCATTGCCAGCTATATTCAAATTTAGCTTCGTCTTTAGGCTCATAGTTAGCAGTATCTAAATAGTTTACACCTGTTTCTAAACAAGCATCCATAATAGTTAAATCCTGATATGGCAATGCAACGTTAATTACCAATTCTGGTTTAAACTCATTAAATAAAGCAACCAATTCTGGTACGCTATCAGCATCCACTTGTGCAGTTTGAATATTTCTATCCTTAATTAAAGCAGCAATCGCATCACACTTAGATTTTGTTCTGCTTGCTAACATAATTTCAGAAAAAACTTCGGGAGAAGCAGCACACTTTTGTGCAACAACGCTACCAACTCCACCAGCACCAATGATTAAAACTCTAGACATTTTTAATGTTGTTAAATGATTTATAAATTTCGGCAAATGTAATTTTTTTTTCAAACTACGCTTAAAAATAGTCGTTTTTTTTGACGAAAAAAAACTTATCTAGAGGATTGATATTCAATCACTAATTACTTCAGTTGAATAGATAGTTTTTTATTCCCTTTTTCATAGGTGTAGACGGTATAATTACATACATAAAAAGCAATGTATTTAGCAATAAAAACACCAAATAATAAAGGAATAAAAAGAGCAAAACCATTGTTTACAATATTGCATGTTAAGAACAATGCTGTTAAAGGAGCATGTATGGCAGCGCTTAACATAGTAGCAGCTCCAATCAATGCAAAATTTAAGACAATTAACTCTGTATTAAAAAAGTGGTTGCAAAACAATGCGATAAATATTCCTAAAATAGCTCCTGTTACAATACTTGGTGCAAAAACACCACCATCGCCACCAGCACCTAAAGTTAATGAAGCAACCAATGGTTTTAAAAAAACAATCAATATAATTGATAACATAAAACCAATAGAAATGGTTTTGTAATCTGTAGTTGATAATAATTCGGGAATGGCATGGTAACTATCTCCATACAAAGCAGGGAAAATAAAAATAGCAGTACCTACCAATAATGCTCCTGTATTTACACGTATAAAGTTGTTTTTTATTTTGGCAAAGGCAGATTTGATGAAAATAACACTTTTGGTAAAAAACACGGCAAATAAACCCGCTAAAATACTCAATAAAATCATGTAGGGAATGGCTTGGTAATTCCATTTAAAAACCTCAAAATCAAATAACTTATTATTGTCAAAAAAATAAATAAACGTTTGAGCGATGCTAATAGAAATAGCACAACTTAAAAAGATGGTTTTGGTTACTTTTCGTGAAATGACTTCTATGGCAAATAAAAGTCCGGCAATGGGACTCCCAAACAATGTGGTAACTCCTGCAGCAACTCCTGCACAAATTAATTCGGTTTTATAAGCGTTGGCAACTTTATCTTTTTTGTAAACAGAACTCCCTATGGCTGCTGTGGCTACTACAGTAGAAACCTCTACACCTGTAGATCCTCCAAAAACGACGGTTAAAAATCCATTAATATAATGTGATGGAATTTTATAAAAAGGAAGCTCGTCTTTTCGGTTTTCAAGCGTATTAAAAATCTCTTTGATTCCTTTATTTTGTTTTCCCTTGAATAGATATTTTCTTGTAAAGTAAATGATGGTAATTCCTACAGAGGGAAGGAAGAAGTACAACATAGGTAAATGGTGTACCTTTTCTAATAGTGATTCTTCAAAAAAAGCAGTACTATTTTTTAAAGAGAAGCCTAATAGTGTTGCTAAAATTCCTATCCATATCGTACTTAATATTAGATTAAAATATCCTTTTCTGATGATTTCTTTTCTCATGATAAAGATGATTCTTTTAAGGATGCAAAGGTATGAGATTTAAAAATGTTTAGGTTGTCTTAAAGATAGTTTAGGACAAATGTTCATTGAATTTTTTTAATGTTTACATTTTTTACTAATGTAAAAAGGGGGTGGAATAGATAATTATTTTTCCAACAAAATTCCTATCTATGTATCCTATGGTTATTTAACCAACGTTGATAAGCAGCTGCATTTCTGTTATGCTGACTTAAATTCTTAGCAAAATTATGAGTTCCTAATTTTTCAGGACTTGCGCAAAAATAATAATAAGAATGTCTTTCTGCGTTTAAAACAGCATCAATAGCATCAATATCTGGCATGGCAATAGCTGACGGAGGAATACTTCTGTTATTGTAAGTGTTGTAAGGAGAAATAATATCTAAATCTTTTTTCAAGACTCTTTTGATCACGGTATCTCTTCCGTATTTTTCTTTTAATGCATATATAATAGTTGGGTCTGCTTGTAAAGGCATTCCAACTCTAACTCTATTTAAATAAACGCCCGCTACTTTTGATCTTTCAGGTTTGTATGAAGTTTCTTTATGAACAATAGAAGCTAAAGAAATAATTTCGTTTTGACTTAGGTTTAATTGTTTAGCTTTGGCAATTCTATTTGCATTCCAAAACCTTTTGTAAGCTTGTAATAACTTATCTCTTAGTAGGTTTGGGCTTATGGTCCAATAACAATCATAAGTATAAGGCATACACATGTTTAGAACTGTTTTGTGCGTAAATCCCTCTTGTTTTAAAAAATCAATATCTGTTAAACTATTTAAAATACTGATTGAATCTGCCTCAACTTGTTGAGCCAACCTTCCTGCTAAATCTTCAATGTAATTTTGATTGTTAAAAGTAACTTTGATAGGAGTTTGCTTTCCGATTCGCAATAAATTGATGATGCCATTAGCACTCATACCTTCTTTTAGAACATACATTCCAGGTTTAATGTGTTTGTAGTTTTTTAAAGAAGCTACTGTTTTAATATCGCTAATATCATTGCAAATAGTATCTAAAGTAATAAGAACCTGTGTTAATGAATCTGTTGATTTTATGTAGATTTTAGTGTCTTTTTTTATTTGTGCACCATAAATAATACTATAGAAATAAATTCCTATAACGGTAATTGCTAGGCTAAATATTCCTAGGCTATAATATGTTTTTTTCATGTAAAATTGAAGGGTGAATTAACTGATAAAAAGCGACATCTTTAAAATCTCCATCACTAAAAATCCAGTCTTTACGAATACCAACCAATTGGTATCCTAATTTTTCAAATAATTGAATGCTTTTTTTGTTGTCTGTTGTAATGTTTGCGTACAACTGTCTAAGGTTTAAAAAAGAAAATGCGTATTTATTTAAGAGTTTTATAGCTTCAGTAGCATAGCCTTTTTGTTGATGATTTTGATCAATTAAAACCCCAACCCCTGCTCTTAAGTGCTGTGGACTAAAATCGAATAAATCAATCATTCCTACAATTTGATGTTTTTTATCTTCAATAGCAAAACGCAATTGCTTGGCTTCATAAATATCTAAATGAGCATTTTCTAAATATTGCTTTAGTATATAACGAGAATACGGTGTTTGAGTATTGCTTACTTCCCAATAAGCTTCATTATTTTCTATGTTGTATAGAAATTCTAAATCTGTTGGCTCAAGAGCACGTAATCTGATGTTTTTACCTGTTAGCTTTCCCATGATATTTGATATTTCCGTTGAATACAAATGTAGCTGGTCCTTTTAGGAACACATTTTTGTAGCCATTTTCAGTAGGTTCAAAAGAGACTTCTAGTTCACCACCTTCAACTTTTAAAGGAATTTTGGTACTAGTAGTTTGTTTTTGTTCGTACATAGCAATGGCTACCGCTGTTACTCCAGTACCACAGGCAAGTGTCTCATCTTCAACGCCTCGCTCGTAGGTTCTTACTCTAAATTTATCATTATTTAATGACTCTACAAAATTTACATTGGTTCCTTCTTCAAAATAAGGAGCTCCATATCTAATTTTTGCACCATTTGTTTTTACATCATATCCCCCAATATTATGAACTATTTGTACATGATGAGGAGATCCTGTGTTTAAAAAGCAGTGATTGTCATAAACTTCAACTTTGTTCACATCAATCATTTGTAAATTGGTAATTCCGTTTTCGTAGCTAGCATAATGCAAACCATCAATGGCATCAAAAGTCGTTTCTTTTTTAAAAACACCAAGTTTGTGAGCAAAAGCCACCAAACAACGTCCACCATTACCACACATAGTACTTTCAGATCCATCGGCGTTATAATATACCATGGTAAAGTCGTATTGATCAGAAGGATTTAACAACATCAGTCCATCAGCTCCAACTCCAAAACGTCTGTTACATAAAAAGTGAACCAAGTCAGTGTTTTCTCTAGGGAAACTAAGATCTCTATTGTCAATAATAACAAAATCATTTCCTGTTCCTTGGTATTTATAAAAAGTAATATCCATTTCTAAAATTTTAATCACACAAAAATACAAAGAAAAAAAGGAGGGCACATAAAACTCAGAATAGATTGAACAGATTTTTGTGTTTCGTTTAAATAGGTTGTATTTTTAAAAGAAAAAAAGATGAAACAAATAGTTCAATTATTAGTGAATGCTTTAGCTGTAGTATTAATTGCAAATTTATTGCCAGGTGTTGCGGTAGCAAGTTTGGGAACGGCTGTGTGGGTGGCGTTAATTTTAAGTATTTTAAACTTATTGGTAAAGCCAATTTTAATTGTATTGACTTTGCCGATAACAGTATTGACTTTAGGATTGTTTCTGTTAATTATCAATGCGATTATTATTAGTATGGCTGATGCTTTAATTTCAGGTTTTACAGTCAATGGAATTGGAATAGCTATTTTATTTAGTTTGCTGTTATCTATTTTGGAATCAGTGTTGTCTGCTGTATTTGGACTGAAAGATTGACAGTGTAAAAAGATAGTAATATTCTATTGGCATAGTTTTTGGAATTTTGATTAATGTATCATAAAAAATATAGAAATCATGAAACAAAATATTAAGTTATTTGTAGTTGCTCTTTTAGGAGGTTTTATTTCATTAACCCTATATAATCGTTTTATAACGCCAGAAAGGCAACAAGCAAATCAAACCGAAACTATTAATAATTTTCCGGTTTACACCAATAACTCAAAATTAGTAGCTGCTGAAAATTCAGTAGACTTTACCACAGCTGCAGAAGCAACTGTTAATGCAGTAGTACACGTAACGAATACTTCGGTAGGTGTTCAACAATATCCTTTTTCTCAATTGTTTTTTGGGCAAAGTTATGGTAGAGAGTATAAAAGAGTAGGAACCGGAAGTGGTGTATTAATTTCTCCTGATGGATACATTATTACAAACAACCACGTAATTGACAATGCTACAGATTTAGAAATTGTTTTAAATAACAAAAAAAGATACAAAGCAGAATTGATTGGAACTGATAAAGCAACAGACATCGCTTTGTTAAAGATAGATGCTGAAGAGTTACCTTACATTACTTTTGGAGATTCAGATGCTACTAAAATTGGAGAATGGGCTTTGGCAGTAGGAAATCCATATAATTTAACTTCTACAGTAACGGCAGGAATCATCAGTGCTAAAGGAAGAGATTTAGAAGGTGATGGTAGAATTGAATCTTATATTCAGACCGATGCAGCTGTAAATCCTGGAAATAGTGGGGGAGCTTTGGTAAATACAAGAGGAGAATTGATAGGAATTAACACGGCAATTTCATCTCAAACAGGTTCTTTTGTAGGATATTCTTTTGCAGTTCCTTCTAATATTGCCAAAAGAGTGGTAGAAGATTTAATGGAAAATGGAACGGTTAAAAGAGCTGTTTTAGGAATTTCTACTGAGTTGAAAAAAGATGTTAATGGTGTTTATATATCAGAGGTTTCTGAAAATACAGGAGCTAAGAAAGCAGGTTTGCAATCTGGAGATATCATCACAAAAATAGATAATGTAGTTATTCATAAGTTTGCTGATTTGGTTGGACAACTAACAGCAAAAAGACCTGGGGATGAAGTTTTGGTAACAGTTAATAGAGATGGGATTACTAAAGACTTTAAAGTAAAACTATCTGAAATTAATGACATGACTACCGAAGCTTTTGGAATTCAGTTTGGTGGATTGTCTGATGCCTACAAGAAAAAGTTGGATATTGATAATGGATTGGTGGTAAAAGAAATCAATAATAATTATTTGCAAAAAATTGGAATTAAACCTGGATATGTGATTTTGTCAATTAACAATTACAAAATCAATAATCTGTCAGATATTGAAAAAATAAAATCTCAAGTTGATAGTGAAGAAGATATTCATAAATTAACGGTTGTAAATTTAAATAAAGATAAAGAAACCATCATTATACGTTGGTAAACCTAAGTATTTATACTGCTAAAAAAAATACTCATTTTTTATTTATGTTAAATTATTATAGCCAATTGTGTAAGTCTTTTTATTTGTGTGGATTTTATGTAAATAAAATAGTAAATTTGCAGGCTAGCATAATTAAAAGTAAAAGATGAGTATTTTTTTGGGTACAGGTGTTGCGTTGGTAACTCCTTTTGATCAAGATGGGAATGTGGATGTTCAGGCTTTAGAGAAGTTGGTAGAATTCCAGATAGATAATGCTGTAGAATACTTGGTAGTTCTTGGGACTACTGCAGAGGTAGCAACTTTGACTAACGAAGAGAAAGAATTGGTTAAAGCTACCATCATAAATACAAATGCTGGAAGATTACCAATCGTTTTAGGAATAGGAGGAAATAACACACGTGCGGTTATAGAAGATATTAAGAATACTAATTTTGACGGTATCAGTGCTATTTTATCCGTATCACCATATTATAACAAACCAACTCAAGAAGGAATTTATCAACATTATAAAGCCATTGCTGAAGTTTGTCCTGTGGATATTATTTTGTATAATGTACCAGGAAGAACAGCTTCTAATGTAGCTCCAAAAACTGTAGCGAGATTGGCTGAAATTCCAAATATCATTGGAATTAAAGAAGCTAAAGGAGATATGGATCAAGCTTTAAAATTAATTAAGTTGGTTCCTAGTGATTTTTTAGTAATTTCAGGAGATGATATGATTGCTTTACCAATAGTATTAGCAGGTGGAGCTGGAGTAATATCTGTAATTGGACAAGCGTTTCCAAGTGAATTTAGTCATATGGTTCGTTTAGGGTTGTTAGACAAAGCAAGAAAGTCTTTTGCAACACAATATAGAATACAAGAAAGTATAGGGTTGATTTTTTCTGAGGGAAACCCAGTAGGAGTAAAAGCCTTGTTAGAAATATTAGGACATTGTAACAGTAGTGTAAGATTGCCTTTGGTAAAAGCTACTGATAAGTTACAAGGTGAATTGAAGCAATTTGTAGAGTCATTTTACGTTGCTTCGTAATAAAATCAATTTATGTTAAGAAGTGTAAAGTTAAGTTTAGTTTTAGGGGTTGTTCTATTAGCATCGTGTGGTAAATACAATAAAGTGTTAAATAAGGGTACTTCTGAAGAACGATATATAATGGCTAATGATTTATATAAAGAAGAATCATATCAAAAAGCAAATCGTTTGTTTGAGCTTATTTTACCATCTTATGAAAGTAAACCACAAAAAGAAGTGGTAGTGTTTCGTTTAGCTGATGGATATTTTAAGGAAAAAGATTATACCACTGCCATATATTATTACGAAAAATTTATCAGAAATTTTCCTAAAAGTACCGAGTTAGAAACAGCACAATATCAAATTGCTGAAAGTTATTTTAATTTGTCTCCAAAATATAGTATTGATCAAACAGATACTAAAAAGGCTATGGAAGCTTTTCAAAATTTTATAGACAATAATCCAGACTCTGATAAAATTGCAGATGCAAACAAAAGAATTAATGAGTTAAGTTATAAGTTAGAAACTAAAGCTTTTGAAATTGCAAAACAGTATTATAAAATAGGAATTTATAGTTCTGCAATGGTCGCTTTTGATAATGTGATATTAGATTACTTAGGAACATCCTATAAAGAAGAAGCAATGTTTTATAAGTTTAAATCTGCTTATGAATTAGGAATTAATAGTATTTACTATAAAAAAGAAGCTAGGATTAATGATGCTATAAAAGTTTATACAAGATATAAAAAAGCATACCCTAACTCAGAATATATAAAAGAAGCTGATGATTTATACAATAAATTATTAAAAGAAAGTCAGCCAAAACAAGAACAAAATAGTTAAGATAATTATATAAAAATCATGGATTACAAAAAAACAGAAGCTCCTTTGTCTACAATTACTTATGACAAATCGAAAGTAGAAGCGCCAACGCAAAACATTTACGAGGCGATTTCAATTATATCTCAAAGGGCTACTCAAATTGGTAGTGATTTAAAAAAGGAGTTGGTAGATAAATTAGAAGAATTTGCTACATACAACGACAGTTTAGAAGAGGTTTTTGAAAACAAAGAACAAATTGAAGTTTCTAAATTTTATGAAAAATTACCTAAAGCTCATGCCATTGCAGTAGAGGAGTGGTTAGAAGGGAAAATTTATCACAGAAGACCAGAACAAGACTAAATTTCTATGAGTATATTAAGTGGGAAAAAAGTTTTATTGGGTGTTAGCGCGGGTATTGCAGCATATAAAACGGCTCATTTAGTAAGACAATTTATCAAAGCAGGTGCAGAAGTACAAGTTGTACAAACACCTGCTTCTAAAGAATTTGTTACACCGCTAACACTTTCTACCTTATCTAAAAATCCTGTACATTCTACTTTTTATAATGAAGAAGAGGAGAATGCTATATGGAATAATCATGTAGATTTAGGACTTTGGGCAGACCTCATGCTTATTGCTCCAGCTACAGCAAATACTTTGGCTAAAATGACCAATGGTGTTTGTGACAATTTACTATTAGCTACTTATTTATCAGCCAAGTGTCCTGTGTATTTTGCACCAGCGATGGATTTAGATATGTATCAACATCCATCAACTAAAACAAGTATTGAAAAATTAACTTCTTTTGGAAATATTTGTATTCCTGCCACTAGTGGAGAGTTAGCAAGTGGCCTGATAGGTGAAGGAAGGTTGGCAGAACCTGAAGATATTGTTGCTTTTATAGAAAAAGACATTCGTTCTAAATTACCATTAAAAGGTAAAAAAATATTGATTACCGCTGGTCCAACATACGAAGCTATAGATCCTGTTCGTTTTATAGGAAATCATTCTTCAGGTAAAATGGGCTTTGAAATTGCAAAATGTGCAGCTAATTTAGGGGCAGAAGTCATTTTGGTTAGTGGTCCTTCAAGTCAAAAAATAACACATTCCTTTGTGAAAAGAATTGATGTGGTGAGTGCAGAAGACATGTACATCGCTTGTCATAATTATTTTAAAGACATGGATGTGGCAATTTTGTCTGCAGCAGTTGCAGACTACAAACCAGCGAATGTAGCCAACCAAAAAATTAAAAAGAAGGATGCTAGTTTGCATATTGAACTAGCTCCAACCAAAGATATTTTAGCTTCTTTAGGAGCTATTAAAGAGCAACAATTGTTGGTAGGTTTTGCTTTAGAAACCAATAACGAAGAAGAAAATGCAAAAGGAAAGATTGAGCGTAAAAACTTAGATTTAATTGTATTAAATTCGTTAAGAGATAAAGGAGCTGGTTTTGCTACAGATACCAATAAAATTACTATTATTGATAAAGATTTTAATTTACAAAAATTTGAAATGAAATCTAAAGCAGCAGTTGCTCAAGATATTTTAACAGTTATTACTCAAAAGTTACATGTATAAACAATTATTTTTCTATTTTTTTCTATTTGTTTTTACTTTGGTAAAAGCACAGGAATTAAATTGTAATGTAACGGTTAATGCGGATCAAATTCAGGTTTCTAACAATCAGATTTTTAAAACTTTAGAAAATTCGTTAACAGAATTTATGAATCAAACGCAGTGGACAAATATTGCGTTTAAAGATCATGAAAAAATTAAATGTGGAATCACAATTTTGTTGACTGAACAAAAATCAACAAACTCTTTTGTAGGAACGCTTCAGGTACAAGCATCTAGACCTGTTTTTAATTCAGCTTATTACAGTCCTCTTTTAAATTATAAAGACAATAGTTTTTCTTTTCAGTATACAGAATTTCAACCTATAAACTATAATCCAAACGGATTTGAATCTAATTTGGTTTCTGTAATGTCTTATTATGCATATCTTATTTTAGGAATGTATGTAGATACTTTTAGTTTAGAAGGAGGAACCCCTTATTTAAATAATGCCTTAACTATAGCAAATCAGTCTCAACAATCTGGTTATTTGGGATGGGAAAATAGCAAAGGAAATATTACTCGTTTTACTCTAATAGACCAAATGTTGGCTACGGTTAACGAACCTTACAGAAAATTGGAGTATCAATATCATTTTGATATTATGGATGTTTTTGAGAGAAATCAAAAGTCAGCAGCTTCAAGAATGGTTCAGCTATTACTACCTTTAGAAAAAATGTACGATGAGAATCCTAATAGTTTTATGATTCGTATTTTTATGGATGCCAAAGCAGATGAAATTGTCAACATATTTAAAGACAATTCCTCTGTAGATACTTCAGAATTGGTATCTGTACTAAAAAGAGTTTCCTCTAACAACTCTAAAAAGTGGAGACAAATAGATTCTTTATAAACTTTAATTCACATTTATGTTAGTTTCACTATCTGTTCAAAATTATGCTTTGATCAAGAGATTACAAATAGATTTTACCCAAGGTTATTCTGTTATTACTGGAGAAACAGGTGCTGGTAAATCTATTCTTTTAGGAGCCTTAGGATTGGTTCTTGGAAATAGAGCCGACTTAACGAATTTAAAAGATAAAGACAAAAAATGTGTAATTGAAGCTGAGTTTCAAATCGGTTCTTACCAAATAGAGCAAGTATTTGAGGAGTTAGAGTTAGATTACGAGCCTTTAACTATTATTAGAAGAGAGTTGTTGCCTAACGGAAAATCTAGAGCTTTTGTAAATGACACGCCTGTAAATTTAAAAGCATTGCAAGAACTTAAAGAATATTTGTTAGATATTCATTCTCAACATAATACTCGATCTTTATCAGATAAAAACTATCAGTTTTATGTGGTAGATGCTTTGGCTGGAAATTTAGAACTTTTAAAAACTTATCAAGCTGAACATAAAAAATACAAGAAATCGGTAAAAGAATTGGCTCTATTAAAAGCCAATCAACAAGAAGCTCAACAACAATACGAATACAATTTGCATTTGTTTAAAGAGTTACAAAATGCCAAATTAAAAGAAGTTGATGAAATTGAAACTTTAGAAGCTGAAATAGAAAAACTATCTCATGCAGAGGACATCAAAACTTATTTGTTTGAGAGTTTGCAAGTTTCCACCGAAGAACAAATAGGGGTGCAAACCTTGTTAAATCAATTACAAGTAGCTTTGTCTAAAATAGCTCCTTTTGATACTGCTTATTCATCTATGTATGAAAGAGCAAAAAGTTTAAAAATTGAATTAGATGATTTGGTTTTTGAATTAGAAAAACATGCGGAAAATGTTGAAGCCAATCCTGAAGAATTAGAAACATTAAATGACAGATTAAGTTTATTGTTTGATTTACAAAAGAAACATTTTGTGACTTCTTTAGCGGAATTAATTGAAGTTAGAGAAAGTTTAGATAAAAAAGTAGGAGAAGTTGAAGATGCAGCTGATTTGTTAGCATCTGCAGAAAAGAAAGTAAAGTCTCAAAAAGCAGTTACTTTAAAAATTGCCCAAGAAATTTCTGACAAGAGAAAGAAAGTGGTGGGTGATTTTAAATTGGAATTAGAAACTGTTTTGGCCAAGTTGAGCATGGAAAATGCACAATTTGTAGTTGATATCCAACCTGTAAAAGAATTTACAGAGTTTGGAATTGATGATGTATCTTTTTTATTATCATCAAACAAAGGATCTGATTTTGGTTTGTTAAAAAAAGTGGCATCAGGAGGAGAGCTTTCCAGGATTATGTTGGGAATCAAAATGATTTTATCAAAATTTGTGAGTTTACCTACTATTTTATTTGACGAAATAGATACTGGAGTTTCTGGTGATGTGGCAACTAAAATTGCGGATGTTATGAATACGATGGGACAAAATATGCAAGTTATAACCATTACACATTTACCACAAGTTGCTTCTAAAGCACAAACACATTATAAGGTGTTTAAGAAAGTTGAAGGAGAAGAAACGGTGAGTTATTTAACTCAACTTGCCAAAAATGAAAGAATAGAAGAGATTGCAGAAATGCTAGGCGGAAAGGAAAAATCTAAATCAGCCATAGAACATGCAACACAATTGCTAAGTATTTAATCGGAAAAACTTATATTTGCCAAAAAGTATTTGGTAGCTGGTATCAGGTAGTTGGTATCTAGTATTGAGTGAAATGAATGAATAATTAATCAATCACCATTAACTACTAACCATTAACAATTAACCATTATTTACATATGTACAATTTATTAAAAGGTAAAAGAGGAATCATTTTTGGAGCTTTGGACTCTAATTCAATTGCTTGGAAAGTTGCAGAATCTGCACATGCAGAAGGAGCAACTTTTGTTTTAACAAATGCCCCAATAGCAATGCGTATGGGAGAAATTAACGAATTAGCTGAAAAGACAGGTTCTGAAATTATTCCAGCGGATGTTACTAAGTTAGAAGACATCGAAAACTTAATTGAGAAATCAGTTGAGATTTTAGGAGGTAAAATTGATTTCGTTTTACACTCTATTGGAATGTCTGTAAACGTTCGTAAAAAAATTCACTATACAGATAATAACTACGATTTTACACATAAAGGTTTTGATATTTCTGCATTGTCTTTCCATAAAGTAATGCAAGTTTTATACAAAAAAGATGCGATGGCAGAGTGGGGATCTATTGTTGCTTTAACATATATGGCAGCTCAAAGAGTATTTCCAGATTATAATGACATGGCTGATAATAAAGCTTATTTAGAGTCTATCGCTCGTTCATTTGGATATTTCTTTGGTAGAGATCACAAAGTACGTGTAAACACAATTTCTCAATCTCCTACAGCTACAACTGCAGGTAACGGAGTAAAAGGATTCTCTGGATTTATTAACTATGCTGAGAAAATGTCTCCATTAGGAAATGCTACAGCTCAAGAATGTGCAGATTATACCATTACATTATTTTCTGACTTGACAAGAAAAGTAACTTTACAAAACTTATTCCACGATGGAGGATTCTCTAACATGGGAGTTTCTAATGAGATTATGGCTGCTTTTGAAGATCAAGAGTAGTTTACTTAAAATATTAAATAAAAAAAGCCTTCACAAACGTGAAGGCTTTTTTTATACTGTATATAGTAATTGGTTCTAAATAAACAATAAAGCCAAAGTCAATAGAATTCCACCTAAAGTAAACCACATCCCTTTTTTAAAAATAGCTGTTTTGGGCATAAACATCCAAAAAGAAGAAATGGAAAAGAATAACAAAGAAACTCCAAAAAATACATTTAACCAATACAACGGATCGTTAGAAGTTGCCTTGTGTAATTTGGTCATTTGTTTCATTACATAAGGTAGATCTTTAGTGGTGTAATTGGCGATTCCTGTTTGTTTGTTATATTGTCCATTTTCAAAAAAGACAATGTTGTTTTCTTCTTTTAAAATTTTAAAGTGCTTTTGTCTTAAACTTTTACCTAATTCTTTATTGGGGATATTTTCTCCAATATTACGTTCAATAACTGTTTCTTTTTTTAAGAAATCGGTGTTTCTAAAAACCAAAACGATTCCACTTAGAGCATAAACACTCATAATTCCAATTAAGAAAAATCCTAAATATCGATGGATGATTCTCATGTATTTGTTTGTCATTACTTATATTTTTTGATGTTAGACTTGAGTCAGTAACAAAAGTTTAATAATTGTTTTTATATTATGATTTAAAGTTTCATTTTATATTTAAATCAATTTTATGGGAAAATAAAAATACCTTCACAACAGCGAAGGTATTTTTTATAATATTATAGTTTTATATAGCTATATAAACTATTCTAAGTTTCCTAAATAACGTTCAGCATCTAAAGCAGCCATACAACCTGTACCAGCAGCAGTAACTGCTTGTCTGTATTCATGATCTTGTACATCACCTGCAGCAAAAACTCCAGGTTTGTTAGTTTTGGTAGATTTTCCTTTGGTAACCAAGTATCCTGTTTCATCCATGTCTAACTGACCTTTAAAAATATCAGTATTTGGCGTATGACCAATAGCAATAAAAACACCAGTAACTACAATTTCATGTTTGTTACCTGTTTGATTATTTACCACACGAACTCCTTCTACTACATTATCTCCTAAAACTTCATCTAATTCAGTGTTGTATAAAACTTCAATGTTTTCAGTCTTTTCTACTCTATGAATCATGGCTTTAGAAGCTCGCATATAATCCTTACGAACCAACATGGTTACTTTGTTACAAATATTTGCCAAGTAAGTAGCTTCTTCAGCAGCCGTATCTCCAGCTCCAACTACAATTACATCTTGTTTTCTGTAAAAGAATCCATCACAAGTAGCACAAGCAGAAACTCCACCACCTTTTAAACGTTCTTCACTTTCTAAACCTAGATATTTTGCAGTTGCTCCTGTGGTAATAATAACAGTATTAGCTTCAATTTGTTTGGTACCATCAATAGTTACTTTGTGAATTCCACCAACTTCATTGCTAAAATCAACAGCAGTCGCCATTCCAAAACGAACTTCTGTTCCAAAACGCTCTGCTTGATTTTTTAAGTCTTCCATCATTGCAGTACCATCTGTACCATTTGGATATCCTGGAAAATTGTCAACTTCTGTAGTAGTAGTCAACTGTCCACCCATTTGCATTCCCGTATACATTACAGGTTTTAAGTCTGCTCTTGAAGCATATATAGCAGCAGTATAACCTGCAGGACCTGATCCAATAATCAAGCATTTAATTCTTTCAATAGTATCTGACATTTTCTAATATTTTTTAGAATTTATGAGTCGCTAAAATAATTTTTTTTTACACTTTTAGAGATGAATGTTTATAACTTTTAACAATCTATCTATTGATTTTTCTAATAGCATTTTAATGGAAAAGAAAAGCCATGTTTATTCGTTTTCTATATCCATAAATAATTCTATTTTTACGCTACTGTTAAATAAAGGTTAAACAGTATTAAATTTCCTAAGCTAGTTTATAACTATATGTTAGATACCACTAAAAACTATGATTTAATCATTGTGATTCCTTCTTACAATGAGTCTAAATCTTTACGAGAAAAAAAGTTTCTCTCTTTTTTACAAAATAAAAAAGAAGTGGCTATTTGTTTTGTAAATGATGGTTCTACAGACAATACTTTAGAAATCTTAAAAGAGTTAGAAAGTAAGTCGGAGAATCAAATTGTGGTTTTTGATTGTGTTGAAAATCAGGGTAAAGCAGGAGCTACTAAAATGGGGATGAACTATTGTGCTGAACATTTTAATTTTGATAAAATAGCTTATTTGGATGCTGATTTGGCTACTCCTCTTAAAGAATGCTACAGAATTAGTAGAAAGTTAGATGGTAAATTGACTTTTGTTTTTGGTTCTAGAATTAAAAAATTAGGATCAAGAATAGAAAGAAGTTCTTTTCGATTTTTTACAGGAAGAATTATCGCCACCTTTATTTCTAATATTTTAAAATTAGGGGTGTATGATACGCAATGTGGAATTAAAGTATTTACCAAAGAGCTAAGTAAAGAGGTTTTTAGCAAACCGTTTTTATCAAAATGGCTTTTTGACGTGGAAATTTTCTTTAGAATTATTCAGTTTTATACAAGGGAAATTGCCATTGTAAAAATGAAAGAAATCCCATTAAGAAAATGGGTAGACAAAGGAGATTCTAAGGTTAAAATGAGCTACTTCTTTAAGTTATGGTTAGATTTGCTAAAAATTAACCAAGCTTATAAAAAACTATAAAATTCATGTTGGCAAATATTAAAAAGTATGCTCTAGAAATTACGGTGTTTTTTCTTGCAGGACTTCGTTTATTAGTAAGTGCATGGCTTCCATTATTAGACAAAACAGAAGCAAGATATGCCGAAATCGCCAGAATTATGTACGATACTGGGAATTGGGTAACTCCACAAATAGATTACGGAGTGCCTTTTTGGGCAAAACCACCAATGTCCACCTGGCTCTCCGCTTTTAGTTATCAAATATTTGGGGTGAATGAGTTTGCTGCTCGTTTTCCATCTTTTTTACTTCAAGTTTCTTTAATTATTTTTGTAGCCAAAGCTTTAGACTTTACCAAAAAACAAATCTATTGGTTTGCTTTAATTTTGTTTACCATTCCAGAATATTATATTCATTGTGGTGTGGTATCTACAGATTCTTCTTTGTTGGTGGGAATTACTTTTGTGATGATTGGTTTTTGGAATTCTTTAAAAGACAATTACAATCAACGAGCATGGAAATTTGTTGCATGGGTAGGAGTTTCCATTGGAATGTTGGCAAAAGGACCTATTGTTTTGGTCTTAACTGTACCCCCAATTTTTATATGGTCTTGTTTGTATAAAGGTCAATTAGTAACGTTTTTTAAGAAAGCATTATGGTTACCAGGAATGATTTTAGCCACTATAACTTCTTTTGCTTGGTACTATTGGGCAGAAGTTAGAACGCCTGGTTTTATTGATTACTTTTTTGTTGGGGAACATTACAAACGTTTTTTTGAATCAGGATGGCAAGGAGATAAATATGGTTTTGCTAAGCAGCAACCGATGGGAATGATTTGGGTGTTTTTATTGCTTTTTTCTATCCCATGGATTCAATTTGTAATTGCCAAAGCAATTAAGAAAAGAGAGGAGATAATTAAAAATAAGTGGGTTACTTATTTATGGTTTTGGATGTTATGGACTCCATTATTCTTTACTGTTTCTAAAAGTTTAATTCACACTTACACCTTACCAAGCATGATTCCTTTAGGATTGTTGGTGATGCATTATTTTAAAAGTTATCAAAAACAAAAAGCTTGGTTTGTTGGCGCTATGGTGGTTCCTGTGTTGGTTTTTATAGGATTTATAGGAATGAATACTTTTTATACCGATACCAATTGGCAAAATACAGATAAGCATTTATTAAAAGAAATGACTCATAAAGAGGTGACAGATGTGTTTGCATGGGAGTTTAAATCTTATTCTTCTCAATTTTATACTTCGGGTAAAATAAAAGTAATTGATACTGCTGAAGAGTTAGGGGAGTTGATGAAAGATGAAAATCCTTTTTATATTTTATCAAGAAACTCACATTATAAAAATATGCCAGAAGTTTTTAAAGAACAATTAACTTTGATTGGGACTAATAAAAAATCTCAATTATTTATATACAATCCATAATAAAAAAACCTGTTACAAATAGTAACAGGTTTTTTTGTTATAAGACTTAGTGATTATATTTTACAAAGCTTTTTTATTGATTATATTATAAGCGGATATGTGATTTAAAGAGGCTGATTTGTCTTGAATAAATTCTTGACAAACAACATCAACAGAGTATTTTGTAGTGTTTTTACCTACACTAAAAATAATTCCTTTTAAAGAAGCACAATCGTTATAGTCTTTTCCGTGGGCAATTTTTATATGATTAAAATCAGCCATCATATTGTTTGTAGGGTCAAAACCTACCCAACCAACATTAGGAACAAAACATTCTACCCAAGAGTGAATTTCGGAGGCTCCAAAATAAGTGTTGTCTTGATTTAAGAATCCAGAAACATATCTTGTAGGGATGTTGTGTTGTCTTGCTATGGCACAAAATAAATGTGCAAAATCTTTAGCAACTCCTTTGTTGTTTGTAATAAGATCTTTTAATTCTGTTCTGTTATTAGTAACTCCAATAGTGTAGTATAGAAATATAAAAACCCATTTGTTCAAAGCTTTTAAGTTTTCAAAAGTTGTTTTCTGATCATCAAATAAAAAGATATTTTTTTTATCGGATGGTAACGTGGTTAAAATGGTGTCTTTTAAAAAAGAATGATATTCAATTTTAAAAGGATCACTATTAATTTCTATAATATCTTTGCTGTAAAGATTAGAGTCTTGACTTTGAACTTCAACTTGATTTTTTATTAAAGAAAATTCGGCTTCAAAAATAATATCAGTAATTTGATTTTTAGGTGTAACTCTAAAAGTTTTAAATCCATAACCATTTACAGATTTACTTACTAAGGTATTGTAAGAGTCTCTAAAATTAGAGGTTTCTAAAAACTGAGAGTCATTGTTTTTAGGTTCTATTAAAAATTGCCACAAAGCATTATTCACGGGGTTTTCGTATGTATTGTGGGTAGCATACTTTATTTTATAATGATATTGCATGATATATTGTTGTTATATGTGTAATATGCAAATATAACACATATAACATATTTAATCTATAAACATTAGTTGTTTTTAATGCTTAAATAACTCATCTTCAATGCTTATACAAATTTCATCTAATTCACTAATAATTTCTTGAATAAACTTATCAAAACCAATTTCAATTTCGTTAATGCGTTTATAGTGATATTTTGCTCTTAGTTTCCCAATTAAAAATGCAGAAGCTAAACTGTGATGATTTTTATTTAAATAATCAATATGACATTTGGCATTATTTAAGCAACTCATAACAGATTTTGGACACTCAGGGTTTAAGATTAAAAAGTCTAAAGTGTTTTTGCTTGTAGGTGCTTTTTTATAGTGACGTTTCATCATATCAAAAGACTGGATACATCTTAATAAAATAGTCCACTCATATGACGTAGCAAAATCTGTTTCATTTTGTACGCTAAGTGCATCTTTGTATTTGGTATCTATAATCCTAATTACATCCGTTGCTCTCTCTAAATTAATTCCCAAATGAATGATGGCATAAGTATCGTCATGCATCATGGTTGTAACAATATTAGATTTAATTTGAGCTACAGCTTTGGATACATACATTGTAAATTCGTCTAATCCTCTTTCGGTAAAATATTCAATAGAGTAATTATTAATATAATGATGTAATTTGTTAATAGATTCAAACAATTCAGTAGAAATCATATCTCTGGCACTAGAGGCATTATCTCTAGCCATTCTAAAATAACTTTTTATAGAAAAAATCTTTTCATCATTTAGAGCTGCATCAAAAAGAACTTTTTTCTCAAATAGTACCGTTTCTTTTTCAGGATCATCATCCACCATTCTAACAATAGAATTTAAAACAAATTGTCTTGATTGAGAGGTTTCATTTGGTGCATCGAAAGAAGAAAAATAGTTCACATTTAAATATCTTGCAATGTGTTCAGTTCTTTCAAGGTATCTCCCCATCCAGAATAAATTGTTGGCTACTCTTGCTAACATATATCTATCTTTTTAAAACCCAAGTATCCTTAGATCCACCACCTTGTGATGAGTTTACAATTAAATTTCCTTCTTTTAAAGCCACACGTGTAAGTCCACCTTTTAGTACAAATTCTTTATCTTTTCCTAAAAGTGTAAAGGTTCTTAAATCTACATGTCTAGGTTCAAAACATTGTTTTTCATCTATAAAAGTAGCGTGTGTAGATAATGCCATAATAGGTTGTGCAATATATTTTCTAGGGGTTTCTTTAATCACCGCTTTTACTTTTTCTATTTCTTCTTTGGTTAGTTTGTTACCAATTGAAATTCCATAACCACCCGATTCATCAACAGGTTTTATAACCAATTTATCAATATTATCTAACACGTATGCTAGCTCTTTTGGTCTGCTACAGTGGTAGGTATGAACATTGTTTAAAATAGGTTCTTCATTTAAGTAATACTTAATAATTTGAGGCATGTAAGTGTAAATGGCTTTGTCATCTGCTACTCCAGTTCCAGGAGCATTTACTAAAGTTACATTTCCTTTTTTATAGGCAGCAAACAATCCAGGAACTCCAAGAACTGAATCTGGGTTAAACTCTAATGGATCAATAAAGGCATCATCAATACGTCTGTAAATAACATCAATTTTAACAGGTCCGTAAATGGTTTTCATGTACACAAAATCTTTTTCAATAAAAAGATCTCTACCTTCTACCAATTCTATTCCCATAGATTTGGCCAAAAAGGAATGTTCGTAATATGCAGAGTTGTAAATACCTGGGGTAATTACTACACAAGTAGGTATATCCACTCCAGCAGGTTTTACGGACTGCATAATTTCTAATAAGTTTTCGGAATAATTTGCTACAGGACAAGTAGGGTAGTTGTTAAACACCCCAAACATAGCTCTTTTAAGCGCAACCCTGTTACTAACTACATAACTAACTCCTGATGGACAACGAATATTGTCTTCTAGTACATAATACTCACCATCGGAATGTTTAATGATATCAGTTCCAGAAATATGGTTATAGATTCCTCCAGGAGGCTCTAAACCATTCATTTGATCTAAATAGTTTTCAGAACTACTAATCAATTCAATAGGAACGATTCCATCTTTAATAATCTGTTTTTTGTGATATACATCATACAAAAATAAATTCAAAGCCTTACTTCTTTGTAACGCTCCAGATTCAATATGATCCCACTCGTCAGCAGTAATTATCTTAGGAAATAAATCAAATGGAAAGACTTTTTCTACAGTGGTTTTATCATAAACCTGAAAGGTAATTCCTTGGTTTAAGAATGATAACTTTGCTTTCTCATTTAATAATTTAAAGTCATCAACTTTATATTCATTAAACAACTTAAATAGTTCGTCATAAGTATTTCGAATTTCTTTGTCATTCTTAAAAATTTCATCATAAAAAATTGGATTGGTTTTATATGATGAAAATATGGGCAGTGTTTTTTTAGATTCCATACCTATTTGATTTATATAATAAAGAACGCATTTTTATATTTTATTTGTGAGATTTTATGACAGTTTTTAAACTGTGATATGTCAGTTTGATCTTTATGTGTTGCTAAAACATTGATTTTGTATTGGTTAAGTTGTGTTGTGTTTTTGTTAATTTATTGATAAGAATATATAAATTTTTAAAATAGTTGTAATCACTCTAAAGGGAGGTTCAATCTTTTAAAATCAATCATATTTTAACTATTTTTTTAGTTCTCAAAAAGAGGTGCTTTTTCCTTTTTTAATGACCAATCTCTGTAACCTAATAAACCATAGAAATGTTTACAATATCATTTCTATAGACAATAGTTTGATTATAAATATTTGATTGATCACCCATAGCATTTTTTTAAAGTTACAATTTATTCTAGTTGAAAATTAAATTTATTCTTAAGTTTTTTTGATATTGATAATCTTATTGATTTTTAGTCAATTTAACATTTAAATATGATACATATCATGTTGTTAACCAATATAATAACAGACCTTTATAGTGGTTAAATAATTAACAACTAAAAAATAATTGATATGGAATTTAATTTAAAACAATACGGAATTGAAGTAACTGAAATTTACAGAAACAGTAATGTGCCTGTTTTGTATGAATTAGGATTAAGACTTGAAAAAGGAACTGCTATTTCAGACACTGGGGCTTTGTTGGTTTATTCTGGAAAAAAAACAGGAAGAAGCCCTAAAGACAAAAGGATTGTAAAACACCCTGCATCAGAAAAAAATATTGATTGGGGAAAAATCAACATAGATTTAGACGAACATACTTACATGGTAAATCATGAAAGAGCTATTGATTATTTAAATATTAAAGAACATTTATACGTAGTGGATGCTTATGCAGGTTGGGATCCGAATTACAGAATTAAAGTAAGAGTTATTTGTACAAGGGCCTACCATGCATTGTTTATGCAAAATATGTTAATTATGCCTACCCAACAAGAGTTGGCTGACTTTGGTGAACCAGATTACGTTATTTTTAATGCAGGAGGATTTAAAGCCAACAGTTATACGACTAAAATGACCTCTAAAACAAGTATTGACTTAAACTTAGAGCGTAAAGAAATAGTGATTCTAGGGACAGAGTATGCAGGTGAAATGAAAAAAGGAATTTTTTCTGTTATGAATTATTTAATGCCGTTACAAGATGTAATGTCTATGCACTGTTCTGCAAATGTTGGTGAAAAAGAAGATGTAACTATTTTGTTTGGACTTTCAGGTACAGGAAAAACCACTTTAAGTGCAGATCCTAAACGTAAATTAATTGGAGATGATGAGCATTGTTGGACAAACGAAGGAACTTTTAACATTGAAGGTGGATGTTATGCTAAAGCTGTTGATTTAAGTCAAGAAAAAGAACCAGACATTTTTGGAGCGATTAAATTTGGAACTGTTTTAGAAAATGTAGGATATTCTGAAGAAACCAGAACAGTAGATTATTCAGATATTTCTATAACCGAAAACACAAGAGCATCTTACCCAATAAATTATATCAACAATGCCAAAATACCATGTGTTGCCGGACATCCTAAAAATATTATCTTTTTAACTTGTGATGCTTTTGGGGTTTTACCTCCTGTAAGTAAATTAACTCCAGAACAAGCAAGTTATCATTTTATATCAGGATATACGGCTAAAGTTGCAGGTACAGAAATGGGAGTTACAGAACCTCAGGCTACTTTTAGTGCTTGTTTTGGAGCGGCTTTTATGATGTGGCATCCTAATAAATATGCCGAGTTATTATCTAATAAAATAAAAGAACACAATACTACTGCTTGGTTGGTAAATACTGGTTGGACCGGTGGTGCTTATGGTGTTGGAAGCAGAATGAAGTTAAAATATACCAGAGCGATGATTGATGCTATTCACAACGAAGACTTTAATAATGTTGAGTTTGTGGTTGATGAAAATTTTGGTTTCCAAATTCCAACAACTTGTCCTAATGTTCCTTCTGAAATTTTAACTCCAAAAAATACTTGGACGGATAAAGAAGAGTATGAAAAAGTTAAAAATAAATTGATTTTATTATTTCAAAAAAACTTTAAACAATTTGAAGAAGGAGTGAATAAAGAAATTATAAAAGCAGGACCTGTTGCCAAAAAAATGATTGCGTTATAAAGTTTCTGAAATTTTTTATAAAAAAAGCCTCTCAATGTAAATATTGAGAGGCTTTTTCTTTTAATTGAAAATCGATGATTATTTATAAATTCCTTTGGTGGTCATTTGTATAGGTTTTATAGTCCCATTTTTGTTATATTCTAACTTTTCTATACAAACAGATCTGCTATAACTGCTTCCATCAGTTTGGATAGCCCCATTATGATAAATAAAGTATATTTTTCCCTTAAAGTCTACAATTGCTTGATGGTTGGTATTACTATTTCCTGCAATTTCATTTAAAATTCCCTTATACTCGTATGGACCTTCAACGTTATCCGCCATAGCATAAGCAATTTTTTCAGGAAAACCAGTGGCATAACTTAAGTAATATTTCCCTTTGTATTTGTGTATCCAAGGAGCTTCAGTAAAATCAAAATCTTTAAAATTAATTTGTTTAATTTCTCCATCAATTTCTACCATATTGTCTTTTAATTTGGCATAGTAGCATTCTCTGTTTCCCCAGAAAATCCAACTTTGATTATCTTCATCAGTAAAAATAGCAGGATCAATACAGGCCCATGAATGTGTAGAAGCAAAACAATCTTTATTGGTTAATAATGGCTTTCCTAAAGCATCTTTAAAAGGGCCTTGGGGTTGGTCTGATACAGCTACTCCAATTCCACTCCAATTGGTACTTATGTACCAGTAATATTTTCCGTTTTTTTCGATCACATGTCCTGCATAAGCATCACCACTTTTTGCCCAAGAAAAATCAGTAATATCAAGTGGAGTAGGGTGTTCAGTCCAATTTTGCATATCCTCTGTAGAAAACACACACCAATCTTTCATTTTATATCCATTTTGTCCTCCAGCAAAATCATGTCCCGTATATAACCATAAGGTTTTATTTACCACAATAGCAGCTGGATCAGCAGTGTATTTATGAGTAATAATTGGATTTCCTTTAGACTTAAATTGATGAGTTTTTTGTGGTAATAATTCCTTTGGAACCCCTCCCCATTTTTGGTTTAATCTTTGTGCTTCTTCACGTGTAATTCCAATCACGCTTCCGTGTCTAGGAAAGAAGTTTTTGGTAAAAGATTCTGGTTTTTTGGTAAAGTTGTATAAGTCTTTAGTTCTTTGAAACTCATATCTTCCATTAGAATACAAATCATACATTAAAATGTATTCATCAGAATTATTTAATTTAAAGATAGAAGATCCTTCTACGGTTGTTTTTTGATTCGCATAAAAATCTATGTATTCAAAACTTTCTTTCCAAGGTCCTTGTAAAGTTTTACTGGTGGCTTGTTTTATTCCGTTTTGAATTTCTTTTCCATTTTTATCTTTAGTATTTCCTTTATAAAATAAGTGATAAGTTCCGTCTTTATAAATAATATCACCATCTATAGCACCGTCTTTAGCACTATACAAAAGGGTAGGAGTGCTTTCAAAACCTGTAAAATCTTTATTGGCATAAGCCGCATAAAAATCTAGTTTTTGATTGTAATTAAAACGAACTGTAAAATAGATCAAATATTTTTTTACTATAGGATCATAAATAGTTTGTGGTGCCCAAACCCATTTAATGTCTTTGAACTTTACTGGATATTGTTTTTCTAAATCTATTACAGCCGAAGTCCAATCTGTTAAGTTATTAGAATGTAATAGGCTAATTCCTGGATTGTAGTCCCAACCATTTTTACGAGTGTACATATCTGTAGCAACCATATAAAAATCATTGTTTTCTCCTCTTAAAATATGTGGGTCTCTAATTCCACCCGTGTTGGATATTTTCTCCGAAGGAATTATAGGTTGATTATTGTTTAAAGCATTCCAATGAATGGCATCATTACTAACAGCAAAACGAAGTTGTTCTTGTTGATCATCTGGACCTTTTCCTTCAAAATAAGCGAATAAATAACCTTCAAGATTTTTGTTCTGAGCAAATAATGATGACAAACTCAGAAAAGTAAAAAGAATGGTTTTTATAAAATATTGATTCATGTTTATTTGATATTTTTATTAGTGAATAGAAAAATCCAGATTCCAGTGTTTGGCAAGTTTTAAAGCTTCTTTTTTTGAAATAGAAATTACAGAACCATGTTTTGGAGAGGTAAAATTTGTGGTTTTCATTACGCCCTCGTTAAAGTGCCCAAGATTTTTAAAGTTGACAAAATCAGTAGTTTCTACAAAACCAAAATTATGAGGTTTAATACTAAAAATGTCATACATTAAGACCCATTTGTTTGTTCCATTTCGCTTCCACATATTTGGAGCTTCACAAGATCCTGGTTCAAAATCTATCCATTTAGTATCATATTTATATCCTTTGTTTATATCATCAGAAAAAGCAATTTTAATTCCACCTGGATTTTCCTGAGCAACATAGGTCATACAATAACGACCGTCAGGCATTTGAATGATATCAGCATCTAAAACCTGAATTTTTTCATTAGGATAATCAAATAAAATTTTTGGTTTGGTTGTTATTTTAGTAAAATCGTCATCGGCATAAGCATAGTACATTTTTGTTAATCCATGACCTATTCTCATTGTAAAATAAACCATCATTTTATCTTCTTTTGAATCGTAAATAGTTTGTGGAGCCCACGCACAACCTATTTCTTTTAATTCTTGAAAAGCTTCATTAAAAAGAAAGTTACTATGAGTCCAGTGAATCAAATCATATGACTTCATCATCACAAAACCTCTGTTATTTCCCCAATCATATTTTTCTGTAGGTCTTTCCCAATCAGTGTCTCTATATCCTAGTTTTTTTGCAAATATATGTAGGTCCGTCATTACCATATAATAAGCTCCATCTTTGCCTTTGGTAATATGTGGGTCTCTAATTCCTTTTTGACTAGCAATGGTGTCACCTCCGATAATAGCTTTTCCTTTGTTTATATCCGTAAATGTATAACCATCTGGACTTAATGCAAAATGAAGACTATGGTCATCATCTTTAAAGTAAGTCATTAAATAAACAGATGATTCTTTTTTGTTTGGTTTTAAAGATTTACATCCAGATAAAGAAAAGATTAATACAGTTACGTATAGCAGTGATTTAAGGGTGATAGTTTTCAAGATTTAATATTTTTAAATTACACAAAAACAAATATAAGTGTTTTTAAAACACTTGTAAATAAGATGTACAGTTAAATTATATAAAAATAAGGTGCTTAAATAATGAATGTAGAAATAAATTGATATAAAAAGTAAAAAGCCTATGAAAAATTAAATTTTCATAGGCTTTTTGTCGGGGTGGCAGGATTCGAACCTGCGACCTCCTCGTCCCAAACGAGGCGCGATGACCGGGCTACGCTACACCCCGAAAAGTCATCTAAAAAAAAACACCATTATAGAATGGTGTTCTTAGAGCGAAAGACCGGGTTCGAACCGGCGACATTCAGCTTGGAAGGCTGACGCTCTACCAACTGAGCTACTTTCGCTTAATTAAATATATTTATAGTTTTAAAAAACTTAGAGCGAAAGACCGGGTTCGAACCGGCGACATTCAGCTTGGAAGGCTGACGCTCTACCAACTGAGCTACTTTCGCATACTGTAAATATACTTAATTATTTTTAAAAAACTAGAGCGAAAGACCGGGTTCGAACCGGCGACATTCAGCTTGGAAGGCTGACGCTCTACCAACTGAGCTACTTTCGCTTATTTTTTATTTGGTAATCATCTTGTTAAAAGAACTTTTAGTAGCGAAGACGGGAGTTGAACCCGTGACCTCAGGGTTATGAATCCTGCGCTCTAACCAACTGAGCTACCTCGCCATTGCGGATGCAAATATAAAGTATAACTCTGTTATGACAAAACAAAAATTTAACTTTTTTTTAGTGTTTTTTTAGTTGATTTACTATCAATTTGTTACAGTAAAAAATGAGGAGGAACTATTCTTCTTCCTTGGCTCTTTCTAGTAATCTTTGATTAAATTCCTTGCTGTTTGTTTTTATTCCTAATTGTTTTAGGTTTTCAACTTTTACTATTAAATTTCCTCTACCAGTTAATTTTTTCATGGTTGTGTCATAGGTTCCTTCAACGGTTTTTAATTGTTTACCTAACTTGATTAATTCTTCTGTAAGCCCAACAAATTGTTCAAACAAACGCGATGCTTGTAAGGCAATTTCCATGGCGTTTTTTTGTTGTTTTTCATTTTTCCACATACTTTCTATGGTACGTAAAGTAGCCAGTAAAGTACTAGGAGTTACAATAACAATGTTTTTAGCAAACGCTTTGTTATATAACTCATTGTCTTGTTCTAAAGCCAAAGCAAAAGCTGGTTCTATAGGAATAAACATTAACACAAAATCAGGAGATTCTATTTGATACAACTCCGAATATTTTTTTGCACTTAATTGCTCGATGTGTCTGTTTAATGATAACAAATGCTCTTTAGTATATTGATTTCTTTCTAATTCATTATCAGAACTAACTAACTTTTCATAAGCGGTTAGTGTAACTTTAGAATCCACAATCATTTTTCGATTGTCAGGTAGGTTGATGATGACATCTGGTCTTAAACGAGTTTTAGATTCCATATCGGTATCAAAACTTTTTTCTAACTCATATTCTCTACCTTTTTCTAAACCAGATTTTTCTAATACACGTTCTAAGATCATTTCTCCCCAGTTTCCTTGGGTTTTACTATCTCCTTTTAAGGCCTTAGTTAGGTTTTCAGCATCTTTACTCATTTTGTTGTTTAAGTCCTTTAAACTTTCAATTTGCTGTCTTAAACCTGAGTTTCTATCAATACTTTCTTTATTGGTATCTTCAACTTTTTTCTCAAAAGACTGAATTTTTTCTTGAAGAGGTTTTAAAATATCATTGATATTCTTTTGATTTTGATCTGAGAAAGTTTTAGATTTTTCTTCTAAAATTTTATTGGCTAAGTTTTCAAACTCTTTGGTGAATTTTTCTTGTAGCTTTTCAATTTCAGCTTTGTTTTCTCTTAAATCAGTAGAAAGTTCTTCTGTTTTTGCATTGGCTCTTTCTAAAGAAACCGCTAATATTTCTTTTTCTTTAGAGAGCTCTGTTAACTGTTCTTCTTTTTGATGACGAAGTTGTTCTAAATCAATTTTAGCGTTTTCAATCAACCTTTCTTGTTCTTTTTTACTTTCCAACAAAGATTGCTCTAATCTGGCAATGTTTTCTTTTGCATTGTTTTGTTGATATTCTATTTCCTTTTGTAACAAGTTGATTTTTTCGTTACCCGTTGCCAAGTCTTTTTCGGCTTGTAATCCACTAATTTTTTTAGCAATTACAAATCCAATCAAACCACCTGTTAAAAGGCTTAACAGCATATATATCATTTCCATAAAAAAGAGTCTTTAGTTGATTATCCTTTGTAAAAAGGCAATTTTACCACTTTGGCTTTTATTTGTTTTTTTCTAACCTCGATGTAAATTTCATCACCAATTTTACTATTCTCAGTAGTTACATAACCTAATCCAATAGCTTTGTTTAAACTAGGAGACATGGTTCCAGAAGTAACAATTCCAATTTGATTTCCATCAGCATCTACTATAGGATAATCATGTCTGGCAATTCCTTTATCAACAATTTCAAATCCTACTAATTTTTTAGCAAGTCCATTTTCTTTTTGAGCCAAGATACTTTCTTTGTTGATGAAATCTTTGTTGAATTTAGTCACCCAACCCAAACCAGCTTCAATAGGAGAGGTAGTGTCGTTGATATCATTTCCATACAAACAATATCCCATTTCTAAACGTAAAGTATCACGAGCAGCCAATCCAATAGGTTTGATCCCGAATTCTTTTCCAGCTTCAAACACTTTTTCCCAAACTTGAGCTACTTCATCATTTTTACAATAAATTTCAAAACCACCTGCACCAGTGTATCCTGTAGCAGAAATAATAACGTGTTCTATACCTGCAAAATCACCAACCACAAATTTGTAAAAAGGAATGGAAGCCAAATCAACAGACGTTAAACTCTGTAAAGCTTCGGTAGTTTTAGGACCTTGAATGGCCAATAAAGAATAAACATCAGATAGATTTTTCATTGCCACATTTAGGTCGTTATGTTTTTCTATCCAATTCCAATCTTTTTCAATATTAGAAGCATTTACAACTAAAAGGTATAATTCTTCTTTTATACGGTAAATTAATAAATCATCTACAATTCCTCCTTCTTCATTTGGCATACAAGCGTATTGGGCATCACCAATAGCCAATTTACTTGCATCGTTCGAGCAGACTTTCTGAATCAAAGCCAAAGCATTTGGACCTTCTAATAAAAATTCTCCCATGTGAGAAACATCAAAAACACCAACGGCTGTTCTAACTGTTTCGTGTTCTGCTTTAACTCCTTCGTATTGAACAGGCATGTTAAATCCTGCAAATGGAACCATTTTAGCTCCTAGTTGTTCGTGTATGTGTGTAAGTGCTGTATTTTTCATTGAATGGATTATAATAGTTGACAAAAATAAATAAAAAAATCCCCAATAAGGGGATTTTCATGTGGTGTATGTGCACAGAATATGGATTATAATGGGCTATCTAACCAGTTTAGGAATTTTAGGTAATACAAGGCTATAATGTTTTCTGTTGATTTTATTGTATTTGTAACAAGAGCGTGGCTATATGATGGGGTGTCATCATCATTATTATTTTTAATATGCTCTTTTCTTTTAAAATAATTAATAATTGCTATTTCACGATCTAATAGTATAAGTGCTTTATTATAATTGCTTTGTTCAACAACAATATTATAATATATTTCGTTATAGTTATCAGTTTTTTTTATAATTGAAACAGATATGTTAGAAGCATTTTCAATAGTGTTTTTTATATGACAGGCATCTAAATTATTTTTGAATTTGTAGGGTATAGTTTTCATAGCATTTTATGTTTAGCATAGCAATTCTAATTTAGTAAAAAATAATTTAAAAACATTTTTTTTTTCAATTATTTTAGGTTATCATTTTACTATATAAAATCATTATAGTCTTTAAATTCTGAAGACAGTTAAATATATCGAGTTTTAAAACATATCTAAATCTTATTGATATAGTTTTTGATTAACAAGGTCTAATCAAAAACGTTAGACTTTTTTTTCTTGAATATGGTTTGTTTTTTATCTCAAGACCCCCTTATTTTATTTACACTAATATTCTTTTTATTAACAAATGTTTAGTGTTTTTTTGTTGTGATTAGACTAGTTTTGCATAACAATTGTTAAGAATAATAGATTTACCTCACTTTTTGTGTGAAATATTTATTATTTCTGCAATATAGGTTGATAAGTATTTAAGATGTTTTACAGAAAAGATACATGGATTTTATAAACTGGTTATATTCTTTAAAACTCACTATAGGAAGCTTTCCTTTTATAATACAAGTCTCTATAGTATTTATATGTTTAAGTTTGTTTATGTCTGTTTTTTTGGTTATTTACTTAACAATAATTAGAAATACAAATAAAATAAAAGAAAAGCTACAGGATAATATCGCTCCAAAGGTTAGTCAGCTCTTTATGGAAATTATTCACAATAATTATCTTGAGAAAGAACAAGAGGTTAAAGAAAAGTTTGAAGAAATTATTGATTCTGACCATAAAAAAGTAAGAAAAAACAAAAAGTATAAACACGATTTAGCAATTGAAAGCTTAATAAAAATTCGTCAAAATTATAAAGAAGAGTCTGATAGGTATTCGTTAATTATTAGAGCATTAAATATAGAAAAATACATAGGAACTAAATTTTCTAAACTTACATATGGTGCTAAGAAAAAGGCTATATTAGAACTAGCAGAATTAGGATTGTCCTCATCAGATTCTAGAGTGCTTTCATATACCTACAGTTCAAACAATGAAATTCAAACAGAAGCAAGATTATCATATCTAAGTTTAAGTCGTAACGACCCGTATCGTTTTTTTGATGAAATCAAAGGAGAAATGTCTAGTTGGAGTCAAATAAAGCTAATGAATTTACTTATAGAACAATCTAATACTGAAGGTTTGCCGAATTTTGGTAAGTGGATTGGGTATTCCAAAAATGATTCATTAGTAATTTTTCTCTTAAAAGCAGCTACTTATTTTGATCAAAAAAAAGCGATAGGAACCATTAGGGAGAAAATAAGAAGTGATAATCATATATTAAGGAGTGAAGTTATTACAGCTCTTGGTAAACTTAAAGATTTTGAAATTGAAGATCATTTAAAAAATACTTATCAAAACGAATCCGATCTTTGTCAGGTATCAATTATTAAAGCTATTGGTTATCTTGGTAGTGGTAAATCTTTAGAATTTTTAAAACAAAGCTTTTATGAAGCTACCAGTTTGGATATTAAAAAAGTGATTGCTACGGTTATTTTTGATTATGATACCGATGGTAAAATGTTGTTTTTTGAAATGAAATCAAAAATAGAAAACAAAGTAGATTTCAGCCAAAAGCCTCTAGAAATAAACAGTTATAAAGAAAATTTATATTTTAATTTACAGTTGTTTAAGCATATAGAAAATGATTTAATTTTATACAAATAAAATGTTAGAAAGTATTACATATTACTACGAGTATTTTATTTTTTACTATGCTTCTTCAATGATTTTTAGTTATCTATTCTTAGGTACTATTTCAATAATTAATTTAATAAAGTATAAGAGTTATAATTCAGATAAGGATGATGATGTCTTAATGAAATCTCCTTTGGTACCAGGAATTTCTGTAATAGCTCCTGCATACAATGAAGAAAAAACGATTATTGAAAATGTAAAGTCCTTACTAACCTTAGAATATCCACTTTTTGAAGTGATTATTGTAAATGATGGTAGTAAAGATAAAACATTAGATAAACTGATAGATGAATTTGAACTTATAGAGGTCGACTTTTTGTATTTAGAAAAAATAAAAACAAAACCCTTTAAACGAATTTTTAAGTCTACAAACCCACAGTATTCTATTTTAACCGTAGTAGATAAAGAGAATGGAGGAACAAAAGCTGATGCTTCTAACGCTGGAATTAATGCATCCGTTTTTCCATATTTTTTATGTACTGATGTTGATTGTGTATTAAGTAGGCAAACTTTGTTAAAAATGATAAAACCTTTTTTAAATACAGAGGGAAAAGTTATTGCTGTTGGGTCTACTCTTAGGATGTTAAATGGTTGCGAGGTGAAGAATGGGGTGATTACTCGGGTAAAACCTCCAAAAAGACTAATTCCTTGTTTTCAAGAATTAGAATACATTAGAGGATATTTATTAAGTAAAATGGGTTGGTCGTTTATTAATTCAGTACCAAACGTATCTGGCGGTTTAGGACTTTTTGATAAAGAAGTGGTTATAAAGTCAGGTGGTTATTCAGGTGATTCCCATGCAGAGGATATGGATATGACAACTAAAATGGCATGTTACATGATGGATAATAATCTTAAATATAGAGTTGTATACATTCCAGTCTCGTGTTGTTGGACAGAAGGACCAACTACTGTTAAGGTATTAGGCAGACAAAGAACAAGATGGGGAGCTGGTTTGGCTCAAATATTTAAAGTACATCGTAAAGTACTGTTTAATAGAAAATATAAAAAATTAGGATTAATTACTTTTCCCTACATTTTTATATTCGAATTTTTAGCTCCAATTATAGAGTTTGTAGGGGTCTTGTTTTTTATTTATTTAGCAATTATGAATAAAATTAACTGGAGCATGGCTTATATCATAATGTTATATTCTTACACCTTTGCAATTTTTATAACAACACTTGTTATTATTCAAGACCATATAGTATTTCATCATTATAAAAGAACCAGAGAAGTTTTTCGGTTGGTTTTAATGGGGTTTTTAGAACCGCTTTTATATCATCCTTTAATTGTTTTTTTTGCAATAAAAGGATATTTTAACTTTTATAAAGGAAAAGAGTTAAAATGGGGAACAATGACAAGAACAGGAGTTAATTAATAATTTGTATATGAAAATAAGTTTACGTACATGTTTGTTTTTCTTGCTGTTTGGAGTAAATGTAAATGTTTTTTCTCAATTCTTAGGAATAGAAAATCCTTATTTTAAAGCAGCTAAACAAGCTGGTGTAGAAGGAGATTTTAGAAAATCAGCTGACTTATGTCTTCAGGGATTGAAAAAAAGTCCCTCTGACAATGACCTAAGGCAGCAGTTAGGAAAAAGTTATATGCAGTTAAAAGAGTTAGATAGTGCTCGTTTCTTTTTATCTAAAGTTGTAAATGAGGATGAAGATAATATACCTGCTAGACAATATTTAGTAAATGTAGAATATCAAAGTAAAAGATATTCTAGTGCTATATGTTATGTTAATGAATTATTGGAAAAGAAACCCTATACTAAAGAACTTTGGCTAAAAAAAATATCGATATATAAAGAAATTGGAAATTATGGAGAAATTAAAAGATCCATTAAAAGATTAAGAGATATTTTTCCAAATGATACGGTAGTTGAAAAACAGTATAATTTTATAATGAGTCAGGAGGGATTTAAAGTTGCTAAAACAGGAAACGCTGATGAGGCTAAAAAGATTTATTTAAATATTTTAGAAGAATCTCCTGATGATAAAAATATATATATAAGTTTGATTAATCTAGAGACCAATCAAGGATCCTTAAACTCCGCATTAGAGTATGCAGAAAGAGGATTGAAATATTACCCTAATGATTTAGAATTAATCAAAAAGAAAATAGGGATTTTAGAGGCTTTAAAAAGATATGATGTTGCCATAAGTTATTTAAAATCTAAAAATAACGATGTTCCTAAAGATTTTTTTAATAAGATTGAAAGATATTTAGTATCTGAAGCGGCTAGGTTTTATGAAAATACAGATCCATATATACTGCATCAAAAATCTTATGCTTTAGATAGAAATAGAAATTCGTATCATTATTTGTTAAATAAATCAATAGAAAGAGGGTATTATAATGAATCCTTGAAACTAATAGAGCAAGGACTTTTAAGATATCCAAACGATAAAGATTTATTAGTAAAACAAATGTTTATCTATAAAAAACAAAATAATATTTCTAAATATTATGAGTCAGTTTATACTTTATACGAAAGGTATCCAGAAGATTATGATATTAGACAAGAGTATGCATCTGTTTTATTGTCAGAAGCAAAAGAATATACCTCACAAAAACAGTATCAGGCAGCATTAGATAATTATTTTATCTTACTTAAATTTTCGGAGTTTTCTGAAATCGCAAATAATAATATTTTTGTGGTATATACTTTACAAAATAACACTACAGGAGCATTAAGTCAAATTGATGCAATGATTGAAAGCGAACCTGAAAAAAAAATAAATCTAGTTAAGAAAGCTGAATTACTAAAAGATATTAAAGATTTTGATGCGGCTTTAAGTATTGTAAATAGTTTGATTTTAGAATTTCCTGAGGAAAAAAAGTATAAAACACAATATGTATATTATTCTGATTTATACATGAAGGATTTAATAACTGATGAATTATACTATAAAGCCCTTCCTGTAGCAGATAAAAGTTTAGAAGTTGATAGAACCAATAAGTTAACATATAATTATGCTATTAATGCTTCTTCAGCAATGAAAAAGTATGATAAGATGTTGGTTTATACTGATAGTGCAGTTTATCATTATCCTGATGATATTGATTTAAAGTTAAAGAGAATAGCAGCATATTCTAATCTAAAAAATCATCAAAAAGCAACGGAACTTTTGGAGGAATTGGAAAATAAATATCCACAAGACATAAGAGTGAAAGGTGTTTTAGTAGAAGAAAGGTATAAGCTAGCGACCAATGCTGAAAAAAATGAAGACTATGACACGGCCAATACTCTTTATAATTCTATTTTATTACTAGATTCTTTAAATATTCCCACCTATCAAAGATTGGTAAATTTATCTATCAATCAAAAAGATTATACAAATGCAATGGTATATGTAGATAGAGCTTTAGAAATTGACCCCAATCCTGAGCAAAAATTCTTTTTATATAAAAAAGGAGTTGTTTATGAAATGACTGAAGATTTTGAAAAAGCTTATGAGTATCAAAAGATGAAAGAAGATGTAGATTTAAATGATCATTTAGATTATTTGTTAAGTAAAAAAATGAAGAACATACTAGGAATAAATTATTTAAAAGTTTACTCAGGTCAAGAAAGTTTTACTTCTGCTGTTGCAGGAATTTACTATCAAAGAATTTTAAAAAAGAATACTTATGGTTTACGTCTTAATTATGCATCAAAAGAAAGTGATGGTGTAGGTTTACAACTACAAGGAGAATGGTCTCATAAATTTTCTTCTACATTTTACACACAGTTAGATGCTTATATAGGAAATCTTTATTTTCCGAAATTTAAAATATCAGGTACTGCATACAAATATTTAAAGAATGATTGGGAGGTAGGTTTAGGTGTTGGATTGACCAAGGTTCCTACAGGAAAAGAATTTTTTAATGTTCAAGGAATCTTGTCAAAAGATATCGGTGATTTTTGGTTAAATGCTAGATTAAATGTTTTATTTAGTGAAGGAGCTGTATACAACAACTGGTTTGGTCAAGCTAGATATAACATTAATGGTAATGGTGATTATTTTGTAGCCATGGCTTCAACGGGTAATGCACCTCAAGAAGATAGAGCAACTAATTTTCAAATAAATACTTTTTTAACGTATACCAACTCTATGGTTGGTGCCGGATATAGATGGAATCATAAACATAAGTACACTTATGGAATTCAAGGGAATTGGTATAATTTTTATATACCAGGTACTACAAATAATGGTTTACCTGTTCCAAGCTCTAGGGTAGATCAATATCATTTGTTATTTGTCATCCAAACTAAATTTTAATTAAGGACTCTTTATGAAAAAACTATTTGTTATTTCATTTTTATTCTGTTGTTTTTTGGGGTTTTCTCAACAAGAAAATATACTTTTTTATAAAAAAGGAGTAACCAAGCCCATTATTTATGTTACAAGTGTTAGTAATAACTTAATTACTCCAATTAGTAATTTTCAAAAACAAATTAGGAAAGCTTTAGGTTTAAGAATTTTATTCTCACCTAAGTATGATCCAAATGCAATTAATATAAGTTTTAATTTTGTTAACAGTGAAACTTTAAAAAACAAAGAGTTCGAGGTTTATTTAGATGGAAAAGAATTAATGATAAAAGCTAGTTCAAACACAAATTTTGAAAAGGCCATAAGATATATTATTTCAGATTTATTAGAAGTAAAACAAGAAAATACCATTATATATTTAAAAAATAATAAGATTGCTCAAAGACCTTTACAGACCAGCTTTGATTATAGAGAAGTTTATTTTTCTCAAAACTTCAATAAAAATATTAGAGCTGAGTATAATACGCAATATTTAGAATTAGAATGGGGATTATGGGGTCATAATATTATTAAATGGGTAAAAAATGAAAAAGTTACAGATAATTTGTATGCCTTAGTAAATGGGAAGAGAAATCACGATCAATTATGTTTTTCGAGTTCTGAATTAAAAAACATCATTCATAAAAATGTAAAAAGAATATCAGAAGAAGATGCTTCCTTAAAACGATTTATGATTGCTCCAAATGATAATAGTTTGGTTTGTCAGTGTAATTTGTGTTTGGCTAAAGGAAATACTAAAAAGAATGCAAGTCCCGCTGTATTTAGTTTAATTTCTAAAATGGCAATGCAATATCCTTCTAAAACATTTTGGTCTTTAGGATATGTTACAACTAAAACACCACCAAATTTTAAGCTTCCTAATAATGTAGGTGTTTTGTTAAGTACTATTGATTGTCAGGAATCTTTACCATTAACTAATACTTTAAAAGGCAAGAGTTTTTTAAACCAAATATCAGATTGGAATACTAAAATTAAGAATATATATGTATGGGATTATGTAGTGAATTTTGATAACTATATGGATTTCTACCCAATATTTAATTCAACTAAAAAAAATCTACAAGCATATAAAGAAAATGGTGTCACAGGTGTTTTTTTTAATGGTAGTGGTTATGATTACTCAATATTAGAAGAAGTAAAATATCATGTTTTAGCCTCCCTTTTAAGTGATGTTGAAAGTTCAGTAGATGATTTAATTTTAGAAGGAACTAAAAAATATTATCCCCAAATAACTGATGAAATATATGAGTATTTAAAATTTATTGAAGAGAAATCACAAACAAAGCAAGGTATTTACAGCAGTATTAATGAAGCTAAAAAAAGATATCTTACTTTAAATAAATTAAAAGAACTAGAAGAAGCTATTAATAAAGTTCCTTCAAATTTAAGGTTAAATCAATTTAAAATAGGTGTCTTGTTTTTAGAACTTGAATTAATGAGGGTTAACGGTTTAAACAATGAAGGATATGCTTTTTTAAATAATGATGAAATCAAACTTAATGTTAAAGTAGAATCTAACCTTAATCAATTAGGAAAGTTGCTAAAATTGAGTCAATTATATAAAATAAGTGAAAGAAATGAAACATTTTCTAATTATCTAGAGCAGTGGAAACAACTTTTAATTAAAATAAAAAGCAATCCTTCTTTTTATGATATTAACATTTCTTCTGAAACTAAATTAGATGAGGATTATAATAATATTAATATTTTAAATGATGGAGCTTTTGGTTTTGAAGATTATAATAACAATTGGTTAGTCTTTAGTGGAGGTGAGTTGAGAATAAATATAAGCAGTCAGAAATGTGTTGATAATGTATTTCATAAAATTGAATTAAGCTTATTAAGTGATGCTAAGCATAAAATCTTTTTGCCAAATAAAATTCAGCTTTTAAATGAGGAAAAAAAAGTAATTAAAGAAATCAGCCTAATAAATAAAGAAAATGCAAATCCTTTTATAAAAAATATTGAGTTTTCTTTACCTTCATCTTATAGCAATAAATGTTTATACACCATAAAATTATTTAATGCCAACAAATCAATAGCCATTGATGAAATTAGATTTTTAAAATAATGAATAGATATCTTATATATATATTATTTTTCTCTCTAGTTGCTTGTATAGGTGATCTTAGTAGAGATAAAGCTGTAGATTATTTAGAACAGACCTCTATGAGAATAGAGGATCCAGAGAGACATTATTTTCCTATTATTAGAGGAGCTATATTAAAAACGGCGTTTAAATTTTATAACACAGGAGATCATCCTTTAGTACTTAAAGATGTTAATACTTCTTGTGGTTGTACAAATGTACAATATTCACCAGGTCTTATATCACCAGGCAGTTATGGTGAAATTTATATTGAATATAATAGTGGTAAAAATATAGGACATGTAGAGTTTTATATCGATGTATATGCAAATTTAGATACTGTATTTAAGAAAACAATTAAGTTTGATATTAATGTGGTAACAGGTGCGGATTATACCAGAGATTATGAAGAAGTATATAATGAGTTTTTAAAAGGTCAGAATGCAGAATATAAAAAGAAGGGATATTATACTGAGTTAGATGGACAAGTAAAGTACTAGTACAATAATAATTATATAACACAAAAAACCACTATCTAAGGATAGTGGTTTTTTTATTAATAACTCTATTTTTTAAATTTAGAGATTTAAGACTTTAAAAAATCTGTCAATCCTTTGTAATCTGAAATTTTAATAGAAACTTTAGGTTTGTCTATTACGGCTTTAATTTGCTCTGGTAATTCTATAGTTTCTGCAACTCCAGGATATAAAACATCCATAAATTTAACAGGGTGAGCAGTTTCTAAAAACAAACCTTGTGTGTTGGTTGCTGTTTTTAAATAATTTTTTAAAGCCAAGTAACCAATCGCTCCATGAGGTTCTGCTACATAATTGAACTTTTTATACAAATGCCCCATTGCTGCTGTAGCTTCATCATCGGTATAAGAATATCCTTTTAGATTTTTACGCAGTTTCTCAACATCAAAATCGTGTAATTTTTCTATTCTGATAAAGTTGCTAGGAGCCCCAACATCCATTGCATTAGAAATGGTAGGGATGGTTTTTTTAGGTTCGTAAATTCCCGTTTCTAAATACGCAGGAACCACTCTGTTTACATTTGTACCTGTGATGAATTCTTTGATAGGCAATCCTAATTTTTGAGCAATCATTCCTGCACAAATATTTCCAAAGTTTCCACTAGGGACAGAGAATACAATATCTTTTGATTTGTCTTTTAATTGTTTATAAGCAAAGAAAAAGTAGAATGCTTGTGGCAACCAACGAGCTACATTGATTGAGTTTGCGGAAGTTAACGTTCTGTGTTCTTTTAAAGACTCATCTAAAAAAGCAGTTTTCACCATGTCTTGACAATCGTCAAAAGCACCGTCTACTTCTAAAGCAGTAATGTTTTGTCCCAAAGCAGTTAATTGCTTTTCTTGAACGTTAGATACTTTTCCGCTAGGGTATAAAATAACAACATTAACACCTTGAACTCCTAAGAAACCACTTGCAACAGCACCTCCAGTATCTCCAGAAGTAGCCACCAATACAGTGATGTCTTTATCGTTTTTTTCTTTTTTGTTAAAATATCCTAAACAACGAGCCATAAAGCGACCACCCACATCTTTAAATGCCATGGTTGGACCGTGAAACAATTCTAAAGAACCAATATTTTCTTCAATAGGAACTATAGGAAAATCAAAACACAATGTTTCTTCAACAATTTGTTTCAAGTCTTGTTCAGGAATTTCATCACCAACAAACTGTTTGATGATTTCGTATCCAATTTCACTATTGCTATAATTGTCTAAATTATCAATAAACTCTTTTGATAACGGCGTAATACTTTCAGGAAAATATAAACCTCTGTCTGGAGCAATTCCGTTGACAACAGCGTCTCTAAAAGAGACTTCAGGAGCGTTTCCGTTTAAACTAAAATATTTCATTTTTTTATGTTGATGTGTTTATTTGTGTAATTGTTTATTCGTTTTTTATCAGTTCAACGAATAAGCAAATAAACGAATACACTTATTATAAAATCTTGATTCCTTGATCGTTAATTTTTGAGATGTGGATGTCGTAAGCAACTCCCACTTTATCGTAAACAGCTTTCATTGCCTCAGCCACTTTAATAGCGGTTTCTTCTCCTTTACTTAACGCAAAAATAGAAGGTCCAGAACCAGAAATCCCAGAACCCAAAGCACCAGCATTTTTACACTCTTCTTTTACTTTGTCAAAAGCAGGGATTAAAATTGAACGAATTGGTTCTACAATTTCATCATGCAGAGAACGAGATAGTAAATCGTAGTCTTCTGTATACAAAGCACTTACTAAAGCTCCAATATTTCCCCATTGCGTGATGGCAGTTTTTAATCTTAATTTACTTTTTAAGATTTGACGAGCATCGGCAGTTTTTACTTCAATTTGTGGATGAATGACTGTAGCGTATAATAATGAAGGTGTGTTTAATTTAATCACATCTAAAGGAGCGGTAGAACGTACCAATGTAAATCCACCTAATAGGGCAGGAGCAACATTGTCAGCATGAGGAACCCCACTTGCTAACTCTTCACCTCTCATGGCAAATTCAATCAAATCATGATTGCTAAAAGGTTTTCCTAATAACTCATTTACACCATATACGGCACCAGTACTACTTGCGGCAGAACTACCAATTCCACTACCTGGTTTGATATTTTTGTAGATTTCAATCTCAAAACCATCGGTAGTATTGTTTAACTTTTCTAGCATTGCTAAAACAGCCACACCTGCTACATTTTTTTCGGTAGCTAAAGGTAAATCTTGACCTATTATTTTTGTGATTTTTACGCCAGGAGTTTCAATTTTACGAATCACCATTTCATCTCCAGTGGAATCTAAACAAAGTCCTAAGACATCAAATCCACAAGAAACATTGGCAATGGTACCTGGGCAAAATAATTTTATTTCTTTCATTTTTTTTAGCTTTTGGCTATTTGCTTTTGGCCATTAGCTAATTGCTAAAGGCTAAAGGCTAAAAATTATCCTTTTCCTATTCTAATAATATCAGCAAAAATACCTGAAGCAGTTACATCAGCACCTGCACCAGCTCCTTTTATAATTAAAGGGAATTCAGGATATCTTTCTGTAAAGAACAACACAATATTATCACTTCCTTGTAAGTTTGAGAATGGGTGCTTGCTATCTACTTCTTGTAAAGAAACATTGGCTTTACCATTTACAAATTCCGCTACATATTTTAATTCAGCATTGTTTGCAGCTGCTTTTTCTTTAATGGCTTCAAAATGAGAAGCCTCAGAAATTAAGGTCTTTTTAAAATCTTCGATAGAATCCGCTTCTAAACTAGCTTTAGGTAAGAAAGTTTTATTTTCAATATCTTCTAAATTCATTTTAGCACCGCTTTCACGAGCCAAAATTAAAATTTTACGGGCAACATCTACACCACTTAAATCAATTCTTGGGTCTGGTTCTGTAAATCCTAAGGCTCCAGCTTGGTCTACTATTTCAGCAAAATTAGCATCTCCTACAAATGAGTTAAAGATAAAGTTTAAAGATCCTGAAGCCACTGCTTGAATTTTGATGATTTGATCTCCGGATTGTACCAAATTATTTAAAGTGTTGATGATTGGCAATCCAGCTCCAACATTGGTTTCAAATAAGTAAGGAGCATTGTATTCTTGAGATAATCTTTTTAACTCAGCATACACACTATATTCTGATGAAGCAGCAATTTTGTTACAAGTAACCACTCCAATACTTTCTTTTAAATAATCAGCATATAAACCAGCAATGGTTGCGTTGGCAGTATTGTCTACAAACACACTGTTACTTAAGTTCATTTCTTTTACATGTTCGTGGAATAAATCAAGGTTTAATTCCTCACCATTGTCAATTAAGTTTTGTTTCCAATCGGCAGAAATATCAATTCCTTCTTCGTTGAAAATCATTTTTTTAGAATTTGCCATTCCAACAACTTCTATGCTTAATTGTAATTTATCTAATAAATAAGCTTTTTGCTTTTCTATTTGTTCTAATAATTTTCCTCCAACATTTCCAACACCTACAACAAATAAGTTTAATTTGGTAATGTGACCTTCAAAAAACTCAGCATGTAAACCATTCAATGCTTTTTTAACATTTTTGGCATCAATTACTGTAGATATATTTCTTTCAGAAGCCCCTTGAGCAATGGCATGAATATTTACGTTGTCTTTACCTAATGCGCTAAACATTCTACCGCTAATTCCTTGGTGACTTTTCATTTCTTCACCTACAATCGCTACAATAGCCATGTTGGTTTGTGTATGTAAAGGATCAATTTTTCCTAAGCTTAATTCATATGCAAATTCATCTTGAATAGCCAATTCTGCTTTTTCAACTTCATTTCCATCAATAGCAATACAAATAGAATGTTCTGAGGAAGCTTGAGTAATTAAAATTACATTCACCTTTTTCTCAGACAAAGCACTGAACAATCTTTTAGAAACCCCTGGAATTCCTATCAATCCATTTCCTTCTACAGTTGCCAAAGCAATATTATCGATATGACTAATTCCTTTTACAATACCACCACCTTTAACATTTTCATTGGTAATGAATGACCCCGCATCTTCGGGATGAAAGGTATTCTTTATGTATAAAGGAATGTTTTTGTTCATCACAGGTTGAACCGTTGGCGGATATAAAACAGAAGCTCCAAAATGAGACAATTCCATCGCTTCACTATAAGACAAAGTTTTAATAGGCTCCGCTTGTTTTACCAATTTAGGATTGGCGGTATACATTCCACTTACATCTGTCCAAATTTCTAATTGTTCTACTTCTAAGGCAGCCGCTAAAATAGCAGCAGTATAATCAGAACCACCACGACCTAAAGTAGTTTTTTCTCCTTGTTGATTACAAGCAATAAAACCAGGTAACACTGTTATATTATGATTGTTATTTGCAAAATATTCTTTGATGTTTTTATCAGTTAAATCAATAATAGGAACAGCGTTTCCATAATTACTATTGGTTACAATTAACTCTCCACTATTTTTATATACAGCATCAATTTCATTGCATTGTAAAGCTTTGGTAATGATAAAAGTTGATAAAAATTCTCCATAACTAACAATAGTATCATTTGTTTTAGGAGAAAGTTCTTGTAATAAATAGACTCCCTCTAGAATATTTTCTAGTTGGTTGAATATTTTTTTAACACCACTTAGTACACCACTTTGATTGTTAACAGGAATTAATTCACGTACAATATCAAAATGATTGTTTTCTAATTCGCTTAAACTAGCATTATAAGTATCATCTTGCTTTTGTGCTTTTGATGCCATATTAATTAAGGCATCAGTGGTTTTATTAATAGCAGAAAAAACGACTGCAATTTGATTGTTTTCGCTAGTTGATTTTAAGATATCAATAACGCGATTAATATTTGCTGCTGAGGCGATTGAAGAACCACCGAATTTTAAAATTTTCATATGAATGTAGGAATGATTGAGAAAAAAAACAGTACTTGATGTTTAATGAAAGTCATATCAATTAAAGTACAAGATTTTACGGTTTATATATATAAATAACAAAGACAACCCCAAAGGGTAGTAAAGAAAGAAGTTGTTAAATATGTAGTCTCTGTATTTTTCACGCATCAAAATTAAGAAATTATTTAAAACAGCACCTTTAATTTTTATAAAATTAATTATAAATAAGGCAATAAAAACTTTGATATTCCATATATACTTATAAGAATTGTATATTTGCGACATTAATTAGTAAGACAACAATAATTTATGTCAATAAAAGATATTACAAATATTTCTTATGATACCTTTTTAAAGGATTTTAAAGATACTTTAAAAAGCGTTTTTTATGAGAAAGATGATATTCAAAAGTTTAGCCAATTAAGAGGGTTTCCTTCTTTGGTTTTTAGAGATATCATGGCAAAAAAGCCTTTATCAGTAGCAATTCCTACTGAATATGGAGGAAGAGGAGTTAAGGTAAAAGAATGTTTGGGGGTGTTAGAAGCTGCTTCATACGAATCATTACCACTCTCTTTAACCTTCGGAATTAACATAGCACTTTTTTTAGAACCTGTAGCTAAGTATGCCAAACCAGAAGTAAAAGCTCCTATTTTTAAACGTTTTTTAGAAGAAAGAAACATGGGAGGGTTGATGATTACTGAGCCAAGTTTTGGTTCAGATGCTTTAAGCATGGAAACATCAAACACCTTTAAAGATGGGAAATACCACATCGAAGGGTATAAGCATTGGCAAGGATTAACAGGGTTAGCTGATTATTGGTTAATTACTTCTCGTAAAAAAGGAGAAGATGGAAGATTAGGTAGAGATATCGATTTTTTTATTGCTGATAATCAAGATCCAGAACAAAGAGTAATTGTTGATGAATATTACAACAATGCTGGTTTGTATGCCATTCCTTATGGAAATAACAAATTAGATTTAAAGGTTCCTGAAAATCAGAAATTAGAAGGAGGAAGTACAGGTATTAAGTTAATGTTAGACTTATTGCACCGTTCTAGAATGCAATTTCCTGGTATGGCCATGGGATTCATTAAAAGAATGATGGATGAAGCTATAGAGCATTGTAATAATAGAATAGTAGGAGGTAAAAACTTACTGGCTTTAGATAAAGTAAGAGAGCAAATAGCTAATATTCAATCGGCATTTACAGTTTGTTCTGCCATGTGTGCACGTAGTGCTGAACATAGTGGTATTGACAATGAATTGGCTATGGATCAAGTAGAAGCGAACAGTATGAAATCTGTGATTACAGATATGATGCAGTTTTCTGCTCAAACTTTAGTTCAATTATCAGGTTCTTCTGGTTACAAAGAAGAAAATATTGGTGCGAGAGGAATTATGGATAGTCGAGCGTTTATGATTTTTGAAGGATCTAACGAAATGTTATATACTCAGATTTCCGAAGCAGTAATGAAGTTGATGAAACGTAAAAAAGTCACCAATTTATTTGATTTCTTAAAAGAGTATGATTTAACCATTAAATCTTCGGAATTCTTTAAAGATATTTTAAACTTCAATTTAAATATGGAACTACCACAACGTAAAATGGTAGACTTAGGAAGGATTATCGGTAGAGTAGTTTCTGCTAATTTTGTGATTGATTTAGGAATAAAAGGATTTAGATCTGATTTGGTTTCAGAATGTATTACTTCATTAAAACATGAAGTGACTGCTTGTGTAAGTTCTTTAACTTTTCAAGAAAACACAAACTTAATTACTGATTATAAACAAGATAGTACTTGGTTGAATTTGGTATAAGGATTTGTCAATAGGAGATAGGGATAGCGATGTTTTTACATCGCTATTTTTTTTGAAAAAAGTTTTATTTTTTTGTTGTGTAAATATAAAAAGGTTGTATATTTGCCACCGCTAATAGCAACGGTCTGGTAGTTCAGCTGGTTAGAATACCTGCCTGTCACGCAGGGGGTCGCGGGTTCGAGTCCCGTCCAGACCGCAAGAGAAACATTAAACTCTTACAAAACCTTATAAACTTTATGTTTATAAGGTTTTTTTATTTATGCTGATTTGAATACAAACCAAAATATTTTATATATTAGGTAAGTATTTCGGTTAGTATAATTTTAAGCTTAAAATTACTAACCTCTTTACCTCGAAAAGATACTATTAGTTTGATTTGACTTTCGTCCAATGTTTAACCACAAAAGACGATTACTATGGTATTATCAAACACTTATTCATTACTTACCTGGTTATATATTCAAAAAGTAGAACCTGGTTTTGCAACTATTTATTTTAGAATTACTATCAATTCTAAATGAGCTAATATTAGTCTAAAGAAGAAAATAAATACTTCTCTTTGGGATAATTCAAAGTCTAAAGCTCGTGGGAATTTTCAAGATGCTCGAACTTTAAATGGATCAATCACAAAAGTTGTGTTTAGGTAAAAATATTGGTTAATCTAAAGAGGAAGAATTCTACGTTTTTCACTCCTATGAACTGTACTTTAAAAGCTTTTATTTTGGTATTGAAAGATTCAGCAGCTGCGTTTGTACTTCTGTTATTAAAGTAATTTAAGGTGGATCGATAGTTAGTATAGATGGTATTTGCTACTGTATTAAAATCCTTAAACCTTGATTTTTCTATTTGATTATACCACTGAGCTAACCTTGTGTATGTTGTTTTTATTGATTTAGCTTGGTTGAATATATTTCAGAGTCCTTGTGCCAAGTCAAACGCTTCTCTTTAGGAGCTGTTATTTTCTCTTCAAAATATAGATGAAGAGTTTGGTTGACTTTAGTGTGCTTTACTAAATCGAATTTGTCTATTAAGAATTCAGGAAGTATAAGTTTCAAAAGGTCTAAAGTAACTTCTAGTACCAATAAACTTAAATCTCAAAACTAAAACTATATTAATTCAAACACAACTTTTGTTCTTGATCCATATTACTCTTAAAAATTAAAAAAGCCCTAAGTGCTATTCTTAGGGCTTTTGTGTATTTTGAAATACATTTGAGTTTTGTTACAGTTAAGTAACTTTGTTTGTTTAGTTGAAAGAATTGTTGCTATTTTCAACCAAACTCTTTTCTTTCCTTACATATTATATAACATGTAAAAAAATTGCTATGAAAAAGTTGTTGTTACATCAAAGATACGTTTATACTCTTCTTTCCTTTTGTTTTATTCGGTGACTTGTATTTATGTATCGATGAATGGTTGTTTTTTATCGATGAATGGTTGTTTTGAGTAGGGCAATTTTAAGAAGAGATATAGACCCAGGCCTCTATTCCTGAACATAACTCAATAACAATTCTTTTATATTCATTACCCTCATATTCATCACAAATCAATATTTCTTGATCTGATAAATCATAACATGTCCCTTTAATTACTTTAGTTGATTTATTATTTTTAACTAAAATAGGATATATTACTCCGTCTAAAGTTATTTCTTGTTTTTCAAATCCTATAATTGAATCAATACTCCCTTTTAGAGTTTTATTAAAAAGTGCTAATTGTACAGATTCATCTTGTAATGTTCCGTAAGTAAAGAGTTTAGGCATCAATAAAAAGAATTAGGATTTAGTGCTCATAAATTTAAGTCTTTCGATTGATTTTTTTTAAATTTACTACTCTTATAATTATCACATGAATTTAGAATTAACCAGACCTATTGTTTTCTTTGACTTGGAAACAACAGGAATCAATATAGCTACAGATAGAATTGTTGAAATATCAATACTTAAGGTATTTCCTAATGGAAATAAAGAAAGTAAAACATGGTTGGTAAATCCAGAAGTTAAAATTCCTAAAGAAGCTTCAGATATTCATGGAATTACCAATGAAAAAGTAATAAATGAGCCTACTTTTAAAGAATTAGCTCCTAGGGTTCATGAATTAATCAAAGGATGTGATTTGGCTGGATTTAATTCAAATCGATTTGATATTCCTCTACTTGCAGAAGAAATGTTAAGAGCTGAAGTTGATTTTGATTTGACAAACATAAAATTTGTAGATGTTCAAACAATTTTTCATAAAAAAGAACAAAGAACATTAAGTGCTGGATATCAATTTTACTGCAATAAAGAATTAGAAGGAGCACATTCTGCAGAAGCTGACACCAATGCTACTTATGAAATTTTGTTAGCTCAAATAGAAAAATACGACGATATAGGAACAACTGTTAGTGAATTAAGCGATTATTCTTCTCATCAAAAGAGAGCAGATTTTGCTGGTTTTATACAGTTTAATGATAATGATGTAGAGATTTTTACGTTTGGTAAATATAAAAACCGAACTGTTTTAGAGGTTTTAGCTGAGAATCCAGGCTATTATAATTGGATTATGAATGCGGATTTTCCGTTGTATACAAAAAAGGTTTTAACCAATATTAGATTAAAGTCTTTAAACACTAAATTAAAATAAAATGTACGTACCCTATAATACATTACCCGATACTGCTCGTGTGTGGATCTATCAATCTAACAGAAAGTTTAACGAGCAAGAAAAAGAAAAAATTAATGAAATGACTACAGAATTTGTAGAACAATGGACACGACATGGAGAAAATGTTCGTGGTAGTTTTACAATTTTATATGATCAATTTTTAATCATTGCTGTAGATCAAAATTTTGTAGAAGTATCTGGTTGTTCTATTGATGCTTCCGTAAAATTAGTACAACAAATTCAGGCAGGCTTAAAGGTAGACATGCTTAACAAATTAGCCATTGCCTATAAAGAAAATGATGAAATTAAAGTGACTCCTATGTCAGATTTTACCCACTTAGCAAAATCTGGTATAGTAAATGCTAATACTATTGTGTTTAACAATATGGTAAACTCTAAAAAAGGAGTTGCTACATTGTGGGAGGTGCCGGCTACACAGAGTTGGCATGCTCGCTTTTTTAACTAGATCACCTCTTTTATGAAATACACTTTTTTACTATTTGTTTCATTTAGTTTTGCTTTGTTTGCTCAAAACTCAAATGAAACCAAAAGTTCTATTGCAAAACCTTTAATAGCAAAGGATACTTTATCTCAAAAAATTTGGTTAGATAGCTTATTGTCTAAAATGACTTTAGATGAAAAAATAGGCCAGTTATTTATGGTGCAAGCCTATTCAAACAAAGATGAAAAACACAAACAAGAAATCATCAACTTAATTGAGAAATATCATATTGGAGGATTGATTTTTATGCAAGGAAGTCCTGAAAAGCAAATTAATTTGTATAATGATTATCAATCTAAAAGCAAAGTTCCTTTATTAATTGGTTTTGATGGTGAATGGGGATTGTCTATGCGAATTAAACCATCATTTGCTTATCCTTGGAACATGACACTGGGTGCAGTTCAAAATGATTCTTTAATATATCAGGTAGGAAAACAAATAGGTAACCATTGTAAAGAAGTTGGTGTACATATAAATTTCGCTCCAGTAGTTGATATCAATACAAATCCAAAAAATCCAATTATAGGAAATAGATCTTTTGGAGAAAATAGAGAGAATGTTACTCAAAAATCAATTGCATTTATCAATGGAATGCAAAGCGTTGGGGTCTTAGCAAATGCCAAACATTTTCCTGGACATGGTGATACTGCTTCAGATTCTCACAAAACATTACCTGTCGTTAATTTTGATATGAAAAGATTGGATAGTATTGAAATGTATCCATACAAACAATTGGCAAAATCTAATTTGGCAAGTGTCATGGTTGCTCATTTGGATGTACCAGCTTTAAAAACCGAAAAAGGTAGACCTACTTCTATTTCAAAAAAAGTAATTACTGATTTACTAAAAAATAAAATAGAATTTAAAGGATTGGTATTTACCGATGCTTTAAATATGAATGGAGTTGCAAGTTATACTACTAGCGATCAGGTGGCTTTAGAAGCATTTAAAGCAGGAAATGATATGTTGTTAATTCCTGTAGATGTTGAAAAAGGAATAGCTACAATTCACAAAGCAATTACAGATAGTTTGATTTCCGAAAAAAGATTAGATAGTTCTGTAATAAAAGTTCTACAAGCTAAATATTGGGCAGGGTTAAATCAATTAGAATTGTTAAAAACAACCAACATTCAGCAAAGAATTCACACAGTAGAAGATGATTTATTATTTAAAAAAGTAGCAGAAAATGCCATTACTTTGGTAAAAAACAATCAAGACTTTTTACCTTTAAAAAGATTAGACACTTTAAGCATCGCTTCTATTTCTTTAGGCGATGAAGGTAGTAGTGAATTCGTAAAAACAATTAACAAATACAAAGAAGCTACCATTGTTAAAGGAGTAGATCAAAATAATTTTAAAAACAAACTAGTAACCTATAACACGGTTATCATTGGAATCCATAAATCAGATGCAAATCCTTGGAAATCTTATGAAATTTCTAACGCTGAGATACGTCTTATCAATGAAATTTCCAAAACCAAGACAGTAATATTAACCGTATTTGCAAGTCCATATTCTTTATTAAAACTAAACGGATTTAAAAATATATCAAATATCATTGTTGCTTATCAGAACAATTCCGTTTTTCAATCTGTAGCAGCACAACAAATTTTTGGTGCTTTACCTTTTTTAGGAAAATTACCTGTTTCGGTTTCTAAACAACATAATGTTGGTAGTGGAATTGTTACAGAATCTATCCATAGATTACAATATGGAACTCCTGAAGAAGTAGGAATGAATTCCCTAAAATTATCTAAAATAGATTCTATAGCGAATATTGTCATTTCTGAAAAAATGTCTCCTGGTCTACAAGTATTGGTAGCTAAAAACAATAAAGTTGTTTTTGAAAAATCATATGGATATTATACTTATGACAAACATCAAAAAGTAAACAATAACTCTTTATATGATTTGGCTTCTTTAACCAAAATACTGGGAGCCTTTCCTTTGTATCTAAAAGCCTTTGAAGAAGGTGTTTATCACTTAGATGATACTTTAGGAGATTTGTTACCTATGTATAAAGATAGTCCTTTAGGTAATTTATTGGTGATAGATATGTTTGCACATCAATCTGGTTTAAAAGCATGGATTCCTTTTTATTTAAAAACTTTAGATAGTGTATCTCATCAACCCATGAAAAAATGGTATCACCCAACTAAAGGTAATGGTTACAATGTTAAAGTAGCAGAAAATGTATTTATGAAAGATGAATATATTGATAGTATTTATCAAACCATCAAAACAACCCCTCTTAGAGATAAAAGAGATTATTTGTATAGCGGTTTGCCTTTCTTGTTATTCAAAAAAATTTTAGAAAACCACTATCATAAATCTATGGATGTATTATTGGCTGAAAACTTCACCAATTCTTTAGGAGCTGATAAATTGCTATATACCCCGTTAAACAAATACAAAAAAGATAGCATTGTTCCTTCTGAAGAAGACAATTATTATAGACACCAAAGACTGCAAGGAAATGTTCACGATATGGCTGCAGCTATGTTTGGTGGTGTTACAGGAAATGCAGGTCTTTTTGGAAATGCAAATGACATTGCTAAAATGATGCAATTATATTTAAATAGAGGAATTTATGGTAGTCATAAATATTTTAAACCTAACACCTTTAATAATTTTAACAAATCATACTTTAAAAACAGGGATAATAGAAGAGCACTAATTTTAGACAAACCATCTTTTGATTCAAAAGTTCTTAACACCTGTAATTGTGTTTCATCTAAAAGTTTTGGACACAGTGGTTTTACTGGTACTTTTGCTTGGGCTGATCCTGAAACAAATCTTATATACATATTTCTATCTAATAGAACCTACCCTAGCATGGATAATAATTTATTAGGTAAAAAAGACATTAGAACCAATATTCAACAACTTATACAAGATGCAATCATTAAATAATTTGCATTTTTAAGCACTCCTCTATACTTCTCTTCATCAATTAATTAATTTCCACATCATATATCAATATAAATATTCACTTATTTTCAATAAACATATGTTTATTAGCAAAAAAAGCATCTATTAATCAAACTTTTTCAAAGCAAAAACACGCGTAAACAACTAATAAACAAATATTTAATTGTTATGTTTTAATAATTTTCTATTTTAAGTTTTGTTTACAGTGTTATTTGTGATAAATTAAGGTATACTAAAAATAACCTATTAATTAATCTCATTGTTTCATTTTTTTAATAACGTATATGACTAAAAATTAAATAAAAATTATTTCATTAATGAAATGATGAACAAATCTTTAATGCTATGAAGATACGTTCGTTGTTGTTTTTTGTAATGATTGTTGCTTCATTACAAATGTTTGCCCAAAAAAAAGGAATTATCCAAGTTTCTTTTGACCCAACTATGTTGGTTAATGGACCTTACAGTGATAGCCAAAAAGGGGCATTAGATTTTTTAATTAAAACCTCAATCGGAGATTCTAAAAATGAATTCGGATTGTATTTTGAAAAATTTAAAGCCATGGAATACACTAGTGCTGGAGTATTGTATAATTACAAAATGGAATTAGCTAAAGTTTCATCTGTATTAAACAATATGATAGGTCTAATTGGATTAGATGCTGGTTACATTAGAAGAGATTTGGCTAAAACGTCAGATGCTTTTACTGTTTCATTAAATGCAGAATTAAGGTATTTAGTAAGTAAGAATTTCGGTGTAAATTTGACTTCTAACTACAGAGTAAGGGGAGATTTAATAGATTTGTACAATGACAAAACTCCTTTTATTTTTAGTGGTTATGTAGGATTATTCGTTATTCTATAATAAAACTACCTCTTTAAATCACTTTATTTTAACACCTGCTATGTGTTAAAATAAAGTGATTTTTCATTTAATTAAAGTTCATATTATACTTTTAACATAAACCCTCAAACCTTTCTTTTGTTAAAGCTATAAACCTTATATTTGCAAGTCGGAAATAAGGGTAAGGTATTTTTATGTTTACGACCCAGTAGCCAAACAAAATCTATGGCAAATATTAGAGAAGAACTTAAGAAAAGAATTTTAGTGTTAGATGGTGCTATGGGTACCATGATTCAACAATACAAATTTACAGAAGAAGATTATAGAGGCGAACAATTTAAGGATTGGCATGTTTCTGTAAAAGGTAACAATGATATGTTATCTATTACTCAACCAAGTGCTATCAAAGAAATTCATGCAAAATACTTTGAAGCCGGAGCAGATATTGCTGAAACCAATACATTTTCTAGTACTACCATTGCAATGGCAGATTATGAAATGGAGAATTATGTATATCAACTAAATTATGAATCTGCAAAAATAGCCAAAGAAGTAGCAGATGAATTTACAGCAAAAGAACCTCATAAACCTCGTTTTGTGGCTGGTTCTATAGGACCTACCAACAGAACATTAAGTATGTCTCCAGATGTAAATGACCCAGGATATAGAGCTGTTACTTTTGATGAACTAAGAATTGCTTACAAACAACAAACAGAAGCTTTGTTAGATGGTGGTGTTGATGTTTTATTGGTAGAAACAGTTTTTGATACTTTAAATGCCAAAGCTGCTTTATTTGCAATTGAAGAAGTTAAAGCAGAAAGAGGAATTGATGTGCCTATTATGTTAAGCGGTACTATTACCGATGCGTCTGGTAGAACTTTATCTGGTCAAACAGCTGAAGCATTTTTAATTTCAGTATCTCACATTCCTTTGTTAACAGTTGGGTTAAATTGTGCTTTGGGAGCAGATGCATTAGTGCCTCATCTAGAGGCTATATCAAGCAATACTCAATTTGGAGTCTCAGCGCATCCAAATGCAGGTTTACCAAATGCTTTTGGAGAATATGATGAATCTCCTGCACAAATGGCCAAACAAATTCAAGGTTATTTTGATAAAAGTTTAATCAACATTATCGGTGGTTGTTGTGGAACCACTCCAGCACACATCAAAGCCATTGCAGATATTGCTGCATTAGCAGAGCCAAGAAAATTACAAGAAGCATAAAGTTGGTTTTTAAGTTATAAAAACTAAAATTGATAAGCACTAATGGCTAAAGACCAATAGTCAAAAGCTAATTACAATTATGAGTAAAATCAAACAAACAAAATACATGAAGTTATCAGGATTAGAACCTTTGGTTTTAGGTCCTGATATGAATTTTATCAATGTTGGAGAAAGAACAAATGTAGCAGGATCTAAAATGTTCTTAAGACTAATCAAAGAAGAAAAATTTGATGAAGCTTTAGCCGTTGCCCTACATCAAGTAGAAGGTGGTGCTCAAATCATTGATATTAACATGGATGATGGTTTGATTGATGGAAAAGAATCTATGGTTCGTTTTCTTAATTTAATCATGGCAGAACCAGATATTGCTCGTGTTCCAATTATGATTGATTCTTCTAAATGGGATATCATTGAAGCTGGTTTACAAGTTGTACAAGGTAAATGTGTGGTAAACTCTATTTCTTTAAAAGAAGGTGAAGAAATTTTTAAAGAGCATGTCCGCAAACTTAAAATGTATGGAGCTGCTGTTATTGTGATGGCTTTTGATGAAGACGGACAAGCTGACAATTATGATCGCAGATGTGAAATAGCAGAACGTTCTTATCGTATTATGGTTGATGAATGTGGTTTTCCATCAGAAGATATTATTTTTGATTTAAACATATTCCCTGTAGCTACAGGAATGGAAGAACACCGAAGAAACGCTATCGATTTTATTGAAGCAACATACTGGGTTCGTACCCATCTACCAAATGTGAGTGTTAGTGGAGGGGTTAGTAACGTGTCTTTTTCTTTTAGAGGAAATAATCCTGTAAGAGAAGCGATGCACTCTGTGTTTTTATACCACGCAATTAAAAAAGGAATGAACATGGGGATTGTAAATCCAGCCATGTTAGAGGTTTATGATGATATTCCAAAAGATTTATTAGAGTATGTAGAGGATGTAATTTTGGACAGACGTGATGATGCTACAGAACGTTTGTTAGATTTTGCAGAAAGTTTTAAAGGAGAAGTAAAATCTGAAGCTCAAAAATTAGCTTGGAGAGACTTGCCTTTACAAGATAGAATTACACATGGATTGGTAAAAGGTATTGATCAATTTATTGTTGAAGATGTAGAAGAAGCTCGTTTACAAGTAGCCAAACCTTTAGAAGTGATTGAAGGTCATTTAATGATTGGAATGGGCGTTGTTGGAGATTTATTTGGAGAAGGAAAAATGTTCTTGCCACAAGTAGTTAAATCTGCTCGTGTGATGAAAAGAGCTGTAGCTCACCTAATGCCTTTTATAGAAGCTGCAAAAGATGAAAACAGTCCGCCACAAGGAAAAGTATTATTAGCAACCGTAAAAGGAGATGTACACGATATTGGTAAAAATATTGTAGGAGTTGTATTGGCTTGTAACAATTATGCTATTGTAGATTTGGGAGTGATGGTATCCCCAGAAAAAATACTGCAAACAGCTATTGATGAAAAAGTAGATATTATTGGGTTAAGTGGATTAATAACCCCATCGTTGGATGAGATGGTTCATATTGCCAAAGAAATGAAGCGATTGAATTTTATCATTCCTTTATTGATTGGTGGAGCAACAACTTCTAAAGCCCATACTGCTGTGAAAATAGCTCCAGAGTATGATGGTGGAGTGATTCATGTATTAGATGCTTCTCGTTCTGTACCTGTTACAAGTACTTTAATTGGAGAAGATAAAGAAATATCTCAAGCTTTTAAAGACAAAACCTATGCAGAGTACGATAAAGTTCGTGAAGGCTTTTTAAGTAGAGGTCGTAAGAAAGTGTATTTGCCATTAAACAAAGCTAGAGAAAATAATTACAAGTTAGAGTTTAACCATAATACAGTTTATACTCCAAATAAAACAGGAGTTCAAGTTATAAATGACTTACCTTTAGAAGAGTTATTGCCTTTTATCGATTGGACACCATTTTTTCAATCATGGGAGTTACATGGAAAGTTTCCTGCCATTTTAGAGGATGAAATTGTAGGAGTACAAGCCAAAGATTTGTATAGAGACGCTAAAGAAATGTTAGATAAAATTGTGAAAGAAAAATGGTTTGTAGCTAAAGCGGTTTATGGATTATTTCCAGCAAACACTGTAAATTCTGATGACATAGAAATATACAAAGATAATAGCCGTTCAGAAACCATACAAACCATGTTAACGTTACGTCAGCAATCTAAAAAAGCAGCAGGAAAACCTCATATTGCTTTAGCGGATTATATAGCACCTAAAGAAAGTGGATTAGAAGATTATATTGGTGCATTTTGTGTAACTGCGGGGTTTGGAGTTGAGGAAAAAGCTGAAGAGTTTAAACAAAATTTAGATGATTATAATAGTATTATGGTAAAAGCTTTGGCAGATAGATTTGCTGAGGCATTTGCAGAATACTTACACGATAAGATTCGTAAACAAGATTGGGGATATGCCAAAGGAGAAGATTTATCTAACGAAGAATTGATTAAGGAATCTTATCAAGGAATTCGTCCAGCTCCAGGATATCCATCTTGTCCAGATCATACAGAAAAAATACAATTATGGGATCTTTTAAAGGTTAAAGAAAATATTGGAGTAGAGTTAACCGATAGTTTGGCCATGTTCCCTACAGCATCTGTTTCTGGACACTATTTTGCTCACAAAGAGGCTCGTTACTTTGGATTAGGTAAAATAACCAAAGAACAAGTTCATGATTTTGCCAACAGAAGAGGATTAACCAATGCAGAGGCGGAAAGGTGGTTAAGTCCAAATATGGCTGAAGAATAAAATTTGTAAGTATAAAAACGATTGATAGACCTATAAGTAAAAGCGATTATATAAAACTTTGATTAGTTGAATAATTGTATATTTTTGTTAATACGTAAGAATAAAATAAAACATTAAAAAAATAAAATTATGGCATTAGAAATTACAGATGCAACATTTGAAGAAGTAGTATTGCAATCAGATAAGCCAGTATTGGTAGATTTTTGGGCAGCTTGGTGTGGTCCATGTAGAATGGTAGCTCCTATTATTGATGAGTTAACTGAAGAATATGAAGGAAAAGCTGTTATAGGTAAAGTAGATGTAGATGCAAATCAGGAATTTGCAGCAAAATACGGTGTCCGTAACATTCCTACAGTATTAGTTTTCAAAGGAGGTGAAGTAGTAGATAAGCAAGTAGGTGTAGCACCAAAAGCAACATATGCAGCAAAAATTGATGCTGCTATCTAATTCTTCTATTATCATAGATAAAAAAAGATTACCAATGGTAATCTTTTTTTATGTCTAAAATTCTGGTTTTAAGTAAAGTATCATTTTTGACTAAAAAAAATATGAAAAAAGCTAAGAAAGCCTTTGCTTAACTGTGATTTAGTTGTATATTTGCCACCGCTAACAGCAACGGTCTGGTAGTTCAGCTGGTTAGAATACCTGCCTGTCACGCAGGGGGTCGCGGGTTCGAGTCCCGTCCAGACCGCAAGAGAAACATTAAACTCTTACAAAACCTTATAAACTTTATGTTTATAAGGTTTTTTTATTTATGCTGATTTGAATACAAACCAAAATATTTTATATATTAGGTAAGTATTTCGGTTAGTATAATTTTAAGCTTAAAATTACTAACCTCTTTACCTTGAAAAGATACTATTAGTTTGATTTTGACTTTCGTCCTATGTTTCACCACAAAAGACGATTACTATGGTATCATCAAACACTTATTCATTACTTATCTGGTTGTACACACAAAAGATTGAACCAGGATACGCAATTATTTATTTTAGAATTACCATTAATTCTAAACGATCTAATATTAGTTTAAACAAGAAAATTAAAATTGATTTATGGGATATTTCCAAATCTAAAATTAGAGGAAATTCTAATGAAGCAAGGATTTTAAATCAGTTTCTTAAAGAAGAAGAGTCTAAAATTGCCAAAGCTTATAGAGAGTTAGAGCTTGAGGAAAAACTAATCACAGCTCAATTAGTAAAGTCTAGATATCTAGGAACAGACCAAAAACATAAAACTTTACAAGATTTAGTGGCTTATCACAACCAATTTGTAGAGAAAAAAATCCATAAAGACACTTTACGTAGTTACAAAACTTCTCAAACATACCTTTTTTCTTACCTAAATGAACTACTAAAAACTACCGATTTATATCTTAAAGAATTAGACTATCAATTTTTATTAGGATTTGAATCATATCTACGCAATTTCAAGCCTACCAATGGACAAGCAAGCATTCAGAACAATACGATAATGAAACACATTCAAAGACTACGTAAAATGGTTAAAATGGCTATTGAAATGGAATGGATAGACAAAGCCCCTTTTATAAGGTTCTCTCCTACTATCGAAAAGAAACAACGAGAATATTTATCAGAACAAGAGCTTCTTTCTATCAATGAATATCAACCCAAAATAGAAAGATTACGTTTGGTAAAAGACCTGTTTTTATTTAGTTGTTATACAGATTTATCTTACATCGATACCAGAAATTTATCTCCAGATAATATTTTAAAAGGAATTGATGGAAGTAATTGGATTTTCACTAAAAGACAAAAAACAGGAACTTCTGTAAAAGTACCTTTGTTAGAACCTGCTGAAAAGTTGATAAAATCATCTACCGAAAACTACCGAAAAATTGATTTCAATAAAATCTTTCCCACCATCTCTAATCAAAAGGTAAATAGCTACTTAAAAGAAATTGCAGATTGTTGTGGCATTACTAAAAATTTAACCTTTGTTACCACCAACCTCAATGCAGAAGAAATTGATAAACGTTACGGTTTCAGAGTTCGTTCTAGAATGAGACAATTATTTAATTTAGTAGCTTTTGATAAGAATTATAGTGACAAAAGGTTGTAAATCATTTAAAACAAGGCTTAAAGTGCTGTATAGTACATTTTTTGTTGTAATTCCATCATGCTAAAGATATTTCAGTAGCTTAGAATAGCTTTATTTAGCAATAACCAAAACCTTCTATTAAAGATTATTTAATTATATTTTTTTACATATAAATATATAGCTTTGAATTAAATTATATTCATTTACATATAATTTGTATCAATAGTATATCTAAAAACATATAATCATGCTTGCTGAATTTGTCAAAGAGAAACGTAAAGAAGTCGGGTTAACTCAAGAAGAGTTTGCGGATAGAGTAGGGGTGGCTTTAACGGTAATTCGTAAAATAGAACAAGGGAAAACAAATTTAAATCTAGACAAAGTAAACCTTGTTTTGGCTATGTTTGGACATGAACTAACGCCAACCAAAATAACAAACTCATGAGGCAAGCAAATGTTTTATACAAAGAAATACATGTGGGTGTGTTAACAGAAACAGACGAAGGAGAATATTGGTTTGAGTACGATAAAGATTACATCACTCAATATCCAAAACAGTTTATTTCTTTTTCATTTCCGGTAGATGAAACCATTTACAAAGAAAAACGATTGTTTCCTTTTTTTGAAGGTTTAATTCCCGAAGGTTGGTTGTTAGAAATAGCAACCAAAAATTGGAAAATCAATCCAAATGATAGAATGGGGTATTATTAACTTGTTGTTCCAATTGTATTGGAGCGGTAAGTATTCATCCTTTAAACAGTAAAACAGATGAATAAGTGTTTGTATTGTTATCAAGAATTAGACAAAGAGGAAAAAGATTTTCATAACACTTGTAGTCTTGAGTTTTTCGGAACCAAGACTTCACCAGTATTAGAATATTCTTTTGAAGAAATGGAAAGCTTGGCCAAAGAAACTATACAGCGAAATATTTCCGTACCAGGAGTACAGCCTAAATTATCGATGGATTTTAATAGTACCACTTCTCGCTTAACAGTATTAGGAGCTTTGGGTGGAAATTACATTTTCAAACCACCAAACAAAAATTACCAAGAAATGCCCGAAAACGAACATGTCACCATGCGAATGGCAGAAGCTTTCGGGATTCAGGTAGTGCCTTCTAGTTTGATTCGCTTAAAATCTGGAGAATTGTCTTACATCACTAAACGTATAGACAGAACTATGGAGGGAGACAAAATCCATATGTTAGATTTCTTCCAGATAACAGAAGCTTTTGATAAATACAGAAGTTCTATAGAACGCATAGGAAAAGCTTTACATACCCATGCAACCAACACCCAATTAGACAAATTGTTCTTTTTTGAAATGGTGGTATTTTCTTACCTAACAGGAAACAACAACATGCATCTAAAAAACTTTTCCATGATAGAGCAGCAAGGGAATTGGAAATTAGCTCCAGCTTATGATTTGTTAAATGTAGCCATTGTAAATCCAGCAGACAAAGAAGAATCAGCCTTAACGATCTGTGGTAAAAAAAGTAATTTAAATAAATCTGATTTTGAAAAAATCGGCGAAAATCTGTTACTAACATCTAAACAAATCTCTGGAGTATTTAAACGTTTTTCTAAAAAGAAATCTATAGCGACAGACTTGATTCATCAATCTTTTTTAAGTGAGGAGATGAAGAAGAAATACATAGTATTGTTAGAAGATAGGTTTTCTAAAGTAAAGTATTAACTATACTATATGCCGATTTTTATATTTTAACGTTCAACCCAAGAAATAATGAACGAGCCAGATGGTGGACAGGTACAAATTGACGGAGTGAGGGGTGCACAGCAATTTCACAGGTTTGTATTTGACTTTTTGGTTCGTTTTGTACTTGAGCTAGTCGAAGTATCAAGACGAAATGAAGAGATAATACTTATAATTACAAGTTCACATACAAGGCAAAAGAACATAATAGATGAATTATAGTGTAAAGAATTTCTAATTTTCCTTACCACTCACTACTCATCGTTCTACCCATAGTCCTTTTACCAACTACCAACTACCAGATTCCTACTACCAAAAATGCACCCCACCCACACAAATACATACTAAACCCAACAAACATCAATAAAATTGTCTACGTGTAATGGGATTCAATTTTTTAATTTCTTCTACAGTAAATCAGTCTCTAGAAAGTGAAAAAGAAATATCGAATCAAATACAAGAAACGTACGATATAAAAACAAAATCCTTTAGAGCAACTATGGTAGAAACCGACCAAGGATATATTGTGCTAAAAGGAAGTGAAGCCAAAAAAACATTGTCAAATTCTTGTACAGAAACCTATAAGAAAATGAGACGTAAATTGTTAGAAACAGAAATATTAAAATAGACAAAGACAAACTTGTTTTTACTGAGGATGCTGTTTTTAATAGCCCTAGTGCTGCAGCAAACATGGTTTTAGGGCGAAATGCTAATGGTTTTATAGAATGGGTCACTAAGAGTGGAAAAAGCTTTAAAGAGACACAAGAAAGTAGAGAATAAAATTAAATTACATCAAAATAAATGCATTATATTCACAAACTAAAAGTTGTTTTTTAACAAACATCATTAAAACTAATTTTTAACAGTTTAACGTATTCAAATACTTTTTATATTAGCCGAAAAACGCTATGTAAACTTTTCTTATAAGTTTACCTAAAAAGGTTAAAATGAAACAATCCGTTTTAAAAGGGGAGTAAATTTTCAATTCCTTATCACAAAGTTTAAATAATGCTAAAGAAAATATTATTATAGTTACTGCATGGTTTACTGATCAGCAGTTGCTTGATATATTAGTAGAAAAGCAAAAAGATGGTATACCAGTATCTGTTGTTATTGGTGATAATAAAGATAATGAAAAGCTAGATTTTAATGAGTTATTAAAATTGGGCGGGATGATAACTAAAATCAAAGGAAAAGGATATGGGATGAAGCATCAAAAGTATTGTATAATTGATAATGATACTGGTTTTGATGGTTCCTATAATTGGACAGTAAATACAAGAAAAAATAATTCAGAATCCGTGATTAAAACAAATCACAAATTAATGATTGAAAACCTATTAAATGATTTGGATACTAAATTTATTTAATAGAAACCTAAACCTATTAGAGGTTGAGAATCATAAAACGATCGTAACCAAGGCTTACAATGTTGATTGTCTTGTGTTTAAGTATCTAAATATTACTATATTTAATGTGTAATTATTTGATTTTATGTAACTATTGTGTGATACACAATGTTTTTAAAATGACATAAAAGATAAAAGCTAATGAAAAAGATCCTAGAAACCACTCAACTTGAATTTGACAAAAGTGATTTTCTAATAGACTTAGTAAAACACGATAATGGTCAACTTTATATAGAAATTGTACAAACAATTTTAAACACTGAGAAAAAATCAGAATCGATAAAAATAAATCCTTCTGTTTTATCGGACATACTTAAAGTATTACAAAACTACCAGACAAAACTTCCGAAAGAATCTATTTCAGAGATAAAACATATAACAGAATTTGATCAGAAAAAAATACAAGAGAGGTATTTAAAAGGTGTTTCAATCAAAGATTTAGCGCTTCAATTTGATCAAACACATGAACTAATTGAAATGATATTAAGGAATAGAGGAATTGAAATTGTGGAAAATAAAATACCTAAATACAGGTATTATAAAAAAAACTACAAACTAAAAAGAAACAAACGATAAGTTATATTTTAGAAATCAGATACAAGGAATTGTTGTTAAAATTAGACAGGCTATTGAATATATTTTAAGTGTGTAGCTCAATCTTTTGGTGACTTAATAGGTAAACGTTCTTGTTTACTAGTTGAAATATGTATTATTGTAAAAACAAAAGACTTATGTTACCTCAATTAGCTAAAATTAAAGGAATTCATCCTGGGGTGATATTAAAACGTGAATTAGAACGTAACAATATAAAAAGCTCCGTATTAGCTATGGAAATAAATGAGCACAAGCAAACTATTAGTGCTATTGTAAATCAAAAAAGAGGGGTAAATCCTGAGTTGTCTATCAAACTAGCCAACTATTTTCATACAGAAGCAGATTATTTTATGCTACTACAAGCAAGTTATGAAGTCAATCAAAAGTTAGATTCCATTTCTAAACATACACCAAACTTAAATAACATAAGGAAAGTATTATTTTGGGATACAACTTTTGATAAAATAGATTGGAATAAAAATAAAAAAGCGATTATTAAAAGAGTTTTAGAAAGAGGGAACGAATAAGAAAAAGAAGAAATCATAAGCTTTTACGGTAAATCCTTAGTTAATACAATTAATAACACCATAAAAGAGTCTCCAAACTTTACACGTTCATTCAACAAAAAAAGAAAACAAAGGATTGAATAAGCATGAATTCAATACCTTTCGTTTGGTAGGGGGGACATCATTAAGCTTGCAATATGGTCACAGAGAATCGATAGATATAGACTTATTTACTGACGAAGCCTATGTAAGTATTGATTTTAAGAAACTAGAAAACAGATTACACAAAACATTTCCTTATGTAGATAAAACCTCAGTGGGAGAAGTGGTGTTTGGAAGATCCTATTTTTGTAGGAATAAGTCCAGACAATGTACTAAAACTAGATATCTATTATACAGAACATTTTGTGTTTCCCATAGTTGTCGATTAAAAATTCAGGAAGTATAAGCTTTAAAAGGTCTAAAGTAAGTTCCAATACCAATAAATTTAAACCTCAAAGCTAAAACTATATTAATTCAAACACAACTTTTGTGATTGATCCCTTGGCTGTGATCCATTAATGTTAAAGAAAAAAATAAAGATATTAAACTTTATAACATTCCTAGAGTCATAGTATTGTTAGTGAATAAAAAACAGCAAAACAAATACTATGAAAAAACTTTTCTTTATCATTATTATTTTATTTTTACAGCACACCAATGCTCAGTCGTTAAAATCAATAGGGTTTGAGGTGTCAGGAACTTTAATTTCTAACGATGATAAGTCTCCACTAGAATCTGCAACAGTTTATTTAGAAAGAAAAAAGGATAGTACTGTTGTTAGCTATACTATTACCGATGACAAGGGAAAATTCTCATTAGAGGGTAGTACTAAAGATGCTGAGTTAAATTTTAATATTACTTACGTAGGTTACAAATCATATCATAAAGATTTAGATTTAACTAAACAAGCTGTGATAGACATGAAAGAGGTTTTGTTAAAACCTGATGCAAATGAGTTAAATGAAGTTGTACTTAAATTATCTCCTCCTATTACAATTAAAAAAGATACAATAGAATTTAATGCCAAATCTTTTAAAACAAAGAAAGATGCAAATGTAGAAGATTTGATTAAGGTGTTACCTGGAGCCGAAGTCGATGCAGAAGGAAATATTACTATTAACGGAAAGCCTGTAAATAGAGTATTAATTAATGGAAAGCCTTTTTTTGGAAATGATCCTACGATCGCTACTAGAAACTTTCCTAAAGATATTATTGAAAAAGTTCAAGTTTTAGATACCAAAAGTAAATCGCAAGCTTTTACTGGTGAAGATAGTGATGGAGAGAATAAAACAGTAAACCTTGTTATTAAAAAAGAAAACAATAAAGGAGTTTTTGGAAGAGCTGGTGCAGGAGTAGGAACAGATAGTAGATATCAATATGCAGGAATGTATAACCGTTTTGACAATGATCAAAAATTTAGTGCTCTTTTAGGGGGGAATAATGTAAATTCTCCCGGCTTTAGTTTTGGAGAAATTAGAGAAATGTTTGGAGGAGGAGTTAGCCCTAGAAATTTTGGAGGAGGACAAGGTATTGTGACTTCAGATAATGTTGGCGTTAATTATGCAGATGATTATGGGAAAAATGTAGAGTTTACTTCTAATTACTTTTACTCAAGAAGTGATTCTGAAAATGAGTCATCAAGTGAAAGAGAGAATCTTTTTCCTACTTTTAGTAACTTTTCTACTTCTAACAATAAATCATCAACAACTAATGACAATCATTCTGCAAATTTTGAGGTAGATATTAAAAAAGACTCTACTTGGTTGATTAACATTTCTCCTTCGTTTAGGTTTTCAAAAAGTAATACTTTTTTTGAAAATGATGGAATTACTGTAGATGAAAATCAAAACCTAATTAGAGAGTCTAATTCGTCGTCTAATGTAGAAAGTAATAATAGAAGTATAAGTACTGATATTGATGTGACAAGAAGGTATGGTTCTAAAGGAGGTTTTTTTAGAGTTGGAGCAGATTTAAGTGTTAGTGCTTCGGACAGTGAGGATTTTAACAAAACAAGTACTAATGTAATCCAAGACTCTTCTCAAAATGTTGATAGAGATTTGTATGCTGATATAGACAATACTTCACAAAACATTGGAACTTCTTTTACGTATAGGTTGCCAATTCTTCCAAAAGAGTTATTTGTTGACTTTGGATACTCATATAATAGAAATCAAAATTCATCTGATAAAAAATCATATGATCGAACTAATAATAATTCGTTTATCAGTAATTTAAGTACAGATTTTACAAATACTGATCAAAGTCATATACCAAGAATAGGATTTAATTATTCAACAGAAAAAATAAGATTAAGACTTAATAGCTCATATCGTTTTAGAACTATGGAAAATAAAGACGATCTAAGACCTATTTATAGTATTAAAAGACAATTTAATAATTTTGAACAAAATGTAAACTTTAGATATAGTTTTAGTGAAAAATCATCATTTAATTTTAGATATAATCTAAGAAATAACCCACCTAGTTTATCAAACTTACAAGCGTTTGAAAATGTTAATGACCCAGACAATACGGTACAAGGTAACCCGAATCTTAAACCTCAGAAAGATCATGACTTTAATATGTTTTTTAATAATTTTGATTTTCAAAACCAAACGGGTTTTTATGGTTATGTTAACGGGAATTTAACACAAGATCAAACAGTGCGAAGAACTGAAATTGATTCTCTTTCTGGACAAAGAAGAACTACTTATGCTAACGTAGATGGTAATTACAGCATTTCTGGAGGGATTGGAGCTAATAAAAAGTTTAAATTTACAGATGTATCTTCTTTAGATATAAGACTAGGTGGTGGTCCAAGTTATAGAAAATCTGTAAACTATAATAACAATGTGTTATATGCAAGTAAGACAATTTCTTTGAATCCCAATATTGGTTTAAGGTATGAGTTGAGAGATGTTCTGGATATTGATACAAGGTATAATATATCATACTCTAATAGTCAATATGATCTTGCTAACTTAGGTGATAGAAATATAACGTCTCATAGAATTGATTTAAATACCACTACCATGGTGCCTAAAGGATTAGAGTGGAGAAACAATCTTAATTACAATTATAATCCAAATGTTGCAGATGGATTTCAAAAAAGTGCATGGTTTTGGAATATGACTTTATCATATGCCGTATTAAAGGATAAGGGGCTTATCTCTTTATCTGCATATGATTTATTAAATCAAAATACTAATGTAAGAAGAATTGCAAATGCAGACTATATAGAAGATTCACAAAGTACTGTGTTAAAACAATACTTTATGCTTGGGTTTAGTTGGAAGTTTAATACCTTAGGTGATAGAGGTAATTCTAGGGGAGGTAGAGGAAATTATAGAGGACGTAGATTTTAATACGCTATAATTTCATCATTTTTAAAATGAAAAGCAGTTTCAATAGCTGCATTTTCATCACTATCAGAGCCGTGGATGGCGTTAAAGGTTACATCGGTAGCAAATAAGTTTCTAATGGTACCTTCAGCGGCATCTTCTGGGTTGGTGGCTCCAATCAAAGCTCTAAAATCATCCACTGCGTTTTTCTTTTCAAGAACAGCAGCAATAATAGGTCCACTAGTCATAAAATCAATAAGTTTATTATAAAATACTTTTTCTTTATGAATAGCATAAAATTCAGCCGCTTGTTCTGAGCTAAGTTTTGTTAGTTTTAGGGCAACAATTTTAAATCCTGAATTGGTTATTTTCTGAATAATAGCTCCAGTATTGCCTTTTGCAAAAGCATCAGGCTTAATCATAGTAAAGGTTCTGTTATTTGCCATGTTGATATGTTTTATAGTGCTAAGATACTTTTTTCAAAAAAATATTAGCTGCTTTGCATACTCATTTTTAATTGTATTTTAGCAGCTTATGAATACAAATGATATTAACGTTTTAAAAACGTATTTTAAAGAGCCAAAAAAAATAGTGTTTGTAGCACACAAAAACCCTGATGGTGATGCAGTTGGATCTACTACAGCTATGGCTATGTTTTATAAAAAATTAGGTCATCAAGTACAAGTGGTTTTGCCTAATGGAATTCCAGATTTTATTGCATGGGTACCAGGAGCTGAGGAAGTTTATAGGTATGATTTACAAAATATTCAATCTAAAAAGGCAATTAACGAAGCAGATGTGATTTTTTTATTAGATTTTAATGCTTTGCACAGAGTAGGCGATGATATGCAAAATGGATTAGAAACCTTTACAGGAGATTTTATCATGATAGATCATCATCAACAACCAGATGATATTGCGATGGTTACTTATTCTGATACTTCAATTAGCTCTACTTGTCAAATGGTTTATCATTATATTGATGCTTTAGGACAAACAGATTTGATTGATGAAGATATTGCTACTAGTATTTATACTGGTATTATGACAGATACGGGTTCTTTTCGTTTTCCGTCAACTACAAGTACAACCCATAGAATTATTGCGGACTTGATTGATAAAGGAGCTAAAAATGCTGATATACACAATCAGGTATTTAGCAATAATTCATACAGCAGATTACAACTGTTAGGAAAGGCTTTAACTAATTTGGTCTTGCTAGAAGATTGTAAAACAGCTTATATTACTTTGTCGCAAGAAGAATTAAAGCAGTATAATTATAACAAAGGAGATACAGAGGGAATTGTAAATTATGCATTGTCTTTAAAAGGAATTGTATTGGCGGGTATTTTTATTGAGGATACAGATCAAGGAATTGTAAAAATATCATTTAGATCTAAAGGAAATTTTTCAGTCAATCAATTTGCAAGAAATCACTTTGATGGAGGAGGTCATGACAATGCTGCTGGAGGAAGATCAGTGGATAGTTTGCAAGAAACTGTTGATAAATTTGTATCAATAGTACCTAATTATAAACAAGAATTGTTGGTTTCATATGAAATATAGTTGGCTACTTGTTTGTGGAATAGTTTTTGTTTCCTGTAACAACGCAAAAGCAAGAAGACCTATTAATAAAAATAAATCATCTTCTAAATATGATTATTCTATTGCTTTAAATAAAATCATTCAAGCAGAGGAAGAAAACAGCATCAAAAAGTACATTACAAATGATACTTTGTTTAACTATACCTTTTCTCCTTATGGTTTTGCCTACGCTAAAGTAAAAACATCGGATTTATTAACTACTAAAGTGCAACAAAACGATGTGGTTACTTACACTAAAACAGTTTTTAATTTAAAAAACGAATTGATTTACAGTGAAATACAACAAACAATAAAGGTTGGAAAATCAAATGAGACAAAAGGAATCGAGGAAGGACTTAAATTAATGCAAGAAGATGAGGAATTTAAATTTATTTTTAGTTCATTTGTATCCCACGGATTTAGTGGAGATGGTAATAAAATAGGTGCTAACACACCCATAATAGTAAATATTAAACTTTTAAAAATTAATAAATAACAAGAAAATGAATATCATTAAAGGATTAGCTTTAGGATTAGCAGTTACAGGAATGGTGTCTTGTAACCAACAAGCAGCAAAGAAAACAAAATTAGAAACTGAAATGGATTCAGTAAGTTATGCTTTAGGAGCATATATTAATGCAAACTTTAAAGTAAGTGAAGATTTTAAAGATTTAGACTTAGCTGTTTTTAATCAAGCATTACAAGAATCTCAAGATACTGCTACAACTTTGTTAGATCAAAAAGATTTAGCTCCAATATTAATTGCTTACACTAAGAAAATAGCTGAAGCAAAAAATGCAAAGTATAAGAGAGATCTTGGAGATTTTACAAAAGTAGACGAGTCTATTGCTGTAGAAACTACTGAAAGCGGTTTAAAATATCAAGTAATTACTGAAGGTTCAGGAGAAAAGCCAGTAGCAACAAGTACTGTAAAAGTGCACTACCATGGAACTACACCTGATGGTGAAGTTTTTGATAGCTCTGTAGAAAGAGGAACTCCAGCTGAATTCCCATTAAATAGAGTGATTCCAGGATGGACAGAAGGATTACAATTAATGTCTGTAGGTTCTAAGTACAAGCTTATTATTCCTGCTGATTTAGCTTATAAAGATCAAAAGCCAAGTAATGGTGATGATATTATCTTTATTGTTGAATTATTAGAGATCGTAAAAAAGTAATTTGATACTTAAGTCATAAAATAAAAAGCCCAATTAAGAATTTCTTAATTGGGCTTTTTCTTGCTACTATATTCAATACAGAAAGTTTATATTTACGCTTTTAAAATTAAAAGGAAATCCATGAGCTTATTTCAAGATCAGTCTTTAAAAGTATACAACTCAATTAGCAAAACAAAAGAAACTTTTTCTCCGGTAACCGAAGGAAATGTGGGAATGTATGTATGTGGACCTACCGTGTATAGCAATGTGCATTTAGGAAACGTAAGAACGTTTATGAGTTTTGATTTGGTGTTTAGATACTTACAGCATTTGGGATATAAAGTACGTTATGTTCGTAATATTACTGATGCAGGACATATGGAGGATGATGCTGATGAAGGAGAGGATAAAATTGCTAAAAAAGCTCGTGTTGAAAAAATAGAGCCGATGGAAGTGGTGCAACGCTACACTTTAGACTTCCATAATATTTTACAACAATTAAATAATTTACCGCCAAGTATTGAGCCAACCGCTACAGGACATATTATTGAGCAAATTGAAATTATTAAAGATATTTTAGACAAAGGATTGGCTTATGAGGTAAATGGTTCTGTATATTTTGATGTTTTAAAATACAATGAAAGTAAAACTTACGGAGTTTTATCTGGTAGAAAAATAGAAGATGCGGTTCATAACACTCGTGTGTTAGATGGACAATCGGAAAAGAAGAATCCTCAAGATTTCGCTTTGTGGAAAAAAGCAAGTCCACAACATATTATGCGCTGGCCTTCTCCTTGGGGAATTGGTTTCCCAGGTTGGCATTTAGAGTGTACTGCTATGAGTACAAAATACTTAGGAGAAAAGTTTGATATACACGGAGGAGGAATGGATTTAAAATTCCCTCATCACGAATGTGAAATTGCGCAAGCAGAAGCTTGTAACGGTCACAATCCTGTAAATTATTGGATGCATGCGAATATGTTAACCATGAACGGACAAAAAATGTCTAAATCAACAGGGAATAACATCTTACCAGGAGAAATTTTTACTGGAGAGAATGCTATTTTATCAAAACCATTTTCGCCAGCAGTTGTTCGTTTCTTTATGATGCAAGCACATTATCGTAGTATTTTAGATTTTTCTAGTGAAGCTTTAGAGGCATCAGAAAAAGGATATCATAAATTGGTAGAAGCGTTAAAGTATCTATCTAACATCACGGCATCTAAAACATCAACCATAGATGTTAAGAGTTGGAAGCAGGCTTGCTATGATGCGATGAATGATGATTTTAATAGTCCTGTATTGATTGCTAATTTGTTTGATGCTGTTAAAAACATCAATCTATTAAAAGAAGGTAAAGCAAGTTTAACACAAGAAGATTTAGATTTATTTACAAACACTTTACATGCTTTTGTTTATGATGTGTTAGGTTTGTTAACAGAAACTACTGAGCAGGGTTCTAACAAATTAGAGGGAGTGGTAAATATGTTAATTGGAATGCGTAAGCAAGCAAGAGATAATAAAGATTGGGCGATGAGTGATTTGATTCGTGATGAATTAAAAGCTTTAGGGATTCAATTAAAAGATGGAAAAGAAGGAACTACTTTTGTTGTAGAATAAATTAAGAATGGATAGAATGAAAAAGATATTAATATTTCCTTTTATCCTATTGATAAGATTTTATCAAGGAGCCATTTCTCCTTTTACACCTGCCACGTGTAGGTATTTACCTACCTGTTCTAGTTATAGCATAGAAGCTTTGCAAAAGCATGGCATTATTTATGGTGGATGGTTGGCTATTAAAAGAATTGCAAGTTGTCACCCATGGGGAGGCAGTGGTTACGATCCTGTACCAGAAAAACAAAATAAAAAAGAGATATGAATGTATTAGCCATTACTTGGGATCCCTCTTTAGGGATTGACTTAGGTTTTTTTGTAATAAGATATTATAGTTTGATGTTTGTAATTGCGTTTGCATTGGGATATCAAATTATGAAGCGAATTTTTATTCATGAAAAGGTAGAATTAGAAAAATTAGACAAACTATTAATGTATGTAGTCTTTGCTACCATTTTAGGAGCAAGATTAGGACATGTTTTCTTTTACGATTGGGCTTATTTTAGTCAACATCCAGCAGAAATCTTGTTGCCTTTTAAATTTCAGCCTACTTTTAAATTCACTGGTTTTGCAGGATTGGCAAGTCATGGAGCAGCCATAGGGATTATTGCTTCTTTGTGGTATTTTTCTAAAAAAGTAATGCACAAACCTTTACTTTATATTTTGGATAGGGTAGGGATTACCGTTGCTATTGCTGGATTGTTTATCCGTTTGGGGAATTTGATGAATTCAGAAATTATTGGACATCCAACAGGAACAAATTATGGGGTGATTTTTGCAAATTTAGGAGAAAATTTTCCTAGACATCCAACACAATTGTATGAAGGATTTGGTTATTTAATAGTATTTGTTATTCTTTTTTATATGTATTGGAAAACCGATGCAGCACAAAAGCAAGGACTGCTATTTGGAACCTTTTTTGCTCTACTATGGTCTGTTCGTTTTGTGGTTGAGTTCTTTAAAGAAGATCAGGTTGATTTTGAAAAAGGAATGATCTTAAATATGGGACAAATTTTAAGTATTCCTTTAATTATAATAGGGGTTTACTTTATGATAAAGGCCAAAAAGAAATAAATAAAATACGACCACTAATATTAGTGGTCGTTTTTGTTTGATAATATGTTTAAATTAGAATAAATACTTTAGGTTTATTCCTGTGTAATAATTCAAAGGGTTTCCTGGATAATAATATCTAGGTGCACTATTTCCAAATCCTGAAGCATTGATTAATATTTGTGAGGCATATGCTTTGTTAAAAATATTATTGATTCCTATAAAGGTATCTAAATCAAGTTTTTTAAAAAGGCTTATAGTATAACCAAGTTTTAAATTTGTGAGTCTGTAGCTATCAGAATATAGACTGTTGCTATCTGTTATTGGCATGCTTCCAACGTATTGATAGTTGAGGTTTCCATGGATTCCTATATTAGAATTAAAATCAACTCCAGTATTAAAAACATCAGAAGGAACTCCTGTTAAATCATTTTCAGAATAATCCTTATTGTCATCTATAAACTTTTTAAACGTAAAATGATTGAGCGTATAATTGGTAAAGGAACTAATAGATAGTTTTTTGTTCTTTAACCAATAATAATTTAGTGTTAGTTCTAAACCATTGTGCTGTGTTTTTCCAGCATTAACACCTATGTATTGATCTTGGGCAGTACGCTTTGCTACTAATAGATTTTTGATGTTTAAACTATATAAAGCAAGACCAAATTGTAAACGATTGCTTAACATTTCTCCACGCGTTCCAATTTCATAGTTCCAACCTGTTTCAGGTTTTAAGTTGTTGTTAATTTGTCCATCAGGTAGCAAGGTTTCTGCTAAAGTGATGGGAGAAAATCCGTGATTGATACTAGTATATAAACGGATGTTTTTTAAAGGGTTATATGAGATTCCAAATTTTGGAGAAAGAATGTTTTTAAATTTAAAATTTCCTGACTGATCTGGATTGGAGGATGAAAAAGCAAAGTTGTCTTTTAAATTGTAGGCAGTTTTGTTTAGGTTTAGACCTACAGAAAGAGTTGTTTTAAGCGAAAGTTGGTAGTTGCTTTCTAAAAACAGATTGTAGTAGTTTCTTTTTTCTTTAAAGTTTGATAATTCATTCCCTTGAACACTCCCTGTTCCTGAAGGATAATCTTGATATAGATTTTGATAATTTTGATATTGATAAGTGTCCTTAAAAAACTCTCCTCCTAGTGTATAATCTAAATTACTGTTCCATAGTTTTAGGTTTCCTAATAGCTTTGTTCTAATCCCTATGGCGTGAGTTTTTTCTTTTAAAATGTCAAAAGGTCTTGGCTCGTAAGCCTCTTTAAACGAGGAAAAAACACTAGTGGTTTGAATAAGATTATTGTTGTATTGATGTTTCCAAGAGAGACCTAGAAGTCCTCTTATAACATCTTCATATCCTTTTGCTTGTTTCCAAGTAAAAGCAGCTTTTTTTGGATTGTTTTTATAATCATTTTGATTGATGGAGCTTGGAATAAAAGCTTTTAAATCTACAAAACTAGATAGGAGGGATAGTTCATCATTTTTACCAAAGTAATGGTTAGTGCTTACAGTAAAAGTTTGTCTGTTATACTCATTATTTTCACGGTAGCCATTACTGTGGGTATCACTATAAATAGTTTGGATATTATTTTTTTTAGTACTATAATTTACTTTAAAAATTCCTTTTGATAAACCAAAAGAACCAATGGTTAGTTGATTAAAAATACTTGATTGGTTTCCGTTAGATTCATGAGGTTTTATTTGGATAACTCCGCCAAGACCCGCTCCATATTTAAGAGCACTTGTTCCTTTTATAATATAAATGGCTCCAATAGAAGCCAATTCAAAATCTTCAATATTGGTTTCTCCGCTTCCGTTGGTTAAAGGAATGTCTTTATAATAAGCCCTAATTTTAGCAGTACCATATAGGTTTCTAGCACCAATACCCCTAATGGTAATTCTATTGGTATTTAATGATCCGCTTTGCATAAAAATACCAGGTATTCTATTTAAAACAGGAGCAAAATTGGTGTTATTAGCACGTTCTAATTCTTTTGACGAAATGGTATCAATAGTACTTGCTATCTGTTTGTTTTTTTTTGCGTTGTTTCTAACACTAATGACCACTTCATTTAATTCTGATGTATTACCTTCTGTTATTGTTTTTTCGCTATTTTTTGATTGACTGTAACAGACGATAGAAGATAATAGGTGAAAAGTAAAAAGGATTCTTGTTTTGAATGAAATCATTAAAAGAGATTAAAATAATAAAAAGACTAATTTATAATTTTAGTTTTAAGGTTACTCTTTTTTATAAAGAAGATAAGTCTTTAAGTTCAAATTAATATCTTAGAGTATTAAAATTAAAGAGCTATGAAAAACCTAGTATTAGCGAGTTCAGGAAGTGTACATGGATCTGAGTATTTAGAATATTTAATTCCTACTATAGATAAGTTATACAAAGACATTGAAGAAATTTTATTTATTCCTTATGCACAACCAAGTGGAATTAGTTTTGATGAGTATACAGATGCAGTACAAGAAGCCATTAGTACTTTAGGAATAGAGGTGAAAGGAATTCATGAATATTCAGATCCAAAGGAGGCTATTAAAAAAGCCAAAGGTATTTTTGTAGGAGGTGGGAATACTTTTTTATTAGTCAGTAAGTTGTATGAATTTGGTTTGTTGGAAGTACTAAAAGAAGTTATTGATCAAGGAGTTCCGTATTTGGGTACTAGTGCAGGGACTAATATTACAGGCTTAACTATGCAAACTACTAATGATATGCCAATAGTGCTTCCTCCTAGTTTTAAAACTCTAGGAATTGTTCCTTTTAACTTTAATGCACATTTTATACCTGCTGATAAAAACTCTACTCACAAAGGAGAAACTAGAGAGACCAGAATAAAAGAATTTCAATGCATAGAAAGTACTCCGGTTATTGGACTACAAGAAGGTAGTTGGTTAAGAGTAAAGGGAGATGATGTCTTTTTAAGGGGAGGGGAATATGCTTATTGGTTTGAAAATAAAACCGTAAAATTAATTGAAGCCAATACAAATTTAAAAGCATAAAAAAAGCTGAGCATTTGCTCAGCTTTTTTGTTTAGTAATTTATTCTTTCTACTACTTCTAACCCATAACCTGTAATACCTACACGTTTTTTACTAGCAGGAGAGTTGGTTAGTAATCTTAGTTTGTTAACATCTATATTGTGTAAAATTTGGGCTCCAATACCAAAATCTTTTTCATCCATAGGATTGCTTGTAGGTTGTTCTGGAGCAATTCCTTTTTGAGTGTTTTTAAGGTCTGTAAGGCGTTTTTTAAGATTAAAGGTTAATTGTTCTTGGTTGATAAAAACCACAGCACCTTTTCCTTCTTCATTGATTTTGTCAAAAATTCTTGTCAACTTATCTTCAGAACCAGTAGTTAAAGTATTTAGAATGTCGTTTCCAAAAGCATTAGGTGTTACCTTGCATAATACTTCTTCGTCTTTTGTCCAGGATCCTTTGGTTAAAGCCAAATGAATTTGATTATTGGTGGTTTGGTTATAGGCTCTTAATCTAAAAGTTCCAAAACGAGTGTCAATATCAAAATCTTCAATTTTTTTAATTAAAGAATCGTGTTGCATACGGTAAGAAACCAAATCCTCAATAGAAATTAATTTTAAATTGAATTTATCAGCAACTTCTCTTAAACGTGGCAAACGAGCCATGCTACCGTCTTCATTTAAAATTTCTACTAAGATTCCAGCAGGTTTTAATCCAGCTAAACGAGCTAAATCAACACTTGCTTCTGTATGTCCAGTTCTTCTTAATACGCCACCTTCTTTAGCTTTTAACGGAAAAATATGTCCAGGTCTTCCTAAATCAGAAGGTTTGGTTTCGTTTTGTGTTAAAGCATAAATGGTTTTAGCTCTATCGTGAGCAGAAATTCCTGTGGTACATCCATGACCAATTAAATCTACTGAAACGGTGAATTGAGTATGATGTAAAACAGTGTTATTGTACACCATCATATTTAAACCTAATTCCTCGCAACGTTCTTCTATTAAAGGAGCACAAATCAATCCACGACCATGTTGAGCCATGAAATTAATCATTTCAGGTGTTACCTTTTCGGCAGCAGCAATAAAGTCACCTTCATTTTCTCTGTCTTCATCATCTACAACAATAATCATTTTTCCATTTCTAATGTCTTCAATGGCTTCTTGTATAGAATCTAACTTTATTTGGGGTGTATTTTCGGTATTATTCATTTGTTTTTTTAAATCTATTGAATAGTTTTTTAAATGGGGTTAAAATTACATCAAATTTAACGAATCCCATATCTTTAGAGGCACTTATCGTAAAAATAATGGCCAATGGTAGCATTACTAATGTTCCTGACCATCCTCCTAAAAAGGCACTAATTTTACTTTCTTCAGCAACATTTTTTCCAAAGGTGTTGATAAAATAATAAGCTACATAAATAATAATAGCTATAATCATAGGCATTCCAAATCCTCCTTTTCTAATGATAGAGCCTAAAGAAGCTCCCACAAAAAATAAAAGAAGACAAGAAAAAGAATTCGTTAAAATAAAGTGAAATTGATAATCATGATTATTTAAGTCTTTACGCTTTCTTTTATAGTAATCTTTATAGCCTTCTATGTCCTTTAATTTGTTTTCAACAGCTCTTGAAGCCTGACTTAAAATATTTATTTTACTACCATCCGTAAAATTATCTAAAATATTTTTTTGCAAGGGCTTGTATTTTGTAGTATCTAATTCTTTAGACATTTCGTTAACTAAAATATTAGATTGCATAGATCTTAGTTTGGTGTCGATGTATTTATCGTAATTGTATTTTAAACTATCAGAACTAGCTTTTAGCTGTCCCATGTTTTTCATGGTGTAGTGATATTTATGTTTTTCTTCTTCTAAATCACCACTAGTTAAGTCAGAAATATCAATATTTACGGTGTGTCTATCAAATTTTGCCATGGAAGAAGGCATTTTTAATCTGTTTGCACGTTTTCTTTGATCATTGGTGTGGTCTTCAAAATAATAACCATCATCTAAAATTAAGGTCATGTATTTACTTCCTTCTTCAGTTGTAATTTTTCCTTTTTTAGCGGTGATAGTAATTTGATCGTCTTTTGATCCTTTGGTTTCTATGATTAAAACATCTTTTAATAAGTTGTTTTCTTCTCCATATTTTTTTGAAAACTTGATACTATATCCTGGAATTTCATCGTTAAAACTACCTTCTACCAAAGCCAAAGTAGGTTGTGTTTTTTTGATGTTTACATATAAGTTTTTTTGTTTTAAACTGGCGTATGGATAAACGTAGTTAATTAAAAAGAAGTTTGCAAGTGATATCAAACCTACACAGATGATAAGAGGTCTTAGGAATCTGAAAAATGAAATTCCAGCAGATTTAACAGCTGCAAACTCATAGTTTTCTCCTAAATTTCCCAAGGTCATAATGGAAGATAGTAGTACAGATATTGGTAAAGCTTGTGGCGTTACATACAAGCACATGTACCATAAAAATTTTATAATAATAACAATACCTATTCCTTTCCCTGCTAATTCATCAAACATTAACCAAATAGCCTGCATAACCAATACAAACATTACAATGGAGAATGAAGCAAAAAAGGGAACTAAAAAGCTCTTGATTAAATATTTGTCTAGGATTTTCAACAAAAAGAGGGATTATTCATTAATATAATACCCTAATGATACATATTTTGTTTTATTAAAAACAAAAGTATTAGGGGCTAATTGTTGATTTGTTTTGTATGATGTAATAGTAAAATTTGTGTTTGTTCCGTTGGTTCCTACTTCTGTTAATGAAGTAATTTGATTGTTTTGAGTATTGATTCCTAACAAAATATGAGAAACTTCTTCTGATTTTTCCGTAGGAGTTAACTTGATAAATTGAACAACACCTTCTTTTTTATCTAATTGATAAGTATATCCTTTTTTGTAAAAACTCAGTAGTTTTGAAGGCGTAATGCTTTCATCACTAATATCACTTGCTGGCGTAATATTTACTTCTTCATTTTCAGGAGAAATCACATAATTGTTCTTTTTATCAAATAAAATAATGTTGTCTAAATAATTTAATACATATTTATCACCTTCAATAATGGCAGAACCTTTACTGGTTTGTTTGATGTTTACAGCTTTGTTTTCTAAAGTGTGTGTAAACTGAATCGTAATGTTTTTGTATTGTTCTAATTCGCTAGAAACTTTGTCTAAAATAGCTTGTGCTTTAGGAGCGTTTTGTGAAAAACCTAAAGAACTTAAAAATAAGGTAAAAACTATAAGGATGTTTTTTTTCATGTTAATTGTTTTTTTCATCGGCCAACATTTGGTCCAAAGATGCTAAATCATTTATTAAAACTTGTCTGGCTTTACTTCCTTCAAAAGGACCTACAATTCCTGCTGCTTCTAATTGATCTATTAATCTCCCTGCTCTGTTATAGCCTAATTTTAATTTACGTTGTAATAAGGAAGCCGATCCTTGTTGTGCAATCACAATAGTTTCAGCTGCTTCCCTAAATAATTTATCTCTGTCGGCAATGTCAATATCAAGTTCTGTACCACTTCCATCTTCACCAACATATTCAGGTAATTGGTATGCTTCTGGGTATGCTCTTTGCGAACCAATAAAGTCAGTAATTTTTTCAACCTCTGGAGTATCTACAAAAGCACATTGTACACGAATTAAATCGTTTCCGCTAGAAATTAGTAAATCTCCACGACCAATTAATTGATCTGCCCCTGGAGCATCTAAAATGGTTCTAGAATCTATTTTAGAAGTTACTCTAAAAGCAATTCTTAAAGGGAAATTGGCTTTAATAATTCCTGTGATTACGTTAACAGAAGGTCTTTGTGTGGCTACAATTAAATGTATTCCAATGGCACGGGCTAATTGAGCCAAACGAGCAATAGGTGTTTCTACTTCTTTACCAGCAGTCATAATTAAATCAGCAAACTCATCAATCACCAAAACAATGTATGGTAAGAATTTATGTCCTTCATTAGGATTTAACTTACGTGCTTTGAATTTTTCATTATATTCTTTAATGTTACGAACCATGGCATCTTTAAGTAGATCGTAACGATTGTCCATTTCTATACACAGAGAGTTTAGAGTATGTACTACTTTGGTGGTGTCTGTAATAATGGCCTCATCAGTATCTGGTAATTTGGCTAAGTAGTGACGTTCTATTTTGTTAAACAATGTCAATTCCACTTTCTTAGGATCTACCAATACAAACTTAATTTCTGCAGGATGTTTTTTATATAACAATGAGGTTAAAATAGCATTTAGCCCTACCGATTTACCTTGTCCAGTAGCACCTGCCATTAATAGGTGAGGAGCCTTGGCTAAATCGAAAATAAAAGTTTCGTTAGCAATGGTTTTTCCTAAAGCAATAGGCAATTCCATTTTGGATTGCTGGAATCTATTTGATGCAATTACCGAGTTCATAGAAACTACAGTTGCTTTTTGGTTAGGAACTTCTATACCAATAGTTCCTTTACCGGGAATTGGAGCAATGATACGAATTCCTAAAGCTGATAAAGACAATGCAATATCATCTTCTAAGTTTTTAATTTTAGAAATTCTAATTCCGGCTTCAGGCACAATTTCATACAAAGTAATAGTAGGTCCTACCGTTGCTTTAATTTGTGCAATTCCTATTTTGTAATTGTTAAGGGTATCAACAATTTTATTTTTATTGGCTTCAAGTTCTCCTGCATCAACAGAAATACTATCATCAAATTCTCTAAGTAGATTTAGAGTAGGGAACTTATAGTTTCCTAAATCTAAAGTAGGATCAAATTCTCCAAAATCTTTGACTAATTGATCTGATAAATTAGAAGTTGTAATTTCTTCTTTTTTTACTTGTTCTACATCAATCTTAAGCTCTTCTTTGATCTCTTCTTTTTTAGAGACGTTGATGTTTGAGTGATTTTGAATGGTAGGGCTTACATTTTTTACTGCCATTTCAAAAGTGGAAGTTGGTTTTACTTCTTGGTCTTTTTCTTCAAACTCATCTAAAGAAATTATCTTTTCTTTGATAATTTCATTTTCATCATTGATACTGGTATTTTTTTCTTCGGAATCTTTGTTATCCTCTTCATCATCAAGGTTTTCATCTGACTCAGTGGCTTTAAAACTATTCTTTAATTCACTGATGTCTTCTTTTTTAGGTAACCATCCTTTAATTTTTTCAGGTGTGATTTTAAAACGAATCACAAAGTATGTGGCATATCCAAAAACAATTAAAATAATCAATCCTAAAGGAGCAAGATATGGAATTAAGAAGCTGTTTAATTCAACACCTACCACTCCAGCAATCAAAGCATTTTTATCAGCAAAAAAACCAAAAGTTGTAGCGGTCCAAATTAAACCCAACATTCCCCAGTTCCAAGATTTAAAAATTTTTTTGATTGGTATTTTTAATAAAATATAGAGCCCTGTAAAAAATAAAAGAACTGGAATAAGAATGGCAGCAACTCCAAAACCTTTATAAATAAAGAAGTAACTTAAGTTAGCTCCTAATTTTCCAAGTAAATTTTGAGCTTCTATAGCTTTATTAGCTAGTTGATTAACGGTAGATTGATCGGCTTGCCAAGTAAAGAAAAAAGAGATAAAGGCGGTAAATAAGAATATACTAAATAACAGCATAAATAAACCGAAAACGGTCTGAGTTTGCCTGTTGTTTGCAAATTCTCGTAGCTTTTCTTTTCGTTCTGTATTTTTAGTAACTTTTTTGTTGCTTTTTTTGGGCATTTAAAGACGATAAAATTTTTGGTAAAGATACAGAATTACTGATACAGGAAAAGCATTAATTTAGGGATATAAATAAAGCCAATAATGATGGCTCCAAATAAGCCTGCAAATAAAACGGCACCAGCACTTACATCTTTAATTGTTCCTATTTTTTTATCAAAATCAGGTTGAATAAAATCAGCTATTTTTTCTATTGAAGTATTTAATGCCTCTACACTAATAACAAGTCCAATGGCTAAAAATTGAAACATCCATTCAATTCTGCTAAGTTCTGTAAAATAACCTAAAATACTCAGTAATAAAGTACTTGTACAATGTACTTTAATAGCGTTTTCAGTTTTAATTAAATACAAAGCACCTACAATGGCATACTTTAAGCTTTCTATTCTATTAACTACAAAATTTTGTTTTTTTGTTTCCATGTTATAAGAAAAAGGCTTGTCATGACAAGCCTTTTATAAGCTTATTATAATACAGCTAATGCCGCTTCGTAGTTAGGTTCATTGGTAGTTTCACTTACTTGCTCTGTGTAAATTACTTCTCCTTTGGTATTGATAACAACTATAGATCTTGATAATAATCCTTCTAAAGGTCCATCTGCAAAAGTCACTTCATAATCTTTTCCAAAGTTTCCAGAAATATCGGATAAACTCAATACGTTTTCAATTCCTTCAGCACCACAAAAACGAGCATGAGCAAAAGGTAAATCTTTAGATATACATAAAACTTTTGTATTTTCAAGTTCAGAAGCTTCTTTGTTAAAAGTCCTTACAGACATTGCGCAAGTTCCAGTATCAACACTAGGAAAAATATTTAGAATTAAATTTTTACCTTCAAAATCAGATAAACTTACTTCTGATAAATCAGTATTTCTTAATGTAAAATTAGGAGCTTTTGTACCTACAGCCGGTAAGTTTCCAATAGTTGTAATAGGATTGCTTTTTAATGTAATATTTGCCATTTTGATTATTTTTTTAGAAAAATAAATATATAAAAAATGCCTTTAACATTGTTAAAGGCATTCAGGTTTATATTGGTTTATTTTTTATAATGCTAATAAAGAGTTCTCGGCATTAGCAAATTCATTAAAGATCAATGCTTCAGGCTCATCGTCATTTACATATTCCCCATCAATAAGGTATTTGTATTCGTATGATTTTTCAGTGTCTAAATCGATTACAACTTTAAAAGTTCCGTTTTTAAGTTTTTTTAATGGAGTGGCTGTAGTATCCCATTCATTAAAATCACCTACTAGTACAGCTTCTGCAGCATCTGGGGCAGAAATTGCAAATGTTACTTTACATACAGGTTTGGTCTTTAAAAATTTCTTAGTTATAGCCATAGTTTATTAGTTTTATATATTTTCAAATTTAAGTATAAATACAATATCTGTCACGTTTTTTTTGGGAAAGTGTTGATTTTTAATGATTTGTTAAATTATGTGTATTAACATTAGTTAATTGTTAAATCTACGTATTCATTCTTGTTTTAATGACATTAATAATTATGATTTTGAATTAAATTATGATAACCTGTGTTAATTTTTTATATTTAAACGACCTATAAAACGATACATTTAAGCAAAATTGATTGATGATAAACGAAATAGTTAAAAATTTACAGAAAGGAAAAAGTTTACTAGTTGATATTTCCCAAGAACAGTATTGTGATAAGTCTATACCTCCTTATTACTCGAGTATAGGTGGACATGTAAGACATATTTTAGATATGTTTCAATGTATTTTCACAGGGTATCCTAATGGAGTTGTAGATTTAACCAAAAGAGAAAGAAATATTAATGTTGAAACCTTTCCTAGTTATGGTTTGGAGTATTTAGAGAATATAATTCAGCATTTGTTAAACTTAAAAGTGTCTGAATTAGATTTGTCTATAGAAGTAGTAGATGATTTGGGAAACGGAAATTGTACCGTAAAATCTACTTTAGGAGCTGTGTTGGCTCAAGCTCAAAGTCACACCATACATCATTATGCAACTATAGGTTATATGATGCATCATTTAGATATTTGTTTACACGATGATTGTTTTGGCTTAAATCCTACTACACCAAAAATAAAAGTTTTAAAAAACTAATTATTAAATAAATGGTTTAGCAATGCTCTAATTCCTAGTACAAATAGTATAATGGTTACAATGGCAAGCAGTGTTCCAATAATTAAAAAAACGTAAATACCATCTTTTTGTAGGGCTTTAAAACCGATGTTTACAACCACTGGACTTAAAATTAACAGGGGTAATACCGCTGCCATGATATTGATTCCCTTTTGTAAGTGATTTTTTTTACTGCTCATTATTTACATAATTAATAACGTTCCTAACGCTACCATGGGTCAATAGTAATTCTTTTGCTTTGGCATAAGACATTTGAAGTTCGTCTACTAACATTTGTGTACCTCTATCTACCAGTTTATCATTAGATAATTGCATGTCTACCATTTTATTTCCTTTTACTTTTCCTAAAAGAATCATACTGGCAGTACTAATCATGTTTAAAACCATTTTCTGAGCAGAACCTGCTTTCATTCTAGAACTTCCTGTAACAAATTCTGGTCCTACATGTATTACAATTGGGTAGTTGGCAACTCTTTCCAATGGAGTGTCTGCATTCATGGTGATGCATCCTGTAACAATATTGTTTTTTTGACAAGTCTCTAGAGCACTCACAACATAAGGAGTCGTTCCTGAGGCCGCTATTCCAATCACTACATCTTTTTCATTAACATGATGATTTAATAAATCTATCCAACCTTGCATATCATCATCTTCGGCGTTTTCTACTGCTTTTCTAATCGCAACATCTCCACCAGCAATAATTCCAACGACCAATTCATGAGGAACCCCAAAAGTAGGAGGACATTCAGAAGCATCTAAAATTCCCAAACGGCCACTGGTTCCTGCTCCCATGTAAAACAATCTACCTCCATTTTTTAATTTATCAGCCACCACATCAATTAGTTTTTCAATACTTGGCAAGCTGTTTTTTATAGCCAAAGCTACTTTTTGATCTTCCTCATTGATGTATTGAACCAATTCAGATGTTGACATATTTTCTAAGTTAGTATAAAGAGAATCTTGTTCGGTAGTTTTATGGTGTTTCATGATTTATTCAATCTGTATTTTTCTGGTGATTTTGTTTCCGTTTTCATCAACAATAATAATTTTGTGATTTCCTTTTGTAGGAATAATAGCAATTTCATGTTGATGTTGGGTCGTTTTTATAAAGTGATCATCTAAATACCAAAATAAAGTTTCTTCGCTTCTCTGATGGGTCGCTTTAATTACAATAGGATTTGTTTTTTCATTAAAATCTTTTGTTAATATAAAAGTAGCATTTTCATTTGGACTTAAGAAATCCATCACCCGGGTATTTGCTTCTAAACACTCTTTTTTTATAGGAGGCAATTCCATATAATTAGCGTTTTGTTTTTTGTAATACCAAGCCTGATTTGGAGGTAAAATAAACCATGTTTTAGAAGTGATTTCATTATTATCAACACAATTTTTAAACACTCTGTATCTTTTGTTTTTGTCTAAAAAAATGGTTTGATGGTAAGGACATGGAAGCGTAGTATTTGGTTTTAAAGGAATCCATTCTTTTTTTGTTGGACATAAAGAAGTGGCTTTGTGTCCGCTTATACTACAAACATCAATGGTTTTTAGTTCGTCTAAAGGTTTTGTAAACCAATTGTTTTTAGGTAGTTTTTCTAATACTTCAAACATAATAGGAGCAGCGTGGTTCACTCCAGTCATGTTGGCAATTCCTTCTCCGTCAGCATTTCCTACCCAAACACCAATAGCATAATTTTGATTGACTCCAATACTCCAAGCATCTTTGTTTCCAAAACTGGTTCCTGTTTTCCAAGCAATTTTTTCAGAAGAACTATAATGTTTCCATTCCTTGTCATCTTCGGGTCTGCTTAGTTCTGTCATGGCTTCAAAACCTAAATAAATACTTCCTGCATCAAAAATATTTTGATCGTAAGCCTTTGTTCCTAAATCTGTTTTATGGTGTAAATAATAGCTGCTATATTGATGTTCTTTGGTAAAGTATTGACTGTTATTTTCGGTATAATGATTTACCGTACTGGCGAGATTTGCATACATGTTGGTCATGTCCCATAAAGAACTTTCTGCACCACCTAAAATCAAAGTCAAGCCATAATAATCTACAGGTTTGTTAACGTTTTTTAAGCCCAAATAATTCAAATCATTTTTAAATTTATGTAAACCATATTGTCTTAACAATCGAACAGCAGGAATGTTTAAAGATTTTGCAATGGCTTTTTTTGCGGAAATCGCTCCCGCATAAGTCATGTCAAAATTCTGAGGCGTGTATTCTTGTATTTGCGTTGGAATGTCTGGAACAAGCATGTTGGGTAACAATTCTCCATTGTTTAACAAGCCCATGTAAAGAATAGGTTTTAAGGTACTTCCTGTACTTCTTTGTGCTTGAACCATGTCTACAAATTTTTGGTTTTCTACGTCTGTAGGACTGTTTCCAACATAAGCAACTACTTTTTTTGTTTTAACGTTTAAGATTAATACTGCAATGTTGTGTATGTTGTTTTTTTTATATTGATGATAATATTTTTCAATGGTATTTAAGGCACTTTGTTGAAGATTATAATCAATACTCGTAACAATTCTTTTACCTTGTGATTGTTGTTTTAATTCTGATAAAAGATGAAGGTTGTCTTGTGGAATGGGAACGGGTTTTTGTGGAATGGCTTCTTGTATGGCCAAATCATATGTAAGTTGATTGATGATTCCTTTGTCTTTTAATTTGGCTAGTAAAAAATCTCTCTTCTTTTTTAGCAAGTTTTTGTTTTTTCCGGGAAAAATTAAACTGGGAGCATTGGGTAAAACAGCCAAAGTAGCACTTTCTGCCCATGATAATTTATTGGGTGAAGTTCCAAAATATCTCCAAGAAGCCATTTCTAATCCAACCACATTTCCACCGTAAGGAGCATGATGTATATATAAATTTAAAATTTCTTCTTTAGATTTTGAAAACTCCAAACGTGTTGCCCAAATAAGTTCAATTAGTTTTTCGGTATAGGTTCTTCTTTGGTTTCTACTAAGCCTAATCACTTGCTGAGTAATGGTACTGGCTCCTCTTTTAATCCTATCATTTTTAAAATTAATGACCATTGCTTTCCCCATGGCTACAGGATTAAATCCAAAATGATACTCAAAATATTCATCCTCATAAAAGAGAATGCATTTTTTTATTTTATCAGGAATCTGTTGAGTAGGAGGAAATCGCCATTGTTCATCGTTGGCAATAGTAGCTCCTAATAATTGCTGATCTGATGAAAAGATCACGGTTGAGTAATCTTCTTTAAATAAATGGTTAGGTAATAAAAAGACATACCAAACACATAAAACCAAACTTATAATAAGAATGATTTTATGTTTTTTTAGGTATGAAATAATTTTTTGTTTCAAAATTAAGGAATCACATTAATCCATTTTCCTTTGGTGTGGCTCATGTAATTTTGGTCATACATGGCTTCTACGTGCGTACCCGGTAAATAGTAACTTCCCAAATAAGTTGTATTAATTTTTACTTTAAAACTTTTTGTCTCGTTATTTTTTAAATCAAAATAATAATGGATGGCATTGTCTCTAATATCTGCATAATCAATGTTACTGGTAGAACTATTGTCATCCATCGCATAACGAGTATTGATTAACTCCCATCCAGATGGAATTTGATATGTCAACGCAACGTCTTTTACTGATTTGTTTACAATGTTTTTTACTTCAATTTGCGCTACAAAACTAATCCCTTGACTAAGGTTGGTGATATCTATCAGTTTTCCATTATTATCCATGTAATTTATTTGGGTGATTAGATTTTTAGATAGACTTTCCTCGTTGTTTATTTCAGGAATTCCCGAATAGGTAAGTTTAACGTAAAGGGCTTTTTTACCATTATTATTAATCGTGATTTGATTGTCTCCTTGGTTGATTTTTACTTCTTTTTTCCAAATAGATTTTTGAGTATTGATGTCTGTTTTTACACCGTTTGTATTAAGTTTTGCTAGCAAAGGTTGATTGCTTGTTTGTTGATAATAATTACATAAGGCTAACAAACAATTTGCGGTTGTTTTGGTGTTTAAATAGTTATCGCTATTTAATTCATTGGCAATATCTTGTAGCATTTCTCGCGCTTTAGATTCATTATTTAAGACTTGATAAGCTTCTAAAGCGATTGATTTGTTAATCAAAGTAGATCCATGATTTACTTGAAAAACCTTGGTGTAATCAATTAAAGAAGCATTGTTCATCAACTCAGTTGCCGCTTCTTTTTGACCAATAATAGCATAAGCCAATGCCAATCTTAATTTAGCAATATTATCAATGTTTTTATCTTCTCTTAGACGGTTCATGATAGACAATTCAGGACTTTGAGCCAAAGCCAAAGTGTAAAGTCTATAAGCTTGTTCTACATAAGAATTGTCTTTTGTTTTTCTCCAAGATCTGGCTACTATTTTTTGATAAGCAATCCAATTATTTTTAAAATTATATGGCAAAGCATATCCTTGTTTTTCAGCTTCAATTAAAAAGTGTCCTGCATAATTGCTCACCCATTCGTTGGCTTTGTAATTTCCTGGCCAATACGTAAATCCACCAGAAGTTAATTGAAAACTATTTAGTTTTTGAATTCCTGCTTTGATGTTTTCTGTGATGGTATTTTTATCAGATTGAGATAGTTCAAACAAATCATGCATGTACAATTGTGGAAAAACTGCCGAAACAGTTTGCTCTAAACATCCATGAGGATAACGAATTAAATATTGCAATCGATCACTAAAGTTAATTTGTGGAAAGGAAGAAATTTCAATGTTTGCATGGTTGGTATTTGCTATTCCAAAACCATCAATAGTTATTTTTTTGGTGCTATTGGCTTCAATATAAACTTCTTCACTTTTGGTTACTTTGCTGATAGGATTGTAAGAATCTAACTCAATATCATAACTTGCTGTGTGTGATTTGTTTTTAGCCGTAATGGTAATTTTCCCCATTCCTGTTTTGACTGTTTTGATATCAAAATAAGCAATATCATCACCAGATTCTTTAAAATTTAAAGTCTTAGTCTTATTTCCTTCAATTGAAAAAACATCATTGGTTTTGATTTCAATCGTTACATTTTGATTGTTTTCTAAAGCATTAAAAACAGTAATAGGAACTTTAATTTTTTCGTTTAAACTCACTTTTCTTGGAGCACTGGCCAATAACATTAAAGGTTTTTTAACCAAAATGCTAGCATCCGTTTGTCCGTAAGCTTCGTTTTCTGGATGATGCGCTACAATCATGGTTTTTACTGCTCCAATATATTTTGGCAGTGTAATTTTATGTGTATTGGTTTTGTTTTTAGACAAAGTAAAAGGTCCTTTAAAAAGAACCACAGGTTTAAATCTGTTGGCTTTTTGTGTTTTGGCAGCTCCCAAATCTTGATCTCCACCAATGCTAAATACCTGATTTAATTTTCCGCCAAAAGCTCCAATCACATCATCATACATATCCCAAGTTTTAATTCCCAAAGCTTCTTTATTGTTAAAGTATTTCCATGGGGCAGGAGTGTTATATCGAGTTAAATCTAACAAACCTTCGTCTACAATAGTAATGGTATAGGTAAATGGTTTTCCATTTTTCTCGGCTACCTTTAATTCAAATTCTTTTTCTGGTTCTACTTCTTTAGGAATGTTTAACGTTGGATATAAATGTGTGCTAGCATCTTCTACAAAAATATTTTTAACACCGTACATTCTAATCGGTAAATCATTTTTGGTATTGTGATGTGGTTGTAAAGACGTAATGCTGATATATACATTTGGAGTCATATTTTTATCCACCTTGAATGAAAAATTGGTGCTTTCTTTTTGAGTATCAACCGTAAAATGTCGAACCACTTTTTCGTTGTTTTCAATCGTGATTAACGCATGACCATTTTCAGCAGAAGGGAAATTTACTTGAACTTCTTCGTTTAATTGATAAGTTTCCTTGTCGGTTGTAAAAACCAACATGGCAGCTTCTTTTTGATTTCCTTTTTTTGCTTTTCCAGCCCAACCTGGCCAATCAATAAAAACAGTTTCTCCAGTACTATGACCTGAAATTTTATTGGTTACTTGTACAAAATATCTACCCCATTCAGGATATTTAATTTCAAATTTAAAACTAGCTTTTCCGTTAGAGGTTGTATTTATCGTTTTGTAAAATACAGGAGTTTTAAAAGAAGAAGCGCTAAATTGAGAATAGTTATTGGTGTTGTTCCACCACCAACTATTTTCCATTTTATAAATGTTTACTTCTAATTTTTGATTGGCAACAGTTTTTCCATTCTCATCAACACTTACCAACTCAAAAATATGTTCTTTGTCTGTTAGAAGCATGTTTCTAGCTTTGTCTCCTTGTGGTCTTTTAAGACCTGTATAAGTGGTAAAGGGCGAGTAAGTTTGGCTGTAAACATCGGTACTAAAATCTCCACCATTTTCAAAAACCTTTGTGGTTAAATAAGCTTTTAACAAACCAGGAGCATTGTTGTTTATTTTAGGATTTAAAACAAATTTAATTTCTCCAGCGGTGTTTAGTTTGGAGTTTAATACATTGGTTTCTTCGGTTTCAAAATGTTTGCTAGGATCATCAAAAACAAAGCTAGGAAAGTTTTCAAAACTAGTTTTTTGAGGTTTTAACATTAAAGAACTTTCTACTTTTAACTCCTTAGCAATGGCTCCATGTAACCATTTAGCAGCAATATTTACTTCGTTGTTTTTACTCAGTACTTTTGCATCGGTTTTGATGTTTATTTTTAACCTGTTAGGTTTGATGGTTTCAATTTTTAAGCTTTTTTGAAACGTAGCTCCTCCCACAGAAACAGTAGCATTCCATTTTCCTGTAAGATCACTGTCTTTTGTTGGAATTTTAAAAGTGTATAAATGATTTACTCCTTTGGTTTTTACTTTTCGGTATTTTAGTACATTGTTAGGGTCTTTAATATCAATAGTTACCGGGTTGTTTTCTGGAATTTTGTTTTTAAGATCATTCAACATAAAACCAACAAAAATAGTGTCACCTGGTCTCCAAACTCCTCTTTCCGTGTAAATAAATCCTTTAATTCCTTTGATAGGTTGTACACCATTGGTGTTAAAATTACTCATAGACAATACATTCCCATCATTTACTTTTAAATAAGTAGTTTGACCGTCTTTTTTAGCGGTGATAAAAAAGGGTACTTTGTCCAATTCAATCATCGCAATTCCTTGTGCATTGGTTTGGATGTTGGCGATAGGTTGCTGCTGATAATTGTAAAATTCAACTTTTACATCTGCCAAAGGATTTGAAGTTACCGTGTGGTTGGTTGCTACAAAAAAGGAATTGTTATTTCCTTTTTTTACTGTTAATCCAATATTGGTAGCGATGATGTTTTTGTAGATAGATTTGTTCGCATAATATGAGTATGTACAAGGATTGTCTCTATCTCTCCAACTATAATTTTCATTGTCACTATAATAACTATCATTATCCCAATTGCTACTTTCTATGTCTTCTTCATCAAAGTTTTGTTCTTGAACCGTTTTGGTAGGATTAGTTGTAGTGTTTTTACATTTATAAGTTGAGTAGGCTTGTTTAAAATTTAATTGAACTCTATATATAGCTCCTTTATCAATTTTAATTAACTGATCTAAAGCGATTCCGTAAGTTTGCCATTTAGAATAATCAGAAGGGGTGTTAGCGTTTAGGGGCACTATTTTTTTAGCAATAGGTCTGGCCACCATTTTAATATTTTGATTTCCTTCTAAATTGTTTTCTTGTAAAAATTGTAAAATATTAGATTCAAAAATTTTGTAAATAGTGACTTCTACAGCATTAAGATTGATGGCTTGAAACTGAATATTTAAATTATCTGAATTAGGTAAAATATTCCCAGATTTAGAAAATTTTATTTCAGGTTTGGGCTCATCAAAAGACAATGTTTTTGAAATGGTTGTTTGATAGGAGTATCCGTAAGTATTTTTAATTCCTTGATGAATAAATACTTTTAAATCTCCTTTTAAAGTATTGTCTGGATATACTTTTACCAAGTTTCCTGAAATGATATATTTTAAATCATTCACTCCCTGAATACTAATCAAACCTTTTAAATTTTGATTTTTTTGCAAGGCATCAGTAAAATTGATTTCTACATATTGTTCCGCATTGTTTACTACTTTAACATCTACTACTTTAAAGTTGTTTTTACCTATGATGTTAATTTCTCGGGTTTCATTTTTATCAACATTTAAACTTTTACCGTTGTAGTTGATGTGAATTTTAGAATCTTCAACTTCTCTATAAATACTATCAATTTTAAAAGGAAAAACATCGGTGTTTATATTGATTTCATCAAACTTAATGGATAGCTGTTTGTTGTTTTGAGTAGCGGTAAGAACTTGTTTTATTTTATCAATAGAGGTTACATCGTTGGTTTTAATTTCTCCCACAATGTATTGCCAATCTTTGCTGTATGATTGTAAAGCTTGGGTATTGATGTCAAAATCTTGTGTTTTTGTTTTAAACTTAAAACTATATGGACTTAATGATTTTATATGGTTTGGATATAACCTTTCTAAGTTTAGGTTAACTAGATATTCCTGATTGTTTAATAGAGGTGTTTTGGGCTTAAAAACAATTTGTTTGTTGTTTATAACTTCTAGTTTTCCTTCTGTTTCTGGTTGTGTACTAAAAGCGTTTTTTAAATCTTCATTGGTGATTTCTGATGCTTTTACTAAAAATATTTTGATTTCTTCTTGGGTAGAAACCACTCCAGAAGTATGGTTATAAATATATTCGCTATAGTTAAAATCCTGGTTGTTTATAGGTTTGTGTTGTTTTTTACAACTAGTAAAAAAGACTACTGAAGAAATAAATAAAAGACATACTAAACCGATAAACTTTTTCATTGTTTTTTTCTTCTAAAATAGAGAAATACAATGAAAAAGTCTATATAATTTTAAAGGACTATTCTACGGTATAACTAGTTTTTATAAATTGATTTACAGAAAAATAACCTAAAGCATAATTATCTTGATTGGTAGTGTTTAAAATGTTTCCTCTTACAGAAGCCGGAGCAGTAGAAAAAGGACCATTAGAGCCTTGAGCAATTAAAAATAGTTTGGATAAGTAGTTTTGGTAGTTTTTGCTGATTCCGTAAAGTGAAATATCTATTTTCATATCTTTTTCAAGTTCTTCGTCAATATAGGTAATAACGTCAAAATTGTTTTTTCCAGGTTCTTCGGTGAATTCTTCGTCATTACCAGATCCGTACTCAGAAATAATTCTAAAGGGAGAATCAATTTTAGTTAAATAATAATTATCAACTCCTATTTCATTATCAATATTTACATTAATTTGAATAATATCGTCTCCAAAAGAAATAGTTTGTTGATTGATCTCATTAATATCAACAATACCTGTGTAAGTATCTTCTGCAGTATAGGTTTCACCATCAACAGTAATGCTTAAAAAGTATTTATCACCTAAGTTTGGTTGGGTAAAATCAACAGCAGTATAAACACCATCTTCTTCATCGTTTGGAATGGCAGGATTTACATCTAAAAAAGTACCCATAGAGTTTCCATTTTCATCGGTTACGGAAATAACGGCATTTTTTACTTGAGGATATTTATTACTATAATAGCTGGTTGTTTGACTTAATTTAATGGTTTGTGTTTTGTAAGAATTGTTGTACTTGTTAATGTCTATACTTGCTTCAATCACAAGTCTAGGGTCTACGTTGTCTAAATCATCAATTACAATTTCTTCCGTACAAGAAATGGTAGTTAATATCAAAAATAATAGGTATATGTATTTTTTCATCATTTTAGAATTTAAAGTTAAAGGTAACCGATGGAATGATTCCGAAAATAGAAAGTCTCTCTGTAGTAGGTTGTCCAGTTGTTACATCTTGACTAAATAATACTGACGACCAATTGTTTCTATTATAAATATTATACACACTAAAAACCCATTCACCTTTAAACTGTTTGGTTTTGTATTTTTTTGGTTTATAAGTAGCAGAAACATCTAGTCTATGGTACATAGGTAACCTATAGGTATTTCTTAAACCGTAATTTGGGACATTACTTCCTAAGTATTGATAGCTTCCTGTTGGATAGGTTACAGGCTGACCTGTTTGTAATGTAAAATTACTGTTGAAACTCCAACTTTTTGAAGCTTTATAGCTTGTTAATAAACTTATATCATGTGTTTTGTCATAACCTGTAGCATACCATTTTCCGTTGTTAATTCCAATTTCTGATGCTGTTCTACCTTTGGTTTGTTGTTCGGATCTAGATAATGTATAACTAATCCAACCTGTAATTTTTCCTGTTTCTTTTTTTAATAATAATTCTAAACCATAAGCTCTTGATTCTCCTGTTAAAATAATCGATTCTATAGCTTCTTGTGCAATTAAATCAGCCCCATCAATATAGTCCAGTCTGTTTTTTACCGTTTTACCATATACTTCAGCGGTTAAACTATAATTATTTTTAAAATCTTTATTATATCCAAAAGCAATTTGATCAGATAATTGAGGTTTGATGTGTTCACCACTAGGAGTCCAAATATCTAAAGGTGATGGAGATTGTGTATTAGAAATTAAATGTAAATATTGAGCCATTCTTTGATAACTAGCTTTAATAGAACTGGTGTTGTTTAAGCTGTAAGCAATAGAAAAACGAGGCTCAAGATTTATGTAAGTTTTCATAAAATCATTAACACTATAATTTTTTTGACCAATAGGAGTTGCTTGTTCGTATATTTTTAAATCTTCGTCATAAATTACAGGACTTCCAGCATAAATATTTTTATTTTTTTCACCCATTCTAGAAAATCCAGAAAGACGAAGACCGTAGCGCAAATCAATTTTATTGCTTAGTTTTTGATCAACATCAATATAAATTCCAGATTCAATTCCATATTTTTTTGCAAGTTGCTCTTCTTCTATACCACTATCATCTCTGTTAGGTTCAATTTTACCTGGATTGAACTCATGAAAAATAGTATTTAGCCCATATTCAATAGAAAGATTATCATTAAAATATTGTTTTAAATCGTATTTAAGATTTACGTTTTGTAAGCCTGAGTTCCATTTAAATCCAACAAAATCTAACTCTAAACCATAATTATATTTGCTGTAAATTAAAGATAGGTTGGAAAATAGCTGATTGTTAAATACGTGGTTCCAACGAACGTTTCCAACAGCGTTTCCATAATTATTGATGAACGAATTTGATAAAGAAAAAACATCTTTTCCAAAATATCCTGATAAGTACAATTTGTTTTTCTCATCAATTTCCCAGTTTACTTTGGTGTTTAAGTCATAAAAATAGGCAGTATTATCATTGTCTGGCATCACAATAGGAAAAAATAAATCTGCATAAGATCTTCGACCACTTAGAAAGAAAGAAACTTTGTTTTTAACAATAGGTCCTTCTAAGGTTAAACGAGACGAAATACTACCAATCCCTCCATTTCCATGAAACGAATATTTATTACCATCTTTTTGATGTATTTCTAAAACAGATGAAATTCTACCTCCATATTTGGCAGGAATCCCACCTTTATATAGTTTTAAACTTTTAATGGCATCTGCATTGATTACAGAAAAAAATCCAAATAGGTGAGAGGTGTTAAAAATAGTTGCTTCATCTAATAAAACTAGGTTTTGATCGGCAGCTCCACCACGAACATTAAATCCTGATTGTCCTTCACCAGCAGTAGTAACTCCTGGAAGGGTAGTAATAGATTTTAAGACATCTACTTCCCCTAGAATGGCAGGAATTTCTTTAATGGTCTGAACTTTCATTTTGTTTACACTCATTTCTGCTTTTTGAATGCTAATTTTTTCTGAAGTACTTGTTAAAACTACTTCGTCTAAACTTTCTACATTTTCAGCCAATGAAAAGTTTAAGGTTTGGTTCTTGTTGATTTCTATTTTTTTAGAAATGTTGTTGTAACCTATATAAGAAATTTCAATGGTATGAGTTCCTTTGGAAAGGGTTAAAGAATAAAATCCATATTCATTGGTTACTGTTCCTTGGTAATTATCTTTGTCAATAATACTAACACCAATTAAAGTTTCTCCAGAAGCTTTGTCTTTAACAGTACCACTAATGGTGTATTTGTCTTGAGCAAAGGTGTTTACAGAGCATAAGAATAAAATAAAGAGTATTTTTTTCATCAATTTTTATTTAAAATGCATTTTTAGCAAATGTAATTTTTTAAAAATAAAATTAGCTAACACAATGTTAATAAGGTGTAAACTGGTGAGTTTTGGGATAAAAAAATCGCTAACCTTTTTATTAAGATTAGCGATTTTATTTTTATAAAGAATCAATCATTACTTGACCTTTTAAAATATCTTCAAAAGTTTCCCTTTCTCTAATTAAATAGTCTTGACCTTTGATGACCAAAACTTCAGCAGGTCTAAATCTTGAGTTGTAGTTTGATGCCATGGAAAAGCAATAAGCTCCTGCATTGTCCATACAAATAATATCTCCTTCACTTACTTTTCCCAATTCTCTATCACTTGCAAAAGTGTCAGTTTCACAAATATATCCTACCACATTATAGGTTTGCTTTTCCCCATCAGGATTAGAAATGTTGTGAACTCTGTGATACGCATCATACATCATAGGTCTCATTAAATGATTCAAACCACTATCAACCCCAACAAAATTAATATTAGGGGTTTGTTTGATGACATTTACTTTGGCTAAGAATTTACCAGATTCAGACACTAAGAATTTACCTGGTTCAAAAATCAATTTTAATTCTTTTCCATATTCTTCACAAAAAGCATTAAAGCTAGCTCCTAAAACTTTTCCTAATTCTTCTAAGTTGGTCGCGTGGTCACCATCTTTATAAGGCACTTTAAATCCACTACCTAAATCGATGAATTCAATAGTATCAAATTGTCTTGCAATTCCTAATAAAACTTCCATTGCTTCTACAAACGCACTTGGATCTTTAATATCAGAACCTGTGTGCATGTGTACTCCGTTTACAGGAGTTCCATTAGCCGTTACTATTTTTTTGATTTCTTCAATCTGAGTATGAGAAATTCCGAATTTAGAATCTACGTGACCTACAGAAATTTTTGCGTTTCCACCAGCCATAATATGCGGATTGATACGTAAAGAAACAGGTGCGTTAGGAAATGCTTTTCCAAACTTATCTAAACTAGACAAGTTGTCTAAAGTAATTTTTACTCCTAAATGGTGAGCTTCTGTAATTTCTTTAAAAGAAACTCCGTTTGGCGTGTAAGAAATATCTTTCACATCAAAACCAGCAGCCAAGCATAATTTTATTTCTTGCACAGAAACACAATCACCTCCAGATCCTAAATTTTTTAAAAATTTAAGAACGTTGATGTTGGTGTTAGATTTTACTGCGTAATTTAATTTTACATTTTTTACAGATGAAAATGCATTCATCATTCGGTTGTACTGATGTTCAATCACATCTGCATTATATACATATAACGGAGCTCCGTATTTTTCTGTTAATGAAATTAAAAATTGATTATCCATTATTCTTGTTTTTAAATCTACTTTCTATTAATATTCAACGTCACCTTAGTGACTACATCTCGACTCCGCTCGATGACCTAGGTGTTCGAGCGGAGTCGAGAACTTCTTATTTTAAATGAAATTACAGGTTGGTTTTAGCAAAACATAAATGTTTTTAATGAAAAGTTTAAAAATGAATCTTTTGCTTTAAAACCTTTAACTTACTTATACTTGTTTGCTGTAATTTCAGCAATGTTTATAATTACTTTTGTTGCTTTTTCTATAGATTCCAAAGGCACGTATTCATACTTACCATGAAAATTATGTCCACCTGCAAAAATGTTTGGACAAGGCAATCCCATATAAGATAATTGAGAACCATCTGTTCCACCACGAATGGCTTTGTAAATTGGTTTGATGTTCTCTTTTTCCATAGCTTCTGCAGCAATATCAATAATATGCATTACAGGAGCTATTTTTTCTTTCATGTTAAAATATTGATCCTTTATTTCTATAGAAAATATATCGTCTCCAAATTTTTGATTCAGCGAAGATACTAAAGACTTCATGGTTTCTTTACGTTGGTTGAATTTTTCTAAATCGTGATCTCTTACGATATATTCTAAAGTTGTTTTTTCTACATCCCCTTGAATATCGTGTAAATGATAAAAACCTTCATAACCAGTTGTTTTTTCAGGAATCTCATTAGCTGGCAATCCATTAATGAATTGTTGAGCAACCAAAATAGCATTCACCATTTTATTTTTGGCATAACCAGGGTGTACACTTTTTCCTTGTACAGAAATTACGGCACGAGCAGCGTTAAAATTTTCGTATTCTAATTCTCCAATCTGACTTCCATCCATAGTATAAGCCCATTCGGAACCAAAAGCTTCTACATCAAATTTATGAGCACCTTTACCAACTTCTTCATCTGGAGTAAAACAAATTCTGATAGTTCCATGTTTGATTTCAGGATTTTTCACCAAATATTCCATGGCCGATACAATTTCTGTCACTCCCGCTTTGTCATCAGCTCCTAAAAGGGTAGTTCCATCAGTAGTAATAATGGTTTGTCCTTTGTATTGTTGGAGGTCATCAAAATAAGTGGCATCTAAAATGATGTTTTGTTCTGCATTTAAAACAATATTACCACCATCGTAATTTTTATGAATTTGTGGATTTACATTTTTTCCACTAAAATCTGGACTGGTATCAATATGTGCCACAAAACCAATAGTTGGTACTTTGTGTTCTACATTACTTGGTAAAGTGGCTGTTAAATAGCAATTTTCATCTAACACAACTTCAGATAAACCAATATCTTTTAGTTCTTGTTCTAACATACGTGCCAAATTCCATTGTTTTTCTGAACTAGGAAAAGCAGGATTTGTTGGGTCAGATTGAGTATCTACCGTAATGTAGCGAACAAATCTATCTAAAATATGCTGCATAGTATTTGGGAGTTTTTGGCAAAAATAACCAAGTGTTCACAACTGCCCCAATGTTTTGATAAAATAAAACATTTTGTTTTTTATTGTTTATTTAAAGTTGAGGATAATTTATTTTACTATGATGAAATCGTCATGATTTCTAACTAACTTTGCCTGTAAAATTTATCCCCTAAATGGAAATTAAAAACTATACCCTCAAAGAATATTTCGATCAAAAAAAATCTCCATGTCTTTCATTTCATGTTTTTGGATTGAATGATGAGTTTATAAAAAAAGATAAAGAATTACATAGAAGTGATTATTTTCAAGTTATTTTATTAGAACAAGGTAAAGTATGTCAACAGATAGAACATGAAACTTTAGAATTAAAGAAGCATCAAATTTCCGTAGTATTTCCTCATCAAATAAATTCTTTAGAAATAGAAAAAAATGCCAAAGGTATTGTTATTCAGTTTGATGAAGTTTTGTTTTGCTCAGATTTGTTAAAAAATGAGTTGATATCCTACAATAACGACTTGGTTAATAAATTAAATCATGTTGTGTCAGAAAAGATGAGTTTTGAAAAGATTAATAATTACGGAACTCAAATTTTTGATTTATTTAGGAGTTTATCTCCCATTAAAAAAGAGCAAATTCGTTTTTATATCAAAATAATGCTTTTGGAAATTATAGAGCTTGCTCATCAAAAATATCAGGGATTTCAATCACCTAATCAGTTAGATTATTTTGCTAAGTTTAAAACTTTAATAGAAACTAACTATAAAACTAAACGCACAGTAACGTATTACAAAGATGAGTTAAAGATTACTTCTAAAAAATTAAATGAAATTTGTAAAAGTAAAACAGGAAAGACTGCTTTGAATATTATACATGAGCGAATTTTAACAGAAATAAAAAGATTGCTTATTTTTTCAGGCAAAAATCATAAAGAAATAGCATATGAACTTGGTTTTGATTCTCCATCTGCCTTAAATAAATTTGTTTATGCTAAGTTACAAGAAACACCTACAGAGCTAAAAGAAGAATTGTCTCGAATTTACAAGTATTAGGATTTTTTTTATAATCTATAAACTTTTTTACTCCTCTAATTTTGTCTCAACAAAAAAAGTAAAAAATGAGTAAATTATTTATTGCAGGAGAAGTACTGCATAGCGCAGGAAGTTTAGAAGAATTAAAAAATGTAACAGGAAAGAAAGCTGTTATAGTAACAGGTGGAAGTTCTATGAGAAAAAGTGGTTCTTTAGATAAAGCAGTGGCTTATTTAAAAGAGGCAGGAATTGAAACAAAAATTTTTGAAGGAGTGGAAGAAGATCCATCATCTTCAACTTGTATGAAAGGGGCTAAAGTTATGCAAGAATTTCAACCAGATTGGATTGTTGGTTTAGGAGGATGTTCTGCTATTGATGCTGCAAAAATGATGTGGGTTTTTTATGAGCATCCAGATGCTGATTTTGAAGCAATGATTAAGCCTTTTTCTGTACCTACTTTAAGAAACAAAGCAAAGTTTATTGCGATTCCATCAACAAGTGGAACAGGAACAGAAACTACAGGTTTAGCAGTAATTACTGATAGAGATAAAGGAGTAAAATATCCTATTGTGTCTTATGAATTAACTCCAGACATTGCTATTGTAGATGGTGAAATATGTGCCTCTATGCCAGCCCACGTTACATCAAACACAGGATTAGATGCTTTAACACATTGTGTAGAAGCTTATGTTTCTAATATAGAAGATAATTACGCTGATGTTTTGGCAAAAGGAGGATTAGAAATAGTGTTTAATAACTTAAAAGAAGCTGTCAATAATCCAACAAACATCAAAGCTCGTCAAAATATGCACGATGCTTCTTTTATGGGAGGATTGGCTTTCAATAACGCTTGGTTAGGAATTGTACATTCATTATCTCATCAAGTAGGAGCTTTGTATGGAATTCCTCACGGTGCTTCTAATGCTATTTTCCTACCAAACGTAATTCGTTATAATGCAAAAGTATCTAAGCGTTTTCCAGATTTAGCAAAAGTGATAGGAAAAGAAACTGCTGAAGAACTTGCTGTGGCAATTGAGAATTTGCGTTCAGAAGTAAATAATATTTCTACTATTAAGGAATTTGGAATTTCTAAAGAAGACTGGGATAAAAATATTGATTATATTACAAACAATGCTTTTATAGATCCTTGTACTGGTTTTAATCCAAGAAAACCAACTGTAGAAGAATTAAAAGATATTTACAATGCTTGTTTCTATGGAGAAGTTGTAAACTTTTAAAAAAATCTTCGTAAGAGTTATTATAAAAGGCAGCCCTTGTAAAAGGTTGCCTTTTTATATTTATTAAATATGTATCTTTAAATTTTACATATAAGGATATTTTTATGCGAGCATTGGTTATTTCAGGAGGAGGTAGTAAAGGAGCTTTTGCTGGAGGTGTAGCTCAATATTTAATTCAAGACGAAAAAAAAGAATACGACATTTTAGTTGGGACATCAACCGGAAGTTTAATGATTTCTCATTTGGCTTTGGGGAGAATAGAAACGTTAAAAGACCTATATACCAATGTAGATCAGTCAACTATTTTTAGTGTTAATCCTTTCATTATTAAAGGAAAAAGAGGAGCAAAAACAGTATCGATTAACCACTTTAAAGTACTGTGGAATTTTATTAAAAAACGTAAAACATTTGGTGAAAGTGCAAATTTAAGAAAGTTATTGCATAATACTATTACTGAAGATTTTTATAAAGAAATACGTGCTACAGAAAAAGATTTGGTGGTAACCGTATCTAATTTAACGTTAGGAAAAGTAGAATACAAATCGATTAAAGAATGTGATAGAAAACAATTTTGTGATTGGATATGGACATCATGTAACTATGTGCCTTTTATGAGTTTGTACGAAAAAGATAATTATCAATATGCCGATGGTGGTTTTGGGGCTTTGGTTCCTATAAAAGAGGCTATCAACAGAGGAGCCACAGAAATTGATGTGATTATTTTAGATACTGAAATGAAGTTGGTAGCCAATGTACACGCAAAAAATCCATTTTCTTTAATTTCGGATGTGATAGATTTTACTTTGGAACAAGTATCAAAACACAATGTTTCCATAGGAAAATTAGCTTCACATTATAATAATGTTCAACTAAATTTATATTATACACCTACTATTTTAACCTCTAACTCTTTAATTTTTGACAAAGTGTTGATGACAGAATGGTGGGAAGATGGTTATGCTTATGCAAAAAATAAACATCAAAACACTGAAATGAACGAGATTAAATATGCAGATAAATAAAAAAATCCGATGTTAGAGGCATCGGATTTTTTAGATCATTTGTTTTTTTTATTAAAACAATATACAAACGGGTTTAGGAGCTTTTACCTCGCTGACAAAAGTTAATTCCCCAGTTTTTTCATTTCTTTTAAAAGAACAAATGTTATTGGTATCTCTATTGGCAACCAATAAAAATTTATTGTTAGGGCTTAAGGCAAAATTTCTAGGATGTTTACCATGGGTACTAATGGTTTGTGTTAATTCCAGTTTTCCAGAATCTAAAACTTTTAAAACACCAACACTATCATGACCTCTATTGGTGATGTATACAAACTTACCATCGTTGGTAATTTCTATATGCGCTGCGGTATTTCCATCTTTATCTTCTTTGGCTAAAGTTTCTACGGTTTGGATAATTTTATAAGAATTGTTTGTGATATTTTTTTTAATAAAAGTAACGGTTGCATCTAACTCATTCACCACATAAATCCATGGTTTGGTTGGGTGGAATGTTAAGATTCTAGGACCAGCTTCAGCAGGCATTTCTAACTCACTAAACTCATTGGGTACTATTTTATTAAAATCAGTATCAATGGTTCCAAATATTAATTTATTAGCTCCTAGGTCTATGCTTATTACGTTGGTAGAATTTGGTTCAAAATAGCATGAATGTGTATGTGCTTTTTCTTGCCTTGGATGTTTGCTTGGAGCACTCATTTTATTTTGTTGCGTATCTAAAGCAGAAGATAAAACACCATTTTCATCTATTTGATGCAAGTTGGTGGTTCCACTACCATAATTAGCAGTTAAGATATAATTGTCTTTATTAATAGTTACATAGCAAGGATCATTATCAGTATTACTAATACTAACTTCTTTTAATCTATCTTTTTGAATTAAAAAACTAGTAATTGTTCCTTCTTTTTTTGAATTTGAGGCGATGATATATTTCCCATCAAATGATTTTGTTAAAAAAGTTGGACTTACTGTTTTAGCAACTAGACTTATAGAGTCTATAGTTCCATTTTTGTTTAATTGATACTGATAAATTCCTTCACTCTGTGAATCATCTGTTTTGTTGGTATAGGTTCCAACATAAAATTTCGTTGATTTAGCATCAGTACTATTCTTATGGATGTTTTTACAACCAATAAAAGAAATGGCTGCAAAAATTAGCGTAGACTTTATAATTTTCATTCGATTTGTTTGAGTTTTAAAGATACATAAGTTTTTATTTTATGGATTTATTTATCTCTAAAAAAAATAAACGCAACTATGTTGCAATTAAGGAAAGATGTTTTATATTTGCCAAAGAAATAAAAAACATATACCATGAAATTAAAAAAATTAGTGATTGCAATGTTAGTAGGATTGGCGTTTACCTCTTGTCAAAAAGATGATCCTATTATTCCAAATGAAGAAGAAGTAATTACAACTGTAATTTATACGTTAACTCCAGAAGTAGCAGCAGAAGAAACAGTTGTTTTAAAATATTATTCAGATGGAACCAATACCAATAATGGTACCTATACTCAAACAGGTATTATTAAAAAGAATACAACCTATACAGGAGTTTTAAAAGTCTTAAATGAAACAACCGATCCTGTAGATGATATAACGCTAGAGATTAAAGAAGAGGCTTTAGATCATCAGTTTTTCTTTACAAAACCTCAAGGAGTAAATATTAATTATACAGATAAAGATGATAATCAACATCCAATTGGATTAAGTACTAAATTTATCACAGATAATGATTTTAATGGAGGGGACTTAACCATAACATTGAGACATCAACCAAATAAATCTGGAGCGAATGTTCCTGAAGGAGATATTACCAATGCAGGAGGAGAAACAGACGTAGAAGTTGTATTTAACTTAAATGATGAGAAATAAAAGTTACGCTTTGTTTGTTATTCTTTTAATTTTAAATGTGATAACAACAAATGCTCAAAAATGTAATTATTCTTTATCAGGAGTTGTAATAGATAGTAGTAACGATAAACCCATTGTAGGGGCTAGTATTTATTTAGAAGGTTTAAACAAAGGAACCATTAGTGATTTTGATGGAAATTTTAAAATAGACTCCATTTGTGAAGGAAATTATCATTTAGATATTACCCATATTGGTTGCGAAAACAATCAACAATTTATAGAGATTCATGACAATACGAAAATTCGTATTGTCATGAATCATTTTGTGCAAATGCTAGATGGCGTTCATTTATTAGGACACAAAGCAGAAAATACTACACAAGCAGCTCAAAACATTAGCTCAAAAAACATTCAAAATAACGCTAATGAAAACCTATCTAATTTATTAGGAACCTTAACTGGAGTAAGTACCTTAAAAAATGGAAGTGGTATCGCAAAGCCTGTTATACACGGAATGTATGGAAATAGAGTGACTATTTTAAACAACGGAATTGCACAAAGTGGTCAACAATGGGGAAATGATCACAGTCCAGAAATAGATCCTTTAATAGCCAATAATATAAAGGTAATTAAAGGAGTAGGAGCTTTAGAATATCAAGGAAGTACTTTAGGAGCTGTGGTTCTAGTTACTCCTAAAGACATTAGTCAAGATCCACATTTACATGGTGCCTCTAATTATTTTTTTCAATCTAATGGTCTAGGTAATGGATTGAATCTTACTTTAGAAAAAGGAGCTAAAAGTATTGCATGGAAAATAAATGGAACTGTTAAAAAAATTGGAGATAGAAAAACAGCCAATTATTATTTAAACAATACGGGAAATCATGAAGCAAATTTGGCTTTACAGTTAAGAAAACAGTTTTCTGAAAATTGGGAGACTAAAATCTATGCCAGTACTTTTAATACTGAACTAGGTGTTTTAAGAGGTTCTCATATTGGGAATTTAACTGACTTAACAGAGGCTTTGCAAAGAGAAACTCCTTTTTTTACAGAAGATTCCTTTTCTTATAATATTGAATCTCCTAAACAAGAAGTACATCACCATTTATTAAAATTGTTAAACACCTATAAAATTAGTGATGATGAGTTTTATACATTTACCTATGCAGGGCAATTAAATATTAGAAAAGAATTTGATATTCGTAGAGGTGGACGTTCTGATATTCCTGCTTTGAGTTTAAATCAAATGACTCATTTTTTAGAAGCAAAACATCAAAATAAAATAGGAGATGACATTGAGTTTAAAAAAGGAATTCAATACACATTTACCAATAATACAAACGATTCTGAAACAGGAATTTTACCTTTAATTCCAGATTATTTATCTCATCAAATAGGTGCTTTTGCTCTATTAAATAAAAGAATTAATAGATGGATGTATGAAGTAGGAGCTAGGTATAATTTTACTTATCAAAATGTTGCTGCTATTTCTAAAACTACCCCAAGAACCATTATTAATTATAATAATAGATTTCATAATGTAAATGTATCGGCAGGAGTTAGATACAGAACTTTGAAACAATTACACTGGGCTTTTAATATCGGTTTGGCTTCTAGAAACCCAGCTATCAATGAGTTGTATAGTAATGGTTTACATCAAGGAGTAAGCGGTATAGAAGAAGGAAATGTGAATTTAAAACAAGAAAATTCTATAAAAACAACTCTAGGTCTTGAAGGAAATGTATATCAGAAGTGGTTTTTTGAAACCTTGTTATATTATCAATATATTAAAGATTATATTTATTTAAATCCACAAGATGAATTTCGTTTAACTATCAGAGGAGCTTTTCCTGTTTTTACTTACGAGCAAACCAATGCACAGCTTTTTGGACTTGATTTAGGAACTAGTTATGCTTTTTCTGATGTTTTAAAAATGGGAGCAAAGTATAGTTTTTTACAAGGAGATAATTTGTCAGAAAATATTCCTTTAATCAACATGGCTGCAAACAATGCATTACTTACTTTAGATTATCAATTGCCTATTGAGAATACTTTTAAAAATACTTCAATTGGAATAGAATATCATTATGTTTGGAAACAAAATCATTTATTGACAAGTCAAGATTACGCTCCTGCTCCTGATGCCTATCAATTACTAGGGTTTAAATTTAGTACAGAAAAACATTTTGATAAAACCAAATGGTATTTTTATGCAAAAGGAAATAATTTATTAAATGTAGCTTACAGAGATTACTTAAACAGATTAAGATATTTTGCTGATGATACAGGAAGGAGTATTACGGTTGGATTTAGAATTTCATTTTAATTTTTTACGATGGATATAGAAACAAAATTTACAGCATTACTAAGAGATAGAAACCTAAAAGCAACTCCTAAAAGATTGGAGTTGCTTTCTGTGGTTGCAAATTATAACTCAGCAATACCGTATAGCGAAATTCAAAACAAATTACATCATTTTGATAGGGTTACACTTTATAGAACTCTTAATGCTATGTTAGATGGAGGAATTATTCATAAAGCATCAGTTAGCAGTGATGAGGTATATTATGCCATGTGTAGGGAATATTGTACATCGGAGTGTCATAATCACAAACATGTACATTTTAAATGTTTGCAATGTTTGGAAGTATCTTGTGTAGATGTAACCAATCCAATTCAAATTCAAATCCCTAATGTTGTCATTAAACAAGTGGAGATCGAGGTGAGCGGAGTTTGTGAAAAGTGCATCTAATTACATTACAAAAAACGAATCAATTTCTACAGGGTATGGTGCTTTTTTATTGTCAATTAATTCTTTTAAATCGGTTTCAATAGTAATGGCTATGCTTGTTACAGAAGTATCTGTAGGTCTATTTTCAAAAGGATCTTGAAGACTTTGTGCTATTTTTTCAAGCAAGAAAAATGGCAAAGAAATTATAATCAATAAAGGAATTTCTGCAATGCTATGTAGGTTGGTTAAAGACAGTGATAAGGTAATTAAGAAAATATAAATAGAAAAATGTAAGGTAATTCTATAGGTTTTTGGAAATGCGGTGTTTTTAATTCTTTCAGCTTTTCCCATAGAAGCACATAAATTTTGAACGGTACTATCTAACTGTATTTGTTGAAAATTATTAATTTTTTGTTGCTGATGTAAAGTGTTAATATCCTTAGATTGTAGGTTGATTAAACACAACGGAGCATTGGTGTATTCTTTAGCGACATTAAAATCATCACTAGAGATATACTGATTTATTTTAGACAAAGGATTTTGTTCTCTCAATCGTTGTCCTAAGGAATGAGCCCAAGCAATTTGTCTTAAAGCTATTTTTTTGATTAAGTGATGGTCTTTTTCGGTACTAAAGTTTTTAAGTTGAATAACCAAAGATCTAGAATCGTTTACAATAGCTCCCCATATAATTCTAGCTTCCCACCAACGCTCATAAGATTGATTTATTTTAAAAGAAAGCAATAAGGCGATGGCAGTACCTAAAAATGTACCAATACTCACAGGAATATTTAGGTCTGGAGAATAGAGAGAAAAGGTGTAAGTGGTTAAAGAAAAAAGAGTCACAATAAGAACATCCCACTTAATTAAACTCAACCAATATTTTAATGGAATTCTTTTTTCTAAAATCATAAAAGTAGTTATTTGTATAAAACAAAATTCGATTTTGAATCTAGCTAAAGATACAAAATCGAATTCCGTGAGATGTTTTTTAAGGGGGCTGTTTTTATTTATTTCTGTACGATAGCAAATTTAGCCAAAGGAGCCATTCTTGCTTTGTTTAAAGAAAGTGTATCGTTTTTAATGGTATAGTTATCGGCTGTTTCTAAAACTTTTAATAAAGGTGCTTCATAAGGAGTATTAAAACATAGCTTTTGCGTAGATGCCAATTTGGTGAATGATATTCTATTCCCATGTTTTAACATAAAGTTTCCATGAAAATTATTACAACCAGCATTTCCAGTAATATCATCACTAGAACTATTTAAAGTGAAATAAGGTATGGTATTGTTTTCTTTTTCGATTATTTGTCCTTCCAATTCTATCAATTCCCATTGAACATCTGTAAGCATTTTGTCTATGGCTATTTTAGCAAGTACGTACTGAGTTGCCAAAGCACCTTTGATGTTTTCGTTTTGTTTGTTTAATTGAATCAAAGTGTTTTCTCCAACCATGTAAGTTTTTCCATCAATAATAATATTACTTCCGATTTCATCCCAAGAGAAGTTTCCTTTTTTGGTTATAAAATCATCACTTTTTCCAAGGTATTTAATTTTTTTGGTGTAAGTTAGGTCATCATTAATACTTATTTTGGTAACAATACCATCACAGTCAGCACAAGGAAGCGTACCCGTGTAAGTTCCTGCCCAGTCTAAAGAATTTTTACTGCTATGTTCATCAAGAAAAGCAGCATCAATATGATGTGAATTGTGTTTTTCTGAGGTTTTGCAACCTGTAATCAAGATGGTTAATATTGCGAATACTAATAGGTTAGTTTTCATGATAATTTATTTTGATGATATGGTTCTATATGTATTAAAATATGTCCTAGATTAGGAACTTTTTGATGTAACGTGTCTTTTAATAGATGCGATATTTCATGGCCTTTTGTGACTGATATTTCTCCGTTTACTCTTGCATGTAAATCTACATGATGATGCATTCCTGCTTTTCTTATAAAACATTTTTCAGTTCCCATAATTCCAGGAACTGTTTCAGATACTTTTCTGATTTCTTCAATTAAATCATCATATCTATGTTCATCCATAATTTCTCCTAAAGCAGGTCTAAAAATATGATAAGCATTGTATATAATAATTCCTGATGCAACCAACGCAGCCCAATCATCGGCCGTTTCATATCCATTTCCTAAAGTAACAGCAATTAATATACCAATAAATGCAGCAATAGAAGTTAAAGCATCGCTTCTATGATGCCATGCATCTGCTTTTAATGATGAACTATTGGTTTTGTGACTATTATGGATGACAATTCTATATGAAATTTCTTTCCATATAATAATAATTCCCAAAACATATAAAGTCCATGTATGCGGTACTTTATGAGGGGTTTGTATGTTGATAATACTTTTATAAGCGATGATGATAGCAGAAGCTACTAAAAACACCACCACCAGAAAAGTCATTAAAGGTTCTATTTTACCATGTCCATAAGGATGATTTTCATCAGCAGGTCTTTTGGCATATTTTAAGCCAAGTAAAACTAATAAAGAAGAAAAAATATCAGAAGTAGATTCAATAGCATCCGCCACCAAAGCATAGGAATGTCCTACAATTCCAGTAACTCCTTTTATTATAGCTAAAAGAATATTTCCAAATAAGCTAAAGTAAATAGTTTTTATTGCTTTTTTTTGATTACTCATAATGAGGATAGGACATTTGTCGTGTTTTTTACAAGACTATAAAGATACAAAATAGTGATTGATATGTTATTTACAAGAGTATTTGTAGATAAAAAAAACACCTTTTACTAGAGTAAAAGGTGTTTTTAATATTTTAATAATGTTAAAGAGTTAGTTTACAGCAACTAATTCAATATCAAAAATTAAGTCTTCACCAGCCAATGGGTGATTTGCATCTAATACCACTTCTTCTTCTTCAATTCCAACAATTAATAAAGCTTGAGTTTGTCCATCTTCACGACTCGCTTGTAATTGCATTCCTACCTGAGGCTCTAAATCTTCTGGTAATTGAGTTTTAGGTAATTTAAAAACTGCTTCTTCATTTCTAGCACCATAAGCTTCTTCCGCAGGAATGGTAACTTGTTTGTTATCGCCAATAGTCATTCCATCAACAGCAGTATCAAAACCTGGTATCATTTGTCCAGCTCCAACAGTAAACTCTAAAGGTTCTCTTTCTCTAGAACTATCAAATACTTGCTCGTTTGTTAATTTTCCTGTGTAATGTACTTGTACAGTACTTCCTTGTTTTGCTTGAGACATATCTCTCTGTTTTTTAATTTGAACGAGTAAAGTTATGGTTTTCTATAGAGATGACTAAATGATTTAGGTATTAATTCCTATGAATTTTAGGTAGTTACTCTACATTAAAGGTTTTTATGGCATGAATAGGTTGTCCGTTGGCAGAAATTCCTTCTACTTCTATAATATAGTCACTTTTGATGTCACTTGTGAAAAACGAAATTTCAGTGTCTTCTTGATCAAATATTTTAATGATAGGTTCCCAGTGTAAGGTAGTTCTTACATCTTTTTTATTTAGTTCTTCAAAACCATTAATGTGGTCTGGGGCGTAGAACTTTCTAGCGGTATAAAAGCCTACAGCATCAAAATTAATAATTCCAGGTTTCCTTTTAATATTTTTACTTCCCTCATTACCTGATTTAGAATAGATTGCAATAACTCCATTACCTCCGCCTACTGTAACAAGATTAGCGTCAGCACCAACTAATATATCTATAAAAGAAATTTCATCTGAATTGATAGACCTTAATAAGTCTGCATCAATCTCCATACCATCTAACAATATTTGAGGTTGAGATTGAGTCCTTATTAAGAACAAATTACCTTGTGAAAAATAAATACCTCCAAGTCTCATTAACAGTTGATAAGCACTTAGAGAACCAACTTTATCTAAAGAATTAATATCTAGTCTTTTACTACCTCCTAATCCAACAGATCCATAGCTAGTTCTCCTGTTCATTTCTTCATTTCTTTTAGACTCTTCAGTTTCTTTTTTAGCAATTAATTCTACAGCTTTTAATTTTTGTACTTCCTGATTATATTCAAACTTTAATTGTTTTATGTATTGAGTAACTTTAACAAAGTTCTCTTTTTCTTTAATTTTGGAGGATAATTCCGTACTGTTTTGTGTTCTATTTATTTTAGGACTAGCTTTAGGCTTATCTAGTAAAATAACTACATTTCTAGAGCTAGCTTCTTTATTATTAAAATTATTTAATCTAGATTCTAATAACATTGGAATGGTATCTAAAAAGCCATAAGGACCAAATTGAAAATGCCCTAGAGAATCTGATATTTTTGTTGGAACTTGTGCAAACATTTCACCTAGAAAAGTTAACCTAACAGGGCCTTTGTGAGGTGTATAAGGCTTCTTTAGTTTTTTTATGGTTCCTGAAATAAAGAGTCCTTCTTCAGGTTTATATTTTTGAATACTGTCTTTAGAATTTAATAGTTCTTGCCAAGTAAATCGTTTCCAACCATGAGTCATCATTACTAAATCTAGCAAGTATTTTCTTTTAGAATCATTTTCTTTTTCAAAGAAATAATTAGGATCTTCTATAGTTCCTCTTAAATCAGAATTTAACAAGAGATACGTTTTTATGTTGGCTGTACGAGTGTTATATGGATAGGCTTTTAGGTCTCTTACAGACATAGATAAAGTGCTTGGCACACTAATTCCTTGTTTGTTACGTACATTTAAGTTTAGTGTTATTTTTTTACGCGAATCATACGTGGATTTATTTGTTTGTATATTTAATTCTAGTTTATCTTCTGTATTGTTAACAAATACTGCTCTTTCAGCTACAGGGTGTCCATCATTATCAAAAAGAGTAATATTCACCACACCATCAACTAAAGAGTTTGAAGGAATAGATACGATATATGACTTTTTATTAGTCTTTTCATATTTATTAAATAATAATGTTCCTCTTTCATGAGCAACTAAATAAGTATCTTTTAATCCGTTTTCAGTGGTGCTTTTTGCATTAATTATAATTGAATTTGCTGTATTTGTTACACTTAAAACATATCCTTTGTTTAATGCTTTTGGAAGTTGATATTTATATTCTTTTTCATTAACAATAGTACTTATGTAGTAGCTGTTATTTGCTTCTGGTTTAAATATAAAATTACCAAGTCCATATTCTATACTTTCAATCTGCTTAATTTCTTTTCCTGATTTATCCTTTAATACAGCTTTAAAATTGTTATAAAAAGAAGGTGTTTTTATTTTAAATACAACCCTATTAGTTAAATTATTAATAAGGTAACCGCCTTCAGGATAGAATGAGATTTCGGGTTTGTTAATTTTTTTAATGTTTGTAGAGGTAACAACTGTATCTGTATTTACAATACTGTCTTTTGTAACCCTATATATAGGAATCTCTTTCTGAAAAAAGTTTTCAATGCCATGATTTTTCATGTAAGTAGTATAACCACGTAATAAATATTTTCCCGTAGCCCAGTTATTTTCTATTTTAAAATCACCAGCAACACTTATATTTTCTACAAATAATGTTCTCTTTGCAACAATGCTATCTTTTGGGTTGATGAGTTCTACATGTAAGATGTTACTCTTATTTGTTTTTTGATGGGTGATTCCATTAACTAAGTAACTAGTAAACCATAAATCATCGTCTAAAGCGTAAAAAGGTTTATCAGTTTGGATATAAACTTTCTCAGGATAATGATTTTTACTATAGTCGTTTAATTTTTTTTCAATTAAGTTTAAAAAGTTGGTTTGATAAATAGTAAAGGATAGTGCACAAAATGATATACAAATAAGTAAAAGTAGTTTTTTCATAGTTTTTTAGGCATATTTATCTTTTAGACTCATAGTAAGTCAAAATGTTTAATGTGAACATACTAAAAAAATATCCCAATGTGATTTATTCTACCATATAGTTTAATTCTTGATACCCAATTTTCATAGTCTAAATGAACACTACCAGATTCTATTTTAAATTTTTCTCCTATTTCTTTTGTTTCATACTTTTTTACGAAAATATTAATTACGCTGTCTATATGTTTAATTGATTTGTTATGTATGAAAAAAATATATGGAGATGTTTTTTATCTAAAATTATAGGATAATTTATTTTTTTCTGATTTTTTACTGTTTGAATGTAAACTTTTTCAGGCGTGTTTTTTTGACTATAGTGATTTAGTTTTTCTTCAATAAGTTTAAAGAACTCAGTTTTATTGTAAATAATAAAAGACAAAGCACAACAAGAAATACCAATGAGCAATAGTTTTTTCATAGTTTTTGAGCAGTTTTTTAACCACCTCAAATAATGTACCATTAAAAATTACTGTTAATTATTCCACGTTAAACGTTTTAATAGCGTGAATAGGTTGTCCGTTGGCAGAAATTCCTTCTACTTCTATGATGTAGTCACTTTTGATGTCGCTTGTAAAAAAGGAAATTTCGGTAGCTGTTTTATTATTGGTTTTTATATTTGGGAGCCAATAAAGAGTGGTTCTTAAATCACTTCTGTTTATGAGTTCAAAATCATTAATATGGTCTGGAGAGTAAAATTGTCTTGCGTTATAAAATCCTTTTGCATTGTAATCAATAATACCAGGTTTTTTTTTAATATTTTTAGAACCAACATTTCCTGTATTTGAATAAAGTGCAATAACTCCACCACTGGCATTAGAAAAAGTGGCAGCATCACTTCCAATTAAAACATCAATAAAAGAAATTTCATTTCCTTGAATTGAACGTAGAAAAGTTTCATTAATTTCAAGTCCGTCAAGTACAATTTTTGCAGTATTTCTACTTCTTCTAATAAAAATACTATCTCCCAAAGTATTCACGAAATTCATTCTTGAAACAATTTCAAATGCTGTAAATGTTGAGGCAGAATGTTTGTCATTTAAAAGGTCTAATCTTTGACCATTCATTGGTTCACCGTAATCGGTAAGACTGTTCATTTCTTCTTCTCTTTTTTCTTCTTCAGATTGTTTTTTAGCAATCAACTCTACTGTTTTTAGCTTTTGAACTTCTTGATCATATTTAAATTTTACTAGTTTGATGTATTTTTAACCTTTGTAAAATTGATGTTTTATTTATCTTTTGAAACCGATAAACTCAAAGGGGGGGCAACTTTAGGACTCTCATTGTTTTTGTCTACTAAAAAGACAACGTCTCTAGATTTTTTACTTTTGAATTAAAATGATCTACACGAGTTTCTATTTACATTGCCTTTAATTAAATTTTTACTGGCAACAATATTGATGTTAGGTTTACATCCAAATATAGTTAGTTTTAAAATATAAAAAAAAGGAAAACTTTTTACAGTTTTCCTTTTTTTTATATTTTGTTTGTTCTTTTTACAAGTGAATTACTTCATCATAAGCAGCAGCAACAGCTTCCATCACTGCTTCTGACATGGTAGGGTGAGGGTGAACTGTTTTTAATACTTCATGACCTGTAGTTTCTAATTTACGACCTAAAACAGCTTCAGCAATCATATCGGTAACACCTGCACCAATCATATGACATCCTAACCATTCTCCGTATTTAGCATCAAAAATTACTTTTACAAATCCTTCTTTGTTTCCAGCAGCAGATGCTTTACCAGAAGCAGAGAATGGGAATTTTCCAATTTTTAATTCGTAACCAGCTTCTTTAGCAGCTTTTTCAGTCATACCAACAGAAGCAATTTCAGGTGATGCATAAGTACATCCAGGAATGTTTCCGTAATCGATTGGTTCTGTATGTAAACCTGCAATTTTCTCAACACAAGTAATTCCTTCTGCAGAAGCAACGTGCGCTAAAGCTTGACCAGGAACTACATCTCCAATAGCATAATAACCAGGGATGTTTGTTTGGTAAAAATCGTTTACGATGATTTTATCTTTATCAACTACAATTCCAACATCTTCTAAACCGATGTTTTCAATGTTCGTTTTAATTCCAACAGCAGATAATAAAATATCAGCTTCTAGTTTTTCTTCACCTTTTGCTGTTTTAACCGTAGCAACAACTCCTTCTCCTGAAGTATCTACAGATTCTACAGCAGAGTTTAACATTACTTTAATTCCAGATTTCTTTAATGAGTTTAAAAATGCTTTAGAAACATCTTCATCTTCTACAGGAACTACGTTAGGCATAAATTCTACAATGGTAACATCTGTACCCATAGAATTGTAAAAGTGAGCAAATTCAACACCAATAGCTCCAGAACCTACCACAATCATTTTCTTTGGTTGCTCTGGTAAACTCATTGCTTGACGGTATCCAATTACTTTTTTACCATCTTGAGGCAAGTTAGGTAATTCTCTAGAACGAGCACCTGTTGCAATAATAATATGATCTGCATCGTATTCTGTTACTTTACCATCAGCATCTGTAACATCTACTTTTTTCCCAGGCTTTACTTTACCGGTACCCATAATCACATCAATCTTGTTCTTTTTCATTAAGAACTCAATCCCTTTACTCATTCCTTGAGCCACACCACGAGAACGTTTGATTACTGCTTCAAAATCTTTATCAATTGCTTCAGCTTTTAAACCGTAGTCATCAACATGTTTTAAGTAATCATATACTTGAGCACTTTTTAATAAAGCTTTAGTTGGAATACATCCCCAGTTTAAACAGATACCTCCTAGAGATTCTTTTTCTATAACAGCAGTTTTAAATCCTAACTGTGAAGCTCTAATAGCGGTAACATATCCTCCAGGACCACTTCCAATAACAATAACGTCGTATTTCATGTGTATATTTTTTAATCTAGTGATTGAATATTATAATGTATGCAAATGTAAGAATTACAAACTATATTACATAGGTTAAGAAGATAGAAATTCTTGACATGGCTGTGTAAAAAACGATATTGTTTTGATCTGTTTATTTTGTTGACAGATCTTTTTTTAGTGATGCTCTAAATTTACTAGGTGTATATTGTGTGTGTTTTTTAAAAAGTCTAGAAAAGTAGGAATAGTCTTCATAACCTAATATTTGCGCAATTTCATTAATAGGGGCTGTGCCAAATGTTAACATCCGTTTGCTTTCTAAAATAATTTTCTGGGTAATTAGTTCTGTTACTGTTTTATCTAATAAATCTTTGCAAATTCTGTTCAAGTGTTTTAGGGTGATGTTCATTTCTTTTGCGTAAAATGTTGGCGATTTTTCAGACTTATAATATTGCTCTAATAATTTGTTAAAAACCTGAATTTTATGATGGTAAGTTTGAAAAGAATAATTGTTTTCCGATAAAAATTTTCTGGAAATTTCTATGTGAATGATGTCTATAATATTCAATAGTTTCTCTGCTTTTCTAGATTTTTTTTGTTGATTCTCTTGAATCAACAATTTAAAATAAAAGTTAAAATCTATAATTTCTTGTTCATTGAGCACAATTTCTGAGATGTTTTTGTCAGGTTGATAAAATGGATATTCTTCAATTTTTTTATTACCAAAGTATAGGTTGTAAATTTCACTAGAGTAAAAAACAATATAACCTTCAATATCATTAGATAACTCCCAACCATGTGCCTGTCCTGGTTTTATAACATATAAGCTACCTCTTTTAATATTATATGTATCTAAATCAATTTGATGTCTCCCTGTTCCATTGGTAAATAAAACCAAAAGATAAAAATTATGACGATGAGATTTTTCAATAAAACTATGTTCAATCAAATGATTTTTAAACGTATTGATGTATAAATGATTTTTATGAATATTAGTATTAAAATTAAAATTTTGAATATTATATACAGGTACCTTATTCATGATGTCTTTTTTGTGCTATAAATGGAGAAGATAAGAATTATTTTAACATTGACAAGTGCTTACTTTTGTTATATTAATATTTTGTAATTATTTACAATTAAAATAAGTAAAATGTTCAAAGCAATAAAATCTATATTTGGTAATAGATGTCCTAAATGTGGTAAAGGAAAAGTTTATAAAGACAAAAATATTTTTTTGAGTCTTAAAACGCCAAAGATGAATGATGAGTGTAGTGTTTGTCACAATAAATTTATCAAAGAACCTGGTTTTTTTATTGGAGCGATGTATGTTAGTTATGGTTTAGGCGTTGCCGAAGCATTGATGACTTATTTTGTGGCAAGTCAATTTTTTGATAAATCGTTAGATTTAAGAATTATACCAATAATAGTGGTTGTGATGGTGCTCTTAACTTTTTTCAATATCAAACTCTCTAGGTTGATATGGATTTATATGTTTAGAAGCATTAAATAATGGTAAAATTAGTATAGTGAAAAAAGATAATATCAATAATCTCCAATAATTTTACTTATTGATATAATTATCTTAATGATAAGGTAATTATTATTCGTCCGTTTTTTAGTTTTTATAACTGAAATTTACATTTCATATTACTCTTAGTATAATCATGAATGTAGGTAAGGATACAGAAACTCTGATAAAAAAACTTATTAAAGGTGATGAGAAAGCATACATGTATTTAATTGAGACATACTATAAAAAACTATTTCTTTATGCTTATAGCATTTCTAAAAGCCAAGTCTTAGCAGAAGATATTGTTCAGAATGTTTTTATGCGAATTTGGGAAAATAGAAAACAGCTTAAAATAAAAGAATCTTTCAAAAGCTTTTTATACAAATCTGTGTATAATGAATTTATTAATAATTATAGAAAGCAACAATCTTCAATTTCTTTAGATACTGTTTTTTTTGAGACAATTAATACTTTATCAGATGATATAAGTGCTGATGATCACAGGTTAGCTTTGGTTCATAATGAAATTGAAAATTTGCCAACTAAGTGTAAACAAGTTTTTTTACTTAGCAAACAAGAAGGTTTAACCAATCAAGAGATTTCGGAACATTTAAACATAACAGTAAAGGCTGTAGAAAATCATATTACAAATGCTTATAACATTATTAGAGGTAACTTAATAGGAGGTGATAAAATAAAAAAACCGTCTAAAAAATAGACGGTTTTCCATCATGGCTACCTGCTAAAGACCATGATTGCATAAACAAAGAAACAAAACTTATTTTTCTTTAACATAATCTTTTTTTAATCTCATTGTTACCTCTGATTTGTTGTTGATGAGCTTTTTATTTCCATTCTCATCTTTAATCAAACTAAAGCTATCATATACTTCTCCTTTAGTTGTATATGAGTTGTAGTGAATGGTACTATTTTCTACAGTAATGATCTGAAATAGTTGTACATATTCTCCTCTTTTAACCATCCAGTCTTGTTTTTGAGATTCATACATTTTAGGTCCACTAACGGATACGGCGTAAACCGCTCCTGCATCTTGTACAATAGTTTTTCCTAAACCTTCGTTTGAAGCATATCCTCTTGCATAGGTGTGGTCGTGACCTTGTAAAACCAAATCCACATTATACTTGTCTATTAAAGGTTTTAAAGATTCTCTTAACTCTTTATTGTCTCTCCCTTTTGCTGTAGAAAAAATAGGAAAGTGCATGGTTAATGTAATCCATTTTTTAGTGTTTTTAGACAAAACTGAATCTAGCCATTTGGTTTGTGCTTGTCTTGATCGTTCGCTATTGCTAAAACTTTGAGCATCAATAGAAATCAATTTCATGTTCTGATAATCTAAGGCATAGCAAGTTTCTTTTAATTCCTCTAAAGGACCATTTTCAGGCAATGTAAATTGTGGTCTCCAAAGAGAAGATAGTTTTTTTCGGTCAACACTTTTGTCATATTCATGGTTTCCAGGAGTCATAATACTTGGCACAGTTGCATGTATAAAACTACCCGCATAAAACCATTCTCCCCATTCTCTGTCAGATTCACTGTGATTAATTAAATCACCTGCATGCAACATAAAATCTACTTCGGGCATCATTTTGTACGATTTTCGAATCACTCTAGACCACATTGATTTTACATCGTTTTGTGCATCACCAAAATAGATAAAACTAAAAGGTTCATTTTGGTTTGTTGATGGGGTTTTAATCTGAAACCATTCGCTCCATGTATCATCATTTTTGCCACCGTCTCCTACACGATAAACATAAGTAGTACCAGCCTTTAATTGTTTTATAATTGCAGAGTGATATGCTGCATTTACCAATGGTTCTTCATCTCTTGTGTTTTCAACTTGAATTAATTCTGTAGCAGCAATAATTTGTTGCAAGTCTTTATCAAGTAAAAAATCAGGGCCATGGGTTTCTTCGGCAATTTGTACATAGGCTGTGTCTATTTCTTGACTAGTTCTCCAGTTTACAGAAAAACTATGATTTGGGTCTTCGGTAAGACTCACAATAATTCTGTCTGGGGCTTTAGAAGGGAATATTAGTTTATGAGCCGGTATGTTAGCCATCGATGAATAATGAGAATGATGGTGATCATCTTCATTATGCGTATGAGTTTCTTCACTTTTTTGAGTACAAGCTACACAGATTAATAATCCTAAAAGAGTACTTATTGTTTTATTCATTTTTATTTTATTTGGTTTTAGATATAAGTAAACAGGAGCTTTTAAAGCTCCTGTTATAAATACTAATTATTGTAATAACCACATGTTAGACCATTGGTCATTGGTAGTTGGTTGTAGGTTTTGAATTGCTTTTAACATATTGTTCTCATTATAAGGATCGGTGTAAAAAAACCTAACAGGAGTTTGTTTTCCTTTTGTTCCAGAAATGATGTTTTTGTTTAAATCAGGATATCCAGTTCTTCTAAAGTCAAACCAAGATTCTGTAGTTAACCAAAGAGCAATCCATTTTTGATGCATAATAGGTGCTAGTTTATTCCCTGCATTGTCAAAAATTTGTTTAGCGTTTGTGATGTATTCATTTTGATTAAAAGCAATTAATGTGTTGTTTACGTTATCATAAACAGCATTTGCATCACCATCATTAATTTGGTATTGATTGAATGATAATTCAATTCCAGCTTTGTAGTATTCATATGCATTGTTATTGATGTATCCACGGGCACTAGCTTCTGCTAATAAGAATTTTACTTCTGCCGAAGTCATAAAAATAGATTTGACCATTTCGTGGCTATTTTCAGAATACATATCTGCTAAATAAGAAGTATGAGGATTGGCAGCAGCATTTAAATAAATATTTCCATTTAGACTAGAGATATCATTTTTAACATCACTAAGCGTTCCTCCCATATTAAAATCATTAGGAGCACTTAAAGCAATTGGTAAACCAACAAACAAATTGGTGTTAATATCATTTTCTAAATTGTTATCAGTATTTAAAGCATTGATATCTATATCAACATAACGTTTTATTCTGTTGTTTTCTAACACTACTTGGTTCGTAGCTCCTTGTACAAGTTGAGCATCAACGGGTTTTATCCATTTGGTTAAACGAGGATCTTTTAAACTTATTAAGTCATTAACAATGGTAGCAGATGGTTTTCTACGGTAAAATTCAGAGCGGTTACTCCAGTTTAATGCTCCTCCAGGCCAGCTATTATTACTATCAGTACCAATGTAAGACACTACAGCATTGTCGTTATTGTCTTGTAGAACAGGAAATTCATTAGGATTATTAACAATGTTTGCGATTTCTGTGGATACGTTAATATCTGTATCATTTTTTTCTGACAAACGCATGTAAAATCTTAAAAGTAAAGAGTTTGCTAACTTTCTCCATTTTTGTCCATCACCATGGTACATCACATCACTATCTATGGCTTCTTTACAAATGGTGGTATTTTTTAAAAGTGTGTTTGCTTGTTTTAAACTGTTAATAATACCTATAAACACTTCTTTTTGAGTATCATATTGAGGTTTAAAAAATTCATCTCCTCCTTTTTCAGCATTTAAAGCTTTGCTATACGGAACATCTCCAAAAGCAGAAGTAATAAATCCAAAATGATAAGATTTCATGATGAGTGCAACAGCTTGATAATAGTTTTTTACTTCATCCTTTTTTTCTGTTTCGGCTCTTTTGTAAATGTATTCACTATCTTTTAAAGGTTCATAAAAGTTACCAAAATCAACAGCTCCCCATTGATAATTATTCTCTTCATAACTAGTAAAATCTCTCTGTAAATATTGATTCGCTGCAGAAAGTTCTCCCCAATCGTAAGACATTTTACTGTTTATTTTAGCAGATCCAGACAGAATACCTGTAAGCACAAATTTAATATCAACTTCAGTGTCAGGAAGTGTGTTTGGACTTGTGTTTATATCGTCTAAAGATTCACTACATGAACTAGCAAAAAGCGCTAAAATTGATAGTGAAAATGTGATTATATTTTTTTTCATTTTGATTGTATTTATAAATTAAAAACTAACATTAAGTCTAAATCCCACTGGAGCTGTCCAAGGAGCAAGATTCCATTTTTCAAAACCTTGATTTCCATCGTTAAAAGCCAATTCAGGATCTATACCTATGTCTGCTTTTGTCCACAACATGATGTTTTTTGCGTAAATAGAAAGCGAAATGTTTTGTGCAGAAACAAATTTTGTAATGTTTTCAGGAAATTTATAGGTTAGTGTAATGTCTCTTAATTTTATAAAAGAAGCATCATACATAAAAGTATCTCCAGTTCTCCAGAAACTACCGCTAGATTCCACAACTCTATAAGCATCAAAGAATTTAGTACCTGGAGCTCCAAAGTTTTCGGTATAAGTACCATCTCCATTGTCTATTACCCCAGGAAAAAAGGCACCGTTGTAGTTTCCGTTATATTCAAATCCTCCAAGATCTTTATTTCTACCACCAACCCAAACATTGTTATCTCTGTAAATAGGGTTAGATTTAATTTCATTTGCCAACGTAGTTCTATCTCCACCATAAGAATTAGCATTTAAGACTCCTGTAAAAGTACTTGTACTAATACCATTGTTCCAGCTTTCAATTTTACCAGAACGAGCCATTCTTTTCATGGATTCAGAAAAGAAGTCACCACCTTGTCTCCAATCGATACTAGCAGAAAGCGTAAAGTTTTTATAAGAAACAGATGTGTTAAACCCAATAGTGAAATCATTGTTAAAGTTACCAATTTTTGGTTGATTTTCTTGAGCTCTATCTACTTCCCATCTACCGTTGGCATCTAATAAATTCCAGCCTTTGTACTCTCCTTCTTCTACTTTTTTAACATAAGGAGCATATAAATCTCCAATAATACCACCAACTTTGGTAAAAGCCCCCATATCTCTTCCTCCACCAAAAGAAACACGATCAATACCATCAACTAATTCAACTAATTTACTTTGTTGCTTGGTAAAGTTAAAGTTCATGTCCCATAACAAATCTTTTGTTTTAATAGGAACAATGTTCATTCCCAATTCAATTCCGTAATTTTCAACATTACCAGCGTTAATAGTTGTACTAGTGTAACCGGTTAAAGGAGAAACGGCAACATTTAAAATTTGATTTTTGTTTTGAGTTTTATAGTAGGTTGCATCAAAACCTAAACGACTATGAAAAAATTTGATATCTGTACCCACTTCATAAGAAGTTGCAATTTCTGGTTTTAAATTGGTGTTAGGCATACTGCTTGGAAGTGAGTAAGTAAAATCATCACCCCAATATCCTTGCGAAAGCGTAGGGTTGATTAAGTATGGTGAAGTATCTTTACCAACTTGTGCCCAACTAGATCTTAATTTAAAAAGAGAGATCCATTGTGGCATATTTACAAATTGTGATACCAATACACTTGTTGATACCGATGGGTAGAAATAGGATCTGTTTTCTTTTGGTAATGTACTAGACCAATCATTACGAGCGGTTACATCAACAAAAACATAATCTTTATAAGCCAAAGCCAACATTCCGTATGCACTATATATAGCTTTTTTATAGCTAGCGCTTGCATAAGATAATCCACCTCTAGATACGTTAGAAAGTGTGTAAAGACCAGGCAAAACCAAATTATCACCTCCAGCATTGATAGATTTGCTAATGCTATTCATAATATTACCTCCTAAAGAAGGATCTATATGGAAATCTCCTAACTTCTTTTTATAAGAAAATAACACATCAACATTGGTTTCTCTAGCGGTACTTTCACTAATGTTATAAGATCCAAAAGGTTTACTACTTCCAAACCCATCAAAAGACCAAGGTTTAATAATTTCTGTTTTGTTACTATTGCTACTATTAGAAACCCTAGCCATTGCATTAAGGTCTGAAGTAATTTCCCAGTCTAATTTAATGTTTCCAAAACCTCTTATTTTATCAAACGTATTTCTTCTTTCGTATGCAGAAAACCAAGGATTGTTATATCCTTCTGTTATTTTATTTTGTTTGGTGTTTTTTACTTCCCAATAATTATCTTTTAAATCATTGATATTGATATGGGGAGCAATATTATAAATATCAAAATATTGATCATTTCCTCCTAAAGATTGAATAGGGTAGTTGTCTGAATTTGGATTAGATAGGTTGATGTTGGTAGATAACGTTACTTTATCTGTTATTTTATAACTAGTAGTTAAATTAACACCAATTTTTTTTAGTTCTGTACCTGGTGTAAAACCTTCTCCTTTTAAGTGAGATAATGATAAACGAAAGTTCCCTTTATCATACGCACCAGAAACACTTACATCATTAATAGTGGTTACACCTGTTTTAAAATAGTCTTGTAAGCTATTATCGTGAAATTTTAAAGGTGTTTCTTGTCCGTTACTATTCCACTGTACCGCTGGTGTTCCTGCTTCAGCTCCGTACCAATGTTGCCAAGTAGCTTCGTCAAATTGTCCTTTTTGACCATTGGTAAATCTGTTTTGTAAGTCAATATATTTATATGGAGTGTTAAAAGTAGTGGTAGTGTTAAAAGTAACGCCAATCCCTTTTTTGGTGTTTTTACCAGATTTTGTGGTAATTAAAATTACCCCATTTCCAGCTCTAGAACCATAAAGAGCAGCGGCACTAGCTCCTTTTAATACAGATATGTTTTCAATATCCATAGCGCTAATATCAGCCATTACATTGGTGTCTCCTATAGGGGAACCATCAATAACAACTAATGGTTGATCGTTACCAGTTAAAGATGTTTTTCCTCTAATATTAACGTAAGTTTCGTTGTTTAAATCATTTCCTCCTCTTCTAATATCTAAACCAGAAATTTTACCAGACAAACCTCCTAAGACATTTTCTTGAGGAACAAGATTTACTTTTTCAGAATTAATTTCACCTACTGAATATCCAAGCGCTTTTTTCTCTCTTTTCATCCCTAAAGCGGTAACTACAACTTCATCCATTTTTTCTACAGATGCTTCTAAAGTTACTGTTAGGTAGGTATTGTTGCTAACAAGAATTTCTTGAGTAGTCATTCCAGCAAAAGAAAATACTAGAATACTTTCTTTGTTAGGAACTAATATGCTAAAGTCTCCATCAAAACCAGATAAAACGCCTTTATTAGTTCCTTTCACAATAATATTTACACCTGGTAAAAGCATTCCATCAGCATCCTTTACAACTCCTTTAATTTCAATAGGAGTGGTTTGAGATATTTTTTGAAATTTTTTAGGCTTAACTTTTATAATAATGTGTTTCTCTACTATTTCGTAGGTTTTGTTTGTGTTTTTAAATAGTTGATTTAACACATTTTCAACTTTTTCATTTTTAACTTCAATGCTTACTACTTTTTTTATATCAATATCTTTAATGTTATATAAGAATTTATACTCGGTACGAGCTTCAATTTCATCAAGTACTTTTTCAATAGTTACTTTCTGAAGGTTTAAGGTAATTTTTATATTTTGTCCGTAGTTATTAGCAAATGTGCTAAATAAACTAATGAACAAGAAAATAGTTGTTAACTTAGTTCTTAAGTTAAATTTTAAAGAGCGTAAGATGTTACTCTTGATTTGTTTAATTTTTTTCATATTTTTGATAAGATTATTGTAGTGGTAATTTTTATATCACTTTTTTCTAAAGGAAGATGTTCCCGCATCTTCTTTTTTTTTGATACATACTTAGACTTTACTTTTATTTCATATAATTTCTTTTTTTAATTAATAATTATTTTTTGATTGATTGTTTCATAATTAAAGGGATAACTTTTGCTAAAAGTGTTTAATATTTTTTCTACACTTTCTTTTGCGCTAAAGCTGGCATTAAAATATTGTTGATCTAATTCTTTGTTGTTATTAACAATGGTGATGTTATAGTTGCGTTCTAATTTTTTGATGATATTTTTAAAAGAAATATCTCTAAAAATTAAAGTTCCTGTCCTCCAACTAGTATAAATTCTAGTATCTACTTTTTCAGTAGAAAAGGTTTGTTTGTCTGTATTGTAAACTCCTTTAAATCCTGGGTTTAATAATGTTGTTGAGTTAGTGTTGTAGTAATCATTGTCATACAATCCTACTAAACCTTCAACTAAAACAGTCGCAATGTTTTTTTCTTCGGGGTATGCAGAAACATTAAATTGTGTTCCTAATACACGAATTTTTAATTGATTTGCATTTACAACAAATGGATGTGATGGATCTTTGGCTACATTAAAAAAAGCTTCTCCGTTAAGGGATACTTCTCTTTTTTTGTTGTTAGAAAACTGACTAGGGTATTTTATTGAAGTACCAGAGTTTAAGGTAATCATGGTTCCATCAGACAATACCAATTCAAAATGTTTTCCGTAAGGAACCGTTAATTTGTTGATGATTTCTTTTTCAGATATTTTATCAGGAGTATTATAAACAATTCTATTTGCTTGTTGAACACCGATGACATTTCCATTACTATCTACAATTTCTTTAGAACCATTTTCTTGAATAATTTCTGTTTTCCCATTTCCTAAATCAAGAATAATTTGGTCTGTACCAGCAATAAAACCTTCTTTTTTTGTGATATTTTGATATACTAAATAAGTAGAACAAATCGCAATTAATAATATTGCAGCATATTTTAGCAAGTTAAACGGGAGTAGTTTTCTAACTTTTGTTTGGTTCTTAATTCTAAGGGTTTCTTTATTTATAAAATCAGACTTATCATTTTTTGCAAGCGCGGCACTAGTAACATAATCTAGTTTTATATATTCTTTAAAAAGCTCCTTGTTACCAGCTAATTTTATCCAATCTTCTAATACATATAATTCTTTAGTAGAAGCAGTTCCATTTAGGTAATTAATAATACACTTTTCTATTTCAGACGTAATCATGTTTTTCTTTTATACTAAGACATAGCTAAAAGAAAATACCCCAGAAAATGTATGTTATGAGTGTGTTACCAATATGTTAGGTAATTATTTTGTATGATTTAAGTTGATTATTTTCTTGTTTTATAGAAGGTTAAATCCATTGTCTTTTTTTAAATACAAATACTCCAATTACTGATAATAGAATAGAAACGAAAATAATAATAGGCATTGCAAAAGTTATGTTTTCTAATCCGTTAGGAATATTCATACCAAAAACACTAGCAATCAGGGTTGGAATCATTAAAATAATAGAAATCAATGTTAGTTTTTTCATCACCACATTTAGGTTGTTAGAAATTACGGAAGTAAAAGTAGCCATCATACCGCTTTGTATGTTGGCGTAAATTTTAGACATTTCTAAAGCCTGTCTATTTTCAATATAAGCATCATCTATTAGTTCTTTATTGATGTCTTTGGTAAAATTTTTGTTTTTTCTCAACCTATTTAACACAATTTCGTTGGCTTTTAATGCTGTGATAAAATACACCAAACACTTTTCCATTTTTAACAACTTATTCAACTCTTTGTTTTTGATAGATTTTTCCAAATCTTGCTCAATCAAATTCGTCATTTTGTTGATTTGCTTTAAATGTCTTAAATACAATTTTCCAGAGTTTAAAAATAAATGAAGTACAAAATTAATACTGTCAGAAATTTGATGTGTATATCCTTTAAATATGGTTGGATGGTTCATTGGCAACACCTCATTGTCTTCTAAACAAATTGACACCGTAAAGTTTTCGGTGATAAAAACACCTATGGGAACAGTATAAAAGGGAAGGTTATTGTTGTTAAGAGAGGCTATAGAAATTCTTAGAATGATTAAAGTCCAATCCTCATCAAATTCAACCCTAGATCGTTCATCAATATCTAAAATATCATTTACCAAATCTCCAGGAAGATTATATTTAGTGGTTAATGTTTTTATTTCATAAGAATTTGGATTGGTTACATTGATCCAACATCCTTTTTCTGCTTTTTCAATTTCTGTAGATTCTCCAAAGGTTTTAAATATTTTAATCATATCAATGTGTGTTCTTAGTTCACCTTGTTAAGGTACTTAAAATCTAAAATGAAGTCCTAAAAAAAGCCCATCAATTTATGTTGATGGGCTTTTAAGTGATATGATAATTCTTTTACATTCTTTCAGGAACATCAATTCCTAACATGTTAAAGGCAGATTTAATCGTATTTCCAACTTGTGCAGAGAGTTGTGTCCTGAAAACTTTTACAGCTTCGTCTTCACAACCTAAAATATATGAACTTTGGTAGAATGAGTTGTATTCTTTAACCAAATCGTACGTATAGTTAGCAATCAATGCTGGACTGTGGTTTTTTGCGGCCAATTGAACCGTTTCTGGATACAACTGTAAGGTTTTAATTACAGCTAATTCTTTGTCAGAAATTTCAACATTTTGTTTGGCTGCATAATCAAAATCTGCTTTTCTTAAAATAGATTGAATTCTAGCATAGGTATATTGAATAAAAGGTCCTGTATTTCCGTTAAAATCGATAGATTCTTTAGGATCAAACAAAATACGTTTTTTAGGATCTACTTTTAAAATGTAATATTTTAAAGCTCCCATTCCTATAATTTTGTATAATTCTTCTTTTTTCTCATCAGAATATCCTTCTAGTTTTCCTAATTCTTGAGAAATTTCACGAGCAGTATTGACCATTTCTTCCATCAAATCATCGGCATCTACCACAGTTCCTTCTCTAGACTTCATTTTACCAGTTGGTAAATCTACCATTCCGTAAGAAAGGTGATACATGTTTTCAGCCCAAGAAAATCCTAGTTTCTTTAAAATTAAGAACAATACTTTAAAGTGATAATCTTGTTCATTTCCAACAGTATAGGTTAAGGCATTGATATCGAATTCTTGAAAACGTTGAATAGCAGTTCCTAAATCTTGGGTAATGTAAACCGAAGTTCCATCACCACGTAATACTAGTTTTTCATCTAAACCTTCATCTGTTAAGTCAATCCAAACAGAACCGTCTTCTTTTTTATAAAAAACACCTTTTTCTAAACCATCTTGTACACAGTCTTTTCCTAGAAGATATGTTTCACTTTCGTAGTAATTTTTATCAAACTCAACTCCTAAGTTTTTGTAAGAAACAGCAAAACCATCATATACCCATTGGTTCATCGTTTTCCAAAGTTTTACCACTTCTTCATCACCAGATTCCCATTTGCGTAACATGTCTTGTGCTTCTAATAAAATAGGAGCTTGTTTTTTAGCTTCTTCCTCTGTTTTTCCTTGGGTAATTAAGTTGTTTATTTCTTCTTTATAAGCTTTGTCAAATGCTACATAGTAGTTTCCTACTAATTTATCCCCTTTTAAACCTGTGTTTTCTGGCGTTTCTCCGTTTCCGAATTTTTGCCAGGCCAACATACTTTTACAAATATGAATTCCACGATCGTTGATAATTTGAGTTTTGTAAACTTTTTTACCACTTGCGGCGATAATTTCTGCTACGGAAAAACCTAATAAATTGTTACGTACGTGACCTAAATGTAAAGGTTTGTTAGTGTTTGGAGAAGAATATTCTACCATGACCGCCTTTTCAGATGGAGCAGGAGTCAGGGTTCCGTAATTATCTGTATCGTAGATTTCGTAAAAACTATCCACAAAAAAACTAGGGTTGATAGAAATGTTTAAGAATCCTTTTACGACATTAAAATCGGTAACCAAATTAACATTGGTTTTTAGGTATTCTCCAATTTGAGTTCCAATTTGAACAGGATTTCCTTTTACAAATTTTAAAAATGCAAAAACAACAATGGTAATGTCTCCATCAAATTCTTTACGAGTTGCTTGGAATTCTACTGTTGGAATTTCAGTTTCAAAAATTTCTACAAATGCTTTTTTAACAGCAATTTCTAAATGGTTTTGGATACTCATTTTGGTTTATTTCTAATGAACTGCGAAAGTACGGAAATAATTAATTTTTGACTACTTGTTAAATTTAAAATTATGTATGCTTTGTATAGATGTAATTTTAGGTACAATTAAAGAAGTTGCAAAAGGTACAATCATCTTTAAAGAAAAAAGAGGTTCACTATTTATAGATTCCCTCCTTTAATGAATAAACTTACACTAATTCTTTATGAATTTTTTAGTAGTAGTTCCTTTATTGGATGTAAGTTTAACCCAATACATTCCAGTTTGTAAGTTACTAGTATTGATGTTATTTTGAGAGCTAGTTATTGTTTTTAGCATTAACAATTGTCCATTTTCAGTAAAAATTTCAATAGTAGCTTCATTTGAGTCTTCGAACTCTATTAATAAATTGTTTTGTATCGGATTTGGATCAATAGACATATTCTTTTAAATTATAAATTTGTTGTATCAACTGTTGTAATGGCCATGATTGATTTAAAACCAATCCACACATTAGTTGTTTTATAGGCTTCAATATTCTTTGAAGGAACTTTTAAGTTACAAGCGTTTATATTTGTTTCAAAAAATACATTTGAATGAATTTTTAAAGGAGATTCAATATTACAAACAAGGGTCGTTAATTTTGGACACCAGCCAAAAGAATACTCTTTCATGGTTGTAATGGTATTAGGAATAGTAATAGTGGTTAGTTTTTCACAACCAATGAATAAATGATTTTCAATGGTAGTAACAGAGTTGGGAAAAGTAAAACTGATTAATCCAGAAGAACTAAAAGCGGATTTTTCAATAGAAGTAACAGAATTAGGAATAATTATCGATGCTAAATTTTTACAGTAACTAAATGTAAATGCTTTAATGGTCGTAATATTACTTCCAATATTAATTGCAGTAATATTTTCATTATTTTTGAAAGCAGTTTGACTAATTTCAGTAACATCGTATTTGACCTTATTATGAAGGATAGAGGCAGGAATTACTATAGAACCAACATAATTATTGTCTAAATTTTTTACAACCTTGACCGTTGTTTCGGATGTAATTTCATAAGTGATACCCGCTACTGTAAACGGTAGTAGATTAGTAATGTAACTAAAATTTTTCCATATTTCTGAAGTTTTATAAGCAGTTAAACTTGTTTTAGGAACAACTAATTTGCAGTTTTTTGTAGTATCTCCAAAAACATTTCGGTCAAGTGGAATTGGAGTAGTAACATTACAAATAACTTGAATTAAATTATGATTATTGTTAAAAGCATTTTCTTCTACAGCACAAATGGAACTTGGGATAGTAATGCTATTTAGATTATAATTATTGGAAAAAGCAGAGGCTCCAATTTTATTAACAATATATTTCACATTCTTAAATGTAATTGTTTCTGGAATTGTTACAGTGCCAGAATCAAATCTGTTTTTGTTTGGAATTACTTTTACGGTTGATGAAGAAGTGACTAGATATGATATCCCCTCAACATCAAAACATAATGGTTTTAAAGGTGTTATTGATGAAGTAGTGTTTGTAGTCATAAAAATGATTTTTAATCAGAGTTTTTCTATTAAAAAATTGTTTATAAATAGTTTAATTAGATAAGTTGTTTTGACATTTGTTTTAGGATCTAAGAACAAAGACTAGAATATTTAACATTCATGAACTTGACTACTTATCTATGGCTATTTATTAAGATCAAATTTATTCTACATAAAAACATTTGAGTAGCCAATTAGGACAAATCCATAGCCCAATCAGACATTTTTTTGTTTTTTTTAGGAAGTGAAAGAGAAGATTTTAGTTAATCAACACTATTATTTACACGTATTTCAGACGGAAGTTTTCCGTGTTTTTTCTTAAAGGCAATACTAAATTTACTTTTACTTTCATAACCAACTTCTTGTGCTATGTATTTAATTTGTAGGTCGGTGTTAAGTATGAGTTGTTTAGCAAAATCCATTTTCTTTTGAATATGATATTGCATTATTGAAGTTCCGTAAACAGATTTAAAATCGGTTTTTAATTTAGATGGAGATATATTTAGTTTTTTAGCAATAATCTCAATTCCGACAAAAGGCTCATTTAAGTTAATTGATATCAAGCGTTCACATTCAGAAATTTTTTTATAATCCGCTTTACCTTTTTCCTGATACTTTTCTTTTCTTACATCTCTAAAAACATTTTTAAAAAAAGAAGATATCAAACTAAAAGCTTGAGATTTTAATTGTGTTTCATTAAATATATCATCATTAAATGTTTTAAGAGTGTGTAAAATTTCGTGAGAGAGTCCTTCAGCATTAGGAACAATATCTTGATAAGAGATAAATCCTTTATCAGAATCTAGAAATTTTTTAAAAGGAATATTTTTGTCTAATTTATTTAAAGGCACATTTTTTTCAATCCAATTTGGACTGATGTAATAAATAAAGAATTTAGATTTAGTTCCTTTATAAAAACAAGCACCTACATCAGTACCTGGTTTTTTAAATCCCCAAAATTTATTTTGAAAAGGAATTTTATCTATAAAAGTATTCTGAAGTTTCACTTCACTTTCAAAAAGTGTAAAAGTAATTGTGTAGTGATCACTAGGTTTATTCTCATCATAAACAGATTTGATGATGGTATTATGTTTAAATTGTATATCAGTAACAGTTAACCATAAGCCATCTTCAATTTTTCTATAATAAAACGATCCTTTTGTAAATGGATTGTTTCTAAAAACAGCCTGATCCTTTTTAATATGTTTGCTTCCCGGAGTTTTTATGGTACTTTCTATCATAAGTTCAGGGCTATTTGCTAAAAAAGGAAATTCAAAAAAGCCACTTTGATAAAATCTAATATTAGGTCTTATAAATTGAAACCACTTGGATAAGTTCATTATATGTTGTCTAATTGCAAAGCAATTATTGAATAGTATTAATAAAAAATAATTCTTAATACATAGGTGATATAACCTACAGTTATTAAATATAAAAATACCAAAAAATCTAATACACTCTACTATCTTATTAAGATTAAAAAAGAATAAAATAAAACTCCTTCAGCAAGGTGTTTTAATGTCTCAAAATAATTTTTTGAAGTTGTTTAAAAAAGAACTAAATCTAAAATGAAGCCTATATTGATTTTAGGGGTATTAGGTGTTTTAAGTTTCTTTTAACTCAATTTAAAACAGCTATTTATTAATAAATTGGGTGTAGTGAGCATAGCGTTCAAAAATTTGATTGACGTAATTATAGGGCTCTATTCCTCTAACATAACCGTATTTTATGATAGGATTGTTGTAGTTTTTGGGATGGCTCAAAGCCAATATCATATCTTCAACATTGTCATCCCAAACAAAGGCATCCAAACCTTTTTTGGCAGCTAATTTTTGAGCGTCTTTAACATGATACAATCCACAATTATAAGAGGCCATCGTAAATTTAGTTCGCTGTACAGAGTCTTTAATTTTGTCGAAATTATTCCAAATCTGTCTAAGATACTTAGTTCCCCCACTAATACTTTGTTTTGGGTCACTGCGATCTTGGACTCCCAGTTCTTCAGCAGTTTTAGGCATCAATTGCATCAGACCTTTGGCATTGGCCCAAGAGCTATTGTTTGGATCAAATCTTGATTCTTGATAAATTAGGGAAGCTACTAAACGCCAATCCCAATTAATTTTTTCGGCATGTTTTTGAATAAGTGCATCGTAAGGGCTAATTTCCTCTTTGTTTAAACTATAGAAGTCGCTTTTTACACGTCGTCTAAAGTTCTTTTTATTTTTAAAGTACTTGTTATAAATAACATTATAGTCAACCTCTTTTCTAAAATCTTCTAGCCATAAATTTATGGCATTTAGTAATTTGGGTGAGTTTATACGTGTGGCCCATCCAATTCTTTGTGAAAAACTAACAGGCACCTCAATATCCAAAATAGGATAATAGGAAGCCATAATTTTGGCGATATTATTATCTGAAATCGTGTATTTAATATTCCCTTTGGCTACTTGTTTAATGATTTCATCTGTAGCCATTTTACCTGATAATTTCTTAATATAAATGTTACCACCTAGCTCATCGCTAAGATTCTCAATACGCTCGCTGTAAGATGAACCTTCACGAATGGATACTGTGTCTTGTAGTAATTCTATGGCATCCTGTATTAACGCATTTTCCAATTTGTGCCAATGCATGGTACGCCAATTGTCTGGTTTTTTTTGAACTAATACCTGTTTGGTTAGGTACAAATAGTTTGTAAATGATACAGATGCTTTACGGTTTCCAGTAATTGCGAGTCCGTGTGCCAAAATATCACCTTCACCTTTATTGAGTTTGGTAATAAGTTCATTAAGATCTTTAACCACAACCATTTCAAGTTCAAGATCTAGATGTTTGGCTAATTTTTTAAGTAATTCATACTCGTAACCCATGGGTTGTCCCTTGTATAAAAAATAGCTTGTTCCGCTATAGACTGTAAGCGCTTTAAGTTTACCATCTTTTTTAATGGACTCTAAATCACGTTTCAAAATATGCTGTTTATTAATTACATTCTTTTTTTTTGGCTGCTCACAATTAATTAAAAACAGACATAATATTAATACCAAATAGTGCTTTTTAAACAAGGAAGATTTCAACTGCATACGGAAATGGATCAAGGGTTCCTTGTAAAATACAAAAAATATATGTGACAGAATTTAACACTTACTTAGGTTAAAGAAATATAGGTTGCTCAAAATTACCATTCACAAAAATATCAAACGCATTTATTATCAATGTTTTGGATTTGTTATATAGTTATTAGGTATGTAAGAAAACTATTCTAAAGCTTTCCATTCTTCTTTGGTAGCTTCAGATTTTTGGTTTTCCATTAACGCATACCACTTTTCATTACGTTTTACAAGCAGCATTTCAAAATGTATATAATCTTCAGTAGGGTTACCGTGGCTATCTGTTGAAGTAAAATAGAAAATTCCTGTTTCAAACGCAGTAGTTTTACTCCCAATTCTTTTTGATAAACGAAATTCTACCTTATCATTTTTCTTTCCCAACTTGGTATCAATAAAACCTTGTTTCCAGTTGTCTAGCGCTTCTGTAATTGATATTGACCTATTTTGTTTAATAACAAGAACAGCATCTGGATGGTAAGCAGCTTGGTAACCCTCAAAATCACCTTCTCGAACTGTGCGAGATAGTTCTGTCCAGAATTTATCAAGTTCTGACAATCTTGCAGAATCTTTTTTAATTTCTTGGTAAATATTGTTTTTAAAAGAATTTGCTTTGGTTGTTCCAATACTTACAATGATGATGATTGCGGTAAGAAAAAGATTTTTTTTCATGTTGTTATCCATTTGTAATTATTAATTCTTCATGTGCTATTTCTAAGGTGTCTACAGCCACCTCATTCCCGTCAGACTCAAGATTGGTACTTGTTATTTTTGTTGGCCAGGCATTGTTTAATTGCCATTGCATGGTTACCTCATTGTTCTCATTTAGTAATTGAATAATAATTGTTCGGCGTTTGATGGTATTCATGGCTATTTGTGAACGAAAATCCAAAAAAGCATTGTTGTTTAAAAACACGCCTCTTTTCATCACAACATTTCCGTTTTTTACTATTCCTGGTGTTTTAATAGTAGAAAAAAGCTTGCTGTTACTTTTTCGATATTCAATTACTTGACTTTCAACGTCCATTCCTGATACATCTTGAAAGAAAATTTCTTTAAGTTCAGTACCAAGGTCTACTTTAAACCTAAACTTAGGTATAGGCCAATTTGCTCCTTCTTTACTTCCGTCGTCTGCCATAGTTTTTTTAGTGTTATTTGTTGTCTATCAGTAACGTTTTGCATATGGCTTGTGGCGGTTTCGAAGTACTTTCCTGTCCACCGAAACCAAAACTGGCTAAGGAGCGAAAACCTTGCTGGCACCGGTTCACCCGCCATAAGCTATATGCTTTGTTGGCTGTAGTTTTTTATTAATCAACTTCTATATCTTTCAGTTTTTTTGCTGGATTACCTGCAAAAATTGTATTTTCTGGAACGTCTTTTGTCACAACAGAACCTGAAGCAATAATTGAATTATCTCCAATTTCCACTCCACCAATTATTACAGAATGTCCACCAATCCACACATTGTTTCCAATTATTATAGGTTTTGCAAATCCAGTTTTGTGTCGGTCAACCGGGCTTATATTGTGTCCTGCCGTGTAAATTCCAACATTCGGTGCGATTAGGCAATTGTCGCCAATTTTTACTTCCGCCATATCCAAAATAGTACAATTAAATCCTGCGTAAAAATTCTTGCCAACGTGAATATTGTAACCTAAGTCGCAATGAAAATTGTGTTCGACTGAAATTCCGTTTCCTACAGTTCCGAAAAGCTCGGTCAATATTTCCGTTTTCAGCTGTTCGTTCTCATAGTTTGCCGAATTAAAATCTTGCAGAAGTTTTCCCGCACGAACGAAATCTTTTTTCAGGTTTTCGTCATTTCTTTTGTATTCAATTCTCTTCAATTTCTTTTATTTTCTAGATTTTAGTTCAAATTACAGCCAACTTCCGAATAACCCAACCTTTTTTATAAATTAAGTTTTTCGTCAGTTCAGTTTTTTTATAAAACTACATATAAAAAGCAGTGAGTAAAAGAAATACTTTTTCACAAAACAAAAAAGTTCTTAACAAATAACAATATTTCTAGGGTTGCTATAAGGTCACTAAATAGTTTTTAACAAAAAAAGAGCCATCAAATTATTTGATAGCTCTTTGTATATAATGTCTTGTATATTTAATGTTTAAATTCCTTCTGCAAGGTGTTTTAATTCACTTTCGTCAAGAATTACAATAGCTTTCCCATCCAAATCAATTAAACCATCTTTTTTAAAGCTAGATAAAATTCTAATCGCAGATTCTGTTGCCGTTCCTACAGAGCTTGCAATTTCTTTTCTGCTTAGTTGAATATTAATCGTGTTGTTATCATCCACTCCATAAGTCTCTTTTAAAAACAAAATTAAATCCGCCATACGTTGATGAACTGTATTGGTAGAAATATTGGTCATTGCGTTGTTAGCCTCTTTTAAGTCGCTACAAACGGTTTTAAACATCGCTCCAGCAAACTTAGGGTTTTCTTCAAGTGGTTTTTTTATTAAATCTTGCGGAATGTAACAAGCAGATACATCATTTAAAGCCGTAACCGTAATGGTACTTGGTTCATGAGTAATGGCAGAGTGGTAGCCAATTAAATCTCCTTTTTTACTAAATTTTACAATTTGCTCTTTTCCATTTGCATTCAATTGAGAGAGTTTACAAACTCCATCTTTAATACAATATACGCCAGAAGAAAATTTACCTTCATCAAAAATGACTTCTCCTTTTTTAAAGGTATGTACATCTTTAGAATCAGAAATTCGCGATAGTTCCTCTTTGCTTAAAGCGTTTAAGTTGTTAAATTGTTTAATCAAACATTGTTCACATCTACCCACAGTAAAAAGATTTTTTTGTTACTTTCAAAAGTACGGAAAGTTTGTATGATAATAGTCATTGTATAGCATTTCTTATATTATCAATTTTACACTTTATAAATATTTAGTTTAAAATGGAGGAAAAATCCTGTTATCATTGTGGTGATGTTGCCGATCAAGATATTGTTGTTTTTGATGAAAAAACATTTTGCTGTCATGGCTGTAAAACTGTTTATCAAATATTTAAAGACAATGATTTAACCGCTTATTATGATTTTGAAAAAAATCCTGGATTAACTCCCGATGGTGTTAAAGGAAAATATGGTTTTTTAAACAATACCACGGTTGTTAGTAAGTTGTTAGATTTTCAGGAGGATGGCATTGAAGTTGTAACGCTTTATATTCCTAAAATTCACTGTAGCTCTTGTGTTTGGGTGCTAGAACATTTGCAAAAATTAAATGATGGTATTGTAAATTCAAGAGTTCATTTTTCTAAAAAAACAGTTCAAGTAACCTATAACAACAAAATTACTTTACAACAGTTGGTTGAGTTATTGGCTATGATTGGTTATGACCCATACATCAGTTTAGAAGATGGAGAAAAAGCAAAAAACAAGAGTAAAAGTAGTATTTACAAATTAGCCATTGCAGGATTTGCTTTTGGGAACAGTATGTTTTTATCTTTTCCAGATTATTTTGGAAAACCAGATATTTGGCTAGCTCATTATCAACCTTTATTTGTGTTGTTGATGTTTTTGTTTTCGTTACCAGTGGTTTTTTATGCGGCCAATGATTATTTTATTTCTGCCTATAAAGGGCTAAGAAAAAGAATTTTAAATATTGATGTTCCTATTAGTATCGGAGTGTTAGTTTTATTTTTAAGGAGTAGTTATGAATTTTTTTCAGGAACGGGTCAAGGGTATTTTGATAGTTTAACAGGCTTGATTTTCTTCTTGTTGTTAGGAAAGCTATTCCAGCAAAAAACCTATGATTTTTTATCGTTTGAAAGAGATTTTAAATCTTATTTTCCCATAGCAATTTCTACATGGGTTGATGAAAAAGAAGTGATTGTTCCTGTAAATGAAATTCAGATCAATGACATTATCATTATTAGAAATGAAGAGGTGATTCCTACAGATGGAATTGTGGTAGATGGAAATCCAAAGCTAGATTATAGTTTTGTGACAGGAGAAGCCAATTTAATTGAAAAACAAATAGGTGATAAAGTTTTTGCAGGAGGAAAGCAACAAGGAAAATCCATAACCCTTAAAGTCACAAAAACAGTAGATCAAAGTTATTTAACGAAGTTGTGGAGTCAGAATTCTTATGAAAAAACTTCTAAACTAACCAATCTTACAGATGCTATTAGTCAGTATTTTACTTGGGGATTGTTATTTATTACTTTGGCATCCGCTATTTATTGGTTTTTGGTAGATAAAAGTCAAATCATAAATGTGGTTACTTCTATTTTAATTGTGGCTTGCCCATGTGCCTTGGCATTGTCAGCTCCTTTTGCCTTTGGAAATGTATTGCGTATTTTAGGAAAGCAAGGGTTTTATTTAAAAGACAGCACTGTAATTGAAAAGATAGCGAATATACAAACCATCTTTTTTGATAAAACGGGAACTTTAACCACTAGAAATAAACAAGAATTTACCTATGAAGGAGCTATTTTGTCAAACGACGAGTTGTCTATGGTAAAATCATTGGTTAGAAATTCTAATCATCCTTTAAGTAGAACTTTATTTAAAAAAATTAAAGCTGATTTGTTGGAGATTGTTGATTTTGATGAGTTGGAAGGAAATGGAATTCAGGGAGTTTTTAATCAAAAATCAGTCAAAGTAGGTTCCGCTAATTTTGTTGGAATTTCTAAAAAAGAAATAGAAACGGAAAGTAGGGTATATGTAAGTATAGACGGTGTTTTAAAAGGTTTTTTTAAGTTTGGAAATCAATATAGAAATGACATTTTTAAGACTTTAAAAAGATTGTCTAAAAAATATCAAATCAATATTTTATCTGGAGACAATGATGCTTCTAAAGTTTTTTTAGAAAACAAATTAACCAACAAAGCTCATTTTTATTTCAATCAATCTCCACAAGATAAATTAGAGCAAGTAAAAGCTTGTCAACAAAAAAATCAATCAGTGATGATGGTAGGGGATGGTTTAAATGATGCGGGGGCATTGTTACAATCAGAAGTTGGAATTGCCGTTGCCGAAGATGTAAATGTGTTTTCTCCTGCCAGTGATGCTATTATTGATGCTAGTAAAATCAACAAAATGCCTATTTATTTTAAATTTTGTAAAGTGAGTTTAGTAGTGGTTAAAATAAGTTTTTTACTCTCTATTTTATACAATATTGTAGGTTTGTATTTTGCCATTTCAGGAATGTTAACCCCATTGATAGCGGCTATTTTAATGCCTTTAAGCTCTATTACTATTGTAGTATTTGTAACGGTTGCTACAAATGTTTTGGGAAGAGGAATTAGAAGAAAAATTTAATTCTTTTGTTCGCTTATGGTAATACATCAATCATGCTGAAAAGAATTCAGCATGATTGATGTGTTTTTTACTTTTTCTTAGGATCATAGAAAATAATAAACTGTACCAAAATAGCCATCATAATTAAGAAAACAATCTCAATCTGAGTAAATAAATCAATGGTTTTTATGGTTTTATTACTTATAAACATTTGCTGTTTACCTTCCTCTAGTTGAATTTTTGATAAACTTTGAAGTTTATTCGTGATTTTATCAATGCTTTTAAGTAGTTCAGATTTATTGACAGATTTAGAACCAACATAACTTTCTTCTAATTTTTTTAGATGGTTAAATTCATTCTTAAACTCGTTAAAAAGGATATGTTCTTTACTCGTTAGTTTTGTCTGATCATAGACTTCTATATAATTTTTTATTTCATCATTGGTTTGCTTATTTCTTTTTTGATAAAAAAGAGAGTCAGAAGAAATTAATGCGGTTTCTTTTTCATGAATTAAAAGTAATGATTCAAACAATAAATCACTAGCCACAATTCTATCTTCATAAATGGTAGTTACTGATTTTTTTAGGCTGTTAAAGTTGTCTTTATCAACCAGGTTAGTAGTTAAAACAATTAAGAAAACTAATAGTATACTTACGACTTTTTTGATTTTATTAATATTGATCATATATTGTTAATTTATGGTGTAAGAAATCTCTTTCAATATATGTAATTTTTCAGTCACAAAAAATTCATATTTTTTTATTTCACTACAATTTCCTTTATCACATAAAAAAAACAAACCATGATAATAATCATTTTTTGTTATGCATGATGCCGATACTTTTGCTATAAATAAAAGTTAACATGAGTGTTATTTACATTTTAATTATAGTAAGTCTTTGCGTGGCGGTGGTGTTTTTAGCCGTATTCTTTTTAGCTGTAAAAAATGGTCAGTTTGAAGATGATGAAACTCCTGCTATTAGAATGCTTTTTAATGATGATGTAAAAAATAAACAAGAATAATTTAAAACCAAAACCACTAATCGAATTACTATTTTATGGAAAAAGAACAATTTTATTATGACAACAAAGTCGTAAAGAAATTTATTTACGCAACCATGTTTTGGGGACTCATAGGAATGTCAGTAGGTTTACTGTTAGCATTAATGTTTGTGTTTCCAAACATCACCAAAGGAGTTTCATGGCTAAGTTTTGGTAGGTTAAGACCGTTACATACCAATGCTGTTATTTTTGCCTTTATTGGGAATGCCATGTTTGCAGGAATTTACTATTCCTTACAAAGATTATTAAAAGCTAGAATGTTTAGCGATTTGCTAAGTAAAATTAATTTCTGGGGATGGCAAGCAATTATTGTAGCAGCAGCCATTACTTTACCTTTAGGAATTACCTCTAGTAAAGAATATGCAGAACTAGAGTGGCCTATTGATATTGCCATTGCTCTTATTTGGGTGGTATTTGGTATCAATATGATTGGAACCATTTTAAGAAGAAGAGAACGTCACCTGTATGTTGCTATTTGGTTTTATTTAGGAACATTTGTTACGGTAGCTGTCTTACATATTTTTAACAGTTTGGCATTACCAGTATCTTTCTTAAAAAGTTATTCAGTTTATGCTGGAGTACAAGATGCTTTGGTACAATGGTGGTATGGACATAATGCAGTAGCATTTTTCTTAACCACTCCATTCTTAGGTTTGATGTATTATTTTGTTCCTAAAGCGGCTAATAGACCTGTGTATTCTTATAGATTGTCTATTGTACACTTTTGGTCGTTGATTTTTATCTATATCTGGGCAGGACCTCACCACTTGTTGTACACAGCATTGCCAGATTGGGCACAAAATTTAGGAGTTGCATTTTCAGTGATGTTAATTGCTCCATCTTGGGGAGGTATGATCAACGGATTGTTAACCTTAAGAGGTGCTTGGGATAAAGTGAGAGTAGATCCTGTTTTAAAGTTTATGGTGGTAGCCATTACAGGATATGGTATGGCAACTTTTGAAGGACCTATGTTGTCTTTAAAAAATGTAAACGCTATTGCACACTTTTCAGATTGGATTATTGCACACGTTCACGTTGGAGCTTTGGCTTGGAATGGATTTTTAACTTTTGGGATGATTTATTGGTTGGTTCCAGTATTGTTTAAAACCAAATTACACTCTATTAAATTAGCAAATATTCACTTTTGGTTAGGAACATTAGGGATTATTATTTACGCTTTCCCAATGTACATTGCAGGATTTGTACAAGCATCTATGTGGAAACAATTCAATCCTGACGGAACTTTAGTATATGGAAACTTTTTAGAAACGGTTACTCAAATCATTCCAATGTATTGGATGCGTGCCATAGGAGGAACTATGTATATTATTGGTGCTGTAGTAATGTTGTTTAACATTTCTGCAACCATTAAAAGAGGTTCAGAAGTTGAGGATGATTTAAGTGAAGCAGCTCCATTGCAAAGATTAAAAAAAGGAAGAATGTTAGGGGAATCTTGGCATCAACAATTAGAAAGAAGACCAGTTCAATTAACCATTTTTGCAACAGTAGCAATTTTAATTGGAGGAATTGTTCAAATCATTCCAACCATTATGGTGGAGTCTAACATTCCAACCATTAGCAGTGTTAAACCTTATACACCATTAGAATTAGAAGGTAGAGATTTATACATACGTGAAGGTTGTGTGGGTTGTCACTCTCAAATGATTCGTCCTTTCCGTTCAGAAGTAGAGCGTTATGGAGAATATTCTAAAGCTGGAGAATTTGTATACGACCATCCGTTCTTATGGGGATCAAAACGTACAGGACCAGATTTACACAGAGTTGGTCAAAAATATTCTGATAGCTGGCACTTTAACCACATGCTCGATCCACAAAGTACTTCACCAGGATCTATCATGCCATCTTATTCTTGGTTGTTAAAAAATGAGTTGGATTTAAGTGATACGCAAAATAAAATGAAAACTATGGTGACTTTAGGGGTGCCATATTCAGAAGAAGAAATTGCCAATGCAGCACAGAACATGAAAGCTCAGGCGGATTTGATTGCAGAAAACTTAACGCAAGATCCTTCTTTTGTAGATAGTTATGAAGCGGCTCAAGCCGAAGCAAAAGCAAAAGGAGAAGAGTTTGTGCCAATTCAGCAAAGAGAAATTGTTGCTTTAATTGCGTATTTACAAAGATTAGGAACAGATATAAAAACGAAATAAGATGTTAAAGTTTGTAAAAAATTATATGGTAAGCATTGAGGGAATAGAAATTTACCCAATGATCTCTTTGTCTATCTTTTTTATCTTTTTTACCCTGTTGTTTTTTTGGGTGTTTAAAGCTAAAAAAGAATACTTAGAAAAAGTGAGTAATCTACCCTTTGAATAAAAAAAGACTAAACTATGAGTGTTAAAAAACAAAATAAACAAATTATAGGCTTTGTAATCATCAGTGTATTAGTAGGCCTTTTGTTAGAATGGATGTTTCCTTCAGAAAATGGATATTCATCTTTAATAGCTTTAAAAATTACCTTGTATTTAATTTTTATGGCTGCCATATTTAGTGCCCGTTTTGTGGTCACTAAAATGAATAATCTTTATTTGTCTTTATCATCAGAAGAAGAGAAAAAAGCTTTTTATGAAAAGAAAAATGCAAATAAAATCAATTGGTCTGACTGGAAAAGTGTTTTAGATGGATTGATGGCCGCAAAACCTGTAGCTGAAGAAAGTGATATTATTTTAGATCATGATTATGACGGTATTAAAGAGTTAGATAATAACCTTCCTCCATGGTGGATTTATGGATTTTATATGACGATTGTATTTGCTGTTAGTTACATGGTTTATTATGAAGTGCTAGATGGAAAAGATCAAAAACAAGAATATTTAGCAGAAGTTGCATTGGCCAAAAAACAAATTGCTGCTTATGAAGCGACTCAAGAAAAAGTAGATATGAGTGCTTTGGCAGAAGGAGATAATGCTCAAGGTAAAAAGTTGTATAAACGTAATTGTGCTGTTTGTCATGCTGTTGATGGAGGAGGTAAAATTGGACCTAACTTAACTGATAACTATTGGATTTTAGGAGGTAGCATGGAAGATATTTACAATACTATTTCAGAAGGAGGTAGGGCTGGAAAAGGGATGATTGCTTGGAAAAATAGTTTTAGTTCTCAAGATCGCCAAATGTTAGCAGCTTATGTAAAAAGCTTAAAAGGAACAACTCCAGCAGAGCCTAAAGAACCTCAAGGAGATCTATATGAAGAAGAATAAAGTTTATTAAAAATGGAAAGAGATAACAAGGAAGTTTTTAGAGATTCTATTGCTACGATTGATAATGAGGGTAAGAGATCGTGGATTTATCCAAAAAAACCTAAAGGGAAATATTATTCATTAAGGACTTGGGTCAGTATCTTTTTGTTAACTACCTTGTTGTCTTCTCCATTTATAAAAATTAATGGGAATCAATTATTTCTATTTAATATCATAGAAAGAAAATTCAATATTTTAGGATTTCCTTTTTGGCCACAAGATTTTTATTTATTGGTTATTTCCATGCTAATTGGTGTGGTATTTATCATTCTTTTCACAGTAATTTATGGACGTGTTTTTTGTGGATGGATTTGTCCACAAACCATTTTTTTGGAAATGGTTTTTCGTAAAATAGAATACTGGATAGATGGTGATAAAGGAGCTCAAAAAAGATTGGCCAAACAAGTTTGGAATGCTGAAAAAATAAGAAAGAGACTTTTTAAGCATAGTATTTACATACTTATTTCTTTTGTGATTTCTAATGTGTTTTTAGCGTATATCATTAGTAGTGATCAGCTTATTAAAATCATTACTTCTCCTGTTTCTGAACATGTTGGTGGATTTATAAGTATTTGGATTTTTACAGGCGTATTTTATTTTGTTTTTTCATGGTTTAGAGAGCAAGTATGTATCATTGCTTGTCCTTATGGAAGGCTGCAAGGGGTTTTGTTAGACAACAAATCTATTATTGTTGCTTATGATTATATTAGAGGAGAAAGAACCAAAGGAAGATCTAAATTTAAAAAGAATGAGGACAGAGAAAAACAAGGTAAAGGAGCTTGTATTGATTGTGATCAATGTGTAGAAGTTTGTCCTACAGGTATTGATATTAGAAACGGAACACAGTTAGAGTGTGTAAACTGCACTGCTTGTATGGATGCCTGTGATTTTATGATGGAAAAAACAGATCAGCCTAAAGGATTGATTCGTTATGCATCCGAAGAAAATATAGAAAAAAACAAACCTTTTGAATTTACCCTAAGAATAAAGGCTTATACTGTTATTTTAGGAATATTAATGGTGGTGTTAATTGCTCTTTTAACAGTAAGAAGCAATGTGCAAGCAAACTTTTTTAGAGTACCAGGAGAATTGTATCAAGTAAAAGAAGGTAGAGTGATTAGCAATGTTTATACCTATAAATTGGTCAACAAAACTACGCAAGACATAGATTCTTTATCTTTTAAAATGATATCGCATAAAGGAAATATTCAATTGGTAGGAACTACTCATCTTTTACTAAAAAAACAAGGAATGTATGAGGGTACTATTTTTATTGAAATTCCTGAAGCAGCATTAGAAGATAGTAATGAGAAAATTAAGATAGGTGTTTATAGAGGTGAAGAACAAATTACCACAACTTCTACTAATTTTTTAAGTCCTAAAAACAAGTGGTAAACATAAAATAAAGAAATCATGAAAATTAATTGGGGTACAAGTATTGTGTTGGCATTTGGTTGTTTTATTGTGTTCATCATGTTTTTTGTGATCAAAACATTTACACAAAAAGAATATGAATATGATTTGGTCTCAAGTCATTATTACGAAGATGAATTGGCTTTTCAAAAAACCATCAACAATGCCGAAAATAGAGATAAATTAGAAGATAAAGTTTTGTTTGAGAATGCTTCTAATCAATTAAAAATTGTAATTCCAAATCCTGAGAAAGATATGATTGTTGGAAAAATACAATTTTATAGACCTTCTAATGATAAATTAGATTTTACGGAAAGTATCAACTCAAACAAAAACGAGTTTGTTTACTCAGGAGATAAATTGGTAAAAGGAAGATGGAATGTTGCCATTATCTGGCATTATAAAAAAGATAAGACAAAAAGTTTTTACAAAAAACAAGAATTATATTTCGAATGATTTTCTCCGCTTTTATATTTGGTTTGTTAAGTAGTTTACATTGCATTGGTATGTGTGGACCTATTGCGTTTGCGTTGCCTGTACATGCCGGATCTAAAAGTCAAAAATGGTCTAAAATTATTGCTTATCACTTCGGAAGACTAATTACTTATGCAAGTATAGGAGCTGTTTTTGGATTGTTTGGTAAAGCCTTTGAATTGGCAGGTTTGCAACAAGCACTTTCTATTGTTGCTGGAGTTGTGTTGATAACCATTGCGCTGTTTCAGAAAAAAATATTGAATTATGTAGAAAAAAAATCATCCTCTAAAATTATAGGGTTGATTAAAAATACTTATCAAAACATTGCAAAATCTAATTCAGTTCTTAATTTTATGAGTTTAGGAATGCTCAACGGATTGTTGCCTTGTGGAACCGTTTATATTGCTTTAATAGGAGCTATTGCCATTGGGAATGTGGCTTATAGTAGTTTTTATATGTTTGTTTTTGGTTTGGGTACTTTGCCTTTAATGCTTTTGTTAATGGGAGCAAAGTTATTAAGTACTCAACGTTTTAGAACTGTATTTAGAAAAGCTGTCCCAGTAATGTTGTTAGTAGTTGGGGCTTTATTTGTGTTAAGAGGTTTGGGCTTAGGTATTGCTTTTGTATCTCCAACAGATATGAGTTTACAAGTACAATTAGTACCTGTAGGTTGTCATTAGTATTCTTATTTTTTCTTATTATATTTTAATCTGTTAATTAATATTTTCTATTTAGCATGATTTGGCTTACTTTGTTGTGGGTATATTTTTGATATTTTAAATAGATAAATATATCAAAACAATAAGTAATATTTATTTAATAAGTATAAGATGGATATTGTTATCATAGAGGATGAAGATTTGGCAGCAGAATCTTTAGAGAAGTTGTTGTTAAAAAGTGAATATAGCATTAATGGATATAAAAATCTAGGCTAGGTTTTTTATTAACCCTGTAACCCGTTCTAACAAATTATTGTCAAGATTTATAAACTTTGTACTTTTATGAAAACTGAACCTTGATAAAAAATATTAATGCTAGCGATATTGTGATGTTAATTTAAATATCAATTTAATACTTATGAATTTTAAAACTAAAAAAAACGTCCACTTTCTAAATATTGAGAGTGGACGTTTTAAATATAAACTTACTTAAAATTATTTGTTACTATAAGTCAAACCATAGGTTGTCATGAAGTTTTAAATCTCCTGCTCCAGATGGTGCATTTTTATTTGATGTTAATTCATCTGAAGGATAAGTATATCTTCTAAATAAACCACCTGCTGGAGCTCCTGGAGGTAGTTGTAAGTCAGGCACTTCACTTCCTTCTGGTCCAGATCTACGCCAGTTTATCCACCCTTCTAATGTTCTGTCTTGAAAATCAATCCATTGTTGAATGTGAATTTCTTTTTCGGCATCACTGGCACTCATCGTAGATATGTCTGGTAAATCTCCATTAACATAAGTTGTAGCATCTGTTTCGGAAACAGAATAATAAACTAATGATTCTTTTACACCTGCTTTGTATAATGTGTTTGCCATATTTAAGTCAGCAGTAACTCCGATTCCTCTAGCATAGATTTCAGCTCTTAAAAGTTGTATTTCCGAAGCACTTAGAATTAAATCTGGAGCATCAGCAGTCCATAATTTGGTAACGCTAATTGGAGATGATAATAAATTGGCATCAGTATCTAATGCAGCTTCTGTAGCAGTATCAACAGGTAAATAATCTCCGTTGTCATTAGCATCAAAATAAATGGATATTCTAGGGTCATTGCGGTCTTCCATAAACGTAAATCCTATTGTATTTGCAAATACCCATGGATTTTCTCCTCCAGCGTAATTTTTAAAAATTTTAAATTTTGGATTTTCAGAATTTGTTTCATCATAATAATCAATTTCAAAATTATCTGCAGACAAAGTAATTAATTCAGAAGAGTTTACTAAGGCTCCAATATCAGAAGCTTTACTAGGATCTTTATCAACCATTGTCATTAAGATTTTTAATTTTAAGGAAGTTCCAAATTTTATCCATTTTTCCATATCACCTTTATAGTAAGGATCATTATTGGAAATTTTTAGAACCGAAGTAATATCAATTTGAGCGATTGCTTCATCAATCATTGTTAATAAATCGTTTAATATTTGTTCTTGAGGATCAAATACTGGACTTGTAAATTCGTCAGCTTTCCATGCTTGTCTAAAAGGAATATCTCCAAATATCATAGTGTTTTCAAACATCGTGTTGGCTAACACAAGTTTACACTGAGCAGCACCATTATTGTTTTTTGGTTCAGCAGATTCTGCTTGTTCAATAGCAATGTTTAAGTTGTTTCCAACACTTACAAAATATCCACTCCAAGTATTACCAGTTGAAAAAGGACTAATATCATATCTATCTTCTGCATACCCCCAACCAGCATTTCCTCCTGTTGAAAATGCTTGGTTTGCCCAACCGACTGGTAGATATAAGTCACCACCTGTTCTAACTCCTGTCCATGCATATGCGGCATATCCTAAAAGATAATCAGGATCAATTGAAGTAGCTACATTTGGGTTTTCATTTACTTTTAGCAATTCATCACTATCGCATGAACTTAGTGTGAGACAAAGACTGCTTATGTATAAAATTATATTTTTAATTCTCATAATATATTCTATTTAAAAAGTTAAGTTTATGTTAAACCCTAATGATTTAACAGATGGCACACTAGCAAATTCAACTGTTGCCCCAGGTCCTCCTGTACCAAAAAAGTTTACTTCTGGATCTATGTGAGGTACATTATCATCAATAATCCAAAGATTTCTAGCTTCTACACCAAGTCTAAGTCTTGTAATACCTGTTTTTTTAAGTAATTTAGAAGGCACATTATAGAAAAAGTTAATTTCTCGTAATTTCACATATGAGGCATCAAATATGTTACCTTCTGTATTTGATGTTCCGCTTTGGTTTGTCCAGTACTCTTCCATATTAGTAACTGCAGTTGTGTTTTCTACATAGGAAACAGAACCATCAGTATTTGTTACTTCGTTAACACCAGCATCTATATAGGTTTCACCTCTATGAGCTAGCGTTTCTTTTGCCAATCCTGATGATCGTAAATTAGCAGTTGTTCCAGAAAACAAAGTTCCACCGTGTTTGATATCAATTAAAAAACCTAAACCAAAATTCTTATAAGTAAAAGAGTTATTGATACCCATTGTCCAATCTGGAGCAGTGTCTCCTAATCTTTGATTTGTAACCACTTCTTTTAAACCAGTATCAGTGTTTATAATGTACTCACCATTATCATTTGTTTTAAATTTAGTACCATAAAGACCAAATTCTTCTCCTGGAGCTGCTTTTATTGTTAATCCAGACCACCCACTCTTTAATTGAAATTCATCAAGACCGTCAATTAAGCTAGTAACTTTTTGTTGGTTTTTATTAAATACAATCCCTAAATCCCATTGAAATTTACTGTTGGTATTGATAAGAGGAGAAAGATTAACATCTAATTCAATCCCTTTGTTATTAACAACTCCTGCGTTTAATGTTTTGCTAAAAAAACCAGTACTTTCAGGAACTGAAATATCAAGTAATTGATCGGAAGTATTTGAATTATAATAAGTAAAGCCAATATTAGCAATGTTCTTAAAGAGTTTAAGATCAAACCCTAATTCAAATTCTTTTTTTCGTTGAGGTTTTAATTCAGCATTTGGAAGTACTCTAGGAGCTTCAAATCCAATAATTCCTCCTTGTGGCAAATTGTTACTAAGACTAAATTGTACGTAGTAATCATTTGAAGGAACAAAACCAAATAGAAGGCTATATGGTTCTGCATCTGAACCTACCTCTGCATAACCTGCTCTAATTTTACCAAAGCTAAGAATGCTTTTGTCTTCTATAAATTCAGAAAAAACAATGGCACCGTTTACAGAAGGGTAGAAGTAAGAATTATTATCAGCTGGTAAAGTAGAGCTCCAATCATTTCTTCCTGTTAAATTTAAGAAAAAAGTGTTTTTATAATCTAAGTTAATATCAGTATATACACCGTATAATTCTTTTTTAGAACTAAAATCTGTTCCGTTAAGTGTTTCAGCATTACCTAGTACATATAACCCAGGTACAGTAAGGTTGTTCCCCGTTAAAGTAGTACGCTCATATTTTGTTTGATATAAGTTGTGTCCTAAAATAGCACTTATAGAAATTCCGTCTTTACTATCTTTAGTATAACTTAAATAAAAATCGTTGTTAATAATTTGGTTATAATAATCCCAATTGGTAAAGCTACCTTTTAGAGTCCCCAAACTTCCTACGGCGTATAATTTTTGTCTACTCTCATTGAAAAAATCTGTACCTAACTTGTTTACTAATTTAAGGTTTTTAGTAATCTTATAATCTAATGTGGCACTACCAATAAACCTTTCTAAACGTATAGAGAATGGGTTTTGGTTTAAAACCCAATAAGGATTGTTTGATCTTTGTGTTAAAGGTATCTGATCTCCTGCCGCATTAATATAATTATTTTTTAAGTCGTCAAAAGAAATGGTTCTAGACATCCCTAGAATATTATCAATAACTACGTTACCATCATTAGAACCTTGTTGAGTCCTTCCGCTAGAAGTTGAATTAATGTAGTTGATATTTGTTCTTAGTGTAAATTTATCAGTAAAATTTCTACCTACATTTAAAGTGTAGTTGTTCTTTTTGTAATTGCTGTTAGGAACAATTCCTTCTACATTTGAATTTGTATAGGAAAATCTATAGTCAGATTTTGTGTCTCCTCCAGAAAAAGCAACAGAGTTTATTTTTGTTATTCCAGTATTAAAAAAGTCCTTAACATTATTTGGTTTTGCAGATAAAGTAACATCGTCACCTTTAAAATCAGTAAATGTTTGGTTAGCAACATCTGAAATTTTAGGTCCCCAACCATTTACAGCGTCTTTATCATATGTTCCAGACGTTCCTTGTGCATATTCATTTTGGTATTCTGGAAGTTTTAATGGAGAGTCAAAGCGCAAAGAAGAATTAACATCTATTTTTAAACCACTGTTTTTATTTCCTTTTTTAGTGGTAATTATAATTGCTCCATTTTTTGCTCTTGCTCCATATAAAGCACTTGCAGAGGCACCTTTTAGTACAGAAACAGATTCAATATCATCTGGGTTAAGGTCTCCAGCTCTGTTACCTCCATCGACACCTCCTGTAATATCATCTTGATTAAATGATTGGTTACTTATTGGCATACCATCAATAACAAAAATAGGTTGATTGCTTCCCGATAAAGAGGTTGCACCTCTAATAATTACAGAAGAACTTCCACCGGGTGTTCCAGATTGTTGTGTAATTTTTAATCCTGAAACTTTTCCTGATAGTGCTTCTATCGGACTTGTGCTTCTTGCTCTGGTTAGGCTTTCATTGTCTACCTCTCCAACAGATACTCCTAGCCCTCTTTCTTTTTTAGAAATTCCAAGAGCCGTAATGACCACTTCATCTAAGGATTCAATATTTCCTTTTAATGTAGTGTTTATAATACTACTCGTTCCAACAGTTTTTTCAACTGTTTCCATACCTACATAACTAAATTGTAGAATATCTCCTTCTTTGGCATTAATGTTGTAAAGTCCGTCAAAGTCTGTCAAGGTTCCTGCTGAAGATCCTTTTATCATAACAGTTGCTCCTGGTAATGGACCAGAATCATCGGAAACAGTTCCGCTAATTGTTTTCGTTTGCGCAAACGAAAATTGAGTTGTTAATGCTATCATTAGCATTAAGATTTTGGGAGTTTTTAGCTTCATATTTATAGATATTTAATTAGGTTCTTTGAAAGTATCAATACCCAAAATTTGCAGGTAAATCGGGGTATTAATTGATGTATATTCTTTTTGATATTTCAAAGAACGAGGAATATGTTTTTTACTATTTTATGATTTAACAGTTGTGAACATGATTTTTACCTTAAATATTTAAGGGAATTATCATTATTACATATGATTTATAACAGCTATTTATTATTGATAAAAATGTATTTTATAAAAAGGAAATAATAATATGTAAATCAAGTACTTATGTGTTTTTTATACAAATGTTAATTTTATAGTTTGTTCTATTTTAGAAGATAAATGATTAAGAAAATTATATTAGAACTGTTATCGCTTTTTGATGTTTAATAACCCTCATTTTGTTGGTTTATCTTTGTTTGTTACTTTGTTGCTTTTATATTAACAAAGTTTTAGACAATTGTTTTAGGTTTATTACATTGATTTTTCTTTTTGACCTTTTTGTTATGCATGAATAGTGTTTTTTGAAAGTGTTTTTTAGAAAAAAGCGTGTAGGTTAACGGAGATTAAAAAAAGCGAAATACAAAAACACATTAGAGTAGAGGGGAAATAAAAAAATACAAAACGTCAGATTTGTGAAAAACAGTTTTAAAACTGATGATATTTTTATCCTTTATAAGGAATATATCACAAAAAAAACGCTCTATTAATAGAGCGTTTTTTTAATTTTTTTAAACAGTTTTAGAAAATTGTAATTGATTGTTGTTGCCAAGGTATTGATCTATGGACATACAAATGTTTCGTATAAAAGGTTTCCCTTTTTCTGTAACTACTATTTTACTTTTTTTAATAGTAATTAAACCGTCATGAACCAAAGGAAACATTTTTAATGGTGCTTTTTCTAGCGTTTTGTTTTCGGTTGACCAGGTAGTTTCGTAATGACACATGAGATTTAAAATATGTTGTCTTATAATAAGATCTTCGTCAGAAGAAATATGTCCTTTAGCAATAGGAAATATTTGATTGTTGACCAAGTCTTGATATTCTTCGATATTTTTTACATTTTGATAAAAACTATTCCAGCTATCTCCAATAGAAGAAACTCCTAAACCAATCATTAAATCAGTTTTTGCATGGGTATAACCCATAAAATTTCTGTGTAGGGTATGGTTTGTTAAGGCCTTGTAAAGAGAATCTGTAGGCAATGCAAAATGATCCATACCTATATTATGATATCCAAAACCTTGTAGTAGTTTTTTACCTTCCTCATACATCATTAATTTTTCTTTTCCGTTAGGAAGGTTTTCTTCATTATAACCTCTTTGTCCATTTCCTTTTAGCCAAGGTACATGTGCATAGCTATAAAAAGCAATTCTATCAGGACTTAGTTCTTTTGTTTTTTCTATAGTATTGATAACATCATTCATGGTTTGAAAAGGTAATCCATAAATAATATCATGACCTATAGAAGTATAACCAATTTGCCTAGCCAAGTCTGTTACTTGTTTTACTTTCTCAAATGGTTGAATTCTATGAATGGCTTTTTGTACGGTTTCATTATAATCTTGTACACCAAAAGAAACACGTCTAAATCCTAAATCATATAAAGTTTGTAAATGTTCTTTGGTTGTGTTGTTAGGATGTCCTTCAAAGCTAAATTCGTAATTTTCTGCTAAGCGAGAAGTATTAATGATACAAGTAAGTAGATAATTTAAATTTTCAGGATTAAAGAAAGTAGGAGTACCACCGCCGATATGTAATTCTTTAATCACTGGTTTTTCATCAAACAAGTTTAAGTACATAGACCATTCTTTTAACACCGCATTTATATAAGGTGTTTCTACATCGTGTTTTTTTGTGATTCTTTTGTTACAACCACAAAAAGTACACATGCTTTCACAAAAAGGCAAATGGATATAAACACTAACACCTTCTGTTTTGTTGGTTTTGGTAAAAGTGTCAATCATTTTACTTTTCCAAGTTTTTAATCTAAAGTCCTGCACGTTCCAATGTGGAACTGTTGGGTAACTAGTATATCTTGGTCCAGGAACGTTGTATTTGTTAATTAGGTTTGTATCCATGACTTTGTGTTATTAGGTTCTTTGTAACTGTAATTGTAGATCAATTACTTTTTGATATTTATCTGATAAATTGTCTAAAGCCTGTTTGTTTTGTTCTACCAATTCATTAAAATTGCTTTGAAACAGCTGTTGGTAATAAGAAATTCCTTCTAATAAATTATTGGTGAATTTTGTTAACGTTTTATTTTGCTTAGGATTAAATTGCTCATTAATTTGATTAGACAAATAGGTAACATACATATCTAATTCTTTTAGAAACAGATTAGGTCTGTCATTACGTTTAATGATATTTACTTTCCCATAGATATGATCTATCATGTTAGATAAACTTACTTTTTCACTAAAATAGGCTAGGTTAGGACCAGGACAAACAGAAACACCTTTTCCTTCGGTTTTGGTATCTATGCCATAATTTAGCAAGGCAGTAGTTCCTAACCCCACACAAATGCAAGCCTTTTCTTTTACTTTGGCGATTTCTTTTTGTTGTTCAACGGGACTTAGAGCATCATTTTCTTCTAATTGTTTGATTTTTAGATATTGATATTCTCTAGAAGCTGTACACTGTCCTTCTTTTTTAAATTCCTGATTTAAAGCAACATGTTTTTTAGGACAAGCACTACCAGGCCTATTTTTAATAATATTTAGCTCTTTTACTTCATCTTTGGTATTTCCTCTTAAATTGTTAAAAGGAATTCCAAGAGGAGAAATATTGCTTAAATACAAATCTTTTTCTTGAGCACTGGCTAATTTATCTATAGTATCAACATCAACAGTAGTGGCTTCTGGCACCAATAAAAATGGAGATCCCCAACCAATAGAATCTAAACCATAATGTTTTAATAAAAACTGATGTTCTTCTGCAGTTCCAACACCTCCTTGTGCTGATATTTTTAAATCGGGAAAACAAAAGGAACGTTTTTTATTTTTATTTTCCAACGCATCCATGAATAAAGAATGGGTAGTGTTATATAATTCTTTTTTATTTTTTTTAAACTCTTCTAAAACAGGCCCTAATAAATATCCGTCTGTAGCAAAAGCATGACCACCACAATTTAATCCAGATTCTATTCTGTATTCAGAAACCCATAAACCTTTTTTTGCTAAATATTTTCCTTGAATCAATGCTGAACGATAATCACTTACTTTGAGAATGATTTTCTTTTTAATAAATCCACTTGCATCAGGATAAAAATCTTCAAAGTTTTCTAGGTAATTGTATAGTTTAGGATTCATTCCTGCAGAAAAAACAATTGATGACGTTATCTTAGCGTTGGCATAACCTCTTAAGGCTGCATGTGCATCATTATATTCAACGGGTAAAGCTTCGTGATCTATATAATTGGTCTTATCAATTTTGGTCATAATATTTACATCAATATGACCCGGTTTTAAATTACATTGAATAAGAGATTTTACTTCTTCAATATTTTCACTTTGTAATAGGCGTTTTTTTAATTCAGATCCAGAGGGTAAATGTTTGATGTAATCAATCAGAATATCTGCTTTTAAACTAGATACATTTTTTAGTTTATCAATTTTTATTTGAATTAAATCATGCATTAAATTAAGATAAGCCGTAATTCTTAAAGCTCTATAGTCAATAGTTCTATCGCTAATTTCTATGTATTTCAGTTTGTTAAGTTCTGAATAATATTTTCGTAATTTCTCTAATAAAATATCATCTACTAAAGAAATTACAGAATCTATTCCATAGGCAGCTACTTTTAAAGGGCTGTCTACTGTGTAACCAATTCCCATTACGGGAATATGAAAGGTGTGTTTTTCCATTACATTTAATTGGTAGTTATTGAGCAAATTTATAGAGAAGGTTATCTCATTAAAATGATAATTATCATTAGTATATAATTTTTATATAAGCCCTGTAATTAAAAGCTGATTAACTACTTTTGTGGCATGAGTATATTTATGGAAGAATTTTTACAGGAATTACCTAAAAAGGCCCAAGCGGTTAAAAAAGAGAATGTATCTTATTTTAAAAGATTAAAAAAAAGAACTCCTAAAGACTTAGATTATGTAATGCAAGATTTACATGATAAAGAGTTTGAGCGTACCGATTGTTTAACCTGTGCCAATTGTTGTAAAACAACCAGTCCTATGTTTTTTGCTAAGGATATAGAGCGTATTGCAAAGCATTTACGTATGAAAGAGCAAAAGTTTATGGACTTGTATTTGGAAAGGGATGAGGATGATTGTTATGTGTTAAAAACTGCACCTTGTACTTTTTTAGATGAAAGTGATAATACTTGTACTATTTATAATGTTCGTCCTAGAGCTTGTGCGGAGTACCCACATACCAACAGAAAAAAGTTTATTCAGTTAACAGATTTAACCATAACCAATTCAGAAATCTGTCCTGCTGCCTATAATATTGTAGAAGCTTTAAAAAAAGCGATTCCTTTAGATAGTACTCCTAAGAAACATAGATAAAATATGAAGATTCTTAGAACTTCTAAATTTTTTGGATTTTGCTATGCTGATGAGCTTCAGGAGAGCGAGTTTTTTGCCAAGAATTTTAGTGTTTCCATTCAACAGAATAGTTTGATTTTTTCTTTCGATTTTATGAGAGGATTAGATTTACAAAAAATCAAATCAAATATAAAAGACTATCGTTTTTTTGAAATAGAAGATGTTTATTTAAGAAACAAGTTAATAGAGGTTGTTAAAGAAAACCATCATATAAAAAAAATGAAACTTACCATTGGTGAACACGGTAGTTATATAAAAGAATTAAAATTTAATCATAAAGGTTTTGTAATAAAACTAATTGCATAAAAAAAGCCATACAATTTGTATGGCTTTTAGTTTTCTTTAATAGGTTTTTACGGGTAAGTATTAAAAATCGTATCCTAAAGAAATTTGTAAAACTCTGTTTTTTTGATTTTCTTCATCATATACTTTTCCTAATCCAAAGTAATATCTAGCACCAATGTTGATACCTGAATCAAATTTAAAACCAGTACCTATATTGGCTCCCCAATCAAAATCGTTTGGTGAAATATCATTAGTAACATCAAAAAAATCAAAATTAGCATCTATTTCTTCTTTATGAGAAACTGCTACTCCAATTTGTGGTCCAGCCTCTATGTAAAAATGATCAGTAAAATATCCTTTTAACGAAATAGGAAGGTTTAAATAATCAATTTTTTGAGTAAAGTCTCCGTTGTCGGTTTCAATTTTATATCCTTGTTGAGAATATAAAAGTTCAGTTTGTACAGAAAAACGTTCTTTTAAAAATATTTCATTGTAAAAACCTACATGGAATCCATGTCTTTGATCTACGTTGGATTCTCCATCAAACTGAGCACTAGCCAAGTTGTAACCACCTTTAATACCAACACTAGATTTTTTGTACAAATCTTGTGCATGAGCGGTTATTGATATAACAGACATTACTATGGTTGATAAAATTAACTTTTTCATAATCTTTTAATTTTTTTTAGGGGGTTATTAATTAAAATTGATATCTAATACCTAAAGCGGCATCTAAATCTAATCCATCAGAATAATCGTTGTTAAAACTTACTTCTGGTCTTAAATCTAAAGAGATTAACAATGGAATTTTAAAATTGTACTCAATACCAATATCACCACTGGCTACTACAAAAACTTCATCATCAGAATTGATATTATTGTTGTCAAAAAATCCAATTCCACCACCAGCACCTACATACCAGTTAAATCTGTTTTCAATAGGATATACCCATTGATGTAAGGCTGTAAATTTCATAGCATCAAAATTTTGAGTATCTCTCCAACCTAAATCTAACTCTAAACGTGTTGCATTACCTAAAGCTCTTTGATATGAAATTTCAGAACCAAATCCATCGTTGTCTCCAGCTCTAATACCAATCGCATTTTTAGAAATAATTTGTGCATTTGCTGTAAAAACTCCTAAACCTAATAACAATAACAAGGTTGTGTATTGTTTTTTTCTTTTTAAAGATACTTTCATCATAATTGTTTTATTGTTTATACCTGCAAAGTTAATGTAGAAGCTAGATGTATTTGTTGATGAAGATTTGACTAAAAATTGATCTTGGTCAATTTATGGATGTAAAGTGTAGTAATTACAAGGCTTATAGTTATATTTGAGAGTAGATATATAAAATTTTATGCCCAAAAATCATGTTTATAGTGAAAAATTCACTTCCATATTAAACAATTTGTTTCACGGAGTAATGCTTATTAATCATAAAGGAATTGTTATAGAATTTAATAAATCCAGTTTGGTGTTATTAGGGATATCAAGTAAAAAACTTGAAAATAAAAAGTTAAGTGATGTTTTACCCAAAGAATATAGAAGAGCGTTTGAAAAATATTTTAAAAACTGTTTTGATATAGAAACTAGGAATTATGGTAAATACGAAGTTGTCTTAAAAAGAAAAAAAGAAATTAAAATTTTAGAGATAGATTGTAATCAAAATTTTTATTCAGAGGAAGATCATGAGTTATATACCATTGGATTGATTAACGATGTTACCAAAAGAAAGAAATTAGAAAAAGAACTAGAGAGGCAAACAAAGACCAAAGACTTAATTATTGAAAAACTTGAAAGGGAGCAGGAGTTAAACGATATGAAATCTAGATTTATATCCATAGCTTCTCATGAGTTTAGAACTCCTTTGGCAGGAATATTATCATCGGTAGATTTGATAGAACGTTACTTAAAGAATGATGATCAACTGTGGCAAAAATTTATACATCAAACAAAAGTGGACTCTCATGTTGTAAAAATAAAAACATCTATAAAAACTTTAACAGCTACTTTAAATCAATTTTTATCGTTAGGGCAATTAGAAGAGGGTAAAATAGAATACCAGGAAGAAGTTTTTGATTTAAAAGAAATGTTAGAAAATCACATAGAAGAGTTTTCTACTTTAACTAAAGAGAATCAAATCATTCATTATAAACACAAATGTAAAAAGAGAATTGTTTGTTTAGATAGAAATATTTTAAGGCATGTAATGAACAACTTATTGTCTAATGCTGTAAAATATACCCCCAAAAATAAGAATGTATACATTACCTCTAATATTCAAAAAAATAACATTTCTATTACTGTTAAAGATGAAGGAATGGGAATTCCTATAGAGGATCAGAAAAACTTATTCAGAAGATTTTTTAGAGCTAAAAATGTAACCAATTTACAAGGAACCGGTTTGGGATTAAATATTGTAAAAAAATATGTAGAGTTAATGAATGGTACCATATCATTTAAAAGTAAAGAAAATATAGGAACAACATTTACGTTGTCTTTTACAATAGATAAGCTTAATGAACACAATACCAATTTAAATATTTTATTAAAGGATTAGATATGAAAAAGATATTAATTATTGAGGATGATGTTATTATGAGAGAAAATATTTCAGAATTGGTTGCATTAACCGGTTATGAAGTTGAAACAGCGGAGAATGGTAAAGATGGAATTGAAAAGGTTGCTAATTTTTTTCCAGATTTAATTGTTTGCGATGTAATGATGCCTGAGTTGGATGGTTATGGGGTTTTATATATATTAAGTCAGAAACCAGAAACAGCCTCTATTCCTTTTATTTTTTTAACAGCAAAATCTGAAAAAGAAGATTTTAGAAAAGGAATGGAATTAGGTGCCGATGATTATTTATTTAAACCTTTTGAAAGTACTGAATTAATTAGAGCCATAGAAAGTAGGTTAAAAAAAATGGAGTTGTTAAAAGAGCAATACAATCCTAAAAGTATGCATGCTTTTTTAGAAACGGCTCAGCAAGTAGTTTCTTTAAAAGATATTAAAGAGAAATCTAACATTTTTAAATACGGATCAAAAGAGAATATATATAAAGAAGGGGAGCATGTACATTATGTTTATTATATAGAAAAAGGAAAAATTAAAACCTATAAATATAATGATGACGGAAAAGAATACATAACAGCGGTGTATCAAGAAGGGGATTTTTTTGGATTTCAACCTGTTTTTGAAGAAAGAACCTATGATGAAATGGCAGATACTTTGGCAGATACTGAACTAACTAAAATATCTAAAGATGATTTTTTAACGCTTATTTATGAAAATAGAGTCGTGGCCAAACAGTTTATGATGTTAATTTCTAAAAACTTAAGTTCTAAAGAAGAAGATTTAATGTTAATGGCATATAGTTCGGTAAGAAAAAGAGTTTCTAAAAAATTGCAAGAATTGTTAACAGAAAAAGACGAAATCACTTTGCAAAGGTCTGATTTGGCTAAATTAACGGGCACAACCAAAGAAAGTTTAACAAGAACATTAACAGAGTTTAAAAATAGTGATATTATTAAAACAGATGGTAAACGTATTATTTTACTAGATAGAATTAAACTTCAACAAATGGATTTAATTTGGTAAGCACTGCTAAAAGTTGATGTAAATCAACATTAGTAATGACTGGAGTCAATCTATATACTTTTATTAGTGTTTAATTTTGTTATTAAACAATAGAAGCTAATAAAACAATGTTAAGAACAAAAACTATTCTTTCTGAAAATGATTTTAGAATCCTAGCAGGAACTATAGACTTTAATTGTGTTTCTTTTTATTGTTCCTTGAGTAATAATATATCAAACACAAAAAATATTTTCTTAGAACTGTTAGAAAGATTAAAAGTAAAGTTAAAAGTTAAACGTGTTACGGGAGAATCTTATTACAACATCATCAAACCATTAGAACAGGTTTACCACGATGTTGCTTTTTGGGAACAAAAATTAGTGGCTAATAATAAAATATTAGTCATTTTCTTAAATGAAAATAATATGACTTCTTTTTTATTAGAAAAAGAATTAAAACCAAGTGTACACTTAACATCAAACTATTATTTATTACCACTTTTTAAAAGTGTAACAAATCAACAACTACAACAAGATTCTTCAAGAATTAAGGAAGTGTTATTTGATGAAGAAAAGACAACAAATAGATTAGAAAAAATTATTCCATTAGCATACGATGGTAAAATAGAAACCTTGTATGTGTCTTCTAAAAATGGTGTTTATGGTGTTTATGATGATGTAAATAAAACCACCATGATAGATAATGAAAAAAATAGTGGAAACATGTCTCTAATTAATTTAGCAGCAATTACTACTTATTTGCATAGAGGCAAAGTCTTTTTGCTAGATCCTATAGATATGCCAACAAGTGGAGTTTCTATTCAAGCAATTTTAAAATCATAAACATGGACAATTTTAACTTAAACGAATCATATCATCTAATAGTTGATAAACTAGTCTCTTGGTATAAAGTTCTTATAACCATGTTACCAAACATGTTGTTAAGTATAATATTGTTAATTGTTTTTTACTTTATATCAAAACTAGTTAGGTCTCTAGTTAAAAAAGGAGTACATAGTTTTATACATAATTTGGCTTTGGTAAAATTAATAGGTACCCTATCTTTCTTTGTCATTTTTAGTATCGGTATTTTTATTAGTTTAAGTGTGTTAAAGTTAGACAAAGCTGTTACTTCTCTTTTAGCAGGTGCTGGGGTTGTTGGTTTGGCATTAAGTTTTGCTTTTCAAGATTCTGCTACTAATTTTATTTCAGGAGTTTTTATGGCGGTAAGAAAACCATTTAAGATTGATGATGTAATAGAAACAGCTGATGAAATGGGAATTGTAAAACATATCAATTTAAGAAATGTAATTATGCATTCTTTTAATGGGCAAGAAGTAATTATTCCCAATAAAGATGTTTATCAAAATAAAGTTAGAAACTATTCAGCATTAGCACATAGAAGAATAGAATTAAATTGTGGAGTTACTTATGATGCTGATTTAGAAAAAGTAATAAAAGTAGGAGAAGAGGCTATAAAAAGTTTAGATTTTGTAAGTAAAAGCAAAGAAACCAACATCTTCTTTAACGAGTATGGAGGAAGTTCTATTAATTTCACTCTTTATTTTTGGATAGAAACCAATGATCAGCCAGGTTTTTTAAAAGCAAGAAACGATGCACTTATAGCACTTAAAAAAGCTTTTGATAAAAATGATATTGGAATTCCATTTCCTATTAGGACTCTTGAGTTTAAGCCCAATCAATTTAATAAAGTGCTTAAGAGTATTTCAATAGAAAACAGTACTACTAAAGAAAATAATAATAACGATACTCAATAAAACCAAAATAATTGAAACTATTAAAAATTAATTATATAAGATATGGAGCCTATTCAATTTTTTTATTGTTAGCCTGTGTATTTATTTTAAAAGAAGCTAAAATTGTATTAGCTCCTTTAGTTGTTTCAATTTTATTAAGTTTTGTTTTAAATCCTGCACTTGAAAAAATAAATCATTTTGTCAAAAACAGACTTGCCTCTACCATTAAATTACTATTGGTTTTGTTTTCGCTTATAAGTGGTGTACTTTCCCTTTTAACAATACAAATATTAAGTTTTTACGAAGATTTCCCTGATATTAGTGAGCAAATGGTTATTGTAACCAAATCAGTAGAAGAATTATTAGAAGATAATTTAGGGATTAGAAATGTAAAAGTAAATGAGAAAATAGACAATGCTACAGAAACATTTTTAAATTCAGGAACTGATTTTTTTGAAATTGTATTAGATAATATTGGTGATTTTTTAGTTTATTTATCAATAGTGCCTATTTATGTCTTTTTTCTGTTGTATTATAAAATCAACATTATAAACTATGTTAAAAAGATTTTAACACCTTTAAAAATAAAAGCATCTCCGGTTATTAAAGAAGTTTCAATTATTATTCAGGATTATTTGAAAGGAATGATGATTGTAATGTTAATATTAGCCGTTTTAAACTCCTTAAGCTTATTAATTTTAGGGGTTCCATATGCAATTGCTTTAGGAGTTATAACAGCTCTATTTACCATTGTTCCATATATTGGTGTAATTATAGGTGGTTTATTAGTGTTATCAGTTTCTTTATTTACACAAGGTGATCCTGAGACTTTGTTTTATATATTAGTAATGTTTGGAGTAATTCAATTTATAGAAGGAAATTTTTTAACACCAAAAATAGTTGGAGATAAAATAAACATCAATCCAATGTTGGCTATTTTGGCTTTATTAATAGGGGAACAATTATGGGGAATTGTAGGAATGGTTATTGCACTTCCTATTACGGCAGTTATTTTAATTATAATTAAAAACATTAACAAAGAAACTTTCTACACTAAAGGAGAAGAATTGTTAAAATTATAAAGGGTAGAGTAAATATTTAGTTCTAATTAGTTTGAACTTTTCAATTTCAGATTGCCAACTATCTTCAATTTTTTTGGCTGTAAATCCTTTTTTTAGTTGATGTTCTAAAATTGTATCTCCGGCATGAATGGTAAAAGTAGCACCAAAGAATTTTTCTTTGTTTGGATATTTTTGATAAGCATCAACCAACCATTCAATATTTACTTTGTTTAAATGTGGCGTATTTTTTAAATCAACTCCATAACATAATTTATTTTCATCTTTAGGATGTTTGCTTCCATCATTGGGTTGAGGTGTGTAACTAAAATTAGCTTTTGGAAATAAAGTACTACCGTATTGTTGAAATTGATATTTTGTTCCTCTACCAGCATTGATAGGCGTTCCTTCAAAAAAACCAAGACTAGGATACAAGTTAATAGCTTTATCGTTAGGTAAATTAGGCGATGGTTTTATAGGGAGATGATAAGTATTTTGATGAGTGTAGTTTTCTAACTCAATCACCTTTAAATCACACTGAATGCCATTGTTTAACCATTGCTCTCCATGAATCATTTTGGCATATTCACCAATGGTCATTCCGTATACCAATGGAACAGGATGTTTCCCTACAAAAGAACTGTATGTTGGGTTTAATACTGGACCATCAACATAATGTCCGTTTGGATTGGGTCTATCAAAAACGATTAATGGAATGTTATTTTCGGCACAAGCTTCCATTACATAATGTAGGGTTGAGATATAAGTATAAAATCTTACACCTACATCTTGAATGTCAAAAACTACCAAATCTAAATTTTGTAAATCTTCATCAGTGGGTTTTTTATGCTTTCCATATAAAGAAATAATAGGCAAACCTGTTTTTACATCTATACTATTGTCTACTTTTTCAGCAGCATCAGCTTTTCCTCTAAATCCGTGTTCTGGAGAAAAAACTTTACTTATTTTTATGTTTAGTAATAACAAAGAATCAATCAAATGAGTATTTCCGTCTTTTTTAAAAATCACAGAAGTTTGGTTGGCAACCACACCAATTTTATGGTTTTTAAGCAAGGGTAAATAGCTATTGGTTCTGTTAGCTGCTACCAAAATTTCTTTATTAATAGATTTATTTTGAGCTTTACATGAGGATAGTGTGGTAAAGGAGAAAAATACAAGAATTAAAAATGTATTTTTGAAAACCAATTTAAAAGGCATAAGCATTTGAATTTCGAATTATTTATAGCTAACAGACTAACTAGGTCTCAGGAATATAAAAATAGTGTTTCATCTCCCATTATAAAAATAGCAATTATAGCTATAGCATTGGGTATGATGATGATGTTAATTTCTATTGCTACAGGAATTGGACTGCAAAGAAAAATTAGAGATAAAGTTGCAGGCTTTAATGGTCATGTAGTAATTAGTAATTACGACAACAATCAATCTAAAACCACACAGAAACCAATAAATATTCATCAAAATTTTTATCCAAAATTTACTAATGTTTCTGGAATTAAGCATGTTCAGGTTTTTGCTACCAGAGCAGGAATTATAAGAACCGAGAATACTTTTGAAGGTGTTGTTTTAAAAGGTGTTGATAAAGATTACGATTGGTCTTTTTTTAAAGAATATTTGGTGACAGGAAAAGTACCTGTTTTTAGTAATAAGATTTCTAAAGAAGTATTAATTTCTAAAACAATTGCTGATAGAATGCAATTTAAATTGAATGATACTTTTGAAACTTTTTTTATCAAAGAAGATCCTAATACCATGCCAAATAGGAGAGTTTTTAAAATTGCAGGAATTTACGATACTGGTTTTGAAGAGTTTGATAAAAATATCATGATTGGAGATATCAATCAAATTAGAAGTTTAAATAAATGGACCGATAATCAGGTAGGTGGTTTTGAAGTTTTTGTAAATGATTTTAATGAGATTGATAGCAAATCAAAAGAAATTTATCAAGAGATTGATGTGACCTTAGATAGTCAAAGTTTATTTGAACAATATCCTCAAATTTTTGAATGGCTACAATTGTTTGATGGAAACATAGCCGTCATCATTATTATTATGGTGATTGTTGCAGGAATCAATATGATTACTGCTTTGCTAGTATTAATATTAGAAAGAACACAGTTAATAGGGGTTTTAAAAACCTTAGGAGCAAAGAGTTGGTCTATTCGTAAAATATTTTTGTACAATGCTTCTTACATTATAGGTAGAGGTTTATTAATCGGGAATATTGCCGGATTGCTAATTATTTATTTGCAATATCAGTTTAAGTTTATAGAATTAGATCCTCAAAATTATTATGTGCATGTAGCCCCAGTATATATTACACTTGTACAAGTTTTGATTTTAAATTTAGGAACACTTATTTTATGTGTTTTAATGATGTTGATTCCCTCTTATATTATTACAAGAATTAGTCCTGCTAAATCTGTAAAATTCTCATAAAAAAACCTCCATTGGGGATGGAGGTTTTTTCAAACTAACTAAAACTATCTAAACTATGAAAAACTATTTTGTTTTACATTAAATAGATATTCAATTAGTGTGCCAAGAACTACTTTTAGAATAAAATAATATCAATTATTTACTAGATCTTTATCCACAAAAAAACCTCCATTGGGGATGGAGGTTTTTTCAAACTAACTAAAACTATTTAAACTATGAAAAACTATTTTGTTTTACACTATATAGATATTCAATTAGTGTGCCAAGAACTACTTTTTAGGATAAAATAAAATCGATTTTTTACTAGATTTTGATGCATAAAAAAACCTCCATTGGGGATGGAGGTTTTTTCAAACTAACTAAACTATTTAAACTATGAAAAACTATTTTGTTTTACATTATATAGATATTCAATTAGTGTGCCAAGAACTACTTTTTGGGATAAAATAAAATCGATTTTTTACTAGATTTTGATGCATAAAAAAACCTCCATTGGGGATGGAGGTTTTTTCAAACTAACTAAACTATCTAAACTATGAAAAAAACTATGATGTTTTTTATATTATATGGTTTATCAAGTATCGTGCCAAAAAGTTAGTTAACATGTTTTTTTGCATGATAAGAAGATCTTACCAAAGCAGAACTTTCTACATGTTTAAATCCTAAAGATTTTGCATATACTTCGTATTCTTTAAATAACTCTGGTGTAATGTATTCTTTTACAGGTAAGTGCTTTTTACTAGGCTGTAAATATTGTCCTAAAGTAACAACATCTACGTTGGCATTTGCTAAATCTCTTAAGCTTTCAAAAACTTCTTCTTTTTTTTCTCCTAAACCTAACATAATACCAGATTTGGTTCTGCGTTGTCCTTGTGATTTGATGTATCTTAACACTTCTAAGCTTCTGTCGTATTGTGCTTGTATACGCACCTCACGAGTTAGTCTACGAACGGTTTCTATGTTGTGAGAAATTACTTCAGGAGCAGCAGCAATCAATCTATCAATGTTTTTGGTGTCTCCTTGGAAATCTGGAATTAATGTTTCCATTGTAGTGTTTGGATTGGCTCTACGAACGGCAGCAATGGTTTCTGCCCAAATAATAGAACCACCATCTTTTAAGTCATCTCTATCAACAGAGGTTAATACAGCATGTTCAATGCTCATAATTTTAATAGAACGTGCTACTTTTTCAGGCTCATCCCACTCAACAGTTTCTGGTTTTCCGGTTTTTACACCACAAAAACCACAAGATCTAGTACAAATATTTCCTAAAATCATAAAAGTAGCAGTTCCATCACCCCAACATTCTCCCATGTTAGGACAACTACCACTAGTACAAATAGTGTTTAGTTTATATTTATCTACCAATCCACGTAATTCAGTGTATTTTTTTCCAACAGGTAACTTAACTCTTAACCAATCTGGTTTTTTATTTCCAACAGGAATAGTACCAGGATTTGTAGTTGTTTGTGCTTTATTTGGTAATACAGATTTAAATGTAGTTGCTTCCGTACTCATATGTTTTTCTTTGGGCTGTAAAGATACAAAAAGTGAATAGGATGAAGTAATAACTATGGGAATAAAGAAACTTCTAACGAGATTCTCTTTTTTTGTATAAATATTCACCAACAAAACACAAAGTGATAATTGAAAGTGCAACAATTACTCCTTCTAAATTTCCTTTAAATTGTTGTGCTAATAAAATGATAAAAGCCAAAAGACATAAAACAAAACCAACTAAGGGGATGGATTTTTTGCTATTTGTTTTGGTTGCCATTTTATATCCAGATAAATTAACCATGGCAAAAATCAATAAAAAACCAACACTCCCAGCTGTTGAAATACTTTCTAGCTTTAAAAAGTTAGTCAAAACTAAAGTTAAAATAGAAGTGATTAACAATCCTATAGGTTGGTTCCATAATTGTCCTGTTAATTCGTGTGGCAATTCATCATCTTCAGCAATTTCATAACTCACTCTACTACCACCGTATAAAGAAGCGTTGATGGCAGAAAAAGTTGAAATTAGTGCGGCTATGGTTATAATGGTAAATCCAGTGTTTCCTAACATGGGTTTTGCAGCTTCTGCCAATACATAATCTTCGGCGGTGGCAATTTCATCAAAAGGTAAAGACCCAACGGTTACACAAGCAATAATGATATACAAAATAATCACAAAAAGGACTGAGTAATAATAAGCTCTGGCTATGTTTTTTTTAGGATTGATAATATCAGGAGCAGCATTGGCAATCAATTCAAAACCTTCATAAGCCACAAAAATCACCATTCCACCAGCTAATATATAAATAGGATTTTCCCAGTTCTCTGGAGATAGTTGATGCAGATTAGAAGTATCCACAACGGTCATTCCATAAAATCCAATCCCAATAAAAGCGATTAAAATGATAAGTTTAATAATCACCGCATAAGATTCAATTTTGCTCACCACCTCAATACTATAATAGTTAATCGCTGTGGCTAATATGATAATAGCACTCGCATAAATATGAAAATCTATATTTTTGTTTGTAGTAATTTCCCATAAATTGGGAGCATAAGAACCAAATGCAGAGGCATAAAGGGACAACATAATAATATAACTAATCCAAAGTAAATTATTAATACCACCACTAAAAATGCCTTTGTTAAAAGCTTGGTTGATAAATTTTACAGTTCCCCCTTTGTCAGGATAAACTAAAGAAAGTTTGGCATAACTATATGAAGTAATAAAAGCGATGATTCCTGCAAATAAAAAGGCTAGGGGAGTTCCTCCTTTGGCAATAGAAACAGCAAGTCCTAAAACAGCAAAAATTCCACCACCAACCATACCTCCAATTCCAATAGATATCGCTTCTTTAAGTCCAACTTTATTTTCCATAAGGTTTAAATTTATAACAAAGTGGTTACATACCATGCACTAAACCCTATTAAAAAAATAATTCCTAGCCAAGAGAGAATTTTTAAGAATAATTTTGGATGATACGCTACAGGAGTATGTTTACTTGTAATTAACTTGTAATTTAAAATAGCAAAGAAAGGAGCGGTTAAAAAGCTTAAAATAGTTGCTATTTTAATTAAGGTTAACATTTGATCTGTAAAAAAGGAAATCAAAATAATAGTTCCTATAGATAAGAATAAAATCCACCAAGCATAAGCGTGTTTTGTGGTTTTAAAATTCAACAATTCAGCCGTGGTTTGCATGGCTCTTGGAGAAGCATCTAAAGCAGTAATTGTGGTACTAAACATGGTGGTAAATGCAGCAACAGCAATAAAAATAAAAGCAGTTCCTCCTATATTTTTGGTGTACATTTCTATCAATTGTTTGCTAAAACCTAAAGCTCCGTTAGAAAAAACCTCTCCGCTATTAAACATTACCAAAGCTCCCATTCCTAAAAAACATGCTCCTAGAATTAAAGTTGAGACATATCCTACATTAAAATCTAACAAAGTTGTTTTGAGACTTCTTTTTTCTGTGGATTGATTTTGTTTGGCTTGTGACCATAAAGATTGCCAAATAGAAACATCTAAAGGAGCGGGCATCCATCCTAAAAAGGCAATTAAAAAAGCCATTTCTACGCCTTCAAAATGAAATTTTTGAGTCAAATTAATGGGGGTAGTATTTTTAGAAGAAGCAATAAATAAGGCTCCAATAGTCGTAATGGTTAAAGTCAAAACAATCATTTTCATCACTTTGTCTAAAAACTGATAACGACCCACTAATAAGATTACGGCACTAATTAAGGTAATGATAATACTGACTGTAGTAGCGCTTCCTGTAAATCCAAAAATATTCATCGCCAAACCTGCTGTGACCAACGTTACGGCTGCTTGAATGGTAAACATAGAAGCAAAGTTGATGATATAATAAGCCACTAAAGTTCCTTTGTGTAGTTTGTTATATCCGCTTAATAAATTTTCTCCTGTAGCATTGGCATAACGAGCTCCGAATTGAAAAAAAGGATATTTTACAATGTGTACGGCTACCAAAGCCCATAACAAACTAAAACCAAAATCTGCACCTGCTCTTGTAGATTGTACCAAATGTGATACACCAATAGCGGCTCCTGCAAATAATAATCCAGGGCCAAAGGCTTGAATTTTCTCCTTAATTGTCATTTTCTGAGTTGGTAATAATTTCTGCTAATAATTTTTTAGCTCTTAAAAGTTTCACCTTAACATTGTTAATAGGCTCATCAAGGTGATTGGCAATTTCAATATAAGTCATGTCCTGAAAGTATCTTAGGTTGATGACTTTTTGGTATTTAAGTTTTAATTTTTTTATGTTTCTTTTAAGCTCCGCTAAATTTTGTTCTATGATGATTTTATCTTCAGGAGATGGATTGGCATCAGACAAAGCATAAACTTCTCTGTTTTCATCTTGTAAAGAAATGGTTACATTTTTCTGTTTCCTTAACTCATCAATCAACAAATTTTTGGCAATGGTAAATAGCCATGTTCTAAAACCATAATCATCATTATAAGAGTCAATTTTATCAAAAGCTTTAGAAAAAGTAATAATGGTAATGTCTTCGGCATCAATAGAATCATCACTTATTTTAGATTGTAAAAATGTAAAAACATCGTTCCAATATAAATTTAAAAGATAATTATAAGCAGTTTGATCTCCTTTTTTAGCAGCTTTGATATGGGTAAATAAAATATCTTGTGAGGTCATGACCACTTATAAGGTTTATTGATTTTATTGTAGAGAAAAATGTATAGTTGAAAAAATAACAAACAAATATCTAAAACAGGAATTAATAAAAAAAGACCTTTCTCATTTAGCTTTTTTGATGCAATTCCCACAACAATATATTCACTTATAAGTTTAATTGCAATTAATCCGGTAATAATTAATTGATAGTTAGTGTTTTCTATATAAATAAGACTTGCTGGTAAGACCAACCAAAACAACAATCTGTTAAAAGTATAGAGTCCTAATAAAAATTGATGTACCGGTTTGTATAAACTAGCGGTGCTAATGTGTCTTCTTTTTTGTGTAGCCCAACTTTTCCAATCTTTTTTTGGTGGAGAAACAGTATGCGAATTTTCATCAAAACAAATGTCTGTATTTTGTTTGTTGGCAATTTGATTGATTAACAAATCATCATCGCCAGACATGACTCTGATGTGTTGATGAAATCCTTTATTTTTTAGAAATACAGCTTTGCTATACATTAAATTTCTACCAACACCCATGTATGGAATGCCTATTTTGGCAAAAGAAAAATATTGCAAAGCGGTCATTACAGTTTCGTAACGAATGATTTTGTTTAAAAAACTTTTAGAAACGTTTTGATGAGCTCCATATCCTAAAACAATTTTAGTGTCTCCTGTAAATTGATTGGCCATTTCTTGAATCCAATAGTCACTATTAGGCTTACAATCGGCATCAGTAAATAGTAAACAATCGTTGGTAGCAGCTTTAATTCCAAGAGTTAAGGCATATTTTTTGTTTCCATAAAAATAATCTGTTTCTTGAATGGTCACTACTTTTACAAAATCATATTTTTGTTCGTATTCTTCAAAAATAGTGGCAGTTTCATCATAAGAACGGTCGTTAATTAACACCAATTCAAAATCATCATATTTTTGTTTGACCAAAAAAGGTAAATAGGTTTTTAAATTTTCTTCTTCATTTTTAGCACAAACAATAACCGAAACAGGAATGGTGTTTTTTGTTTTTTGTGATGTTTTGGAAAAATTAAAAAAGTTAAACACAATAATGTAATAACCAAAATGTATTACAGTAATCAGTATACAAATTGATAAAAGTAGAATGGTCATAAAGGCCTATGCTATGAAGATTAAATTATTTATTCTCGCAATCTTCTGGCATTTTACCACAAAAACCACAAGGTTCACCAGATTGATTAAAATTAGCATTTTGACTAGCACAAGTTCCAGAGAACTTTCCGTCTTTTTTCCCCCATATTTTAATAGCAATTCCTGCAAAAGCCAAGGCTAACAAACCAAATGAAATTAAGAATAGTTTCATGAAAAATAATTTTAACAAATATACAATTTTTAAGCGGAACCTAAATTCATATATGACAGATTAAGCGCTCTTGTTTTTAGTAGTTTTTTTTATTAAAAATTACATCATTGATTAAGAATTTTTTAGGGTATAAATAACTTGTAAAACTTGAAAAATATCGATAAAATCGGTTTTTATAGAGTAAATATGCTTTTATATCAATAAAATTTAAAAAAGATATGAAAGTTAAAGTTGTTGTGTTTTATATTTTGAAAATGAGTATATTAGTGTTGTTTTTTGTAGCTTTAAAAAGACTGATTTATAATTGATCAGTGTTAATTTTTTGTTACATCTCCCGTCTATACGGATGAGTTTTTGTAAATTTGTGTAAATTTTAACAAAAAAATATTTTATGTACGATCAATTAATAGTTGTAAAAGTAGGAACCAATGTAATGAAAAACAAGAACAATAGAATTGTTCGCCCAGTGCTTCAAAATTTGGTGTCTCAAATTGCTGATTTATATGAACGTAATATTATGACCATTTTGGTTTCTTCTGGATCTGCTATTGCTGGTAAAGAAGTTTTGGGACCTTCAATAATTAAAGACCCATCTATTAGAAGACAAGTTTATTCATCTATAGGACAACCTAGAATGATGCGTTTGTATTATAATATTTTTCATGATTTTGGAATTAATTGTGCGCAAGTCCTACCAACCAAAAGAGACTTTCAACCAGGAGTTCACCGTGATAATATGGTAAACTGTTACAAAGGTTTGTTAGAAGAAGGCGTAATTCCTGTAGCAAATGAAGATGATACAGTATCACTAACATCAACCATGTTTACAGATAATGATGAAATGGCAAGTTTAATTGCTGAATTGGTAGAAGCTGATAAACTAATTATTTTAACAGATATTGATGGAGTTTATACTGGAAATCCAAGTGATGAAGGAACAGAACTAATTGAAGAAGTTACTTCTACCGAAAATTTAGATAAATACATTCAGCCTAATAAAAAAGGGGAAGGTGAAGGTAGAGGAGGAATGAGATCAAAAATTAGTGTGGCTCAAAAATCTGCAAAAAATAACATTCCTACTTATATTGTAAACGGTAAAACAGAAAACATCATTTTAGATATCATCAATGATGAATATGTAGGAACAAGAATTTCTAACGATTTAGAAAAGTAATATTACTTTAAAAAACATTGACTTCAATTTCCAGAGGAATTTCAAATTCAGTTTTGATTTTTCTCTGGATTTTTTTTGCGATTTCAAAAATTTCTTTACCCGTTGCGTTTCCATAGTTTACCAAAACCAAAGCTTGTTTACTATGCACTCCAGCTTCGCCAAAACGTTTTCCTTTAAATCCTGCTTTTTCAATTAACCAACCTGCTGGTACTTTTACTTGCGTTTCAGAAATAGGATAGGATGGGATTTCAGAAAATTTTTCTTTAAGTTTTTGAAATAGTGTAACATCAATTACAGGGTTTTTAAAAAAACTACCACTGTTTCCAATTTCTTTAGGATTGGGTAATTTACTGTTTCTAATGGCAATTACTGCGTTACTAATGTCTTTTAAACTAGGCTTGTTAATGTTTTTTAACTCCTCTTGAATGGCTCCATAAGAGGTGTTTGTTTGATGATTTTTGGTGGTAAGTTTAAAAGTAACGTTAATAATAATATATTGATCTTTCAGCTCGTTTTTAAAAACAGAATTTCGGTATCCAAACTCACAATCAGCATTGGTAAAAGTCTTAATTTTTAACGTTTTTTTATTCAGAGCTTCTAGAGAAACAATTGTGTCTTTTACTTCAAAACCATAAGCCCCGATATTTTGAATAGGACAAGTTCCTACGTTTCCAGGAATTAAGGATAAGTTTTCTAAACCTCCAAAATCTTGCTCTATACACCACAAAACAAATTCATGCCAATTTTCTCCCGCAGCTGCAGTTACTTCAACCGTATTTTCATTCTCATTGTTCACAATTACGCCACTAAGATCTATATGAACTACAGTTTTATCAATGTCTTTGGTAAGTAACATATTACTACCTCCGCCCAATAAAAAAACAGATTCATTTTCTTGTAAAACATCTTTTAATTGCTGTAACGTTTTAACAGAAATAAATTTTTTAGCTTTTACATCAATACCAAAAGTATTGTGGTTTTTAAGAGAGAAATTTGTGTGATATTGCATAAGGTAAAGATGCTAAAATTTTCATAATTTTTAGGAAAAATCTAGAGAAGAATGAGTTGTTTGTTTGGCTAAAAAAGATAAAGACCTGTAAATAAAGTTTTCATTACAAGATAGAGCAGGATACTTTTTTGGATGTTAAAATTTATATTTGAGAATTGCCCATGTCTTATTTTAGACAGATTTATTTTAATCTATAAAATTTATGAATTATCATTCCTCTATTCTTCATTTCAAATCTATTTTTCTAAAGTTTTCTATCTTATTTTTATTAGCGACAACTGTTTTTTCTCAAAAACAAATGGAAGATTTAGATAGAGGAGCAGTAGCTGTTCGAACGAATAATGAGGAAGTTTTAATTAGTTGGCGAATTTTAGGAACCGAATTTGAAAATACAACTTATAACGTTTACAGAGACAGTACGCTTTTAAATAAAGAACCTATCACGGGAGCAAGTAATTTTGTTGATAAAACTTCAGAAAATCATCACTATTGTATTGCAGCTATTGTTGATGGTAAAGAATTAAAAAAATCAAAATCCGTAGAAGTTTGGAATGATATTTATAAAAAAATTCCAATCACTGCTCCAGAAGGTGGTGTTTCACCCGATGGTAGGGCTTATAAATATACAGCAAATGATATCTCAGTAGCTGATTTAGATGGTGATGGAGTTTATGATTTTGTTTTAAAATGGACACCGACCAATGCCCATGATAATTCTCATAGAGGTTACACAGGAAAAACTTATCTACAAGGTTTAAAAATGGATGGAACTGTTTTTTGGACCATAGATTTGGGAATCAATATTCGTTCAGGAGCACATTATACACAATTTATGGTGTATGATTTAGATGGTGATGGTAAAGCAGAAGTTGCTTGTAAAACAGCTGATGGAACGATAGATGGAACAGGAAAAGTATTAGGAGATGCTTCTGCTGATTATAGAAATAGAGTAGGGTATGTGTTAGAAGGACCAGAATATTTAAGTCTTTTTAACGGAGAAACAGGAGCTTTTATCACTACTCAAGATTATATTCCTCAAAGAGGAAATGTAGAAAGCTGGGGGGATGCTTATGGGAACAGGGTAGATAGATTTTTGGCTTGTGTAGCTTATTTAGATGGACATAGACCTAGTTTGGTTTTTTGTAGAGGATATTATACACGAACTGTTATTGCTGCCTATGATTATAGAGATGGTCAATTAACAAACCGCTGGGTTTTTGATTCTAATGATAAAGGAAATAAACATTATGCTGGACAAGGTGCACATAGTGTTACAGTAGGAGATGTTGATGGTGATGGAAAAGACGAAATTCAATATGGTTCTTGTGCTATTGATGATGATGGAATAGGGTTATACACCACGCGTTTAGGTCATGGTGATGCTATTCATTTAGGAGATTTTGATCCTGCAAGAGAGGGGTTAGAATATTTTATGGTTCATGAAGAAGCTAATAATCCTAGAGTACCACAAGTAGATTATAGGGATCCTAAAACAGGAAATATTTTTTGGAGTACTCCTGGTCGAGGGGATATTGGTAGGGGAGTGATTGCAGATATTGATCCTAATCATTTAGGGGCAGAGATGTGGTCGTCAAACGGAAAAGGAATTTTTAATATCAAAGGAGAAGTAATTTCTGAAATTTATCCAAGAACACATAGAGGTGCTAGTTGGAACATGTTTGGTTGGTGGGATGGAGATTTGTTAAGAGAAATGGTTGATAAAACTGTCATTGCTAAATGGGATGCTTCAACACAAACTACAGATATTCTATTGGAAGCTTTTCGATATGATGGTATGGCTTTAAGAAGTAATAACGGAACAAAATCTAATCCATGTATTATTGCAGATATTTTAGGGGATTGGAGAGAAGAAGTTATTTGGAGAACAGATGACAACACTTCTTTGGTGCTTTTTACAACTCCATATAGTACCAAAGAAAGAATATTTACTTTAATGCATGATCCCTTGTATAGAACAAGTATTGCGTGGCAAAATGTAGCGTATAATCAACCAGCACATACGGGTTTTTATTTAGGAGTAGGAATGAAAATTCCTAAATCGCCAAAAATTTATTTAGCCAAAAAAGTCAAGTGATTTAAACTAATTTTACAAAGAAATCCCCATATATTCAAATACATGGGGATTTCTTCTTGATAAAGATTTTAATTGTTAATGTAAAGGTCTTCTTTTTACAATTCCACCTTTTAAATCTTTGATACTATTCATTACAATAAATGCTTTGGAATCTATCTTTTCAATTTCATTGTTTAATCTACTTAGCTCAAGTCTTGTGATCACGGTGTAAAGAATATCAATTTTATTAATTACTCCATTTTTATCATATCCTCCTTGACCATTGTAAATAGTGACTCCTCTACCTAATTTGTCGGTAATCATTTTTTTGATTTCGGTGTTTTTAGCAGAAATGATAGTGACACCTATATATTCCTCAATACCTTCAATAATAAAATCTAAGGTTTTAGAAGCAGATATATATGTAATCATAGAGTACAATGCTATTTCAATAGATAATAAATAAGCAGCAATTGAAAAGATTAATACGTTTATTAAGATGATGATATCACCAATGGTTGTCCCAATTTTTTTGCTTAAATAAATCGCTAGAATTTCAGTTCCATCTATCACTGCTCCACCACGAATGGATAACCCAATTCCAGCTCCTAAGAAAAATCCACCAAAAACAGCTACTAATAAATCATCATTGGTGACATTAGGAAAAGGAACAGTAGCAACACAAAAGCAACACAAAGAGCCAATCGGGCAATGGCCAGTGCTGTTTTAATAGCAAATTGTTTTCCCATTATTTTATAACCCATAAAAATAAAAGGGAGATTCACAACAATAATTAAAACGTAAAGAGGGATTCCTGAAACTGCTGAAATCAACAGGGAGATTCCTGTAGCTCCACCATCAATAAAATCATTGGTTAAAAGAAATCCTTTAAACCCAAAAGAAGCAGAAAAAATTCCAATAATAATTAAAAGGCCATCTTTTAAAGAATTTACAAAATATGTATTTTTTTGATCAGTTAAGTAAGTATTCATACAGGGATAATAAATATGTTTGGTTGTGTTTAAAAATACAAAACCCTTTGCTGATGCAAAGGGTTTGAAATATAATTATGTAACTATTTTTTATTTATCAGCAGCCAATTCTTTAGCTCTGTTTACGCAGGCAATAGTACCTTCTTTAATTAAATTGTGTACATTATTGTCATCAAAATTGTTTAAGGCAGCACGAGTAGTACCTCCTTTAGAAGCCACACGGTTCATCCATTCTTCTAAAGAAATATCATTTTGTTTGTATAATTCTACTGCTCCTTCAAAAGTTTGAGCGGTTAAGGTTTTAGCTTCTTCTCTAGAGAATCCAAAATCTTCTGCAGCTTCAGCCATAGCATTCATGAAGTAAAAAATGTAAGCAGATCCACTACCTGAAATTCCTGTAGTATTGTCAATCATATCCTCTGTTTCCACTTCAAACGCTTTTCCGGTAGATTTTAAAATAGTTCCTACCAAGTCTAAATTTTCTTTAGCTACTTCTTTAGAACCTACATAAGTAGTCATTCCTAATTGAATAGAAGCTGGTAAATTAGGCATACATCTAATTACTTTGTCAATTCCCAATCCTTGTTGAATGGTTTCAATCGTCATTCCTGCCATGACAGAAACAAATAATTGATTTTTGTTTACAATAGATTTGATGTCAGCAAAAACCAACGGAGCAATTTGTGGTTTTACTGCTAAGAAAATAATATCAGCATCTTTTAAAGCATCATAACTAGTTGCTGCTTTCATCTTATTCATTCCATTGATTTCTGCAACTCTGTCATCAGACTTGTCAATAATTTCAATGTTTGCAATTTTTGCATTGTAAATTCCTTCTGCGTAGGTGAAACCCATGTTTCCACCACCAATAACAACTATTTTCTTCATAAAATTGTGTTTTAGGTTTTAAGATTATTGTGCGTTGTATTTCTCAATAGCGTCTTTAAGAATGGCAACGGCACGAATTAATTTTTCTTTTTTTAGCACGTAAGCAATTCTTACTTGGCTAAGCGCAATGTTTGGAGTGGAATAAAAACCACTTCCCGGAGCAACCATTACTGTTTGTCCGTTGTTGCTATAACTTTCTAGCAACCATTTTGCAAATTTATCGGCATTGTCTACGGGTAAATCTGCCAAACAATAAAAAGCACCATTAGGTTTTACCACCTGAACACCTTCTATTTTTAGCAATTCTTCTACCAAAATATTTCTACGTTCTATGTATTCATTACGAACTTCATCAAAATAACTTTGAGGTGTTTCTAAAGCAGCCTCAGCAGCAATTTGTGCAATGGTAGGAGGACACAATCTTGATTGTGCCATTTTCATCACAGTACTAATCAATTCTGGATTACGAGACACTACACAACCTACTCTTGCTCCACACATACTGTATCGTTTAGAAGTAGAATCAATCATAATGGCATTCATGTCCATTCCTTTTTCTTCCATGATAGAATAGTGCCCTTCATCAGTATACACAAACTCACGATACACTTCATCTGCAATTAAGAACAAATTATACTTAACAACCAATTTTTTTAATTGTTTAATTTCTTCTTTAGAATATAAAGTTCCTGTTGGATTTCCTGGATTACAAATTAAAATAGCACGAGTTCTAGGTGTAATTAAGGCCTCAAACTCATCTACTTTTGGTAAAGCAAAACCATTATCTATGTTAGTGTTAATAGGCACCACGTGTACCCCAGCAGCAATAGAAAAACTAGTGTAGTTAGCGTAAAATGGTTCTGGAATAATAATTTCATCCTGAGGGTCTGTAATACTCGCAATGGTAAAATACAAAGCCTCTGAACCTCCTGTAGTCACTAATATTTGATCGTTTTTAAGATTGATATTGTGTTTCTTGTAATAATCAACCAACTTGTTTCTGTATTGTTCAGAACCATTTGAGGTAGAATATTCTAAAACTTCCATATCAATATTTCTAACGGCATCCAAAGCAACTTTAGGCGTTTTGATATCAGGTTGACCAATATTTAAGTGAAATATTTCAATACCACGTTTCTTGGCGGCTTCTGCATAAGGAACCAATTTACGAATTGGAGACTCTGGAATAGCACGACCTTTGTTAGAAACTCTAAGCATTATTTATTGTTTTTTTATTGATTTTTGGGCTACAAAAGTACAAATTTCTTAATTCCTTACAGCATAGAACATAGGTTATTCTAGAGTTAACAAGTCAATCAATAATAGATATTTGTAGGTTTTTGATGATATAATCGACTATAAAAGAAATTTGAACAATTTAGATATGCAAAATTCCTCAAAATATTCTTCCATCCTTTTAATGGAAGCGGGTAGTAAACCTGAAAATGAAATTAAATTTTTTGATCATTTGGGAAATAGAAAAACCATCAAAGATTTAATTGTAAGAATAAAAAAAGTTGATAAAGCTGAAATGGTAGTTCTTAAAAGTGGTTTAGAAATTCCTATTGAAAGAATTCACAGTGTAGATTTAGAAATTTCTCCCTATTATTCAGATGATTTTTTTAAATGTGACTGTGTTTAAATTTACGTCATAAAAAAAGCCACTTTAATCAAGTGGCTTTTTTTATGGGTAATACTAAAAATCTTAGTCTTTCAATACTTCTCCTTTAATTCTAACTACTTTTGGTTGTTCAGTAGCGTTAGAAACAATAGTTACTGTTTTTGTAAATCTACCTACACGATCGGTAGCATATTTTACTTTAATTTCTCCAGATTTTCCTGGCATAATAGGCTCTTCTGGTTTTGTTGGAACAGTACATCCACAACTTCCTTTAACACTTTCTATAATTAATGGAGCGCTTCCAACATTTTTAAATTTAAAGTAACGAACTCCATCGGCGTTGTGTGCAATTGTTCCGTAATCAATAACTTCAGTTTCAAATTTAATAATTGGTTTTAAGGTATTGTCTGTTTTAGCAGTTGCTTGTTGTGCAAAAGACAACATTGGAGCTAAGGCCATACAGATAATAAAAGCTAATTTCTTCATGTCTATATAAATTTTAAGTAAAATTAAATTTTATATTCAAACTTTCAATAACTATACCGTTATTTTTTTTAGTAGTGCAGATATTTGTATTTTTGGCCACCTGTTATTTAACAAAAATAAAGAATGAGTATTCCGAATACATACAATGCTACTGCGGTAGAAGAAAAATGGTACGACTACTGGATGAAAAATAATTATTTTCATTCAACACCTAATGATAAAGAACCTTATACAATTGTAATTCCACCACCAAACGTTACTGGTGTTTTACATATGGGACATATGCTTAACAATACCATTCAAGATGTATTGATTCGTAGAGCTCGTTTAAGAGGTTACAATGCTTGTTGGGTGCCTGGAACCGATCATGCTTCTATTGCTACTGAAGCCAAAGTGGTTGCCAAATTAAAATCTGAAGGTATTAACAAGGAAGATTTAACTCGTGATGAGTTTTTAAAGCACGCTTGGGAGTGGACAGATAAGCATGGTGGAATTATTTTAGACCAACTTAAAAAATTGGGTGCTTCTTGCGACTGGGAACGTACTAAATTTACCATGGATGCAGATTTGAGTGAGTCCGTAACCAAAGTTTTTGTTGATTTATACAAAAAAGGAGATATCTACAGAGGATATCGAATGGTAAACTGGGATCCTGAAGCAAAAACAACTTTGTCTGATGAAGAAGTTATTTTTGAAGAAAAGCATGGGAACTTTTATCACATCAATTATAAAATTGAAGGAACTGATGAAGTAGTAACCATTGCGACTACTCGTCCAGAAACATTATTAGGAGATACTGCTATTTGTATCAATCCAAAAGATGAAAGATATGCTCATTTAAAAGGAAAAAATGCCATTGTACCTATTGCCAACAGAGTAATTCCTATTATAGAAGATGAATATGTTGATATTGAATTTGGAACAGGTTGTTTAAAAATCACGCCAGCTCATGATCAAAATGATAAAGTTTTAGGGGAGAAACACAATCTAGATGTCATAGATATTTTAAATGACGATGCTACCTTAAATGATAATGGATTACATTACAAAGGAAAGGATCGTTTTGTGGTTCGTAAAGAAATCACCAAAGAATTAGAAGAAATTGGAGCTTTGGTAAAAGTAGAACAACATTTACATAAAGTAGGAACCTCAGAAAGAACCAAAGCGGTAATTGAACCTAAAATTTCTGCTCAGTGGTTTTTACGTATGGAAGATATCGTTAAGCCTGCTTTGGATGCGGTTTTAAAAGATGAAGAAATCAAATTATATCCAAAGCGTTATAACAATACATATCGTCATTGGTTAGAAAATATCCGTGATTGGAATATTTCTAGACAATTATGGTGGGGACATCAAATTCCTGCTTTTTTCTACGGAGAAGGAGTAGAGGATTTTGTAGTAGCAACTTCTATTGAAGAAGCTTTACCATTGGCCATAGAAAAAACAGGAAATAATTCACTGTCAGTGTCTGATTTAAAACAAGATGAAGATGCCTTAGATACTTGGTTCTCTTCTTGGTTATGGCCAATTTCTGTATTCAATGGTATTAATGAGCCGGAGAATGAAGAAATCAACTACTATTATCCAACCAACGATTTGGTTACTGGTCCAGATATTATTTTCTTCTGGGTGGCTAGAATGGTGTTTGCAGGATATGAATTTAGAAATGACAAGCCTTTTAGTAACGTATATTTTACAGGAATTGTACGTGATAAGCAAAGACGTAAAATGTCTAAATCTTTAGGGAATTCTCCAGATCCTATAGAGCTAATGAAACAATATGGTGCCGATGGAGTTCGTGTAGGATTGTTATTGTCGGCTGCAGCTGGTAACGATTTAATGTTTGATGAAGATTTATGTGCACAAGGACGTAATTTTGCGAACAAAATTTGGAATGCTTTTAAGTTGATAAAAGGATGGGAAGTTTCAGAAACAGAAGCACAACCTGAAGCCTCTAAAATAGCTATTGATTGGTACAAAGCGAAGTTCCAAAAAACATTGGCAGAAATTGATGCTAATTTTGAAGTATATCGTTTGAGTGACTCTTTAATGAGTATTTACAAATTGATTTGGGAAGATTTCTGTGCTTGGTTCTTAGAAATGGTAAAACCTGCTTTTGGAACTCCTATGGATGCTGTTACGTTTAAAGAAATTATAGGTTTGTTAGAGGATAATTTAAAGATTTTACATCCTTTTATGCCTCACTTAACAGAAGAGGTATGGCAGTTAATTTCTGATAGAACTCCAGAAGAAGCTATAATTATTGCAGAATATCCTAAAGCAACTTCATATAATGAAGAAATCATTGCTAATTTTGAAATGGCTTCAGAAGTAATTTCAGGAATTAGAACCATAAGAAAAGATAAAAACATCTCATTCAAAGAAACCATTGATTTATTAGTACTGAACAACGACAATACATCAAAAGATTTTGATGCTGTAATTGTTAAAATGGGGAATGTAGCAACATTATCTTATGTAGATGCTGCAGTTGATGGAGCATTGAGTTTCCGTGTAAAATCTAACGAATATTTTGTGCCAATGGCAGGAGCTATTGATGTAGAGGCAGAAGTAGCGAAGTTAAATGAGGAATTAAAATACACAGAAGGTTTCTTAAAATCTGTTCAAAAGAAGTTGTCTAACGAACGTTTTGTAAGCAATGCACCAGAACAGGTAATTGCAAGTGAACGTAAGAAAGAGGCAGATGCCTTGGCAAAAATAGAAACGATAAAAGCAAGTTTGTCATCACTAGTATAAGGACAAAATAAATAAGTTTAAAAATCCCATCATTTTATGATGGGATTTTTTTTTGATAACTTTTTAACAAAACAGGATTGTGCAGTGTGGATTGTTAATATAAAATATATATTTTTAGGTTTTTACTAATTAAACTTGACTTTTAATAATGGATCATAAAACCTATAAGGAAAAAAGGAAAAAATCATCAGAATTTAAAAATAGAAAAGAATACTTAGAACATGAATTGTCTATTCTAAATTTTAGGAAATGGAGAGTTAATTTACCTTTTAGGGATTATTCTATAGAAATAGAAGATGTTGCTCCAGGACTTGCAGCAACTATAGGAAAAGTAGTAATGGTAACAGCTGTGGTTGCAGCTTTTGCTGCTCAGTTTGGTTTGTCTCCAGAATTTATTGCAGAAAATGTACGATACGAATTGTTAATTGCTGGAGGAATTTTTGTGATTATTTTCTCTGCTATTTTAAATCCCAATGCAAATTTATCAGGAACCCATGGCCCCATGCTTCCATTAATTCCAATTATCGCGGCAGCAGGTGGGCATCCTTTAGCGCTTGGAATATTAATAGGTGTTTTTGGAATCATCTTAAGCGTTACTAAAGGAGGGTCTAAATTGATGAATTTGACAGGAATTGGTGTACGTGGTGGTTTGTTAATTTATTTAGGTGCTATGGGGTTACTTAGTCAAATAGATAAGTTAGAAGGTTGGGCATCCTCATCGGGACAAAGCACTATATCATTTGTAATTATTGGAATGACTATATTGATTTATGCGTATTTGGCTAGAGTAGGTAAACGATGGATTGCGATTCCTCTATGTTCTACTTTAGCAGGGTTAGTAGCTTATTTTATGGGAGCTCATTTTGAATTTTCAACAGCACCAGGTTTACCACATATGAATCCTATGTGGTGGTGGGGAGAAAATACAGGTTGGCAAATGGGATGGCCTACAATAGAAAATTATATTGCAGTAATTCCTTTCGCTATTTTAGCAGTGGCAATGTGGTCTCCAGACTTTTTAGGACACAGAGTTTTTCAAGAAATTAATTATCCAAAAGGATCAGAAAAAGCATTGATGGATGTAGATGACACCATGTCTATAGCTTCTGTAAGACAAGTAATTGGTTCATTTTTAGGAGGAGGAAATATTACATCCTCTTGGGGAACTTATATGATTCCTGCAGCCATTGCAAAAAGACCTATTCCAGGTGGAGCTGTATTAACTGCTCTTTTTTGTGTATTAGCATCTGTTTTTGGTTATCCGATGGATTTAGCCATGTGGCAACCTGTTTTAAGAGTGGCATTAATTGTTGGTGTATTTTTACCTTTATTAGAAGCGGGAATGCAAATGGTAAAAAAGGAAAAAGATTCTGTAAGTGCAGGGACTTGTATTTTTGCCTGTGCTTTTGTAAATCCGGTGTTTGGATGGGCTTTAACCATGTTGTTAGATAACATGGGATTGATTGGTGATAGAGAAAGAGCGAAAGGGATGTCTTGGAAAGAAAAATTAGTTATTCCAGGAGTGATGTTCGTTGTTTGTGTGGTTTCTTTAGCCTTGGCTGGACAGTTACCGGGGATTCCTAGATTATTATAAAGAAATATTAGACTAAAACCTACACCCTATAAGTGTAGGTTTTTTTATGAAGATATATTTACCAGGTACCTTCTGGTGCAAACAATAAGTTGATGTTATTATCTAAATCATATAAATATTGGTGATTCTTTTTTTCTTGAGTACAATAAGGTTCTAATAGTTTAACGATGTTTTGATATCCATCTTTTGTTAATGCACAAAAAAAAGTTTCATTGTCTTTGGTGAAGATTCCTTCATCTGAATCTAAAAGTCCTAAGATTAGGTTGCAGTTACGTGTTTTTATGAAATTTAGTTTCTCTAAGTTTAATTTAAGATTGTTATTGATCACTTCTAAAATTAAATCTCTGAATAAAATGGCTTCTACTTGGTTAAAATTATAAAGTCTAACCACATGCTCATCAAATTCGTTTACATTTTCTATATAATCTAATTCCATTAATTTTAATTCCAGTTTAAACCCTTTCGTTCGTTCCAATAAGTATCGGAGTTCATTTTTAGGCTTTGTAATTTTTGTAGTTCTTCTTGTGTTAATTTAAAATCTAATGCTTTTAAATTCGCTTTTAATTGTTTTTTAGAAAAAGCTCCACTAAGAACAATAGAGGGGGTTAGGCTATCAATAATAAAACGCAAAGCAACAGCATCAATACCAATATTATATTTATCAGAAAGCCTACCTAATAAAGGGGGAGTGTTATTAAAAATTCTACCATTGGCAACCCCTTCTTTAATTATAATCTTTTTTTCTTGTTTGATGAGTTCAACCAAAGTGTGATAAGTACTCTGCTCATAAATATTATAAGTTACCTGAAATACATCAAACAAATATTGTTGTCCTATTTTTATTTGCACTGCCTCTTTTAAAACATCATTTTGCTGAGTTCCACTAGTGGTTAGGCCAATCAATAGTCCTGTATTTTTTTTAATTTCAGCTAGTTTTTTTAAGACCTTGTCGTTTTCTAATACACCACTTTCAATAGTAGCAGAATGTATTTGATATACTTTTAAATTGGGCAATAATTTTTTAGAAGTCTCCCATTGTTCTATTAGTTTTTCTATGCTGTGTTCCTTTACTTCATGGTCTCCTTTGTAACCTAATTGCCAATTGGCAACATAAGTATATCCCCATTTGGTCGCCAAAATAGTATCTGTATAATTTTGAGACGTTTGCCACTCTTGTAAAAACTGTTCTCCTTTACCGTAAGAAGGAGCGGTGTCAAAATATCTAATGCCTAATTGATAGGCCGTTTCTAGCATTTCTTTGCCATTTTTTCTAAAGGCTTCTTGGCTTTTGTCAATATTTTTATCTTCTCTAATATTGATGTATTCCGGTCTCCCCAAGGCAGCCAATCCTAATCCAATTTTTGTCATTTTTTTATTGCGATTTTTTTGTTAAATCTATCATTATATAAAGATTTAACAATTTTCAATATAGCATAATTTGTAATTTCTATATGTTTATTTAGGTGTGATTTTTTAAATTTTAATAGATAAAATGGATTACTGATGATTTATTGCATAGGATGAAAACTATACTTAGTTTTGGTCTAAAATAAAAAGTAGCAATATGAGTTTTATCAAGGCGATGCAACAACGATATACCACAAAAGTGTATGATGCATCAAAAAAACTACCGATAGAAAAAATTGAAGAATTGAAAGAGATTTTAAGAATGAGTCCTTCTTCCATTAATAGTCAGCCATGGAAATTTACTTTTGTAAGTGATGCACAAATCAAGCAAAAACTTGCGGAAGTTTCTTTAACAAATCATCAAAAAGTAACCGATTGCGACACGTTAATTGTTTTTAGTAAAATTGATAATATTGAATTGTTTGAAAAGCAAATCAATGAAAACTTAACAGAAAGAGCTGTTAGTTATTATACCAATTTTGTGAAATCTAAAGGAGAAGTAAATATTAGAAATTGGTTTGATAAGCAAGTATATTTGTCTTTAGGGGTGTTTTTAAGTGCTTGTGCAAATATGGAGATTGATTCTACACCTATGGAAGGAATTGATACAGAAAAGTTTGATGAAATTTTAGGGTTTACAGATTATAAAACAGTAGTAGCTGTTACTATAGGAGGAAGAGATGCTGAAGATTTTAATCAGTTAGAGAAAAAGCCAAAAAGCAGAAAACCTTTAGAGGAAGTTATTTCTAGTATTTAAATTAAAAATCGGTTTGATAAATAATCAAACCGATTTTGTATTTTTAAGAACTACAACTTAACATAGAACAACCTACTTTTGATTTTGCCCAATCGGGTCTTTTGGCAAACCATTTTTGATATTTGGGTTGTTCTTCATATGGATTTTGAACTAAGTCATACAGTTCGTTTATAAGATTGTAATCCCCTTTTTCAGCAGCTTCTATCGCAAGCTGAGACATATAGTTTCGTAATACATATTTAGGATTAACTGCATTCATTTTTTTAATTCTTTCATTTTTAGAAATCTCCTCGCTTTCTAATCTTGTATGATATTGGTCAAACCAAGCTTGCCATTCTGTTAAAACTTCTCCTGTTAATTGTTCAGGAATGTAAAAAGCTTCTATACAATCTTCAATATTATTAGCGGTGGCTAGCAATCTAAAGAAAATTGTCATGTCTGTTTCTATCAACTTTAAATTGGTTTCTAGTGACTGTATTAAAATATAATCTTGTTTGTTTATAGTTTGGATTCCAATTTTAGCACACATCATGGCTAAGTTTTGCTCTTCAAATTGAGTTTTGTAGCTGTTTAAAGCTTTTTCTAACGGAGCAGCATCTTCTGTTAAAGTGTAAAAAGTATTGGCTAGTTGATACAAGTTCCACAATCCAATATTAGGTTGTTGTCCATATCTGTATCTTCTATTTTGTCTATCTGTTGTATTAGGAGTCCAATCAGGATCGTAATTGTCTAACCAGCCATAAGGTCCGTAATCTATAGTTAAACCTAAAACAGACATATTATCAGTATTCATCACTCCGTGAACAAAACCAACACGTTGCCAGTGCACAATCATTTTTAAAGTAGCATTGACTATTTCTTGAAAAAGTTTAGCATAATCATCTTTATTATTTTCTTCTAAATGAGGAAAATGATGACGAATGGTGTAATTCATTAAAGCTGCTAAAGTGGTTTTATCGTTTCTAGAAGCAAATATTTGAAAATTTCCAAAACGAATAAAACTTTCGGCTATTCTACAAACAATGGCTCCAGGTTCATAAGCAGGGTTTCCGTTGTATAAAACATCTCTTAAAACTTCATCACCAGAAAGCGCTAAAGATAATGATCTTGTGGTAGGAACTCCCAAATGATACATGGCCTCTGCACATAAATATTCACGAATAGAAGAACGCAACACAGCCAAACCATCAGCAGTTCTAGAATAAGGAGTTTTACCCGCTCCTTTTAATTGTAAGGTATAAGATTTATCAGTTTTTACCTGAAATAAATTAATGGCCCTACCATCACCTAATTGTCCTGCCCAATTTCCAAATTGATGTCCACCATAACACATAGCATAAGGTTCAGTGTTTGTGTAGATACTATTTCCTGTAATTAAATTTTCAAATTCTTTACTAGTGATGTCGTCCTTAGAAAAGCCTAAATCATTCGCAACATCTTTGTTTACGTGTAACAGTTTTGGTGCTTTTGTCGTAATGGGAGTTGCCAATGAATAACAAGCATTTTCTACCTGACGAGTATAATTCTCAGGATTGCTATCTGCAGGTAATTCACTAGTAAAAGTATTTTGGATGTTTAATTTCATGTACTTGTTTTTAGGAAATAATGTTTTTCCATTTGTTGCTTCTTTCAGCAATGAGTTTTACATAACTACAAACGGCAACAGCTTTATAACCTTCTTTGGTTAATTGTTCAAAAGTTTTTTCTACCAATATTTTTCCAATAACCTGACCTCTTAAACTATTTGGGACTTCGGAATAAGTAAGATACATGACCTTGTTTTTAAGGCTGTATTCTACTTTTGCAATTTCTCCATCAATATTTAGCACAAATCTGTTTTTGTCTTTCTGATGTTCAATTTCCATTGTTTAAAAATCTTTTAGTTTGTCAGCATGCAGCTTTCTTAACTTGTTTAGTTTTGGTCCTACCACCATGGCACAATATCCTTCATTAGGGTTTTGTTTGTAATAGTTTTGATGATAATCTTCAGCATCAAAATAATTGATGAGAGGACTAATTTCTGTCACAATAGAATCTTCAAAATATTGCTGAACGTCTTTTGTTACTTTTTGGGCAATGATTTTTTGTTCCTCATTATGATAAAAGATGACAGAACGATACTGAGTTCCAACATCGGCTCCTTGTCTGTTTAAAGTCGTAGGATTATGAGCGGTAAAAAATAGATATAAGATATCTTCATAAGAAATGATATCAGCATCAAATTCAACCCTAACCACTTCTGCATGTCCAGTTAAACCTGAACAAACTTCTTTGTATGTAGGAGTTCCAGGAACTGACCCGCCACTATAGCCTGAAATTGCTTTGATAACTCCTTTCACTTCGTTAAAAAAAGATTCTACACACCAAAAACATCCTGCTCCTAAGGTTGCTTGTTCTATGTTTGCCATTATTTTTTGATTAAAGATTCAGAATTTACACAATAACGTAATCCACTTGGTTCTGGACCATCAGGAAAAACATGTCCTAAATGACTATCACAATTGTTACATTGTATTTCAACTCTATCTCTTCCTCCAGATAAGTCTTTTAAATATTTAATAGCATTGATTTTTACAGGTTGTGTAAAACTTGGCCACCCTGTACCTGAATCAAATTTAATGGTAGAGTCAAATAACTCATTACCGCAACAAACACAGTTATAAATTCCAGCATCATAACTAGTACAAAAAGCACCAGTATGTGGGATTTCTGTACCAGACATACGAGTGATTTTAAATTGATCTGGAGTTAATTCTTTTTTCCATTCTTCGTCTGTTTTTTCTACTCTTTTTTCAGGAGATGGATTTCCGTTTACAGTAAAATTGACAATATCTTTCCAAGTAAGCATAAGGTTTTTAATTTTTAATTATGAGTAGTAAAACTAAGTAAAAACTTACTAGGATAAAATAGTAATGGTTTAAAGTTAAAGTCTAATCATTCATAATTTGTATATTTAATTTAAAAACGAATGGTTTTATTGTTTTTATATCTTTTTCTGGCATTATTTGTATCGTTTGTGTGCTCAATTCTTGAATCTGTATTGCTCTCTATTCCGCAATCTTTTTTAATTGTGAAACAAGATAAAGGAGCTAGTTGGGCTACTACTTTTATAGAGTATAAAAATAATATAGACAAGCCTTTGTCGGCGATTTTATCTATGAACACAGTAGCTCATACTATTGGGGCTGCTGGTGTTGGGGCACAAGCAGTAAAAATTTATGGAGAAGCTTCTTTTGCAATCATATCAGCTATACTAACCATTCTTATTTTAATTTTTACTGAAATTATTCCAAAAACTTTGGGAGCTAAATATTGGAGGCAGTTGGCAGTAATTTCTTTACATACCATGTCGGGAATGGTTTTTTTAACATATCCTTTGGTATTGATGTCTGCAGTAATTACAAAATTATTTTCATCAGATAAAAAAGAAAAAACCACAAGTAGAGAAGAAATTGCAGCGCTCGCCAGTATTGGGGCTGATGAAGGAGTTTTTTCTGAAAAAGAACATAAAATAATTCACAATATTTTAAGGTTAAAAAATGTAAAAGTGATAGAAATTATGACCCCAAGAGTTGTGGCTGTGGTGGCAGATGAAAATTTATCGCTAAATGATTTTTTAAAGAGCAAAGATTATTTAAAGTTTTCTAGAATTCCTGTGTATTCAGAAAACGAAGAAAATATTACAGGGTATGTTTTTAGACAAGAGGTTTTTGAAAAGTTAGCAGAAAACCAATATGAGTTAAAACTAAAAGATATTAAAAGAGACATTTATGTAGTTTCTAATGATATTGTACTTTTTTCTCTATGGGAAAATTTGTTGGATAAAAAAGAACACATTGCTTTAATAGTTGATCAATATGGTGGTTTAGATGGTATTGTAACTATGGAAGATGTGATCGAAACTCTTTTGGGGTTAGAAATTATGGATGAAAAAGACACCATTACAGACATGCAAAAATTTGCAAGAGAGCGTTGGAAAACACGACAAGCAAAATACAAGCTATTATATAAACTGAATAATGAAATTTCATCAGAGGATGAGAAGTAATATGATAAAGTTACAATAAGATTTATGTTATAAATCTTCTATCATATCGTATCTTTGCATTCGATTTTTACAACCAATATGTCAGAAGATTCTAAACTAAACTCGGTAAATGATAAAGAAGTAAAACAATGTATACATACGTTGGAGTCTTTATTAAATGATACCAATCAGCTTTTTGAAATGCCTGAAGACCAGCGTGTAACTTTGATGAAGGTAGCAGGTTTGTTAAGTAGACCCACAAAAGAAGAGCAAGATAGGAGAAGAAAAGATGCTAAAAAAGCAGCCAAGCGTAAACAACGTGAAAGAGAAAAACACGCTCGTAAAGAAACAGGAATTCGTTCCGCTAGAGAAGCTGCTGTGTTTGAAGCTCCTAAAATGTTGACTTTTACGGAAGTTAAAAAAGAGGACACTCCTGAATTAGAATCGCCAAGAAACTGTTATGTATGTAAAGCCTTTTTTACCAAGTTGCATCATTTTTATGATAGTATGTGTACAGAATGCGGAGATTACAATTATGCGAAACGTTTTCAAACAGCCGATTTAACTGGTCAAGTTGCGATTATGACAGGCTCTCGTTTAAAAATCGGTTATCATATCACTTTAATGATGTTACGTGCTGGAGCTACTGTAGTTGCTACCACTCGTTTCCCTGCAGATTCTGCCATTCGTTTTGCTAAGGAAGCAGATTTTCATGAATGGGGACATCGTTTAAAAATTCATGGTTTAGATTTAAGACATATTCCAAGTGTAGAAATTTTCTGTAATTATATAGAACAAAAATACGATCGATTAGATATTTTAATCAACAATGCAGCACAAACGGTAAGAAGACCTGCAGGGTTTTACAAGCATATGATGGAGAATGAAGAGAAACCTTTGTCTGCTTTACCAGTCAATGCTCAAGAATTGTTAAGCGATCACTATAGTTGTTTAGAAGAATTGAATTTGTTAAGCAGTAGTGTTGTAGCAACCAAAAAGAATGCTCCTGTAAGTTGGCATGGTGAACAACCTGGAGTGGGATTAAGAGCCTCGGCAAAATTATCTCAAATTCCTTATAGTTTTGATAATTCTTTAGTAGTCAATGAAGTATTTCCCGAAGGAGAATTAGATGCAGATTTACAACAAGTAGATTTACGTAAAACCAATAGTTGGCGATTAAAAATAGGGGAGATAGAAACGACAGAAATGTTAGAGGTTCAGTTGGTAAATTCTGTGGCTCCTTTTGTATTAATCAACCGTTTGGGAGAGTTGATGAAAAAAGAAAATACAGGTAAAAAACATATTATTAATGTTTCTGCCATGGAAGGAAAATTTTATCGATTTAAAAAAGAAGATAGACATCCGCATACTAATATGGCTAAGGCAGCTTTAAATATGTTAACACATACTTCTGCTTCTACGTTTGCCAAGCATGGAATTTATATGAATGCAGTAGATACTGGTTGGGTAACTGATGAAGATCCTGTTGAATTGTCTAAAAAGAAAGTAGATTTACATGATTTTCAACCTCCATTAGATATTGTTGATGGTGCTGCCAGAGTGATAGATCCATTGTTTGATGGAATTAACACAGGAAAGCATTGGTGTGGAAAATTTTTAAAAGATTACAAACCTATTGATTGGTAGGTTTTCAGTATTCAGTACAAAGTCCTCAGTCTTTAGCACAAAGCTACTTAATGCTCTGTACTAAAGACTAAAGACTCAGTACTCAGTACTATTATTTCGGTTTATTTCTGGCAATAACTACATTCTGAATATGTGCAATGCTATATGCTGCCATTTGAGCTCTAGTTGCCAAATCTCCTTCGTACAAACTATCAATAGTTTTTTTCCAAATACTTAACCAATGGTCAAAATGTTTTTGGGTAATCATATGGTTAAAAGTGGCATCTGTTTTTAAATGTTTTTGAGTAGGATTTCCTTTAAATTTAGGAACTCCAAACAAATTTGTTTCCCAAAAATCAGTTAACTTTTCCAAATGAATAGGCCATTCTTCATTAGGAATCATCTTGTTAAAAATAGGCCCTAATAAATCATCTTTCCTTATTTCATCATAAAAGGAAATTACCAATTTATTGATGTCTGTTCTGTTTTGGATGTCTTTTTTCATAAACCTAAAGATAGTGTTCTTTATATTGATAGATGTCGTAAAACTCTTTATTATAAGGATAATCCCAACATCCCATTCTGTGATAAAGATTTCCACCAAATCCTTTTTTATAAATATGGACTCCATGCAAAGGATGTGTTTTTTCTAAATTTGGTGCAGATCCAAACATATCGTATTCTACACACCCCCAATTTTTAGAAATTTTTATAGATTCCCATTGAAGAGCATAACTAGCCATTTGGTTATTTTTACAAGAGGAAGAGGCTCCATATAAGTATGTTCCACGTTCTTTAGATAAAACTAAAAACATAGAAGCTAAAAACTCTCCTTCTAAATCAGCCATCAACATTTTAACGGTTACTCCTTTATTGTGGTGATCTTGATTGGTAAATATAGTGGTGAAAAAAGCTTCATCTTGTAAAGGAATGTTATGTCTAATAGCAGTGTCTTTGTAAAGTTTATACCAGTCTTTAATATGTTCAACACCATATTCTTTTACCCTAATTCCATTTTTAAAAGCTTTCTTGATATTGTACCGAGTATTGTATCTCATGTTTTTGAGTAACTCTTTTTCTGACAGTGTTAAATCAAGAAAAAAGGTGTTTTTAGGAAGTATGTCTCCTATACTTTTTTTTAGATTCCAATGATTGGTTTTAAAATTTACACGATATTCTTGTGTTTTTGAGATAGGAGCACCAATCCAATTTCCAGATTTGTCAAAATATTCGTCTTCAATAGCCCATTGATTTTCCCAAACTAAATCATAACGAATAAACATACAATTTGAGGGAAGATGCGGTTTTATAGCTTCGGATAATTGTTCTAAAAACAATCCTTGATTTTCAAAAGAAGGTTCTAGTTTTGGACCATAAGGGATATAGGCAAAACATTTGTTGTCATCAATCTTTTTTGTGAGAACCAATAAATCTTCTCCTGTTTTTACATCAGAGTCTTCATTGGTGTTTAGCAAATCTTTTGAGATGGTTAATTCAAACCCGAGGGGTGATAAGCCTTGATCTTTTTTAATTCGTCCCCAAAAAGGGGTTTGAGTGATGATATTTGTTTCGTTAAGTTCTTCTAATTTTTTGTTTTCTAACTGACAAATCATGTTTTTTTTGCAAAACTAAAAAATCAATTATTTAATATGAAATATTTTAGAATTTCTTCTTAAAAAACAATTTTCGTTGATTTTTTTAGAGACTAAAAACTAAGAAATGACTAAGAGTTAAAATAATAATTTAAGGATTGATAAAATTAATATTAGTCCCGTATACTTTATAATTATTGGTAATGATATAAGCTCTTACGTGGTATCCTACTCCTGTTCTTAATTCTGTAGGAATTTCAATAGAAAATGTATCTCCTTGTATATTTCCATCAGACTTGAGAATATTATCAAATTCAGTAGTTGGATTTTTTTTTTCCCCAAAAACAAAACCATGTTCCATTATTACAAAATCACCTTTATGTATAAATTCAGCGTTAAAATACGAGTTTCCAGAAACTTTACTAATTGATGAAGTTTTTAGTCTTGGATATTCTCTTGTAGTAATTTCTTCTTTTGTACACTTAATGGATATTATAAGTACAAAAAGTAAAACAATAATTTTAAATATCGGCATCATTTTTTTAATAGAATTAAATTAATTGAAAAGCTGTTTTTTTGACCTCGAAATACTTTTTGAGCATCCAAATTGTTGAGTTGATGTGTATAGCGAAGTGAAATTTCTGCATTAAAATTATTAAAGCTTTTATGGAATCCGAGTCCTGCTAAAATACCTATTTGAGTTTTATTTATTTCAAAATCATCATTATTATTAGTAGTATATACGATGTTGTTGTTTATAGATTCTTCATAATTTATCAGCTTAGACTTAAGATGATAATCAACATTTACTCCTCCTTGAAAATATAAATTTGTTTCTTTTTTGGAAAAGGCATATTTAAAAGATATAGGAATTGATAAGGTAGTTAAATCTATATAGGAATCATAATTTTTAAGAGTTGTATACTTAAATTCTGAACTAGATGAAGAATAACTAGATTTTGAAAAATGTAACTCACCTTGATATGAAATTTTTTCAGAAATTCTTGGAGATTTAATAGATACTAATAATCCAAAAGTTGGGTGTATAGAGTTGTCATTAATATACGAGTACCTACTAGATTCATCTCGTGCTTTGATATACGAGTTTTTTAGACCAACAATAATCCCATATTTTATAATATTCCATTTTTTAGATGATTTAATTTCTCTATAACCACCTCCTTTACATTTATTATATTTAATAATTAAATCTGTTAATTCTTTTTCGTCATATTTTAAATCAACTATAATATTACTTGCATTTGTAAGACAATCATTAATAAAATAAGCTACTATACCTTTCCACCTATTATTTCTTACTTCCGTGTGACCTATCAAACGATTTACTTCTACAAGCATCACTTCCGATTTTAAATCAAAAACATCCCCTTCTTTTTGTAAATGATACATATCTCTAGATTTATAAAGATTAGTGTTTCCTTGAACTAGGAGCTCTGCGAATTCATCTATAACAATTCTAGATTTGAATACTTTGTAATTATTGTATCCAAATTCTTTTATTTCGCTAGGGTAATATTCTTTTATTTGTTGATTTTTTTTAAATAAACAGGAAATATAATTATTAGTATCTAAACGATCTTTTATTTGACCATAGATAGTATCATTTTCAGTGGTAATGATGTAACCATCTTTAAAAGAATTTTGAGCAAATGACTTTACACAAAAAAGCATAATCATTGACAAAGCAATAATGAGTTTTTTTTTCATAGCAGATAATAAAACAGTTAAATCATTATTTCATTTTCTATTTTACTTAATTTTAGAAAAGGATTATAATAATCTTAAGTGTGATTTTAAAATTTTTAATTAAAAGTAAAAAAAAAAATGTTCTAAAAAATGTTTTAATAGGCTTTTTTTAAAATAAGGCAACAGCCATTCCTAACAAAATAGCAACGAATTTTGGGTAACTAAATTTATGATTTTCTGAACTTTCAAAAAGAATGACCGTAGAAATATGTAAGAAAATACCAATGATTAATGCGGTAATTTGATGTTGATAATCTTGAAAAAAATGAATTTTAGAAGCTAAAAAACTTCCTAAAGGACTCATTAAGGCAAAAGTAGTCATAAAAAATATCACTTTTTTTAAATCATATTCATGCTTTAAAAAGAAAGAGGTTAGTACAATTCCAACAGGAACTTTGTGAATAACAATGGCCCATAAAAAAGATTGATTATTGGCATAGCCTAAAGGAATTCCTTCGGAAAATGCATGAATACAAAGACTAACAAACAACATCCATGGAAATTGTTTTTTAGCATCGTGAATATGTACATGTCCGTGTTCAGCTCCTTTAGAAAAGGACTCTAAAACCAATTGGATAATGATTCCAATGAGAATAAAAACACCTACCATTTTAGAATTTATGGTTTCCGTATGTTGGTGATCATGATCTAATAACCCAAAAGCTTCGGGCAATAAATGACTTATGGTCATAGACAACAAATAGGCACCACTAAAAGAAAGTAGTAACTGAATAAACTTTTTATTTGGGTGACTAACGCTAACAAATAATACACTTGCTAAGACAGATAGAATTAAATAAACGTATATCATTTGGTTAAAATCAAGATAAGTCTATCTGAGTTTTCAATATCAAAATCAGATAAATGATAGTCGCCAAAGATATGTTTAATTTTTAAATTGGCTTGTTTGGTATAGTGTCTGAATTTTTCTAAATCGATGGCCTTTACACGTTCCTGAAAATGTAGTTCTTCATTGTTTTCGGTTAAATCAATTTCCTTGGTAATAAATCCATCCGTAACGTGTCTTTTAATGCGAAACTCAATCTCATCACGTGTGATTACTTCAGTATTTACCAAGTTTTTTATTACTTTGTTTACATTCATATAATCAAGTACGGCAACACCATTTTTATTTAAACAGGCTTCAATGTTTTGTAAAACTTTAATATCATCATTGTCGTCATCAAAATAACCAAAACTGGTAAACATATTAAAAACAGCATCTACCTTTATAGCAAAAGGTTTACGCATGTCTTGAACAATAAATTTTAGAGTACTATTGGCAAACTGATTGGCATAATCAATACTGTTTTTAGATAAATCTGCTCCAATAACAGGATAGCCAAGTGTGTTTAAAAAGATTGAATGTCTTCCTTTTCCACAAGCTAAATCTAAAATAGAATTGTCTTTAGGAAGTTTTAAAAATGAAACCAAATTTTGCATAAATACTTTGGCTTCATCGTTGTTTCTGTTTTTGTATAAAATATGATAATAACGAGTATTGAACCATTCGCTAAACCAAGTTTTAGTGTTTTCCATGTACTTTTTTAATTGAAATTCAAATTTAGGCAATTTATTCTTTAGTAGTTTTATTCAAAAGACATTACAATCAATTACTTTTGTGGTCTAAAATATACAAGTATATGGGAGTGAATTTTAAAATGGTAGCCATTACCTTACAAGGTCTAGAAGAAGTTTTAAGTAATGAGTTAAAGCAATTAGGAGCTCAGGATGTAAAAGCGGGTATTAGAATGGTAGAGTTTGTTGGGGATGAGGGATTTATGTATAAAGCCAATTTGTATTTAAGAACTGCCATTAGAATTTTAAAACCTATTATTAAGTTTAAAGTTAAAAACGAAGACGATTTATATAAGAATTTATTAAAAATTCGTTGGGAAAAATATTTAGAAGTAAACGGAACTTTTGCTACCAAAGGAACCAATCAGTTTAGCGGAATTACAAGCAATACACATTATTTGGCCTTAAAAACCAAAGATGCCATTGCTGATTATTTTATGGCAAAACATGATGCAAGACCTGATGTAGATATTAAACATCCAGATTTAAAAGTAAATGTTCATATTGATAGATATGGATTTTGTACCGTTTCTTTAGATAGTTCTGGAGATTCTTTACACAAAAGGGGATATAGAATGAATACCAACTTGGCTCCAATTAACGAAGTACTAGCAGCAGGTTTGGTGTTGTTGTCTGGTTACACTGGCGATCAAAATTTTATTGATCCTATGTGTGGATCGGCAACAATTTTAATTGAAGCAGCTATGGTGGCTTGTAATATTCCGGCAAACATTAACAGAAAAGAATTTGCTTTTGAAAAATGGAAAGATTACGATGAAAATTTATTTTTTGCCATTCAAGATTCTTTAATCAAAAAAATTAGAGATCCAAAGTGTAAAATTATGGGATTTGACAAAGCTCCATCAGCAGTAAGAAAAGCCAATGAAAATATTGCTAGCGCTAATTTAGAAGAATTTATAGGGGTTCATCACATCAACTTTTTTAATTCTAAAAAAGAAGTTTTTGGACCAACCACCATTTTGTTCAACCCTCCTTATGGAGAGCGTTTAAAGTTAGATGATATAGAAGGTTTTTATAAAAGTATAGGAGATACTTTAAAGCATAACTACCATAATTCTTCAGCTTGGTTTATTACTTCGGATATTGAAGCTTTAAAACATGTAGGTTTAAAAACAAGTAGAAGAATTGCGATTAAAAACAGTGATTTAGATTGTAAGTTTGTGAAGTATGAAATTTACGAAGGAAGTAAAAAAGCTTCTAAAAACGATTATTAAGAATTTAATTCTTTAATATAAAAAGAGCTTTCTAATTTTAGAAAGCTCTTTTTTTTTAATCTATGGTATCATATTCAATTAAATATAAATACTCATCATCTTTTTTGTAATGGTATTTTTCTCGTGCATAATTATTGATGTTTTTTTGCACGGCATGTTCTTCTATTGTTTTTCTATTTTTTTTAATTTCTGATTTATAAAACTCAATAGACTTTTCTAATTTATTAATTTCTCGGTTGTATTCTAGTTGATACAAATAAGAGTTAGAGTCAAAAAAGAGCATCCAAATAATAAAGATGACAATAACAATTGGCCCTATTATTTTTTTGTTTTTTAAGTTTAACTTCATTTATATTCCTTTTTTAGGATTAAGAATGTTTTTAATACGAGTTCTTAATGATAATTTTTCATCGGTATGATGTCCATATGAATAAGATCCGTAACCGTAACCGTAACCATATCCGTATCTGTAGCCATATTTAGAAGTTTGAGCAAAATCATTAATGATAAAAGCAATGTTTTTTACTTCATTGTTTGTATATTTTTGATCAATCATTTTCATCATTCCTTTTTTAGTGTACCCTTGCCTAGTAACATAAATATTGGCATCAGCATAATCCATCAAATCTAAAGCATCAGAAACGAGTCCAATAGGCGGAGTATCAATAATGATATAATCGTATTTTCGCTTTAAATTTAAGAATAAGTCTTTTGTAGCCTGACTCAAAATTAATTCCGATGGGTTAGGAGGAATAGTTCCAGTAATAATAATATCAAGATTTTCTATCTCCGTTTTTTGTGTTACTTCTTCTAAAGATTGTTGACCAATAATATAATCTACCAATCCAAATTCATTCTCTAAATTAAAATCTCTATGAATTTTAGGTTTTCTTAAATCAAACCCTAGAAGGATGGTTTTTTTACCACTCATAGCAAAAGAACTTGCAATGTTCATAGAGGTTACTGTTTTCCCTTCACCACTAATTGATGAGGTACATAAAATGGTTTTATTAGGTTTCTTTAAATCTTCTTTGTGAAATAAGTAAGGGATGTTAGATCTTAATGCTCGGTAAGATTCTGACACAGATGATTTTGGACTGTGATACAACACCAAATTAGATTTGTTATTATTTTTACCAACAACCCCTAATACAGGAATATGGTATAAACGCTCTAATTGTTCTACGGTATAAATATTGTCATCTAAAGCTTCTATAATAGTAATAAAAATTAACGGTAGTATAATGGCTAGTAAAATAGCAACAATATAATTAAATGATGATTTTTTTGCCAAAGGTCCTTGACCAATATCTTTTGCGTTGTCAATAATTTTTATACTTGATGAATTTGCTGCAATGGCAGCTCCGGCATCATAACTTTTTTGTTTTAAAAGATTGTAGTTGCTTTCAGAAATAGAGTAGTTTTTTTCTAACTGAATTAATTGATATTCCTTAAGAGGTAAATCCTTAATAGAAGTTTTAATTCTATTTAGTTCTTCAGTAATTTTACGAGCTTTAATTCCGTTGTATTCAATCAAAGCATCAATTCTACTTTTAATATTTTGCTTAGAAAGTTTTATTTTATTTTCTAGTTCTATAAACTCAGGATGTGTAGGGTAGATATGGTTAGATAGCAATTTCTGTTTTAGCAACAAAAAGTTAATCAATTCTGCAATATTGGTTTGTAATCCAACATCTCCCAGTTCCGTTAAAGGAATGTTTTTAATATCAACATCATTAGTAAGCGCATTATTTTTAAGTCTTAGCAATAATTCTGTATTGTTTTTTATTTCCTTTTGCTGATTGGTGTAATCTAATATTTCTTGATAAGCTTGTTCTCCTTCACTAGATAAATTAAGGGCATTTTTAGATTTAAAACTAATCAATTGATTTTCTAATTCTTTTAACTTGTCAGACTCCACATAAAATAAAGAATCAATAAAGTTTTTGGTTTTTACAGCATATTCAATTTTGGTTTCTTTTTCTGCTTCTCCAAGTACATAAATAGTTTTATTGATATAATCAATCAAGCGTTTTTTATTTGCTCCTTGTAAACTTAAGTTTAAAAGTGATGTACCCATTACAGCTGTATTGATATCAATATTTTTGTAAGTAGCTACTGTTCCATTAAAAGAACTAAAACTAATGTAATAAGGGGTATTTAATATTGGTTTGTTAACCAAATGCAAATCAAACTCACAAAAAGGAGTAACAATACTTTTAGTAATATTAAAGGACTGAGTATAGTTTTGAGTATTTAAATCAATAGACTTAGATGTGTGATTTGAGTAATTATATAGATTAAGGGTACTTTCTTGATCTTTTAAATCTAAAGAAATTTCTACTGTTTTTTCATCAGTAAAAATCAATTGAATTTTATTCCCTTGTACTTGATAACTTTTTGGATTGTTGATTTTAATAACAAAAGGTGTATAGCCATATATGTCTTTATATCTAGTTTCTAAAAGTATTTTTTCTTTCTTTAAATAGTTGATGTAAAACTGTAATGTTGAAACTACTTTTTCGTTGTGAGTTCTAGATTTAAAATCAGCTTTTATAGATTCAACCATATCACTTGCTCCTCCCCATTTAAAAGAAATATTGGTGCTAGCAGAAAGCATTGGGTTGGTTTTTTCATCAATGGTAATTAAACTATTGATTTTATAAGTATCTGTACCCATCATGTTTTTATATTTAGCAAAAGCTAACGATATCACAACCGATAGTACAAAGAGTTTCCAGTAGCTAAAAACTTTTAGTAAATAACTTTTAATATCAATAGATCCAAAATCCTTGGTAAAATCTTTTAAGTTTTTTGTAGACATTAACTTGTTTTATAATGAATTAATGAATAAAAATGTAGTGACTGCAACGGTAAAAGTTGATAAAATAGTGTTAAACACACTTAGACCTGTAGTTCCTACACCAATAGGCTTTTGTTTAATAGGTTTGATGTTAATGATATCGTTGTTTTTAATTAAAAAAACATCAGAATTAAAAGTGTTGATATCAGTAAGGTCAACCTCATATTTTTTTAAACCATCTTCTTCTTGTCTAATGACTTCTACATTGGTTCTGTTACCATATTCTGTAACATCACCTGAGTTTGCAATGGCATCAATAATATTGGCTTCGTATTGCATTAAGTAATTGGTTCCAGGTTTTCCTATTTGTCCAAGAATCGTATATTTTATTCCAGCATATTTTACTTCTACAAAAAAGCTATCTGTATTTTGAATATATTTAGCTAATTCTTTTTCAATATGAACTCTAATTTCATCTATTGTAAAGCCAAGAACATTCATTTCTCCAATATAAGGAAGTCTAATGTTTCCATGTGGATCTATTCTATATCCAGATAAATAAGGATTTATATTGTTAACTCCATTAGATTGTTGTCCACTGTTGGCCAAAGAATTAAAAAACTCTGTTAATTCTTTATCTTTAGAAGAGACTTTAATAATAAGGATATCATTTACTTGAGTTTTAAAAGTTTTGTGTTGTAAATTGTAAATTTCATCAGAAGTACTTCCTTGTAAATAGGTTGTTCTTTTGTTACTAACACAAGAAATTAAAAAACTTAAAGATAGAAAGGCGATAAGGAGTTTTTTCATTTAACTAAAATAATGGCTCTAAGCACAAATATAAAACTATAAAATTGAGTATCTAATTTTAATTTGCTTTACTTTTACGCCTGTTTTATTGTGATATATGGTTAAAAAATATATAAAATTCTTAACAAAAGCGACCAACCAACATGGGGTACATTCTCCATTTGTATATCGTTTGGTGACTGAGTGCATTTACAAAAAAACTTCTTCTTCGGTATTAAACGAATTTGAATATTATAAAAAAATCCTCGAAAATAATCATACTGAAATCACCATTACTGATTTTGGAGCTGGTTCTAAGGTCTTTAAAGATAACAAAAGAAAGGTGTCCGATTTGGTTAGTAAGGTTAGTGTTTCAAAAAAATATGCTTTACTACTAAATAGGCTCGTCAATCATTTAAACATAAACTATGCCTTAGAACTTGGTACTTCTGTAGGTTTGGGAACAGCATCAATGTGCTTTAACAACATAAATATTAAGGTTGATACTATTGAAGGATGTGACAAAACTTTAAATATAGCAGAGAAACAATTCAAAAAATATTTTAATCAAGATCAAATTACCACATATTGTGGCGATTTTTCAGATTTGTTACCCTTATTGTCTGTCAAAAAATACGATTTAATTTATTTTGATGGAAATCATCAAAAAGAAGCAACTTTAAAATATTTTAAAGAATGTTTAAAAGCAAAACACAATGATTCGGTTTTTATTTTTGATGACATTTATTGGTCAAACGATATGGAACAAGCTTGGGAAGAAATTAAAAATCATGCTGAAGTAAAAGTTACGGTAGATTTGTTTCAATGGGGATTGGTTTTTTTTAGAAAAGAACAAGAAAAAGAACATTTTAAAATTAGATTTTAAACATGAAGATTTACACAAAAACTGGTGATGAAGGAGAAACTTCTTTGTTTGGAGGAAAAAGAGTTTCTAAATCACATATTAGAATTGATGCTTACGGAACGGTTGATGAATTAAATTCTTATATTGGATTGTTAAGAGATCAAGAAATAGATCAACATCATAAAACTTTTTTAACCAACATTCAGCAAGAATTATTTGTTGTTGGTGCTTTTTTAGCTACTCCAGAAGAGAGCGAAACACTAAAAAATGGTAAAAATAGGTTGAAATTAGATGTTTTTGGTGAAAATGAAGTGGCCGTTTTAGAAAAAGAAATTGATGTACTTGATAGTCAATTAGAACCCATGACACATTTTATTTTACCAGGAGGAAATACTACGGTGTCACATTGTCACATCGCCCGTACAATCTGTCGTAGGGCAGAGCGTATCTGTGTTTTGTTACAGTCTGTGGAGACTGTCAATTCAGGTATCCTTCAGTATTTAAATAGACTATCAGACTATTTATTTGTGTTGGCACGAATGTTGTCTAAACAGTTACAGGTGGTTGAAACCAAGTGGATTCCATCAAAAAATAAATAAGTTCTTTAAAAGACTAAAAAAAACTTGACTTTTTTAATTAAAAAATTATTTTTGCAATAATTATAATTTGATAAAAAATGTATTGGACTTTAGAATTAGCTAATTATTTAGCAGATGCACCTTGGCCAGCTTCAAAAGATGAATTGATAGATTTTGCAATTAGAACCGGAGCTCCATTAGAAGTTGTAGAGAATTTACAAAGTTTAGAGGATGAAGGTGAAATCTACGATGATATTGTAGAAATTTGGCCAGATTATCCTACTGAAGAAGATTATCTTTGGAACGAGGAAGAATATTAAAATATTTGAATATTAAATAAAGAAAAAGTCTCATTAGAGGCTTTTTTTTTATTTATTTTTGAGACATAAAACAATAAATGATGGGCATATTAGACTCAGTATTAAAAGTATTTGTTGGAGACAAACAACAGAAAGATTTAAAATTATTACAACCAATTGTTAGTGAAGTAAGAGCTTTTGAAGAAGCTTTTAAAAAATTAACCATTGATGAATTAAGGGCGAAAACAGTTGATTTTAAAGATTTAATAGCCAAAGAAACAAAGTCTATAGAAGATGAAATTACTGCTTTAGAAGAAAAAGCAAAATTGGCTGCTATAGATGAAAAAGAAGCTATTTACAACCAAATAGACATTTTACAAGATCAGGCTTATGAAGCTTCTGAAAAAGTACTAAATCAAATTCAAGCAGAGGCTTTTGCTGTGATTAAAGAAACAGCAAGAAGGTTTACAGAAAATACCCAAATAGAAGTAACTGCTAATGCTTATGATAGGGAATTATCAGCAAACAATGCATATGTAGAGTTAGTTGGAGAAGATAAGGCCATTTGGTACAATTCCTGGGATGCTTCTGGTACACAAGTTACTTGGAATATGGTTCATTACGACGTTCAGTTAATTGGAGGTTCTGTTTTGCATCAAGGTAAAATTGCTGAGATGATGACAGGGGAAGGAAAAACATTAGTAGCAACTTTACCAATTTACTTAAATGCTTTATCAGGTAAAGGAGTACATGTAGTAACCGTAAACGATTATTTAGCAAAACGTGATAGTGCGTGGATGGCACCTTTGTTCCAATTTCATGGATTGACTATTGACTGTATAGATAATCATAGATCTAATTCTCCAGAGAGAAGAGCAGCCTATAATGCAGATATTACTTATGGAACCAACAACGAGTTTGGTTTTGATTATTTACGTGATAATATGGCTAGTACCATGGAAGATTTGGTACAACGCAAACCAAATTATGCCATTGTAGATGAGGTGGATTCTGTTTTAATTGATGATGCTCGTACGCCATTAATTGTTTCAGGACAAGTTCAAGATGGAGACAGACATGAATTTAACGAGTTAAAGCCTAAGGTAGCTGATATTGTTAAATTACAAAGTCAATATTTGGTGAGTGTTTTAGCCAATGCTAAAAAATTAATCAAAGAAGGAGATACCAAAGAAGGTGCTTTTCAATTGTTAAGAGTTTACAGAGGTTTACCAAAAAATAAAGCGTTGATTAAATTCTTGTCTCAAGAAGGAATTAAGCAATTATTGCAAAAAACTGAAAATTACTACATGGCAGATAACAATAAAGAAATGCCAGCTGTAGATAAGGAATTGTATTTTGTGATTGAAGAAAAAAATAATTCTATTGAGTTAACAGAAAAAGGAATTGCTACTTTATCAGGAGAAGAAGGTGGAGACTTTTTTGTATTACCAGATATTGGAGTAAAAATTGGAGAACTTGATAAACAAGATATTTCAGAAGAAGAGAAGGTAGCTCGAAAAGAAGAGTTATATAGAGATTTTAGTATTAAGAGTGAAAGAATTCATACTTTAAATCAATTATTGAAAGCATATACTTTGTTCGAAAAAGATACAGAGTACGTGGTGATGGATAACAAGGTAAAAATTGTTGATGAGCAAACTGGACGTATCATGGAAGGTCGTCGTTACTCTGATGGTTTACATCAAGCCATTGAAGCCAAAGAGAATGTGAAAATTGAAGCGGCTTCTCAAACGTATGCAACAGTAACTTTACAAAATTACTTTAGAATGTACCGTAAACTTTCAGGAATGACAGGTACTGCGGTTACAGAAGCTGGAGAATTTTGGCAAATTTATGAGTTAGATGTGGTTGAAATCCCAACTAACAAACCAATTGCAAGAGAAGATAAAGAAGATTTAATTTACAAAACACAGCGTGAAAAGTACAATGCGGTTATAGAAGATATTGTAAAACTTGTAGAGGCAGGTAGACCTGTTTTGGTAGGTACTACTTCTGTAGAAATTTCTGAATTATTAGGTAGAATGTTATCTATCAGAAAAATTAAGCACAATGTATTAAACGCAAAATTACATAAAAAAGAGGCTGATATTGTTGCTGAAGCAGGGAAACCAGGAATTGTAACCATTGCAACAAACATGGCTGGTCGTGGTACCGATATTAAATTGTCTGAAGAAGTAAAAGCAGCCGGAGGTTTGGCTATTATTGGTACAGAACGTCATGATTCTCGTCGTGTAGACCGTCAGTTACGTGGTCGTGCAGGTCGTCAAGGAGATGTTGGTTCTTCTCAATTCTACGTGTCTTTAGAAGATAATTTAATGCGTTTGTTTGGTTCTGATAGAATTGCCAAAATGATGGACAGAATGGGATTAGAAGAGGGGGAAGTAATTCAACATTCTATGATTACCAAGTCTATTGAAAGAGCTCAGAAAAAAGTAGAAGAAAACAACTTTGGTATTCGTAAGCGTTTGTTAGAGTATGATGATATTATGAACTCTCAACGTGAGGTAGTTTACAAACGAAGACGTCACGCTTTAGATGGTAAACGTTTACAGGTAGACATTGCCAATATGATTTATGATGCTTGTGCTACCATTGTAGATGATAACAAATTAACTAATGATTTTAAGAATTTTGAGTTTGAGTTGATTTTAAACACTTCTATGAGTTCTCCTTTTACTAAAGAAGAATTTGAGAACACACAACCACAAGAGTTGTCAGATAAGTTGTATGATGTAGTGATGAAACACTATACAGATAAAATGGCTAGAAATGCTAATTCAGCTTATCCAATCATTAAAAACGTATTTGAAAACGAAGGAGATAGATACGAGCGTATTGTAGTTCCTTTTAGTGATGGTACAAAAACATTAAGAGTGGTTACTGATTTGAAAAAATCATACGAATCTCAAGGTGCAGAGTTAATTTCTGATTTCGAGAAAAACATCACCTTAGCTATTATTGATGATGAATGGAAAGATCATTTACGTAAAATGGATGATTTAAAACAATCGGTACAAAATGCATCATATGAGCAAAAAGATCCTTTGTTAATTTATAAGTTTGAAGCTTTTGAATTGTTCAAAAAGATGTTGGATAAAATAAATAAAGAAGTATTGTCTTTCTTGTTTAAAGGTGAGTTGCCAGAAAGCAATCAACAAATTTCTGAAGCAAAAGAACAAAGAACACAACAAAATGTTCAGATTTCTAAGCAAGAAGTGTTAAACTCATCTGAGGCAGCAAACAGACAAGCGATTCAGAATTCTCAATCACCAGAGCAGGCTAGACCTGAAACGATGGTTAGAGAACAACCAAAAATTGGTAGAAATGATAAAGTGGTGATTCAAAATGTGCAAACAGGTGAGAAAAAAGAAACTAAGTTTAAACAAGCCATTCCTTTATTAGAAACTGGTAAATGGGTATTGACGGGATTGGCTTAAGTCAAGTTTTGTAAATAAGATAACCCCTCTTTGAATTAATTTTCAAAGAGGGGTTCTTTTTTTATAATTATTTATAATGAATGATAATATATCATGATTAATCTCTTGTGCTTAAAAGGTCCAAAGCTTCTTCTTGCCATTTTTTTTCTAATTCTTTATAAGCACTTAAATCAATATTAAATTTATCTGATAAAATTTTAAGTATTAATTGGTTATCAACATAATTCATCACTTGTAAAGTAATCATACTTTGTTTTGTGTCTATCATTTTTCCTTCTAAATCTTCTAATTTCATTTTAAATTCTTTTAATATTTATGGCTAAATTATTAATACATAGAATATATAAAAAAATAAAAGGACTTAATAGTTAAGTCCAAAATTATATTACTCATAAAATTGTTTAGTTTTGCGATTTCTAAAAAGAGAATCAATTGAGTAATAATACTTCGTTAAATATTGTATTGGTACATCCACAAATACCTAATAATACGGGGAATATTGGTAGGCTTTGTGTGGGATGTAATGCAAAATTACATTTGGTAAAACCTTTAGGGTTTGAAATTACAGATACAAGAGTAAAAAGAGCTGGTTTAGATTATTGGAAGGATTTAGATATTACTATTCACGAATCTTTTGAAGATTTAATAACGTTGATCAAAGATCAAGAAAGAATGTTTTTATTGTCTGCTAGAGCATCAACTTCTATTTATCAAACAAATTTTAAAGAGGGAGATTGGTTGTTGTTTGGAAAAGAAGCAGAAGGATTACCGACTGAAATTCAAGAAAAATATGCGAATCAATTAAGAACCATTCCTTTTCCAGGACCTATTAGAAGTTTTAATTTAGGAAACGCAGTTGCGATGGTTTTAGGAGAGTCAATAAGGCAATTAGCGTTTTAGTTTATTTAAGAAAAACAAAAATCATCGCTATAATTGCAGGAAGTGCTTGCGTTACAAATATTTTTTTACTTGCAGAGATGGCTCCGTAAATACCTGCAACAATTACACAACCTAAAAAGAAAATACTAATATAGGTAGACCATTCTGGGTTGCTAATTAATAAAGACCAAATTAACCCTGCCGCTAAAAAACCGTTATACAATCCTTGGTTGGCAGCCAATCCTTTGGTTGGCGTAAATAAACTTTCTGGTAAAGTTTTAAAAGTTTTTTTTCCAATGGTTTCCCATGCAAACATTTCAAAATACATGATGTATAAATGTTCTATAGCAACTAAAAGAATTAAAATTTTTGAAACAATTTCCATGGAATGCTAATTTTTAGATTTTAAAGATAAGAATATTTAGATAAAATCAAATCAATTATTTCTTCGGTTTCATCGGCGTATTCAACAGGAATAAATTGTTCTTCGTTAATCCATTCTTTTACTATTTGTGCGTGTTTGTTTTTTAGCTTTTTAATTACAGGAACTCCTAATTCTAGTAATGCTTGTGCATTACATTGTTGTTCGTATTGGTTTTTCATGGGAATAACAAGTAACTTTTTCTTAAGATATAAAGCTTCTGCAGGTGTTTCAAAACCAGCTCCACAAATCATTCCTGTACAATTTTCAAAACTTTTAATAAAAGTGGTGTTATTTATAGGTTCAATAATTACATTTCCATTTTTGTATGCATTTTTGGTGTGTTTAGAAAAAACCTGCCAATTAGTTTCTTCAAACTGATTAAAAAAAGCAATTAGTTTTTTGTCACCATAAGCGGGTAAATAAACGGTATAATAATCTCCAGATATAGGATTCAAGTCTCTAATTTCTTTGCGTATTACTGGAGTATAAATATGTGAATTGTATTTCTTGAAATGAAATCCATAATAAGCATCAGTAGGAGCATAGCGTTTTAAAATTCGTTCTCCTATAAAATCTTTCTTCTTAGGTTTTGGACTTTCTTTGGCTTTTACCGCAGCTTGGTGACTCATAGAAACGCAGGGAATGTTATTTAATTTAGCAGCCCAAGCAGAAAGTGGTTCAAAATCATTAATCACCAAATCATATTGTTTGATGTTGATTTTGTTCATCTCTTTTCTAAATTGATTAAAATCTGAATTTTTTACGGTTTTCCATAAATCAACTCCACCTTTTTTTCCAAAAATAAAACTCATGCCTTGCAATTGATATTTAATCTCAAAAGGAAGTTTTACATCAGCCTGTACACCACTCACTAAAATATCTAAATCCACCTTTTTTTGTAAAATAGGCACAATATCTCTAGCTCTACTTAAGTGTCCGTTCCCAGTACCTTGTATGGCGTATAATACTTTCATTAAGGTTGTAGTTTTTTATCAATCACATTCATTTCCTGCATCAATTGTTGAAATAAATCTTTGTTTTTTAAATCTGCTTTTCCCAAATCGTTTTCATGATCGTGGTCAGTTGGATTTAATTTTTGAGCAATTTCATCTTCTTGATAATGATAAATTTTCCACTTTTTTTTGTGGTATTCTAAAGCGGTTAAATTTTCAATCCAATCTCCAGAGTTTAAGTATTCTACAGATTGATTTTTATCATTCACAATAGTTCTATGTTGTGGTTGATGAATATGCCCACAAATCACATAATCGTATTCGTTTAAAAAAGCGATATCAGCAGCTGTGTCTTCAAAATTATTAATGTGTTTTACAGCTGATTTTACACTGTTTTTAATCTTTTTAGAAAAAGAAATTCTGCCTCTTCCAAGTATTTTTTCACTAATCCAATTCACCAAGGTGTTAATCATAATTAACAAATCATAACCCACACCACCTAATTTTGCTAACCATTTAGAATGTTGCATGGTTACATCAAAAACATCTCCGTGAAAAAACCAAGCTTTTTTGCCATCTAACTCTAATACTAGTTTGTTTACCAGTTGAAAGTTCCCTATTTGAAAACCAACAAATTTTCTTAGCATTTCATCATGATTTCCAGTGATATAATATACCTCTGTTCCTTTGGTGACCAAAGAGGTAATATATTTAATGACTTTCATATGAGGTTTAGGAAAATAACTCTTTTTAAACTGCCAAATATCAATAATATCTCCATTAAGAATTAAGATTTTAGGCTCAATAGTTTTTAAATAGTTAAGTAATTCTTTTGCTCTAGATCCGTAAGTACCCAAGTGAATATCTGAAACAACGACTACATCTACTTTTCTTTTGTGTTTCTTTTTTGTGGTAGGCATAAAATGACAATAATTAATTAGACAAACCTATTTCATCATTGTTAAAGCTAGCTTAATTAAAAGTTAAATAATTGGTTTTAGGTGTTTTTGCTATAAAAACGGCCATTTATTTGCAGAATTTACTGATTGTCATTCCGTTAATTATATCTATTTTAAGTAAAGAATTGACGAGTCTTTTTAAAAATGATCTGTGTTAATTTTTTATATTTGATGAACTTAGAAAACTCAAGCTTTTGAACAATTATAGAAGTATCACTAAAGAAGAAATTGATCAACTTATTCAACAAGGATGTCAGTCTGATGCGTGGGACAAAATTTTTATAAAACCAACAACTGATGTCTCAAAAATGTCATCAGTCACTTTTTCTGGAGAAAACTACATTGGTAGTATTGAAGGAGATAGAACATTTTATGGTGGAATTGTAAAACAAAACAGTATTAGAAATGTTCATTTACACAATTGTAAAATTGGAGACAATGCTTTTATTAACAACGTTAAAAGTTACATTGCCAATTACCATATTGGTGATAATGTACTGATAGACAATGTTGATATTATTGCGGTTGATGGTTCTTGTAGCTTTGGAAATGGCGTTTGTGTTGATGTAATTAATGAAGGAGGAGGAAGAGATATTCTTATTTTTAATCAATTATCTGCGCAAATTGCTTACTTATTAGCTTTATACAGACACAAAACAGTTTTGGTTGATGAACTAAAACGAATGATTGAAGAATATACAAAATCGATTACTTCGACTGTTGGATATATTGGAAATGATGTTAAAATTTTAAATGCCAACACCATAAAAGGTGTTTGTATTGGCGATGGAGCTTATATCAATTCTGCCTCAAAATTAATTAATGGGAGTATTAATTCTACCAATGAATCTAAGGTTTATGTAGGAACGGGAGTAATGGCAACCAATTTTATTATTTCAAGTGATTCAAAGGTTGATAACTCTTCTGTGTTGACCAATTGTTTTATAGGTCAAGGTTGTTTAATTGATAAGCATTATTCCATAGAACATTCCATATTTTTCGCCAATTGTCAAGGTTTTAATGGAGAAGCTTGTTCTATTTTTGCTGGACCTTATACGGTTACACACCATAAATCTACCTTGTTAATTGCAGGATTGTTTTCTTTTATGAATGCCGGAAGTGGATCAAACCAAAGCAATCACATGTATAAGTTAGGACCAATTCATCAAGGAATTATGGAGCGTGGTGCTAAAACAACGAGTGATTCTTATGTATTGTGGCCATCAAAAATAGGTCCTTTTACATTGGTGATGGGAAGACATTATCAACATGTAGATTCTTCAGATTTTCCATTTTCTTATTTGATAGAAGATAAAAACAAATCGTATTTAATTCCAGGAGCAAATTTAAAAAGTGTAGGAACGGTTAGGGATGCACAAAAATGGCCAAAAAGAGATAATAGGCATTCAAAAAATAGAATGGACATTATCAATTTTAACTTGTTGAGTCCGTATACCATTCATAAAGTTTCAGAAGGATTAAAATACTTAAATACTATTTTAGAGCTTTCGGGAGATAAATTAGAGGAATATAACTATAAAGATATGGTTGTAAAAAAATCTAGTTTACATAACGGAATAAAAATGTACAATATTGTGATTAATAAATTTTTAGGGAACTCTATTATAAGTAGGGTAGAAGATAAAAATATTAAAACAATTGATGAGTTAAGAGAAATACTAAAACCTACATCAAACATAGGAAAAGGAAAGTGGATAGATGTTAGTGGTTTATTATGTCCCATATCTGCTTTGAATCTTTTTGTAGATAAAGTAGAAAAATTAGAAGTAAAAACGATTGAGGATGTCATTGAGGAATTGAATCAAATCAACAATCATTATTATGAATACGAATGGAATTGGGCGGTAGAATTGATTGAAAGTTTTTATAAAATTAAAATTGAAGAAATTACACAAGAAGATTTTATTAGTATTGTAAATGATTGGAAGAAATCGGTAGTAGATTTAGATAAAATGCTTTATAAAGATGCTAGTAAAGAGTTTGATTTGCATTCTTATGTAGGTTTTGGGGCTGATGGTGATGAAAAAGAAAAATTAGCAGATTTCAAGAGTGTTCGTGGAGCTTTTGAAAGTAATTCAACGGTGTTAGAAATATTAAGTCATATCGACAGAAAAGAAAAGTTAGGGACTAAAATAATTGCTCAAATCAAAGAGATTAAAGGATAAATTATGTGTGGAATCGTAGGGTATATTGGGAAGAAACAAGCTTCTAATATTTTAATTGAAGGGTTAAAGAAATTAGAATATAGAGGTTACGATAGCGCAGGAATTGCGGTGTTAGATAGTGATATTTTGGTTTACAAACAACCAGGAAAAGTCGTGAATCTTGAAGAAAGTATTGATGAGAAAGTAGTGGGTAAAACCATTGGTGTTGCTCATACTCGTTGGGCTACACACGGAGAACCTACCAAAGAAAACGCACACCCTCATAAATCTAACAATCAAGAAATAGTATTGGTTCATAACGGAATTATTGAAAATTATAAATTCTTAAAAGATGAACTTTTAGATCATGGTTTTACTTTTTTAGGTCAAACTGATACAGAAGTTTTGGTGAATTACATCCAATATATTCAAGACAAAGATCAGACAACGATTGATGTTGCCGTAAGAAAAGCCTTGCAAAATGTAAATGGTGCTTACGCTTTGGCTATTATGGATAAAAAAGAACCTAATAAAATGGTGGTGACTCGTAAAGGGAGTCCACTTGCTATTGGTTTAACAGATACAAATGATGAGTTTTATGTAGCTTCTGATGCCATTCCAATTATTGAACATACACAATCTTTAGTCTATTTAAATGACAATGATGTGGTGGTGTTAGAAAGAGGTCAGCAAATGAAAGTGACTGATATTTATGGGGTTGAAAAACAGTACAAAGTTAAAACACTTGATTTAAATTTAGATAAGGTTAGCAAAGGAGATTATGAGCATTATATGCTTAAAGAAATTTTTGAGCAACCTTCTACCATTAAAAACACTTTGTTTAGTCACTTAAATACAGAGAACTCAAACATTCATTTTGAGAATTTAGATGAACTAAAAGAAAAACTAGTCAAAGCAAGTAGAATTATCATTGTTTCTTGTGGTACTTCATGGCATGCAGGAATTGTAGGAGAATATATTATTGAAGAATTGGCAAGAATTCCTGTTGAAGTGGAATATGCTTCAGAATTTAGATATAGAAATCCAATCATTACCAAAGATGATATCGTAATGGCTATTTCTCAGTCTGGGGAGACAGCCGACACTTTAGCGGCTTTACGTTATTCCAAAGCACAAGGAGCTACTACTTTTTGTATTTGTAATGTGTTTAACTCCTCTATGGCAAGAGAGTGTGATTTTACAGCCTATACTTATGCGGGAGCAGAAATTGGAGTAGCCAGTACCAAAGCATTTACGGCTCAAGTTGCGGTAGTTTCTTTATTGGCTATTCAGTTAGGATTGGAAAGAAATGAAATCACTCAAGAAAAAGCCAATAGTTTGGTAGAAGAAATCAAAACCCTTCCTTCTGTGGTGAATCATATTTTTAATATTGATGATCATATTAAAAGTGTTGCTAAAAATTATACCAAAACGACAAGCTTTTTGTTTTTAGGAAGAGGAATCAACTTTCCTATTGCTTTAGAAGGAGCTTTAAAATTAAAAGAAATCTCATATATACATGCAGAAGGATATCCAGCAGCAGAAATGAAGCACGGACCTATTGCCATGATTGAAGAATCTTTACCAACGGTAATTATTGCCACCAATAATGAATATTACGATAAATTAGTATCGAATGCACAAGAGGTAAAAGCACGTAAGGGGCCAATTATTGCTGTGGTAAACGAAGATGATAGCGAAATGATTCATACGGCAGACTTTGTTTTTAAAGTGCCTAGAGTGTCGGATATGTTACAGCCAATTGTGTCTGTAATTCCGTTACAATTATTCTCTTATCACGTAGCAGTGTTAAAAGGATGTAATGTAGATCAACCAAGAAATTTAGCGAAATCTGTAACGGTGGAGTAAAATTTATTGATTATTAAAAACCAAAAAAGCTATCTAAATTTTAGATAGCTTTTTGTTTTTTTTAGATGCTAAAATAAATCCTAAAGATCATTTTTTATGAATATTTACTTTTCCATACTCAAGAATATTATAATTAGAATCTTGTAGAACAAAATAAAGTCTGTAGAAACCTGAAGGTTTGTCGGTCAAATGATATGCTACTTTTAAATTTTTTAGAGATCTTGATTCTATGATTTTTTCGTATTTATTGTTTACAATAATGGTATTGATTATAGAACGAGGATAACTAAATGATAAATTGACAATATCTTGAAAGGGGTTAGGATATAAAATAATATCATAATTAATATCTACAATTGACAGATTACCTTCGTCATCTTCTATTGGTTTATTTTCGTTTAATAAATTTTCATAAGTATTGGTTTTATTAAAATCTAGAGAATCAAATAGTTTCTTTTCAAATTGACTAAAGTCATTCATTTGAAAATCTAATGAACTATTATTTATGCCAAAATCATCATTGTCTTTTTTACAACTTATAATTCCTATAAGTATTATGGAGTAGATAAAAATTCTGTTTTTTTTCATAGCAATAAGTTTATATAGAGGTTTCAATTTTGTTTATAATATTTTTTACATCTTCCATATAATCAAACCACCATGTGTTTTCATCTTTTTTAAACCAAGTGAGTTGTCTTTTGGCAAAACGTCTTGAGTTTTTTTTGATTTCTGAAATGGCAAAATCAAAATCAATAGTTCCATCTAAATATTGGAATAATTCTCTATAACCAACTGTTTGTAGGGCGTTTAAATTTTTTAAAGGGTAAAGTGATTCAACTTCTTTTAAAAGTCCCTTTTCTAGCATAATATCAACCCTACGATTGATACGATCATAAATAATTTCTCTATCAGCGGTCAATCCAATTTTAATAGGAGTAAAGTTTCTTGGTGTTTTAGGTTTGTTTTTAAAAGAACTATAGGTTTGTCCACTTCCTATACAAACTTCTAAAGCACGAATAATTCGATGAGGATTCTCAATAGTTATTTCTTGGTAAGTTTCAGGATCTAATGTTTTTAATTGATTTTGTAAACTTTCTAATCCTTCTTTTTCTAATCTTTTATTTAATTCTTCTCTAACAGAAGCATCAATAGTAGGGAAGTGGTCTAATCCGTTTATCACGGCATCTACATACAATCCGCTACCGCCAACCATAATTACAATGTTGTTTTTTAAGAAAAGCTCCTCTAATTTTTGCAATGCTTCACGTTCAAAATGACCAACGCTATATGCTTCGTGTATGCTTTTATTCTGAATAAAATGATGCGTGGCTGCAGCCAATTCTTCGGGTTCAGGAACGGCTGTACCAATAGACATTTCTTTAAAAAATTGTCTAGAATCACAAGAAATAATTTCAGCGTTAAAATGTTGAGCCAATTGAATGCTTAACGCTGTTTTTCCAATAGCAGTAGGGCCTACAACCGTAATTAAATAATTCATTTATCTATAGTCTTTCTCCACATTGATGACAATATTTTGCATGGTCACCATGATGATCTTCATTACAATTATTACAAACTTGTGTGTTTATTTTATGTTTTTTCACATCACTGTATTCAGAAGAAACAATTCCTGTGGGTACAGCAATAATTCCATATCCCATTATCATTACAATAGTGGCAAAAAATTGTCCTAAAGCGGTAACTGGAGCTATATCACCATAACCAACAGTAGTCATGGTTACCACAATCCAATAAATACTTCTTGGAATACTGGTAAAACCACTATCGGCATTTCCTTCTATTAAATACATAATGGTTCCAAGTACTATGGAAAGTACTACGACAGCAAAAACAAAGACACCAATTTTCGCTCTACTGGCTTTAATGGCCTTGAGTAAATCGTTAGAAGCTCCTACATATCTAACAATTTTTAAAATGGTAAAAACCCTTAGCAAACGTAAAGATCTTAACACTAATAAAGCTTCGGTATTTCCTATAAAAAGACCTAAATATTTAGGTAAAGTTGCAGCCAAATCAATTAGACCATAAGCGCTAAAAATATATTTTAAAGGGGATTTTACGGTAGAAACTCTTAATATATATTCAATGGTAAATAAAATGGTAATGACCCATTCTATGATTTGAAAATAAGTTCCATAAACAGCTTGTAAGTGTTCAACACTTTCTAGCATTACTACCAAAACACTAATTAGGATTAAAAGAAGTAAGATTACATCAAACAATTTACCTGCAGGGGTGTCTGCTTCATAAATAATTTCATGTAATTTCTTTTTCCAAGTTTTGTGCTCTTTTTTATTCAAAACGAATGATTTTTTTGAATTTACCAGTGTCTAAATATTTTTTAACCTGTTCTCTATTATAAAGATTGTCTTCTATAGGAGAAATTAAGTTTCGTATAATGTCTATATGCGTAATTTGATAAGCCAATTCCACATAACCATATCCTTTTAACTGCCCATTTTCTAATAAAAAAATAGATTTTTCTGCTGTTCCTCTTCCGTTATCAATAAAAATGGCATTGCCTGAATTAAAAACGGTGGTAGGAATGTTTTTTTTAGAAATAGTATTAAACCTAGGCTGATTTTTCTCAATGGCTTGGTTGCTTTTAATGCTAGAGATTAACAAGCTTCCTGTTTCTTCAAAAGTAATATCGTGAATCTTTTTTTGTAAGGATTTAGAGCGATTGGATTTACGCATCAATAGTTGATTGACTCCCGTTCTAATGTTTTTGTTTTTACCGATGTAAATAATATCACCGTTTTCATTATGAATATAAAAAACGCCTGTTTTTCTTGGTGCTTTATCTAATAGTTTTTGGAAATGGTTGCTTAATTTACTCTTGGTTTTTCCTTCTGCTTTTATGTTGGTTTTAATAATGGTTTTATCCACATCTTTATTGAGTAACATCTTAAAAAGCTTTACGGTTGCCAATGCATCTCCATTGGCTCTATGTCTTTCACTCATAGGAATTCCAAGACTTTTACAGAGTTTACCTAGACTGTAAGATTCTTGATCAGGAATTAATTTTCTACTTAATTCTACAGTGCAAAGCGTGTCTTTTACAAAATTATAGCCCAAACGGTTAAACTCATTTCTTAAAATTCTGTAATCAAAACTTGAGTTGTGGGCAACCAAAACACAGTCTTCAGTAATCTCTATAATCTGCTTGGCTATTTCATGAAACTTAGGGGCATTGCGTAACATTTTGTTGTTAATTCCTGTTAATTGTACTACAAAAGGTTGGATAGGAATTTCTGGATTGACCAAAGTAATAAATTTATCGACTACTTTTTTGCCATCAAATTTATGAATGGCTATTTCAGTCATTCCTTCTTCATTAAATTTTCCTCCAGTAGTTTCTATGTCTAGAATAGCGTACATCTAATCAATTAACAGTTAGTATTAAGCTTTATAAGCCCTATGTTTTGTCACAAATATAACATATCCAAATTGATTGATGTTAGCTATTATTCAACTATGTTAAAAATATAGATTTTAGATGGTTTTAAGGATTTTTGGTTTTGCTACCTTTGTGAGAAGGTAAAACACAAAAAGTGAAAGTTTTTAATTCCATAAAAGAGTTGTTAGACGAAATTAATTTGACTAGAAAAATGGTTTCTCCATATTTCTATATTTTTAGGTATGACGAACTTGATTATGAAAAAAGAATTGAAAATTTCCCTCATTATAAGCGTTTTTTTGAGATTTCTTTTTATGAAGAAAATGAAAATAAAACTCAAATAGGACATACTGTTTTAAAAGATTTAAATAATGCGATCACTTTTACATCACCCATGCAGTCGCTGTCTATCAACAGAATTAAAAGACCTGTAGGGTATGTAATGTTTTTTAATGCTAAGTTTTTTACCCCAGAAAGACATCAATATAATATTCAGCAAGATTTTCCTTTTTTTAAGTTAAACACCACGCCTGTTTATAAAATTAGCCAAGAAGAGAAATTATACATAAAAAATATTTTAGAGAATATCCATAAAGAAAGTTTAGAGAATAAATCTCAGTGTAAAGAAATTATTCAATCATACCTTTTGATTTTATTAAATTATATTACCCGAATTTTAAAAGGAGATTCAGGAAATGTAAAACTAAAACGTTACGAAGAAATTACTTCTAATTTTGAAGAAATGATTTTACAAGAGGATGAAAGTTATAAAAGTATTGTTTCTTATGCTAAATTATTAGGCATCACACCTTTGTATTTGTCAGAATGTGTTAAAAAAACAACAGGATTATCAGCTAAAAAAGTATTGACAAACTATCAAATTCTAAAAGCAAAATCTTTATTGGTACAAACCACAAACTCTATAGATGAGATTGCTCATGTCATGGGTTTTAAAGAAACTACTAATTTTATCAAATTTTTTAAAAAGGATCAACAGATTACGCCTTTGGCCTATAGAAAACTACCATAAAAAGTATCATTTTAGTATACTTTTGTATTGCTGTATCATTTGTAAACTGCCTAACTTTGTCCTCATCAATAAAAGTAGTTTTAGGTATGAGAAGTTTAAGGTTAGATAAAAGCAAAAATATAGGAGTGATTACAGTATTAATAGCTTCGCTTACTGCTTTGTCATCATTGGCTATAGATTCTTTTTTATCAGGAATGCCCTTAATGGCTCATTTCTTTGGTGTAGAAATTAACACTATCGAGTTAATTATTACAGTTTATTTTTTAGGTTTTGCCATTGGTAATTTTTTTGGTGGTCCTTTGTCTGATGCTTTTGGTAGAAAAAAAATTGCATTGGCTGGAATTGGACTTTATGGTTTTTCAGCCTTATCCATTCCTTTTTGCGACACCATAGAAATGGTTCTGGTGCTTAGGTTTTTTCAAGCCTTTGGAGGTGGTTTTGCTACTGTTACGGCTAATTTATTTATAAGAGATTGGTATAAAGGAAAACAAGTGGCTAGGTTAATTACCATTACTGCCATGATTATGATGTTGGTTCCTTTGTTTGCTCCTGTATTAGGAGGGTTTTTAATCAACTTACAAGGATGGAAATTGGTGTTTTATTTCCTGTTTGCCATGTCAATAGTTTTGTTTATTATTTTCTATTTACTTGTTCCAGAATCAAGAGATAAAGAAAGTATTACCAATAAAATAACAGCCAAACAATTGGTGGTCAAGTACAAAATATTATTGTCCGATAGAAACGCTGTTATTTTCTTATTTGCACTATGTTTTCCTGTATCTGGTTTGTATGTTTTTATTACCAGTGCTTCGTTTATATATTTAGAATATTTTAATGTAGAGGTAAGTGTTTTTCCTTTAATTTTTGCAACAAGTATTATTTTAAATGTAGTAGCATCGTTCACAAATACCTATTTATTGAGAGTTTATGAGGCTAAAAAATTATTCCAATTAGGAATTACCATTCAGTTAATTTCAGGATTTTCATTATTCATCATCACCCTGTTTGATTTGGTTACTTTTTGGAGTGTATTTACTTTAATCGCATTATTTATTGGTAGTATAGGATTTATATTTGGAAATGGATCGGCCATTTTGTTAGACATCAAACCAGAGGTAAGTGGTGCGGCAAATGCTGCTATTGGAATTACAAGATTTGTATTAGGATTTTTAGCGGGAACTTTGGTAGCTGTTTTTCATACCAATGATTTAGTACCTATTGGAATAGGAATGTTTGTTTGTTCTTTAATCGGGAATATCATCTTTTTAATTTTCAAAGCAATAAGTAATAAATCGATAGCATTGGCAGGCTCATGTAGTTAAACTAATTTCTTATAAATTTTTTAGTAGGCTTGGTTAAGAAATATGTTTTAAAAACAGTTTTTTAACCAAGCTTTTCTTTTGATAACTTAGGATGAATACCGTAATTTTAGGGTCTTTTATTAATTATTATATATCCACACATTTATGAAACAAATAATGAATTGGTCTGTGTTAGGTTTATTTGCTTTGCAAGTTTTCTCAGTCACAGCCCAAGAAGTAATCCCTAACAATCAAAGTGATTTTAATCCTATCATGTATCGTCAGAGCAGTCCTTACAGATCTGCATTGGGGCAACCAGGAGATCAATATTGGCAAAACCAAGCTGATTATAGCATTGAAGCTACTTTAGATCCTGAAAAAAATACCATTACAGGTCACGTTACCTTAACTTATCACAACAATAGTCCGTATGATTTAAATTATATATGGATGTATGTAGAACAAAATCGTTTTACAGAAACTTCTAGAGGAACCTTAACCACTCCAATTATGGGGAATCGTTATTCTGGTGATGTAGATGGTGGTTGTGATATTTCTAATCTTGAAGCAAAATCAAATAAAAGAAGTAAGGCTTCTTCAAAGCATGTAATTTCAGATACCAGAATGCAAGTGTTTTTTAACGACCCTATTGCTGCTAAAAATGGTGTTGCCACAGTAAGTATGGATTTTACTTATAAAATTCCTGAATCAGGAATGGACAGAATGGGAAGATTAACTACAGAAAACGGTACTGTATACTCATTAGCACAATGGTATCCTAGAGTAGCTGTTTTTGATGATGTTAAAGGATGGAACACAGAGCCTTATTTGGGAGCAGGAGAGTTTTATGTAGACTATGGTAATTATGATTATAAAGTAACCGTTCCTTATGATTATGTGGTAGTTGGTTCTGGTGCTTTGGTAAATGATAAAGAAGTACTAACTTCAACTCAAAGAGATCGTTTTGCTAAAGCGGCTAAAAGTGATGATAGGGTTTATATTATTACACCAGAGGAAGTAAATGATGTTGATAAAACACGTCCAACCCAAAATGGTACACTTACTTGGCATTTTAAAATGGAAAACACTCGTGATGTTGCTTTTGCCACTTCTAAAGCTTTTGTTTGGGATGCAGCAAAAATTAATTTACCAAGTGGAAAAACTATAATGGCACAATCTGTATATCCTAAAGAAGTGTCGGGTAATGATGCTTGGGGGCGTTCAACAGAATATACAAAAGGTTCTGTTGAAAACTATTCTAATCAATGGTTTGAGTACCCATATCCAAATGCGGTAAACGTAGCTTCAAATGTTGGAGGAATGGAATATCCAGGATTGAGTTTCTGTAACTCAACAAGTACAGGAAGAGGTTTGTGGGGAGTTACAGATCATGAATTTGGACACAACTGGTTTCCAATGATTGTGGGTTCTAATGAGCGTTTATATCCATGGATGGATGAAGGATTTAATACTTTTATTAATTACTACAGTGCCAAAGCTTTTAACAATGGAGAGTATCCAAATGATTTAATTAAAGGAAGAAAAAGTTTAAGGATTTACAATTCTAAAAATAGAGAAGGAATAGATACTTATCCTGATGTGGTAAATACTCGTAATTTGGGTAACACCGCTTATGGAAAACCAGGTTTGGGATTAATTATGTTAAGAGAATATATTTTAGGTCCAGAACGTTTTGATTATGCTTTTAAGCAGTATATTAAAAATTGGGCATACAAACATCCACAACCATCAGACTTTTTTAATGCGATGGAAAATGGAGCAGGAGAGAACTTAAATTGGTTTTGGAGAGGTTGGTTTTATGGAACTGGTAATATTGATTTAGCTATTTCATACGTTCAGCCTTACAAAGGAGATTATGTGATTGTTTTAGAAAATAGAGGAGACTTTCCAATGCCTGTAAAGTTAAAAGTAACTTATGATGATGATACCACTGAAATAAAAAATATTCCAGTAGAAATATGGCAAAGAGGAGATAGTTGGAATTATTTATTAAAAACAACTAAAAGGTTAAAATCAGTTGAGATTGATCCTGATAAAATTTTACCAGATGTCAATAGTTCAAATGATGTTTGGCCTAGTGATATTTATAAAGATTAAAACAAAAAGTTCCAGATTTCCCTGGAACTTTTTTTATTTGTTATAGTTTCTATTTCCAAAAATGGCACTCCCTACACGAACCATATTACTTCCTTGTTCGATAGCCAATTCATAATCACCACTCATTCCCATAGAAACAGTGTTGAATTGTGGTTGAGTAGGTTTTAGTTCGTCATAAAAGGTTTTTAGCGATGAAAATTCTTGTTTTATTTGATTTTCATCCTCTACAAAACTCGCCATTCCCATCAAACCGACTATTTTTATGTTTTCAAGATTTTTATAATCATCAGAACTTAAAATATCTTTGATTTTTTCAGCCGATAATCCAAATTTAGAATCTTCTTCTGCTATTTTTAACTGTAACAAACAATTAATAATTCGGTTGTGTTTTTTAGCTTGTTTGTTGATTTCTTTTAAGGTTGAAAACTTGTCTACTCCATGAATCAAATCTACAAAATGAGCCATGTATTTTACCTTATTACTTTGTAAATGACCAATCATATGCCAAGAAATATCTTTGGGTAAAACATCGTATTTCTCTACCATTTCCTGAATTTTATTTTCACCAAATATTCGCTGTCCAGCATCATAGGCCTCTTGAAGATCTGAAACAGGTTTGGTTTTAGATACGGCAACCAAAGTAACTTCTTTAGGAAGTGTTTTTTTTATATCTGCTAAATTTTGAGAAATACTCATGTGATTAGTTTTAAGTTGTGTAAAAATAAAAAATCCCCACAAACATATGTTTATGGGGATTGATTTATATAGTTAAATAAATTACTTCAAAATAGAAATAATTTGATCAGCTAATTCAGTTCCAATACGGTCTTGTGCTTCTAAAGTAGCTGCACCAATATGTGGCGTTAATGAAATATTAGGATTCATTAATACTTTCATAGATGGTTTAGGCTCGCTTTCAAAAACGTCTAATCCAGCTTTTGCAATTTCTCCACTTTCTAGAGCTTCAATCAAAGCAACTTCATCAATTACACCACCACGAGCAGCGTTGATAATGATTGCTGTGTTTTTCATCATTTTAAATTCTGGAGTACTTATTACATAACCATCTTGAGCAGGTACGTGTAAGGTGATAAAATCAGCATTCTTTAACACTTCTTCTTTAGAGACAGTATTTACTGTAAAAGAAACTTTTTGTCCATCAAAGAACTCTAAGTCTAAATCTACTTTATCAAAGAAAGGGTCAAAAGCAATTACTTTCATACCTAATCCCAAAGCGATTTTAGCAGTAGCTTGACCAATACGACCAAAACCAATTACTCCTAAAGTTTGTCCTTTTAATTCAACTCCTTTAGCGTAAGATTTTTTTAAAGCTCCAAACTTAGTATCACCCTCTAAAGGCATGTTTCTGTTTGCATCTTGTAAAAAACGTACCAAACCAAATAAGTGAGCAAATACTAATTCTCCTACAGAGTGAGAAGAAGATGCTGGTGTATTGATTACGTGTAATCCTTTGTCTTTTGCATATTGTACATCAATGTTATCCATACCAACACCACCACGACCGATGATTTTTAAAGATGGACAAGCATCAATTAATTCTTGTCTTACTGTAGTTGCAGATCTTACTAAGATGACATCAATGTTATTCTCATTGATGTAACTTTCCAATTGATCTTGAGCAACTGTAGTTAAAATTACTTCAAATCCTGCTTTTTCTAAGGCATCAACACCTGATTGTGCTAAACCGTCGTTTGCTAAAACTTTCATTTAATTATTGTTTATGCTTAGGGTCTAAGCGTTAAAATTTCTTCATTACATCAATCAAAGCTTGTACGCTTTCTTTAGGCATCGCATTGTAAATAGAAGCTCTAAATCCTCCTACAGAACGGTGACCTTTTACGTTGCTAATTCCCGCTTCTGCACAAGCAGCTAAGAATTCAGCATCTTTAGATTCGTCTTTTAATAAGAATACTACATTCATTAAAGAACGATCTTCTTTAGCAACACTATTTACAAATGATGGGTTGTTGTCAATTTCATTGTACAACATAGCCGCTTTTTCTTCATTGTGTTTTTCAACAGCTTTTAATCCACCTTGAGCTTTCATGTATTCTAAGTTTAACATAGAAACATAAATAGCAAAAACAGGAGGCGTATTAAACATACTTTCTCCTTTGATATGGATTTGGTAATCTAACATAGAAGGAATGGTTCTACCAGTATTTCCTAATAAGTCTTTTTTTACAATAACCAAAGTAGCTCCCGCAGGACCTAAGTTCTTTTGTGCACCTGCATAAATAATTCCGAATTTAGAAACATCTACGGGTTTAGAGAAAATATCAGAAGACATATCTGCTACCAAAGGAACTTCTGTGGTAGGGAATTCTTTGAATTGAGTTCCAAAAATAGTATTGTTAGAAGTAATGTGAACATAATCAGCATCCGTAGGAATACTATATCCTTTCGGAATGTAGTTATAATTAGTGTCTTCAGAAGAGGCCACTACATCTACTTGTCCAAATAATTTTGCTTCTTTAATAGCTTTAGAACTCCAAGCACCAGTATCTACATAGGCAGCTTTACCACCTTCGTTTTTCATTAAATTGATAGCAGTCATTAAAAATTGCATAGAAGCTCCACCTTGCAAGAATAATACTTCGTGAGTTTCTGGTACATTTAATAATTCTTTTACCAATGCAACGGCTTTGTCATATACAGCAACAAATTCCTTGCTACGGTGAGATATTTCAATTAATGATAAACCTGTGTTGTCAAAATCTAATACAGCTTGACTAGCTTTCTCAAATACTTCTTGAGGTAGGATTGAAGGACCTGCGCTAAAATTATGTTTTTTCATTATATATTTAATTTTTGGAAAGCACAAATTTATAAAATCTAGTCACTTTACCTTTACGTTTGAGTATTTATTTTTAACGTTTTTTTACAATGTTATTAAAAAATTAACAGTATCAACGTTATCCGCATAATTCCATAATTTTGGAACCTGTGTTTGCCCAAATTTTACACTATCTTCAATATTTAGCTCAGAAGTGATGCATTGAATCTTATCTGATTCGTCTTTTAATTTGATTTTAAGAGCATCAAAATCATCATAAAATTCATAAAATAGAGAGGCAATAGGAGAGGCGTAGCTTTTATCTTCTTTTAACATTAAAAAACCGTTTTCTTTAATGTCAAATAAGCTCATTAAATATACGGCTTTGTTATAGTCGTAATTATTGGCGTATTTAGTATAATTAAGAATGTCTTTGTGTTTGTAAACAGCTTTAAAAAGCTTATCAAAGTCATAATTTCTAGGAACAAATATTTTAGAAACATTTCTACAACCTAATCCGTAATATCTAAAAATATCATCACTTAAATTTTCTAGTTGCTCATGGGTTTCATTACCATCTAAAACAGCCACAGAATTTCTACTTTTCCTAATGATATGGGGATGTTTTCCGAAATAATAGTCAAAATAGCGAGCCGTATTATTACTTCCCGTAGCAATTACTGCATCATAATTTTGTAGTTTTTCTTCTGTAAAAGTAAATGTTCCTTTAAAGCTAGGCTCTATATATTCTAAATATTTTGCTATAAGTGGAATAAAATGTTTATCATTTGACGATAATTTGGCCAAGACTTTATTTCCGGTAATGGCTACACATAAAAAGTCATGAAAGCCTACTAAAGGAATGTTTCCAGCCATAATAACTGCAATGGTTTTATGATTAGTTGATGGAACGTTATATTCTTGTAACCACTGATCAATGTTTTTTTTAGTTAGTGTTTTTGCCCAACTATCAAAAGCAAATAACACATTGTTTTGAGTAAACCAACTGTTGTATTCTTCGGCTCTTTTTATTTGAGTAGCAAATACCTCAAAAAATAAATCATTAAAAGGAATATCTTCTTTTTTAAGAATCTCAGTTGTTGTAAATTGCGAAAGAAATTGCCCTAAGGTAATAAATGCTTGTTTTCTCTTATCTAAACTCATTATAAGTTAGTTTGTGGGTTTTGAATGAATACAAAATGTATTATTTTTGTGGCACAAATTTAAAGAAAAAAGAACGATGGCAATTATAATAACAGACGAATGTATAAACTGTGGAGCTTGTGAACCAGAGTGTCCTAATAATGCAATATATGAAGGTGCTGAAGAGTGGAAGTATTCTGAGGGAACTTCTTTAGAGGGAGACTTTGTCTTACCAAATGGACATAGTGGGAATGCTGATGAAGAGCAAGAGCCTATTTCTGATGAAGTTTATTACATTGTACCTGATAAATGTACAGAATGTAAAGGTTTCCATGATGAGCCACAATGTGCTGCTGTTTGTCCAGTTGACTGTTGTGTACCTGATGAAGATGTGGTAGAAACAGAAGAGGAATTGTTAGCCAAACAAGCATTTTTACACAAAGACTAAGGTTAAAATATACTTATTAAAAACGCCAATCATAATTTATGATTGGCGTTTTTTGTTTCATAAATTGAAAGAAAAAAATATAAGATAATATATTTGTGATATTATCAAAATCTATTGAATTCCATAATATGTTTACAAAACTGAATTTTTCTGTGTTGTTATTTTATATAATGACTGTTTTTACAAGTCTTTTTGCTCAAGAAAATAATAATAGACCTTCAGATTTATTTCCAACAGAAAAAGTGGTTACTAGATACCATAATGATTGGACAATTAAAAATTATCAAAGTAGAATAGCTACGTTCAAAAAAGATATTCCAGAGTTTGGAGATGTTTTTTTTATAGGAAATAGCATCACCCAACAAGCAGGTGATTGGAATGAAAAGTTTGAATTAAATCACATTAAAAATAGAGGAATTGCAGGTGATGTAACCGATGGTGTGATTGCTAGGCTAAATGAAATTGTGTATTACAAACCCAAAGCTGTGTTTATTTTAATAGGGATCAATGATTTGTTTAACATGCATCATGATTTAGATAAAAGTCATAATTTAAAATATGATAAAATTATTCCATCGGCTAAATATGTAGGGAAAAATATCATGAAAATTGCAAAAATCATTCACCAAAAATCACCAAATACTAAAATTTTTGTAAGAACCGTGCTTCCAACCACACGTCCATTTTTAAAAGATGAAATTTTAGAAATTAATAAAATTATTAAAAAAGGAGCGCATAAAGGTTTTTATTCTGTAGTTGATTTATATAACGTTTTTGTTGATGAATCTGGTTTTATGAAAAAAGAATTAACCAAAGATGGGGTTCATTTGAATGACAAGGGCTATGAGCAATGGGTAACTTTTGAAAAACCAATACTTTTGAAACTCTAATATATCTTAAAAGTCATATATTCTTGTTTATATGATAAAAAGCATATATTTGTGTATATATGATAAAAAGCATATAAAACAATGAAAGCAGTAATTACAGCAGATATCGTTAATTCAAGAGAGGTTTCTCCTGAAATTTGGTTAAAGACTTTAAAAACCACTTTACAAAATATAGGGGAGGAATATGCCGTTTGGGAAATATTTAGAGGGGACAGTATCCAAGTTATCATACAACCTAAAAAAGCCTTAGAAGTAGCAGTTTTATTAAAGTCGGCAATCAAACAAATTCCAAATATTGATATTAGAATAGGAATTGGTATTGGAGAAATTACCTATCAATCAGAAAAAGTAACGACTTCTAATGGACCTGCATTTGTTTATGCTGGTGAAGCTTTTGACGGTTTAAAGAAAAATACTTTAGCCATAAAAACACGATGGCAAGAGTTTGATAAAACAATCAATATCATGCTAAACTTAGCCACTTTAACCATGGATTATTGGAAACCAGCCATGGCAGAAATTGTTTATAAACAGTTAGAAAACCCAGAAAGTAAACAAATAGAGATTGCTCAAGCTTTAAATAAAAAACAAAGCAATGTTAGCTACAGTTTAAAAAAGGCGGGATACGAAGAGATACAAGATTGTCTTCAGTTTTACAAACAAAAAATAGGAGAGTTATGTTAATACTAAAATTATTAATTGCTCATGTATTGGGAGATTTTGTATTACAACCTAATAAATGGGTTAAACATAAAGAAAAGAAAAAATGGGCCTCCAAATATTTGTATATCCATACTGTAATTCATGCTTTGTTGTTATTGATATTTCTTGGTTTTCAAGTCCAATATTTATGGACAATTGTAATGATTAGTATTTCTCATTTAATAATTGACAGTATTAAGTTATTAAAACCTTTAAAGAATAATAGGGTATTATTTTTTGCAGATCAAATAGCACATTTAATGGTAATTGGTTTGGTAGTTAAACAGTGGAATAGTTTAACGTTTGATGTAAAGAGTATTGTTACAGAACAAAACTTACTACTTGTATTGGCTTTGTTACTGTTAACATCAGTAACTTCTATTGTGTTAAAAGTGGTTTTTAGTGTATGGAATAAGGAGATAGAAGAAGTAAGTAAAGAAGATAGCTCATTAAAAAATGCAGGAAAATACATCGGAATTTTAGAACGTTTGTTTGTGTTTGCTTTTGTGGTGCTGAACCAATGGCAAGCAATTGGTTTTTTATTAGCTGCAAAATCGGTATTCCGTTTTGGGGATTTAACCAAAGCCAAGGATAGAAAATTAACTGAATATATATTGGTGGGAACTTTGTTAAGTTTTGGAATCGCCATTTTGATAGGGTTGACTTATCAATATTTAATCTTTTAGTTTTTGAATGACAAGTTTCCAATTTTCTGGGAAATCAGTTTCTAGAGAATGTTTTACCTCTGTAAATGGATGTACAAAAGCTAAGGTTTTGGCATGTAAAAACATGGCTTGATTTTGAAATTTCTCTTCAAACATCCTATTGTGAAAACGATCTCCGTATTTAGGATCCCCAATTAAAGGGTGACTAATTTTGTTCATGTGAATTCTTAATTGATGCAAACGACCTGTTTTGGGTTGTAACTCTACCAAACTATAACGAGATGTTTCATAAGGCCCCACTTTTATAGGGACTTCAAAAGTTTTGATACGTTTATAATAGGTAAGGGCTTCTTTATGTACGTTGGCATCACGACCTTTTACGGGACTGTCTATTTTTCCTTCTTCGGGAATAAAACCACGAACCAATCCATAATAAGTTTTCTGAATTTGATTGTTGATAAACAGTTCTTGAAATGCTTTTACATATTCCTTTTCTTTGGCAAATAGAATAATTCCAGAGGTTTTTCTATCTAGTCTATGAACAGGATAAAATTTAGCCTTCAATTCATCATTTAGCAATTGAACTAAAGATTTTTCTTCAAGCTGATTGTTAGCCATCACCGAATGATGTACCAGCATATTGTTCGGTTTGTGTACCGCTAAAATATAATCGTCTTGAAAAAGAATTTTAATCATTAAATAATAATATTACAGCTTGTAAATATAGTAGTATTTAATTAGGATGATTTTACCAAATCACGATTGACATACTTTTCATAGAAATAATTTGCAGCTGCTAAATCTTCAAGAGCATGCCCCACAGATTTAAATACGGTAAGTTCCTCGGTTTTTGTTCTTCCTTGTTTTTGAAGCGAAGTAAGTTCAAATAAATCAGCTTTGATATTTTCTCTTTTTAAGATTCCCGTTTTTAAAGGAATGGTAATGTCTCCATTTTCGTGTATACCATCATAAGTATCTACATAAATATTTGATTTAAAAATGGTTTCATCATCGGCTTCTCTCATGTCTTTTTTATAAGCTCCAACCAAATCAATATGTTGACCTTTTCTTAAGTATTTCCCAAGTATAAGTGGAGTTTTAGATAGGGTAGCAGAAGAAATAATATCTACATCACTTATTTTTTCTTCAATAGTTTTGATGGGAGTGATGTTGAAATCTTCATTCTGTAGTTGTTTACAAATGGCTTGTGCTTTGCTATAACTCCTTCCCCAAACAAAGACCTCTTTTAGATGACGAACACTAGCATGTGCTTTGATTAGGTTGATAGACAAAGCCCCAGTTCCAATCATTAATAGAGAACTAGCATCTTTACGAGATAAATATGAAGAAGCCAAAGCAGAGGCAGCAGCAGTACGTTTAGCGGTTAAACTCTTGGCTTCTATAATAGCTTTGATAGTTCCTTTTGTAGCATCTAAGTAAATATAGGTTCCCTGTATAGAGGGGATGTCAAATTGGCTATTTTGTGGACTTACAGTAATGATTTTGACTCCAGCAGTTTCACTAGGATTCCAAGCAGGCATTAATAACAATGTTGAATCACTATTCATTTTTGGATTAGGAAAATCATGATGATGTCTCTTAGGTACCATTAACTTATTTTCAGCAAAGTTTTTTTTTATTACTTCTATAAGCTCCGTAAAAACAGTGTTTTCTTCAATAAAAAGATTGTCTATTTGGATGATAGGCTCCATAAATTATGTGTTTTGATTTTGTAGAAAGCATGTGTTTGTATAAACACTATACGAAGGTAAGGATTTCTATGTAGAAGAGAAGATTAGATCTTACTCACTAACAATAAAACTACTCCATCAATGGAGTTAAATATCTGAGGGTTTCATGATACCCTTTGGTAATTAAACTTTCTGTTTGTGAGGTGTGATACCTGTCAAAAGAGCCTAAATCTGGAGTAATTAAAATATCTGCTTGCTGGGTTTGTAATCTTACAGCAGTTTCTAAAGTAAAATGAAAACTATTTTGTAAAACCTCAATCATATTTCTAGGTTCTCCATAAAGATGTTTAGCATTTAAATCAATGGCAATAATGGTTTCAGCTTTCATTTCTTGCAAAGGACTTACAGGAACATTTTCAGCGATGGCACCATCTACTAGCATGATGTCATCAATAGTAATAGGATTAAAAATTCCGGGAATACAAGAGCTTGCCATTACCGCTTGTGCAACATTTCCTTTTTTTAAGACTACTTTTTCACCTGTGGCTATATTGGTTGCCATAATGGCTAGTGGAATTTTAGCATCTTCTATGTTAACGTTTCCTATGTTTTGTTTCATAAAATGAGCAATTTTGTTATTACTCATCAAACCAAATTTAGAGATGGAAAAAGAAGTAATGTCTTTCCAGCTAATATCTAGAGCAATGTCTTTTACTTTTTCACAATTGTTGTCAAATGCATAAAGAGCTGCAACCATGGCTCCAATACTAGTACCACTAATCCACTTTACCTGTAAACCTAATTCTTCAATAGCTTTTAAAACACCAACATGCGCTGCTCCTAAAACGGCTCCACCTCCTAAAGCTAATCCTACTGCATCACCTTTTTTTAGTGTTTTCATAAATTAATGTTTTAAAGCTCAAAAAAACTAAACATACATCCTCCGTATCGTTTGGCTTGTGTAAAATTAGGTAAGTTGCTTAAGTCTGTTTGTTGAGAATGTTCAATCACTAAAGTTCCTTTTTCGTCTAACAAATTGTTTTCCCATACCAATTCAGGAATTTTGGCAAATTGTTCATCACTAAATTCATAAGGAGGATCAGCAAAAATAACATCGTATTTTCCTGAGTGTTTTTCTAAAAAAGAAAAGACATCTGCTTTAATGGTGTTGATGTTAAATTCTAATTCTTTACTAATTTGATTGATGTAATGTATACATCCATGATATTGATCTACAGAAGTAATCTGAGTATTTCCTCTAGATCCAAACTCAAAACTAATGTTTCCGGTACCAGAGAACAAATCTAAAATAGTAATATCATCAATATCGTACCAATTGTTAAGAATATTAAAAAGTCCTTCTTTGGCCATATCTGTGGTTGGACGGACAGGTAAATTTTTAGGAGCGGTTAATCTTCTTGATTTGTATTTACCAGAGATAATTCTCATAAGTGTAATTGTAATAGGTTATAATGTGCTTGTGGTAAGGTAACAACGTTTTTGTCTACTTTAGGATTTAAAGTAGCATAAATGTTTACATTTCTTACATAATTGTAAAGTAGCTGATAAACATCGTCTTTTTCTTTAATAGCTCCATATAAGGTTAAGGCAAAGCTATTAGGATCCATTTTTAATTGTTCTGCTACAAATAAAACATAATACACAAAATCTTCTTTGCTTTGATAACTAAAATGATTCCCCAATAATAACTGATTATTTTCTATCACCATCAATTGAAAATTGTTTTCATAAACATTTATAAACATGGCTTTGTGACCAACATCGTTAGATTTTAAAATGTTTTGTAAAAAAACAGTAGAAGAGTGTAGGTAGGTGAATTCACCAAAAGAATCAAAAATAAAGTTGTTTACGTTTACAAAAGGAATGTAAACATTGTTCATGTTTAATTCGTTTAACTCATCAAAACTTACATAATCATTCTCAAATACTTTAACAGTATTTTGTAAATAGCTGTTAAGAATATCTTCATTAAAATAAGATTGAGGGACAAAAGTGTTTAGTTCATTGTGATGAATTAATACAACTTCTTCATAAGTATCATGCAAAAGTACATTGTTTTCAAAAATATTTTTTACTTCTTCTAGTATGCTTGTAGGGGTGGTTATTTTGTTAGAAAACGGAATGGAGACAATATGGTCGTAAATGTTTTCTGTATTGTTATAAACACAAAAAGAAAATCCATCCGAACTTAATTGGATGGATAACTTTTTATAATTATGTATAAGTGTTTCCTTACTCATTACTAGTTACTTGCCATAGCATCATATAATGGTGGCCAGTTTCCTGCGGTGCTTACTTCGTTTAAAGAACCAATAGTAATGTATCCTCCAGGAATTTCATCACCTCCTAATGCTAATTTTTCTTGTTTAATTAATGATGGACTCATTCCTTCTAAGATGTCTGCTTTATCAATTTCAACTTGAAATACTGAAGCCAAAACATCATTAGCTCTCATGATTACTGCAGATTGAATTTTGAATTCTTTATCTGAGTTAGGAATTTTTAACATGTTTTTATAATCACGTCCTGCAAAAATCTTTTCTTTTACAGATTCGTATCCAATAGTGTCAGTCACTTTTTTCTCAACTTCAACCATCAAAGGAGACCATGTAGTACCTCTATTTTCTTTAACAATCTCAGTATGTGTATTGGTAATCGCAAATTGAGCAGTATCAATAAATTTAATTAAATTTTCACCATTTCCTGTAAATTTTCCGGTAATTGTATTGTGAGCATCCTGAGCATCAGCAATTAACTTTAATTGTTTAATTACTTCAACATAACGTACCTTTTTTTCTTTGTTAAATCTGATAGGCTCCATGATCCCAGCATAAATTAAATAAGAAATATATCCTGCAACACCAAGTAATATGATAGAAACAATTGGAGTAAATTTAACAGGTAAATATTTTACAATAAGTATAGCCAGGGCAACCGCTACTACTATTCCTAAAAGAATAAATAAAATCATTTTTTTTTTGTATTAATTTTATAATGAACGAAGCCAAATTTACAATTTTTTTTTATTCATAAAAACTTTTACACATATTTCAATCCTTATATTTGTGTAAACTTTTTTCATGATAAAATCTTCTACAGTTTTTTATAAGACCTTATTAAAAAAATTCCCATTTGAACCAACCCCCATTCAGCAAGAATTATTACGTCAACTGTCTGATTTTTCGTTTGATACAGATGATGATGCTATTTTTATTTTAAAAGGATATGCAGGTACAGGTAAAACCACCACTATAAGCACCTATGTAAATCATTTGTGGGAAATTGGTAAAAAAGCAGTTTTATTAGCCCCTACAGGACGTGCAGCAAAGGTAATTTCGAACTATTCTAAGAAAAAAGCACATACCATTCACAAGAAAATATACCATCCTAAGAAGCAATCTAACGGAAATGTTGCCTTTGTAAAGCAACCAAACAAGCATACCAATACCTTTTTTATTGTAGATGAATCTTCTATGATTGCCGATGGTTCTGGTGAGGTAAATTTGTTTGATAGCAATTCTTTGTTAGATGATTTGATGGAATATGTTTACAATGGTTTTAACTGTAAATTAATTTTTATAGGAGATATTGCTCAGTTACCTCCTGTAAAGTCAGAATTAAGTCCTGCATTGTCCGAAGATACTTTGGCTATCAATTATGGTAAAAATCCTTATTTATTGGAGTTAGACCAAGTGATGAGACAACACAAAGATTCAGGAATTTTATGCAATGCAACAGCGTTAAGAGCACAGTTAGAAATGGATGGTTTTTATGATTTTCAATTCGATTTAAAATTTCCAGACATTATTCGTTTACAAGATGGATATGATATTGAAGATGCTATTGTGAATGCATATGATAGAGCAGGTGTAGAAGATACTGCTTTTATTGTACGTTCTAACAAAAGAGCCAACCAATACAATCAACAAATCAGAACTAAAATTCGTGGTCAAGAAAGTGAGATTTCTGCGGGTGATTATGTCATGGTCGTAAAAAACAATTATTTCTGGCTAAAAGATACTACAGAAGCTGATTTTATTGCCAATGGTGATATTTGTGAGGTACAACAAATTTATAATATTAAAGAATTATACGGATTCCGTTTTGCAGAAGTAAAACTACGACTGATAGATTATGAAGATTTAAAACCTATTGATACGGTTGTTTTGTTAGATACGTTAACTTCGGAAACTCCTTCTTTAACTTATGAAGAATCCAATAGGTTGTATCAAGAAGTATTACAAGACTATGCTGAGGAAAGATCTAAATATAAGCAAATGTTATCTGTAAAGAATAACCATTACTTTAACGCTTTACAAATTAAATTTGCTTACGCCATGACCTGCCACAAATCTCAAGGGGGGCAGTGGAATACTGTTTTTATAGAACAGCCATATTTACCTGATGGATTAACAAAAGACAGTATGCGTTGGTTGTACACAGCCATAACTCGTGCTAAAGAAAAAGTTTATTTAATAGGATTTAAGAATGAATATTTTGAGGAAAATGAATCGTAAATTTTGATGCTTTTAAAGTACTTCAATATTTAACATGATTACCAACCGTATTCCTTAAATTAGTTTATTAATTTAGAAATTAAATCATAGACAAATAAATGAAAATAGATATCAATGCAGATTTAGGAGAAGGTTTTTTGTTTGATGAAGAATTAATGGAAATGATTTCTTCGTGTAATATTGCTTGTGGAGGACATACAGGAACTGATACTTCCATGAGAGCAACCATCCGTTTGGCTGTAAAACATGGAGTAACCATTGGAGCACATCCATCTTATCCAAATCCTGAGGTTTTTGGAAGAGAAGTCATGAATATTTCTGATGAAATGTTAAAGAAAGTCATTAGAGATCAAATTTTAACTTTGATAAGGATTGCCAGAGAAGAAGGTGCTTATGTGCGTTATGTAAAACCACATGGAGCTTTGTATAATAAAGCTTCGGTAGATAAAGAAATGGCATTGTTGTTGGTCAATATTATTCAACAAATAGAGCCAAGCGTAGCTTTAATGGGCTTGGCAGGTTCTGTGTTAGAGGAGGAAGCAAAAAAAGGAAATTTGATTTTTTTAAGAGAGGGCTTTGCAGATAGAGCATATCATAATGATGGGACTTTGGTTTCTAGAAAAAATCCATTAGGAGTCATTCATTCTAAAGAACAAGTTTGGGAACAGGTACAAAGCATGATTGTAGAGCAAAAAGTCATCAGCTTAGAAGAAAATGAAGTTCCATTAAATTTACATAGTATCTGTTTTCATGGAGATACCCCTGAAGCGGTGCAATTACTTTCTTACGTAAAACAACAATTAGTAAAACATAAAATAGAAGTCAAAAATGTCATTTAAAGTTGTTCCATATGGTGAAAGTGCTTTTTTAATCCAGTTTGCAGATGAAATATCTGTTGAGACACATTTGCAAGTAAAAGCCTGTTATCAGCAACTTAAAAAAATGCATATTCATGGGGTTCAATCTTTAATTCCTGCATATAATTCCATCACGGTAATGTTTGATCAGCAGGAAATAGAACCTAAAACTTTAAAGGTGTTTTTAGAAAATACTCCTTACAAACTTGCTGAAGAAGAATTAACCAAAAATATTGTAGAAATTCCTGTATGTTATGAAGCTCCTTATGCTTTAGATATGGAATATGTTTCAGGAGAATTGAATTTAAGTACGAAAGAAATTATAGACATACATACAGCGGATCCATATTTGGTTTACATGATAGGATTCGCTCCAGGATTTATGTATTTAGGAGGTTTAGATAAGCGCTTACATACGCCTAGAAAGCAAACCCCAAGATTGCAAATTCCTGCTGGAGCAGTTGGTTTGGCAGATCAACAAACAGGAGTTTATCCAATGATTACTCCAGGAGGATGGCAAATTATTGGACAAACGCCAATATCATTGTTCTCTAAAGAAAAACCATCTTTGGTGGCTATGGGAGATTATGTACAATTTGTTTCTATTTCTGTAGCTGAATTTGAAAAATTGAAAAATACATGAGTATAGAAATTTTAAATCCAGGATTAAGCAGTACAGTCCAAGATGGTGGTCGTTTTGGGTTTCAAGATAAAGGAATTCCTGTAAGTGGTTTTATGGATGTAACTTCTGCTCATTTGGCCAATGCTTTGGTTACCAATGAAGCCAATACTTCGGTGATAGAAATGACTTTGTTGGGAATAAAATTTAAAGCAAATCAAGCCATTACTATTGCCATTACAGGTGCAGATATGCAACCCAAATTAAACGGTAAATCTATTAGCATGTACAAAGCCATAGAAATTCCTAAAGATGGAATTGTTTCTTTTAAGGGAGCATCTCATGGGGTTTACGGATATATTGCTGTATTAGGAGGATTAAAAATTCCGAGAGTATTGGGCAGTAAATCTACTTACGTGCCTGCCAAATTAGGAGGGTTTAAAGGAAGGGTTTTACAAAAAGGAGATTTATTACCCGTTTTACACAACACCCTAAAACCAATTAAATCAAAAGTGAAAGCTCCTGATTTTTTACCAAGTGCTCAATTACTTTGTGTAAAAGGTCCTGAGTGGGACTTGTTTTCTACAACAAGCAAAGCAGCATTTTTTGATGCAGTTTTTACCATTGGAAAAGATGCTAATAGAATAGGAATTCGTTTAGAGGGAATTAAAGTAATACTTCCTGAAAAAGATGAAATCATTTCATCGGGAATTATTAAAGGTACTGTACAAATAACCAAAGCAGGTCAACCTATTGTAATGATGGCTGATGCTCCTACCACAGGTGGTTATGTAAGGTTGGTAAATTTAACCGAAAAATCTTGTGATGCCTTATCTCAAGTACCCATAGGAGGAAAAATCCAATTTGTATTAAAATAAAGTATGGGTAAACATATTAACATCCTTAAAAATATTTACCCGATACTATTTAAATAGCCACATTTGCATAATTTTGAATGTTGGTTTGATGTAAGAATTTCATTTCAAATACCTGTTCTTTTTCTTCTAACTTTTCGTTTTCTAAAATCCACAACCTCATCAAATGATCAAATTCAAATTCTGGTAAATCCTTTCTTTTGATGATGGTGTTGTAAATGTTATTCAACTTTTTTCTTTGTTCGTGTAAGCTCAATTCATTTGTCATAATAATATGTTTTTTATTTGATACAAATATTTAACTCATGTGTGTTGTGTTTCTGCACAATTGATTATTTTTATTATCGGTTATCGTGATAAATTTATAACAGTAAAAACACATCAATGGCTACTAATAAAAATGCAATTATCCGTTATCAAGCGTTAGACAAATGCTTTAGAAATACAGGAAAACGATATAATATCAATGATTTAATAGCATCTTGTAATCAGGCCTTGAATGATTTTAATGGAGAAACAGATGGAATCAAACGTAGACAGATTTATGATGACATCAACTTTATGAAAAGTGAGCAAGGTTATGGTGTTGAGTTAGAAGTGACCAAAGAAGGGAGAACGGCTTATTACAGATATGCAAATCCTGATTTTTCTATCAACAATCAACCCATGAATGAAACAGAGGCTAAGCAATTAAAAGAAGCTCTGTTAACCTTAAACAGAATTAAAGGAATGCCTCAATTTGGTTGGGTAGAAGAATTGACCTTAAAGCTAGAAAAGGATTTCGACTTTCATGAAACACCAAGAGAAATTTTAGGGTTTGAAAACAATCCATATTTAAAAGGACTGGAACATTTAAACACTTTGTTTAATGCTGTGTTATATGAAAAAGTATTAATAATAGGTTATCAAACCTTTAGGAATAATGAAGTGGAAGAATTTTCTATGCATCCACAATATTTAAAACAATACAACAACCGATGGTTTGTGTTGGGAACTCATTCTAAATACAATCCTGTTACCACTTTAGCTATTGATAGAATTGCATTCATTAAAGAAAGTAAAGATTTATATGAAGTTTCTGACATAGATTTTACAGAGCGTTATGAAGATATTATAGGTATAACCAGAGGGCTAGAAGATGAATTAACAACTATTACGCTCCATGCAAATAAAAGTTTAGCTTCTTATATATTAACATCTCCGTTACACGGAAGTCAGAAAAACGGAGTTTTAGATGAGAATGGATTGACTTTTGTGCTAGAAGTGATTCCAAACTATGAATTAGAACAACAAATTTTATCTTATGGAGAGGCTATTAAAGTTATTTCTCCTCCAGAATTTGCATTAAAAATAAAAGAGAGAATCAAGGCTAGTTTGGATAACTATAAGTAAAAAATATTATTATATGAAAAACATTTTAGCTAAAACAACTTTATTTTTAGTGCTGTTAATAGGGTTTAAAGGATTTACTCAAAATAAAGAAATCAGCATTTTTGGAGAAATTAAAGATGCGGTTAGCAAATCAACAATTCCTTATGCAACAGTTGTAATTGCAGATAAAACTACAAAGCAAGTACTTGGAGGAACCACTTCTAATGAGAAAGGACAGTTTAACATTAAGACCGATGCCACTAATTTTTATGTAGAAATCAGTTTTATGGGATTCAAAACTCAGAAACTAGAGAATTTAGATTACAATCAAAATATCCTCAATTTAGGAACTATTGTTTTAAAAGAAGATAGCCAAATGTTAAATACTGTAGAGGTAAGAGCAGAAGTTTCTAAAACACAGTTTAAATTAGATAAAAAAGTATTTAGTGTAGGTAAAGACATTGCTAGTACAGGGATGAGCGCTCTTGAAGTCCTAAACAATGTACCATCTGTAAATGTAAATATAGAAGGAGAAGTAAGTTTAAGAGGAAGTGCTGGAGTACAAATTTTAATCAACGGAAAACCTTCGGTAATTGCAGAACAAGGAGGAAATGCTTTAGGAACCATTACGGCAGATATGATTGAGAGTATAGAGGTTATTACCAATCCATCTGCAAAATATGATGCTGAAGGAACTGCAGGAGTTTTAAATATTATTCTTAAAAAAAATGAGAAAAAAGGATTGAATGGTTCAATCTCTTTAAATACTGGAATTCCAGACAATCATAGTGTTGGGGTGAGTTTAAATCGTAGAACAGAAAAATTTAATTTGTTTACTCAGTTAGGAGTAGGATATCGCTCTGTTCCAAGGTATAATGAGAATATCAACACCAATAAGCTGAATGATACAACTATTGTTAGCAATGGAACCAACTACAGAAATGAAAGTTTTTTCAATCTTATTTTAGGAACAGATTATCATATCAACGAGTACAATGTATTAACACTTTCGGGGAATTATGCTTACGAATTAGAAGATCAACCCTCTCGTACAAATTTTGAATTGTATCATCAAGATGTTTTACAAAACAAATGGTACAGAACAGAGGTGACAGATGCCACCAATCCAAAATGGCAATATGAATTAAACTATAAAAAAGACTTTAAAGATGATGAAGAGCACACTTTACTATTCAGTGCCTTGGGAAGCTCTTTTGCCAAAGAGACTTCATCTGAGTTTGATAATACTGATGTGATAGGAACTAACACAAATTTTAATCAACAAACAGCAGCAAATTACAATCAAACAGATTACACGTTTAAGTTAGATTATACTGATCCGATTACAGAAACCGTTACCATTGAAGCTGGAACACAATATTTAATCAATGACGTTGGAAATGACTACGAAGTAAGAAATTTAAATAATGGAGTACCACAAGTCATTGATAGTTTAACCAATAATTTTGAATACAATCAAAAAGTATTGGGCATTTATGGGACTACAGCTTACGAAGGAGATAAATGGGGAATTAAATTAGGGGTTCGTATGGAGAATACCGATTTAAAAACGGTGTTGACCAATACCAATGAAAAAAACAGCCAACAATACACAAATTTTTTTCCTAGTGCACATACTTCATATAAAATTAATAGTGATGTTTCTTTACAATTAGGATATTCTAAACGTATTTACAGACCTCGTTTGTGGGATTTGAATCCGTTTTTTAACATTAGAGATAATTACAACGTGCGAAAAGGGAATCCAAATTTATTGCCAGAATTTTCTGATTCTTATGAATTGACAGGGATTTATAAAATAGGAAAAGCAACCATGAATACTAGTTTGTATCATCGTTATACAACTGATTTGGTAGAAAGGGTTTTTACCATAGTAGACAATGTAAAAACCACCATGCCCTTAAATATTGGAACCAATAAAATGCTAGGAATTGAGGTAAATGGAAAATATAGTCCTTTAAAATGGCTGACTTTTAACGGGGATTTTAATTGGAATACTTTTGATAGAAATGGAAAATACAACAATCAAACATTTGATTTTACTGGAACTAGTTGGAGTAGTCGTATCAGTTCTAAATTAGGGCTGCCCGCAGATATTGATATTGAAGTAACTGGAAATTATAGATCTTCTTACAAAACCTTACAAAACAATGTTTCTGATTATGCTTTTGCAGATTTAGGGGTGAGAAAAAAAATCATGAAAGGAAAAGCTGTAATCAATTTAGCTGTTAGAGACCTTTTTGCTTCAAGAATTGATCAAAATGAAAGTGATAATATAAATAATTATCAATATAGTTATAGTCGTAGAGGCCGATTTTTTATGCTAGGTTTTAGTTACGGATTTGGTAAAGGAGAAGCCATGACGTATTCTGGAGGAAGAAGATAATATTGTTTTATCGTATAAGAAAAAATAAAAACCCATTGAGATTTCAACGGGCTTTTTTCTGGTGTCTAAATTAAAACTTAGTAGTATTCTCCGCTTGATATACATATTTAAAAGTATAGTATTGAGCCCCTGAAATAGAATTATCAGGATTTGCAGAATTTGAAGCGTCTTTATCTTTGTAATAACTTTCAATCTCCATTTTTGCATAATGTCCATCATTGGTTTTAATCACAATTATTTTTCCTGACGTAGAAGTAATTCTATGATATGGCTCACCTGAGTAAGAGTACCATCCATTGTTTGGTGCTACAGCAATTGCCAATCCGTTGGTTGCATCATCAGATTTAAACAAAGAAGTATCTACTTCTGTAACATTAGCAAAAGTAGTTTCGTTGGCTATATATAATTGAGCATTTCCTGTTCTTGCTGGTTGGTCAGCAGCAGTTGCTGTACCACTATTTACTAAAATGGTGGTTCCTCTAAAGGCAATGTCCCAATCTTCCCCTGTAGTAGTCGTTCCTGTAGAAAAGGAAAATTTGATATAATCACCAGAAATAGTTGGAGGATTTGTGGTATAGTCTGATTCTTGTAAAGCATGTAAGTTACTTACTGTTTTAACTTTTAATTCTGAAGTTGCAATGTTGTCGTCATTGTCATCATTACAAGAAATGGTTGTGAATGCAAATAAGATTGCGAATGTTAAAAATTTAATTGTGTTCATGGTGTTTATATTTATTTAAAATTGAATATTTATTTTTCCGTATATAATTCTTCCTGGAATGTTACTAATGTTTTGGGCATCTTTAAAATTGGTGATATTGTCTATTCCAAATCCCAGTTTGTAGTGTTTTGCTATGTTTTTATTAATGGCAAAATCAGCAATGGCATAACCTTTAATAAAACGGTCATACTTATCTAAGTAACCATTATCATTGGTGTCAGATATTCCGTATTTACTTCTATAAGTAGTTCGTAGGTTGGTATCTAATTTCCAAGCAGGAATGTTATAGTAAAACTTTAGATTCACCATGTGCTTAGAGCGATTAAATAATCCAAAATAATCGTTTCGAGCTAGTAAAAAAGAAGAGCCGTTTTTATCTCTGGCAAAAACATTTCCATTTTTAAATTTTTGTTTAACACTTTCATCCTTGGCTATTAAATATTGATATCCTGCTTTAATTTTTAATTGCTGACTAGGTTTTAGAGTTGTGTTTATTTCTATCCCTTGCGTATATACATCGTGAATGTTGTAATAACTAAATACATTTTGACCATTTGTTTTATTGGCAATAACTCTAGTATCAATTAAATTTTTGATATTATTTTTAAATACATTTGCACTAAGAGAAAACAGGGAAGAGGCTTTAAAATTTGCTCCAAAGTTTATGGATAGTGAATTTTCAGCATTTAGCTTGTTATCAAATGAAGATATAGGAACAATAATGTTGTTTATCTGTCCTTGTTGTTCTAGTCTTGGGATTACTGTTTTAACCGCATTATATCCTACAACGGTATAACCTACAGCATTGTTGGTGAAATCAAAATAAAGTTGTCTAAAATCGGGAGCTTTAAATCCGTAACCAACAGATCCTTTAAGGTTTAGATGGTTGTTTGCTTTGTAATTTATGGCAAATTTTGGACTAAATTGTGACTTGTATTTGTTGTGATTGTCAAAACGAGCACCTAAAATTACATTGGTTCTTTTTCCTATGACTTTGTCGTATTGTAAAAACACATACGGAGCACTAAAAAAAGGTTTGGTACTAAAATCTGTTCTGTCCAATGTTTCATAATTCAATCCTATTCCTCCTACAATTTCAGAATGATACTTGGTTTTATATACAATTCTTAATTCTGGTTTTACCAATAGTTGATCAAAATAACTCTCACTATCTAGAGAATTGGTATCTGTATTATTTAAATATGAGTTTGTTTTGTAATTGGTTATGTAAAAGTCAAACAATCCATTAAAGTTCTCGTTTTCTTTATATTTTAAAACCAAATGATTGTTCCATTCATTCGCATTTTCTTTTCCTTTTAAATTTGCTGTGGGAACGTATTCTTGTTCTTGATTGTATATTCTGCTAGAAACATTTAATCGTAATTTGTTGTTTATTTTGTAAATAATAGTAGTGTTAAAAGTATGGTTTACATAAGGGTCTATGGTTTTAATATCATCTGTTTTGTTTAAATCATATCCTGCATTTTGATATCTATTGATAAATGCACTAATACTTACATCTCCTTTTTTAATGGCTATAGTGCTATTAAAATCATGAGTATTAAAAGAATCCCCTCTATAATTCATGTTTACTTTAGTTCCTCTTATAGGTTTCTCGGTAATGATGTTAATCACACCTCCTAAAGCATCATTTCCATACAAACTAGATGATGCTCCTTTTACAATCTCTATTTGTGCTATATTTCCTACACTAATTCTATTAATGTCTAAACTTCCTGCTATTCTACCAATTAAGGGAACTCCATCAATTAAAATTAAAGTGTATTGAGAGTCTAACCCTTGCATTTGTACTCCAGCTGCACCTCCATAATCGGGAACAGTGATTAGTCCTGTTTGTTCTTCTAAGACTTCATTTAAACGCATGGCATTTATTTGTTGTATTTCCTTTTTACTTACTATTTCTACAGGCATGGCTACAGAACTAATTAGTTTTTTTGTTCTAGTAGCTGTCACTACTACTTTTTCTAATTCTTGTGTTAAAACTGCTGTTTTTTCATTGATATTATTTTTTTGAGCATTTATTACAATCGTAAAAAAAATTAGTAAATAAGTATATTTATTATTTTTATTTAAACTCATTCTGTATTATATTTGCTGCAAATATATATTATTTTAAACAAGTCTAAATAATATTAGATGGATTTTTTTAATAAAAAATAAATTAAAACATGAAAAAAGTAGCAATGATAACTATGAGTATCTTGATGTTATCAACAATTGGAAATGCACAAAAAAAGAAAGATCAAGAGGCAATTAAAAGTATGTGTGGCTGTTACGAAGTAGGATTTAACTTTGCAGAAACTTTTGAGTATTCTAATGACACAGCCTATGTAGCTTCTAAAGTAAAACAAGAAAATGCATTGGAATGGGTTCAATTGGTAGAAGATGATAAGGATAAAATATCATTACAACATTTATTAATTGTAGGTTCTCCTAAAAGACAATTTGTAGTAAAACATTGGCGACAAGATTGGTTATATCAAAATAGAGATCTGTATGAATATGATAAAGGTTTAGTATGGAAATATAGTAATATATCTAAAAAACAAGCAAAAGGAACTTGGACTCAAAAAGTATTTCAGGTAGATGATAGTCCTCGCTACGAAGGTTTTGCTACTTGGGTACATGTTGATGGAAAGAGTTATTGGGAAAATACAGCAACAGCTCCATTACCGAGAAGAGAGTATACTCAAAGAAATGATTATAATGTTACTTTAAGAAGAAATAGACAAGAAATTACTAAAAATGGATGGATTCATAATCAAGACAATGATAAGTTGATTCGTAAAGATGGTCAACCCGATGTTTTGTTGGCTCAAGAAAAAGGCTTGAATACCTATGTAAAAGTAGATGATAGTAAATGTAAGGCTGCTCAAGATTGGTGGACAAAAAATAAAAATACTTGGGCGTTGGTTAGAGCCAAATGGGAGCAAGTTTACGGGAGAAATCAAGATTTAAAATTAAAAGAAGAGGTTGATGGAAAACCTTTGTATAAATACTTATTTGCCGATGACTTTTCTGGTAAAGAAGCTGAAATAGATTCTTTGATAGATAGTTATATTGTTGAGTAAATTTGTTTGTTTTTTGTTCAATAACCAAAAGCCCCGTTAATTAATTTTAACGGGGCTTTTACTCTAATGTTTTAGATTATTAATTAGTCAATAATCAACCTTTTGTCTTTAGGATGTTTTACCAAATATTCAATATTCAAAGTTTTACTAGTTGTTTTAGGAATATTTAAGTTCCATTTTAATTCTCCAGACAAGCTATTCATTGCTGCATCTGAAATATTTAAAACCTCTACTTTAATTTCATCTGTTACAGAAACCGGCACTTGATCTAAGATTTGAATATTAATCGGTTGATTTTTATTATTCTTAATATCAACTTTCCAATGTCTAGTCGTTTCTACGTTTTTACTAAAAAACTTTTGACCTACATTTTCGGTCACAGGACTTCTGTTAATATCTATTTGTTTGTCAACACCTAAAGAAATAATAATTTCTTCTTTTACAGCTCCTAAATCTAACACTCCTTTGCTCTTAAAAGTGTTGTCAAAAAACACATTGGTTTCACCATCTAACAATTGATATTTTTCCCAATCCTTAATTTTAGCGGTTAAATATGCAGATTTGTTCACTTTTGGAACCGTATAATATTGATACTCTGCAGGAACTTGTAATGTTTTTAAAGTGATTTCTTTTACGTTTACAGTACTTTTGACAGTTTGATTCTTTTCAATCTTAAAATTAACAGCTGTTTGGTTGATGCTTGTAACGACATTGGCTCCATTTTTAGTAGTAATAACAATCACTCCATCGCTTCCTCTACTTCCATAGACACTAGTAGCAGAAGCATCTTTTAAAACATCGATAGATTTGATTTCATCAGGAGATAAATTTGGATTATTACTCATGGCTACTCCATCAACTACATATAATGGAGATGATTCATAATCATCAATATCACTTCTTGTCTCCATTATTTGTATACCAGATGTTTTTCCTTCTAAAGCTCTTCCTACAGATCTATTTTTCTTTTGATTTCCATAACCAACCACCACAACTTCATCTAGAGATTCACTGCTAGGATTTAATCTAAAATTTAAGGTTTCACTAGTAACTGGTTTTTCTTGCGTTTCAAAACCTAAATAACTTGCTTGAATGGTTTTGGTATTGTTGGGTAAACTCAGTGCATATTCTCCATCAAAATCAGTCATTGTAATAATATTAGTGCCTTTTGCAGAAACATTCACCCCTGGTAGTGGATTTCCTTTTTCATTTAAAACTTGGCCTTTTATATAAGAAATATTGTTAGTAGCACCTCTTTTTTGGTTAAAAGATAATTGATAAGGCGTTAATTCTGGTGCAACTCCAGAAACTGTTGGATTGTCTGATGAAAAAGTCAATACCACATCATTCCAATCTACTTGGGAATTTTGCTGTAAATTGGCTTTGTAAGTAATTTCTAAAGGATTGTTAATATCAATCGCTTTGATGTCATAAGAAGGATACCAGCTAACATTGTCTACTAAATAAGTAATTTCAAAATTTGTGTTTTCTATTTTGGTGGTTTCTACTTTTACAAATATTTCTCCAGTTGGTAATTCATTGTTATTGCTAAGGGTATTAATTTCATTGTTAATTTTTCTTTGCTCCTCGTACAAACCTTTTAGTCTTTTAGCAATAGCCAATTCTTCTAATTTTAGCTTTTTATATTGATTGGCATAATAAGTAGCGGTTTGACTTAAATTGCTTACCGTTAAGGTTTGATTGGTTCCTCCAATGGTTTTGTTTTTTTGTAAAAAATCGATGTTTTGACTCACAATTTCAGACTGTGTATTTTCTAAAGTGATTTTATCAGTGATTGCTTCAAGTTTTTCTTCCAAAGCTTTTACTTGCTCTGATTTTTTGATTTCGTTGAGATAATTTTTTTTGTGATTTACCGCAAGAATGTTAATACTTGGAGCTGTTTTTACTTGAATGCTTTTTACATCAATAAAAGGAGAGAGTTCATTAAAAACAAGAGTAGTAATTCCTTTTTTTAAAGAAACTTTAACGTCTCTATTAATTTGTGCCTTGTTTAAGAAAACAGTGGCTTTGTTTACTTGGCTTGGTGTTTTTTGTTCTTCTTGAGCAAAAGTAATTTGTGTTAATAGTACAAGAACTATTAGCGCTTTATAAGTCTTTTTCATATAATTATGTTTTTCTCTAAAATAGAAAAAAACATTGACAATTGTTTCTTTTATCTATTGTCTGATTCTTCTTTGCGACCTTCGTTAATTAATTCATCAGCTTCTTGCATCAAATTAGAAGAGGTATTGTGAGCTGAATGCTGTTTTAGATCCATACAAAAATCTACATAAAGCGGTAAATGATCGGAATTGATGGGCTCGAGTGTTTTAATTGTACGAATTTTGATGTTATTAGAATGATATATCAAATCCAGGGGAATTTTAAAAAAACGATATTTAGCTGGAAAAGTAGAAATAAATCCTCTTCCTTTTCTAGCATCATTTAATCCAGATATTTTAGTAAACATTTTGGTAATTCTAGACCAAGCAACACTGTTAAAATCACCAATAACCACGGTAGGTAATGTTTGTTTTTTAACTGTTTTTGCCATACAAAGTAGCTCTCCATCTTTTTCTTTAGAATTAGATTCTTCTGTAGGACTTGCAGGAGGTGGATGGATTCCATAAAACATAAATGGAATTCCGTTGTTGGTTTTTAATTTTGCAGCAATACTAGGAATGTCATCAGAAACAAAATAGTTTACCTTCATATCTTCAACGTCTAATTTAGTGTAGAAATGCATTCCATAGGTGTTTTCTAGCGCTACTTTTTGATGGTTAGGATACTTGTCTTCTATTGTTTCTAGTGCATTTTCCCAATCTTGATTGCTTTCTAAGGTTAACAAAATGTCTGGTTGATGCTTGGCAATCAAATCAATTAAATGATGATATTCTTTGTTAAACTGATATACATTTACTGAAATGATGGAAATAAAATCATCACCATCAGCAATCACTTTTTTGTTTTTTAAAGCGATATAAGGATATAATACCTTAACGTTATGAGCAATGGTGACTGATAAAATCAGCTGAGCGATAATCAAACAATAGTTAGATTCTAAAGTTAAGAATCCAAATAACAAGATGAGTATTTGAAAAACCGTAAGATGTATCTTCCCAAAACTAGCAATCCTATAAATCCAATGTTGATGAGGAACTTTTGGTAAAAAAGTAAGCACAACCACTAATATGTTCAATGTGTAATAAACAGCTTCCATTTAATGATCTGGTTGTGGTTTTTAGCTTAATACCAACGTTTTTTCTTGGCTTTAGAAGCTTCAGATTTACGACCTTTTTTATATTTGCTACCTTGTTTTTTATGAACTTCTGGTTTGGCAGCAGGATCTAAAGGATAAGGATGGTTTTCTTCTACCGTAATAAATTTACCCATCAGTTGTTGAATGTCTTTTAAATAAGGTTTTTCATCAGCAGAACAAAAAGCCAAAGCACGACCTTCTTTTCCTGCACGACCAGTACGACCAATTCTGTGTACATAACTTTCAGGAATGTTAGGCAAATCAAAGTTAATCACAATATCTAAATCTGGTACATCAATTCCTCTGGCAGCCACATCGGTAGCAATTAAAATGTTGACATCGTTATTTTTAAACTTGTTTAAAGCTTTGGTTCTGGCAGCTTGTGTTTTATCACCGTGAATGGTATCTACCTTATATTTATTTTTTAAAAGCGTTTCTTCTAATTTATCAACACCAAATTTGGTACGTCTAAAAATTAAAATATTTCCTTGTAAATCGTTTCTTAACAAGTGTAAACACAATTCAATTTTCTTAGGTTTTGGCACCATGTACAATTCTTGACTCACAGTTTTAGCAGCAGAAGAAATAGCAGAAACCGATACTTTTTCAGGTTCTGTTAGTAATTCCTTGGCCAAAGCTTCAATTTTTGGAGGCATGGTAGCAGAGAATAATAATGTTTGTTTTTTTGGCGGACACAAACGTTCTATTTTTTTAACATCATCAATAAAGCCCATGTCTAACATCATATCGGCTTCATCTAATACTAAAATCTGAACGTAATCTAAATTTAAAAGATCTCTTTTGTGTAAATCTAACAAACGACCTGGAGTCGCAATTAAAATATCAACCCCTTTGTTTAATTGATCTATTTGTGGTTCCATAGACATTCCACCATACACAGAAGTTGTTCTTAAATTGGTGTAAGTACTATAACTTTTAAAGTTTTCTTCAATTTGTACAGCCAATTCACGAGTAGGACTTACGATCAAAGCTTTTATTTTTTTGTCTTTTGTACTAGCATCTGTTTGCGAAAACAAACGATCTAAAATAGGCAAGGCAAAAGCAGCAGTTTTTCCAGTTCCAGTTTGGGCACAACCAATCACGTCTATTCCATCTAAAACCAAAGGAATGGTTACTTCTTGAATAGGTGTAGGAGTGGTGTAGTTTTGTTCTGCTACCGCTTTTAAAATTTTAGCGTTTAAGTGTAAGTCTTTAAATGTCATAAATGGTGTTTACTAGTCTTGCAAAGATAGGGAAGTTGTTAGTAATATGTGTGTAAGTATTTTGATCTAATTTGTTTAGAAAGTAATATTGATCGTATCTTTAGGAATTGACAAAATTGCACACATGAAAAATATTTTTATTATAGGAAATGGATTTGATTTGGCACATGGGTATGATACTGATTATAGGTCTTTTTTAGAATATATGATTGAAGCTAAAAATAGTTTATTAACAGTGGTTAATATTAGAGATGGTAAGGGGAAAATTATTGAATCAAATAAATCTCTACAAGTAACAGCTAGAGGAAATAACACCAGTTATAAAATGATTATAAATAAAGAACTTTTACAGCATGAATTACATGTAGATAATGAATTTTTAAAAGAGATTATATCTAAAACCAACATAGAGAAGTGGTGTGATATTGAAGTTTTGTATTATGAATTATTAAAACCGTCAAAGAATCCCAAAAAACTAAATAATGAACTAAGTCAAGTTAAAAATGAATTAGAAAAATATTTAGATCAATTTAATAAGGAACAAAATGAGATTTCAGAATTCTCTTCTTTCTTTAATAAAATAGGAGAAGGGGGAGAGAGTTTAGTATTAAACTTCAATTACACCAATACCTTTGATAGGTTATATAATAAAAATAAAAAGTTCAAAGTATTAAATTTTCACGGTCAGTTAAATTGTAAAACAAATCCTATTATTTTTGGTTATGCACCCATAGAAGAGGAAACTAAACTCTTAATTGATAAAAATGATAATGAGTATTTAAAAAACATCAAACGTTATTATTACAAACAAACTCAGAACGAAAATAAGCTTAATGAGTTCTTGGAGAAATCAGATAAAAATATTGTGAATTCAGAAGAGATTAATGTTTTTGTAATTGGTCATTCCTGTGGTGTTTCAGATAGAAAAATACTGAATGATATTTTTACGGACAAAAATGTAAAAAACATCAATATTATGTATTATAAAGATTATCAAGGTTATTTTGATACGTTGGTAAATATTGATAGAGTAATAGGAAAAGAAAGTCATTATGGTGTGATTAGGAATTTTGAATTGTCTTTATCAGCTCCTCAGTATAGTAACGATGATAGTAAAACAAAAATAAAATTTATAGAAAAGTTAGATTTGTTACTTGGTAATATTAAAAATAATGACAGAGAGGTTAGTTTAGATGTTTTATTATAAAATTAAAATCACATTATAAATAAAAAAGAATGTCAATAACCATACAAGTAAAATATTTTTCTGAATTAACCACTCAGGAGCTATACGGAATACTACAATTAAGAAGTGAAGTTTTTGTGGTAGAACAACAAATTATTTATCAAGATATAGATGGAAAAGATGAAAAGGCTTTACATGTTTTAGGTTTTAAGAATCACAAAATAATAGCTTATACTCGTGTTTTTAACCCAGGAGATTATTTTGAATGGGCGAGTATCGGTAGGGTAGTAGTGGCTAAAAAAGAACGTTCTTTTAAATATGGTTATGCTATTGTAAATGCTTCCATAAAGGTAATTGAAGATCAATTAAAAGAAGAAAAAATAAAAATTTCAGCCCAATTGTATTTAAAATCTTTTTATAACAATTTGGGTTTTATAGAAAAAGGTGATTCTTATTTAGAAGATGGAATTCCACATATTGCCATGATAAAATCCAAAGAGTTATCTTAATTTTAAAGATGATATTAAATAAAAAATGAATGTATTTAGATACATTCATTTTTTATTCTTTAACGATTTAAAAAGTAGTTTGAAACTAATTTTTATAAATGTTTTTAGGAATGGCATGTTTGTTTAATAACAAAGCAGTGCTTTTGTATTTTACATACTCTTTGGTTACATATAAATATCCGTTGTAATCGTTAGATTGTCCCCAAGAGTTTTTTACAATATAATATTCTTTATCATTCTGATCTTTTGCCAAACCAATAATTTGCATTCCATGATCGTCTGTAGTTGTGTAATTGTCAAACGCTTTTTGTCTCATTTCAACAGTTACTTTTAATTCTGGTTTTGGACCGTTAAACATAGTTGTACGTTCCTCAGTTGTCATGTCTTTATAATCAACAGCAGGTACATAAGCCACTCCGTTTTTCCAACTAAAGTATTTTTCACTTACATCCGTTGCCCATCCAACAGAATATCCTTTTTTAAGAGCGTTGTCTATAGAAGCCGTTAAATCATCCATGTTTACATTATAAGCATAATCAAAACTCCAGTTGTCTGGCACTGCTAAAAACACATTTTGATAAATAGGTTCACTAGGAATACAAGTCATTTCTATATAATCATTGGCATTTAATCCAATTACTTTATTGGCAAATTCTTTAGGAGTATATGTTTTTCCTTCGTAATTAAAATGTTCAGGAACTTTTCCTAGGTAAGAATCAACCACGGCAGTAAAAGCTTCTAACCAGTTTGGTGTTAATTCTCCGTTTTTGTTTTGAATTACACCATCAAGCATTCCTTTTAAGATAGCTTGCATTTCACCAAACTTGTTATAATCAGTTCCATAGTTTAATCCAGTATAAACTTCTTGTGGCAAGGCTCCATATTTTTTGTAGATGTTGATCACATCATGCAAAGCACCACCATCACCCCAAGCTACATTTCCGTGCATACGAACATAATTAATCGCTTTTTCTATGTACACACATCTAGCCGTATAAATTTCTGAAATGTCTACCGCTTTCTTACCATTTTTAATCATTTCTGTTTCAATAAAAGAGTTTCCAGAATAACTCCAACAAGTACCACTACTTCCTTGATTTTTAACAGAGGTGGTTTCTAAGTTGATGACATCAGTAAATTGAAAACTTTCTTTGGAAACATTACTTTTGTTAGCATCTAAAGATTTAATTAAGTCTACTTGCGCTGAAGAACCAATAGTAACAAAGGAAATCAGTAGAAAAGCTTTTACGTTGTTTTTTAGGGATTTCATAAAATAAAATAAGGTTTATATGTTTTTTAATACCTCTACTTTTTAATATTTAATAATATCAAAAAAGCTTGTAAATTATTTAACAATCATAGAGGTGGTTTACAGGGTAAATATAGCTAAAACACTAGTGTTGTAGAGTAGTTGAGATCATTTTTAAGCATTTGTTAAGACTCAAAAAAAAACAATAAATGACAAAAACCAATAAAGGCATTGAAATAATTTCAATGCCTTTATTGGTTTTTAAAGAAAAAATCTTGTTTCTAAGAAGGATTAGAAATCTGTTCCTTAAATATTTTTAAACGTGCTTCTAAATCTTTGTAGCTAGCAAATCCGTTACTTAAATAAGCTCTTTTTCCACCTCCTTGAATTACCAAACATGGCATTCCGCTGATGCCACTTTTGGCAAAAGTTTCAAAATCTTGTTTTGCTAAATTTAAGTATTTGTCCTCTTTTATTTGAGTTTTAAAAAGTTCAAAATCGTACTCAATAGCTAAAACAGCATTTTTGTAAGAGTCAATGTCTCTAACATCTTTTGCATCGTAATTAATGGTTTTTAACAATAGTTCAGCAAAATCTAAAGCTTTGTTTGGAGCATTTTCCTTAATAATACTTAAAGCGATGGCAGGTAAGGTAGAGTCTAACCAAATGTTCTCTTCGGTTTCAAGTTTATTTACAAACGCTTGACCAAATTTTACTCCAGAAACTTCTTCTACGCTTCTAAAAGCTCCATTTTTAACGTAAGGAGCAATATCATTAATTTTTCCTACTCTGTTTCCTAAAAACAACCCACCACTAATTACTTCAAAGTGGATGTCATCAGCATGATTTTTTTTGAATTCCTGAAAAGGTTTAGAAAAACCATAACACCAACCACAAAAAGCATCGTAGTAATATGTAATTTTTAATTCTTTTATTTTTTCAATTTGGTTGTTTTCCAAAGGACTGTTCTCATTATTATTTGGAGAACATATTCCTGTATTGATATCACAATAATTGTCTGTAGTATCCATTTTTTATTGATTTTGAGTGTTGGTCGGGAAATTATTGAAAAATTACTTTATTGATAAAATTTCCAACTCCCAACTCCCAACTCCCAACTCCTAACTACCTTCTACTTTCTACTTTATACCCAATACCATTAATTATATCCCATCAATAAAACTCTCAAAAGAATCTTTAAATCCGTAACCTTCGCTTAGTTCTACTTTGGTTAATTTTTTATATTCCACCAAGGCCCACAACACAAATTCTTTAAAAAACGGAAGATCTTTTTTGTCTAAATCAGGTTGATATTCTGTTAATAAATCTGTTAAAGGCGTAATGTATTCTAATTGTTGTTCATATTCTTTATCCGTTAAATCATTGGCCAATTCAAAATCAGTTCCATCAATAAACCATTTAATGATGTCATCGTAAGGAGTAGTGGCACCTTTACGAACTAATTTTTCAATAGCAGGAAAATATGTTGGAAATAAGGTTTTAATAGCGTCGTTGATTAAAATTTCAGCTACTGAGGCGGCACCTTCTTGTTCCCCTTCGTACACCAATTCAACTTTTCCGTTAATGGCAGGAATAATTCCCATAAAGTCACTCAAACGAATACTCGTTTTTTTAGCTCCACTGCTTAACATTCTTAATTCAGCGGTACTCATTAAATTTTCATAAGCAGAAATACTCAAACGAGCGCTTACCCCACTTTTTACATCCACATATTCACTCTCTCTGGCTTCAAAACCAATTTGTTCTAACAAATCTTTGGCAAGTTCGGGAACATAAATGTTTTTAGATTGATTTTCTTCTAGTTTTGCTTCTTGCTGTGTAATGGCTTTGGCAATCTGAATATTATCAGGATAATGGGTTAAAATTTGTGAACCAATTCTATCTTTTAAAGGAGTAATAATACTTCCTCTGTTGGTATAATCTTCAGGATTGGCAGTAAATACAAATTGCATATCCAAATCAAAACGAAGCTTAAAACCACGAATCTGAATATCTCCTTCTTGTAAAATATTAAATAAAGCAACTTGAATTCTAGCTTGTAAATCGGGCAATTCATTAATCACAAAAATTGAACGGTTGGCTCTAGGAATCATTCCGTAATGAATCACCCTATCATCAGCATAAGACAATTTTAAGTTGGCAGCCTTTATAGGATCGATGTCTCCAATAATGTCGGCCACAGTCACATCAGGAGTGGCTAATTTTTCTGCAAAACGTTCAGACCTGTGTAACCAGGTAATCGGAGTTTCCTCTCCATGTTCAGCAATCAATTCTTTGGCAAAACGAGAAATGGGCTTTAAAGGGTCATCATTAATTTCAGAACCTGCCACCACGGGAATATATTCATCTAATAAATTCACCATCTGGCGAGCCAAACGCGTTTTTGCTTGTCCACGCAATCCCAATAAGTTAATGTTGTGTTTTGATAAAATAGCACGTTCCAGTTGTGGAATTACCGTGTTTTCATATCCGTGAACGCCTGTAAAGGTTTCTTTTTGTGCTGTTTTTAAGTTGATTAAATTGGTTCTTAATTCTTCTTTAATGCTTTTATATTGATATCCTGCAGCTTTTAAGGCTCCTAAGGTTTTGATGTCTATTTGTTTCATATTATCCTTTAATTCTTTTTTTTCTATTTTGTTCGTAATCTTCAAAAATCATTTCCCCCAATCCTTGTAAACCGGTGTAAAAGGCTTTTCCTTGATTTGCTTGGGTAAAAGCTCTTACAAATTGCATTAAATAAGGATCTTGTGCAATCATAAAAGTGGTGATAGGAATGTGAAGTTTTCGTGCTTGACTGGCTTTGTCGTAACATTTACGAACAATATGTTGATCTAATCCATTACTGTTTTTATAATATCTTCCATCAGGCAAACGCAAGCAACTTGGTTTTCCATCGGTAATCATAAATATTTGTTTGTTGGTGTTTCTTTTACGTCTTAACAAATCCATTGCTAATTCTAATCCAGCCACCGTATTGGTATGATAAGGGCCTACTTGTAAATAGGGTAGGTCTTGAATAGAAATTCGCCAAGAATCATTTCCAAATACAATAATATCCAGCGTGTCTTTTGGATAACGAGTGGTGATGAGTTCTGCCAAGGCCATGGCTACTTTTTTGGCAGGAGTAATTCGGTCTTCTCCATACAAAATCATACTGTGGCTAATGTCAATCATCAAAACTGTACTCATTTGCGATTTGTGAGTGGTTTCATTTACCACCAAATCTTCTTCATGTAACTGAAAACCATCTGTAATCCCATTATTGATTTGGGCATTACGAATACTTTCCGTCATAGATACATTGTCTAATCCATCACCAAATTGATACGCTCTAGTTTCTCCGGTAGTTTCATCACCAGTACCTATTTTTTTAGTATTGTGATTTCCAGATCCAGATTTTTTAAGCTTCCCAAAAATTTGATTCAACGCTCTTTGTCTGATGGCTCTTTCTGTTTTGGCCGTAATTCCTGTTCCTGAATTTCCATCGGGTTTTACACGTTCTTGTATAAATCCTTTGTCGAATAAATCACGTTTAAAATCTTCTAATGTATATTCTGGAGTGGTGATTTGGTAAGTTTTATCTAATTGTTCTAGCCAATCAAACGCCTCATCAACATCACCTGAAGTGTGGGTAATTAATTCTTTAAAAATATCTAAAAGCTTATCGAAAATACTCAGTTCTGGAGCTTCATATTTTTTAAAAACAAAACCGGTATAAGTACTATCTCTATTGTTCATGGGTTTAATTTTAAATGATGCATAAAGCTGCTACTAAATTTAAGGAATTTAGTAGTTTGATGGTTTAGTCGTAATAAGATGTGCTTAATTAAGAATTGTTATAAAAAATTATAATGCTGTAAAAATCTTATCCTCTATCTGTTTGCTTACTACTACATTTTTAGGTCCAAAAGTTCCGTTTAATCGATCAAAAGAAAGTAAAACATTTCCAGCATTTTGATAATTGTTCCAAGCCATAGTGAACTTAGGTGTTTTATCATTAAACTTTGGAAAATAAGACCATTGTTTTACCAAATGCTCTTCTTGGTCTACATAAATCAAATATTTGTTTTCAGGAGTAACTCCCACATTTTCAAAAGTCATTTGTAATACGTCAGCCGTATGTCCATCAGGAAGTTTATCAGTACCGATATGTATTAATTGTACTCCTGGGTCTAATAATTTCCAAGGCATGGTTAACCAATAAGAATCATTAATCCACCATTTTTTACCTTGTTCTAGCAGCTTTTGGATTTCTTCAGTATTTTTAACCAACTCTCCATTTTTAAAAGCCTTTCCTTTTAAAGTGTTGATATTAACCAGAACAACTAAATTTTGCTCAGGATTCTCTACACGAACATCTCCAGTCCATTTATCCCAATACAAGGTTCTTTTCCCAAAATCCCATTTGATAAAATGAGTGTTGTTCCAGTTTTTAACACCTCCCATTTGTTCCATCACTTCTAAAGCAATTTCTTTGGCTTTTTCAGTTGGATTCTGAGCCTGAGTATTTATACTTCCTGTAAATAGGATAGAAAAGAGTAGGAGTGATTTTATTTTGATAGCTAATTTCATGTTGATTGATGTTTAAGGTTAGATTTTTATGAGGATAATAAACCACTGATTTCTTCAATCCAGTAGTTTGTTTTGGCTCCAATTTTACCAGTACTATATGTTTTTTTAGTGTTGTATATTAAATCATTTACAATAGATGCAATTAATGGGCCTTGTACATGTTCTGGATAATTTATTTCAAAAACTTGTTGACTTCCATCAGCTAGTGTTAGTACTACAGGATTGTCATTAAAACAGGCCATTTTAATATTTCCTTTACTTCCGTTAATGATTAATTCATCGCGTTTGGTGCTAATTCCGTTGTTAAAAGCCCAAAAACAAGAACCCACTACATTGTTCTTGAAAAGAATATTGGCCGCCACCACATCATTAGATTTATTGATTTTAGATTGATTAACAGCCAAGCCTTGCACATGTTCTATATCACCAATTAAAAATTCTAAAATATTAATTTGATGAGAACCTAAATCATAAAAATATCCATCACCTGCAATTTTAGGATCCACTCTCCAATTGTTTTTTACATAGTTTTCATCAACTACATCTAAAGGTTTGGTTAGGTTGATTTGTACATTTAACAAAGTTCCAATAGTTCCATTATCTATCAACTCTTTTGCTTTTAAAAAATTCGGCAAACAAGTTCTGTAGTAAGCAATATATAAAGGTAAATTTTTGTCTTTAAAAGCTTTGGTAATCTCCACACATTCTTGATGGGTAATAGCCATCGGTTTTTCAATATAACAAGCTTTTCCAGCCTCAGCAACCTGTAAAGCATAAGCTTTGTGGTATTTGGGAGGTGTAGCAATATAAACCGCATTAATGTCTGGATGGTTGATGATTTCCTCAGCACTAGTTGTCCACTCAGGAATATGATGTCTTTTGGCATAATCTTTTGCTTTTTCGGCATCTCTACGCATCACAGAAATTACACTCGAATTAGGTGTCTTATACATGGCAGGTGCGCTTTTTACTTCGCAAACATTTCCTACTCCAATAATTCCCCAGTTAACTTGTTTCATAAGGTTGATTTTATTTTACCTAAAAGTAAGGTATTCTATGTAATTAATGAAATAAGAAAAAGCAAGAAAGATTGTAATTAATCAATTACATTTTGTTTATTTGCAATCCAATTTAGAGAGGTGCCAGAGTGGTAATGGAGCAGCCTGGAAAGCTGTGGTCGAGAAATCGGCTCCAGGGTTCGAATCCCTGTCTCTCTGCAAATATTTAAAAAACCTTATAAGCTTTAAGTTTATAAGGTTTTTTTTATGGGGTATTATTAAAAACACTTTTTACCAGATGCTCGTTCAAAAATAAAAGTTTGAGAGAGAAAAAATTAATAATTTGGTAGTATATCTTAAAGTTATTAAAATATATATGTTTTTTTATAAAAAAGTTAGTTTGATTAAGCATCATAAGTAAATATGAAGAGTCATAAAAAAGAATATTGGACCATTTGTTTAGATTGTAAAGGACAAGGTAAAAAGAAGAAGAGGATTCGGAAAAAAGAGCGTTTGCATTATGAATGGAAATTGGCTCAGTTTAAAAATGGAAATATAGAAGGAAAACTTCCGAGTCCCCCAAAGAGACCATTATATAGTTGTCCAGTTTGTAACGGTTCAGGATTGATATCTTCTAATAGTTTTCCAAAAGCAGACACAAAAAATTACCCAGACATTGCTATTATTGGAGGTGGAATAGGAGGAATGGCTTTGGCTGTGGCTTGTTTCCATAGAGGAATACCTTTTACGATTTATGAACGTGATCATAATTTTGATGCAAGATCTCAAGGATATGGACTTACGTTGCAACAAGCGAGTAAAGCCATGGAAGGATTTGGAATTTTTTCATTGGAAGAAGGAGTCATTTCTACAAGACATATCGTTCATACAACAGAAGGAAAAGTGATTGGTGAATGGGGAATGAGGAAGTGGATGCAATTGGGAGAAAATAAAACTCCAAAGCGCACCAATATACATATTGCAAGACAGTCTTTACGCTTAAGCTTGTTAAAGCAATTGGGAGATGACAATAACGTACAGTGGAGACATCAATTTTTAGATTTTAGACAAAACGAAGATGGAAGCGTAACTCTTAACTTTAAAGTAGGGAATAAAATCATTCAAAAAAAAGCAGATCTTGTAGTAGGTGCAGATGGTATTCGTAGTTCAGTTAGAAAGTTGATAATCGGTGATGATATTGCTCCTTTACGTTATCTAGATTGTATTGTTATATTAGGAATTTGTCCTTTGTCTGAATTAAAAAATGTGGAGAGTGAATTGTTAGATGCTGCTACGGTTTTTCAGACAGCAAATGGTCATGAACGAATTTATATGATGCCTTTTACAGAGGATTCAATCATGTGGCAACTTAGTTTTCCTATGAAGGAAGCTGAAGCTAAGGAGTTAAGTTCTAAAGGAACTAAAGCCCTAAAAGAAGAAGCTCGTAAAAGAACCCAATGGCATGATCCTATTCCTCAGATTTTAGCAGCTACTTTAGAAAAAGATATTTCTGGCTATCCGGTATATGATAGAGAATTATTAACTCCAAAATTATTAAAAAAAGGACAGCAGATCACTTTGATTGGAGATGCAGCCCATCCAATGAGTCCTTTTAAAGGTCAGGGAGCAAATCAAGCTTTGTTAGATGCTTTGGCTTTGGCTAGAGCTATTACAAAGGGTTGTGATGCTAATTGGAAAGAAGAGGGGATAAGAAAACGCGTGTTAAATGAATTTGAATTTGAAATGTTAGAAAGGAGTGCTGTAAAAGTAAAAGAATCTGCCGCTGCTGCAGATTTTTTACATTCCGAAATTGTGCTTCATGAGGGGGATGAACCTAGAGGAAAAATTTTAAAAAGGAAGGATGTATAGAACTCAGTAAACATCCATAAAAATTATTGTTTTAATGATGAATGTTTACTGAGTCAGAATTTATTTGTTTATTAGCGATATTACAAAATTAATTTCTTGTAGCATCTCATCATAATAATTTTGTAAATCATTGTTTTCTAATGATTTTAATTGTTCTAGTTCGGTAGCCATTTCCGATAATTTATTCATTCCAGCTGTAGAAGAGGTTCCTCTTAATTTGTGTCCAATCTGAGTAATTCCTTTTAGATTTTTATTTTCAATATGTTCTTTAAGAGTATCAATAGATTCTTTTAATTGTTCTTTAATTAATTGCTTTATATGGGTTAATGCCTCAATATCATCACCGTAATATATTTTTAATTGGTTGATATTAAAATGTTGTTTTATTTCTTCTAAAGAAAGCTCTTGAGTTGAGTTTAAGTCTGATTGTTCTTCTTTAGGAAGCCATTTATCAAACATAGTGATTAGTTGATCTTCTACGATGGGTTTTATTAAAAAATCATCCATTCCAATAGCCAAACATTTTTCTTTTTCTCCTTTCACATTTCCAGCTGTAATCGCAATGATAGGAGTATGGATGTTGTTGTTGTTTTCTATTTCTCTAATTTTTTGGGTTGCTTGATATCCATTCATTTCGGGCATTTGTACATCCATTAAGATCAAGTCAAATTTGTCTGATTCATAAGATTTAATTCCTTCTAAACCATTCACCGCTTCTATTAAGGTAGCTTGTGGCAATTGTTTTTGGATGATTGTTTTTGCTAAAAATCGGTTCACGCTATTGTCTTCAACAATAAGTATTTTGACATGGTTTTTAAAAATAGGATGTACCTCTTTTGCTAATTCAATATTTCTATTGCTATCATTATTTTGACTTCGCAATTGCGACAAAGTTTTATATATTTCATGAGCTTTTACAGGTTTTGTTAAGCGTTTTGAAACCCCTAATTCTCTACATTTAGGAAAAATATCGGCATCGCTTGAAGAACTGTAAAGCAATATAATAGGCGATATGTCTGGAGAAGGAAAGAAACTTTCTCTAATTTTTTGGATGGTTTCAATTCCATTCATATAAGGCATGTGATAATCCATAATAATGACATCATATTCATTATTTTCTGCCAGATATTGTAAAGCCTCAAATCCACTTTTAGCTTCGTCAGAAGTAATATTTTCTAGTTTTAAGATTTGTTTTAAAATATTTCTATTGTTTTCGTTGTCATCTACAATTAAAACGTTCTTTATTGATTCCAAGTTTTCCCATATAATTTCTTCTCCTTTTTCTGTTTTAAGAGTAAGGTCAAAATAAAAGGTACTTCCTACACCAATTGTGCTAGTTAATTGTAATTGACTATCCATCATTAACAAGAGCTTGTTAGAAATAGTCAATCCTAAACCAGTTCCACCGTATTTTTTAGTGGTAGAAGAATCTTCTTGAGAAAAGGCTTCAAATATTTTCTGTTGTTTTTCTTTTTTTATCCCCACCCCAGTATCTCTAACACTAAAACGAATAGTTTTTACATCTTGTTTACTTTCTAGTACTTCAACTTTTAATTCAATTTCTCCTTTTTCGGTAAATTTGGTTGCATTTCCTAATAGATTGATTAGAATTTGTTTCAATCTAATAGCATCAGCCCAAATAAATCTTGGTACATCAGGAGAAATATTAAGCAACATTTCTAGATGTTTTTGTTGTATTTGATAGTTAACAATATCTGTTGAATGTGCACCAATATCATAGATGTCACATTTTTCAATATCTAACTCTAATTTACCTGCTTCAATTTTAGAAAAATCTAAAATATCATTGATGATATTTAATAATCCGTTTGCAGATTGATTAACAATGTTTAAGTATTGTTGTTGCGTTTCAGTTAAATTTGTTTTTAATACCAAATCTGTAAATCCAATCACTCCATTTAAAGGCGTTCTAATTTCATGACTCATGTTCGCTAAAAATTCAGATTTGGCAACACTTGCTTGTTCGGCCAATAATTTAGAGTTTTTTAGCTCTTCCTTTTGACGAATCATAGAGCTGATGTTTTGAGTAAAAATCATCATCCCTCCAATTTTATGATCATAGGTGTACCAAGGTCTCATGATCCAAGTAATAGAATGTTTTCTACCAGATGTTATAGAAATATACTCATCTTCTTCTTTTTTGAATACAGTTCCTTTGGTTAAAATCTCTTCATGAATATCTTTCATGTTTGTTCCTAATACAGAATTGATGTCATAATGAGATTTACCAATAATATTTTGGTTTTCTAAATGGTAATCATCTATCCATTTTTTACTTACCTCTATGTATTTCATATCATTGTCTAACATCGCTACAGCAGCAGGAGCATGCTTTACAAAAGCAGATAGTCTTGCTTTTTCAGCCAATAAATCATTTTCAGTTTGTTTTCGTTTGGTAATATTGGTGGAAACCCCTAAATAACCTATAATTTGGTCATTGGTATCTTTAATAGCGGTAACAACTAAAAAAACGGCTAACTTTTCTCCATCTTTTGTTATATAAGTCCATTCTCTTTGTTCAGAGCCATGTTTTTCTGCCAGATGAACAAATGTCCTAAATCCTTCAATTTTTTCTCCTTCTAATTCACTTAACTCGATACTTCTTTTGTTAATTTCTTCAGGGTCATGAAGTATAACAGGGCTATGTATTCCTATCATTTCTTTGTCGGAATATCCTAAAAGATTTTGAGCTCCTTTGTTAAAAACGGTAATCATTCCATTAGTATCTGTGGCTATAATGGCAACATGTGTGGCTGCATTTAGTACATCATCTAATAATTTTTTAGATTCTTTAAATTGGATTTCTGCAACTTTACGGCTATTGATATCTTGAAAAGTTCCTAAAAGTTTTACACATTTTCCGTTTTTAAATTCTGGATGACCAATAGCTCTTACCCATAGATTATTACCTTTTTTAGTTACGAATTCTAATTCTAAATCCCAATTTTTATTGTTCTCAATACTATCTTTTATGACTTTCACAATAGTATCTCTTGAGTAACCTTCTTTATAAAACTTAATTCCAGATTCTAAGTCAGGAACATAATCATCATCAACTTCATGAATTTTTTTGGTCATTTCTGTCCAATAAACTTGGTTGTTTACCAAATCAACTTCCCAACCACCAACTCTTGATACTAGATTTGTTCGTTCTAATAATTCTTTGGTCTTTTTTAAATCTTTTTCTAGAAAATATTGTTCTGTAATATCTACAGCATTACCTATAACATATTCATTGTTTAAATCGTCTGCTTGTAAAATATTACTAAATAACCATATGCGGAAAGCTCCATTTTTTGATTTGGTAACCATTTGACCTTTAAAAACTTTGTTGTGTTTAATGGCTATTAAATATTGTTTTAGCTCTTCGTGTTTGGTTTCAGGAACAATATCAAATAAAGTAAAATTTAATACTTCTTTAACTGTGTAGCCAATGGCAGCGGCACCTGAAGAATTAACGGTTAACAATTTACCGTCTAAATCGTGAGTACACATTAAACCTTGAGAGTTTTCAAAAAAAGATTTAAATCTGTTTTCGCTATTGGCAAGTTTTAAGGTTAGGTTAATATCTTTTGTAATATCTCTTGCATTCGCAAAAATATTTCCAGTCTTAGGCTCAGGCGTTGCTACCCATTGAAGCACTCTATAGTCTCCTTTTTTGGTTCTAAATCTATGAGTAAAATTAATGGTTTCTAATCCTTGCCCAAGTTTATGAATTTCATCGATACTACTTTGTAAATCATCAGGATGAATAAATTCAAAAAAAGAATTGTTTATCAATTCATCTAGTTCCCATTCCAAACAATCTTGAAAAGCAGGATTTACTTTCTTAAAAAAACCATTGGTATTAGCAATGCAAATTAAATCTTTAGAGTGTAAAAACAACTTGCTAAAATATTTGTGTTCTTCTAAGTTTCTTCGTTTAACAATTAAATTAGTTGCTTCTTTAGCTAGTATTTTAAGGGCTTTTAATTGCTTTTTTGTAATTTTCCTAGGAATGGTATCAATTACACATAAAGTTCCAAGGGCAAAACCATTAGGGTCTATAAGGGGTTGACCAGCATAATATTTAATGTTTGGGTCTTCTGTAACCAAAGGATTGTTACAGTATCTATTGTCTTTTGAAGCATCTTCTACTTCAAAAACATCATCTTGCATAATAGCATCATTACAAAAAGCAATACTTCTGTGAGTTTCATTTGTGCTAATTCCTTTTTTAGATTTAAACCATTGTCTATTTTCATCAATTAAAGAAATTAATGAAATAGGAGTTTCACAAATTAAAGAAGCTAATTGGGTAATTCTGTCAAATTCTTCTTCACTCTCAGTGTCTAAAATATCATAATCAATCAAGGCTTTTAGTCTGTCAATTTCTTTTTTAGAATTGCCTTTTGTGAAGTTGTTCATATGTCTTTTAATTTTTCAAAAATCTTTAGTAGATTCTCATATAAATATATGTAAATGAAAATAAGAATATATTATGAGATTAAGCATAGTTAAAGCCTACTTTTTTCCTAACTTTATTCAATATAAAAAATAAATCCCATATGAGGCAAAATCATTTGACTTTTAAAAAAGTTACTTTGTTATTTATATTTGTATGTTGCTCACAATATAGTTTTGCTCAAGATTTATCTTCAGATGAACTTTTTAAACAAGCCAGAACAGCTGCTTTTGATGAAGATGATTATTCAAAGGCTATTTTACTGAGTAAACAAGCACTTGAAAAAAGTCCAGATTATGCTGATATCAGAATTTTTTTAGGAAGAGTTTATACTTGGTCAGATAAAAAGACTGAGGCTAGAAAAGAGTTAAATATTGTTTTACAAAAAACACCTGAAAATGAAGAGGCCAGCATTGCTTTAGCCAATGTAGAATTTTGGAATGATAATTCTAAAGAAGCTTTAAAAATTATAAATGTCGCATTAAAATATCACCCAACATCTATAGATTTATTGCTTTACAAAGCCAGACTGCTAAATGATATTAAAAAATGGAGCGAAGCAGAAGAGGTGGTAGAGCAGGTGTTAAAACAAGATGCCAAGAATGACAAAGCAAGAGCCATGCTGATAAAAATTAAAGATAATTCTTTTAAAAGCCAAGTAGGAGTTTCTTATGAATATGTATATTTTGATGACGGTTTTAATGGACGTGATCCATGGCAATTGGCAAGTGTTGATTATAGCATGCAAACACCAATAGGATCTGTAATAGCAAGAGTGAATTATGCTAATAGATTTTTAACCAATGGATTTCAGTATGAAATAGATGCTTATCCAAGTTTTTCTGAGACTTTTAGAGCCTATATGAACATTGGTTATGCTGATGCTAGTATTTTTCCAAAGTATAGAGCAAGCTTTTCTTTATATGCGGATTTGCCTAAAAGTTTTGAAGCAGAAGCAGGTTTTAGATATTTAAACTTTGGCAGTGATACATGGATTTATACAGCATCTGTTGGTAAATATTACAGAAGTTACTGGTTTAATTTTAGAACTTATTTAACACCTTCAAATAGTGATTTATCTAGGTCTTTTTCTTTTTCTACAAGATATTATTATAGCGGAACAGATGATTATATTGGAATAAGAATAGGTTCTGGTTTGTCACCGGATGATTCTTCAAATGCCAATTTAATTGGAACTTCTAACTATAAATTAATTTCAAATAATATCAATCTAGAATATAGAAAAACCTTTAAAACCTTTAATGTAATTAGACTTACTTTTGGCTTTGAAAATCAAGAATATAAAGTTAATACTAGAGGAAATCAAATTGATTTTGGGATTAGTTATTCAAGACGTTTTAGGTAAATGAAAAGAAAATACATATATATTGTTGGATCCATTGTTTTGTTTCTTCCTTTTTGGATGTGGTTGTTGTGGTTTTTTACCCCCAAAACATTAATGCTTGGGTCTATTGTAGACAAAACAGTATTAACAAATAACGGACAAGAACATATCTCTTTAACGTGGATGTTGAATCATAAAAAAATGACAAAAACTTCTACAAAACTTTATGAAGTGGAACATGATTATTTTGGTTTTTTTCCAAGAGAAGATGAGAAGTTTAGAACCAAAGGATTAGAAAGATTTACAGATCAACAATTACAAAAGTTAAGTGATGATGTTGACTTTACTTATTATACAGATACCTACGGGATATATAATAACGAATGGTATGTAAAAGATACTACCAAAACAAGATATGGGAAGTTATATGGTGGATTAAGTCAAGAGGATCTAGATTTTTTGATATATATGAAAGAAAAAAAGAAGTTAATTATAGCAGAATTTAATACGATTGCTTCTCCTACTTCTTCTGATATTAGACGTAAATTTGAAAAGCTTTTTGGGATGCAGTGGACAGGTTGGACAGGGCGTTATTTTGATAGTTTTGACACCATCAAAAATTTAGAGTTACCAAAGTGGTTGGTTAAAAATTATGAAAAACAACATTCTGATGGATGGACTTATAAAAAATCTGGAATTGCTTTTGTAAATGATGGTGGTCAGGTAGTTGTTTTAGAAGACAGTTTAGATTTAAATAATGATTTACCACAAATTCACTCAGGTAAAAAAGGACAAGAAAAATACGGGTTGCCACAAAAAATTAAATACTCTTTTTGGTTTGATGTTATTAATGTAAATCCTAAAGTGAATGAAATTATTTCTGGTTATGAATTAGAGGTAAATGATCATGGTGCAAAAAAACTAAAAGCAAATAAAATTCCTAAAAACTTTCCAGCAGTGATTAGACATAAACAAGGAGGGTACAGATTTTATTATTTTTCAGGAGATTTTGCAGACAACCCTATAAGTATAAGTAGTTCTTATTTTAAAGGGATTAATTACTTTAAATGGTTGTTTTATGATGAATCTAATCCAATGGAAAGAAAAAGTTTTTTTTGGGAGTTTTACTATCCTTTATTAAACACTATTCTTGAGGAAGAAAAAGAGATTCTTAACAAATAATATGAATTTTACTTGCTGTATTTATTATAAATAGAATCTGGTATTATTTTTTTATCTACCGTAATACTCTTACTTTTTCTTTTAAAAGTATTAAATACGTTTTTAATTCTACTTTTAATATCATCATCCTGATAAGTTACTTCTCCTAGGTTTTGGTTTAATTCAAAAAGTTGGTCTCCATTTAAGTGATAATTACCCAAAATATAATCATTAATATCTGTTTTTGTTTGCATTAATGGATAACTATGAATATTTCTAAAACTACGAATGGTGTCTAAACCATCTCCCATCCAACTAGTAATGCTAGGAGTTTTAATATTATAATTGTTTTTTAAATAAGCCAATAAACTAGGTGTAATGTCAAAATGTGTTGATACCGAAGCAAACAATTCGTTTTGCTTTAGCATAGGAGAATAAATAATGAGAGGAACATGATATCTATCTATTTTGGTAGCCATTGGAATTTCTGGCAATCTGTGATCTCCTGTAATTAAAAAGATGGTATTGTTAAAATCAGGTCTTTTTTTGTATTCATTTATAAATTCTTTAATTGCATCATCTGCATACATGATAGAAGCAAATTGTGCTTTGTAATTTCTTCTTGTAGTTTTTGTTTTTTCATCAAAATTTAATTCGTATAATCTTTTTTCAAATTTTTGATTGTACTTGTTTTGTTCTTCAATCAAGAATGGATTGTGTGTTGCTACGGTTAATAATACACTCAAACTAGGTGTATTGTTAGGTTTGTTGGTGTTTAAGTAGTGTTTAAACAAAGCTTTATCACTATATCCCCAAGAGAAACCACTATTGGCCATTGGAGGTAATTTTACAGCATTTGGAGGAAAGCTATCATAATCATTTATAGTTACATTATTTTGTTGTAAAAACAATTTCATATTGTCAAACCTAGATTCTCCACCATAGTAAAACGAGCTTTGGTAACCATTATTATTTAAAATATTAAACAGAGATAAATGCTTTGGCATATTGTTTCCAAGAGCTAAATATCCGTTTTCTCCAAATGGGAGGGAAGCCATTAAGGACGGTAGTACCGCAAAGGTTCTTCCTCCTTCACTTAAAAAGTTTTTCCAATACAAACTTTGGGTAGACAAAGAATCTATAAAAGGCGTAAAGTTTCCTAAATAAGCTCCTTTGTTGGTAAATGCTCGTCCTAAACCTTCAACCAATACAATAACAATATTAGGTTTCTGATCAGATTTGTTAAAAAAAGTACTTAGGACGTCTGGACTATTGTTTTGATGTAAAAAGGGATGGTTTTCTTCATCGATGTATTCAAAAGACAACAATTTTACGTCTTCACCTTCATAATCTCCAATATAACTATCGGCATAAATGTCTAGTTCGTATTCTTCTGGAAAAAAATGTTTATAAGAACTTTTATAAAAAAAATCACTTTTGTTTAACACTAAATTATTGCCAAAATCAGTTTTGAATTTTAAGGATTGTGAAAAATTAGGAACATCAAAAAAGAGAAGTAACAATGAGATGATTGGTAAAACAAAAGCAATCTTATAAGGTAGTTTTAAGAATTTGTATCCAACATTTAATAAGAAAACAATTAAAACAGATGAAATAATAATTCCCACAATAGGTAAAAAGCCAATACCTCCAGAAGATTCAAGAGTTTGTTTAATGTCTTCAAAAGAATAGTTATAAATATCTGCTCCCAAAGGGACCAAAGCAGTTTTAAAATATTGTATCAAACAAATTTGGATAATAGCCAAGATTAGAATAAATGAATATGCTATTATTTTAGCTATTTTCTTATTATTCATGAATAAGATTAAATAGACAATGTATTCATAAAACAACCATTTTAACCAAAAAACGATGTTTAACACAAATGACCAAAGACCTATTTTTATAACATCTTTAGGGTATTCATTGGTAATACCGTTATAGATAATTTCTCCTAATGATAATAAAAAAAGGATGATAAGCCATGTGATAAACACCCCTGAAAACGTTCTGTTGGCCTCTAAAAACTGATGAAACTTTGAAGTGTCTTTGATTGATTTCATGATGTTGGTGTTTTGTTCGTTGTTCCAAATCCAGTTCTTGTCATTTCTCCCCAACTTTTCTTTTTTCTAAGATAATCTATATTACCTCTAATGGCTGAATAGACTACAAATGGGTGAAAAAAGATAGGTTCTAGTACGGCTGTAAGAACCAATTTTAATAATTCTGTTTTCTTTTTATATTGATTGTAGGTAAGTACTTCCATTAAGATGGCAAATACGGAATATAAAATTCCGAAACTAAAAATCATTAATAGTAAATTTATAAAGTAAGTCCAGTTAATCATTCCAAAATAAGCAAAAAAAGCCAAACTAATTAGTCCGAAAAATTCAATAATAGGAGCAAGAAATTCAAAGAAAAACCAATAAGGATAACTTAATAAACCTAAGATTCCATAATCGGGATTAAAAAACATTTTTTTGTGAATTTTAAGGGTTTCTATGGTTCCTCTTGTCCATCTGTTTCGTTGTCTTCCTAAGATTTTAAAATTATCAGGGGCTTCGGTCCAACATAGCGGGTCTGGAATAAAACTTACTTTGTATGGCAAATCTAACTCTTCCATATAACGTCTCATTCTTACCACTAATTCTATATCTTCTCCAACTGTTTCGGTATCATAGCCTCCACATTTAATGGCTATTTCTTTGTCAAAAGCTCCAAAGGCACCAGAAATAAGTAACAATCCGTTTAACCTACTCCAGGCCATACGACCCAATAAAAAAGCCCTAATATATTCTAAAGTTTGTACCCTTGGTAAGAATTTTTTTGGCAAGTTTACTTGAATAAGTCTACCATTTTCTATGACACAACTATTGGCAATTCTAATCACTCCACCAGTGGCAATTACTTTTTTTGTAGTATTTTCTAAAAAAGGCTTTACCAATTTTAAAAGGGAGTCTTGTTCCAAAATACAATCAACATCTACACAAACAGTATACTCGTAACTAGAAATGTTAATTCCTGTATTTAAAGCATCTGCTTTACCACCGTTTTCTTTATCAACCACAATAAGTTTACGGTATATTAGTTTTCTACTTTTATAAACACCTTTTACTGGTTTTGTTTTTATTTGAGAATTTACAAAATAAGAAGTCTTGTATAAATCGTATTTGGCAATTAGCTTTTCTAGAGAATCGTCTTTACTACCATCATTTACAATAATTAATTCCAAATTATTATAGTGTAAAGAAAGTAATGATCTTACATTTTCAATAATGGTAGCTCCTTCGTTATAAGCAGGAGCAATAATAGAAACTCTAGGAGCTTCTGAAGAAGAGGAAATGGCATTGTAATCTGTAAAGCTATTTTTATTTAAATAGTATTTAGTTTCTCCAATAGAATAAACACCAATGAATATGTAGGATAGTATGAGTATTATAGAATACAACATAATTCCAAAACTAAATATATCAAATAGTAGAGATTGCCAACTCATATTGTGATTTCTTCTTTTATTTGTAAAATAATCAAATTCATGGGGTAGGTGTCAGGATCTAATTCTGAACAGATTGTTTCAAAATTATTAGGGTTGATTTGAGCAATTGTTCTTGTTAAGATTATTTTTAATTCAATATTTTCTGTTTGTAATTGATGAACTAAAAAAGGAATGTCATCTTCTGTTCCTATTTTTTGCAATGCTTTTGCTATTTCTAGCTGATTGTTAAATGTTTCATTTTCAAAAATACTAGTAAACAAATTAGCAGTTGTGGTATTAAATATTTTGGTGATGCTTCTAATGGTTTGTTGTCTAACTTTTTCATCAGGATGCTCAATACAAAGTTCTACTTCCTTATAAAGTTCAAATAAATGATATTCATCAACCAGTTTTAAGGCAAAAATTACAACACTCGTGTTTTTTGATTTTAGCCAAATATCAACACCATTAAAGCTGTCATAGTCAAAATGAGATAGTTCTCTAAGTAAAATCATTTGATACCATTCTGAAATGGGTTGAGTTACGGAGTCTAGAAACTTTAATCCTTTAAAACCTACTAATTTAATAATGGTTATTTGTGCTTCGGCTCTAACTAATTCATTTCTATGATTGGTGTTTTTATAAACCTTATCATACATGTTTTCAAGTTTCATGATACCAATTTCTTGAATCGCTCTTGCTTTAACATGCCAATTATTTGTATTTAAATTTTCGATAACATATTTATCTAAACGTAGTTTAAGATATAGTTTTCTTAATGAATTGTTAGAGTTTCCAGAAAAACTGACTGTAGCTGATCGTATTTTTTTAGTAAGTAGTTTTCTAAATGTTTTTATTAGTAGTAAATTTTCAATGCTTTTATGGTGATGTTTTACATTTAAATCATCAGAGTACACGGTATTGTTAATAATGTTATTGCATATTTTTGTCCATCGCTTATATTTTTCTCTTTTGATGTTTTTAATTAATAAGAAAATAAGCATGTAAATAAGTAATACTAACGAAGTACCAAAAAAGAGATAAATTAATGGTTTAAGTTGAATCATTCATTATTTTTTTCTTAACGCAAATCTTTTTATTCTTATAGATAATTCACTAGGACTAAATGGTTTAGAAATAAAATCATCAGCTCCTAATTCAAAAGCTTCCAAAACAACTTCTTCTTGACCCATTGTTGTTAAAATAATAATGGCCATTTCATCTTTATATTTTTCTTTAACCGTTCCAATGATTTCTAAGCCGGAAACATAGGGCATCATAATGTCAGAAATAATCAAATCAGGTCTATGTTCCTCTATTTTTCTTAGTGCTTCACGACCATCAATGGCAGTAATAATATCATAGCCATCTTTTTTTAATCTAAACTCTAAAGTGCTTAATATCAAAGCGTCATCCTCTGCAATCAAAATTCTCATAGCTTGTGTTTTTAGAGGTAATTAACCAATGTTTATCTTATAAGGGACTACACTAATATAGTGGTTTCTTTTGACACTGTGTATTTCTACAATTATTTTTTAAGTACTTTTTTGCTAATAAATATGATGTTTTTATGTTAAAAAATAGTGATGAGTATTTGTGTAACAAAATACTCTTGCTATATTTGCACTCGCAAACGAGAAATCGTGAGACACTCAGGAGAAATGGCAGAGTGGTCGAATGCGGCAGTCTTGAAAACTGTTGACTGTAACAGGTCCGGGGGTTCGAATCCCTCTTTCTCCGCAACTATTTATACCAACAAATAGCAAAACCTTATAAACTGTATGTTTATAAGGTTTTTTTGTGTTCCATAATTATATATAGAATTAAATTATTTTATATATTAGGTTCACAATTCGGTCAACAAAATATTTAATAAAAACTGTTGACCGCTTATCAGTAACATTATAGTTGATTTTGACTTTCGTCCCAATGTTTAACCACAAAAGACGACAACTATGAACGTTTCAAGTACTTTTTCTATCCTGTTCTGGATAAACACATCACGCATTAAAAACAACAAAGCACAAATCTTTGCTAGAGTTACCATCAATCAAAAGAGAGCTAATATTAGCCTTAAACGGGAGGTGGAAATATCACAATGGGATACCTCTAAATCAAAAGTCAAAGGTTCTAATTCCGAAGCCAAACAAATCAATCAATACATTGAACAGGTAAGAGCTGGACTATTCAACGCACATCAAGAATTACAATATGAGGGTAAGTTGATTACATCACAATTGGTAAAAGCAAGATATTTAGGTTTAGATACTCAAAACTATTCTTTTACTGACCTCTTTAAATATCATAATTCCATTGCTAATGACAAAGTAACCAAAGACACTTTAAATCATTATGTAACTACTCAAAACTATATACTTGAGTATATTGAAAGTAGGTATAAAACCACTGATGTTTTTTTAAAAGAATTAGATTATAAGTTTATCTCAGGTTTTGAGTTGTTTTTAAGAAATTACATTTCAAAAGGGAATAATAAACCAATAGGTAATAATACGATTGTTAAGCACATGCAGCGTATCAACAAGATGATTAATATTGCCATCAACCTAGATTGGCTCCATAAAAATCCTTTTGTCAATTATAAACTATCATTAGAAAAAACAAATAGAGAATTCTTAACAGAACAAGAATTAAATATTATCAATATATATCAACCTAAAATAGAACGACTACGTTTGGTAAAAGACTTGTTTTTATTTAGTTGTTATACAGGTTTATCTTACATCGATATCAGAAATTTATCTCCAGATAATATTGCAAAAGGAATTGATGGTAATAATTGGATTATCACCAAAAGACAAAAAACAGGAATTTCTGTAAAAGTACCTTTGTTAGAACCTGCTGAAAAGTTGATAAAATCATCTACCGAAAACTACCGAAAAATTGATTTCAATAAAATCTTTCCAACCATCTCTAATCAAAAGGTAAATAGCTACTTAAAAGAGATTGCAGATTGTTGTGGCATTACTAAAAATTTAACCTTTCACATGGCTAGACATACCTTTGCTACTACAGTTACTTTATCTAATGGTATTCCTATTGAAACGGTTTCAAAAATGTTAGGACATACCAAGCTTACCACGACACAGATTTACGCAAAAATTATAGATAAAAAAGTGAGTGAAGACATGAGTATTCTTAGAAATAAATTCTCGGAAAACTCACATTTGGCACGAAAAAACAAAGTTTCACAACCCTCAATTTGAGTGTTTTACATAAATTTTAATCATTTTTAACTGCGTGATTTCTCAGGCAGGATATTATTTGTTTGATTAATAAAATAAATTCATAGTCTTTAAAAATTTAGATACTATGAAAAGGATTTTAGATTTAGTTAAAAATTATGAAAACACGATTAAGAAAATTGAAAGTAAACATCTTAAAAAAGAAGATGAACTAAAATTAAAACTCAAAGAAGCTAAGAAACACTTGCATCAAATAAGAGTTTACGTTAGGACTTTATCATTTAAAAACACTCAAGAAGAAATTAACTTTTTTAAAAACATCAAGCCTAGTATTTGTGGAGAGATTAAATTTTTAAAATTACAAATGTCTTATAAAACTGAAAAGCCATTTGTTTCCGTAGAAAAACAAAAGAAATACATCCACAGAGAGCTTAGGAGGTTAGAATCTAAAAAAAAGAAAAACATCAATTTTTATAGGTATATAAAACAAGGCCAAACAGCATTGGATAAAATGTATTTTGTTAGAGGAAATGAGCAATTGGCTTTGTTTTCACAAACAGATTATCCAGATATAGATCCTGAATTTACCACCTCTCATGATTTATTAGCAAGTGAGGTTGTTACTTATCATTTACTTTCAAATTATTTTAAACAAGAGCTTCATTGCTTGTCGAATCTTGAAGCGGGTTGTTATGATACATTATCAAATAACCTTATGAAAAATAACTTCACTTGGACAGCTTCAAAAACTGATTTGGTAGAGCTTATTTACGCATTAAAAGTTACCGGTGCTATCAATGGTGGAGATACGCAAATAAAAGAAATCACAGAAGTATTTGGACAATTGTTCAATGTAGATTTAGGTAACTATTATAAAACCTTCGGGGAGATTAAAAATAGACAGAATAATCAAGCAAAATTTTTGTCAAACTTATCTTTGAATTTAATCTCAAAGTTAGAAATAGATGACTTTTAAAAATCGGTAGTTTTTGGAACTACCGATTTTCGTCTTTTTTACGTTTTATAAAAACTCAAAAAAAAACTCAACCCTTATAAACATTGGGAGTTTGTTTTTTGAAAATTAATTTTCGGTAGTTCCAAAAACTACCGAATAAAATCCATCAAAGCTTTGCAATTTTGAAAAATGAAAGTCAAATCAAACTATTAGTGAACCATTAAAATTGCAAATTATGCCAAAAGAAATTATTACGACAGATGATTTAAGAGATTTTAAATTAGAAATGTTAGAAGAGTTTAAAAAAATATTTAAATCTCACGCTTCTACTAAAACCAAGAAGTATTTAAAGTCTAACGAAGTTATGGAACTACTTCAAGTGAGTCCAGGAACACTTCAAACATTACGCATCAACGGAACGTTACCCTACACCAAAATAGGCGGGATTATCTATTATGAAGCTGAAGAAATTCAGAAAGTCATGGACAAGAATAAAGTCAATCATTGAGATTATGTCAGAAGTCAATTACATAAAACACTTAAAAGTTTTTTATGATAAAATAATTGATGACCAACGCTTTAATCCAACTCACATTAGTCTCTACATGGCTTTGTTTCAATTATGGAATGTGAATAGGTTTCAAACTCCTTTTTATGTAAACAGAAATGAAGTCATGATTATGGCTAAAATAGGTTCAAAAACAACTTACCACAAATGTATTCGTGATCTAAATAAATGGAAATTCATAAAATACAAACCTTCACAAAATCCATTTAAAAGTAGCGAAGTCAACATGTACAATTTTTGGACTAGTAATGGACAAGTACTGGGACAAGATGTGGGACAGGTAGTGGAACAACCTGTGGGACAAGCACTGGTATCTTATTATAAACATAATAAACATATAAAACGTAATAAACATTATAAACAGGAAAATAAAAATTCTGATTATTTAAAAGTTGAAAATGACAAAGATTATAGCCAACCACTTTGATGGTCATCGAGCGGAATCGAGATGAAAAAAATACAAGTTCCGGCCGATTTTAAAACTCAAAAAAAATAAAAAGAATTTGAAAGTTCCAAGAAATAAGTCATGTAATCATGGAAGTGCGTTTCGAAGAAAAGGAGCATGGAATGATGTAGTGACTGGTACGAAGTAATTTCATAGGAACCTTCTTGATTTTTGCATACTTTTTATCAAGATAAAGTATGGGAATTAAAAAATAAAAAACTCATGCACCCACACATCATACATGAAAAAGAAACCCTATTCGAATTAGGAACCATAGAAAACAACATCATACAATACGATTTTGATAAAGTTGTAGCATACCTCAACTACAAAGGAAGATTAACCTTTGGGAAAAACTTTAAAATTTATGAAGATGATATGTTTTTACTTTACAAGCTTTGCTTGTATTTTATCAGAGATTACAAAAATTGTGAGAAATACGGACTAGATCCCCACAAAGGAATTTTACTTTCTGGTCCCGTAGGTTGTGGAAAAACAAGTTGGATGAAATTATTAAAAAATATTACACCTTCAACAAATACTTACCAGGTAGTACCAAGCAGATACGTTACTTTTCAATTTAATGGAAAAGGATATCCAGTAATTGAATTATATGGCTCTACCAATTCCTATTGTTTTGATGATATTGGTGTGGAACCAGATGGCAAACACTTTGGACAAGATTGCAATGTAATGGGAGAGGTTTTACTCTCAAGACATGATTTATTTATCCAAAGCAAAAAATTAACCTTTGCCACCACCAACCTCAATGCAGAAGAAATAGATAATCGTTACGGTTCCAGAGTTCGTTCCCGAATGCGACAACTATTCAATTTAGTGGCTTTTGATAACAATTGTAAGGATAAAAGATGATCACTACCCAATCACACTACTCAATTTAAACATTGGTAAATACATGGCGATTAAAATAACACCAACCAAAACACCCACAATCAGAATGATAAAAGGTTCCATAACGGTAGAAAGCATTTTAGATTGTTGTTCTACTTGGGTACTATATTGTGTATGTAATCGTTCAAAAATATATTCTGTTTGATTGGTTTCTTCTGCGACTTTAACAAGAGCAATCATTTTACGATCAAATAGTTCATGTTCTTTTAAACTATTGCTTAGAGAAGCTCCTTTTAAGATGTGTTCTTCAACAGTTTGTAAGGCTTCCTGTAATGGATAAAAAGGAATCATTTGTTTGACTAATTGAATACTATTAATCATAGGTACTTTAGAGGAAACAAGTAAAGCAACGGCTTGTGTAAACTGAGCCAAATAAATTACTTTTATAAAATGACCGATGAATGGAAGTTTTAAAAGGAACTTGTCTCTAAACTGTTTAAAACGTTTTCTTTTTGTTAAAAAAGATTGAAAAGAAATACCAAGAACCAAGAAGATGAGAATAAACAAGCCATAGTGATCTATAAATTCAGAGACTTTTATAATGATTTTAGTAATGGTGGGTAATGTGACTCCTTGTTGTTTAAAAATATCTTGAAACATAGGAACCACGTATTGTAACATAAATATCACAACCAATACAGCGGTGGTTAGAATGATGAAAGGATAAGTTAAAGCACTAATTAAATTTCTACGTTGTTCATTCTTTTTAAAGAAAAAGCATCCCAACTGTTCACAGACTTTACTTAGTGTTCCGGTTTCTTCTCCTATTTTTACAGAATAGAATTCATAATCGGTAAATGGTTTGTGTTTTTTAAAAGCTGTAGACAGTGTTTGTCCCATCACCACATCATGGGCTATTTCCTGAAGGATTTTTTTGTTGTATTCTTTGTTTAGAGAGTTTTCAATCAATTCCAATCCATCTTTTAAAGATACACCTGCTTTTAGCAATACACTCAACTCTGTATAGAAGTCTTCCTTTATTTTGTTAGAAAAAGCTTGGTTAAAAAAATGAATTTCTTTTTTTAAGAAAGACAGTTGATCAACGTTTTCTTTTATAACGGTTTTTTGTTGAGAAGTAGGTGTGAGTTTAAAAGCCATTATTTCATGAATTGAGTAGCATCATTATGTTTAAAAACAAAAATCAACTGGTTCTGAAAATTTTTATCAGTAGCTAGTTTTATAGCATCAATAGTACCATTAGGAACCTTGTTTCCATCAAAAAAGAAAGTAAGTTCTTTTGTAGCAATATCAATAGTATCTAGTTCTCTAGTCAGATAATCTGTAAAAAAAGTATAGGTGGTTGATTTTAATGCTGAAGTAAAAATAAGTTGTTGTTTGTTGGAGGAATAATAAATATTTCCATATCTGTTAAAATCAATCCATAAAACTTCTTCAAGTTTGTTGATTTCGGTGTTTTTAGTTAGGTTTTCTTGTATGGTACTCATGTGTTTTTGAACCATTGACAAAACAGAAAAAGCCAGTCCTACCACCATACTGGTAAGGATGATGACAACAATCATTTCACTGAGTGTAAAGGCGGGTATGTGCTGTTTAGTTTTCAATAATTTGTCTTAAAATGGTTTTGTTTGTTTCTTTATTGATGGCTTCAAGGGAAATACTTTTAGTTGTATTGGCTGTTTTCTGAAGGGTAATTTCCCAAGTATTCAAATTATCTTTGTAAGGGTGTTGTATTTTTTGATGTCTGTATAAATATTCAAGTTCGTTTAAATACGCATCAATGTCTCTTGTATTGCTTTTGATGCTGTTGAAAAACAAGTTATTCAAAATCATACTAGTCATCATAAAAAGAACCACAATCAAAACGGTTGCGACCAAAGTTTCCATAAGGGTAGAGGCTTTTATTTTTTTTAATACAACCATTTGGCAACTCCTTTTTTAGAATTTTCAAGTAACAATCCTATGTATTCTTGTGGTAAAGAATCATTTAAAATATGACCATTGTAAATATGATTTTGATAACTAGAACCGTTTTGATGGGCCACAAAATTAGAGGTGTACACCGTTCCGTACACCGTTCCTAAAAGTTCTAGATTTTGACTGCAATAGACTTGTCCGGTAACAAAAGCATTCGGAGCGATAAAAACTTGAGCATGATAGTTTTTTAGTCTCCCTACATAAGCGACGATTCCTTTGATATGTGTTCCTTTTTGAATTTGAATGGCAGATATATCTTTCGAAGCATCGGATATAGACGTTTTGTTATTTTGATCTAAAATCAAAGCACTAGGGTAAGATAGGGTACATTCTTCCCCAACAACAATATTTTCACTAGCAACTGCCTGAAAAACACCTTGTACTTTGTTTTTAATTTGAATGCTTGGAGCCATTAAAATCACATCGGTTAGAGTAGAGGAGGCATCAATCGTAATTTTAGTTTCTGATTGAATGATAATATTTCCTGTAATAGTTTTATCAATTAGGGTGATGTCATTTTGGTTATAAATGACTTGAGTGGGTTGATGAAAAGAGTTTTGAAATGTTTGATGTTTGTTGATGTCTAGAAAAGCATCTGCAGAAATGTGTTGAATCATTTTAGGGAGTTTCTCTAATTGATTTAAAATATCAGCTTCAATTTTTGGAAGTTGATGACTTGTTTTACTAGCTCCATAAATAAGTTTTTCTCGATAATAAGAGTGTCCCGAAATATTTCCTGTTCTTACTCCTTGCTCTGGGACATATACGGTTCCCTGAATTTTGGTATCACCTACTACCACAAAGGGTTTGTGATGGTCCTCTAAATAAAGAGCAAACCTATTTGTAGGGCTTTGTTGGGCTCCAGCCAATGCTTGTTTTGCAAAGGTTTTGTTTTTGATGGATGCAAGGGCTGTGAGTTTTTCAAATACGCCCCAAAAGGTTGTGTGGACTTTTAGTTGTTTAAAGTCAGGATTTTCTAAAGGAACAGTTACGGTGTCTTTTTTTGGGTTGGTGTTTTGTAAAAGGTGCTGAATGCCTTTGTCTGCATTGCGAATCGTTTCTATGGTAAAACTGGTCTGAGCTTTAAAAGTTTTATTTGTGTAGAGTATTAAAATAAATGCTCCCAACAATAAGGCGATCACAACCACAATAAATAGGGTCAACTGCAAAGCTCCAGCTTTAACACTTGGCCTTTTCATATTTTTGTAATGGTTTTTTTATTGCCTTTATAGCTTACATAAATTTGTTTGTCATTTCCTTTGGTGAGTGTGATGTCATCATTTACTTGCCCTTTTTTCATCAGGAATTGTTGGTTGTTAATAGAAACTACAAATATTTGTTGCTTTTTATCTCCCTGCTTGCTAATGATTCCATGGTAAGTAATACTTGGCCAAACAACTTTAGGCTGAATTACTTTTTTGGGTTTAACCATGTGTTTTTTTTGAACATAAAGCGTCCCTAAAAAAGGATCTCTTTTTGCCAATTGAATTGAAAAGGTATCTTTTTCAGTTCTTTTTTCTGGAGTAAAAGAAACGTTTAGGTTGGGAACGCTATTGTTTGTTTCAGGTGGATGGATTGTAGTGGTAAGTTTGTATCCCAAAACACCCCATATAGCGACTACCAAGGCCAATAAAAGATATGTTTTGGTTTTATTTTTCAATGCTAAATTTTTGAGTAGTATAATCCGTTACATAACCTGCATTTTTTCCTTGCACACGCCATTCATAACTATTCTTAGAAAGTGTTTGGGTATAATTGGTCTTACTCATAACAGTATCTACCACAATTCTTGCAGCATTGTTAAAATTAGGAGTGGCCACTTGTAAATGATATTGTTCACTCCCTTCTAAAGCTTGCCAAGTAAAGGTAACAGGCAAAGTATCTAAAACCGTTTCGTTACTAGGAGCTAAAATAGTCACCGTTTTTGTAGAAATATCCTCTATTTCGGTGATGTATTCACAGGCCATACAAGAGCAACCTATAAAAACTAAGATTATGTATTTTAATCGTTTAAAAGTCAAAAACATCTTTTTCTTTTTTTTGTGGATGCACTTTTTGTTCACAACCGTTTTTTGAAGATACAATGTCAATAAGGTCTAATTGATGTCTATTGTTTTCTTGCCAGCAAAATGTGGCAGTTTCATAACCAAAAACAATTCCTTCACTTAAAGAAATACGTGCTGTCTTTTGTCCTTGTTGATACAGTTGTAAAGCATAAGTTTTATAACTACTTTCTATTAAAAAAATGGCTTCTGCTTTTTGCAAAGTTTCTAAAGTTTTATTGTTAAAAGCCATAGCAACCTGAGTAAGCATGTTTGCAGAGGTATGATGGATTAAATAATCTTTTACATTTTGGTTTTCGCTAGTATTAAGACTGTTCACAAGGCTTACTTTGTCTGTTAATGTAAATATTACGTAATGCTGTGGAACCTCTAAAGAATCTACTGATAATAAATTGGTTTGATGCAATTGTGTTTCTTTAGCGGTAACATAGTTTTTAGATGTCTTTTTACCAAAAGGCAACAAGCGTGCAGTAATTTTAATAGGATTTTTGTAACTAGGAAACGCAGTAGTTTTAAATTCTTTTTTAAAAACATGACCATTTGTAATACCAATACTCCCGAGGCTAAGTTGTTGGTTAGTAGTTTTTAAATTGTTTTGTGTTACCAAGGTTTTACAACTAGTAAAAACACATAAAAAACAGCAAAACAGCAGAATAATTTTTTTCATAATCACAAGTGAGAAATAAACTTAAAACTACAAGAAACCCCTAAGAAAAAACTAAGGTTTTTCCTTAGGAATGATAAGTGTTGTTGTGTTGTAAATTAGATAGGATTCTTGAATGATAACGTAACGAACGTACACCGTCTATTGACATTGCCAAGAACATAGCACAAGCTCTTCATGTTTCTCTTGACTTTCTTTCTGGTGATACTTCTGTTTTGGTAAAGGATAAAGAATTTTTACAACGTATTGAAGATATTTCTAATTTATAACAGGATAAAAAGAAGTATATTTTTGATTTTATAGATATGTGTTTACGTGATGATAAAACACAAAAAGCTTATAAATAAAAAATCACAACGTAAGTTGTGGTTTTTTGTTTTTGTAAATGCGTTTGGAAACGCACTCTATGATAAAAGTACTCGCTAATGCAAGCACCAGATTATGAGACATTCGAGAACTAGCGGGGAATTTAATGTCTCTGTAGATTTTATTATTGGAGAAGGACAACTTTCTAGTTATGATAAGGAACTGCTAAAACGCATTGATGATATTGAAAACCTACCACAAGAAGACAAACAGCATATTTTTTATATGATTGATAATATTGTTAAAGCTGTGAAACTGAAAAATATTTAAACACATATTCTTACAGACAAAAAAAGCTTATAAATAAAAAACCACCTCGTTAAAGGTGGCTCTCATTCATTTCTAAAGCTTAATTAGACACTATGTCTAACTATAAAAATCTTATTGCTTGTAGTATCTAATAAATACAACTCAATGTCATCTATATTACCTTCGGTTTCTTTATAATAATAACTAAAATAATTATTATTCTTATATATTATTCTTCTTAGCTCTTTTTGGAATTTTAAAAATCGCTCATCCTTAGAATGGTAGCTGGATATTAAATCTATAATATCTTCACTTTTCTTATTTATTGGTGTTTTAGTCCAAAATTGTATTTTAAATAATTCCTTTTTTAATGGTAGCTCTTGACTCTTTATTTCTTTAATAATAGAATTCATTTCAGTTTCAGAAACAGAATATTGCAAGCCTGTATATCCTTCACCTGAAAAACTCAAATAATCACCATATTCATAATCTTTATTTATTAGGTCTATTTTAAGACCTAAAACGTCTTTCAAGTCTAACTTTCTCTCTGAACAACTTGTTAGAAAAACTATAGTTAAAACTAATAAGCAATAAAATTTCTTATTCATAGTTAATTATTTTTTTTTGTTTTTTTTACTGTACCAGTACCATAAGTATAAATTTTATAAGCTGTTCCCTTTCCCGCAACAGCTCTACCTATTCTTGTTCCGAAGTTTCTTAAACCAGTTTTAAAATTATTATTCTTATTTTCTTTAATATCAAAATCATATGTATCCAAATGACCATTGCTACCACCTAATTTAACAGCTCCTTTTTTATCCGTTAAACTTAATTTTATAGTACCATATACTCTCCCTGTTGTATAATCGCCTTGGGCATCAGTGAAAAAATTATAGTACATAGATTTTTTATCTCCAAAGTCTGAGGTTTCAACTGGTGATAAATCAATTTTTGCAGAATCAACGTATAGAGGACCTCCATTACCCTCACTAAACCAGTCATTAGCTTCACTAAGAGTTAACTTACCATCATAATCAGGTCTATCTTTTAAGTCATCGTAACTGTCAACTAATTTTGATTCTGCTTCTTTTCCATTTAATCCTTTTACTCCTTTATTCTTCTTTAAAGCATCATCGTGAGACATTCCTTGTTTGAAGTCTTTTTTATCCATAACAATAGCCTTCCCTTGTAACCCTTGGTCATCTGTTCCTAACAAATTACCATCTGGGTCGTAAATTGGTGCCATTGCTGCACGTCCATCTGGGTCAATAAACATAATTGGATTGTTCATCATCGAATTATAAGGTGTATAATTCACAAAATCTTCTGCTAATGGGTCAATGGTTGTCCAACGACCTAAATCAGGCATATAGTTTCTAGCTCCAAAATCATAAGTATTTAACCCAAGTTCTTCTTCGTGTTCTTTTCCTTGGTATTTCCACTTATGTTCCGTGCCATTCACGACATTATTATACCCTTTGTGTTTCAAACCAAAAGGATAGTAGTTGTTTTCTTCTAAGATTTCAAGTCCACTAGTTCCATTTTTATAAGATAACCTTACATTCCCTAAATGGTCTTTGTATTGGTATACATACTCATATCCAGATCCACTAGTATCTACATACCCTTCTGCATGGTTAAAGAATTTCAATGAACCGTCTTTGTATACATAATTCCCTGCATATTCCGTATTGGTAGTATTACTACCTTCTGTAACTAGTTTTTTTAGTTTTACTCCAGTTGCATCGTAAATATACGAAATTGTTCCTACATTACTACCTCCATCATTAATAGTTACTGTGGTTGGTAAGTTTAAATGGTTGTAAGCAATATTCGTAATCCCTTTGTTTAAGTCTTGGGTCATGTTACCATTGTCATCATAGTCATAATCATTACCAGTATTGGTACCGTCTTTAAAACCTTGGGTATCGTTAGTATCATAACCAGTATCAGTAACCTTAATTAGCTTATTACTATTAGGCGCATAAGAA
>NZ_JAUMIT010000030.1 GCF_030519655.1 Wenyingzhuangia gilva
ACAAAGTTTCGGATTTAAAAATTTTGCGTGAGCATTGATTTCAAATAGATAAAAAACCTTTCATTTAATTCACTGCGAAAAATTCCACCAGGAATTTCAGCGCTGTTTAAGTTAACGGTTTTGTGTATGATTAGTGGCGTGTTTCAGCACCTAATTTAGCAGATATAAACGGAATAGAAAATCCGCAAGGATTTTCGTAAGTAGGCTCGAACTAGCCATTAATTATACACGGTGTTATGTGCAGTTTTTATTCCGTTATTAGTTTGAAATTCATAGTATTCTTAATTTTTTTGTCAACTAAGATTCCAATGTCAATATTATTATTTAATTCTGTTTGGTCAATACTTACATTGTTATGCTGTATGTCTTTAATATTTGCTAAAAATACATTCGGTAAATGATTTTCTGATTTCACTAATATTTTGGAATTTCTGTCAATTTTTTTGCCCTTAGTATTAAAACACAATATTTCTTTATTAAAAATACTGATTACTTCAATCTCATTATTATTAGACTCAAATATTTTAGATAAATAGTTGTCGTTTATTAATTCGAATAATGATGTAGCAAATATTTTCATAAAATCGATATACTCAAATAGAATCGATTTATTAATCAATTGAACATTGTTTACTCCGTGAGCAATGTCATTTCTAAGGTCACAAATATGTTCAAGAATTGGAAATACAATGCTATTTTTTTTTGATGCAAAATCAGAAACATTAATAGTCAAAAAACTTTTTAATGGTTCATATTGTCTAATTAAGCTGGATGTATTTTTAATTCCTATTTCAGAAAAATAGGTGTCAATAACTGTAATTCTAAAGTTTGCATTATGGTTTTTAAATGCATCAATATTAATTACTGAAAAATTTTCATTTATATTTTTATGTAAAATTTCAATTAATTTTTCAGGTTTAACATTTTTATTTTTCCGATAATCTAATTGCTTAATAATTTCTAAAGTTTTATTTAAATTATTTTTTTGAATTTCTTCTGGAAGTAAATTATAACTTGTGACAATTGAACAAATCCCATTTAAGTATTTTACAAAGAGTTGTTCTACGAAATGTTCATATGCACCATAAATTGATATAATATGAGAGTTAAAATCGAATTGCTTAATTTTAGATATCGTAAGTGATTTTAAAACAGAATCAGGTTTTGATTTTTCAATTTTAGATTGATTTTTATAACTCGCATTCTGAAAATCTATATATAATTTAAGCAAATCCATTTCCTTTTGGAATTCACTTAAAATATTACGCATTGATAAAACTATTTAGATAATCATTTAGAACTTCAATTCTTTCTAAGACTTTGGTTTTATTTGTATCACGTCCTTTAAAGGAATCATATTGTGATTTATGAAAATCTGCTAATCCATCAATAATTTGACTTTTTTTAGCTAAAATTTCAGATTTTTTGTCCAAATTATTTGCTAATACTTGCATCAATGGGTCATACAATATTTTAGTAGGTCTTTCGTAATGAAACCATTTGTTCTCTCTACTTCTATGAAGCCAAAAAGCCTTTTCATCGAATAATTCATATGCAAACTCTACAGTGTCATTGAATAAATCTTTTAAATTATTTAAGACACTTTCATTAAATTGTTCATTACCTTTTTTTAAGAATTCATCTAAAAAATATTCCATTGTGTTCCCTTGCCATTGCTCAATTTGGCGATAAGCAAAAAATCTAAGAACGAGTTCTGCATCAGACATATCTTTAAAGTACTTGTCTTCAATTACTTCTTGTCTTGCTTGACCTGTTGTTAATTCTGTCTCGTCAGGTTCTGGAATATTCCATAATTTGCAGAAATATTTGTTGCGAGAAAGACTTATTGTTAAGTTGTTTAAACCACCTGGAAATAAGGCATTTCTTATTTCTTGAGCTTTTAATTTTTCTCCACCACTATTAATTCTTTCGAAAACTAATTGTTTTAATCTGTTTGCTTCTGATTCAGATTTTGCAGTTTCTTGCAGTAATATTATTGACGAAATGTATCTTCTGTCAATTCCTTTTCTTATTTGCTCAGGTAATTGAGAATATTTCAAACCATTTAATTCTTTCCACTCAACCAAATCTTGTAATGCAAACTTGTCTTCGTAAAACTGAGATATTGCTGTAAGTCTTTGAAGGCCATCCATCACTTCATAAACAGAATATTCTCTTTCATAAAGGAAAATAGGTGGTATTGGAACGTTCATTATAAACGATTCTATTAGTTTTGATTTTCTAGTTCCATCCCATCTATGTCTTCTTTGAAATTCTGGATTTAGAATATAATCTTCACTATTTACCATATTTACAATGGTGTTTAGTGGATAACGAGCTTGTTCAGTTATGATTCTTACTTCGCCTTTTTTATACTTTTCATTAATTTGTTCATTGGTTAATTTTATTTCATTTCCAGTAGGTTCTTGAAATAAATCAACTTTTTCGTTTTCGTATAATTCGTTATTCATATTCTGTTATTTTATTGAATTTAGGTCGTTTCGTTCAAATTGCACATAACGGTTTTGGCTAGCAAACGAAGCGTTTGATAAGCCGATTAATTTTCGACCTAAAATACAGAAAAAAGAAGAAAACTAACCTTGGGAAAGCACAAAATTAGCTTTGTTTGTTAGCCGGTGT
>NZ_JAUMIT010000031.1 GCF_030519655.1 Wenyingzhuangia gilva
AAAAGTTCTTATTTTTCAGTTAAAACAAAGTTCAGATTTAAAAATTTTGCGTGAGCATTGCTTTCAAATAGATAAAAAACCTTTCATTTAATTCACTGCGAAAAATTCCAATAGGAATTTCAGTGCTGTTTAAGTTAACGGTTTTGGCTAGGCTTTGTGCGGGGTTGAAAATCGACAAGATTTTCGAACACGTACTAAGCCGAAGCTTTTTGTTTGGTTTTGTTTCTTTTGGTTTCACAAGGCCAAATCAACAAGATTTGGTGACCTAGTAAATATACACAAAACTTTGAGAAAGCACAGAAGCCCGCATGAAGTTTAGCCGGTGTTAACTAAAGTTTTTTTCAAACTGCTTATTTAGATATAAAACCTCATTTTTTTTAATTTAAGTTTCAAACAAAATATTAGTTTCCTATCGCCACAAAAAATTAGAATAGATAAAAATCTTTATCATGATAATTTTTCAAAAGAAATATAATTTCACGTAACTACGATAATTTCCTACACGTTTCTACTGTTTTTAATTATTAAGAAAAGAAGAACTTTTTATGTTTAGTTAATGTTTCAAAAGCTTAATAATTTCACACAACTACGATAATTTCCTACGCGCTTCTACTGTTTTTTATTTATCAAGAAAAGAAGAACTTTTTAAGTTTAAATAATTTCTCAAAAACTTGATATTTTTCGCAGTTACGATTTTTCAAACCCAACTTTTGTCAGGAATTCTATGTTTTTTCAGCAATAAAAATGTTAATTTATTTAAAGAGATTTTTTGCTTAAATTTTTATACGCAACGAAAAAAGCCAATAATTTTCAGCTAAGAAAATGATCTTATTTTATGATAATTTTTAAAATAGGAGAGATGTAAAAAGTTTCAAATTATAGTAATAATTCTACAGAAAACGCCGCTACGATTTTATTTTAGTTAACGGTTTTGGCTAGGCTTTGTGCGGGGTTGAAAATCGGCCAGATTTTCGAACACGGACTAAGCCGAAGCTTTTTGTTTGGATTTGTTTCTTTTGGTTTTAACTAAGCCAAATCAACAAGATTTGGCGACTTAGTAAATATACACAAAACTTTGAATTTGGCACAAAACCCGCATGAAGTTTAGCCGGTGTTACCTGCTGTTTTTTTCTTTTCCAAATTTAAAGTCAGTCGTTTTAGTAAGTTTTCCAGAATCCTTGTCATAATATTTCCACTTTCCTTCTTTTAGTTTGTTTTTATAATTTCCCTCGATTATGATTTGTCCGTTTTCATTATACAGAATATATTTTCCGTGTTTCATATTTCTTGAATACTCTGTAATTTCTTTTAAATCTCCATTAAGATAATATTCTTTAGATTCTCCTTGAAGTTGTCCGTTATAATAATTCAGTTCTTTAGAGACAATTCCATTTGAGTTTTTTGTCTGACATTTTCCTGTATAAGCCATTTTGTTTTTAAACGCAGATTTTCCATCCTTGCCTTTCATCACTAATTCTTTACAATCACATATTTTTAATTCAGATCGTTGTCCAAAAGAGATTGCTGATAACGTCAAAAATATCAATAAGAAATTTTTTTTCATAATGTTGGTTTAATTGCAGGTAACGGTTTTGGCTAGGCTTTGTGCGGGAAGAAAATCGGCAAGATTTTCGAGAACGGACTGAGCCTAAGCTTTTTGTTTGGATTTGTTTCTTTTATTTCACAAAGCCAAATCAACAAGATTTGGCGACTTAGTAAATATACACAAAACTTTGAAGTTTGCACAGAACCCGCATGAAGTTTAGCCGGTGTTGGCAACTGTAATTTTATATTAAATGATATTATTCAAATCTTGTTTTCCTATTATAGTCATGATTTCAACAATGTCATTATTAATTCTATAATAAATACTGTCAGAACCACACGCACAACGTCTATATCCTTCTTTTATAAAATCGATAGATTCAAATGAGTATGGGCGTTGAGCAATTATTTCAAAATATTCAAAAAAAGAGTCAAAATATTTGTCAGCTTGTGCCATTCCAAATTTCTCAACTCCATAATGATGAATTCTCACTAAATCTTCTTTAGCAGTATTACTTAATTTGTATTTAGCCATTAAGTAAAGATTTCGATTGTGCTAAAATTTCTTCTTTACTGTCATTCGTAAATCCACTATTTTCAGCTTTTTCAAGTTTGGCACTTATCCAATCTATTTTTCTTTGTTGTTTTCTAGCTTGTCTTATCAAGTCATTAACAAGTTCACTCTTACTAGAATACTCTTTGTTGTCAACTTGAGATTTTAACCATTCATCATTTGGTTGTGTAAATGAAATACTTTGTCTTGTCATGAGATTCGATTTTGATGTAAATTTACACCAAATAAATTTTTCGACAAAATAAAATGCATTATGTTTTTATTCTCAGACCGTTACAATTTTATAGTTGCCAACGGTTTTGGCTAGGCTTTGTGCGGGATTGAAAATCGACAAGATTTTCGAACACGTACTAAGCCGAAGCTTTTTGTTTGGATTTGTTTCTTTTGATTTCACAAAGCCAAATCAACAAGATTT
>NZ_JAUMIT010000032.1 GCF_030519655.1 Wenyingzhuangia gilva
TGTATCGTCCTGAAATAGGTTGACCTTTTTTGTTTATTTAAAAGGTTAACAATTCCAGTTTGTTTTTATTTCTTCGGTACGATTTGTATTTTATATTTTGATTTAAGTGCACGTGTTTCGGTGTGTGTAAATTAAGACTACAATGTGGACGAAGATTGTTATAAATATCAACCGCTTTTTTGGTGATCGTTTTTGCTAATTTAAGATTTTTTATGACATGTTTTAGGCCATATTCATATTTTAAAGTTCTGTTAATTCTTTCCGCAATTGCATTTTCGTAAGGATCATATTGTTCTGTCATACTCATGATGATTCCATTGTCTTCAGCAAACTTAGTATAGGTAGGATTACAATATTGTAAACCTCTATCAGAGTGATGAATCAATTTTTGATTAGGATACTTTCTGTTTTTAATAGCCATTTTAAGCGCATCTAAGCAGAGTTCAGTTCTCATGTTATTATCTATCTTATATCCCATAATTTGCTTAGAATAAGCATCTGTTACGAGTGCTAGGTATGCATGTCCTTTTTCCGTTTTAATGTATGTGATATCCGTTACCCAAACTTGTTCAGCTCTGGTTGGTACTTTGTCTTTAATTAAGTTCTTGTATTTGTAAAACATGTGTTTAGAATTGGTGGTTACATGATAGTTTTTGTTTCTCTTAATCAGTAGTTTATGATTTTTAAGAAGCGTGAAAAACTTATCTCTTCCCATTTTAATTCCAAGACTTTTGAACTTGTTTTTGAGTTCATGATATAGTTTTTTAGCTCCTAAAAACTGTCCAATTTTTTTACGACACTCCTTTACAAGTTTGATGATAATCTGTTCGTTATGTAGTTGTTTTTGATGATTTTTCAAGCGTTTATAGAAAGCTTGTTTACTAATCCCAAAACATTGAGTTAACCATTTTCTTTTAAACGGTTTTGTTTCTTTTTCTGAATCTCGTCTGCTAATGTTTTGGGTAATGACTTTTTTGACATATCGACTCCTGTAATAAGTTCCATGTCAGCGATGATGTCTTGTTGAAAGTCTTTTACGAATTCAAGTTCAGCAATTTTCTCTTTCAATTTTTTGATTTCGTCCTGTTTACTCATTGCTTTTTTCTTTTGGTCTAAGGTACTATATTTTTTAATCCAATAATCGATAGAAGATCTAGGAACGTTATATTTTTTAGCAGCAAAATTGGTAGAAATTTGACCGTTTTGAATTTGGTCAATGATGAATAATTTGAGTTCAAAACCTACTTTAGTGTATGTTTTTTTTCGACAGTGTTGTTTTTGATTACTTTCCATAAGTGACTAATTATTGATGAATTTTTAGTCAACCTATTTCAGGATTTTACA
>NZ_JAUMIT010000033.1 GCF_030519655.1 Wenyingzhuangia gilva
GTTAAAAACTAAGTTTTCGTTTTAGAATTTTTGCGTGAGCACAGGTTTCAAACACTTAAAGAACTGTCATTTAAACAACAGCGAAAAATTCAGCCATGAATTTCAGCGTTGTTTTAGCTAACGGTTTTGGCTAGGCTTTGTGCGGGAAGAAAATCGACAAGATTTTCGAACACGTACTAAGCCGAAGCTTTTTGTTTGGTTTTGTTTCTTTGATTTCACAAAGCCAAATCAACAAGATTTGGCGACTTAGTAAATATACACAAAACTTTGAAGTAAGCACAAAACCCGCATGAAGTTTAGCCGGTGTTGGCTAATGTTTTTTATTTAGCACTTTTATACTAGGAATGAATTCTTCAAGATATTCAGGAAAATCATTTTTTAATATAAATTGTTCTTCTTCAATTGTAAATAAGTGATCTGGAGTGTTATTATATTTACTTGTTTCAAAAAGAGTAACAGAATCAAAAAACTTCCAATTTTCATTTAAGTGTTTAAAACCTAATTCATATCTTTCTTTAACTTCATTATCAGGTACAAAATGTCCACCATTTTCAAATCTAATGCGAACTCTTTCCTTTGCTTTTTCGATTGAGTCTAAGCAAAAGAAAACTATTTCAATTCTATAGTTTTCAGATTTAAAAATTTCAGGCCAATATAGTGGAGTAGAGTTGAAGTTTGTTTCATAACAGAAATCAGCTCTGTTTTTAATAGAAGATTTTATTACGTTTTCTAGATCTTTCCTAGCAAGATTATGAGCCATCCTGTCTCTAAATTCAGTATCAATTAGAGATTCATACTTTTCTTTATAGACTTTGTCATAATCATAAGGTTTTGTTTCTCCTTCAGTGAAAGCTTTTGAGAAAGAAGATTTTCCAGAACCGTTACAACCAGCAATTACTAATAATTTTGGTTTATCCATTAAATTGTGGTCCTGGTGTCGGATTAGGATTTAATTTTCCTTCTGCAAGTTTTTCTTCATAAACACGAATCTCTTCTGAAATTCGAGGAAGTTCATCTTTTAATCTATTTTTAAGATTAGATATATAATTTTGTATGTCTTCTTTTTTACTCATAGTGCAAATTTACAAAAATTTTATTTCAAAAAATCTCGCTCGAAAATATTTGCCAACGGTTTTGGCTAGCAAACGGAGCGTTTTACAAGCCGATTAATTATCGACCTAAAATACAGAAAAAAAGAAGAAACCGAACCTTAGTAAAGCACAAAATTAGCTTTGTTTGTTAGCC
>NZ_JAUMIT010000004.1 GCF_030519655.1 Wenyingzhuangia gilva
ACCTCTTCCCATTCCGAACAGAGAAGTTAAGCCTATTAGCGCAGATGGTACTAGCATTGCTGGGAGAGTATGTCATCGCCTTTTTTTAGAAACCTCATTCATTAAATTGAATGAGGTTTTTTTTATATCCTTCTTTTTGGGGAGGTAGTGAAGTTTGGGATTATAGAATTGTAGTGTTATAGATTCTAGTTATGCTTTCACTGTAATCATTAAAAGCTATTGAATGATTATTTTATCATTAAAAAAACTTCGTAATTAAGTTTTTCGGTCGTTTCATAGTAAATTCATGTTGACCTATTTTAAATATTTTTTACTTTTGCTTGAAAACTTTTTAGAAACGAAAAGCGATTCATTATCAATAATGAATCGCTTTTTGTTTTATAATTCGTTCATTATGAATTATGCTTTAATTTTTTTTCAATTGCTTGAATAATAGTACCAGCAATATCTTTTCCAGTTGCATTTTCTATTCCTTCTAAGCCAGGAGAAGAATTTACTTCTAAAAGCAAAGGGCCTTTGTTAGATCGAATTAAATCGACACCCGCTACAGGTAAGTTTAAAATTTTAGCTGATTTTAAAGCTAATTTTTTCTCTTCTGGAGATATTTTAACAATAGAAGCTGATCCTCCTTGATGAATATTAGCTCTAAATTCTCCTTTTGCAGCTGTTCTTTCAATAGCAGCAACAACTTTACCATCAACAACAAAACATCTTAGGTCTTTACCATTGGCTTCACGAATAAATTCTTGAACTAAGATGTTTGCATTTAAACTTTTGAAAGCATTGATTACAGATTCAGCAGCTTTGTTGGTTTCTGCCAATACAACTCCTTTTCCTTGAGTACTTTCTAATAATTTAATGATTAGTGGAGCTCCACCTACCATGTGTATTAAATCTTTAGTATCTAAAGGTGATTTTGCGAAACCTGTTGTAGGTATATGAATATCGTTTTTTGAAAACAATTGAGAAGAAAAAAGTTTATCTCTAGAAGAACTAATGGATTCTGCTTCATTTAAACAATAAGTACCAAGGGTTTTAAACATTCTTAATAAGGCACAACCATAAAAAGTCATACTGGTCTTGATTCTAGGAATGACTGCATCAAAATCGTTGATAACATTACCTCCTCTATAACGTATCTCAGGAGTCGCAGTATCTAGTTTCATATAACATTGTTGAACATTTAAGAAGACCATTTCATGTCCTCTTGCACGACCAGCTTCCATTAATCTTTTGTTAGAATAAAGTTCTGGGTTACTTGCCAAAACAGCTATTTTTAATCCTGATTTTGTAAGTACAAATGATTTATACATTTGATCAATTTCTTCAGGACTGATTTTTCCTAAAACAAATTCATCTGATGGATTTACAATCATTCTATTTTCCATGGCTTGCCTACCTAAAAGCATTTTAAATTCCATGTTATCTCTATCAGCAAGTGTAAGTTCTATTTCCCAAGAATCATCACCCATGGTAACATATGATTTAATTACATATCTTTTTTCAGGTATTCCCGAAGAACTTTTAACGATTCTATTACCAACAACTTTTGCTTCACATTCAATAGAAATACTTCTGTTTTCTGTTAGTGGTTGAATATTGAAACGAACCCAATTTTCTCTGTTTTTTTTGTACGGTGTAATATCTGTTGCTTGAATTGAAGAAGTTTTAGCTCCAGAATCTATTCTAGCTTTAATTGCAGGTATTCCTAAATGATTAAAACGACACCATTCTTGATTTCCTACTACTTTTAATTGATTCATAATCTGCATGTTTTGATATAATTAACCATGATTGTTAGTTAATTATGTTGACTATTTATTTATTTTAAAGATATGGTATTTTCTTTATTTTAAATGCTTTTAAAATCATATTGAATTGTTATATTTGTTGAATAAAATTTAGAACATGAATTCAGTAAAATTACATCATCATCACATCCAGTACTGCGCTTAAGCGAGTTGGAAGGATTATGTTGTAATATAAACATATATTTTCAAACCCGTTTGAGCTGTCTCGAACGGGTTTTTTATTTTAAAAATTGATATAAACTATATACTAATGAGCACGTTAAAAATTGCCATTCAAAAATCAGGAAGATTAAATGAAGATTCTTTACAATTATTAAAAGAGTGTGGAATTTCTATCGATCATCGTAACGCACAGTTAAAAGCTACAGCGAGAAATTTTCCTTTAGAAGTTTTTTATTTAAGAAATGGAGATATTCCTCAATATTTAGAAGATGGAGTGGTAGATATTGCAATTTTAGGAGAGAACACTTTAATTGAAAAAGGTGAAAATTTACCTATTGTTGAACGTTTAGGGTTTTCTAAGTGCAAAGTTTCTTTAGCGGTGCCAAAAGGAGTAGATTATAAAGATATTTCTTATTTTGAAGGTAAGCGTATAGCTACAAGCTATACAAATACACTAGAGAAATACTTAAAGGAGAAAAAGATCAATGCAACTTTTCATAAAATTGCAGGATCTGTAGAAATTGCACCAAATATTGGTTTGGCTGATGGTATTTGTGATATTGTAAGTTCTGGAGGAACTTTGTTTGCAAACGGTTTAAAAGAAGCTGAAGTGATGTTTTGGTCTGAAGCAGTATTGACAAAATCTCCAGTTTTATCGGCTGAAAAACAAGTTTTGTTAGATAAGCTGCAGTTTAGAATTCAAGCAATTTTAAAAGGACGTGCTTTTAGATATGTATTATTAAATGCACCAAATAATAAGGTTGAGGATATTATAAAAGTAATTCCTGGAATGAAGTCTCCTACAGTTTTACCATTGGCAGAAGAAGGATGGAGTTCTGTACATACCGTAATTCCTAAAGATAAATTTTGGGAAATTTTGGATGAGTTAAAAGCTTTAGGTGCAGAGGGTATTTTAACTACGGAGATAGAGAAAATGGTATTATAATTAAGTATCAGGTAACAAGTAGCAGGTATATAGATGAAGATTATTTAAAAATACCAGGTACCAAATACCAGATACCAGATACTAATAAAAGAATGAAAACATATAATAATCCAGCAAAAAGTACATGGGCAGCAATTACTCAACGTCCGGCTAAAGAAGCTAATACTTTAGGAGCTACTGTAAAAGCTGTGTTTGATGATATAAAGGAGAAAGGAGATGAAGCTTTAAAAAGCTACACTCAAAAATTTGATGGTGTTATTTTGTCAGATTTAAAAGTTTCTCAGCAAGAAATAGATAATGCAATTCCTTTAGTTTCTCAAGAATTAAAAGACGCTATTGTATTGGCTAAAAATAATGTAGAAAAGTTTCATGCTTCTCAAAAAATTGAGAAAAAAGTAATTTCTACAGTTAATGGTGTAGATTGTTGGCAAGAAATGAAACCTATAGAAAAAGTAGGTTTATATATACCAGGAGGATCAGCTCCTTTGTTTTCAACAATTTTAATGTTAGGAGTTCCTGCAAAAATTGCTGGAGCTACTAAAATCGTTTTGTGTACACCACCATCAAAAGATGGAAGGATTAATCCGGCAATTTTATTTGCAGCTCAGTTAGTAGGGGTTACAGAAATTTATAAGTTGGGTGGAATTCAAGCCATTGCAGCGATGACTTACGGGACGGAATCTGTGCCAAGTGTGTATAAAATTTTTGGACCTGGTAATCAGTTTGTCACGGCAGCTAAACAATATGCATTAACTCAAGGTTTGGCTATTGATATGCCCGCAGGTCCTAGCGAAGTAATGGTTGTTGCCGATAAAGATGCCGATGCTAGTTTTGTGGTAGCAGATTTATTATCGCAAGCGGAACATGGTGCGGATAGTCAGGTAATTTTAGTTACTGCTTCTCAACAATTAATTGATGAAGTTCAAGTTGAATTAGACAAACAATTAGCTGAATTACCAAGACAAGAAGTTGCAAGGTTGGCTATAGAAAATTCTAGTGCGATTTTAATTGATAGTATCGATGCTCAAAATGAGTTGATTAATGAATATGCACCTGAACATTTAATTTTAAATGTACTGAATGAAGATGTGTATTTAGATAAAATTGTAAATGCAGGCTCTGTTTTTATAGGCCCTTTAACACCTGAAAGTGCTGGGGATTATGCATCAGGAACCAACCATACATTACCAACCAATGGTTATGCAAGAATGTATAGTGGGGTAAATTTAGATGCGTTTACTAAGAAAATCACTTATCAAAAAATAACAGCAGAAGGGATTCAAAATATTGGACCAGCTATTGAATTGATGGCAGCAGCGGAAGGGTTAGATGCCCATAAAAATGCAGTGACATTAAGATTAAAGAGTTTAAAAAAATAGTTTATGGTTGATGGTTTTTAGTTATTAGTACTAACAACCAACAACTAACAACCAACAACTAAGATGAAATTTAATTTAAAAAATATAATCAGAGAAAATGTAGCTAATATGAAGGCTTACTCTTCGGCAAGAGACGAGTTTCAGGGAGCTACGGATGATATGGTGTTTTTGGATGCGAATGAAAATCCATTTGAAAATGGCGTGAATCGTTATCCTGATCCGATGCAGAAAACTGTAAAGTCAGAATTGGCAAAAATTAAAGGTGTTGCTCAAGAAAATATTTTACTAGGAAATGGTTCTGATGAAGTGATTGATTTGATTTTACGTGCTTTTTGTGAGCCAAAACAAGACAATATCATCACTTTGCCACCTTCTTACGGAATGTATGATGTGTCGGCAAATTTGAATAACATCACCATTAAAGAAGTTCCTTTAAAAGAAAATTTTCAGCCTAATGTTGCTAAAATATTAGAAACAGTTGATGTTAACACAAAAGTAATTTTCTTGTGTTCTCCTAACAATCCATCAGGAAATTTGTTTGATTATGCCAATGTAAAAGCCATTGTAGAAGGTTTTAATGGTTTGGTTGTTATTGATGAAGCGTACATTGATTTTGCTTCTGAGCCAAGTTGGATTACACGTTTGGCTAAACATCCAAATTTAATTGTAAGTCAGACTTTATCAAAAGCGTTTGGAATGGCAGGAATCCGTCTTGGGGTTTGTTATGCGTCTGCAGAAATTATTGCAGTTTTAAACAAAATTAAACCTCCTTATAACATCAACGAATTAACACAACAAAAAGCTTTAGAGCGTTTATTGGCTTATGAAGATGTACAAGAGGAAATTGAAGCTGTTTTAGTGGAGCGAGACAATTTAGAAATTGCTTTAAAAGAGGTTTCTTTTGTAGAAAAAATTTATCCTAGTGATGCTAATTTCTTATTGGTTAAGGTAGATGATGCAACAAAACGCTACCATCAATTAATAGAAAAAGGAATTGTGGTACGTAACAGGACCACTCAAACATTATGTGAAAACACCTTACGTTTTACAGTGGGAACCATTAAAGAAAATGTTTCTTTGATGAAGGCATTAAAGGAGATTGAGTAAAATAGAAGTTAAGAAATCAGAAGTTAAAAAGTCTAGATACTTTCTACCTGATACTAGATACTAAACACATGAAAAAAGTTTTATTTATAGACAGAGACGGTACCCTATGTATTGAACCGCCTGTAGATTATCAATTAGATAGTTTAGAAAAGTTAGAGTTTTACCCAAAGGTTTTCCGATACATGGCAAGAATTGCTGAGGAATTGGATTATGAATTGGTGATGGTAACCAATCAAGATGGATTAGGAACAGATTCTTTTCCAGAAGATACATTTTGGCCTGCTCAAAATAAAGTGATTCAAGCTTTTAAAAACGAAGGAGTAGAGTTTGCTGCAGTGCATATTGATAAAACTTTTCCTCATGAAAATGCGGAAACCCGTAAGCCAAGAACAGGTTTGTTAACTCAGTATTTTGACAAAGAAAAATACGATTTAGAAAATTCTTTTGTGTTAGGTGATAGAATTACCGATATGGAATTGGCTAAAAATTTAGGAGCCAAAGGAATTTTTTTATCAGAAAATTCAGAATTGGGAGCAGATGAAATAGAAGCGGATAAAAAAGCAATTCATAATTGTATAGCCTTAACTTCTACAGATTGGAAAGAAATCTATGAATTTTTAAAACTGGAAGATAGAGTTTCTGAAATCACTAGAAATACCAACGAAACTAAAATTTACATCAAACTAAATTTAGACGGTTCAGGTAAAAATGATATTGATACAGGTGTAAAATTCTTTGATCACATGTTAGATCAAATTGGTCGTCATGGTGCTATGGATTTAACCGTAAAAGTTGATGGAGATTTAGAGGTTGATGAACACCACACCATAGAAGATACTATGATTGCTTTGGGAGAATTATTCAACAAAGCACTAGGAAATAAATTAGGAATTGAACGTTATGGTTTCTGTTTGCCAATGGATGATTGTTTGGCACAAGCAGCTGTTGATTTTGGTGGAAGACCTTGGTTGGTTTGGGAAGCAGACTTTAAACGTGAAATGATTGGAGATATGCCAACTGAAATGTTTTTACATTTGTTTAAATCGTTTACAGATGGAGCAAAATGTAATTTAAACATCAAAGCAGAAGGAACTAATGAGCATCATAAAATAGAAGGAATTTTTAAAGCCTTTGCTAAAGCAATGAAAATGGCTGTAAAACGTGATGCTAATAAAATGTTTTTACCAAGTACAAAAGGGGTACTTTAGTTTTTAGTTGATGGTTTTTGGTAGATAGTGAATACCGATAACCAAAAACTAACAACCAACAACCAATTAAAAAATGAAAATAGTAATTATAAATTACGGAGCTGGAAATATACAATCTATCCGATTTGCTATAGAGCGATTGGGATACGAGGCTATTTTAAGCAACGATGTTGAAGAAATAAAAAATGCAGATAAAGTAATTTTTCCAGGAGTGGGAGAAGCTAGTTCTGCTATGAAGATGTTAAAAGCTACTGGATTAGATACTATTATTCCAACCTTAACACAACCTGTTTTGGGAATTTGTTTGGGAATGCAGTTGATGTGTAACTATTCTGAAGAAGGAGATACTACAGGTTTAGGTATTTTTAATGTAGATGTAAAGCGTTTTGAAAACATTGTAAAAGTTCCTCAAATAGGATGGAATCAAATTAAAGGATTGGGATCTAAGATTTTTAACGATGTAAAAGAAGGAGCTTATATGTATTTGGTGCACAGTTATTATGCTCCATTAACAAAAGAAACGATTGCTACTACTGAATACGGAGTGCAATATTCTACAGCTTTGCAAAAAGCTAATTTTTACGGAGTGCAATTTCACCCAGAAAAAAGTAGTACTGACGGAGCAAATATTTTAGAGAATTTCCTCAATCTTTAGATTGAGAGTACAGAGTAGTTAGTACAAAGTAATGAGTCTATGAATAAGTATCAGGATTTAAAAATATGGGAAAAGTCAATGGAATTGGTTGAGAAAACCTATTTACTAATGAAACTATTACCTGATGAAGAAAAATTTGGACTGATTAGTCAAATTAAAAGATGTAGTGTTTCTATTCCTTCAAATATTGCCGAAGGAGCCGGAAGAAATTCAAATAATGAGTTTAAACATTTTTTAAGTATCACGAATGGTTCTACCACAGAATTAGAAACACAAATATTATTAACAGTTAGATTAGATCTAGTTGATAAAAATGAAATTCAAGAAATATTAAATTTATGTACTGAAATAAAGAAGATGAATTATGCTCTTCAAAAAAGTTTAAGTTAAAAACTTACTACTTTGTACTCAGTACTTAATACTATTATAAATGAGAATAATACCAGCCATAGACATCATTGACGGACAATGTGTTCGTTTGTCAAAAGGAGACTATAACACAAAAAAAGTTTACAACGAAAATCCATTAGAAATTGCAAAGCAGTTTGAAGCTCATGGAATTGAATATTTACATTTGGTAGATTTAGATGGTGCGAAAGCGAGTCATATTGTAAATCATAAAGTTTTAGAGGAAATAGCAACCAAAACAACTTTAAAAATTGATTTTGGAGGAGGATTAAAAACAGATGAAGATTTAAAAATTGCTTTTGAATCTGGAGCTACCCAAATCACTGGAGGAAGCATTGCCGTTAAAAATTCCGATATTTTTAAAAGCTGGATTACTAAATTTGGAGCTGATAAAATCATTTTAGGAGCCGATGCCAATAACGAAAAAATTGCAGTTAGCGGTTGGTTAGAAGAATCTGATGAAGATTTAATTCCTTTTATTCAAGGTTATCAAAAAGAAGGAATTCAATATGTAATTTGTACAGATATTGCTAAAGATGGTATGTTGCAAGGACCTTCTTTTGATTTGTATGAAAAGATTTTAAAAGAATGTCCAAACGTGAAGTTGATTGCAAGTGGAGGAATTTCTACTTTTGATGAATTACCTCGTTTGAGAGATTTAGGATGTGAAGGAACCATTGTTGGAAAAGCAATTTATGAAAACAGAATTAGCTTAAAACAATTGGAAGAGTTTATTTTAAATAGTTAATAGTTTTTAGTTGCTGGTTGTTGGTAAAACCTAACAACTAACAACCAATAACAAATAACCAAAATTATGTTAGCAAAAAGAATAGTTCCTTGTTTAGATATAAAAAATGGACGTACTGTAAAAGGGGTCAATTTTGTGGATTTACGTGATGCAGGAGATCCTGTAGAATTGGCAAAAAAATATGCAGAAACAGGAGCAGATGAATTGGTGTTTTTAGATATTTCTGCAACCGAAGAGCGTAGAAGAACTTTGGTAAATTTAGTGCGTGATGTTGCGGCACAGGTAAATATTCCGTTTACGGTAGGTGGTGGAATTTCATCAGTAGAAGATGTAGATATATTGCTTCAAAATGGTGCAGATAAAGTTTCGATCAACTCATCAGCAGTAAAAAGACCAAAATTGGTGAATGAATTGTCTCAAAAATTTGGGAGTCAATGTGTTGTTGTTGCTATTGATGCAAAGAAAATTGATGGAGAATGGATCGTGCATTTGGTGGGAGGTAAAGTGCCAACCGAATTAAATTTGTTTGATTGGGCAAAAGAAGTTGAGCAAAGAGGAGCTGGAGAAATTTTGTTTACTTCTATGAACAACGATGGAACTAAGGATGGTTTTGCAAACGAAGCTTTGGCACGTTTGTCAGAAGAATTAAACATTCCTATTATTGCAAGTGGTGGTGCTGGAAATATGCAACACTTTGTAGATACTTTTAAAGATGGAAAAGCAGATGCAGCTTTGGCAGCAAGTGTGTTTCATTTTCAAGAAATTGAAATTCCAGATTTAAAACAAGAATTAAAAAGACAAGGAATACCTGTAAGAATATAATAAGTTTTTAATGTTGAAAGTTTAAAAGTTTGTAAAGTAACTTTTTCACTTTTTACTTTAAGACTTTATAAACTTAAAAATATGGAAATCAAATTTGACGAAAAAGGATTAGTTCCTGCAATTATACAAGATGCTGAAACAAAAAATGTATTGATGTTAGGATACATGAATCAAGAAGCATTTGACAAAACATTAACCACTAATAAAGTTACTTTTTACAGCAGATCTAAAAATAGATTGTGGACCAAAGGAGAAGAAAGTGGGAACTTTTTAGAGTTGGTCTCTATTAAAAACGATTGTGATAAAGATACTTTGTTAATTCAAACAAAACCTGTAGGACCTACTTGTCACAAAGGAACAGATACTTGTTGGGCAGAAGAAAATACTGAAAATTTTGGGTTTTTATCTACTTTAGAAAATGTCATCACCGAGCGAGTAAAAAACAAAGATGTTCAAAAATCTTATGTGGCTAGTTTGTTTGCCAAAGGAATCAATAAGGTGGCTCAAAAAGTTGGTGAAGAAGCTGTGGAAACTGTAATTGAAGCCATGGATAATAATGATGAATTGTTTTTATATGAAGCGGGAGATTTGTTGTTTCACTATTTAATGTTACTTCAAGCAAAAGGATTTACCTTAAAAGATATTACGGCTGAATTGAGAAAACGTCAGAAGTAAATTGTTTATAAATTTTACATTCAAGCCCTAGAAATTCTATTTTCTGGGGCTTTTGTTTTTTATATTTGTGTTCTATTGCAATTATGAAAGACACATACAAACATCAAGGATTAAGAAATAGATTGGCCACCGTTTTACAAGAAAAAGGAGTGACAGATGCTGCCGTTTTGTTAGCGATCAAAGAAATTCCGAGACATTTGTATATGGATGCTAGTTTTGAGGAATATGCTTATCAAGATGTTGCTTTTCCTATTGCTGCAGAGCAAACCATTTCTCAGCCTTATACGGTTGGATTTCAATCACAATTATTAGAAATCAAACCTGGAGAAAAAATTCTAGAAATAGGAACAGGTTCAGGATATCAAACTAGTGTTTTGGTTCGCTTGGGTGGTGTGGTTTATACCATTGAACGCCAGCAAGAATTGTATAAAAAAACACAGTTATTATTGCCTAAATTAGGTTACAAACCTAAGTACATGTATTTTGGTGATGGATACAAAGGTTTGCCTCAATTTGCTCCTTTTGATAAGATTATTGTGACTTGTGGAGCCCCTTTTTTACCAAAAGCTTTATTAGCTCAACTTAAAATTGGAGGTAGAATGGTGATTCCTGTGGGAGATGCGCAACAAATGATGACTTTAATCACTCGCAATTCTGCCAAAGAATTTGACAAACAAATTATAGAAGAATGTGCTTTTGTTCCTATGTTAACCGATAAAAGTCTTAAGAATTTTTCTTAATCGTTCTTAGATTTCTTTCGCGTTCATCAAAAGTTTTTTCGGAAAGTGGTAATACGGTTTCTTCAAATAGTTTCATAAATTTAGGACTGTGTTCAGTAGTTCTATTCTTTTCTAAATCAAAGTGAACAAAACTAATCCAAGCAATAGATTTTAGCACGGTTTTATCTTTATTAAACATTCTTACTTCAGCTTGTAAATGTTTTTTAGAATAAGCAATGGTTTGTGATTCAAAAGCAACTTCTTCCATGGTGTAAGCTGGAACCAAATAAGCCAATTGAGTGTTAGAAATTACCCAACCTATTTTTTCTTCTCTAATCATTTTAAAAATATCAAGACCATATCCGTTTAAAATTTGATCTTCTCTTTGATTGATAAAATAATCAATATAACGACCATTGTTTAAATGATTAAAAGGATCACAATCTTGAAAACGAATTTTAGTACTACTAGTTAATATTTTAGGTCTATCCATTTTTTAATTTTTTGGGGTTAAGATTACGCAAGGAATAATCATTTCTTCTAGTGATATTCCTCCATGTTGATAGGTGTCTTTATAATATTTTGTATAATGATTTTGATTGTTTGGATACACAAAAAACAAATTGTCTTTGGCAAAAACAAAAGAGCTATTCATGTTTTCCTGAGGTAAAAATATTCTTTTAGGGTCGTGTTCAGCGTATACATCTTTTTCTTGATAAGTAATGCTTCTACCTGTTTTGTATCTTAAATTAGAAGCAATGGCTTTGGTACCAATTACTTGTGTTGGTTTGCTACAATTTACAGTTCCATGATCCGTTGTGATGATTAATTTTATATTGTCTTTTTGTGCTTTTTGAATCAATTCCAACATAGGGGAATTTTGAAACCAAGTATCTGTCAAAGCTCTGTAGGACTTATCATCAGAAGCTAATTCTTTAATTACCTGTGTTTCTGTTTTGGCATGTGATAACATGTCTACAAAATTAAACACCATTATATTGAACTTGTTGTCTTTGTATTGGTTGTAATTTTGAATAAGATCTTTTCCAGATTTTTGAGAACTTATTTTATGATAAGAAAAAGGCAATTCTTTTTTAAGCGTTCTTAGCTGTCTTTTTAAAAACTCTTCTTCCTGCATATTTTTTCCACCTTCATCATTTTCATTCAACCAAATATCTTTATGTTTGGTTGCCATTTCTAAAGGTGTTAAACCTGAAAAAATAGCATTACGAGCATAATGAGTTGCCGTTGGTAAAATGCTATAAAAAGGAATCTCCTGTTGTTTTTTATAATATTTTAAAATGGTTTTTTCTAAAACTAAATATTGATCATATCGTAAGTTATCTACTACAATGACCATGGTTTTTTCACTATTTTCTATCTCTGGTAAAATAATTTTTTTAAATAGTTGATGTGATAACATTGGAGCATCTTGATCGTAAAACCAATCTGCATAATTTTTTTTAATGTATTTAAAGAAAATTTGATTGGCTTCTTGTTTCTGACTTTCAAGAATACTTAGCAAACCAGCATCGCTGATGTTTTCTAATTCAAGTTCCCAATAAATTAACTTTTTGTAAACTTCTACCCATTCTGAATGAGAGTTGACAGAAGCCAATTCCATAGAAATTTTTCTGAATTCTTGTTGATAATTAATAGTGGTCCTTTCACTCACCAATCTACTATGGTCTAAATTCTTTTTTAAACTTAGAAGAATTTGATTTGGGTTTACAGGTTTTATTAAATAATCAGCAATTTTAGATCCAATGGCTTCTTCCATCAAATATTCTTCTTCACTTTTGGTAATCATCACCACAGGAATATTGTTCTGAATGTTTTTGATACCTGTCAAGGTTTCAAGTCCACTTAAACCGGGCATGTTTTCATCTAAAAAAATAATATCATAATTGTTAGATTTTACCAAATCAATGGCATCAGCCCCGTTGGTACAAGGAGTAACATTGTAGTTTTTGTTTTCTAAAAATAAGATATGCGGTTTTAAAAGATTGATTTCATCGTCAACCCAAAGAATTTCAATATTATTCATATGGTAAGAATATGTGATTTACTAAATATAAAGGATTTAGATTTTTATATTTGTGGAACATTAAAAGTACAAAAATTGAAAACCCCCACCAATAAAGTTAAAATTATAAACGACCCTATCTATGGGTTTATTACAATTCCTAACAAATTAATTTTTGATTTAATAGAACATCCTTATTTCCAGCGTTTAAGAAGAATTACTCAAATGGGGATGTCTAATTTGGTATATCCTGGTGCCCACCATACAAGATTTCATCATGCCGTAGGTTGTATGCACCTAATGCAAAAAGCCATTACGGTACTAAAAAACAAAGGCGTTGTTATTTCTGATGAAGAAAAAAATGCAGTTTGTATGGCTATTTTATTACATGATATTGGTCATGGACCTTATTCTCATGCTCTAGAACACAGTATTGTTGATGGAGTAAGTCACGAAGCAATTTCCTTGTTGTTTATGAAAGAGTTAAACAAAGAATTTAAAGGGAAATTAAGCTTGGCTATAGAAATTTTTGAAGGTAAATATCCTCGTAAATTCTTAAATCAATTGGTATCTAGTCAGTTAGATATTGATAGAATGGATTATTTAAAAAGGGATAGTTTTTATACTGGAGTTGCCGAAGGAAATATTAGTTCAGAACGTTTGATAGATATGTTAAATGTGGTGAATGATCAGTTGGTGGTTGAAGAAAAAGGAATTTACTCTGTAGAAAAATTTATTGTTGGTAGAAGGTTGATGTATTGGCAAGTATACTTACATAAGGCAGGAGTTGTGGCTGAAAAAATGTTGGTAAACCTATTGGCAAGAGCTAAATATTTAGCCAATCAAGGAATAGAATTACCAAGTAGTAAAGCATTACATTATTTTTTATACAAAGAAGTAGAAGAAACTTTTACTTTACAAACCTTAAAAACGTTTTCTAGGTTAGACGATTACGATATTTTATCAGCCATAAAAGACTGGATTAGCCATGATGATAAAATTTTATCTCAATTATCAGAAATGATAATCAACAGAAAACTATTAAAAGTTCAATTAAGTAATAAAATTTTTGATGTTGAATATGTTGAGAATATCAAAAATAAAATGTTAGCACAAGGATGGTCTCAAGAAGATTTAAAATACTTTTTTGTGTTGGATACTATTTCTAATCAGGCATATAATGATACTTCTAGTAAAATATATTTGTATTATAAAAACGGAGATATTGTAGATATTGTAGAAGCATCAGATCAATTGAACATACAAGCATTAACAAAGCCAGTTATTAAACACTTTCTTTGTTATCCTAAAGGCATCAAATTAGCCTAAATAGAATTTAATTTTATATTTTTGCCGTTAATGGAATTTAAAGCAACACAAATAGCTGAGATTTTAGGAGGTGATATTGTTGGAGATGCCTCTGCAACAGTTTCAACGCTAGCTAAAATAGAGGAAGGAGAAAAAGGATCGATGACTTTTTTATCCAATCCCAAGTACACTTCATACATTTATACAACAAATGCATCAATTGTAATTGTTAATAAATCTTTTGAGCCTACTGCTGAAATTAGTGCTACGCTAATTAAAGTTGAGGATGCTTATCAAGCCTTTACTCAGATATTAGAATTTTATAATGAGTATAAAAATCAAAAGGTAGGAATTGATATGAATACATTTATATCAGATTCTGCTAAAATAGGTCAAGAAATCTATTTAGGAGCTTTTGCTTATATTGGAGAAAATGTAGTAATTGGTAACAATGTAAAAATATATCCACAATGCTACATTGGAGATAATGTAGAGATTCAGGACAATACCACATTATTTTCAGGCGTAAAAGTGTATGCTGATTGTGTCATTGGTAAGAATTGTAAAATTCATTCAGGTACAGTTATAGGTTCTGATGGATTTGGTTTTGCTCCAACAGAAACAGGAGAGTATAAAAGTATTCCACAAATAGGAAATGTTGTTATAGAAGACCATGTTGATATAGGGGCTAATTGTACCATTGATAGAGCAACGATGGGAACTACTTTTATTAGAAAAGGAGTAAAGTTAGATAATTTAGTACATGTTGCTCATAACGTTAGCATTGATGAAAATACAGTCATTGCTGGCCAGTCAGGAATTGCAGGTTCTAGTAAAATTGGAAAATACTGTATGTTTGGAGGTCAAGTGGGAATTTCTGGACATGTAAGTATAGGCGATAATGTTAAAATTTCTGCCAAGTCAGGAGTAACTAGAAATATAAAGAATGATGCAGTCTTAAGAGGAATTCCTTCTATGGACTATAATGAATATAATAAGGCTTACGTAATGTTTAAAAAATTACCTGAGATTATTAAAGAGTTAAAAAATAAATAAAAGCTTTAAAAGTAAAAAGGATGCTAAAACAAAAAACAATCCAAAAGGAGGTTACTTTAACAGGTGTGGGTTTACACACTGGAAAAGAAGTTACAATGGTTTTTAAACCAGCTCCAGAAAATTATGGATATGCATTTGTTCGTGTGGATTTAGAAGGATGCCCAACCATAGAAGCCAAAGTAGAATATGTTACAGAAACTGAAAGAGGTACTAATCTTGAAAAAAAAGGAGTAAGTATTAATACTTCTGAACATGTATTAGCTGCTGCAGTAGGTTTAGGAATAGATAACTTAATCATAGAAATCAATGCATCGGAGCCACCAATTATGGATGGTTCTTCTAAGTATTTTATAGAAGCTTTAGAGTCAGCAGGTCTTTTAGAACAAAATGCACCAGTTGATGAATATATTGTAAAAGATATTATATCATACAAAGATGAAGCTACAGGTAGTGAGATTATTTTAATGCCTGCAGAGGAATATCAAATTACTACAATGGTAGATTTTGGAACCAAAATATTAGGGACCCAAAATGCTAATTTAAACCATATTTCTGATTTTAAAGAAGAAATATCAGCAGCTCGTACTTTTAGTTTTTTACATGAATTGGAAACATTATTAGAACACAACCTAATCAAAGGAGGTGATTTAAACAATGCAATTGTATATGTAGATAAAAAAATATCAGATGAAACTTTAGAAAAGTTAAAGAAGGCATTTGGTAAGGATGATATTAAAGTAACTCCAAATGGAATTTTAGATAATTTAGAATTACATTGGGCAAACGAAGCTGCTAGACATAAGTTGTTAGACGTTATTGGTGATTTGGCTTTGGTTGGAACTCGAATTAGAGGAAAAGTAATTGCTAACAAGCCAGGACATAAAATAAATACTTCCTTCGGAAAGCGTTTGGCCAATATCATCAAACAAGAAAAAAGAAAAAGTGTTCCTTCATATGATTTGAATCAACCACCTTTGATGGATATTCATCAAATCATGAAATTGTTACCACACAGACCTCCGTTTTTATTAATTGATAGAATTTTAGAATTAACGGATGATTATGTGGTTGGAATGAAAAATGTTTCGATGAACGAGCCATTTTTTGTAGGACATTTTCCAGATGCACCAGTCATGCCAGGAGTATTACAAGTAGAGGCAATGGCACAGTGTGGTGGAATTTTGGTATTAAGTACCGTTCCAGACCCTGAAAATTATTTAACATATTTCATGAAAATGGATAACGTTAAATTTAAACAAAAAGTATTACCAGGGGATACCCTTATTTTTAAAGCGGAGTTAATTTCACCTATTCGTAGAGGAATTTGTCATATGCGATCTGTTGGTTATGCTAATGGAAGAATAGTAGTAGAGGCTGAATTAATGGCTCAAATAGTTAAGAAAAAATAAATAAATATGAATCAACCACTAGCTTATATTCATCCAGGTGCAAAAATTGCACGTAATGTTGTTATTGAGCCATTTACAACTATCCATAATAATGTAACCATTGGTTCAGGTACGTGGATTGGTTCTAATGTAACCATTATGGAAGGGGCTATAATTGGAGAAAATTGTAAAATTTTTCCAGGAGCAGTAATTTCTGCTATGCCTCAAGATTTAAAATATGATGGTGAAGAAACCACAACCGTTATTGGGAATAATGTTACTATTCGTGAGTGTGTAACCATTAACCGTGGGACTTCTGATAGAATGAAAACGGTTATAGGTGATAACTGCTTAATTATGGCTTATTGTCACGTTGCACACGATTGTATTGTGGGGGATAACTGTATTTTTTCTAACGGAAGTACTTTGGCAGGACACACCAATATTGGAGACAATGTTATTTTAGCTGGGATGACTGCTATACATCAATTTTGTTCTATCGGTGATCATGCATTTGTAACTGGTGGATCTTTGGTAAGAAAAGATGTACCTCCTTATGTAAAAGCAGGAAGGGAACCATTATCTTATGTAGGAATTAATTCTGTTGGACTAAGAAGAAGAGGTTTTTCTGTAGAGAAAATAAGAGAGATACAAAATATTTACAGAATCTTGTTTCAAAGTAAATACAACAATTCTCAGGCAATTAGAATTATAGAAGCAGAAATGGAAGCCTCTAGTGAAAGAGATGATATTATCAAATTCATCCAAAACTCACAAAGAGGAATTATGAAGGGATATTTTAGTAATTAAGAATAAAATTTTTTAGATGGCAACAACATCAGATATTAGAAATGGATTGTGCATTGTATATAACAGTGATACTTTCAAAGTAGTAGAATTTCAACACGTAAAGCCAGGTAAAGGTCCTGCTTTTGTAAGAACTAAATTAAAAAGTTTAACCTCAGGAAAAGTAATTGACAATACTTTCTCTGCTGGACATAAAATTGACGAAGTTAGAGTGGAAACTAGAAAATATCAGTATTTATATGCTGAAGGGGATACTTTTAACTTTATGAACACTGATGACTACAATCAAATCACTTTAGACAAAGCTGCTTTAGATGCTCCAGAATTGTTAAAAGAAGGAGAAGTTGTAACAGTAATTGTTCGTGCAGAAGATGAAATGCCATTGTCTGTAGAAATGCCTCAATCAGTAATTTTAGAAGTTACTTATACAGAGCCAGGTATTAAAGGAAACACAGCAACCAACGCAACCAAGCCAGCAACTGTAGAAACGGGTGCCTCAGTAAACGTACCTTTGTTTATTAACGAAGGAGATATGATTAAAATTGAAACAGCAAAAGGTACTTATCAAGAAAGAATAAAGGCTTAAAACTGTTAAAATGATAAGATGTAAATACCCAAAGTGAATTTTCATTTTGGGTGTTTTTTTATAAAATTATTACAGGTTCTTTAATTTTGTGATAAAAAAATTAAAAGGACAGATATTGTAAACAAATATTTATATTTGTTTGCAATGAATTTCAATAAAAAATAAATATAAATGAGTGTTTTAGTAAATAAGGATTCAAAGATTATTGTTCAAGGGTTTACAGGTAGTGAAGGAACTTTTCACGCTTCACAAATGATTGAATATGGAACAAACGTAGTGGGTGGTGTAACTCCAGGAAAAGGAGGACAAGAACACTTAGGAAAGCCAGTTTTTAATACTGTACAAGATGCAGTTGATAAGGCAGGAGCTGATACTACTATTATTTTTGTACCACCAGCATTTGCAGCTGATGCAATTATGGAAGCTGCTGATGCAGGAATTAAAGTAATTATTTGTATCACCGAAGGAATTCCAGTTGGAGATATGGTAAAAGTAAAAGCTTATTTACAAAATAAGGAAGCTCGTTTAATTGGACCTAACTGTCCAGGAGTGATTACTCCTGGAGAAGCTAAAGTTGGGATCATGCCAGGGTTTATCTTTAAAAAAGGAAATGTAGGGATTGTTTCTAAATCAGGAACTTTAACTTATGAAGCTGCTGACCAAGTAGTAAAACAAGGTTACGGAATCACGACTGCTATTGGTATTGGTGGAGATCCAATTATTGGAACTACTACTAAAGAAGCTGTAGAATTGTTGATGAATGACCCAGAAACGGAAGCAATTGTAATGATTGGTGAAATTGGAGGTCAATTAGAAGCAGAAGCTGCTAGATGGATCAAAGCTGATGGTAACAGAAAACCAGTGGTAGGGTTTATTGCTGGACAAACTGCACCTGCAGGACGTACAATGGGACACGCTGGTGCTATTGTAAGTGGTGAAGGAGAATCTGCTCAAGCTAAAATGGAAATTTTAGCAGAAAATGGAATTCACGTAGTAGCATCACCTGCAAAAATTGGTGAAGCAATTGCAAGTGTTTTGGCAGGAGTAGCAAAATAAAAAAAGTAAAGAATGGGATTATTACAAGATAAAACAGCCATCATTACTGGTGCAACAAGAGGAATAGGTAAAGGAATTGCATTAGAATTTGCTAAGCAAGGAGCAAATATCGCTTTTACATACAGTTCATCTGTTGAAGCAGCAAATGCTTTAGAGGCTGAATTAGCTGCTTTTGGTGTGAAAGCCAAAGGATATCAATCTAACGCTGCAGAATTTGATGCTGCTCAAGCATTGGCAGCAGACGTTTTAAAAGAATTTGGAACGATTGATGTATTGATTAATAATGCTGGAATTACAAAGGATAATTTGTTAATGCGTATTTCTGAGGAAGACTTTGATAAAGTAATCGAAGTAAACTTAAAATCTGTCTTTAACTTAACAAAAGCTGTAATTCGACCAATGATGAAGCAAAGAGCTGGTTCTATTATTAACATGAGTTCTGTTGTTGGAGTTCAAGGAAATGCAGGACAAACAAACTATGCGGCTTCAAAAGCGGGAATGTTAGGATTTACTAAATCTGTGGCTTTAGAGTTAGGATCTAGAAATATTAGATGTAACGCAATTGCTCCTGGATTTATTGAAACTGAAATGACAGCTAAATTAGATGAATCTGTTGTAGATGGATGGAGACAAGCCATTCCTTTAAAAAGAGGAGGTCAACCAGAAGATATTGCAAATGCATGTGTGTTTTTAGCTTCTGATATGTCTGCATATATTACAGGACAAACATTAAATGTAGATGGTGGTATGATTACTGCATAATTTACCTTTATTATAATTTTAAAAACCGCTTTAAAGATTTTCTTTAAAGCGGTTTTTGTTTTTAAGGATTTTAAATGAAACACGAAATTATTAGTTAACAGCCCCAATAAATCGTAAATTCAGAATTATTAATCTTTTATTAAATTAAGTTAAACAATGACAAATCAAAATATAAAAATCCCTAAATCCCTTCCTATTATTATAGTTGCTGTAATTGTAGTTTTGGTGTTTATTTCAAAATCAGCCATCAGTATAGATTCTGGAAAGGCAGGAGTAAAGTTTGAAACTTTTGGGGGAGGTGTTGTAACCGATGAACCTGCTTTAGGAGAAGGATTTCATTTAATAGCTCCATGGAACAAGGTTTTTGTATACGAAGTTCGTCAGCAAGAATTGTTTGAAAAAATGAAAGTACTGTCTTCTAATGGATTGGATATTTTATTAGAAGTAAGTGCTTGGTATATGCCACAAACTGAGAATTTAGGAGAATTACATCAACAAAAAGGGCAAGAATATTTAAGTAGAGTAATATTACCCTCTTTAAGATCAGCAGCTCGTTCTGTAGTAGGAAGATATACCCCAGAACAAATATATTCTAGTAAACGTGATGTAATTCAGAGTGAAATTTTTGATGAAACCAAAAAAATATTAGACGATCAATTTGTTCAGCTAAACGAGGTGTTGGTAAGAGATGTAACGTTACCTACTACAATTAAAAATGCTATTGAAAAGAAACTAAAACAAGAGCAAGAGTTTTTAGAGTATGAGTTTACCATTCAGAAAGCTCAGAAAGAAGCAGAACGTCAAAAAATTGATGCTGAAGGAAAAGCAACAGCAAACAAAATTTTAAATGCATCTTTATCAGAAAACATTTTAAAAGAAAAAGGAATTCAAGCAACTTTAGAGTTGGCCAATTCCCCAAATGCAAAAGTAATTGTAATAGGCTCTTCTAAAACTGGAATGCCCATTATTTTAGGAAATCAGTAAAGGATTGATTTGCTAAACAAGTAAATCAAACAATTAAAATATTAAGCTCAAAGATTTTCTATCTTTGAGCTTTTTTTATGCTATGATAAATTCCCTAAAATATTTATTTAAAAATTACCTATACTTCTTGGTTATTTATGCCATTTCCAGAATTGTATTTATTGTTTATAACTTAAATAGTTTTGATATTTCTTTTAAAGAAGCCATTCTTTCTTTTCTGTATGCGTGGAGGGTAGATACCGTAATGGCATGTTATATTTTAATCATTCCAACTTTATTATTGAGTCTTCATTTCTTGTATCCAAATAAAGCCACTCATTATATAGTAAAAACTGTAGTGATGATTTTTACTTTAATCAATGCTATGATTATGATTGGGGACATAGGGATTTATAAAGAATGGAACACCAAAATTAATTACAAAGCACTTACGTATTTAAAAGATGTTGATGAAGTAATGAGGACATCAACCAATGGTTTGTTGATTTCGGGTACTGTTTTGTTTTTGTTGATGTTGGTTTTATCGTATTATGTATATCAAAAAATAGTTCCTAAAAACATCCATGTAAAACAAAGTTATATGCTTCCTATTCCTTTTTTCTTGTTAGCAGGTGGAGTTGTTTTTTTAGGATTAAGAGGTACAGGGATTACGCCTATTGATCAAAGCGATGCTTACTTTTCTGAAAATGATTTTGCCAATGCTGCAGCTATTAATTCAACCTTTAACTTGGCAAGAAGTGTTGAATCTAATATAAAAGTAGGAGATGAAAATCCTTATCAGTTTTTTACCAAAGAAGAATTAAATAAAAGGATTACTAATTTATACGAGGTTAAAAAGGACACAACCATTTCAATTTTAAAAACTTCAAAACCCAATATTGTTTATATTATTCTTGAAGGTTTTTCAGCAGATTTAATTGGAGCAGATGGAGGGTATAAAAGTGTAACCCCAACTTTAGATTCTATAATTAAAAACGGGTATAATTTTACCAATGTAGTTTCTCCAGGCTTAAGATCTCATGTAGGAATGATTAGCATTTTTAGTGGTTTTCCTGCTTTACCAACCGTAAATGTTGCTACCCAAAGAGATAAATTTACCAACTTACCCAACTTTGTAAAAGACCTTAAAAAACAAGGATATGAAACGGGTTATATTTTTGGAGGAGATTTAAAACATGGAAAAGTTTTAGACTATATTTTTAATTGTCATTTTGATCATTTAATCAAAGGAGAAGATTTTTCATCTGAAATTCCTACAGGAAAATTGGGGGTTGCTGATGAATATTTATTTGAAAGAAAAATTCAAGAAATAGATAAAATGAAAGCCCCTTTTATGATGGCATCATTTACTTTAAGCACTCATTCTCCATTTGATTATCCTATGAAAGATGTGTTTAATTTCGGAGGCGGATATCAACAATACATCAACTCAGGTCATTATACAGATAAAAGTTTAAAACAGTTTTTTAAAGTTGCTGCTACCAAACCTTGGTATAAAAATACACTATTTGTTATTACGGCAGATCATAGTCATCCAACCCCAAATCATTGGGAAGAATTTGTGGCCAATAAAAGTAGAATTCCATTGGTGTTTTATGGAGAGGTTATCAAAGAAGAATTTAGAGGAATCCAAAACCCAAAATATGCTAGTCAGTTAGATATTTCATCAACAGTATTACATCAATTAGGTTTAGAGGCCAAAGAATATCAATGGAGTAAAAATTTATTCAATCCAAACACCAAAGATTTTGGTTTTTATGTATATAATGATGCTTATGGTTTGGTAAGTCAAAACGAAAATGTATTTTATCATCATGAAACAAAAAAGACGGTTTATCAACCTGAAGAAGCGTTTCAGAATAAAAATAAAGAAGAAGATCTTAAAGCATTGTTACAAGCTTTGTATGATGAGTATTTAAAATTATAGAAAATGAAAATATCCAATATTAAAGAAAAGGTGTTGTCTAATAAATGGAAGCCTTTAAAATTGTTTTCTTATCAATACACTCGCACAGACGGAAGAACCGAAGAGCAAGTAAGAGAAGTTTATGACAAAGGAGATGGAGCGGCCGTTTTTATGTACAACAAGAAAGCTAAGAAAGTACTCTTAACCAAACAGTTTAGAATGCCCGCATATATTAACGGAGTAGCTTTAGGGATTGTTACCGAAGTTCCAGCTGGGATGTTAGATAAAGATGATCCGGAAACTTGTATTATTAGAGAAATAGAAGAGGAAACGGGCTATAAAGTTCCAAAAGTTAAAAAAGTGAGACATTGTTTTATGACTCCTGGAGCAGTAACAGAAATCACCCATATGTTTGTAGCAGAATATGATGAGAGTATGAAAGTAGCAGCAGGTGGTGGATTGAATGATGAACAAGAAGATATTTTTGTTTTTGAAATGAGTTTTGATGAGGTAAAAAAAGCCGTAGAAAATAATGAGTTTAATGATGCTAAAACATTAATATTGTTACAATACGCTTGGATTCATAATTTATTAGAGGATTAGGGCAAAAAATCACAGAAAACCGTAAATTTGAGTTTCACAAAATAATAAAGTTAATTAATGGCACAAGTAATTATCAATAGCTTTGAAGATTTTAAAGCGTATGAGGGTAAAGAGATAGGAGTTTCAGAATATTTGGCAATCCCGCAAGATAGAATCAATCAATTTGCGGATGCAACTTTAGATCACCAATGGATTCATTGTGATGCTGAAAAAGCAAAAGAAGGTCCTTTTGGTACGCCTATAGCCCATGGTTACTTAACATTGTCTTTAATGCCTTATTTATGGGAACAAATTATAGAGGTAAACAACAGCAAAATGTTGGTGAATTACGGAATTGAAAAGTTAAGATTTAACAAGCCTGTTACTGTTGATAGTAAAGTTAGATTAAGAACCAAGTTAAAATCAATAGAAAATTTAAGAGGAATTTCTAAAGCCGTTCTTTCTATAAATATAGAAATTGAGGGAGAGAGAAAAACAGCTTTAGATGCTGATATTGTTTTCTTATATCATTTTGTGAATTAATGCATACTGAAGAAGAAATAAAACAATTGGTTCAAAAAAACATTCACCAGATTAAAATAAGTGAGTTTGTAACTGAAGGAGGTTGGCCTAATATTGATGAGGTAGATGTGGCTATATACAGTCAGAAAGAAATGGAAGGTGTGGAAACTATCCATTTACAAATATTGTACACGGTAGAAAAAGCTGGTTGTTGTTTTATTCCTGGAGGTGAAGAACAAAAGAGATTGTCTAAAATTGTCACCATTAGTAATAATCAGATTACAATTGTCTGAGTTGTTTTTAAAATATAGATAAGCCTGTTCTTTAATTAGAACAGGCTTTATTGTACAGGATAGTTTATTTTAAAATCTATTTTATATTGTGTCACAAAAATAAATTTTACAATGACAAAGTTTAAATCTTTTCTATTCACATTATTTATTCTCTCTCAAGTTTCTTTTTCTCAAGGAAGAAATGTTAGAGTATTAGATGTTAATTGGAAGTTTCAAAAAGGAGATGTTAAAAATGCTCAACAAGAAGCGTTTAACGATTCAAAATGGGAAAAAGTAACCGTTCCTCACGATTGGGCTATTTATGGACCTTTTGATAAAGAAGTAGACAAACAAACAGTTGCCATAGTGCAAAATGGTGAAAAAGAAGCTACTGAAAAAACGGGAAGAACAGGAGCTTTGCCTCACGTTGGTACCGCTTGGTACAGAAATAAATTTTCTATTTCTGAAGCTGATTTAACCAAAAAGACAATCATTCTTTTTGAAGGAGCTATGAGTGAACCTCAAGTGTATTTAAATGGAGAAAAGATTGGAGAATGGGCTTATGGTTACAGTTATTTTTATTTCAACATCTCTAAATTTCTTAAAAAAGGAGAGAATACTTTAGCGGTAAAATTAACTAATAAAGCGTTTGCTTCTCGTTGGTATCCTGGAGCTGGATTGTACAGAAAAGTAAGTTTAATTACTAAAAATAAAGAGAGCATTAATCAATGGGGAGCTTTTATCACCACTCCTTTTATTAGTAATGAGGAAGCAAAAGTAAATATCAAAACTAAAACATCTGTTTCAAACGGATCTTTGGTTACTACTATTTTTGATGCTGATGGAAAAAAGGTAAGTGTTGATACAACTACTTTAGAATTTGGAAAAGAATTTGATCAGAATATAAAGGTTAAAAATCCAAATTTGTGGAGTCCAGAAAATCCTTATTTATACAAAGCAGTCGCTCAATTATATGTTGGAAAAGATTTAAAAGATGAAGTAACTACTCGTTTTGGAATTAGAGAAATTAAGTACGAAGCTAACAAAGGGTTTAGTTTAAACGGAAAAGTAACCAAGTTTAAAGGAGTTTGTTTGCATCACGATTTAGGTCCTTTAGGAACGGCTATTAATAAAGCTGCTTTAAGACGTCAATTGACTATTTTAAAAGAAATGGGATGTAATGCCATCCGTAGTTCTCATAACATGCCCTCTTTTGAGCAGTTAGAGCTGTGTGATGAAATGGGATTTATGTTTTTGGCTGAAAGTTTTGACGAATGGGCAAAGGCAAAGGTAAAAAATGGATATCACAGATTTTTTAACGAATATGCTGAAAAAGACATTGTGAATTTGGTGCATGCTACTAGAAATCATCCGTCTATTGTCATGTGGAGTTCAGGTAATGAAGTGCCAGACCAGCATGGAGAAGCAGGAGTGAAACGTGCAAAATGGTTACAAGATATTTTCCATAGAGAAGATCCTACAAGACCAGTAACTGTTGGAATGGATCAAGTAAATTCAGTGATGAAATCTGGATTTGGAGCTTTGTTAGATGTGCCTGGGTTAAATTACAGAGTGCATTTATACGAGGAAGCAAATAAGAAATTTCCTCAAGGATTTATTTTAGGATCTGAAACTGCTTCAACGGTAAGTTCTAGAGGGATTTATAAATTTCCTGTAGTTCAGGAAAAAATGAAACAATATCCAGATTTTCAATCTTCTTCTTATGATTTAGAAGCGTGTAGTTGGTCTAATGTTCCGGATGAAGATTTTGTGTTACAAGATGATAAAGATTGGGTTATTGGAGAATTTGTTTGGACAGGTTTTGATTATTTAGGAGAACCGACACCATATGATACAAGTTGGCCGTCACGTAGTTCTTATTTTGGAATTAATGATTTGGCAGGTTTACCAAAAGATAGATATTATTTATACAGAAGTCGTTGGAACAAAGAGGCTGAGACTTTACATATTTTACCGCATTGGAATTGGGAAGGTAGAGAAGGAGAAGTAACGCCGGTTTTTGTATATACTAATTATGATAGTGCTGAACTTTTTATCAATGGAAAAAGTATGGGGGTTCAGAAAAAAAATAACAAAACCCCTCAAAACAGATATCGTTTGATGTGGATGGATGTTAAATATGAACCAGGAACCGTAAAGGTTGTTGCATTTGATAAAGATGGAAAAGCAGTAGCTCAAAAGGAAATTAAAACAGCAGGAAAGCCATATCAATTGGTTTTAAATCCGGATAGAAAAACCATCAAAGCCAATGGAAAAGATTTGTCTTATGTAACCGTTTCAGTGGTAGATAAAAATGGAGTTGTTTGTCCAACAGCTACCAATCAACTAAAGTTTAAAGTAAAAGGAAAAGGAACTTACAGAGCAGCTTGTAATGGAGATGCTACTTCTTTAGAGCAATTTCACTTACCAACCATGAAATTATTTAGTGGAAAATTAGTTGTGTTGGTACAATCTGAAAAAGAAGCGGGAAATATAGAATTAACAGTAACAGGAAAAGGATTAAAAACAGGAAAAGTAAGTTTGATTTCAGAGCATTAAAATAACTTAAGTAAATATTAAAAATTCCATTATATGTTAGCGTATAATGGAATTTTGTTTTATGCTATTTTGATGGAGGTCATAGAAAGAGAACCCCCCAACATATTGATCGTTAAAAATTGAAATTTCTTCATTTTTATTATCTTTTAAAGCCAAAGTATAAATCAAAGGCATATAATGTTCTGGTGTTGGAATAGACAAATTAAAAGCAGTTCCTTGTTTGTTAAAATTGATGAGGTCTTTGTGATTGTTATTCAAAATAAAATCTTTCATTTTTTCATTGGCTTCAATCGCCCAATCAAATCCATAGGAACCCGCATTCATTTTATCCCAAACAATTCTTCTTAGGTTATGAACCATATTTCCGCTTCCTACAATTAAGACTCCTTTGTGTCTAAGTTGTTGAATTTCCTTAGCTAAATCATAATGATATTGTGCAGGTTTAGAATAATCAATACTCATTTGAATTACAGGAATATCGGCATTTGGATATAAGTGTTTGATGACGCTCCATGCTCCGTGGTCTAATCCCCATTTGTCATCTAAACCAACTTCTGTTTGGGTAACTAAATTTTTGGTTTCCACAGCTAGTTCTGGACTTCCTGGAGCAGGATATTGTACGTCAAACAAGGCTTTAGGGAAACCACCAAAATCGTGAATTGTTGGTGGATGTTGCATAGCGGTAACAAAAGTTCCTTTGGTTTCCCAATGAGCAGAAATGCATAAAATAGCATTGGGTTTTGGCAATTCTTGTCCAAGCTTTCTAAAAGAGGCTACAAACTCATTTTCTTCAATAGCATTCATAGGACTTCCATGTCCTAGAAACAGCACAGGCATTTTAGGCGTATTGCTTAAAGAAGAGGTGATGTTTTTTAAATTTTGTAGACTCATTTGATATTTCTTAGATATGCATATTTGGTCGTCTCTTTTAATATAAAATATCAAAAGAAACGTGTTTGATGTATTTTCTGTTGTAAGTATATAAGATGTGAATTTTTTTATCAGAAGTTTGAATGATGGCCGGATAACTAAACTCACCTTCTGTTTGATGCTCTAAATCTAATAATTTTTTCCAGTTCAAGCCATTTCTAGAATACTCCACATCTAAGATGTTACGTCCATTAAACCAATCGGCACCTCTTGGTAAAGGATTATTTACCAGTAAAAAGAAGTTTTTACTTAAAGCAACACCGTCAATACCAGAATTAGAGTTTACCACGTTAATACTATCCATTTCAGACCACGTTTGTCCGTAATCACTTGACCAAGAGTTGATCACTTTATCGTGTTTACTTCTGCAAAGCATCTGAATTTTATTATCAGCATGGACTAAAAAAGTGGGTTGGATTACATCGAAATTAGCTTTATTATCAACCTTTGTTTTTTCCCAAGTTTTGGTAGATTCGATATAAGTTTCTACATGTACTCTCCAATTATCACTGGTGTTGCTTTCTGTACTACTACCACATAAAATCACTCCTGGAGTAACCTCTATAGGTTTGTTTTTAATAGGTCCTAAAAATCCATCAGGTAAATAAGTAGTTTTGCTCCAAGTTTGTCCGTCATCTTTAGAACTAATCATAGCACCAAACCATTCTCTAGGGTTTTTACCAACTTTATAAAACAGATACAAAACATTGCTTTTGCTTTTAAATAGTACTGGGTTCCAACAAGGTAGCGTGTCATTATTTTTCAACAAAGGTTTAACAATACATTTTGGTTTAGACCATTTTTGATTGATAAAATTAGAGGAGTAGATACCGACGTCTTTAGCACCCTCATAACTACCTCCAAACCAAGCAGCCATCAAATGGTTAGGACTCACTTCTTCTATAGTAGCAGAATGTGAGTTGTTGGTAACTGGTGGAGCTGCAATGTAAGTTTGTGTAATATTACTTATTAAAGGAGTTTTAATTGTTGTTTTACAAGAGATTAATAATGTTGTAATAAGAAACAGTGAAGGGTATTTAATTTTTAATTTCATGGGGTTATAAGTAAAATGAGCCACTAAATTAAGTATATTTTTTTTTAAAATATGAGCATTCAAACCATATTATTTGGTGTTTTTAAGAAATAAGAGAATCTTATAAAATAAGAGTGATTAATGAATAATAGATAATTAGATAACTTAATAAATGAGAAATAAATAATAGTAAATAATACAAAACCTCCTAAAGATTTGTCTTTAAGAGGTTTTGTATTAGGTATTTTGGTTCTATGTATAAGTTAAAATTTAACGTTATAAATTTCAACATTTTGAGCAGGCATATTTTGTAAAGTCTCTCCATCACCTTGTCCTACTTTTTGCACATATAAATTCAGTTTTTTCTTAGTTCTCCAAAGTTCTGTATCATAACTAGGTTCCCAACTATCTAAAGAATAATCAGTAATGGTTTTGGTTTCCCAAGAGGTTAATTCATCGTTGGTACTATAAGTCAATACCGCTTTGTTATCATATTCTATATCACGATAAATAAGCATGACTTTGGTTTTTCCTCTTTTGTTATTTACAATAACCTGTGGTCTAGAAATAGGAATTTTTTTAGTTCCACCACCTCCTAAAGTAAATGGCGTTTTACGGTTGGTCATGGCTGTGGTTTTCCATCCTTCTTTATTCTTGAAGATTAAAAAGAATTGAGGAACTGTTTCTCCTTTTTGGGTAAAGTAAGTTGCAATATATGGATTTCCATTTGCATCAGCATACATGGAAGTTTGGTTGATTAAGGTACTTTTTTGAGGAATAATAGAAACATATTCTGCCGATGCTTTGGTAATTGGCAAATTGTATTTTGTTCCATTAGATTTTTCCCAAGTCTTTCCAAAATCATTGGTTTTTGCATAACACATATCGTGGTTTGATGACACATCCCAAGTTTCTCTCCACACCCAAGAAATATGAAAAGTTCCGTTATTATCTAAAGTAGCCTGCCAATAAGCATTACGTTTGTCTTTACCATCAATTAAAGAAGAATGTACTCTTGTCCAATTTCCTTCTTTGGTATGATATCTATTAATGACCAAATTTCCGTGACCAGAACCTCCATCTCTATATAAGAAAAACAAATCACCATTAGGAAATTTGTAAAACTCAGGATAGGTAACAAAATTCTCATTTTCGCCAATCATGCTTTGTTGTTCAGAGAGTTCTAAACAATTTGGTTTTATAGATTTTGCATACAATAATTTGTTATTATGATGTCCCCACGAAACATGTAAATATCCTTTCCCATCTACAGTAAGACTAATGCTACAATGTGCATCCAATACATTTCCTTTGTATTGTGTCGTATGAACTTCCCACTTGTTAGATTTTTGTTTTCTTTTGGCCAATGTTAAAAAACCTTTAGCATCATAATAAGCTACATATTGATGTTTTTTATGAGAGATGACTGAGTTTTTTCTAAATACAGTTGCGTTTACTGAGTTTTGAGACCATCCTTTACCAACCACAGAAACTTGTGCTACAGATTTATGAAAAGGAATTAAAAGAAACAAAAACGATAAAATGAGATATTTAATTTTCATGCTTTTTAAATGATGTATTATATTTTTTAATAGGATGGGATTTTCCTGTTTGTTTAAGGGGAACAAACAAATATAAACAAAACAAGTAAGAGGGAAAGTAGGGGAATTGGTAAAATAAAGGGGAGGGAAATATGTTGGTTCAATTACCCCTTGTGTTTAGGGTTGATGCTAAAGATGCAAAAACAAAAGAAAAAAAATAGTTTAAAATTTAAACTATGCTATGAAGAAGAAAAGCTCAAACATACGTTTGGGCTTTTTGTATGTGCTTTTACCATAATTTAAGAGTTATAGATGATATTGTAATACCAATCATAAAATTTCATAACTTTGCAGTATTATGAAAAATAGTTTTCACAAATACCTGGCCGTTGTTTTAGCTCTTATTGTAGTCTTTTCTACAGTATCGGTTACGCTTACCATGCACTTTTGTGGAGAAAAAATATCTGATATAACTGTTTTACAAAATGTAAAAACATGTTGTACTGATACTCATGAATCTGATGGAATTACACAAGTATCTAAAAAAAGTTGTTGTTCTGATGTAAAAATCACCAAAGATTCACAAACTGAAATCCAGACTCAAAACACAGCGTTGAGTATCCATCAAAAAGTATTCTTTACTTCTTTTGTAACTGCTTATGTATTGTTGTTCGACAATCAAACCAAGCAAGACTTTAACTTTTTAGATTACTCACCACCTCTGGTTGTAAAGTCTATTTACAAGCTAGATGAGGTTTACCTTATTTGATTTTTTTATTTTTTAGAAGTTTAATCCTAATCTTAATTATAAGATTTAGGAAGTTTTATTTGTGCGTTAGGCACTAGTTTCTAATGAATAAAATCAAAAAATCATGCTGAATAAAAGCATCAAATTTTTAATAGAAAACAAATTGGTAGTATTCTTATTGCTACTCATATTTATAGGTTGGGGTATTATCAACGCTCCTTTTGGTTGGGATACCAAAATTTTACCTAGTAACCCTGTGGCGGTTGATGCCATTCCAGATATTGGAGAAAATCAACAAATAGTTTTTACCAAATGGGATGGAAGGTCTCCTCAAGATATCGAGGATCAAATTACCTACCCATTAACTACTTCCTTATTAGGAATTCCTGGAGTAAAAACCATTCGTAGTTCGTCTATGTTTGGTTTTTCCAGCATCTATATTATTTTTGATGAGGATGTTGAGTTTTATTGGAGTAGAAGCAGAATTTTAGAAAAATTAAATTCTTTGCCAAGTGGATTGTTGCCTAATGAAGTCAATCCAGCTTTGGGGCCTGATGCTACAGGATTGGGACAAGTATTTTGGTACACTTTAGAAGGTAGAGATAAAGATGGTAATGTCACCGGTGGTTGGGATTTACAAGAACTCCGCACCACACAAGATTATTACGTAAAATACGCTTTGTCATCAGCCAGTGGTGTTTCAGAAGTCGCTTCTATTGGTGGTTATGTACAAGAATATCAAATTGATGTACAACCAGAATTATTAAGACAATACAATATTGATTTGCAAACGGTGGTCAAAGCGGTTAAACAAAGCAATAAAGATATTGGAGCGCAAACTTTAGAAATTAATAAAGTTGAATATTTGGTTCGTGGTTTGGGCTATGTAAAATCTATTAGTGATATAGAAAATGCAGTAGTCACTTCTAAAGATTTTAGATCAATTAGAGTAAAAGATATTGCCAAAGTTCACTTAGGACCAGCAGCCCGTAGAGGAATTTTAGATAAAGAAGGTGCAGAGGTTGTAGGTGGAGTGGTGGTGGCTCGTTATGGTGCCAATCCATTAGAAGTCATCAACAATACAAAGGAAAAAATAAAAGAACTAAGTAAAGGGCTACCATCAAAAGTTTTAAAAGATGGAAGAACTTCTCAGTTAACCATTGTTCCTTTTTACGATCGTTCAGAACTAATTCAAGAAACCTTAGGGACTTTAAATGAAGCTTTAACCTTAGAGATTTTGATTACCATTTTGGTGATTGTAGTGATGGTCAATAATTTAAGAGCCTCTATTTTAATTTCTGGCTTGTTACCTGTGGCAGTCTTGATGGTTTTTGTAGCCATGAAAATATGTGGGATAGATGCCAATATTGTTGCCTTATCGGGAATTGCTATTGCCATTGGAACGATGGTAGATGTTGGAGTGATTTTATCTGAAAATATTATTAGACACTTAGATGAAAATAAAGAAAAGTTAGCAATAAATACAGTCGTTTACAATGCTACTAAAGAAATATCTGGAGCCATTGTAACAGCGGTTTTAACAACTATTATTAGTTTTATTCCAGTATTTACCATGATTGGTGCAGAGGGGAAATTGTTTAGACCTTTGGCTTTTACCAAAACTTTTGCCCTTACGGCTTCATTAATTGTAGCGTTGTTTCTTATTCCGCCATTTGCAGCGTATTTATTTAAAAAGACAGAAATCAAAAAAAAGGCTCAAAAAAGCATTCAGTTCTTGTTGTTAGTCATAGGTTTGGTTGGGGTGATTTATGGAACTTATTTAGGATTTGTATTGATAGGATTTGCCATCATTACCTTATTGAATTTGTTTGATAAAATAAAATCAAACTTAGTAAGTAAATTGCATATGTATTTGATTAGCATTACAATTGTGATTTTATTAACGGAGTTTTGGAGGCCTTTAGGAATTGACAAAAATTTATTTTTAAACTTCCTTTTTGTAGCCATCCTTTGTTTCGGAATTTTAGGTGTTTTTGCCTTGTTAAGAAAATATTACAGTGCTATTTTAACTTGGGCCTTACATCACAAAATTTTGTTTTTAAGCATTCCAACCACCATTGTAATTTGTGGTTTTATAATTATGAAAAATACAGGAAAAGAGTTTATGCCTTCTTTAAACGAAGGTTCTTTTTTACTGATGCCAACGTCTATGCCTCATGCAGGTGTTGAAGAAAACAAACGAGTGTTACAGCAATTAGACATGGCGGTAGCAAATATCCCCGAAATTGAAACGGTAGTAGGAAAAGCAGGGAGAACAGAGTCTTCTTTAGATCCTGCTCCTTTGTCTATGTATGAAAATATCATTCAATACAAATCAGAATATCAATTAAATAGTCAAGGGAAAAGACAGAAATATAAGATTGATGAAAATGATTTTTTTGTGTTAAAAAGTGGGAGGTTAGCTACGGATGGAAGTGAAAAGTTTAAAGACATCCAAGGTTCAAAATATGCATCTTTTGTAAATAAAGATGAATTGATTCCTGACGAAGATGGAGCGTTTTATAGAAATTGGAGAACCAATATCAAATCCCCAGATGATATTTGGAATGAAATTGTAAAAGTGACTAAATTACCTGGAGTTACATCAGCTCCTAAATTACAACCTATAGAAACTCGTTTGGTGATGTTGCAAACAGGAATGAGAGCTCCTATGGGAATTAAGGTAAAAGGAAATAATTTAAAAGAAATTCAAGCTTTTGGAGAACAATTAGAAACGATTTTAAAAGAAGCTGAAGGTGTAAAAAAAGAAGCAGTTTTTGCAGATAGAATTGTAGGGAAGCCGTATTTATTGATTGACATTGATAGAGAAAAAATTGCTCGTTACGGAGTGTCTATAGAAGAGGTGCAAGAAGTTTTAAAAGTAGCTGTTGGCGGTATGGAAATTACTCAGACAGTTGAAGGTAGAGAACGTTATGGCGTGAGAGTAAGATACCCTAGAGAGTTAAGATCAAATCCAGAAGATTTAAAGAAGATTTACATTCCTGTAGCGAGTGGAAAACCAGTTCCGTTGAGCGAAATGGCAAGCATTAGGTATGAGCAAGGACCACAAGTGATTAAAAGTGAGGATACTTTTTTGGTAGGTTATGTATTGTTTGATAAACAAGACGGTTTTGCAGAAACCAATGTGGTAGAAAATGCTCAGGATTTGATTCAACAAAAAATTGATTCGGGAAGTTTAACTGTTCCTAAAGGAATTAGTTATCAATTTACAGGGACATACGAAAATCAGGTAAGAGCAGAAAAAACCTTATCTTTTGTAGTGCCTTTGGCTTTGTTAATTATTTTCTTGATTTTGTATTTCCAGTTCAAATCAGTAGCAACTTCTTTCATGGTGTTTACAGGAATTACCGTGGCTTTTGCCGGAGGATTTATCATGCTTTGGTTGTATGGTCAAGATTGGTTTTTAAACTTCAGCTTTTTTGGAGAAAACATTCGTGATTTGTTCAATATGAAAACCATCAATTTAAGTGTGGCGGTTTGGGTAGGTTTTATTGCTTTGTTTGGAATTGCTACCGATGATGGTGTGGTGATGGCTACTTATTTAACCCAAACTTTTGATAAAAACAATCCTACTACGATTCAAGAAGTCCGAGCTTCTGCCATGTTTGCAGCAGAAAAAAGAATCAGACCTTGTTTGATGACTACCGTGACGACCATTTTGGCATTATTACCAGTATTGACTTCTACAGGTCGTGGAAGTGATATTATGATTCCTATGGCCATTCCAAGTTTTGGAGGAATGATTATAGATATCACCTCCTATTTTATTGTACCAGTGTTGTTTAGCTGGAGAAAAGAAGTTCAACTTAAAAAAATGTTAAAATGAAAAATATAGCTATTATTTTGTTTTTCACTTTTCACTTCGCAAGTGGACAAGATTTGCAATCATATATTTCAGAGGCTTTACAAAACAATCCAACCATTCAGAAGTTTGAATTGAAGCATGAGTTGATGCAAGAAAAAACCAATGAAGTTAACAGTATTCCAAACACAGAATTTGGTGTAGGTTATTTTGTGAGCAAGCCAGAAACTAGGGTGGGAGCACAAGATTTTAAACTGTCTGCAAAGCAAATGTTTCCTTGGTTTGGAACCATTACTTCTAGACAAAATTATGCAAATTCCGTAGCAGCAGTTTCTTTTGAAGATATTGCCATCGCCAAGAGAAAATTGGTGTCAGAAGTATATCAATCTTATTATAATTTATACACGCTTAAAGAAAAAAATAATATTGTTGATGAAAATTTAGAACTGTTAAAAGTATATGAAACCATGGCCTTGGCCTCTGTAGAATCAGGAAAAGCAACAGCAGTACAAGTGCTAAGAATTCAGATGAGAGAAAATGAATTGATTGCTTTAAAACAAGAGTTGTTAGAAACTTTTGCATCGGAAAAAACGGTTTTTGCCAAATTATTGAACAGAAGTCATCCTGATGGTATTTCAGTCGTTGATACATTGTTTATTCCAAAAGAAGAAATGGTTGTGTTAGATTCTTTAAGTATTCACCCAGAGTTGGTTAAGTTTGATAAATTATATACTTCTGTGGAAAAATCAGAATTATTGAATCAAAAAGACAAAGCACCTATGATTGGTGTTGGTTTGGATTATATATCGGTCACAGAAAGACCCAATATGACTTTGGCAGACAATGGAAAAGATATTTTAATGCCTATGCTAACGGTGTCAATTCCTATTTTTAATAAAAAATACAGTTCTAAAACCAAGCAAAATGAGTTAGCTCAGCAAGAAATTTTATCTCAAAAAAACGAAAGACAAAATGAGTTAGAAAGCTTGTTAAGTAAAGCAGTACACGAAAAAGCATCGGCAAGAATTAATTATGAAATGCAAGTAGAGAACATCACCAAAACTAGAAATGCCGAAGAAATTCTCATCAAAAAATATGAGACAGAAAATATTGATTTTTATGAGGTGTTAGATTTACAACAATTGCAATTAAAGTTTCAAATGAATCAGATAGAAGCTTTGAGAAAGTACTTTATGGCAGAGACCATCATTAACTATTTAAGTGCTAAAAAATGAGAAAACATCTTTACATAAAAAACATGGTTTGCGATCGATGTAAATCTACCTTAAAGAATGAAATCGAAAAGTTAGGGGTTCATATTTATAGTATTGAATTAGGTGAGATTTTGATTGATGAGGTGGAAGATACCGTTTTGACTCAAATAGAAAATGCTATCAAAAAAAACGGTTTTGAATTGGTTAAAGAAGAATCAGATTTGTTGATAGAGCAAATCAAAGCCATTTTAATTGAACGATTAGAGAAAGGAGTGGATGCAAATTTATCAGAAGAAATTGCTTTAAAACTTCACAAAGATTATTCGTGGGTAAGTAAGTTGTTTAGTAAAAAAATGGGGATGACGATAGAGAAGTTTTACATCAATTTAAAAATAGAAAAAGCCAAGGAATATTTGCAATTGAGCGATTTAAATTTTTCGGAAATTGCTTATGGTTTGAACTATAAATCTAGCAGTCATTTGGCAAAACAATTTAAATCTATTACAGGAATGTCTATGAGTGAATATAAAAATTCAAAGCAATGGAATAGGAAAAATTTTGACAAAATTATATAAACATTTACCAGAATGGTCATAAGAGATTAGCGTATCGATGTATAACTTTATATAATAAAAGATGAACGAGATGATACATACTTACCATATAAAAGGAATGAGTTGTAATGGTTGTAAAAATCATGTGCAAGAAGCTTTAAACACTGTAAATGGAGTAAAAAAAGCTACGGTAGATTTAGAGCAAGCCACAGCAACCATAGAAATGGAAAGGCATATTAAACTACAGACTTTTCAAGAAAAATTGAGTAGTACTGGGAATTATAGCATTCATTTACTAGAAGAAAAAACAGCTTGTTGTTCCTCTGCACGTGAAGAGGCATCAGAAAAAATCAAAGAAAAACAAAAAGGAAAAGGAACAGGTGTTTATTATTGTCCAATGCATTGTGAAGGAGATAAAACCTATGACAAAGCAGGAGATTGTCCTGTTTGCGGAATGGATTTGGTAGAAGAGGTAAGTTTGGAAAATAAAGCAAGTCAATTTACCTGTCCTATGCATCCAGAAGTGATGAGTGATGAACCTAGTGCTTGTCCAAAATGTGGAATGGATTTGGTTCCTGTAGAAGCAGATGTTTCTGAGGAAGAGAAAACCTATAAAAAGTTGTTACATAAATTTTGGATTGCAGTAGGATTTACGTTACCAATATTCATGATTGCAATGTCAGACATGTTGAATAAGAATCCGTTGTACACTATTTTTTCTCAAAAAACATGGAATTATTTTCAATTAATATTTTCTATTCCTGTTGTTTTTTATGCTACTTGGATGTTTTTTGAACGTGCCTACAAATCCATCAAAACCATGAATTTAAACATGTTTACTTTGGTGGGGATTGGTTCTGGAATTGCGTGGTTATTTAGTTTGGTGGCTTTGTTTATACCCAATGTTTTTCCGAATGAATTTAAAACAGTTGAAGGAAATGTATATGTGTATTTTGAAGCGACTACCGTCATTTTAACCTTGGTTTTGTTAGGGCAATTGTTAGAAGCAAGAGCTCATAGTAAAACCAATGGAGCCATTAAAGCCTTGTTAAAATTAGTGCCTGCAACGGCAACTTTGGTTAAAGATGGAGAAGACAAAACCATTGCCATTGATAAAATTAACAAAGGCGATGTGTTAAGAGTAAAACCAGGAGAGAAAATACCTGTAGATGGATTTATTTCTAAAGGACAAACCTCTGTAGACGAATCTATGATTACAGGAGAACCTATTCCTGTAGATAAAAAAGAAGAGGACAAAGTAAGTGCAGGAACCATTAATGGGAATACTTCGTTTTTAATGACAGCTGAAAAAGTGGGTGGAGATACTTTGTTGTCTCAAATTATTCACATGGTAAACAATGCGAGTAAATCCAAAGCACCTATACAGAAATTGGCAGATAGAATTTCCAAATATTTTGTGCCAATTGTGATTGCTGCTTCCCTTATCACTTTTGTGATTTGGGCTATTTACGGACCAGAACCGGCTTATGTTTATGCTTTTGTAAATGCCATTGCCGTATTAATTATTGCTTGTCCTTGTGCTTTAGGATTGGCCACTCCAATGTCTGTAATGGTCGGTGTAGGTAGAGGAGCACAATCTGGAGTGTTAATTAAAAATGCGGAAGCTTTAGAAAAAATGAATAAAGTAGATGTGTTAATTGTTGATAAAACAGGAACTATTACAGAAGGAAAACCATCAGTAGAAAATGTAGTGGTTTTTGAAGAGTCAAGAAAAGAAAACATTACCATGATGATTGCTTCCTTAAATCAATACAGTGAGCATTCTTTGGCAACTGCTGTGGTAGATTATGCTAAAGATCAACACATAAAATTAGTAGAAGTAGAAGATTTTGATGCTATTTCAGGAAAAGGAGTGCTTGGTAAGATTGATAAAAAACAGGTAGCCTTAGGAAACGATCGTTTGTTGGCACAATTGTCCATTGAAATTCCAAAAGAGATTCAAGAGCAAGTAGTTGAAAAACAAGAGCAAGGTAAAACGGTTTCATATATTGCTATAGATAAAAAAATAGTTGGATTTGTAGTTATTTATGATGTCATTAAAAAAAGCAGTAAACAAGCCATTACGACTTTACAAAACAAAGGAATTGAAGTGATCATGTTAACGGGGGATAATATAAACACAGCTAAATCAGTAGCGGAAACCTTAAACTTAAAACATTTTAAAGCTTCTTGTTTGCCAGAGGATAAATTGAATGAAATTAAAAAATACCAAGAGCAAGGAAAAATAGTGGCCATGGCGGGTGATGGAATTAATGATGCTCCTGCGTTGGCACAAGCTGATATAGGAATTGCTATGGGAACAGGAACTGATGTGGCGATTGAAAGTGCAACGATTACTTTGGTAAAAGGGGATTTAGATGGCATTGTAAAAGCCAAAGAATTAAGTACAGGCGTACTTAAAAATATCAAAGAGAATTTGTTTTTTGCCTTTGTTTATAATGTGATTGGAGTGCCTGTAGCGGCTGGAGTTTTATATCCATTTTTTGGCTTGTTATTATCGCCTATGATTGCAGCAGTGGCCATGAGTTTTAGTTCAGTATCGGTAATTACAAATGCCTTAAGATTAAGAAATTTAAAAATTTAAAATGAAAAAATACGTTGTATACATATTGCTTATAGCATTAGGAGTGTTATTAGGTAGAGTGTTGTTTAGTGTAACAAATAATAATACAGAAAAACATGAGCATTCTTCTGTAAAACATGAAAAACAAATGTGGACTTGTTCCATGGATCCTAGTGTGATGAAATCTGAACCTGGAGATTGTCCTATTTGTGGTATGGATTTAATTCCAATAACTGTTAGTGATGAAGAGGAGGAAGCAATAAATCCCAATCAATTTAAAATGACAAAAAACGCCATAGCTTTGGCAGATGTTGAAACCATAGTAGTTGGAAATAGTCAAAGAGAGGAGAAAAATGTTGTTTTGTCTGGATTGATTTCAGAAAACAAAGACAAAACAGCCACACAATCTGCCCATTTTGATGGACGTATTGAAAAATTATATGTTAGCTCATTAGGACAGATGGTTACCAAAGGTCAACCTGTTGCAGAGGTGTATGCTCCAGAGTTGATTACGGCTCAACAAGAATTAATCATAGCAGCTAAAACTAAAGACAATCAACCATTATTATATAATGCAGTAAGAAATAAATTTAAAAATTGGCAGATACACACTCATCAGTTAGATGAGATTGAAAAAAACGGAAAAGTAAAAACCAATTTAATGATTTATGCCCATGTGTCTGGAGTAATCACAGAAATTTCGGTTGATCTTGGAGGACATATTATGACGGGGAAACCTATTTTTAAAGTGGCTGATTTAAGTACCGTTTGGGCAAATTTTGATGTGTATGAAAATCAATTGTCATTGTTTAAAGTGGGACAAGAAATTGACATTACCACCAAATCTGCTCAAGGAAAAACAGTCAAAGGAAAGGTTGATTTTATCGATCCTATTTTAGATGAACGAACAAGAACGGTAAGTTTAAGAGTGGTGATGGATAACAAAAATAGATTATTAAAACCTGGAATGTTTGTTGAAGGAACTATTGAAAATCATATGGAAGCATCTCAACAAATACAAGTTCCAGAAACGGCTGTGTTGTGGACCGGAAAAAGATCTATTGTGTATGTGAAAGTTGAAAATGAAGCTCCTGTTTTTGAGTTGAGAGAAGTGACTTTGGGAAGTAAAGTAGGAAACTATTATATTATTTTAGACGGACTACATAGTGGTGAAGAAATTGTAAGTAAAGGAACTTTTACCATTGATGCTGCTGCACAGTTGCAAGGAAAAAAATCGATGATGAATTCCGATGGAGATACCGATTCAAGCTCCCATGAAATGCATATGAATCATTAAATAAAAATCAATAACTTTTAAATAAAAATAAAAATGAGAAAATTAGTTTTAAGTGCCTTATTTATAGGCTTGATGACAGTAGTAAGTTGTGGAAGCAAATCAGAAAAAAAAGCAGCTGTAGTAAGTGAGAATACCACAAGTATGAATGTAGGTGTTCGTGGTAATTGTGCCATGTGTAAACATACCATAGAAACGGCAGCTAAAGATGTAGATGGAGTAGTAACAGCGGATTGGAGTGTTGAAAAGAAAAAGATTGAAGTAAGTTATGACAAAACAAAAACCAACCAAGCAGCAATAGAAAAAGCCATTGCTGAGTCTGGTTACGATACTGAAAATGTAGCAAGTAACGGGGCTTCGTATGAAAAGTTACCAGGTTGTTGTCAGTACGACCACAGTATGGAAATGAATCAATAATTATAAAGGCGATATTATTAAATATCGCCTTTTTTTATTTCTTTAATTTGCTACCAACCCAAAGTGTGATAAGTGATAAACAAATCCAAAAAACATCTATAAAAAATAATTGATATTGATGATTTTGAAATGTATTCCAAATCCAATTTCCTGTACAAATACCATTAGCAACAGGAATACATAAACCTATATAACTTCCTAGTTTTAAAGTCCACTTATTAGTAAAGTAGATATCTTTTTTTACAATGAAAAATACGGTAAATAACAGCCATCCTATAAAGTAAAATGTATAAATAAAAGATTGACTCATAGATGCAGCAAATACTTTAACCACAATAAAAGACAATGCAGTAATAGGATACATACTTAAGCAAATAGCTAAGTAAACAATTACTACTTTTTTGTTAAAGCGTTTTCTTTTTTCGGGCACATTCTTTTTATCTCTGGCAATCAACCAAATCATGACTCCAGAAATAATCACAAAACAAGAAGTCAATCCCAGTAAAAAACTGATGATTTTTAGCAAATAGCCACCATAATCAGCAAAATGAATTCTATAAAGAATACTCTTAACACTCTCTAAATAAGAAGTTGTTTCTTCTGGTTTTTTCTGAAATACAACTTTCTGACTGGTTACGTTGTAAGTTATTTTTCCAAATCCATTAAATTTTAAACTTCTATCTGAATGTCCTTCAAAAGTGATATGTTCATTAGTATCTCCAAAATTTTGAATCAATATTTTAGTAACGTTAAAAGAAGGCCATTGTTTTTGTAGCTCCTTTAAATAAAGGTTGTAATCAACTACTTTTTCTGTTTTTTGTTGATGAAAAGTGTAATCGGTAGGAGTATAGCCCAAATCTTCATACAATTCTTGTTGATTTCCATTGTAAATCACCATCACATTGGGAGCCACCAAAAGTAATTTAATCATAAAAAAAGCTCCGGTAACGGCATAAACAAATTGAAAAGGCAAACCTATCATTCCTAAAGCAGTATGGGCATCTGTCCACATAGCTTTTAATTTTGCCAAAGGTCTAAATACATAAAAATTAGAAATGATTTTTTTCCAGTGAATTAAGACCCCTGTAATGATGGCAAATAAGAAAAAGAAAGCCGTAAAACCTGATAAATAATAACCTACAGGATATTTAATTTGCGCTAAAAAATGCAATCGATATAAAAATTCTCCTAAAGAATAAGAGTCGATATAGTTGTGTTGACTAAAATTTTGAGTATCTAAATAAAAGAAAGCACTTTGCTTGGCTTCTTTAGTTGCCAAAGTATCTTTGGTAGCAGAAATGGAAACATTTACCCTTCTTTCATGTCCGTGTTTTACAAAAGTCACATCACTCCCAAATAGACTTTTAGTTTTCTGAATGGTATCAATTGCTTGGTTGATGTCAAAAGAAATATTTTCGGAAACTTTTGTGCTTTCATTTCTTTCCCAATTAATGATATCATCTCTAAAAAAAGAAAAAGACCCCGCAAAAAAGATGATGTATAAAACCACACTAATTACAATTCCGCTAACGGTGTGTGTGTGAAATAAAATATTGTGTTTTCTATTATCCATAAATTTATTGAATAGGAAAGTAAAGCTTACTTAAGTAAATAATACTAGAAAAGATGAAAGAAATGAAAAGATAGATTCCCCAAATTTTCCATCCATTTTTTGCTAAAAAAGCTAAAACTAACAAAGTTGTCCAAAGAATAAAGCCCGTAAAAGTTGCTGTAATAATTACGTTTACGTGGTTAAACCAATAACAAATAGCTAAATGAAAGGTGATGCTAACAAGATAACCTCCTAAAATTCCTGCTGATATTTTTGCAAAACGTTGCCAGTTGGATGCGGTTAAATATTTTGGATTTGCAGGCATTTTAAATAGAAGTTATTTGTTGAAACCATTCAATTAAAAAACATAAAACAAAGGCAATGCAAATGTTTTTATATGTAATGAGTTGCAAAGGTGTTAGTAAAACAATCAAGCCTCCAATAGTCATAAAACCAATCACGTTGAATAAGATTCCGACACAAAAACCTAATTGATCTATTGAGATGATAAAACTTATCAGCATAAGCATCAATCCTATCTTTTTTGCTAAAGATGGATGTGCTTGAATGTTTTTTTCGAATCTTAAATTAGAGACGATATTTATCCTCTTGGTGGTGACATAGAAAATATAAAAAGTAAAAAAGAGGAGTATGATTAAAATTGAAATCATATATTTTAAAAAATTATAATATCCCTAAGAGTCATAACAAACTCTTAGGGATATTTTTTTAATAATTGAGTTTATAAAATAGTGTAGGTTACACAGTGCCAAATAAATTCATACTCTTTGTTGTTGTATTTACCAGGAGCTTCCTCTTTGTAGGTAGTTTCTACAATATATTTGGTTTCCCATGGCAAATTAAAAATTACAAATCCATTTTCATCTGTGGTTAAAGTTTTTGTCCATAAATCGGCAACATAAACTTTTACTTCGTTTTTCGGCAATGCTTTGTTTTTGTATAGTACTTGTAGTTTTACTGTTCTTTTGCTTTCTGAAATATCTTTTACAGTAATACCCTCGTCATTTAAAGTAGCAGTAGCATTGTCTTTTTTACCTATTTGTATTTTTGCAACGGAATGATAGTGTGTTTTAAAAATTCCAAAGTTGTATTGTGTATAATCAATAACATCAATATTATTGTTGTCTAAAATTACTGTATAAGTTCCTTTGTTTTTTGGAGTAAATTCAGCAACAAAATAAGTGTCCTTTGCTACGGTTTTTAATGCCGTTTTATTTCCTTGAGCATCTATAGCCCATAAACTAAAGTTTTGAACTTTTTTAAAAGCATCTCCATTTGCTTCTTCAATTTCTCCATAAGTATATTCTCCAAAGAAAACTTTTACTTCTTGTGATTTTCCAACTTTTCCATTCGGATTGGTTTCTACCCACATATAATGTGCAAAACTTTGTAAGCTAGAAAAAATGACAATACTAAGCGTTAATATAAATTTGTTCATGATGTTTGTTTTTTAATGTTTTTAGAAAGTATAAGAAACAGTGATTCTTCCGTTAATACCTGGTTCAGATTGCCAGTATAAATAGGTTCCGTAGTTAGAACCAGAATACAGATACTCATTTAAGAGATTGTTAATATTGGCCTGTACTTTTATTTTATCATTTTTCCATGAGATGGCTCCATCTAATCTAAAGTAATCGGGCAAATCAGTTTGATTATTTGCTCCCCAAGCCCAAGAAGATCTATCTATTTGATATTGATATCCTAAAGAAGCTCCAAAACCATTTAGTTTAGAATTTTTAGAAAAATTGTAGTTTACCCATGCATTGGTTACATGTTTAGCATGTCCTGCTATTCTTTGCCCCACTTTAGTAGCATCTGTATCCTCAGTAATTTCTACATTGGTGTTTGCATAATTTAGGATAACATTTAATTCAGGTGTAATTTGTCCTTGCATATCAAACTCTACCCCTTTAGATTGAATTTCTCCAAGTTGTACTGAATATGGAAAAGACTCAGTATCATCTGCTGTACCAGGAATTCCATCAGGCCCATCGCCTGTTAAAGGATTATCATAATCTGTATTCGCTACATTTTGTTTGGTGATTTGATAAACCCCTAAAGAAGTTTTTAATTTTCCACCAAAAAATGTTTTTTTAACTCCTCCTTCAATATCTACTCCATCAACAGGGGTTAATGGATCTCCGTTTGCTGTGATTCCATTTTGAGCAGTAAAAGCTTGATCGTACATAGCGTATGCTGTAAACGTAGGTAAAATGTCTACACTTAAACCAATTCTAGGAGTAAATTTGTTATCTATTTCATCCTTACCATTGGTAACCAATTCGGTGTATCTACCAGCTAAAGTCAATCTTGCTTTATCATTAAAAAATCCTAATTCATCTTGTACATAATAAGATCTAACTAGATATCCATTATAAGGTTTTCCTCCATTTCTGTATTTTAAAGCAATAGATCTATCAAATACTGGAGCATCGGTATTTCCATATACAGGATTATAAATATTAAATGGTTGATTTTGGTCTATACTAACGGATTGATTAAAATCAGCCCAGTAATTTTTGTCAGTAAAATCAAATCCACCTAATACTTTATGAACTATTTTTCCGGTATGAAATTGACCAGATAAATAAGTTTGGAAATATTTACCAACTGATAAGGCATCCCAAACACTAATAGATCTACTTGCATCACCTGTATCAGTAATACTAGCCCAAGCAGAATTACCAACTTGATCGTACTTTAAGTAAGCAAGTTTTGTTTCAAAAGACCAGTTTTTAGAAATTTGATGTTTTAAGTTGGTGAACACTGTTAATTCCTGAATATTTGTAACAGGATAATTATTGTCCGTAAATTTAAAGTCTCTATCTAAACTTCCGTATCCATCTCCAACGGGTGCAAAAATATAAGCCGAACCAAGATAACTTTGAGCATCTTGTAAATTTAATTCAGTAGTAATAGAAGTTTTATCACTAAAATTATAAGTTAGAGCAGGAGCAATACCGTATCTCTGTGTGTTTTCATTTCCTCTGTGGGTATCAGTAGTTTGGAACATTCCATTAAAACGATATAATAATTTTCCATCCTCAGTTAATTTCCCCCCAAGGTCAATAGTTGTACGTAAATAATCAAAACTACCAGCAGATACAGATATATTAGCCACTTTGTTAGCTGTTGGTTTTTTAGTCACCACATTATAGAAACCACCGGGTTCTCCAGCAGACATCATAAATCCAGCAGGTCCTTTAACAAACTCAATTCTTTCAACGGTATTCATATCCTCTGACAATGGCCCCCAAGAATCTTGAAAATTAAAACCATTTCTAAATGCTGGTAATCTGAAACCACGCATATTAATACGTGCAAAATTTCCCCAGTGTTCAATCATGGTAACACCACTCACATTTCTAGTAACTCCGTCCATAATATTCGTGGTTTGTTGGTCTGCCAACAATTCACTACTTAGCACTTGTACGTTTTGAGCTAATTTTTGAATTGGTGTATTAATTCTTAATGAGTTTGAAGGAGCTTCAACAGTGTATTTATTTTGTTTATGACCTTCTAAAACAACTTCTTTTAGCTCTTCTTGATTTTCTATTAAGACAATAGCAGGAAGCGTTGTAGTTTCATTTGGATCTATAATTACTTTGGATGTATATTCTTTATAACCTAAAAATTTTACACTTAAGATATATTCTCCCAATTTGATGTTTTCTATGCTAAACTGACCTTTCCCATCTGTAATAGTTTTATAGTTGGTATTGTTTAACTGAATATTAGCATAAGAAATAGGATAACTATTTTTTGATATTATTTTACCAGATAACGATCCTGTTTGTGCATTTGCAAAAACACTTATCAATGTTACAAATGATAAGATGATTAATTTTTTCATTATAATTATTATTTAGATTTATTTAAAACAAGACAAAAGTATAAACAATTTGTAGATCTATAAAACTTATCAAGACTTATTTTAAATAAACTTATATTAAAATAAAATTCACTTCAATCCACTACTTTTGGATGATGATTTGGAGAGTTCTTAAAATCATAAAAAACTAAAATAATTACCCCATGAAAAAACTATGTACACTGATTTTGTTCTATTTAATTTCTAATTTTTCTTTTTCCCAAATCATTGGTAAAGTGACAGATAAAGAAAGTAAGGATGTTTTAGAATACGCAACAGCAACATTATATAATCAAAAAGGAGAAGTTGTTACAGGTGTTGTAACCAATCAACAAGGAATGTTTTTTATCGAAAATGTAAATTCAGGAACCTATTCTTTAGAAACTACATTTATTGGATATCAACCTAAAAAAGTTGAAAACATTAGAGTTGATAAAAAAAATGCTTTTATAGATTTAGGAACATTGGTATTATCAATAGCAAGTAGCCAATTAGATGCTGTTGTTATTAAAGGACAAGCAGCAACTGTATCTCATAAAATAGATAGACAAGTTTTTGAAACTAGTAAATTTCAGACTAGCCAAGGAGGTAGCGCAGTAGATGTAGTTAAAAATTTACCATCGGTAACCGTAAATGGTGAGGGAGCTATTAGTGTAAGAGGTAGTAATAGTTTTGCTGTTTTATTAAATGGAAAACCAACCCAAGGTGATGCGGCCTCTATTTTAGCACAACTTCCTGCAAATGCTTTAGAAAAAGTTGAATTGATTACGGCTCCATCTGCCAAATACGATCCAGAAGGAACAGCAGGTATTTTAAACATCATTACCAAAAAAGGAGCAACCAATGGAGACTATGCTCAAGTAAATGTTCGTGGTGGTTTTCCTCCCATTCAAGATTATAATACCAAGGAATATCCTCAACGTTATGGAATTGATGCAACCTACAATACCAGAACCGATGATTGGAACTTTTCTGTTGGAGCTAGTTACCAACGTAATGATATTTCTGGTAGAAGAGAAGGAGGATTGGATATTGTGAATACTACTAATGATACTCATAGATTTTTACCTTCTGATGGAGAACGTAGTTTTGATGAGGTAAGCTATAACGGTAGATTTACAGTTGATTATACACCAAACGATGCTGATGAATTTTCATTAGGAATGTATGCAGGAAAAAGACAAAAAGATAGATTGGCAGATATTTTTTATAATAATTATACAGTGTCTCCAATTGGAAGTGGAACTATAGAAAATGAATTTTCTTATTATAATCACAACTTAAGAACTCGTAAAGGAGATTTTGCTTTGGCAAGTTTTGATTATGCCCATAAGTTTTCAGATAAATCTAAATTATCGACTTCTGTTTTATATGAGTATACTTTTTTAGGTGGCCCAACAGAAAATGATAATGTTGAGGGAACCGATTTGTCAGATGATTATTTAACAGATGATAGTATTAAAATATATCAGCAAGAAAAAAACACCAATGACAATCCACTAAATGGTATTCGTTTTAACTTAGATTATCAATGGAAACCTATGAGTTTAGGAACCTTAGAAACAGGCTATCAATTTAGACATCTAGACCATAAAGGAGATTTTGATTATCAACGTAAAAATGTAAGTCAAGGAGAAACAGATTTTAGTCAAGTACCTGAATTCTCTAGTAATATTGAACTAAAAAGAATTATACATGCTGCTTATGCTCAAGTAACAGGAACAAAAGAAAAGTGGAATTATAATGCAGGGATTAGAGCAGAATTAATGAATAGAGAGTATAAAGAAAAGTTGGTTTCTGAACCCAATCAAAATACATATCAGTTTGATTATTTTAAATTGTTTCCATCAGCATCTTTACAATACAAAGTTGATGATAAAACCAATATTAAAGCAGCTTATAGTAAGAGGGTAGATAGAACTACTACATTTAAAATGAATAGTTTTGCAGAGCGAGAACACTCAGAAGTTTATGAACAAGGGGATAACAAATTAAAACCAGAATTTATTGATTTGGTTGAATTAGGAGTCTACAAAAAGTTTAAAGGAGGAAACTCAATGTTTGCAACAGCTTATTTTAGACATACTAAAAATGTAATTAATAGAGTAAATGCATTGGCTTATGAATCTAACGGAGTAGTGATTGACAGTATTTTAAATAGAGTGTATTCTAATGTAGGAAAAAGTAACGCTATTGGACTAGAAATAGGAGCAACCATAAAACCTTCAAAAAAATGGACAAATTTTATTGGAGCAAATATTTATAATTATGCTATTGATGGAGTGATGAGTTTTAATCATAGAGATGGTATTAGAAGATTATACAATATAGATAGTAAGGCTACTATTTATTCCTTTAATGTAAACTCTACTTATTCATTTTGGAAAAACGCATCACTACAATTTACCTTAAACTATATTTCTGATAGAAATACAGCGATGGGACAAGATTCTAGGTTTTACACACCAAATTTAACTTTTAGAAAAACGTTTTGGAATGATAATTTAACAGCCACCTTACAATGGCAAAATATAGATATGGGACTGTTAAATAGTAATGAGCAAAGAATTACTACTTCTAGACCTGGTGAGTTTTATACCACCACTAATTATGTGTATGAGGTAGATGTAGTGTCTTTAAACTTAACTTATACTTTTAACAAACTAAGAAACAAATCTAAGTTTATTGAAAGTGAATTTGGAAAACGAGAATTCTAATCACTCAACAAAATAAAAAAGGCGAATCTTATTTAAGATTCGCCTTTTTTATTTTATCTATTTTAAAAGATTCCTTGGTTTTTAAGAACCTTTTTTATTTTCATTCTTAGTGTAATCATACGCCCTACAATAATACCAGCAGAAAACCACATTACATAAGTTGATAATTGATGACCTGCCAACCAATGAGAAAAAAAATGCTTTTTAAAAACGACAATTAAGATGTAAAAGATTAGAATTAAGATTCCAAAAACATCCATTTTGGAAACTGCTTGTCCTACTTCTTCATTCCAAACAATACGATGCATTCTCCCAATAAAAAAACCAAGCCCCATACCTCCTAAAAAGTATAAAATACATTTATAGACTGGGAGTTCCCAGGCATAAATATCATAAAAACCAATGGCACTCATCCCTAAAAAAATAAAAGTCAAAATACGTAGTCTATAAATAAGTTTACGTTGTAAATATTTTTTCTTTTCTTTTTTCATTCTTTAATTTAACATCAAAGATAGTGTTTATGAAAAAACAGTAAAATAAATAAAGGCAGCATAAGTAGCTAGTAAAACAATCCCTTCTTTAAATCCAAATTTTAACTTGGTAGGAATAAAGCACAAAGGAAAAACCAATAAAGCCACACCTAGCATCCAATAAATATCATTGGTTATAATGTTTAAATCTCCCACTTTTACTGGAGTAATCATTGAGGTAATTCCTAATACTGCTAAAATATTAAAAATGTTAGATCCTATTAAGTTTCCTAAAGAAATAGCTTTTTCTTTTTTAATGATGGCAATAATAGAGGCTGCAAGTTCTGGAATACTAGTTCCTACAGAAACAATGGTTACGCCTATAATACGTTCACTTATTCCTAAAGCCTCAGCAAAACCAACAGCTCCTTTTATTAATAATTCTGAACCACCCCATAATCCAATACCACCAATGAATAATAAAAACAATGTTTTTATTAGAGGTGTTTCATCATTTTGTATATCTAATTCTTCATCCGTAATGGTTGTTTTACTTTGTAAGCGTAGCAAATAATATAGGAAAGCTATGAGTATTAAAAATAAGACGGTTCCTTCAGTTCTGTCTAAAATCAAATCATAACCAATAAATAAATAAAGTAGCACAGATGCAACCATCATCATAGGCCAGTCAATGGTGTAAAAAGATTTTCCAACATCAATGGTTCCTAAACATATAGTAACTCCTAAAACCAAAGCTAAATTGGCTATGTTAGATCCTATTACATTTCCTAGGGCTAAATCTGGAAATCCATCTAAAGCAGACTTAATACTTACAATCAATTCGGGAGCTGAGGTAGCAAATGAAACGACCGTCATTCCTATCACTATTTTGGAAATATTTAATTTTAAGGAGATGTTTACAGAGGCTTTTAAAAGCCAGTCTCCACCCAAAATTAGTAGAACCAAACCGATAATAATGTAAAGTATGTTCATTTTTTATTAATTTAGTGCGAATATACTTTTAATTTATATGCCATGAAAAAAAGAATCTTTAGATCTTTAGCTAAATGTAACAAAGTATTATTGCCCTCTTATGGACGTAAACAATTGGATATTAGTAGAGCATCTAAAACACAATTATTATTAATAGGTTGGAGAGCTTTTGTGACTAAAAATTCTCTATAAAAAGTTTATATTTATTTTGCGACATTGTAATAAAGCACTATATTTGCATCCGCAATCGGCCTCGTAGCATAACTGAATAGTGCACTTGATTACGGCTCAAGAGGTTGGAGGTTTGAATCCTCCCGAGGTCACAAAAAACTCATCATATTAATTTATGATGAGTTTTTTTATGTATTTAGATGTATAAGATTTATGAATATTATTATAAATAAAAAAGGAAGCTACTTATAGCTTCCTTTTTTGTTAATTATAATCTAAATATTGTTGTACCACTTTTCGATGATCATTATCGTCAAGTTTAAAGTCTTCAATTAATGTATTTAATCCATTAGGCTTTTGTTTTCCAATGTCCTCCTTGGAATCGTAGCTAGTAAAATGTACGTTGTAAAGTTCCTCTTTTTTTTCTAGTACAAGATATAAGTCATCTTTAATCCAAGCATAGGCAATGGTATCAAAAAAAGAAGAAAGGTCTTTACTGAAATCTGAAAAGTTGTAATAGTCTAAAAACTGTTCCATATTATTGTATTTCAGCAGACAATCCTAATTCTAATAGTTTAGAACATTTAGGTTTTAATTCTTCATAACTTCCTGTTTTTACAGCGCATTTTCCTTTGTAATGAACCAGCATGGTACATTGCTCAGCTTGAATTAGATCATGCTCACAAACGTTTATCAAAGCATCTATTACATAGTCAAATGTGTTTATATCATCGTTGTATAAAACAATTTCATAGTCCTTAATCAGTTGTTCAAGGACATCTATACTTTCTGATTTTTTTTCTATAGTACTCATAATCAAAGTAAAAATAAGAATTATTTATCTAATTGTAAACCAACCCAGTTATTTTTAGTATAAGTTTTTTGAATGGTCAACCCTAAATCTTTGGTTTTTTCTTCAAGAAATGGAATGTCTTGTGTGTAAAATCCGCTTAATAACAATTTACCACCTTTATTTAAACATTTATTATAAGTTTCCATATCGTTTAACAGAATGTTTCTATTGATATTGGCAATAATCACATCGTATTTTTGATCTACCAACATAGAAGCATCTCCTTGGTAAGCTGTAATATGTTTACAGTTGTTTTTAATCACATTTTCTTCAGTATTGATAAAACACCACTCATCAATATCAATAGCATCAATAGGATGTGCTCCTTTCATTTCAGCAAAAATGGCTAAAATTCCAGTTCCTGTTCCCATATCTAAAACACTCTTATCTGCTAGATCTAATTCTAACAAATGTTTGATCATTAAATGAGTAGTTTCATGATGACCTGTACCAAAACTCATTTTTGGTTCTATCACGATTTCATACTCCATTTCTGTTTTTTCATGAAAAGGAGCAATGACACTTACTTTATTATCTACATGAATTGGTTCAAAATTCTTTTCCCATTCCAAGTTCCAGTTAACTTGTTCAATTTCTTTATAAGTATAAGAAATGTTAAACTCCTCAGATTGTAAAGCAAAAACATCGTCTAAAATATCTTCGTTCCAATCTTGTGTCTGAATGTAAGCTTCTAAACCTGTAGTTGTTTCTTCAAAACTTTCAAAACCTAATTCACCCAATTCAGCAATTAAAATTTCAGTAGCGGGTTGTAGTGGTGTAATGGTAAAAGTGTAACCTGTGTAATTCATTTGTATATGATATTTCTGGATACAAAAATAGCTAAAAGCAAAAGCTTTTAGCTATTTAAGAATATATTTTGTTGTTTTCTTAGATTGCCTTAATCACAGCAGCAAAATCAGCAGCAACTAAAGAAGCTCCACCAATTAAACCTCCATCAACATCAGGTTTAGAGAAAATTTCTTCAGCGTTAGATGGTTTACAAGAACCTCCATATAAAATAGACACGTTTTCAGCAACTTCAGCACCGTATTTATTAGCAACAAATCCACGGATAAATGCATGCATTTCTTGTGCTTGATCTGCAGAAGCAGTTAATCCTGTTCCAATAGCCCAAACTGGTTCGTATGCCAATACGATGTTAGACCATGCAGCAGCATCTAAATGAAATAATGCTCCAGAAATTTGTTTGGCAACAACTTCTTCTTGAGTATTAGCTTCTCTTTCTTCTTTTACTTCACCAAAACAGTAAATTACTTCTAATCCGTTTGCCAAAGCAGCATCTGTTTTTTTAGCTAATAAAGCTTCATCTTCACCAAAGTATTCTCTTCTTTCAGAGTGACCTAAGATGACAGTTTTAATTCCTGCACTAGTTAACATTTCAGCAGAAATTTCTCCTGTATATGCTCCGTTAGCTTCTTGGTGCATGTTTTGAGCAGCAACTTCTACAGCAGAACCTTCAGTAGCTGCTAATACAGTAGTTAAGTTTACAAATGTAGGTGAAACAATAACTCTTGTGTTGTCTAAAGCAACATCTTTTAATTCGTTTACCAATCCTTCTGCTAAAGCTTTAGACTCGGCAACGTTTTTGTTCATTTTCCAGTTACCTGCTACAATTTTACTTCTCATTTTATATAAATTTAGTTTTCTAATACTTTTATTATTCTAGAATCATCAGCCTCAATGGCTCTGTAGATTAGTACTTTTCCAGTTTCATCAATGACAATGTATCTTGGAATCCAATCAAGGTCTATGTTTTTAGCAAATATACTTTTCCATCCACCTTCTACATAGTAATGATTTCCTTTTATACTAAAACGATTGATACCCTTTTTCCAATCAGTTTGATTCTTGTCCAAAGATATAAATACATAGTCAGCATTTGGGTGTTTTTCTTGAAGTTTTTTAAGTTTTGGAAGCCCTTTGATACAGTCGCTACACCACGATGCCCATACTTCTATAACGGTAGTTTTTCCTCTTTGGTTATCTATTAATTCTTGAAAAGTAAGATCATCACCAGCCAACGTGACCATTGGTGCGGCTAATACTTCTTTACTAAATGCTGTTTTTTCTTGTGCTTTGCAAGCAAAGAAAATAAAGGCGACTAAAATTAAGGTGATTTTTTTCATAATATTTTATTTTAATTCAACACTTGGGTCTAATATGCTGTAAGAAATATCTACCAAAATATTTAGGAGGATAAAAAATGCAGCAATGGTTAATATACTTCCTGAGATTACAGGTAAGTCGGAAGAATTTAAAGCGTTTACAATTTCTTTTCCTAAACCGTTCCAGTTAAAAATATACTCTACAAAAACCGCACCAGCTAATAAAGAAGCAAACCAACCAGATAGTGTGGTAATTACTGGGTTTAATGCGTTTTTTAAGGCGTGTTTTTTAATGATGACATAAGTAGACAATCCTTTAGATTTGGCTGTTCTGATATAATCTTTACTTAAAATATCTAACAAAGAATTTCTAGTTAATTGCACAATAACAGCTAAAGGTCTAATTCCTAAAACAATACTTGGTAAAATGGCATTTTTCCACACAATTTTAGTTCCCTCTCCAAAATCATCAACTTCCACAATATTACCTGTCATTCCTAAACCTGTGTATTCGTGTAGCACAAACCCAAAAAACCAAGCGAATAAAATGGCAGAGAAAAAAGAGGGTAAACTCATTCCCAAAGTACTAATCACCATAATACATTTGTCTAAAAAAGTATTGACTTGCAAGGCAGATACAATTCCTAATAACAATCCAATCACAAAAGCAATACTAATGGCTGTTATAGCTAACAACAAGGTGTTTGGCAATGTTTCCATTAAAATACTACTCACTTCTTTGTCGTTTTTTTGAAAAGAATTTCTAAGATTTGGGAATTTTAATACTCCTACAAAAGTATCAGTATTTAAAAAGGTAATTCTTGATTTATCCTCAGGTAAAAAAGAATAATCATTTAGATTTTTACTGTGAAAAGAAATAGGAGACAAATCATTTAAATAATTAAAATACTGCGTGTGTAAAGGTAAATTTAATCCGTATTTTATTTTGATGTTCTCCAATTGTTCTTGATCTTCTCTTTGGTCTAACAACATTCTAGAAGGATCTCCCAATAAATTAAACAAAAAGAAAAGTAGTGTTGCTACTCCAAACAAGCTGATAAATCCTTTAAAGATGTTTTTAATTAAAAATGAAATCAATGGAAATGTGTTTTAATCTCAAAGATATCATTTACAATAATTATATACACAGGAAGTGTTTAAAAGATTTGAAATAATTAAATTGCTATCGTTAATCAAAAAAGCACTTATCAATGTCAAAAATCATCAAAACAGGATTGTTATCTTTTGGACTTTCAGGAAAAGTTTTTCATGCACCTTTTGTAAATGAGCACAAAGGATTTGAACTAACGGCTGTGGTAGAAAGAAGTAAAAAAACAATCAAAGAGGTGTATCCTAATGTAATTAGTTATGATTCTTTAGATGCTATTATAAATGATGATAATATTGATTTAATTGTTGTAAACACGCCCAATAACACACATTACGATTTTGCTTTACAAGCTCTACGAGCAAAAAAACATGTATTGATGGAAAAGCCATTTGCCATTACATCAAAACAAGCAAAAGAATTGTACGACGTGGCAGCTGAAAATAATTGTAAAATTTTAGCATATCACAATAGAAGATATGATAGCGATTATCTTTCTGTTAAAAAAGTATTGGAATCAGGTGATTTAGGCAAAGTGGTAGAAGCACATATTAGGTTTGATAGATACAAAACCGATATAGGTCCAAAAGTTGCGAAAGAAACGGCAACTATTCCAGGGAGTGGAATTACTTATGATTTAGGTTCTCATATTGTTGATGCAGCAATTTCATTATTTGGATTGCCTGTAAGTTGGCATAAAAAGAAAGGGTATTATCGTGAAAATACTCAAGTAGATGATTTTATGTATGCTTTTATTGAATTTCCTAACAACGTTCATGTTCATGTAACGGCAAGTATGTTGGTCCCAAATCCGCAACCGTCTTTTGTGGTACACGGAACCAAAGGAACTTATATAAAACAAAGAATTAATTTACAAGAAGAACAGTTAATGGCAGGCATGCAAATTACTGATGTAAATTATGGTACAGAACCCAAAGGAGTAGAGGGAGAGTTAACCATTGCTCCTAATGAATTAGATAGAAAAATGATTAAAATTCCATCTGAACCTGCAACCTATATGCATATTTTTGAAGCTGTTTATCAAAACATTGTTAATGGAAAAGAGTATCCCATCACAAAAGAGCAAATTATTAAACAATTAGAAATTCTAGAGGATTAATTATTGTTGCTGCTGCTGTTGTTGAGAAGCTGATCCCGGAATTTGCATTTGTGTTTGTTTATAACCACCATCAGGTCTAATATCTACAGATACTTTTAAGGTGCTTTTTCCACTACTATATAACACTCCTTTTAAGGGAGCAACATCGTAATAATCCCTTCCCCAGGCCACTACAATGTGTTGGTTTTTGGGGATTTGATTGTTGGTAGGATCAAAATCTAACCAACCAAAAGTAGGAATGTAAACAGAAAACCAAGCGTGAGAAGCATCGGTTCCAATTAATTTTTCTTTTCCAGGAGGCGGTAAAGTTTCTATATAACCACTCACATATTTTGCAGGTAATTTTACAGATCTTAAACAAGCAATAGCAATTTGTGCAAAGTCCTGACACACTCCTTTTTTTTCTTTCATCACCTCACTAATAGGTGTTGCTACGTTAGAAAAGGTAGTGTTAAATTCAAAATCTTTAAAAATTCTTTGCATTAATTCATAACTAGCTTCATACACAGATCTATCTGGTTTAAAAGAAATTTCTGCATAAGCTTTGATGTTTTCATCAATGTTTTTGATGAGTACAGATTCTAGCTGAAATTGTCTTGCTTCTAAAATATCATCACTTACTCCTTTTAAAACTTCTAAGGCTTCCGTTAGAGTAATGTTTTTAGCAGATTCAAAATCATCAATGTTTGGAGCAAGTAAAATATTTCTTTCCACTTTACTAACAGCAGTTACTTTTAATTGTTTGTGATGTTCCTGAATGGAAAAACGAGTAATAGTGTTCCCAAAAAAATCAAGCCTTTCCGAAAATTCTACAGGTTTTGGACTGATTTGCAAATCGTATGAAATCAATCTTTGACCAGGAATATTCTTTGGTTTTAAAATTGCCATGTTGTGACAAAAGGTTACACCTTCCTCATAATCATATTGGGTAGTATGGATGACTTTATAAACCATTATATCACAATTTTTTGTTTAACCATTTGTGTTTGCTGATAGGTATGATCAAAATAAGTGTTAGAAATTGACAATGAAGTTTCGTGTAACAAATCACTTAATTCAGACAAAAGATCTTCAAGGTTGTTTCTAAGCGTTAAATCTTCATTTAAACTTAGCAAAGTTTCAGAATCAATATTGTTGATAATTTTATTGGCTACTCTTATGGTTTCTACAGATTTAGAAAAACCTAAAGTTCCTTTTGGAATAGGCAATCTTTCTATGTCTTTTTCTATTCTTTTTAATTGATAGGATAAAGATTTTGGATATTCTTTGTCTAACAAAATCAAATTGACCACATTGTCTATACTTAGATAAGAACGATAACTATATCTGTAAATATTTAAACTTTCGTGACTAGATAATAGCGATTCTAAGATTTCGTAGTTTAATTGCTCTTCGTAATTAAAAACAATTAAAGATCTACATTTGGCAATATTCATGGTAGCTTGTTCCATTTGTAAACCAATAAAATAAAGTAACAAACCTTGGTTTACTAAAATACTTTCTTCTATTAAGCCCATAAAAGCAATCAACCTTGTAATGGTTCTGTCTAATAATTTGGTTAACGAAGCAATAGAGGGTTGTTCATCTGTATTGTAGTTTTTCCATAGTTTTTTAATACTATCAAAAACCCTCCACATATCTTTAGACCAAAGGTTTCTTAGGGTGTAATATGAATTGTTAAAACTATTTAGGGTTTGAGCCAAACTACCTATTCTGTTTTCATCTAGAATTAAAGATTGAATTTCGTTTAATGGATTTTCTAAGTTTTTTTCAGAACCTTCTCCCACAAAACCAGGAAAAGTAGAGGTGATGTTTGTAATGGCTTTGTATAAATAAGTTAATATTTCTGATTCTGATTTTCTTGAATTGTATTGCTCATTGTTCATGTTGTTCAACACCATTCTAATAAATCTAGAAGTTACCAAAGCTCTACCTAAATATCTTCCAGACCAAAATAAATTTTCGGCTGTGTTACTTGGTAAATCATTAATATCAGACACCGAAATGTTTTGAGAACTATTCCATGTGTATTGCTGAATGTTGGTTTGTAGTTCATTACTAATTACCCAAAAATCTTTGCTAACGCCTCCACGTTGATTGGATACTCGCAATTCTTGACGTTCTGATGCCACACGCACCAAACCACCCGGCATTACTGTATAACCATTTTCTTTAGCAATGGTAAAGGTTCTGCATACAATTTTTCTAGGTTCTAATTTTCCGTTGATATAAGTTGGTGCTGATGAAAATGATATTTTTTCTTGAGCTACAAATCGACAAGGATTTTTTAGAATTTCTTTTTTTAGGACTTCAATTTCTGTTTCTGATAAAAACTCGCAAAAGTATAAACTTTCTCTGTTAGATCTATCGATCCTTTTGACAACAAAATTTTTGATGTTTTTAAGTACAAAATTCAATTCCTTTTCTTGTCCACACCACCAAGATGCAATTTGAGGAAGAATTAAATCTTCTTTAAAAAAGTAGTTACAAATGGCGTTCATAAAAGGAACCAAACCAGAATTTTCTATTACGCCACTTCCTACAGGATTAACAACAGTAATGTTTTGATTTCTGACCACTTCTAACAAGCCAGCAATTCCTAAATAGGAATCTTCTCTTAATTCTAGTGGATCCACAAAAACGTCATCGACACGTCTTAAAATAACATCAACTTTTTTAAGTCCGTCTAAAGATTTCATCCAAACAAAACCATTACGAACAATTAAATCATTTCCTTTTACCAAGGGATATCCTAGTAAAGAAGATAAATAGGCGTGTTCAAAATAGGTTTCGTTATGAGGTCCAGGTGTTAAAATAACAATATTAGGGTTTTCAACATCTTTTGGAGCAGCATCAATTAACATTTGATTGAAGTCATTAAAGAAGGCTGAAGGTTGTTTTACATTGATATTATTGTATAATTCTGAAGCAATTCTACTGGTTGTAAATCTGTTCTCTAAGGCATATCCCATTCCTGATGGTGCCTGAGTTCTATCATTCACCACCCACATTCTTCCATCAGGGCCTCTAGAAATTTCTGCAGAATAAATCATTAAAGATTTTGCAGTAGTATATTTTATGTTGTCACATTGTCTTAAAAAACCTCTGTGTTCATAAACAACTTCTGGAGGAAGAATTTTGTTTTTAATTAATTTTTTTTCTCCATAGATATCTTTTAGGATTAAATCTAAAAGCTCAGCTCTTTGTTTAATCCCTCTTTCTACCTCTGTCCACTCATCTTCATTTATAACAAAAGGAATAATGTTTAAGTTCCACGGTCTGTGTAAACCATTAGGGTCATTATATACGTTATAAGTAACCCCGTTCTCAACCATTAACCAATCAATCTCACTTTGAAGGTTTTTTAATTTATCATCACCAATGGTGTTGATGTTTTCCAATAATGCATTCCAATTTTGGTTGATTTCTTTATTGGGTTTTAAAACTTCATCATAATTCTTAATATCAGATAAATAATCTTTAAAAAGTTTATTCGAATTACTAGTCATTTAGGGTACTCTATTTTTTACGCAAATCTAAGGTATTTGGGAATTCTTTGTCGACTGGAATTGTTTTATATCTGAATTTTTTTGAACTACCTAATTCTTCAACAGTTCTCTTAGGAGCTTCTGTTTCACTTTGGGTGATTTCCTCTATGTTATCAACATAAGTTTGTGTTTCACCAATGTCCCAAAAACGGTTAATTCTTCTAGATTCAGCTTCAAAACTATTCACAGGGAAGGTTTCGTATGATCTACCACCAGGGTGTGCTACAAAATATTTACAACCTCCAATAGATTTTCTACTCCAAGTATCTACAATATCAAAAGCCAAAGGAGTATCTACTCCAATAGTAGGATGCAAAGCAGAATATGGATCCCATGCTTTGTACCTAATTCCAGCTACAAACTCACCTTTTACTGGTGTAGGTTGCATTTGTACTTTTACGCCATTACAGGTTAGTACATACCTTTCATTCACAAAGTTAGATACTTTTACTTGCAAACGCTCTAAAGATGAATCTACATAACGAGCCGTTCCACCACCAGTCATTTCTTCTCCTAAAACATTCCAAGGTTCAATACCTGCTCTTAGTTCTAAGTGGATGTTGTTGATGTCTACCATTCCGTGTAAAGGGAATCTAAATTCAAAGAAAGGATCAAACCAATCTAACTCGAACTTGTATCCAGCTTTGTTTAATTGGCTAACAATGTCTTTAATATCTTCTCTAACAAAATGTTCTATTAGGAATTTGTCGTGTAATTCTGTTCCCCATCTTACTAAATCATGTTCGTATGGTTTTTTCCAAAACCAAGCTACTAAAGTTCTAACCAATAACATTTGCATCAAGCTCATTTGTGGATGAGGAGGCATATCAAACCCACGAAGCTCTAATATTCCTAATCTACCCGAAGAAGAATCGGGAGAATATAATTTATCAATACAGAATTCTGCTCTGTGTGTATTTCCTGTTAAATCGGTTAATAAGTGTCTAAACAATCTATCGGTTAACCAAAAAGGAACTTCACCATCTTTAGGAATTTGACTAAAAGCAATTTCTAACTCATACAAGTTTTCCATTCTAGCTTCATCAATTCTTGGTGCTTGACTCGTAGCTCCAACAAAGGCTCCAGAAAATAAATAAGACAATCCTGGGTGATGTTGCCAAAAGGTAAGTAAACTTCTTAACAAACTAGGTTTTCTTAATAACGGACTGTCGGCAGGGCTTGTTCCTCCAAGAGTTACGTGGTTTCCTCCACCTGTTCCAGTATGTTTTCCATCTAACATAAATTTTTCAGTACCCAAACGAGACTTTTTAGCTTCTTCGTACAAGGTCAAAGTATTGTTTACCAATTCTTCCCAAGTTTTCATTGGATGTACGTTGATTTCAATCACTCCTGGATCTGGTGTAATTTTCATAGACTCCACTCTGTTGTCATGTGGAGGGTTGTATCCTTCTAGAATAACAGGGATGTTTAATTCTTTTGCAGTTGCCTCAATAGAAGCAATTAAGTCTAAGAAAGCATCTGCTGAATCTAAAGGAGGTAAGAATAAATACAGTTTATTGTCTCTTATCTCTGAACAAATAGCTGTTCTTACAAAATATTTAGGTTTGTTAGTGTCTAAACCATTAATACAGAAATCCTTATATCTTGTGTTTACCAATCTTTTAAAACTAGGTAAAGGTTTACGTTCTTTAAATAAATCAGGCTCGTAAATAGGAAAAACTTCGTATTCTGGTTTGGTGATTAATGAGCTTAAAGGTAGTCTTAAGCCAATAGGAGAAGTTCCTGGAGTTAAGTGCAAGTTTTTACGTCTAAACACCCATTCACTTGTAAACCATTGTTCTTTGTGTTTGTTTAATGGCAGTACATATCCTACTGCTTTATGAGTTCCTTGTGCTAATATTTCAGCCAATCTTTTTCTAATTAAATCTTCGCTGTCTTCTTTGCTAATATCAATATCTACAGGAATATTTCCTTCTTCCCAAAGCATATAAAAAGCATCTTCGTAAGTAGGAATTATATGTTGATGGGATACATTTAAATATTTAGTTAGAGTTTTTAAAAATTTAAGATCACTCCCTGCTGGAACTATTGGATTAGGAGCAAAGCAAGAAAGTAATTCAGGATTGTGCCAAATGTTTTTTCCATCTTTTCTCCAATACAATTGAATTTCCCATCTAGGTAAAGGTTCTCCAGGATACCATTTTCCTTGGGCATGATGTAACATTCCACCCACACCAATTTTTTCCATCAACCTTTTGGTTAAATCGTTGGCTAATTTTCTTTTATGAGGACCATCGGCATCGGTATTCCATTCTGGAGATTCCATGTCATCAATAGAAACAAAAGTAGGTTCTCCACCCATGGTTAATCTAACATCTCCTTTTTGTAAATCTTTTTCTACTTTATATCCTAATTTTTCAATGGCTTTCCATTGTTCTTCTGTATAAGGTTTTGTAACTCTTGGTGATTCTAAAATTCTAGTGATTGAATTTTCAAATTCAAATTCGGTATTAATTTTTTTATCACTAAGAATTCCTCCACTAACAGCAGCTGCACTTTCATAATGTGGTGTACAAGACAAAGGAATATGTCCTTCACCTGCTAATAAACCAGAAGTTGAATCAAAACCAATCCAACCAGCACCAGGAATATAAACTTCTGTCCATGCGTGTAAATCCGTAAAATCTTCTTCTGGACCAGAAGGACCATCTAAAGATTTTTCATCGGCTTTTAACTGTACAATATATCCAGAGACAAACCTTGCTCCAAATCCTAAATGTCTCATGACCTGTACAAATAACCAAGAGTAATCTCTACAAGAACCTGTTCCACAAGCTAAAGTTTCTTCAGAACTTTGTACTCCGGGTTCTAATCGGATGTTATATTTTAAAAACTCATATATTTTTCTATTGATATCAATTAAAAAATAAATGGTTTTTCTAGGGGTATAATCAATGGTTTTTAAAAACTGCTGTAATAAATCACTATCCTCATTCACTTCTAAGTAAGGAGCAAGTTCTTTTTTAGTAATTTCATTGTATTCAAATGGATATTCTTCAGCACTATCATCTACAAAAAAGTCAAAGGGATTAATTGTTTTTAAATCTGCTACAATTTCTACCGCAATGGATAATTCTTTGGTTTTTTCAGGAAAAACAACTCTCGCTTGATAATTTCCAAAAGGATCTTGTTGCCAATTAAAGAAATGATCTTCAGGTTCTATTTTTAAAGAATAAGATTCAATAGGTGTTCTACTATGTGGAGCAGGTCTTAATCTAAATATATGTGGCGATAGGTTTACTGAACGATCGTATTTGTACTTTGTTTTATGAGAGATTACTACTTTTAAAGCCATGTGTTTTTACTTGTTGATGGTTTGTACGGGCTTATATGGCCACTTTCTATAACAAACTAAGTTAAATGATTTCTATTATATATTATCTGTGTTTCCTCAGTTTTAACAAAGATTTATTGATAGGTCAATCTAAGGTTTAAAACTTTATGGCTTTGTTAATATAGAATGTTTTTATAAAAGTTTAATTTACATGTTTTGCATAGTGATTAGGGTGGAGTCCTTTACCATATTTTGAGGCATATACTTTTGTAAATTCTGCCCCTAAAAACAGAATTAAACAAGAGTAAGAAACCCATAAAAGTATTAAAATAACAGAACCAGCAGCCCCAAAAGTAGAACCAGGATTTGTAGTGCCAAAATAAATACCTAATGCAAATTTACCTATACTAAAAAGCAAGCTAGTAACAAAAGCACCTAACCAAACATCTTTCCATGAAATAATTACATCGGGCAGTATTTTAAAAATAAAAGCAAACAGTACAGTGATTAATCCTAAGGGGATAATAAAGTTTATGATTTGAAAAAGATATAGAATAAAATTAGAAAAATGACTTTGAATCCAATCTGTTAGGATGGTGATTAAAGTAGTTAGGACCAAAGAAATTAATAGTAGAAATCCTATAATTAAAACCACACCTAATGAAAACAATCGATCTTTTACAATTTTATAAAAACTGTTATTAGGTAAAGGTGCTACCTTCCATATGTTGTTTAGAGCTTTCTGCAACGCAATAAACATTCCTGTAGCACCATAAATTAAAGTTGCTACACCAATAATTAAAGCGATTTTGGATTGTTGGTCATCAAAAGAGTTTTGAAGCATGGTTTCAATTAAATTAGCAGAGTCATTTCCTAAAACACTAGATATCTCATGAATAATTTTATTTTTCACTTCGTTTTTATCATAAATCAGTCCTACAGAATGAATGGAAATAATCAGTAGTGCAGGAAATGAAAATAAAGCATAATAACTAACAGCAGCACTCATTTGAAAAGGACTGTTTTTATTCCAATTTTTATAAGTTTCAACACTTAGACTTTTAAATATCGCAAAATAAGTTAGGAGTTTTTTCATTGTTAATGTCTTTAATGTGTTGATAATATTAACGAACTTACTTTTAATTTTATAAATATTAAAGAATTCAATTTAATAGCGTTCATGTTTAATTTATATGGGTTCATAAAAGGGATGATTAGTGTTTAACTTGTAAATAGTTATGAAAACAAAGAACAAAATCATTTTAATCTTACTTTTTCCTATCACATTAGGATTTTTCTACAGCATGAATTCAAAAAAAATATCACATAAAATTATACCGAAAACAATTAAGGAAGAGGCATTAATTGCTTTGTCTCATTATCCTGATTTAAAAGATACAGCTATCGAGTTTGTCATCAAGCCAAGTTTAAAAACGTCTTTTATGAAAGCGCAGCCTGTTTTTAAAACCATTTTAAATCCATCAAAAAACAGAAGTTATAAAATTTATATCAGTGAGCATTTTATGGTTGAAAACAAAAAAGTAAGTCTTAATGAAATTCCTAAGAACGTATTAATTGGTTGGTTAGGTCATGAGTTAGGACACATCATGGATTATAAAAATAGAAGTGGAGTGGATTTAATTGCTTTTGGAATTAGGTATTTGTTCTCCAAAACGCATATTAGAGAGGCTGAAAGGGTAGCAGATTCATATGCAGTTTCTAATGGAATGGGAGATTATATTTTGGCAACCAAAAATTACATTTTAAATCATGCAGATTTTTCTGATGCTTATAAAAATAGAATCAAAAGATTGTATGTATCTCCTGATGAAATTTTAGAGTTGATTGCAGAAACAGATAGTATTAATAATTTAAAAGAATAGAAATGGCAATTATAGGAAGTATTATAAAAACAGCAATAGAGTTAAAAGAAACTTTAACACCAGAAATAGAACCCAAAGAAGCTCAGTTAGAAGTTTTAAAATATATAATTGAAAGAGGAAGAGATACAGAGTTTGGTCAGGCTTATGGATTTAAAGAAATTTTAGCATCCGACAATATTCAAAAAGCCTTTGAAGAAAAAGTACCTTATTTTGATTATCATCAAATGGAAAAAGAATGGTGGCATAAAACCATTAAAGGAAGACCAAACGTTTCCTGGCCTGGTAGTCCTCATTATTTTGCATTGAGTTCAGGAACTACAGGTAAAAAAAGTAAGAGAATTCCTGTAACCGAAGAAATGATTACGGCTATTAGAGATGCAGGAATTAAACAAGTAGAAGCTTTGGCTAATTTTGATTTGCCTGCAGAATTTTTTGAAAAAGAAATGATGATGTTAGGTAGTTCAACAGATTTACATGAAAATAATAATAAGTTAGAAGGAGAAATTAGTGGAATTTCTGCAGCCAATATTCCGTCTTGGTTTAGGGGATATTACAAACCAGGAGAAGACATTGCTAAAATTGATGATTGGGATGAGCGTGTAGAAGAAATTGCAGAAAGAGCCAAAGATTGGGATATTGCAGGATTGAGTGGAATCCCATCGTGGATGGAAATGATGATGCAAAAAGTAATTGAATATCATGGAGCAAATGATATCCATGATGTTTGGCCAAGTTTACAAGTCTATACTTCTGGAGGAGTGGCTTTTTCTGCTTATGAAAAAAGTTTTAATAAATTATTAAAACATCCTATTACGGTTATTGATACTTATTTGGCTTCAGAAGGTTTTATTGCTTTTCAAGAAAGACCAGAAACTTCTGCTATGAAATTGGTGTTAGACAACGGAATTTATTTTGAATTTGTGCCTTTTGAACCAGAGTATATTCTAGAAGATGGTTCTTTGGATCAGAAGGCTCCTGTGTTGAGTATTGATGAGGTTGAAAAAGATAAAGATTATGTGTTGTTAATTTCTACCGTGGCAGGTGCCTGGCGATATTTAATTGGAGATACCATTGCATTTACAGATGTTGAAAGAGCAGAAATTAAAATTACGGGTAGAACTAAATTCTTTTTAAACGTTGTAGGATCTCAACTATCCGTTAGTAAAATGGATGCAGCACTAAGAGAATTAGAAACAAAGTATGAGGTAGAAATTCCTGAATTTACTTTGGCAGCTACCAGAATTAATGAAGAGTTTCATCATCATTGGTATTTAGGAATTGATGATTCTTCTTTAAGTAATGAGGATATTGCTAAAACTTTAGATGAGTTGTTGTCAGAAGCTAATAACAATTACAAAGTAGCCAGAACAAAAGCATTAAAGGGTATAAAGATGAGTATTGTACCCACAAATGTTTTTACGGAATGGAATGCACATCAAAAGAAAAAAGGAGGACAGGTAAAAATGGCCAGAGTGATGAATGAAGAAAAATTTAAAGAATGGGAAGATTTTGTTTTTTCATTAAACAAAGTTTCATAAAAAAATAGAAGTAAAAGTTCAAATCATAAAATTTATGATTTGAACTTTTTTTTAGTTTAAAGTATCTAAATATTTGTTGATTTCTTCTTCCTTAATAGCAGGGTTAGCTCCTTGGCTACTAGCTACAATAGATCCTACGGCACAAGCAAAATCAATGGCTTTTTGCGGATTACCATTACTTAATAGTTGACTAATTAACGAAGCTAAAAAAGAATCTCCTGCACCAACAGTATCTGCTACTGTAATAGGAAATCCAGGATTGTAATATAATTTTCCTCTCCACAACAACACTGCTCCATCTTTTCCTTTGGTTACACATAAAGAATCTGTCTGGGTGTGTTTTGAAATAAAGTCAATATTATCTTCAATAGAAGTAAAAGTAGATCCTAGCTCTGAAGAAATTTCTAATAATTCTTCATCATTAAATTTTATAAAATCAGCATGGTTCATTAATATTTTTAAGGTTTCCATTTGGTAATGAGGAGCTCTTAAATTAACATCAAAAACTTTATAAGGCTGTTTGTTTTTTAATAGATGATATAACGTGTTTCTAGAAACTTCATCACGACAAGCCAAACTTCCAAATAAAAAAACATCGGATGTTTTTACAATTTTATCTAAGGTCTCATTAGGCTCCATTTTATCCCATGCAGACGGATGTTCAATAATATAGGTTGCTGATTTATGTTGATCTAACTCAACATTCACCAATCCTGTTGGATAGTTATTAGTTATAATACCCCTTGTGTTGATACCATTTTTTTGTAAATAATTAAGCAATGTTTTTCCATCCTCATCATTTCCAATAGCGCTAATCATAGACACAGGAAAACCAAAAGAATTTATTCTAGAAGCTAAATTTAAAGGAGCTCCACCAATTTTTTTTGCATGTTTAAAAACATCAAATAATATTTCACCGTAACTAACAAACTTTAGGTCTTTATTTTGAAACATATTAATAAGTAAATTTATTTTTAAAATAAAAAACCAGAGAAATTTCTCTGGTTTTGGAGCATATAAATTTAGGTTTTTATTCTTAAACTTAAATGAGGGTAAGTATTTATCTTTTTATAAATTATTCAGCAACATCTTCTGCTTCATCAGCAACTTCATCGGCTGCATCTTTTACAGCATCTCCAGCATCGTGTGCAGCATCATCGATGTCATCACCTACTTGTTCTATTTTATCTTCTACTTTTTCTGATTTAGATTTTTCTTTACAAGAGAAAGAAATGATAGATATAAATAATACGATTGCAATTGGTAAGATTGATTTTTTCATGATTTTTTTGTTTTTATGATTAATATTTAAGTTTTTGATTTTATTTAATAGGTTATTCAGTAGCATCTTCTACTTCATCTGCAACTTCCTCGGCAGCATCTTTAATTTCATCTCCCGCATCGTGTGCAGCATCCCCTATGTCATCACTTATTTCTTCTATTTTGTCTTCAACTTTTTCAGAAGTTGATTTCTCTTTACAAGAAAAAGTAAGGATTGAGGTAAATAATATAATAGCGATTGGAATGATTGATTTTTTCATAACGTGTTTTTTAAAGGTTGATAAATAAGTGTTTAAATCATTCTTTTCCCAAATAAAAGGGAGAGTACAAATAGAACGATAAAAATAAAGAATAGTATTTTTGCAATACTAGCAGCTCCTGCTGCAATTCCTGTAAATCCGAATAAACCTGCAATAATAGCAAGGATAATAAATGATATTGTCCATCTTAACATAGTATTTTTTTTAAAATTAATTACAGGTAAAGGCTTGCTTAAACCTGCTACTGTAAAGATAGTGAGAGAAGAAGGTTATAATTAACCCAATCGGTTTTGATCTGAACTCAATAGATTTTGGATTGTAAATTTTTCATGAATAATAAAATCCATAAGCTTATCTTTACATAAAAAATCCCTACTATGATAGAAATTAACATTACCGCCACCAATTTAAAAGAGTCTGTAAAACAGATACAACTTGTTTTAGGTGGTGAGATTAAAGAAAGATGGGGAGAGCATACCTTAACGATTAACAACCAAAAGGCTTTTGGGACCATTCGTTATATTGAGTTTGATAGAGGAGTGAGTATGTTTGAAATAGATATGCTTTTTAAGGAAGAAGTTTTATTGCTTAGAGATACTTCTTTGTACAATCCTATTCGTTTTTCTTATTGTTTGGAAGGATTTTACGAACATCATTTTCATCATACAACTGTTAGAAAAAAGATAGATCAGTTCCAGTCTGTTATTATTTCTGGTAAAGATGGTGGATATACTTATAGTTATTTGCCTAAAGAAGTAAAGTTAAGAACTAATGAGATTCAGGTATTGCGAAATAAATTTATGGGGAGAGCTTTAACACCTATGGATACCTTGAACGATCAGTTGCATGAAGTATTTTTAGATACAGATCATGAGAATAAGTTTTCTTATTTTGGAGCACATAATTTAAAATTGGCAGATCATATTAACTTTTTATCGAACATTAAAAAGAAAGGGTTGATTAAAATGTTGTTGATAGAAAGTAAGGTTTATGAAATTTTATCGCAACATATTTTTCAGCATAACCAGGCTATGAATGGTCAAACATTGGAGACTTCTTTATTAAAAAGTGAACTAAAGTTGGTTAGAAAATATGCTAAAAAAATAATAAAAACACCTGCTGTTAATTATTCTTTAGAATCTATATCCGAAGAAACAGGATTAACTCAAGCCAAGCTTCAGGAAGGTTTTAAGTTATTATATAACAGAACTGTTACCGAGTATATTAGACATATTAGATTAAAAGAAGCTAGAGATTTGATGAATACTACTGATTTGAACGTATCTGAAATTGTATATACGGTTGGTTTTAGTAGTAGAAGTTATTTTTCAAAAATATTTAAAGCTAAATTTAATATTAGTCCAAGTGAATATTTAAAAATGAGGAATGAAAAAACGCTTCTTCAAAGTGAAGAAGCGTAATGTTTATTGGGCTTTGTTTCTATTTCTAAATAAAAAATCAATTCCATATTGGGTTGCTTTTTTTAAGAAATAAGTTTGAAGCCATTGGTAAGGTTGAAAGTTTTCTACGGTACTATTTTTTACGTACTTTAATTCTTCAATCGCAATTTTTCTTTTTAGCTGCAATACTTTTAAGTCTCTATTTATTTCCGCTAAGTTTTTATACTCTTTCATGTTGATGATATTATTCTGTTGAGAAAAAAGTTTTAGAAACCATTTTTATTACACGACCTTCTATTAGTGGTTTTCTAAAAAGATAAATAAGAATTGTAATTACAAATAAAACTCCGGAAGAAAGTAATAATGCATAATGAATACTACCTAATAAGTCTTCAAGTAACATGATACTTTCTATAATTAGTAAAATAAGTACCATAAGAAGTAAAGAACCAATAATAAAGCTTTTAAAGAGTAAAGCAAAAACTTTGTTTATTTGCTCAAAAGTTTTTAACTCAACATAATCTTTGGTAGCATTTATATAGTCCTCACTGCTTTTGGCAATTTGCCTCGAAGTTTTATTGATGTTTTTTAATAAACTCATTATGATTTCTGTAATTTCTTATTTTTCTCTTTCAAAATTTCTAACTGTTTTTCTAAGGATGTTATCACATCTTCTGCCTTATGGCTTCCAGTAGAAACTAAATCCTCTAATTGCTCTTCTAAAGTTTCTTTTTTAGAGCTAATGCTATCAGCAACACTGTTTCTTAAAGATTCTGCTTCGTTCACTAGTGTTTCTCCAGTTTCAGTTACTTTGTCTTTAATTACTTTTCTTGTTTTACTTCCTTTTGCAGGGGCAAATAAAACTCCCAAAAGTGCTCCAGTAGTTAATCCTGCTAATATTCCCAATGCTGTGTTTGTATTCTTACTCATGTTTTTGATTTTAAAGTTAATAATATTTTTTTTGATGATGCTATGAATACTCCAAAGAGTCTTTCACTTGTGTAATATTTAGTGGTAGGCAAGAAGAATTTGGAATAAATCCTTCTATTTCATCTATGCTTATATCATCAGATAACCATAAATTTTTATCATTACTATTTATAATAGTGGGCATATATTTGGTCAAGTTTTGATACTTTTTTATTGCTTCATTTTGTGGGGTAAGCAATAATGTAAAAGTTAAAAAACCATCATTTAATTTGTTGTAATAACCTGCTAAATAAAAAGGTTGATTTTCTTTAACAGAAACGAAGTATTGATGTGTTTTACCATTTTTTAAATAAGTAGTAAAAAAACCTGTGACTAAAATTAAACAACGATTGATGTTTTTAATTTTATTAATAAATTCACTGTTTTTTAGTTCATCACTTTTAATGGTTAAAGTATCTACCAAATTTTGAAACTCTAGCCAATCTTCGTTATAATTTTCAGGTAATAATCCCCATATGGCAAAAGATATTTCATGTTGATTTTCTTGCGTAATAATGGGAACTATGGTTTCTTCTTTTCCAGTAATCATATAAGATTCTTTATATAGCTCTGGATGCTTTAATGGAATTCCTGTGAACTCTATTAAGGCATTTTTTGTGGCCATATTTGAAATTTTAAATTTCATAAAAATCTTGTTTTAATTTCTGTATTCCTTGTTTTTTAACTAGGCAGTTTCTACTTCTTTTTTGGTACTTTTTTTAGACCAAGCATTTAACATCCAACTTGTTTTTTCAAGCTCTCTAATGTATGCACCAATCAAATCAATAGTTCCTTCATCTTCTGCATTTTCACAAACTTTAATGATGTGAGACATTTTGGTGATTAAAATTCCGTGGTCAGATAATAAGGTTTCTACCATTTCAATATCTTCTAACAAAGTATCAGATTCTTCAATTTTAGACATTTCTAAATAATCACTGTATTTACTTACAGGGTGATGTCTTAAGGTTAAAATACGTTCTGCAATTTCATCAATTTTGGTTCTTGCATCAGTGTACATTTCTTCAAACTTTTCATGTAAGTCAAAAAAGTTTCGACCTTCTACGTTCCAATGAAAATTTCTTAGTTTTTGATAATAAATATGATATTCGGCCAATAAGCCATTTAACTCACTTACTACAGGTAGTAATTTTTCGTTATTTTGATTTAAATAATTCATTTTAAAAATGTTTTTTTGAGTTCATAAATAGGTTGTTAATAAGTACCTAACAACTGTGTATTACAAAGGTAATGTAGATGTGTTTTGAAGCTTAGCTCATATAATTTACATATGAACTCTTATGCTATAAAGATTAAGAATCTTCGTTGTTAGATGAGTTAACGGTAAAGTTTTTGGGCATGTCCAAAGTTCTAATTGGGAACGGAATATTAATATTGTTCGCTTTATAAGCTTCTTTAATTAACATAATACATTCACTTTTGGCTTTGGCAACTTCTAAGGCAGAAGTAGAATTGATCCAAAACCTTAGTTCGTAATCAATAGAACTATCTCCAAACTCTCTCCATAAAAACAAGACTTCTTTTTGATTGGTTACCACATCAAAATTTTTTACAACTGTATCAATAGTTAAATCTTTTACCTTTCTTAAATCCGATTCATAACCAACGCCACATTCTAAAATTACTCTAGATTGTGCTGTAGAAGAAAAGTTTTTTATAGGATGTTCTACCACTAATTTGTTTGGAATGTAAACCAAATTGTTGTCAATTTGTTTAAGGGTAATGGCTCTTAAATCAATATCAATCACTTCCCCTTCATAATCATTGGTTTGAATCCAATCTCCAAATTTTACTTGTTTGATGTAGGACAATACAATTCCAGAGTATGTATTAGATAATACTCCTTGTAAAGCCAAACCAACAGCCAAACCAGCAACCCCAACACCGGCTAAAATGGTGTTTAAAACTTTGTTAAGATTAAGGATTCCTAATATTAGGAAAAGACCAAATAGAATAACTACAATGGCGATGAACTTAGAAATTAAGCTCTTCATTGAATGTTGTAGCTTGGTTTTGTGTAAGAGTTTTAAACTGAATCTGCTAATGTATTTAGAAGCGATGATCACAATAAAAAAAACTACAATAGCAATTACCACATTGGGTAAGTTTACCACAATAATATCTAACCAAGAAATGATTTTTTCGGTCATTTTATCCCAAGCATCATTAGCTCTATTGGTAATCAATTCTGTAATGTTTGGAGCCATTTTGTAGTTTTTAAGTTTGTTTCCACAAAACTAAAGTATCATTACAGTTTGTCTTGGCTCATATAATTTTGATGTGAACTCATTTACTATTCATAAATAATTAACAATTTAAAAACCTTCAAAAACCCCCAAGCCGAATAAAGCAAAGTCATATTTAACAGGATCTTTCTTATCTAGCTTTCTTAGGTTGATGTCTAACTCTAACAAGGCTTTGGCATCATTTTGTTTTCGAGTAATCAAACCTAGTTTTCTGCCAACATTTCCGGTGTGTACATCTAATGGACATGATAAATATGATGGAGAAATATTTTTCCAAACACCTAAATCTACACCTAATTTGTCTTGCCTTACCATCCAACGTAAAAACATATTAATGCGCTTGGCAGCAGAACCTTTAAAAGGATCGGAAACATGTTTGGTTGTTCTGGCAGGGTGTGGAATTTCAAAAAACACTTTTTTAAACTCGTGTATGGCTGGTTGTAAAGAGTTGTTAGAAATATTATTCGCAAAAATTTGTTCCAATCCACCGTGATTTGTGTATATGTTTTTTAAAGATTTTATAAAAAACTGTAAATCAATTCCGTTAAAGGTTCGGTGCTTAAAATCCGTTAATTTTTCTAAATTTTCTTCGGTGTGATGCATCACAAAATCAAAAGGAGTATTGCCAAGTAAATCCATCATTAATAAACAGTTTTTAATAATCATGGGGCGTTTTCCCCAAGAAATAGTAGCAGCCAAAAAACCTGCAATTTCTATATCTTCTTTTTTAGTAAATAAATGTGGTATTTGTACTGGATCACTATCAATAAAATTTCTGTTGTTATATTGTTGTGCTTTTTTGTCTAGAAATTCTTTTAATTCGGTTTGGGTCATGTCTTAAATATATAAAGCATACTAAAAGTACAAATTTGCTCTAAGCCCAACCTTTTAAATTCAATATTCATCAACTTTTAAAACTATTTACTTTTTATTTTTTGAGTTTGTAAACCTTTATAACCAATATAAATAAGTGTGTAAATAAGTGTTAACACCGTAAATCCCTTAAACATAAGGGTTCATGAAAAAAAAGGTAGGTCAGGGTAAACTTTTCTTAACAAACTTTACATAGAACTAACAAAAATAGCAGGTTTTCTTAAAGCTTAGCTTACATACTTTATTAAGATCCACCGTTATGTTTGTCACATCAAAAAACAAAACAAATTTATTTAAAATGAAAAAATTATTAAGATTATCATCATTAGCTTTAGTTGCTGCAGTGGCAATTTCTTGTGGAGAAGATGGTTTAGACGGAATGAATGGAGTTGATGGAGCAAATGGAAAAGATGGAAAGGACGGTCAAGATTATACACCTCCTACTACAGAGACTATGTTTGAGAACAAATCAAATTTATACCCATTGGTTAAAATGCACTCAGACTTTAGTGGTGTAGAAGCTTATTCTTTGTTAAGTTCTTCAGACAAATTATCTAACGGATTTCAATTGTTAGGTGCTCAAGACGGAGCAGGTTTATTAAATGATCCAAATAGTGATGGGTATTTATATCTTTCAAATGCAGAAGATGATTATGCAGTATCTCGTATTTATTTTGACAAAAACATGAATCCAATCAAAGGAGATTGGTTGTTAAACGGAGAGGTTGCAGATAGAGCACGTCAATGTTCTGCAACTATGTGGGAAGCTGCCATTCATGGAGGAGATAAAGATTTATTTTTATCGGCATCAGAAAGCATTTCTTATGACGTAAAAGGAATAGATCCTTATATAGAAACACCTACACCAACAGCAGATTTTGGATTAGACGCTTTAGGAGAATTCTCATGGGAAAATGCAGTGCCTTTACCAAAAGATGCTTTTTCTGGAAAAACGGTGATTATTGGAGGTGACGATGATTCTAGTGGTTCTGAAGGACAAGTAACTATGTACTTGTCAGAAAATGGAGATGCTGATTTAGAAAATGGAAAAATTTATGTGTTAAGATTAAAGCAAATTTCTGATGGAGCAGGAGGAGTTCAAGCGGTAACTCCTGGAAATATTTATAACGAAAGTAACTTAGATTTTCAAAAAACTTACGATGTAGAATTTGTAGAAATTGTAGATGGTAAGGATATGACTAAAGATGAAATGGAAACAGCTTGTATTGCTGTACAAGCTTCTGCTTTTATGAGAGTAGAGGATGTAGATTATCAAAAAGGTTCTGACGCAAATGGTAGAAATGTGTTTTTTGCAGTAACAGGTCGTGGACCAGGTAAAGGTACCTATAATGACTGGGGAACAGTATATAATCTAAAATTAAATGAAAACAATCCTTTAGAAGGAACATTAACTCAAATAGTTAGTGGAAATACGGATTCAAACAATGCGGATGGAAATGTAGCTAGTTTACAAAGTCCTGACAATATTTGTGTCACAGAAAACTACGTATATTATCAAGAAGATCCTAATGCTTTTTCTAGAGGACATGCAGCTTACATTTATCAATCTGATTTAGAAGGTAACAATAGTAAGGTTGTTTTGGAGTTGATAGTAGAGCAAAATTTAGCTGAGAATGGAACTACTGGGTTAAGTGGAGAATTTGGAGCTTTAACAGATGTTTCGGATAAAGTAGGAGAGCCAGATACTTTTATGTTAAACTTACAGCCACACTACTGGAAAAGTGCAGATTTTGTAAAAGGAGCTGCCTTTCAACACAATCAAGGTGGTCAAATTGTATTGTTAAAAGGATTGCCTAGATAATTTTAGACCAAGCAAAATATAATAAAAAAGGCCTCCATTATATCCATGGAGGCTTTTCCTATAATTTATAATTAAATAAAAAATGAATCAATATAAATATTGGCTGTTAGTAGTAATGGTTTTTCTTGTTTCTTGTAAAGAGAATCATGATAAACAAGAAAAGAAAGTGAATTTTGAAAAAGCCCATAAATTTTATAGTGATCACATCAATCAATCTTTAGTGTACATAGATTCTTTAGCTATGTATTCTAATGATGATTCTATGGCAAAAGAAATTTTTAAAAAATTAAGAATTGAATTTAAAAAAGCAGAGCCTTTTGCGGCCTGTTTAAGCCCAGAAGTAGGACATCAGGCAAATGGACCAGCTTTACCATTTTTCACGGATGATACACAAAGAGTACTAAGTCCTATTGGACTTCAAAAAATAGAAGAATCCATTTATGAAGGAGGCGTACCAGAAAATGTTTACCAAGAAGAAATAAAGTTAACCAAAGGGTTGTTATATGTTTTGAAAAAAGCAATCGATAAAAGAGAGCTAACTCCCCAACGTTTTTTTGTAGCAACACATCAGCAACTAATGAGAGTAGTAAGCTTGGCTATGGCTGGTTTTGATACACCAGTAAGTCAATTAAGCATACAAGAAACAGCAGTCTCTTTAAATAGTTTGTTATATGTATATCAAAATTCAATTCAACAGTTAATTATTGATAAGAATAAAAAGTTAAATGATGAATTTGTTGTAAACGTCCGAGAAGCTGTAAAATATATTGCTAATCATCCTGATTTTATCACTTTTGATAGATTTACTTATACTAGAGATTATCTAAATCCAATTACCAGAAATTGGGTGGCTATAAGAAAAGCAAGTGATTTGTGGGAACCATCTGAATACTATCCTTTTAATTTTGATGCTCCTACTTTTTTTGAGGAAGATTCTTTTAATAAAAAATATTTTGCAGAACCTAATAACAGAACGCCATCAGAAGCACAAATAGCTTTAGGAGAAAAATTATTTTTTGATAAAAACTTATCAAAAAATAATGATATGTCTTGTGTTACTTGTCACGCTCCAAGCAAAGCTTATATAGATGGAATAAAAGTTAGTAAAGACAATCAAGGAGGTTTCCAGCTCAGGAACACACCAACGTTGATTAACTCAGCTTTTCAGAAAGCTTTTTTCTTAGATGGGCGTTCCACTACTTTAGAATCTCAAATAACAGGAGTCTTTATAAATAGCAAAGAGTTTGATGTAACTGTACATCAGTTTTCTACCGATATTTTAAAAGATTCTAGTTATGTAAAAGATTTTAAAAAAGTATTTGGGAACGTACCTAGTAAAAACACAGATATTATTAAGGCTATTTCTTCTTATGTAGCGACCTTAAATGGTTTTAGTTCTAAGTTTGATAAAAATATTAGGGGAGAAGAAAATACGTATACAGAGAGTGAAAAAAGAGGCTACAACTTATTTATGGGAAAAGCATTGTGCGCAACATGTCATTTTATGCCTTTGACTAATGGAACAGTTCCTCCCTTTTTTAATCAAACAGAAAAAGAGGTGATTGGAGTTCCTAAGACAAATAAAAACAAAGAATTAGATGATGATTTTGGTTTTTACACAATGTATAAAGAACCTATTCATAAAGGTATGTTTAAAACACCAACACTTAGGAATATTGAGTTAACAGCTCCTTATATGCACAACGGAGTCTACAATACTTTAGAAGAAGTAATGGATTTTTATAACAAAGGAGGGGGAGCTGGTTTAGGTTTTGATTTGCCACATCAAACCTTACCTTTTGATGAATTGAATTTATCGGAACAAGAAATTAAAGACATTATTGCTTTTATGAAAACGTTAACGGATGTTATATAAAAAACTATTTTAAAATAAAAAACATGAAAAAGAATGGTTGGTAACAACTATTCTTTTTTGTTTGAAAGAGGTTTTAAGCTGTTTTTTTTTTAATTATATTTATAAATAAAAAAAAGCAAAAAATGAAAGAAAAATCTATTATAACATTAATAGCCATTATGTGCTTCTTAAGCTCGGTAGCTCAAGACACTGAAAGTTTTAATAAATTATTATCTGAAAATCAATTGGTTTTTGAAAAGCCTGAAGGTTTTACAGAATGTGAAGTCGTTAAGAATCCAAATTTATTTTACAATTATGCTATGAAACATAATCAAGATTCATTTGAGGTTAGATATAGTATTGTTCCATTGGACTCCATAAATAATAGAGTAGGAGATGCGATGTTTATTGCTACTCTTGTTAATGTTTCTCAAGCAAAAGTTGAAAATTTGCCTAAGAACGGAGCTATACCTCCAAAAGACGTTAAAACTCAGTATGGAGCTGATTCTGCAAGAGTAACTGCAATTTTTGAAGCAAATTCAACATTTGCAAAAGATTATAAATATTGTATGATGGTATTTTTACATAAAGAGAATGCCGCGAATGTTTATATGTCATATCTTAGTAACGATAATAATCATGAAAATTATAAAAAAAATCTTATAAAAGTTTTACCAGCACTGAGATTTAAACAAGGTGTTATAGGATATAAATAATAAAAGAACCTCCTCTATTTTAGGAGGTTTTTTTGTATAAATATGTAGCTAATAAAAATAATAGTATGCCTCCTAGAGTAGAAACCATCAAGTTGATAATAAATGGAAATATGTTTATCTGATGATTCATCATAACATCAGTTGGAGTAAAACCCAACCTACCAAAAGTTTTCATCAATAAAATACTTCCAAAAACACCAATAATGGTATTTCCTGTAAAACCAAATTGCTTTTTGTTTGAGATATAAGCATATAGGTTTACGCTTATAATTCCAACAAGAATACTTAATAAAGAAATAGAAGTTTCAGTCATATTAGTGTCCGTAATCCATATCATCAATTTTACCTGCTAATAATTTCTTTTGAATGATGAAATAGATAATTAATAATAGAATTCCAATAATCATCCATGGAACAGCAACAGACATTCCGTAATCGCTTGTAGCGGTATTATAAATAGTTAAATCTGGATTTACATCATTGGTAGAAGGCAATAAGGTAGGGAACATGGTTGCTAAAGTAGACGTGACTCCTCCTGTAATAATCAAACAAGAGCAGATAAATCCATATACTTCTTTTTTAAATTTTTTGATGAAGAACAAACCAATCAATCCTACAAAATATACCATAGGAAATATTAAAAAGATGGGGTATTCTAAATAGTTTGCCAAAGGATGAGGTTCTATAATATGCCAAATACTTACCGAAAAAACTGTTAAAACAGTCAACGTGATGTTTAAATTAAAGATGACAGATTTTAATTTTGTATTGATACTAGCATTGGTTTTTAAAATAATCCAATTGGCACCATGAATGGCCAAAGTAACTACAGCAATAATTCCGATGACAATAGTAAACCAATCTATTACGCCAGGGTGAGTAGTAGAAGGACTAAAACTGGCATTCCATAAAGGCAAGAAAAAATAATGAGCTTCATAAATTGAAGTACCATTTTCTACTCCTCCTAAATTAACTCCTCTAGCAATATTTCCTAAAGCAATACCAAAAAACAAAGCCAATAACAAACTAGAAACACCAAAAGATTTATCCCAAATGGTTTTCCAAATAGGGTGGTCTATTTGACTTCTTAGTTCTAATCCTATAGCTCTAAAAATAATCAACCAAAGCACAATAATTAATGGTAAATAAAATCCACTAAAGGCAGATGCGTATAAAGTTGGAAAAGCCATGAATAACAATCCACCAGCAGCTACTAGCCAAACTTCGTTAGAATCCCAAAAAAGTCCTGCTGCTTTGGCAATGACTTCTTTGTCCTTTTCTTTTTTAGCCAAAAATAAATGAATAATTCCTGTTCCAAAGTCGTACCCATCTAAAATAAAAAAGATGGTTAAAATAATTGCTATGATAACAAACCAAAAGATTTCCATAGTTTAATGTTTTTGATGTTGAGGTCCGTGATAAATTGTTTTTCCTACCAATACTAAAAATAACAAGCCTAAAAGCATGTAAAGGGCTACAAATCCTAATAAGGTGAATAAGGTATTTCCTGATGATACGGTTGGAGAAACACCATCAACAGTTTTTAACAATCCATAAACCAGGTAAGGTTGTCTTCCTAATTCTGCCACATACCAACCGGTTAAATTGGCTATAAAAGGAAAGGGAACTAAGAATAAAATAGTCCACAATAAAGGTTTAAAACTGTATAGTTTTTTTCGGTATAGAAATAAGACTGAAACGGCCATAATTCCAATAAAAATAGTTCCCAAACCAACCATAATATGATAGGAATAATACAACGCAGGAATGTTGTCTGGTAATTCACTTTTATCAAAATGATCCATTCCAATAATTTGCTTGTCCCATTCTTGATAGGTTAAAAAGCTAAGAATGTTTGGAACGGCTATTTTGTTGTCTAATTTTTTTTCTACCATATTGGGTTGACCAATCAATACAATTTCTGCTCCAGCATCTTCTGTTTCAAAAATTCCTTCCATAGCAGCAAAAGCAGCAGGTTGATATTTTGCTACATTTTTAGCATTTAAATCTCCTGTTGGAAAAGCGACTAATAAACTTGAAATCAAGCCGATGATGACTCCTGTTTTTAAGAATAATTTTCCGTGAGCTTCGTGTTTTTTAATCAATAAATAAAAAGCACCTATACTTCCCACTACAAAAGAGGAAGTAACCAAAGAGGCCATTTGATTGTGCAAAAAGGCTGGTAATAACCAAGGATTATTAAAGAGTTGAGAAAAATGTGTCAATACAAATTTTCCATTTTCTAAAACCTCAAATCCTACTGGGTGTTGCATCCAAGCGTTGGTGGCTAAAATTAAATATCCACTTGCCCATGAACCTAAAAAAACAAAAAATCCTGTCAAAAAATGAAGTTTTTGTCCCATCAACTTTTCACCAAAAATAAAGAGTGCTAAGAAAGAAGATTCTAAGAAAAATGAAAAGGTTCCTTCCATGGCCAATGTCTGACCAATAATTCCTCCTGTAAGTTCAGAAAATTTAGCCCAGTTGGTTCCAAACTGAAACTCCATCGGAATTCCAGTAATAACTCCCATTGTAAAATTGATGGCAAAAATTTTCATAAAAAATTTAGCTGCATCATTATAAATTTCTTTGTTTGATTTTAAATAATATCCTTTAAAAAGAATAATTATTAAAGAGAGTCCCATGGTTAATTGTGGGAAAATGTAGTGGAACGTGATCGTGAATGCAAACTGCAAACGATCATAAAAAATCATGTCTTCCATGCTTGATCTAATTGTGACTATGAAGTCTATAAAATTGGAGTCTAAAACACTAGATTTACTAAGGTTTTAGCGTTTAAATTGAACACTTAAATTTAAGTTATTTTTTTAGTTTAAACTTTATTTAAAAGAGAAAATGAAGTGTGTTTTCGCATGAATTTGTACATTTATAAAAATCAAAAACAATACAGCATGTCTATACAAATTCAACCGTCTATTTTTAAATTTTTGAATGCTTTAAAAGAAAATAATACTCGTGAATGGTTTGCAGAAAACAAGGCTTGGTTTACCGAGGAAGAAATTCAGTTAAAAGCCTTTTTTACCAAAATTATGGAAGGTTTAAGAATAGAGGATGATATTGAAGGAATGAAAGCTTATAGAATTTACAGGGATGTACGATTCTCTAAAGACAAGTCACCTTATAAGATTTACAGAAGTTGTAGTTTTAAACGAGCAACAGAAGCATTAAGAGGAGGATATCATGTAGAAATTACTCCTGGTGGTTCTTTTCTTGCTTGTGGTTTTTGGGCTCCTAGTAAAGAGGATTTGTTAAGAATTAGAAAAGAGTTTGAAATGGATAGTGATGAAATTAATGAAATCATCAACTCTGTAGCCATTCAGAAAACTTTTGGAGGTTTTCATAATGGAGAGGCTTTAAAAACAGCTCCCAAAGGTTTTGATAAGGAACACAAGGCTATAGATTTGATACGCAAAAAAGATTTTATCCTATTAAGAAAATTCACTGATGAAGAAGTACTTGATCCAAATTTCTATAATGAAGTGATAAAATCTTTTAAAGTTGCAAGACCTTATTTAGATTATATGAGTGATGTGCTAACGACTAACTTAAACGGAGAGTCTTTAATTTAAATTATTTTGTTTTGGAGGTATTTCCGTTCTTAACAGCTCTACGATTGTCGTAACATTCTAAAACAGCTTCGATTAATTGTAAATCGGTAGCCTTAGTTATAAAATAAGGAGAGTAATCACAATCTGATAAAACTTCGGTTAGCTTGTTAATATCCATTTGTAAATAATCTAAAATAATCTCTCTATCAAATCGATCTGCTAATATTTTACGAGTAGCATCTTTGTCTTTTAATTCTTTTAAATCTTTAAGTTTTCTGGGTTTAGATCCAAAAAGGTTATAAACAAAATCAGCAGGATTGCTAATGGTAACTCCACCAGCTCCTAAACTTGTTCCAACTCTACTGTTTTGTGTTTCATAGGTTTGTTTTAAACCATTGATATGAATTCTATTATATCTGTCTTTAGGGACATTTTTAACGTCAATTTCTAAAACTCCAATAATTTTATAAGCTTGTACATTTACTTCTGGTAATTGTTCTACTCTTGGAAATAAATCAACATTTAACTCTGTTCCTTTGGACAAATCTCGGGTAATTTTTAATTTGATGGATTCAAATCCTAAACTAGAAATTAAAAGGGTATCACTTTCAGTAACATCAATTTCAAAAAGACCTTCTTTGTTAGACACAACACCATCAATATTTGTTAAATTTAACAAAGTTGCTCCTTGAATAGAAGTACTATCTACAGCACTGGCAATTTTTCCTTTAATGGTAAATTTTAATAAATCTTGTGCAGAACTGTAAGTATAGGTTAAAAGACAAAGTGCAAGGGTTATATATGTAATTTTTTTTCTCATAATCTAGTATTTGTAAAGTGTTATTTACTTTGCCTGTAGGAATTTTTTTTATATGGTATGTCTCCTTTTTGGCATTTGTCAATAGCAGGAGTAATGTTAATAAATTCAGAATCTAATACTTCTTTAGGACCTCTGTCTAAATACCAAAAAGTCAATCTGATTCTTTTTCCATTTCTACATCTAAAAGTATACATTCCTTGGTCTGTAACCCAACCATTGTATCTTAGGTCAGAGGTGTTGATGTTTTCTCTGACAGGAATTCTAAAATCATTAAATATAGAATAAACTTCTACTTCTTTTTGTGCATCAATTTCTTGATATTTTTTTTCAATATCTTTATCAGTCTCTTTTACTTCTTCCTCAAGTGGTACCTCTCTTTGCGAAAAAGCATCCATACAGACAAAGCTACAGAGGATGTAAAATAGTATAAAAAAACGTTCTTTTATCATTCTAAAATAAAGATACTAATTATTTAAATTGATTCTTGCCATCACCGGATAGTGATCCGATAAATTTACATCATAAGTTGTAAACTTACCAACTTCCATGCTATTATCTGGTAAAATAAAATCTATTCTAAATGGAAAGAAATAATGATAAGATTTACCAAAATTGATGCCAGCTTCTACAAAAGCATCTTTTCTTCCCTCCATAATTTCATGATAATTCCATGAAAAAGCAGTATTGTTGAAATCTCCAGCAACAATGGTTTTATAAGGACAATCTTGAATGTGTTTTTTTAAAACTTTAATTTGATGTGATTGTTCACTAAAAACAGATTTAAACCTTTTAATCAAAGCTTCGTTATCCTTGTCTCCGTAATGTTTTTTTTGGGTGTCTAGCCTAAAAGACTGTAAATGAACATTGTAAACTCTAATGGTTTCTTTGTTTATTTTTAAATCAGCATAAATAATATTGTTCGCTGTATTTTTAAAGTTGATAGCTCCTTTGTCTAAAATCTTGTATTTGGTGTAAATTGCAATACCGCTAGCACTTGTTTTGTAAACATATGAATTGGTTATTTTAATGTGCACATTTTTTTCATTGGTATATTCTTGAAAACAAACAATATCGGGGTTTTGTTTATTAATAAAATCACTAATGTCTTGCTTTACAGTTGGAGACTTTATCCAATTATAAACATTAAAACGTCTTACATTAAAAGACAATAGTTTGATGTCATTGTCTTTAATTACTTCTTTATCATCAAAAGAAAAGAAGGCGTTAAAAGTTGACAAACCAATAAGTAATACAATGGTTGATAGTAAAAATTGAACTTTAAGTTTGAGGATCCAAAAAACCAGAAATATACAATTTGTAATTACGATAGCAGGATAAGCCAAACTTAATATAGCAATGGTTGGATGTTTTTCGGGATCTATAAAAGGCAAAGCGTAGGTAAATAACAATAAAACAGCTACAAGACTGTTTATAAAAAACAGCAACTTGTCAAAAAAGTTTAGTTTTTTCATTTTTTACCTTGTTGAAACAAAAATTCCTTTTCTTCTTTGCTCAAAGAGTCATAACCAGATTTACTTATTTTTTCTAGAATGATGTTTATTTTCTGTTGTACCTCACTTGGTGTAGGTGTTGGTTTTCTTTTGTTAGTTGATTTGTAACTTGTCTTCAACGGAGATTTTCTTTTAAAAGTGTTTTTAAATGGGTTAGAAAAAGAAATTTTATTTTGATAATAAATGGCTAAAAAACCATACAAAGCTCCTCCTAAATGAGCTAAGTGTCCGCCTGCATTTCCATCGGGTAGTTGAACCAAGTCTAAAGCCACAAAAATTAATGCAATGACCCAAAGTTTTACAAAACCTATAAATCTAAGTTTTAGTTCATAATTAGGCATGTAGGTGGTCAATCCAATTAAAATAGCCATAATTCCAGAAGAAGCTCCAACCAATGTTGCATTTTGACTTTGTAATGCAGGAAAATAATTATAACTAAAAATAAAAATAAGTCCTCCAAAAACAGTTCCCCATAAATAAAAAGAAAGGAGTTTTTTAGGAATAAAATAATCAACAAATAAGTTTCCTATATAGTATAGAAAGATAAGATTGAACAATAAATGAATAAATCCACCATGCATAAAACCATAGGTAATCAATGTCCATGGCTTTATTAAAAATGCATCAACAGAAGCGGGTAAAGCTAGCCAAGTATAAAAAACATTGCCATTACTACCAAAAAGCCATCCCAAACTACCTAATAAATAAGTAAGTATAAAGACAGCAATGTTTACAAATATGAGTTTTTCAACCACTGACCCATATTGGTACTTATGTTTTATTTGTGCAAAAATATCGTTCATATTTTAATACATTCTATATTGATTTTTCTTCCAAAAATAAGCCATAATTAAACCAATAACGGCTCCTCCTACATGAGCAAAATAAGCGGTGTTTACAGGACTTAATAAAGGTTGTCCTGTAATTCCAGAAATTAAATCGGCAATAAAAATTACAGGAATAAAATACTTGGCTTTTACAGGTAATACAAAATATAAGTATACTTCGGCATTTGGAAAATACCAAGCATAAGCGGCTAACAAACCAGAGATGGCTCCAGAGGCCCCTAACATTTGCATGTTGTATATGCTGTTGGCAGTTTCTAATTGTTCATTTTTATAAATTTTTGTAGCACTGAACAAATCATAAATTTCTTGTTTGTTAGATCCCATATTTATCAAAGCATCAACAGCTCCAGTAAATTCAAAATGACGTTCCAATAAATAAATCAAACTGGCTCCAATTCCTGCAGAAAAGTAAAAGAATAAAAACTTATTCTTCCCAAATAATTGCACCATTGGAGTTCCGAAAAAATACAAAACCAACATGTTAGAAAAAATATGCATAAAACTACCATGCATAAACATACTGGTTACCAACTGCCAAGGTTTAAAATCAGGGTTTTCAAAATAATGCAAGTTAAACATCGCTCCAAAATCTACATTTTGCATGCTCATTGTAGCTACAAAAAATAAAATATTGATGATGATAATATGTTTAATAATGTCTGGTAATCTGTTCATAATCCTAGTCGGTATTAAAAATAATGTCTAGTTTTTTACTGTTAACCGTTGTGTAAATTTTCTTTCTAAACGGCGATATATTGGCTTCTTTACAGGCAAATAAATCTTGTATCAAAACTTCTTGTTCTACATCCGTTAATTTTGTTCCTGTCTTTATAGCTAGTGTTTTGGCTAATGATTTAGCTATCATATCTAACTGACTAAAACTGTTTTCTTGAATGTCTTCTTGAAAATCTTCTATCAATTGTTCAAAAACCATGCTAATCTGACTCTCACTAATCGTGGTAGGAATACCTGACACAATTACATGGTCTTTAGACATATCTTCAAACATAAAACCAGTACTTTCTAGTTCTTCTTTAATATTTTGTAAAATGTATAACTCTTGTTTGCTGTAATTAATGCTAATAGGAAAAAGTAGTTGCTGACTAGAGGCTTCTTTTACCGTAATGTTAGCTAAAAAGTTTTCGTACAACACTCGTTGATGTGCCAAATGTTGATGTACCAAATACGTTCCTGTATTTAAATTGCATAAAATGTATTTGTTCTGAATTTGAAAGGTATCCTTAACCAGTTTTGTTTCTTTGGTTTCAAACAATTGAGGATTCAATTCGCTTTCTATCACAGGCGTATTGGCAATAGATTCTAAACCATTGTATAAAGTTTCCCAATTTCCTTCGTTCTTTTTTGATGATAAAGATTTACCATTACTAAAACTACTTGTGGTAGATTTTGTTTCTTTTTCTTGAAAAGGGTTAAAATTAGACTCCGTTTTAAAAGGATTAAAATCAGGATCTACTTCAATTCTTGGGGCACTAATAGGTTTGTCTTTGTAACTGTAAGGCGTTTCTAAATTTTTGTCTTTGGTAAAATCTAGTGCAGGCATAATATTATATTGACCCAAACTGTGTTTTACTGCAGCTCGTAATATTTCGTATAATACTTTTTCGTTATCAAATTTCACTTCTGTTTTGGTAGGGTGAATGTTAATATCGATGGTATTGGTAGGTACTTTTAAATATAAAAAATAACCAGGATGCGTTCCTCTTTCCGTCAATCCTTCAAAAGCTGCATTGATGGCATGATGTAAATAAGGACTTTTGATGAATCTATCATTTACAAAAAAGAATTGTTCTCCACGTTTCTTTTTGGCAAACTCAGGTTTCATAATAAATCCACTAAGTTTTAAAACATCAGTATCTTCATTAATAGGAATTAAACGTTCGTTGGTTTTTCCTCCAAAAATATTGACCACTCGTTGTTTTAAATTCCCTGCTGGAAGATTAAAAATTTCTGAGTTATTATGATTTAACACAAAATGTACATCTGCATGAACCAAAGCCACGCGTTGAAATTCATCAATAATATGTCTGGTCTCTACCGCATCAGATTTTAAGAAATTCCTACGAGCAGGAATGTTAAAAAATAAATTCTTTACCGCTGTATTGGTGCCAATAGGAGTAGGGACAATTTCTTGATTGATAATTTTACTTCCTTCAATTTGAATACAAGTTCCTAATTCGTCATCAACTTGTTTGGTTTTCATTTCTATTTGAGCAATAGCCGCAATAGAAGCCATGGCTTCTCCACGAAAACCTTTGGTAGATAAATTAAATAAATCTTCTGCTTCTCTAATTTTAGAGGTTGCATGTCTTTCAAAACAAAGTCTCGCATCCGTTTCAGACATACCCGTTCCGTCATCAATTACTTGAATAAGGGTTTTTCCTGCATCTTTTAAAATTAGGTGTATGTTTTTTGCTCCAGCATCAATAGCATTTTCTAATAGTTCTTTAACTACGGATGCAGGTCTCTGAACCACCTCACCAGCTGCTATTTGATTGGCAACATGATCAGGTAATAGTTGAATAATGTCAGACATTAAGAATATGAATTATCTTAGTATGTAAATTGCTGTGATGGATAAAATGGCAATGATAATAGCCAATCTATAGGTAGATTTTCTATCTGCATTTGAAGCAGATCTACTTCTATTCCATTCGTGTTTTAGATTGTTTTTAGAAAGCGTTACAGTATAATCAATATCTTCATCTTCCTGCCTTTCTCTTTTATAACGTTCTTCTAAAGCCTGTAAACGTTCCTTACGCTCGTCGTAATAACGAGGTTTGTAGTTAAATACATAGTGACCTATGGGTTTGAAAGGGGTTTTAAACATGGCTTATAAAAAAAACATTATTGTCAAATTTAAGAAAAATTCGACAATAATGCTTAGTATTTGGTAGGGGATTAGCGTTTGTTTAAAGCAGCCATTTTAATAGCAGCCACAGCACACTCAATTCCTTTGTTTCCTAATTTTCCTCCAGATCTATCTAGAGATTGTTGTTTGGTGTTATCTGTAAGTACACAGAAAATAGTTGGCGTATCGTATTTAATGTTTAAATCTTTGATTCCTTGAGTAACCCCTTCGCAAACAAAATCAAAATGTTTTGTTTCTCCTTGAATTACGTTTCCAATCGCAATGATAGCATCCACATTTCTGCTTTCTAGCATTTTTTTACATCCGTAAATCAACTCAAAGCTTCCTGGAACTTTCCAAGTGATGATATCTTCTTCGGCAACACCGTTGTCTAACAAAGTATCAATAGCTCCTAAAGTTAAATTTTCTGTAATCTCAGGATTCCATTCAGAAGTAACAATTCCAAATCTAAATCCTTTTACATTAGGTAAATCATCTTTATCGTATGCTGATAAGTCTGTAGTAGCCATGTTTTTTTAGTTTATAGTTGTTTGTTGTTAGTTATTAGCTATGAACTAAGAACTAGAAACCAACAACTAATTATTAGCGTATTTAGCTTGATTGATATATAAATCGATGTTTTTTGCTTGAGATGAATTTGGGTAATTTTCTTTTACATATTCAAATAAATCTTCAGCCTTATCAAAGTTTTTCAAAGTTAAAGCAACTTTACCAGCTTTCATTAAGTAAACAGGAGCAATCGCATCATTTGTAGCGTTTTCACCAGCTTTAGCAAAATATAATAAAGCTTCGTTAGGATCATTACTAGCCAAAGATGCATCTCCAATATTTCCTGCCACAATTGCATTTAAAACAGGATCTTTAGTATCTACCCCTTTTAAATATTCAATTGCTTTGCTGTATTCTTTTAAGTTCATGTAAGAAATTCCTGCATAATATTTAGCCAAGTTACCAGCTTCAGTACTAGAATAGTTTTCAGCAATATCAATCAATCCGTAATTTCCTTCAGCACCTTCTAAAGCAGTGGTAAATAATGTTTCATCAGTACCAGCTGTTGCTTTTGTAAATTCTTGTTTTGCAAAAAATAAGGCATCAGCAGCTTCTTTTTCTTTAGGAGCAGCAATAAATTGACTGTATCCCATGTAACCAAAAATGATTAATACAGCAGCAATCAATCCAATAAATAGTGGTTTGCTATTTTTCTCAATCCATTTTTCAGAAATGTTAGCGGTTTCATCTAAAGTGTTAAACACTTCTGCTGTAGTACTGTGTTCAGCATTTCCTGCATTGTCTACGATTACTTCTTCTTCAACCTCATTCGTCTTTTTGTAACCTCTTTTTTGATATGTAGCCATTGAAATATGTTATGTTTTTAATAATTAATTTAAATCTGAGTTGGACAAAAATAGTTTTTTTAATCGAATATCAAAACACAGGATTCAGCAAAAAAAATGATAAATTGCACTTCCTTTTTTAATCACGTAAAAACAAACATGCATCTTCAGAAATTATCTTTGGTAAATTATAAAAATATCACATCAGAAAACTTTGATTTTGATGCGAAAATTAACTGTTTTATTGGAAACAATGGAGTGGGGAAAACCAATGTGTTAGATGCCATTTATTACTTGTCCTATACCAAGAGTTATTTTAATGCGGTAGCTACCCAAAACATTAAACACGGAGAAGAATTTTTTATTATTGAAGGTGATTATTTGTTAGAAGATGAACGTATAGAAAAGATTGTTTGTAGTCTTAAAAAAGGAACAAAAAAAGTAGTAAAACGCAACGGAAAATCTTATGATAAGTTTTCGGATCATATAGGAAATTTCCCTTTGGTGATTATTTCTCCATCGGATAGAGACTTAATTATAGAAGGAAGTGAAACCCGAAGAAAGTTTATGGACGGGGTCATTTCTCAACAAGATAATATCTATTTACAAAGTTTAGTGAGCTACAATAAAATATTGGCACAGCGTAATGCTTTGTTAAAGTATTTTGCGGCCAATAGAACTTTTGATGCGTTAAATTTGAGTGTTTACAATGAACAGTTATTAGAATTAAGCGATTATATTTATGAGAAGCGTATTTGGTTTTTAAAAGAATTTGCTCCTATTTTTAATGAGTGTTATCAAGAAATTAGCAATTCTAAAGAGGAGGTTAGTTTGTTGTATAAAACGCAGTTGGATGAAGCTCCATTGTTAGAGTTGTTTGAACAAAATTTAGGAAAAGACAGGGTGTTACAATATACATCTGTGGGAATTCATAAAGATGATTTGCAGTTTGAATTGAATGGATATCCTATCAAAAAATTTGGTTCTCAAGGACAGCAAAAATCTTATTTGATAGCTTTAAAATTAGCTCAGTTTGAGTTTATGAAACAAGTAACAGGTAAAAAACCGATTCTTTTGTTTGATGATGTTTTTGATAAATTAGATGAAGATAGAGTAACACAGGTCATAAATTTAGTAAACAAAGATCATTTTGGTCAGATATTTATTACCGATACTCATGGAGATAGAACTGAAAACGTAGTTAAAAGAACAGATCAACCTTATAAAATATTTCACTTGTAATGGCTAAAAAAAGAATAGATCAGCGAACTGTTAGAAATAATGAAGCCAATCCTTTAAGTGATTTGATGAAGCATTTTATCAAAGCAAACAATTTAGAAGAAGGGTTTCGAAAAATTAATGTAGAAGAGGAGTGGGTAAAATTAATGGGACCTGGTGTAAAATCTTACACTGAAAAAATAAGTCTTAAAGGAGGAACCTTAATTGTTAAAATATCATCTTCATCATTAAGAACGGAGTTGAGTTATGGAAAGGAAAAAATCTTAACCATGATGAACGAAGCTCTTGGAGAAGAATTGATTAAAAAAGTAATTTTAAATTAATTACTTCTTCCTCTTAGCAGCCACGACCAATTCAATTTTGTCTAAGGTAGTAGCGGTGGTAAACATTCCGTAGTTAATGGTTACTTTTTTCTTGTCTATTTTTTCTATAATTCCACTAGCTCTACCATCAATCAATCTAACTTTGTCGTCTACCTTAAACACATAGCTAGCTTTTTTCTCAGCCGCTATTTTTTCTTCTTTTATTTTTTCTTTTCTAACTTCAATTACTTTTGTTAAAACTTCTTCTTCTGTTTTTTTCAAAGCGATTTCGGCCTTTTTCTTAGCCACCTTTTCCTTAACTTTTTGTGGTTTTGATTTTTTTACTTTTGGATGTGCTATGTCATATTTAGACTTTTCTATCATCACCCATTTGTCCAATTCCGTTTTAAACTCTTTTTTGTTATTGGTTTGGAAATATTTATTAATCAATTCATTTATTTTTCTACCAATGCTCAATATTTTTTGATTGGTATCATATAAAGTTTGAAAACTCTCAAGTTTTTCCTGAATTTTATTTTCTTTTTCAGCCAATACATCAGCGTACTCTTTAGCCTTAGAACTTTGTTGTTCCATGTCTAAAGTATTGCGTTGTAAATTGGTGCGTTCTTGTTGTAGCTTAGAAATGGTTTTGTCAAAACGTACTTTAGATTTGTCAATTTTCTTTTTAGCACGGTTGATTAAACTGAATGGAATTCCGTTTTTTTGAGCAACCTCAAAAGTAAAAGAACTTCCAGGTTGACCAATTAATAAAGTAAACAAAGGCTCCAATGTTTTACTATCAAAAGCCATATTGGCGTTTACCACATTTTCAAGTTCATCAGCCAAAACTTTTAAATTGGTGTAGTGAGTGGTAATCACTCCATAAGCACCAACTGTATAAAATTCTTCTAAGAAAATTTCTGCCAAAGCTCCTCCTAGTTCAGGATCAGAACCCGTTCCAAATTCATCAATCAAAAACAAGGTGTTGTTGGTGCATTTTTTTAAAAAACCACGCATATTTTTTAATCGATAACTATAAGTACTTAATTGGTTTTCTATAGATTGATTGTCTCCAATATCCGTTAAAATATGATCAAAAAAGTGAGTCGTACTGTTTTCATGCACCGGAATTAAAATTCCACTTTGAATCATAACTTGTAGTAATCCAATGGTTTTTAAGGTAATACTTTTTCCTCCTGCATTGGGACCAGAAATCACAATAATTTGCTGTTTTTCTGCTAATAAAAGTGTTTGTGGTACCACAGGTAATTTTCTCACTTTGTTTTTTTCTAACAAAATAGGATGATAGGCATTGATGTAGTTAACTTCTTTAGTGGTAGAAAATTCAGGTTTTACTCCTTCAATTTCTTTGGCATAAAAAGCTTTGGCTTTTAAAACATCTAAGGCTACTAAAAGCTTGATGTATTCTTCTATTAAAGGAGCAAAAGGTCTAATGTCTTGTGTAAGAATTCTTAAAATTCTATCCACTTCTTGTTTTTCTTCTAATAACAGTTCTTGTAATTGTCTGTATAAATTTAACGTGTTTTGTGGGGCAATAAAGACAATGCTTCCTGTTTTAGAAGTTCCTAAAATACTTCCTTTTACTTTTTTTCTGTGAATGGCTTGTACTGCTAAAACAGGTTGATTTTCTATGATAGATTCTCTAATGTCATCTAAATAACCTGCTTTGTTATATTTTGATAATTCGCTGTTAAAAGAAGTGCTGATTTGACTACGAACATCATTTAATCTTTTTCTAATTTGATTTAATAATTCCGATGCTTTACTTTGAACTTCTCCATAATTGGTGATAATTTTAAAAATAGTATCCACAATTTGTTTGGTAAATTCAATGTTTTCAGTCAGCAAAGATAAAGTAGGGTAGTAGTCTTTAAATTTTTGAAAATGTACAATAAGCTCATTAGAGGTATTAGAAATATTGGCAATTTTTAAAAAAGCTTCAGGTAAAAGTTTACTGTTTTCAATTTTTAAAAGTTTTACCTCTTTGTCAACATCATCAAAGTAATGATTTGGAATTCTGTTTTCACTAACCAAAGAACCCAAGTATTCGTTTACTTGTGCTAAGGCAATTTCTAAGTCAGGTTTATTTGCATAAGGAACGATGTTTGAAATTAATTCTTTTCCCTTATCCGAAGTACAATGTTTAGAAATACTTTCTAAAATGATAGAAAATTCTAAATCTTGTAATGTTTTACTGTGTATTTGACTCATGCTTTAATTGTGTACTTACGGTAGATGTTGTTATTTTGTGAGTAGTACAAAAATACACATTCAAAACAAATATGCAGACCCTACTACCAAATGATTGGCAAGAACTATTAAAAGAAGAATTTACCAAAGCATATTGGTTTGATTTGGTAGAAAATGTAACGCATGCGTATAAATCAAACACTTGTTACCCAATTAAAAATGAGGTGTTTAATGCTTTTAAATATTGTTCTTTTAAGGAGGTGAAAGTCGTAATCATTGGTCAAGATCCTTATCACGGAAAAGGACAAGCAAACGGATTGTGTTTTTCATATGTTGGGAATCAAAAGTTTCCACCATCACTTAAAAATATTTATAGAGAAATTTCTAGTGATTTAGAAGTTGAGATGCCTAATGATTTTGGTGATTTAACTGCTTGGGCAACACAAGGGGTTTTGTTGTTAAATGCTACTCTAACTGTAGAGGAAGGGAAACCTAATAGTCATCAAAAATTTGGATGGAATCATTTTACAGATGCTGTGATTCAGAAAATATCAGAAGAAAAACAAGACATTGTGTTTTTACTTTGGGGGGGATTTGCTCAGAAAAAAGAAGCTTTAATTGATTTGCAAAAACACAAAATTTTAAAAGCTACACATCCTTCACCATTAGGAGCCAATAAAGGCGGATGGTTTGGTTGTAAGCACTTTTCTAAAACAAATGAGTATTTAAAAAGTATAGGGGAAAAAGAAATAAAATGGAAGTTAATTAATGAAAATCAACCTCCAACTCTTTTTACTTTATAACCATCTTTGGTTAAAATTTCCATGATTTTATCTCGGTGATTTCCTTGAATGATGATTTCGCCATCTTTAATACTTCCACCTACACCACACTTGTTTTTAAGATTTTTTCCAAGCGCTTTTATATCTTCATCAGTTCCTACAAAACCTCTAATAATAGTTACTATTTTACCACCACGTCCTTTATTAGAAAAAACGGCTTCTAGCTGTTGTTTGTTATTTGGTAAGGTTTCAGTAGTTTCTTCACCGTTATCAAAATAAACATCTTCGTTGGTAGAATAGGCAAAAGCTCCTAAAGCTGATAAATCATTTAATTTTTTAGCCATTTAAATCTTTATTTGTTTTTGTTTTACAAATATAAGGATTGATAATAACTCAAGAAACAATCCAAAAATTATTGGATAATAAAAGGGTAGCGTGTATTCAGATATTTTTACCTCTCCCACAAATACACCAAATAAAATAGAAACGGTTCCTAGTAATATAAATAATAGCTTGGGTCTGTCTAATATCCTGTTTTTTCTTTTAGAGGTTCTTTTTCTTCTATCATGGGGCCTTTTTTCACGCATTCTTCTTTTTTTAACTAATTTAATGAAAAAAAATCATTAAGTGGGGTTGTTTATTGCTATTTGATTAATCCTAAGTCTTTTAGTCTTTCATATAAGAACTCTCCAGCAGTAATATCTTCAAAACTTTTAGGATTTTTTTCTGATACACAGTTATCTAAACAGGTTAAGTCCATAGTTGGCACAGGATGCATAAAAAATGGAATGGAATAACGAGAAGTTCCCCAAAGTTCTTTAGGTGGGTTGATGACTTGGTGAATGGTAGATTTTAATTTGTTATTGGTTAGTCTTGATAACATATCTCCCACATTAATCATCAATTCATCTGGTTGTGCAATGGCATCAATCCAGTTTCCTTGTAAATCTTGTACTTGTAAACCTTTTCCTTGAGCTCCCATTAACAAAGTAATCAAATTGATGTCACCATGGGCAGCAGCTCTTACAGCTCCTTTAGGTTCTGATTGAATAGGAGGGTAATGTATAGGTCTTAAAATACTGTTTCCGTTGTGAATAAATTCATCAAAATATTGTTCCTCTAATTCTAAATAAATAGCTAAAGCTCTTAAAACATATTTAGCTGTTTTTTCTAATTGCTGATAAACTTCTTTTCCTACTTTATTAAAATTAGGAAGTTCCTCAACCATAATATTTGGAATCAATACTTTTTGTAAAGCCTCTGACAAAACTTCATTTTGATCCACATATTGGCCAAAATGCCAAAATTCTTTTAAATCTCCTTCTTTTTTCCCTTTGGCACTTTCTTTACCAAACGAGGTATAACCACGTTGTCCTCCCAATCCATCAATTTCATATTTGTCTTTGATTTCTTGAGGTAGGTTAAAAAAGTTCTTAATTTCTGTATATAATTCTTCTATCAATTCCTCTGATAAAAAATGTCCTTTTAAGGCAACAAAACCAATATTACTAAAAGCACTTCCTATTTGTGATACAAAGGCTTGTTTGTCTGAAGTGTTGTTTGATAAAAATTGTTGTAAATCAACAGATGGAATTTTTTGCATGATTTATTTTTTATATAAAGGAATTCTGTATGAAATGGTGTAATTAATATTTGCTCCTGATCCGTTTTTGGTTATTTTTCCAATTCCGGGACTGTAGGTGCTTTTGTAATTATCAGGATCATTGGTAGATATAACTTTGCTAAAACTAACCATAAATCCTAAAAATAAATTCTTAAAAGTTTCTACTTTAATACCTGCAACAAATTCAAACCAATGCGTATTGATATTGTTGTATTTTTGTCCCTCTACAGTTTTAGGAGGAAAATATTCACCGTTTTGAGCAATAGTATAACTGCTTAAATTGTCGTTATAAATACTGGTACCATATCTAGCTCCAAGGAAAGTTTCATTGTCCATGTCTAGCCAATTGGTATATAAATTATAGTTTACTCCTAATTTTAAATAGCTTCCGTTAGCGGTGTGATTAAAATAATCTTCTTGAAGGGTTCTTTTGGTGTATCCCATTTCTCCAGCAACAAACAAACGAGTATTGATTCTGTAATCAGCAACAATCTCACCACCACTAAAATCATTTTGACTAAAAGATAAGGCAGGTTTTACCAAATCAACTCCAATACGCAAACCGTAGGTTTTTGGATTGTAAAAAGCTCCAACACTATCTCTTTTAATGGTTTTAATGGTATTTATAGTGTCTATTTTTTTACTTTGTGCAATGCTAACTAAAGAACAAAGTAAAATAGAACAACTAATGAAATATTTTAACATGCGCTTTAGTTTGATCTGTGATATTAAATGTTGAAGTAGGAGTAGCAGTAGACAACCAATCGTTGTTGGTGGTTGTAATATTAACCTCTTTAAAAATACTTTTATAGCCACATGCTTTAGACACAAATACATCTTCAATCGTATAATTAATATCGATGTCTTCCTGACTATTTTCACTGTCTAAAATAGAAAAGTGATACGTAACATTATTATTTTGTGTGTCTAAAGGAATGGATAAAGAATCTGTTGTCACACCATTATATAAAGTGTCTTTTGAATTAGCCCAAACAATTAATTTAATTGATTTGGTTTTTGTAATGGTGTCTTTATCGTAAAAACGAATAATTAGATTAGGCGTAGTTGCATCTAAGCAAAATTCATCTTGACAACTAAATATAGCTGTAGTGAAAGTTACTAAAAAAAGCAATGATAGTAATTTTTTCATGTTGTCAAAGATAAAAGATTTCATTAGAATGTAAACGGAGAACGACACAACTTAGCATAAAAAAAGAGGACCATTGATAGTCCTCTTTTTTTTATATGTTTTGTGAAAGATAATTAATCTCTTTTACGCCCCCATGATTTGTTTTGAACACGTCCTGAAGCAGCACTGCGGCTAGAAGTTTCTCTACTTCCTGATCCTTCTCTACGTTTTCCTTTAAAATCACCACTGTCTCTACGAGGTCTATCGTTTCTATCTCCACTACGGAAATTTCCACCATCTCTACGTGGTCTTCTGTCTCCACCACGTCCACCACCACCGCCTGAACGACGTTTTTTAGTGATTTCAACATTTACACCTCTTCCTTCAAATTCAGGAGCATTTGCTAAAAAAGCATCAAGGGTTTCTTTTTCAAAGTTTTTGTCTAACTCAAAGAAAGAAAAAGTATCTAAAATTTCAATTTGACCTATTTCTACATTATTTGTAATGTTTTGATCGTTGATCAATCCCATCAAACGAGGAGGGGTCAAATTGTCTTTTCTACCAATGTTGATAAAGAAACGAGACATGTTTTCGTCATCTCTTTTTCTTCCTCTGTCATCACTTTCTCTAGCTGGTCTGTTGTCGTTAATGTCATTTGCTTTAGAGTAGTATTCTAAGAAAGCATTAAATTCAACAGATATAAATTTTTGAATCAACTCTTCGCGAGACAATCCTTCAAATTGTTCGTATATATTATCTAAGTATCCAGAGATTTCTTTGGTGTTGATTTCAGTATTTTTTACTTTTTCAACCAATTTAAACAATTGAATCTCACAAATTTCTTTTCCGCTAGGAACTTCTTTTTTGATGAATTTCTTTTGAATTTTACGTTCAATAGGTCTTAGTTTACCAACTTCTCTCGCTGTAACTAATACAATAGAAACTCCTTTGTTACCAGCTCTACCTGTACGCCCACTACGGTGTGTGTAAGCTTCGTTTTGGTCTGGTAATTTGTGGTTAATTACGTGCGTTAAATTGTTGACATCTAATCCACGAGCAGCAACATCTGTTGCTACCAACATTTGAACTGTTTTGTTACGGAACTTTTGCATTACGTTATCACGTTGTGCTTGTGATAAGTCACCGTGTAAAGAATCTGCATTGTAACCGTCAGCGATTAATTTTTCTGATACTTCTTGACATTCACGTCTAGTTCTACAGAAAATAATTCCATAAATATCAGGATTTACATCCGCAATACGTTTAATAGCAGCATAACGATTTCTTTCTGTAACAACGTAATATTCGTTACTTACATCATCAGAACCAGTATTCTTTGTACCTGCAGAAAGTTCTACAGGTTGGTGCATATAATTACGTGCAATGGCTTCAACTTCTTTTGGGAAAGTTGCAGAAAACAATAAGGTTTGTTTGGTTGATGGAGTAGATTCTAACACAGCATCCAAATCATCTTTGAATCCCATGTTTAACATTTCATCTGCTTCATCTAAAACCAACCATTGTAAGTTTTCTAGTTTTAGTCTTCTTCTGTTGATTAAATCAACAGTTCTACCTGGAGTTCCCACAACAATTTGTGCTCCTCTGTTTAATTTTCTAGTTTGGTCTTCAATACTTGCTCCTCCGTATACAGTCACAACTTTTAAACCTCTAATGTTTTTAGAAAACTTTTCAATTTGATCTCCAATTTGAACAGCCAACTCACGTGTAGGAGACAAAATAATTGCCTGTACATTGTTGTTGTTAACATCAATTTGTTGAATAATTGGTAAACTAAAAGCAGCTGTTTTTCCAGTTCCTGTTTGTGCAAAAGCCTTTAAATCATCAGTGGATGATATTACTTGTGGAATTGCTTTTTCTTGAATTTCTGATGGAGTTTCATACCCCATCTCTATCAAAGCTGAAAGAATTTCTTCTTTCAACCCTAATTCGCTAAATGTCGACATATAAGTTTGTTTATGATCCACAAACCTATACGACAAGTTTGCAAATCTGATTATAAAAATGCAAATGTACGCTATTTACTTAGAACTACCTATAGATTATGCAACTCTTTATATTCTAACCAATCTAAGTATAAATTTTCTGTACGTTTCCTAGCCCAAGGCATGGTTCTTAGGAACTTTAAGCTACTTTTAAAGGTAGGATTGTTACCAAAACATTTAATTCCAGTCTCTTTTTCCATCTCTTCCCAACCTAAATTTTCAATTAATTCAGTAAGAATATCAGCTAATTTTATTCCGTGTAGTGGATTGTTGGGTTGTTGGTTTGAGGTCATTTCTTCGTTTTTGAGTCAAATTTAAGTTAAATCTCTGTTTAGAAAGACAAGTTTGTTGCTAAAATAAATTGAAATCCACTAGAATTATTTCCTAATAGACTTTCTTTTAATAGATGTGAATATCTAATTCCGACTGTGATGGGTAAAACATTAAAGTAAACATTATCAAATAAAACTTCTGTTCCCACAGAATTATAAGTTTGTGTTTTAAGTTCTTTTATGATGTTTTCATTATTTAATTTCCCCACACCATAATCATAAAATAAATTGGCTCTAATACGTTTAAAATAGATCAAACCTGCAAAACCAAAATCAGGATAAGCCAATGGCATACCATAGTTAAAGCTAATAGATTTAAATTCGTCATTTAAAGGAGCACTGTAACCCCTAGGATAAATATAATAATCACTAAACTGATAAGTGTTGCTTAGTTTTTCTTTTTGATATGCTCCTCTTATCCTAAGGTTATGGTTTTTATAAATCCCTGGTAAATAGAGCGTTGTGTTGATGTTAAACTGGTCAGCATTATCAGCATTTACAAAGTCAGCCTTTTTACTCATGTCTATGGCAAAACCCATGCGAGGACCAATATTCTGTAAAGCGGTTCTTTTATAGGTACTAAAAGTTAGCCCTGTGTTGTATGCGGTAAAACTCTTTTGATTAAATACAGTTTTAAAATTGTTTAAAATAAATTGATTTCCTTCTATATAGGGCTCAAAACTAGTGATGTAATTTCCTTTGTACCAAGTAAGCGGAATACCTATTTTTAAACCTAAATTGGTTTCATCAAAATCTAGAATATTGTATGGGGGATTCACATTGTTTTCAACAATAGTTTGTCTATTTGTTTTGCTGGCACTAAACTTTATTTCGGGATAAAATCTTGAAACCACAATATTTCCATTGTAAAAAATAGCATTATTTTCATTATGATTGATTCCACTACTAAAATTTAGAGCAACATCATTCAACATATTTACGGCTCTTAGGTTTATAGAAGATACTGAAGGTGATGGAGCAATGCCCCAAGTATGTAATTTTAATCCTTTAAATAACCCATTGTATTTTTTTGCGTTATAGGTAGTTGTTGTATCAATATTACTTAAAATATTTCCTCCTTCTGTTTGATTGGCTACTGTCTTGAATTGCTTCATTTTATTAGGTTCTTGGTAACTAATAAAAGAATTATTTTGTCTTATTTTTTGTGATGAAATTTGAAAACCTTTTGAGCTAAATTCTGTAAACATCAATTGATTCTTCTCAATACTAGGCTGAAAAGCCCCAACTTTTACAGAAGTCTCTTTTTTAACTTGTTTACTTCCAAGTAAATCAGTACTGTAAATATTATCAATTCCAGAATAGCTAGCGTTAAAATAAACCTTATTTTGAGTCACAAACGGAGTTTCTATCGTATGCGCAGTCCATGGTGTTAATTCTGTTATTTCTCCATTTTTAATATTTATTTTAATCAAACAAAGTTTTCCGTTTTCTTTAAGGATAGTAACTATGTTTTTTCCATCGGTGGTCCAAGCAGTTCTAGATAAAAAGTTGTTTTTAGGATTGTCAAAAGTTTTTTCTATCTGTCCCGTTTTACTGTTTATGATGCAAAGGTTGAATTCCTCCGAAGGACTAATATTAATGATGGCGATTTGGCTTCCATCGGGAGAAATAGAAGGTGAAAAATAACGAGTTGATTGGGTCAATCTTTTTTTATGATTTGTTTTTAAATCATAAAGAATGATGTCAGAATAATTTTGTGCTCCTCTACGAGGATTTTTAGTGCTTTCTGTCCATGCCAATAAATTGTCATTGTACGATAGAAAATCATCATTATTAATACCGATGGAAGTAATTTTAGTTTCTTTTCCTTTGCTAATTTTTACCAATTCATCCGTTGTATTGTAACTTTTTTTTCTGGCAATTACAGTGCTGTCATTTAAAAAAATAGGATAACTATAAGTCGTAATTGTTTTTGGTAGTTTTTTAAGGAGCGGAGTTGTGGGAATCAACTCTGTGTTTTCTATTTGAGTTTGTGTTTTGTCTTTGAATTCTTCCCAAGCTTTTTTGTAAAGTTTTGTGGTGTTTTTAATCTTTGTATGTCTTTTAATGGCTTTAGAAAAAGGATAAATCAGCCCGTCAAAAGCGGTTGATTCCTTTAAAATATCAGCAATGACATCATTCCCATAATGATTTCTTAAATAAGTCAACATCATATAGCCTAAAGGATAATGATTTGGAAGCATGTCTTTATAAGATCCATTTCTGTTTTTTAAATAAGAATAATCAATGTTTTCAGCAATCAAAGCTCTTTGTTGTAAGGTGAAATAAGGACTTCTACCTCTACCAGCATCACTCAAAGCAGTTTCTGTAATCACTGCATCTCCCTCATAATACCAATTGGGCAACACCAAATTGTTTACTACAGCCCAATAAGATTCTCCTCCCAAATAATAGAAAAAGTTAACAATTCCATTTTTTGCATTGATGTTTTGCAACACATGTCTGTATTCATGAATAGACAATACATCTAACCAATTTAAAGATCCAAGAGACAAATTACTTTGTGGAGGTGTTCCATAAAATTCACTTCTAAAAGGAGCTAAGCCTACATATCCATTAGGAATGGTGGTTTGGGTTTGCAAAACAATGTCAATCTGTTTTTTTTTATCTCCTACAGAGCGTCTGTTGTTTTGATCGATGTAATTAATAATTCTAGCAATCCTTTCTGCTTCAGGATTCATTCCATTAGGATAAATAATTCTAACAGCCGGAGAACTTATGATTTGCCAATTTTGCCCCAAAGGATGTCCTCCAAAATATTGCTGTGCATTTACATATGTTGATAGGAGTATGAATATTTTGATGAATAGTTGTTTATTCTTCATGATGATGTAAAATCTAGTTTTTAGGAGTTTTAATGTAACTATCAAAGTTAAAATCATCTTTAGGAATAAAACCTTTAAGAGTCATAAAAATCCCAAAAACAATTAAGATAATTCCCATTATTTTTTTGATTTGAAACACCACTTTTGGAGTTAATTTGTGTTTTAATTGTTTGGCTAAGATTATTTTTCCAATGTCAGTCATAAAATAGCTGATGATAATAATGGTAAAGTACCAAAAGATTGAAGTAGCATTCATGTCTAAAGCAGGACCAATTACAACAATTAATCCTAACCAAAAAGCCAATACACCAACGTTGATAAAATTCAATAGAAATCCTCCTATAAAAAGTTTTAAATATTCATTGGTAGAAGATATTTTAAGATTGATTTCATTGTTAGGTTCTTTTTTGTTTTTCTTATTAAATACAGTCAACAATCCATAAATAATTAAAATAATTCCTCCGACTAAAAACAACTTAGGATCATTTTTAATCTCTTTAAGCAAAGGTCTGCTTCCAAAATAAGCGATTAAAATAAAAGAAATATCACCCATAATAACGCCTAAATCAAAAGCAATAGCATACCTAACTCCTTTTAAAATACTGGTTTGGATAAGTTTGAAAAATACAGGTCCTATCATAAAAGCTAGAAAGAACCCAATAAATATTGCGTTTTTAATGTGAAAAAAATCCATTAATTAAAGATATAAATTCTTGTGAAAGCTCTTTGAATTCTAAGCATTTTTCTTTATCAATTTTGTACTTTTGCACCAAATTAAAAATAAGAGTCATGTTAACAGTTTCAAATTTATCGGTACAGTTCGGAAAAAGAGTGTTGTTCGATGAAGTGAATACAAAATTCGTACAAGGAAATTGCTATGGTATTATAGGTGCCAACGGAGCGGGAAAATCTACTTTTCTAAAAATATTATCAGGAAAAATGGAACCAACTTCTGGTCATGTTACTTTAGATCCTGGAAAGCGTATGTCTGTATTAACTCAAGATCATTATGCTTTTGATGAATATACTGTTTTGGAAACGGTGTTGATGGGGAACAAAGAGTTACACAAAATCAAAACAGAAATTGATGCTTTGTACGCTGATTATACGGATGAAAATGCAGAAAGAATTGGAGAGTTACAAGTTCGTTTTGAAGAAATGGATGGATGGAACGCCGATGCTGCTGCAGCAACCATGTTGTCTAACTTAGGAATTAAAGATGAGTTACATTATACTTTATTGGCCGATTTAGATGGTAAAACCAAAGTACGTGTGTTATTAGCACAAGCCTTGTTTGGGAATCCAGATGTATTGATTATGGATGAGCCTACCAACGACTTGGACTTTGAAACCATTGCTTGGTTAGAAAACTTTTTAGCAAATTATGAAAATACGGTAATTGTAGTATCGCATGACCGTCACTTTTTAGATGCTGTTTGTACACATATTTCAGATATCGATTTTGGAAAGATCAATCATTACTCAGGAAACTATACTTTCTGGTATGAGTCTTCTCAATTAGCGGCAAAACAACGTCAACAAGCCAACAAAAAAGCAGAAGATAAAAAGAAAGAGTTAGAAGATTTTATCCGTCGTTTTTCTGCCAACGTAGCAAAGTCAAAACAAGCTACTTCTCGTAAAAAAATGATTGAAAAGTTAAATGTTGATGACATTCAACCTTCTAGCCGTAGATATCCAGCTATTATTTTTGATAGAGATAGAGAAGCAGGTGATCAAATTTTAAATATAGAAAATTTATCAAAATCTTTTGAAGGAGAAACATTGTTTAAAGATGTAGATATCAACTTATCAAAAGGAGATAAAGTATTAGTGGTTTCTAAAAATTCTAAAGCAGTGACTTCTTTCTACCAAATTATTATGGGGAATGAGTCTGCTGATACCGGAGAATACAAATGGGGGATTACTACGAACCAATCTTATTTACCATCTGACAACTCATCATTCTTTGTAGATGAGAAATTAAACTTGGTAGATTGGTTACGTCAATACGCAAAAACTGAAGAAGAAAGAGAAGAAGTACATTTAAGAGGTTTCTTAGGGAAAATGATTTTTAGTGGAGAAGAAGCTTTAAAAAAATGTAATGTATTGTCTGGAGGGGAAAAAGTACGTTGTATGTTGTCTCGTATGATGATGACTAGAGCAAATGTATTGGTGTTAGATGAACCAACCAACCACTTAGACTTAGAGTCTATCCAGGCTTTAAACAACTCATTAAAAAACTTTAAAGGAACGGTCTTGTTTTCTACACATGACCACGAGTTTGCCCAAACTGTAGCGAATAGAATTATAGAAATTACCCCAAAAGGAGTGATTGATAAATATGCTACTTTTGATGAGTATTTAGATGATCCAAAGATTAAAGAATTAAGATCTAAAATGTACGAATAGTATATTTATCCAAATAAATAAAAATCCCCATTTGAAATTTCAAATAGGGATTTTTGTTATTATATATTGATTATTCTTCGGTTCCCTGTAAAGCTAAATCTTTAGCACCTTTAATTTCAGTCGAAAGTTCCCCTAGAAAGCCTAAACTTTCTTGAGCTCCAGTATATACTTTTATAAAGTCAACTCCTTGTAAAGAAACAGGATTTAGATTCTGATCTACAGCCCAATCAATATCAAAAACATTTCCATTACCATTGGCTTGGTAGTTAGCGTTATAATTGTCTACATATCCCCATTCTAAAGGTTCTGTACTAATAATACCACCACTGTTTATGGTTGGAAAAATTCTAGTTCCAGAAAAAGTTACTTGTTCTTGTTCTACAATAAAAAGAGGATATCTATTGGTGGTTCCTGCTTTAATTGTTCCTGAACCTCCGTTATTATCTGTCCATATAACTTCTTCAGTATCACTATTTGGATTTACGTATGTAACATTATAATTGTGTAAAGTCTCTTCATTAGAATGCGCGCTACCAGCTATTTCATACCAAGTATCATCGGCAATACCGTTACCATTTTCATCAAAAGAAACTTGGACAATTCCTGGTTCAGAAAAACCAGAAAATGCATTTCCGTAGATAATGAAGTCATTTTCATTTTCTTTATTTATAACCGTATGATCAAAAGTAAAAATGATAGAACCTCCCATGGCTCCAAGAGAAACCAATCCGGTTTTATTTCCAATAATAGATTCAGACGATTCAATGTTTCCAAGGTTTTTATTAGTGTATTGTCCAGGTCCAGGTCGGTAAGATAAGACTTCAGAAATATACTGACTACTTTCAGTGGTGATTGGTCTAGAGTACATTTCAAAGACATCTACTTCTTCAATAGATTCTTCTTTTTCACAAGCTGTAAATGTACTTAATGAAAGGCCTAATAAGGCGATTAAAAATGGTTTGTTGTTCATTTGTTTGTATTTAAAATAATTAATAATATTTTTTATTTTAAAAACAAAACATCAAGGAATAATCGGATAAATCCAAGAAAAATTTACCCAAAGCTATAACTCCCGAAAGCTTTGTTTTTTCGATTAATGGCAGGTATTCTGACTCGTTTCATTTGTTTAACCCTTCCCATCAAAAAAGACAGTGGTATTGTTAACAAACTTTTTCTAAGTAAATAGAGAAACTTACAGCAGCGGGTACTGTTCAGGATTTACACCTGATTCCCTTTTCATTACTATTCTATAATATCTTAAAGAATTAGTAAACCAAAAATCAGCGCGAAAGTAGTTTATTTTAAGAGGATTGTACCAAGGTTTTATGAAAAAAAGCCCAACTTTAAATGTAAAGTTAGGCTTATATATAAGTTGTTATTGTTCTTTACTTTACTTGTAAGTATTTTTTATCAGCGTAAAAAGTTCCAAAAGGCAAAATGGAACACACCAATATAATTGCAAACTCTTTTGTAGACCATTTTTGTTCACTTTTTAACAAAAAAGCCATGATTATATAAGTTACAAATAACAAACCATGTGGCATTCCTAGAGTTCTAACCAAAACATCATTCCCTGTAAAATGTTTTAAAGGAGATCCTATTCCTAATAGTAATAAATATGAAATACCTTCTAATAAGGCAATAATCTTAAAGTTTTTTAATGTAATCATCTGTTTAAAAATTGAGTAGCTCAAAAATACTAAAACAAAAAATCCCAACCTTTATAGTTGGGATTTTTTTATGAATGTTTTATCAAAGATTCAATTTTGTGTTTTTTCCAATATTGCATTAAAATAAAAGTACTAATAACACAAGAAGCCATAGCTTCTATGGTCATAGAAAAAACCACTTTGGGTAAGGTTAAATTATTTCCCCAAAAAGATGTGCTTTGCAAGGTCATCATCAATGAACTATCAATAAAAGTAATGTATAAAACCATAGAAGCAATCACCCCTATAATACCTAATAAACCGGTAGAAAATCCCATGGATAAGTTGGTTAAATAATTATTATCCATGTTTTGATGAATATTGTTTTTTATAGAACTGTTGATTCCCCATATTACAAATAGAATGTTTAAAATTCTAAATTCTACAACGTCAGACATTCCAATAAGTTTCATAAAAAAGTAAAAACCAACAATAGCTGCGTATATTTTAGCAGCATTCTTTAATACTATTTTTTGATTTGTCATAATGATAATTTTTAGGTTGTTCTACCTAATTTACTTAAAATTAATGAGATAACAAAATACAGATTAAGGACTCAATGCAAAATATTAATAAGCTCTTAAAAAAGAAAAGAGTGAATGATGACGACTTATTTTATGAATTCTCTTATTTTTGAAAACATAAGATTTTAATAGGTACCTAATCAATTATAGGAACATAAAAATTAAACATGATGAATGTAAACAACTCAAATTTCACAAGAGACGAAGACCATAACAATGTGTGGTTATCACAAAAAAACAATCAAGATTTTAGTTTTACGGATTTTGGAGTGAAGCCTACTGTTCTTAACACTGAGGCAGAAGTTGGAAAGGCAATGTTGAACGAACTATACAATACCGCAGCATCTAAAGAAGGAGATATTAATATTGCGCTTCTTGGAGGTAGAGGAGCTCAGGAATTACATCGTTTGTTAGGAGCATTGGCAAAGTCATCTGAACAAGATGCATTGCTTGCTAGGTTGAATGTGTTTACGCAAGATGCACTTGCTCCTATGAGTATGGACAATGGTTTTAGTTTTGTGAGGGATTTTGAGCGTATTTTGGGTGATGCCTTTTTTAAGAAAATAAAAAGCTTTACCCCAATGAGAACGGATACAGAAGATTTAGAATATGCTTTGATAGAGTATTTAACCAAATTAGAATCACTAGGAGGCTTGGATATTTTTTTTATTGGTCATGGGCCAGAAGAAAATCAAGCATCACATCTTGCTTATATTAAGCCTTTTTCTGGGGCAAAAAATCATCATGTTGCTGGAATCATTCCGATATCTAACAGTATTTTAGAACATCACATTAGTAAGTTTAAAGCAGGGGGAAGTGTTGTAAATGAAAGTGATGAAAAGGAATGTAGAGAAGCTAAGTATATCCTTACTTTAGGACCAGCCGCAATATTACAAGCTAAAAAAGTGGTTCAGTCTGTAGTAGATGCTGATTCTGCTCCTGCTAAAATTAAAACTTATGCAAATGTTCTTAATACTGCCATAAGTTCCAACATAGAAGAAGCCATGGAGCAATTAAATACAAACCCAGGATTGTGGATAAGATTACATGCCAATAGTAAATCTTTTGTATTGCCAAATTTAGGTTTTTAACAGATAGGTTGTTAAATTCTAGATGAATTGGTTTGTAACAGATAAAAGTAAGTTATTAAAGCTTTGTATTATTAATAGGCTTCCCTTTAAAGTTAGAGGGCATTAAATCAATGTTTCTCTTTTCTGCTGCTTTCAATAAAAAAGGAATAATAATACTGGCACCTGGTAATAAAATAAAAGGGATTCCAATTCCCGCTATTTTTAGCATATCATAAACATACAGTTTTAAAAACTTTTCATCTTCTTTGGTAATATCACCACTGTGAAGAATATATTTTTGGATAATGCTCGTTGTTTTTTTAGTGTCTTTGGCTCCAGTTTTTAATCCGTAAAAAAAAGTATCTAAAGCATGAGATACTTTGGTTCTGTTTTTAAAGATAAATATCCTAAAAAGTCTATAAGACCTACTGTGTTTTTTGGTTGACATCTTATTGTGAATGATGATATAAAAATACGACTTATCTTTATTTTATGATATAAAAATAAGAGCTTATTCTAAAATTGAATGATTATAATTCATTGTCATTTTTAACATAGGTTAGTTTTGGCATAGTATATGTACATTTTAAAGTGAATTAATTTTAAAAGGATAGATTATGAAAATGGAAACAATTAAATTAAGTTTTAAAAAAATGGCACTTACGGTAATGTCATTAACTTTAATAGGTTTAATGCAAAGCTGTAGTGATAATGACGGAACTGGAACAGCTCAAGTTAAATTTAAACTAGTGGATGCTCCAGGAAATTACGAGCAAGTAAATGTTGAAATTATAGACATTCAATACAATACAGGAGATGATGATGGATGGCAAAGTTTAGAAACTTTTGAAGGACCTTTAAATGTTGATTTAACAACTTTAGTAGGTGGAGAAAATGAAATTTTGGCTGATGAAGTGGTAGAGGCCAATACCATGCATCAAATTAGATTGGTTTTAGGAGATAATAATACCGTAGTTTTAAAAGGGGAAACAGAGGCAAAGTCTTTAAGTACTCCTAGTGCGCAACAATCAGGTTTAAAAATTAATATAGATGAAGCGCTTGAAGCAGGTTTCTCTTATACTTTTATTTTAGACTGGGATGCGCAAGAGTCTATCGTAGCTCAAGGAAATGGAAGTTATAGTTTAAAGCCAGTCATTAGAGTAAATGCTGAAAAGAATTCCGGAATTATTCAAGGAAAAGTTTGGGAGGATTTAGGAGATCAAGTAGAAGACAATCCAAAGGTCATTGAAGGTGCAACGGTTTCATTATATTATACTGTGACAGAAGAATTAGTAACAACAACAGAAACAGATGCCTTAGGAACTTTTGTTTTTCAAGGAGTTTCAAGCGGATCTTATAGTTTGGTTATTTCTAAAGATGGTTTTGTAGAATATACTTCAGAGAATGCTATAGAAGTAACTGTTGGTGAAACAGAAGAGTTAGGAAACATTAAATTACAAACCGTTCTGTTGACACAATCAGCAATATAATTTGAAATTATAGTTAAAAGAAAAGCCTTTCAGTTTTACTGAAAGGCTTTTTTGTTTTTTATATTAATGCTAATAAAAAGACCAGCCAAGAGAGTAGTAGACTTAGTCCTCCTAATGGAGTAATAGGCCCTAAAGCTTTTGCTGATTGTCCTTTGCTTTTTAAAATGCAAATACCATATATACTTCCTGAAAACAAAAAGACACCGATGATTGCAAATATAACAGCAAACTTTTCGGTACTTGAATCAAAAGGTAAAATGATTCCTACCAAAAGCAAGAATAAGGCATGGTACATTTGGTATTTTACGCCAATTTCAAAACTGTCTAAAATTTCTTTAGACCATTTTTTCTTGAGTAAATGACTACCAAAAGCTCCTAGTACAATGGACATAAATCCAAAAAGCCCTCCAAATATAAATGCTGTTTGTTGCATTAGTCTTCTATAGGTTCTTCTTCTTCCTCTTCTTCAGTAAACTCTTCTTCTAATGCTTCATCATCAATGTTTTCGTCTTCAGAAAAAGAATCTTCCGTATAAGTTTGTGGAGTAGCAGCTACAGTTGGTTCTTCATCTCCATCAAAGAAAGGGAAAATATCAATAATTGGAGATTCTGTAATACTTGGAATTGAATAATCAGAAACGGTATCAGCAAATTGCTCTGTTAAGTAGTCATAAGCATCCTTTACATCATTTGCCTGAACCAAAACATAAGTATTTGTTCTACGCTCTAACCCTTTGTCCTCATCTAAAGTAACTAAAGAAACCTTACACTTAAACCAACGATCTCCATTTTCATTAGGAAATAGTTCAGAAAAGTTGGCTACTTTGATGTTGGTAATTTTAAAACCTTCAGACAAATATTTACCCATTTCCTCTGTAGCACGAGCTTCTGCTTCGGTAAAAGTTAAGGCATCAAATAAATAAGGTTGGTTGAAAGTTTTGATTCTTTCGTTATCGTCTATTTTGCTGTATTTAACTTTTACTTCGTACCACATAAGATTTGTTTTTTAAGAGTGACAAATGTAAAAACAAATCCGAATTTTGAAGAAACAAATTTAAATTAATTTACAATTTACTTTTCAAGGCTTTGATTTCATCACGGAACTTGGCAGCAGTCATAAAATCTAAAGTTTTGGCTGCTTTTTCCATGGCTCGTTGTTTTTCTCTAATACGTTCTTCAATCGCAGCTTTAGATAAGTAACTAAGATCTTCTTCTGCAGCTAAATTTTGTTGAATATCTTCGTAATTGGTTCCTTGGTTATCTGTTAAATTGTTTCCTAAATCTTTTTTGATTTGAGTAGGCGTAATACCATTGGCTTCATTATAAGCAATTTGTTTTTCACGTCTACGAGCCGTTTCATCAATGGTTAACTGCATACTTTTGGTAATTTTATCAGCATACATAATAGCCATTCCGTTAACATTACGTGCAGCCCTACCCACGGTTTGGGTAATAGACCTATGAGAACGTAAAAATCCTTCTTTATCTGCATCTATAATAGCGACCAAGGAAACTTCTGGTAAATCCAGCCCTTCACGTAATAGGTTCACTCCAATCAACACATCAAACAAACCTTTACGTAAATCTTGCATGATTTCTACACGTTCCAAAGTATCTACATCGGAATGTATATAACGACAACGTACCTGAATTCTGGTTAAATATTTGGCCAATTCTTCCGCCATACGTTTGGTTAAAGTAGTTACCAATACACGTTCATCAACCTCAATACGTTTGTGAATTTCTTCAATCAAATCATCAATTTGGTTTTGACTAGGACGAACTTCAATGATAGGGTCTAACAATCCAGTAGGACGAATGACTTGTTCTACCACCACACCACCAGATTTTTCTAATTCATAATCAGCAGGAGTCGCAGTTACATAGATTACTTGATTTTGAATGGCTTCAAACTCCTCAAATTTTAACGGACGATTGTCCATGGCTGCAGGCAATCTAAAACCAAATTCTACTAAATTTTCTTTTCTAGAACGGTCTCCACCGTACATGGCATGGGTTTGTGGAACGGTTACGTGACTTTCATCAATGACCATTAAAAAATCTTCAGGAAAATAATCAATCAAACAGAAAGGTCTTGTTCCGGGTTCTCTACCATCTAAATATCTAGAATAGTTTTCAATTCCGCTACAATATCCCAATTCACGAATCATTTCTAAATCAAATTCCGTACGTTCTTTTAAACGTTTGGCTTCAAGTGTTTTCCCGATTTCATTAAAATAATCGTATTGTTTCATCAAATCATTTTGAATTTGATGAATGGCATCTTGTAAAATATCGGGAGAAGTCACAAATAAGTTGGCAGGATAAATATCCAAATTATCAAAACGTTCAATGACTTGCTTATTTTCTAAATCGTAAGACTCTATATCTTCTATTTCATCACCAAAAAAATGAACTCTGTAGGCATATTCTCCATAAGAAGGAAAAATGGTAACCGTATCTCCCTTTACTTTAAAACTTCCACTTTTCATATCAGCTTCTGTACGTGCGTAAAGACTTTGTACCAACATGTGCAAAAACTTAGTTCTACTTAAAGTTTGATCTACTTGAATACTGATGACATTTTTTTTGAACTCTACAGGATTTCCAATACCATACAAACAAGAAACAGAAGCTACCACCAACACATCTTTTCTACCTGAAAGTAAGGCAGAAGAAGTACTGATTCGCAAACGTTCAATTTCATCATTGATAGATAAATCTTTTTCTATATATACTCCAGAGGAGGGAATGTAAGCTTCGGGTTGATAATAATCATAATAAGAAACAAAATACTCAACCGAATTGTTAGGGAAAAAGTTTTTAAACTCAGAATACAACTGCGCAGCCAAGGTTTTGTTATGTGCCAATACCAAAGTAGGTTTTTTTACTTCTTGAATGACATTGGCAACCGTAAAAGTTTTACCAGAACCTGTAACTCCTAATAGAGTTTGGTATTGATCTCCATTATTGATTCCTGCAACCAATTCTTTAATAGCATTGGGTTGATCTCCGGTGGGTTTGTATTTAGAAACGATTTTAAAATCCATAAAGCAAAATTACACAATCCATTTAAGAATTAAGCTATGTTAATTAGTTGTAAATACAATGTTTTTAAATTGTTTAGTTAACATTTAGATAATGGTTTGTTGGGGTTTTAGTTATGATTTGTTAAACAGCAGTGTTGTTCTTGTTGTCTAGTTTTACGGCTCAAAATAATAAACAATAACAATGAAAAAACTAAGACTTTTAATTTTAACATCATTAATGACTGTGGTCAGCTTTGCACAAAGCAAAGGAAGTATTGTAGGGCATGTTACAGATCCAAACAATTTACCTATTCCAGGAGCTGTTATTAAAATAGAATCTCTAAACATGATGGCAGTGACTGATTTTAATGGAGATTATACTTTTGTAGGAATTGCCAATGGAGATTATCTATTAAAATCTAGCTGTCTAGGATGTAAAGACTTAACAAAAGTGGTAAAGGTGAATGGAAAAACTGTTGTAGCAAACTTTCTATTAGATTCAGCATTGAATGAGTTAGATGAAGTGGTTTTAAAAGGAAGTAATTCTAAAGGGCAAGCAAAAGCATTGAACAAACAAAAATCTAATTTTAACATTACTAATATTGTGGCAGCCGATCAAGTAGGGAAATTTCCAGACGCAAATATTGGAGATGCTGTAAAAAGAATTCCTGGGATTGCGGTTCAGAATGATCAAGGAGAAGCAAGAAATATCATCATTAGAGGAATGGCTCCTCAATTGAACTCTGTTACCTTAAACGGAGAAAGAATCCCATCTGCAGAAGGAGACAATAGAAATGTACAAATGGATTTAATTCCATCGGATATGGTACAAGCTGTTGAGGTAAACAAAGTATTGACTTCTGATATGGAAGCAGATGCAATTGGTGGTTCTGTAAACTTGGTTACTAGAAAAGCAGGAGAAAAAACTAGAATCACTTTAACAGGTGCTTACGGACAAAACCCTGTAAGAAATACACCTATGTACAATGGTGCTGCGGTACTTGCCGGGAGAATGTTTAATAACAAATTAGGAGCAGTGTTAAGTACTTCTATTCAGTCTAATGAATTTGGTTCTGACAATATTGAGTTTGAATGGGATAAATATCTAAATAATACAGCTGTAGTTGTTGCTCAAGACATCAGAAAATACGATGTTACTCGTGTAAGACAGAGTGTTGCTTTAAATTTAGATTATAAAATAAACAACAACAACACACTTTACTTTAATACAGTTTTAAACAATAGAAAAGACTGGGAAAATAGATACAGAGTACAATATAAAGATATTGAAGAAACAACTCCTGGGGTATATGAATCTGAAGTGAGGAGAGAAACCAAAGCAGGAACTAAGAAAAATGCAAGATTAGAAGAACAACAAATTAAAAAGTATTCTTTGTTTGGAGAGCATATTTTATTTAACTCTGTGAAATTTAATTGGAAGACAAATTATTCTAAAGCTTCTGAAACCAGACCTGACGAAAGATATATCAGCTACCGTTTAAAAGATGTTGAATTGACTCAAGACTTATCTGATACAAGATTTCCAGGAATCAACCCAACCGGAACAGATTTTAACAATCCAAGCGCACTAAAATTAAAAGAAATTTCTGAAGAAAATCAATACACACAAGAAGAAAACTACGGAGCTAAGTTTGATTTAGAAATTCCAATGTTACAAGGAGATTTTGAAAATACGTTAAAAGTAGGATATCGTTATAAAAATAAAGAGAAGAGTAGAGACAATACTTATAGTGAATATGAGCCAGTTTCTGGAATGGACAATATGAGTGATGTTGCTTATAGCGATCAAACCGTAAATGGATTTTTACCAGGAGACAAATACAAGTCTGGTTTCTTTGTAGATAAAGAGTTTTTAGGTTCATTAGATTTAAAAAACACCAACTTATTTGATGCCAAACCTATTTTAGAAGAGTTTGTGCCTGTAAATTACAATGCTAAAGAAACGGTTAATGCTGCTTATGGAATGATTACTCAAAAGTTAACACCAAAATTATCTGCATTGATAGGACTTAGAGTTGAAAGAACAGATTTAGATTATACGGGTTATAGAATAGATATTAACACAGCAACAAGTGTAAATGATGCGACTAAAATAGAAGCTTCTAAAAATTATACTAATTTTTTACCAAACTTACAGTTTAAATATAACTTGCAACCTAATACTATTTTTAGAGCAGCTTATTCAACTTCAATCGCTCGTCCTAATTATTATGATTTGGTTCCTTATCAAAACATCAATTCTGAAGATTTAGAGTTTGAAGAAGGAAATTCAAGTTTAGAAGCAAGTTATGCTAACAATTTAGATTTTATGTTTGAGCATTATTTCTCGTCTGTAGGAATTATTTCTGGAGGTGTTTTTTATAAAAACATAGACAAATTTGTATTCACTTATGTAGAAGATAATTATACAGATGCTGCTTTCCCAGGAGAATCTTTTGAATATTCTCAACCGAGAAATGGAAACAAAGCAAAGGTTTATGGATTAGAGTTATCCGTACAAAGAAGATTAGATTTCTTACCTAAGTTCTTAAAGAACTTAAATGTATATGCAAACTATACTTATACAGATTCTGAAGCAGATGGTGTAGAAGGTAGGTCTAAATTGGCTTTAGCAGGAGCAGTTAAAAATATGTTCAATGCTTCTTTAGCGTACGAAACAAAAAAATTAACGGTAAGAACATCTTTAAACTACGCAGGAGCTTATATTGATGAATATGGAAGTGAAGCTTTTGAAGATATTTATTATGATTCTCAAATGTTTTTAGATGTAAATGCTACTTATGAAATCTTTAAAGGATTAAGGTTGTTTACAGAGTTTAAAAACTTAACCAATCAAGAATTGAGATATTACCAAGGTAAAAAAGACTTAACGGCACAGGCAGAGTACTACAACTTTAACTGGAATGTTGGGGCAAAATATAATTTTTAATTAATTAAAAAACATCATAAATGCCTATATGATTTTAGTATAGGCATTTATGTATTTATATATATGAAAAGAATTTTAATAGTAGGATTGATTGCGTTACAAGTAATTTCTTGTCAATCAGTAAAAAAAGATGCTAATTTGGTTTTTCCGGTACAAGCAGTAAGAGAAACCACACCTGTAGAGAGCTTAGAGGATGCAGCAGATGATGCTTGTATTTGGATCAATCAAAAAGACGTAAATGCTTCTTTAATTATTGGAACCAATAAAAAACAAGGTTTATGTACTTATAATTTACAAGGAGAGTTGTTAAATAATGATCCTGTAGGAAAAGTAAACAATGTAGACATAAGAGATCAGTTTTATTATAAAGGAGATACCATTTCTGTCGTTACTGCTTCTAATAGAACCAATAATACCATTACAGTACATCGAGTACATGCAGATGGAACTTTCGAAAATATCGCTAAAGATGCTATAAAATCTAACTTAAATGAAGTGTATGGCTTGTGTATGTATCAAAACTCAGGAAATACTTATGTGTTTATTTCTGGAAAAGATGGAGAGGTAGAAAAATGGCAATTAATTGCTCAAGAAGATGGAGTTGTGGGAGCATTGATAAGTACGATTTCTGTAGGTTCTCAAACTGAAGGAATGGTGGCTGATGACGAATTAGGATTTGTTTATATTGGAGAAGAAGATGTGGCTTTGTGGAAATACAACGCAAACAACTTAGAAGAAAATAGAACTTTGGTGGCTAAAACATCTGACGTAAATATGAAAGATGATTTTGAAGGAGTAACGCTTTACAAACAAGAAAACAATACAGGGTATGTAATATTATCTTCTCAAGGAAACAATTCTTATGCGATGTTTGATAGAGTGACTAATCAATACATCAAGAGTTTTACACTTGTAGATGGAGAGATTGATGGTACTAATGATACCGATGGTATTGATGTAACTTCAGTAAGTTTCAAAGATTTTCCAAAAGGATTTTTTATTGCTCAAGATGGAACCAACATGGATGGAGAAGTAAAGAAAAATCAAAACTTTAAAATAGTAGATTTTAGAGAGGTGTTAAAGGGACTTTAATTCCTCTATTTAAATAAATTTATACAAAAAAAAATCCGCTTCATTCACGTAGCGGATTTTTTTTGTATAAACCTATATAATCATTAACCAAAAATCCTATTCAACATTTGTTTGTCTGCATTTTTAATACTCCAATCGCAATTTGGATAATTAATTTCTATGCATACATTTTTCTCATTCATATCGTGAATAAGACTTTTATCTTTTCTACTTAATAATCCATTAATCATTAATAGTTTTTGTGTTAGCTTAGAACGTTTGTTTTTTAACATTCGGTGCATCATTACACTTCTATCACTAGATTTGATAATCACATTTTTAATAAATTTCATAACGGTTTTGTTTTTTAAGATTCCTCATTAATATACAAAAAACCAATGAATTAATCAAGATATGTTTAGCCAAATATTCTATTGATGAGTTTCTTACTGGCATTTTGTATTTTCCATTCTCCGCTATATCTGTATATGTAAAGCGTAGCATTTTCTTCATTTATCAAACGGATGATTTTTTTATCTCTGTTTTTTAAATAATTGATAATTCTATCTAAAATAGCTTTAGATCTGTCGTACTTTTTTAAATCAGGATTGTGTAGTTCAAGGCTACCGTCAAAAACTACAATGTTGTTGATTGTGTTCATAACTTAAATGATTTTAAGACCTCTTTAAATTACGAAAAAAATGTCTAATTAAATAAAAAACACAATATTTAAAACAAGCTAGAACAGTATCTTTATCCATCAAAATAACAAAGCATGAAATCATATCAAGACAAAGCATCTGATAAAAAAAATAAAAAATCTAAAATAACCATGGCTGCAGCTTTTAAGAGCATTATTTGGCCAAGACGTAAACTGGTTTTTATAGGTTTGATTTTAATAGTCTTAAGCCGTTTGGCAAGTTTGGTTTTGCCATGGAAAACAAAGATTTTGTTAGATGAGGTCATTCCTAACAAAAATTTTGAGGAGCTTAAAAATTTATTGTTAATCGTGGCTGGAGCTATATTGGTACAAGCCGTTACGTCTTTTTTGTTGACCAAAATATTAAGTGTACAAGCTCAGTTTTTAATTTCTGAGTTAAGAGCACAAGTGCAAAAAAAAGTATTGTCTTTACCCATTAGTTTTTTTGACAACACCAAATCGGGAGCTTTGGTTTCTAGAATTATGAATGATGTAGAAGGAGTTCGTAATTTAATTGGAACTGGTTTGGTGCAATTGGTGGGAGGAACTATTACGGCCGTGATTTCTTTGATTTTATTGATTAAAATTAGTTGGTCCATGACTCTTTTTGTCTTGGTTCCCGTTGGAATTTTTGGATTTATTGCCCTAAAAGCTTTTGCTTACATAAGACCAATTTTTAAACTAAGAGGAAAAATAAATGCTGATGTCAATGGTCGTTTAACGGAAACCTTGGCGGGAGTTAGAGTTATTAAAGCCTTTAATGCCGAAGAGCAAGAAAATAAAGTGTTTGAAAAAGGTGTTGATTTGATGTTTCAAAATGTAAAAAAGAGTTTAACGGCTACGGCTTTAATGACTAGTACTTCTACTTTTTTATTAGGAATTGCTTCTACTGGAATTATGGGGATTGGTGGTTATAAAATCATTCAAGGCGAATTAACCATTGGAGACTTTTTATCATTTACTTTATTATTAGGATTTATGATTGCTCCCATTGTACAGATGAGTAATATTGGGAGTCAGTTAACCGAAGCTTTGGCAGGTTTGGATAGAACGGAAGAGTTGATGAATATGCAAGCTGAAGATGAAGATGAAAATAGAACAGAGGTCATCAACTATTTTAAAGGAGACATCGAGTTTAAAGACGTCTCTTTTGCTTATGAAGAAAATAAAAATGTGTTAAACAACATTAGTTTTAAAGCAGCTTCGGGTTCTGTGATTGCCTTAGTAGGTAGTTCAGGTTCTGGAAAATCTACCATTGCAGGTTTATCAGCTACTTTTTTAAACCCAAAATCAGGGACGATTACCATTGATGGTCATGACTTGTCTAAAGTAAAATTAAATAGTTTTAGAAAGCATTTAGGAGTGGTTTTACAAGATGAGTTTTTGTTTGAGGGAACGATAAAAGAAAACATTATGTTTCCCAGACCCAATGCGACTGAGGAACAATTACAAAATGCCGTAAGTGCCGCTTATGTAAATGAATTCACAGATAGATTTGAAGATGGATTGGATACTTTGATCGGAGAAAGAGGGGTGAAGTTGTCGGGTGGACAAAGACAGCGTATTGCCATTGCTAGGGCTATTTTAGCAGATCCTAAAATTATTATTTTAGATGAAGCGACTTCTAATTTAGATACAGAAAGTGAAGTATTGATCCAAAAAAGTTTGGCACAATTAACCAAAAATAGAACAACTATTGTCATTGCACACCGTTTGAGTACTATTAGAAAAGCAGATCAAATATTAGTAATAGAAGGAGGGCAAATTGCAGAACGTGGTACGCATGATGAATTAATAGCTTCTCAAGGGCGTTATTATGATCTGTACACTTATCAAGGAAAGATTTAACAATCATTATCTATACAACAAAAAAACAGCCTTAAAAAAGGCTGTTTTTTTGTTGTCACTATTTTCTCAATTATAGTTTTTCTTTTAACCCTTCCATTAATTTAATTAGTGTTTTCTGAAACTCGATAGCTTCCGATAACGAAATTGTATCTGTTTTAAATGATTGTATAATCTTTTCAGGAATACAAACTGCTTTTTGTTTTAGGTTTTCTCCTTCTTTAGTAAGTGATATCAATACGGTTCTTTCATCTTTAACAGAACGTTTTCTTAAAATAAGTTTTTTTTGTTCTAATCTTTTTAATAGGGGAGTTAAAGTGTTAGATTCTAATAAAAGTTTTTGACCAATATTGCTTACACTCTGTTCTTTGTATTGCCACAAAACCAATAAAACAAGATATTGAGGATAAGTAATATCTAGTTCCTCTAAATAGGGCCCATACATTTTTGTGGTGAGTCGTGAAACTGCATAAAGAGGAAAACATAATTGATTTTCAAGATGTAGATTTTCATAATTTTCATCCATCCTTAAAGAATTTTTGTAATCAACTTTTCCATTTTCTCAGGCTTGGTAATGGGTGCAAAACGTTTGACGGGCTTTCCGTTTTTATCAACAATAAACTTGGTAAAGTTCCATTTAATTTTGCTGCCAAAGCATCCTCCTAATTTTGACTTTAAAAATTTAAAAATAGGATGCGTGTTAGTTCCATTCACTTCAATTTTCTCAAACATAGGAAAACTAACCCCATAATTAATTTGACAAAATTCTTGAATATCCTCTGAACTTCCAGATTCTTGTTTTCCGAATTGATTACAAGGAAATCCTAAAATAATCAATCCCTGTTCTTTGTATTTCTGATATAAATTTTCCAGTCCTTCGTATTGAGGGGTTAGCCCACATTTACTAGCGGTGTTTACTATTATAATGGTTTTTCCTTTGTACTGTTCCATGGAAACAGTTTCACCGTTTAATAACGTTGCTTTTAAATTGTAAAAATTCATTTTATTTTTTCTTAAGGTTTAATAAATATTTAAAGGCTCCTGTAGACCAAAGTACCCACATGATTAAAACAGGTTGAAAAAACAATCTGATGAGTCTTTTTCTATCAGTGTCTAACCCAAAAGCATCAATCCCGTTGGTGTACTGTGAAATATTTCCAGGAAAAATTAGAACATAAAAAATGGCCAAACCAATTCCGATTTTCACTTTGTTTTTAATCCAAAAAATCAAAGCCAAGCCAAGAGCTATTTCTAATATCCCCGAGGATATAACTACAAAGTCCATGAATTCAGGACTGCTAGGAAGCCATCTAGGAACTTGAGCTTGAAACTCTTGTCTTTGAAAAGTTAAGTGTCCAATACCCGCTAAGGTCATCAAACCACCTAAGAATATTCTCATTAAATTTTGAATGTTATTTGTTTTCATAAGTATCTTTTAAGATTATATCGTTTACGATATAAATGTACGGAATAAATATTAATAAAAAAAGCGTCTAGTTGAACAACTAAACGCTTTTTCATGGATGATAAAACCTTAAAACTAAGGTTGTGTTACTGTGCTACCTTCTAAAGTAACGGCAGCAATTCTTGCCAATAACCTACCATTAACAGTGGCTCCAGTGTTTAACGAAATAGATTGATCTGCCAAAATAGTTCCTTTAAAGACTGCAGTGCTCCCTAAGGTTGCTGAAGTTCCAACTTGCCAAAAGATGTTAGAAGCCAACGCACCCCCCGAAAGAATCATTCGACGACCAGAAGTCATATTCAACGTAGAGGCGATCTGAATGATGAATACTGCGTTTGCATTTCCTTTAGCATCAAAAGTCAAATCCCCTGAAGAAATTTCTAAAGAACCACTAGATTTATATAAACCAGGACTTAATGTTAGACCACCAATATTGCCCGCCAAAAGTACCACATCAGTTGAGGTACGTCCTGCAGCATCATTATAGGCAATGGTTAAATCTCCTTTAGCAGCCGTAAGGGTGGTTGCATCGGGCACTGAACCAGCAGGTCCAGAAGCATCAGAAGTATAAACCGTTCCTGTAATTTCATTGTCACCAAACCCACTAATATAACTACCTGCAGCCGGACTCAACCCAATGTTACCTGTAACGGCAGAAGTCGGAACATTTGAAATTAATGAACCTGCAAGAATGGTAAAATTAGCAGCAGATTGCATATTAATAGTTGTTTGAGTTATAGTTTGAATAGGAATGTTAATTTTGTCATCTTTTGTAACATCTTCATCTTTAGAACATCCAGAAAGCATTACAGCGAATACCAATGCCGCACTTATCATTGTGTATTTATATGTCATATTGATTTGTTTATGTTGGGAATGAATTTTCTCAACCTAGATAAGGTACGATGGCTTTAGGTCTTTGTTGTTACATACAAATCAGAATAATTTACATAAATCACACTTTTTCTAAGTTCATTCTACGTTTTTTGGCAATGCCTTTATAAAAAGTAGGCGTTAATCCTGTAATTTTTTTAAACTGATTGGACAAATGTGCTACACTGCTGTAGTGAAGGAGTAAGGATATTTCTGTAAGAGATAACTCGTTATAAAGCAAGAGTTCTTTAACTTTTTCAATTTTATTCAAGATGATAAAATGCTGAATGGTAATGCCTTTTACTTCGGAAAAAACATTAGATAAATAGGTGTAATCATATCCAAGTTTTTCACTGATATAATCAGAATTGTTGACCAATGGAATTTCATCTGAATAATGAATCATTTTGGTGATGATGTTTTTGATGCTTTCTACCAAAATACTTCTTTTGTTATCTAGTAATTCTAAGCCTGATTTTCGCAGGTTTATTTTTAACTGATCGTGTTGTTCTTTAGTAATGTCTTTTTGAATTTCTACCAAACCAAGATCTACAGCATGATAAGAAATTCCTAATTTTTTTAATTCTTCTTTCACCATTATTTTACAGCGAAGGCTTACCATGTATTTAATATATAATATCATTGATTTGTTTTTTTAAAATATTGATTATCAATATTTAAAGTCAGCTTTTTTTCTAGGAGCTTTTGGTGGATAGAGAATGCTCTAAAGTACTTCCTTTTAGAATCTATTCAATTTTATTTGATGAAAAAATACATCATGCTGTGTTAGGGAAACTTTAAATAAATATGATTTATTCCTAAGCGATTATTAAGACGGAGAGTTTCATACCTTTGCTCAAATTATTTTTTATGACAAAGCTGTTTTCAGATTTAGGGTTATCATCTACACTTATCAATACTTTGGAAGGTTTAGGAATTACAGAACCTACAGAAATTCAAATACAATCCATTCCCGTAATTTTAAATCAAAAGGATGATTTTGTAGGACTGGCTAATACAGGTACAGGTAAAACAGCTGCTTTTGGATTGCCCTTGTTACAAATGGTGGATGTTTCAATCGAATCTATTCAAGTCGTTATTTTAGCTCCGACCAGAGAATTGGGAAAACAAATTCATAACAATTTAACAGATTTTGGTGCAGACATTTCTGGACTGTTTATTGCTGAGGTTTGTGGAGGAACTTCTGTAAAACCTCAAATAGAAATTTTACAGCAAACTACCCATGTGGTAGTAGCCACTCCAGGTCGTTTGATTGATTTGATTCAGAGAGGAAAAATTGACTTAAAACAAGTAAAATATTTTGTGTTAGATGAGGCCGATGAAATGGTATTGTCTTTAAAAGAAGGGTTGGATAAAATTGTGGAGGTAATGCCTAAGCAAAAAAGAACTTTTTTATTCTCGGCAACTTTACCAGGTTCGGTAAAACAATTGGTTCAGAATTATTTGTCTAAACATGTAACACAAGTTGGTGCTGAAACCAATTATACGGCTCATAAAGATGTAGCTCATCATTATGTAGTGGTAGAACCTATAGAAAAACTAAACGTGTTATTGCACTTTTTGTCTAGTAAAGAAGGAGAACAGGGAATTATATTTTGTAAAACCAAAGCAGCAGTTAATAAGTTGGCAAAGAATTTAGCCATCAATAAAATTTCTTCGGGAGCCATTCACGGGAGTTTAACACAAGGAATTCGTGACAGAATAATGGAGCAATTCCGTGAAGGGTATATCAATACTTTGGTAGCGACAGATGTTGCAGCGAGAGGAATTGATATTAAAAATGTATCGTACGTAGTTCATTACCATTTACCAGATGCCATGGAAACGTATATTCACCGTAGTGGTAGAACAGCTAGAGCAGGAGCAAAGGGAATGTCTTTAGCCGTATTACAAGCCGATGAAGTTGAAAAAATGAAGTTTTTAGGAGAAGAGTATGAAATTGATTTACATACTTACACCAAACCCAATGCAGTGAGCATTGAAGAAAATAATACAATTCTCTGGGCAAAAAAGATATTTAAAACCAAACCCAATAGAGCAGTTTCTGAGGAGGTAAAAGCAGCGGTAAAAAATGTATTTCATCATTTAACCAAAGAAGAGTTGGTTGATAAAATTTTAGCCAATTATTTACTAGAAAACAAAACAGCTGATTTGTTAGCAACAGACAAACCAATAAAGAAAAAGAAGAAAAAATAATATAATAGATAACGTATCCTAATCCATGCCTAAAAAGATTACCATCCTTGGAGAGAAAATTTTACCTGGTATAACGTATCAGATAAAAACAGATATAGCTCGTTTACATACACGAACAAAAGTAGAGGTGCCTATTATTATCAGTAGGGCCAAAGTAGATGGTCCTTGTGTTTTATTGAGTGCGGGGATTCATGGTGATGAAGTGAATGGAGTAGAAATTGTTAGACAAATAGTGGCAAATAAATACAACATTCCAGATGCAGGAATTATTATTTGTGTTCCCGTAGTAAATGTTTTTGGTTTTTTAATTAAAACCAGAGAGTTTCCGGACGGTAAAGATTTAAACAGGAGTTTTCCAGGAGCAAAAAATGGCTCTTTGGCGAGTAAGTTTGCTCATTTTTTTATGAATGAAATAGTGGATCATGTAGATTATTGTATTGATTTTCACACAGGAGGAGATTACCGATTTAATTATCCTCAAATAAGAATTTCAGATGATGATCCATACACTTTTAATTTGGCTAAAATATTTGGAGCTAAGTTTGTCAAGTATTCTTCAGAAAGAGAAAAATCATACAGAGCCTCGGCAGTAGCTTGTGGTAAAAAAGTATTGTTGTTTGAAGGAGGAAAATCCTTAAACATCAATCCTAAAGTTACAGAGGTTGGAGTCACAGGTGTTTTAAATGTGTTAGATGCTTTGGGAGTGAAAAGTTTTCCAGAAGCACATACGCCTTTTAAAGAAGAAAAGGAGCAGGTGGTTTTTAATGAATCTAAATGGATTAGAGCCAATGCCTCAGGAATGTATAGGTCTTTGGTAATTAATGGAGAGCCTATAGAAAAAGGAGAAGTCATAGGCTTGATTACCGATCCTTATGGTTTTTTTGAAAAAAAAATAAAATCTCCAGTATCAGGTTATATTATTTGTTTAAACCATTCTCCTATTGTCAATCAAGGAGATGCCATAGCGCATGTAGCAATTGAAAATATGGAAGAATAAATGAATAGGTTTTTATATTTAATTAGTGCAGAAAGACACGTTTTTTCCAGAAATTATTTTTCTCTTTAAGATTTAAAATATAAAATCCAGGGGTAATTCCTTCTATTTGTCTTTGATTTATTCCCATTTCTAAATTGGAAAATCTCATTACAACTTGCCCCATTGAATTTATTAATTCAGCATTAAAGTCATGGTTGTTTCCGTCCTTTATATCAATATAAAGAACACGTTGGGTAGCGTGCTGCCAAATTTTTAAAAAATGATCGTTTTCTATTTGATTCACAGACATAGATTCTTGGTAAGTGAATTTTAATATTGCTCCAGGGTGTTGCAAGGTTGTTTCAATATTCATTCCAGATTCATCTGCTGTTTTTCCAGATTCATCAGTGATGACATAAATAGATTTTCCATCAGGATCTATAGCGATGTCTCTGTATCTGTTTGTTGTGTAAAAGTATGCCGTCGGATTTCCAATAACACTAGTCCCTTCTTCGTTTAATTGTACCCTGTATATTTTTCCTCTTTTTAAACTGGTAATTAGTAAAGAATTTTTCCAATTAGGGATTCCTTCTCCTTTATAGAAAGCAATACTAGAAGGAGCTATATTAGGTCGGCACATCCAAGAATTGGTACAGTTAGGGTCTTTTTCTGAGTTTGGTGGGAATAAAGAAATAATAGGATCTTGATAATTAGCTTCTGTAAAAGAGGTTTCATTAGCATGACAACCATCAGAATCATAGACTAAATTGTCTTTTAATCCAGCAACATATGGCCAGCCATAATTTTTTCCAGAATTGATAATATTTATTTCATCATCAGAACTTGGGCCGTGTTCATCTGAATATAATATTCCATTACTTCCATAAACAAGTCCTTGAGGGTTTCTGTGTCCATAAGAATAAACATGACTTTTAACACCGTTAAGGATAGGGTTATCTTCTGGAATAGAGCCGTCCAAGTTAAGTCTTAAAATTTTACCTGGATAATTTTGCCAGTTCTGTTGATTTATTTCTTCTTGAGTAGGTAAAAATTGTGCTAAGTTACTAGCACAAACCTTTACGGCTTGATCTCCAATGGTATGATAAAGTTTTTTGTCAGGTCCAAAAATCAAACGTCCAGATTGATGGTCATCAGAGGAAGGAAGGTTGTCAAAAATGACTAAGGGGGAAGATAAATAACCATTATCTTGATTTATATTGTAAGTGTATCGGACTAATTTTTGTTTGTTTTGTCCAGAAACTTTGTGAGTGTAGGATAAATAAACATATGGGCTTCCTGTTTTAAACTCGTTATGAAAAGCCATTCCTAAAAGCCCATCTTGGTTACCACCAAAAGATATGTCAGAGAGTGTAATCAACTCGTCTCTTTGACCATTTATTGGATTTATTCTAACAACAACCCCATTTTTTTCTGTAACCCATAAATAATCATCTGGACCATAGTGTAAATCAAAAGGTTTGTTTAGTAAAAAGTCTGAGCCAATTTGTGTCATCAAAAAAGACTCATTTTGTGAATATGATATTTTATTTAATAAAAGGGTAAGGGATATATAAAGAATACGTTTTATATATGAAAAATTCATTGTTATATTTTTGTTTAAAGAAACGAAATAATATTTATATGGTAATATATTTACTTTTAAATTCGGTCATTTTTGTTTGAGTTTTTTTAATACTGTGAGCAACTTCCAAGTTCCTAAATTTTCTTAGAAATTTATTTTTTATCAAGCTAGTTTATTTCTCTCTAAGCAGTTACATTAATAATAGTTTGTTTTCATTTACTAGATTTCTTATAAGTTGAAAAATAATAAAATCATAAACTTTTGAGGTGTTTTAAAGTTTAGCTTTTAAAACTTCAGGCATTAAATAGTATGCGCTTTTTAGTTAAAATATTGCCCATAGTAAAATATAATGGTTCAGTATAAGCGTTCGTATCGGAAGGTAAGAGAGGTAAGGACTAATTTTAAGATACTACACAAATGCAAAACGATCAAATTAGGTTTGACTAAAGGCTTTGTGTCCGTTAAAGTAATTTTTGGTATTGTTATGCACTTTTGCATGTGCTAACAATTCTTGTTTGCTAGCCCACCAATATTCAGAATGTTGTGCTTTTGGGAGTTCGATGTTTTTTTGCTTTAAGGTCACATGAAAAGCATTCACAATATAATGGGTACCAAAACCTTCAAGCTCTGCATAGTTGGTAGGGTATAGGTGCTCGTAAACCCCTACAAAAGTAGCTTCGTGTAATTGAATTTTAAACCCCAATTCGGCTTCAGATATGCGTTGAAAAGCCTCGGTAAAAGGTTCGTTTTTTCTAATCACACCTCCAGGAACAAACCAAGTGTGTTTTGCTGGACTATTCAAGCGGTACCCCAATAATATATTTCCCTCAATATCTTCAATAATTAAATCTATGGAAACCAAAGGCGTGTTTTTTACCACTTCGATGTATACTTCTTTAGGGAGCTTTTTCATGTTTTTCTTGTAAAAATAGTTATAAAAGTCTAAATGTTAGTTCTGTTATAATTGCTCTTTCTAAAAGGTTAAATTTTTTGATGACGGTCTTTGCAGATCAATTTAACTTATTTATGTTGCGTTTTATTTTATAAATTCCAAAGCTTTAAGTGTTAATTCTTTTCTTAGTTTAGGAAATAATTCTTTGTTTGTGTTTTCATTAGGTTCAATATTAGTAGCGAAAAAGTAAGTGTTGTTTTTTGTTTCTACATAACCTACAAACCAACCATTGTAGTTTCCGTTTCTAATAGATAATCCAGTTTTTCCGTATAATTTATATTTTTTGTTGTCTTCAATAAAAGAGATTCTTTTTAGAATTTCTTCTGTCCTTTTAGAAATTTTTAATTCAGAATTCACCAGACGTTTTAAAAAATCTATTTGTTGAAATTGATTGATTTTTGAGGTTCCTTCTAGCCAGAATACGTCTAAATTTTTAGAAGTAACATTCATCTCTCCAAATTGTAATTTTTTGAGATATTCATTCATTCTTTTTTCTCCAATTTTATTGGCAATTTCTTGGTAACACGGAACGCAGGAGTATTGAAAAGCATCTCTTAACATTAAATCTTGCTCCCAAATTTTATAAGCTCTTTTTTCTCCATTCCATTTAAATAATGTACTGTCATTTTCTACAACTTTAGTTTCTAAAGCAATTATAGAGTGCGGAATTTTATAGGTAGAAGCAGGCAAACGACCTGTTTTAGCCCAATCAAAGTTATTTGAGTAAAACACATCTTTTTGTGCATCATAAATCAGTATGGAACCTTCTACATGATTTGAGTTTATTATTGATTGAAATTCGGACTTCAGTATTTCTTTTGTATTGTTTTTTTGATGACAAGAAATTAAAATACCTACCGTTAAAATAATATTTAATATTTTCATAATGTTACTGTTGTTAACCACTTTGTATAAAGAGTGGCAAAAGTAAAGAATACTACTAAAAAACGGTTTGGATAAGTGTTCAAAACCATTGTTTATTGTTGCAAAATATTTAGGGTGTTTACTTTATTTTTTTTCCTAAGTTGAATATTTTATCCAACCACTTTTTTCTAAAATCAGGGCTTGAATTTTTAATGGGTGAAATATAAGTTACTTTAACAGGATTGATGCCGCAAAATTGCAAAGTCCCTTTTTTAAATTGATTGATAGTTGGGCTTTTCATGATTAAATAATCATACCATTTTGGGGTGTCAGCCGTAATAATTAAACGTGCCGATTTTCCTTTTAAGAGCTTTTTAGGCAATGGTTTTCCCTCAATTGGCTGATAAGTGATTCCAGGTAAAAATGTTCTGTCTATAAATCCTTTCATTAATGCAGGATAACCATACCACCACATTGGAAAAACCCATACTATATGATCTGCATTTTTTATCTTATCAATGGCTTCAACCAAATCGGGTTCTAATTCCATTCTTTTTCGATACCCAAATTTTAAATTAGGATTAAATTCTAATTCAGAAATGTTCATTTGAGTTATTGTCGCCTGTGTATTACTGACTCCTTTTACATAAGCTTCGGATAAAGCATTGTTAAAACTCTCTTTGTCAGGATGTCCATTTATGATGAGTACTTGTTTCATGTTTGTTCTATTTTTTTACAAAGAACTACACTATTAAATTTCTTTAAAAGGACATTTGTCTAATTTGAAATGGACTTTCTTATTCGACTCAAATGTCTTTGAGTAATCCCCAAATATGAAGAAAGAAAATGAAGAGGGATGAGCTGTAAATATTCTGGTTGATTGGTCAATAAATCGAGATAACGTTTTTCAGCACTTTCTCTTTGTAACATAAAAATTCTTTTTTCCAATTTGATGTATTCTTGCTCAGCCATCATTTTTAAAAACGTTAACCAATTAGTACTTGATTGTTCTAATTTTAAAAGCTGATCTTTGGATATTGTTAAAATTTCAGTATCGGTTAAAGCTTGGATGTTTTCTACCGTTTTATTTTGAGACAAAAATGAAGAATAGGCACTCACAAACGAATTAGAAAAGGTAAAACAATAGGTAACTTCTTCTTCTGTAGAGGAATGATAAAATGATCTAAATAATCCAGAAACGACAAACCCTACTTCTTTGCAAGTTTGACCTTCTTTGATGAAAAATTCTCCTTTTTTTAGTTTTTTACGAACTACTTTTTTTTCAAAAAAATCAATTTCATCCTTGGTAAGGATATTAAATGTTTCTAAATATTTTTTCATTTTCGTCAAAAGCTAAATCAAAAAGGATTTGGCAACCCGCTAAATATACACAAAACTTTAGGGTAGTACAGAACTAGGGTTCGTTGTAGTATTTTTAATCCCATATTTGGGGTCTATTAATTTTCATGGCTCTTAAATATGAAAGAAATTGTCCAGCGTGTACAGATTCGTGATATCCAATTCGTAATAAATATTCTCCTAGGTTTTTTTGATCTCCATTTCCAGGGTGAATGATTTCGGTTTCTTTTAATGCGATATCTGAAAATTGTTTAACACTTTCTAAAAATGTTTTTCTATAGGGGGCAGCAAATTCAAGTTCGTCTGCCACACTTATAAAGGGTCTATTTTCCCAAGGAGTTTTATACTGGGTCATGTCCTCATGATTAATGATCATATTCCATCCATAATCGGCTTCTAAAACGTGTCTTACAATTTCTATGGCAGTCATTGCTTTATCGTCAGGTTTCCAATTATAATATTTTACAGGCAACCCATTCCAAAGTTTTATACTTCTTCTCCTTATTTCTGTAAAATTTAAAATGATGAGTTCAGATTGAGTCATTTTCTTTATTTTTCGAGAGTCTTGTTTCGGTGCTAGAGGAATTTTTGCTTAGGGGTTGTTACGTGTTTTATGCACTAAAATTAATAAATATTACCGAACAAAATATCCGAAAGGTTTTTATGAAGTAGGCAATGAATGATATGCGATGAAGTCTTAAGGCTTTATTTTGATTGTAATAATTCGTTTATAATATTTTTTTGTCTATTGCTCAGTTTTTTAACCCAATATGTAACTATAACATCGTAACCCGCAGAATGAATTTTTTTCAATTTGTTTTGTATTCAGTTCAACAACCCAAGTTGCGATTTTATTTCCGTTTTTATTCCATTCTTTGATATAGTCAAAATAGTTAGATTTAGTTCCAATTGTTTTTCCACTAACTCCAGTGATAAAAAGTACTTTTTTTCCAGTAAAATCAAAATCTTTTCTTTGGACATCGTTCATATACTCGTTTAGAAAATTAGATTCTGTTTGAGTGAATTTCGGATTATTATCGATTCCACATTCAGCTAGGTTTTGTCCAATTGAATTGATTGAAATGAACATTAATAATAATATTGCAATTTTGTTCATAAGTTTGATTTTCAGTATGTAGGAACGTGTTTGTATATGAAAAGTAGCGGATTTTTATAAGCTAACTTTTTCAGATTATAATTGACCTTTAATTTGTTCATTTTATTTCGATTAAGCGATTAAACCGCTATTTTTTATATACGTTGTTAGGTGTAGTTTTTTATTATTTCAGATACATCATTATCAATATGAATTTGAGTTGGGTAATAATTCCTTTCTGATAATGGAATTTTTATATTATTGTATATATATGATGAACATTCGTCAAACGTTCCATTTGCATCGTAGAATTTAAAAAAATCCTTGAATCCAATTATTAAATTAGTCGATTCTAACAATTTAAGAAATGCTTTTTTGAAAACTAAATCTCTTTGATGCCATATATTATTTAAAAAGAAAATGATAGCTCCAGGACTTTCATCAAAGTCTGGTTTTTCTTCTATGAGTCTATTAAAAAAAACACTCCAAAAATGCTCGTCAAATTGTTTAAAATTTTTATTTAAAACTTCAAAATAATAATTAGGATGTGTTGATAAACACATTAATATTGCTGTTTCATTTGGTAAGTTTTTTAACACCTTTACTTCGGGAATTCTTGGTGAAGCACTCAAATATTTTGCTGTTAAAAATTCTTGTAATGACTTATGTGAAAATTGATAAGAATTATAACCCGTTTGAACAAAAACACCAGTATGGTTTTCTAATTCAGTTACGACTTTTTTTGCTTGGGAACTAGGCAAGTTATGGCTTTTATGAATTTTGTTATAACATTTACGAATATCATCACTACTGAATACATTTTTACCCAAATGAAATGAAAGCCAATATGATAAATGAGCTAAAAATTCTTTTTTCTTTTCAATATAAAAATCAGCATATTTTGATGGTCGTACAATACTTCTTTGTTGATCCCAAGCCTCCAACAAAAGGTTTAAAACAAAATCATAAATATACCTTGGTTTTGGCGGAATAGTTTTTTTTCTCTCATAAATAGCGCATAAATGAGACAGTGTTAAAGGTCTCATTGTAGTGTCATAATATGGTGAATCTTTGATTTTCTCAAATAGGTCTTTAGATTTTTTTCTATTTGTAATCCATTTTTCAATTAGTGATTTTATTTGTCGGTCATTTAAAGGACAGATTTCATAGGTGTTCGTGTTAGTTAATTGCAATAAAAAATCATTACTTCTTGACGTTAAAATAAATTTTGAGTCAACAAGGTTTAAGGATAGTTCTTGAAATTCCTTTTCAATTCTAGATTTTAATTTAGAATCAGGAATTTCATCGAACCCATCTGCAATAAGAAGTACTTTACTCTCATTGAAGAATGATATAACAGTATTTTTAAGCAGATTATAGTATTCAAATCCAAAATCCTCAAGATATTCTGCCGGAAATTTTATATGTATTCCAAGTAAATCAACCAATATTTTGAATAGTCCAAATGATTTTTTATTGATATGATTTTCATAATCCAATTCTCTAAATCTAATAACTAATGGGAAGGAAAAATCGAATTCTTTATGGTTTGCTAGGTAATCGTTAAATACCTTTTTAATCAAAGTTGTTTTGCCAGCACCAGCTCCTCCATAAACTATTTTGTTTTTTTGAAATTCTTTTAAAATTTTTTTGCTACTTATTTTATTCGTTTCCTCATCTATATCAAAACGTGTTTTTAAAGGGGATAGATATAAATCTATATCTACGAAAATATTTTTCAATTCTTTGGAAGATATAGCAGTACTAAAGTTAATTTCATTAGACCAAGTTATAGCAGCATTTAAATTATTTTTGACATGTGTAATGACGGTAGATTCAGAAATATCGAGGTCATAATTTTCTTTGAAAAAGTTAAATTCTTCTGTTTTTAACTGCTTTTTTGCTTTAGAGTTAATATTTACTAGTTGCTTATCAAAGAAAGAGTCAACTCCTTTGATACCTTTATCTATTAGGTTTTTAAATAAAACTTGTGCAAATATTGTTTCTATGTCAATCATTAAATTTCAGAATTATTTTTCAAATTACACCTAACTTCCGAATATCCCAACCTTTAATAAAACAGGGTTTCCAGAAAAGTATATTTTTATAAATCTACAGATATTAAACCATGAATCATAGACTAACTTATTCACAACGGTTAAAAGTTTTTAACAAATAACCAAAGTCTTATGTTTTGGTATTTTTCTTGGTTACGTGTTTTAAAAAAAAATATCTCATAAGAAGATGCTTTTGAGGTCTTATTTTTTGTAAAAAAGGGCATGCAAAAAAAAGAAACGTTCCTTTTTTTTATTGGTACGTTGCTCTTGATTAAGAGCAACGTTGCTCTTTTTAAACTGAAACGTTCCTCTTTTTAAACTGAAACGTTGCAGTTTACTGAGAGCAACGCTTCTTTTTTTAAGATTAAGTGGTTTATAAAACAAAAAAACTCCCTTAAGAAGTTTCTTAAAGGAGTTGTAGTGTTATACGTTTTTGTTTGGAATAGTTACAGACCTATTCGTTCTTAACCAAGTCTAATTCAGTAACAATATTAAATTTTCTATATTCTTTAATTCTTGCATCAAAAAATTCTTGAGTTACATAAGCTATTTTTATGTTTTTATCTTGTAATTGAGAGTAGTTATCAATCAAATCAGTCGTAGATTTTATAAAAGTAAACCAATAGAATTTAATGGTTTTTCCAGTGTTGTCTTTTACTGAAAATTCAATAAACTTGTTGTCGTCTATGTTTGTTACTGTCCCCTCAAATGTAAGTTTTGCAGATTTATTTGGTTCTTTTTTTTGCATTTGATCATTAATTTTTAATAATATATCAGGACAAGACGTAGCCATTTTTGTTCCAATTAAATTTCCTAATTTTTCACCATCAATACTTAAATTATCAAAGTCAATTCCATGGTCTTTTTTTAATTGTTTGGCATAAGGAGCTGCACTGTTAATCATACATACACCTATTTTAAGGTTGTATTGATCAGTACTTAGGGTGTCTGAAATACTATCAGAGCATTCACAAGATTTTAAAACGATTTTTTCTAAGTAATCCTGACTAAAGACAAAAGAATGAAATAATAAAAAGGTTACTGATAAAAGGATAGTTTTTTTCATGTTGATTTTTAAGAGTGTTTGTAAAAGAATTAAATATACTATTTTATGTTTTTTTTAATAGTTGAGTATTTATACAGTTTAAGGTTTTTTATTGATGGTCTATTTCACTTATTATTTTTTTAACTCTTTCTAGCTCATAAGATTCTACTTGAAGTTCCATTTCTAATGTTGGCACATAATTCATGATTTGAGTTGATAGCTCATTTTTTAAGAAACATTTAATTCCCTCTGATTCTAATCGGCTTTTTAATATTGATAAATCCGCCTCAATGTTTGATGTTTTGATAGTAATTAAACTCATAGTTTTTAAAGTTTATAGTAGCCTGTTATTTTATGTTTTCAAAATTAATTATTAAGTGGTTTACCTCTGCAATAGTATCAGTCAAGTTAAGACCATAAATTGAACGTAATTGCTTTTTAATATCTGTTGTGTCTGCGGTGTTTAGTTTTATGTTATATCGTCCGTCTATCTTATCTTTCAGAAATATATTTTTCGATGTTGATTCTTGTATTGCATAAGCAATACCATTCAATTCCACCCTATGAATTGATGCACTATCTTTTGAAACATTAACATAACTTCCTCTAACAGAATCGGTTCTATACGATATTAGTTTCAAAGAATCTTCAACAACCAATTTCCAACTTTTAGTTGGTCTCGATTCCCAATTTATTTTATAGTTGCATGAATCCATTAAATATTTGTTGATTACTTTTCGATTAATAAAATTAGAATCAGATTTATTTTTGTAAGTTAGATTATACTCCTTATCCATTTTTCTGATGTTATTCGATTCCACAAGAAATACGTTTGTATTATTTGTGAAAGCAATAATATTCTTCAATTTAGCTTTTCTTACATAGATAGAATCTCGATATATGTTAAATTTGGGGTTTGTTTCTTCTTGAACTGTTTCTTCTATTTTAATGAAATAATTATCTGTGTTTGTTAAATCATCATAGTTATTTCCAATAAATAGAAATGGTAGAACACACACTAAGTTATGAATGGCATGTAATAAATATCCCCAAATTAAATTAAAACGTACTCTTAAATAGCCAGCTAAAATCCCAACAAAAATTTGTGGAAGTGTTATTATTGGCATAAAGATTAGTAGATTTTTGTTTAAATCATAATTGAGAATATGTACAAATCCAAATAGAATTGCAGAAAAGTAGAATATATAGCCATATTTACTGTACCATATTTTTTTAATTCGTTTTTCGATGAGATTTTTTCTATTTCTTCCGGTTATATAAAACAATGAGACTAAAAGTCTAAGAAGGTAATTGTTCTTATATCTTAGATACAGCCTGAAAATTAGTTCTTCAATTATAGGTATAACAATTATACACAAAATAATAACTTCACTCTTAGACATTGACTTAAGTAACTCTAGTTTATAATTTTCTGTTGAAAACAGTCCATATTTCTCAAGGATTGATAACAATAATATAATTATAGTACTAATTACAAGGTCTAAAATTAAAATCAAAAACAGTTTTAAAATTTTTTCATTTAATGTTGTGTTATTGTCAGGTTTGTCAACAGGTTTTTTTAGAAATAAAAATAATTCTCTATAGGAGTTTTTAATAAGTTTAATCATATTTAAAATTTCAGTCGTTTGTATTTGATAATTTCTGTTTTCTTCCTATTATAAAATACAGGATAGCACCTATAAAACTTGTAAATAAAACAACTAAAAGCCATGCAATTTTATTATTTCCAGTGAACTCATTTTTTAAAATATCAATAAGAGCCAGTATTGTAGGTAAAATTACAATCAGCATTATTGTTACTAAAACTAATTCTCCAATACCAATTATTCCTAAATACATCATTCTATTATTATTATTATTGTATTTATGCAAAACTTTCTATAAATGAACTTTTAAAGTTCAATATTGTTTTTAAAGATACTTTTTAATGTTTTTATAAACAATTGTGTTTTTACACAGTATAAAATTCTATAAAAAAAATCCCGCTAGAAATACTAGCGGGATTTTAGTTTGTTTTATGATATTCTGAAACGAGTTCAGAATGACGAAAAGTTTTACTAACCTATTAATACTCAATACTATTTATTCAGTACTCTATATATTACTTCGTTAACCATTCTTTAGCGTTTACAAAAGCTTCTAACCAAGGAGAAACTTCATCGTTTCTGTCCGTAGGGTAGTTTGCCCAGTTCCATTGGAAAATAGAACGTTCAATGTGTGGCATCATTACCAAGTGACGACCATCTGTAGATGTCATCATTGCAGTATTATAGCTAGAACCGTTAGGGTTAGATGGATAACCTTCATAACCATATTTAGCTACTAAGTTATATTTACTTTCTTCGTAAGGCAAGTTAAATTTTCCTTCTCCATGAGAAATCCATACTCCTAAGGTACTTCCAGCCAAAGTGTTTAACATTACTGAATTGTTTTCTTGAATGCTTACAGAAGTAAATCCAGATTCGTGTTTATGAGAATCGTTGTGTAACATTACAGGTTTTTCTGCATGGTCTGGGTTGATCAATCCTAATTCTATCAACAACTGACATCCGTTACAAATTCCCAAAGACAAGGTGTCTTTACGAGCGTAAAAATTGTCTAAAGCAGCTTTGGCTTTTGGGTTGTATAAGAAAGCTCCTGCCCATCCTTTGGCAGATCCTAAAACATCTGAGTTAGAGAAACCTCCAACGGCTGCTAAAAAGTTTACCTCTTCTAAAGTTTCACGACCTGTAATTAAATCGGTCATGTGCACATCTTTTACCTCAAAACCAGCTAAGTATAATGCGTTGGCCATTTCACGTTCAGAATTCGATCCTTTTTCACGTAATACTGCTGCTACGGGTTTTTTAGCTGCTGCTATTTTAGGTAATTTTCCTGTAAAATGAGTAGGGAAAGTAAAGTCTAAGGCTTGATTTTTATAATTGTTAAATCTTTCTGTCGCTTTTGCTTCTCCAGATTGTTGCTTGTCTAATAAATAAGAGGTTTTGTACCAAACATCTCTTAGCTCAGCTACATTAAATATTTCAGAGGTTTGTCCGTTAACCAAAGTCACTACTTCAGTTTCAACAGTGCTACCAATATTTGCAAATTTTAGTCCTGCTGCTGTTAAAATAGTTTCTACTTCTGAAGGATTTAAAGTTTGAACCAAAACCCCTGCGTTTTCTGCAAACAATACTTTGGTTGTATCTGCTTCTCCTAATCCAGTAATATCAATATTAGCTCCTAAGTTTACATCAGCAAAACACATTTCTAATAAAGCTGTGATCAATCCACCTGCAGAAATATCGTGTCCTGCAGTAATCAATCCTTTTTCTATTAAAGTTTGAATTGTATTAAAAGCCTTTTTAAACTTGGCTGCATCTTTAACATCTGGTGCTTCGGTTCCAATTTTGTTTAAGGCTTGTGCAAAAGAAGAACCTCCTAATTTGAATGCATCAGAAGAAAAATCGATATAGTAAATAGCATTTCCTTCTTTTTTAGAGAAGACAGGCTCTACTACTTTTTTGATATCGTTACAGTGTCCTACTCCAGAAATAATTACAGTTCCAGGAGCAATGACATCCTTATTAGGATATTTTTGTTTCATAGACAAAGAATCTTTTCCTGTTGGAATGTTGATTCCTAGATCAATAGCAAAATCAGAAACTGCTTTTACAGCATTGTACAAACGAGCATCTTCTCCTTCATTTTTACAAGGCCACATCCAGTTTGCAGATAAAGAAACTGAAGTCAATTGCTCTTCTAATGGAGCCCAAACCAAGTTGGTTAAACATTCAGCAATCGCATTACGAGAACCTGCAGCTTCATCAATCAAGGCAGCAACAGGAGCATGTCCAATGGAAGTGGCAATTCCTTCTTTACCATTGTAATCTAAAGCCATTACCGCTACATCATTTAACGGTAATTGTAAAGGCCCTGCACATTGTTGTTTGGCAACTTTACCACCCACACAACGGTCAACTTTGTTGGTTAACCAGTCTTTACAAGCCACGGCTTCTAACTGTAAAACAGTCTGTAAGTTTTGTTGTAAGTCTTTATTGTCATAAACCACTTCTTCGTATTTACGAGGAGTTGTTTTGTCGTGCATAAATGTTTTTGGAGAAGATCCAAACATATCATTTAAATCTAAATCCATAGGAGCAGCTCCTGTAGTGCTAGATTTAAAAGTAAAACGGTTGTCGTTGGTTACATCTCCCACTGTGTGCATTGGAGAACGTTCACGAGACGCCACACGCTCTAAATAATCAATATCTTTTTGGTTGATGACCAATCCCATTCTTTCTTGAGATTCGTTACCAATCAATTCTTTTGCTGATAAAGTAGGATCACCTACGGGTAATTTATCTGTATCAATCAATCCCCCAGTTTCTTCTACCAATTCAGACAAACAGTTCATGTGTCCTCCTGCACCATGATCGTGAATAGAAACAATTGGGTTGATATCACTTTCTACCATTCCACGAATGGCATTGGCAGCACGTTTTTGCATTTCTGGGTTAGAACGTTGTACTGCATTTAATTCAATTCCCGAATCCATCGCTCCAGTATCAGCCGAAGATACTGCTGCACCTCCCATACCAATACGGTAGTTGTCTCCACCAAGAATCACAATTTTATCTCCTGCTTTAGGGTCGTGTTTTAGCGCTTGTTCAGCTTTTCCGTATCCAACTCCACCAGCTTGCATGATTACTTTATCAAACCCTAAAGTTCTTAAATCAGCATCAGCAAAATCTTTATTTGCTTCTTCGTGTTCAAAAGTTAATAAAGAACCAGAAATTAAAGGTTGACCAAATTTGTTTCCAAAATCAGAAGCTCCATTAGAAGCTTTGATTAAGATGTCCATAGGTGTTTGGTACAACCACTTTCTTTCTTCTAAGTTTTCCCAAGGTCTGTTGGCTTCTAATCTTGAATAAGAAGTCATGTAAACAGCAGTTCCTGCCAAAGGCAAAGAACCTTGTCCACCTGCCAAACGGTCTCTAATTTCTCCACCTGCACCTGTTGCAGCACCATTAAAAGGTTCTACAGTAGTAGGGAAGTTATGCGTTTCTGCTTTTAAAGAAATCACAGACTGGTATTCTTTGGTTTCGTAAAAGTCTGGTTTGTCTGCTGTTTTAGGAGCAAACTGAATAGCTTTAGGTCCTTTTACAAAAGCAACGTTGTCTTTGTAAGCAGATACAATTCCGTTAGGGTGTTCGTTAGAAGTTTTACGAATCATTTTAAATAATGAAGTTTCTTTTTCTTCACCATCTATCACAAATGTTCCGTTAAATATTTTGTGTCTACAGTGTTCTGAGTTGATTTGTGAAAATCCAAATACTTCAGAATCTGTTAATTTACGTCCAATTCTTTTAGACATGTCTTCTAAGTAAGCAATTTCTTCATCACTTAAAGACAATCCTTCTTGTATATCAAACGCTTTGATGTCTTCAATTTCTAAAATAGGTTGAGGTTTTACATCAATCGTATAAGTTTCTTGATTCAATCCTTCGTACATTTTTTGTAACATAGGATCAATAGCTGCTTCTTTAGAGTCAACTACGGTGAATTCTTCAATTCTTTCAATACCGGTGATACTCATGTTTTGAGTAATTTCTACAGCATTGGTACTCCATGGAGTAATCATTTCTCTACGAGGCCCTATAAAGAAACCTTCAAGATGATTACTATTTACTTGTTTAGCGTTTCCAAATAACCATTCTAGTTTTTGAATGTTTTCAGGAGATTGAGCTGAAGTTTGTACTGCAAAAACAGTCGTATTTTTTTGAAAGAATAATATCATTATCAATGAAGTTTGTTCAAATTTTACTTAAAGCGCAAATTTAGATAAAATCAGGGACTTTAAAGGAGGTATTTTTCAAAGATTTTTAACAAAAAACGAGACTATATAGAGCTTGTTCTATATTGTATTTTTCTTTTCACTATTTTAAATCTGACTTTTAGTCTTTGCAACTGATTCACCAAAACAGGCTCGTATTGTGTCCAAGCTAAAAAGAAGAATACAAAGGTAATGGCTCCAGAGATGGCAAAAAACGGGTTTAAATTGTCTTTTAAATAAGCACCAAATTTAAATCCAAAAAATCCTTGATACAAAATAATTACATGAAGTACATAGACCGATAGTGTGTTTTGACCAATGTTTAAAAACGTGGCATAATTCCATCCTGTTAACTTCCAAAGCGTAATCACAATAGGAACAAAAAATAAGGTATAAGCAATGATGTTTTGTGAGGTGCTTTCTAAAGGAAAAGTAAAAGAATAACATCCCAAAGCAAATCCAACCACTAACAACACATGAAAGACCAAACTAGGCATTTGTAGTTGTTTGGATTCTTTGATAGTAATGATGATTTTATGTAACAATACAATAATTCCAATAAAAATTAAAACCTGAGAAAAACGAACAGGTTCATATTCATATTGAAAAGGTTTTAAAGAGCTAAATCCTGGTAAATATTGAATTCCGGTCAATATAGGATAAGTAAGGTATTTGATTAACAATCCCAAACCAATCAGCCCAAACGGAAAAGCAAAGTGATGTGCTTTGTCTTTTAATTTTACGATGACACTTCCCAAAGCACCTCCCATAAAAACATATCCACACCAAGGGAATAATGGAAAAACAGAGGTGTTTAAGTTGGTGTTTTTGCTCACGATTAATATGTTTTCTAAAAAACGAGGAACGTAAGCATAGTTCAACTCATAAATAGTAGGGGAAATGATAATAACAAAAAGTCCCAACACGCCTAATATAAATCCCAAAGAAATTTTTAAGACATAATGATTGAAAAGATATAGGCTGATTAATAAAAACAATGACAATCCTATACATTGCAACACATGGAATATTTGGGTAAGACTTGTAAACAAAGGTCTGTCCCCAAAAAAGTGTGTGTATAAGTTAAATTGTAATAAGTATCCTAATAATATTAAAACACCAGTTCTTTTAAAACCTTTTTGAACCCTAAGGTTGTTCCAACCTTGTGTTTTGTTTTTTAATAGTAAATAAGTAAAAATTAATCCTGAAATGGATAAAAATAAAGGAGCCGTAATTCCCCTAGAGAATTTCCAGAAACTATAAATAGGGTTTTCCGGATCTCGAAAAGCAGGTTGTAAACTAAGGGTCATAAAATGTCCCTCTAACATCATGATAATAGCAACAGATCTAACAATGTCTATAAAATCTAATCGATTTGTTTTCAATAATTTAGGTTATTAATTTTCGGCAAAAATACAAAAAAAAACATAGCTATTTTATTAATTCTTGATATGCTGAAAAATATCTTTTTCCTAGTTCTCTTTGCCCTTGGGCATCATAATGAATTTCATCAACAGTGTTGTTTGTTTTATGAATAACAAAAGGGATTTCAGGATCAGCATAACTCGTGTTTGAGATTCTATTAGGAGTATCTTTAATGATGTTTTGTTGATGGATTCTACTTTCTTGTTGATTCACCCAGTATGGAACCATACCTCCTAAAATAAAAGGAATATCCTCGTTTAAATCTATTCTTACTTGTTTTATAAACTCATCTAACATTTTTTGATAATCTGAATTAGTCACATCAGATTCTCCTTGGTGCCAAAGAAATGTAGTAATGGTACTTTTGGGATATTTTTTTTGAATGAATTTTACACGTTCAATCAAATCTTGATATAAAAAGTTTTCAAACTGCCAATCTTTTTTTAAAGAACTACCTCCGTATCCGCAAGGAATAATTAAAATAGGATTTTTATTTGCCTTTTCAGTTTTGTTATACAGTTTGGCAAAAGTTAATCCAAATCCAATTTTATCATCGTCAGAAGTATGGTGTTGTAAAGGTTCATGGGCAGGAATAATAACGTGGTTGTATAGAGAATAACGGCCTAGTTGATAAATATTAGAATCGGTTTTGTCAATCTCAGAGTTCATACCATATCCTTGGTTTGTGTTAGATTGTCCAGCAATGATGATGATATCATAAGCGGTATTAAAATCTTCTGTTTCCAGGTTGCATGAACAGATACTTAGAAATACAAAGAGAATTTTAATTTTATTGAACATGTTATTAAAAATAAAACCTTAGAATAATACTACTTGTGGTTTGTAAATAGTTCTCATAGGTAGTTAAATAGTTTAATCCAATTTCATTACTAATAGACCAAGATTTGTAAAAGAAATATTCACCTCCTATGTGAGCATTGAATAATTTAGTTTCATTAGTGTTGTAACCTATTTTAGGTCCAAAATAAATATTGACCTTGTCATTTAGAGGTTTTAAAAAATCAAAACCAAATGTAATAGAACCTCTAGATTTTAAAATTCTATCTTCTTTGTTGTCGATGATTGACAAGTTTAGGATGGTTTCTATTCTGTATTTTTTATTGATTAGTAGGCTTACAAATACAGGGCTGGAATTGTTATAAAAGAATAAATTGTCAAAGCTTTCATTTAAATTGAATAAGGAAGTTCCCAATCCAACTTTAGTAGATTTTGTTTGTTCTTGAGCGTAGGTGTAAACAACACTTACAAAGAATAAAACAATCAGAAAATTAAAAGATGTTTTCATGAGATAAATATATGTTTTTTTCATCCGCTAATAAAGTCTAATTTTGCATCATGGAAGAATTTAAAGAACTTTTTGAAGAGATTCAAAGCAGCATTGTGGCTGATACGTTTGTAAAGATGACGTTTAGCAAGCCGATTCGTAAAAACGATGGTTTAAGAAATATATACGTTCGTTTGGTGACCATTCAGGATCAACAAAAATTTCAGTTTACGTATCGTAACAAAACCAATGATGTGGTGAAGAATTTTTCTATGGAAGAGGCTTTGGAACAAATTTCAGATTTGTTGATGAATACTTTTCGTTCTGCGGTGGTATTTACTTTGCCAGATGACATTCAGGTGTTTGTGTCTAAAAAGAAAGCGGTAACGCTTAAAAAAGTAGCTCCTAGTTTTACCAACAAGTTGCCAGAAACGCACGACAGGCCTAAAGAAAAACGTGCTGCTAACAGAGAGTATTTGTTTCATTTAGGAGTCACCGACAAAGAAGGAAATGTTATTCCTAAAATGGCGGATAAATATCGCCAGATAAATAAGTATTTAGAAATTATTGAAGGTTTAATCAACGGTGCAAAATTGCCTAAAAAGATTCAGATTGTAGATATGGGGTCTGGAAAAGGGTATTTGACTTTTGCCTTGTATGATTATTTAAAAAACGATAGACATAAAGAAGTTTCTGTCACGGGAATTGAATTGCGTGATGGTTTGGTAAAATATTGTAATGATGTGGCAACAAAATGTGGATTTGAAGAATTGCATTTTGAAAACAAATTGATTCAGGATTACGACAATAAAAAGATTGATATATTAATTGCCTTACACGCTTGTGATACTGCCACAGATGATGCTATTGCCAAAGGAATTGTAGCCAATGCAAGTTTGGTAATTTGTGCTCCTTGTTGCCATAAACAAGTCCGTCAACAATTAAAAGGAACAGAGCAGGAGAGTCCTATTTTAAAGTATGGGATTTTTAAAGAACGACAGTTTGAAATGATTACGGATACCATTCGTGCTTTGATTATGGAAAAACATCAATACAGTACCAAAGTGTTTGAGTTTATTTCTAACGAACACACTCGTAAAAATGTGATGTTGGTGGGTTCTAAAACCACTAAAAAAGTAGATGCCAAAGACATCAATAATAAGATTAAAGATTTAAAAGATCAATACCATATAGATTTTCATTATTTGGAAAAACAACTGTAAAAAAAAGCGCTTAGAAATTTCTAAGCGCTTTTTTATTGATTATTCATTTTTGTCTTTATGAATATTTACATTAAAACTAGGAGCCTTATAGTTTTTATCTAAATAATCTTTTGGAATGGTGGTCATGTTTCCATCTCTATTGGCACGGTAGTGAGGAGATAAAATTTCTATGCCCATTTCGTTACAAACATCTTGAATGTTTTGATGTAATTCTGAATAAATAACGGCTTGTTTTGCTACTATTTTGGTGTAAGCATTTATTTCGTAAGACACATAATTGTCATCCAAACTGGTTTGTAATACAAAAGGTCTTGGGGTGTTAGATAAGGCTTCGGTTCTAATAGCAGCTTCAATCAAAGCTTCGTGAACTGTTTTCCAAGGCACATCGTAACCAATGGTAACTGTGGTATGTAGTATCAAACCATTTTCATCGGCAATACTAGAATAGTTGATGATATTACTCGCTAGAATAGTAGAGTTTGGAACAGTAATGATTTCATTTTTTACTGTTTTTAATCGGGTAATTAACAAGGTTTTTTCAATCACATCTCCTTTTAAATCATTCACTTTTATCCTGTCTCCAATTTTAAAAGAACGCATATAAGTAATCACCAAACCAGCCACCATGTTTGCAATGGCAGTAGAAGAACCTAAGGAAAATAAAATACCAACAAATACTGATACCCCTTGGAATACCCTGGAATCATTTCCTGGTAAATGAGGAAAAATTAACACAATGGTAAAGGCATATAATAAAACCCTTGCAATTCCAAAAGTAGGCATGGCCCAATCTGGATGAAAACCATTGATTTTTAATTTTTCGTTTTTAATTTCATTAAAGATATAGCGTACAAATCTGATGAAATATCTCATCACCACATAAATAACGGCAATACTAAATAAGTTGGGTAAAAAGGAAACAAAGCTACTAAATACATTGGTTAAGGGATTCCAAATCAATCCAAACAAAGTATCAGCCCAATCTCTTGTAAATGGAAAAATACTAAAGATAATGGGTAGGGTAATGTAAAGTAAAAGGAAATAAACAATAATCTTTAAGGCTGTAAAGATATATGAAACCAATACCAAAGCTTGTTCTGTTGAAACCAATACATAATCATTGTATTTTAAATCTTTTAGCCAATTTTCTTGATTTTTTTTGATGATATTATCAAGCCTTACAAAAAGGCGAGTCACCATTTTAATGATGAACCAAGTAAGCAAAATAGCCCCTAAAGTTAAGGCAATACGAATCAATAGTTTTTTTAAACTGTTTTCTTCTCTAGCAGTAATGATGGCTTTTTGAATGGTGTTCTTAAATCTATCTGCAGTGTCTTTAATGGTGTGATTGTACCAAATACCATCTGCCTCAGAAATACTCATAATGATGATTTCTTTATACACAATATCATAGCTATTCTCGTATTTTGTTACTTGAATTTCTTCAATATTTAGAAAATCATCATTGTATAAATTTTCAATTTTTTTAGAAATGTTATTCGCTCTTTCTTTTGGAGTTGAAGATCCAATTTTGGTGTAAATAGAGAATAAAGTATCTTGTAAAACGCCTACTACAGGAAAACCTTTGGCTGTTTTTCTAAGGGCATCAATTCTGGCTTTTTTTTCAGAAATTCTGTCTAATTCACTTTGCTCAATTTCTTGCAACTGCTTTAATAATTCTTGTTTTTGAATATTATCAGTTGTTTTAAGAGATTTTAAAGTATTTTCTAATTCTACTTTTTTAATAGAATCGGCTATTCTTTTTATCTGAATTTCTTGAAGTTTTTTGTTAAAGCTATCTAACAAAGCAAGATTGATAGAATCATTGTTTTGGGCAATACTATCATTAGATTTTTGGATGCTATCTGTAACAATTTTGTCTTGAGAAAAGACTAAAGTGTTAAAACAAAGTAAAAAAAATAGTATTGTATGGGTAAAAATATGCTTCATGTTTGATCTTTCAAATAATAAACAATAACAATATACATTTTTTAAAGAAACCCTTAGGCAATTTTTTCTAAAGGATTTGGAAATGGTCTGTAAGCATAATATTGTAGTACTTCTTCTATGGCTATTTTAAGTGCTTTGTTGACTGGTAACATTTGATTTCCCAAATGAAAATCTATTTGATTTAATTGCATATAGTAATCGGTAAAAATAGGCACAGACAAACCATTGTTGATGGCTTCTACAGTACTGTTGTAGTTTTTAGACTGACCTTCTTTAATAATTTTACAAGTAGCCAGTCTTAATTTTCCGTACTTGTCTGTATTGGCTGCAGAACCAAACAAGCGACAAATTAATCCTCTGTATTTATAATTGCTACAACTACCACTGTTATTGTCTATAATAGAAAGAGGTGAGTATAACAAACAAGTAGGGGATTGTCTTTCGTTAAGCGTATCTAGCATTTTTTCTGCTTCTCCGTGTAAAAATAAATGAAATGCCCATGGTAAAAATTCCAAAGGAGAGGCTTCAATAGTTGGGTGTGTGCAACATTTTCCGCAACCAGCAACACAACCAATGCCTGATGCTTTTTTAAATTGAGCGGTATCTTGCTCTAATTGGTAAAACAAATTTTCTACCAATTGTACTTTGCGTTCCATCGACTATATTTTTATCGAATGTAGGTCAAAAAAACATAGGTTGTTAAAATATCTTGTAAAGAATTTTAATGATATTTTTTTTTCTTTAATAAGTATAAAAAAGTTAAAATAATGGTTGCAGCAACAATACCAATGACTTCTGCTTTGGTTAAACTAAAAAGCAAAGTAATGATGATGATTGCAGATAAAATTGGAATGGTAGCTCCTCCAGGAAGTTTAAAATCATTCTTATCAAAAGTTTTGTTTTTTCTAAGTTTGATCACAGATAATGAGACTCCCAGATAGACCAAAAGGATGGTGGCACTTGCAATAATGGCCAATTCTTGAAAACCACCTAGAAGACTAAATACAAAAGCAACTACACTGTAAACAATCACAGCCGTATAAGGCGTTTCAAATTTTGGATGAATTTTAGCCAACCATTTAATTGGTAAAGTATTGTCTTTTGCTGCTTTGTATAAAACCCTAGGAATTCCCAAAGATTCACTGCTTAAATAACCAAACATAGAAACTCCTGCTCCAATGGTTAATACCGTAAAACCGATAGGTCCAACCAAATGATTGGCTACTTCGCTCAAAGGATTTTTACTAAAATTAGGAAGCGTATCTCCCAAAACTCCCTGAGATACGGTTTGTATTAAAATATAAAGGATCAACACCCCGGTAATACTTATGAATATAGCTTTTGGGATGTTCTTTCTAGGATTAATGATTTCACCACTAATAGACAAAGCCGATTCTGCTCCTTGAAAAGCAAAAAATAACAGTAATGATGTTTTCCCAATTTGAGTAAAATCAGGAATGTTATTAATAGCAAGATTCTGAACAGTAACATCTTGCCAAGAAAAGAAGACCAATAACAAAAGAGGGATTAACTTAATAATGGTAATGATTTTAATCATTCGGATACTCTCTTTAATTCCAATCACATTTAAGTAGCCTAATCCAAAAAAGACAAGGAAAGAGAATATTATTTTTACCGTTTTAGATTTAAAAAAAGGAAAGATAGAACTTAACAAATCTGTAATGGCATTGGTAACGGCAGCATCGGCAGAAATGGCAGAAATCACAAATAGTATGGCGGTTAAAAAACCAAAATAAGGGCCAAAAGAAGATTTTATATAAGAATAAACCCCTCCTGATGAGGTAACTTTACTACCCACTTCTGCAAAACAAAGCATGACCAAGGTAATAAGAATTCCACAAAATAAATAAGCATATATACTAGCCGATCCTAAGTTTGCCGCCACAATAGCAGGTAAAGCAAATATTCCTGCTCCTACAATGGTGTTGATAATGTTTGCACTAAGACCTAATACGCCAACTTTTCTCTTTAAGCTTTGCATTGATTTTTTTTGGTTGATAAAATTTTTCCGCTAATCTAACATATTAAATATTTAGTTGATAAATATTATGTCATGTTTACACTTGTGATAAGACAGTTATTTTAGGTTTTTACTGATCCAATCTAAGATACGATGACGTGTAGTGGTAGACACCCAATGTTCGTTGATAGGGGTGATTAGTTTTTCTTTTTTGCTATGAATGGCATTGTATACAATATAACTGGTGGTTGGTGGACAAGTATTGTCGTTATATCCCCAGGTCATAAATACAGGTACATCAATGATTTTTGCAAAATTTACCACATCATAATAAGACAAAGTATTTATTTTTTCTGGAGTCAACATATTGTCAAATTTATTCGCCAAATGAGGGTAGCCTCCAGCTCTGTTGGCTTTGTAACCAGCCATGTCACTTAATGCAGGATGATTGGCAGCGCAGGCGGTAATTCTTTTGTCTAATCCTGTGGTGATTAAAGCCAAGGCACCTCCTTGACTTCCCCCTTGGGCAATTACATTTTTACCATCCCATTCTTTTAATGAGGTTAAGTAATCAATGGCACGAACGCAAGATAAGTAGACTTTTTTCATGTAATAATTGTCTCTATCATCTAAACCATTTACCAAATAACTGTTGTTTTTATCTCCAAAAGCTTTACTGATTTCTTTGTAAGTTTCTTTGTCTAAATTAGGTCTAATACCATGAATTTCCATATCAAACCTAATATAACCACTTTCTGCATAAAACAGGTGTTTTAAAGGATTCATGGGTTTGATTCCAGCTCCTGGAGGAGAGAATACCACAGGAAATTTTCCAGATTTTTTAGGAATTGTTAAATAACCGTAAACATAATTTCCTTTTTCAAAAGTTTGTAGCTTGATTAGATAACAATCTACTTTGTTATTAGAGTATTCTGGAACAAATTCTTTGGTAAAGTCCACTGGGCATTCATATGCTTTTTGTTTGTTATTTTGCCAAAATTGAACAAAATCACTAGGGAACATAGTATAAGGTCTCAGTTTTTCAGGATCAAAACCAAGTTTGATATGATGTTTGTATTCTTGTCCGTTTAAAGTAAGTTTTAATTGACAATCTTTAAAACCAGGTTCAGTCATGGTTCCAATGGAAAGTAATCCTTGTCCGTTCTTAAGCGTAATGGTTCCTTTGTTTTCACTAGGCATTAATTCGGGTCCATAACTATAGGCAACTTCAATATCTTTTTGTAAAATACCATATTCATAAACTGAAATGGTAATGCTTGCTTCTTCGTTTGTGTGGTATAACCAATCTAAATGGTTGGGAGTGGTTACCCATAAAAGATCACTTCGATAAGGTTCATTTTGTGCTTGATTGTTAAGGGTAATGAAAAAACAGATAAATAATAATAATACTTTCTTCATTTGAATATAGTGTTGTATTAAGTTTGGAAGATGAAGATAATGAAAAAAGAAAAAGGATGAAGTTTTTACTCCATCCTCTTTTTTTGATAGCATTGGACTAAAACCATGCGTTTTTTTTTATATCAAGCTCATTATTATGGGAAGTGAACTGGCAAGCGCTGTAACAATTCCGGTGACAATGATACAAATCCCAATCCATTTTATGATTTTGTGAATATCTTCCTTTTTCTTTAAAGGAGTTTCATGGTCGGGTATAAGTTTATTGGTGATGAGTAATAACAAAAAATCATGATGTTTGTAAATTAAGATTCCAAAAGAAATCCAAATCCCTGCTTTTGCAAGAGAAAGGATAAAAGAGGATAAGAATGTGATGGCCATGGTTTTTAGTTTTTATTGTTTATTTAATTCTTCCTCTAATATTTTTTTGATATCACTATTGCTGTGATGTCCCAATTTAGGATTTACCAATTCACCTTTTTTATTCACCAAAGCATAGTGAGGAATTCCTGAAATTTTGAACTTATCTTTTAAATAATTCCATTCATCTTGGGTAACTCTGTAATGTTCTCCTTTGATATTTGGAATGGCATTTTTCCAAGTTTTTTCTGGGGAACTAGGAGCAGAGATGTATAAAAACACCACGTCTTTATCTATCATTTCTTCTTTTAAGGGAGCAATTCTCTGAATCCCAGATCTACACGGTCCACACCAAGTAGCCCAAAAATCTACATAAATCACTTTTCCTTTGAACTTAGCAATCATACTTTCAAAAAGTTCATCACCTTCTGTTTTTTCCACTTTGTTCACGTGGTAACCTGTTTTGGTTTTGTTGGCTTCTAAAGTCTCAATGGTTTTGTTGTTGGCAATATCTATATAATTGGCTAGGTCTTTATTTGTAATATCTTTTTTTATGTTTTTTAATTCTGTAGCGCTATAAGGGACTAGATCGGTAGTCAACGGTCTGGCATACATTTGTAAGGTGAATATATCAAACACAAAAGAAGTGTCTAAACCTAAAATTTCTTTCATGTTCTCTCTTTTAGATTCGTAATACTTTTTAGTTGAAAGACTAATAAACTTACTAGAATACTTGGTTTTGAATTCTTTTAGAGCTTCTCCATGCTTTTCTTGAAAGGCTTTTACTGCTGCTTTTTCTTCTGGAGAAGTTATGTTATCCATTGCAATCAACATTTCTTCGTCTAAAGGACTTAGTTTTCCTTCATTTTTCAGTTGTTCTTTTAAAATTTGGTAAGTATCTTCGTTAGGTTGCTCTTTCTGTATTTTTTGAATCGTAGCCAAATTTGTTCTGTAAAAAGAATTTAACCTCATGCCATACTTTTGATTAAAAACATCTTGTCTTTCTTGTTTTTCAGGAGTGTTTAAAAGTTCATTAGCTTTAACAGCAGCTACTTGCTCTTGAGGAATATTGATGTTTTGTGTTTGTAGATATGTTAAAACATCATTTGATGTAATAGGGTGATTTACTTTGCTGTTAAAGATATCTAAAAAAGTAAAATAATTTATAAAAAAGCTGTAACCATTAGCCATGATTGCTTTTTTATTATTTAAAATCTCAGGAGTAATTTCTGAAAGATAAGTTTTATCTAGTTTATAATTAGGAAGATCTTTTAATTCTTCTGGTTTTAAATTTCTTTTGGCTGATCTTGAATACATATCGTAAGAAAGCACCTGTGTTAAAGTTCTGTATTCTAGGGCTAGTTTTTTTAGTTCTAAAGCTTTTTTACTGATAAAGGTTGTTTGGGTTAGTGTTTCTAACTCTTGTAAAGCTTCCGCGTGTTGTTTGGTATAAATCGCTTTAAAATCTTCTGGTTTTATTTGTAAGATGTTTTCTCTTGTTTTTTGATCAATTCCGTTTATTCTAATATCCTTCATTTTCTCTAAATCGGTATTTACTTGCGCTAAATCACCCATAAATAAGTTTTCTTTTCCGTTAATTACATGAAAAGTTTCTTTTCCTGGGGAGATGTAAAATGAAGTACTATTGTTAAAAACTCTAGAAAAAATAACTTGAGGATGTCCAATAGAAAGTTCTACTTTAAATGTTCCGTCTTCTGCTATTTTAACAATATGTTGCTCTTGATCTCCTGTAAAATTATTATTTACATAAACCATTCCTGTTTTAATTCCAACTCTAGGGGTGTAATCTTTAATAACTCCACTATAAATAGCTTTTCCTAATTTAATATTTGGCGTTTCTAATCCTCTATTGCTTTTTGAGGTATAGTTTGCATTGTTTTGTAAGGTTTTGGTATAGCTTCCTTTTTTGCTTTTATCTTCTTTAATGCTTAAAAGTCCATCTTTCTCTAATTTAGCTTTGATGATTTTTTCTTTTCCATCTTTTTCTAAAACTAGGGTGTATTTGTTTTTTTTAGATTTTACGGATTTGTATTTCCATAATTCTTTATTAATTAACGCTTTTTGATTGTTAAAAATATAATCACAAAGTCCACTTCCATTGGTTTGTAACCAGCTTCCTTTAATTTGTTTAGGAATGGTAGGTAAATCTTTGTTGTTAAGAACTAAGTCATAAGTAAACCATCTTCCTTCTTTAAAGTCTATTTTTGTAAGGTGTTTAGGGATTTTAGGAAAATAAACCTTGTAGTCAATTTCTCCTGTTTCATCTAAATAATGTTTTTTGTTAAAAGGAATTCCTTCTGTTTTTATAGCAAAATATTCTTTACCACTCTCAATTTCTACCAAACGAGTTTCCTTTAAAACTTTAATCCAATTTTTAGGTTTAAATTTTATATGGAAGTGTAAAATTGTAGCATCATCTAATAACTCTATTTTTGTGATAGAACCAGGAATACTATTTAAACCGTAAATAGGATCATCAATCGTTTTGTTAGCAAAAACTCCAAAAGTAATTAGAGCTAATAAGTAAGTAAAAAGTTTCTTTTTCATTTTTTTGAATTTTATTAATTAAGTGGATTTAACTTTTATTTATGTGTTGTGATGATGTCATTTAATAAACGATCAAAGTTGTACATAGGGAAATCACCATCAATCACATCTCCTTTTTTATCAATGACTACATATCTTGGAATTCCATTAAATTTAAAAAGTTGACGTAAGTAGTTATAGTCGTCTGTAGGTAGTCTGTAAATGTTTTTTAGATCTTGTTCTTTTACAAATTTATCATAGGTTTTTTGTGGAGAACCTCTTTCGTCAGTAATAAATACAAAATCAAAATCTGGGTTGTCTTTGTATTTTTCTCTGGTTTCTTTCATGCGTTTAATTCCACCCACACATGGTCCACAAGAGGTTGCCCAAAAATCTACAAACAATATTTTTCCTTTGTGTGGAGCAATAATTTTATTAAAAACATCTGTAGCTGTACCTTTTGGTAGTTTAGTAGTTACGTTGGTGTTATCGGATGATGGAAATGCTTTGTTGAACATTCTGTCTCCTTCTTGTTTTAAAAAGGGACTTGTAATGTTTTCTTGTAGCTCATTCCAATACTGTACAGCATGTTCTTTTTTTAGACGACCAAATTCAAATTTAAGCCCTCTTATTTTGGCTGTTTCATACACTAGATTGTTCTCTAATTGCAAAGTGTTTTTTAAGATGGAATCTTTTTGTTTCCAATGTTTAATTTTTACACTATCGTATAGTATTTCTGAATGACGATATTGTTTGTATTCCTGTTCATATTTTTTTTGGAATACATTAAATGTTTCTTTGTGTTTTTTAAAGAAGTTTATTTTGTTTTCTCCGTCTAATTCATTGTGTGATGTCAATAAATTTTTATACGCTTCATCAATTTGAATATTGTTATCAGTTATATATTCAAGAAATGTTTTTCTATATTTAGATATTGAATATAAAGGTCCGGTTTTAAATGCCTCACAATACTCAAAACGGTTGATGAATTCTGAAAAATCTCGATTTACCAATAAACTTTGGTTATTTAAATCCATATCCTGTAAAAAATCATAATAATTAGTAGGAACAGGTACTTTTAAAACTTTGTTTAATGTGTCTTGCTTGGCGTAGTAATCTCTGTTCATCACAAAATTAAATAGGTGGTTTGCATTTTCTAAAGCATTTTTATTTCTCAATATAGTGGCTGCTTTGTCAGAAACTTGGTGTGTAGTTAAGTGTTTTAACAAACGGATGCTGTTGTTTTTGTGAGTTCTTGTTTGTACTTTGCTAAACTCTTTTGGTGTGATGGTTTTTTTTTGATTGCTAAATGTTTTATAATCAAAATCATTTTTATCATAAGCCAATAAATCGTAATTAACTTGTGATAAAGGACCGTAAAAAGTAATATCCTTAAATTGATGACGATCGTTTTTAAATCTATCTGCAATTAAAAATTCTTCCCAATCTAAAACCATAGCAAGCGTTTGCTCAGGTTCTATGTATATAGAAAAAACGGCTTTGTTTAATGAAACATAAGTGTATTCTGGATGTATTAATGGGAGTTCAGCTTCAAAACGACCATCTTCATAAATTTCTACAACAATAGGATAGTCTTCTCTTGTAATGTTATTAGACATGTACATAATTCCTGTTTTAAAGCCTAGTCTTGTGTCGTATCCTTTTATGTATCCAATTAACTTGGCAGGTTTTTGGTTAAAAAAGTCAGGACTGTTAAAATCTTTTAAAGGAGTGGTTTTAACTTTTGACAATTCTTTTTTGAACCATTTTTGTACTTTTTTAGGAACTTCATTTTCTTTTTTTTCTTCTTGTTGTTTTGATAATGAAATTCCAAAAATGGTGTTGTTATAATCTATTTTTTTAACGCCTTTGTCTAGAGGTGAAAAAATAACAATAGTGTTAGTTTCTCCAGAATCAGGCATCCATTGTTTTTCATCAAAGTCTACTCCTTCTACTTTTGTAATGGTATATTTTTTACCAGTATCACAATCTTTTAGATAGGTGTCTGCTTTATAAGTAACCCACCAATTAGGTAAAAAAGTATTATTTATATACACTTTGGTTTCTGTGTCCGTAAGTTCTATTTTGGTAATGTTAAATAGTCCGGTTTTGGATACTTCATAAGCAGGATTTTCAATCGTTTTTTGTGCAAATGCCCCAAAAGATATAAGGATCATGATACAGATAAGGAGTTTCTTTTTCATTTTTCTTTTTTTTATAATTAATAGCAGTTATATTTCTATTTCAAATTCATAGTAATCGGGTACACAGCCTTCTTTGTTACAAGCCATATAATCAATTACTCCAGAAATTTTAAAGTCTTTTTTAGAGGTTTTAATACGTTGTTTAAAAGTAGTTTTGTCTTTAAAATAAGTGACATTCATTTTAAAAACTTCTTCGTATTTGCTCATTCCTTTTTCTTCGGTGGTTTTTCCTAAAAGTTGAATGTCAGCATTTTTATCAAAGCTAAAAACGGTAGGTAAGGGACCATCTTCTGGTAAATTCATGGAATATAATACCCAGTCTTTTTTAATCATAGCCGTGAAAATTAGCAAGTATTCTGTTTCTGTAATTTTTTTGACTGAAGTTTCCCAAGTGACGGGTTTGTGAATTTGTGAAAAGCTGAGACAGCTAATCAATAGCATTAATAAGAAGATCTTTTTCATAGCTCTTTTTTCTTTTTGATGGCAATTTGTTCTTTGTGGGGTAAAAGGGGAGGGTTGTTGTTTTAATAGAAAAAACTGTAAAACGTTTAGAAATAAACAATTATAATGCCATTTTAGTGTTTGTTATATAGTTGGCACTGGTTTTTGTGGCTTTTACGTGTTGAAAATAATATTATTCTTCTTTTTTGAAGATGACAAATTATTATGTGGTACTTTAAAAGTTGCTATGGGTAATTCAGCATTAGAATTTGGAAAGGGTAATATCCATATTTTATGATGAAACTTTTTCTTCATTTTTTTGAATAGGAACCATATCTTCTTTTTCTTTTTTGCTAAGTGCTTTATGAATGACTTTAAAGCTAATACCTACAAAAATTAAGATAATTCCAAACGTAAGATATTCCCATTCTCCAGTAATTTTAAAATTTGGTATTCTAGAATTGCTATCAGAGATTTCGGAAAAAATCATTTGAAGAATGTTTGCAATTACAAATCCAAAACCAGAAATATAAAACAGTTTGTTAAGGATAAAAATTAGATCATTGATGTTGTTTTTTGCTGTTGCTTTTTCTTGGTTGATAAACTTGTCTCTTAAAAAGTTTAAAATCAATATGATAAGATAAGTAGTAATGATAATGAATACCAACTTTACAAACAAATAGCTAAAATTATTTAAGATGTCTGTGTTTAGATTAAATGATTGATTTTCTTTCATAGTTTTTTGTTTTTAGTTGTTTTAAATAGAGTGTTTTTTGATTAAATCTAACTTTACAAATGTTTCATCATTTATGTTTAAATGTAACACACCATCATAAGTATATGGAATGGTAAATTGATGTTTTGTATTGTAAAAAAATATTTTTTGATTGGTTATTTTGTATTGAAATTTAGGATTTACTTCAATAGAATCTTTTAATAGGTATTGAATCATTTTAGGAGAAACTATTACAGAATCTTTTGATATAAAGTCAAAAACAGCATGATTAAAAAAATGATTTAAATAAGGTTCAATTTTTTGATTATCAGTGTTTTGTTGTTTGGTAAAACTAACAACAACGTATTTTTCAAGATTTAATTTTAGTTTTAAACGTTCAAAAAATAATGTTTTAAATTTTTCATGATTTACCTCAATCACAATGTCTTTGCTTTGAGAAATATTTAAAGGGAAACTTTCTTTAAAAGAGTTGTTGTACAAGGTAATAATGTTGTTGTTTATTTTATAATTAAATTTATTGTGACCGAAAAGAGTTTCTCCAATACTTTTATATCCTGTAAACTCTAAAGAATCATGATTAATGACATGGAGTGTTCCACTTACAAAGTTTAATGGGATAACAGAGTTCTTTTTAGCTGTTGATGATGTTAATTGATAATATCCTTCTTCTAATGTAGATTTTTTTCCTGTAGGATTGCAAGAGGATAGTATAACACTTATGCCAGTAATTAAATAGAGCTTATTCATTCTTTTTCTTTTTATAACGTATATATGTATGCTTTTGGTATAGTTTTTTTCTTAGTAATTATTAATTCACTAAGTTACTTTTTTTTGTACCTAGTAGTTTTTTTTACACCTGTGTTTCTTAGTTTTTTAAACTGTCAAAATCAAATAAAGTTGCAAATGGATTTTGATATAATATATTATCGTCTTTGTCAATCACAGTTGTAAACCCAGTAGCAGAGCTGTTTTGAAATAATTCATTAATATAATTCATTTCATCATCTGTAATACGAATGCTGTTTTTTAGATTGTTTTTATTAGTGAAACTTTGAAAGTAGCTTTTAGATGCAAATTTTGGACTTGTGATAAAGAGAAAGTTTGCCTCTTTTTCATACTTTTTTGAAGCAGGAATAATTTTATTATACATTTCTTTTTTTAAGTAAGGACTAATGAGTTCTCCATATACAATAAGCACTAATTTTTTATCTCTAAATTCTTTGGTGAATTGATTAAATATTTTGAATCCTTTGTTGTTTTTAGGAAGTTTAGGATGTTTTTTTGTATGTTCTGCAGCAATATTTTGTGCTGTTTTTAGAAAAATAGGATGATTGTTTTTATGAATTTTATTCCAATAGCTAATTAGTTTTTCTTTGTTATCAAACCTATTAACTTCTGATTGTAAAGCTCTGGTTTTAATCATTTCATAAATAAAATCATGTGTATTGATACCGTAGCTATAGGCTAAAGAATCTGTTAAATGAAATGCTTTTGTTTGATACTTAAGTTGCTCTAAAACATTCTTTGCATAATGGAGGTTTTGTACCATAAAACAAGGTGTGAATTCTAGTCGATTGATAAATTGAGAAAAACGAGGTGACATTAAAAAACTATGTTCGTTTAAAGGAATGTCTTTTAAAAAATGATAATACGCATCTGGGATGTCTAGTTTTTTAATTTTAAAATTGTTATTATCTTTAAATAAGAGTTGATACGATTCCTTAAAAGGATGGATCATGGTGTAATCTAATAAATTACCATAATTATATACCAAAATATTACTCTTTAAGATGTTTTTTGTTTTTTCTGAAATTCCTCTTTTTTGAGTGTAAATTTCTAAGTCTTTTAAATCTTCTTTAAAGTTTTTAAGTTGTTGTTCTTTAAAAGGCAAAGGATCTAGTTTTTCGGCTAACTCATAAAACTTATAAGGCTCATAATTAGAGGGGATAAAATTTGATAAATCATCATTTACTTCCGCTAAAGAACCTTGATAAATGATTTTTGGAATTTTTTTCACATCTATACGAGTATCTAATAGATAGCCATTGTTTAATATAATTCCTAATGTTTGTCCTGGTTCTATGTAGAATTCAACAAATTTATTATTAATCAATAATGAACTATGTATAGGGTGATGTAGTGGTAATTTTATTGTAAACCTTCCATCGGGTTCAATAGGACTAGTTTTTATAAAATTTTCATTTGTAAAATAATTTTTTAAATAAGTTATTACAGTTGTAAAGTCTAACTCTTGATTGCCATTATAGAAATCTAAATATCCAACAATAGTAGCGGTATCTTCTTTAAAAAAATGATTAATATTAAAATTAGCCAAAGGTTTTGTGGTGTTTTTTGCTAATTTTTTGTCCATCCATTTTGTAATGTGTTTTGGGATTAATGACAATTTTTCTTCTTTAAAAAAAGCTTCAACTTTTTGTGCTTTTTTTAGATCTCCTAACTCATACAAAAGATTTATATAAATTTCACTGCCATAATCTTTTTGTTGATTATATACTTTTTCATATTGTTTTGTGATAATTTTTAAAGCCTCTAGATCGTTAAAATACTTATAGTTATTTAATATGTAATCAGCTCTTTTGTATAGTTTTTCAGCACTTATGTAATTGTCTATATTAATGTCTTGGTTTTTCTTAACTACCGCTATAAAATCTCTCCATTTTTCTCCATTGGTTCTATCGTTTACGCTGTTATCATAGGCAACAGATAATTCAGCATTCATATACTCAATTTCGGCACTTTTTTTATTTGCTTCCTCACGTTCAGCCTCGTGTATTTCGGAGTCAACATAATAAACTGTAATTGCTGTAAATACCAACAAGGCAAATGCAATAAAAATGTAAGTACTTTTTTTGCGTGTATGGGTTATTTGTTTTTTCTTTTTCATAACAATTCTCTTTATAGATAACTACAATGTTTTATTCTTTAGTAATTGCTTTTTGTATTTCTGTTTTAACATTGGTATAGTATAATGGAAAATCATTATTCATAATTTTTCCTTCTTTGTTTATGAATACCCAAAAATCAGTTTTAGCGTTTTTAAATAATTGTTGAATATGATGAGTTTCATCTTCAGAAATTTTAAAATTATTGCTAAGGTTGTGTTCCTTTACAAAAACGGTATATTGGTCTTTAAAGTTCTTGTCATCTTCTGTGATGTAAATAAAAACTACTTCGTCTTTATATTTTTGTTGAATAGGATTGATCGCTTTTTCTAATTCATTTTTTAATGAATGTGTCCCAGTAGCGTATGTCCAAAATTTTAAAAAAATTGTTTTGTTTTTAAAAGGTTTTATAATCTTTTTTAAAATAGTTCCAGCTTTGGTATTTGGTATCTCGACTCCTTGTTCTTTTTGGATAAAATATTGATTGATAATTTGTAAAGCTTTTTTGTTTAATATTGGATTATTGGTTGTTTTAACAGTGTTCCAAAACGTAGTAACCTTTTCTTCATTTTTTACAAATTCAATCACATATTTTAAACGTCTTATTTTTGGTAGATTATATACAAAACTTGTAACATCAATTCCTAATACGTTTTTGGCTATGGAATCTTTAGCTCGTAAATCTTTTGTTAGTTTAGGCACGTAATCATCATCAGAAGAAAAAGTCATAACACTATTGATTTGTAAACGATTCAATGTTTCAAAACGATTGATAAAAGTACTAAATTGATCTGCTAACAAAAGACTTTGGTCATTCCAAGGAATGGTGTTTAAAAACTCATAAAAATCATCTTTAGCATTGGGTTTGTAAATTTTATTTAAGGGTTCTAGTAAAACATCAGTAGGGTGATGCTGAAGAAAATCAAATAGATATACTGCATTATCTACTAAAATGGTGTTCTTTAAAATTTTTGTTGCTTTGCTAGTAATTTGTCTTTTGAAAACATAATTATGATAATTTTCTAAATTCTCTTGTAATTGCTCTTGTCTATATTTTTTATATTCATCATTAGAGAGTTTTTGTGTTTTTTTATAGTAGTCATCATAATTAAAATCTTCATGATTGTAGTTGATCAAATCATAATTTACCTGTGCCAAACTCCCTAAAAACAAGGTGTTTTTAAATCCATTTTTTCTAGGTTCTTTAGGGTATAATCCTTTAGCATCAATAACCATTGCCAATGTTTGTTGGGGTTCTAAATAAAAAGGAATCCATTTGTTGTTGATAAATATCTTTGAAAATACAGAGTGAGATAAAGGAATATCTGCTTCAAATCTACCATCAGGATGTATGTTTATTAAAATTGGAGTTCTACTTCCTTGTTCAAAAACATTTTCTGCATAAAACATCCCTGTGGTAAAGTCTAATGCTTGATTTCCATTGTATCCTTTAATATATCCAACAATTCTAGCAGGGCTGTCATTAAAAAAAACAGGAGTATCAAGACTGGTTAAAGGTATTTTAGTGTTTTTTGCCAATTCACTATCTATCCATTTTTTTACTTTTTCAGGAACTTTAGCATATTTTTCATCATGATATTTTTTTTCAATTTTCTTGGCTTGCTCTATTTTTCCTAATTCATATAAAACTTCGGCATACAAATTTGCGTTATAATAAATTTTAAACTCAAGAATACTATGATGAACTTTTTCTAATAACCTTAAAGCATTGGTATCTTTGAAGGTTTTATAGTTTCTTATAATATAACTTGTATTATGGTCTACTAAATTTATTTTGGTAGAAATTCCATAAGTTTTATTGATGTTACTATCTTCATAGTATTCTTTTATTTTTTGAATATATGATTTCCAAATCTTTTTATTTGTAGGGTTGTCTATAACTTTATATTTTGCTTTAACTATTTCTTCTCCTGAATTTATAATAATAGACTCCATTATTTCTGATCTAATTTCTTCTTTGTGAATCTTAGTATCAACAAAATAAACGGTAATAAAAATCAATATAAAAAGAACTGAAGTAATAAGGATGTAGTTACTTTTTTTCATCGCTAGTCGTTGTTTTTCAATTCGTTAAAAATTTCTTTAAAATCAGTACTGTTTAATTTTAACAGTCTTATTTTTTCTATGATATAAGGCATTTCATTTTCAAAAAAATCTTTTTTATCCTTTTCTTCTATTTTTTTTAAAGCGATATCATTCACAAAAAAACCTATTCCTCTTTTGTTTACAAATATTTCTTCATCATTTAAATAACTATAACTTCTCATTACGGTGTTTCTGTTTACTTCTAATTCAATGGCTAAATCTCTTACGGACGGTACTCTGTCTCCAGGCTGTAATTTTCCTTCTAGAATCTGATTACATAAGTTATCAGCTATTTGAAGAAAAATTCCTTTGTTTGATTTAAACTCCATATTACAGTTCTTTTTCTTTTAATTTAAAGTAGGCTAGGGGCAATAGAAGAATACTGGTTACACAGCTAATAGCTATCATTAATAAAATCATGGTATTGTATTCTTGATAAACATTTCTAGGTTGTAATTCAGGATAAAATCCGTGTGTGACTTCTGGATTAAATATATGTGAGTAAATTAATAACAGTATATAAATACCAAAAAGAAAAGCAAAAATGGTAAATACGGTTTTGAATAAGGCAAACTTTTTATAAATGGCCGACCCTGTAAATACCAAAAGACATATCGATATGATTAAAGAGAATAGAGAATATGATTTAGAAGAGTATCCGTTTTCTAAGGCAGAAAAGAAACTATAATCATAAATAACAAAGTGTTTTTTGTAATCGGTTAACATATAAAAATGATGTGCTAATTTTAAACTTATCCAAAACAAAACATGGTAGATAATAGTAAAACAGATAATTCTTATAAAAAACTGAACCAAATATTTTTCTAAAATAGAAGCTGGAATGGTTATAAAATAAATGGTTTTTGATTTGGATCTTAGTTCTGGAAAGCCTGTTCCTATTACTAAAACAGCACTTAAACAATAAGATAATGTATATATAGTAACATGTGTATTGGCTTTGTATTCATGATTAGAACACAAATAAATATAATTAGTGCAAACCAATCCTATTAACAAAATAATACAAGTAATAAAATAGGCTTTGTAATGTATGCTTAGGTTGTATCTAAAATATTTAGAAAACCTTGTTGGGTTAAAGTATTTTTCCATTTTTAAATATGTATAGCAATGTTATTAATAAGAGCATTAAACAAAAGCTCCATGTCAACTTCGGTTTCTTCGTTTTTGTTTACAGATGTGATAATATGATATCCTTCAGGACATTTTTCCGAATAAAATACTTGTTCTTCACTTTGTAGGCTTGGTACTTTTTTAAATTGAAGTTTTTCGGCTATCTCATACAAATCATGGTTAAATGTTATTTTACCATGGTCAATCACTATTATTTTGTCTATAATATTTTCAATGTCTTTTACCTGATGGGTAGAAATCAAGACCAACTGATCTTCATTAATAGATTCTATCAATACTTTTCTGAATATTTTTTTTGATGGAATATCCAATCCATTGGTTGGTTCATCAAGTAATAATAATTTGCTATTGGTAGCCAAAGCAAAACCAATGATGAATTTTTTTCTTTGTCCGTAAGATATTTTATCAAGTTTCATGTTCTCGTCCAATCGAAACTCAATCAAAATATTTTTCAGTTTATCAACATCAAAATTTGGATATAATGGAGCAAAATTCTTTATGAATGATTTTATTTTAATATTTGGAACATAAGGTTCATCTGTAACCAAATATAAGTCAGATAAAAAATGAGGATTCTTGTCATAAGGTTCAAAACCATTAATATCAATACTTCCCGATTTTTGACTTAATAATCCTGATAAAAGTTGTAATAAGGTAGATTTACCCGCTCCGTTTTTACCTAGCAAACCAACAATGCTTCCTGAATGAAGTTGTAATGTTAAATCCTGAAAGAGTTGTTTTTCTTTTGAATGGTTAAAATTTAAATTTTCTATTGTAATCATAGCAGATTGTATTAGTGTCATATTTAACTATAACACGAAGATAGTAGTAAAATTTAAATATCAAAGAGTTTTCTAAATATTTTTAAATAATGAGGAATAAAAAAACGCTCAATAACTTGATATTGAGCGTTTATAGAATGGAAATTGTTTTTTGTTTAATAAGAACCACGAATGTGTTGGTGAACTTTTTTTTGGTAAAACTCCGAAAGTTCTTTCATTGTTTTTTCTGATAAAGGAGACAAACTACTTGCTTTTGCATTTCCTTCAATGTGCTTAGAAGAACTTGCTCCAGGAATAATTGTAGTAACCGCATCGTGATCTAAAATCCATCTTAACGATAACTCTGTTAACGATAAATTATCAGGGCAAATGCTTTTTAGTTCTTCAGTTAATTCAACTCCTTTTTCAAACGGAAGTCCAGCAAAAGTTTCTCCAACATTAAAAGCTTCTCCATCTTTGTTAAAGTTTCTGTGATCGCTTTCTAAAAACTGAGTGTCTTTGCTAAATTTACCGGTTAACAATCCACTAGCTAAAGGTAAACGAACAATAATTCCCACTCCTTTAGCTTTGGCTTGTGGTAATAATTCTTTGACTAATTTTTGTCTAAAAACATTAAAAATGACTTGTAAAGATTGGATTCCCTCTTGTTCCAAACATAAAAGTCCTTCTTCTACACTTTCTACACTAGCACCAAAATGAAGAATTTTACCTTCTTCTTGTAAAGTTCTTAACCAATTAAAAATATCTCCTTTTTTTAAAGCATCTAAAGGAATACAGTGTAATTGAATTAAATCTAGTGTTTTAACACCTAATCTTTTTAAAGAACCGTCTATATGGTTTCTTAATGCTTCTTCGGTGTAATGATTTGGAAAAACTTCAGCACTTCGTCCAAACTTGGTTGCTACTCTAATTTTAGTCTCGCAATTTTTTATAAACGCTCCAATTAATTCTTCACTACGTCCATCACCATATACATCTGCTGTGTCAAAAAAAGTAATGCCTTTTTCTACAGCTTTGCTAAGAATGTCAAAAGCTTCTTCTTTGGCTATTTCATTTCCCCAATTGGCACCAATTTGCCAACATCCTAGTCCAACTTCACTTACATTAAATCCTTTGTTTCCTAATGTTCTAATATTCATTTACTTCTGTTTGTTTAATTATATATGTGGTGTTTCTTCTAAATGTTTTTGTTTTTTCTCCCCTTTATAAGCATATAGAAATAAGGCACAAATAAAAATAATGATAAATAGAAAATACAATCCGTAAGTTTTTAACCATGCTGCAATGGTTTCAAAATGTTTACTAGCCCACCAATAGTAAAATAAACCAGCTACGACTCCAATAAGTCCGCTAATTCCATATTTTTTACTAGAGGTTAAACTTTTAATATTTTGTAATAATGCAGAAAAAGAAAAGGCAATAATCACCACTACAACTAAGGTGCTTACAAAACTAAGTGTACTAGATTGTATGTCTAAAGACATCATCATTAAGATTAATAATTCGCTTATAAGTATGGTTAACAAAGCTCCAGTTTTCATATTAATTTAATTTTAAGTTTTAAAAAATAAATATAAGGATAGTATATAAATTATACTGTGTTTTTGTTTTTTATATCAACTCAAGGTAATTCAGATAAAGAATACTTTTATGATTTGTAATCAATAGTTTTATTGTGATTTGTTTAATAACGAGGTGTTTAAATTATTTTTTTTTCACATATAGGTTTGTTTTGTTGATGATATGTTTAAAATTTAAAAGTATTTGATTAAAATTTAATAGAGGTTAGGACTTTGTTTTGATATTTTCGTAATCGATTACTTTTGTTATTGATGGTTTTTAAACAATCAATAATCTTAATTAAAAAGCTAGTGCTAATATCAATAAGATTTCGTACTAGCTTTTTGTTGAAATTTTAAGAAATAAATAATAGAACCATGATGAGAATTAGATTTAAGAATATCGCCTATTTTTTAAGTGTATTATTGGTAGCAGTGTTGTTTTCCTGCAAAACCAGTAAAAAAGAAGAACAGCATAAAACTGAAAAAACGGCTACAGAATTAAAGTGGTCCGAACGTATGTTGATTTCCGAAATGAAACGTTTTCCGGAATCTTGGATGTTAGATTTTCATAAAAAACCAAAATGGAGTTATCCAAATGGATTGGTGTTAATGGCAGCTAAAAGAGTATATGATGAAACTCATAAGGAGGAGTATTATAACTACATTTATAGTTATCCTGATACGATGGTAAATCCACAAGGAGAAATTTTAACCTATTCTTTCGAAAAAACAAATTTGGACATGTTAAAGTCTGGAGATGTACTGTTGTATGTTTACGAAAAAACCAAAGAAGAAAGATTTTTAAAAGCGATTCAGACCCTAAGAAAACAAATTGATGCACAACCAAGAACTTCAGATGGAGGATTTTGGCATAAGAAAAGATATACACATCAAATGTGGTTAGATGGATTGTTTATGGCTCAGCCTTTTTATGCACAATATACTAGTATGTTTAGTAAAGGAGATGATGCAAAAAAAGCTTATGACGATATTGTTCATCAGTTTGATTTGATTCAAAAACACACCAAAGATCCAAATACAGGATTGTTATATCACGGTTGGGACGAAAGTAAAGAACAAGCTTGGGCAAACAAACAAACTGGGACTTCTCCTAATTTTTGGTCAAGAGCCATGGGATGGTATGGAATGGCTATTGTAGATGTCTTAGATAATTTTCCAAAAGATCATCCAGGAAGAGAAAGACTAATTACTTATTTAAACGAATTTTCAGAGGCATTGATAAAGGTTCAAGATGAAAAAACAGGATTATGGTACCAGGTCTTAGACCAAGGCAATAGAGATGGAAACTATTTAGAAGCAACAGGTTCCTCAATGTTTGCTTATGCTTTTGCTAAGGGAGCAAACAAAGGCTATTTACCAAAAAAATATAAGAATATTGCTTTAAAAGCCTATAACGGAATCTTAAATAATCTGATTAGTGTTGAGGAAGACGGAACGGTCAATTTAAATCAATGTTGCGCGGTGGCTGGTTTAGGAGGGAATCCTTATCGCGATGGAAGTTATGAGTATTATGTAAACGAACAAATTAGAGCCAATGATCCCAAAGGGACTGGTGCTTTTATTTTAGCAAGTTTAGAATTAGATAAATAATTAAGATAAAAAAGAGTATAAAAGATGAAAAAATTCAGTTTACTAACTATTTTTTTGATAACTGCTTTTTGTTTTGCACAAAAAAATGAAGTGTATAAATCACAAGTTTGGGTGGCAGATCAAGGAGATGGAACTTATAAAAACCCTATTCTTCATGCTGATTATTCAGATCCTGATGTGACCAGAGCAGGAAACGATTATTATATGACGGCCTCTAGTTTTAACGCTGCTCCAGGATTGCCTATTTTACATTCAAAAGACATGGTCAATTGGGAACTAATTAATTACGCATTGCCACTACAAGTGCCTGTAGAACATTTTAATATTCCGCAGCACGGTAATGGTGTTTGGGCTCCAAGTATTAGATATCATAACAATGAGTTTTATATTTATTGGGGAGATCCAGATTTTGGAATTTACATGGTAAAAACCAAAGATCCTGCAGGTGAATGGGAAGAGCCTGTATTGGTCATGAAAGCCAAAGGAGCAATAGATCCTTGTCCGCTTTGGGATGAAGACGGAAAAGCTTATTTATCAGTAGCATGGGCGGGAAGTCGTGCGGGAGTAAAAAGTATCTTAACCCTATTTAAGTTAAGTCCTGATGGAACGAAAGTATTAGATCTTGGTCGTCATGTGTTTGATGGACATGAGGATCATCCAACGGTAGAAGGAACTAAAATGTACAAAAGAAATGGATATTATTACATTTTTGCTCCTGCAGGAGGAGTGGCAACAGGTTGGCAATTAATTTTAAGATCTAAAAACATTTATGGTCCTTACGAAGAGAAAATAGTGCTAGAGCAAGGTAAAACTAGCGTTAATGGTCCTCACCAAGGAGCGTGGGTAGAAACTCTTGAAGGAGAAGATTGGTTTTATCACTTTCAAGATGTAGATGCTTACGGTAGAATTGTGCATTTACAACCTATGGATTGGAAAAATGACTGGCCTGTCATGGGGAAAGATCATGACGGAAATGGAATTGGAGAGCCTGTTATGACTCATAAAAAACCAAACGTAGGAAAAACATATGCTATTGAAACCCCAAAAGAAACAGATGAGTTTAATGGTGATGGTTTAGGAATACAGTGGCAGTGGAATGCAAATCCAAATATTTTATGGCATGCGCAGTTGCCAGGAAAAGATTATTTAAGATTGTTTAGCATGGCCATACCCGAAGAGGCAAAGAATTTATGGGATGTACCAAATTTATTGTTGCAAAAGTTTCCTGCACCAAATTTTACGGTAGATACTAAAATAACATTGACTCCAGAAGATGCCAAACAACCACGTAAAGCCGGGGTGATCGTGATGGGAAGAGATTACGCAACGGTAACTATTACTCAAAAAGAAGGGGAGTTTTACTTAGAGCAAACTCAAGCGATTAATGCTGACAGAGGTGCAGAGGAAACTATTAATGAAGAAATAAAACTAAAAGATAATCAAGTATTTATTAAAGTTGAAGTAGTAGCACCAGATGCCATGTGTCAGTTTAGTTATAGTGAAAATGGAAAAAGATTTAAAAAAATCGGAAAACCATTCAAAGCCAGAGTAGGGAAGTGGATAGGAGCAAAAGTAGGATTGTTTAGCATTAGTACACCTGAGGCTAAACGTGGAGGTTATGCAGATGTAGATTATTTTAGAATTACAAAATAAATAAATAAAGAATGAAATTATTAAAATCAGTCCTAAGCACTGTATTGGTATTAGGAATAGGGTTTGTTCAAACAAATCATGCTCAATCAAAAGAACAAGAAGCGTTGAGCACCATATATAAAAATATAGAGTTTGAAATGGCTGCTGTAAAGCAAGTAAAGTTTCTGAATAATGAAGTGAATATTAAAGATTTTGGAGCTATTGGTGATGGAGCTTTTAAAAACACAGAAGCTTTTAAACAAAGTATTGAAGCTTTGGTGAAAAATGGAGGAGGAACTGTGGTTGTTCCTGCGGGAATGTGGTACACAGGACCTATTACTTTAAAAAGCAACATCAATTTGCATTTAGAAGACGGTGCTTTGATTCTTTTTAGTGATAATTTTGATGATTATCCAATTGTAAAAACCAGTTTTGAAGGTTTAAATACAGTACGTTGTGTCTCTCCTATTAATGCAAATAATGCAGAAAACATAGCGATTACCGGTAACGGAATTATTGATGGTAATGGTGATGCCTGGCGTCCTGTTAAAAAAAGTAAAATGACAGATCAGCAGTGGAAAAAATTAGTGAATTCTGGAGGTGTACTTTCTCAAGATAAAAAAATATGGTTTCCTTCAGAAGGTTCAAAAAAAGGATTTGAAAGTAGTACAAATTTTAACGTTCCTGATTTAATTGGTGATGAAGAATTAGCTACCGTTAAAGATTTTCTTCGTCCTGTGATGGTTAGTTTGATCAATTGTAAAACAGTTTTGTTAGATGGTCTTACGTTTCAAAATTCACCTGCATGGAACCTTCACCCGTTAATGTGTGAGGATATTACTATTAGAAATTTAAGCATTCGTAATCCTTGGTATTCACAAAATGGAGATGGGTTAGATTTAGAATCTTGTAATCGTGCATTGATTTATAACAATACTTTTGATGTTGGAGACGATGCCATTTGTATAAAATCAGGAAAGGATAAAGACGGTAGAGATCGTAACATGCCTTCACAGAATGTTATTGTAAAAAACAATATTGTTTATCATGCTCATGGTGGTTTTGTGGTTGGTAGCGAAATGTCTGGTGGAGTTAAAAATGTACATGTATCTAACTGTACATTTATAGGGACAGATGTTGGTTTACGATTTAAAAGTACCAGAGGTAGAGGTGGAATTGTTGAGGATATTTATATTTCTAACATTAACATGGTTCATATTCCAACAGAGGCCATTCGTTTCAACTTATATTATTCAGGTAAATCGCCAGTTTTAGAGGAAGGGCAAGAAACAGATACTAAAATTCAAGATCAGGAATTGGTAGCTGTGACAGAAGAAACGCCTTCTTTTAGAAATATATTTATGAAAAATATTCATGTAGCTGATTCTGAAACAGCAGTGTTTTTTATGGGGTTACCAGAAATGAACTTAAAAAATATTTCTATTGAAAATTCTGTGTTCGAAACTAAAAAAGGGATTACAGCAATAGATTCTGATGGTATTACATTAAAAAATGTTACCATAAAAGCTTCGGATGATTTTGCTTTAACTATTTATAACAGTAAGAACATTACAACAAGTGGTTTTAACTTTACTGATAGTAAATCTGCTATTAAAGTTTTAGGGCCAAAAACAAATAATGTTCAGTTTGATAAAAAAGATGTTTCTAATGAAAAGGAGCAAATTCAAAGAGGGATGGGCTTAGGTAAAAATGCTGTAAAAATTAAATAAGCGAATGAAGCTTGTACAGATGTTTATCTTTAATATTTTTTTGTTCAATGCTTTCGGCCCAAGAAATAATTCCATTATGACAAAATGGTAAAATTCCTAATTCCAAAGGATTAGAACTTGAGGATGTTGAAGAACGTCAGAGAATTACACAAGTTTCTCAGCCTAATATGTTGGCTTTTTTTCCACCCAAAGAGGAGCAAAATGGTGCTAGTATTTTAAGGTTACCATCTGGAGGTATCAGAAATTGACCTATAATTTTTACGCTAAAAAATAATAAAAATGATTAGAAAAATATTAAGTGGATTTGTGATTGTAACTTGTTTCGTTACGACCATTTCATGTGGTTCTGATAAGCAAAAAGAAACAACAGAATTAAAACCAACGGTAACCACTATTTATTTAATTGGTGATTCAACGATGGCTAATTATGCGAATGACTATGATGAAAAAGACTACATGAAAACAAGATATCCGGTTACAGGATGGGGACAGGTTTTTCAGTCGTTTTTTTCTTCGGATAGTTTGAATCATGTATCAAATTTGATAAAAACAGATAGTGTTTTGGTGGATGATAGAGCTAGAGGGGGACGTAGTACTAGAACGTTTTTTCAAGAAGGAAGATGGCGTGGTGTTTATGAAACTCTAAAAAAAGATGATATTGTCATCATGCAATTTGGACATAATGATGCCGCAAAGGAAAAGCATGAAAGGTATGTAAATATTGAAGGTTATAAAGAGTTTTTAAGGTTGTATGTTTCTCAAACAAGAGAAAAGGGAGCGATTCCTATTATTTTAACTCCTGTGGCTAGAAATTACCCATGGAAAGATGATGTTTTAAATGATGTACATGGAGAATACGACCTTGCTCCGAAGGAGGTGGCTAAGGAAATGAATGTACATTTAATAGATTTAAACCTAAAATCTCGTGATTTTTTTACTAAAAAAGGAAAAGACTTTGTGTCACAAAATTACTTTATGAATTTACCAGCAGGGAAATTTGAAGCATATCCTGACGGGCAAAATGACAATACTCACTTTCAGCCAGAAGGAGCTAAGGAGGTAGCAAAATTAGTATATAAAGGAATACAAAAATTATAGAAAATATAGTCATGATAAGAATTAAGATTCAACAATTGATAGCTGTTTTGCTATTTGTTTTTTTTACCGGTGTTTCAGTAAATGCCCAAGAATTAATCCCTGATTATACGGTAGCTAAAGATGGTTCTGGAGATTTTTTAACAGTTCAGGAAGCTATTATGGCAATTCCTGATTTTAGAAAACAAGAAACGGTTGTTTATATTAAAAATGGAGTGTATAAAGAAAAACTGATTCTGCCAGCCTCCAAAACAAAAGTTACTTTTATTGGAGAAGATATTGATAAAGTAGTATTGACATATGACGACTATGCTAGTAAAAAGAATGTTTTTGGAGAGGAAAAAGGAACTACTGGATCTACTTCTTTTTATGTGTTTGGAGATGAGTTTAAAGCAAAAAACATCACTTTTGAAAATTCATCGGGACCTGTGGGACAAGCCGTGGCTGTTCGTGTAGATGGAGATATGGTGATGTTTGAGAATTGTAAATTCTTAGGTTTTCAAGATACTTTATATGTTCATGGAGAAGACTCTAGACAGTATTATAAAGATTGTTATATAGAAGGAACCACAGATTTTATTTTTGGATGGTCTGTAGCTGTTTTTGAAAACTGTGAAATTTATTCAAAAAAAGGGGGAAGTTATATTACTGCCGCTTCAACAAATCAAGGAGCGAGTTCAGGTTTAACTTTTATTAATTGTAAATTAACTGGAGATGCTCCTGAGAAAAGTGTTTATTTAGGAAGACCATGGCGTAATTATGCACAAACAGTTTTTATAAATTGTGAAATGGGAAAACATATTAAAACTGAAGGATGGCACAATTGGGGAAAAAAAGAAGCGGAATCAACAACTTTTTATGCAGAATACAATTCTTCGGGTGAAGGAGCTTCATCAGAAAGAGTTTCTTGGTCTCATCAACTTTCTGATACAGATGTTCTAAAGTATAATTTAAAGGAACTTTTAGGAGATCAGTAGTTTTTAATATTAGCAAAACTAGAATGAAAAATAGCTGTAAAATTTTAAGAATACTGTGTTTTATAATAATTAGTGGTAATACTTTTGCTCAAAAAGAAAAAGTAGATATAAGGCCTTATACTATAGAAACCACTTATAATAAGTTAAAAAAATATTATGATTTTATTTCACCAATAGCACTTACAAATTCAGAAGATGTATTGGTTGATGATCATATTGTGTATAAAAAAACAACGACATCTAATCTAGAGTTAGATGTATTTTATCCAAAGCAGCATAAGGAAAAAAAGCTACCAGGAGTTCTTTTAGTTCATGGTGGAGGTTGGGTTTCTGGAGAAAGAGAAAACCTATCTCCATTGGCAGAAAAGTTAGCAGAACATGGTTATGTTGCTGTGGTAGCATCTTATAGGTTAGGACCGGAAGCAATTTATCCGGCAGCGATGTTAGATTTAAAAGATGCTTTAAGATGGATGAAAGAACATTCAGAAAAATATCATTTAGATGTAAATAGAATAGCTAGTTTAGGAGGTTCAGCAGGAGCTCATTTAGCCATGCAGTTAGGCGTAACGCCAAATTCAAAAATTTATAAAGAAGAAAATGAAAAGACTTCGACCTCGATACAGGCTATTGTAAATATTGATGGAGTAGCGTCTTTTGTACATCCTGAAACGGGAAAAGGAGCTTTACTAGATTTTTGGTTAGGGGGAACTTTTAAAGATAGTTTAGAGGTTTGGAAAGAAGCTTCCCCTTTAGAACATGTCACCAAAAACACACCACCCACCATTTTTATCAATAGTGCTCAACCTCGTTTTCATGCAGGGAGAGATACTTATGTAGAATTACTAGATAGATATAGAATCTATAATGAGGTCCATACATTGCCCAATACGCCACATTCTTTTTGGTTAATGAATCCTTGGTTTGAGACTACTTTAAGGTATACGGTTGATTTTTTAGATAAAATGTTAAAAGATCCTTACAAAGAACCTTATAAAACCATTACAGTAGCGCAAGATGGAACAGGAGAGTTTAATTCTATTCAAGAGGCTGTAAATTCAGTAAGAGCCTTTGGTCCTTCAGAAGTATTAATCAATATAAAAGATGGCGTTTATCGTGAAAAAATTGTAATACCTTCTTTTATGCATAAAGTTACTTTAAAAGGACAAAGTAAAGAAAATACCGTCATTACTTTTGATGATTATGCAGGTAAAGTGAGTCAAATTACTCAAAAAAAATATGGAACGTTTGATTCTTATACTTTGTTGGTTTTAGGAGCAGATGTTCATTTAGAAAATTTAACAGTAAAAAATGAATCTTGTCATCAAGGGCAAGCAGTTGCGTTACATGTAGAAGGAGACAGGTTTGTGGCTAAAAATTGTAGAATTGTAGGTTGTCAAGATACATTATATACTGCTACAGAAGGGGGAAGGCAATATTATGAAGATTGTTTTATAGAAGGAACTACCGATTTTATTTTTGGACAAGCAACTGTTGTTTTTGAGAAATGTATTATTAATAGTGTGTCAGATTCTTATATAACTGCTGCTGCAACACCAAGAAATCAAGAATTTGGATATGTTTTTTTTAATTGTAAACTAACTTCAAACAAAAATGTTCATAAGGTTTACTTGGGAAGACCCTGGCGTTCTTATGCTAAAACGGTTTTTATAAATACAGAAATGGGAGATCATATCCTGCCTGTTGGATGGCATGCTTGGCCTGGAGATAAAATGTTTCCTAATAAAGAAAAAACTACTTTTTACGCTGAGTATAAAAGTGTTGGTAAAGGAGCATCTCCTGATACTCGTGTCAATTGGTCACATCAATTATCTAATTATGAATTGGATAAGTATACTTTTAAAAATATTTTTAAAGGATGGGTTCCTGTCTTAAAGGAATAGAAATCAAAGAATAACAATCAATTTGAGGTGTATTATTTATTAAATTATGATTTTAGGTGTATAAAACACACTAATTTGTTAATTTGCTAACTACTATTACTTAAACTTTTTAAATGATTCAATTCATCAAAATAAAACATTTTGTTCTTATTCTAATGCTGCTTTTTGTGACGAAAACAAAAGCACAAGTTAAATGTATTGTAGAAAGTTATTCAACTGAAAATGGTCTTTCTCATGATGGTATTATGGACATACTAAAAGGAAAAGATGGTTATATGTGGTTTGGAACTTGGGATGGAATTAATAGGTTTGATGGAACTAATTTCACTGTTTATAAAGCAAGAGCAGGGTATAAAAGTAAGTTAGATAATAATAGAATTAATAAAATAAAAGAAGATGATTTAGGCTATTTATGGGTAAAAGCCGATGATGATCAGATTTATCGATTTGATAAAAAAAAGGAGATCTTTATGGCTCTTTCTGATTATACTGGAACTCAAAAAATCAACTTTTTAAAAATTATTCCTCGTAGCGGAAATGTTTGGTTAACTACAGAAAGTCATGGGGTTTTTCTTGTAACATATAAAGATTCAACCAATATTGAGTTAACAAATTTTAATACAGCTAATAAAACACTTCATTCAAATAACGTTCGTTTTGTTTTTGAACAATCAGACGAAAATATATGGATTGGAACTTCAAAAGGATTGTCTCTTTTAAAAAAGGATTTTCAAGGAAATTTTACAAGTATCAATTACTTTAATTTATACGATTTTACAAGTATTAAAGAAGGAGGTAACAAAGTTTGGTTTACTACTAAAAATGGAATTGTTATTTATTTTGATAAAGTTTTACAAAAATTTTATCAAAATAAAATTTCTGAAAATAGCTTAAGAGATTTATATATATCTAAAAAAGTAAACACCACTTATGTGGTGAGTTCCATGGGGGAAATCTTTAAAATTAATGCCTCTACTTTAGAAATAGAAAATGTAAACAGGCTTAAAGAAGAATCTTTTTATAGTATTTATGAAGATCAAAATGGATTGTTGTGGATAGAGCCCAAAAATAAGGGCGTAATAAAATATGATCCTCAAACAAACGTGTTTAAAAGTTTTGTCCAGAAAAACGATGCAACGTTTCAAGTTTATGAAAAAAGCTACGACGTTTTTGAGGATACATTTGATAGACTTTGGGTAAGAATGAAAGGTGGGGGTTTTGGTTATTATGACAAAACTAATGATGAAATTCATCACTTTTATAATAAAAACGGAGAGACTAATTATCTGAATTCTAATATAATAACAACTAAGTTTTTAGACCCCTCTGGAATTTTATGGTTGGTTACCAATGATAGAGGAATTAATAAAGTTATTTTTCAAAAAGATGATTTTAAACATCATTTGCTTTTTGAAAAAACAGATAACAAAACAGATAATGAAATAAGAGGAATTTTATATGATTCTAATGATAGACTTTGGTTAGCTTCAAAATCTAGCAAGTTATTTGTAACTAAAAATGGGGAGTTGGTTAAAGACTTGTTTGTCAATTGGCCTAAGGAAGGAATTATGCTTATTTATGAACTTTTTGAAGATAGTAAAGGGAATATTTGGATAGGAACAAAGGGGAATGGACTGTATAAAGCTGAACCAATTAACATCAACAGATCTAAATATAAAATTACACGTTTTGTTCATGATGAAAACGATATTAATAGTATCAGTGGTGATAGAATATATAGTGTTTTTGAAGATAGAAGCGGAAATATTTGGATAGGAAACTACGGATCTGGAATTAACCTTGTTATGGAACGACATGGAGAAACTATTTTTAAAAATCCAAACAATAGTTTTAAAAACTATCCTATCAATACTTCAGGAAAAGTGAGGTTTATAAATCAAGATAAAAAAGGTAAGATTTGGATTGCGACCACCAATGGTTTGTTACGAATGAATCCTGATACTGATGATTTTGACGAGGTAAAATTTGATTCTTATCATAAAATTTCAGGAGATGTTTCTAGCATACCTAGTAATGATGTTTTATATATTTATAACGATTCTGATAGTAATATGTGGGTTTCTTCTTCAGGAGGAGGCTTAAGTAAAGTAATGGATGAAGGAGATTCGCTAACGTTTAAAAATTTTACAACCAAAGAAGGCTTATCAAGTGATTTTATTTTAAGTATGATTGAAGACAATCATAAGAATTTATGGTTAGCTACAGAAAATGGAATGTCTAAATTTAATTTGCAAGATTATACTTTTAGAAATTACGATTCTTATGATGGATTATCTAAAACAGGGTTTTCGGAAAGTTCTTGTATAAAATTACCTAACAATCACTTGTTGTTTGGATGTGTAAAAGGTTATTTGGAGTTTAATCCAGAAGAAATTACTGATTCCAAAATAAATGCTAAGATGAGTTTTACCAAGTTAGAGATCAATAACAAAGAGGTTGATTTGTATTCTGACAATACTCCATTAAAAACTAATATAAATTACAATAAAACCTTAACTTTAAATTATACTCAAAACACCATAGGAATTAACTATCAGGTATTAGATTATAGATCAAACAACAAGCAAATTTACGTGTATAGACTAAAGGGGTTTGATAAAACTTGGCACAATGTTCAAAATCAGAAAAAAGCTACTTATACTAATTTGTCTCCAGGAGATTATGTTTTTGAAGTAAAGTGTTTAAATCAAGAATTGTATTACAATACACCTTATAAAACCTTAGCCATTACTATTACTCCTCCATTTTGGAAAACTACTTGGGCTTATATTGTGTATGTTTTATTAATTATTCTTTTATCAGAAATGATAAGAAGAATTGCGTTTTCAGTCATTCGCTTAAGAAATAAAGTAGCGATAGAGCATCAATTAACAGAGTTAAAACTAAATTTTTTCACCAATATATCACATGAATTAAGAACGCCATTAACCCTTATTGTAAATCCAATTGAAGAAATTGCTATCAACGAAAATTTATCTGCTAGGGGTAATGAATACATGGAAGTTGTTAGAAAGAATACAAGCAGAATGGTTCGTTTTGTCAATCAGTTACTTGATTTCAGAAAAGTCCAAAGTGGAAAAGCAACTTTAAATGTTAAAAAAATTGAATTGATTTCTTTTGTAAATGAAATAGCTTCTTTGTTTTCCGAGGCCGCGTATGAAAAGAATATAGAATTAAAAATTGTATCAAATACAGATAAGTTTTTTGTTAGAGTTGACGATAAAAAAATAGATGTTGTTATTTATAATTTATTATCAAATGCTTTTAAATTTTCACCAAAAGACAAAACAATTACTGTAGAAATTATTAAAAATAATGATGATTCTTTTGTGGTCAAGGTAATAGATCAAGGAGTAGGTGTTGAGGAAGATAAGTTAAAAGAGATTTTTAAGTTGTACTATGAAGGAGAAGGAAACAAAGTAGAATATATAGAAGGAACAGGAATTGGTTTGGCTCTATGTAAAGAATATATAAAATTACATAATGGAGATATTTATGCAACTAACAATGAAGGTGAGGGGCTTACTGTTACTTTTAAAATGAATTCTATAAAAGAAGAAGAAAAAGAGTCTAACACCACTTTAACAACTTCGTATCCTATTAAATTAGAAAAAAATGATAACGATCGCATAGAAACAAAGGTAACTCAAGAAGAGCCTCAACAAGTAGAAGAAGAACCTCAAGAAAATTTACCATCGGTTCTTATTGTAGAGGATAATAATGAATTAAGAAGATTTTTGTCTAATCAGCTAAGGAAGTCCTATAAAGTCATTAGAGCAAGTAATGGACAAGAGGGAGTTGAAAAAGCCATGGCCAACATTCCAGATTTAATTTTAAGCGATATTATGATGCCTGTAATGGATGGTTTAGAACTTTTAGATAAACTTAAAAACAATGAAACTACAAGTCACATTCCTATTGTATTACTAACGGCAAAATCTACAGTTGATAATAAGATTCAAGCATTAAATTATGGTGCAGATTTTTATATTACAAAACCTTTTGATACAGAGTTTTTAAAAGCCTCTATTGGTAATTTAATCCAGAAAAGGAAAAAGATGTTCGATTCTTTAGTATCAGATTCTAAAACGATTGAATTATCTCCTAGTGAAATTGTGGTTACAACCAAAGACGAGGCGTTTTTAAAAGAAGTTATAGCTGTTGTAGAAGAGCAAATGGTGAATCCAGATTTTAAAATAGAGTCTTTTGCAAAATCTATCAATATGAGAAGAGCTACTTTTAATAGAAAATTTAAAAGTCTTACCAATATGACTCCTGTTGAGTTTGTGAGGGATATGAGGTTAAAAAGAGCCAAACAAATGTTAGATGCTGGAGAGAAGAATATCTCTGAAGTGGCTTTTGATGTAGGCTTTAACAGTGCAGGGTATTTTAGTACCTGTTTTAAAGATAAATACAACGTATCACCATCAGAATATATCAAACATATTTAAAAACAAATAGTGTTTGCACTATTCACTTATATCGCTATTGTTCTTTTTTAAGAATGGTAGCGATTTTTTTATGATATAAAGAATTACTTTATAAGATTGGTAAACAATAATGGAACTTTTAAGATTTTCTAAACTCAGATAGTTAAAAATTTTGACACAAAAAGGATTATAATATTTTTTTAAGAAATAATCATTTAAGTGTGTCTGTAATTGGTTATTATTTAATTAACAGTGTTTTAATTTAGTTTTTTGATTAAAATATTTTGTTTTTTTAGTTAAATGTTCAAAATTTAAAAGTATTTGATTAAAATTTAATAGTATCTAGAAAATCATTTTGATATTTTCGTAATCGATTACATTGATTATTGCATAGTTTTTAAGAATTAATAATTTTTTTTAACTTATCAATACTAATAGAATCATTAAAAACAAATATTAATTTATTTAAACAATCATTTATGCTAAACTATTATTTTTCAAACTATTTGTTTTTCTTACTGAAAGTGAGAAAAAAGAAAAGATTTACATTGAATAAAACAGGTTTGTGTTTTATAACCTTGGTGTTATTATTTTCTTTAAATGAAATGAGTGCGCAAAGCAAAACTGTTACAGGTACGGTTACAACAAAAGATTCAGAATTGCCTTTACCTGGAGCTACGGTAATGGAAAAAGGAACATCCAATGGTACTTTAACTGATTTTGATGGGAATTATTCGCTGAATATTACGTCAGCAAATCCAACCCTAGTGTTTTCATATGTAGGTTATATTACTCAAGAGGTACCAGTTGGAAACCGTAAGGTAGTAAATTTCGTTATGGAAGGTGATGAGTATAAATTAGATGAAGTTGTAGTAATTGGTTATGGTACAGCAAAAAAATCTGATTTAACAGGTTCAGTAGTTACTTTAGGTGGTGATGAATTAAGAGAAAGACCAGTTGCTAATGTTGCCGAGGCATTACAAGGTCGTATGGCAGGAGTACAGGTAACATCCACCGATGGTTCGCCAGATTCAGAAATCAACATTAGAGTTCGTGGAGGTGGTTCTCTAACTCAAGATGCTTCTCCACTGGTTATTGTTGACGGTTTTCCTGTAAACAGTATCAGTGATGTTGCTCCATCTAACATAGAAAATATTTCAGTGTTAAAAGATGCGTCTTCAACCGCTATATATGGGTCTAGAGGGGCTAATGGAGTAGTTATTATAACTACAAAGTCAGGTAAGAATGGTAAAATAACAACTAATTTAAATACTTTTTACGGTGTAAAGACCATAGCAAATACTATTGGGGTTTTAGGTCCTGAAGACTACGTAAATTGGCAATATGAATACGCATTGCTTACAGATCCTAAAAACCCTGGGGAGTCTGGTTATTTACAGTCTTACACAGATTATTTTGGACTTTGGCAAGATCGTGATCAATATAATGGTCAAAAAGGAAACAATTGGCAAAAGCAAATGTACGGTCAAATGGGAGAGGTGCATAGCCGTGATTTATCTGTTCGTGGAGGTACTGATAAGTTTAATTATAATTTTAACTATGCTCACTATAATGAAAAATCAATCATGGTTGGTTCTAAGTTTAAAAGAGATAACTTATCATTGGCTTTAAAAAGCAAAGTAAATGATAAAGTTGACTTGGCTTTTACCATTCGTTATTCAGATACTGGAATCGAGAATGGTACAGGTGCAGAGCAGTCAGAGGGTAGTACTCCTAGAGATTCACGCTATAAACAAACAGTTTTATATTCTCCTATTCCTATTTCAGGTCTTACTACAAGTAATACAGATGATGCTTTGTCTAATGATTTAATAAATCCTCTAGTAGTATTAGCTGATAATCAAAGAGAAAAGCAAAGAAAAAACTATAACTTATTAGGGAAACTTGATTGGGAGATTGTAGATAATTTAAAATTTCAAACAAGTTTAGGATTAGATAATTATAATGATTTAGATTTTCGTTATTATGGACGTTCTACTTATTATGTAAGTAATAATGCAGCAGCAGAAAATCAAGGAATGCCAGCGTTGGTTTTTTCTGATCAAAAAAGAGATCGTTTTAGAAACGCGAATACTTTAAATTATGACTTTAAGAATGTTCTAGGAGATAATCATAGTTTAAAATTATTGGTAGGGGAGGAAATGATTATTTCAAAAAATAACGAAGTTACAAACACTATTCAAGGGTATCCTAAGTTTTTTGATTTTGAAACTACTAAAAGTTTAACTACTCAAGGGGTTCCCGTTGCAATAGACAATAATTATAGTCCAGATGATAAACTGTTGTCATTCTTTGGTCGTGTTAATTATAGCTTTTTAGACCGTTATTTGTTAACAGCTACATACCGTGCTGATGGATCTAGTAAGTTTTTAGGAAACAATAAATGGGGTTACTTTCCTTCAGCAGCTATCGCTTGGAAAATTTCTGAAGAAGAATTTTTAAAAGATTCAGACTTTTTAAATGCATTAAAGTTAAGAGTGAGTTATGGTGAAGTAGGTAATAATAATATCCCTTCAGGTCAACAAGTTCAAACCTTTCAGTCTAAAAACACAACCTATTTAAATGGTGTTTCGAGTTATTGGGCAGCTTCTACAATTTTAGCTAATCCAGATTTAAAATGGGAAACTACCGTAACACAAAACGTAGGGTTAGATTTTGGTTTCTTTAATAATAGATTAACAGGATCTTTAGAAGCATATAAAAACATAACTCAAGATTTATTAATTAATTTCCCTACACCAGGTACTGGTTATAATTCTCAGTATAGAAATATGGGAGAAGTTCAAAACTCAGGTCTTGAAGCATCTTTTAATGCAGTTGTATTAAGTGATAAAGATTATGGATTAAGTTTTGGGTTAAACGTTGCGATGAACAAAAACAAAATCAATTCTTTAGGAGTAATGGATGATTTTGGTCAGGCTACAAGCTGGGCCTCTACACAAATCGGGAATGATTATGTTGTGAATGTAGGTCAGTCTATTGGAGCTATGTATGGATATCAAAATGATGGACGTTACGAGGTTTCGGATTTTGATTATGATGCTTCAACAAGTACTTATACTTTAAAACCGGGAATTACAGATGCATCAGCAGTGGTTGGTCAAGTTATGCCAGGTACCATGAAATTAAAAGATGTTAGTGGTCCTGGTGGAGTGCCAGATGGTATTGTAGATATAAATGATAATATGATTATTGGAGATGCTAATCCAGATTTTACAGGAGGTTTTACGATGAATGCCAATGCTTATGGTTTTGATTTATCAGCTATATTTAACTTTAGTATTGGAAATGATATTTATAATGCTAGTAAAATTGAATACGCAACTGCTACAGAAAATGGACAGTATAGAAATTTAAGCGATATCATGGCAAGTGGTAACAGATGGACTAATTTGGATGCTGCAACAGGTCAACTGGTTACAGATCCAACTCAATTAACAGCTATGAATGAAAACACGACTATGTGGTCTCCTTATATGCAAAGAAATGTATTTAGTGATTGGGCAGTAGAAGATGGTTCTTTTTTAAGATTGAATACCATTACATTAGGATATACCATACCTGAGGCGAAGCTTTCTAAAACAGGGATTTCAAAATTACGTTTTTACGCAACCACAAATAATGTTTTTGTTCTTACAAATTATTCTGGTCCAGATCCTGAAGTTTCTACAAGAAGAAATACGCCACTTACGCCAGGAACAGATTATTCTCCGTTCCCAAGAAGTAGATCGTTAATTTTTGGTTTAAACCTTAATTTTTAATCACAAATACTTTAGAAAATGAAAAATATATATAAAATAATAATTTCAGGATTATTGATGACAAGCCTATTTACGGCTTGTGAGGATTCTGAATTTTTAGAAGCTCCAACAAAATCTACGTTAGATGAATCCATTATTTTCTCTACACCAGGATTGGCAAGTGGAGCTATAGATGGAATTTTGGAACCTATGGGGCAAACAAATTCCTATAGAGGAAGATTTATTCCTTTTTATGGATTTAATTCAGATGTAGAATATCATTTTAGTTCTAGTCAAGCAGGGAGTTCTCAAGGGGAATTGATGATATATGATGCAAAGCCTAACAATACACAGATGAATTCTACAAACAATGCTTGGGCAATGATGTATTCAGGAATTGAACGTGCTAATATTTGTATTCGTGGTTTACGAGCTTATGGTAATCCAACACCAGGTACTGAACTAGGACAATTGCTAGGAGAAGCATTAACATTACGAGCTATTTATTATGCAGATTTAATGAAAACTTGGGGAGACGTTCCCGCTCGTTTTGAGCCTATTAACTCAGAGACTATTTATATAGCAAAATCTAGTAGAGATATTATATACAAACAGATTATAGAAGATTTAGGTGAGGCTGCTACTTTAGTGCCATGGCCAGGTGAATCTACAAGAACTAGTTCTGTAGAGAGAATTAATAAGGCTTTTGTAAAAGGGTTTAGAGCACGTTTAGCCATGGTAGCTAGTGGTTTTCAACAATATCCAGATGCTGTTAGAAGAAGTAATGATCCAGATTTATCTGTCGCTAATATGTATGCTTTGGCTTTAAGTGAAGCAACAGATGTGATTCAAAGTGGTAAAGCTTCACTAAACCCATCATTTGAACAATTTTGGAAAAATTATAATAAAGAAATAATAACAGCAGGAGAAGAATCTCTTTGGGAGATTCCTTTTGCAGATGGTCGTGGTAGAGTTTTATTCTCATTTGCGGTAAGGCATCGTAGTCCAGATCAGTATACAGGTCAAGGTAGAGGAGGTTCTGCAGGTCCTATACCTACGGTATTTTATGATTATGATGAAGAGGATAGACGTAGAGATGTAACTTGTGTGCCTTACCAATGGGGAACAGCCATTAATGATGTATCTGTACAAGAATTAACTGCTTCGGATACTTGGTATTTCGGTAAATACCGTTATGAGTGGATGGATAGATATGTAACTTCTACCAATGATGACGGAGTTAATAAAATTTATATGCGTTATGCAGAAGTATTGTTAATTGCAGCAGAGGCAGCAAATGAATTAAATGGACCTCAAGCAGCTGCACCTTATTTAAAAGAAGTTCGTAGAAGAGCTTTCCCTACAAGCTCACATGCTACAAAAGTAGATGCATATGTTGATAATTTATCAACTAAAGAATTAATGTTTGATGCCATTGTAGAAGAACATAAATATGAGTTTACAGGAGAGATGGAACGTAAACAAAATCTTATCCGTTGGAATTTATTGAAATCTAAACTAGATGAAGCAAAAACTAAGATGACAGATTTTATGAATCGTACAGGAGATTATGTTGATGTGCCAACTACATTATATTATAAGTACGAAGCCGATGGAGAAACACTAGATATTTATGGATTAAACAGGGGAGAGACCACTAACCCTGGAGTAGATTATTCTGCAAAATCATGGGATGCCTTAGATGATACTACTATTAATTCTATATACAAAGTAGGAGTAAATCCTGATGAAAGACAATTCTGGCCAATTTGGCAAGTGTTCATTGATGGTAGTAATAATCAATTGTTAAACGATTATGGTTATTAGAATTTTAAAAAATTAAAAACGATATTTATGAAAACAAAATATATATATAAAGGGTTCATAGCACTCTTGATCTTTATGGTAGCTAGCTGTAGTTACGATGAAGAAGTAGTAGAAAGTTTGTCTATCTCTAGGGAGTTTGCTCCAGTAAGTCTTAGTACGATTGTAAGAAATCAAACATATGTTGAAATGAGCTGGACTGTAAATGAAAACATAGATAATTATACAGTTGAGTTTAGTGCTGATGATCCAGATTTTACAACAATTTACAAAACTGTGGAAGTTACGGCTGAAGAGTTACCAATTACTGTAAGGCTAGAAGGAGAAACAGTTTACTCTGTAAGAGTTAAAGCTAAAAGTGCTAGAGAGTTAGATGATTCTTCATGGGCTTTAGGAGAGTTTACAACATTGTCTGAGCAAATTATGCTGCCATATGAACTTGGTGATGCTAATGATGATAATGTAACATTAAGATGGGAGGCAGGATTGAATGTAACTCATTTTATATTACAGCCAGGAGATGTTAGACATGACATTACTGCTCAGGAAAAAATAGATGGAGTTGCTAATATAACAGGATTAACATCTGAAACAGATTATCAAGCTACTTTGTATAATAATGCAAAACAAAGAGGTTATACTGAAATTACAACAGGAGTTGCGGTAGGTAATAATACTTTAGTTTCAACAACAGACGATTTAATTCAAATAATTAATAACGCCCAAGATGGAGAGATTATCTTAATAAATCAAGGAGATTTTACTGCACAAACAGGTACAGTTACTTTAGACAAGTCCATTACTATTAGAGGATTAAAAACAGACTTTAAACCTCAGTTAAGTATCAATTTTGAAATTGAAGCAGGAGCAACAGATGTAAATTTAATAGACTTAGATTTAAATGGTTTAACGACCATACAAGATGTTGTTAGGTATACAGGAGTAGGAAACTATAATTCGCTTTTAATTAAAGGATGTATGGTTCATGATTTTGATCGTTCATTTATAGCTGGTAATACTACAGATGCAATTGTACAGTCGGTAACAGTAGAGGACTGTGTTGTTACGAATATTGTAACCAATGGAGGGGATTTTATTGACTTCCGAAATTCTGATGTATTTAATGTAACGGTAAGAACAAGTACCTTTAATAATTGTGCTCCAGGTCGTGATTTCTTTAGAATTGATGATGCAGGTACTTCAACTCAAAATGGTTTGGTTTGTAATGTTTTATTAGAAAACAGTACGCTATATGGATGTTGTGATTCATCAAGTAAGAGAGTGTTGTATGTTAGATTCCAAACAAATGATATAATTGTACAAAATACTTTAATTACTGATACTAGTTCTGAAGGATATTCTGATCAAAGTAGAACAGATGATACAGTTACTTTTAGTAATAACAATTACTTTAATGCTGATGGATTCTTTGACCCTAGTCAAACAGTATTTGATGGTTCTGGTACACAATTAGATCCTGAATATGCGGATCCTTTAAATGGAGATTTTACTATTGGAAATCAAACAATAAAAGACAATTTAATAGGAGATCCTAGATGGATAAAATAAAAGAGTAACATTTTCTTAATTATATAGAAAAGAAGTGGGTTGAATATTGAAAAATACTCAACCCACTATCTTTTTTGTTTTAGATTAAAGTTAGTTTACTATTGATATAATCTTAGATGGATTGTGTTCAATTGTAAAATAATAATAAGTAAACTTCAGATTATATTTTAAAATTTAAATAAAATAGGATGAAATTATGATGCATTTAAATCTTCATAACATCATTAAAATAAAAACAACACACATAAAAAAAAGGATAAGATTATTATAATCTTATCCTTTTTCTATTTATAAGAGATTGAATTAACTAAGCAATTCCGTCTATAATTGTATTTAAAGTTTTACTAACTCTCATAACATCAAAAGTTAACTCTTGATCTAATTTGTAGTAACCACCAATATTTACAGCTTTACCTTGAGCAGAAATCATTTCTTCAACAATTTTAGCTTCGTTTTGAGTCATTGCTTCAGCAACAGGAGAAAAGATTGCTTTTAACTCAGCATCTTTATCTTGAGCAGCCAATTCTTGAGCCCAGTACAATGCTAAATAAAAGTGAGATCCTCTGTTGTCAATTCCTCCAACTCTACGTGTAGGAGATTTGTCATTGTCTAAAAATTGACCAGTAGCTGCATCTAAAGTATCTGCTAATATTTGTGCTTGTGCATTGTTATATCTACCGCTTAAGTGTTCTAAAGAAACGGCTAAAGCTAAGAATTCACCTAAAGAATCCCAACGTAAATAGTTTTCTTCAATTAATTGTTGAACGTGTTTTGGAGCAGAACCTCCGGCACCAGTTTCAAACAATCCACCACCATTCATTAAAGGAACAATAGATAACATTTTAGCAGAAGTTCCTAATTCTAAAATTGGGAATAAATCTGTTAAGTAATCACGTAATACGTTTCCGGTTACAGAAATAGTATCTAAACCTGCTTTTACTCTTTCTAAAGTGTATTTAGTAGCGTCAATAGGAGATTTGATTAAAATTTCTAATCCAGTAGTATCATGATCTTTTAAGTATTTGTTTACTTTTTTAATAATTTCAGCATCATGAGCTCTGTTTTCGTCTAACCAGAATACAGCAGGAACTCCTGTTGCAGTAGCTCTGTTTACAGCTAACTTAACCCAGTCTTGAATAGGAGCATCTTTTACTTGACACATTCTGAAAATATCTCCAGCTTGTACTTCTTGAGATAATAATACATTTCCGTTTTTATCTAAAACCTCCACAGTTCCAGCTTCATCTAATTGGAAAGTTTTATCGTGAGAACCGTATTCTTCAGCTTTTTGAGCCATCAATCCTACGTTAGGAGTAGTTCCCATAGTTGTTGGATCAAAAGCACCGTTTTCTTTACAGAAATCGATAGTTGCTTGGAAAACTCCAGCATAACATCTGTCTGGAATTAAAGCTTTGGTATCTTGTTGTTTTCCGTCTTTGTTCCACATTTGACCAGAAGTTCTAATCATAGCTGGCATAGATGCATCTACAATTACATCAGAAGGTACGTGTAAGTTTGTAATTCCTTTATCAGAGTTTACCATAGCTACATCAGGAGAGGTCGTGTAAACAGCTTCAATAGCAGCTTTTACTTCAGCTTCTTTAGCATGTCCAGCAATTTTAGCATACACATCTCCTAAACCATTGGTTGCGGTAACCCCTAATTCGGCAAACAAATCAGCGTATTTTTCAAAAACATCTTTGTAGAAAACTTCTACAATTGCACCAAAGATAATAGGGTCAGAAACCTTCATCATGGTTGCTTTCATGTGTAATGATAACAATACACCGTTTGCTTTTGCATCTGCAATCTCTTTAGCAGCATATTCTTTTAAAGCACTAATACTCATTACAGAAGTATCAATGATTTCACCAGCTTTTAAAGGAGCAAATCCTTTTAAGTCAGTTCCGTTAAAAGTAATTTTAAACTCAGTAGCGTTTTCTATGGTAGTAGATTTTTCAGAACCATAAAAATCATTAGCTTCCATAGAAGCTACATGTGTTTTAGAGTCTTTTTCCCATTTCCCCATTGAGTGTGGATTTTTCTTAGCGTAGTTTTTAACAGCTTTTGGAGCTCTACGGTCAGAGTTTCCTTCACGTAACACAGGGTTTACAGCAGAACCTAATACTTTAGCGTATTGAGCTTTGATGGTTTTTTCCTGGTCGTTAGTTGGGTTTGCAGGATAATTAGGAATGTTATATCCTTTTTCTTGTAATTCTTTAATAGCCGCTTGTAACTGAGGGATAGAAGCAGAAATATTAGGTAATTTAATAATGTTTGCTTCAGGAGTTTTGGCTAATTCTCCCAATTCAGCCAAAGCATCAGAAATTTTTTGATCATCTGTTAAAAACTCAGGGAAGTTTGCTAAAATTCGTCCTGCTAAAGAAATATCTCTAGTTTCAACCTCAATACCAGCCTTGCTAGTAAAAGCTTTGATGATTGGTAATAATGAATACGTAGCCAAAGCAGGAGCTTCGTCCGTAAGTGTATAAATGATTTTTGAATTTTCTGTTGCCATTTTAATTCTTTAAATTTTGTTTAATGAGTTTTAAAAATTATAAACATTAAGCTTATAAAGTTTTGCAAATGTACTAATAATATTATCTTTTTTTACAGGGTGTTAAAAACATAACACCTTTTATAAAAGCTGTGCTATTTTTTATACAAAAAAAGCTCAATACATGTAGTATTGAGCTTTTAGATGTTAAGAATAAAAAGAGATTATTTACGTCTAATTTCTTTAATTCTTGCTTTTTTACCAGTAAGTTCTTTAAAGTAGTAAATTCTAGCTCTACGAACTTTACCTTGTTTGTTCAATTCGATTTTTTGAATAGCTGGTAAGTTAATTGGGAAGATACGCTCTACACCAACAGTACCAGACATTTTACGAATTGTAAATGTTTCTGTTGCTCCAGTTCCTCTTCTTTGGATTACAACTCCTTTAAAGAACTGAGTTCTTGTTTTAGCCCCTTCTTTAATTTCGTAGTACACAGTAATAGTGTCTCCTGCTTTAAAGTTTGGTAATTCTTTTTTTGCTACAAATTCATTTTGTACAAATTCTACTAAAGATGCCATCTTTTATTATTTATAATGGTTGAAATCTGAAACAACATTCACGAGTTTCGTCAGAGGTTAATTCAGGACTGCAAAAATAATAACAAAATATTAGATAATCATAAAAAAATAAATATTTTATTCTTCTAATAAATCAGGTCTTACTCTTTCTGTAAGTTCATAAGCTTTGTCAGCTCTCCATTCTTCTATTTTTGGAAAGTTTCCACTGGTTAATACTTCGGGAACTTTATGTCCTTTGTAATCTGCAGGTCTTGTGTACACAGGTGGTGATAACAAATCATCTTGAAAAGAATCAGTCAAAGCAGAAGTTTCATCCCCTAAAACCCCTGGAATTAATCTAAGGATAGTATCACATAAAACAGCTGCTCCTAATTCACCACCACTTAAAACATAATCTCCTATGGATATTTCTTTAGTAATAAACAAATCTCTTACACGTTGATCAACTCCTTTGTAATGTCCGCATAAAATAATCATGTTTTCTTTCATAGAAAGATTGTTGGCCGTACGTTGGTTTAGTGTTGGGGCATCGGGAGTCATGTAAATAATTTCATCATAATCTCTTTCTGCTTTTAGTTTGCTAATACAAGCATCAATAGGTTCAATCATTAGAACCATTCCTGCACCACCACCAAATTGCATGTCATCAATTTTTCCATAATCATTAATGGCATAATCTCTTAAATTATGAAAGTGAACTTCGGCCAACCCTTTTTCTTGCGCTCTTTTCATAATAGAGTGTTCAAAAGGACTTTTGATTAATTCTGGAGATACCGTAATGATGTCTATACGCATGATGATATTTTTTTGCAAAAGTAAACTAAAAGAGTTGTAAAGTTAAAAGGTAGAAAGTAAAAAAGTTTATGGGAAGTTAAGTAATTCAGAATTTAAGAAGGTTTTATGATGTTTTAGTTTTCTTGTTTTTTTGAGCGGTTAAACAAATCAACTTTTTAAAATGTAATTGTAGAATTTCTAAATTTCATTAACCATTAACCATTAACCATTAACCATTATAAAGTAGCTTTAACCATTCTATCGTTTCCAAACATGTCTTTTTTTAGTTCGATGTTTTTAAATCCGATTTGTTTTAACAAGTCAACTGTTTCTTTGCCTAAATATTGATTGATTTCGTAGTACAAAGCTCCTTTTGGTTTTAAAGAGTTGATGGCCAATTCTGCAATTTGTTTATAAAAAATCAAAGGATCATTATCTTCTACAAATAAAGCTAAGTGAGGTTCAAAATCCAATACGTTTTTTTGCATTTCTAATTTTTCAAGATTTCTAACGTAAGGTGGGTTGCTCACAATTACATCATATTGTTGAGAAAATTGAGTGGTTGTTAAAATATCTTGATGAATAAAATGGATGTTGGTCTGATTGATTTTTGCATTTTCTTTGGCGGTTTCAATCGCTTGAATAGATACATCAATCGTGTTTACATTTGCATCATTTAAACCTTTATACAAGGCAATAGGAATACAACCAGAACCTGTTCCAATATCTAAAACCTCTAATTTTTGAGTGTTAGAATAATCATCTAGTATCCATCTAATCAATTCTTCGGTTTCTGGTCTTGGAATTAAAACATACCCGTTAACTTTTAGTTTTAAATCCATAAATTCTGTAAAACCAATTAAATGTTGAATGGGTTGATGTTGCACTAATCCATTGATAATTGAATCAATTTCAAGGCTTTCATTCTCAGAAATTAGTTTATTGGGTTCTAAGGCAAAATCAATTTTAGAAAGGTTCAGTACATCTTGTAAAATGAGTTTAAAAAAAGAATCGATTTCTGAAGTAGGGTAATGACTTTCTAAAGCTGCGTATAATTTTTGTTTAAATGAGAGTAAAGTCATTAATTGGCTTATTTATTGATATTTTTGCGAATACAAATATACAAATATGAAGTTCGTAAAGTTATTATTCGTTTTTATTAGTGTTGCCTTAGTGGTTTCTTGTTCCAATTTAAAAGCTCCAGAATATGTTGGAGTTGGAAAAGTAAATGTTTCAAAAATTATCAATGACTCTATTACCATTAAAGCAGGCTTAAAATTTAACAATCCTAACAGAATGGGAGGGAAAATTGCTTTGAGCGATTTGCATGCTGTGGTAAATGATATTGATTTAGGGAATTTGAAAAATCAAGAAGTAAAAGTGCCATCAAGAAAAGATTTTGAAGTTCCGCTAGAAATTAAATTGTCCTATGGACAAATTTTTGATTCCAAAAAAGGCTTGTTAAACTCTATTTTGAGTAGTATTTTAACCAACGAAGTAGCAGTTAAGTTTACCGGAAAGGCTACTTTTAAAAAGTTTCTGTCGAAAAAAGAATATCCAATTGAATTCAACGATAAAATTAAAATATTAAAATAATGCTTTCTATTCACGAAACATTTATGCAACGTGCTGTTTCATTAGCAAAAAAAGGAACTCGTTTGGCTTATCCAAATCCATGTGTGGGAGCAGTGATTGTTTGTGATGGAAAAATTATTGGAGAAGGTTATACTAGCGCTTATGGTGGTCCTCATGCGGAGGTAAATGCTATTAATAGTGTACAAGATGAAAGTTTATTAGGTAAATCTACTTTGTATGTTACTCTAGAGCCTTGTGCGCATTACGGTAAAACTCCCCCTTGTGCTAATTTAATTGAAGCCAAAAATATTCCAAAAATTTATATTGGTTGCATAGATACTTTTGCAGCAGTATCGGGCAAGGGAATTGAAATTTTATTAAAAGCGGGTAGAGAAGTGCATGTTGGAGTTTTAGAGGATGAGTGTATAGATTTGCACAAACGTTTTTTTACCTATCACAATAAAAAAAGACCTTACATTGTTTTAAAATGGGCAGAAACTCAAGATGGTTTTATAGATAAAGAAAGGGAGGTGAGTAGTGTTGATGAAGCCAAGCCTACATGGATTTCTAATGAATTGTCTAAACAAAAAGTACATCAAATTAGAGCTACAGAACATGCTATTATGGTAGGAACCAATACGGCTTTAAAAGACAATCCTACTTTAACCACAAGGTTGTTTGGAGGGGTTTCTCCTATAAGAATATTGATTGATAAAAATTTAAGAGTTCCCAATGAATATCACTTATACAATGGAGAAATAAAAACTATTGTATTTACAGAGCAAGAAACCAATAGTAATTTAGTACAATTTAAAAAGATTGATTTTTCTAAAAACATTCTATCTCAAATAATGGAAGTGTTGTATCAAGAAAAAATACAATCTGTTTTGGTAGAGGGCGGAAAACAATTGTTAAATAGTTTTATAGAACAAAATTTATGGGATGAAGCTTTTGTTTTTGTGGGGAATGATAAATTTGAGAAAGGTGTAGAAGCTCCTGTTTTAGAAGTAAGTCCAAGCAAAACTTTTGTTTTAGGAACAAATAGCGTAAGACATTATATCAAAGAAATATGATTTATTTATTGTTGAGCATTCTGTTTACCACAACTGTTTTTTTAACTCTAAAAGAATTTCAACGTTATCAGCTTGATAATTTTCAAGCCATTGTGGTGAGTTATTTTATGGCTTTAGTAATAGGATGCTTACATAGTATATCATCTTTTTCGGTTTCTTTTGTGCTTTCTCAATCATGGGTTTGGGGGGCTTTAGCTATTTCAACTTTATTTATCATTACTTTTAATTTAATGGCTATTACGGCTCAAAAAGGAGGATTGTCTGTAATGACAGTCGCTAATAAAATGAGTGTGGTAATTCCTATTTCTATTGGAGTCATTCTGTATCAAGAGGAAGTGGATTTTTTAAAAATATCAGGAATTGTTTTGGCTTTGTTAGGGGTTTGGTTTACTTCAAAAAAGAAAAGCGTTTATCAATTTGATAAACGCTTGTGGTATTTACCCTTTTTTATTTTTATAGGTAGCGGATTAGCAGATGCTATTATTAATCATATGCAAGCATACTATGTGCCTCATGATGCTTTGGATTTATTTTCCACTTCTTTGTTCTTTTTTTGTGGTTGCATAGGTGTTATGGTTTTACTGATAAAAATAATATCAGGAAATTTAAAATTGTCTTTTAAGAATTTAGCAGGAGGATTGCTTTTAGGAATACCCAATTATTTTTCTATTTATTATTTGTTAAAAGCATTGTCTCATCCAGATTATGAAACTTCTTTAATTTTTTCGGCAAACAATTTATTAGTTGTTTTGATCTCTGTACTTTTGGGCTTATTTCTTTATCAAGAGAAATTAAGTAAACAGAATTATATCGGATTAGGAATGTCCGTTTTAGCCATTTTAGTACTTTATTTTGCCATATGAGTAAATCACAAATTGAAACATATAAAACCATAGACAAGCCTGTAGAAGCAACGCTTTACAAAGAAAAAGGGAGTAAGTTTATAGGTTTTTTGTTTCCTGTGGCCAATGAAGAAGAAGTAAAAGAAAAATTAGAAGAAATTAAAAAACAATATCATGATGCCAGACATTGGTGCTATGCGTATCGTTTGGGTTATGATGGTTTGACTTATAGAGTAAATGATGATGGAGAGCCAAGTAATACAGCAGGTCAGCCTATTTACGGACAATTATTGTCTTATGAAGTAACCAATGTTTTGTTGATTGTTGTCCGTTACTTTGGAGGTGTAAAATTGGGAGTAGGAGGATTGATTAAAGCATATAGAACTTCTGCTGAAGAAACGCTATTAGAGGCTAACATAAAGGAGAAAATAATCAAAGAAGCATTTATCATTAAAAGTTCTTATGAACATGTTGATAAAATCATGAGATTGATTAAAACACATGATTTAGAAATTCAACATCAAGAAATGTATTTAGATTGCCAATTTAAACTACTTTCTCCTGTAGCTATTTTTAATTCCGTAATTAAATCTTTTGAAGATTTAAGATGTGTTGAGATTTTAATAGAAAAAGAAGATTAATCTTTATGTTTTAAAATAATAGCTAAAATATTTTCAGGACATTTCATGGGCCTGTTTTTTTTCATATCAACAAACACTAAAGTTGACTCTCCAGTTGTTAACAATTCATCTTTCTGATTGTAGATTTCGTAAGTAAAAATAATCTTGGCAGTAGGAATCTGTTTTATCTCAGTTTTTATGGTAAGAACATCGTCATATTTTGCAGGTTTTTTAAACTCAGTAAGTAGACTTACTACGGGGAGCATGATTCCTTGTTCTTCCATCTCTTTGTAGGATATTCCTGCCTCCCTAAGCCATTCAATACGAGCGATTTCAAAGTATTTGGCATAATTGCTGTGGTGTACATATTGCATCTGATCTGTCTCAGAATATCGTACTCTTAATTCAGTTGTTTTTGGTTTCATTGGCTGTTTTAAAATATGTTTTATGTTAGGTAAAAAAAACATGAAATACAATACCCATTCCGTTTTTTTTTAATGAATTTTATTCACACTTTTGTAGTCCCCTAGAAGTACCAATTTATTATTGATGTAGGTCAATTTTAAATGAACTTTTTTGCGAAACTAAACTAAACTGAAAACTAACCAAAATTAAAGTGCATAAGATTACAATGATTAAAACCGCTGAGACTGTTTGGGCTGCTTGCTTAGAATTTATTAAGGATAATATTACTCCAGTTGGATTTAAAACTTGGTTTGAACCTATTGTACCTGTTAAATTAGAAGGTGGAGCATTAACCATTCAGGTTCCTAGTAAGTTTTTCTTCGAGTTCTTAGAAGAAAATTATGTAAAAATTTTAAGAAGTGCCTTGGTTAGAGAATTAGGTAAGGAAGCTCGTTTGTTGTATGATGTAAGATTAGAAAATTCATATAGCAGTAAAGTGCCCCAAACGGTTAAGATTCCAAGTTCTAACCGTGCCCCAATGCAACCGCAAAATGTAAATTTCCCAAGTAAAAATATTAGCAGAGAGGTTAAAAACCCTTTTGTAATTCCAGGATTACAAAAAGTAAAAGTAGAGTCTAACCTAAATCCTAACTACTGTTTTGAAAATTTTATGGAAGGAGAGTCTAATCGTTTAGGAAGATCTGCCGGTATGGCAGTGGCGAATAAACCAGGTGGAACTTCTTTTAATCCATTAATGATTTATGGTGGAGTTGGGTTAGGAAAAACACATTTAGCACACGCAATAGGAGTACAAGTAAAAGATAAATATCCTGACAAAACAGTTTTATATGTTTCTACGGAAAAATTTATACAACAATATGGTGATGCCGTTTTAAAGAACAACAACAGAAATGATTTTTTACATTTTTATCAAATGATAGATGTATTAATCGTAGATGATATTCAATTCTTATCAGGTAAAACCAAAACTCAGGATGCATTTTTCCAAATTTTTAATGAATTGCATCAAAATGGAAAGCAGGTTATTTTAACTTCTGACAAAGCTCCTGTAGATATGCAAGACATTGAACAGCGTTTGTTGTCTCGTTTTAAATGGGGATTGTCGGCAGAATTGCAGGCACCAGATTATGAAACTCGTATCAATATTTTAAAGAATAGATTGTACAGAGATGGTGTTGAGGTTCCTGAAGAAGTAATTGAGTTTATTGCGAAACACATTAAAACAAATGTTAGAGAATTAGAGGGGGTTGTAACTTCTTTAATTGCTCAATCTGCATTTAACAAAAAAGAGTTTAGCCTTACTTTGGCTAAGACCATTGTAGATAAGTTTGTAAAAAACACCAAAAAAGAAGTATCGGTAGATTATATTCAGAAAGTAGTTTCTAAATATTTTGAAATTGATTTGGCTACTTTACAATCTAAAACAAGAAAACGTCACATAGTACAAGCAAGACAACTAGCGATGTATTTTTCTAAAAAGCTAACCAAGTCATCATTGGCAAGTATTGGTTCTCAAATAGGAAAAAGAGATCATGCTACGGTATTACATGCTTGTAAAACTGTAGATAATTTAACAGCTACTGATAAACAGTTTAAGAAATATGTTGATGATATTTCTAAAAAACTATCATTTTAGTCTATGAAACCAACCAAGGTTTTAATGGTTTGCTTAGGTAATATATGTAGGTCTCCTTTGGCCGAAGGTATCTTAAAATCTAAGCTTAAAAATAAAAATGTTGTTGTAGATTCTGCCGGAACAGGAGCTTATCATATAGGTAAATTACCTGATGTGAGATCTATTGAGGTTGCCAAAAAGCACGGGATTGATATTACAGACCAAAGAGCCAGAAAAATCACAAAATCAGATTTAGATACGTTTGATTTTATTTTTGTGATGGATGAGTCTAATTACAGAAATGTTTTGATGATGGCTAGTAATGAAACTCAATCTGCAAAAATTTCGATGATTATGAAAACCATATATCCACGTGAGGATATATCTGTCCCTGATCCATATTATGGAGGAGACAATGGTTTTGAACAAGTGTATCAAATGTTAGATGAAGCTTGTGATGTAATCGTCAACAAAATAAACGCATAAAATGAAAGGAAATTTATATTTAATACCCACAACTTTAGGAGATAATGAACCTTTAGAGGTGATGCCTATTTCTGTAAAGTCTGTAGTAGAAAGTTTAACTCATTTTATTGTAGAGAATGAAAAATCTGCAAGACGTTTTATAAAAAAAATAACCCCATCAAAATCACAACCTACTTTACAATTAAAACTGATAGATAAATATGTTGATCCTGTAGAGGTAAATACGTATTTAGATGTTTGTATGCAGGGAGAATCTATTGGTTTGTTGTCCGAAGCAGGGGTTCCTGCAGTGGCTGATCCAGGTTCTGATGTGGTTGCTTTGGCTCATAAGAAAGGAATTCGTGTAGTTCCTTTGGTAGGTCCATCCTCTATTTTAATGGCTATTATGGCTTCTGGAATGAATGGACAGAGTTTTGCTTTTAATGGTTATTTACCTATTGAAAAAGGAGATAGAAAAAGAGAAATCAAACGTTTAGAGCGTTTGTCTAAAGATCATAAACAATCTCAGATTTTTATTGAAACACCTTATAGAAATCACAAAATGTTAGAGGATTTACAAGCAACTTTGTCTCCATCTACAAGACTTTGTGTTGCTGCGGATATTACTATGCCTTCTGAATATATCAGAACTTTTACCGTAGCTGAATGGAAAAATCAAAAGCCAGAAATTCATAAAATTCCTGCTATTTTTATTATTCATGCTTAATTTAGTATTCAGTAGAAAGTAGTCAGTTTATTGTTTATAGAATAAATATCTTGATTAGATAATTATTCTATAAACATATTATTTAATGATATCATTCTGAGCTTGTTGAAAAGATTAACTTCTAAGAGAAATTAATCAATATATCTTTTGGTAATATCACCGTAGGCATCAATTCTTCTATCTCTAAAAAATGGCCAGATACGTCTTACTTCTTCGGTTCTTTTTTTATCAATTTCTATCACTTTTGTCAACTCTTCTTTTTGATTGGCTTCCCAAACAATTTCCCCTTGTGGTCCGGCTACAAAGCTAGTTCCCCAAAACTCAATTCCGTTTGTTACGTTGGTCCAATCTTTTTCAAAACCAACTCTGTTTACGGCAATGACAGGTAAGCCATTGGCAACTGCATGACCTCTTTGAGAAATCATCCAAGCACCACGTTGACGAGCTTTTTCTTCTTCTGAATCCGTACTTTCATAACCAATAGCCGTTGGGTAAATTAACATTTCTGCTCCAGCCATAGCCATTAATCTAGCCGCTTCAGGATACCATTGATCCCAACAAATTAAAACCCCTAATTTACCTACAGAGGTTTCAATAGGGTTGAATCCTAAATCTCCTGGAGTGAAATAAAATTTTTCATAATAAGCAGGGTCATCAGGAATGTGCATTTTTCTATATTTCCCAGCTTCTGTTCCATCTTTTTCAAAAACCACAGCGGTATTGTGATAAATACCTGGTGCTCTTTTTTCGAATAAAGAAGTGACCAAAACAATGTTTAGTTCTTTGGCAATAGCAGCAAATTGATGATATGATGGTCCAGGAATAGGTTCTGCCCACTCAAACATTTCTACTTCTTCGGCCTGACAAAAATAAATACCTGTGTGTAATTCTTGTAAAATAACCAATTCGGCACCATCCTTTACACATTGTTTGATGCCTGCAATAGATTTATTAATATTATCTTGTTTGTCCGTTGTACATGTTTGTTGTACAATTCCAACTTTTAATTTACTCATGATAGGAATGTTATACTTTTATAAAAATAGTAAGAAACAATAGACTATTATAATTCTTTAAGGTTTAATAAAACTTGTTCAGGATATTGCATACTAATACAGTGCAAAGAACCATGTTGATCAATTAACGGTAAACAATCTAAACCAATTACTTTCCTGTCTGGAAAAATAGATTGAATAATCTCTAAAGCTTCTTGATCTTGAGGAACATTATAGGTCGGAACCAATACTCCATTGTTAACAATTAAAAAATTTGCATAGGTGGCAGGAATACGTTCTCCATCACTGTCAAAACAAGCATTTGGCCAAGGCAAAGGAATTAAATCATAAGGTTCGTTATTACTATTGGTAAAGGTTTTTAATTGTGTTTCCATTTTTTGTAAAGCAGAAAAATGTTCGTCTTTTTCATCCTCACATTTTACATAAGCAATGGTGTTTTTGTTACACAATCTTGCCAAAGTGTCAATATGAGAATCGGTATCATCACCAGCTAAATAACCGTGGTCTAACCACAATATTTTTTTAAGTCCAAAAGTGTTTTTTAAATAAACATCAATTTGTTCTTTGGTCATGTTTGGATTACGGAATTTAGACAATAAACATTCAGATGTTGTTAACAAAGTTCCTGCTCCATCTGATTCTATAGCTCCTCCTTCTAAAACAAAATCTTCTACCTGAATCTTTAGGTTTTTAAAAACAGAAGTCTTTAAGTTTTGGGTAATTTGATTGTCTAAAGTAGCTTCAAATTTTTGTCCCCAACCATTAAAAATAAAATCTAATAAAATAGGTTTTTCATCAGCTAAAATGGTAATCGCTGCATGGTCTCTAGCCCAAGTATCGTTTGAGGGAGTTTCAATAAAATAAATAGGCCATTCGGTCTTGTTAACAAAATATGCTTGAACCATATTTTTATCAAAACAACCAACTAAAACGGGCTGAAAGCCAGCTGTGTTTTCAACAATGTTTACAAAACAATTTACGACCTCTTTGTACATATAAGCCCAATCACTCTCGGGGTGTGGAAAGGTAAATTGTATAAAACTTTGTGCTTCCCATTCTGCTGGGAAACGAACTTTTGAATGTTGATTTAACATAAAAAATAAACGTCTAAATTGTTGGCTAATTTAACCTAAGAATTTTAAATCAAAATATTTTATACATAAATTTTGAACGATTTTTAATGTGTTGATATATAGTTATATATGTTTTAGTATTATTGTTCTGTTTTAAAACTATTTTGTAGTTTTTTATTATAATTCACTGTCTTATAAAAGTTTATGTTGTTTTTTTTTAAAGAGTGTGATAATTATCATGGTAAATATATGTTAATTAATGTAGTTTTGGTTTTTACAGGTGACTGATATACAGTTGATTATGTTTAATTATTAAAATATATGATCATGAGAACTAAATATATTATACTCGTAATGGTTTACGTATTATTTCATATTACAGGATTAATAGTAGCACAAGAAAAAGGAATTATACAACTTTATTTAGACCCTAAAATGATGGTTGAAGGACCTTATGCTGATAGTAAAAGTGGTGAGTTGGATTTAATGATTAAAGCTGGATTGAGCAATAAGACCTATGAAATGGGATTTTTTGTAGAGCAATTTAAAGCTTTGAGTTATACAAGTATTGGGGCATATTATAATAAAAAAGTAAATGTGGAGAAAATACTACCGATGTTAAATAGGTTTGAATTCTCTGCAGGTTTAGATACTGGGTTTATTCATAGAATTATTAGTAATCAAAAAAATTATTCTTTTACAGCAGCTTTAAATGCAGAGACAAAATATTATATTAAGAAAAACTTTGGAGTCAGTTTATTATCAAACTATAGATATAGAGGAGACTTGGTGCACTTTTATGATACTAAAAACCCCATGTTGTTTAGTGGGTATGTAGGTTTGTTTTATAAGTTTTAAATAAAAAGTGAAAAGGGATGACTTTTTGGTCATCCCTTTTTTATTAGTTTTTATTTTTTACATAAATAAGTTTGTGTCTGCTCTTAGGTGTTTCTCTTTGTTCAATTTCAAATTCATCAATGGAATCCATCATAGGAGTTAGTTTTTCAAAACCATAGTTTCGGGCATCAAAACTAGGACGTTTTTTCTGTAACAAACTACCAACATCTCCTAAGAAAGCCCAACCATCATCATCGGAAACATCAGAAATAGTAGCTCTAATCATTTTAATTAGTTTAGGAGTAATGCTATCAATATTTTCTTTTTCGGCAGTTTTGTTATTTTCTTTTTTATCTTGTCCTTTTCTTAAAACTTCTATATAAATAAATTTATCACAAGCCACAATAAAAGGTGTTGGTGTTTTCTTTTCCCCAATTCCAATGACTTGCATCCCCGCTTCTCTTAATCGGGTAGCCAACCTTGTAAAATCACTATCACTAGAAACCAAACAAAAGCCATCTACTTTTTCTGAATATAAAATATCCATAGCATCAATAATCATGGCAGAATCCGTAGCATTTTTACCTGTAGTGTAAGCGTATTGTTGAATAGGAGTGATAGCATTTTCTAATAATAAATCTTTCCATTTTCCTAAATGGGGTTTGGTCCAATCTCCGTAAATTCTTTTAATGGTTGGAGTTCCGTATTTGGCAATTTCTTCCATCATTTCTTTAACGGGGGATGAGGGAATATTATCTCCGTCTATTAAAACGGCTAGTTTAATGTTCATGTGTTTTTATTTTTATGATCTAGTTCTTTTGGATTAATCATGTTGGGTAAAATTACGGATTGAAATCCACTTTTTAATGTATACCACCAACTATGATACATAGATCTGTTTTTTGGTCGTTTATAATACATGTTACCTGTTCGGTAATTTTTAGTATTGGGAATGTTATTTTGTTTGATTAAAAAATTATTGATCAGAAAGGTAGGGAGTTTTTCAATAATATGCTCGTCATCATCAAACAATCCTATTTTTACATTTTTATAGTCTAAAATAATGTCTCCATAAGCTTTGGTGTTGTTACCATATATAGAAAAATCTAATCGAGTACATGCTCCAGAATGAATTCTGATTCTTTTGTTTAGTAGTAAAAAAGAATTGAATTGTTCAAAGTCAAAAGGACTTACATTTCCTTTAATGGTGTATGGAAATAATTTAGGGGTTAACCAAAAATCGATATCTAAATTGATAGTGTTTTTATTTAAAACCAATGCTTTTAGTTCTAGGTTGATTTTATGTTCTTTAATATTTTGAATATCATGTATGCTAGCATTTATTTTGTTGAAAAATATTAAAGCTTTTTGTTTTGTTTTTTTGCTGATGACTTCAATATCAATTCTATTGTTTTCTAAAATGATTTCTTGAATTTTAATTGGAACTTTAGAAGAATATAGCAGCTCATTAAGTAAGGGTTTATAAGCATTTGGGTCAGGATCTTTATTCTCATCAACCAAAACAGTTAACAAAGCATCTTTAAGAAGAATTTTGTCTAGAATGATTGATTTTTTTTGAATGATAGCATTGTAATCAATATTGCTAACAGACAGTTTAGGAATCTTTAGTTCTGTAATAGGTTTTTTATAAGGGTATTTCTTTCTCCATTCAGCATCACTGATAAGAGGATTTAAATGGGCGTTATATAGAGTTGTTGTTTTTTGATTGGTGTCTATTTTATCCCAAGTAAATTTATAATCACTATTAATATTTGTGTAAATTCCTTTGGATGTAGCGTATTTAATATTTTTAAAACTAAGGTTGTTTTTGTTGATTTCTAAGTTTTCTAAATCAGCATTTAGTGCTTTAATATTTAGTTTTTGATCTGCTTTTACAGCATTTATATTAGTGTTTTCTATTTGTACATGATTTACTTTAAAAGCGAATTCAAAATTTTTAAAAGTCTTGGAATTTGTTTTATTCTTAATGTTAGATAAATTGATGTCTACGTCTTTAATTACAATTTCTTTTAAATGAATGGTTTTGTTTTTAAGTAAAGAAAACCATTGAATATTGATGAATTCTAGTTTTTTGGCAGTAACATGATGTCCGTTTTTTTTATAAATAACATCTTTTAAATAAAGATGATTACAGTGCCATGCAACACGAATATTTGTAACAGATAGTTCTTTAATATCATTTATTTTGTTTTTGATATAACCTTCTGCTGCATAAGAAATAATAGTGAAGAGTAAAACAACAAATAAAACACTACTCGTAATAAGTTTTATGATGAATTGTATTTTATTATTGAGTCTCGGTTTATTCATTAACAGCTTTTTATCTTTAAAGATATAAAATAAAAGAGGTTAAATATTTAGAGACAAAGTTTATCTGTCAAACAAAAGATTAATGTAGATCAACTTTTTGATAAAAAAAGATTTTAAGCAGCGTGTCTAAAACTGCATTCCTACTTTAAAGTTTAGAATACGGCCTGTTAAAATATTTGGAACACTGTTATAACGTTGACTATCTACATCGTAAATCCAAGTATTGGTGGTGGTATTTTGAATATCAAACATGTTAAAAAGTTCTATTCCTAATTCTAATTCTTTAAATCGACTTAAAAAACCAGAAGTATATTGTTTGTTTTGGTCTACAATAATATATGATGCTCCCAAATCAGCTCTACGGTACGGTCTTAATCTTGTTTGAAAATTATACCTATCCACCGTTGTACTATTATCTGCTCTTGCATTTATAGGAGCTCCACCGGGCAAACTACTGTTTAGAACCAAATTTAAAAACACTTTAAAATTAGGATTGCTAGGTACATAATCTTGAAACAATATGGCCAATTTAAAACGCTGGTCTGTAGGTCTAGCAATATAACCTCTGTTGTTGGTGTTTTCTTGGGTTTTTAACAAACCAAAACTTACCCAACTTTCTTTACCAGGCACAAATTCTCCACTTAACCTTAAATCTAATCCTGTGGCATAAGCTTTTGTATTGTTGTTGGCATCATATCTAACCCTAACATTATCTAAAGAATAAGCATTTACATCATTTAATTTTTTGTAATACACTTCGGAAGTCATTTTAAAAGGACGTTCCCACAGGGTAAAACTATACTCGTTAGCAAATACATAATGAATAGATTCTTGTGCTTTTAAATCACTTTGAATATCTCCATTTACATCTCTTAGTTCTTTATAAGATGGCGGTTGATGATAATAACCAGCAGACAATCTAAAAACCATATCAGTATGTTGCCAATCAGGTTTTAAAGAAAGTCTAAAACGTGGACTAATGGTGTTTTGAAATGATGAGGTTGTTTGTGTTTTGTTGTTTTTAATGTTCCAAAACTGAGATCTGATTCCTGCATGATGCCATAAAATATGATCGCCCAAATACCATTTTTTATTCCATTGAAAGTAGCCAGAAAACCTATTGATGTTTACATCGTTCTGAGCTTTTACTTTATAATACAAATCTATGGGAGCGGTAAAAGGATCAAAAGGTTGGTTGTTAACGGTGTTTAAATTCGGGTTTCTTAAAGTCAATCCATTATCATCTATAGCTTTCCATTCGTTTACTCTGTCTCTAATGTTTTCACTTTGGAATTTTGTTCCTATTTCAAAATGATGTTCGTTGATTTTATGTTGAAGAGACACTTTTACATTCTGAATTAAAATATCTAAATCATTTCTAGCATGATCTAATTGTGTTCCTACTCCAGAAGTATATAATGGATTTCCGCTGGTAGGATTTACTTCGGCAATAGAATACGCTCCATAAATATCATAATACTCTTGTTCTTGAGTGTTAAAAGCAGAACCTGTAATATCTAACTTGGTATTTTTTGTAAAGTCATATTTATAACTTAAGGCTCCAAAATAAGTATTAAAATCATCTTGTTCATTCCCTTCATAAAAAACTACTAACTCTCTAGGCTGAAATAAACCTCCAAATTTTGTAACTCTAGAAATAGGCGTAAAGTTGTAATTGTTCATGGCAATGTTTCCTAAAAAATCAACACTACTTTTGTTGTTAATTTTGTAAGATAAATAGGTTTGTATATCTGCAAAAACTGGTTTAAAATTGGTTTTGGTGTCTTTGCTACTGACCAATAATTGATTGTTACGATATCTGGCTCCTATTAAGGTAGATAACTTTTTATTTAAAAATAAGTTCTCGTAAGTATAACTAGCTCCCAACAAATTTAAGTTTACTGTAGAAAGTTCTTTGGTGGGTTTTTTATAATGGATGTTTAATACAGAAGACAATCTATCACCATATTTGGCTTCAAATCCACCGGCAGAAAAATTGATGTTTTCTGTCATATCAGAATTTAAAAAACTCAATCCTTCTTGCTGTCCAGATCTTATTAAAAAAGGACGATAGATTTCAATTCCATTAACGTATACTAAATTTTCATCAAAACTACCGCCACGAACACTGTATTGTGTACTTAATTCATTACTGTTGTTCACTCCAGGTTGAGTCATTAACAAATTCTCTATTCCTGCATTGGCACCTGGAATTCTTTTGAATTTTTTAGCCTTTAGTTTTACAATTCCTTCTTGAGCAGCTTGATAACTTTTTAGGTTGACTTCCTCCATTTCTTGAGATTCAATTTTAAGAACAGGGGAATATTTAATGGTTTTGTTTTTATATCCTTTAAAGGTTTTAAAAACAGAACCGTAACCTAAATATGAAAATTTAACTAGGGTCTGTTCGTTGGCAGGAATTTCAATTTTGTATGCACCATTTTCATCACTAACTACTCCTTTTTGATGATAGGTAATGTTTACGCCAGATAAAGGTTCTTTGTTTTCATTTGTTATTGTACCCGCTACAAATCCTGTTTGAGAAAATAGGAGAGTAGTATATAAAAAAACGAAAAGGGATAAAATTGTTTTCAATAGGTTTTTTATTTGTAAAAGCTAGCTTCGTAAGTTTTGGTATTTCCTAATACATCTTGAATTTTAAGCTTAAAAGCATGCTGTTGTTGGGTAGCTTTTAAATCTTCTAAGTCAAAAAATAATCTGTTTTTTTTAGGTTGATACTCCATTAAAATCCATTTTCCATCAATGGTAGCGTAATAGTTTTTGATGTCAGTTTCTTTGTCTTTTATATGAATACTCAACGTTTTATGATTGCTTATATTTTGTTTGTTATAAAAGCTAGGTTTGTAAATAATTGGGGGAATACTATCAAATTTTAAATAGAAATCACCTAAATATTTTGTGTTGGTATATATTTTATTGTCTTTTCTGTAAGTACTTACATAATTATAGTGACGTCCACTTTTATAGGCAAAATACACATACTTTTTTTCATTGGCAGATAAACTATCTGTAAAATACGTTAACGTATAATTTTTGTTTAAGGGTAAATTGGGTTTGTGAACATGAACGGCATTTTTACTCACACGATAGTCTAAATAAACATCCTCGTAAAAAGTGTTTTTAGGGAATCTAATTTCTGAATTCCCTTGTTTAAACACTGTATATTTATTTTGATTTACAAAATAAGGCGTTTCTAAATTTTCCTTAATAATAGGAGTGATGATTTTATTCCCTTTGATAGGAACTCTAATAATGGTAGTATTATTAGCAAAATCTTTTACAATAATTTCTACACGATAATGTTCTTGGTCTTTAATTTGTAAAAAACCTTTGTTTTGATCTGTTTTGTAAATAGACAATCTATTAGACGGATCTATATAAGTTTTTTGATATTTTTTACGATGCTTTGCATAATATCCATAATCAATTAACAAATTGATGTATTTACTTTCATCAAAAGCAAAAGTTTCTAAATCGTGATGATAGACCAAAGTATCGTTTACAGTCATATCAATACTATAAACCCCATTTTTATTGGGAGCATTGTTCAGTAAATCATGTGTGTTGATTTGTAGCCCAATTGTTCCGATAGCTTCTACTTCATCAGAAACAAATAAGTGACTGTTTATTTTTTCTACATGAATATTTTGAGCTACAGGAATTTGATTTACCGCAGCATTTTCTCCTATAGGAGTAACTCTTAGTCCACCAAAATGAGGGGTGATGTTGTCAGGAACCTCTAATCCAAATAACAATGGATTGATGATTTTTTCTGTTTTGGTATCCCTAATTTCAAAATGTAAATGAGGAGCTGTAGATCCTCCAGAATTTCCAGAATAGGCAATAATCTCATTTTTTTCTAAAGCCAATTCGTCCCTATTTGGAAAAACTTGAATTTCAAAAGACTCTTTTTCGTATTGTTTCTGTTTGATGTATTTTTCAATTTTATCACTAAACTTTTGTAAGTGTCCATAAACGGTTGTATATCCGTTAGGATGGGTAACATAAATGGCTTTTCCATATCCCCAAAGTGAAATTTTAATTCTAGAAACATATCCTTCTTTGGCTACATGAACTTCTTTTCCACTAATTCCTTTTGTTTTGATGTCTATTCCAGAATGAAAATGATTGGTTCTTAATTCACCAAAAGTTCCAGCAAGAATGATAGGGAAGTCCAATGGATTTCTAAAATCATTTTTAGGGTATTTTTGTTGACTAAATGTGATACAAAAAGTAAGTAAGTTGACTAAAAAGAGATGTTTTTTCAAAAAAATGCATTTAAGGGTTACACAAAAATATTATAATATCTTAAAATACACTTATAAAAGTCTGAGAAACAAACTTTATAATGAATTTTACAATTTAGTGTATAAAAAATTGGATTTAAGAATAACAATGCTATTTTTGTATATAAGGTTTTAGCGATATTAACTATGGGAAGTCAACAAAATATCATTGCCTCGTTAGAGGCTAATATTGAACAACTTCTAGAGCGCTACGAGTTTTTACAAAAAGAAAATCAGATTTTATCTAATAGTAATTTTGTGTTACAGCAGACTAATAAAGGATTGGAAGACGAAATTTCTTTTTACAAAGAACAGTTGCAAGTGTTAAAAATTGCTAAAACTATAGGAGGTAGTGAAGGATATAAGAAGGATACGAAAGCTAAAATTGATTTTTTAGTTGCAGAAATAGATCAATGTATTAAAGAATTAAATACATAAGCTCTTTTAAAATGGCGGATACATACAAAATTAATGTAGCAATAGGAGGTAGAAATTATCCCATTTCTGTAAAATCTACAGAAGAAGAACAAGGGGTAAGAGCCGCTGCTGTAAACATTAATAAGTTAATAGCAGATTATGAAAGTAATTATGCTGTAAATGATAAACAAGATGTTTTAGCCATGTGTGCCTTGCAGTTTGCTTCTATTTTAGAAGTAAATAAGGTCATCAAAGAAGAAGAAAATAATGCAATAACAACTAAATTGTCAAAATTAAATAGTAAATTAGAATCGTATCTAGATAAATAGAAAGTTCTTTACATAGAAATAAAAACACTGCCTACTTTGGTTTTCGTTTGATAAACTCAACACTATATCTTTAAAAAGGATGAGTCTATTGTGTTAAAGCGAGCTGTATTTTGTACAGATACTTGATCACAATGTTAGTCCTAAAACATGTTTTTTGGAGTTTATAAAACTAACCTCAGTAGGTTTTTTTATATATATAATTTAACTCAAACTAATGAATACAATCATAATACTCGTTGCTATTGCGGCCTTAATCGTAGGGTTTATAGTAGCAAAAATGCTAGAGAAGTTTAAGGCTTCTCAAATAACGGTTCAGGCAGAAAAAGAAGCTGCTTCTATTGTTAAAGAAGCAAAATTGACTGCAGAAACTGTTAAGAAAGATAAAATTTTACAAGCCAAAGAAAAGTTTATTGAGCTTAAAGCTGAACATGAAAAAGTAATTTTATCTAGAGAGAAAAAAGTTGCCGAATCTGAAAAAAGGGCAAAGGATAGAGAAACCTCTCTAAATAAAGAAATAGAACGTGAGAAGAAATTAAACAAATCTCTTGAAGAAAAAGAATCTGATTATGCGTACCGTTTAGAGTTTTTAGAAAAGAAACAAGCAGAGTTAGATAAAATGCACAAAAAGCAAGTAGATATGCTTGAGTCTATTTCTGGTTTGTCTGCTGATGAAGCCAAAATACAATTGGTAGATTCTTTAAAAGCTGAAGCCAAAACAGATGCCATGGCTTATATAAGAGATACTCTGGAAGAGGCAAAATTAACAGCAGAGCAAGATGCTCGTCAATTAATTTTAAACACCATTCAGAGAGTGGGAGTAGAGCAATCTATAGAAAACTGTGTGTCTGTGTTTAATATAGAATCAGACGATGTAAAAGGTCGTATTATCGGTCGTGAAGGTCGTAATATTAGAGCGATTGAAGCTGCTACGGGAGTTGAAATTATTGTAGATGATACACCAGAAGCAATTATTCTTTCTTGTTTTGACCCTGTTCGTAGAGAAATTGCTCGTTTGTCTATGCATAAATTGGTGACAGATGGCCGTATTCACCCTGCTAGAATTGAAGAAGTAGTAGAGAAAACAGAAAAACAAATTAACCAAGAAATTATAGAAGTTGGTAAACGTACAGTGATTGATTTAGGAATTCACGGTTTACATCCAGAATTGATTAAAACCATTGGACGTATGAAATTCCGTTCATCATATGGACAAAACTTATTACAACACTCTAGAGAAGTTGCTAATCTTTGTGGATTGATGGCAGCTGAATTAGGGCTGAATGTGAAGGCTGCAAAAAGAGCAGGATTGTTACATGATATAGGTAAAGTGCCAGATACTGAAAGTGAATTACCACACGCATTATTGGGGATGGAATGGGCAGAGAAATATGGTGAAAAACCAGATGTTTGTAATGCCATTGGAGCACACCACGATGAAATTGAAATGAAGACCATGTTAGCACCAATTGTTCAAGTTTGTGATGCAATATCAGGAGCAAGACCAGGAGCAAGACGTCAGGTATTAGATTCATACATTCAAAGATTAAAAGACTTAGAAGATTTAGCATTTGGATTCACTGGAGTTCAAAAAGCTTATGCGATTCAAGCAGGACGTGAATTACGTGTATTGGTTGAAAGTAATAAAGTAACAGATGAGCAAGCTTCAGATTTATCATTTAATATTTCTCAAAAAATACAAACTGAAATGACTTATCCAGGTCAGGTAAAAGTTACGGTAATTAGAGAAACAAGAGCGGTGAATGTAGCGAAGTAATCTTTTATTTATCATATAAAAAAAGCGTTTTTAGAAATTTCTAAAAACGCTTTTTTGTTTGTTGATTTGTGTATTCGTTGAATTGAGAATTTGTTTTTTCACTACTCACTACTCACTACTCACTACTCACTACTCACTACTCACTACTCACTACTCACTACTCACTAATTCCTCGCTCTAGGATGATATTTATTCACAACCTCACTCAGTTTGGTTTTGTCAACATGTAAATAAATTTCGGTAGTGGTTATGCTTTCGTGTCCTAATAAAGCTTGAATCACAGTTAGGTCAGCACCACCATTAAGTAAATGACTTGCAAAAGAATGCCTAAAGGTGTGTGGACTAATTGTTTTTTTGATGTTTGCTTTTTCTGCCAATTGTTTAATAATGGTAAAAATCATCACTCTTGTTAGTTGATTTCCCCTTCTGTTTAAAAACAATATATCTTCTTTTCCTTTGTTTGGTGGTGTTAAAGGTCTTTGTTGATTGATATAATTACTAATGATATTTTCGGTGTACAAGTTTGTAGGAACCAAACGTTGTTTGTTTCCTTTTCCAGTAATTTTTATAAAACCTTCATCAAAATATAAATCAGAAATTTTTAGGTTGATGAGTTCACTGACACGTAATCCACATCCGTATAAAGTTTCTAAAATAGCTCTATTTCTTTCTCCTTGTGGATGAGATAAATCAATGGCATCAATAATTTTATTGATTTCTTCTTCGGATAAAGTATCAGGAAGTTTTAGTCCTATTTTTGGAGATTCAATAATATCCATGGGGTTATCTTCTCTGTAATTTTCAATCAACAAATAATCAAAAAAGGAAGAAAGACCAGAGATCAATCTAGCTTGAGATCTGGCTTTATGTGTTTTAGAGTAATGATAAATAAAGTTTTGTAAATCAGCCGTTGTAATATTTAAAGGGGTGATTTCTGATTCAGAAAAATAAACTTTGAGTTTTTCACAATCCCCCTGATAGTTGATAATGGTATTTTGAGATAATCCTTTCTCTATGAGTAGGTATTGGGTAAATTCTTTGATGTAGGAGTTCCAGTTCATTATAAAGTAAAAATAAGGATTATATACTTAGAAATAACAAGTGTTTTTTAATGTGATATTATAATTATGTTTACTGTATTACCCTTGTTTTTTCTTATTTTTGACATTAATCAATATTTTGACAATGATGAGAATTTTAATATTAAATGGTCCCAATTTAAATTTGTTAGGAAAAAGAGAACCAGAGATTTATGGCTCAGAAACTTTTGAACAATTTTTCGAAACACTAAAAGATAAATATTCAGATATCACATTAGAATATTTTCAATCGAATAGTGAAGGAATATTGGTAGATAAAATTCATGAAGTAGGTTTTACCTACGACGGAATTGTTATGAATGCAGGAGCCTACACGCATACTTCTGTAGCTATTGCAGATGCAATTAGTGGGGTGACTACTCCGGTAGTAGAAGTGCATATTTCTAATACACACAAAAGAGAAACTTTTAGACATAAATCTTTTTTATCTCCCGTTTGTAAAGGAGTGATTTTAGGTTTTGGATTAAAGAGTTATGAATTAGGTGTGGAGAGTTTTATAAAGTAAACAATGAACAAAGAACAAAGTTGGTTATACGAAATAACCCCAAAAAACAATCTTTTTGATTTAAACTTAAAGGAAGTTTGGCGTTATAGAGATTTGTTATTTCTTTTTGTGAAAAGAGATGTGGTAACAATGTATAAGCAAACCATATTAGGACCTTTGTGGTATTTAATTCAACCTTTGTTTACCTCAATAATCTTTACGTTGGTATTTAACAAAATTGCCAATATCAGTACTGGGGGGATACCCCCTTTTTTATTCAATTTGGCAGGGATTACCAGTTGGAATTATTTTAAAGATTGTTTGACAGAAACCTCAGATACCTTTAAGAAGAATCAAGCCATTTTTGGGAAGGTTTATTTTCCTAGGGTTATCATGCCAATGTCAGTAGTCATCTCAAATCTATTAAAGTTCGGAATTCAATTCGGAATTTTTGTTTGTTTTTACGTGTATTTTGTTTTTAAAGGTAGCTCAATTAGTCCCAATATGTACATGCTAACATATCCTGTTGTATTGTTATGTATGGCGATGTTAGGATTAGGATTAGGAATGATTACATCATCAATGGTTACTAAATACAGAGACTTAACTTTTTTAATTTCTTTCGGAGTCCAACTTCTAATGTACGTTTCATTAGTGAGTTTGCCCTACAGTTTATTTAAGGAAAACAATTTAACCTGGGCAGTTGATTATAATCCTGTAGCGCATATTATTGAGTATAGTAGATATGTGATGTTAGGTGAGGGGTCAGTGAGTCAGTTTGGAATATTATATACGATAGGGATTTCGATATTTGTTTTCTTTTTTGGGATTTTAGTTTTTAATAAAACTGAAAAAAGTTTTATAGATACGATATAATATGGAAGAGAGCAATGTGATATTAAAAGTAGAAAACATCTCTAAACAATATCGATTAGGAACTTTAGGAACAGGAACCATTAGTCATGATTTAAATAGATGGTGGCACCAAATAAGAGGAAAAGAAGATCCTTATCTTAAAATTGGAGAAACTAATGATAGGTCTACAAAAGGAACCTCTGAATATGTATGGGCTTTAAAGGATATTTCTTTTGAAGTAAAAAAAGGAGAGATTATAGGAATCATTGGAAAGAATGGAGCAGGGAAGTCTACTTTATTAAAAATTTTATCTAGAGTAACAGGACCAACTACAGGAAGTATTAAAACCAAAGGTAGAATAGCTTCTTTACTAGAAGTAGGGACTGGTTTTCATCCTGAAATGACAGGACGTGAAAATGTATATTTAAACGGAGCAATTTTAGGAATGACCCAAAAAGAGATCAACGCTAAAATTGATGAAATTATTGCTTTTTCAGGTTGTGAACGTTATATAGATACACCTACTAAACGTTATTCTAGTGGAATGACCGTGCGTTTGGCATTTGCGGTGGCAGCTTTTTTAGAACCTGATATTTTAGTGGTAGATGAAGTTTTAGCAGTGGGGGATGCAGAGTTCCAGAAAAAAGCCATTGGTAAAATGCAAGACATTTCTAATAGTGAGGGAAGAACTGTATTGTTTGTGAGTCATGATATGACAGCAATTAGAAGTTTGTGTCCAACTACGATAATGCTTAAAAATGGTAGTGTGTATAAAATTGGAAGTACAGATGAAGTTATTGATGAATATTTAAAGATTTCCGTTTCCGAGCATGATGAAAATTTAAAAAAATCTAAATTCATAAAAGAAATTTCTCTTGAGACTAATACAATCAATATTTTAGATAAACTCAGTGTTGAGTTAAAGTTTAGGGATAGATTTGAAGAAAAAATCAACTACTGTTTTATAGGTGTTGAAAATATGGATCAAAAAAGAATATTTTCTATAGGAACTCATTTAGATAAAGAATTTTCAGGAGATTTTAAGCCAAATGATAAATTAATTTGTACCATAGATAATGTTAATTTGATACAAGGAAGTTATAAAGCTATGGTGGCTATTGGAACCAATATTCCTAGAGCAAATTTAGAAGTAATTCATGACGCTTTTTCATTCAAAGTTATCAATAATGATGTGTTTGAAAATGGAATGTCTCTTAATAGGCAACAAGGTGAGATAATTTATAAATCAAAATGGCTGATAAATGAATAAATATCTTGTTGTGATACCTTCAGACCCTATAGCTGCTTATGAGGCAAAAGGCACATCATCGTGGTTAAAGGATTATTATAATCCTAATGGTTATTTTGATCAAGTGTATGTACTTTCTCCAAGAGAAAATAAAGAAAGAGAAGCTTATGGTTTAAAAATAATTCCTGTAAAATCTAATAGAGATTATAAAAAAAAGTTAAAAAAAATAAATCCCGTTTGTGTTAGAGCATATGGTGGATATTGGGCAACTGATTACGCAAATTATAATAGAGTCTTTGGAATTCCTGTTGTTTCTAGTATCCATGATACAAATCCAAATTTAATTCATGACAGTTTAAAGTTTTCAGACAAGTACATTACAATGAGTAATGTTATAAAAAAGATATTATTAGAAAATAAATATGCTGAAGAAGATGAGGTTTATGTTTTAGGGAATAGGGTTGATTTAAATACTTTTAAAAAAATAGATGCTGATGTAAATATTAATGTTCAAAGTATTCGAAGTAAATTTCCATCAGGCAAAATGATTTTACATATAGGAAGAGTTAGTGAACAAAAAAATTTTGAGACAGTAATAAAAAGCTTAAAGTTTTTAAATCCAGAGTTTTTTATAGTACATATTGGTATTGGGGACTTTACAACAATAAACCCTATAGTAGAGAAGGAAAATTTAACAAGCAGAATATTTCATGTATCTAAAGTAGAAAATAATGAATTAGCATACTGGTATAATGCAGCAAATGTAGTTTGTAATCCAAGCAAATGGGAAGGGTTTGGAGTAGTCTTTATAGAAGCAGCAGCTTGTAAATCTAAAATTGTCACTTCTAACATAGCACCTATGAATGAGTTTTTAGTAAATGACCATCAAATGAATTATTTGGTTGATGATTACGAAAACCCAAAGAGAATATCTGAGGCTATTTATAAATTGTTGGATGCAGAAGAAAGTAATAATGATACGTTAAAAATTATAAGAGAGAAATTTTCTAAAGAAGTAATTTCTAATTATGAAATACTACAGTATAAAGGCATTCAGGATAAAAAGAAGTATAAGAGTGTAACTTATTTTTTTTGGAAGTTTAATTTTATATTAAATAGATATTTTAATTACGGTTTAAAAATTATTAAAATTCCAAAAAGAGTATGGAAGAAAATCAACTCGTATCTATAATACTTCCTGTTTATAATGGAGAAACATATTTAGCTCAATCTATAAAAAGCTGCTTAAGTCAAACCTATAGAAACATAGAGCTTATTATTGTAAATGATTGCTCTACAGACAATACATTAGCTATTGCAAAAGATTTTGCTAAGAATGATACTAGAGTAAGAATTGTTAATAATTCCACAAACAAGCGTTTGCCTGCAAGTTTAAATATTGGTCATAGTATGGCTAAAGGAGATTTGTTAACCTGGACAAGTGATGATAATATGTATTTACCAACAGCAATAGAAATAATGGTCAATACGATTTGTAATCAAGATGCTGATTTTGTTTATGCTGACTTTATTCAAATTGATGAAAATTCAAATGAATTAAAAACTTTCCATCTAGAAGAACCGCAAGAGGTTATATGGAGAAATGTTATTGGTGCTTGTTTTTTATATAAAAAAGAAGTTTATGTAAAAAATAATGGATACGATGAAAAGTTATTTATGGTAGAGGATTATGATTTTTGGTTAAGAGGTTTTATGAAACATAAATTTTTCCATATAAATAAAGTACTTTATAAGTATAGAATTCATAAGCAAAGTTTAACTCATGAGATTAATAATGTAAATTCTGAAAAGCAATTAATTTTTGAGAATAATAAATATAAAATGTACGCAAGTGTTTTTGATGAATATAAATTTCCAATAGAACTTCAAAAACTAATTATCCAATTTCAAAAAACACATACTATTGATAGTCATATACTAATTAAAAATATAGAGAAAATAAAACAATTTTATTCGAGTGTATTTCATTTATCAGATTATAAACAACATATTTTTTGTTTAAAAGATAAGTATATCAAAGGAGTAAGAGTAACTGGTAATACACAAGGTATTATTCCCTTTTTTAAACTAATTTATTTTTTTCATTCTGTAATGACGGTTAATGATTATAAAACAGCTTTGAAAATAGCAACATATAAAATTTTAAAAAAATAATTATGGAGCCTTTAATTACAATTTTATTAACTACCTACAACAGGGCACATTTAATAGGAGAAACCTTAGACTCTATTATTGCACAAACTTATACTAATTGGGAATGTATTATTGTGGATGATAATTCTATGGATAATACAAAAATAGTTGTTAATGAGTTTGTAAACTCTGACGATAGAATAAAATATCTAGTTAAAGACAAACTAATAAAACAAGGGCTACCAGCGGGTAGAAATATAGGAATAAAAAAAGCTAAAGGACAGTATCTAGTTTTTTTTGATGATGATGATATTGTTCATTATCAACTTATAGAAATATGTGTTAAAGAGTTTTCTAAAAATAAAAATATTGATTTTGTACATTATGAAAAACAATCTTTTGAAGGGGCTTTTAATAAAGATTCCTTAGAGTTAATCTTAAATTTTGAAACAGAGCAATTAGAAGGAAATATATATGAAAAAATAGTTTTAGGAACATTGCCTTTAGCATCTTGCACCGTAATGTGGAAAACGGAGTTGTTTGAGGAAGATTTATTTAAAGAAGAATTAATGTACGCAGAAGAATGGGAGTGTTATTCTAGGATTCTCATTAAAAATAAATTAAGAGGAGTTTATATAAAGGAACCCTTGTATTTTAATAGAAAACATAGTAAATCAAATACAGGTGAATTTTGGAGTAATGATCCTATAAGAATGTCTTCATATGTTAAAGCACAACAATTAGTTTGTGAGAATTTAATAGATTCTAATTTAATGACAAATAAGCTAAAGAAATATTTTTACCATAAAAGTTATACTTTAAAATCAAAATTGATTATTTCTAAATTATTAGAACAAAGTTTTATGAACAAAGTTTATTTTTGGATATATCCATTAAAATTTAATTTATATAAATTTCTAAAATAATTTGAAAAACATCTTAATCATATCAGAATCTATAGACATAGAAGACAGTAGTGGTTCTAAGGTAAATGTAGCTTTGATACAAAATCTTAAGAAGATAGGATATCAAATAAAGGTATTGCATTATACTAGAAAAAATATTCAATTAGGTAACGAAATTGAGTGTATTGCTATTCCTGAAATTAAATTTTCTTTAAATTATATTTTAAGTAGAACACAACGTGTTTTTCAAAGAATTACAAAATTAAATGTGTCTAAATTTTTAGAAAATATATTCGGACATTCTTTTACATTTTTTAATGATTCTAGAAGTATTACTAAAGCTGTTAATAAAAATTATTGCGAGGAAGATTTAATTATTACCCTAAGTAAAGGAGCTAGTTTTAGGCCACATCATGCTATGTTAAGATTGCCTAATTTACATAGTAAATGGATGGCTTATGTTCATGATCCTTATCCTTTTCATTTTTATCCAAGACCTTATAATTGGGTGGAGGCTGGATATCAATACAAAGAAGATTTTTTTAGAAAAGTATCCGAACAAGCTAAGTACAGTGCTTTTCCAAGTCTGTTGCTTAAAGAATGGATGGGGAGTTATTTTCCTAATTTTTTAAAAACAGGAGTCATTATTCCTCATCAAAATCTAGAAGTAGAAATTAAAAATAGCGAAATTAATTTACCTAATTATTTAGATACAAATAAATTTAATTTACTACATGCTGGTAATTTAATGAAACAACGTTCCCCTATAAGTTTAATAGAAGGGTTTAAATTATTTTTGAAAAAAAATAAAGAGGCTAAAGAAAACTCTAAATTATTGCTGTTGGGTCATGCTGCTTATTACAAAAATAAATTAATCAAAGAAATTAATCACAATATATATTGGAGTCAAGGAAATGTGCCCTTTGAGGAAGTAGATGTTGTTCAAAAAAATGTATCGGTTAATATTATTTTGGAATCTAAATCAGAAATTAGTCCGTTTTTACCTGGTAAATTTCCACATTGCATAAGTGCTAATAAACCTATTTTATTATTAGGACCTTATTATAGTGAAAGTAAACGTTTATTAGGAAATGATTATCCATATATAACAGAAGCTGACGAAGTGGAGAAAATCTCCATAAAAATAGAAGAACTATATTATAGTTGGAAACAAAATTCAGACCTAAAATTAAATAGACCTGATTTAGAAAATTACATTGGGATATTTTATTTAAAAGAAATTATAGAAACGTTGGCTTAATGAAATTTTCTATTGTAATAACAACTCGAAATAGATTAAAAGATTTAAAAATTACTTTAAAATCTTTAGGAAAAATTCTTGTTAGAAATGATATTGAATTATTGATTTGTGATGATGCCTCAATTGATGGAACTCAAGAGTTTTTAAAAGAAAAATATTCAGAACATCATTTGATTTTAAATAAAAAAAGTAAAGGATTAATTGCTAATAGAAATACACTAAATAACTTAGCAAAAGGAGAGTATATTATTTCTTTAGATGATGATGCTCATTTTTTAACAGAAAATGTTGTAGAAGAAATAGAAAAATGTTTTGTCGAAAATCCTACATGTGCAGTTCAAAGTTTAAGAATTTTTTGGGGAATAGAAACACCAAATGTTTTAGTTGAAAAAGATACAAGTCAAATTTGTAAAGGATTTGTTGGGTGTGGTCATGTTTGGAGAAAAAAAGCTTGGGATGAAATACCAAATTATCCTCAATGGTTTGTGTTTTATGGAGAAGAAGATTTTGCTTCTTTTCAATTATTAAAAGAAGGATGGGAGGTTATATACAATCCAAAAGTATTAGTGCATCATCGAGTAGATATTAAATCTAGAAAAAAACAGAAAGATTACAGATTAAGGTTAAGAAGATCTTTACGATCAGGTTGGTATTTGTATTTGCTTTTCTATCCGATAAAAGAAATTCCAAGAAGGTTTTTATATACCTTATGGATACAAGTAAAAAAGAAAACTTTTAAAGGAGATGTAAAAGCTACACTAGCTATTATACAAGCTTTGTTAGATATTTTTTATAATATTCCAAAACTGAGTAAAAACAGTAATCGATTGACAAAAAAAGAATTTAAATTGTATCAAGAATTACCCGACACAAAATTATATTGGGATCCAAATAAAGAATAAAATGTTTATCATAGCAGAAATAGCGCAAGCACACGATGGAAGTTTAGGAATGACACATGCCTATATAGATGCGGTGGCTAAAACAGGTTGTGATGCCATTAAGTTTCAAACTCATATTGCGGAAGCAGAAAGTAGTATTCATGAACCTTTTAGAGTAAAGTTCTCTAAACAAGATGCTACTAGAATGGAGTATTGGAAACGTATGGAATTCACACTAGAACAATGGAAAGATATCAAACAACATTGTGACGAAGTAGGCTTAGAGTTTATGAGTTCTCCTTTTAGCAATGCTGCGGTAGATTTGTTAGAAGAAGTAGGTGTAAAACGCTATAAAGTAGGTTCTGGCGAAGTTAATAATTTTGTGCTGTTAGAAAAAATAGCGCAAACTGGTAAGCCTGTTGTTATTTCATCGGGGATGAGTTCTTATGAAGAGTTAGATAAAACCATAGCGTTTTTAAAATCAAGACAAGTAGATTATTCCATTTTGCAATGTACAACAGCCTATCCAACAAAACCTGAGCAGTTTGGTTTGAATGTAATTCAAGAATTAAAAAATAGATACCAAGTTCCTATTGGTTTTTCAGATCATTCTTCAGCTATTGAAGCATGTATTGCTGCCACTGCTTTGGGAGCTGAAATACTAGAATTTCATGTGGTATTTGATAAAGAAATGTTTGGTCCCGATGCCAAAGCATCTTTAACCATGGCTGAAACTACTAAATTGGTAAAAGCAGTAAAAAACATAGAGAAAGCACTTAAAAATCCTGTTGAGAAATCTGATATTTCTCAATTTGATACCTTAAAATCTATTTTCGAAAAATCTTTAGCCATTAACAAAGATTTAAAAAAAGGACATATGTTAAGATTTTCGGATTTAGAAACCAAGAAACCTAAAGGATTTGGTATCTTGACGAGTGAATACGAAAAGATCATCGGGAAAAAAATCAACAAAGATTTAAATCAATGGGATTTTTTAAAAGAAGAAGATATAACTGAATAATATGGCCATTAAAAAAATATGTGTAGTTGTGACTGCACGTCCATCTTATAGTAGAATTAAAACGGCGTTAATAGCCATTAAAAATCATCCTGATTTAGAGTTACAATTGGTGATTGCTGGTTCCGCTTTATTGGGTAGGTATGGGAATGCAGTAGACTATATAGAAAAAGATGGTTTTAAAGTAGCAGAAAAGGTTTTTATGGTTTTAGAAGGCGAAAATCCTACTTCTATGGCCAAAACTACAGGATTAGGAGTCATGGAATTGGCCAATGTTTTTTATCGCTTACAACCAGATGCTGTGGTAACCATTGCAGACAGATTTGAAACAATCGCAACAAGTATTGCTGCTGCTTATCAAAACATTCCATTAGTACATATTCAGGGAGGAGAAGTTACGGGAAATATAGATGAAAAAGTTCGTCATGCCAATACCAAATTAGCAGATGTACATTTGGTGGCTTCCGAAGATGCTAAGCAAAGAGTTTTAAAAATGGGAGAAAATCCAGAGATGGTTTTTAATACAGGATGTCCGTCAATAGATTTGGCAGATGAAATTAAAAAGAATCCAACTTTAGATTTTGACCCTATTCAAAAATACGGAGGTGTTGGAGTAGAAATTAATTGGAAAGAACAAGGATACCTTGTAGTGATGCAACATCCTGTAACCACAGAATATGCATCGGCAAGAAAAGATGTAGAAGAAACTTTAAAAGCGGTTCACGAATTAAACATGCCTACTTTTTGGTTTTGGCCCAATGTAGATGCAGGTTCTGATGGAACTTCTGGAGGAATAAGGTCTTTTAGAGAAATACACAAACCACAAAATATTCATTTTTTTAAAAACATGGAACCTAATGATTTTTTAAAATTATTGACAAATAGTAAATGTTTGATAGGGAATTCTAGTGTGGGTATTCGTGAGTGTTCTTATTTAGGCGTACCTGTGGTAAACATAGGAACACGTCAAAATAAAAGAAAAAGAGGAAATAATGTGTTGGATACCGTTTATGATAAAAATGAAATCATAAAAAGCATTCAGAACAGAATTTCAGTTACAGATATTGTATCAGAAAATATTTATGGTGATGGAAAATCAGGACAAAGAATAGCCAATATACTTGCAGAGACTACATTAACTTTTCATAAAACAATTGTGTATTAATGAAAGTATTAGGAATTATACCCGCCAGAGGAGGTTCTAAAGGAGTTCCTAGGAAGAATATTAAATTATTGGGAGGAAAACCTTTGATTCAATACACTTCTGAGGTTGCTTTGGCTAGTAAATGGATTGATACAGTTGTTTTAAGTAGTGATGATGATGAGATTATAGAGGTTTCAAAAAAAATAGGAATTGTGGTTCCTTTTAAAAGGCCTTCTGATCTAGCTATAGATACAACCCCAACTTTACCTGTAATTCAACATGCTTTAACGTATTATAAAAGTATCGGTGTTGACTTTGATGCTGTTTGTTTGTTACAAGTAACCAGTCCCTTTAGAACGGTTGATTTTTTAAATAAAGCCATTGAAAAGTTTATAAAGGCAGATACGGATAGTTTAGTTTCTGTACAAGAAGTACCACATGAATACAATCCTCATTGGGTGTTTGAAGAATCTTCTAATGGAAATTTAAAAATAGCGACTGGTGATGAGCAAATTATTTCTAGGAGACAAGATTTACCTAAAGCTTACCATAGAGATGGTAGTATTTATATAACCAAAACTTCGGTTCTTTTAGAACAAGATTCTTTATATGGAAATAGTGTTGCTTATATAGAGTCTCCTAAAGAATGGTATGTAAATATAGATACGATGGAAGATTGGGCGAAAGCAGAAGAATTGTTTAAAAAAATAAAAAACTAAACATGTGTGGTATTGCTGGAATTATTGGGACTGATGCAAGTCAAAAATGTTTAGATAGTATGTTGCAAAAACAGCAGCATAGAGGTCCCGATTATATGGGGAGTTGGAAAGATTCCAATACTTTTTTAGGACACAATAGACTTTCAATTATAGATTTATCAGCAAATTCAAATCAACCTTTTGAGAGTAATTGTGGTAATTATGTATTGGTGTTTAATGGGGAGATTTATAATTATATAGAGCTTAAAAAAGAGCTTTCTTTTTATAATTTTAAAACAAGCTCAGATTCTGAAGTACTTTTAGCAAGTTATATAAAATGGGGAAAAGATTGTTTACATAAATTTAACGGGATGTTTTCTTTTGCTATCTGGCACAAAAATGATCAAACTTTATTTGCTGCAAGAGACCGTTTTGGTGTAAAACCTTTTTATTATCACCATTCACAAAATACATTGTATTTTGCTTCAGAAATTAAAGCCATACATGCAGCTGGTATCCCAAGAAATCCTAATGAAACAGTATGGGCAAGTTATTTTACTTATGGTTCTTATGGAATGCCTAATGAAACATTTTGGAATCAAATAGAGCAATTACCAGGGGGGCATTATTTAGAACATAAGAATAATCAATTAGTAATTAGTAAATGGTATTTTTTTAAAGAAGAAGTAAAAAAACATCAACAAAAGATAATATCATTTGAGGAAGCCAAATCAATATATAAAACTCTTTTATTGGATAGTATTTCTATAAGATTTAGAGCGGATGTATCTGTAGGTTTTAATATCAGTGGAGGACTAGATAGTTCTACATTATTGGCTTTTGTAAATCAATTAGAAAAAGGAAAAAACATAAAGGCTTATACTTTTTACACAGATGATGAAAGGTATGATGAATTGCCATGGGTGGAAGAAATGATAGGTTTAACAAAAAATCCTTTAAACAAAGTGTTGTTAAGTCCTAAAGATAAATTAAGAGAAAAAGTAGAATTTATTGCACAACATCAAGATGAACCCTGTGGAGGAATACCAACTGTTGCTTATAGCCAAATTTTTAAACAAGCTAGAAAACAAAATTCCTTAGTGTTGTTAGATGGGCAGGGAATGGATGAGCAATGGGCCGGGTATGATTATTATACTCAAAATAATAATAATACCATCCAAGGAATTTCTAAATCTCCTTTTAGACCAAATGTTTTAGAGTCTACTTTTTTAAAGAAAGCAGTAAAACCTAATTATCCTAATTTTTTTAAAGATGATGTGCTAAACAAACAATATAGAGATTTATTTTATACCAAAATACCAAGAGCTTTAAGGTTTAATGATCGTGTATCAATGGCTTATAGTACTGAATTGAGAGAACCTTTTTTAGATTATCGATTAGTAGAGTTTGCTTTTGCACAACCTATTGAGTATAAAATTAAAAATGGAGTTCAAAAGTATTTGTTGAGAGAGCTGGTTTCAGAATTTTTAAGTGATAAAATTACCTATGCACCTAAAAGACCATTACAAACTCCTCAAAGAGAATGGTTAGGAGAAGAACTTTTGGATGATGTGGAAAATGCAGTATATAAATTAAAAAACAGCAATATAGCTACGTGGTTTAATTTTTCTGAATTAGATAAAGAGGTTGATAAATATAGAGAGGGAGATAAAGATTCTAGTTTTCATATATGGCAATGGTTAAATACTAGTATTTTAAATTAATGAATAATGAAAGGGAAAACAATTGGAGTTGTCATTACAGACGGTGTTGGAAGTAGAAATTTTATTCTAAGTAAATTTATTTCAGAAGTAAGTTTAGCATTTGAAAATGTGGTTGTTTTTTCTGGAATTCCAATTTCTGGAATGAATAATATTGAATTTCCTAGTAATGTTAAAGTAGTTGAGTTACCGCTATATATAGAAAATAAAAGTGTATGGTTTTTTAGAAAGCTAAAAGAACTAGCACATATGTACCTGCATAGAGATTATTATGGAATCAATGATAATTTAACAAGAGGATATCCTAATACAAACTCATTACGATCTTTGTTAACTAAGCTAGCTTATGCAATTACTAAGTTATTTCACTCCGAGAATAATATTAAATTTTATGAAAAACTTCAGTTTTATTGTTTTAAAAAAGACAAAGTAACACAGGAGTTTAAAGTTTTATTAAACAATGAGTCGCCAGATATTTTGTTTTTTACGCACCAGAGACCTCCTTTTTTAGCACCCTTGCTGTATTTGGCCAAAACACTAAAAATAAAAACCAATTCTTTTATTTTTAGTTGGGACAACCTAGCTTCAAAAGGACGTATGCTAGGAGAGTTTGACGGATATATGGTATGGAGTGATTTAATGAAGAAGGAATTATTGCATTTTTACCCAAGTACTATAAGCAAAAATGTAAAAGTTGTGGGTACGCCTCAGTTTGAGCCATATGTGCAGGATGAATATTTTATAACTCGTGAAGAGTTTTACAATAAATTTAAATTAGATTCTTCTAAAAAAACTATTTGTTACAGTTGTGCAGATGCAGACATAGGTAGAAATGATGAGGTTCATATTCGTTCCGTATGGTCATATATTAAAAAGAACTCTTTAGAGAATTTACAGTTGTTGATAAGAACATCACCAGCAGAAGATGGAAAACGTTTTGAACAATTAAAAGCTGAAATACCAGAAATTAAATGGAATGTTCCTAAATGGATTTTAGCTAGAGAGGGGCATGCAGAAGCGTGGTCACAACGATTACCATCTATTGAAGACGTAAAAGATTTAAGAGCAATATTGGCTTATTGTGAAGTAAATGTGAATATGCTTTCTACCATGAGTTTAGATTTTATGTTGTTTGATAAACCCGTAATCAATACTGTTTTTGGAAATAAAGAAAATGGATTGTACGATGATCAAAAGTTTTTAAACTATGCCCATTACAAATATGTGGTAGATAGTGAAGCTGTTACTATTGCCAAAAATGAAAAAGAATTACATGAGCAATTAGAAGAGGCGATAAAGAATCCTAGTTTAAGGAAAACTAAACGAAAAGCTTTGTTAGATTTAGAAATAGGTGCTCCATTAGAGGGAACAAGTCAAAGGATTGTAAAAGAATTAAAACAGTTGGCATGAAAAAAATATTATTTTTTATTGTCAAAAGACTGCCTTCGAATTATTTGAGGATTCTATTTTATAAAATATTTTTTAAGTATAAAATTGGTAGAAGTGTTAAAATAGGAAAAAGTATTATTAATGCTAAAAAAGTAATCATAGGGGATAATGTGTTAATAAGAGATAATAATCATATCTCTTGTAACGTGTTAAAAATAGAGAAAAATGTAAGTATTCATAGCGGGAATAGAATAATGGGAACTGCTGATTTTAGCATAGGTGAAAATAGTAGGATTATAAATAATCATTTTATTGATTTATATAATAATGTTGTTATAGGTAAAAATTCATGGTTAGCAGGAAAAAATAGTCAAATATGGACTCATGGATCCGTAAGTACAAAATTAGGTAAGAATTTAGATGTTGTTGTTGGTGATAATGTTTATATAGGTTCAAATGTTTCTATTGCTCCAGGTGTGAAAATAGTAGATGTTAATTTAGTAGGCTTGGGCACTGTTGTTACCCAAAGCTTTATGAAACCAAAAACGATAATAATAGGAAATCCGTCAAAAGTTGTAAAAGAAGACATCGATTGGAGAAAAGATTGGTAAAGATGAAAAAAATACTCGTAGTATTTGGTACTAGACCAGAAGCTATAAAAATGGCACCTTTGGTGAAGGAATTATATCAGCATAGTGAATTTGATACAAAAGTTTGTGTCACTGCTCAACACAGAGAAATGTTAGATCAGGTATTAGCTTTTTTTAAAATCATTCCAGACTATGATTTAGGTTTGATGAAAGCCAATCAAACCTTAAATCAATTAAGTGCAAGAATACTAACTGCTATTGATGAGGTTTTGGTAGATTTTGAGCCAGATTTGGTATTAGTTCATGGAGATACTTCTACTAGTAGTATGGTGGCTTTGGCTTCGTTTCATAGAGGAATTAAAGTAGGACATGTAGAAGCAGGTTTAAGAACTTACAATAAACGGGCTCCTTTTCCAGAAGAAATCAATAGACAAATTACAGGTCGTTTGGCAGATGTGCATTTTGCTCCTACAAAACAATCTGCTCAAAATTTAATCAATGAAGGAGTAAACTCAAAATCTGTGTACATTACTGGAAATACAGTCATTGATGCTTTGTTATGGGGGATTCATCATGTAAATGAGCATAGAGAAGATATTCAAGAAATAAAGGAATTTATTAAAAAGAATCAAAAGCTCATTGTAGTTACCGGACACAGACGTGAAAATTTTGGAGATAAGTTTTATGAATTTTGTAGTGCTTTAAAAGAATTGGCAGATAGAAAGGATGTTCAGTTAATATATCCGGTACATTTAAATCCGAATGTACAAAAAGTGGTGTATGATACTTTGGGAAATCATTCTAATATTTTACTAATTGCTCCTTTGGATTATGAGGCTTTTATTTGGTTGTTAAATCAATCTTATTTAATTATTACAGACAGTGGTGGCGTGCAAGAAGAAGCTCCATCTTTAAAAAAGCCCGTTTTGGTTACAAGAGATGTAACAGAAAGACAAGAAGCCGTAGCGCAAGGAACAGTTAAGTTAGTAGGAACAGATAAAAACAAAATTTTAAAAGAAGCCTTTATACTTTTAGATAATCAAGAAACTTATCAAAATATGATAGGAAATAAAAATCCATATGGTGATGGAACTGCTTCTAAACAAATAGCAAAAGCTTTAAAATCATTATAAAATGAAAATAGCGGTTATCTGTAATTACGTACTTCGCCCTGATAGAATTGGAGGAATGGATCGTTTTTATCAATCATATAATCAAAAATTGATAGAGATGGATATACAGGTAGATTGGTATTTTACAAATTACACATCGTTTGAGTTTTATAAAGGAATGAATATTTATAGTGCAGAAGGAGCTTCTGTAGAACAGTTGTTTTTGAATCAAAACATTTCAAAAAACAACAACTATGAGGCGATAGTGACACATTTTACTGAATTATGTACTTCTTTCTACAAAGAATGTCATCAGTTATATCCTAACGCAAACATCATAGCGGTAGATCACAACCCAAGACCGTTAGAAGGTTTTCCTTTAAAAAAGAGAATAAAAAAAAGAATTGCTGGACTTTTATACGCTAAATATATTCATCAATTTGTAGGGGTGTCTCAATATACTGTGAATCATATTTTAAATGATTATGGAGCTTTTCTAAAGGATAAAACCAAAGTTGTTTATAACGGAATTGATACCAAAGTTTTTATAAAAAGAACACAAGAAAATAAAAATAAATTTATAGTTGCCTCTCATTTAAGGGCTTCTAAAGGAATTCAAGATTTAATCAAAGCATTCAGTTTAATTGATAATTCGGCATTAAATAATGTGGTTGTTGATATATATGGAGAAGGGCCTTATGAACAAGTACTTAGAGATTTGACAGTTAAATATAGTTTAGAGGATGTTATTTTTTTTAAAGGAAGTTCAGCTAAATTAAATGAATTATTTTGTGATTATGCTTATATGATTCAACCAACATATATGGAATGTTTTAGTTTGTCTATTCTAGAAAGTTTATCAGCAAACGTTCCTGTAATTACAACTACAGTTGGTGGTAATTTAGAAGTTTTAGAAAATGGTAAAAATGGTTTTATTTATGAACCTGGTGATTCTAAGGCCTTGGCTTCTATTTTAGAAAAGGTTATTACAGATAAAAAAAATATTACGGATGACACAGCTACATTAATCCAACAAGAATTTTATTTGGATAAAATGGTTTCAGAACACATAAAACTACTCCCATGCACATAGCTTTCATCACACCAGAATATCCGTTAGAAGCCTTTAAAGGAAATATAGGTGGAATTGGAACTTTTACTAAGGGTTTAGCCGAACAATTAGTCCATTATTCTTGTGAAGTAACGGTGTTTGTTCATAGTCAACCTAAAGAACAAGTCTTAGTAGAAAATGGAGTAGAAATTCATTTAGTAAAAAAGAAAGCTGTTAAAGGAATTACCTGGTATACCAACAGAAGATATTTTAATAAATATGTAAATAATATCATTTCTAAAAAAAACATAGAAGTGATAGAAGCTCCAGAATGGACAGGTTTCACGGCATTTATGAAGTTTACTTGTCCGTTGGTGATTCGTTTACATGGATCTGATACTTATTTTTGTGATTTAGAAAACAGAAAAGTAAAAACCAAAAATAAGTTTTTTGAAAAAAAGGCTTTAAATGGAGCAGACAAGATAGTTGGGGTGAGTGAGTTTGTGTCCCAAAAAACAAAGCAATTATTTAATATAAATAAAGAAATAAAAGTTGTTTATAATGCAATAGATGTTGATAGGTTTTCTCCAAATCATCAAAATATAAAACCAAAATCATTATTGTATTTCGGAACGCTAGTTCGCAAAAAAGGAGTGTTAGAAATAGCTAAAATGTTTAATGAATTGGTTGAAAAAGATGATGAGGTAACATTGACTTTATTAGGAAAAGACAATAAAGATGTTTTTTCTAAAGTTTCAACTTTAGAAATGATACAAGAGATTTTATCAGAAAAAGCCTTAAAAAGAACCACCTATAAAAGTGCAGTGCCTTATAAAGAAGTAATCACTTATATTCAACAAGCAGAAATTGTTTTATTACCAAGTTTTGCCGAAGCTTTTCCCATGACTTGGTTAGAAGCCATGGCACTAGAAAAAATGTTAGTGACTTCCAATATTGGTTGGGCAAAGGAATTGATGATTGATGGAGAAACAGGTTATATGATACAACCAGAAAACACAAAAGAATTTACCACTAAAGTTTTAGCTTTGTTAAACGATGAGGTAAAGGCAACTCAAATGGCAAAAAATGCTAGGCAAAGAATTATAAATGAGTTTGACATAAAGCAATCAATAGCAACAAATATTGCAATGTACAAATCAATAATAAAATAACATGCAGTTAAAAAAATATATCACCTCAAATCATGAGGTTTTGTTATATAATGGAAATCCTAATCTATATATCTTAGAAGAATTGGCTAAAGGAACTGGTGATGTTTGGCATAGTTCTTTGGAGCAAGGTTTTGCCAATTGTTTTCAAGATTTGATTTATCAAACGGCTGTCTATTGGTGGTTTTTAAATGATATAAAAAATCAAGATAATTGTGTTTGTTGGCGAGTCAATGTAAACGCTTTTGTGGTTAGGGAAACTGTATGGAATCAAATAAATGGTTTGGATTCACAATATGAATCTAGTATCATGTCTGGATTGGATTTTGGATATAATTTGTTGAGAAATCAAGCAGGGATCCCTTTAAACATCAAAGGTTTATTTCCATCAGAAGAAAATGATATTCAAATTTCTAAGCAAGATAGATATACTTTCTTTTTTAAAAATTTTAAAAGACAACATCCATTTTATATGATGTTGAGAAAAGGAATTTTTAAATTTCCTTCGGAATATAAGGCATATAATCAAGCAAAGAAAAAGGCTGTTAAGTATGTTGAAAAAACAATTAAACCTAGAGATTTAAATCCTATTGAAGGAAAACCAACAGTAAGTTTGGTCATTCCTACGATGAGAAGACAAGCCTATAGTCAGATTTTGTTAGAAGATCATAAAAATCAATCTTACCTAATCAAAGAAGCTGTAATTGTTGATGCTACTCCAGAAGAGGAAAGAAATGATAAATATTACAAAAATGAAGATTTTCCTTTTGATGTTATTGTAAAATGGCAAACTAGCAAAGGAAGTTGTAGAGCAAGAAATGAAGCCATTGAATTGTGCTCAGGAGATTATATTATTTTTGCTGATGATGATGTGAGAGTGTTGCCAGATTTTGTGGAAAATCATATAAGATTACTTCAAACCTACAAAGCAGCTGCTTGTAATGGGTTGGATGTCATGGCAGAAAATGTAAATCAAGATTTGTCGGATTTAAAAAAGAGGTTAGCAAAAATAGAAGATAAAAGATGGAAGGTTGGAGTGTCTTCTATTTTTAGCAACGCCAATTCTTGTGTTCGCAGAGAGGTGGTACAAGAATTAATTGGAAATGATGTGAATTTTGATGGTGGTTATGGTGAGGATGCAGATTTTGGTTTGTCTATTTTAAAAGCTGGACATGTATTATTGCATAATCCTTTTTCTCCAAATTTACATTTAAAACCACCATTGGGGGGGTATAGATGGTGGGGAAGTGAAGCTAAAAAGAAAGGAAAAAAACGTAAAATACAACCTTGGGAGCTAAATAAACCAGTAAAAAATATTGTACCAAAACCTAGTCCAACCATTACTTATGGTATTTTAAAACACTTTACACCAAGTCAAATAAAAGAATGGAGAGTAAAACATTTCTTTTTGTTTTTATTTAAAGGTGGAGTGAAAAAAATTCCTGTTAGATTGATTCAATTGCCATATAAACAATTACAGTTTTCAAAATCATTACAGTATGCCAAAGCATTGATTAACTTAGGAGTAAGATATAAATAAGCATATGAATTTTAGCCTTATTATTTGCACGTACATGCGACCAAAAGCTTTGTTAAGTTTGTTGGAAACAATAGCTGTGCAAACCTTGTATCCTAATGAAATTATAATTGTTGATGGTTCTACCAATGATGAAACTAAGGAGTTATTGATTCAAAACATATTTGAAAACTTAACTTATTATAAGGTAACACCAGAAGAAAGGGGATTGACAAAACAAAGAAATTTTGGAATTGAACGTGTTAGGACAGATGTTGATTTTGTGTGTTTTTTAGATGATGATACCTTATTAGAACCGGACTATTTTAAATACTTAATTGGAACTTATGAAACTTATCCTGAAGCTTTGGCTGTTGGAGGTTATATAATCAATGAAGTAACTTGGAAACTCTCAGAAGAAGTGCAATCTGATGAGTTTTACTATGATGGTTGGGTAAGAAAAGAAGGATCAAGATTTAAGCTGAGAAAAAAGTTAGGTTTGTTAGATAATACACCTCCAGGTTGGATGCCGAGATTTTCTAACGGAAGACCTGTTAGTTTTTTACCACCCAGTAATAAAGTATATCCTGTTGAACAAATCATGGGGGGAGTCGCTTCTTATAGAAAAGAAATTTTTAATGAGTTGTCATTCTCAAAATATTTCGAAGGATATGGTTTGTACGAAGATGCAGATTTTTCTTTACGATTAGCTAAAAAAGGGAAAATATATATCAATACCGCAGCAAGACTAGAACATCATCACGATGTAGCTGGAAGACCCAATCAGTTTAACTATGGAAAAATGGTGACCAGAAATGGTTGGTATGTTTGGAGAGTAAAATATAAAAATCCATCTATCATAGCTCGTTTAAAGTGGAACGCAATTGCTATTGTGTTGATGAAGTTACGATTTATAAATGTATTTACCTCAAGTAAAAAAATAGAAGCTTTTACCGAAGCTATAGGAAGATGTTATGGTCTATTAACCTTAATTTTTAACAAGCCAATAATAAAAAGATGAAATTCGGAATTATAACCCATGCTGTTCATAAAATTAAAGATGGACAATTTTATGCTTATGAACCTTATGTTCGTGAAATGAATTTGTGGGCAAAATATGTGGATGAAATCATTATTGTGGCTCCAGTTTCTATTGATGAGGTTGAGAATATTGAAATTGCTTATCAGCATGCCAATATTAAAATGATAGAAATCCCAAATTTTGATATTACTTCTATCAATAACTTTTTTAGGTCTTTATGGATAATGCCTAAAGTTTGTTGGCAGATTTATAGAGTGATGAAACAAAGTAGTCACATTCATTTGCGTTGTCCAGGTAATGTGGGCTTGTTAGGTTGTTTGATGCAAATATTTTTTCCATTAAAACCTAAAACAGCTAAATATGCGGGGAATTGGGATCCAGAAAGTAAACAACCCGTTACTTATAAATTTCAGAAATGGCTACTTGGAAATACTCTTTTAACTAAAAAGATGAAAGTTTTGGTTTATGGAGATTGGCCAAACCAATCAAAAAACATCATTCCATTTTTTACAGCGAGTTATCATCAACATGAAATTACAATGATTGAGGAAAAAGATTTAAACAATCAAATAAAATTAATTTTTGTAGGTGGTTTAACGGTTGGGAAACAGCCTTTGTTGAGTGTAAAAGCAACTCATCAACTTATTAAAAAAGGTTATGATGTTTGTTTAAACATTTATGGTGATGGTGTGATGAGAACTGAAATAGAAAATTATATTTCATCACATCAACTAGAAAATCAGATTGTTCTACATGGAAATGTAAATAAAGAAGTGGTAAAAGCAGCTTTTCAAACTTCACATTTTCTTATTTTTATCTCAAAGTCAGAAGGTTGGCCTAAAGTGGTGGCAGAAGCTATGTTTTGGGAATGTTTGCCTATCAGTTCAAAAGTGTCTTGCATCCCCTATATGTTGGGGCATAATACTAGGGGAAAAGTAGTGGATTCTTCTGTAGAAAAAGTGGTTTCTGCCATAGAAGAATACCTTTTAAATCATGACTTGTATAAATTACAAATAACCAATGCCAAAACCTGGTCAAGAATGTATACGCTAGAAAAGTTTGATAGAGAAATAGAAAAAATACTGAATGATTAAACCTTTAAATGTAATTCAGATCATAGACTCACTTGCGGTTGGTGGGGCAGAAATGATGGCAGTGAACATAGCTAATGGATTGCCTAAATATGGCATTACCTCTCATTTATGTGTAACGAGAGCAGAAGGTTTGTTGAAAGAAAAAATAAGCAAAGAAGTTGGAACTGTTTTTTTAAACAAACAAGGAGTTATTGATGTTAAGGCTTTGTTGATGTTAAAGAATTACATTAAAAAGCATAAAATCAAGATCATTCATGCACATTCTTCTTCGTTTTTTATCGCAGTCTTAGTAAAGTTCATGATGCCTAAAATAAAAATTGTTTGGCATGATCATTATGGAAAAGCAGAAGAGATTAAGCAAAGAAAATCTCTAGCCTTAAAATTTGGCTCGTTGTTTTTTACAAATATTATTTCGGTAAATGAAATTTTGGTTCATTGGGCAAAAAAAGAATTATATTGTAAAAAGGTACTTTTTTTAGCCAATTTTGCTAACTTAAATACCACTTCAAATAAAACTCACTTAAATGGTATTGAAGGAAAAAGAATTGTTTGTGTAGCTGCTTTTAGACCGCAAAAAGATCACTTTAATTTATTACAAGCTTTTACTGTTGTTAAAAATAAATATCCTGATTGGACTTTGCACCTCATTGGTCAAAAACACGATAATATTTATGCCAAACAAATAGAGAATATTGTTAAAAATGAAAAACTTGAAAATGAGGTTTATCTCTATGGTTCTTGTTTAGATGTAAAATATATCTTGAGTCAATCTACGATAGGTGTTCTATCTTCTAATTCAGAAGGATTGCCAGTATCTTTATTAGAATATGGTTTGTCTGGTTTACCCGTTGTGGTAACCAACGTGGGAGATTGTAAAAAAGTTGTGAATAATTATGGACTAGTTGTACCCAAAGAAAACTCTATGGAACTAGCAACATCTCTTGAAACATATATTCAAGACGAAAATTTAAGAAAATTAAAGGGGACTCAATTTCAAAAGCATATTTTTGAAAGTTATTCGGAAAGTGCCTATTTTTCTAAATTGCTAAAAACATATAAAGCATGTTAAAAAACAGACTTTTGTTGGTTATTTTACACTTGTTAGCAGGGTTTCTGCTAACGGTATCCATCATTCCAAAATTAGTAGCTGTTTTGATCATGATCTATGCTATTATTGATATTGTAGCTAGCAAAAATGACAACAATCAAGCTTTTTTATGGACTTCTTATTTTGTAAGTGCAGAGGTTTTATTGAGAATGACAGGAGGAACCATTTCTTGGGAAATGATTAAATACATAACCATTCTTTTTTTATTAGTTGGGATAGCAGTTGAAAAACAATCAAGAGGGGTTCCTGCAATTTTTTGGTTGTATGTTTTATTGTTATTGGTAGGTGTTGCATTTTCGGACATTCCTGCAGATGCTTCTTTACGAAAAGCAGTGGTGTTTAATTTAAGTGGCCCCATTTCTTTAGGAGTTTCTGCCATGTATTTTTACAATAGAAGGATTGAGTATAATAGATTTAAAGAAATATTGTATTTCACTTTATTGCCTATTATGTCTATGCTAACTTTGTTGTATTTTAGAACACCAAGTTTAAAGGAAATTACTTTTGGTTCTACCGCTAATTTTGAAGCTTCAGGAGGGTTTGGACCTAACCAAGTTGCGACTGCTTTAGGATTTGGTATTTTTTTACTGACCACCTTATTATTGCTTAGAGGAAAAATAACGGGTTCTATTTATGTAGATGTTTTTTTACTGTTTTATTTAATTTATAGAGGTTTATTAACTTTTTCTAGAGGGGGAATTTTAACAGGATTTTTAGCTTTTTTAGTATTGTCTTTTTTCTATTTAGTAGCAAGAGGTAAGATATTAGAACTTTTAAAATACATAGGGATTATGTTTCTTTTTTTGCTTACGATATGGGTGTACAGTACCAATGTAACAGGAGGAATGTTAGAAAATAGATATCTTGGGAAAAACTCTTTAGGCGTAGAAAAAGAAGATATTTCATCAGGTAGATTAGATATTTTTGAACAACAGCTAGAAACTTTTATGGAGAATCCGGTTTTTGGAATTGGAGTAGGGTCAGGTAAATATTTAAGAAAAGAAGAATTTGATGGAGAAGTGACAGCAGCCTCACATAATGAAATGAGTAGACTTTTAGAAGAACATGGGTTGATAGGATTATTTTCTTTAGTATTGCTTTTTTATGCTTCAACACTTAATTTTTTTAGACAAAAACTTTTATACAAAGGTTTTGTTGTAGGGTTTGCTACGCTTTGGTTTTTAACCATTAATCACTCTGCCATGCGAATTGCTTTTCCAGGGTTTATTTATGGTATGAGTTTGATTAACTTTTATGAAGATGAAGACTATGATGAAGAATTAGCAACCTCAGGAATATGAGAATATTATACATAGGAAATGACTTGTCGGATCAATCAAAATATCATAGTGCTTATGCTACGTTGAAACAAAATTTAATTGATGAAGGTTTTGATGTGATATGTTCCTCGTCTAAAAAAAATCAAATTTTTAGATTGTTGGATATGATTATAACTGTGATGATTCAGGCTAAAAAAGTAGATTATATATTGATAGATGTTTTTAGTACTTCTGCTTTTTATTATGCTTTTGTTACTTCACAACTCGCTAGAATTTTCAAAACAAAGTATGTTCCAATTTTACATGGGGGGAATTTACCAAGCAGATTAGATAAGAGTCCGAAAATGAGTGCTAAAATTTTTAAAAATGCATTTATAAATGTTTCTCCTTCAGCCTATTTACAAACAGCTTTTAAGAACAAGGATTATGATAGTGTGTTAATTTCAAACACCATCAATATAAAAGATTATATTTTTAAAGAGAGAAGTCAATTAGCTCCAAATTTATTATATGTTAGGGCTTTTGCAGAAATATACAATCCTGTAATGGCTGTGAATGTTTTGCACGAATTAAAAAACACCTATCCAAAAGCAACTTTATGTATGGTTGGTCCTGATAGAGATGGAACTTTGATCAAAGTACAAGAAAGAATTAAAGAGTTACATTTAGAGGAAAGTATCATCATTACAGGAGTTTTGCCTAAACAAGAATGGCATCAATTGTCTAAAAATTATGATGTGTTTATCAATACCACAAATATCGATAATACTCCAGTAAGTTTGATAGAAACCATGGCTTTGGGTTTGCCTATTGTATCAACTAATGTTGGGGGAATTCCTTATTTGATAAAAGACAAGGAAGAAGCTTTTTTGGTCAATCCAAATGATGTTGAACAAATGACAAATGCAATCATAAATTTGTTGAATGATAAAAATTTGGCCAATAAATTTTCTTTAAAAGGAAGAAAAAAGGCCGAAAATATGGATTGGGAAGTAGTGAAATATCAATGGTTAAAAGTTTTAAAATAAATGTTTTACAAGTGGATATTTAAGTTAGGTCAGCAATGGAGAAATCCCTCAATTAATTCTTGGTTTTCTTTTTTAAAGAGAAGTGAATCTTGGTCTTTAGAAGATTTGGAAGCTTATCAATTAGAGAAGTTAAAAGAATTGATAAAGTTTGCTTATGACCATTCTCCATTTTATAAAAAACATTTTGATGACCATCATTTTTCTGTTTCTGAGATATCCTCTTTAGAAGATATTCATAAAATTCCAACCATCAGTAAAAGAGATTTGTTAGATCATACTCAAGAAATTCATACACAGTATTCTTTTAAAAAATTAATTAAAGCCACAACATCAGGGAGTTCCGGAGAATCTTTGGTTTTTAATAGAGAGGAGGAATCAGATTCTTTTAATAGAGCAGCTATTTTTAGAGGGTATTCTTGGTATAACGTAAATCCATGGGAAAAGAATGGTTATTTTTGGGGATTCAACTTTTCTTTTAAAGAGAAAGTAAAAACGAAAATCTTAGATATTTTACAACACAGATTTAGAATTTTTAGCTACGAAAAAAAGTCATTTCAGCAGTTTGTTAATAAGTTAAAAAATGCAAGATACATCCACGGATATTCATCGATGTTGTTTCAAACAGCTAAGTTAATTAATGAAAGAGGGTTGGAAAAGCCTAAAAACATTAAAATGATCAAAGGAACTTCTGAAAAGATATTTGACACCTATCAAGAAGAAGTACAAAAAGCTTTTGGACTAAAAATCATCAGTGAATATGGAGCTACAGAATCAGGAATTATAGCTTTTGAATGTCCACAAGGAAATATGCATTTAAATATGGAGGGAGTATTGGTTGAAGAAGTAAATGAGGAGATTTTAGTCACCAATTTACAAATGAAATCGTTTCCCATTATCAGGTATCAATTAGGAGATTATATTCAATTGGCATCAAAAGAAGAAAAATGTGCTTGTGGAAAAAAACATCATATTTTAAAGGAAGTTACAGGTAGAGTAGGTGCTAACGTTTATGGTTTTAAAGAAATATATCCGAGCTTATATTTTTATTATATTTTTAAAAATTTAGTAAAAAACAAAGGGTTAAAATTAAATTATCAGGTGATTCAGAATAAAAAAGGATTCCTAAATTTTAATATAGAACAAGCTATAAATGATGATAAAATAAGTTTGTTAAAACAAGAAATAGAAAAGTACTTTAGTGATGATATGAAAGTAGAAATAAGCGTAAATGTATTATTACAATCTACAAAAGGAAAGTTTAAAAGTTTTATTTCAAATATTGAATAAGTATGGCACAACCTTTAGTTTCTATCATTACACCTTGTTATAATTCTGAAAATTTTATTGCTGATACGATTAAAAGCGTTCAGAATCAGAGTTATGAAAACTGGGAAATGCTGATTACAGATGATGGATCTACAGATTCTTCAATCAAAATAATTGAAAAATTTGCTGCTAAAGATCCAAGAATTAAATTGTTTAAAATAAGTAATGCAGGAGCTGCTGTGGCTAGAAACCATTCTATTGAACAAGCCAAGGGAACTTTTATTGCTTTTTTAGACAGTGATGATATGTGGTTGCCTCAAAAATTAGAAAAGCAAATCAATTTTATGCAAACCAATGATTATGTTTTGACTTTTACCTCTTATCAAAGAATGAGTGAAGAGGGCGTTTTGTTAAATGATATTATCAATGCTCATGAAAAATTGAGTTATAAACATATGTTATCCTCTAATAAAATAGGATGTTTAACCGCTATGTACAATCAAGAAAAATTAGGGAAAATATACATGCCACTCATCAGAAAAAGACAAGATTATGGCTTGTGGTTAAATATTTTAAAACAAATTGATTTTGCTTATGGATTACAAGAGGTTTTGGCAACTTATAGACTTCGTAATTTTTCAGTTTCAGCCAAAAAAACAGAAATGATTAAGTGGAATTGGAAACTTTATAGAGAAATTGAACAAAAAAGTATCATTAAGGCAATTTATTATGTATTATGTAACATTTGCATAAAACTTAAGAATGGTTAATTCTTTATATTTGAATTAACTAAACTAAACTATTAATGATTCCAAAAACTAAACTATATTTTTCGGAAAGGATTGTTCTATTAAGAATTATGGATTTACTCTTTATCTTTATAGGATTAGCACTCTGTAACTTATACCTAAACTTTAAATACATCAATATATTAGAAACTACAATTTCAAAAAATAGATTCGTTCTAATGATTTATTTTTTAGTGATTGCTCAAGTTTTTGAAATGTATAATTTAGTCGCTTCTGCCAGCCGATTTAAAACCACTAGAAATTTATTTGTCACAACAGTTGTTTGTGTTTTGGCTTATTTATATACGCCTATTTTAACCCCTGTTTTGCCTTCTAATAGAATTGACATCTTAATTTTCTTTTTGAGTATTTTTATTTCTGTATTTGTATGGAGGAATATTTACATTTTTACAGTTGCCAACAAAAAGTTTTACAAATATATTTTGTTGATATGTGGACAAGAAGATACTTTAAAAGATTTAATTTACCATGTAGATCATCACTCTAGGGATCATGCTATGTATGGTTATTTGAGTGAGAAAGAGGTAGATAAATCGGGGAAATTTATGGATGTGTCTAAGGCTAATTTAGATGAGGTAATTTTAAATAATAATATTAAAGAATTAGTGGTTTCTTTAAACGGGTTTACAAAAGAAAATACAGACTTATTAAATCAAAAGCTTGCGTATTATTTTGAACAAGGGATCAATATTTTAAGTTATGAGGACTATATTGAAAGAATTACTTTTTGTGTACCAGAAAAAAACTTAACCAAATATTTTTACAAGTATTTTAATTTTAGTGAAAACCACGAGAATAGATTATATCTGTTTTTTATGAGGTGTATGGATATTCTTGCGGGAGTTATTGGAATTTTATTTATGCTTTTTTTAATTCCTTTTGTATTTATAGGAAACTTAATATGGAGTAGGGGGAGCTTGTTTTATAAACAAGAAAGAGTTGGAGCAAAGGGAAAATCTTTTAAGATCATTAAATTTAGATCTATGGTGGCCTCTGCAGAAAAAAATGGAGCCCAATGGGCCATTAAGAATGATACAAGAATTACCCCTTTTGGTAAGTTTTTAAGAAAAATGAGAATTGATGAAATTCCTCAATTTTGGAATATTTTAAAAGGAGAAATGAGTATGATTGGACCAAGACCGGAACGACCTGAGTTTGTTGATGAGTTGGGTAAACAAATACCTTTATACGGTATTAGACATGTAATAAAACCAGGATTAACAGGCTGGGCTCAAGTAATGTATCCTTACGCTTCTACACTAGAAGAACAAGAGAAAAAATTAAGGTATGATTTGTATTATATAAAAAAAAGAAGCTTGTTTCTGGATTTTAAAATTATGATAAAAACAATACACACTGTTTTATACTTTAAAGGTCAGTAAAGGCTTTAGGTACAAAGGAATTAAGCAGCTGGCTAGTATATAAAAACTAAAATCAAATTGTTGAAATCCTGTAATAGCTACAAATAAAAAGATTCCTAAAACTAGTAATCCTATATAACAGATTATTTTACGTAATGGTTCTTTAACAAAAGGATAGGCTAGTAAAATAGGATTTGCCCATAAAATATTCATATTCATTTTAGTAGTACTGTGTGCTGTTAAAAACCATAAACTAAAAATAACAATTCCTAATATTCCGTAAGTGATGGCTATGGTACTAAACCAAACACGAGTGTTTTTGTTTGATAGTCTTAAATAATAAGTGATAGATATCAGAATCAAAGACAAAAACAAAGGGCTTAGTAAAAAGTTTGTTTTTGACATTATTAACGCATAATCTGGTAAAATATAGTTTTCTTTAGCTACTATTTTTTTTCCATGAATACTACTGTTCGCCAATCCTAAATGGATATAATCAGGTAAGAACATATATTGTTTTAAAGTAGCTTTTTTATCAATTACGGCTCCCAAAGCCAAATCAATTCCAAATTTTGACCAAGAATTTTTGGCTAAATATTGATGGATTAAATTTCTATGCGTTAAATCTTTTGGGAATTCATTATAGTCAAAATCAATTTTTCCAACGCTTTTTTCTATTACTTCATGCATTTTAGTAGCGCAATTATCATAGAAAAAATCATATTGATAATCTTTGTTTTCGGGTAAAACATTCCACTCTAAATAGTCAAATATTCTTTGATTTTCTTTTTGGGTAAAATTTAAAGTCTGTGCTTTAATCCATCTATTTTCTTGATAATACTCATACGGAAAATACTTAAAATCATAGCTACTTACTTGATATAGTAACAATCCTCTACAAAAATTTAGATAAAAATTGGGTTTGTTAAAATCAAAAGTACCGTAATTGTAAACCCTATCTATATTGTTTATAACGTCTTTTACTCTAATGGCACTATGCCCAAAAGAAGAGTATAATTCGTTATGACCAGGAGCACAAGTTAAAATACTAACTTCTGCTTGTTTTGATAATTCAAGTTTTTCTTGACCAAAAAAAGAGATTGAAAATAATAGGAGTATAGGGTAAAAAAACTTCATTATCTTAATTCGTTTAATTCTATTTTAAGAGAAAAAACATTAGAATAGTTTACACCAGAACTTGCTCCTACATTAGTTAAAGCATAGTCTACATAAATTCTTTTGTACTTAAATCCTATTCCAATATTAGGTTCAAAAGTAGTAGAAGTTGTGTTGTCAAAATTGATTTCTTTCTGGATATTTCCAACACCCGCTCTAAAAAAAGAAAATCCTTTATAGCCTAATTCAAACCCTAAGCTAGGAGTGAAACTAACGTATTTGGTAGAAACAATATCATTGGTTTGTGTAAATCTTCCAATCATGTCTACTGCGGTTAATAGAGAGTATTTTTGATTTAACTTTTTAAATATTGAAAATCCTAATTGGAACTTAGGAAGCGTTACTTCATACTTTTCAGGCTTTTCTTGATTTTGACCATTTTGATTGGTTTGTGCATTGGCAATATCATCAAAAATAGCATCTTTCACCGTCCAAGCAGTAAAAGTAGTGGTAACGTCACGAAGAACCAACCCAACCTTTACATTTTTGTATTGATATTGAGCACCAATATCAAATCCAAATCCGTTTCCTAAGGCAAAATCGCCAATATTTCTTCTAATAATTTTTCCGTTTACACCAACGTTTAAATGTAGTTTTGGAAAGTATTTGGCTAGACTGAAAATAGCAGCCATATCAGCACTAGAAAAGGTGCTAATATTGTTGTAGTTAATATTTCCGTTATTGTCTATTAAGTTTGTGGTATTTAAAATGTTATCTACTCCTAAACGAATCACAGAAACACCAAAGGCTAGTTCATCTCTTTCTATAGGAATTGCAGCCGCAAAATAATCATAAGATCCGATCCCTGAGAATAATGAATTATGCATTCCTGAAAATTCAATGTCTTGAGCAGTAATAATTCCCGCAGGGTTCCAATAACCAGCTTCTACTCCAGTCATAAAAGAAGATACGGATTTTCCCATAGCCATAGCCCTTGCTCCAACACCAATATTTAAAAACTCATTTGAGTAACTACGAACCAATTGTCCTTGGGAAGCAATGGAGCTAGCGAGTATTATAATTAATAATATGTATTTCTTCAAAAGAAAATTCGTTTGTTTAGTTAGCTTAATTTATTACAAATATATTGTTTCAATTTTAGTTTAGATATGAAATTTAAATTAACTTAATTATATTCATATAAACAAAACTATGATTAGATTTGTATATACTATTGAAAACCTGTTTTTATGAAATTGATAAAGTTTTTGCCTAACCTGTTAACCTTACTTAATTTATTTTCTGGTTGTATAGCAGTTGTATATGCTGTGAACAATCAAATTCAGTTTGCCGTACTTTTTGTAATGCTAGGAATTTTTTTTGATTTTTTTGATGGTTTTGTTGCTAGATTGTTACAGGTTCAGAGCGAATTGGGAACTCAGTTAGATTCTTTAGCGGATATGGTTACTAGTGGAGTAGTTCCTGGGATAGTAATGACACAAATGTTGTTAAAAGCAAGTAGTCAAGAACCTTTAGGTTTTACAGATGGTTTTGAAAATTTTCCATATTTAGCTATTCTAGGTTTTACCATTACGATGGCCTCTTGTTACCGATTGGCAAACTTTAATATTGACGTCAATCAAAAAGAGAACTTTGTAGGATTACCAACACCAGCAAATACTTTGTTTATTTTATCATTGCCTTTGATGCAAATATATGAAGAGTATGAATATGTAAGTTATATACTAGAAAATGAGTATTTATTAATCCTGATCACTATTTTAAGCTGTTATATGTTAAATGCTAAAATAGAGTTGTTTGCGTTAAAATTTAAGTCTTTTGGATTTGCAGAGAACAAATTAAAATACATTTTTTTAATTCTATCAGTAGTATTGATAGCTATTTTAAAGTTAGCTGCTTTACCAATGATTATACTAACCTATTTAGTCTTATCTATGATAAGTAATAGTAGAAATAAATAAAAATGTTTAATTGTTGAGTTGATTTTCTAGTTTTACTCACTACTCACTACTCACTACTCACTACTCACTACTCAACTTTTTTCTTAAACTTATTCTCCTTTAAAATAAAGCTTTCTCCTAAGTAAACACGCCTTACCATTTCGTCATCTGCAAGTTCTTGTGGCGTACCACTTTTTAAAATTCCTCCTTGATACATCAAATAGGTTTTATCAGTAATAGCCAAGGTAGCTTGTACATCATGATCGGTAATTAAAATACCAATGTTTTTATCTTTTAAAGTAGCAACAATAGATTGAATATCTTCTACCGCAATAGGATCCACTCCGGCAAAAGGTTCATCTAACAAAATAAATTTAGGATCAGAAGCCAAACAACGAGCAATTTCAGTTCTACGTCTTTCCCCTCCAGAAAGTAAATCTCCTCTGTTTTTTCGTACGTGTCCTAAACTAAACTCTTCTATTAATTCTTCTAGTTTTTGTTTTTGTTGTTCTTTGGTTCTATCAGTAAATTGTAATACTGATAAAATATTTTCTTCAACGGTTAATTTTCTAAAAATTGAAGCTTCTTGAGCTAAGTATCCAATACCATGCTGTGCACGTTTGTACATTGCATAATTGGTGATTTCTTTATCATCTAGATATATGTGACCTTCATTAGGTTTAACCATTCCCACAATCATATAAAAAGAAGTGGTTTTTCCAGCTCCGTTAGGGCCCAGTAAACCAATAATTTCTCCTTGTTCTACTTGTAAAGAAATTCCTTTTACCACTTTTCTACTTCCGTAGATTTTCTGAATATTATCGGCTCTTAAAATCATACTTCTTTTTGTTTTTTAACAAGAAATCTAGATACTACAATACTAACTTCGTATAATACTAAAATTGGAATGGCTACTATAATTTGACTTGTAACATCTGGTGGTGTAATAATTGCTGAAACGACTAATACAAGAACCAAAGCGTGTTTTCTGTATTTTTTTAGGAATGCTGGTGTAATCAATCCAAATTTGGTTAAAAAATAAACAACCAAGGGAAGTTCAAAAACAACTGAAACTCCTAAAAGAGTATTGGTTACTAATGTGATGTAACTATCAAATTGAAAGTTGTTTACAATGGTTTCTGTAATTTGATAATTGTAAAAGAAATACACAGACATTGGTACAATGACATAATAGCTAAAAAGCAATCCTAGAATTAATAAAAGGGTTGCAACAAATATAAACCCTTTACTCTTTTTTTGTTCTTTATCTGTTAACCCTGGAGTGATGAATTTCATCATTTCCCAAATAATATATGGAAAAGAAATAATAAGCCCTAAAATAAAGCTAGACCACATGGCGTTCATCAACTGGTTGGTAGGAGATAAACTTTGTAGTTTGGCATTAAAGGTAATGTTACAAAAATCACTTTCCATGCCTAGATTTCTAAAAACATCACAAAACCATCTATAAGTAATAAAATCAGGACTTAGGTGTGCCAATAAAAAATCATCGTAAACCGTTTTTTGGTAAATAAACAAGATAATAGCAACCACCATAATACAGATGGTTGATCTTACTAAATGCCATCTTAACTCTTCAAGATGATCTAAAAAAGACATTTCTTTTTCCGTTCCCATACTTTAAAAAATACCTTCTTTAATTAAATCGTGAATATGAATAATTCCTTTGTAATCACCATTGTCATCAATAGCTACTAACTGAGAAATATTGTTGTTTTCCATAGTTTGCATTGCCTCTATAGCCATGGCATCAATATTTATAACCTTTGGATTTACTGACATGATATCTTTTGCAGTTAAGCTTAAAAAATCATCATTTTTATTTAGCATACGTCTAATATCTCCATCAGTAATAAAACCCACTAATTTATTGTTATCTAATACAGCAGTAGCTCCTAAGCGTTTGTTGGAAATTTCTAATAAAGTTTCCTTAATGTTTGTGTTTGTATTTACTTGCGGGATTTCGTTTTTCTCAACCAAATCGTTTACTCGTAAATATAAACGTTTTCCCAAAGCTCCTCCTGGATGATATTTAGCAAAATCTTTACTAGTAAATTCATTTAATTCTAATAAAGTAACTGCTATGGCATCACCCATCACTAATTGTGCCGTTGTACTCGTGGTTGGAGCTAAATTGTTAGGACAAGCTTCTTTTTCTACATAGGTATTTAAAGTATATGTTGCCTGGGTTCCTAAAAAAGAATCTATATTTCCTGTAATGGCAATAATAGGATTGTTGTTTCTTTTGATTAAAGGAATAAGCACTTTTATTTCGGGTGTATTTCCGCTTTTAGAAATACAAATCACTACATCATCTTCTTGAATAATTCCTAAATCTCCATGAATGGCATCTGCAGCATGCATAAAAATAGAAGGTGTTCCTGTAGAGTTTAAAGTGGCTACAATTTTAGTTGCAATGGCCGCACTCTTTCCAATTCCGGTAATGATTACTCTACCTTTAGTGTTAAGAATACATTTTATTGCATTTTCAAAATTTGAATCAATTAATTTGGTTAAATTAGCAATAGCATTGCTTTCAAGGTCAATAGTTTTTTTGGCAATTGAAAGTATATTGTTATTCAAGGCTGTAATTTTTACTTAAAAAGTTATATCTTTAATTGCAAATGTATTTAAAATTAGCATACAATTATTATGAATCAAGATAAAATTGATTTGTACGGCCCGCTAAAAAAGTATTTTGGCTTCAACAAATTTAAGGGTTTACAAGAAGGGGTCGTAAGGAGTATTGCAGAAGGAAATGACACTTTTGTGATTATGCCAACAGGTGGAGGTAAATCACTTTGTTATCAACTTCCTGCGTTAATGAAAGAGGGGACTGCAATTGTAGTTTCTCCTTTAATAGCATTGATGAAAAATCAGGTAGATGCCATTAGAGGGATTTCTGAACATCATGGAGTAGCACATGTGCTAAATTCATCTCTAAACAAAACAGAAATTAACAGAGTTAAGTCGGACATAGAAAATGGAATCACAAAACTTTTATATGTGGCACCAGAGTCTTTAACCAAAGATGAATATGTTGATTTTTTAAAAGATCAAAACATTTCGTTCTTTGCCATTGACGAAGCACATTGTATTTCTGAATGGGGACATGACTTTAGACCTGAATACAGAAATTTAAGAAGAATTATTGAACGTATTGGAAATGTACCTATTATTGGGTTAACAGCCACTGCAACTCCCAAAGTTCAAGAAGATATTATTAAAACATTAGGAATGAACAATGCCAATACTTTTAAGGCATCATTTAATCGTCCTAATTTGTTCTATGAAGTAAAGCCCAAAACCAAAGATGTTGTAACTAACATCATTCGTTTTATCAAACAAAGACCCGGGAAATCTGGAGTTATTTATTGTTTGAGTAGAAAAAAGGTTGAAGAATTGGCTCAAACTTTACAAGTAAATGGAATTTCGGCTTTGCCATATCATGCAGGTTTAGATGCTAAGTCAAGATCAAAACATCAAGATATGTTCTTAATGGAAGATGTTGATGTAATTGTGGCAACCATTGCTTTTGGAATGGGAATTGACAAGCCAGATGTACGTTTTGTCATCCACCATGATATTCCTAAAAGTTTAGAAAGTTATTATCAAGAAACTGGTAGAGCTGGTCGTGATGATGGTGAAGGGTATTGTTTGGCTTTTTATGCTTATAAAGACATAGAAAAGCTTGAGAAATTTATGGCTAATAAACCAGTTTCAGAACAAGAACTAGGTCATGCATTGTTACAAGAAGTGGTTGGTTATGCCGAAACTTCAATAAGTAGAAGACAATATTTATTGCACTATTTTGGAGAGGAATTTGATCCGGTAAACGGATTAGGAGCCAAGATGGATGACAATACTAAAAATCCTAAAAAGAGAACTGAAGCTGCAGACTCTGTAGTAAAATTACTTAAAGTTGTTAAAGGTTCTAAGGAAAAATATAAGTCTAAAGATTTGGTTGCAACCTTAATGGGGAAAGCCAATGCCATGCTGATTTCTCATAAAACCAACGAACGAGATTTTTTTGGAATTGGGAAAGATAAAACCAACGAATTTTGGACAGCATTAATTCGTCAAACCTTAGTTGCAGGTTACTTGCGTAAAGAAATAGAGCAATATGGAGTGGTAAAAATAACCAAGCAAGGGTTAGATTTTATTAAAAATCCTACATCTTTTATGATGACAGAAGATCATGTTTATTTAGATGAAGATGATAAATCTATCATTATAGCCAATGCAAAGAACAAAGCGGCCATGACTACTGATGATCAATTAATGGGCTTGTTAAAATCTTTGAGAAAGGATGTTGGAAAGAAAAAAGGAATTCCTCCTTATGCTATTTTTCAAGATCCATCTTTAGAAGATATGACTTTAAAGTATCCAACAACTATTGAAGAATTATCTAACATACATGGAGTAGGAGATGGAAAGGCAAGAAAATTCGGTCAAGAGTTTATTGCTTTAATTGCTAAATATGTTGAGGAGAATAACATAGAAAAACCAGATGATTTGGTTGTTAAAACCACAGGAGAAAAATCTGGATTAAAACTATATATCATTCAAAATACAGATCGTAAATTACCTTTAGAAGATATTGCTCGTGCCAAAGGTTTGGAAATGTCTGAATTGATTAAAGAAATAGAATCTATAGTATATTCTGGAACCAAATTGAATATCGATTATTATATAGAAGATATTTTAGACGAAGATCAACAAGAAGAAATTCATGATTACTTTATGGAAGCAGAAAGTGATGACATAAAAAGTGCTTTAGATGAATTTGATGGAGATTATGATGATGAAGAATTAAGATTAATGCGTATCAAGTTTATTAGTGATGTAGCAAATTAACTATATCTATACTATATTATAAAGCCATTTAGAAGCATTTCTAAATGGCTTTATTTTTAAATATCATAACCATAATCTTTTAAAATGCTTTGTGCTTTCTCAGAAAACAAAAAATCATAAAATTTTAAAGCAGATGGATTTGTTAGGCCTTTGTGTTTTATTATCACAATTCCTTGTTCAATAGGAGTATAATTTTTTTTATCAACTTCTACCCAAGTTCCTTTATCTTTCATGGTTGGAGACATCACAACAGACATAGCTGTAAAACCAACTTCGGCAGATTGTAAAGTAATGAATTGATTGGTTTGAGAAATGCTCTCTCCAAAAACCAATTTATCTTTTACTTTATTGTAAAGTTGATGTTTTTTTAAAACTTCAATTGCAGCAAAACCATAAGGAGCAGTAGCTGGGTTAGCCAATGCTATGTGTTTTATTTTAGAATTTGCTAAGAGTTTTAAAGATGGCTTAGTTTGCTTATTCATTGTCCATAAAACCAATTTACCATAAGCATAAACTTTTGGAGCTTTATAAGAAAGTCCAGATTTGTATATTTCTTCTGGATATTTCATATTGGCTGCTACAAAAATATCATAAGGAGCTCCTTTTTTAATTTGTGCGGTTAATTTGCCAGAAGAGCTAATTACCATGTTGCACTTAACACCGCTATCTTTTTCAAAAACACTTGCAATTTTTTTCATCGCAAATTGCATATTGGCTGCAGTAGCAATAGTTATTTTATTATAAGGATTAGCATCTTTTTCTTTTTTGGTATCACATCCTGAAACTAACAGAAAGCCAAAAATACTCAAGAGATATATTATAAATTTATATTGCATGTATAACTTTAATTATTCCGCTAGAAAATTTGCTAAAGGATTGATGAACTTCTCAAAGCTTTCTATGTGCGGTAAATGGCCAATATTTTTAATTTCTACCAATTTTGCATTCGGAATTCTTTGTTGGGTTAATTTCCCTAAGTGTTCATATAGTCCCATGGTTTTTATTACTTCTTCAGATACTAATGGTTTTCCCAAAGCAGTCCTATCTCTAGTCCCGATAATTAATAAAGTAGGACATTTGATGTTTTTAAACTCATATACCACAGGCTGATTAAAAATCATATCATAAGTTAAGGCTGCATTCCATGCAATTTTTTTATAATCAGAATTTAAAGTCCATCCTGATAATAAATTTACCCATTCATCATATTCAGGTTTCCATTTCCCATCATAATAGCTATTTAATTGATAGTTTTTAATGCCATTATAAGTTTTTTTTAATTCTGATTGATACCACCAATCTATAGTTTGATAAGGCACTACCAATTTCCAATCTTCAAGACCGATTGGGTTTTCTAGAATTAATTTTTCAGTCATTTCTGGATACATCAATGCAAATCTTGTAGCTAACATACCACCCATAGAATGTCCTAGTATAGCCGTTTTTTTTATTCCTAAGGAATCTAATAATGTTTTTGAATCCTTAGCCAATTCTTGAAAGGAATATTGAAAATGATCTGGTTTTGATGATTTTCCAAATCCAATTTGGTCAGGTGCTATTACTTGATATCCTTTTGATGTTAATGATTTAATAGTTGTTTTCCAATATGCTCCATTAAAGTTTTTCCCATGAAATAATACAATGGTTTTTCCATTAAAATTATCAGGCTTTACATTCATGTAAGCCATTGTTAAATTTTGTTTTTGTGTGGTTAATGTGATGTAATTTACCTCATATGGATATTCATAATTGGTCAACATTAAATCTAACCACTGGAGTTTATCATTCTGCGAATAAGAAAGGTAAAAGCTAAGTAGTAGCGTAAAAAATAATTTGAATTTCATTTAATATATTTTTATCATGAATTTAAAATAGTACGAGGTGATAAAGTGCAAATTTCGTGCTATAATGACCTTCTTAATATTAATTTAAATGATAAAGATGAAGAAAAAAGTAGTGTTAAAAGTAAAAAGGCTTTTACCATGGTAAAAGCCTTTTTTATTCTATAAAGTTTCAATATTTATTGAACTCCAACTAAATCTCCAGCGATATCTTTAGATGGTAAATCAGATTTCCCCATTAAGAAAATATCTACTTGACGAGCTGCTTCACGACCTTCAGAAATTGCCCAAACAATTAATGATTGTCCTCTACGCATATCTCCGGCAGCAAATACATTTGGAATGTTTGTTTGGTAGTTTCCGTATTCAGCTTTGTAATTAGAACGAGCATCAGTCTCAATTCCTAATTGTTCAGCAATAGTTGCTTCAGGACCAGTAAATCCTAAGGCCAATAAAGCTAAGTCACATGGCCAAATTTTCTCAGAACCTTCAATTTCAATTAATTGAGGTCTTTGTCCTGGAACCATTTTCCATTCAACATTAACAGTTTTTAAAGCTGTTAATTTTCCGTTTTTATCTTTGATAAATTCTTTTGTGTTGATCAGCCAGTTTCTATCACATCCTTCTTTATGAGAAGTAGACGTTTTTAACTGTAAAGGCCAATAAGGCCATGGAGTAGATGGTGATCTGTGTCCAGGAGGCTTAGGCATAATTTCAAAGTTAGCCACAGATTTAGCTCCTTGACGGTTAGAAGTACCTACACAGTCAGAACCTGTATCTCCACCACCAATAACGATAACATCTTTACCAGTTGCTAATACTTGATCTTTTACTTCTTTTCCTAAAACAACTTTTGTTTGTTGTGTTAAGAAATCCATTGCTTGTACCACACCATCTGCATCAATACCAGGAGTTGGTAAAGAACGTCTTTGAGTTGCACCACCACATAAAGTAATGGCATCAAAAGCTTTTAATTCTTCTATAGAAACGTTTACTCCAACATTTGCATTTACTTTAAAAGTGATTCCCTCTGCTTCTAAAATTTTAACACGTCTGTCAATAATTCCTTTCTCCATTTTAAAGTTAGGAATACCATAACGTAACAATCCTCCAACTTCATCATCTCTTTCAAAAACAGTTACGGTGTGACCGGCTCTGTTTAATTGTTGAGCAGCAGCCAAACCAGCAGGTCCAGAACCTACAACAGCTACAGTTTTACCAGTTCTTTTTTTAGGAGGTTGTGGTTTGATCCATCCTTCTTTAAAGGCACGTTCAACTATGTTTTTTTCTATATTTTCGATAGAAATAGGATCTTCAATAATACCTAATACACAAGCTTTTTCACATGGTGCAGGACATAAACGACCTGTAAACTCAGGGAAATTGTTTGTAGAATGTAAAATTAAAGAAGCTTTTTGCCATTCTCCTTGGTGTACCATGTGGTTAAAATCAGGAATTAAGTTTCCTAATGGACAACCACTATGACAGAAAGGAATTCCACAATCCATACAACGTGAACCTTGCTCAGTAATTTCAGCCTCACTTAATGGGACTGTAAATTCATTATAATTATGTACACGCTCCTCTACAGCAATGTACGATTCGTCTTTTCTTTCGAATTCTTTAAATCCAGTTACTTTTCCCATATTATGATACTGTTAATTCTTCAAACATTGGTTCTTCATTTGCAATACGTTCTAAAGCTACCTTATATTCTTTAGGCATTACTTTTACAAACTTAGAGATATAGTTTTCCCAATCAGCTAAAATTTCTTTACCTCTATTACTTTCAGTGTAAGCAACGTGTTTTTCAATTAATCCTTTTAATTCAGCTGCATCTTCAGTAGTAATAGGATCAAAGTCAATTGTTTCTTCGTTGCACAATCCGTTGGTAAATTTACCTTTTTCATCTAAAACAAAAGCATAACCACCACTCATACCAGCAGCAAAGTTACGTCCAGTTTTACCTAAGACAACTATTCTACCACCAGTCATGTATTCACATCCATGGTCACCTACACCTTCTACAACAGCAGTTACACCAGAGTTACGAACAGCAAAACGTTCACCAGCAATACCGTTAATAAATGCTTGCCCTTGAACTGCTCCAAACAAACAAACGTTACCAACAATAATATTGTCTTCAGCTACAAAATCAGCCTTAGCAGGTTTTTTTACAATAATCTTACCTCCAGATAAACCTTTTCCTAAGTAGTCATTTGTGTTACCTTCAACAGTATAAGTAATACCATGTGCTCCAAAAACTCCTAAACTTTGTCCAGCAGAACCAGTAAAGTGTAAATTTAAAGTATCTTCAGGTAAACCTAAATGACCATAAATTTTAGAAATTTCATTAGACACTATAGCACCAACCGAACGATCTGTGTTATGGATAGGATAAGTTAAGTTAGTAACTTCTTTTCTAAAGATTGCAGCATGTGCATCTTTTAAAATAGTAAAGTCAATAACATTCTCTAGATTATGATCTTGTTTTTCTGAATTTTTAACAGGTAAATTACTATAACCTGCTGGTTGATGTAAGATTGCAGATAAATCTAATCCTTTAGCCTTATAATGCTCAATTGCATTATTGGAATTAATTTTTTGAGTTTGACCAATCATTTCATCCATGGTACGGAATCCTAACTGAGCCATGATTTCTCTTAATTCATTTGCTACATAGAAGAAGAAGTTAATTACGTGTTCAGGAGTTCCCTTAAAGTTTTTACGTAATTCTTTATCTTGGGTAGCAATACCTACAGGACAAGTATTTAAGTGACACTTACGCATCATAATACAACCCGAAGCTACTAACGGTGCAGTTGCAAATCCAAATTCTTCTGCTCCTAATAAAGCAGCAATTGCAACATCACGTCCAGTTTTTAATTGACCATCACATTCAACAACAATACGAGAACGTAAGTTATTTAATACCAATGTTTGTTGTGCTTCTGCCAAACCAAGTTCCCAAGGCAAACCAGCGTGCTTTAGTGAAGTTAAAGGAGAAGCTCCTGTACCACCATCATATCCTGAAATTAATACAACATCTGCTTTTGCTTTTGCAACTCCGGCAGCAATGGTTCCAACCCCAACTTCTGATACTAATTTTACGTTAATTCTAGCCTCACGGTTAGCATTCTTTAAGTCGTAAATTAATTGAGCTAAATCCTCAATTGAATAAATATCGTGATGTGGAGGGGGAGAAATCAATCCTACGAAAGGAGTTGAGTTACGAGCAGAAGCAATCCAAGGTAATACTTTTGTACCTGGTAATTGTCCACCTTCTCCTGGCTTAGCACCCTGAGCCATCTTAATTTGTATTTCTTTTGCAGAGCTTAAATAGTGAGATGTTACCCCAAAACGTCCTGAAGCTACCTGCTTAATAGCAGAGTTTTTATTATCTCCATTCGCATCTGGTTGGAAACGTCTTCTGTCTTCACCACCTTCACCAGAGTTAGATTTTGCACCTAAACGGTTCATGGCGATGGCTAAGTTTTCATGCGCTTCACGAGAAATAGATCCGTAAGACATTGCACCCGTTTTAAAACGTTTTACAATTTCTGTCCAAGGTTCAACCTCTTCTAAAGGAATTGGATCGTAGTTGGTAAACTCGAACAATCCACGAATAGTTAATAAGTTTTTAGCCTGTTCGTTGATTGCATTTTTATATACATCGTAAGAAGCTTGATCATTTAAACGTACTGCTTGTTGTAATTTAGCAACAGTAGTAGGATTAAAAATGTGTCTTTCTCCGTTACGTCTCCATCTATAATCACCACCAATGTTTAATCCTAAACGTTTGTCGATGTAAGTATCTGGATATGCATATTTATATCTTTCGTTGATTTCTTTTTCAATTTCGTATAAACCAATACCTTCAATTCTTGAAGCAGTGTAAGGGAAGTATTTGTTAACGAACTCTGAATTAAATCCAACAATTTCAAAAATTTGAGAACCTCTATAAGAATGTAATGTAGAGATTCCAATTTTGTTCATAATCTTTAAAATACCTTTACCAATTGCTTTGTTAAAGTTATCTACAGCTTTTTGCTCATCTAACTCAATAAATCCTTCTTGAACTTGTAAACGGATAATTTCATTTACCATATAAGGGTTAATTGCAGAGGCACCATATCCAAATAATGTAGCAAAATGGTGTGGTTCACGAGGTTCTGCTGATTCGATAACGATATCAAAATAAGAACGCTTACGTAAACGGTTCATTTGATGATGAACATATGAACATGCTAATAAAGCAGGAATAGGAGCTTTTTCTTTGCATGCACCTCTATCAGATAAAATAATGATGTTCACACCATTGTCAACTGCTTTGGTGATTTTAGTGATGATTTCTTCTAAACCATCTTCTAAACCATTCATCCCCTTAACCTTAGTATATAACATTTCAATAGTTTCAGCTTTGAAACCATCGATGTTAATATTTCTAATTTTTTCTAAATCATTGTTAGAGATGACAGGGTTTTGAATTCTTAATTTGTGACATTGCTCTGGAGTAATATCAAAAATGTTTTTGTCATTTCCTAAAGCCAAACTAATGTCTGTTACTACTTCTTCACGGATACCATCTAAAGGTGGGTTGGTAACCTGGGCAAATAACTGTTTAAAATAGTTAGGTAATAATTGAGGTCTATCTGATAAAACAGCAATAGGAGTATCAATACCCATAGAACCTAATGCTTCTTTACCATCTTGTGCCATTGGTACAATTACTTCTTGAATATCTTCAATAGTATAATTGTATAAACGTTGACGAGTTTTTAAGTCTAATGTTTCTAAAGGACAAGCTTTGTTATCATTAGGAACGTCTTTTAATCTTAAACTATTTTTGTTTAACCATTCTTTGTAAGGTCTTTCAGAACATATTTTGTTTTTGATTTCCTCATCATCAATGATTCTACCTTCGTTCATATCAACCAAAAACATTTTCCCAGGCTCTAAACGACCATGGCTTACTACATCTTCGGGAGCAATATCAACCACACCAACTTCTGATGACATGATTAATTTACCACTTTTAGTTACAGTATAACGAGAAGGTCTTAAACCGTTACGGTCTAATAAAGCTCCAACATAATCTCCATCAGTAAAAGGAACTGAGGCAGGACCATCCCAAGGCTCCATAATACAAGAATTGTATTCGTAAAATGCTTTTCTGTCTTCAGACATGGTAGCGTGTTTTTCCCAAGCTTCAGGAATTGTCATCATCATTACTTCTGGTAATGAACGACCTGTTAAAGTTAATAACTCAACAGACATATCCATAGAAGCAGAATCCGATTTACCTGGTAAAATAATTGGGAATAATTTTTCCATTGTGTTAGCATCAAAAACATCAGATTTCATGATTTCCTCACGAACACGCATTCTTGATACGTTTCCTCTTAATGTATTTATTTCCCCATTTTGACATAAGAATCTAAATGGTTGTGCCAATTCCCAAGCAGGCATAGTATTGGTAGAGAAACGTTGGTGTACCAATGCCAATCTAGTTACTAAGTCTGGTTGTTGTAAATCTGTATAATAAGGACCAATATCCTCAGGCATAATAATACCTTTGTAGATAAGAGTCGTATTTGATAAAGAAGGTAAGTAGAAATAACTAGCTTCAGACATTTTAGAGTTACGTATTGTATGCTCCGTAATTTTACGGGCTGCATATAATTTAGCTCTAAAAATATTTTCATCTAAGTCACCTTGAGCAACAAATACTTGTTCAATATTTGGTTCAGATGCTAATGCAATTTCTCCTAATTGTGAAGAATCTACAGGGACTTCTCTCCATCCTAAAACTGTCAATCCTTGCTTGGCAATTTCTTTTTCAAAAGCTTCTTTACAAAATTTGTGTTGATTGGTGTTCTTTGGTAAGAATACCATTCCTACAGCGTATTTACGTTGTTCTGGAAGCTCAAAATCACAAACTCTTTTAAAGTAGTCATGAGGGATGTCAATTAACAATCCAGCACCATCTCCGGTTTTCCCGTCAGCACTAACACCTCCACGGTGTTCTAGTTTCACTAAAATTTCTAATGCATCATGAATGATTTGGTTGGTCTTTTCACCCTTAAGGTTACAAATAAAACCTGCCCCACAGTTTTCATGTTCAAATTCTGGTAAGTATAGTCCTTGTTTCTGTATCATATTTTAAATAAATATAGATGACAAAATTACGCAAATATTAATGAATAACAAACTATACAAGTAGTTACATAGCTTTGTTATTTGATTATTGCAGTTTTATTACGAATAGTAGTTTTTTTAGGTATAAATACTGATAATATGATAAAAATAGACCTTATATTTTTTTGAGTTCAAAATATCTCATAATGAATATGTTAAATGCTTTTATTTTAAAAACCTGCTATAAAGCAGTTTAGCTTATTTAGATTCAATATGTATTGTTAAATGTGGAAAATGTAAAATATTTTTATGTTAATAATTTAATTTGCACTGCAACAAATCAAGAATAATCACTATAATTACTTTATATTAAGACTTAAGTTTTTATGATTATTAAAGAATACGATGTAATCGTAATAGGAGGTGGGCCAGCAGGTGGGCAATCTGCAAGAGAGTTGTCAGCCAAAGGTTATAAAGTACTTTTAACTGAGAGACACAAAAGCTTTAAAGAGAATAATTTTTCAAGCGCTGGAATGACATTAGATCCTTTAACGGAATTTGATATTCCTGAAAGTGTTGTAGGTGCTTATTGGAAAAATTTAGAGGTTCAATGTTCAAAAAATTTATATTCTTGGAAAGGGAATAAGAGCAAAGGTGTTGTTTTAGATTTTGGAAGACTACGACAGTTTTTAGCTGATGAAACTATTAAGTATGGAGGTGATGTTTTAATGGGACATACTTATTTAAAAAAGGAACTTATTTCAGATGGTGTTATCGCAAGTTTTAAAAATGCTGTATCAAATGAAGTAGTTCAATACAAAGCAAAACTTTTGGTAGATGCAACAGGACCAGGTAGAAGAGTTATGTATAATTCTTTAGAGGATCAGCCTAAATTAATCTGTGGAGGAGGAGTTGAGTATTTGATTGAAGTAGAGCAAAAGATATATGATAAATACAAAGACTCTTTGTTTTTTTTCTTAGGTGATGAATGGGCTTATAAAGGATATTCCTGGATTTTTCCGATGGAAAATAGAATCTTAAAAGTGGGAGCTGGAAAAATCTATATTCAGGTTGATAAAGAAGATGAGTTTAAAGGTTCTGTAAAAAAAATGACAGAAAAAGTTATTAAAGATTATTTAAAAGCAGATGAATATAATTTAATAGATATTCACGGAGGTACCTTAAAATATAGTCCTAGTATAAAAGATACCTTTTATAAAGACAAGGTAGTGGCTGTTGGTGATGCAGTTTCTACGGTAAATCCATTAGGAGGAGAGGGGATTAGATATGCTATGCAAAATGCAAGATTGGCTTCTAATTATATTGATCATTACCTAAAGTCGGGAAGGGAGAGTTTTAGTACATATAGGAAAAAATGGAGAAACAAACATTTGCTAAAATGGCAACTGAGTGAGGCTTCTTGTAGAAGAATGTATGCCAAATACACTGATGATAAAATAGAAAGAAGGATAGGGTATATTCATAAAACAACCAATATCGACAGTATCATAGAAATGTTGTTTAATTTTAAATTCAATAAAATGATTACGCGTGTTTTTGAGGTGTATAAATTAAAGTTAATTTATAAGTTTAATAAAAACCCCAAAGTTAAATTTAGATAAAAAAAGGCTATCTCAAAAGATAGTCTTTTTTTTCTGCTAAAAATCATAGCAGAAAATGATTTTTAGTGGGGATAGTTGTAACATTATTTATAAAACTTTGTTAAAAAAAAATATATTTATGTAAATTGATTCTAAATAATAAGATATTGATAACTTTGTAGTCTCTAAAATATTTAAGTAAAAAATGAAAAAAAATACTCCAAACGATATTTTCCATTTTGAGAACTTTGTAGCTGGAAGTGAAAAAGCTTTTGAGTATTTCTTTCGTAAATATTATAATCACGTACTTGGTTTTTCAATCAATATTTTAAATGATGAGAAAGAAGCTGAGCATATTGCTCAAGAGGCTTTTGTGAATCTTTGGATGAATAGAGGTAGAATAGAAAAATGTATAGGTATTGAGTCATTCCTATATACTTATGCAAAATCTAAATGTTTAAATTGTCTAAGACATCAAAAAGTAAAAAAACGCTATGTTGACGATTCTTTAAATGCAAAAGAACAGCAATTAAATCATGAAGTATTAAAGTCCATGGAGTTTGATGCTTTTGATTTGGTTGAATTAAAAGATTTGATTCAGCAAGCTATTGATAACTTGCCAAGGCAAACAAAAATAATTTTTGAAAAAAAGCGCTTTCAAGAAAAAATGAATAAGCAAATAGCAGAAGAGTTGGGAGTAAGTGTAAAAACTGTTGAGGCACATATTACCAAAGCTTTAAAGTCTTTAAGACTTAGTTTGTCGTCTTATTTACCTATTTTTTTATTAGCTTTTTTGTTTAATAGTTAATAAAAAGACTAATTTTAAATAGGGTTTTTTAACACATAGGGGTACTAATATATAAGGAGCTAATAACAGTTGTTTTAGTGAGTTTAATGATAAGCCAATGAGTGTTGAAAAAATGAATATTAAATTATTGTATAAATATTTACAAAATAATGCTACAGAAAAAGAAGTAGCAGAAGTTTTTAAATGGATTGAATTATCGGTTGAAAACAAACAACAGTTTTTGTTATTAAAAAAATCTACCTTATTAACTGCAAAAGCTTCTGCAAATTCTCAAAATGCTTTTAAAGTAGTTCAAGAACAAATTCAAAACACAACGGAAAGAAAAACAAGTAATTTCTATAAATACGCTGCTGTTATAGTGGTAAGTGTGGTTATTTCTATGACTTGGTATTTTAAGACCCCAAAAGATATTGAACAGCAGGGTTATGTGGAGTTAGAAATAGAGGGAGGAGAAACAAAAGAGCTTACAGAAACTCATAAAGGGTGGTTAATAAATAAAGTAGGAGTGTTGTTGGCAAAACAAAATCAGCAAGAACTATCGTATCAAAATCAAAATAAGAGGTTAAAGAATCATATTCCTGTACACACATTAAAAGTACCTCATGGAAAAACATTCAAAGTAGTATTGTCCGATGGAACTACAGTGTTTTTAAATGCAGGAAGTTCTTTAAGATATCCTGAATATTTTGATGTAGAAGGTGCTAGAGAAGTTTATTTAAAAGGAGAAGCATTTTTTAATGTGACCAAAGATGAAGCACATCCTTTTATTGTAAAAACACAAGATGCTTTGGTGCAAGTATTAGGTACTCAATTTAACTTGAGTGCTTATGATGATGATGAAACTGTTCATTGTGAGTTGTTAGAAGGAAAAGTACTCTTTTCCAATCTATCAAAAACATCAGTAGCTTTGACTTCAGGAGAACAAGCCTTGGTCAATAAAGGTTCTAGTGATGTTCAAAAATCAACAGTTGCTGTTTCGGAGTATACTTCATGGATGCGAGGTGAGTTAATTTTTAGTGAGACTCCTTTTCCACAGATTGTAAAAAAAATAGAAAGATCTTTTAATGTAAAAATCAACAACCACTATGCTGTATTAGGAAATCAAGTATTTTCGGGTATTATTAAAGTAAAGAATGGTGATGTTAAGGAGTTGTTTGAATTGTTTAAAATAGATACTCCTTTCCAATATAACATTACAGGAACAATTATAGAAATTACCGAGCCACAGCCCTAATATTCTTTAACCTCAAATTTTATGATTTTTTTTAAACTATATAATATTGCAAAAAAAACAATAGTCTTAGTATGTTTTATAGCTAGTCTTACTATGTTTTCGCAAGAAAAAAAGTTGACGTTAGATTATAAAGACAGTCCGTTAGATCAAGTTTTAGAAAGCATCGAAAAACAAACTTCGTATCGGTTTTTATTTAATGCTAACAAAATAGATTCTAAAAGTAAAGTTACTATCATTATAGAAACAAACGATTTAGATTTAGTCTTGTCTATGTTGTTTATGAATTCTGATATAGAATATGTTATCAGAAAAGAACAGATATTATTAACAAAACAGTCAGAAAAATCATTAACATTTGTTACACAAGAGCAAAGAACGGTCAAAGGAAAGGTATTGAATGCCCAAACTAAAGAGCCTTTAATGGGAGTAATGGTATTGGTAAAAGGAACCAGGCAAGGAGCTATTACAAACGAAAAAGGAGAGTTTCAATATTTATTAAAAGGAGCTAACATAAAAAATAAAGTGCTGGTGTTTTCTATGTTAGGAATGAAAAGTCAAGAAACATTAGTAGGTAATCAATCTTTTTTTGAGGTGTTTTTGGAAGCTGAAACTGATTATTTAGAAGAGGTTGTGTTAACGTCTTCTTATGGAACTAAAAAGATAAAAGAAGAGTTAGTAGGGAGTGTAACCACTTTAACAAGTAAAGATATTCAAGTAGAGCAAACATTAGAAAGTGTAGATAAAATGCTTGAAGGTCAGATTGCAGGGGTGTTGATAGAGAATACCACAGGGGTAGGGAATCCGGTAAAAATACATGTTAGAGGACAAGGAAGTTTAACACCTCTAAATAATGCAGTTTTAGGAACATCTACACAGCCTTTAATTATTATTGATGGTGTTATTTTGGCTGAAGAAGCGGCTGTAGATAGTGAGTTTTTTGATGGGAGTGGACGTTTTACCGAAGATTTATTAAATCCTTTAACCCAATTGTCTTCAGAAAGTATTGAGAGTTTTACTGTATTAAAAGATGCTGCAGCCACAAGTCTTTACGGTGCCGATGGTGCCAATGGAGTTATTTTAATTACCACTAAAAAGGGAAAAAGAGGGAAGCCAAAATTTAACTTTTCTACTCAATTGGGAGTTTCTTCGGCAATCAATAGAATTAAATATTTAAATGGAGAGCAATACCATGAACTTAGAAGTGAGTATTTAAAAAATACTACGACCAATTATACTCCAACAACGTATAATGGTGTGGATACCGATTGGTTTAAATTGTTAAATGAGCAAGGATTTTTTAATAGAACAAATTTTGGAGTTTCAGGAGCCAATCAAAAAATATCATATAGAGTTAATGTGGGGTATTCTAAAATAGACGAAGCTCAAAAAGGAAACGAAACAGAACAGCTAAATGCCAGTGTTAATTTAGGATACGAAGTTAAAAAGTTTTCAGCCAGTTTATCATTACAACCAAGTTACTTGCAAAAAACAAATCCTAATATTTATTATAGTTTTGCTTTTGTTCCTACCATCAATCCTTATACAGAAGATGGAGCATTCTCAGAAATAGGAGTTACGGGAATGGCCAATCCTTTAGCAGCAATCGCTCAAAATAAAAATGTTACCAAAACCTATGCATTACTAGGGAGTTTAAATCTAAATTATCAGTTGTCAGATGATTTTAGTGTTTCAACTTTGTTTGGTGTTTCAGCATCTGATAAAGAACAAGATCGATATTTTTCTGGAGCTAATGAAAGTGGAAGAAGTAGTGGTTCTTTTACTTTAAATGGAGTTACTTATCCTAATTGGGGAAGGAGAGTAATTAATGAAAGAAGCAATCATAAGTGGAATTGGCATGCTCAATTAAGTCATCAAAAAAACATCAATAATCAACATTATTTTAACAGTATATTGGGAGTTGAGTTGGCAGCAGACGAGGCTAATTTAGCTTATCAGAGTGGATTAGGATTTGTGAATTATGAGCAAGTAAACAGTGTTGCAAATGCTATTAGAGATGATAATCCTGATACCGTTGTTGATGAATCGACCAACAATCAATCATACAGATCGGATATTAACAACAATTCTAGAGTCTCTATTTTTTCTCAGTTTAATTACAACTTTAAAAAACGATACTTTTTTTTAGCAAACCTACGTAGAGATGAAAGTTCTGTTTTTGGAACAGATACTAGTGTGGCTTATAACGGAGGAGCTGGTGCTAGCTGGATGTTGTCTAACGAGAATTTTTTAACTCATGTGCGTTGGCTTGATTTGTTAAAACTAAAAGTGAGTTATGGAACTACGGGAAATTCTAGAATAGGATCGTATAGATCTAAAGGGTTGTACAATAGCTCTCAAAACGGATATAATGGAAACAAGGGAGCTACCACCTCTACTGCTCCAAACATTGCGCTAGGATGGGAAAAAAACACCAAGTTTAATACAGGAATCGATGTCAACATTTTCCAACGATTAAATCTTTCGGTAGAATATTATTACGATGCTATTTCAGACTTAATAACTAGCAGAAATATTCCATCAGAACTCGGTTATAGTAGCATGCAATTAAATGCTTCGGACATGTACAATAGAGGTTGGGAATTGTCTGCTTTGATGAAATGGATCAGACAAAAAGATTTTAAATGGATGACCTCTTTTAATGTTTCTACAGTAAAAAATAAGGTGACAAAATTAACTGGTTTGGGAAGCGAGTATTCTACTTCAGAACGAGCGTTGGCACAAAAAGTAGGATACAGTACTACGGCTATTTGGGGAATAAAATGGGTAGGTATAGATCCTGCTACGGGAAGAGATTTATTAGAGAAAGAGGGACAAGTATACGATGCAGTTACTTACAATAGATTGCTTTCAGAAGCAGACTGGGAACCCATAGGAAACAGTCAGGCAAAAGCCTATGGAGGGTTTAACAATACGTTTACTTTCTTTAACAAATTAGATGTTTCGGTAAGAGGTTCTTATCAGTTTGGAGGTGATGCGTTGGTGCAAGATGAATTAATATCTAAATACAATATTACATCTAACAGAAACTTATCGATAAACGCTTACGATTATTGGAGACAACAAGGCGATGTTGTTCAGCAACCAGTGGTTACTAGCAACAATCCTCCATTGTCTAATCTTATCAAATATTTATACGATGCTAGTTATATAAAAATCAACAACATCAATATTAAATACAATTTTAACACAAATACACTTCCTTTTATAAAAAGATTATCAGCCTATGTAAACGTCTCTAATGTAGGTTACTGGTATTTAGAAAAAAGCCAAGAAGGAAGAAATGGAATTAGAGAATTTATGTTTACGTATCCGCAATCAAGAACCTTTACGGTAGGAGTAAGTGCTGGATTTTAAAAAAGAGAAATATGAAGAAATATAGCCTCTATATAATCACTGTTTTAATGAGTTTTGGTTTTACAGACTGTAGTGATTTTTTGGAACAAGAAACAGGAAATAGAAGTTCTGTAGACGAGCAATTAGCAACCAAAGAAGGTGTTGTAACAGCGTTGTACGGTGCTTATACATCTTTAGAAAATTTATTGAGAAGTGAGGCTTTTACGGTATATGCCGATTTGCAGGGAGGGAATTTATCTTTTTCTCCTACGGCTTCAGGAACCAATAAAGGTCAAATTTCTGTTTCAAGCAATGTAGAAAATGTCTATGCGTTTCAAGATCTTGCATTGAGTAGCCATTTCAGTTCGTTTTATAGCAGTGCTTATAGTGTTATCAATCAGGTGAATCTTATTTTAGAATTCGTGCCTTTGTTGCCAAATACTAGCGAGCAAGATCAAGCAGCAATACAAGCACAATGCAAAACTATTAGAGGATATGTTCATTTTTTATTGTTGCAGTTGTATGCTCAAAATTATACCTATACAACCGATGCTAGTCATTTAGGAGTGGTGTATCAAACATTAACATTAAATTCTGGAATTTCATATGCTGAAAGAGCAACGGTTAAAGATTGTTTTGATTTTTCAATTAGCGATTTAAATGATGCGATAAGCCTGTATCAGCAAGAAAATACTTTATTGGAAGGGCCTGATTATTCTTACTTTAACAGTTATAGTGCTAAAGCATTGTTGGCTAGAATTTATTTGGCTCAAAACAATTGGGAGCAAGCCTATCAGTTGGCCAACGATATTATAGAAAATAGTGGATTTACATTGAGTTCTTCAGCGACCTATGTTGAAGAATGGGAAAATACTGATGCTCCTATCAACGAAGTTTTATTGGAGTTTTCAGTTCCTAGAGATGCGGAAGGTAATGTGGGGGCTTCAATGTCTGCTTATTACGGAATTAATTCAGTTACCAATTATGGAAAATATGTAGCTTCTTTAGATTTGATCACTCTTTTTGAAGAAAACGATGTGAGAAAAAAATTGTTCATCTCTAATCAACTTGCTACTCTTTACAATGATGAGTTGGTTGATGAAACCTATTACTTTACCAAAAAGTATCAAGACAATGCTGGCTATATCGCTTTTAGATTAAGCGAGTTGTATTTTATTAGAGCAGAAGCAGCGATTTATTTAAAGAATGAGACTGTGGCTATGCAAGATATAAATACTATTAAAGAAAGAGCGGGGGCAGCTAGAATAACAACTACAGCTAATTTACTAGCGGAGCTTTTGCTAGAAAAAAGAAAAGAATTCTGTTTTGAAGGGCATTTGTTTTTTGATATCGCTAGAACCCATCAAAATGTAGAACGAAATCAAGGATGTATTTCTAATGTTTGTTCTTTAAGTTATCCATCACCAAAATTTGTGTTGCCAATTCCTCAATCCAGTATCAATATTAATTCAAATTTAGAACAAAATGAATCGTATTAATATCCAATATTTTTACTTGCTGTTTGCTATGTTGTTAATGGCTTGTTCAAAAGAAGAAGTTGAAACTACTACTATAGACTCTCATGTAAGATTTCATTTTTTAGTGAGTTCTAACAATCAACCTTTGGAATATCCTCAGGTAAGTAGTGGGTTGATTGCTCAGCCATCTTATACACATCAAAGTCTTGTAACGCTAAAAATTCCTGTGGCTTTGTCAGCTAATCAATTAAAAGAAAAGGTAACGGTTTCTTATGAGGTTTATACCGAAAATGAGTTGGATTTAGTGACTATGACTCCTGAAAATCAATTGACTTTTCAGGCTGATAAGTTGGTGGACACGCTGTATGTAAATTTTAATCAGCGTTGGGAAACACCTCAAGGTATTTCAATAAAATTAACTGCAGTTTCTGATGAAACTATTCAGATTGGTGCTTTAAACGATACATATAAAAATGATGAATTTAGTCTGACTCTAGAAAGTGTAAATACTACTTACGCGTTGGTTCAAAATAGAATAGAAATTCAAGGACAACAAGGAGAGCAAGTGCGGTTTGATGTACAGTTTCCTAATGGTTTTGTTACTGATGAAATTGATAATTTACAAATGTTTACAGAGTTAAAAGGGTTTGATTATCGTTTGGAAAAATTATCAGAAAATCCGTTTAAAAAATCCATTACTTATCAGTTAACACTGAATGAGGCTATAGATAATGATGAAGTGTATTACAAAAGCACCGTAGGCTTACAAAGCACCAATTTGTATGCTACCAGTGGAAATAGCATTTTAGAAATTATAAAACCTACTAAAACAGACAGAGATGTTTCGTTAAATACAGCAGCAAATTTTTACAATTTATCCGATCCTTTTCATAGAACTTATGGGGAAAATTGGATGGATAGTAATAATGACGGCGTGTGTAGTTGGCAATCTTTTTTTGCGTTTACCTATCCCGTAGTTGTAAATGCTGACGATGAAAATGCTGTTTTGTATGATGATTTAGGAACTGAAGATCCCTCAGATGATATTTATCATCATGCGTTTAGAATTGGGTTTAACGCCACAACATCCGCAACGGCTACTACAAATTCATTTAATTTAAAAAGATGGTTCAATGGAGAGTCTAGTTCATCACGAAATTCTCCAGGTTTGAATATACAAGAAGCATTAGAGTTTTTTCCAGCAGAGGGAACCAATGCGAAAAGTGGAAAAGTATTAGTAGTTCCTCAAAATATTACTGTAGGAACAAGTGCTGGTAAGAGTTACAATATTGCTATTTCTGGAGAGGGAACTTATAAGGAAATTAGCGAAGGAGTTTTTCAGTTAGATTTTGAATTAAACGCTACCAATCAAGAACTTTTTGGAGGCACTGTTACCTCAGTTTATAAAATATACAATACTTCAAATTATGAAGATCCCGAAGATTTAATCACTAATAATTGTCTTGTTACTTATGATTTATAAAAACTATAAAATACTGTTAATAGCAGTTGTGTCTGTTTTGTTTGGTTCTTGGATAAAAAAGAATGGAACGACTACTGCTGATATTGTTTATTTAAGAAAAGTATATGCAAGTGGAAATACTGCTTTGTGGCCTAAGCCAGATTTACATTCATCTGTAGATACTTTATTGTTTAAAGATATTGGACCGTTACCTAAGGTACCCGATCCTAGTTACAATCCCTATTCTGTAGAGAAAGCTAAGTTGGGAAAAATGTTGTTTTTTGATCCAAGATTGTCGGTTAGTGGACAAATAGCTTGTGCTTCTTGTCACAATCCAGAGTTGGCATGGACCGATAATTCTACTCGTTCATTTGGACATAACAGACAAACAGGTAAGAGAAATGCCATGACTATTTTAAATTCTGGTTATGCAAAAGAATTGTTTTGGGATGGTAGAGCTACTAGTTTAGAAGATCAGGTACGTTTTCCTATTCAAGATCCTTTGGAAATGAATCAGGATATTCATTTAGCAGTCAATACCATCCAAAACATTAAAGGATATCAGCCTTATTTTATAAAAGCATTTGGAGATACGTTGGTTACACAACAAAGAATTCAGTATGCCGTGGCTACTTTTGAAAGAACTGTGAATAGTTATAAGAGTAGATTTGACAAATTTGTGTTGGGAGATGCCAATCAGTATACTGATGAAGAAGTATTAGGACTTCATTTGTTTAGAACCAAAGCCCGCTGTATTAACTGTCATAATACTCCTTATTTTAGTGACAATCAATATCATAATGATGGTCAAACTTTGTTTGGAACAGAGAACGAAGATTTTGGTAGGTATCATGTAACTCAGCAAATGGAAGATTTGGGAAAAATGAGAACTCCAACACTAAGAGAAGTTTCAAGAACAGGACCTTGGATGCATCATGGACACTTTCCTTCTCTTTTAGATGTGGTAGAGTTTTATAATTTGGGAAACCCAGCACCCATTCAAAAAAAATATTTGGGTATAGGAAGAGATTCTTTAATTCCTAATACATCACCAATCCATCAAAAACTATATTTAAACAAAACAGAGATCAAAGCTTTAATTGCTTTTATGCAGACCTTAAAATCCAGTAAGGGAAGAACCTTGTTGCCGGAGTTACCGAATTAAATTAAAATCAACAAAAATTTATAAATATTAAACCTTTTAATTATGAAAAAAACAGTACTTAGTTTCTTAACCATGGTAACGGCTTTTAGCCTAAATGCCCAAGTGGTACAAGTAAAGGAGATTAACAATAGTGGAATATTAAATGCTAGTCCAGCAAATTTATTTGTATATCAGAACCATATTTATTTTGCTGCAGACGATTCAAGTGGATCTAACAGTCCAAATGGTGAAGATTTAGGAAAAGAATTGTGGAAATCTGACGGTACTGAAAGCGGAACTGTTTTGGTAAAAGATCTTAGAATTGGTAGTGACAGTTCTTCTCCTAATCATTTCTTTAACTATAACGATATATTATATTTTTCTGCAAATTCAGGAGGTGGAAACGTATTGTTTTCTACAGATGGAACTGAAGAAGGGACAAATGCAACAGGTGGCCCTTTTATTTTTAATCAGGTAGAATTAAATAACAAGATATATTATGTGAATTCTGTAGATAGTAATAAGCTTTATGAGTTTAACGGAACTTCAGCTAGCACTGTAATCAATGTAGGAACAGGAATAGAAAGTATTGTAGGAGCCAATATTGTTGCTTTTAATAATAAGTTATACGCTTATATGGATTATTCAGAAGATGAACCTACGGTAGGAAGAGAGTTGTATGTTTACGATCCTGAAACAGGAGTTTTCAGTTTGATAAAAGATGTAGATTCAGGAACCGGGGATTCAAGCATTAGTAATTTTACAGTAGTAGCTAACACGTTGTTTTTTGAAGCAAAAAATGCTTTGTGGATGACAGATGGAACTACCGAAGGAACTCAAGCGGTTGAAGTAGCTTTGAGTGTAACAGGAGTAAATAATTTTTATGGTTGGAATGGAACTTTGTTTTTTGAAGGAGATGATGGAGCAGGAGATCAATTGTGGAGTTATACCAAAGAGACCAATGTGCTTACCAAACTGAGTGATGTTGCAGGAGAAAATAGTGATCATGATCCTTCTGATTATGTGGTTTATGAAGGGTATTTATACTACAGTGGAAAAGACGCAAATGATAGTGATAAGCATTTGTTTAGAACCGATGGAACTACTGTTCAGCAAATAGATACAGCTATTAAAGATGTTGATGATTTAGTAGAAATGAACGGAGTTATTTATTTTGAAGGAGATAATGGAACAACAGGGAATGAATTGTATAGTTTTGATCCCGAAAGTTTATCAACATCAAGTGTATTTTCAAAAAGTATAAAAATATATCCAAATCCTGCGCAAGAATATATTGTTGTACCATCAGAGCTTATAGGTAATGAATATTCAATAGTGAATATAACAGGAAGTGTAGTAAAAAAAGGATTTGTTGTATCAGAAAAAATAGATTTAAAACTTTCTTCGGGAGTGTATATTATAAGTTTTAAAACAAGTAAAGGACTTGCAAGTAAAAAACTAGTGATTAAAAATTAAATACAAAAACAAGCCCCTTACTACTCAGTAAGGGGCTTGTTTTTTAGAATATTATCCATTCATTGATATTAAAAATTCTTCATTGTTTCTAGAAGATTTAATTCTGTCTTTGATAAATTCCATGGCTTCCACAGGATTCATGTCTGCCAAGTATTTTCTTAGTACCCACATGCGTTGTACTGTTTTTTCATCTAATAATAAATCATCTCTACGAGTACTAGATTTAATCAAGTCGATAGCAGGATAAATACGTCTGTTGGCAATGTTTCTTTCTAGTTGTAGCTCCATGTTACCAGTTCCTTTGAATTCTTCAAAAATAACCTCGTCCATTTTAGAACCAGTTTCTGTTAAGGCAGTTGCTATAATGGTTAAAGAACCACCACCTTCTATATTACGAGCTGCCCCAAAGAAACGTTTAGGTTTGTGTAATGCATTGGCATCAATACCTCCTGATAATATTTTACCAGATGCAGGTGCAACAGTATTGTATGCTCTTGCCAAACGAGTAATAGAATCTAAAAGAATTACTACATCATGACCACATTCAACCAAACGTTTTGCTTTTTCTAAAACAATATTGGCAACTTTTACGTGTTTTTCTGCAGGTTCATCAAAAGTAGAGGCAACTACTTCTCCACGTACACTACGTTGCATGTCTGTAACTTCTTCAGGTCGTTCATCTATCAATAAAATTAATTGATACACTTCAGGATGGTTAGAAGCAATAGCATTGGCAATGTCTTTTAACAACATTGTTTTACCTGTTTTAGGTTGTGCTACAATCATACCACGTTGTCCTTTACCTATAGGAGCAAATAAATCCATAATTCTTGTAGATAATGAACTTCTACCTCCTGATAAATTGAATTTTTCTTCTGGAAAAAGAGGTGTAAGGTGCTCAAAAGAAACGCGATCTCTAACTTCTTTAGGTGATAATCCGTTTATTTTAGAAACTCTAATTAATGGAAAGTATTTTTCTCCTTCTTTAGGAGGTCTTACATTCCCTTTTACAGTATCTCCAGTTTTTAATCCAAATAATTTTATTTGAGATTGAGACACATATACGTCATCTGGTGATGAAAGATAGTTGTAGTCTGATGATCTTAAAAAACCATAACCATCAGGCATCATTTCTAACACTCCTTCACTTTCTATAATACCATCAAACTCATAGTTAGGGTCTTTTAGACTTTTACCTTTGTTGTTTTTGTTATTTCTATTGGTGTTTTTGTTATTTCTTGGAGGATTATTAGGGTTGTTTTGAGGCTGATTAGGATTGTTATTTCCATTATTTCCTTTATTGTCAGTGTTTTTTTCCTCGTTGTTTTTGTGATTGTTTCTAGGGGCTTTTTGAGGCCTTTCCTGAGGTTTTTCTGTACTTTTAGGATTTTTCTCCTTTGCTTTAAGTACTTCTTTGCTTTCTTCTTTTTCAACAGTAACTGTTTCCTGCGATGTTTCAGGAGTAGATTTAGGCTTTCTAGGTACCCTAGCTTTTTTAACAGGTGTTGATTTGATTTCTTCAGTTGTTTTTTGACTAGTAACTTGTTTTGCAGCTTCGTGAGCTGCTTGCTCATCTAGAATTTTGTAAATCAAATCCAACTTTTTTAGTTGACTGGTTTTTTTTAATCCAATTGTTTTTGCAATTTCCTGCAAATCTGCAAGAGTTTTTGCTTTTAATTGAGAAATTTCGAACATTTAAAATGTGTATAATGAATATTAAAATCTCTTAAAATGGGCATCAATATTATTAAGAGAAAATTGTTTGTTTTAAAATTGAAAATAATATAACAGGTAAGTGTTTCTGCTATAATTGTTTAATTAGATATGACAAATATAGTTTTTTTTTTTATCTGACAAAGTCTTTATAAATAAAAAGAAAATGTAAATTTGTAATCGTTATTTAAAGAGTATGATTCAAAGAATTCAAACATTGTATTTATTATCTGTATTTATTATTACAGGAGTGTTAACCAATTTCGTTTCTTTTTTTACTTTGAATGATGGTAGTCATTTGTTTTTAACAAGTACCATTGTGAATAACTCAGTTCTTTTAAAATCAGTAGGAATATTTTTAGTGTTGTCTGCAATTTTGTCTTTAATTGCTATTTTTAGTTATAAAAAAAGACAAAATCAATTTGTGATTAACAGGTTAAATATTCTGATTAACTTCTATTTATTAAGTGTATTGATTTACTTATCTCTAAAATTACCTGGAGAAATGCAAATTTCTGAGAAAGGTATTGGGATTTATTTTCCTATTGTTAATATTGTTCTGCTAGTCATGGCAAACAAGGCAATTAAGAAAGATGAAGATCTTGTAAAATCTGTAGATAGGTTACGATAAGCTTAACATCTTAGTTTATTTAGTGCGACTAAATCCCAAGACATTTGTTTTGGGATTTTTTTTATGCTTTTTCCTTATTTTACGTGTATGAATAAACTTCGGCATTTCAATTTTAAATTGTAATTTTGCAGTCTACAAAAAATGTAACATGTTAGATAAGTTAAGAATTGTTAAGCAACGTTTTGATGAAGTATCAGATTTAATTATTCAACCAGATATTATTTCTGATCAAAAGCGATATGCTAAACTTAATAAAGAATATAAAGACTTAAGTAAAGTCGTAAAAAAAGGAAACGAATATGAAAATTTGCTTTCTAATATAAATGAAGCCAAAGAAATAATTTCTGATGGTTCTGATGCCGAAATGGTAGAGATGGCAAAAATGGAGTTAGAAGAAGGAAGTGAAAGAATTCCTCAATTAGAAGAGGAAATTAAGTTCATGTTAATTCCTAAAGATCCAGCTGATGGTAAAAACGTAATTGTAGAAATTAGAGCAGGTACAGGTGGAGATGAAGCAAGTATTTTTGCGGGTGATTTATATAGAATGTATACCAAATATGCTGCTTCTAGAGGTTGGAAAACTGAAGTTGAAGATATTGCAGATGGTACTTCTGGAGGATTTAAAGAAATTATTTTTAGTGTAACAGGTGAAGACGTTTATGGAGATTTAAAATTTGAATCTGGAGTTCATCGTGTACAACGAGTACCACAAACAGAAACTCAAGGACGTGTTCATACTTCTGCAGCAACAGTAATGGTTTTGCCAGAGGCAGAAGAATTTGATGTACAAATAAATAATTCTGATGTACGTGTAGATTATTTCTGTTCTTCAGGACCTGGAGGACAATCTGTAAACACAACGTATTCAGCAGTTCGTTTAACACACATTCCAACTGGAATTGTAGCACAATGTCAGGATCAAAAATCTCAACATAAAAACAAAGATAAGGCCATGAAAGTATTACGTTCTCGTATATACGAAATGGAATTAGCAAAAAAATTAGAAGCAGATGCGGCTCAACGTAAAACAATGGTAAGTTCTGGAGATAGATCTGCTAAGATTAGAACTTATAACTATCCACAAGGTCGTGTAACAGAGCACAGAATTGGTTTGACTTTGTATGATTTATCAAAAATTATTGATGGAGATATTCATAAAATTATTGATGAATTAAAATTAACAGAGAATACAGAAAAGTTAAAAGAATTGGGAGAAGCTAATCTTTAATTCTAAGAACAAGTATAAAATTTAAAAGCCCTTTACAAAAGTAAAGGGCTTTTGCGTTTAGTAATAAAAAATTGCTATGAGTTTTACTAAACGCTTCTCCTCTAAATGTTAAAAACATATAGAAGAATCGCTATAATCGCTATGAAAAAGTTGCTACAGCTAAATTACAACTGATGTTTTGTTTTGTTTGGTCTTATTCGTTAGTTGGTTATTAAATATCGGTGAATAGTAATTTTTTAGAGATAAAGATTCATTCAGAGTTGAAAAATGTATAATAAATAGAGTGCTCGTTTTTTAGAATTTCTAATAAAAATCGTATTAAAGTGCTCCTTAAAACGCATTTTAATATAAAATACCAATATTCCCCTTTTTAGATATCATAATAGCCCTTAGTAAATTCATAAAAATTATATTTATTTGTAGCTTTGAACGATTAAGTGTTATAATTACATCTAATTTTAAGAAATGAATAAAAACAATATTATGAGATTAAAACATTCATTAAGTATCCTTATTGCTCTAACAACAGTTCTTTTGGTTGGTTGTAAATCAATAAAAAAATCAACAGGAATAAATGAATCAATAGGAATAAATGATTCTAAAAAAGAGGTGATTGGTATGATTAACAAGGTAAATAATCATTGGCAAAACTCTCATCCTAAGCATGGAGATGCTTTTTGGAACCGAGCAGCTTATCATACAGGAAATATGGAAGCTTATAAAGTCACAAAAAACCAATCTTTTTTAGATTATTCTTTGGCTTGGGCTGAGCATAATGAATGGATGGGAGCAAAATCTCAAAACAAAGCTGAATGGAGATATAATTATGGTGAAAATGATAGACATGTATTGTTTGGAGATTGGCAAATTTGTTTTCAAACATACATAGATTTATACAATTTTACGGGTAAAAACGATCCTACTAAAATTGCTCGTGCTCGTGAAGTGATGGAATATCAAATGAGCACAGATAAAAATGACTATTGGTGGTGGGTAGATGGTTTGTATATGGTAATGCCAGTAATGACAAAACTTTACAATGTAACAGGAAACGAGCTATACTTAGAAAAGTTAGAGGAATATTTAACTTATGCTAATAGTATAATGTATGATGAAGAGGCTGATTTGTATTTTAGAGATGCTAAATATGTATATCCAAAACACAAAAGTGCCAATGGCAAAAAAGACTTTTGGGCGAGGGGAGATGGATGGATTTTTGCTGGATACGCCAAAATTATTCAAGATTTACCTAATGACTCTAAATACAAACAAAAATACATTCAACGTTTTAAAGATATGGCAGTAGCTTTGGCAGCTGCTCAACAAAATGAGGGATATTGGACACGTAGTATTTTAGATCCAGAACATGCTCCAGGGCCAGAAACTAGTGGAACTTCTTTTTTTACTTATGGATTTTTGTGGGGTATTAATAATGGTGTTTTAGACAAAGAAACTTATTTGCCTGTAGTTCAAAAATCATGGAATTATTTAACAACCGTTGCTTTGCAAGAAAATGGTGCGGTAGGATATGTACAGCCTATTGGTGAAAAGGCTATTCCTGGTCAGGTAGTTGATGTAAATTCTACAGCAGATTTTGGAGTGGGGGCATTTTTATTAGCAGCATCGGAAATGGTTCGTTTTTTAGAATAACATAGATTATATATTGATGTTTAAAAAAAACGACTAAAAATAATATGATAAAATTTAGATTTTCCATTCTAAGTGGCATATGTTTTTTTGTTTTAATTAGTTGTACTTTATTAAATACAAATAACATTCCTAAAATAGAAGGGTATCAATTGGTTTGGAGTGATGAATTTAATGTTGATGGCATTCCCAATCAACAAAATTGGAGTTATGAAATTGGTTTTGTGAGAAATCAAGAAAATCAATGGTATCAAAAAGAAAATGCTTTTTGTAAAGATGGGAATCTAGTCATTGAAGCGAGAAAAGAAAACAAAATAAATCCTAATTTTATTTCATTAGATCATAAAGATTGGCGTAAAAACAGAGATTCTATTCATTTTTCTTCAAGTTGCATCATCACTAAAGGAAAACATGCTTTTAAGTATGGTACGTTTGTAATGCGAGCTAAAATACCAACAGAAATGGGATTGTGGCCAGCCTTTTGGACACTTGGATTAGAACCTAATTGGCCTGCTAATGGTGAGATTGATATTATGGAATTTTACAAAGGAGATGTACTGGCTAATGTTGCTTGGGAAGCAAATCAAAAATGGAAACCTATTTGGGAATCAAAAAAATATCCTTTAGAGCAGTTTAAGAATAAAAGTTGGGGAGAGGAATTCCATATTTGGAAAATGGATTGGGATGAAAATTCAATCAAATTATATGTGGATGATCAGTTGCTAAACCAAGTTGATTTAAAACAGACCTATAATTTAACAAACCAAAAAAATCCATTTCATAAACCGCAATATTTACTTTTAAATTTAGCTGTAGGAGGATTAAATGGGGGTGATATTTCTAATACACATTTCCCTGCTCAGTATGTAATTGATTATGTTAGAGTCTATCAAAAACAAGAATAAAATGATTAAAAAAATTGTTACACTAAGCGTTTTTTTTATGTGTTTGTTTACAATCGCACAAAACAAAGAAGTATTATCTAGTAAAAAAAATAGCTCTGTTTTTATAGTAGAAAATCCAAACTATGAGTTAAGTCCTTATACAGGAATGACTAAACAACACTGGAAAGATGCAGCCATGTATTTGTTAGAAGGAGCATTTAGTTACATTCATACTTTAGATGACCCAATGAAATTTCCTAAACAACCCGGGAAAAGTTATCCTCATAATGAAGATAGAGTTCCGACTGAAAAATTAGAAGGATTGTGTAGAACATTGTTTGTGGCTTCTCCTATTTTAAAAGAGAATCCAGATTTAGTCATTAACAATATTAATGTTGCAGATTATTATCGATATCAAATAGGGAAATTAATAGATCCTAAAAGTAAATCATATATTGTTCCTAGAGCTAAAAATGGTGGACCTAGTCAGAATTTAGTTGAATTTGGAGCCTTAGCTTTATCAATGTTGGTAAATCCTGAAGTCTTGTGGGAACCATTACCACATGATCAAAAAGATGAATTGGCTAGAATTATGTTGAGTTATGGTGATGGACCAACGGTAGATTCTAACTGGAAATTTTTCAACATTTTTGTGTTGAGTTTTTTTAAAGAACATGGATATAAGGTTAATGAAGAGTTGTTAGTAAAGTACTTAAATAAATCGTTAACACATTATAGAGGAAATGGTTGGTATAATGATAGTCCTGCTTATGATTACTATAGTATGTGGGCTTTTCAGATGTACGGAATGGTTTGGTCACAATATTTTGGAGATCAACATTACCCAGAAATTGCAAAACAATTCAAATCAAACTTTAATGGTTTAAAAGATAACTATCCTTATATGTTTAGTAAAGACGGAAAAATGATTATGTATGGTAGAAGTATTAGTTACAGAACTGGATCTATTGTTCCTTTTCCGTTGATGGGATTTCAGAATGATGAAAATGTAAATTACGGATGGATGAGAAGAATTTCATCCGGAGTCATTAAGCAGTTTTTTACGCATCCTGATTTTATGAATGACAATGTTCCAACTTTAGGTTTTTATGGAGCATTTGAACCCGCAGTTCAAAATTATAGCTGTAGGGGAAGTGTGTATTGGATGGGAAAAGCCTTTTTTGGTTTATTAGTACCTGATGATAGTCCGTTTTGGACGGCCAAAGAAAATAATGGTGCTTGGGATGATGAGTTAAAAAAAGATAAGGTTTACAACAAATTTCAAGGAAAATCAGAAGTGTTAATTACAGATTATCCAAATATTGGAGCTTCAGAAATAAGAGCTTGGTGTCATGAAAAAGTGAAAGATGATTGGCAAAAGTTTAGATCAACAGAAAACTATAATAGATTATCATACAGTAGTGCTTTTCCTTGGCAAGCCGATGGAGAACATGGAGAGGTAGCTATGAATTATGTAATCAAAAACAAACAAAACAAATGGGAAGCTTTTAGATTGTATACATTTAAAAAGTTTAAAGAAGGTATTTATTATAGAGATGTGGTTCTGGAAACAGACGAAAACATCAAATTTAATTTGGCAGATATTCCTTTGGCAAATGGAATTTTAAGAGTTGACAAAAATAATAGTGATCAACCTATTTCTATGAGGTTAGGTCATTATGCTTTACCAAAATTAGATAAAGAGATTACGAAAACTATCAAAAAAGTAAAAGGTTATGAGGTAACTATTATTGATAATGGAATTTATCAATTAGCAATGATTCCATTATTAGGATGGCGAAACTCAGAAGTTGTAACTGCAAAAGGATTACATCCCGAAAGTGATGAAAGTTATGTAATTAATGTAATATGTGAAGAAAATGGTAAGTCAAAAAAGTCAAATATTTATGCAACTTTAATGCTTTGGAAAAAATCTGGAGAAAAATGGAAGTCTAAGGAATTGGTTCCCGTAAAGAGTATTACATCGACAACAAAAGAAGATATAGTTACTATTATATTTAGAAATGGTGAAAGTAAAGAAGTGAAATTTGATTAATTTCTAACATTTATAAATGATTGTAAAAAGACCTCAAACAAACTTGAGGTCTTTTTTTTAGGAAAATGGAAGCATACTTGATTTTAGATAGCTGTTATTTATTTTATATTTATTATCATTTTTTTATATATAATAGATAGAATTAAATAGTTTTTATTGTTAATAGTACAATTTTCTTGCTTTATAAGTACGATATTCTTGATGTAAAAAGATAAATGAAACTTAATTTGTGATTATAATTAAAACTAAAAATTAACTTTTTATGAATCAGAAAATGGTACTGCTCAAGCAAATATTTAAACTTTATATCATGTTTGTACTTTTTATTTCATTTGGAAATTTAAAAGCACAAACGTTAGCGTTTCCAGAAGCAACAGGTTTTGGTAAATATACTACTGGAGCAAGAGGATATGCGAATCCAGAAATTTATTTGGTAACCAATTTAAATGACAGTGGGGCAGGTTCTTTTAGAGACGCTGTAAGTCAGCCTGGTAGGTTTGTTATTTTCAGAGTAGGAGGAATCATCAACTTACAATCTCAAATTGTAGTAGCAAAAAACACAACTATTGCAGGGCAAACAGCTACTGGAGAAGGAATTGTGTTATATGGACCAAGAGTCACTTTTACAGGAGCTAGTAATACCATTGCTCGTTATATTAGAATTCGTTTTGGTGGAGCAGCAAAAAATCAAGACGCCTCTGGTTTGTCTAATGGAGAGAATATGATTTTTGACCATATGACATTTTCATGGGGAACCGATGAAGTTTTCTCAATCAACTGGGATGGAAAAGGAACAAGTCCAGACAATATTACTGTTCAAAACTCTATCATCGGTCAAGGATTACATCGTCATAATCACTCAGCAGGAGGTTTAATTCAGCCTTCAGGAGGTAAAATAAGTCTTATAGGAAACTTATATACAGGAAATAAAACTCGTAACCCAAAAGTAAAAGGAATCAACGAATTTGTAAACAATGTAGTTTACAATTGGGGAAATTATGGAAATACTTATGGACATACTGAATCTGGTGAAGCATATATTATGGGGGGAGATTCTGATGGTGTTTCCAATGTAAATATCATTAATAATTATTTTATAGGAGGACCTAATACCAGTACTACTAGAACAACACCTTTTAGTAGAGGAAACTCTAATTTTTATTTATACGGATCAGGAAATTATTTTGACAATGATAGAGATGGAACTTTAAATGGATCTTTAGTTTCAGCCGATACAGATGGTTATCCTACAGGTGATTCGTCTACTATCTTAAACACTCCTTATGATTATCCAATGAAAAACCCAACATTAACAGCAGAACAAACTTTTAATCAGGTAGTTTTAAATGTGGGAGCATCCTATCCAAAAAGAGATCAGGTAGATAGTTTGATGATTGATGATTTAAAGTCTAAAGGACTAAAGGCTTTTTATGTGTATAGAGAAACCGATTTACCTTTTATAAACGGTGGGGTTGGACATGTATACGCAGCTCCAGCTCCTTTAGATTCGGATAATGATGGAATGCCAGATGATTGGGAAGATGCAAACGGATTAAACAAAAATGACAATAGTGATGCTTTGGCTGTAAGTAGTTCAAATGCACCGTATTTAAACATTGAGGTTTATATTAATGGATTGGTAAATACAACGCCACCAGATTTTATCACACCACCATCAAGCATTAGTTTTTCTAATCAGACATCTACAGAAACGCCTCCTAATAGTACCTTAACGGTTCAATGGAGTGATAATGCTGATAATGAAGAGTCTTATATTTTAGAGCGTTCTACCAATGGTACAGATTTTACAGTTATTGCGACTTTAAATGCTAATATTACTAGTTATAATGAGGTTGCTTTAGTACCCAATACTAAATATTATTATAGAGTAAAAGCAACAAATAGTTCAGGGTCTTCTGTATATAGCAATGTATCATCGGTAACCACTCCGCAAATACCAACAGCACCTTCTAAAACAGCTATTGTTTCTCCTAGCATGGGTTATGATTACGTTGAACTATCTGATGGAAAAGCAACTTTAAAATGGACAGGAAGTGATAATACATCAACTTTTGCTATTTATTTTGGAACAGAAGAAAATAATCTTACTAAACTATCAGATGTTACTTATAGCGGTAATCCACTATACGAAGTAATAAATTTATCCTCTAACGTAAATTACTATTGGAGGATAGATGCTACAAATGATAAAGGAACAACAGAAGGAGATGTTTGGAATTTTAAAACAATTGCTAATATTCAAGAAGAAATGGTCGGATATTGGCCTTTTAATGAAGCTGTTTTTGATGGTGGAGATTTAGATGATAAAACAAGCTATAACAATGTTGGTGTTTTAGATGTTAATTATGATAATACAGATGTTAGAGTTACAGGAAAAGCTGGAAATGCTTTAGATTTTTCTACCTCGCCCAATGATACTTATATGGTAAACATTCCAAATAAAGATCAAATATTTTTAAATAATAGTTCTTTCACTATTTCTATTTGGGTAAAAGCTGCATTTGAGTTAATGCCTACAGGGTCTAATAGTGCTTATTTATTATGTAAAGGTTCTTTTAAAGCCAATGAAACTACCGGGGCTACAGGAAAAAGATATAATATTGAATTTAAAGACAGTCAGTTTCGTTTTGCCATAGATGACAATGTTGTTAAGAAAGAGTTATCCACTAGTGCAACTCCTTTTTTTACAGGAGATTGGGAGAATATTGTAGTGATGAGAGATGTCATAAATCATAAATTAAAATTATATATAAATGGTGTTTTTTCAAATGAAATAGATGAAACGGGAGTAACTGGAATTGCGGAAGTAAGTGATTTAATACTTGGAAACATTGGAGAGTACGAATTATTGGTTGGTACAGGTTCTGCACCTTATAAAGGAATGATTGATGAACTAAAAATATTTAATTACGCTTTAAATGAAACCGAAGTTTTAGAGTTATATCAAAATGTATTGTTAAGTAATAAAAACATAATTAAGAATAGTAGCAAAGTAAAAATATATCCTAATCCAGCAAAAGAGCAAATAAATATAAATATACCTTTATATAACAAAAATAGAGTTACAGCAATTTTAAAAGATATTGCAGGAAAGGTTGTGTTTAAACAAGAATTGATAGCAAAAAGTCAGCATCAATTTATCATGCAAAGATCTAATAAAATAAAATCAGGAATCTATGTTCTACATATTATTGGAGATGATTTAAATAATACTTTAAAAGTAATTATAGAATAAGATTTTATAAAACTCAGTTGATTTTACTTATGAAGAATTGACCAATGATCAATTTTGAAAGTTTTAATAGTAAAAATTCAATTAATTTGCAGTGGTTGTTAAAAAAAAACCTACTAGTTGGTTTTTTTATGTGTTGTTTGGTCTAATAATTGATTGTTTTTTTTAAAATTACTACAAAATTAAAAAATTGCTAAAAGATGAATATGTTAAAAGATTTAAGATTTGATACAGATCCCAATAAGTTTAAGTATCAACAGATAGTTGATTGTTTTATTGATAATATTTCTAAAGGAAATATAAAAAAGAATCAAACATTACCATCTATTAATGTATTTAGTAAAGAGTATAAAGTTTCTAGAGATACAGTAGAAAAAGCATACAAAGTTTTAAAAAGAAAAAATATAATTGCGGCTAATAAAGGAAAAACAACCTATGTTAATAGTACAGAAATATCTTTAAAGAAAAATGTTTTGTACTTAATGAATAAAATGAATGATTATAAATCAAAAGTTTATAATTCGTTTGTTGATGAACTAGGTGATGAATTTAATATAGATATTGAAATATATCATTGTGATGAATCACATTTTTTAAAATTATTAGAAAAGAATATAGGTCATTATGATTATTATGTAATCATGCCTCATTTTAAAAGTAATTACGCTAAAGAGTACTCTTTTTCTAATGAAGCTCTGGAAATAATAAAAAAAATACCAAGAAATCAATTGGTCGTTTTAGATAATAATGATTTGTCTGTCGATGGAGATATTATTGAAATTTATCAAGATTTTGAAAATGATGTATACAATGCTTTATTACAAGGAAAGGATAAAATTATTAATCACGAAAAAATGATTGTAAGAATTCCAGAAAGTGAGCAATTTTCATATCAACATAAAATATCAAGAGGTTGCAAAAAGTTCTGTTTGGAGCACAATATGGATTATGAAGTTTTAAGTATAGATCATTTAAATTTACAAAAAGGAGAGTTACAGTTTGTTATTGATGATGATGATTTGGTAAATGTAATTGATGTTATTAACGATAATAAATTAAAACTAGGTAAAGAAATTGGTGTTTTATCTTACAATGAAACGCCGTTAAAAAGATTATTAGGAATAGCAGTTATTTCTACAGATTTTAAAAAAATGGGAAAAACTGCCGCTAATATGCTTACTAATGGTGAAAACGGAAAAATTAAAAACCCATTTAGGTTTATTGATAGAAAATCAATTTAAAAAAAGCGCTCAATACATATTGAGCGCTTTTTTGTTTCATTCTTTCACATTATAGAGGAATAGACAATTCCTTTGCATATTTATTTGAATTATGGATAAAATGAAATACATTTGTTAACGTTAACGATTAGTAATTTCGAAATAAATAATATATAAAATGAAGAACTTCATTAATGATCATTTTTTGCTTCAAAATGATAAAGCAGTTGAGTTATACAATGCAGTAAAAGATTTACCAATTATAGATTATCACTGTCATTTACCTCCAGATGAAATAGCAAACAATACCTCTTTTCAAAACATTTCTCAAGCTTGGTTAAAAGGAGACCACTACAAATGGAGAGCTATGAGAACTTTAGGTGTTGACGAAAAATACATTACTGGAAATACTCCAGATGAAGAAAAGTTTAAAAAATGGGCTTCTACTGTTCCTTATGCTGTGTTAAACCCTCTTTATCACTGGACTCATTTAGAAATGAAACGTTACTTTGATATTGATGAGTTGCTTACAGAAAAAAATCACGCAAGTATTTACGAACAAACTTCTGCTAAATTACGCTTGCCAGAATTCAGTACTCAAGGATTAATAAAGAAGATGAATGTTGAACACATTTGTACTACTGATGATCCTTTGTACGATATGGGCTACCACGACGCTATAAAAGCACAAGGGAATTCTTTTAAAGTAACTGCTTCTTTTAGACCAGATGGGTTTATGAACATAGAAAGTGAAGGCTTTATTGATTACATGGAGAAATCAGAAGAAATTTATAAAAAAGACATCAGTTCTGTTTATGATTTAATTGATTTTATTGGAAAAAGAGTAGACTTTTTTGACGAAAAAGGATGTAGAATTTCAGATCATGGTCTAGAAAATGTTTGTGCTGCAGATTTTGATTTAAAATCAGTTGATGCAACTTTTAAGAAAAGAAAAGACGGTAAAACTTTAACAGCTCAAGAGATTGAAGAATACAAATCTGCTATTTTGGTTATTTTGTTCGAAAAATATCATGAAAAAGGTTGGGTTCAACAATTACATTTAGGAGCTTTAAGAAATAACAACTCAAGAAAATTAAGTATTTTAGGACCTGATACAGGTTGGGATTCTATTGGAGATTTTCCTCAAGCACAAAGTTTGTCTAAATTCTTAAATCGTTTAAATAAAGAAGATAAATTAGGGAAAACCATTATTTATAACTTAAACCCTGCAGATAACTACGTTTTTGCTTCTATGATTGGAAACTTTAACGAAGGAACCATGAAAGGTAAAATTCAATACGGTGCCTCTTGGTGGTTCTTAGACCAAAAGAAAGGAATTGAAGATCATTTTGATGCTTTGTCTAGCTTGGGATTAGTTTCTTGTTTTATTGGAATGTTAACAGACTCAAGAAGTTTCTTATCTTATCCAAGACACGAATACTTTAGAAGATTATTATGTAACTACTTTGGAGAAAAAATTCAAAGTGGAGAGTTACCAAATGACATGCCATGGTTAACAAAAATAGTTCAAGATATATGTTACAACAACGTTAAAGGATATTTAAACTTTTAAGAAATATATCTTAATGATAAACATAAAGGCTTGCTATTAAGTATATTTAGCAAGCCTTTTTTTATTTATAAATTTTGCTTCTTTGCAAAAAGATTAATCTTAATAATTTAAGATGGAAAAACCTGTAGGAATAAAAGAAATAGCCAAGCTTTCAAATACATCAATAGGTACTGTAGACAGAGTTATTAATAATAGAACAGGAGTTGCTCCTAAAACAAAACAAAGGATTTTAGAGGTAATTAAACAAACGGGCTATGTAAAAAATAATATTGCAAGTCGGTTAAAATTATCAGCAGGAAAAAAGGTTAATATAGCGGTGGTTTTGCCCCATGCAATTAGCGGTGTTAGCTATTGGAATCTTCCTAAAAATGGAATTAAAAAAGCTTTAAGTGAGTTGAGTGATTTTGGAGTTGAAGTTGATTTTATGGATTTTAGTTCTGATGATAAATTTCGTTATAATACTATTGTCAATAAAATTATAAATCATCATTATGATGGAATTATTACGGTTAGTTTATTTGAAGAAATTTCAAAAAGACTCGTAGATTTTTCTAATAAAAATGATAAACCTTTGATTTTTATAGATAGCAAAAACAATGCAGTTACCAAAGCTAATTTTGTTTGTCAAAACTCTATTAAAGCCGGTGAGGTAGCTGCTAGATTGTTGTATAACAATATTGGTAATAATGGTGTATATATTGCACTAACTTTAGTTGATAAATCGGAATTTCAAGGAAATCAAAAAGAGCGTGAATTAGGATTTAAAAATTTTCTACAATCAAAAAATAAAGAAATTAAAATTCATTCTATTGTTCATACGATTGATGAAAACTTAGAACATAATCTAGAGTTACAAAAATTAATGAATGTAGAAATGATAAAAGGAGTCTTTGTTACCAACTCTAGATCTTATATTTTTGCCAAATTTTTAAAAGAGAAGACTTATAAAAATGTTCAAATTATTGGATTTGATTTAAACCAAAAAAATATTGAGGAGTTAAAAAATGAAAGTATTCAATATCTAATCAATCAAAAACCAGAATTACAAGGATATCAATCATTGATGAAAATTTTTCAAAAAATTACTCAGGACGATACAGTTTCTCTAAATATAGATATTCCTATTGAAATTATTGTCAAGGAAAATCTACAAGATTCGAATGAAATATTATAAGATCAATCACAAATGCAAAAGGGATTTCAAAATTAATTATGAAATCCCTTTTTTAGTTTTAAACTTAAAATATTTTTATTTTTTTTTCTTCTGAAAGTATTTACTAAATACCATAAATAAAACTCCACATAATAACCAAGAAGGAAGCGTTACAAAAGATAAGAAAATATCAAATTTTATAGAAATAAAATAAAACAATCCAAAGCTAATAGCCCATGCAAATAATACTGCTTTGTTGTACTTAATTCCAGCAACTTCAGCATAGTTTTTAGTAATCCCCCATTTCTCATGGAAAAAGTGTTCAAATGCAATTACAGCACCAAATGGAGCCAATATAAATCCGTACAAAGCAACAAAACCTAAAAGTTTCATAGCAAAGGCAGGAAATAAACCAGCAATGGTAGCAATAGATCCAGCTAAAATAGTGACTTTAGCAGTTGATAATTTTGGCATAATAGCTTGAAAAGCTAAACCAGCTCTATAAATAGTTGGGTTTGCAGTTGTCCAACCTGCTAATACTACCGCTATAATTCCAAGAATTCCAATAGCATTGTATGCCAAAGGACCTGGAGCTACAGGAGGAGCTTCACCATTACTTAAAAATGCTTGAGCTTCTGGAGACTGAACATATACTGCGTATAATAATGCAGCGGCAATCCATGCCATGTAATGACCTACATACATACCCGCAGCAGTTGCCCAACCCGCTTTAGCTTCTTTAGCAAAACGGAATACCGATAAGTCAGACATACCAATATGCATAGCACCGTTAGCAAACCATGACCAAATAACTACATGCCAAAAGGTAAATTTTATTTGACCAGGAAACGGCTCTGCTCCATTTCCCCAAATATCCCAAAATTCAGATAAATTACTTACCCCTAATTGATTGATTGCAACCACACCACAAGCAACAAATGCTAATACAATAATTGGAGACATCCAGTTAGCGGCTTTTGTTACAGTATCATACCCTTTTGCAGCAATCATGGAAATAACCGCACCAATAGCTATTACAATAATAATCCATGTCATTCCATTAGGCATGGTATCTGTAAGTTTAGGCATTTCCATATTAAATGGAATTCCTACTGCTGTTGCAGATACGGTAATCATAGATCCAGCTAAAAAACAAAACAGAATTCCGTTTGCAAGGTTGTATCCAGTTACTAATTTTTTACCACATATTTTTTCTAATTGAAAATATAAAGTCAATCTATTTTTAATCGCAATTTCAGCCGTTAAAAATCGCCAACATAAAACCGCTAAAATATTTCCTAAAAGCAATCCAACAATTAAATCAAAAGCACTTACACCAGCCGTTAAAAAAAGTGGTCCAATCATAAATTCTGTACCTGCAGCGTGTTCTCCAGCATACATTCCTATAAAACTTTTCCATCCTTTTAACTTGGATTGAGGAACGGGCTCTCTTTCGAATTCCCCCCCAGCAATTTCTTCAATTTCGTTTATCTCGTTGATATTAGTTTGACTCATAGTAATAGTTTGAATTTTATTTTAAAAAATTACGTAATAATAAATGGTACGTGTTTTTTTAGTGAATAATTAGTTTTTAAAAACTTTGAATTTAATTTTGAATCTGAAATAGCAATGGCAGCTCCTAAAGCCGATCCCAATGATGAATTGGTAGATCTCAACTTCATTCCTCTAAAGTGATGTGATAGCAATTTGATAAAAATATCATTATCGCTAAATCCACCATCAACAAATAATCGTTTGATTTCAGGATCTTCACCTGTTGCTATTTTGATGTTTTCTACTTGAATCAACACCAATTCAATCATTAATTGATGATAAGCTTCTTCAAAAGTTTTGTGCTTAAGAATTGTTTCTTCTGGAGCATTTTTATCTTCTATCACATTCCACTTATAACAGTAAGAAAAATCTTCCATTAGTTTTGTGTAAATATCATAGTTAAAAGCTACAGTTTTATGATTTTCTTGAGGAACATTATATATTTCTGTTAGCTTATGAGCTTGAGATTTATATTCACTTCCTAATAACAAACGTGCAGATTTTACAGCTTTACCATTAATTCTCATATAATTTAAACAACCGCTTAGAATTTCATCTTTGGTTAAATTTGTTTGAGTAAATGGATTTAATGAAACACTCCAAGTTCCTGTAGAAATCAACACAAATTTTTTCTTAGAACTTCTTACGTAAGGTAATAGGGCAGAAGAGCTATCGTGAATACCCACACCAATTTTAATACGCTTACCATTGTAATTCATATTAATACTAGTTTCTGTAGATACTATTTGTGGTAATTTTAAGTTAATTCCTTCCTTATAAACCCACTCGTGATAATCTTTCTTTTCGTAATCCCATAAACCTGTATGACACCCAATGCTTGTGTACTCACTTAAAGCAATACCTGTAAATATATAGCTCATGTATTGAGGCAAGTGTAACGAAAATTTAATCTTTTTATAGATTTCGGGTTTGGTATGTTTGATCCAATATAATTGCATACCAGAATTTAACATTCCTGAATTTGGAGAACCTGTTTTTCTTGTAAATTCTTCTTCAGGACCATATTTTTCGTAAAATGAAGCAATCAATGCTTCATCCATAGGCTTGGTGTAGTTGTATAGGGGAGTTAATAACTCTCCGTTTTCATCTAAATGAACAAAACTAGCTCCGTAGGTTGAAAAATTGATTGCTTTTACATTGTACTCTTCCGAATCCAAAATACGATGAAATAACTCTTTCAACCATTTTTGTAATTCAGGTAAGTTTTCTGTAGGATAACCGTCTTCGTCAGTTATTTCATCAAAACGAGCATATTCTCTATAAACCTCTTTGTACTTTTTGTCAAAAAGAAAGAATTTTTTATTCGTTTTTCCAATGTCGAAGACTGCAGTTACTTTTTGTTTCATGTAAATAGATTATAGACCAGTTGCTACTGTATTTCTACCTCTTTCTTTAATTAAATAATTTCTTAAATCTAACTCACGATATGCTTTTATTGGACTAATAGCACCACCTCTGTTAACTCTAGCTTTTTCAATTAAAGGACGAACGTCTGTTCTATAAGCTCCTTGTAAAATTTCTTGACATTTAACGACATCATTATCTAATTGAGCAGCTTTTAAGGCAGCTTGATCAACTAATAATGCTTTTGCAAATGCTTCTTGAATGGCTTCTAAAGATTGAATTAAATCTTCTAAAGGATCTTTGATATTGTGACTTGCATCAATCATCCAAGCTAGATCTGGATTTTGAGGATTGTTAGCCATACCATAAACCAATTCGTTAAAAATTAAGAATAAAGCATAAGGTTTGATACTACCAACAGTTAAATCGTCATCTCCGTATTTACTATCGTTAAAGTGGAAACCTCCTAATTTACCTTTTAAACTTAAAATAGAAACAATTTGTTCTATATTGCTATTTGGTAAATGGTGACCTAAATCAACTAAAGTATAAGCTTTTTCTCCACATTCGTTAGCTAACATTAAAGAAGCTCCCCAATCTTGGATAACTGTGCTGTAAAAGTTTGGTTCGTAAGGCTTGTACTCAATTAACATTTTCCAATCTTCAGGAATGTCTTTGTAAATTGTTTTTAAACTATCTTGAGTATTTTGAAAAGCTGTTTGGAAGTTATTTTGACCTGGGAAACAAGAACCATCAGCCAACCAAACTGTTAAAGCTTTAGAACCTAATTTTTCTCCAATTTTGATCACATCAATGTTGTGCTGAATTGCTTGTTCACGAACAGCTTGACTTGTATTACTTAAAGAACCATATTTGTATGATTCCTTAGCATCTTTTTGATCTTGAAACGTGTTAGAGTTTACAGCATCAAATTTAATATCTAATGAAGAAGCTAATTCTTTAACAGTATTATAATCTTGTGGTACATCCCATGGAATGTGTAAAGACACTGCTCCAGCAGTTTGCGTTAATGCGTGTAAAATTCCAACATCTTCTATTTTTTGTTCAAGTGTAGTAGGTTCTCCATAAAAACCAAAACGTCCAAAACGAGTTCCTCCAGCACCTAAAGCCCAGCTAGGGATTGCTACTTGAAATTCTGCTAATTTTGATAATATAGTGTTTACATCATGACCATTTTTAGTCAATTGATTTGCTAAAAAATCAAAGTTATCATTATGATTTTCAAGAAGATTTTTATTGGCATCTTGAATATGTTGATCTTGTATTTTCATTTTTTTATTATTTTGGAAAAAAAACTCCCATAATGGTGTGACCTCTATGGGAGTTTTAGAAAGTAAATATTGTAATTATCTTACGAAAGCGTTAGCCATACCACCATCAACATTGATGATGTTTCCTGTAGACTTGTCTAAAATTCCTACGAAAGTAAAAACTCCGTTTGCAATATCTGCAGGGGTAATAATTTCATTCAATAAATTTCTTTTTGCGTAAAATGCTGGTAATTCTTCAACAGTAATTCCGTTAGCTTTTGCTCTACCTTCGGCCCAAGCACCTTCCCAAATTTTACTACCTACAATAACTCCGTCAGGGTTTACTGTATTAACACGTACTTTGTCTTTAGCCAATTCAGCAGCTAATAAACGCACCATGTGTTGTTGAGCAGCTTTAGCTGTTCCGTATGCAACATTGTTTGGTCCTGCAACCAATCCGTTTTTACTTGCAATAGAAATATAATCTCCTCCTAATCCTTGTTTACGAGTAATTGCAGAGAATTGTTTCGCTAAGTCAAACTGACCTTTTACTAAAATACTTTGTAAAATATTCCAATCTTTATCAGTTGTATCTTCTAAAGCTTTAGAAATTGCCAATCCAGCGCTGTGAACAACAATATCAACACCCCCAAATTCAACACAAGCTTTTTTGTATGCTGAAGCAATTGAATCAGTATTTGTTACATCACAAATAGCGTAAGTAGAAACGTCTCTTTTGTATGTAGCATTAGCTTCAATTAAACTTTGTTCGTTAATATCAGTTAAAACAACATTAGCTCCTTCAGCAGCTAATTTATCAGCAATAGCTTTACCAATTCCACCACCTGCACCAGTTACCAATGCAACTTTACGAGATAATGGTTGTTCTTTTGGCATACGTTGTAATTTAGCTTCTTCTAATAACCAGTACTCAATATCAAAAGCTTCTTGTCTTGGTAAAGAGGTGTACTCAGTAATTGCTTCAGCACCACGCATTACGTTAATTGCGTTTACGTAAAATTCGTTAGCTACACGTGTAGTTTGTTTGTTTTTTGCAAAACTAAACATACCTACCCCTGGGTAAATAATAATTACTGGGTTAGCATCACGAATAGCAGGGCTATTGTCTTTTTTACAAGTATTGTAGTACTCAGCATATTCAGCTCTATAAGCTTCAAATGCTGGTTCTAATTTCTTTAAAACAGCTTCAGTATCAGATAAATCTTCGTTTTTGTCTAATGTTAAAACTAAAGGCTGAATTTTAGTTCTTAAGAAGTGATCTGGACAAGAAGTTCCCATAGGAGCCAATCTTTCTAAATCATTACTATTGATATATTCCATGACTACGTCGGAATCAGAGAAGTGACCAATCATTCTGTTTTCTGAAGAACATAGACCTCTTAATAAAGGCATGATTTGAGCTGCTTTTTCTAAACGCTCTTCTTTAGGTAAGCTTTCAATTTTTTGCCCTCCAAAAACACTTCCTTTTTCTGCTATTTTTTTCTCGATGTATTCAGAAGCCATTTCAATTACTTCTAAACTGTTCATGTAACACTCATAAGAAGTATCTCCCCAAGTAAATAAACCATGTGAACCTAAAACGATTCCTCTAATTCCAGGATTGTCAGCTAAACATTTTTCTAACTGTAAACCTAAATCAAATCCAGGACGTTGCCAAGGCACCCATCCCATGGTGTCTCCCCAAATTTCTTTGGTTACTTTTTCACTGTCTTTAGCTGCAGCAACTGCAATTAAAGCATCAGGGTGTAAATGATCTATATGAGCAAATGGTAATAAACCATGTAAAGGTGTATCAATAGATGGAGCTTTACTATCTAAATCGTAAATACAGTGGTCAAATAAACCAACCATACGATCTTCATCAGCCATTCCACCGTATACATTTTTTAAATCTCTTAATCTTTTAGTGTATAGACCAGCAATTCCTGCTCTGTCTAAAGTTCCGATGTCTCCTCCAGAACCTTTTACCCACATAACCTCAACTTCTTCATTTGTTAAAGGATCTGTTTCAATTGTTTTACAACTAGTGTTCCCACCACCGTAATTGGTAATTCTTAAATCTGCTCCTAAGATATTAGAACGGTATAAGAATAATGATACTTGATCATCTCCTAAAGCATCTGCTTTTTCATTGTCCCACAGATAGTCAACGTATTTGAAGTTTTTAGTCTGATTTCCCATTGTTAATTTTGATGTAATTATATTATGTAATAAATCCAAAAGTATAATAAGAGCACAGGGTTTCTATCCTGTACTGTACTGTTGGAATTAAAATTATTTTAAAAAAAAACCAATTTAATATATATTAAATTGGTTTTTTGATTTTTTTTAGATTGATTTTCTGTCAATAAAGTTAAACGGAATTTTTACTTTTCCCTTTTCCTTGTTCATAATCATTTTAGCGGCAGTTTCTCCCATAATTTTAAAATCTGTAGACATTACCGTAATGCCAAGAAGTTCTTTTAAAGGAGTATCATTATAGGAAATAACCCCAATTTCTTTTCCTAAAACATATTCATCCTCTCTTATTTGTTTGATTAGTTTAACTAGGTCAGATTCTTCAATGGTAACAAATAAATCTCCTCTTTTTAAAACGATATCATCGTAAACTTCGTCAAGAATTTCAAATTCAAGTTTGTTTTCTATACAAAATTTTCTGAATCCATGTAAAATTCTTCTAGGATATGGGTATACAGATTTAGAAGGGTATACCAATATAATGTGTTCGTATTTAGCTATTTTATTAATTCCTGTGTTTAAAGCTTCATAAATATCATTTTCAAAATCTTGATAAACTTCAATAATATCACCATCAGCTCCAAGCTTTGTATTGTCTAATACAACTAGTTTTTCTTTAGGGATTTTTTGAATAGCATTATATACTTCATCAGTAAAACTAATATGTCTTAAGTTATCAGTTTTAAAGTGTGGCATAATTACATAATAATCATAGCTAGATTTGTATTTGTTTAACAAACTTAAAAATACAGATTCATCGCAGTGATATACGTGGATGTCAACATGAGAATTTGCTCCAATTGTATTGATAAAAGAGTCGTAAATTCTAGTTTTATAAGTACTTAGTTTATTAACAAGAAATAAAATATTAACCTTAGAAATTAACTTGGTTCTTGTAATATAATAACCTTTACCTCTAATAGAAGATATAATGTTACGTTGCTTTAAAATACTATAAGCTTTTTCTACAGTATCTCTAGATAAATAAAACTCCTCACTAAACATATTAATAGAAGGAATCTTTTGATCAATAACAAAGTTTCCTACAGATATGTTGTGAATAATAGAGTCTACTATTTGTTGATATTTTGGTACCCTTGAATTTTCATCAATGGTAATAAATTTGGTCATCCCCATTGTAATGGTTGTGTTTGGTTAAAAGTAACAGGAAGTAAAGAAATGTTGATTATTTGATTAAACAAAAATAAATACGATTTAATAGTTGTTATATTATTAAAATTGATACTAAATTATTGCTTATTCCATAACACAAATTAAGTTAAATTATACTTTAAAACAAAATATAAATAAGGTCAAAACAAGTAAGTACAATTTGTTTTATTTCTAATGTCGGGTCACAACAGGATAGTTTATGGTAATTGAATAAATACTTTTACAAAATAAATGATGATGTTATGAATGTTTAGGTACACAACATAATTATTTCCTGTTCATCCAGATATTCGATTTATAATGATATCATTTGAGTATATGGAGGTGTAAATTTGTCTATATTTTTTAGTTTAGTATAGTGATTAAGTATTTTTTTTACATAAGAGCCTTTCAAGAAATTGAAAGGCTTTTTGATGTCATCTAATTATATAAAGACATATAAGATTAAGTGAATATATTTTTTATCTTCGATAGTTAGTAAGAGATTTAAACGTCTAATTAGAATTAATGAAAGTATCTGTTGTTATTGTAAATTATAATGTCCGTTATTTTTTGGAGTTATGCTTATATAGTGTTAAAAAAGCGCTTCAAAATGTTGAAGGGGAAATTATAGTGGTCGATAATGTTTCTAAAGATACTAGTTGTGAAATGATTAAGGAACTTTTTCCTGAAGTTATTTTAATAGAAAACACTGAAAATGTAGGTTTTTCTAAAGCCAATAATCAAGGAGTTGCTATTGCAAAAGGAGATTATGTATTAATTTTAAACCCAGATACAGTAATAGGAGAAAATCTTTTTGATGAAATTTTATCTTTTGCCGACCATCAGAGCGATTTAGGAGCTTTAGGAGTTAGGTTGGTAGATGGAACGGGTGAGTTTTTACCAGAAAGTAAAAGAGGTTTACCAAGACCAAAAACGTCTTTGGAGAGAATGATAGGTTCTAATCATAGTGGGTATTATTCTACCTACTTAACTAAAGATGGAATTGGTAAAATTGAAGTTTTGGTTGGGGCTTTTATGTTGATGAAAAGACAACGTTATTTGGAGGTGAAAGGTTTTGATGAAGATTATTTTATGTATGGTGAAGACATAGATTTAAGTTACAAATTAACGAAAGCAGGTTATACTAATTATTATTATGGAAAATCTGTAGTGATTCATTATAAAGGAGAGAGTACTCGTAAAGATGTAAAATACTTAAGGCATTTTTATGGAGCAATGAATATTTTTTATGAAAAACATTTTAAGTTCACTGGTTTTGATCATTTTTTAATGAAAACAGGAATTAAGATTTTATTTTTAATAAAGTATTTTCAACTTAGCAATGCACCTATAATTGCAAATGATACTAGTAGAATTCTTTTTGTAGGGAATAGGGATGTTACTTCTAATTTACAATTACAAAAAAAAATTCTCCAAATTCCTGTGGAAGAATTGATAAAACTAGAAGAGTATATCAGAGAGTATGATATTGAAGAAATATGGTTTGAAGAAGGGGGGTTAACTTATCAGGAAATCATCAATCAAATAGGAACTCATAGATTTAGCAAGGTTTTATTTAAAATTTTACCAAAGAATACTAACTTTTTAATAGGTAGTAATTCTATGGATGGTAGGGGAGAAGTAATCTTTTTAAATTAAAAAAAGGCATCAAAATTATTTGATGCCTTTTTTGTTATAGTTGTTTTTCCCAGTCTTTTTTGGTTCTTAATTTTTTGTAAAGTTTTACCATCATCATTAATGTTATGGAAAATAGTAAGATTCCTATTACTCCCCATATCCAACCAATAGCATTTTTTAATACTACTAAGAATACTACTGCAAATAAAATAACGGTTGCCACTTCGTTCCATAATCGTAATTGCATGGTACTGTATTTACAAACATTGTTTTGTAATTGTTCAAAAATTCTATGACAAATGTATTGATATAAATAAAGAGCTAAAACAAAAGATAGTTTTACCCACATCCAAGGTTGTTCCAAATAATGAGGCATTAAATACAATAAATAAAACGCAAATAAACTTGCTAAAATGGCTGATGGCCAGGTAATAATATACCACAAACGCTTTTCCATTAATTTGTATTGCTTTTGTAAAATAGCTCTGGCAGGTTCTTCTTTTTCTTCGGCTTCTGTATGGTAAATAAAAAGGCGAACCATGTAGAATAAACCAGCAAACCAGGTAACTACAAAAATAATATGCAGAGATTTTACGTATAAATATTCCATAGTATTTTATTTATTTAGCCATTCATTTAACCAATTACTCACTACGGCTACCCAATCATCTCTATCGTTTAAACAAGGAATTGTGGTGAATTTTTCTCCTGTGTTTTCCTCAAACTCATGTTTGGCTTCCATTCCAATTTCTTCAATAGTTTCTAAACAATCGGCAACAAAAGCAGGGGTGACTACCGCTAGTTTTTTTATTCCATTCTGAGCTCTATCATTAATGGTTAAATCAGTATATGGCTGTAGCCATGGGTCTTTTCCTAATCTAGATTGAAAAGAAGTGCTGTAAAAACCAGGTTTTAAATTTAGTTTTTTTACAACTCCCTGAGTAGTGGCATAGCATTGATGTCTATAGCAAAATTCATGAGCTTCAGATTTTGTGTTACAACATTCTCCGTTTAATGAACAATGATTTCCGGTAACGTCAGAGTTTTTAATATGTCTTTCTGGAACCCCGTGATATGAAAACAACAAGTGATCATATTCGTCTTTTTCTAAAGTTTCATGAATGCTTTTAGACAATACATCAATATAATCTTGTTTGTTATAAAAAGCTGGTAAAGAACTTAGTTTGATGTTTGGGAATTGATCTCTAATAATTCTTTCAGCCAAAACCACAATAGTTTCTGTAGTTGCCATGGCGAATTGAGGATACAAAGGTGCTAATAAAATATCTGTAACTCCTTTGTTTACCAATTCCGTAATTCCAGTTTCAATAGAAGGTTTTCCGTATCGCATGGCCAAAGCAACAGGGGCTTTTACATGTTTTTTTACTTTGTTGATAAATTTTTCTGAAATCACAATTAATGGAGACCCTTCATCTGTCCATACCTTGCTATATGCTTTGGCAGATTGTTTGGGTCTGGTGTTTAAAATAATTCCTTTTACCAACAAGCATCTTGTTAAATAAGGAACATCAATTACACGTTCATCCATTAAAAATTCATCTAAATAATTTCTTACATCTTTTACTGATGTGCTATTAGGAGAACCTAAGTTTACAAGTAATATTCCTTTCATTATAAATTACTATTATTTGTTAGTTGTTTTGTGATTTCGTACAAACTCACACTAAGACTATTAATCACATTCATAGAAGAGTTTTTTCCGTACATAGGAATATGAATACTTTCATCACAAAGATTTAGTGCTTCTTGGTCAATTCCAAATCTTTCGGAGCCAATTAACAAAGCTATTTTTTGATGGGTTGTAAAATTGTATTGTTGTATGTTTTTACTCTTGTCTGTAATTTCTAAAGCAATAAGAGTATAACCTTCATTTTTTAAAGTGGATATCAACGAGATGATATCATTGTAACTAATAATATCAATATTTTTATCGGTATTTCTAGCGGTTCGTTGTACTAGTCTGTTTTCTGTGTTTGGAGAATTGATATTTAAGTAAAACGTTTTTACCCCAAAAGCTTCAGATACTCTTAAACCCATGCCCACATTTTGTGGTGTTCTTAATTCTTCACCAATAACAATTAAAGGGAAGTCAATTTGATTGTTTACCGTTTTGTTGTGATTTAATTGTTCCATTAAGCATTAATTTGTTTGGTAAATTGTTTAGGAGTAATACCAAACTTACGTTTAAATGCAGCAATAAAATGACTGGAATTACTATAGCCAATTTTATTACCAATTTCATTTACATTCAAATGATTTTCGATTAATAACTTTTTAGAAAACTCTAGTTTATAGTTTAATAAAAAAGTAAAAACAGGAGCACCATAAACTTCTTTAAATCCTTGTTTAAGTTTTTTGATGTTCAATCCAACTGTTTTAGAAAGTTCCTCTAAAGATGGAGGGTCAGCCATTTGATCAATAATAATATTTTTTACTTGTCTTAATTGATTAATAGTGTCTTCATTAGCCATAAAAGGACATTTCTCATCTGTATTTTCATCAGCATTACTAAAATAAAGACTAAGTAATTCATATACTTTTCCTTTAATAAACAATGTGTGTAAAGGTGTGCTTTTTGGTTTTGTAACCAGTTGATGTAATACTACTTGTAAGGCAGTGTTGGTTTCTTTTTTTTCTATAATAGGTTTCCCAATAATAAAATTATCATAATTAAATAGATAATTGTTTTCTTCTGTAAAAAGAGAATGAAAATATTGAACAGGAATTAGTAATAAAATCAAATTACTATTTGTGGGTAATTCAAAAAGTAAATTCATTTTGGTTTCTTTAAAATAAACCATGCACGAAGTGTCTTTTTCTAAATTTACGGCACAATGCTCCATGTTAAAAGCAACTTTGCAAGGGTCATTTAAATTAAAAAAAACATAAATGTAGTTCTTGTCATCACTGTGTTTATAATACTGAATATCAGTTTCGTAATTAGTGATTTGAAGAATGCTAAAGTCTTGAGATTCATTCAAAAAAGTAGCAGTACTTTTATCGATGTTTTTGTATTTGTTAGGGTCAAAATGAATCATTTTTTTAACGCTATTTTTTGTTTTAATTGCTACAAAATTAAGTTAATTACTCTTAATTCCATCTAGAAATATGTTTTTTTAATAGAGTTTTGCTTAAAGCATAATTACATGATTTTTATCATAAGATCAATATAAGTTCTAGGTTTTTGGGTTATTTAGAGATGTTTTAAATTACTGTGTTTACCTTATGGAGTTGTTTATAGTTCTTTTGTCGATGTTTTTAAAAAAATAATGGTGGTACTTTTGTCGATACTTATGGTGTGTAAACATATGAATACAGATGAAATAGGAACCAAACTCTATAATATTGGAGTTAGTTATAAAAAGGCGGATGTGGAAACACGTAGCGCTTTTAGTTTGTCTAAGCAAAAACAAATTGCTTTACTAAAAGATGCTAAGTCCAAAGGGATTGATGGTGTAATGGTGGTTTCTACTTGTAACAGAACAGAAATTACTGGATTTGCAAAACATCCTTTTGAATTGATTAGTTTGCTTTGTGAACATTCAAATGGTACAGTAGAAGAATTTGTTAAGTTTTCTAACATCTTTAAATCTACCGAAGCTATTTTACATTTGTTTAAAATAGGAACAGGGTTAGAAAGTCAAATTTTAGGAGATTATGAAATTGTAAGTCAGTTAAAACAGGCTTACCAATTGGCTCAAAAATATGGAACCATCAATACTTATTTAGAAAGATTGATGAATTCAGTTTTACAAGCAAGTAAAGAAGTAAAAAATCAAACAGAATTAAGCTCTGGAACAACGTCAGTTGCTTATGCAGCTACGCAGTATATTATAGATAACGTAGAGAATTATAACTCTAAACGTGTATTGGTATACGGTTTGGGAGAAATTGGTAAAAATGCTTGTAAAAATTTACTTGAATATACAGAGAACAATAATATTCACTTAATTAACAGAACACATGCAAAGGCAATTGAATTTGCTGAAGTTCATCAGAATATTGCCATCAACACTTATGAGAATTTAGAGGTGGAAATAGAAGATGCAGATATTTTAATAGTATCTACAGGTTCCGACATGCCAACCATTACTACTAAAAACATCAAACCAGATAAGGCTATTTTAATTTTGGATTTATCTATGCCAGAAAACGTTCATAAAGATGTAAAATCATATGAAAATGTTACTTTGGTTAATGTAGATCAGTTGTCTAAAATTACAGATAAAACTCTAGCAAAACGTACGGCTGAAATTCCAAAAGCAATGCTCATTATTAAAAAACATAAGCAAGATTTTAATGAGTGGGTAATGCATAGAAAGTTTACACCAGCAGTAAATGCATTAAAAGAATCTTTGTTAGCCATTCAACACGATGAATTGGACTTACACAAAAAACGTTTGGAAGGTTTTAATGAAGAACATGCCGAAATTATTACTTCTAGAATGATTCAAAAAATCACCACTCAGTTTGTAAAACATTTAAAAGATGAAAATACATCTGTCAATCAAAGTATTGATGTGGTGAGTAAAATATTTAATTCTTCTATATAAAAACTCTATAATGAGTAAAATCATCAGAATTGGTACAAGAAATAGTGAGTTAGCCTTATGGCAAGCACATTTGGTACAAGGCAAATTACAAGATTTAGGATATCAAACAGAAATTGTTGAATTATCATCTATTGGTGATGAAATTTTAGATATTCCCTTGCATCAAATTGGAAGTATGGGGGTTTTTACCAAAACGTTAGATGTTGCCATGTTACGTGGTCAAATAGACATTGCGGTACATTCTCTAAAAGATGTACCAACACAATTGCCAGAAACCATTGTACAAGCAGCTGTTTTAGAAAGAGCAGATGTACATGATGTAATTGTTTATAAAGGAACAGAAGAAGATTTAGTAGCAGATGGAGTTACCATTGCTACAGGTAGTTTGCGTAGAACTGCTCAGTGGTTACACAAATATCCCACTCATACTTTAACAGATTTACGTGGAAATGTAAATACTCGTTTACAAAAGTTACAAGACAATAACTGGAACGGGGCAATTTTTGCAAAAGCAGGATTAGAACGTATTAATTTGTTGCCAGAAAATCATTTGGTATTAGATTGGATGATTCCAGCACCAGCACAAGGGGCAATTATGATTACTGCTTTAGAATCTGACAAAGAAGTTTTAGAGGCCTGTGCTAAAATAAATCATGAAGAAACAGCTTTGTGTGTAGGAATAGAACGTGATTTTATGAGAACTTTAGAAGGTGGATGTACAGCACCCATTGGGGGAAATGCAGAAATTGTTGCAGATAAAGTTACTTTTAAAGGTTTGTTAAGTGCTATTGACGGTAAAGAACAAAAAGGTGTTTTTAAAATTGCTGATTTAAAAGATGCTAAAGATTTAGGAAAGCAATGTGCTCAGGAAATTTTAGCCAATGGAGGTGATGTTTTAATGAAAGAAATTAAAAAAGTAATTAAAAAATAACTCTGTCACTTCGAGTGATTTTGAGGAACGAAAAATTGTATCGAGAAGAAATGAAAATTCTATCAACAAAAGTACTAACCAATCATCAACGAGACTTATTAAAGGAGTTTGATGTGAAAGAAGTATCTATGATTGATATTTCCTTTGGAGAAAATTTTAAGGTAGAAGAAAACATTCCTTATGCTGTTTTTACCAGTGCAAATGCTGTGAGATCAGTATTTGAAAAGAATAAAAATAAAGCAGAAAGCTTTCAAAAAGTATATTGTGTTGGATTAAAAACCAAATCTTTGTTAGAAAGTTTTGGAGTGCAAGTAGAAAATGTTGCAGACAATGCTTTAGCGTTGGCAGATATTTTAGTAGCCAAAAAAATACAAGACATTCACTTTTATTGTGGAAACCTACGTAATAATGATTTGCCTAATGTAATGGCAGAAAATGGAGTGTTGGTTACAGAATATATTGTTTATAAAACAGAACTATGTAAACATACTTTTAACGAAAGTTTTGATGCTATTTTGTTTTTTAGTCCAAGTGGAGTGACTAGTTATGTAAAAGGAAAAAACAATTGTAATGTAAAAGTTATTTGTATTGGATATACCACTGCTACAGAAGCTTTAGATGCATTTGAAGAAGTATATGTTGCAGAGGAAACAAGTGTAGAATCTGTCATTCAAAAATTAAAAGAAATTACAAAAAGTAGCTAGTAGCAAGTATCAAGAGGCTAGATATAGTTTACCAGATACCAGATACCAGATACCAGATACCAGATAAAATGAATAGAACAAGACGATTAAGAAAATCCGAAGGAATTAGAAGATTGGTAAGAGAAAATAATCTTACGGTAGATGATTTAATTTATCCTTTGTTTATAGAGGAAGGAGAAAACATAGAAAAAGAAATTGTTTCTATGCCTGGTATTTTTCGTTTTTCATTAGATAGAATTTCTAAAGAATTAGATGAGGTAGTGTCTTTAAACATCCCTGCTGTTTTGTTGTTTGGTATTCCATCAGAAAAAGATGAGGAAGGAACAGAGACTTGGAATGATAATGGAATTATGCAACAAGCAGTTCGTTTTATTAAAAAGAATTATCCTAGTTTGTATGTCATCACCGACGTTTGTTTTTGTGAATATACAAGTCATGGTCATTGCGGAATTATTCATGAGAATGATGTAGATAATGATGCTACTTTAATCAATTTAGCCAAACAGACCATTTCTCATGCCAAAGCAGGAGTAGATATGGTAGCTCCTTCAGGAATGATGGATGGAACCATTGCTACCATGAGAGAAGCGTTAGATAATAGTGGTTTTCCAAACATCCCAATTATGGGATATTCCGTAAAATATGCATCTGCATTTTATGGGCCTTTTAGAGATGCTGCAGATTCTGCTCCAACATTTGGAGATAGAAGAACGTATCAAATGGATCCATCAAACAGATTAGAAGGGCATAGAGAAGCTTCTTTTGATGATGAAGAAGGAGCGGATATTTTAATGGTAAAACCTGCTTTGTCTTATTTAGATATTATTAGAGATTTAAAAGAAGATTTTGATAGACCTATTGCTTGTTATAATGTAAGTGGAGAATATGCCATGGTAAAGGCAGCAGCAGAAAAAGGTTGGATTGATGGAGAACGTGTTATGATGGAATCTTTATTGTCTATGAAAAGAGCAGGAGCAGATATTATCATCACCTATTTTGCCAAAGAAGTAGCTAAAATATTAAGAAACAAGTAGCAGGTATCAAGTATCAAGAGTTTAAAATCTAGATACCAGATACCAGATACCAGATACTAAAAAAATGAACACAAAAAACTCAGAAAAACTATATAAAAAAGGATTAGTAAATCTAGTAGGAGCTGTAAACTCTCCTGTTAGAGCCTTTTCATCAGTAGGAGGAAATCCTTTGTTTATTGACAAGGCAAAAGGAGCTTATATCAAAGATGTAGATGGAAACAAATACATTGATTTGGTATTGTCTTATGGACCTATGATTTTAGGACATAGAAATAAAAAGGTAGAAAAAGCGGTTACTAAGGCAATTAAGAAAGGAACCTCTTTTGGAGCTTCTACCAATGCTGAAATTAAATTAGCAAAAATAGTTTGCGATGCTTTTCCGGGAATGGATAAAGTCCGTTTTGTAAACTCTGGTACCGAAGCGGTATTGAGTGCTATTCGTTTGGCAAGAGCTCACACAGGAAAAGATAAAATTATTAAGTTTTCAGGTTGTTATCACGGGCATATGGATGCCATGTTGGTAGCAGCAGGTTCTGGTTTGGCAACTTTAAGTTTACCAGGTTCAAAAGGAGTGCCTGCACAATCTGTAGAAAACACGTTGATTGCTGAGTACAATAATTTAGAAACTGTAAAAGCTCATTTTGACAAGCATGATGATATTGCTGGTGTTATTTTAGAACCAGTAACAGGAAATATGGGAGTGGTACAACCAAGTGATGAGTTTATCAAAGGATTAAGAGCTTTAACCAAAGAGAAAAATGCGTTATTAATTTGTGATGAAGTGATGACAGGTTTCCGTTCTAAATTTGGAGGAGCACAAGAATTGGTTGGAGTTGAAGCAGATATTACTTGTTTAGGAAAAGTTATTGGAGGTGGTTTTCCAGTAGGAGCTTATGGAGCTCGAAACGAAATTATGGAAAATGTTGCTCCCTTAGGAGGAATGTATCAAGCAGGAACATTGTCAGGAAATCCTATTGCGATGGCAGCAGGAATTTCAACCTTAACAGAGTTAAAACATCAAAATCCATATGACAAGTTCAATACTGTTGCAGAAAAAATAGAAAAGATGTTATTGTCATCAGCTAAAAAATATGGTGTTGATTTAGTGGTGAATAGATTTGGTTCTATGATCAATCCATTTTTTACCAATAAAGAAGTAACAAACTTTACTGATGCACAAACTTCAGATACAGATAGGTTTGCAAAATTCTTTTGGGCAATGATAGAAAACGGTGTGTTTTTACCACCATCACAATTTGAAGCTTGGTTTTTATCGTCTACGATTACCATGAAAGAATTAAAGAAATTAGAAGTTTCGATAGAGAAATCGATGTTGGTAGTTGGTAATTTGTAATTGGAGAGACAGTAAGAATTATAATTATATAAGATGCATCATAATTTTAGAGAATTAGAAATTTGGAAAGAATCAAAAGATTTAAGTATTCAAATTTATAAAATAACCCAAACATTTTCTAAACAAGAAGTGTATGGAATTGTTTCTCAAATTTGTAGAGCATCTGTATCAATTCCATCAAATATAGCCGAGGGATCTGGAAGAAATAGTAATAAAGATTTTTCAAGATTTATTAATATAGCATTGGGTTCTTCTTTTGAGTTAGAGACTCAGTTAATAATAGCACTTGAATTAGAATATATAAGCAAAGAAGATTTTGAAAACTTGATAAATAATCTACAAATGATTCAAAGAAAGTTATCAGGTTTTAATAAATATTTACAAAAATAGTAGTTAGGTATTAAGAGTAAGTATTTGGATAATGATATCCAACTACCAACTACCAACTACCAACTACCAACTACATCAATATGATAAAAAACGACTTATACCTAAGAGCCTTAAAAGGCGAAACAGTAGAAAGACCTCCAGTTTGGATGATGAGACAAGCAGGGAGATATTTACCAGAGTTTCAAGAAATAAAAAAGAAGTACGATTTCTTTACTCGTTGTCAAACGCCTGAGTTGGCAGCAGAAATTACAGTACAACCAATCCGTAGATATGGAATGGATGCTGCTATTTTGTTTTCGGACATTTTGGTCATTCCACAAGCCATGAATATTGAGGTGGAAATGAAATCAGGAATTGGGCCTTGGTTGCCAAATCCTATTCGTACCATGCAAGATGTGGAGAAAGTAATTGTTCCAGATATTGATGAGACTTTAGGATATGTAATGGATGCCATTAAACTAACCAAAGAAATGTTGAATGATGACATTCCGTTAATTGGTTTTGCAGGTTCTCCATGGACTATTTTGTGTTACTGTATTCAAGGGCAAGGATCAAAGAATTTTGACATGGCTAAGGAGTTTTGTTTTACACAACCTTTGGCAGCTCATGCATTGTTACAAAAAATAACAGATACGACTATTGCTTATCTTAAAAAGAAAGTAGAGGCAGGTGTAAATGCAGTTCAAGTATTTGACTCTTGGGGAGGTATGTTGTCTCCGGTAGATTATCAAGAATTTTCTTGGAAATATATCAATCAAATTATTGAAGCTTTAAAAGATGATGCCCCAGTCATTGCTTTTGGAAAAGGATGTTGGTTTGCTTTAGAAGACATGTCTAAATCTAACGCATCTGCTTTAGGAGTAGATTGGACAATTACTCCAGAATGGGCCAGAAAATTAACGGGTGGAAACATTACTTTACAAGGTAATTTTGATCCTACACGTTTGTTTTCTCCACCCGCAGAAATAAAAAAGCAAGTAACCACTATGATTGATGCTTTTGGAAAAGACAAATACATTGTGAATTTAGGTCACGGTATTTTACCAAATATTGGTTTAGATAACGCCAAAGCATTTATTGAAGCGGTTAAAGAATATGGAAATTAGTAGTTAGTACTGGGTACAGAGTATTAAGTTTTTAATCTCTGTACTCAATACTTTGTACTTAATACTAATATCATGAAAGAACAATTTTACAACTACATACAACAATTACAAGACACCATTTGTGAAGGTTTAGAAGCGGTGGATGGTGATGCAAAGTTTGTAGAAGATTTATGGGATAGACCCGAAGGTGGTGGAGGAAGAACTCGTGTAATTTCTAATGGACAAGTGTTTGAAAAAGGAGGAGTGAATATTTCTTCGGTACATGGAGAATTACCCATGGCTTTACGCAAACAATTTGGAGTAGAAGCAGGTAATTTTTATGCTTGTGGGTTGAGTTTGGTAATTCATCCTAAAAATCCAATGGTACCTACAGTTCATGCCAATTGGCGTTATTTTGAAATGTATGACGAATTAGGAAATGTAGTAACACAATGGTTTGGTGGAGGACAAGATTTAACACCTTATTATTTGTTTGATGAAGATGCTATACATTTTCATCAAGTTTGTAAAACAGCTTGTGACAAACATAATGCTGAATTCTATCCTTTATACAAAAAGAAATGTGATGAGTATTTTTGGAATGCTCATAGAAATGAAGCACGTGGAATAGGAGGCCTGTTTTTTGATTATTTAAAACCTACAGACGAAATATCATTACATCAATGGTATGATTTTGTAACAGAAGTAGGAAATAGCTTTTTAGAAAGTTATGTACCTATTGTAGAGAAACGAAAAGGATTGACATATACCAAAGAACAAAGAGATTGGCAAGAAGTGCGTAGAGGACGTTATGTAGAATTTAATTTGGTTCATGATAGAGGAACCTTATTTGGTTTAAAAACCAATGGTAGAATAGAATCTATTTTAATGAGTTTACCACCACATGTTCAATGGCACTATTGTCACGAGCCAGAAAATGGGTCAGAAGAAGAAAAATTAGTGGAAATATTAATGAATCCTAAAGAGTGGGTATAAATGAGAATGTTAAGATTTATTTTCTTAATATTTACATTTTCTGTTTTTAGCCAGGAAAAGGATTCTTTGTATATAGAAAACTATTCTTATAAAATAAATGTCAAAACTTCTTTAGAGTTAGAAGAACAGGCATTAGAAGTTACGAATTTAAATACTTTAAATAATTATTCTCTTAGGCAGAATGAAGTAGGTAAACTAGCTTTATCATTAAATTATGATATTTTAGGAATTAAAATTGGTTTTTCTCCTGATTTTTTAAAAAATGATTTTGCTTTAAAAGGCCCTGCACAATATAGGCACTATAGAATTAGGATTTATTTTCCTAAGTTATATCAACAATTTTATTATTATCGCACCAAAGGCTTTTATGTTAAAAATACCGAAGACCATCTAGAAAATTGGGAAAAAGGAAAAGATCCTTATTTGCAAATTTCTAATTTAAATACCTTGGAAATTGGAGGAGAAACTAGATACTACTTTAGCAATAAATTTGGGTATAGAGCCATTTTTTCAAATACAGAAAGACAGTTAAAATCTAAAGGAACTTGGATGGGGTTGTTAAAATACAATTACTCCAAAATAGACAAAACATCAAAGGATTACTTTATGTTGGATGATGAAAGTTATAATATAAGCCTAATGGGAGGTTATGTATATAATTTAATCTTTGATAATAATAAATATTTGTTTGGTCAAATAACACCCAGTATTGGACTAAAGTATGTTAGAAACATGCATGATAATAGTAGTGGAGGAATAGAAAACGATCATCTTTTAATTCCTAATATTGGATTGAGAACTCGTTTAGGTTTAGGGTATAATTCAAGTAAATTTTATTACGGAGTAAGTGTTTTGATTACTTCAACATCTTATCAAGAATATTCTAATATAGACCTGGTAGACTCTAGAATATTTGCTTCTATTCATTTAGGATATAGATTTAAAGCTTTTAAAGGTCTTGAAAGATTATTCCAAAAAATTGGTTTATGACTTTAAATTTTACAATAAATAAGTATAATTATGTTGTAAATCTTATTTGTTTTGTTAATTACTTTTAACCAGTATTTCTTAAAAAAATAGTTATATTATCTTTTTTAGTATAAAATACTTAAACTCTACACTTGTAGAGTTTAAATATTTTTCTATATTTGTAGAACAACATAAATTGCTATAGATATGAAATTATCAAAAACAGAAGAAGAGTTAATGAATTATTTATGGAAGCTAGAAAAAGCTTTTATGAAAAACTTGTTGGAGTTTTATCCAGAGCCTAAACCAGCAACAACAACTGTTGCAACACTTTTAAAACGCATGACTGATAAAGGTTTTATTAGTTATAAGCTGTATGGGAAATCAAGAGAATATTATCCTTTAGTAAAAAAGGAAGATTATTTTTCCGAACATGTAAATGGGTTGATTAAGAATTTTTTTAATAATAGCGCTTCTCAATTTGCTTCTTTTTTTACTCAGGAAACTAATTTGACCAAGGAAGAGTTGGAGGATTTAAAAAAGCTTATTGATAACGAAATAAAAAATAAATAGTTATGTTTCTGTTTATTTTAAAATCAAGTGCTTGTTTGGCTAGTTTTATATTGTTCTATAGGCTTTGTTTAGAAAAAACGAGCGTACATGTTTTTAAACGATTTTATTTATTAGGTGCTTTGTTATTATCAATAGGGATTCCATTAATAACATTTACGCAATATATAGAAGTAGAAAGATCTGTTTCATTTTTATCTACGCAAAACTTTATTTTAACCGATACTATAACTAATGAACCTATAAACATAGATTATACATCCACTATTTTATGGAGTATTTATTTATTAGGTGTTGTTCTTTTTTTGTTTAGATTTTTAAAGAATTTATTTCAATTAAATCAAAAAATAAGAAAAAACGTAAAATTTAAGAATAAAGAATTTACCAATGTTTTATTAAATGATTTAGTTCATCCACATACTTTTTTGAATTACATATTTCTGAATAAAACTAATTACGAAAATAATCAACTTCCTGATGAAGTTTTATTACATGAGGAGACTCATGCTAAACAAAAGCATACCATAGATATATTATTTATTGAGTTTTTACAAATTACATTTTGGTTTAATCCTTTATTGTATGTTATAAAAAAAGATATAAAATTAAATCATGAATTCTTAGCAGATCATGCGGTTTTAAAAAGAGGAGTAAACAAATCTACTTATCAAAAAATATTATTAGCATTTGCTACTCCCAATAATTATATTAAAAATCATTCCTCTTTAGCAAATTCAATCAATTATTTATTAATCAAAAAAAGATTTACAGTTATGAAAATACAAACATCAAAAACAGTCTTTTGGTTTAGAAGTTTACTACTACTACCAATATTATGTGTTTTAATTTATGGTTTTAGTCAACACAAAGTAGTTGAAAAACCTGTTGAGATTCATGAAACAGAGGTTACCGAAGCTATGATACAAGAATATATAGAATTTATAGATAAATATGAAAAAACCAAAATAATTGATTTTTTAGTATATGAAAGAATAGTAGCTATCTATGAATTAATGTCAGATAAACAACGTAATACGGTTAAAAAATATCCTGACAATATGATACCTAGCTTGGCTAAGGTTAAGTATAAAATACCTATTGAAAATGAATTTAATCAATGGAAGAATAGCGAAAAATTTGCTATTTGGATTAATGGAAGATCAGTAAAAAATACTGAATTAGATAATTATAAAGCAACGGATTTTAAATATTACACTAGTAGTTTTGTTCATAATAATGCTAGAAGTAAAAAATATCCTCAACCATATCAAAATCACTTATACACGGAAAAAGGATTTGAAGAAACATATTTAAAATATGGTATAAATAAGTTTAGAAGATTATTTGATGAATATAAAAAACTAGATGATATAAATGATTTTGAAAAACAACTTATAAAAGTACAGTTAGAAAAGCTATACAAATCATTATCTAATCAAGATATTAAAAAATATAATATTAAGAATCCTGCTACTTTAAATGTTTTTAAGAAAAACATTAATAAAGACACTATCCCTAAAAATATAGAGAGTTATGTACAGGCAAGAACATATGTATTGAATTTTATAAAAAAACAAGATATAGATTACCCGTTAGGTTATTTAACTCTGTCAGAAACTGAGCAAAAATATTTTAACAAACTATACAGGCTAATGTCTGATGAATATATGAAATTAAGTGAAAGTGAAAGAAAAAGTGCTCCTTTACAAATAGCTCCTCCTCCTTCACCAAAAGAATATGAATTAATAGACGGAAAATTTCACAAGAAAAAGGTTGTAGGTACGTTTCCTCCTCCGCCACCACCACTTTCTCCACTGCCTAAAAATCCATCAAAAGCACTGATAGAATTAAAGAAAAAATATGATGAGCAACAAGAGATATACGGTAAGTTAATAAGTTCTCTTATAAATGAGAAAAAAGGAACTACAGAAGAACTTAGAAAAGCTAGTGTGCATGTTACAAATTTGTATAAGGAATATTCAGCGATGGCTGAAAAGGAAAAAGACAAAAGAAATAAATCAAAAGTAGAAGGGTTTCCTCCTCCGCCACCACCACTTTCTCCACTGCCTAAAAATCCATCAAAAGCATTGTTAGAATTAAAGAAAAAGTATGATCAGGAAATAGCAATATACGGAAAACTAATAGGTTCTTTTATTAGTGAGAAAAAAGGAACTACAGAAGAACTTAGAAAAGCTAGTGTGCATGTTACAAATTTGTATAAGGAATATTCAGCGATGGCTAAAAAGGAAAAAGAAAATTAAAAAAAGATTTGTGAAAAAAGCGAAGTTTTAAACTTCGCTTTTTTTATGATTTTAAGTTTTCTAACAAATGAGTATAGTCATGTTGTAAGTCTTCATGCAGTGTACTCGTTTTTTTTTCAATATTTTTAAGTTCTCTAGTAAAAATATTTAATAATTGTTGGTTTTTAGTTACAGAAGGTTTCATCCTTCTAAGTTTTTTACAAAAATAGAGTAACAACTCAATTTCTGTTTCTTTTACGTTTGAATAACGTATATATGTTTTAACTGATTTTAGAATTTTACGAACACTTTTTTTGATGTAGAAATAAGAAGTGGTATTAATTACTTTAAAGGCTTCATCCATCTCTATTTTAATATCCTGAATATATTCTTGTTCGTTGGCAGATTCAAAAAGTAAATAGGTTAAAAGTTCTTTGTTCTCTTTTTTAAATTTAGAAAATCTTAAAATTATATTGATGAGGTCAATTCTATCAATATTATTTAACTCTTTTTTAAGTTGTGTAACAGTTGCTGTATTCATAATCTAAACGAAGATAAAACAATTCTTTGTATAACTATAGTGTCTTAAAAATCATAAATATTATATTGAATTAATAATTTTGGTGTCTATTTAATGGAAAAATAGTTTTTTGTTTTTAAATATTATTGTTTTGTATAAATTAGCTAAACAAGTATTAATTATATTAATACTGTAACAACTAAACTAACTATTTTTTAAACTATTCCAGTGTGTATTTATAACTTTAGTTATAATGCACACTTTTTTAAAACACTTAAGAGTTGTTTAATTTGAACATCATCTACAGAAATTTTTTGATATTCATTAATATCTTTGTTTTTTCCCATTTGAATATCTGGATTAAAATAAGTCATCTCACTTTTTTCAAATGTTTTACATGAGGCATGGTATTCTGTAGCTTTTGTTTTGATGTAAATTTCTTCAATATTTTTATCATTAATTCCGCTTCCAGGCATGATAATAATATCTTTTTGAGCCAGTTCTACAAGGTGCTTTAAAATATTAACACCTTCATAAGCAGTGTTTTTTCTACCTGAGGTTAATATTCTGTCAATCCTTAATTCTTTAAGTTGTTGTAACGCTTTAAATACATCATTACACATATCAAAAGCTCTATGAAAAGTACATTCTAAAGGGAATACTAATTCTTGAATCTCTTTAGTTTGATAAATATTAATATCACCTGAAGCTGTTAGCATTCCAAAAACAATACCATTGGCTCCAAGTTCTTTAACTTTTAAAGCATCTTGTTTCATGATTTCAAATTCGGCATCGTTGTATAAAAAATCTCCTCCTCTGGGACGAACAATTACATTTACAGGAATATTAACATGATCTAAAACATATTTAATGGTTGCATAGGATGGGGTAGTACCTCCTTCGGTAAAATTTTCACAAAGTTCAATTCTATCAGCTCCAGCTTCTGCTGCTTTAATAGCTGAAGTTGCAGAATAACAACATATTTCCAGGGTATTCATCAATCTTTTAAGGTTTATAAGGTTTTATCACCTTTAATTTATCACCAGACAAATCTATTTCAAATAGATGAGGAACTCTATGGTATTTACCATTAATCACAGCATGGCTATGAATGGCCATTAAATTTTTTCCTTCAAAAGTCGTAAAGATCATTCCATGACCGAAATTGGGAGGCGTAATAGGATTTTTTTCTTGTATCCAAGGCCCATCTAATGTACCGCTTTCAGAATAAGCCACTCCTTGTACGTATACATCATGAATCCAGCTAGTCCAAATCATTCCTAAACGTTCAGTTCCTGTTTTAAATAAAAAACACCCGTCAGTTACCTTGTTTGGACCAATAGTACCATCTTTATTTTGTTGTTTACTCCAAGGAGAATCACTTGCTCTAAATAACAACTTTCCTTTTCCAATAGAACCACTTAAATCAGGTTTAAGTTCAATTTTTTCTATGGTACCGTTTTCGTTTTGTAACCATTCATAACAATAAACCATATAAGGTTTGTTGTCTTTATCTATCCAAAAAGTTCCATCAAGTGTGGGCATATTTGCAGGTAAGTAAGTTTTGTCTTTCATTGGAGTGTAAGGTCCTTCTGCTTTATCGCTTACCAAAATATGGCTCGCCCTACGATCTATGATGTTTTCACCAACAGTATCAATTTTAATTTTTTCATTTGTGAATGTAGCAAAGTAATAATACTTGTTTTTATATGAGTGAATTTCAGCAGCCCAAATCATCGGTTTAGGTCCCATCCATGAAGTTGGATCTGTTTTAGCAACTCTATATGGTCCTTCCCATAAAGCTAAATCTTTACTTTTCCATAAATATCCTCCAGTTCCAGTCATATAATACCTCTTGGTTTTAGGATCAGCTAAAATATAAGGATCACTAAGTCTGATCCCATTTAATGGAATATCTTTTTTGATTACTTTTTTATTTTGACCTAGACAATTTGTTGATTGAAAAAAGTAAAATAGAGAAAGGGAAATAGTTAAAAGAAATTTTATTTTCATTTTCATGTGTTGGTTTATTTCAGTTTATCATTAAAAAAATCAATAGTTCTCTTCCAAGCTAGCGTAGCTGCTTTTTCATTATAACGAGGAGTGGTGTTGTTATGAAACCCATGATTTACATCAGGATAAAAATAAGCTGTATGTTCTATGTTGTTTTCTTTTAAATTGATTTCATATGCTGGCCAACCGGCATTTACACGTTTGTCTAATCCTGCATATTGCAATAATAGAGGTGCTTTAATAAGTGCTGTTTCTTCAGCAGAAGGTTGTCCACCATAAAATGGAACAGCAGCTAAAAGTGTTGGAATTTTTACAGCCATCATATTAGAAATCCATCCACCAAAACAAAAACCGACCACGGCAATTTTTCCGTTACAGTTAGGATGTCCTTTTAGATAATCATAAGCAGCAATAAAATCTTCTAACATTTCATATCTATCACGTTTTTGTTGTAATGCTCTACCATCATCGTCATTTCCGGGATATCCACCTAAGGGACTTAGCGCATCGGGAGCAAGACTGATGAAATTTTCTAAAGCCGTTCTACGTCCCACATCTTCGATGTAAGGATTTAAACCTCTATTTTCATGAACCACAATTACACCCGGTAATTTTTGATCATGTTTTTTAGGAATAGAAAGCAATCCTTTTATAGTACCACCTCCTTTGGGTGAATGGTAAGTAATATAATCAGAATTAATATTAGGATCATTTTTGGCTACTGTAATCGTATCGGTATAGTTGGGAGAAATAAAACTAAGCAATGAGCTCATGGTAATTCCACCAACAGCATACAACGATAACTTTTCTAAAAACTGAGAACGATTGATTTTGTTATGTGCGTAAGCGTCATACAAATGAAATACTTCTTGATTGATGTCTTCTTTTTTAAGGGAACTCATAGATTTTAATTTTCCATTAAAATACCTAATAAAAAAAGGCTATCAAAATTTAATATTCTTCTTTAGACCAAAACTTTATCTAACCAAAGTAGCTCCCATTAATCCTATCACCAAATCGTTAGAATAGGTTTCTAGTGTTAATGATTTTAATTGTTTATGCTCATTTAGAGGTAAATCTAATAATTGAGCAGCCCCACCATCAATTTTATTGGTTCCATTCTTTTTTAGTACTTCATAAGAATCCATATGCCAATCTCCCGTTTTTAAATACAAACGAGGAGGTTGCGGTTTTCCTGTATTAAAAGCAAAGCCATCTTGATAATAATCTTGTTCTATAGGCCACCAATTTTCTGGACTGATGAGTTCTAATTTGTCTGAACTTCCATCGGTATAGTTAACAGTTATAATTCCATTCACCATTCTGGTTTGCATATGATGTGCAGATCCAGCCATTAACAAATAAACATGTTTGGCATTTCCTTGTAAAGGAATGTTTACAGATTCAGGGTAATTATCCCACTGAGAAGTAAATACAATATTATCCGTAGGCTCTCCTAAAATGTTAAAAGGAATTCCTTGTGGAGAAATAATTTGATTGTTTTTTCCTGCTTTGGCAATTATTCCTTCATCATTAATTTCCTCCGTTTCTTTGTAAGAACACCAATCTCCAATTCCTTGTACAGGAATACTAAGTGTTGGATAAGGAGAACGAGGAGCAAAATATTGTTCTTTAAAAATATTAACAACCCTATCGTTATAATAATTTTTTAGGTTGATGGTTTCAAAAACAGTATTGGCATTGGATTTTACATTCCAGTTTAAATAAGATTTTTGATGTTGAGTTTCTTTTGTTGTAATTGTTACTGGATTGGTTCCTGGCAATAAAAAATTGTTTGGAATTTTGATATTTTTAGAAATACCATCATTATCGATACTTATTTTCTCTTGATATTTGTTGATTTTAACAGTTCCATTAATCAATTTATGTGTATTATTTTTTAACGCTATTTGAAAATCATCATCAGTTTCTTTTTTGATGATTTCAATAGGTGAAATGATATTTAACTGAATAGGTTGCCACCATTGATATTCTCCCTGTTTTAGTTGTACAAATAAAGTCTTGTTTCCAACTGATGATTTTAACTTTAATTGAATATCATTTGTGTGTTTTTCTATGGTTGAAAAAACATCTTGAGGATTAAATAAATTTATGATTTTAGCCTTGTTAAAAGGAATTTTTATGATGTCATTTGTAGTTACGGTATAATTGTTTTTGGTTGAATTAAAGTCAGAACCTCCCCATGTGATTTGAATATCAAAAGTTGAATCAATGGGTGTTTTGATGATAATTTGTGGTTGGCCTACGGCATTTTCTTTATTTTTCCATTCAACCTTTTTTCCGTTTACATTTACGTTCTCAATTTTTTCTGTTTTAACATTTAACACCAATTCTAAATAAATATCGGTGTTAAAGTTTGTGGTGATGTTGTAGACATCAGTATTTTTATTTTGTTTGTAATCAATATTGATGTCTTGGGTTTTCATGGCTGCAAATTTCCAATCTAAAGGCCAACCTGGAGAAATTTCTATTTTTTTATTGATGATATCTGGTTTTACCCCAAACAAACCTTCTACAAAAGCTCTAGAAGCCACACCAACAGGATCAGCAAAATCACGATACAATTCCCCTCTAAAAGCATCAAAATGTGATAGCTGCCCAAAATTTCCCGGAGAACTTCCCATGTACATATAATCGTACATGGTTCCTTTCATCAACTTAAAAGCTTCATTATTTCTTCCCGATTTCCAATAGGCTAGGGCAGTGTGTAAAACTTCGGCCATGGCTACATTGTTAATAGACCAAGTGTAGGGCATCCAATTACTGGTTGATAAAGTGTACAGATTTTCTTGTGTTTTATCATTGGTGTAAACAGGAATATGTGGAATGTTGTCATCTACATATTTTGTTGCTTGATATGCTTGAAAAGGATTGCTAATTTCTTCATCAATAGCGTGATAAATGGTCCACAAAGCAGGAGTAGGGTGGACTAATTTTTTTCCTAATAAATCTTGATATTCGGCATAAGTTCCCTTGTTTTCTAGCCACAAACGTTTGTTAATGGCTTTTAAAATTTTATCAGCTTCCTCTTGATAAGGAGTAGGATTTACATCAATAAGTTTTGCCAGTTCTGCCGCTTGTTTGTTAGCACTATAATTGTAAGCAGATGCATGAGTAACCGCTCCTCCACTATATTGTAAAGCATCACTAGCCCAAATAGCTGCATAAGCATTGTAAAGCCCATCATTATCAGGATCAAAATTTCTTTTTTCCCATTCTAAATGTCTTTCTATTACTGGCCAACTTTCTTTTAAAAACTCCGTATCACCTGTCCATTTAAAATGCCATAACAACTGGTTGATAAACACCAAATTCATGTCGTAATGATGAGGTTTACTTTGTTTGTTTGGATTTCTACTAATGTATCCAGAAGTAAAAATAGAAGTACCTTTTTCTTCTTTATTTCTGGCTAAATGTGTTTTCGGATCAGCCACTACAGGTCCACTTTTAGGATCGGTATATTGTGCCGCAAAATAACCTCTAAAATGTGTTTTGGCTCTGTCGTGATTTCCTAACCAATCGGCAGCATAAGCACCTCTCCAACCTGGTAATGGCATTCTCCAAGCTACGGCTCCATGCATAAAATAAGATTCAGTATCCCAAACAGCATCGGCAGCAGTTGCCAATTGAGCTCCAGCAGCATTTAAATATTCATCGGGAGTGTTCATCCAGAATCTATCCGCAATTTTTTTACGAATTTTATCAGTTTTGTCAAACAAACTTGGCATTGATTTATGCGTTACAGGGTTTCCTGTATCAGGATTGTAGAGCATAAAATAACTTTCTTTTGAATGACTAAACTCAAGACTACCCATGACAACTGGAGCATCAGATTTTTTTGATTTTAGTAATTCATTAGGCGTTTCTAAATGATGAGCATCTCCAATTTTTAAAGAACTATTTGTAGGAACAATTCCTGCAATTCTTTTTTTTGTGATGAGTTTATTATTGTTGATTTCATCATTGTTAGGTTTAGCATTTTTAGGAAGTTCCCTGCCTTTGCTGTAGTATAAATGAAAAGTTCCATCATTTAAATAGATATCATTTTCAACACAGTTTTCTGCTTTTAAATAAAAGTTTGATTCTGGATCTGCTCCTAAATCACCTTCTCTAGAAAATCTTTTTCCAGTAGCTCCACCAAAAGTCCAAACTAACTTTACATCCTCAGGAATATTATGAGAATTTACTTTTAAAATCATTCCATCAGCCTCTTGTAAGGCTAATAATTCTAAATCTAAGATTCCATCTTTTAAAATAGGATCTGTAATGCTGTATTTTATAGCCCCAGCACCATAGGTCATTTTTATGTTTTCAGTATCAATTAGCCAAATGGAAGTATCATTATTTGCTAATCCTAACTTTAGCGTTCCACCATAACGAGTCATGTACAATCCAAATTCAGGCAAATCACCTGCTTCTACACGAAAGCCTGTATTGGTTCCGTATAGAGCGCGGTTGAATCTTTTTTCTCCATTATGAATCACAAATTCATTCCCCTCAGGATGATAACGAAGTTCACGAGTTTGATTACGCCAAGTTTTCTGTTTTTCTATGGGAGCCTTTTCTGAGTTACAAGAAATAAAAATAGTTGCTGCTAAGAGAAAGAAAATATGTTTTTTCATAAATGGAAATTAATATATTGATTGGAGTTGATAGAAAGTTAAGAATTAAAAAACAGGTTCTAAGTTTTCCCATTTTACCTTCCATTTTCCATTTTTAGGAAAACCAGGGTTTTCTACAGAACATCCATCCCAACCAGCACACATCATGGCAACAGTTTGTAACAAACCTCCATTTCCAGGCAAATAAATTCGCAAACGATCATCTTGATAATTATGACCATTTTTTAAATAGGTGTTTTTTTGAACATCTTTTAATAACAAATCTAAAGCTAGTGCTGGTTTTCCCAAACGAACAGCAGACATAGAAGACATAGGATAATCCCATCCCCAAGTGTTAGGCCAATCCCATTTTTTGGCAATTACTTCTAAAGTAGATTCCATGATTTTTGGATCAATTTTATCCCAATGAGGTAAAATTCCATAAGCTCCTAAAACCATTGGATGATCTCTCATCAATTCAATATCGTTATAAGATTCCGTAGCTCCTTGAATCCCTAAATACAATCCATCAGCTTGATCTGGAGTGGCAAGATTCATTCTAACTTTTTCCCATTTTTCATTTTTAGGTTTCTCTAATCTTTTTAACCAATTCTGAGCAGTAGTTAATCCCCAATACCAATAAGCCAACTCAAAAGGAGGATTATAAGTTGTAGTTCTTTCCCAATGTTCTTGAGCAGGAATTAAAGGTGGAGCAAGATCAAATTGTTTTTTTTCGTCATTCCAAATTGGGAAATCAGCCATAAAGTTTGCAGTTTCTACAATTAATGCTTCATATTTTTTTAAAGTTTCAGGTGATTTGTTTTGACGGTACATTTGCTCTGCCAACCAAATAATATGAGGTTGTTGCCAAATTAAATAAGACCCTACAGAAGAGGGACTGTTTTCTCCATCAGGACCAATCATTTTTGGCCACCTAACTCCTTCGTATCCTTGGTCTAAAGCCGTTTGTTTGGCTTTTTCCATCATGTCAAAATAATAATCTAATTGTTGTTCTATTAATGCTCCACGTTGCCATTGTGCAAAATGTGCCACATGCCACCAATGCATTTCTAAGTGAAATTTACCAAACCAACTGTTAAATGTTAAACCTGTTTCTGCCGGAGGTAAATCTCCTGTGCTTTGAATTTTAGTTAAGTATTGAGATAAAATCACTCTTCTTTCTAATTCTTTAGCTCTCTCATCTGTACAAGCTCCAAAATCTACAAATCCACCTTTAGACCAATAACTGTGATAAGCTGTTTTACTATTTTCTTCGGTGCTTTTAAAAGTTGGAACATTGTTCGTAATTTCATCAGGAGAAAACTGACAAGAAAACTGAATTTGATCTTCGTTTTTGTTTGATAATTTAAATTGATGTTTGTCTGTTTGAGTTATTTCTGAGTTTCCTTGCCAATCAATTTCTACAAAGTAATCATCGTTGTCAAGTTGTCTTTTTAGAGTGATGTTATTATTGTTTTGATTTATAATATCACTCTTATGAGTATCAACATTTTGCATATCAATTCCGCTACCTGTATGCGCAATTTTTGGTGCTGGAAAATTCCATTCTACAGAAAGTTGTCCTTTTTTAATTAAAGGTGACTTAACATTTACAGCCACCAAATCATTTTCTTGATGCGAGTAAACTTCTACATGAACAGGTTGGTTATCAAAAGTAAAATCTGAAGTAATTTTTCCTGTCCATAAATCTAATTCGTGTGTTGGATTTTTGATGTCAGAAAGTTTCGCCTTTGTTCCATCTTTAAAATGCAAATCAAAACCAATCAATCCTAAATGAATTTTGTGGGCATTTTCTCTAAAATAATCACAAGCTTCTTTAGCTCTTTCATTGTCTTTTATTTGATGGCGATAAGGAACTTTTCTTCCTTCAACCTCAAAGTATTTAAGGGTTTCTTCCCAAGTATAATTTTCTGTATTGGGTAAAGTATGCCATCCCCAGTTAGACATGGTTCCTAAAGAAACACCATTGTCATATTCTGCCCAAAAGGTTTGTAATCCTGTAATATCAGTAGTAAAAGTAAAATTTCCATTTCCAACAGAAAGTGATGCTAAAGTATCTACTTCTTTAATCACAACATTGTTTCGGGTAACAACTTCTTTTCTGTTGATTAGCGTGTCTTCTTTTTTAGAATTAGTACAAGCAATAATTCCTAAAAATAAGAGACTAAGGATTCCTTTTTTCATAGTTTGATTTTTTTGGTATTAAATAACAATCGATTTTTATGATTTTTAAAAATAAAAGGATGCTGGTTGTTTTCCATCCTGTACCGTTAGGTAATTTTTATATGATTATGATGTTTATAGTTTTAAAATTATGAATCATATATTTATATTGTAGATTCTTTGTTAAAACAACGATCAAAAGTAAGTTTTAAAGGATTTTAGAAAGAGTAAAATAGTCTTGAAAATACATGAAAATTGTGCAGTTAATGTCAAATATAAAATGATAAAACATAAAAAAAAAGGGACTATTAAAGTCCCTTTTTTAGATGAAAAGTATTGTTTAATGTTCAATTTTTATTGATAACCATTTTTCAAGGGTAGAAATAAACTCTTCTTTTTCAGAAGTATTCATTCCTTTAATTCTTGCATTACCATGATGTTTGTTTTTTAAAATAAACCATTTAGAGTTTACCTTATTACTAAGAGGAACAGCACTAGCAGTCCAAGTATCATTTCCTCCATAAATATAAATAATATAATCTCCTTTCTTCTTTAACCATTTGTTTGTTTTTTCTAATATTTCTCCATTAAAAGGTTCTTCCATTTTAAAAGTAAAAAATAAAGCCATTGGATTTTTATCCGTTGGTAAGTCAACCAATAAATCTTTAAATTTACTAGTTTCATAACCATAATATCCCATTTCGGTTGCTGCTTGGTAATAGTGAGAATTGTATTTTTCTATAGATTGATCGCTAAAAAAAGTTAGATCACAAACTTCGATAAAGTATTTGGTGATTTCTTCTATAGATGCTTTTTTTGTTGGAATTTCATCACAACTAGCACCCCATTGCCAAAAAGAAAAAGGATATTCCATAACCGCATATTCAAAAGCTTCTCCAATAGTTAAATAAGAATATTTAGCTCCAGCTCCCATGCTGTAGAATTTTAAAAGGGGTAATATTTTGTCACGATTTTTTAAGATTTGAATCTGAAAGTCTTTAATTTTTTGACGACATTCATCAGTACCAACAGTATTTAAAAATTCATAAATTCTAGGTTCTTCAAAAGTATTATTTATTGGAGCCACATAAGGCACGCTAACATCAACATCATTAGGATAAAAATATCGATAGAAGATAGTAGTTGCTCCACCTTTACTAATTCCCGTACTGATCCATTTTTTAGGATAAATATCTTTAAAAATTTCCTTTATATGATGTAAATCTGCAGTCGCTTGTTCTATATTTAAGTATTTGTAGTTTAGGCTATCTGGCATACTTTCTCCAAAAAATCTATGTTCAACTAAAATTTGATTGGCTTTTAATAAATCAGTTAACTCATAAATCCCATTGTTATTAACTTGATAACCAGCAGTCACGATTACAGTTGGTTGCTCAAAACTTTTATGTGACAGATATACTTTTTGAGTAAAGAAACCTTTACTAGGATCATTATGATCAATAGGTTGTTTTACTTTTAAAACATAATTAGAATTGTAATTTTTAGTATTTGAAATTTGTTGGTAGGTTACTTCTGGTAATAAGTTTAAATCATCCTTAATTTGATTTTTTTGTGCCTGACCATATATAGAAACAATTAATAATAAATATAAAACAATGTTTTTTTTCATGAGGTTTAAATATGCTAAAAGTTAAAATGTTAATGTTACAATAAAACTAGTTTAGTTATTTTAATTAAAAAAGTAAAACATTACTATTATTGTTGATAGTAATTTTAAATTCTATGTATATTTTTTAATCCACTAAAAAAATGATGCCTATTTTTACCCCTCTAATAATGAATAAATATGAAAGTTTCAATAGAATTAACTTTATTACCCTTACATAACAATTTTGAAGAACACATTATCAATTTTATCAAAAGATTAAGAGCCTCAGAATTTACAGTGTTAGAAAACCCAATGAGTACTCAGGTCTATGGAGATTATGATAAAGTGATGCCGTTCTTAACAGAAGAGATAAAAAAATCATTTGAAGATCAAGAAAATGTAGTGGTAAATTTAAAAATGGTAAAGTCTGATAGAAGTAATTATGAACCACATTTTTAAATTTTTTTTTAGTGCCTACGAACATACTCCTGTTGTAGACATTGTTTTAGAAGCCATTGCCTTTGTGTTTGGAATAGCCAGTGTGGTGTATTCTAAAAAAGAGAACATATTGGTGTATCCTGTGGGTTTGGTAGCTACAGTTATTACTGCTTATTTGCTTTATAAAGCTCAGTATTTTGGAGATATGATGATGAATTTTTACTATTCTGTCATGAGTATTTATGGATGGTGGAACTGGTCTAGAAAGAAAGATAACAAAAAAGTAATTCCCATTTCTAGAACTACTTTTTTAGAAAAAATAATAGGAGTTTTACTAGTAATCATAACTATGGTTATTACCTATGAAGTGTATGAATATTTTGGATATCAAATTAAACCAGAGAATTATATAGATATTTTTACTTCTGGAATTTTCTTTACTGGAATGTGGTATATGGCCAAGAAAAAAATAGAAAATTGGACCTTGTGGATTTTTGCTGATTTAATTACAGTTCCTCTTTATGCTTACAGAGGTTTAGGAATGTTATCCTTACAATATCTTATTTTTACAATACTAGCCGTACAAGGTTATTTAGCATGGAAAAAAAGCTTAGACAAGACCCCAGTAATTTAATTAAAGTTGTGCTGTTTGGACCAGAATCAACTGGTAAAACGACCCTTTCTCGTCAGTTGGCGGAATATTATAAAACAGTTTGGGTACCCGAATTTTCTAGAAATTATTTACAAGAAAAATGGGATAAAGAGCATAAAGTTTGCGAAATAAAAGATATAGTTCCTATTGCTATTGGTCAAATGAAATTAGAAAATACTTTGGCTAAAACAGCAAATAAAATTTTGATTTGTGATACAGATTTACTTGAAACCAAGGTATATTCAGAAGCCTATTATAATGGTTTTGTAGATGAATATGTTAAAAATGCAGCTATAGAGAATCAGTATGATTTGTATTTATTAACTTATATTGATGTTCCTTGGGAGGCTGATGATTTAAGAGATAGACCGGAACAAGCTGAAGAAATGTTTTTGGCTTTTGAAAATACTTTAAAAAAATATCAAAAACCTTATGTTGTAATGAAAGGTGATAAGGAAACACGATTAAAAAATGCAATACAAGTAATAGATAGGTTGTTAAAAAAGTAAAGGATATGAACAAAGAAGAAATTGTAAAAGAGCTAAATTTTAAAGCTATCAGAAGTTCTGGGGCAGGAGGACAGCATGTAAACAAGGTTTCTTCTAAAGTTGAATTGACTTTTGATTTACAAAACTCTTATGCACTTTCAGACAGAGAAAAAGAATTATTGATAGAAAAATTATCCTCTAAGCTAACCAAAGAAAATCAGCTTGTATTGTTTTGTGATGAAAGTAGGTCTCAGCATAAAAATAAAGACCTTATTATTAAAAAGTTTTTGGAACTATTAACTCAAAATTTAATTCGTCCTAAAAAGAGAAGACCTACAAAACCTAGTAAATCTGCTATTCAAAAAAGAAAAGAGGGTAAACAGCGTAATGCTGAAAAGAAAAACTTAAGAAAAAAGCCAAATCACGATTAAATAATAATTCACTTTTAGGTTTTTAGTTCATAAAATACAGCGTATTTTTGCAGCGTTCTCATAAAGGGGTGCTAATTATAGTTTATTTGTTTTAGCGTGTTGAATTTAGGTTGTTAAAGCTTGAATTTTAAACTGTAAAATTTTGAACTAAATAATGGCTGAGATCATACCCAAAGAACCTAGAACAGGCAATGCTGTTTAGGGAAAAAGAATGTCATTAATAATGATATTCACAAAAAATTATTCAAAATAACTACAGGAATAATGACCTCTTTTTATTCGTTTTAAAATTTTTAAAATGAAAAAAATATCTATTTTTTTATTCTTGTTTGCAAGTATTTTTGCAAACGCCCAAAAATTTACACTCTCAGGAAGTGTTACCAACCAAAACAATGAAGCTTTATTAGGAGCCACGGTTTTAGTTTTAGATACGACTAAAGGAGGGTTAACAGATATAAATGGAGAATTTAGTGTTCAATTATCTAATGGAGATTATACTCTTCAAGTTTCTTATTTAGGGTACAACACCGTTTCTAAAGATATCAAGTTATCTAAAAACACTTTTGTTTCATTCAAATTAGAACCAAATTCAACCGTATTAGAAGAAGTTTTGGTATCAGCAGTTAGGGCAAATTCTGATGTGCCAGTAACGTTTTCTAACATTTCTAAAAAGGAATTAGAAAAACGTAATTTGGGACAAGATATTCCCATATTGTTAAAATACACACCATCGGTGGTTTCTTCATCAGATGCAGGGGCTGGAGTAGGGTATACCTATATGAATATTCGTGGTTCTGATGCTACACGTATCAATGTTACAGTCAATGGTATTCCATATAATGATGCTGAAAGTCAAGGAAGTTTTTGGGTGAATTTAGGAGATTTTGCCTCTTCTACTCAGAATTTACAAATTCAGCGTGGAGTAGGAACATCAACCAATGGATCTGGTGCTTTTGGAGCCAGCATTAATATTTTAACAGATGCTGTTTCAGAAGAGGCTTCAGGTGAAATATCAAATTCTTTTGGTTCTTATAATACTAGAAAACATACGGTAAAATTCAGCACAGGAAAATTAAACGATCATATAGAAATTGCAGGACGTTTGTCTAATATTTATTCAGATGGTTATGTTGATAGAGCATATACAGATTTAAAATCTTTTTATTTACAAGCCAGTTATACGGATGAAAATACGCTAATCAAAGCCATTACTTTTGGTGGAAAAGAAAAAACATACCAAGCATGGTATGGGTTGACAGCTGAGGAGTTAAAGGAAGATAGAAGGCAAAACCCTTATACTTATGATAATGAAGTGGATGATTATACTCAAACTCATTATCAATTGCATTGGAATGAAAAGTTAAATCAAAATTGGTCAACAAATTTGGGGTTGAATTATACCAAAGGTGCTGGTTTTTTTGAACAATATAAAGCAGACAAAGATGCGCAAGAATTTAATAATTTAATTATTGATGGTAGTGATTTGATTGTTAGACGTTGGTTAGATAATGATTTTTATGTAGCTAACTTTAGTACCAATTATAAGGTTGAAGGAGTAGATTTTATTACAGGAATTTCTTACTCTAATTACACAGGAGATCATTTTGGAGAAGTTATTTGGGGTAGTGATTTGGCCGCTAACACAAACATTAGAGATCGTTATTATTTTTCAGATGCAAAAAAATCAGATTTTTCAGTATTTGCTAAAACAACTTTAAGTTTAACAGAAAAGTTATCTAGTTATATAGATTTACAAGGTCGTTTTGTAGGTTACAAAACCAAAGGAATTACTTCTGATATTATTCCAATAGATGTTAATAAAAACTATAAATTTTTTAATCCAAAAGTTGGGTTAACATATAAAATGAATGCGAATAATAGTTTGTATGTTTCATATGCTAGAGCTAATAGAGAGCCTAACAGAAATGATTTTGAGTCAAATAATAATGTAAAACACGAAAAACTAAATGATTATGAATTGGGATGGCGTTTGAATGATGACAAAATTAAATTGAATAGTAATATCTATTTTATGCAGTATAAAGATCAGTTAATTTTAACAGGAGGTCTTGATGGTACAGGTAATTATAAAAGAAAAAATGTAGATAATAGTTATCGTTTAGGTATTGAAATAGATGCAGATATTGAATTAACTCCTCAGATTTATTTACGTCCAAATATTGCTTTAAGCACCAATAAAATTAAAAACTTTATTCTTGATAGAGATAATATCATTACAAATATAGGAACTACAAATATTGCTTTTTCTCCAAATGTTGTTGCAGGAAATGCTTTTGTATATCAGCCAATTGCTTCATTTCAAATTTCTTTATTATCTAAATATGTTGGTGAACAATATTTGAGTAATACAGATACTAAGGCTTCTAAGTTAGAGGATTACTTTACAAGTGATTTAAATTTGGTGTATGAACTGAAAACAAAGTCAATTTTTGAATCAGTTTTATTTACTGGGTTGATTAATAATGTTTTTGATAAAGAATATGTAGATAGAGGTTATACTTACTTAGATAATTGGTCTGGTCCAACTTCTTTTGAAGTTCAAGGATATTATCCACAAGCCACTAGAAACTTTTTAGTAGGAGTTACTTTAAAGTTTTAAGAAATGTTTTAAACTAAAAAAATCCCATCAACTTATGTTGATGGGATTTTTTGTATGGATTATTTAAGATTGATGTTGTTTGCCTCCGCTTTAAAATAATCAATCATGGTAGTAGAGCCTCCGTGATATTCAATTCCAAAACTTGTAAAATGAAAAGGTTCAATTGTCGTTTGAATAGCTGCTTTAGGGATTACTTCATTTGGATAGTTATCTTCATTATAACTAGCTTTGGTAGTAGCAGATGCACTTAATGTATACCCTTTTAAAGATAAAGTAATTTCACAAGGAGATCTAAAACAACTTGTAGATACTGGTTCAGAAATAGCGGTGGTTTTATTCTGATGGTATTTTACAAAATAGCAATCTACGGCATTTCCATATTTAGTTGTTCTAATAAAACGCAATCCATAACCTGTTTTTGTTTTAGGATCAAAATTAATAACTACATCCATATAGAGTGGAGCCACACTAAATCCTTGTCCTGCTGTTTTGTAGGGAGAAACAATTAAGCTTAATTTGATGTCTTTTATATTGTTATTTACAGGCGTATAATTCATGCTGGCAGCTCGTCCGTTTTGTAACAAGCCAAACTTACTTGAAGAACCTTGACTTCCTTCTGCATATATCCATCCTTCTTTTTTTCGGTTTACTTCTTTGTCAGATTTTAATGGAGTAAATGTCCATGTACCAGGAATTATTTCTGTTTGATTTTCTACAGGTATATTTTTAAAATCAGTTTCAAAAATATTAGGATTTGTTTTTACGTCTGTAGTATTAATTTTGTTATTAAAAAAAGTGATGTATTCCTCGCCAGCATCGGAACGTTGATGTTTTGGAGCAATTGTAACAGATATATAATATCCAATATCTGCATAAGATAATGAATATTGTACCATAGGATTATTCAATCTAGAAACGCCAATTTTTATTTTATGAGTTCCTTTTTTATCTTTTGATTTATACCAGGTAATAATGGATTCATCTTTAAATTTAAAATCTTTAAAAGTATAATGAACTTTTAAGCTTTCATTTCCCATTTGATTAATAGTAGGTTTCTTATAAAAAATAGGAGCTTTTAATTTTGATGGTTTTACAATAATAACAGAGGCTGCCTCTAATCCTGTTTTTGTCTTAGAAGAAATGATGATTTTTTTGCTGAAATTAGTATCGTTGGTTGGAATTACTACGCAAGAATGTCCTTTTTTACCAGGAATTAGTTGTACAAAATTTTCATCACTTGCAGATACACTCCAAGTAATTTCATCAGGATTTTTAACCAATACATTTCCAAATTTATATAAGGAAGCCTTTAATATGATACTATCTTTGTTGGTCTCTATAGTTTTTTTGTTAGGCAGTGTGATTAGTTGAACAGGAAGATTTGTTAATAATTGTTTTTTTGCTTTTTCAGCTTTCATAACTAAAGGTTTAATACCTTCTGGATCCCAACCATCTTTTCCTTTTAAAAGGTTATAAGTGTTATAAATTGTTTTTCCTTGATAGCTAAATTTATAGGTGTTCAGCAATCTTTCATCATTAATATCAATGGTGTTTTCTGGATTTATTTGGTTAACCAAAACACGCTTTCCGTTTAAAGTAACACGATGTTGATAATTTTTGATAGGAATGTTTGCTACATCTCTCCAAGCAATATTTTGTAATTTTTCTCCAACAATTCTTGTGTCTATTAAAGCAACTTGTCCGTTCGCTTTGGTAAAATATTGTGTTTGGTTGGTGTAACTTGTAATGTCACAATTTAAAAACACCACGCCAGTTCCTATAGTCTGATAAAAAGGTTTAGAACTAAAAAATGTAAACGTACAATCCTTATATACGGCAGTTCCACAAAGTGCATCATCGGTAGATTCAAAATGACATTGGTTAAAAAACACTCTTTTTCCACCTACAAAAGGGCATAGGTTTAATCGACTAATAAAACGAGTATTGGTAGCGGTAATTTTATCGCCATTACAAATAATTAATTGGGCTTGTACAATGGCTGTTGCTCTTTTCTTTTTGTTTAAGCTCGGTTTTAAAGGATAAACCAAATCAACATTGCAATAGTTACCAAATGTAATATTTTTAGAAGAAGTTCCTTCTCCATCAATGTGCAGCATGGTAAAATTACCTTTTGCTCCAATGGTTTGCCCTCTGTTACAGGCCAAAACTACATTTTTAGCATTTTTGGTTAAACCATTAAAAGTTAGCCAATCGCACTGTATTTCTAATCCAAAAGGAATACTTCCTGTTTTTGGAACTCTTATTTTAGGGTCATCAGGATTGTCTATCCAGTAAACATAAGGGGCAATGTGTAAAACCATAGGGTTTGTTTCTGTCCCTTTTTTTAAATATTTAACCGCTTTGTTAATTGAGTTATATACAAAAGGATATTTTTTGGCTTGCTCATCTGTTAATTGCCCATCAATAAAAAAAGAAGTTGGACTTAAAAAAATTGTGTCTTGTTGATAAATAATATAATCTCCTTTAAATTCTATAGGATTTTTTAGATCTAATGATTTGTATTTTTTTTGTTGTGAAAAACCAATAAGAGTTAAACACAAGAAAGAAACCAGAAGAACGTAATTTTTCATCACCATAATTTTTATTGATAAGTTTTAAAGATAAAAGATTTTATGGTACTCATAAAAAAGAAAAGTGTGATGTAAATTAAATACATCACACTTTTTATTAGAATATTTTAAAAAAAAATTAATCTCCTTGCTTTTGCATAAAGTCAGGAAAACCATTTTCAGACCACTTTACAACTCTTGCTCGTGTAGCGCGATTTGGGTCCGATAATTCAGCTCCTTCAATTTCTCTATAATCTCTTGCATGATAAATCATAATATCAGTTTTTCCATCTTCAGAAGTTGTAAATGAATTATGACCTGGACCATATCTTTTTACATCTGCATTTGAATAAAATACAGGAGCTGGAGATTTGTGCCAATTGTTAACATTTAACAAATCAGTATTTTCATCAATCCATAAAAGCCCTACGGCATAATTATCATTGGTAGCGCTGGCAGAATAGGTTACAAATATTTTTCCATTTTTCTTGATAACAGCAGGACCTTCATTAACATTATATTTAATTCTTTCCCAACTAAAGTCTGGGTTGGTAATTACTATTTCTTTACCCTTTAATGTTGTAGGGTTTTCCATTTCAGAGATTACTAATGAAGTTCCGTGGGCTCCTTTATTCACATTTTGTGCCCAGATTAAATATCTTTTTCCTTTGTGTTCAAAAGTGGTAGCATCTAAAGAAAAAGATTCTATTTCTGTTTTAATTTGTCCTTCTTCTTTCCATTTTCCTTCCATAGGGTTCTCAGAGGAGTTAGATAGTACCCACATTCTTATATTCCAAACATTTTCTGCTTCTCCTGCAGCAAAATAGATGTACCATTTTCCGTCAATTTTGTGTAATTCAGGAGCCCAAATATGATGTCCCATCACCCCTTTTTTATGTTTTACCCAAACGGTTTTTTCTTCGGCATCTTTTAACCCATTAATTGTAGTTGCTTTTCTGATTACAATTTTATCATAATCTGGAACAGTGGCAATTAGGTAATAAATACCATCATCTGTTTTAAATACCCAAGGATCTGCACGTTTTTCGGCAATAGGGTTGTTGTATTTTTGGTCTTGTGAATAACCATGATTTGAAATCAATAATACTACACTAAGCAGCCAAAATATTCTAAGAAATTTCATGTTTGTTAATTTAAAACTTTAGTAAATATATTAAAAAACAAATATAAATTTGTTTTTAAGATTTGTTTTTGGTTTATCAATTTTTATAATAAAAGAGAGTAAAAGTATTATCTTTTATTTATGTATTTATGAGATCCATCACAATTAGGCATTTTTTTAGATAAGTTACATACACAGTCATTCATACCTTTACCATTAAGAATTCGTTCTTTGTATTTCTCAATTCTTGACATTCGTGTTTTAGGTTGTTTGGCTGTAGAGAAAAATATATTATAAGCTCTTTTTCGTCAAGGAGTTAAAGCGTTAAATGCCTTTTGGAATGTCGAATCTTGATTCATTTTATCAATTAACTCTTCAACCAAATCTAGATCGGTACTTTTTTTAAGGTCTACTTTTAATCCAGCTTTTTCCACTTCAATAGCTTCATAAACATAGGCTTTAATTATAGGTGTTAATTTTTGAACTTCTTGACTTTTGGTAAATTTTAGATATTTTACAGATCGTGAGTTTTCTCCAGGTGAAACCAAAATATTTTCAGTGTCTTTTAACAAAGTTCCTTTTAAAAAACTAATAGCACAGTAATCCTTAAAGTTAGCTAGTATCAAAACATTCTTGTTGTTAAAAGTATAACACGGAACTCTCCATTTTATTTCTTCGGTAAGCATGCAGTCTAAAAGAATGGCTCTTAACAATACCAATTCTTCTTGCCAATTTTTTAGTTTATCTAAATATTCATCTACTTTAGGATTCATGTTTTAATGTTTTTTAATCATATAACATCTCTAATATAGAGAACCTATCTCATTATTTTTATTGCTGTATATTATTTTTTAGCAGGACTCTTAATAAGGTTTAATTAACGTATCTTTACTAACGTATTTATCTGTTGATATTTATCATCTCTTCGCAATTCTTATAGCGAACTGTTAAGGTTTTACTTATAAACCCTTATTTTGATTGATGAAACACTAGTAGCCAAACTAATGACTGATTGCTAGGATTGTAACTATTTAGTAGTGATTTTTTAATCTTACGCCTTGCTAATCTCATTAGTCTGCAATCCGTTTCAAAGCAATAAACATGAATTTATTAAAAATGGGAGTTATTGGAACTTCTAAAAAAGAGGATGAAAGACGTGTACCTATTCATCCAGAGCACTTACATAGACTACCTGAAAATATTCGTAAACAATTAATTTTTGAAGAAGGCTATGGAAAACCATTTAACATCAGTGATGAAGAAATTAGCAATTTAACGGGAGGAGTTGCCTCAAGAAGTGAATTGCTATCAGACATTGGTTCTGTGATTATTGCAAAACCTATTTTATCAGATTTAAAAGAAATTAAAGAGGATGGAATTATTTGGGGATATCCTCATTGTGCTCAGCAAATACAAATTACCCAAACGGCTATTGATAAAAAACTAACCTTAATTGCTTTTGAAGATATGTATGTTTGGCATCCTAGCGGACAAATGGGAAGACATACTTTTTATAAAAACAATGAAATGGCTGGTTATTCTGCGGTGATACATGCACTTCAGTTAAAAGGAATTGATGGACATTATGGAAATCAAAGAAAAGTCATCATTTTTAGTTTTGGAGCTGTGAGTAGAGGAGCTATTTATGCTTTAAAAGCTCATGGATTTAGAGATATTACCATTTGTATACAAAGACCCGATCACGAGGTAAGAGAAGAGGTTTTAGATGTAAATTATGCAAGACTAAGAAAAGGTAATAAAGATGAACCAAGGTTGATTGTGGTGGAACATGATGGTTCTGAACGTCCTTTGTTAGATTTGATTCACGAATCTGAAATTATTGTTAACGGAACTTATCAAGATACGGATGATCCTATTGATTATGTTCTGGAAGCAGAAAAAGAGAGTTTAAAACCAGGAACTTTAATTATTGATGTAAGTTGTGATGAAGGAATGGGTTTTTATTTTGCCAAGCCGACTACGTTTAAAAATCCACTAATTTCTATAGATCAAATTGATTATTATGCCGTTGATCACACTCCAAGTTATTTTTGGGAAAGCGCTTCTAGATCTATTTCAGCAGCGTTAATAACCCATTTGCCTACCGTAATATCTGGTAGAACAAGTTGGGATGATAACAAGACTATTAAAAATGCTATAAACATCAACAAAGGTGTTATTGTAAAAGACAATATTCTTAGGTTTCAAAACCGAGATATTACTTATCCACATCAAGTTAAAGAGTTAAAGATGGCTCTATAAATTCATCAATACTATCCATTTAAAAGCGTTTGTAAAATGCTTTATACACACAAAATATTATCAATGATTACAGATATAAATGTAAACAAACCAGAACCTATAGTATCTGGAAAACGATTAGGGATGTTTAATGCTGCTACCGATGTAAGACGTACGATTAAAGATTTAGAAGCAGGAAAACCAGTATTAATTACAGCTTTTTATAGCAATGGATTGTTGCTTCTTAAGGAGTTGCATGTGTACTTATCAAAAAAGTTACCTAACGAAACTTTTTTAGAACAACGAGCATATAGAGCAGAATATCATAAATTATCAAATTTAGTGTTGATAGAAATTGTAGCAAATCAATTGATTGTTAAAAAATCTCCAACGATTGGTTGGTTAAAAAAAATGTATCCTGATACCGAAAATTTTTTATTGACTTTTCCACAAGTTCAAGGATTAAATAGTGCTTGGCAATGGTATGTTAATGGAATTACCATTCCTGTATTAAGAAATAAAATACATCCTTATTATGGAACTTATTTTCCCACTCGTTTTGATCATTTAACCCTTTTTGATAATTGGTTGCATCGTTATAATGGAGCTAAAAAATCTGCTATTGATGTTGGAGTAGGGAGTGGGGTGCTTTCATTTTTAATGGTTAAACACGGTTTTCAAAAAGTTTTTGCCACAGACAGCAATCCTAATGCTATTGTTGGACTGAAGGAATTTATGGGAAACACAAAACTGTCTAGGAAACTAGAATTAGATTCAGGATCTCTTTTTGGAAAATGGGGAATTCAAACAGAATTAATTGTTTTTAATCCGCCTTGGTTACCAGAATCTGATGACGTTAACAATCTTGATGAAGCGATTTATTATAACCAAAAGTTATTTCCTGAGTTTTTTGAAGCAGCTAAAAAAAGATTGTTGCCAGATGGAAAGTTACTTGTCATCTTTTCAAATTTGGCACAAATCACTGGAGTTACAGAGGAGCATCCTATAGAAAAAGAATTGGCAGAAGGAGATAGGTTTCAATTAGAGAAATGTTTTAAAAAATCTGTAAAAAATGCTTCTGATAAAACCAAAAGAGAACAACATTGGCGTGCTGCCGAAGAAGTTGAATTATGGGTGTTGACGAATCAATAAAATAATAGTTATCTATTAAAAACTCCCTTTGCGATCATCACAAAGGGAGTTTTAGTTTGATTCTGTTTTAAACTTATCTACTTAATAATTTTTTAGAAACTTTATAAGTAGCAGCATATAAAAATCCTTTTTGTTTGTTTTTTAAGGTTTTAAAAACGCCTTTGTACCAAGTAGGATCTGTTGCTTTTTTCTTAAAAGTTTCGTGATGTGCAGAAGCTCCAGCAACTCCGTCTAAAGATGATTTGATATCATAAATAGAAACTCCGTAATGTTCCGCTTTATTTAAAATTTCAGAAAAACCTTCTTCAGAAAAATATAAAGTATCAGGATCATTTTCTACGGTATAAGTAGGTTGTGTATTGTATACGTTTTCGGCTAAAAATTCTTTTTGTGTCATAATTTTATTTGTTTTTTAGTAGCTATTCGCTAGTCTTGTTAGTCTTTTGGAAAATATTGAGGAATTAATTCCTTTAGTTTATTTAATGTTTCAGTCACAGTTAAGTCACTCATTCCACCAGAAGCATTCGCATGTCCACCACCATTAAAGTGTTCTGTAGCCAAAACATTTACAGGATTTTCTGCTCCTTTAGATCGGAAAGATATTTTCATGATTCCATCTCTTTCGGTAAATACAATGGCAGCTTTCATTCCTTTGATAGATAATATCAAATTAGCCAAACTATCGGTATCTCCTTTTTTATAATTGTATTTGGCCAACTCTTCTTTAGATAATGAAATAATTGCTACATGATAGTCATACAAAATCTCTAATTTTTCGCTCATGGCATATCCTTGTAAACGCAATCTACTTTCTGTATTGTTGTCGTTTAACTTTTCATGAATAAGGTGATGTTCCACTCCAGTGGCTAATATTTTAGCTAAAATTTCATGAGTTCTTGGTTGTACGGAATTGAATCTAAAACTACCGGTGTCTGTTAAAATTCCTAAGTATAAAGGAGTTCCAATTTTTTCATCCAGCAAATCACCATGTCCAGATTGTTCTATCAATTCTACAATGAGTTGTGAGGTAGAGCATACCGATGTTTCTGAAACAGTTAAGAAAGGAAATTCTTCAGGATTTAAATGATGATCAATCATGATTTTTTTACAAGTAGCTTGTTCCAACAATACTTGCATTTCTGGTCCAACACGATTGGTTGCATTATAATCTAAACAGAAAATTAAATCAGCTTGTTCAAAAGCATTGGTTACTTTTTCTGGAGTTTCTTCCATCAATAAAATTAAAGAAGTATCTAACCAATATAAAAAATCAGGAGCTTTATCTGGGTGACAAATAATTGCTGATTTTCCTAGTTTTTCTATAAAATGTAACAAACCTAAAGAAGATCCTATAGAATCCCCATCGGCAGATTTGTGGGCAGTAATTACTATATGAGAAGCAGCTTGTATTTCTGCTTCAATTTGTTGATAAATATTCATGTGGTGTTTGGATAAAATGCTCTTTTTTAAGAGTTTGTAAAATTACGATTATTATGAAGAGGAAATTACTTTTTAATTGTCCATCTTAATTTTTTCCAAGCGATTTGTGCTTCTTTGGTAAGAAAAGTCCAAGCAATAATTTGACTTGATTTGTTTCCAATTCCCATTGGGATCACTTTTGTTTGTGTGGCTCCTAATTCTTCTAAGAATTCTACCATTCCTTTTTGGTTAGATTGTTTGCTAACCAAGGCCGAAAACCAAAAGCAGTTTTCAGCAAACTTTTTACTTTCTTTTACATATTTCTGTAAAAAACCGGTTTCTCCACCATCGTAAATAAGTTCCTCTTTAATTTCGGAAGCGCTGTATGGTGCATTTTTTTTCTGTGTTCCTTTTTTAGCATCTTCTAAAGAAGCATATAAAGGAGGATTGCAAATGGAAAAGTCTACTTTTTCCTCTTTGTCTATAATTCCGTAAAAAAAGTCTTTAGGAGTTCCTTGTAATCTACAAACAATTTTATTTTTTAAAGATTCGTTTTTACTAATGATTGATTGAGCAGAAATAATCGCGTTTTCATCAATGTCAGAACCTATAAAATTCCAATCGTATTCTGTAACTCCAATCATGGGATAAATACACGTAGCACCCATTCCAATATCATAACAGGTGATGTTATTTCCCAAAGGTAAATTCCCAAAATTACTTTCCATCAATAAATCCGCCATGTGGTGAATATAATCTGCTTTATTAGGTATGGAAGGACATAAATAATCATCAGAAAAAGTCCAGTTTTCTATACCATAATAGTAATGTAATAAGGATTTATTAAGGGCTTTTATAGCCATTGGATTTGTAAAATCTATGGTGTCTTCTCCTTTAATATTAGGTTTGATGTAGTTCTTTAATTCGGGATTGATACTGATCAAAGCTTTTAAATCATATCGTTCTTTGTTTCTATTACGAGAATGAATTTTATTTTTAATAGGTTTCGGTTTCCCTTTAGACATGATTTTTTATTTCGAAAAGATTGTGTTACTCAACTAGTAAACAAACTTAAAAGTTTTTAGTTGTTGGCAAAGATACACAAAGCATTGCAGTTAGTTGTGATGTAGGGCAGAACTAAAGTTTTGTATTGTTAAGGAAATAATTTGTTTTTAAGATGTTATCATTCTAATTTTTAAGTGATACAAGAAATTTAGAGTTTAAAGGTTTTTCTATAAAACCAACAATATTGTCATAGTTTTTTACTCTTTCTAAGTCAGAGGGTTCTACTGAGGAAGAAAGCATGTAGATTTGTAAATTTTCTTTAACATTTATATCAGCTTGATTTATTTGCTCAATAAACTCCCAGCCAGTCATTTCTGGCATGTTGATATCAAGAAATAGAAAATATTTTTTTGTTAAATGAGTTGATATAAATTCAAGACCTTTTATAGGATTTGTATAAGGAACCACTTCTGCATCCGGATATTCTATGCGGATCATTCTTTCATTAATAAAATTACTAATGTTATCATCATCAATTAATATAAATGACATATTCATTACTCGTGTTGATTTTTTAATTTTTAAATTCTATTTTGAACTCTGTTCCTATATTAACTTCACTCTTTATAGAAATCTGTCCACCTAATGCTTCTACTTGTGTTTTCACCATGTATAATCCCATTCCTTTACCGTCTGTGTGAAAATGAAATCTTTTATAGAGTCCAAAAACTTGTGCTCCTTTTTTTTCTAAGTCTATTCCAAGTCCGTTGTCTTTATAAATAATTTCAAATCCAACTTCATTTAAATTACTTTTTATTTCGATGATTGGATCTCTATCTGGATGTTTATATTTAATACTATTATTAATTAAATTGTAAAATATACTATATAAATAACTTTTGATAGTAAAGAATTCTTCTTTTGATGAAAAATCCACCATGAAAGTAACATTTTCTTGTGAAATTAAATTAGCGATACTCAATTTAATTTTTGATAATATTTCAGAGAAATTAGTTAAATCTTTATTTTCATTAATTTCTCTTTTCATTTGTAGTATTTGGTTTAGATCTTTAATGACAACATCTAATCCATGAACGGATTTACTTAAACCTAATAACAATTCATTGTCTTTTGAAATTAATTTTGAGTGTTCTAATAAACTAGTAATTCCAATAATATTAGCTACTGGAGCACGAAGGTTATGAGAGACAATGTACGAAAACTGTTCTAAATCTCTATTTCTTTGTACCAAATCATCAATTATTTCTTTTCGTTCTCGTTCTAGTTTTTTTCTAGAGGTAATATCTCTTATAATTTTAGAAGCTCCTATAATTTTTCCAAATTCATCAAAAATAGGAGAGATGGTTAATGATACGTTAAAAATAGTACCATCTTTTTTTACTCTTAGCGTTTCAAAATGATCTACAGGTTGCCCAAGTTTTATGTTTTCAGAGAGTAAATCTTCCTCATAATAAAAACTATTTGGAATTAACTTATAAACTGATTTCCCCATAATTTCTTCAGCAGTATAACCAAATATTTTTTCAGCTCCATGATTCCAAGATGTAATAAAATTATCATTTGTATTACTAATAATGGCATCATCTGAAGAATTAATAATTAATGCAGATAATGCTAGTTTTTCCTCAGATTTTATACGTTCGGTAACATCTTTAAAGCTTAAAACAATTGCACCAGGATTGTTACTTTTTTTCATATTAATAACAGTTCCTTCAATCCATATCCAATAACCTTTTTTATGAAGAAAACGTAGTTTAAAAGTATAAAAACTATTTACTTTACTAATTGCTTTTTTTATACTTTTAAGTGTTTTATTTCGATCTTCATCGTGAATTAGATTAAGAAAAGGGATTTGCTTAAAATCTTTATCAGAGTAACCGGTAATTCTTTTATTTGCTGGACTATGATAAATAATATTAAGGTCTTTGTCTATTAGTAGAATTGCATCTGTTATATTTTCTGTAATGGTTCTGTATCTTTCCTCACTTTTTAACAGTTTGTTTTCTGCTTGTTTTTCTATAGATATATCAGTTGCAAAAATCATTATTTGGTTGGTCTCACCATCAACAGTCATGGGAATAAAACGAGAACGTACCCAGCCTCCTGTATCTATAGTATTCTCAATCTCTTGATTTTCGTTAGTTTCAAAACATTTAATAATTGCTTGTCTGGCAATTTCTCTACTTTCAGAAGGTAATACTTCTATACAATCCATACCCACTAATTGTTCTGGAGTATATTTTCCTCCTCTATTTATTTTTTCAATTTCAAAGTTTTTATTTACAATTAGGATAATATCTGGTGCATTGTAAAATTGATAATTGATTAATTCTGTAGTTTTTTTACTTTCAGTAATATCGCGACCTATAGAATAAAATTTTCCTGTTTCTTTATCAGGGAATACATTCCATTCAATCCATATATATTCACCATTTTTTTTACGTTGTCTGATTTGAAAATTATTTGTGATTCCTCCAGAAGAGAGTTTGTCAACTTCAATTTTTGTATTGATGATATCATCAGGATGGATGAGATCATAATATGGTTTTTCTAGAAACTCTTTTTCTGAATAACCAAAAACTTTAATCATTTGTGAATTTACAACTTCGCAGTATCCTTCTTTGTTTGAAATATTTAAAAAATCATTGCTATTATGAAAAAAATGTTTGTATTCGTTTAGTTTGTTTTCTAATTGTTTTTGAGGAGTAATATTTATGTTAATCCCTATCATTTTAATAGGTTTTCCATTGGCATCATCTATAACTAGTGAATCAGATTTTATATATGCAACTTCTCCATTTTCTTTAATAATTCTATATGTAGTATTTAATCTTTTTTTATCATTGATAGCCTGAAATGTATCATTAATAGTTTTTTCTTTGTCATCAGGATGCAAAGAATTGGTCCAAACATCATATTTGTTTTTTGTATTGTTTTTATCAATTCCATTGATTTCATACATTCTATCATCCCAAATAATTAAGTTGTTTTTAAGATTCCATTCCCAAATACCAATTTGCGCTGCATCTAAAGAAAGTTTTAGTCTGTTTTCGCTTATTTCTATTTTGTTTTTTGCGGCAATTAATTCTTCTTCAATTAATTTTCTTTCAGTAATATCTTGGCAAGTACCAAAAACACGGCTAGGTTTTCCGTTAATATTTTTAATAACCTTCCAACGTTCTTCAACGTATTTTAATTTACCTTTAAAGGTTATAATTCTGTGTTCAATAGAATTGTAATTTTCGGTATTAAAAGAGTCAACAAAAGCTTTGTCTACTTTGATTTTATCTTCGGGATGAACAAAACTTAAAAAAGATTCGTGCGTAGGTTTGAATGATTTAGAGTTTAATTCAAAAATATTAAATGTTTCTTTAGACCACGTAACATTTAATGTTGTTAAATCTGTTTCCCAACTACCTGTTTTAGCAGCTTTTTGTGCCTCAATTAAGCTTGCCTTACTTTTTTTAAGTTTTTCTTCGGCTATTTTACGATGGGTAATGTTTTCTGTAAGCATAACAATACCTCCAATTTCTTGTGAAGTAGTATACCATGGTCTAACTTCCCATTTAAGCCAATCTACATTTCCATCAATTCTTTTGAAAGAATCTTCATCTCTTTTTTCGATGTTACCCTTTAAACAGTGTTGATGAATGTCTTTCCATTCCTGTGTTATTTCAGGAAAAACATCATAATGAGACTTACCAATTATTTGTTTTCCTGATAGTTTGTAATCTTCAATCCATTTATTACTAACAGATAAGTATTGCATTTCTTTATTAAACATTGCAATAGCAGCTGGGCTATTTTTAATAAATGCAGCCTGTTGATTTATATCGCTAGTAATAGAAGTTATTTGTTGAGTAACATTTTTAATTTCCTCAGTTTGTACTAATACAGTGTCTGGTTGAATATAAGTAAACTTAACTTTTTGAGATTTATAAGATTTGGGATTGTCAATATTAATTTCACTTTCAAAAGAAGATTTTTCTTTAAAACATTTGTGTAAATCTGATAAAATTTGTGGTTGACTTTTATAAAATATACTAGCTTTTTTATGTAGATACTCTTTAAAAGTATTACCATTGGTATTTAAAACGGCTATGTTAATGTCAATTAATTCAAAATCTTTGTGATTTTTTGCCCATATATAAGTAGGCACGGGAATGCTTTGGAAAATTGCATTAAGTCTTTCTGTATGATTTCCAGCTACTTTATTTGTTCCCATTTTATTGGTTAATTTTTCAATATTGATTTAATAATAATGCTTTTATAAAAATCTTATATCCTAAAATTAGCCTTTTATTTTTTAATTTATAGTAATAAAATAGAAGTTGACCGTTATTTTTGTTGTTAACGTATATTTTTTTACCGATTAGCTCTCAATATAACTCTTTTAATTATTAAAGAGAAAGAGATTATTGATTTATTAAAGTGATTTATTGTTTAAAATAATTAGTTATTTGTATTGTAAAAGTAGAAGAGGAGTTCGCTTTTTATTTTAATTGTTTTTGTAATTAGTTTTTATACTTTACTTAATTCAAACAACGTAATTTCTGGTCTTACATTAAATCTAACTTGCCATAAGTGCCCCAAAGCTCTATTTATATAAAGAGTCCTATTGTTAGATAACTCAATTTGTCCAGCAGCATATTTTTTATTTTTTACAGGTAACATTGGAGGGTGTAAAAAAGTAGGTTTTACTTGACCTCCATGCGTATGTCCAGAAAGTATCCAACTATTATAATCTTTCCATATATTTAAATCACAAACGTCAGGATTGTGGCATAGAACAATATTAGCTTCATTACTTTTTATTTCTGATAGTGCTTTTTTAGGATTAAAATTTGTACCCCAATAATCATCAATTCCAATAATATTTAATCCTTGAACTTTCTTTTGTTCATTTCTTAAGATTTCAATATTTGATGATTTTAATATTTCAACGATAGAATTCGCAACATCATCTTCAGACCAATCTTTTCCATAATCGTGATTTCCTAATACTCCTATAGTGGCTAATTTTCCATTAACACTATTTTTCATAACAGTTGTTAACTGCTCTAATTGTTTATGATTTTCATAACTAACAAAATCGCCAGTATAAACTACAATATCCGGATTTAATATTTGAGCTTTTTCAAATGACTTAATGATATATTTCCAATCAAATCTATTTCCAACATGAATGTCACTAATTTGCATTAAAGTTTTACCAATTAGGTTTTCGGGAAGGTTTTTAATAGGCATTTTTACTTTTACAAATTCAAGCCAAAAAGGTTCAATTTTCCATGAATAAACCCCTGAAAGAAGTCCAATTCCAATAGCACTAAGAACTCCTTTTTTTATAAATTTTCTTCTTTTCAAATTTTTTGTATTATTTCAAAATAGGTTGATTTTATTTGGTTTTCACAAAGCCATCCCGAAGCTTAGAGACAACAAGATTTGGCGACTTAGTAAATATACACAAAACTTTGAAGTAAGCACAAAACTCGCATGAAGTTTAGCCGGTGTTGTAAGCTGTAATTATAATTCAGTTTTTAATATTCTGTTTATTGATTTTTCTATTTCGTCATTTTCAAAACCAATAAATTTATCTCTTATGATTCCATCTTTATCTATTAAAAAACTTGTAGGGTAGCCATAAACATTATATTTTAAAACAATTTCATCGTTGACTCCTTTTAAGTTAGAGAGATTAACCCAATCTATTTTATCACTTTTACTAGCGTTTGACCATAATTTTTTATTAATATCTGCGGAATAACTAATTATCTCTAAATCTTTATATTTTTTCTTAAGTATAGGGAAAACATTTTTATTTTGATCGTGACAATAATGACACCAAGATGCCCAAAAATCGAGTAAAATTATTTTATCTTTATAATCTGAAATTTTTACAGAATTATTTTGTAAATCATTTGCTTCAAAATCTATTAAAGAATCCCCAATCTTTATTTTAATTGAGTTAATATAATTTCTTAAACTAGTTCCTTGAATTGAATTTTGTGATTTTTTGGGAAGTCTATCATAAAACAATTTTAATGTATCTTTTGAAATTATTTCTTTATTAGAAAGCATTGTTGAGATAGAGACTGGGTTGTTAATGTTTTTAAAAATTAAATCAATAGTTTCATTAATTTTTATCTTTTTATATTTATTATAATCAATCAGACCATTTCTATATTTAGCATAATGTTTTTCATTAATTTCTTTAATCTCATTTAATAAATTTGTTAAAGAAGAACCAACAATATCTATATTGTTTATATCATTAAAATCTCCATTTATGTTTATTTTAGAATTTTCAAGATATAAATTTATACTCTTTTTTGAATATTCTTTAATTAATGAATCATTTAACTTTTTAGGCACAAATGTGATAACAAATTGATCTTTTTTGTTTTTTTTACCTTTAAACTCAAACTCATAATTTTTAACATAAGTAGAATCTAATCTTTTATAAAAGTAATTGTCTAAATCTATTTTACCCAAATAAACAAGAGTACTATCTTTTAAGTTCTTTAATTTTCCGGTTAGTGTAAAAGTGTTTTTTTCATTTTGAAAATTACAAGAAAAAAGTATTAATACAATTATAAGAATTAACTTTTTCATAGATGTTGCATTCAAGTTTCTAACGTAACAAACGTTGCTTTTTTTAAGTTGATACTAAGCTACATTTTTTAGTTCAAAATCCATAATTTCTTTGGGTGTTTTATAACCAATTATTTTTCGAGATCTATTGTTAAGTTTTTCTTGAATTTTCATGAGTAATTTTTCATCAATTTGATTAAAGTCTGTTCCTTTGGGAAGGTATCTTCTAATGAGTCCATTAGTATTTTCATTGGTTCCTCTTTCCCATGAAGAGTATGGATGCGCAGAGAAAATTTTCATGCCTGTATTTTGCGTTATTTTTTCGTGTTTTGCCATTTCAATTCCGTTATCGTAAGTCATAGATTTTTTAAAAATGTTGTTTAATTGATTTAGATTTTGAGAGAACATTTTAGCAATTTCTTCAGCTTTTTTACTCTTTAAGTTTAACAATTAATGTAAACCTTGATTTTCGTTCTACAATGGTTCCGATAGCGCTTTTATGGTTCTTTCCAATGACTAAATCACCTTCCCAGTGTCCAATTTCTTTTCTCAAGTCAATATGCTTAGGTCTATTATCAATACTGACTTGGTTGATTATTTTACTACCAGTTCCACGTTTCTTTTTAGTATGTTTCCGTCTTGTTTTTTTACGAACGAGTAGTTTGATTAACTTCTTGTTTAAAGCTCCTTGAGGCGTTAAATAAATGTGCCTATAAATAGCTTCATGAGAAATAGACATTATTGTATCTTTAGGATATTCAATTTTGATTCTACCAGCAATTTGCTCAGGAGTCCATTGTTTTAAAAGTCCTCTGTAAACGTATATTCTAAGTTTTCTATGTGTGGATATCTTATCTCTGTTTCTTTTGTTCAAATAATCATCCTTAGCCGCCCAATCGGCAAGTTTAGCACTGTATTTATCTTCTGAATTAGTGATCCATTTATTCACTTCACGAGTTATAGTTGAACGAGATCTTTTTAGTGTTTTAGCGATATAAGCTTTGGACTTATTCTCGTTTAAAAGTGTTTCAATTTTAATTCTCTCAGAGAAGGAAAGTCGTCTATGTTTTTTACTCATTTTACAAATCTATTTAATTTTAGATTTGTTGCGTTAAGTTATTGAATAGAGCTCATTTTTCTCAAATATTTGGCAACGGTTTTGGCTAGGCTTTGTGCGGGAAGAAAATCGACAAGATTTTCGAACACGTACTAAGCCGAAGCTTTTTGTTTGGTTTTGTTTTTTGTGGTTTCACAAAGCCAAATCAACAAGATTTGGCGACCTAGTAAATATACACAAAACTTTGAAGTTAGTACAAAACCCGCATGAAGTTTAGCCGGTGTTATATGCTGCTTTTAATTTTTTTTAAATTCATAAAAATATGTCCTTTTGTTTTTTTCTAAAAAGGTTATTCCATATTGGTTTTCAAGTTTAAGAAGTGCTTTTTTTAGATTATTTTTTGGTAAAACAAAATTAAACTTATTAGTATTTTCATCATTTAATTCGACAACGAGATTATAATTATTTTCCAGGAAGCTTTTCAATTTTTCTAATTTTATTCCTTTAGATTCCCAATTATCATATCTAATACTAGTTCCCTCATATTTTTCATTAGAAATAAATGTATTTAATTTTTTATTGTCGGATATGATTAATTCATGCACCAATGAGTTTTTAGTTATTTTTTCATATTTCAACCCGATACTATTTAGATAATGGAATCTAAATATATCTAAACTGTTTTTTTGATCAATAACTTTTTTATTTAGCTTTAGTTGAACATCATAACTTTTTTCAAGAAACAAAGAGTCACTTGTTATAATTCTTGAATTATTAATTCCATAAAAATCATTTAAAATGCTTTTTACTTTTTTATTTAATAACATAATATCAAATGGTTGAATACTCAAACTAGAAGCTGGCCCCATTTCAAGAGTATGTTCTTTAATATTCATTGAATAGGAACTTTGCTGATTCCATTCATTTTTTTGAGATAATTCGAAATTACTTTTATTTTGTTTTCCTTTTGATAATTTATCAAGAGCTGAACTTAAATGTATCGGATGTCCTTGCCAAATTATTATTCCCTTTTTATCTATGATAAATGTTTCAGGAAAGCCACTCACTTTAAACTTTTTGATTAATTTTCTATCTGTATCAATTCCTATTGGATAATACATTGTCGCTTTTTTTAGAAAGCTTTCAATTATTTTTGTATTGTCAAAAGTTATTGATAGAAATCTAATATTTGGATTTTGTAAGCTTAGATAATTAAGTTCTGGAATTGTTGCTACACAAGGAGCACATTTAGTAAACCAAAAATCAACTACAGTGAAATCTTTCGTTTCATTTGAGGTAACCACTCCGTCAGGGTAAATCCATTTATCTGGGTTTAATTCTGGAGCTTTTGTTCCTATTAATGTGTTTTGAGAATTTGAATAAAAAAAAGTACTTAAAAATAATAATATTAAAAGTTTAACTTTCATTGTGGTTTTTTTGGAGTTGTATATAACGTTTTTGGCTAGGCTTTGTGCGGGAAGAAAATCGACAAGATTTTCGAACACGTGCTAAGCCGAAGCTTTTTGTTTGGTTTTGTTTCTTTTTGTTTCACAAAGCCAAATCAACAAGATTTGGCGACTTAGTAAATATACACAAAACTTTGAAATAGGACAGAAACCCGCATGAAGTTTAGCCGGTGTTAGCCACTGTTATTAGTCCAATTCTTTTAATATGAATTGTTGTAAGATCATTAATAAACTTGTTTTTTCTTCTAAATATTTCATGAAGATTTTAGTAGTAACTTCATCTTGCTCTTCAGTTAATTCTATGCCATGAACATCTTTAACTAAATTAATTATGTTACAAATAGTGTCAATAAGTGTCTGTATTAATTCTTTTGTTTCATCTTCATATATAATTGGAAATAAATAACTTTTTTGATTAGAAAAATTTACTAAATAAATATTAGCAGCGCTTAATTTAGAAAGTATTACATTAATTTCTTCACTGCCGTCATTTATAGTAGGTTTATCAAGTTCAAGTGTTAATTTATCTAATTCATTTTGTCGAAATTGAGTTAAAGTGAGTAGTTTTTGGTTGTTAATATCTCTATTATTACTGTTTTCATTTATATCATTTATCAAGGAGGATATATATATAAAAACAAATAGATTTATGACACTTATTATACCTCCTAAATAACTTCCGAACGCTCCCCAATCTTCAGTTTTATTAGAAAATATATTATTGTCAAATGTTATAAAATATGGAACTAATAGTATTAATGCTATCACTATAGCTATTAAAATAGGATTTGTTTTTTTATTTGTTTTCAATTTATCTTATAATTTTCATAACGATGCTATCTAATTGTGGCTAACGTTTTTGGCTAGGCTTTGTGCGGGAAGAAAATCGCCAAGATTTTCGAACACGTACTAAGCCGAAGCTTTTTGTTTGGATTTGTTTCTTTTAATTTCACAAAGCCAAATCAACAAGATTTGTCGACCTAGTAAATATACACAAAACTTTGAGAAAGCACAGAACCCGCATTAAGTTTAGCCGGTGTTGTGTGTAGTTTTTTATTTTGATTTTATGAATAATTTAGATATTTCTACCTCGATATATTTATCAAGTTTTATATCTGGGATATTGGAAATACTATAATTTTGTTCCTTACGTTTTTCTTTTTTTAATAAAAGATAGTAAGTTTCATTTTCAAAATAATATTGATTGTCTTTTAGAATTTCGTCTTTAAAATTGTTCGGGTTTTCAATATTTAGTTTTGCTAATGTTTGTGAAGCAAAAACAAACAAATTAGTAAGTGCCTCTTTTTTTTCTTCGGGATTCTTAATATTCAGTATTATTTGAATTTCATTCACATAATTTTTTTCAGAACCTAATAATTGATATCCAATATCATTTATTTGTCCATTGTCAGAGGTTTTTCCAAATGTATTTATAGCTGAATGTGCTCCCCATTTATTTTTTTCATTTAAATAACTTAATTCACCCCAACCAGTAAAATGTATATTATTTTTGTTAGTTAATATTTCTATTAATTTTTCTGGGTTTTTGAATGATTCTAATTTTGGAGGATTAGTATATTCTTTTGAAATTACTTTTGAGATTTGACTATTAATTTTTTTGTTTTCACAACTCGTGAGTATACATATAGTTAATAAGGTAAATAAAATGTTTTTCATAGTTTTTCAGGTTTTTGGTTAATTACATACAACGGTTTTGGCTAGGCTTTGTGCGGGATTGAAAATCGACAAGATTTTCAGACACGGACTAAGCCGAAGCTTTTTGTTTGGATTTGTTTCTTTGGTTTCACAAAGCCAAATCAACAAGATTTGGCGACTTAGTAAATATACACAAAACTTTGAAGTTAGAACCAAACCCGCATGAAGTTTAGCCGGTGTTGCCTGTTGCTTTTATCTTATTTTATGAATATTTTCAATTTCATTTTTTAATAGTTTCTTTTAAAAAATATTCACTCTTTATTTTAATTTCATTTTCTTAATAAATCAGGGATTGTAGATTTTTTAAACTCCAGTATTATCTCCGTAAATTTCAATCATTTTCTCAAGCTGTAAAATTGTTGATTTAATATATGATTGGTCACTTATTATTTCAAATTCAAGTAAATTATTTTCATGATGTTTTTCAATAAATTTCCCTTTTAAAGTAGCTTTTCCGAATTTGTCAAATGTTAAAACCGAAACTAAATTATTCTCATACGAGCTTAATTGAGCTTCCCCTCTTAAATTTTCATAACATTTCTTCAATTTTTCATAAAAGAAATATAAATCTCCTGTTGAAATCCAAACTAGTCCTTTAACATTGTAACTTGATGCTTTAATTTCGATTGAACTTTCTGTGTCGTATCCACCAAATGGACAAGTTGTTTCAGGGAAATCAAAAATCTTTTGAGTATTGATTTTTAAGTAATTTCCATTTTCTCCATATATTAAAATTTCTATCATTATTTTATTTTTCAAGAATTTTTCGAAGTTACAGGCAACGGTTTTGGCTAGGCTTTGTGCGGGAAGAAAATCGGCAAGATTTTCGAACGCGTACTAAGCCGAAGCTTTTTGTTTGGATTTGTTTCTTTTGTTTTCACAAAGCCAAATCAACAAGATTTGGCGACTTAGTAAATATACACAAACTTTTGAGAAAGCACAGAACCCGCATGAAGTTTAGCCGGTGTTGGCAATAGTTTTTATTCCGTTTTTACTTTTTCAGTCAATTTATTAAATATATTTCTCAATTCAGTTTCTTTAGTCAAATCAAAAATGTCTAATAAATAACAAACACTTTCTGCTTCCCAAGTGTATTGAGCAATATTCCGATTATATTTTTTCAAGAGTTTGTTCAGACTTGTTTTGGTCACATTTCCACCAACTTCTTTCTCTAGTATAATTATAAAATCGTTTAAAGAGTCAAGTGATATTCTCCAATCTCTTTCCGCTTTTATAATTTTTTCCGCAATCTTTCTGTCAGTTTCGTTTTCAAATTGATTTTCTTCGATTAAGTCAAACAATTTGTCAAAAGTCATTAAAGGTATTTCAGTCATTTCATTAAGTTCAGATAAGTTTTTATCAATCATTTTCTTTATCAGCTTTGCGCTCTCCTTTCCAGAAAAATCGCTTTCCAATTTTCCTTAAATGTTTGTGCCATTCTATATCAGTCGTTAATTGACCTTCTCGTTTGTGTACCATTTTTTCAAATTATTGCCAACGGTTTTGGCTAGGCTTTGTGCGGGATTGAAAATCGACAAGATTTTCAGACACGGACTAAGCCGAAGCTTTTTGTTTGGATTTGTTTCTTTGGTTTCACAAAGCCAAATCAACAAGATTTGGCGACTTAGTAAATATACACAAAACTTTGAAGTTAGAACCAAACCCGCATGAAGTTTAGCCGGTGTTGTAAGTAGTTATTAATCATATCCATTTTCTTCTCCCCAATCTGAAATATCAATATTTTCAATTTCTTCTTTTTTCAGTTTCTTTTGACCAATTATTATAATCTTCTAGAAACTCTTTTATTTTTGTAATTTTCTTTTTTAAATTCCTCTCTTTATTTAGTCTATCAGAGTTTTTGTTTTTTATTATTCAATTTTTTATTCCGTTTAAATTCATCATTCAATAAAAACCCAAAAACTTCTATTCCTATTAGTATTAATGAAATCCAAATCAGTTTCATGTCAGTTAATAGGTAAATAACAAAAATTGTTAGCAGAATTGTACGAAGTATAAAATGAATTATGTCAATTAAATAGCTCTCTTGTCTTATTTTATTTCTTACCATAAACTTTTTGATTACAAAAAATATTGCAATAGCTAAAATAGCAACAACTATGGATGAAAAAACAAAACCTAAAATTATTTGGTCTAGATAATTCGTAATTAAGTTTTCTAAATAAGGAAATAGAATTATACCTAAAGATATTGTTATAAATATTCTTAAAAGTCTTAACGCTATTTCTTTTCTAGTATTCATTAAAAATTACTTACAACGGTTTTGGCTAGGCTTTGTGCGGGAAGAAAATCGACAGATTTTCGAACACGCAACTAAGCCGAAGCTTTTTGTTTGGTTTTGTTTTTTTGATTTCACAAAGCCAAATCAACAAGATTTGGCGACTTAGTAAATATACATAAAACTTTGAGAAAGTACAGAATCCGCATGAAGTTTAGCCGGTGTTGGCAGCTTTAATTTTTTCTTAATTCATCTATTTTTTCATAAAAGTCATTTCCTTCTCCTTCAAATATTCCTTCAATAATTCCTTTTGAATTTATTACAATTTTTGTTGGATACCTCATTACAGCAAAAATTACAGAAACATCTTTTTCTAAATCATCGTTATTGATAAGATTTTCCCATTTTAAGTCATATTTTTTAACAGCATTTTTCCATTTGTCTTCTTTGTCATTACAGGCAATTCCAATAAAATCTATTTGATTATTATATTTTTCGTAATATGCTTTCATCTTCGGAAACCCAGCAATACAAGGAGCACACCAACTACCCCAAAAATCAAGTATTGTAAGTTTATTACTTGAATAATCTATTGTAATTTTTTCTCCATTAATGTTTTTTAGTGAAAATTTTGGAGCTTCTTTTGCAATTTTAATACTCAATTCAGCTTCTTTTACTTTCTTGTATTTTTCAAATGTGTTAAATTGTGTTTTTAATAAATCTTTAAAAACCCCTTCTTTTACTATTTTTTTTAATTGATTAAAATACTTTCCTAAAGTATCTAAAGGTTGTCTTGTGAGGTAAAATGCAGATATATCTTTATCTAAATTATTCTTAATATAATTTAATTGAATGTTACTTGCTTTAACTGCTTTTTCTTTTCGTTTTCTAAAGAGTGTATTAATCTCATTTCTATCTCCATTTTTAGACATTAATGAATCAATTTTTAATTCAATTGCTGATTTCTCTATAAGTGCATTAGAATATTCATTTCTAAAATTACTATAAGATTTATTTATTAAAGAACCTTTTGCTTGATATTTTAGATTCGTTTTATCTAAATTCCCTTTTACTGAAATTTTATCATCAGGTTTCAATATTAACAGAATTGATTTTTCAAACGGTCTATAAAAACTTTTATTTAATCTTACATATTGAGCTTTTTTAGGAGTTATTAAAGATAGAATAGGTTCGTTTATTTTTAAATTATAAATAAATTTTCCATTTTTAGAATATAAAGTATCTAAAATTGGGTCTTCTCCAAAATTTGAAATTTTATAGTTCTCTACATAAATTGTATCATTTCCAATTTCAGGGATTTCAACCTCTAAATTATTTTTTTGTGAGCAGGAAAAAATTACTAATGTTAAAATTACTAATGTTAAAAATTTAATTTTCTTTTTCATAGTTTTTTTGATTCTCTTATTGCTGCCAACGGTTTTGGCTAGGCTTTGTGCGGGAAGAAAATCGCCAAGATTTTCGAACACGCAACTAAGCCGAAGCTTTTTGTTTGGTTTTGTTTCTTTGGTTTCACAAAGCCAAATCAACAAGATTTGGCGACTTAGTAAATATACACAAAACTTTGAAGTAAGAACTAAACCCGCATGAAGTTTAGCCGGTGTTAGCTTTAGTTTTTTTAATCAACAAAAGTTTCTTTCATTACTAATTTAAATTCTTTGATTTCAGGTTTTGACATTTTTCCTAAACGTTTCACAATTCTAGTTTTATCTACAGTTCTGATTTGGTCAATAACAATCCAACCAATTTTATCATTATGTTTGATTTCAATTCGTGTTGGATAATTTCTCGAACTTGTGGTCATTGGAGCAACAATAATTGTTCTCAAATACTTATTCATTTCGTTTGGAGAAATAATTACACAAGGACGAGTTTTATTGATTTCACTACCAACTGTTGGATTAAGATTAATCAAGACAATATCATATTGTTTTAATTCCATTCTTCAAAGGTTTCGTCTTCAAAGACATCATTAAACAATAATTTATCATCTCCATTCTCAGCCATTTGCTTAAAAGAGTCTTCCCATCCTTTTCTCGGAGTTGATAAAGGTTGAATAATGATTTTTCCTTTTTCAAGAATTAAATCTACTTTATCTTTGATATTGTATTTTTCAAGAATAGTTTTACTGAAACGTATTCCTTTTGAATTTCCTATTTGAATAACTGAAACTTCCATAATTTAACATTTTTCGTTATTACAAAGTTATTACTATTTTTTCAATTACACAATTAAAGCTAACGGTTTTGGCTAGGCTTTGTGCGGGGTTGAAAATCGACAAGATTTTCGAACACGCACCTAAGCCGAAGCTTTTTGTTTGGTTTTGTTTCTTTGGTTTCACAAAGCCAAATCAACAAGATTTGGTGACTTAGTAAATATACACAAACTTTGAAGTTTTAACTAAACCCGCATGAAGTTTAGCCGGTGTTGCCATGCGTTTTATCATTTCAAAATTTTAATTTAATAGAATTTTAGAAAATTATTAATTATTTTAATATTAGGTCTTTTTCAGTGTTAAATTCATTTTCAGAGATTGATACCATTTTTTCAATTTCTCCTTTTTTAGATAAATATACTTTTCCGTAATTTGGAAGATTCGAAGTTATCGAATTATAATCTCCATTGATTAGAGGAGTTGCTTCAACAACAAATTTTTGTTGTCCATAAACATAAGGTATATACCAAAATTTCGAATAAATTACAACATCTAAAAGAGCAATGCACCCAGGCGAATTTTCTATGATTTTGTCTATAACATTTTCAATTTTAGCTTGTTTAGTAGGTATCAAAATAATAATATGCGTTTTGTCTTCATCACTAACTCTTTTTTCAGACTTTTTAAGATTCGTGAGTTGATTTAATTCAATGTTTTTAGTTGAAATAAGAGTGAAGTCATGTAGTCTAGTACTACAACTAATCATAAATAAAGAAATAGATAACGTTAATAAGATTTTTTTCATTTTTACAGTTTAAGTTTTTTAATTTATGCTTGGCAACGGTTTTGGCTAGGCTTTGTGCGGGCTTGAAAATCGCCAAGATTTTCGAACACGTACTAAGCCGAAGCTTTTTGTTTGGTTTTGTTTCTTTGATTTCACGAAGCCAAATCAACAAGATTTGGCGACTTAGTAAATATACACAAAACTTTGAAGTTAGCACAAAACCCGTATGAAGTTTAGCCGGTGTTGTGGTGTCGTTTTTTATCTATTAAATTTACTTAAATCAATTCTGTCCAAATATTTATTCTCAATATTTAAACGAAAAACTCCATCATCAATATAATTCATTTCAATTTTTTTATCTTTTTTATACAGAATTAATTTATCGTTTGTTAATTCATATTCAAATTCAGTATTTCCAAAAAAACGTTCTCCTAACTCAGGGCTTATATAGACTTTATTGTCAATAAATTCAAAAGGAGTTTTTCCAAAATTAAGGACTCCTAAAGATCTTAATTTTTCCATACTATATTCAGGTTTCATATGAAATCCACCGATAGAATACTTTCCTTTTAAAACAGTAGTCTTCTCATTTGAGCATGAATATAAAAGCACCAATATTAATAGTATAGTCAGTTTTTTAATCATTTTTATAAGTTTAATTAGTTATTATTTTAGGTTTCTTGATAAATGCACCACAACGGTTTTGGCTAGGCTTTGTGCGGGAAGAAAATCGGTAAGATTTTCGAACACGCAACTAAGCCAAAGCTTTTTGTTTGGATTTGTTTCTTTGGTTTTCACAAAGCTAAATCAACAAGATTTGGCGACCCAGTAAATATACACAAAACTTTGAGAAGGCATAGAACCCGCATGAAGTTTAGCTGGTGTTAGGTAACGTTTTTTTCAAAATGTTTTATTAAATTAAAATCTTTAGTTTTTAATAATAATTTTTAATGAATTTTAAGTTTTTTCAGAACTACCATAATTTCATACACGTTGCTCTGGTAAATTAATTTTCAAAGAATGGAGAAGTTAAATTTTTAAATAATTTATCAAGCAGAAGTAAACATTTCTTAGCTACAATAACATAAACTTAAGACACCATTTTTCAGATTAAAAATTAACTTTCAAATAATAATCTCTATTCACAGCTACGATTTTTCAAACACGCAAAGATTGTATTTCAGCTTTTCTAAGCGATTTTAGATTTTGATTTATCAACTTAAACGACCGAATTAAAAAAACGTCAAATCCAACCGTTAAATTGTTTTAAACGACTTTTCACTGTTAGAAATTTGCTTTTTCAGAAATAGAAATATTTCAAAATAGGAGAGAAGCAAAATTATCGGTTTTTAGAAAAGTTTCTTTGGAAAAACGCAGCTACGATTTTATGTTACCTAACGGTTTTGGCTAGGCTTTGTGCGGGGTTGAAAATCGACAAGATTTTCGAACACGTACTAAGCCGAAGCTTTTTGTTTGGTTTTGTTTCTTTGGTTTCACAAAGCCAAATCAACAAGATTTGGCGACCTAGTAAATATACACAAAACTTTGGAGTAGGAAAGAAGCCCGCATTAAGTTTAGCCGGTGTTACCTGCTGTATTTTTTATCCAATTGAAATTCCATTTATATTAAGATAAATTAATAAAAAAACTAAAATAATTATTTCAATAATCCATATATATTCCTTTTTAACTGTTTTTAAATTTTTAATAATTAATTGCTCAATAACTAACACAATAATAAAAAGTATAAATCCAATTAATGCTATTGAACCACCTAAAGCTTTTCCTCCATTACTATCTATTAAGAGATAATAAAAAGCAATACAAAAAGAAATACTTCTAAGATTAGAATAGCAATTAAGACAGGAGTAACAATTATTTTTTTCATAGTTATAAAATTATTCAGAATATAACAACTTGATTGCTTTGTCAAATTTTATAAGAAAATTAAAGTTTGAGGGAATTTTTTTTCGTTGAGAACCTATTTCAGCAGGAGTCCATTCATTTGGGATTAATTTCACAAGTCTTAAAGCTTCTGGATTTAATTTTTCATTATTACTTTTCACAATTTTCGTATTCTTAATATTACCCAAACTATCAATTTCTATTGAGACTATAACTTTTCCTTTTTCACTTATTACATTCATGTTAGAGTAAATGATTTTCGAAATACTATCAAGTCCGTATTTAAATTTTGCAGGATATTGAATAGGATCAATTATTGTGTGATAATTACTGTCTAATAATTTATCATTAGATGATTCATATTTATTATGCTCAGTCCTACAACTAAAAAGAATTATAATAATTAATAGATTGAGCATTTTTGTATCGTCCTGAAATAGGTTGACCTTTTTTGTTTATTTAAAAGGTTAACAATTCCAGTTTGTTTTTATTTCTTCGGTACGATTTGTATTTTATATTTTGATTTAAGTGCACGTGTTTCGGT
>NZ_JAUMIT010000005.1 GCF_030519655.1 Wenyingzhuangia gilva
ATTTAAACTTGATGTTTTACAACGAATAGAAAAAGAACATCTTTCATTAAAGCAAGCATGTATTCTATTTGATATTGGAAGTGGTGCTAGTATTATTAATTGGCAAAGAAGATATAAATCCTTAGGTTTGAAAGGTCTTAAAAATCAACCTAAAGGAAGACCTATCGGAATGAAATCCAAGTCTAGAAAAAATAAATCTATACCATTAACTAGAGAAGAAGAGCTTTTAAAAGAGAATAAATATTTAAAAGCAGAACTTGATTTGCTAAAAAAGTTACAAGCCTTAGCTCAAGCCAGAGAGAAAAAGCAATAGCCATAAAAGAGTTAAGGCATAAGTATGATTTGTCGGTATTGTTACATCATGCAAAGATGGCTAGAAGTAGTTTTTATTATCATTTACAGAAGAATAAAAAGCCTGATAAATACGAGTTTATAAAAAGGTTTATTACTCAAATCTATCATCAACACAAAGGTAGATATGGTTATAGAAGAATCACTTTAGTATTAAACAATAGAGGTATTATCATCAATCATAAAACAGTATTAAGGCTAATGAAGTCCATGGGGTTAAAATCTTTGATTAGAGTTAAAAAGTATCGTTCTTACAGAGGAGTTCAAGGTAAAATAGCTCCGAATATACTTAAACGGAATTTTAAGGCTTCTAAACCCAATCAAAAATGGGCTACAGATATTACAGAGTTTAAAGTTAAAGGTCAAAAACTTTATTTGTCTCCAATTATTGATTTATGTAGTAGAGAAATCATTAGTTATCAAATTTCTAGGAGTCCTAATTTTAAACAGATAACTCAAATGCTGGGGAAAGCTTTTAGAAGCCACACAGCAACTAATGTATTATTACATTCTGATCAAGGATGGCAATATCAAATGAAAAAATATCAGAATATCTTAAAAAAGAACAAGATGATTCTAAGTATGTCTAGAAAAGGGAATTGTTTAGATAATGCTATTATTGAAAACTTCTTTGGAACTTTAAAATCTGAGCTGTTTTATCTAAAACAATGGAACTCGATTGAGCAATTAGAAAAGGAAATTAATGAATATATTTGCTATTATAATAATGATAGAATATCATCATTTTTAAAGGGAATGAGCCCGATAAAATATCGAGCTCATATCAATAATTAAATTTTTAACCGTCCAACTTTTTGGGGGCTGTCCATAAAGCAGAGGTTTTTTAGTTTTGTATAATAGTTATTATGCCATTGAGTGATATACGTTTTGTACATCATCGTCATCTTCTAATTTTTCTAATAATTTTTCAACATCTGCTTGTTGTTCCTCTGTCAACTCAGTTGTAGTGGTTGGAATTCTTTCGAATCCAGAAGATAATATTTCGAATTCATTTTCTTCCAAATAAGATTGAATTGCTCCAAATTGTGTAAAAGGACCGTAGATTAAAATTCCGTCTTCATCTTTAAAAACTTCCTCCACTTCAAAGTCCATCAAATCAAGTTCTAATTCTTCTAAATCAATATCTTTTCCTTCTGCATTAATTCGGAAATTACAAGTATGATCAAACATAAAAACGACAGAACCAGAAGTTCCTAAGTTTCCATTACACTTATTAAATGCTGCACGAACATTGGCAACCGTTCTGTTATTGTTGTCTGTAGCTGTTTCTACTACTACAGCAATACCATGTGGAGCATATCCTTCAAATAAGGTTTCTTTGTAGTTGGCAGTATCTTTATCAGTTGCTTTTTTTATCGCTCTTTCTACATTATCTTTAGGCATGTTAGCTGCCTTAGCGTTTTGAATAACAGCACGAAGTCTAGCATTGGCATCAGGATTTGGTCCTCCTTCTTTCACCGCCATAACAATGTCTTTACCAATTCTTGTAAACGTTTTTGCCATTGCAGACCAACGTTTCATCTTTCTAGCTTTTCTAAATTCAAATGCTCTACCCATTTCTATATGTATTATTAAAGTGCCGTAAAATTATTATTTTTTCTATTCTGCTACAAGTGTTTTTATCAAACTTGAATGACACCTAAATTGAAAGATTTTTCAATAGGAGCGTGGTTGGCAGCTTCTATTCCCATGCAAATCCAAGTACGGGTTTCTAAAGGATCTATTACCGCATCTGTCCACAATCTTGCAGCTGCATAATAAGGTGACGTTTGTTTGTCGTATTTTTCTTCTATATTTTTTAAAATCTCAGCATGTCTTTCAGGAGTAATTTCTTCTCCTTTGCGTTGTAAAGTAGCTTCTTCTATTTGAGCCAATACTTTTGCTGCTTGAGCACCTCCCATAACCGCTAATCTTGCTGATGGCCAAGCAAAAATCAATCTAGGGTCAAAAGCTTTACCACACATGGCATAGTTTCCTGCTCCGTAAGAGTTTCCTATTACTACCGTAAATTTCGGAACGACAGAATTAGACACTGCATTTACCAATTTAGCACCATCTTTTATAATTCCACCATGTTCACTTTTACTACCTACCATAAAACCTGTAACATCTTGTAAAAAGACTAAAGGAATTTTCTTTTGATTGCAGTTGGCAATAAAACGAGTGGCTTTATCAGCAGAGTCAGAATAAATCACGCCACCAAACTGCATTTCACCTTTTTTGTTTTTGATAACTTTACGTTGATTGGCTACAATTCCTACAGCCCAACCTTCTATACGAGCATAACCACAAATAATGCTTTCTCCGTAACCATCTTTATAAGGTTCAAAATCAGAATTGTCTACCAAACGTTTGATGATTTCATTCATGTCATATTGATCAGAACGTAATTTTGGTAATATTCCGTAAATATCTTCAGGATTTTCTTTAGGTGGTAATGCTTCTTTTTTGCTGTATCCAGCTTGGTCAAAATCACCAATTTTATCCATGATGTTTTTAATGGTATCTAAACAATCTTTATCATCTTTAGATTTATAATCTGTAACTCCAGAAATTTCGCAATGTGTGGTTGCTCCTCCTAAAGTTTCGTTGTCAATACTTTCTCCAATAGCCGCTTTTACCAAGTAACTACCCGCTAAAAAAATACTTCCTGTTTTATCAACAATTAAAGCTTCATCGCTCATAATAGGCAAGTAGGCACCGCCGGCAACACAACTTCCCATGACAGCCGAAATTTGAGTAATTCCCATACTACTCATTTGGGCATTGTTTCTAAATATTCTACCAAAATGTTCTTTGTCAGGAAAAATCTCATCTTGCATAGGCAAATAAACCCCAGCACTATCTACTAAATAGATAATAGGAATTCTGTTTTCCATGGCAATTTCTTGCGCTCTTAAATTCTTTTTAGCTGTAATAGGAAACCAAGCACCTGCTTTTACAGTAGCATCATTAGCCACAACAATACATTGCTTTCCGCTAACATATCCTATTTTAACAATCACTCCACCAGAAGGACATCCTCCGTGTTCTTGATACATCTCATCGCCAACAAATGCACCAATTTCAATTGATTTTCTTTTTTTATCAAATAAGTAATCAATTCTTTCTCTTGCAGTCAGTTTTCCTTTTAGGTGTAACTTTTCTATTCTTTTTAAACCACCACCCACAGCAACTTTAGCAAATCTTGATCTTAAGTCTGATAAAGCTAATTTGTTATGGTCTTCGTTTTTATTAAAATTGATGTTCATTGTCTATTTTTTGCAGTGCCAAATGTACAAAAACGATCACATTTTTTAGGGTAACAGTTACTAAGATGTTTTTATTGTTATACAAAAATCTAACTTGTTTGTATTTGTCCTAAGCAAAAAGGTTGATAAGAAAGAATAAATGCATTTTAATCTTTCATCATGCAGTTCGTCAGAAAAGTATTTTACCAAAGAGACTAATAAAGTTCTTTTGTGGTATAAATAATTAAATTTACTGTGATGAAAAAAACATACTACGCTTTCTTGTTTCTATTAATAGCTTTTAAATCGTTTTCTCAAGAATCGAAAAAACTTCCCAAAGTACCATGGGAAGACATTGTTGAAATAAATGCAAATAAACTTTTATCCTTAAAAAAAATGGAATACTGATGTTAAAGTTCAATTAGAAGGAGATTATACAAAAACGGATTCTTTAGAGGTTGCGAAAATCTTAAAAGAATTAGATGTAATCACAGAAACTATAAATATTGAGTTTTCAAAAGATGAAGCACCTAATATGATTGTTACATTTTCAGCTCCAAAAAAATCAGAATTAAATATTGATTTAATAAATAATACTCTTTTTAATAATGGAGATGATGATGGTTTTTATGTTGATGAAACTAATCAGTATATAGTAAAATCGGAACTGTTTGTTAATAATGACAAAGAATCAGAGTATAATCGTTTATCAAAGCTAAAAATAGCAGAAGCATTAGTAAGGTTTAATAATAAAACGCCTATTAATTTTCCTGGTGCGTCTGATATTCATGTGCTTGGTGTGAAAAAAAATCCATTAGATACTTTAGAAATTTTTATAAAAGAAATATATAATTTAGATTTTGAAAAGAACCTTAAAATAGCTAACAAACAGTTTGATTATATAATAGATGATATTTACAAAGAAAGAGTAAAAAGAAGAGACCGTGATTTATGGTGGGTGCAAAATCCAGAAGCTGTCCTTGCCTTGCCAGCCTTGTTATTATTGTTGCTATTTTTATTTATTCTTAAAAAAATAGATATAGCATTAGAGTTTAAAATAAAAAATAGGAATTTTAAATTTATCATTGTAGCTACTATAAGTTTAATATTTATTAGTTTTTTGATAAGCTGTTGGGATTATTCTTATAAGTTTTTAGAATTTCCTGTAAAGTATCGTTCTAATCATTCTTTTCTAGAAACAATTTTTATGAAATTCGTAGATGTATCGGGTATGGGGTTATTGCTTCCAATCATTCTGTTTCTTCGATTCATAGAAAATAAAATCAAAAAAACCTCGCAAGGCCTATTTATAAAAACAGCTTTGATATTTTTATCTACAGGTATTTTACCTTTTATTGCTATATTTTTGATGATGTATTTTTCAGGAAATTTAAATTCTGATGCACAATACCTAAGGTTATCTGAGTTTTTTCTATACACCATGTCTATTGCTGTAATAAGGTCATTAATAAGCTTTTTTATTTTTAAAGAACGAAATTTAATTGTAGAAAATGAGATGAAGCTTTCTAACCTGAGAGAGTTAAAAACCAAAGCAGAATTAACATCTTTACAATCACAAATCAATCCACATTTTTTATACAATGCCTTAAACTCTATTGCAAGTTTGGCACATACCAATGCCGATAAAACAGAAAAAATGGCCTTGTCGTTATCAGATTTGTTTAAATATACCATCAACAGAAAAGATAAAAAAATAAGTACCGTAAATGATGAATTAGAAATGGTGCGTAGTTATTTAGAGATAGAGCAAACCCGTTTTGGCGATCGTTTAGAGTTTGTTATAAATGTTGAAGACGAGGTGTTACAAGAAGAAATTCCTATGTTTTTATTACAACCTTTGGTAGAAAACGCGGTAAAACACGGTGTGTCTAAAATTGAAGATAAAGGCGTTATAAAACTTAATATTATAAAAAAGGACAAAGGATTAGAAATTGAAGTGACAGACAATGGTCCAGATTTTCCTGAAGGTTTGGTGAGTGGTCATGGTTTGCAAACAGTATATGATTTATTGCGCTTGAGTTATGGAGACAAAGCAGCTTTAAAATGGCAAAACACACCACAAAAAAGCATTTGTATTTTAATTGATAAAACAGCTTAAAAATGAGTACAAAATACAGCACTATTATTATAGATGACGAGCCGCCAGCAAGAGATTGTTTGTTAAAATTATTAGGGAATTTTCCTGAAACTTTTGATGTTTTAGATACCGCTAAAAACGGAAGAGAAGCCAAACAAAAAATAGAAGATTTAAAACCTGATCTCATTTTTTTAGATATAGAAATGCCAGGGCTTACTGGTTTTGAGTTGTTAGAAGCATTGGAAACGATTCCTATTGTAATATTTTGCACGGCATATGACGAATATTCTCTAAAAGCCTTTGAAACCAATAGTATTGATTATTTAGTAAAACCTGTCCGTTTAGAGCGTTTAGAAAAAACAATTGAAAAGTTAAAATTACTCGATAGGCATTTTTCAACTCAAAATTTTTCTAGTTTTTTAAAACAAGTATCATTTCAAAAAGAAGCTAAAAAAATGACCTCTATTACGGTTAAAAAAGGGGATAAGCTTGTTTTTATAAAATTAGAAGATGTTTCAAATTTTGAGGCAGGAGACAAATATGTAAATGTACATACCAATAATGAAATCCATTTAAGCGAACAATCTTTAACCCAATTAGAACAAAAATTACCAGATAACTTTTTAAGTGTTCATCGTGCTGTAATTATTAATACAGATTTTGTTAACGATGTTCAAAAATATTTTAATAGCAGGTTTGTCATCACTTTAAATAATCCTAAAAAGAGTAGTCTTACCACTGGGAGAAGTTATTATCAGGCTATAAAAGAATGGATGAATATTTAATAAAATGACTTTATTTAAAAAAATGCAACTCATTACATCCATATTGCAGTTTAACCGAAACTCATTTTACCTAAACAGCTTTTAAACTTCTTTTGTGGTATAAATAATTAAATTTACTGTGATGAAAAAAGATGTTTTAAAAATTGTTTTGTTGGTTGTTATTTTTGCTACAACCAGTTTAATTATGACTCAAAAAGTCATAAAAAATCCACAAGACCCAAATTGGGAATATGTGAAAAACAGAGTTTTTGATGGTGAAACTTCAGTTTTTAGAAAATCAAAAGGGCCAATCTTATTTGAACTTCATGAAGCTACAAAATCTGATAGTTTAGTTGTTAAAGAAGTGATTACTGATTTAAAAAAACTATTACCTAATAAAAAAATTGCTTTTTTTAATACCTTCGTTGGCAAACCTCTTTCAAGTTTTTTAAATAGGGGTAAATTAAAAAATCCTTTAGATAGCATAAATGGTTATAAACTTAAAGACATCAAAGATTCTCATATTCTTTTAAGCTTTGAACCCAGTAGTTTATACAAGAACAAAGGCAATGACTTTATACAACTAGGTCAAGGCTATTCTATTCAGTCAAGACCATTTGAACGCATAGACAATAAAATAACACGTAATTTCCCTTTAACAATTGTTTCAATAGGTGATATCTTTTCTTTTGATCAAAAAAAGAATTACTTAATGATTGGAGTATTAAGAAACTTAGTTTTTCTTCAAAATGATTCAAATGTTGACGGTCATTCTGTATTTGCTTCAAAGGAAATAACAGGTTTAGATAACAGAATTTTAGACAGAGATATCTTCTTATTACAAAAATTATATAGTGATGATTTTTTTGAGCAGTTTAAAACTTATTTAACGAATACATATTCCTGGAGATATTACAGTCTTTTTTTAAACAAAAAACTAAACAAAATACAAGTTATATCTAGTCTTTGTATCATAGGAAGTTTAGTTTTTATTTTGCTCTTTAGTTATTTTGAAAAAAGAAAGTTTAAAAATTCCTTTTTAAACTACTTTTTACCAATATGCGCTACTTGTATCTATTTTATTCATTTTTTATTCCTTTATAATTATTTAACCTTTAATGGTTATTTTCAACAAATACATCAAATGATGGAATACGTCATACCATTAACTTTAATGGATATCATTTCTCGTATTTTATTTATCCCAAGTATTATTGCATTAGTGATTTCATTATCACTTTGGCTTATAGAAAAAAATTGGGTTCAAAAAATTAAAAACTTTAATTTTCAATTAATTAATAAAACATTTTTTACATTTTTATTTTTTAATACTCCAATATTTTTATTACCAAATATAATCAGTAATTTAGAATATGCAACCAGCTATATACCCGTTTTTATTTTTACAGGAGCAATATCTATTGGAAGAGGCCTTCTCATCTATCTCAACCACTTTTCAGATTCTTTAGTAAAAGAAAAAGATGTAGAATTAAGTAAATTAAAAGAAGCCAATACACAATCTGAATTAAAATTACTACAGTCGCATATCAATCCACATTTTTTATACAATGCCTTAAATTCTATTGCCGGTTTGGCACATAGTAACCCAGATAAAACAGAAAAAATGGCTTTGTCTTTGTCTAATTTGTTTAGATATTCTATCAATAAAAAAGGACAAAAAATGAGTACTGTTAAAGAAGAGGTCTTAATGGTGGAAAATTATTTAGAAATTGAAAAAATACGTTTTGGAGATCGTTTAAAATTTACTCTAAACATAGATGAAACTTTAGAAAATGAAGAAATCCCCATGTATATTTTACAGCCTTTGGTAGAAAATGCGATCAAACATGGTATTTCTGAAATTAGAGGAGAAGGATTAATTACGCTAGAGATTAAAAAAGAATTAGCAAATCTGCTAATAATAGTGAGTGATAACGGACCTAGTTTTCCAAATGGTTTGGTAAGCGGACATGGTTTGCAAACAGTTTATGATTTACTAAGATTAAGCTATGGAGATAAAGCTTCTTTAAAATGGGAAAACACACCGGTTAAACAAATTTCAATTTCAATTACAAAAGGTTAGTGATATGAATAAAATATATAAAACCATTATTATTGATGATGAGCCACCAGCTAGAGAACGTTTGCAGAAATTATTGGCAAATTTTCCCGATACCTTTCAAGTAATTGCGGTGGCAGAAGACGGCGTAGAAGGACAAGAGAAAATAGAGACATTAAATCCAGATCTTATTTTTTTAGATATAGAAATGCCAGAAGTATCAGGTTTTGACATGCTAAAACGGTTAAAAACAATTCCGATAGTTATTTTTTGTACGGCATATGATCAATATTCGTTAAAAGCTTTTGAAACCAATAGTATAGATTATTTGTTAAAACCAGTGGGTTTAGAACGTTTGCAACAATCAGTTGATAAATTAAAATTGTTTAGTGATAACAAAGCCTCTCAGAATATAATGCAAATGTTAACGGATTTGTCATCCAAAAAAGAAATCAAAAAGATGACTTCTTTAACAGTTAAAAAAGGAGACAAGCTTATTTTTCTAAAGTTAGAAGAGATTAGTCATTTTAGTGCAGATGAAAGATATGTTTCTGTTCATTCAAAAGAAGAAAACTATTTAATAGAAGACACTTTAACTCAGTTAGAAGAAAAATTACCAGATAATTTTTTACGGGTGCATAGGGCTGTCATTATCAATACAGAATACGTAAAAGAAATTCAGAAGTATTTTAACAGTAGGTTTACCATCACTCTAAACAATCTAAAAAAGAGTAGTATTACCACAGGTAGAAGTTATAATTCGGCAATTAAAACTTGGATAGGAGTCTAAGAAATTAAAAAGAAACATATCTACATAATAAAATTAATTTAGGTTTACCTGTGTATAAACGTAATTATTTGGAATAAACATATATAAAACAATAAATTGTAAATCAAAATATTCAACATCCAAAAAAAAACTATGAAAATGGAACAAAAAATTATTAAATCTTTCTACTTACTTTTCTTGCTTTTGACAACTCAGATATTTGCACAAAACGACAATAATTCTAAAATCGATTTACCAGAATTAGTTTTTGGAGAATGGACTACCGTTCTCGATAAAAATAGATTTACAGAATTTACCCTACACAAACATTTTATAGAAAGTTACTGGCAACCCTATTTGTATAATGATGATTTTAAAAAATCAGAGAATCTTTATTCGTTTACGGCTACAAATGATCATGATGATACCAAAGAGTTTAAAATTAAAGTAATTAGCAAAGACACCCTATCTGTTAACAGAGGAGAAGGGTTTAAAACTTTTTTTAGGCAAAAAACTCCAAGAAAATCTAGTTATACAACTTTAAAAGAATGCCCTGACTTCCTCAAGAAAACATGGTATACAACGGATGGAAATAATAAGCTTGAGTTTTCTTTAACAGATGATGAATTTATTTTTGATGGAAAAAAATATGAAGTTGAACAAGTAGTAAATTATTCAGGATCTAGACAATACAGGTTTTTAGTAAAAGATGAAATTGGTTATAAAATGTTTTATTTTAAGGATTGGTATGCAGATGGTTATTTGCAAATAGGTTATAACGGTAATTATGGCGATTTGTATAAATCTAATAAAGCATACCCTAATTCTAGAACAGAAAATGTAGCAGCATACTTGGCATCTATAGTACCGAAAGAAATACAAGGAAATTGGTTAAAAACAGATGGAAGTAACTTATGGTCACACACATTGTATTATAATTTTGCTGTATTAGATCAAGTTAAATGGAACTATAAATCTATTAAAAAGAAAGGCAATAAATACATTGTTATTTTAGAAAAAAATGGCACCGAAAAAGTAATGTATGTACAACCAAATACTAATAATACAGTTAGTTTTGGGTTTAATAAAAAACAACTTCAACCTTATAGTCTCGAAAAAACCAATAACCCAAATTTCAAGTTAAAAGAAAATACAAGTATTGTTTTAGATACTACCATTCTTAAAGTAGGTATAGCAACTTACACGGGCATTATAAAAAACTTTGATAAAGATAATACAGAAAGAACAGGCACAGTTGCTGTAAATAATATTTTTACTGGCGACCAAGATTCTTATATAATTGAAATAGAAGATGATGGTAGTTTTTCTGTAAGTTTTCCATGTTATCATTTAGAACAAGTATATGTTAAGTTTCCAAAAAGTTATTCGGCTGTATATGTAGCTCCTGGAAAAAAGACATGGCATTTCATAAATAGTTCTAAAAGAGGTGATGGTTTTTTTGCAGGAGATTTAAAACAGTTAAATACCGATGTTAATAGTTTATTTTTTATGGTGTTTGATGAAGATTATTATAACCTAACAAAAAACATAAAAGAGCTTACACTTAAAGATTATAAAACAGCTTGTTTTAACATACAAAAACAACAGATTCATAAATTAGATAGTATCTCGAAAACACGTTTTTTAAGCACAAAAGCATATCAAACAATGCATGATGAGTTAACATATAGAGGTTATGAAGAAGCACTTAGTTACGATATGTATAAAAGATCATCATCTAAAGACGGTGATGATATAGATGCAGAATATATAAGTTTTATTACCCCAAATATATTAAATAATAAAAAAGCTATAGAAACAAGTAGTTACAATTCTTTTATAAACCGTTTAAAATTTTTAAAACCGTTTCGAGAAGGTATAAGTGTAACACATCCTAATGTCGTTGAATTGGCAAAAATTTTGAATGAAGAAGGAGTAGAATTAACTATTGATGAACTCGCTTTAATAGAAAAGCATAAAACATATAATATAGAAAATGCCCAAGCCATTAAAAAGCAAAAGGAATTTAATGATACGCATAAAGATATTTTAAGAGACATTAGTAGAAAATTTGGAACCTTATATCAAAAAATGACAGATGAAGAGCGTAAAAAGTATTTTGGTGAAAACATGTCGTTAGATAATTTTACAGATTATATAAAGTCAAATAAATTAGATATTACTTTTACAGAAGCAGAAAAAGAATACCAAATAAAGGCACAAAACTTATTAACCAAGGAAGAAAAAGAAAATCTTAAATTATTTTATTCTGAAGAAACTAATAAGCAAAATCGTGCATTTTCAGAAAAGTACAAAAGCCATATCGATAAATTTGTTTCGAGTGAACTCAAGAGAAAAGGTATTGAAAAGATTCGCGAAAACCTAGAAGATACTTTTAGTACAGATGTTATTATTGCTCAAGAAATTCTAGGAACATTAAGTCGCAATTACACGCCGCTTTCAGACTCAGAAATACAAACTTCTAAAAAAGAAATTAAAAATAGTTTTATCGCCAATGTTTTAACTATTGAAAACGATAAACTAAAAACCAAAATAGAGGCGAATAATTCCAGAACAGGGTATGTAGTTAATACAACGTCAAACATAGAAGCCAATAGAATTTTTGAAGCTATCACCTCTAAGTATAAAGGTAAGGTAATATTTGTCGATTTTTGGGCAACTTGGTGTGGTCCTTGTAGATCTGGAATTAAAAGAATGAAACAACTTAAAGAAGATTATAAAGATAAAGACGTTGCGTTTGTGTATATAACAAGTCCATCATCTCCAAAAACTACTTATAACAATATGATTCCCAGTATTAAAGGAGAGCATTATAGGGTGTCAAAAGACGAATGGAATTATTTAGGAGATAAATTTAATATTTCTGGTATTCCTCATTACTTATTGGTGAATAAAAAAGGGGAGGTTGTAAAACAAAATACTAGTGATCTCCATAGCCCAGAAAGTATAAAATTACTTTTAGATAGCTATTTAGAAAAAGAATAAGACTTTACAATAAAATAAATACATTTATTATAAATGGCGGTATTGTAACTAAATTATTAGTTACAATACCGCTATTTATGTTTTATTAATTTATAAATAATTAAAATATTTCACATGGTTTTATTTACCATGGTAAATATTATTTGTACATTTGTAGTATAAAAACATATAAAATTTAGAAAGTAAAATGAAAAATGTAATAGTATTCGGAGCAAGTAATAGTAAAAACTCAATCAATCAACAATTAGCAGAGTATGCGGCAAGTAAACTAAGCGATGCTAAAATCACTACTATTGATTTGAACGATTACGAAATGCCTATATATAGTTTAGATAGAGAAGGAGCATCTGGAATTCCACAATTGGCTAAAGATTTTGATGCTATGATGGCTACCGCTGATGGATTTATAGTTTCTTTTGCAGAATATAACGGAGTTTACTCAACTGCTTTTAAAAATATTTTTGACTGGGTTTCTAGAGTTGATGGAAATGTTTGGAAAGATAAACCAGTAATCTTTATGGCTACATCTCCAGGAGAAAGAGGTGGAATTACGGTGTTAGAAATTGCAGCAGGTAGAATGCCATATCATGGAGCGATGGTAGTTGGTACTTTTTCATTAGCTTCTTTTGGAGATAATTTTAAAGATGGAGCTATTGTGAATGATGACTTAAATAAGGAATTAACCAAATTGGTTAATAAGTTTCATAAAGAATTATTAGAAGCCTAATATTATGACTGAATTTTCTAAAGAAGTAAACACTGTTTTTGATTCACAACACCTAAAGGCAGTTTTGAATTTAAAGTATACAGCTCAATTTTTTAGTGCTTTAGGAAATAAGGAATTAGAGCCTTATCAAATTTCTACTCCTCAATATAACATTCTTAGAATTTTAAGAGGAGCAAAAAAACCGATAACGATGAAAGTAGTTAAAGAAAGAATGATTGAAAAATCTCCTAACACTACTCGTTTAACAGATAAATTATTAGATAAGGGACTTATTGAAAGAGTGAGATGCGAAGAAGATAGAAGAGCTGTTTATGTTTCTATTACAGAAAAAGGATTACAACTTTTAGAGAAAGTATCTTTTAATAAAACCATGGAGCAAATACAACATTTAACAGAAGATGAGGCCATACAACTTTGTCAACTCTTAGATAAAATTAGAAATTAAGAATCTTTTTTCAACAATGTTGAATTTTAGTATATTAAGTTAAGTTTAGTTTGTAAAAAGCCAGTTGAAATTTCAACTGGCTTTTATTTTTGTTGACTTTTTTTATAGTCTCTAGGAGATTTACCCATGTATGATTTAAAAATTCTTGAAAAATATAATGGATCTTCAAACCCAATTTTATGACTAACTTCTTTAATACTTAGATCTGTATAACTTAAATATTCACAGGCTTTTTGAACCTTTTTTAAATTGAAAAACACCATTAAAGGATAACCTGTGGTAGCTTTAAATTTTGTGTGTAAATAAGATTTTGAATAGTTGAATTTCGTGGCAATTTCATCTAATGTAAAACTTTTGTTTAAATTATTTAATAGATACTTTTTTATAGATTCTATAATAGTGTCATTACTTATTTCTTCAATATTAGAATCATAGTCATGATAAATAAAGTTATTGATAAAGTTTAAACTAAGTAAGTTAGCATATTCTATTTGATGCTCTAGATGGTTGTTGTCAAATAGATGAAATATTTTATGAAACAATTCTATTTTTTCATTTGAAAAAGTAATATTTCTAGAGTTTTTAGTATTTTCATATCTTTTATAGAGTTCTGAAGCCAAAGATCCATTAAAGTGAAACCAGTAAATGCTCCATGGATCTTCTTTATTTGCTTTGTACTCATGCTTTGTGTTTTTAGGGATAATAAAAAATTGGTTTGGAGAAATTTCTGTTTTTACTTTGTTAATGTAGATTTCGCCTTTTCCCTTTGTACAATAAATAAATATATATTGACCTACTCCTCTTTTTCTTTGGCAGTGATGATAATTTGCCATGGGGTAATGTCCTATGTCACTAATATAAAAATGATGGGTAATAGCATTACTTTTAACAATATTTATAATTGCTTTTGGCAAAGTAAGCATTTTTTGTCCAAGAAATCCTTCTTTAAGTGTGATATCATCCATTTTTAGTTATTTGTGTAAATCGAAAAGATAATTATTTGTTGATAAAAATACAATATTATTATTGATGTGTTTTTTGATAAGTATTTTAATATGTTTTTTGTTGTTTATTGTGTGTTTTTTTTGCTTTATTATCTATTTGTTTGTAGAAAGTATTATTGTCCATGTTTATGGTTGTTATCTCTATTTTTTATATGACTTAGAGTTGTATTTTTAGGCTTTTAATAATAGTATAATGTTTAATTAAATAATATGAAATTTTTAAAACTAACAATAATTTTAATCGCCCTAAGCATAAGTTCATGTACTAATAAAGATGTTACAGAGATAGATTTGTCAGGTACTTGGCAATTTAAAATAGATTCGTTAAATCAAGGTGTAAGTCAAAAATGGTATATTCAAAAATTAACAGAAGAGGTTAATTTACCAGGGTCAATGACTGAGAATGATAAAGGGAATGATATTTCTTTAAATACTAAATGGACTGGGCAAATTGTTGATAGTGCTTGGTATTATAATGAGAAATATGCTAAATATAGAGATTCAAAAAATCTAAAAATTCCTTTTTGGCTACAGCCTAACAAACACTATGTTGGTGTAGCATGGTATCAAAAAGAATTTGAAGTTTCTAAAGATTGGCAAAGCAAGGCTGTTGAATTAACTCTTGAACGTCCTCATTGGGAAACAAAGGTTTGGATTGACGATCATTATATTGGGATGCAAAATAGTTTAGGGACTTCTCATAATTATAACTTAGGAGTTTTAGAACCGGGAACACACACACTTTCCATTAGAATAGATAATGCTATTCATAAAATTAATCCAGGAATTAATGCTCACAGTATTACAGATCATACCCAAACCAATTGGAATGGAATTGTTGGAGATATTAAATTAGAAGCAAAACCTATTATTGCGTTTCAACATGTTAAAATATTCCCAGATGTTACTAATAAAAAAGTAAAAGTTACAGGAAAAATTAAAAATACTACTGGAGAAAATCAGAGCGTAAAATTTGAAATAAAAGTAGTTGGAGTTGGTGAAAATAATCATCAATTAGAAACAATAGATCAAGAAATAGAGATTGATAGTGAAGGGGATTTTACTATGGATTATGCTATGGGAGATGATGTTTTGTTATGGGATGAATTCAATCCTAACTTATACAAAATGGAGTTAGCATTAAAATCTCAATATGGTACAGATTATAAGGGTATTAATTTTGGAATGCGTGAGTTTAAGGCAAAAGGAACTCAGTTTGTTATGAATGGAAAACCTATCTTTCTTAGAGGTACTTTAGAATGTGCAGTTTTTCCAATAACAGGATATCCATCAACTGATATTAATGATTGGAAGAGAATTTTAAACATTATTAAAGATCATGGATTGAATCATGTACGCTTTCATTCATGGTGTCCTCCAGAAGCTGCTTTCAATGCTGCTGATGAATTAGGGGTTTACATACAAGCAGAGGCATCTACTTGGCCTAATGGTAATTCATCTATAGGAAATGGAAATCCAGTTGACGAATGGTTATATAAAGAAACTCAAGATATACTAGATGCCTACGGAAATCACCCTTCTTTTGTTATGATGACTTCGGGTAATGAACCTCTTCGTGTAAATCATAAACCTTATTTAAGAAAATATGTAAATCACTTTAGAAAACAAGACAACCGAAGACTTTATACAGGAGCTGCTGATAGACCTTATTTAGATAATCTAGATTATTATAACAATTCATATGCTCGTATTCAAAGATGGGGAGAAGGATTAAATAGTATTATTAACAAATCTCCCCAAACAGATTTTGATTATAATTATTTTATAGATACCATTCCTATGCCTTATGTAAGTCATGAAATAGGGCAGTGGTGTGCATATCCTAATTATAAAGAAATGTCTAAATATACTGGAGTTTTAAAGCCAAAGAATTTTGAGATTTTTAAGGAAAGTTTAGAAAATAATCATTTAGGTTATTTGGCTGACAGCTTATTGCTTGCTTCTGGTAAATTGCAAGCCTTGTGTTATAAAGCAGATATTGAAGCTGCTTTAAGAACTAAAGGATTTGGAGGTTTTCAACTATTAGGATTGAGTGATTTTCCTGGGCAAGGAACAGCTTTGGTTGGTGTATTAGATGCTTTTTGGGAAGAAAAAGGATATATTTCTCCAGAAGAGTTTCGTAGATTTTGTAACGAAACAGTTCCTTTGGCTCGTTTAAAGAAACGAATTTTTCTCAATAATGAAAATTTTGAGGCAAGTGTTGAGGTGGCTCATTTTGGTAAAAATAAATTAGTACAAGCTTCCTCTACTTGGGAGTTGATAAATGTTAAAGGAGATGTTGTATTTAAAGGTGCTTTTGATAAAAAAGACATTCCATTAAACAATGGTATTCCTCTTGGTCATATTAAGAAGGATTTAACCTCTATTAAATCTCCAGAAAAATTAACACTTGTTGTTCATGTAAATAATTTTTCTAATAGTTGGGATGTTTGGGTATATCCTTCTGAAAAAGAAAAAATCAATGAGAAAGAGGTAAAGGTTGTCAATAAATTAGATACTAAAACTATTTCTTATTTAGAGAATGGAGGAAACGTTTTATTGAATTTAACCAAAGGAAGTATTAAGCCCGAAAAAGGAGGGAGTGTTGGAATTGGTTTTTCTAGTATATTTTGGAATACCGCATGGACTCTAGGAGAAAAACCACATACTTTAGGAGTTTTATGTAACCCTAATCATCCTGCTTTGGCTGAGTTTCCTACAGAATATCATTCAAACTGGCAATGGTGGGATGCTATGAGTCATTCCAATGCAATTATTTTAGATGAATTTACTCCAAATTTAAAACCGATTGTAAGGGTTGTAGATGATTGGTTTACGAATAGAAGTTTGGGACTTGTTTTTGAAGTTAAAATAGGAAAAGGTAAATTAATAGTTTCAGGTGTTGATTTAACAACAGATCTTAAAAACCGACCAGAAGCTCAACAATTATTGTACAGTCTTAAAAAGTATATGATTTCTGAGGACTTTAATCCTGCTGTAACATTGGAAATCAAATCAATTATAGATTTGTACAAATAATAAAATATTAACATCAAAGTAAAAAAATACATAAACAAATTGTTTTTTAAATACACTGGTATATTTCTGCTATTTTTTATTTCTGCATGCGCACAAGAGCAGGCAAAAAATGTATCTTTAAAAGGTTCATGGAAGGTTAAATTAGATTCAACCAACATTGGTGTTCAAAATAATTGGCCTTCTCAGGTTTTAGAAGGAGCGTCTATTCAGTTACCAGGTACTTTAGATGATGCTGGAATAGGTGCTCCAAATACTTTAACACCAGCCATCAATAACTACGTGATGTCTAACTTAACTAGAAAACATCAATATATTGGTAAGGCTTGGTATCAAAAAGAAATTACCATTCCTGTTTCATGGAAAAAAAATAAGATTGAACTACTTTTAGAACGTATTATTTGGGAGTCATCTGTTTATGTTGATGGTGCTTTGGTTGGATCCGCAAATAGTTTAATAGGAAGCCACGTTTTTGATTTAACTAACTTTCTTTCTTCTGGTACACATTTGTTAACCATATGTATAGACAATACTAATAAATTTCCCTTCATTAATGTGGCGGGTAATAAATATCCAGATCCTGTAAATCAAGACATGGCTCATGCCTATACCAATCACACACAAATTAAATGGAATGGTATTTTGGGTGATATTTTATTAAAAACATCAAATAAAAATGCACCCACAAATCTTCAAGTTTATCCAAATGTGAAGGAAAATAAATTAAAAATTACTTTTAATCAGCCTAAACCTACTGAAGATGTTTTTACTTGTGTTATAAAATCAACAGAAGGACAAATAGTTTTTCATGACAAGATTCACAAATCAACAGCTGTTGATAACACTATTAGTTTTGATATTAAAAAACCTGAAGGCCTTGAGTTTTGGGATGAGTTCCATCCAAATTTATATGAGGTAGAGATTGGTTCAACATCAGGAATTGTAACAGCTAAATTTGGATACAAAGAAGTTTTAAATCAAAATGGCAACCTTACTTTAAACGGAAGACGAATTTTTCTTAGAGGAAATTTAGAATGTGTTATTTTTCCTTTAACAGGTCATCCACCCATGAAAAAAGAAGGTTGGTTAACTTTAATGAATCAAGCAAAAAGTTATGGTTTAAATCATTTACGTTTTCACTCATGGTGTCCTCCAAAAGCAGTGTTTGAAGCTGCTGATGAAATAGGATTATATTGCCAGGTTGAACTACCACAGTGGAGTTTAAAAGTGGGAAAAGACCTAAATACAACCGATTTTTTAATTGCTGAAGCAAATAAAATCATCAAAGATTATGGGAATCATCCTTCGTTTCTTTTTATGACAATGGGGAATGAATTAGAGGGAGATAGGAATTTGTTGAACACAATGGTTAAAAATTTAAAAGAGAAAGATAATCGTCATATGTATGCAACAACGTCTTTTTCTTTTCAAAAACCTATGGGAGTAGTTCCAGAACATGAAGATGAGTTTTTTATTACCCAATGGACAGATAAAGGTTGGGTTCGTGGACAAGGAATTTTTAATAGTCAGTCTCCAAATTTTGATAAAGATTATTCAGTAAATAGTAAACATCTGAAAATTCCATTAATATCTCATGAAATTGGACAGTATTCTGTTTATCCAGATATGACTGAAATTTCAAAATATACAGGAGTTTTAGAGCCTAAAAACTTTGTAGCTGTAAAACAAGATTTAGAAAAAAAGGGATTGATTAATTTGGCTCCTAAATTTACGTATAATTCGGGAAAACTGGCAGCTTTATTATATAAGGAAGAAATAGAAAGGGCTTTAAAAACCCCTAGTTTTGATGGTTTTCAATTGCTGCAATTACAAGATTTTCCTGGGCAAGGAACCGCTTTAGTTGGTTTATTAAATGCTTTTTGGGAATCAAAAGGAATTATTTCGGCTGAAGAATTTTGTCAGTTTAATAGCGAGTTGGTTACGTTGATTAGATTTGAAAAAGCAGTATATCAAAAAGGAGAGCTATTTAAAGCAACTGTTGAGGTTGCTAACTTTTTTGAAGACAAAAAAGATCAGATTTTAGATTGGAAAATTACTGATGATTCAGGAGTTGAATTAAAAAAAGGAGCTTTTAAAAATGTTGATTTAACTATAGGGAATAATTTAAACATAGGAACAATTGAATATTCTATTACCACTGATAAAGCAAGAAGATTGAATGTTTCAGTAAGTTTAAGAGGAACAAAGTATAAAAATAATTGGCATGTTTGGGAGTATCCGAAAGAAGTAAAAACGATTGATAAAAAAATCATCATCACTTCATCTTTTGAAATTGCGATGAAAGCGTTAAGCAAAGGAAAAACTGTGTTGTTAAATCCGGATTACAAAAGCTTGAAAGGAATTGAAGGACGTTTTGTTCCTGTGTTTTGGAGTCCAGTTCATTTTCCTAATCAACCAGCAACCATGGGAATTATGTTAGATGATAATCACCCAGCTTTTAATCATTTTCCAACAAGTACACATACAGATTGGCAATGGTGGGATTTGTGTTTAAAATCTAAATCGATGATTACAGATTCATTACAAGTTACACCGATAGTAAGTGTGATAGATAATTTTGTAACCAATCATCATTTGGCAAATGTGTTTGAAGCTAAGGTTGGAAAGGGAAAACTAATCTTTTCATCAATAGATTTAACCTCTAATTTAAATGACAGACCAGTAGCTAGACAATTAAGATTTAGTTTGATTCAGTACATGAAAAGCAAAGATTTTAATCCTACAAAAACAATTACAAATCAAGATTTAAATAATCTGGAAATTAATGTAAAAGGGAAACAATTTTCTGATAAAGACATTTACAATTAATATATCATTCACAATTTATAAAAGCCTGTTACAAAAACTGTAACAGGCTTTTGTTTTATATGTAGCGCTTTGTTAAAAAAGAAGTATTTTTGTACTTATCAAAATTTTAAAAAAATATGTCAGACGATAAGAAAGTAATTTTTTCCATGTCTGGATTGAGTAAAACATACCAATCAACAGGAAAACAAGTATTAAAAAATATTCATTTAAGCTTTTTTTATGGAGCTAAAATAGGAATCTTAGGTTTAAACGGTTCGGGTAAATCTACTTTGATGAAGATAATTGCTGGAACTGAAAAAAATTATCAAGGAGATATTACCTTTTTACCAGGTTACTCGGTTGGGTACTTAGAGCAAGAACCTAAATTAGATGATGATAAAACGGTGATGGATATTGTTAAAGAGGGAGCTGCAGAAACAGTTGCTATTTTAGAAGAATACAATAAAATCAACGACATGTTTGGTTTAGAGGAAGTGTATTCTGATGCAGATAAAATGGATCAGTTAATGGCTCGTCAAGCAGAATTACAAGATCAAATAGATGCTTCTAATGCTTGGGAATTAGATACTAAGTTAGAAATTGCCATGGATGCTTTACGTACTCCAGAAGGGGATACGCCAATTAAAAATCTATCAGGAGGGGAAAGAAGAAGAGTTGCTTTGTGTAGATTGTTATTACAAGAACCAGACGTGTTGTTATTAGATGAACCTACCAACCACTTAGATGCTGAATCTGTACACTGGTTAGAGCATCACTTAGCACAATACAAAGGAACTGTGATTGCTATTACGCATGATAGATATTTCTTAGACAATGTTGCTGGATGGATTTTAGAGTTAGATAGAGGTGAAGGAATTCCTTGGAAAGGAAATTATTCATCATGGTTAGAGCAAAAAGGACAGCGTTTGGCAAAAGAAGAAAAAACAGCCTCAAAACGTCAAAAAACATTAGAGCGCGAGTTAGAATGGGTCCGTCAAGGAGCAAAAGGTCGTCAAGCAAAATCGAAAGCTCGTTTAAAGAATTACGATAAGTTGATGAACCAAGATCAAAAGCAAGTTGAAGAGAAATTAGAAATATATATTCCTAATGGACCTCGTTTAGGAACTAATGTAATTGAAGCCAAAGGTGTTGCAAAAGCATTTGGAGATAAATTATTATATGATAACTTAGAGTTTAACTTACCTCAAAATGGAATTGTTGGAATTATTGGGCCTAATGGAGCGGGTAAATCAACTATTTTTAGAATGATAATGGGAGAAGAAACTCCTGATGGAGGGGAGTTTATAGTAGGTGACACAGCTAAAATTGCTTATGTAGATCAAACTCACTCAAATATTGATCCTGAAAAATCTATCTGGGAAAACTTTTCTGAAGGTCAAGAATTAATCATGATGGGAGGAAAGATGGTAAACTCTAGGGCTTACTTATCTCGATTTAACTTTTCAGGGTCAGAACAAAATAAAAAAGTATCAACCTTATCAGGAGGAGAACGTAACCGTTTGCATTTAGCTATGACTTTGCGTGAAGAAGGAAACGTATTGTTGTTAGATGAGCCTACTAACGATTTAGATGTAAACACATTAAGAGCATTGGAAGAAGGTTTAGATAACTTTGCAGGTTGTGCGGTGGTTATTTCTCACGATAGATGGTTTTTAGATAGGATTTGTACCCATATTTTAGCATTTGAAGGAGATAGTCAGGTTTATTTCTTTGAAGGGTCGTTTTCGGAATATGAAGAAAACAAAATTAAAAGATTAGGAGGAGATAATATACCTAAGAGAATTAAATACAAAAAGTTAATTAGGTAGTAGATAAATAAAAAAGACGTTACCATAGCAAGTAACGTCTTTTTTTCTAAACAACTATTTCCTTTTTCAACGATAAAACTCTCTTGTATAAGTTCTTAATATTCTTATTAACACTCTAAAGTTAATAAACATGAGTGTATTTCAAAACACTCAAATTGAGTGTTTTGAAATACACTCAAATACTTTTTAAAATAAAATAAAAGGCAATATTAAAAAATAATGCCTTTTTCTTTTCCTTTTTCATGAAAATTAACCTAAAGTAAAATTTTCAACTTTTTTCATTACAAAAATACGACAGATATGTGTTTTATGAAACACTCAATCTGAGTGTTTATTTAAAAAAATAAAAAAGCCTGTTACTTTTATAGTAGCAGGCTCTTTTAAACAGTTTTATTAAAAGTATTTAAAATAACTGTTGAGATTTACAGTATTGTATAATTTCTCCAGTAGATTTTAAACCTGTTTTTTTGATGATTTTTCTTCGATGGCCATCAACAGTATGAGGACTAATAAACAATTTTTCTCCTATTTCTTTACTTGTATGATTTAATGCTAATAATCTTAAAACGTCCTTTTCTCTGTTAGATAAACCATCTGTTAATAAGTTTTGGCTGTAATTTTTGTAAAACAACGTTTCATACTCATCATTATCATTTAGCTTTTTGATAGAGGCTATAATTGGAAGTTCAACGTTTTCTGAAGTAATAGTGTTGTGACTGATTCCTACAATTGGCTTTCCAGTTTCGTCAAATGCTATCGGAGTTTGATGTTTGTGAAGGTTTACATATACTCCTTTAGCGTTTTTAATTCTTAGATTCCAAGTATATGAAAGTTTTTTTCTGTCTTCAACAGGAATTTCAGCCATGGTAAACGCCATCAATTCATTTAAGATATTTAACCAAATCTCTAAGTCTTTAGGATGATGATGTTCAAACCAATAAGGGACTCCTTCACTCATCATTTTATCAATACTAAGACCTAAAGTTTTTTCAAAGTTTTTACTGATAAATTCGTAAGTGTTATTAATGGTATTTGTAAGGATAAAAAACGACTGAGTAGGTAATAAAAAGGCATCTAAATCTTTAAGTTTTTTAATATGGATATCTACAACTCCTTTGTTATAGTCTTTAATCGTATTAAATACTTCTTGATAGATATCTATGTACTGTTGATCACTCAATGTTTATAAAATTTTTGCGTTTGGGTATTTTTCTTTAATTATCAAATAAATACGCTCAGCCTCAATCTTTGTACTGTAAGCTTTTGTAATAACTTTCCAATCAGGACTTACATAAGTTAGCTTAATTTTGATGTCTTTGAATTCTTCTTCAAATGTATTATAAGTGATCAGAGCTTGCTCTTCATTACCGTTATAAAGTAGAACACTATAGCCGTTTTTACTGGTTTTGTTATAGTTGCGTTTTTTTTCTATAAAATAATCTAAAGAACTTTTATGATCTTGAGAATATATTAACGTTGTAGTGAACATGCTTATTGTTAAACTAAAAAGAATAATTATTTTATTATGCATGAATAATTTGTTTTAATATCAAACAAATATAATAAAAGTAATCTTAAAAAAACCTTATTTAGAATATCTATAAATTAACTTTTAGACGCTATATCTGTTCTCCAATTGGATGCATAATATTACTTTTGCCTAACGTGAAATTTAAGTGATTTTTATCATGTCTTATAAATTCACGTTTAGAATATATTTAAAACTTATTATACAACTGTATGAAAATTGTGAAATTACACAGAAAATTATCTAGTGTTTTAAAGTTAAGTCTAGCGCTTTTCTTCTCTTTTTCCTTAAGTTTATCTGCACAAGATAAGCCGTCAGATGAGCAAGTAAAAGCAGGAAAAGCATTGTTTAACATGCATTGTGCCTCTTGTCACAAGTTAGACAAAAAATCAACAGGTCCAGCATTAGGAAATGTAGCTGAACGCCGAGATATGGATTGGCTTAAAGCATGGATTAAAAACAACAACGAATTAAGGGCTTCTGGAGATGCTGATGCAAAAGCAATTTATGAAGAATTTGGTGGGGTTGCTATGAGTGTTTTTGAGTTTTTATCTGATGAGCAGATAGAAGACATTATTGCTTATACAACTGTTGGTGATGTTAAAAAAGCAGGAGCAGCTACAGCGGTTCAAGCGGTAGAGGCAGAATCAACTCCTAGTCAAGTATTACCTATGATTGCTACTATAGTTGTAACGTTGGTTTTATTAGCTTTAATAGGATGGGTTTTCTTAAAAAGTAACAATGGGTTCTTAAAGATTTTTGCTACAATTATACTAGTTTTCTTAGGAGTTTATTTTGGTTTTACAGCTTTAATGTCTGTAGGTGTAGATGAAGGTTATCAGCCAGTTCAGCCAATTGCATTCTCTCACAAAATACATGCAGGAGATAACAAGATTGACTGTCAGTACTGTCACTCATCAGCAAAACATTCTAAAACATCGGGAATTCCTTCAGTTAATGTTTGTATGAACTGTCATAAGAATATTTCTGAGGTTGCTGAAGATACTAAAATCGAAACCAAAGGAAAAGCTTACTTAGATAAGGAGATTCAAAAAGTATATGAGGCTGCTGGATGGGATTCAGAAAACTTAAAGTATACTGGAGAAACAAAACCAGTAAAATGGGTTCGTATTCATAATTTACCAGACTTTGCTTATTTCAATCACTCACAACACGTTACTGTTGCAGGGGTAAAGTGTCAAAAATGTCATGGTCCAGTTGAAGAAATGGATGAATTATATCAATATGCTCCATTAACAATGGGTTGGTGTATTGAATGTCACAAAGAAACTGAAGTGAACATTGCGGGTAACGGATACTACAAAAAAATACACGAACAATTATCTCAAAAATATGGAGTGGATAAAGTTACTATCGCTCAATTAGGAGGTAAAGAGTGTGGTAAGTGTCACTACTAAGAGTACAAGAATTTTAAGCTAAGTCACAGTTAGCATCAATTATAGATAAAACAAAATTAACCATGGCATCAAACAAAAAATACTGGAAAAGTGTTGAGGAGCTAAATGAAAATAGTTCTATTGTTGCTTCGCTTGAACAAAACGAATTCAATGAAGGACAATCTCCTGAATCGTTTTTAGGTGATAAAGAAACTTTAGAAACGTCTAGTACAACAAGACGTGATTTCTTAAAATATGTTGGGTTTACAACAGCAGCAGCTTCTTTAGCAGCTTGTGAAGGTCCGGTAATCAAATCGATTCCTTACGTTGTAAAACCAGAGGAGGTAACTCCAGGTATCGCAAATTATTATGCATCTACTATTGCAGATGGATTTGACTTTGCGAACGTATTGGTGAAAACAAAAGAAGGACGTCCAGTTTTTATTTTACCAAACAAAGAGGCTAAAGGAACTACAAATGCTCGTGTAAATGCATCTGTATTGTCTTTATATGATAGCTTAAGATTAAGAGGTCCTAAAATAAAAGGAAATACAGCTTCTTGGTCTGATGTAAATTCAAAAATTACAGCACAATTAGAGCAACTTTCTAGTGCAGGAGAAAAAATTGTTTTCTTAACAGGAACCATGGCAAGTCCATCTACGGATGCTCTTATTGCTGATTTCTCGAAAAAATATAACAATGTATCTCACGTAGTTTACGATGCTGTTTCAGAATCTGCTGCATTAGATGCTTTTGAAGAAGCTTATGGAGAAAGAGCTTTACCTAATTATAATTTATCTGACGCTAAAACAATTGTATCTATTGGTGCAGACTTTTTAGGTGATTGGCAAGGTGGTGGTTTCGAAGCTGCTTATGCTGCAGGTAGAGATGTAAAAGCAGGGAAGTTTTCTCGTCACATTCAATTTGAGGCTAATTACTCTTTAACAGGAGCAAATGCTGATAAGCGAGTGGTGTTAAAACCATCAGAACAAGCTTTTGCTTTGATCAACTTATATAATGCTATTACTGGTCAAAATTTACCATCTAAGAAAACTCCTGGGGATGCTGCTATCAAACAGGCTGCTGCTCAATTGAAAAAGGCAGGAAGTAAAGCTGTAGTAGTTACTGGAATTCAAGATAAAAATGCTCAATTAATAGCTTTAGCAATCAACAACTACTTAAACTCAGAAATTTTAGATACTACAAACGTAAAGTATGTACGTGGAGGAAATGATGTTGAAGTAGCAGGATTGATTAAAGAATTAAAAGCTGGTAAAGTCGGGGCTTTAATTACTTACAACACTAACCCAGTATATACTTTAGCAAATGCTGCAGATTTTAAAGCAGGATTGGCTAAAACAAAATTAACAGTTGGATTCTCTTCTAAAGAAGATGAAACGTTAAGCGAGATGCAATATGCATTAGCAACTCCAAGTTATTTAGAAGCTTGGGGAGATGTTAAAATTACTGCAAATCAATACAGTTTAACGCAGCCAACTATCAAACCTTTATTTGATACTAAGCAGTTTCAAGATTGTTTGTTAGCATGGACAGGAAGTAATACTTCTTACTATGACTATTTAACTTCTTTTGCTAAATCAACTATTTTAAATGGAGGTTCTTGGAACAAAGCTTTACATGATGGATTTGCTTCAGTAAATGTATCTCCATTAACAGGAAGCTCAATTGATGTTGTTTCTGCTGCAAAAGCTTTAAAAGGAAATACCAAAACAGGTGAGTTTGAATTAACATTATATTCTTCAGTTGCATTAGGAGATGGTCAACAGGCAAATAACCCATGGTTACAAGAGTTGCCAGATCCATTAACAAGAGCATCTTGGGATAACTATTTGTTAATCTCTCAAGCTGATGCAAATACATTAGGATTTAGTAATCCTGTTCAAGACAATGGAGCTATTAATGGACAGTATGCTACTATTACTGTTAATGGAGCTACTATTGAAAATGTACCAGTTTTAATTCAACCAGGTCAAGCCCAAGGAACTTTAGCGTTATCATACGGTTATGGTAAAACCAAAGCAATGAAAAAAGAAATGCTTGTAGGGGTAAATGCCTATACAGTTGCTTTTGGAGGTACTCAAATTGCTTCGATAACTAACGCTGGTGGTGAACATTTATTTGCTTGTGAGCAATTACAACACACCATTGCTGGTCGTCATGATATTTTGAAAGAAACTAGTTTACATGAATATACTCACGGTAAAGTAGAAGAGTGGAATGCTAGACCAGAAGTTTCTTTAAAACATCAGGAAGTTGATGTAACTAAAGTTGATTTATGGGAAGATCAAGATCGTTCTATAGGACATCACTTTAACTTATCTATTGACTTAACTTCTTGTACAGGTTGTGGAGCCTGTGTAATTGCATGTCACTCAGAAAACAACGTTCCTGTTGTTGGAAAACACGAAGTTCGTGTAGGTAGAGATATGCACTGGTTACGTATTGATAGATACTATACGTCAGAAGGAGATGCTACTTTAGAAACTAAAAAATCTAATACAGCTCCAACTACTCACGATAATGCTGGATTCTACGAATCTTTAGAAACTGTAGAATCACAAAACCCACAAGTTGCTTTCCAGCCTATTATGTGTCAGCACTGTAATCATGCACCTTGTGAAACTGTTTGTCCTGTGGCTGCAACTTCTCATGGTCGTCAAGGTCAAAACCAAATGGCATACAACAGATGTGTTGGTACTCGTTACTGTGCTAACAACTGTCCTTATAGAGTTCGTCGTTTTAACTGGTTTAAATACAATAATAATGATGAGTTTGATTTCAATATGAATGATGACTATGGTAAAATGGTATTAAACCCAGATGTTACTGTACGTTCTCGTGGAGTTATGGAAAAATGTTCAATGTGTATTCAAATGACTCAAAAAACTATTCTTGATGCTAAAAAAGAGGGTAGACCAATTGATGTAAACGAATTCACTACTGCTTGTTCTAGTGCTTGTGCTACAGGTTCTATCAAGTTTGGAGATATCAATAACCCAGAAGATGAAGTAACTGCTTTACGTAAAGATAAGCGTGCATATAGATTGTTAGAGTTCATTGGAACTGACAACAATGTTGTTTATCAAACTAAAATCAGAAACACAAACGAAGCTTAAAAAGGAATAACTAAAATTTAAAATTGATTATATGTCGTCTCATTACGAAGCACCCATCAGAGAACCTTTAGTTTTAGGGGAAAAGAGTTACCACGATATCACAATGGATATCGTAAAACCAATAGAGGGTAAGGCAAATAAAAATTGGTATATCGCATTTGGAATTGCATTAACTGCCTTTTTATGGGGAGTTGGATGTATTCTTTATACCATCGGAACAGGAATTGGAGTTTGGGGGTTAAACAAGAACATTGGATGGGCTTGGGATATTACCAACTTTGTATGGTGGGTAGGTATCGGTCACGCTGGTACATTAATCTCAGCAGTATTATTGTTATTTCGTCAAAAATGGAGAATGGCAATTAACCGTTCTGCAGAAGCAATGACAATCTTTGCTGTTTTCCAAGCAGGTTTGTTTCCATTAATTCACATGGGACGTCCTTGGAATGGTTATTGGGTATTACCTATTCCAAACCAGTTTGGATCGTTATGGGTAAACTTTAACTCACCATTATTATGGGACGTATTTGCAATTTCAACGTATTTATCAGTATCATTAGTGTTTTGGTGGACTGGTTTATTACCTGACTTTGCAATGATTAGAGATAGAGCCGTAAAACCTTTTCAAAAGAAGATATATGCTTTGTTATCTTTTGGATGGTCTGGTAGAGCAAAAGACTGGCAACGTTTTGAAGAAGTTTCTTTAGTATTAGCTGGTTTGGCAACTCCATTAGTACTTTCTGTACATACTATTGTATCTATGGACTTTGCTACTTCTATCAACCCAGGTTGGCACTCAACAATTTTCCCTCCTTATTTCGTTGCTGGAGCAATCTTCTCAGGATTTGCGATGGTACAAACGTTATTAGGAATTATGAGAAAAGTATCAAATTTAGAAAACTATATCACTCGTTTACATGTTGAATACATGAACATAGTAATTATTGTTACTGGTGGTATTGTAGCAGTTGCGTATGCTTCTGAATTCTTTATTGCCTGGTATACGGGATCTCCATATGAAAACTATACTTATATGTCTGTAGGTGCCGCAACAGGACCTTATGGATGGGCATTCTGGTCATTAATCTTATTCAACATTGCAATTCCTCAATTATTGTGGATAACAAAAGTTAGAAGAAGTTTTATTTGGTCTTTCATCATCTCTATTGCCATTAACATAGGAATGTGGTTTGAGCGTTTTGATATTATTGCAATTGTATTGAGTAAAGGTCATTTACCATCTACATGGACACGTTTTGAACCTACATTTGTCGATGTTGGAGTATTTGTTGGAACAATTGGATTCTTCTTTGTATTGTTCTTATTATATGCTAGAACTTTCCCTGTAATTGCTCAGGCAGAAGTAAAAACAATTATGAAATCTTCAGGAGAACATTATAAACAATTAAGAGACGGAAAAAATGAGCACTAATAAAGTTATACACGCATTATATAATGATGATGATGTTTTAATGGATGCCGTTAAAACAGTAAAAGAAGCTAATCATCATATTGAAGAAGTTTTTACACCGTTTCCAGTTCACGGTTTAGATAAATTATTAGGATTGCCACATACGCGCTTAGCGATTTGTGCTTTTATATACGGATTATGTGGTTTGTCTTTTGCAATTTGGATGACGAATTACATGATGATTGAAGATTGGCCACAAGACATTGGAGGTAAACCAAATTTTGCTTGGGTTTATAATATGCCTGCTTTTGTACCAATTATGTTTGAATTAACTGTGTTTTTTGCAGCTCACTTAATGGTAATTACTTTTTACATGAGAAGTAGATTATGGCCTTTTAAAGAAGCAGAAAACCCAGATCCAAGAACTACAGATGATATTTTCTTAATGGAAATTCCTGTAGAAGATAATGAAGAAGAATTAACAGCTTTGTTAAATACAACTAACGCTGTTGAGATTAAAGTAATTGAAAAGCATTAAGAACTCATGAGTAGATTATTTAAAATAACAACAGTTATAGCAATAGTAACATTGGTCTTTACTTCATGCGATAAAACCAAACGTAACTTACAATACATGCCAGATATGTATCAGTCAGTTTCAGGTGAACCATATGAAGAAAGCGATGTATTTACAAACGGAATCGAAGCACAACAACCTGTTGTAGGATCAATTTCAAGAGGACACATTCCTTATGAATATCCTGATACAAATGAAGGTTATGAAGATGCTAAGATGAATTTAAAATCTCCTTTAACAGCGGAAGACTTTGATAGCAATAAAGAAGCTCAATTGTTTGAAATTTATTGTGCAGTATGTCATGGTAAAAAAGGTGATGGACAAGGTGAGTTAGTTAAAAGAGAAAAGTTTTTAGGAATTCCAAATTACAAGGATAGAGATATTACTGAAGGAAGTATTTACCATGTAATTATGCACGGTAAAAACATGATGGGTTCTCACGCCTCTCAATTAACTGAGAAAGAACGTTGGTTAATTACTAAACACGTTCAGGAATTAAGAAACAACTTGTTAAAATAATTACCAAAACACTTAGATAAATTATGTATCAATTTTCAAGTAAATTAAAAATAGGAGCTATTGCCTTAATGGTAATTGGTTTAATAGGTATCATCATCAGTTTTGCATCTGCTCCAAGTACAGAAGCAGAGGCTGCTGAAATATTAGCTCACCAAGAAGCTGCACATGGTGCTCATGGTGAAGCTCACGGAACAAAAACAATTGCTCATGAAGAAACTCATGAACATACTGATAAAGAAGCACATTACGTAGATACTACTCATGAAGAACATCCAGATCATCATGCAGAAGAAGGACATGATAGTAGCCATTTAGAACATGTTTTTCATCAATTACAAAATAGACCATGGGCTGCATTTTATGTTGCTTTATTCTTTTTCACTTTTGTAACAGTTGTAGTATTTGCTTTTCTAAATATTCAAAGAGTTGCTCAAGCAGGATGGTCAATAGTTTTGTTTAGAGTAATGGAAGGGATTTCAGGATTTTTACCATATGTATCGGCTATTTTCTTAGTGTTTTTAGTTGTAACGGCTTTCCACGGAAATCATTTATTTGTTTGGATGGCTGAGGGTACTGTTGATCCATCATCACCAAATTTCGATCCAATTATCGCTAACAAATCAGGATGGTTAAACGTACCAAGATGGTTGATTTGTAGTATTATTTATTTAGTAGGATGGAATATTTTCCGTTTCTTAAACAGAAAATATTCTTTATTACAAGACAATGCTTCTGATTTAGTAAATTATCATAAAAACTATAAAATTGGAGTTGCTTTTTTAGCGTTCTTTATTTTTACCGAATCTATGTCTGTATGGGATTGGATTATGGGATTAGATCCACACTGGTTCTCTACTTTGTTTGGTTGGTATGTGTTTGCTACGGGTGTAGTATCAGCTTTAACAGTAATTGCAATGGTAACCGTTTACTTAAAATCTAAAGGGTATTTAGAAATTGTTAATAACAGTCATTTACATGATTTAGCAAAATTTATGTTTGGGTTTTCTATTTTTTGGACTTACTTATGGTTTGCTCAGTTCATGTTAATTTGGTATGCAGACATGCCAGAAGAGACCACTTATTTTGTACAACGTTTTGATGAATATAAATTATTATTCTTAGGAATGATTCCTTTGAACTTTATTTTACCTGTATTAATGTTGGTAAATAGTGACTTTAAACGTATTCCTCAGATAGTATTAGGAGCAGGAACTATTATCTTATTAGGACATTATATTGATGTTTTTGTGATGATTATGCCAGCAACTGTTGGAGATCAATGGGGATTCGGATGGGGAGAAATAGGTAGTGTTTTATTCTTTTTAGGATTATTTATTTATGCTGTCTTTACTTCTATTAGTAAAGCTCCATTAATTGCAAAAGGAAATCCTTTCTTACACGAAAGTGAACATTTCCATTATTAATATATATCATTACATTTGCAAAAAAATTAAAACAGAATTATGTTAGCATTATTTTATTTTTTCGTAGCCGTTGCTTTTGCCATTGGAATTTGGCAAGTTAATAGACTACTTACATACAGAGTAATCTTTAAAGAGATTAAAGACGGTAATAAGATCATTACTTTTCAGAACGATAACAATCCTATCGCAACCGAAAAAGATAATGATATACAAGGTAAATTCTTTATGATATTCTTAGTAGGTTTTTACTTACTAATGGGGTATTGTCTAATTTTCCTACATGATATTATGTTGCCAGATGCAGCATCTATTGAAGGTGAAAATTATGATAATTTATATACAATCACTTTTGTATTAATTGGAATTGTTCAGTTTTTAACACAAGCATTATTATACTTTTTTGCTTACAAATACAGAGGTATTAAAGGTAGAAAAGCAACTTTCTTTGCTGATTCTCACAAACTAGAATTAATATGGACAACAATACCTACAGTTGTATTAGCAGTTCTAATTTTGTATGGATTATCTATATGGAATGATGTTACCGACTTAGAAGGTGATGAAGCTATTTTAGTTGAAGTATATGCTAAGCAATTCTCTTGGGAAGCAAGATATGCAGGTAGAGATAATGAGTTAGGTCGTGGAAATGTTAGAAACATAGAAGGAGCTAATACTATGGGAATTGATATGACAGATGAAAATGCAGCAGATGATATTCCTGTACGTGAATTACATTTACCTGTTGGTAAAAAAGTAGTTTTTAAATTCCGTTCACAAGATGTTTTACACTCTGCATACATGCCTCACTTTAGAGCACAAATGAACTGTGTACCAGGAATGGTTACTGAGTTTGGATTTACACCAAAATATACTACTGAAGAAATGCGTCAACAAGAAGATGTTATTTTAAAAGTTGCTAGTGTAAATGAAGCTAGAGTAGCTAATGGTGAAGAGCCATATGAATTTGATTACTTATTATTATGTAACAAAATATGTGGTCCTTCTCACTACAATATGCAAATGAAAATTATTGTTGAATCTGAGAAAGATTATTTGACTTGGTTAAATCAACAAAAGACGGCTAAAGAATTATTTTAGTTATATAAACCGTTTAGAATCATCAAAAGATAAAAATTAATATGTCAGCACATCACCATAAAGAAACATTCGTAACTAAATATTTATTTAGTTTTGATCACAAAATGATTTCAAAGCAGTTTTTAGTAACTGGTATGATCATGGGAGTTATTGGAGTTTTAATGTCTTTGTTATTTAGATTACAAATTGCATGGCCAGAGCATTCATTTTCAATTATTGAAGCTTTCTTACCAGAACGTTTTCAATCTGAAGCAGGAGTTATGAAACCTGATATTTATTTAGCCTTAGTTACTATTCATGGTACAATTATGGTATTCTTTGTATTAACAGCAGGTTTAAGTGGTACTTTTTCTAACTTATTAATTCCATTGCAAATTGGAGCTCGTGATATGGCTTCAGGATTTATGAACTGTATTTCTTACTGGATGTTTTTTATATCATCAGTAATTATGGTTATTTCATTGTTTGTTCAAGCAGGACCAGCTTCGGCAGGATGGACAATTTACCCTCCTTTATCTGCATTGCCACAAGCAATTCCAGGTTCTGGAACAGGGATGACCTTATGGTTAGTTTCAATGGCTATTTTTATCGCACAGTCTTTAATTGGTTCTTTAAATTATATTGTTACAATTTTAAATTTAAGAACAAAAGGAATGACAATGACAAGATTACCATTAACAATGTGGGCTTTATTTGTTACAGCAATTATTGGAGTTGTTTCTTTCCCTGTATTGTTTTCTGCAGCGTTGTTGTTAATTTTTGATAGAAGTTTTGGAACATCTTTCTTCTTATCTGATATATTTATTGGTGGAGAAGTTTTAAATTATCAAGGAGGTTCTCCAGTATTGTTTGAACACCTATTCTGGTTCTTAGGACACCCTGAAGTATACATTGTACTATTACCTGCATTAGGATTAACTTCTGAAATTATTTCTACAAATTCACGTAAACCTATTTTTGGTTACCGTGCAATGATTGGATCTATTATGGCAATTGCCTTCCTATCAACAATTGTATGGGGGCACCATATGTTTGTATCGGGTATGAATCCATTTTTAGGATCAGTATTTACATTTACAACATTATTAATTGCAATACCTTCAGCGGTAAAGGCATTTAACTATATTACTACTTTATGGAAAGGTAACTTACAGTTTAACCCTGCAATGTTATTTTCTATCGGATTGGTATCAACTTTTATTACAGGAGGATTAACAGGAATTGTATTAGGAGATTCTGCTTTAGATATTAACGTACACGATACTTACTTTGTGGTTGCTCACTTTCACTTGGTAATGGGGGTATCTGCTATCTATGGTATGTATGCTGGTATATATCACTGGTTCCCTAAAATGTATGGTAGAATGATGAATAAAACCTTAGGTTATGTTCACTTCTGGATTACTGCAATTGCAGCATACGGTGTTTTCTTCCCAATGCATTTTATTGGTTTAGCAGGTTTACCACGTAGATATTACACAAACACTAACTTCCCATTATTTGATGATTTAGCAAATGTAAACCAAGTAATGACTGTATTTGCTTTAATTGGTGGTGCTGCACAAATTGTTTTCTTAGTAAACTTTTTCATGAGTATCTACAAAGGAAAAGTAGCTACCCAAAACCCATGGCGTTCTAATACTTTAGAGTGGACAACTCCTGTAGAGCACATTCATGGAAATTGGCCAGGAGAAATTCCTGAAGTACACCGTTGGCCATATGATTACAGCAAAGTAGATGAAAATGGAGAATACATCTTTGGAGAAGATTATATTATGCAAACAGTTCCCTTAAAAGCTGGTGAACAAGAATCATAATATTTATATCATATAAAAAAAGACCTTACTATAATAAGTAAGGTCTTTTTTTATATTTAATTATTGGTTTAACATTCTATATTATTAACTGTTAATAATTCAATAATTGCTTCTTTTATATTTAGTTGTACTAAGGAAGATGTTAAGAACTATAGAAATACTAATGAATCATCTGAACAATTTTCCGATAGCAATACTGATGAGGACTGTAGTGATATACACGACTCTAACGAATTACACGATCTATGTGATTCAGAAAGCTCAACAACTGTATATACAAAAAAGAATATTATATCATCATATACATTAGGTCCTTTAAACAACAGCAGTAGTACGATGTCTTATTATAACGACTATTTTAACCATACATATGGTGCAAATTATCTTTTAAATTATAATGATGATGGAGGAACTGGAATGGATGGATATCCTAACATTATTGTAGGAGGTGTTAAAATAGGTAAAAATTGGTACTCTGGTGATAAATCTAAAGTAGGAATGTCTGTAAAAATGAAAGACATAAGTTCAACAATGTCCATCGAGTGGATTAACAGTGAGTCAAATGCTACAGATGAAAATGATAAATGGATGGCTTCTATAAATTTTATCTTTGATAATAATGGTACAGAAAATTCAATTCCTGATTCTTCATTAAGAGATTATGATTTGGTGATAGAGTCTTTTAGCTATAATTTTGATAATTCTACGAATGATATTAGTACATCTTCAAATGGAGTTATTTATTTTTTTGCAAGAGATGACAATAAACAAATAAAGCCATATACCATAACTTATCAAAATAAGACTTATACCTATGCTGTTAGATATAAATTTTTTAATACAGGGGGGATAAGGACGATAAAATTCATGTTAAATTTATCCCTTATGGAAAAAATGGAATAGTTCCAGTTTTAAAAGTCAATGTAAAAGATATTATAGCAGCAAGTAAAAATTACGTGCAGTTTGCTAACATTCCTGAAAGTAAAAAACACTTAATAGACAAACTAGCTCCTGATGATTGTTGGTTAAAGTCAATTAATGCAGGATACGAAGTTTATGCAGGAAAATCAAACTTAAAAATTGATAAGTTTAAAATCATTCCTTAGATTTTCATTTTTTATTAAAAGTACCAAAAGTTTCATTGTCTCTTCTTACTAATTCCATATTTTCGTATTATAATAATTAAAACAAGATAATATGATATCAGCAAATGAATATTTTGATGGAAATGTTAAATCATTAGGGTACGAATCAGCAACAGGGAAGTCTACTTTAGGAGTTATGGAAGCTGGAACTTACGAGTTCGCAACAAGTTTACATGAAACGATGAATGTCGTAGAAGGGGAGATGACGGTTTTGTTACCAGGATCTTCAGATTGGGTTACCTATAAAGCAGGTGAAGCATATGAAATAGAAGCGAATCAAAAGTTTCAAGTTAAAGTATCAGGTCAAACTTCTTATTTATGTCAATATAAATAATTGAATTTATTTACAATATTAGAAAAGGCTTTACTATAAATGATTAGTAAAGCCTTTTTTATTTTCACTATCACAATGCCAAAATTCGAATTATTTTGGGATGAATACGAAGATTACATTCGCCAGGCTGTGATTTAAAATAAAAAAGGAGACTAATATAGTAGATCTCTTTTTTGTTTTATGGAGGATTATATGTGTTTTTTATGTGTTTGCTTCCGAGACTTCGGGAGGTTGTGCTTGTTGTTACCGGCTTTTTCTAGGTTGTAGCTAAGAGTTCAGAGATGAATTTATTTAGGGTTTTTCTAAAGGGTCTATCCCTAAGAGCAAGTCTTTCTATTATATATTAGTTTCCAAAACTAGAAATACAGACTATTTTTAAAAATAATTCCAGGTTTAAAGTTCGATAAATAAGGCTGTTAGACTGAGTTATAAAAAAAACGAAAAAAAAGGTTAAAATATATTAGGAAATAATGTTTTAAGTAGCGTATCTTTGCACCCGCAACGGCGAGCAGGTAACTGCTTTAAGGAGCGAAAAAGTTCAGATACATTAGGGGTTTTATTGGTGATTAAGTTTACTGTTTAATGCAAAAAAAGATTTGAAAAATATTTTAAATTTTATTTGTTTTAAGAAAAATAAAGTTCTTATATTTGCAACCGCTTAGCGAAGTAGCTAGGTTGTTGACTCTTAACTGAGTTACTGAATACAAAACACGCGATGCGTGAAGTTCATTGAGAATATTGAAATTGACAGCGTAAAATTAGAAAGTAAAATTACATGATTAGATTCATGAGATTTTTTTGAGCATCATCATAATTTAAGTTATAGCGATATAACAACAACATTAACGATGAAGAGTTTGATCCTGGCTCAGGATGAACGCTAGCGGCAGGCCTAACACATGCAAGTCGAGGGGTAACAGGGATTGCTTGCAATTTGCTGACGACCGGCGCACGGGTGCGTAACGCGTATAGAACCTACCTTAAACAGGGGGATACCCCATGGAAACGTGGAATAATATCCCATAGTGTTATAGATTCGCATGGATTTATAATTAAAGATTTATCGGTTTAAGATGGCTATGCGTCCTATTAGTTAGTTGGTAAGGTAACGGCTTACCAAGACATCGATAGGTAGGGGTCCTGAGAGGGAGATCCCCCACACTGGTACTGAGACACGGACCAGACTCCTACGGGAGGCAGCAGTGAGGAATATTGGTCAATGGGCGCAAGCCTGAACCAGCCATGCCGCGTGAAGGATGACTGCCCTATGGGTTGTAAACTTCTTTTATATGGGAAGAACTGTAGATACGTGTATTTGCTTGACGGTACCATACGAATAAGGACCGGCTAACTCCGTGCCAGCAGCCGCGGTAATACGGAGGGTCCAAGCGTTATCCGGAATCATTGGGTTTAAAGGGTTCGTAGGCGGGCTAATCAGTCAGAGGTGAAATCCAGCAGCTTAACTGTTGAACTGCCTTTGATACTGTTAGTCTTGAGTCATATGGAAGTGGATAGAATATGTAGTGTAGCGGTGAAATGCATAGATATTACATAGAATACCGATTGCGAAGGCAGTCCACTACGTATTGACTGACGCTGAGGAACGAAAGCGTGGGGAGCGAACGGGATTAGATACCCCGGTAGTCCACGCCGTAAACGATGGACACTAGTTGTTGGGTGTAAGCTCAGTGACTAAGCGAAAGTGATAAGTGTCCCACCTGGGGAGTACGGTCGCAAGATTGAAACTCAAAGGAATTGACGGGGGCCCGCACAAGCGGTGGAGCATGTGGTTTAATTCGATGATACGCGAGGAACCTTACCAGGGCTTAAATGTAGGATGCATTAGTTAGAGATAGCTATTTCTTCGGACTTCTTACAAGGTGCTGCATGGTTGTCGTCAGCTCGTGCCGTGAGGTGTCAGGTTAAGTCCTATAACGAGCGCAACCCCTATCTTTAGTTGCTAACAGGTTAAGCTGAGGACTCTAGAGAGACTGCCGGTGCAAACCGCGAGGAAGGTGGGGATGACGTCAAATCATCACGGCCCTTACGTCCTGGGCTACACACGTGCTACAATGGTAATGACAGAGGGCAGCTACTTGGCGACAAGATGCGAATCTTCAAACATTATCACAGTTCGGATTGGAGTCTGCAACTCGACTCCATGAAGCTGGAATCGCTAGTAATCGCATATCAGCCATGATGCGGTGAATACGTTCCCGGGCCTTGTACACACCGCCCGTCAAGCCATGGAAGCTGGGGGTGCCTGAAGTCGGTCACCGCAAGGAGCCGCCTAGGGTAAAACTGGTAACTAGGGCTAAGTCGTAACAAGGTAGCCGTACCGGAAGGTGCGGCTGGAACACCTCCTTTCTAGAGAAAAGAGATGAATGTTAAGATGAATCTTTTTTACTTTTTAATTAGCTGTTAATTTTTATAATATATAATACAATCACATATTGAGTCTCGTAGCTCAGCTGGTTAGAGCGCTACACTGATAATGTAGAGGTCGGCAGTTCGAGTCTGCCCGAGACTACCAAGGTTAGCTTGATAGTTAGGCAGAAAAAAAGACAACAATAGATTGTATTACAAAGGAAATTCTAGAGGATTAGTAATCCACCCAAGTAAGCATAAGCGACTGCAAACTGCAGACTGTGGAACTTGCCTACTAGTAATGGGGGATTAGCTCAGCTGGCTAGAGCGCTTGCCTTGCACGCAAGAGGTCATCGGTTCGACTCCGATATTCTCCACAATTTAGTACAAAGTACTAAGTAAGGAGTACAAATTTAGACTTTGTACTTAGTACTAAATACTTAATACTAAAAAACGTTCATTGACATATTGATAATAATATTGTTTAAAAAATAATATTACTTGAGTAGACATTAGAATCTATCATTTATGATAGAATTATAATAGAAATAGAACAACGCAAGTTGTAACAATAAAAATGGTTTCGACCATTAATGATTAAAGACGCAAAAGTACAATAAGCTAATTAAGGGTGTATGGCGGATGCCTAGGCTCTCAGAGGCGAAGAAGGACGTGATAAGCTGCGATAAGCTACGGGGATTTGCACATAAGAGTTATATCCGTAGATTTCCGAATGGGGCAACCCACTATGTTGAAGGCATAGTACCGAAAGGGGCAAACCCGGTGAACTGAAACATCTAAGTAACCGGAGGAAGAGAAAATAATAATGATTTCGTTAGTAGTGGCGAGCGAACGCGAAAGAGCCCAAACCTACGATGTTACGGCATTGTAGGGGTTGTAGGACTGCAATATTCGATGCTTAATGAATTAGAATAACCTGGAAAGGTTAACCGTAGAGGGTGATAGTCCCGTATAAGTAAAGCGAGTTATTGATAGCAGTATCCTGAGTAGGGCGGGGCACGAGGAACCCTGTCTGAATCTGCCGGGACCATCCGGTAAGGCTAAATACTCCTGAGAGACCGATAGTGAACTAGTACCGTGAGGGAAAGGTGAAAAGAACCCTAAGTAAGGGAGTGAAATAGATCCTGAAACCGTACACCTACAAGCGGTCGGAGCCCACAAGCTGGGTGACGGCGTGCCTTTTGCATAATGAGCCTACGAGTTACTTTATCTAGCAAGGTTAAGGATTTAAGATCCGGAGCCGTAGCGAAAGCGAGTCTGAATAGGGCGAATTAGTTAGGTTGAGTAGACGCGAAACCTGGTGATCTACCCATGGGCAGGTTGAAGCTGTGGTAACACACAGTGGAGGACCGAACCCGTTGACGTTGAAAAGTCTTGGGATGACCTGTGGGTAGGGGTGAAAGGCCAATCAAACCAGGAAATAGCTCGTACTCCCCGAAATGCATTTAGGTGCAGCGTTGTATTAGTTATATAGAGGTAGAGCTACTGATTGGATGCGGGGGCTTCATCGCCTACCAATTCCTGACAAACTCCGAATGCTATATAATGATTTACAGCAGTGAGGGCATGGGTGCTAAGGTCCATGTCCGAGAGGGAAAGAACCCAGACCATCAGCTAAGGTCCCCAAATATATGTTAAGTTGAAAAAACGAGGTTTGTCTGCCCAGACAGCTAGGATGTTGGCTTGGAAGCAGCCATTCATTTAAAGAGTGCGTAACAGCTCACTAGTCGAGCGGACGAGCATGGATAATAATCGGGCATAAACATATTACCGAAGCTATGGATGTATAGTTTACTATACGTGGTAGGGGAGCATTCTAGTTGTGCTGAAGGTGTTCTGTAAGGGATGCTGGAACGTCTAGAAAAGAAAATGTAGGCATAAGTAACGATAAGGCGGGTGAGAAACCCGCCCTCCGAAAGACTAAGGTTTCCACAGCGATGCTAATCAGCTGTGGGTTAGTCAGGGCCTAAGGCGAACCCGAAAGGGGTAGTCGATGGACAACAGGTTAATATTCCTGTACACGCACCCATTAAAAGTGACGGATTGCCCAGATCTTTACGTACTGACGGAATAGTACGTTGAGCCTAGCCTTCGGGTGAAGCGAAAAGAAGTAAGCGGTTCCAAGAAAAGCGAGGGCTGCGTCCTGTACCGTAAACCGACACAGGTAGTTGGGATGAGTATTCTAAGGAGCTCGAGTGATTCATGGCTAAGGAACTAGGCAAAATAGACCCGTAACTTCGGGAGAAGGGTCGCCCATCTTCGGATGGGCCGCAGTGAAAAGGTCCAGGCGACTGTTTATCAAAAACACAGGGCTCTGCTAAAACGAAAGTTGATGTATAGGGCCTGACACCTGCCCGGTGCTGGAAGGTTAAGTGGAGGGTTTAGCTTCGGCGAAGATCTGAAATGAAGCCCCAGTAAACGGCGGCCGTAACTATAACGGTCCTAAGGTAGCGAAATTCCTTGTCGGGTAAGTTCCGACCTGCACGAATGGTGCAACGATCTGGACACTGTCTCAGCCATGAGCTCGGTGAAATTGTAGTATCGGTGAAGATGCCGATTACCCGCTACGGGACGAAAAGACCCCGTGAACCTTTACTATAGCTTAGTATTGGCTTTGGATAAGTAATGTGTAGGATAGGTCGGAGACTTTGAAGCAGCATCGCCAGGTGTTGTGGAGTCATTGTTGAAATACGACCCTTTGCTTATCTAGAGTCTAACCTCTGACGAGGGACAGTGCTTGGTGGGTAGTTTGACTGGGGTGGTCGCCTCCAAAAGAGTAACGGAGGCTTCTAAAGGTACCCTCAGTACGCTTGGTAACCGTACGTAGAGTGCAATGGCATAAGGGTGCTTGACTGCGAGACCTACAAGTCGATCAGGTTGGAAACAAGAGCATAGTGATCCGGTGGTTCCGCATGGAAGGGCCATCGCTCAAAGGATAAAAGGTACTCCGGGGATAACAGGCTGATCTCCCCCAAGAGCTCACATCGACGGGGGGGTTTGGCACCTCGATGTCGGCTCGTCACATCCTGGGGCTGGAGAAGGTCCCAAGGGTTGGGCTGTTCGCCCATTAAAGTGGCACGCGAGCTGGGTTCAGAACGTCGTGAGACAGTTCGGTCTCTATCTGTAGCGGGCGTTAGAAATTTGCGTGGATTTGATTCTAGTACGAGAGGACCGAATTGAACTAACCTCTGGTGTATCTGTTGTTCCGCCAGGAGCATTGCAGAGTAGCTACGTTGGGAAGGGATAAGCGCTGAAAGCATATAAGCGCGAAACCCACCACAAGATGAGATTTCTTTAAAGGGTGGTTGTAGATCACGACCTTGATAGGATACAGGTGTAAAGGCAGTAATGTCATAGCCGAGTATTACTAATAACCCATAGGCTTATGTACTGCGGGCTTTAATTATTGATTTCACTACCAAGTAATATAAATACAATAAACAATATTGGTATCAATATGTTAACACATACTGATAGTACAAGGTAAAGGGTATAAAGTACAAAGATTAAAATCTTGATACTGACTACTAGATACTAAGGACTATTAAGACCTTAAGGTGATTATTGCAATAGGGCTCACCTCTTCCCATTCCGAACAGAGAAGTTAAGCCTATTAGCGCAGATGGTACTAGCATTGCTGGGAGAGTATGTCATCGCCTTTTTTTAGAAACCTCATTCATTAAATTGAATGAGGTTTTTTTATATCCTTCTTTTTGGGGAAGTAGTGAATGAGATACTCACAAAATAAATACACCTCAAATTCGATCAAAAACTTCACTTATTATTTATTAAAATAAACTTTGCTGTTGACCTTCAATGTCGGATAATGTTTGAGGGACTTTTAAGTTTAAACTTAATCTATTGTTTAGTTTTTTGATGAAGTATGATGATAATAGTACTGATTCTATTTCTACATTTTGATGAATAAAAAATGAAATAGATTGAACTCCTTGATTGATCCAGTTCTCAATTCTATCAATCCAGTCATCTAATCTTTTATAATCAGAAGAATGGTTTGAACCTACAAAACGAATAAATACTTTAGAATTGGTTAATCTCATGTGTAATAAATCTCTTCTGCCAGCTGTGTCGGTAATAATATTACTGATGTTTTTAGTTTGATAAAGTTGATATAATTCATTAGCTATATCAGTATTATGATACCAATCTGTATGACGAAGTTCTACGGCAAGAGGAATTTGTATTGGCCATGTTTCTATAAAGTCTTTCAGTTTTACAAAATCGATAGGACTAAAGGATTCATGCATTTGTAAAAAAATAGTTCCTAGTTTTTCCTTTAACTCAATAACATTATTTATAAACAATTCCGTAATGGGATAAGAGCTATTATCTAATTGATGTTCGTGTGAAATATCTTTGGTGATTTTTGGATAGAATTTAAAATCAACAGGTGTTTTTAAATACCATTTTTGAAATTGTTCTTTTGGGTATAAATTATAGAAGGTAGCATTTAATTCGATGCTATTAAATTGACTGCTATAATATTTTAATTCATCTTTTGTACCTCGAGGATAAAAACCTTTTAAGTCTTGTTTATTCCATTTGGCACATCCAATATAAAATTCAGTTTTACCGATAAATGATTTATTAAATACGTTAGAGGTATCGGTATGATCATTAGGTAGTGTGAAATCTATGTTTTCTGGGTTGAGTACTTTTCCGAATTGCATAATGTAAAAATACAAATCTAATTTTAGTTTGCGTTAGTGATGGAACGGTGTGTTTGAGCTCTTTGTAACATAGTGGAAAAAGCGAGTAGTGAGAGCACGACCCAATAGGGGAACGCCCAAATATTTTAAATGCATTTATATCACAGTGTTTTGATTTACCTTTGCAAATATGTACGGAATTGTAGATTGTAATAGTTTTTATGCATCGTGCGAACGAGCTTTTAGACCTAATTTGATTGGGAAACCTATTGTGGTTTTATCAAACAATGATGGTTGTGTGATTGCGCGTAGTAAAGAAGCAAAGCCATATGTTAAAATGGGAGCTGTTGCTTTTAAAAGTAAAGATGATTTTAGAAAACATGGTGTTTATGTTTTTTCGTCTAACTATGCTTTATATGGAGATATGAGTTCTAGGGTAATGACCATTATTAGTAAATATGTAGATGATATTGAACCCTACTCTATAGATGAAGCTTTTTTTAAGCTTGAAAATGTATCGGCACAAGAGGCGGAGTTGATTGGGAAACAGATTCAGAAAGAAGTGATGCAACAATTAGGATTGCCAGTGAGTGTTGGGATTGCAGCAAGTAAAGCGTTGGCTAAATTGGCTAATAATATTGTGAAAACTTATCCGGAACAAACTAAAAATGTTTATGTTATTGGAACAGAAGAGAAGCGTTTAAAAGCATTAAAGTGGACTCCGATTTATGATGTTTGGGGAATTGGAAGGAAGTTGTCCAAAAAATTACAAGACATGAATGTTGAAAAGGCTTATGATTTTACATTGTTGTCAGATGAATTGGTTCGTAGTAAATTTTCTATAGTTGGATTGCGTTTAAAACATGATTTAGAAGGAAAACCAACCATTGGTTTTGAGGAAGTACATGATAAATATATGATTGCTACGACACGCAGTTTTCCTAATGTGATTTCTGATTTGAAAGAAATTGAAGAACGTGTGGCTACTTTTGCGAATAGTTGCGCAGAAAAGTTAAGAAAACAAAAAAGCGAATGTGCTGGTGCTTATGTTTTTTTAAGATCTAACAGGTTTGGAAAGGAACATATAAAATTAGGAGGAATGGTGCATTTTGGGTTTGCAACTAGTTCTAGTATTACTATTACCAAAGGGGTTTTAGAAAAATTACGTGAAATTTTTAAAGAAGGACATACTTATAAAAAAGCAGGAGTAATTTTGGTATCGATAACTCCAAATAGTAGTCATCAAATAAGATTGTTTGGAGATGAAAATCCAAAACATCAGTTATTGATGGATACCATGGATAGATTGAACGATAAAATGGGACAAGGAAAATTAAAGTTGGCCAATCAAGATATTAAGAAGACTTGGAAAATGAGACAGGAGCATTTGTCTCCACAATACACGACTAAATTTAGTGATATTATTACTGTAAATTGTAAATGATGATGTTGACATTTTATAAATATGAATTTAATGGTTTTGTAAAAATTCCTTTTGTAGAAAATGGAATTAAAGCCGGATTTCCTTCACCTGCAGAAGATTTTCAAGGAAAGAGAATTTCTTTAGATAAAGAATTGATTAAAAACGAGACCGCAACTTTTTTTGCAAAAGTAGATGGAGATTCTATGCAGGATGCAGGAATGTCTGATGGAGATTTGTTGGTGGTTGATAGAAGTTTGGAACCTCAGAATGGTAAAATTGCTGTTTGCATGTTGGAGGGAGACTTTACTGTTAAAAGATTAAGAGTTGATAAGGATGGTGTATATTTGGTTCCTGAAAATAAAAGTTACCAAGAGATAAAAGTAACAGAAGATCAGGAGTTGATAATTTGGGGTATAGTAACCTATGTGATTAAAAAAGTATAGTATGATATTAATAGATTTTAGGAATTGGATTTTTGATAAATCGTTAGGTGTGTTACCCAATGCACAAAAGGAATTGTTACAAAGAGATTTTGATATACTTACAAAAAATACTGATTTTAAAATCTTGGATTTAGGAGTTCTAAAGCCTTTAAGTATTTCTAATTTATTTTTTAAAAATGAGGAACAAATTGCTGTTTCTCCTATTAAAGATATTGAGGCTTATTATGAAGCAATAGATAAAGTTTTAGAAATAGAAAACAAAGAAACCATTGACTATACCGAAGCTGCTGAGGAAGAGATTTATTTTTACGGCCAAAATAGTTTGGTTTCGCATTTGGCTTCTGAAATAGCTTTGTGCGGAATTAATGAAAAAACGGATGAATCTTTATTCGAAGAATATTGTGAAGATTTTGAGTTGACTCCTTTTAGTTTTGATTTACCAGATGATATATTAACAAGTGATATAGCTTGTTTTGTAGGAAATAGGTTGTTGATTTGTTCAGCGTATATAAAAGATAAAAAAGTAAAAAAAGATTTGTTTTCTCTTTTAAAAGTAAACGGAATTAGTACCATTACTTTTACAAAAGAACAAATAGAGAATGGTGTTTTTGATATGAAGTCAGTGGGGGATAAATTGATACTGACTCAAAAAGCACATAATGTATTTACAGAAGATCAAAAAAATGCACTTTCTGAAATAAAAACGGAAATCATAAATATTTCTTTTTTAGACAAAGCAGGAATAAAATTGAGTGATATTATTTTATAGCACAAAAAAAAGGATGAACTACTTAGTTCATCCTTTTTTGTTTATTCTTTTATTTCAGAATTTTCTTGATGTTCAATAGAAATGGTTAATTCTTGTTTTTCTTTATCCAATTCCATTTTAATAATGTCTCCATCATTTAAGTTAGCATTTACTATTTCCTCTGCCAAGGCATCTTCAATGTATTTTTGAATGGCTCTTTTTAAAGGTCTAGCACCATACTTTTTATCAAATCCTTTCTCTGCTATGTAATCTTTTGCTTCGTCGCTTAAAATTAAAGTATATCCTAAACCACTAATACGTTTGGTTAATTTAGACAATTCAATATCTATAATTCTATGGATATCTTCTCTTTCTAAAGCGTTGAATAAAATAACATCATCAATTCTGTTTAAGAATTCAGGAGCAAAAGATTTCTTTAAAGCACCTTCAATCACACTTTTAATATGGTCATTGGTTTGTGCAGCCTTAGAGGCAGTTCCGAAACCAACTCCTACTCCAAAATCTTTTACTTGACGTGCTCCAATGTTAGAAGTCATAATAATAATAGTGTTCCTGAAATCAATTTTACGACCCAAACTATCGGTTACATATCCATCATCTAAAATTTGTAAAAGCATATTGAATACATCTGGATGTGCTTTTTCAATTTCGTCTAACAACACAATTGAGTAGGGTTTTCTTCTCACTTTTTCAGTTAATTGTCCACCCTCTTCATAACCTACGTATCCTGGAGGTGCTCCAACCAATCTAGAAATAGCAAATTTTTCCATGTATTCACTCATATCAATACGAATTAACGCATCTTCAGAGTCAAACATTTCTGTAGCCAATACTTTTGCTAACTGTGTTTTTCCAACTCCTGTTTGACCTAAAAATATAAAGGATCCAATAGGTTTGTTAGGGTCTTTTAAACCAACACGGTTACGTTGAATGGCTTTAATTACTTTGGCAACGGCTTCATCTTGTCCAATAACTTTTCCTTTAATGGTACTTGGTAATTCTCTTAGTTTAGAGCTTTCAGCTTCCGCAACTCTATTTACAGGAATACCAGTCATCATAGAAACTACTTCTGCAACGTTTTCTTCGGTTACTATTTCTCTATTTTTTCTAGCAGCTTCTTCCCATTGTTGTTGAGCAGAGGCCAACGCAGCTTCCATATTTTTTTCATCATCTCTTAACTTGGCTGCTTCTTCATATTTTTGACCATTAACTGCTTTTGTTTTTTTGTCTTTAATACTTTCTAATTCCGCTTCAAGTTTAATAATTTGCTTAGGGACTACAATGTTTGTAATGTGGATTCTAGATCCAGCCTCGTCTAATGCATCAATCGCTTTGTCCGGTAAAAAACGATCAGTCATGTAACGATTTGTTAATTTTACACAAGCAACAATTGCTTCATCTGTAAAAGTCACATTGTGATGATCTTCGTATTTACCTTTGATGTTGTGTAAAATTTGAATGGTTTCTTCTTCAGTAGTTGGTTCTACAATTACTTTTTGGAAACGTCTTTCTAAAGCACCATCTTTTTCTATGTTTTGACGATATTCATCTAAGGTAGTAGCACCAATACATTGAATTTCACCTCTAGCCAAAGCAGGTTTTAACATGTTAGAAGCATCTAAAGAACCGGTTGCTCCTCCAGCACCAACAATGGTGTGAATTTCATCAATAAATAAAATGATGTCATCATTTTTTTCCAATTCATTCATCAAAGCTTTCATTCTTTCTTCAAACTGTCCTCTGTATTTAGTGCCAGCAACAAGGCTAGCCAAATCAAGAGAAACAACACGTTTGTTGAATAAAATTCTAGAAACTTTACGTTGCACAATTCTTAAAGCCAAACCTTCTGCAATAGCAGATTTACCCACTCCAGGCTCACCAATTAACATAGGGTTGTTCTTTTTACGTCTGCTCAAAATTTGAGAAACACGTTCAATTTCTTCATTACGACCAACAACCGGATCTAACTTATCTGTTTCCGCTAAGAAAGTCAAGTCACGACCAAAATTATCCAATACAGGTGTTTTAGATTTTTTGTTTGGATTAGGTGTTTGTGGTTGACTTCTTTCAAAAGAACCCGTATTTCCTCCAGAAAAATCTTGAGAACTTTCATTGGTTGGGCTACTAAAGGTATCTTCAATAGCATCATCAAGCTCTTGTTCGTCTTCTCCTCCTTGAGACAATTGTTTGTATAAAGATTTTACATCATTATAAGTAATGTGCAACTTATCTAGTATTTTAGTAATTGGGTCATTTTCATTTCGTAAAATACAAAGCAATAGTAAAGCTGTATCAACGGTAGTACTATTATACAATCTAGCTTCCAAGAAAGTAGATTTTAAAGCTTTTTCAGCTTGTTTGGTTAAATGCAGGTTTTTTCTTTCGCCAGCAGGTATAGGTAAGCTAGAAATAGGATGTAAAGCTTCTACCTTGTGTTTTAAATACTCAAGGTTTACATCTAATGCGATTAGCATATCATTTGCCTTGCTAGTTTGATTTCGAATAATACCCAGCACCAAATGTTCAGTACCAATAAAGTCATGACCTAGTCTGATAGCCTCTTCCTTACTGAAACCAATCACATCTTTTACTTCTTGTGAGAAATTATCATCCATATTCTATCGTTTTTAAGATTAGGTTCTACGTAAATTTAGTAGATTTTTTTTACATAAATTACAAATTACCTGCCATTGTTAAAAGAAGACAAACTGTCTTGTTTTTATTTTTCTGTAAATCAGTTGATTATGTTTTTTATATGTTGATAAAACATATACGAAGACAATAATTGATAGGTTTTGTTTGTTAATAACTTGTGGCTAAATTAGCGCTTTAAGAGCCTTGTGAAATGGATAAAAAGGTTTAAATTGCTATGTTGATAATTAAAATATAACTTAAGAATAATATACATGATTGAAGGAGAAAAGCTGATTCCTATTAATATTGAAGAGCAGATGAAATCTGCTTATATTGATTATTCAATGTCTGTAATTGTGTCACGTGCACTACCAGATGTAAGAGATGGGTTAAAGCCGGTACATAGACGTGTTCTATTTGGAATGCATGAGTTGGGAATTAAGTCAACTGGAGCGTATAAAAAATCTGCAAGAGTTGTTGGGGAAGTATTAGGAAAGTATCATCCACATGGTGATACCTCAGTGTATGACTCTATGGTGCGTATGGCACAAAGTTGGAGCGTACGTTACATGATGGTCGATGGACAAGGAAACTTTGGTTCTGTAGATGGAGATAGTCCGGCGGCAATGCGTTATACGGAGGTTCGTATGCAGAAGATATCAGAAGAAATGTTATCTGATATTGAGAAAGAAACTATTGATTATCGATTGAACTTTGATGATACTTTAAATGAACCGACGGTTTTGCCTACCCGTATTCCAAACTTATTGGTAAACGGAGCTTCTGGTATTGCAGTAGGGATGGCTACAAACATGGCTCCTCACAACCTAACAGAGGTAATTAATGGTATTGAAGCTTATATTGACAATAGAGATATTGATATTGATGGTTTGATGGAACACATCAAGGCACCAGATTTTCCTACAGGAGGAACCATTTATGGTTATGAAGGGGTAAAAGATGCTTTCCATACAGGAAGAGGAAAAATAGTGATTCGTGCAAAGGCTACTTTTGAAGAAGTAAAAGGTAGAGATTGTATTGTAGTTACTGAAATTCCATATTTGGTAAACAAAGCAGAAATGATTAAGAAAACTGCGGAGTTAGTCAATGAGAAAAAACTAGAAGGGATTGCTAATATTCGTGATGAGTCTGACCGTAAGGGGATGAGAGTCGTGTATGTTTTAAAGAAAGATGCTATTCCAAATATTATTTTAAATAAATTATTTAAGTATACTTCTTTACAAACTTCTTTTAGTGTTAATAACATTGCTTTGGTGAATGGAAGACCAGAAATGTTAAACTTAAAAGATTTAATACATCATTTTGTTGAGCACAGACATGAGATAGTAACTCGTAGAACAGAGTTTGATTTAAAGAAAGCAGAAGCAAGAGCACATATTTTAGAAGGATTAATTATCGCATCAGACAATATTGATGAAGTAATTGCAATTATTAGAGGTTCTAAAAATGGTGATGAGGCACGCGAAAAATTAATGGCTCGTTTTGAATTGACTGAAATTCAGGCAAAAGCGATTGTTGAAATGCGTTTGCGTCAGTTAACAGGACTAGAGCAAGACAAACTGCGTTCAGAATATGAGGAAATCATGATTCTGATTGCAGACTTAAAAGATATTTTAGGAAGTGAAGAGCGTAGAATGGAAATTATTAAGAACGAATTAATTGCCATTAGAGAAAAATATGGTGATGAAAGACGTTCTGTGATTGAATATGCTGGTGGAGATATGAGAATTGAGGACATGATTCCTGATTCTAAAGTAGTGGTAACTATTTCTCATGCTGGATATGTTAAACGTACCCCGTTGTCAGAATATAAAACTCAAAACAGAGGTGGTAAAGGACAAAAAGGGGTGGCAACAAGAAATGAAGATTTCTTAGAGCATTTATTTGTGGGAACCAACCATCAATACATGATGTTCTTTACACAAAAAGGAAAAGTGTTTTGGATGCGTGTGTACGAAATTCCAGAAGGAACAAAAGTATCAAAAGGTAGAGCTTTACAAAACTTAATCAACATAGAAAGTGATGATAAAGTAAAAGCGTTCTTAGTAACTGAAGATTTAAAAGATGAAGAATACATCAACAATCATTATGTTATTATGGCAACCAAACAAGGTCAAGTTAAAAAGACATTGTTAGAGCAATATTCTAGACCTAGAACGAATGGTGTACAAGCAATTACTATTAAAGAAGGTGACGAATTATTAGAAGCTAAACTAACCAATGGATCTAGTCAAGTAATGTTGGCGGTTAAGTCTGGTAAAACCATTCGTTTTGAAGAAGAAAAAACCAGACCAATGGGTAGAACTGCATCTGGAGTTAGGGGAATAACTCTTGCACATGATAAAGATGAAGTAATTGGTATGATTGCTGTAGATGATATGGAAAGTGAAATCCTAGTTGTTTCTGAAAAGGGATATGGTAAACGTTCTAAATTAGAAGATTATCGTATTACAAACAGAGGTGGTAAAGGAGTTAAGACCTTAAATATTTCTGATAAAACAGGAGAATTGGTGTCAATCAAAAACGTTACAGATGAAGATGATTTGATGATTATTAACAAATCAGGAATTACCATCCGTATGGAAGTTGAGCAATTGAGAACCATGGGTAGAGCTACTCAGGGAGTTAGATTGATTAACATAAATGAGAATGACTCAATTGCTGCGGTAGCTAAGGTAATGAAAGATGATGAAGAAGTTGAAGAAAACCAAGAAGGAGCTATAGAAGACAGTATTGAAAATTCAACAGAAACAAATCAAGAGTAAAACATAAATAAATCAGAGATGAAAAAAGTAATCACATTAATATTAGGTGTTAGTGTTTCTTTTTCTGTATTAGCACAGAAAAAGGAGTTGAAGAGTGTAGAGAAATTAATAAAGCGTTCTAATTTTACTGAGGCAGCAGAAAGTATTAAGGGATTAGAATCTCTAGCAAAAGACACAGAATATGAGTCTTATTATTATTTCTTATTAGGAAAAATAGCATTCGGGGATGAGGAAGATGCTACTGTTGACAAAGATTACAAAACAGCAGGTATTAATTTTTATAAAACTTTAGATGTTGAGTATAAAACTGGAGAAAAAGATTATTCTGAAAAGGCTATCAGTTATCTTAATATTATAAGTGATAGCTACTTTAAAAAATTAGCAGAGTATCTTAAGAAAGAAGATTATAAAAATGCTGGAGATGTTTACGAGACTTTGTACAATATAAGACCTGAACGTAAAGACTTGTTAGAAAACGTGCTGAATTGTCGTATTAATGAAAAAAATTATCCTGCGGTTGCTAAGATTACAGAAAAAATGTTGAAAATTTTAGGGGATAAAACTTATAGTGCAATCAATAAGCATACCTTAAGAAACAATGAATTCTTTAAAAAAGAAGATAGAGATAAAGCAATTAAAGAAGCTACTCATATTACACCTGGTGAAACTGAAGTTAATAAAGCTCTTCGTGAAGAATATTACAATAATTTAATAGTAATTTATGATCAGCAGGGGAATATTGAAAAAGAACTTGTGAAGTTAAAAGAAGCTAAAAAAGAATTTCCTAAGAATGTAAAATTCTTTGAAAATTATGCCAATGTTATTTATAAAACAGGTGATAAAGAAGCATATGTAAAAGCTATTGAAGAAACTTTAGAGTTAGATCCAAATAATAAAAATTTTTGGTATAATTTAGGAGTGATTTCTCAAAATTTAGGAAATACTGAAAAGGCAGTAGCAGCTTATGATAAAGTTATAGAGTTAGATCCAAAGTATAGAAATGCTTATATTAACAAAGGAGTTGTTATTATAAGTCAAGAACAAGATATTGTTAAAGAGTTAAATAAGAATAGAGGAACTAAAAAATATTCTGAAATAAAAGAGAAACTTAATAATATGTATCTTGATGCAATTCCGCTATTTGAAAAGGCGTATGAATTGAAAAAAGACGAAGAAGTAAGGTCTAATTTAAAAGCGCTTTATAAAGCCATTAATCAGCCAGAAAAAGCAAAAAACTTGTAATATAAGTTTATCAATTGAACAAAAAAGACCTCAGTATTAATTTACTGAGGTCTTTTTTTATTTAAAAAATTGATTGATTTTCCATCTTTTTTCCCACTCAATAACAGGTTTTCCTTCCTTAAATTTTATGGGTAACCAAATGTATCTACCATCTATTGGAGTTTTAGGAGTCCATCTGTCTGCCATAAAAATAAAAGCATCTTTTTTACCCTGAATTGGTAATATAAATGTGCTTTGAGAATAAAAGGTAAGATTTGAATCTTTACCTTTTGCAGGATTTCCTAAGGGTGTCCAAGGACCTAAAATTGAATTAGCTTTAAAAGATCTAGCAGCATTTGGATCCCATCCTGTTAATCCAGAAGTAATCATATAATACGTTCCGTCTTTTTTAAAAATAGCAGGGGCCTCATTTTGTCCGCCTGGATCAATTCTAGCCCACTTACCTGTAAAACCTAAATAATCATCAGTAAGTTCAGAAATATGTAAGGTTTGATTTTCTTCAGAGGAATGAATGTGATAAGCTTTACCATTATCGTCTACATAAATAGTCATATCTCTAGACATTTGTCCTTCCACAAAATCTCTTCTAACAAATAATCCTTCTTTTACAGCTTTATACCATTTTTCTGACCACCATTTTTGTGGTTCGCCATCTTTTGGAGCTTTTTTCCATTTTTCATTATAGTTTAAAGGCCATGTTTCTTTGTTTGGTCTGTAAGATTTTAAATAAACAAAAGGACCTAGTGGAGAACTGCTAGTGGCAACAGCAGTCCTTGCTGCTGCATATCCTTGTCCTTTTAATTCTAAATGGAACCACATAACATATTCTTTTGTTTTTGCATTGTAAATAACCTTTGGTCTTTCCATTACACTTCCTGTAACAATTTCTGAATTAGGATTTTTGGAAACAGCTAAAGCGACTCCTTCATTTTTCCAATTATATAAATCATTAGAGCTATAAACTGTTATTCCAACTTGAGCATTGTTTGATGTCCCTTTATGTTCTCCATACCAATAGTAAATACCCCTGTCAAAAAGAATTCCCCCTCCATGAGCATTTATGTGGATACCATCTGTATCTTTCCAAATTTCTCCTGGTGAAAAAGAATTGTTTTGTGCAATTAATTCTACGGTTAATAGTAGTAGTAAATATAGTGATGTCTTTTTCATGTAGGCTGTTTTTTAATAATGATTTCAAATCTCTGAATTATTATAATATAAAAGGGATGTGAAATTCATAGAATTAGCGGGGTTAATAGATAATTTTATGAATTTTAAAGCAATATTTAGTATATTTAAGTAAACTCAATTTTTAAAAAATGATATCCAAAAAAGTACATTCGGTTCAAGAAGCTTTAAAGGGAATAAAAGATGATATGACTCTTTTGGTAGGAGGTTTTGGTCTTTGTGGAATTCCTGAAAATAGCATTGCAGAACTGGTTAGGTTGGATGTTAAAAAACTGACCTGTGTCTCCAATAATGCAGGAGTAGATGATTTTGGCTTGGGTTTATTGTTACAAAAGCATCAAATCAAAAAGATGATTTCTTCTTATGTGGGAGAAAATCATGAGTTTGAAAGACAAATGCTAAACAATGAAATTGAAGTTGAGTTGATCCCACAAGGAACTTTGGCAGAACGTTGTCGATCTGCAAAAGTGGGAATTCCTGCTTTTTTTACACCTGCTGGAGTGGGAACTGAAGTAGCTAAGGGAAAAGAAGTTAGAGTTTTTAATGGAAAAAAATATTTGTTGGAATATGCCGTACAAGCTGATTTTGCTTTGATCAAAGCATGGAAAGGTGATGAGGCTGGGAATATTATTTTTAAAGGAACGGCAAGGAATTTTAATCAAGCTATGTGTGGAGCTGCCAAAATAAATGTAGTAGAGGTAGAAGAATTGGTTCCAGTTGGAGAATTAAATCCTAATGAAATTCATGTTCCTGGGGTTTTTGTTCAACGTATTTTTCAAGGAGAAAAATATGAGAAAAGGATTGAAAAATTAACGTTAAAGGAATAGGATGTTAAGTAAAGAACAAATAGCACAGCGTATTTCTAAAGAACTGCAAGATGGATTTTATGTGAATTTAGGGATCGGAATTCCAACCTTGGTGGCTAATTACGTTCCAGAAAATATTAATGTAGAATTTCAAAGTGAAAATGGGGTTTTAGGAATGGGATCTTTTCCAACCAAAGAACAAGTAGATGCCGATATCATTAATGCAGGAAAACAAACCATTACTACTTTGCCAGGAGCTTCTTTTTTTGATTCAGAACTTAGTTTTGGAATGATTAGAGGGCAACACATCGATTTAACGGTTTTAGGAGCCATGGAAGTTTCTCAAAACGGAGATATTGCCAATTGGAAAATTCCAGGTAAAATGGTCAAAGGGATGGGAGGTGCTATGGATTTAGTAGCCAGTGCAGAAAACATTATTGTAGCCATGATGCATACCAATAGAGAGGGGGAATCTAAATTGTTAAAACAATGTAGTTTGCCTTTAACAGGGGTATCTTGTGTAAAAACAATTGTAACAAACTTAGCTTTACTAACCATAGAAAACGGAAAGTTTTTGTTAAAAGAAACGGCTCCTGATGTTGGAGTAGAATATATTAAAAGTGTAACCGAAGGAGAGTTAATAGTATCTCCAAATTGTAAAACAATGTTTATATAATTTTCTTAATCACTCTAAGTTTATGAGTGTGTCTTTTGGTATCTACATTGTAAATTCCCAAATGATCTAAGCGGTCAATTCTTACTTTTCCGTGTGCATGAATAATGTAGTTGTCGGCCATCATAATTCCAACATGAATAATATTACCTTCATCATTATCAAAAAAAGCCAAATCACCAGGTTCACTTTCTTCAATAAAACTTAAAACTTCACCTTGAGAGGCTTGGTCTTTGGCGTCTCTTTTTAATGGATATCCGTTTAATTTATATACCAATTGAGTTAATCCAGAACAATCAATTCCAAAAGGGGTTTTACCACCCCATAAATAAGGAGTATTTAAAAATTGCAGAGCGGTAGTAACAATGTTTTCTTTTTTTTGTTTGTTAGAGATGACATCCCCTTCAAAGGCAAATTTTTCTTCTCCAATAAGAAATTGACCATCTTTGTAAAAAGGTAAATGAGAACCGATGACAATATTGGTTAATAATTGTTGTTCATTTTCTCCAAAATTAATGATATCACTAGATAAAGATACAGCAGCCTTTTCTATTTTTTCATAATCCTCAAGAGAAATCAATAAGAATTGTTTGTTGTCCACCCATCCCTCATAACTATCGTAAGCCAAACGGATTTTACTCCATTTGTTTCTAATTTCTAAGACTTTAAAATGTTCGCCTAATAAGACTTGAGATACCATTTCAGAACTATCTGAAGGCTCTAATCTTAAAGGAACAACACTAAGGTTACAAATACCGTAATCCATTGAATATATGAGTAGGCTATCTAAATATTTTTAATAATTATGGCAGTTGCACCCCCGCCACCGTTACAAATAGCTGCAAGTCCATAACCTGCCTGCTGTTGTTTTAAAACATTTATCAAAGAAACAACAATTCTTGCACCTGAGCAACCCAGCGGGTGGCCAAGTGATACTGCTCCACCATTTTTATTAATTTTATGCATCGGTATTTTTAATAGATTTGCATTGGCAATTCCAACGACAGAAAATGCCTCGTTTAGTTCAAAATAATCAATATCAGTAATTTGTAAGTTGGCTTTTTTAAGTACTGCTGGAATGGCTTTGGCAGGAGCAGTGGTAAAGAGTTCTGGTTGAGTAGCAGCATCTTCATAAGCAATAATTTCTGCTAGAGGAGTTAAGTTTAAAATTTTTGCTTTTTCTTCAGACATAATTAATAAGGCAGCAGCTCCATCATTTAAAGTAGAAGCATTGGCAGCTGTTACAGTTCCATCTTTGGAAAATACTGGTTTTAATAATGGGAATTTTTCAGGTCTAAAATTTTTAAATTCTTCATCTTCACTAATGATGATTTCATTTCCTCTTTTATCGTGATAGACTACGGGAGAAATTTCCTTTTTAAATTTCCCTTCTTTGTTGGCATTGATTGATTTTTGATAAGATTGAATGGCAAAAGTATCTTGTTCTTCTCTAGAAATATGATGTGTTTTGGCACAGTTATCACCACAAATCCCCATGTGATTTTGATCATAAACATTGGTTAGACCATCTTGTAAAAGTCCATCCTGTAAATTTTGATTTCCTAATTTACTGCCTGTTCTTAAATATTGATAGTGTGGAACCAAAGACATGTTTTCCATTCCTCCTACAAGCACAATGTTTCTATCTCCAGCTTTAATGGCTTGCGCTCCCATAGTAATAGCCTTCATACCTGATGCACAAACTTTATTGATGGTTGTGCAAGGGGTTTCATCTTTTAAACCTGCATATTTTGCGGCTTGTTTGGCAGGTGCCTGTCCTAATCCTGCCTGTAAAACGTTTCCTAAATAAACTTCTTCTATTAAATTGTAGGGAATGTTAATTTCATTTAAAACTCCTTTTATAGCTGCAGAAGCCAGTTTGGGAGCTGTAATGGTAGATAAACTTCCTAAAAAGGATCCTATAGGAGTTCTTTTGGCGGAAACAATGACGATTTTTTTAGACATGATGAAAACAGGTTAAGCGTACTTTGAATTTACAAAAATTAATTGTTTATTTTTGATAAACATCAAAACAACTAATGAAGAATATCATTAATCGCATCTATCAGAATCAATCTATTATTTACAAAGTTTTTTTATTTGTATTGGTAGTGTTTTCTATTGTTTATTTTTTTCCAAAAGGAGGGAAGTTTAAGTACGAGTTTCAAAAAGGAAAACCTTGGCAATACGAAAATTTATTAGCTCCTTTTGATTTTGCTATTCAGAAAACTGAAGCAGAAATCAACAAGGAAAAAAATGAATTGGTTAAAAATTCAAATGTTTATTATGAATATAAAGAAGGGGTTGAAAGTGAGATAAAAAATAAATTTTCGGTCAATTATGATGATGCAATTATTAGTAAGGGATTAAAAAAAGAATTTAATACTTCCATTTATAAAAAAACAGCAAACGATTTAATTGCTTTTATTTATGATTTGGGTTTTGTAGATACCAGTGTTAAAGATGAATATCCAGCTGATAAATCTATTTTTTTAAGAAAGCAGCAAGAAGTTAGTAAAATGGATTATGGGAGGTTAATTACTCCTAGAGAATTGTTACCACTGATTAATTCAACTTTGAATGATCAAATGGATTATGCTTACAGGAGCATCATCACAAACATTCTTACCGAAGTTTTGGTTCCCAATGTGTTTTTTGATAAAGAGTATACGGAGAAGGATTTACAAGAAGTGTTGAACAACATCTCTTACACCAAAGGGAAAATATCAGCCAAAGAATTAATTATTGCTAGAGGTGATATTGTAGAGGGAAGAAAATTAGAGGTTTTAAATTCTTTAAAGCAAGAATATAAATCTCAAATTTGGACCAAAAAGAATTATGCATGGATTTTGGTAGGATACATTATTTTGGTATCTCTAGCCATGGGAATGTTAATGTTGTTCTTGTATTTAGACAGGAAAGAAATTTTTGAAAACAACACGCAAGTCACTTTTATTTTTCTGAATGTTTTGTTAATGGTGTTTCTAGAAACATTTATTATTAAGCAGTTACCAGATTATTTATATGCAGTTCCCATATGCATTTTACCCATAATAATGAAAGCTTTTTTTGATGCACGTGTTGCCATGTTTTCATATTTATTGATGGTATTAATGCTAGGGTTTGTAGTGCCTAATAGTTTTGAATATATTTATTTACAAACCATTGCTGGTTTTATTACCATTTTAACGGTTTCTGACATTCATAAAAGAGGAAATTTATTTATTTCGGTGTTTAAAATCACCTTGGTGTATATGGTTACCTATTTAGCATTTTACATTATTCATGAAGGTGGAATAAGCCAAATAAAAGGACGTTATTTTGGATTGTTTGCGTTGAATGGAGTATTGTCATTTTTATCGGTATTCTTAATTTGGTTGTACGAAAAGTTATTTGGACTAGTTTCCGATATTACATTATTAGAATTATCTAGTACGAATAGTGTTTTGTTAAGAGAGTTGAATGAAAAAGCCCCAGGAACTTTTCAACATTCTATGCAAGTAGCCAATTTGGCTGAAGCGGCAGCAAATGCCATTAACGCCAATGTAATGTTGGTAAGAACTGGAGCATTATACCATGATATAGGTAAAATGTTAAATCCTTTTTATTTTACCGAAAATCAATCTACAGGTGTAAATCCACACAATGAGTTGCCTCCAAAAGACAGTGCTAAAATTATTATTGGCCATGTAACAGAAGGAATAGAACTAGCTAAAAAACAAAGGTTGCCAGACAGAATTATTGATTTTATTAGAACTCATCACGGAACTAGTTTGGTGTATTATTTTTATAAAAAAGAATTAGATGCAAACCCAGAAACGGTAAATATTGAAGACTTTAGATATCCTGGTCCTATTCCTTTTTCTAAAGAAACTTCAATATTAATGATGTGCGATGCTTCTGAAGCTGCTTCAAAAAGCTTGTCAGAACCAACAGCTACTGCTATTGATGAGTTAATTGAAAAGATTATAGAGAAACAAAAGGCCGAAGGTCAATTTTTAAATGCAAATATTACCTTAAAAGAAATTGAGACTGTAAAGAAAGTGATTAAGAAAAAGCTTAAAAACATCTATCATGTAAGGATTGAATATCCGGAGTAAAAAAAACTAAAAAAAGGTTGCAAGCATTTAACTAAACATATATATTTGCACTCGCAAAAGAAAGTAGTTAAATACTTTTGGAGAGGTGCCAGAGTGGTAATGGAGCAGATTGCTAATCTGTCGACGGGTAACTGTCGCCAGGGTTCGAATCCCTGTCTCTCCGCATTTTTTAGATGACTTTTTCGGGGTGTAGCGTAGCCCGGTCATCGCGCCTCGTTTGGGACGAGGAGGTCGCAGGTTCGAATCCTGCCACCCCGACAAAAATCTAATATTAGAGATAAAAAAACACCGATGATCAAAAGATTATCGGTGTTTTTTTATGCGTTTTTTAAATAAATATTGGATCATGCCTAATTGTTGTGTTTAGGCAAAAATATTGGTCAATCTAAAGAGGAAGAATTCTAGATTTTTTACTCCTCTGAATTGAGCTCTAAAGGCTTTTATTTTGGCATTGAAAGATTCAGTAGAAGCATTAGTACTTCTGTTATTAAAGTAATTTAGGACCGTTCTGTAGTTTAGTTGTGTTTTATTAGTAATTGTATTAAAAGCTTTAAGTCCTGATTTCTCTACTTGATTATACCATTGTGCTAGTTTTATAGAGTTGTTTTCCCTGTCAATAGCTTAACATCTATGTTTAATTCTAATATCTTGTAAAGCTTCTAATGCTAGTTTTTGTACATGAAATCTGTCGGTTACTTGTGTGGCTTTAGGGAAGCAAACTTTGATAATTGTTTTGAACTTGATCCCAAATATTCTTAATTACATTAAATCTCAAAATAGATGTACATTTGGTTTTGATGAACTATCTTATTATTTTAGCACAAAAAGCATATCATGATTAAATCTGATGGATTTCAGGATGAACGGACCGTTATTCTTCCAGAATTAATTATCGAAGAATTACAGGAAGATCCAATAAGCAGGAGCTTATATATAACAGATATAGGTTTTTATCCGAAAGCTAAAGATCATCTAAGAAAAAGACCAGAAGGATGTAAACAGTATATCTTAATGTATTGTGTTGATGGAGAAGGATGGATTTTAATGGGAAATACAAGAATTATTATAAATGCTAATCAATATTTCATAATTTCTCCTAATATTACGCACTCATACGGAAGCTCAAGCAAGAATCCATGGAGTATTTATTGGATTCATTTTAGTGGTGAAAATGCAGCATACTATTTGGAAACAACCCAAGAAGCGCAAAGCATTACTACTTCAGGAATATCACGTATAGATGAACGATTGGTGTTATTTGAAGAGATGATTCAAAATCTGGAAATGGGTTATAGCAAAGAGAATATTACTTATGCCAATATTTGTTTATCGCATTTCCTGGCTTCATTCAGGTATCTAAGTCAGTATCGTCAAGTAAGAAAATCTCAAGAGAAAGACTTAATTGAAAGTTCCATTCATTATATGAGAAAGCATCTGGAAGAAAAGCTTACGCTTGAGGATTTAGCTGAACAATCCAATCTATCCATTGCTCATTATTCGATGTTGTTTAAGCAAAAAACCGGACGTTCTCCTTTAAATTATTTAATACAGTTAAAAATTCAGAATGCGTGTAGATTATTAGATCATACGCATCTTAATATTAAAGAAATAGCCATTCGTATTGGTTATGATGATCCTTACTATTTTTCAAGGATATTTAAAAAGGTAATGAGCTTGTCTCCCAAAGAATACAGAAATAAATTGAAAGGTTGATGGAGGTGTTATAGTACAAGAGCTAATAACTAAATACGGCCAGAGACATGATGCAAAAAACATAGCGAGATGTTATGTCGAATTCAAAAGCATCACATTTAATATTTTAACTGATATTTCTAGTGAGATTTAAAGTGTTGAAAAACAGATATAAGGAATTGTGTTTTGTTAATTCTTTAAAAATTAGCGGCTTAATGTTTTTTATGTTCTCTAACACAAAAACATGCTTCAGAATTTAAGTATAAAAGTTTTTTCAGAGACATACTGCTTTTTTACTTCAAGTGAAAAAAGAAATTTATCGGATAATGGAATTTTCTATGGCTTATTCGGATTAGCATGAGCTAGGCCGTAGGTTAATACACCTCTTGGAACCTTTAGAAACAATGATAACGGAGTTAGAGGCAAACATAATTTAAAATAAGCTCCACTTCATTTTGCGGAGCTTATTTTAAACAATGAAAAAAACTATTTTTTTAGGGTAATTACAGTATAAGAATACCTTGGAAAGGTATAAGTTGCATTCTTTTTAGCAATTACCGCCTTAATTGGTCTAAAAACAACATTGTTTTGTTTTTCATAAGTATTGTATTCCGACAGATCGCAATCACCAATAACTTCGATATTTGCGTTAGGTTGGTATTTGAAATTGGAGATATTTAAAATGGCTTGAAGTGGTTCATTGCTCATGTTTGCCACATAAAGAGTCATTTCTGTTTTATCTTCATTAATTTTTGCTGTAATATCAAGTGAGTCGTTGCTACTCTGGGTTTTAACAACATTAGGTTTCCATGTTTTCATCATCATTTCATCTATATGTGCTGAAGGTTGAAACCACATTGCATCGTTTGTATAGTGAATACGCCCTTGATCCCACATATAATGTAAGCCATGAGGTTGAAAGGTATTTGCAGTACCAAGCATTTTAAAACAGTTACCATATCGTTGAAGGGTATTCCAATTGCTGGCGTGAGCAAGACCACGATACCAATCACATCGCTCCCCATTCTCCTCCATACAGGTAAGTGTTAATTTAAATCCTGGGAAATCTTTAGCTAACTCTTGTTGAAGTATAATACCCATTTCGTTTTCAAACCATTCTAAGTTATCAGAAAAGACAATATCTCCTCCATGATTATGTGCATCCCAAGCCAAATGGTTGCTTTTACCCTTTTCAATAAACCATTTTACCATTTCGGAAGCCATTGTGTAATTTTTACTTCCTCTTTTATAATAATCATATATATTAAGAGATGTCATAATGTTCATTGAAGCATCAACTTTCCATGCACTTGTTGCAAATTTTTTCATATTGTTTATATAGTCTTCAGAAATTGGGCGTTCGTTGTCTACTTGAATATACTCGAGGTTATATGGTTCAGGATGTCCTTGTTCGGCACGCAGTTTTCCCCATTTAGAAGTAATAGGTCCATTGACATATTCTACAAAATCACGAATATCTTCGGCCGTTTCATCCATACTCATACCTATAATGGCAACTGCACCAACAGCCTCTGTAAATTGAAGCATTTCTATAATACCAAAACTATGAGTAGCATACATATTAAATCCATTTCGAAGGGTAGTTCTTCTTTCATCTATAGGTCCAAGCATTTTCTTCCAATGATATAATTGTTTGTCTGCTCCTTGATCGACCATAGACCCATTGTATCGAATTGCCTTTATACCTTGTCGTTTAAGTGCCTCTACAAATTCTTTTCGAATATGATAACCATTTACACGCCCCCATTCACCTGGTTCTAAAAATGCAAAACCAAGTTCTATAGTTCCCTTTTCCTTTAATGTAATGCCAAATCTACCGTTAAGGGTACCTTTATTCGGAGTCAACTTAAATTCTACCTTTTCATACGTGCTATTTCCTTTAAGTTTAAATGGTTTCTCAGCTAGTATTTGTCCGTTTTCGTTCTGGATAGAAAGATATATCGTTGTAGGCAAGTCCGATTTAACTCGTAAAACACCTTCATAGAGCTTATCTTTCTCGAACTTTATACCCGTCTTATATAAGCCTTGGTTATATAAACCAACAGAACCAGAACCTTCTATAAAAGTGATTTTCTGAGTTTGACGACCTACGTATGCATTTCCGTCACGAATTAATTCATATTTAAACTGTGGATCGCCAGTAACTTGTTTGCTCCAAAATTTAGAAATTTGCTCATTTCCATTTATTCGCTCTAGCATTAATTTCTGAATATTGGGAGATAAAGAATCGAAAGGCATGAATCGGTGAGTAAAATATAGACCTGAAATATTTAGAGGAACTTTCAACTTCTTGTTAGTATAAACATCTTGAGATTTAACATCATATAACTCATTTCTGTCATTCCATTTTACTTTAGAATAAGCACTTGTCTGAGTAATTAAGTGAGGAATTCGTTTTTCATCGAGCAAAATGTAGATTTTGGAATAGTCTTTTCTTTCGAGATTTAGAAAATCTCCGTCAACATTTTCCTCAAAAATTTCACCATGAAGTAACTGGCTAAAAATACCTCCGTTGGTCTGATTATTAAGGTCCTCGATGTTAGTTCCATTAAATAATTTGGTTACAGTTGCAATTTGAGTTCCTGCATCTATATCCAACTGCACTGGCTTATTTTGCGCTTCAACTGAAGCAATTAATAGAAGAAAGGATAAAGTGTTGAATATTTTTTTAATGTTCATAGTTTTTAGGTTTTATATTAGTCAATAAAAAATCGAATATATTTAGTACTTGCGGCCTTATGTTTTAATAGTGTTTTGAATTAAACTCACCTCCAGTGGGAGCTTATGTTAAACAAAAAATAATTTCCAGATAAAATGTAAAGTAAGTTACTAGTTAGCTTAAATGGTTTCATAATTTTCCTGTTATTAATCTGGTGGGGTTTGTAGAATCAATAGCAAAATTCCATGGCCATTAAGAGTTTGTATTTCACGTACCTGACAAAATGCTCCCATTGAAAAAAACACTAATAATACCGAAAGAAGTGAAAAATTATTATTCATAACTATAAATTAAAATTATATCCGTTTGATGATGACCAATTTATAGATTTTGTAAAGTTTAAAAAATGGATGATTTGTGCTAAATAATGGATTATCTCTTTAATTAATATAAATGATAATTTTTACCTCCAGCTAATAGATGCCCGTTTGAGTAAATACTATAATCATAAGTTGTTGAAGGTTTAAGATTCGTTAGAATTACTTCATTAAATTTATTTCCTTCGTGTTTCACTAAATTACCTTTAACAGTAGTTTTGGTTGTTTCATTGATTTCATTAAAAATCACTGTACAACTTTCAGCATCTTTATTGGTTTTCCATGTAATAGTAGTTGTGGTAGGTCTTATCATTTGTAAATAAGGCTGGCGTAACAATATGGGTTTGATCTCTGAAGTACTTTTTTTAACGTTTGTTGTAGATTTACAGGCTAAAAAAAGTGATAGATAATAAGAAGAGTAAAAGATTTTTTTTCATGGTTGGTTCTAAGATTTAAGTGCTGTTTTTTTGAAGTTTTAAATGGATAAAATTTCATTTTACTTTATAAAGCAAGCAAGATAAACCTAAATAGTTAAATAGAGATTAAGGTTTGTTTACCAATAGATGATGTTTGTTTTATTTTGATTTACTGAGGTATTCCATAAAAAAATCATATAATTTTTTTAGGTCTTTTGTTTTTTGAGGAACAGTATGTCCTTTTCCATAATTAACAATCGTTTTGTTGGGGATGTTTAAACGATTTAATTTTGTTTTTAAATGTTGATATTGCACTAAATAATCAGGGCTGTCATCTGTGTTATGGAAAAATAATACGGGAGCTGTTACATTAGTCTCTACTAAATATTCCGACCCCATGGTTTTCCATAAATTGTAGTTTTCTTCTAAATTTCCCCAAGCCCAAGGACATCTAAGCTCTAGGTTTTTATCTCCATCATCAAGAGTGTTATAAATAATGGTATAATCAAATATTCCAGGACCAAGAACGGCAGCTTGTACCTTGTCAGAAACACCTATATGGTAACCTGTGTTTTCAAAAACCAAAACAGATTTGTCCCCTATAGCCATGGATCCTGCACTAGATCCTCTTGAGAAACCATATATTCCAATACTTTCTGATAAGTTAAAATTATCTTTCATTGCTCTTAAGGTTCTAATGGCAGATTTTACTTTTTGTGCAGTATCGGGATTGGTTTGATAAGATTTATAAGTATCGTTTTTTCCGTTTTCGGGTTTTCCACTTCCCCACGAACAATATTTTGGGTGGTCGGCAATAGCCCATGCAAAACCACTGGCAGGAGCTCCTTCTAAAAAAGAATCGTTAAATCCTGCTAAAGTATAGCTTAAATTTAATCGTTGATGTTTATTGGCATCAGTAAGTTTTTTTAAATCACCATTGTATGTAGCATAGCTGTTTGCGTAAGAAAATGATAGAATTACAGGAACTTTTGTTTTAGTATTTGCAGGATATACAATATCCATATATAACAAATCACCTTCAGTATATTCTTTAGGTCTGTTATAAATTTTAGGATTGTCTCTAAAATAAGGAACATCACGAGCAATTCTATAACCTTCAAATAAAATATAAGATCTGATATTTGAAAAATTATTAAGTCCGCAAAAATCATTAGAAGCCATGGCTTTATTTATGGCTATTATATCTATATTAATTTTGGGAGATACTGCACATGAGTGATGGTTGTAGTTTAATTCGATAACTCTATATCCTTGAGACAAAAGCCATTTTACATCTTTTTTGTTGTCGTTTTGTCCTATTTTATCAAAGCCTAAATTTTCTAAATAAACAACAGTCATCGGTTTTCCATAAAAATCTAAAGAAGCATTTTTGGCTTCGTTAACTTTATAGGTGATGTTTTGTTTTGTAACCTTACTTTTCCAAGTTCCTGTAGAGGAAGCCCAGAAAGTAAAAGGAAAGACAAGGGTAAAAATCCAAGTAATTAAGAAGTGATGGTTTGAGGAGTTTTTTGTGAAGAGGTTATTTTTAAGAGTCACTTAGATGTTGATTTTAATTATTTCTTGTATTTGCTAGGGCTCACTCCAATTCGTTGTGAAAATGTTGAGGTAAAATGTTGTAAAGATGAGAATCCACAAGCAAAAGCAATATCAGACATATTCATTTTTTTATGATTGGTAATTAAATCAATGGCTTTTTCTATTTTTAAATTGATGATAAAACTATTAGGAGGATATCCTGTTAGTTTTTTTACTTCATAGGTAAATTTGGTTTTTCCCATTCCAAATTTATAGGCCAAATCATCAATAATCCATTTTTTATTGATGTCATCAAGAATCATTTGAGAAAGATTGTCTATAAAATTATCTTCTTCATCTATTCTTTGTTTTCTAAAAGCCAATTGTCTGTGTATTTCAATAAGTAAATTTTCTATTAAGTTCCCAACAATAATTTCATAACCATCTTCTTCGTTAGAAAGTTCCTTTTCTAATTCTATAAAATATTTTTTAAACGTTTTGGCTTTTTCTATCACCAAGTTAGTTTCATCTGCAAGTAAATTCCCCAAACTTTCTTGAAAAGATTTAGGTAGCTTTGTCCATGAACCTAAATTTAAAGGAGTGTCTATACTAAATTCTTCAGGTTTAATTACAAGCCAATTTATTTGACCAATATCCATTTTTCCTTCAGGACTTCCATTTAATTGCCATGGAGCGGTAATGGATAAGTTATCTGGTAATAATTGAATATGATTATCATCAATCACCCAATTGTATTTTCCGCTGTGTACAAAATGTATTTCGATACCATCATTTAAATGTGGTTTCATGTTGTCATCAACATTCACTTTAGAAAATTTCATGCTCCCAAAATGCTTAATAAAAGGCATGTTTCTTATAGGGCCGATATTTTCTTTATGCCACCAAACTCCTTGGTTTCCTGATTTGTTTTTCTTTTCAGAGGAATTTTTTATTGGGGTGTTTTCCATGTTAAACTTTTAAAAATCAATTATGTATTTAATGTGTTTTGAGGTGTAAGTTTATAAAATTTAGAATAATAAATTTATAAAATTGACCATCGATTAAAAATAACACTAATTTATTATTAAAATCTCAATATTAGCGGAGTTTTAGCAAATGTTCTAGTAGAAAATCTTTTTTGATGAAAATGATTTGAATTCGTTCGGTAATAAAAATAATGATAAACAATTGCTTTAACAAAATTATTAATTCTTTGACTGATATAAACATTGTAAGATGAGCTTAATTATCGGATAAAAAACGATAAAAAAAATGATATCTTGTTTTTAGTAAGTAAAGTTGATAATGATTAAAACAAAAAAATGAAGACACAAGGAGCGTATAAATATGTTATTTTTCTATTACTATTATTTGTAGGTTTTGCAGGTAATGCCACAGAAATATGGGTGAGTAGTACAGGAAAAGATTCAAATGTAGGAACCAAAGAAAGTCCACTTGCGAGTTTAAATATGGCTTTGCGTAAGGCAAGAAATATGAGGCGTTTACATGACCCGTTGGTAAAAAACGGAATTCATATAATTTTAATGGATGGTGTTTATAATTTAGAAGAACCTGTATTTATTCGTCCTGAAGATTCTGGAACCAAAGAAAGTCCAACAATTATTGAGGCCGAAGCTAATGCTAATCCTGTTTTAAGTGGAGGTGTTCAAATAAAAAACTGGAAAAAAGCTAAAAAAATAAACGGATTAAAAAAAGGAGTAGTTTGGGTAGCTGATGCTCCTACCAAGGCAGGTGAAGTTTTAAATTATAGACAAATTTGGATAAACGGTAAAAAAGCAATCAGGGCAAAGAGTACCTCAGGTGATAAAATGGATAGAATTTTATCTTGGGATAAAACTTCTGAAACGTGTTGGATTCCTTATAATGATGAGTCTATAAAGTTTCAGCCAGGTATGGAAATGTTTATTCAACAATGGTGGGCAATAGCAAATCTACGTATTAAAAATATGGAGTTGAATGGTAATAAAGCCAAATTGTATTTTGAGCAACCAGAAAGTCGCATTCAGAGTGAACATCCATGGCCAGCCCCTTGGATTTCTGAAAAAACAGGGAATTCTGCTTTTTATTTAAATAATGCATTGTCTTTATTAAATGAACCTGGAGAATGGTATTTAGACAGAGCTAATGCAAAGATTTATTATTATCCAAGAGAGAATGAAGATTTAACATCTGCAATAGTTATGGTGCCTATGTTAGAAAATATAATCACCATTAAAGGGACCATAGATGCTCCAGTGCATCATGTTTATTTAAAAGGATTAACATTTAAGTTTAGTAGTTGGTTAAGACCTTCAAAACAGGGGCATGTGCCTTTACAAGCCGGGATGTATATGTTAGATGCATATAAATTAAAGGAGCCAGGTACGGAGGATAAGGCCGGACTTGAAAACCAAGCTTGGTTAGGTAGACCACGTGCTGCTGTTGAGGTCAACTACTCAAATCATATTCAATTAGAATCATGTTCCTTTAAACATTTAGCTTCTACAGGATTGGATTTACATAAAGGAACCAATCACAACATTGTAAGAGGTAATTTGTTTAAAGATGTTGGAGGAAGTGCTATTAATGTTGGAGTTTTTTCTGATGAGGCTTTTGAAACACATTTACCGTATCATCCTGAAGATGAAAGAGAAGTTAGTTTTAAGGATGTTATTACAGATAATTTAATTACTGATGTTACTAATGAAGATTGGGGTTGTTTAGGAATTAGTGCAGGGTTTGTAAAAAATATTACGATTGCTCACAATGAAATTTCGGATGTTTCTTATTCTGGAATTGGTTTGGGTTGGGGTTGGACAAAAACGATAAATACCATGAGTGGTAACAAAGTGATTGCCAATAAAATCCATCACTACGGAAAACATCTGTATGATACTGCTGGAGTTTACACACTATCAGCACAGCCAGAAAGTGTGATAGCAGAAAATATGGTGTATGATATTTATGAGAATCCATATGCTCACGATCCCTATCACTGGTTTTATTTATATACAGATGAAGGTTCGTCATATTTTACAGTAAAAAACAACTGGGTCCCTGCCGAAAAATTCTTGCAAAATGCCAATGGTCCAGGGAATGTTTGGGAAAATAATAATGCTTTTGTAGGTGATCATATCAAACACAATGCAGGAATTAGAGATCCTTATACTTCTTTGTTAAAAGAAGTGGTTATTGATAAAAGTTGGCCTTTACAAGAAATACCACATTTTGCAGCGGTAGAATTAATAGGTGAAAATTTTGATCCAGAAAAAATTAAATCAATTGCCAAAACCAATGGAGTGATTAATGCTCAATTGTATCAATGGAAAAATCATACGGTTTTATATGCCAAATTAAATCATATAGAACATTTAAAAAGTGAGTTGGTTTTGGAATATCCTAAAGCTGAAATCAAAACATATAACACTCCTGTATATCAGTTTAGCAAATCAGAAAGATGTGATGATGCAAATTTAGCGGCCGAATGGGATCATGTGTTGTTAACTGCAAACCTTGTTGAGGATGTAAAACTTCAGCAAGAATACCTAGAGTATCATAAAACTCAGTTTGAGAAGTGGCCAGAAGTGGCTCAAGGATTTTGTAATGCCGACTTTCAACAATTGCAAGTGTTTAAAAATGGAAGACAATTAATGTTAATTATTAGTATTCCAAAAGGAGCAGATTTAGATGCATTAAATCCTAAAACAACAGAAAATAATCCACGTGTAAACGATTGGAATGCCATAATGGCAAAATATCAAACAGGAATTAAAGGAACAAAACCCGGAGAAGTCTGGGTGTTTTTAAATAAATTAAATTAACGACAAATGTTAAAAATAGCTATTCTAGGTCTTGGGGAAGGACGTAGTACCATGTCTGCAGTTTTGCAAAGTGAAAGGTTGGAGTTGGTAAAAGTTTGCGATATAAATGAGGCACTTTGTTTGCAAAGAGCTCAGGAATTTGACTTTCCTTTTTATACTACCGATTACAATGATTTGTTACAAGATGAATCTATTGATATCATAGCTATTTATACACCAGATTATTTGCATGCATCTCATATCAAACAAGCTTTGTTACATGGTAAACATGTGGTTTGTACAAAGCCTTTTATTGATGATTTATCAAAAGCAAAGGAATTATTAGAGTTGAGTGATCAAACAGGAAAAAAAGTTTTTATAGGTCAAAGTTCTCGATTTTTTGAACCGATGAAACGTCAACGTGCAGATTTTGAAGCAGGAGTTATAGGAGATTTAATTACTATTGAGGCTCATTATCATGCAGATCATCGTTGGTTTTTAGAAAAAGAATGGTCTTTATTAGATGCTTTTAAATGGCTGTATGGAGGTTTAAGTCATCCTGTAGATTTTATTAGATGGTATCTGCCCGATATTGAAGAGGTAATGGGGTATGGTATGGTTAGTAAAAATGCAGAGGAAGCTGGTTTAAAAAATGAAGATACCATGCATTTTATTTTTAAAGCAACCGATGGTAGAATTGCAAGGGTAAGTGGAGTGTATACTTCGCCAACGCAACCTACAAAAAGAGATAGTGGTCTAAGTTGTATTTTAAGAGGAACAGAAGGGGCTAGTCAAGGTGATTATCATGAACTACGTTATTCTGTAACTACTAAAGAAGGAGAAGAGAAAATAATCCATTGGGGTGATGATAAATTAAAGTACTATTTTAGGTTTCAAGGACAAACCCATCATGCAGGAGAATATCAAAATTATTTAGAATATTTTGCCGATAGTATTGAACAAGATTTTACCGCTTATCCTGATATGGAAGAAGGAATAGGTACAGTGGCTTTGTTACAAGCAATGGATAGATCTTTATCAACTGGTTTACCCGTAAAAGTTTCCGATATTAGAGCAGAATTTAACATTTAATAAATAGGTTTTATATAGTATGAGTCAAATCAGTAGTTTTTTAGAACCCATAGATTATCTTGTTATTGTTGGATATCTTATTTTATTAGTAGCTTTTGGATATTATATTTCTTTTGTAAAAAATAAAAAAACGGATGCCAGTTATTTTTTAGCAGGAAATACTTTAGGTTGGCCAAGTATTGGTTTAAATATGTGGGGAACTAATGTAGGGCCTTCTATGTTAATTGCTTCTGCAAGTGTTGGTTTTACTACAGGAATTGTAGCAGGTAACTTTGCTTGGTATGCTTTTATATTTATTTTGTTATTAGCGGTTGTGTTTTCTCCAAGATACTTAGGAGCCAATGTGGTTACTTTACCAGAGTTTATGGGAAAACGTTTTGGCGATTCTACACGTAATATTTTAGCATGGTATACACTTATTACTATTTTAATATCTTGGTTGTCATTAACCTTGTTTGCAGGAGGTATTTTAGTACAACAGTTGCTAGATTTACCAATGTATCTTTCTGTGATTATGATGGTAATTTTGTCAGGTTTTTTTGCTGCTGCAGGTGGATTAAAAGCTATAGCTTATACCAATGTTTTTCAAATGTTGTTGCTTATTGGAGTTTCTCTTTTATTGGTTGTAATGGGAGTTAACAAAGCGGGAGGATTAGAACATATATATAACAGCACTCCGGGGTCTTATTGGAATTTATTACTTCCGGCAGATGATGCAAACTATCCATGGGTAGCTATTTTATTGGGATATCCTGTGATGGGGGTTTGGTTTTGGTGTACAGATCAATCTATGGTACAGTCCATGTTAGGAGCTAAAAATCTAAAAGAAGGTCAGTTAGGAGCTAATTTTATTGGATGGTTAAAAATATTAGACGTTCCATTATTTATTTTACCAGGAATTGTTTGTTTTGTTTTATTTCCTGAGCTAAAAAATCCTGATGAGGCTTACATGACCATGGTCACTCAATTGTTTCCTGCTGGATTAAGAGGATTGATTATTGTGGTTTTAATTGCTGCATTAATTAGTACGATTGGTTCGGCATTAAATTCTTTAAGTACAGTTTTTACTATGGATGTTTATGTAAAGAAATACGAACCCAAAGCAAGTCAAAATAAAATTGTAAAAACAGGGAGGTTGGTCACTTTGTTTGGTTCTATACTAGCAGTCTTAATTACCTTAGCAATTAATAGTATTAAAGGATTAAATCTGTTTGATATTTTTCAATCTATTTTAGGGTTTATCGCTCCACCTATGTCTGTCGTGTTTTTGTTTGGAGTTTTGTGGAAAAAGACCACGACTCGTGCCGCTAATCTGGTTTTAACTTTAGGAACTGTCATTAGTTTAGGAATTGGGGTTTTGTATTTGTGGATATTTCCAAATCAAATATACAATTGGCCACATTTTTTATTGTTGTCTTTTTACATTTTTGTAGGACTTTCAATCATGACTTATTTGGTTTCTATTACAGATAAAACAGCTCAAGATAATCATGATGTATTATTAAAAATAGATCCTAAAGCAAAACCAGACAATCAGGTTAAAATTTTATGGGTGGCTCTTACAATAGTTATGATATTATTATATGTGTTTTTTAACGGACATTAAAGAATGAAATTTACACTTAACTAAAATGATATAAAGCTCATTTTTAAATTTAAAATAATTCACAATTATGTGTCATAAAGTATCAATATCAGTATTCAAAATTTATTTCGGAATACTGTTTTTGTTTTCAACTTCTTTATTTGCTCAAACAAATAGCAAAGAAGCTACTTGGATTTGGTATCCAGGAGATTTTGAAATTTGGCTGAGCAATAAAATGCAAGTAAGGAGAACTGAACGTGAAGCTGTTTTTCCTCCTTTATGGAAATATTACAGCCCGTATGCTTTGGTAACGTTTCAAACAGAAGTTGATTTTCCTGAAGCTGATGATATTAAAATAGTATCCGAAGGACCTTTTCAATTATTGGTAGATGGTAAGCAGATTTATGGACAACCAAAATCGATTACCATTCCTAAAGGAAAACATAAAATTTCTTTAAAAGTTTACAATCAAGAAGTATTACCTGCCATTTTTATTGATGGAAAATATATTAAATCTAATGAAGATTGGATGGTTACCAACGAAGATAAACTTTGGATAGATGAAGCAGGAAAAGCGCAACAATCTGGAACCCCATGGGTGTTTGTAGGTTCATGGAATTTCAATACACCTAATAACAAACCATCAGAGTTTAAACTTGAAACGGAACCTTGGGCAGCTAAAGGGGCTGAAAAAACAGAGAATGGGGAATTGATAGACTTTGGAAAAGAAACCTTTGGTTATATTAAAATTCACGGTTTAAAAGGAAAAGGAAAACTAGCATTGTATTATGGAGAATCTAAAGAAGAAGCCTTAGATACTGCTAAATGCGAAACTTTGGATCATTTATATTTTGATGGAAATCAATCAAAAACGTACACTCATAATGGTTCTAAGGCATTTCGTTATGTGCAAGTTCAAAAAGAAGCTTCTGTACAGTACGATTCTATTTCTATGTTGTATGAATATTTACCATTAGAATATCGAGGAGCTTTTAAATCATCAGATAAATTATTGAACGAAATTTGGGATGTATCTGCGTATACCATGCATTTAACTACTCGAGAATTTTTTATTGATGGAATTAAGAGAGATCGTTGGGTGTGGTCTGGAGATGCTTATCAAAGTTATTTAATGAACTATTATTTGTTTTTCGATTCTGCATCGGTAGAAAGAACTTTGTTAGCACTACGTGGTAAAGAGCCTGTAACGGCTCACGTAAACACTATTATGGATTATTCTTTGTATTGGTTTGTGGGAATTTATGATTATTACTTGTATACCGGTGATACAAAATTTATAGAAACATTTTATCCAAGAATGAAAACTTTAATGGAATATTGTTTGGGTAGAAGAAATAAAAATGGATTTTTAGAACCTTTAGAAGGGGATTGGGTTTTTATTGATTGGGCTGATGGCTTACCTAAAACAGGAGAGGTTAGTTTTGAACAAATGTTGTTAGCCAGAAGTTTAGAAGCCATGGCAATAAGTGCAAAAATTGCTGATGAGACAGCCGATGAAAAACAATATCAAAAATTGGCACAAGATTTAAAAGAACAATTGTTTGAGGTGTTTTGGGATCAGGATAAAAATGTTATGAAACACCAACGTATTGATGGTGAAATGCAAGACATCGTAACCCGATATGCCAATATGTTTGGAATCTTTTTCAACTATTTTGATGAAGAACAAAAACAAAGTGTAAAAAATAAAGTATTGCTGAATGATGACATCCTAGAAATTACGACTCCTTACATGAGATTTTATGAGTTAGAAGCACTTTGTGCTTTGGGAGAACAGGAATTTGTATTAGATGAAATTCGCGATTATTGGGGAGGTATGTTAAAAGAAGGAGCGACATCTTTTTGGGAAAAATACGATCCAAAACAAACAGGAGAGGAACACTTAACTATGTATGGAAGACCTTATGGAAAAAGTCTTTGTCACGCTTGGGGAGCAAGTCCTATTTATCTGTTTGGAAAATATTACTTGGGAGTACAACCTATTACTGCTGGATACGAAACGTATACAATTGAACCTAATTTAGGTGGTTTAAAGTGGATGGAAGGAAAAGTACCAACGCCTAAAGGAAATATAGAGTTGTACATCAGTAGTAAAGAAATGAATATCAAAACAATTAGTGGAGAAGGAACTTTAATCATTCATAGTAAAAGCAGACCAAAAACAAACTTGGGAGCAATTATGCAAGTGGATAAAAACAAATATCAGTTAGTATTAGAGGCTAATAAAGAATATCAAATTCAATACAAAGCATTATAATTTAAAGGAATGAGCAAATTTATTTACAGATTATCTATTCTTTTGGCAGTTGTCAGTTTTTCGGCAAAAGCTCAAAATACAGAAACTCAAATTCAGTATTTATCAGGTAAAGGATATCAAGATACCAAAGAGTGGGAATTTAAAATTTCTGATGGAAGAAAAAGTGGAGAATGGTCTACCATTAATGTGCCTTCTGTTTGGGAACAAGAAGGATTTGGAAAATATCAATACGGAATTCGTTTTTACGGAAAACCTTTTCCAGAAGGAATTGCTGATGAGGTAGGAGAATATAAATATACGTTTGAAGTGCCAAAAGCATGGGAAAACAGACGTGTAAAAATTGTTTTTGATGGTGCTATGACCGATACAAAAGTTAGAATTAATGGACGTTCGGCAAGTGATGATGAACATCAAGGAGCTTTTTACAGATTTAAATATGATATCACAGATTTATTAAAGTTTGGTAAGAAAAACGAGTTGAGTGTTGTGGTGAGCAAAGAGTCTAAAAATGCCAGTGTAAACTTGGCTGAAAGACGTGCAGATTATTGGAACTTTGGTGGTATTTTCCGTCCGGTTTTTTTAGAAGCCTTGCCAGTAACACATATCAATTATACATCGTTAAAAGCGGAAGCTGACGGAACTTTTGAAGCCAATGTGTTTTTAGGAAATGCGGCTTCAAATATACGAGCAGAGATAACTGTCTTAGATATCAATGGGAAAAAAGTAGGAAATACAATTAAGGCTGATATCGTTGGTAGTGGAGATAAAATTCATTTATCAGGAAGTTTTAAAAATATCAAACAATGGACAGCAGAAACACCTAATCTTTATAAGGCAGAAATAGCTATTTATAAAGGGAAAGAATTGTTGCATAACATTTCTGAGACTATTGGATTTAGAACTATTGAAATCAGAAAAGGAGATGGAATTTATGTCAACGGTCAACGTGTGTTGATGAAAGGGGTAAATCGCCATAGCTTTTGGCCAGAATCTGGTAGAACTTTAAACAAAGAATTAAACTATGCAGATGTTCGTTTGATCAAAGAAATGAACATGAATGCAGTGCGTTTATCTCACTATCCACCAGATCCTGAATTTTTACAAGCTTGTGATGAACTTGGGTTGTATGTAATGAATGAGTTAGGAGGATGGCATGGTCATTATGATGATGCAGTTGGTAAAAAGTTGGTAAAAGAAATGGTTACTCGTGATTTAAATCACCCAAGTATTATTTTTTGGTCTAACGGAAATGAAGGTGGATGGAACACCAATTTAGACAATCAGTTTGATATTTGGGATTTACAAAAACGTCCTGTGTTGCATCCTCAACAAGAACACAATGGGGTAGAAACCATGCATTATCGTTCTTATGGAGAGACTTTAGAATATTTTAGAGATGACAATATTTTTATGCCAACTGAATATCTACACGGATTGTATGATGGTGGCCATGGAGCTGGTTTTGATGATTATTGGGAAATTATGAGAAAACATCCTAGAGGTGCAGGAGGTTATCTTTGGGTATTTGCCGACGAAGGAATTGCTCGTACCGATCAGGATGGAAGAATTGACAACCAAGGAAATTATGGTGCCGATGGAATTGTAGGACCACATCACGAAAAAGAAGGTAGTTTCTTTACTGTGAAGGAAGTTTGGTCTCCGGTGATGATTATGGAAAAACCAATCTTATCAAAAGATTTTGATGGAACGTTTACTTTAGAAAATCGTTACGATTTTACCAATATAAACACTTGTACTTTTGAGTGGGAGTTGGTTAAGTTTACTTCTCCTTTAAATGGAAAAGCAGAACGTAAAACACTTCAGAAAGGAAAAATTTCATCACCAAATATTCAACCTCACGCTAAAGGAGAATTAAAACTGAACTTACCGAACAATTGGCAAAATGCTGATGTGTTGTATGTAAAAGCCATCAACAAAAATGGAAATGAATTGTGGACTTGGGATTTTACTTGGGATAAAAAAGCAATAGATAAAAAAGAAGCTTCAGGAAATGTAGATTTAAAAGAAACAAAAGAGTTTTATACTGTTAAGGCAGATAAATCTGAAATTAAAATTGATAAACTATCAGGGAAATTAACTGAGGTAATTCAATCTGGAAAAATCATTAGTTTAACCAATGGACCAAAAATAATCATGGTTCGTAGAGGGGACAGAACGTTAGATGGAACTATCAATCCTGATTTCTTAAAAGGAGAAGATCGTATTTATAAAGAGTTTTCTTGTTGGGATGAAGAAGTAAATTGCTCTGAAAATTTGTTAAATATAGAAGCAAAACAAGAAAATGGAAAAGTAGTGGTTACAGCTAATTATCACGGGATTCTTCAAAAAGTAGTTTGGACAATCAATGCCGATGGATTGATTCAACTAGACTATGAATATGAATATAACGGTGTAGTTGATTTAGCAGGAATGTATTTTGAATATCCTGAAGAAAAAATGAGAGCTAAAAAATGGTTGGGTGATGGACCTTATAGGGTTTGGCAAAACCGTTTAAAAGGAACCACTTTAGATATTTGGGAAAACGATTATAACGATCCTATTCCAGGGGAATCATTCAATTATCCTGAGTTTAAAGGATATTTTAACAACTGGCATTGGGCAGAATTTACTACTGAAGAAGGACAAATTTATATTGAGAATAAAGATACGGATACTTATTTAGGTGTGTATTCACCACGCGATGGACGTGATGCTCTGTTGTACACCATCCCGAATACCGGGATTGCTGTTTTAGATGTTATTCCACCAGCAAGAAACAAAGTAAATGCCACCGATTTATTAGGGCCTTCATCGCAACCTAAATGGTTAAGTGGTCTGCAAAAACGTACAGTTTATTTAAAGTTTAAAAAGTAAGATTCACTTATGAAAACGAAACAGTTTTTTCAACTCGTACTAGTATGCTTTGCATTGGTAATGATTACATCTTGTTCTTCAAAAATGAAGAAAAGAGAGATTACAGATGCCGTAATGCAAGAAATATATAATGAAATTAAAACGCCACATAAGTACGGTTTGGTCATGGTGCCTAAAGACAACTCATACAAAATGGATTGTCCAAGTATCTTTAGAAAAGATGGAAAGTGGTTTATGACTTATCTAATTTTTGAAGGTCGTGGTTACGAAACTTGGTTGGCAGAAAGTGATGATTTGTTAAACTGGAAACACTTAGGAAAAGTCATGTCGTTTTCAAAAGACACTACAGAATGGGATGTCAATCAAAAAGCAGGATACATTGCTTTACAGGATCCTACTTGGGGAGGTTCTTACAAATGGGAATCTTATGACGATAAATACTGGATGAGTTATTTTGGAGGGAATACTACAGGATATGAAGCAGGAATATTATCTATGGGAATGGCTTATACGGATGAGTTGCCTACTACACCTCACGAATTTAAACGTTTGCCAGAACCTGTTTTAAGACCAAATGATGACAAAGCAAAATGGTGGGACAACAGTACCATGTATAAAAGTTCTGTGATTAGAGATGTTGAGAAAGAAACAGGACATGATTTTGTGATGTATTACAACGCTCGTGGAGATAGTATCAACCCTGCCAAAGGAGCTGAGCGTATTGCCATGGCGGTTTCAAACGATATGAAAAACTGGGAACGTTTTGGAGATGGACCTGTAATCAATCATCATAAAGGAATTTCTGGAGATGCTTATATTCAACGTATTAATGATACTTGGGTGATGTTTTATTTTGGAGCTTTTTGGACAGGCTGGGATCAAGGAGCGTTTAACCGATTTGCAGTATCGAATGATTTAATTCATTGGAAAGATTGGGAAGGAGAAGATTTAATTCAGTCATCAGAATCTTATGATGCACAGTTTGCTCACAAGTCTTTTGTGGTAAAACACGATGGTATTGTGTATCATTATTACTGTGCTGTAAACAAAGCAGGACAACGTGGTATTGCACTAGCAACCTCAAAAGACATAGGAAAAAGTGATATTCATTTTGTAGCTATAGAAGATGATCATAAATAAACTCATATTATGTGTTGCTTTAAATTTTGCAAGCTTAGTGACTGCACAAACAGTTACAGGAGAGCCTGCTGGGATTCCTGAAACACCTAAAAAATATAGTTATGCACCTTGGGAAGATCCGTTGGTAACTAGTATCAATAGACAGCCTGCAAGAGCTACTGCTTATTCTTATAAAACGGTAGCAGATGCATTAGAAGGGAATAGAGAAAAAAGTCGTTTCATCATGTTAAATGGTGAGTGGAATTTTAAGTATGCAAAAAACTTAGAAGAAGCTCCTAAAGACTTTTATAAAGATGAGGTAAAAGAATGGGACAAAATAGAAGTGCCTTCTAATATAGAATTACTTGGTTATGGGATTCCAATTTACAAAAGTGCAGTATATCCTTTTAGACCTATCAATCCACCTTTTGTTCCTAAGGATGATAATAGTATAGGGTCTTATCAACGTAAATTCACAGTGCCTAGTGATTGGCAAAAAAACATGACGGTTACGCTTCATTTTGGAGCGGTTAGTTCAGCTTTTCAAGTATGGATCAATGGGGAGTTTTTAGGTTATGGGGAAGATAGTTTTTTACCATCAGAATTTAATATTACACCTTATTTAAAAGAAGGAGAAAATGTATTGTCCGTCCAAGTAATTCGCTATAGTGATGGTGCTTATTTAGAAGATCAAGACCATTGGCGAATGAGCGGGATTCAGCGAGAGATTTTTGTGATGGCTGAACCAAAATTACGTATTCAAGATTTCTTTTATCAAACAAAATTAGATAAAGAGTATAAAGATGCTGTTTTTCAATTACGTCCAAAATTAGAAAACTTAACTGGAGACACTATTAAGAATGCTTCGTTTGAATTTCAATTGTATAATGATAAAAACAAGGCTTTATTTGAAAAACCTATTGATACTTTAGCCAAAGCTATTGTAAATGAAAGTTATCCTCGTTTGGATAATGTGCGTTTTGGTTTTTTTGAAAAAACGATCAAAAATCCCAAAAAATGGAGTTCAGAAGCACCAAATTTATACACGTTGGTCATGACTTTAAAAGATGAAAACGGAAATATTTCAGAAGTAAAATCTTGTAAAGTTGGTTTCCGTTCTATTGAGTTTTCTAAAGAAAACGGTAAGTTATTAATCAATGGAAAAAAAACATATATCTATGGAGTTAATCGCCACGATCATCATCCTATCAGAGGAAAAGCATTAACTAGAAAAGATATTGAAGATGATGTAAAAACCATCAAGCAATTTAATTTTAACACCATTAGAACCAGTCATTACCCTAACGATCCGTATTTTTATGAATTGTGTGATGTATATGGAATTATGGTGATGGATGAAGCCAATTTAGAAACACATGGATTAGGAGGGAAATTGAGTAATGATCCAAGTTGGACAAATGCTTATATAGAGCGTATGACCAGAATGGTAGAGCGTGATAAAAATCATCCAAGTGTGATTATGTGGAGTTTAGGGAACGAAGCAGGAAAAGGACCAAACCATGCAGCCATGGCAGGTTGGACACATGATTTTGATATTACCAGACCTGTACATTACGAGCCTGCTCAAGGAAATCCAAGGTTAGAGGGGTATATAGATGAAAGAGATTCAAGGTATCCATCAACAGGAGATCATTCACATCGTTTTGAAAACCCACAAGATGAACCTTATGTAGATATGGTAAGTCGTTTTTATCCAGGAGTTTTTACCCCACAGTTTTTGGTAGATAATAAAGCCGATACCAGACCTATTTTATTTGTGGAATACTCACATTCCATGGGGAATTCAACAGGAAATTTAAAAGAATTGTGGGATGAGTTTAGACGATTGCCTAGAGTTATAGGTGGTTGTATTTGGGATTTTAAAGATCAAGGTTTGTTAAAAGTTGATGAAAAAACAGGACAAGAATTTTATACTTATGGAGGTGATTTTGGAGAAAAACTACATGATGGAAATTTTTGTATCAACGGAGTGGTAGCCTCTGACGGTAGACCCAAAGCAGCCATGTATGAAAATAAATGGGTATATCAACCTGTAACTTGTCGTTTGGAAGGAAATCAATTAATTGTTAAAAACCGCCAAGCCACAAAATCTTTAATTGATTACATTCCTTTATTACAAATTTTAGAGAATGGGAAAGTCATCAAAAAAGAAATTTTATCTTCTTTTAATGTTGCAGCAGGTCAAGAAATAATAGTTAACATAAAGCAATATATTCCAAAAATGAAAGCCGATGCGGAGTATTTCTTAAATATTGAATTCCAATTATCAAAAGATGAGTTATGGGCAAATAAAGGTTATGTGGTGGCAGAAGATCAGTTTTTACTAAGACCAAAACAAGAGATTGTTTACCAGTCTCCTAAGTCAACTTCTTCTTTAGAAGTGTTAGAGTCTAATGACAATTTTAAAATAAAAGGAGCACATTTTAGTGTAATCGTTGATAAAGAAAATGGAGCATTAAGTTCGTACCTTTTTAAAGGTAAAGAACAAGTATATGCTCCATTATTACCAAATTTCACAAGACCTTTAACAGATAACGATCGTAAAGGATGGAAACCACATAAGATTTTAAAAACATGGTATACCAATCAGCCTAAATTAACCTCAGTAAAAACATCATTACTGGGAGATGAAGTGCGAGTTGTTTCTAATTATGAAGTAATTAAAGACAGTGCGCAAGTTTCTGTTACTTACAACATAGAATCGAATGGTTTTATTAGGGTTGATTATGTATTAAACGCTTCTATAGATTTGCCAAACATTCCAAAAGTAGGAATGCAAATGGGGGTTGAGAATAATTTTAAACAAATTTCTTGGTATGGAAAAGGAGTGTTGGAAAACTACATAGATCGTAATCACGGTTTTCCTATCAAGGAATATACATTGCCTTTAAACACTTTTACAGAACCTTATGTGATGCCACAAGAAAATGGAAATAGAACAGAAGTGAGGTGGATGAGTTGTTCTGATACAAAACAAGATAACGGGTTTTTAGTCGTTGGATTACAACCTTTAAGTATGAGTGTATGGCCCTATACACAAGAAAATCTTAATGAAGCTAAACACACGTATGATTTGGTTGATGCAGGTTATTTAATCTTAAATATCGATTTAATTCAGATGGGAATTGGAGGGAATGATAGTTGGTCTCCAGTGGGAGCTCCTATGGAAAAATATCAAATTTCATCAAAAGATTACAAATACAGTTTTTATTTAACCCCTTTTGATAAAGGATTGTCTAAGACACTTAAAAAGTTTAACTATTAATGAAACAAGGATTCAAATATTTGTTTTTTATGATGTTATTGATGGTTGCTTGTAAACCATCAGAAAAAACAGAAATGTCTTATTTTGAGCCTACTCAAGAGAGTGCTATGCCTTGGGTGTATTGGTATTGGTTAAAAAGTGCTTATTCTAAAGAAGGAATTACTGCCGATTTAGAAGCAATGAAACAAGCTGGAATTCGAGGTGCTTATTTAATGACTATTAAAGGTCCGGGAGAAAAACCTTTAATGAATCCACCTATAGTACAATTAAGTGATGAGTTTTGGAAATTGGTTCGTTGGGCTTTAACAGAGGCGGATCGATTGGGGGTTAAAATAGCTTTTCATCCTGCAGATGGATTTGCTGTTGCTGGCGGACCTTGGATTACGCCAGAAATGTCTATGCAAAAAGTAGTTTGGGCTGATACGATTGTTAAAGGAGCGAATCTAAAAGAGATGACCTTACCCATGCCAGCACATTATAAAAATTACTATAAAGACATTGCTTCTTTTGCCTTTCCAGTAGAAAATAAACATCAAACATCCATTGATGTTCAGCCTAAAATTAGTACTTCAATAGGTGAAGAAGCTTCTTTTTTGAGCGATGTTTCTACTGAGCAAACACAGTTGCGAATGTATGAGCCAGGCTATATTCAGTACGAGTTTAAGGAGCCTTTTTCTTGTAAATCCATTCATATTGAAACCAAAGGAAACAATTATCAAGCACATAGAATGATGGTTGAGGTGAGCGATGATGGAAAGACTTTTAAAAGTTTAGGGAGGTTAGAAACACCACGTTCGGGTTGGCAAGATACTGATGAAGATTATACCCATAGTCTTTCGGCCAAAGCAAAATATTTCAGATTTGTATACAATCCAGAAGGTTCGGAACCAGGGGCTGAAGATATTGATATGGCCAAATGGAATTCACCTTTAAAACTCACCAAAATTATTTTATCTGAGGAACCTTTAATAGAAAATTATGAAGGGAAATCTGGTGCTGTTTGGCGAATTAGTTCAAAACTAAATAATACACAAATAGGAAAAGAGGATTGTGTCGACAAGTCAAAAATGATTAATATCTCTAAATTTATAGATGAGAAAGGTGTTTTAAATTGGCAAGCTCCATCAGAAAAAAAATGGAGAATCATTAGGTTTGGACATACTTCTACAGGACATGAAAATGCAACTGCTGGAGGAGGTAGAGGTTTAGAGGTTGATAAATTTAATGCAGAAGCTGTTCGTTTTCAATTAGACCATTGGTTCGGGAAAATGTTAAGAGTAGCAGGCCCAGAATTATCCTCAAAGGTGGTGGAAATATTACACATGGATAGTTGGGAGTGTGGAAGTCAAAATTGGTCACCTGTTTTTAGAGAAGAATTTAAAAAACGTAGAGGTTACGATGTTGTGGAGTATTTACCTGTAATGGCAGGAATTCCGTTGGATGATATTGAAACTTCTGAAAATGTGTTATACGATATTAGAAAAACTATATCGGAATTAATTGTAGATAATTTCTTTGGGGTTTTGGCAGACGAAGCTAAAAAAGCTGGAGTTAAATTTAGTTCAGAAAATGTAGCTCCAACCATGACGAGTGATGGTTTGTTACACTTTAAACACATTGATTATCCTAGTGGAGAGTTTTGGTTGAGAAGTCCTACGCATGACAAACCTAATGACATGTTAGATGCTATTTCAGGAGGACATATCTATGGAAAAGATATCATTCAAGCAGAAGCGTTTACTCAGTTAAGAATGGATTGGGATGAACACCCTGGAAACTTAAAAACCTTAGCTGATAGAAATTATGCTCTGGGAGTCAATCGATTTTTTTACCATGTTTTTGTACACAATCCATGGTTGGATAGAAAGCCGGGGATGACTTTAGATCCGATAGGAACTTTTTTTCAACGAGATCAAACTTGGTGGAAACCCGGAAAAGCTTTTTTTGACTATTGTAAAAATGTGCAATTCCAGTTACAAAAAGGACATCCGGTGATAGATTTTGCAGTATTTACAGGGGAAGAAATCCCTTCGAGATCGGTGTTGCCAGATAGGTTGGTGTCATCTATTCCAAATGTTTTTGGAGCTGAACGAGTGGCATCAGAAAAGAAGCGATTGGCAAATGTAGGACAGCCATCGGCAAGAATGCCTAAAGAAGTAAAGTACTCAAAAAATAGTACAGATTTATCAGAGTGGGTAAATGCTTTAAATGGTTATAAATATGATTCTTTTAACAGAGATGTTTTGTTAGGAGCCTATGTAAAAGATGGAAAAGTTGTTTTCTCGGACAAAGTAATTTATCAATTTTTATTGTTTCCTGGGGTAACAAAAATGTCTCCAAACAAAATGATGTCTTTGGAGGTAGCTCAAAAGATTTTGAATTTGGTAAAAGATGGAGCTACTGTTTTTGTGAATGAAAAACCTACAAGTATTCCGGGAAAACATACGGTTGAAGAGATAGAAAAATGGCAACAGATTATTGATGAAATTTGGTCTGGTGAAGGAACTAAAAAATGGTCTTTAGGAAAAGGAACGGTGGTAAAATTACCTTATTTAGAATCTGATTTTTCTGCGTTTGGAATTGCTGCAGATGTAAAAATTAATAAAAAAGATGCGAGTACCATCGCTTGGGCACATAGATCGTATTATGAGGAAGATGTTTATTTTTTGGCAAATCAAAAAGAAGAACAAAGACAAGTAGCGGTGTCTTTTAGAGTATCCAATAAAACACCTGTTTTATATAACCCTGTGACTGATGAAACTTCAACCGTGCAAGATTGGAAAGTGGAAAAAGGAAGAACAATTATTTCGTTACAGTTTGATAAAAACGAATCCCTTTTTGTGATTTTTAAAGAAAATCAAGATGAGAAAAGTTTAGAAGAAAATAAAAATGGGTCGACTTATAAAACAGTTCAGACTTTAAATCAGGATTGGACTATTCAGTTTGATAAAGCATTTCATGGACCATCAAAATCAATTGAAATTCATCAACTTTTTGATTGGAGCACTTCAACCAATGATAGTATTAAATATTATTCTGGAACGGCTATTTATACCAAAAAATTTGATTGGAATAAGGAGATTGAAAAGGATTTGTTCTTGGAGTTTGATGAAATCAATCATATTGCTGAAATCAGTTTAAACGGGAAAGATTGCGGTGTTTTATGGACGTATCCTTATAGAAAAAACATTTCAAAAGCTTTAAAAAAAGGAGAAAACACCTTGACTGTAAAAGTGACCAATACTTGGGCTAATAGATTAATTGGTGATGAAAAATTATTAAAAAAAGATCGTTTAACATGGACCACAGCACCTTATAGGTTAGATGAAACCATGATGGTGAAATCTGGTTTATTAGGAAATATTAAAATACAAAAGACATTAAAGAAATGAAAAAATTAGTGACCATAACAATTATGTGTTTGTTTACTGTTATGAATATACAAGCAGAAATTAAATTGCCTGCTTTGTTTACAGATAACATGATATTACAGCAAGAAAGTAAGACGCCTATTTGGGGTTGGGCAAACAAACACGAAGAATTGATTATTTCTACATCTTGGGATGCAAAAGAATATCCGGTGAAAGCTGACAAATATGGAAAATGGAAAACAAATTTAGTAACTCCTAAAGATGGAGGCCCGTATATCATTTTGGTTTCTAATGGTAGTGAAATAAAAACAATAAACAATGTATTGATTGGGGAAGTTTGGTTGTGTTCTGGACAGTCTAATATGGAAATGCCTTTAAAAGGTTTTCCAGGACAACCTGTTATAGGAGGTAATGATGCCATTGTTCGTTCAACTAATAAAAATATTCGTTTGATTACGGTTCCAAGAGCTACTGTTTTAACACCCAAAGAAGATTTTGAAGGAGAATGGAAAGTGGCAGGTCCACAGAATACAGGTGACTTTAGTGCTACGGCTTGGCATTTTGGAAGCTTGTTACAAGAGGTGTTACAAGTTCCTGTAGGATTGATTCATGTGTCTTACGGAGGATCAAACGTAGAGGCCTGGATGAATCAAGAAATGTTAGAAGATTTTGATAACACACTACCCTTACCAAAAACAGAAAGTGATTTAAAAAGTAATCCAAACAGAGTACCCACAACTTTATTTAATGGAATGTTATCGCCTGTAATTGGTTATGGAATCAAAGGAGCTATTTGGTATCAAGGAGAATCTAATTACGAAAGACCTTTTGAGTATAAAGATTTTTTTAAAAAAATGGTGGTTTCTTGGCGTGAGTTATGGAATCAAGGAGCGTTTCCATTTTATTATGCCCAAATTGCACCGTTTAATTATGCCCAATTTCATCCAATAGGTCAGAAAGAAGAATACAATTCGGCTTATTTAAGAGAAGCACAGTTAAAGGCTTCTCAAGAAATATTAAATATAGGCATGGCTGTTCTAATGGATGTTGGAGAAGAAAATAACATTCACCCAAATAACAAAAAAGTTGGAGGAGATCGATTGGCATATTTGGCTTTGGCAAAAACTTATGGAATAGATGGGTTTGAATATTTAAGTCCAGAGTTTAATGCTATGGAAATAAAAGGAAGTACCGTAACGGTTTCTTTTAAAAATGTTCCTAATGGAATTACCTCGTATGATAAAGAGGTGAAAGGGTTTGAAATTGCTGGAGAAAATAAAGTCTTTTATCCAGCAACAACTTATATGAGAAGAAAATCAGTGGTTTTATCTTCTCCAAATGTAGAAAAACCTGTAGCGGTTAGGTATTTATTTAAGGATTATACCAAAGCCGAAATTTTTAGTACTGGAGGATTGCCTATGTCTTCTTTTAGAACGGATGATTGGTAGTAAATAGTTAAGTATATCAACTTATGAAAAAAAATATCATTTCCTTTTTTTTGATGTTTTCGTTATTCCTAAATGCTCAAATTCCTAAGCTTAACGATTATAATCAAATATGGACAAGTCAAAGTAAAAATGCTTCAGAATCTATGCCTTTAGGAGGAGGAGATATAGGGGCGAATGTTTGGGTTGAACAAGGAAGTGTATATTTCTATTTTTCAAGAAGCGGAACATTTGATGAACACAATACCTTATTAAAACTTGGGCGTGTAAAATTAGAGTTAAGTCCAAATCCATTTAAAAATAGAGATGGGTTTCATCAGGAGTTGGTATTGCATGATGGTTATGTGAAAATTTCTCAAAACAATACGGAGATAAAACTTTGGGTAGATGTTTTTTACCCTGTCATTCATGTAGAAGTAAAAAGCAAACAAACTGTAAGTGTAAAAGCCTCTTACGAAAGTTGGAGACATAAAAATAGACCAGTAAAAGGAAAAGCCAATAATGCAAATTCGTACAAATGGGCTCCTCAAGGAGATATTATTACCTATAAAGATTCCATTGATTTTGAAAACAACAGCATTTCTTTTTATCATCAAAATAGAGAAAAAACTGTGTTTGATGTGGCGGTAGCACAGCAACAAATGGGAGTTGTAAAAAACCAAATGATGAATCCTTTAAAGTACTTAACTTTTGGAGGTGTTATGAAAGGAAAAAACATGAAGATTGCTGGAACGTATATTGGAAAATACCAAGATACCGATTTTAAAGGATTTAGTTTAGAGAGTGAAAAACTAAGTAAAAAACATCAATTATCAATTTATTTACACACCAATCAAAACAAAGATTTATCGTTTTATAAAAAAGGGTTGAAGGATTTTGTAGAGGCTTATACGACAGATGAAAAAAGAACAAAAAAATGGTGGAATCAGTATTGGAATAGAAGTTTTATCTACACTCAAAACAGAAATGTAAAAGCACATGATTCTGTATATCAAATAGGGCAAAATTATCAGTTGTTCCGTTATATGTTAGGAGCCAATGCTTATGGAAAATATCCAACAAAATTTAATGGTGGTTTGTTTACGGTAGACCCTGTTTTTACCAAAGAAGATCACCCTTTTACACCAGATTTTAGAAACTGGGGAGGGGGAACCATGACTCAACAAAATCAACGTTTGGTTTATTTTCCAATGTTAAAAAGTGGTGATTTTGATATGATGACATCACAATTAGATTATTATTTAACTCTTCAAAAAAATGCGGAGTTACGTAGTGAGGTTTATTGGAATCATAAGGGGGCTGCTTTTACAGAACAATTAGAGAATTTTGGATTGCCAAATCCCGCTGAATATAGTTGGAAACGTCCTGTAGATTATGATGCTGGAATGCAATACAATGCATGGCTAGAATATCAATGGGATACGGTTTTTGAGTTCTGTAAAATGATGTTAGAGCAAAAAGAATATGCAAATATTGATGTTAGAAAGTACAATAATTTTGTGTTGAGTTGCCTTCGTTTTTTTGATGAACATTATCAATATTTAGCAAAGAAGAGAGGAAGAAAAGCTTTAGATGTCAATGGTCATTTGGTTTTGTATCCGGGGTCTGCTGTAGAAACTTATAAAATGGCAAACAATGCCAATAGTACCATTTCTGCTTTAAAAGTAGTGACAGAAAAACTATTAAAATATTCTTCTGAAGATTTAACAACCGATGAGGTTATTTACTTAAAGGAGTTTCAGAAAAGAATTCCACCTTTAAATTTCAGGGAAATCAATCATCAAAAAGTATTAGCCCCTGCAAAAACATGGGAGCGTATCAATAACACTGAAGCAGCACAATTGTATCCAGTGTTTCCATGGAAGATTTACAGCATAGGAAAACCCGATTTAGAAGTGGCACAAAATACATATCAATTAGATGGAGATTTGTTAAAATTTAGAAGTCATGTAGGATGGAAGCAATCTAATATTATGGCTGCTAGATTGGGGCAAACAAAAGAAGCATCAAAATATACTTTGTTAAAAATGGCAAATTCAGAAAGAAGGTTTCCTGCTTTTTGGGGGCCTGGTTTTGATTGGGTGCCAGATCACAATTGGGGAGGAGCTGGAATGATTGGAATGCAAGAAATGTTGTTACAAGAAGTAAATGGAAAAATAGTGTTGTTTCCTGCTTGGCCAAAAGATTGGAATGTACATTTTAAGTTACATGCTCCTCAAAATACAACGGTAGAGGTTAAGCTAGAAAATGGTGTGGTTGAAATTATAGAAGTGTTTCCAGAATCAAGAAGAAAAGACATTCAAAATATATTAGAATACAGTAACCAAGAAAAAATAAATTTTAGATAGATGAGATTGATAAAAGATATTACGAGTTCATTGCTTTTGGCGGTATTTGCATTGTTAAATGTGCAATGTCAAAACAATCAGAAAACAGAAAAGCAAGTAGTAAAGGTAGATTTTGATTTTTCGGGAAGGAGAATATCAGAAGTTCACGATCCTTTATATCAATCTTGGGTGATTAACGAAGGAACAAAAGATGAAAAATCTTTTAATGGAGTGACCGTAAAACTAAAAGGAGATTTTAAATCTAATTGGGTAAAAATAGGAATGAGTGCTCCTCATTATGCTCAATTGGTAAGTGATGGATTGGTTTCTGAAAAAGAAGTAGAAATGACCATTAGCGGACTAAAACCAGGAAAACATTCATTGTTAACATTTCATAATACCTTTTCTAACTTAAGAGAGCGAACATTAACTCCTGTTAAAGTTTATGTAAATGGTAAAGAGGTAGAAACGGTTTTGCAAAGCAATAGAGCTTTTGCTAAAATTGAATCGGCAATAGCTTATTTAACTTTTACAGTAGAAAAAAACAAAGAGACCGTAATTCGTTTTGAAGGAACTAAAGGATCAGATATTTCTGAATTTGTGATCAATGGATTTGAGATAGATACCCCTAATCTTAAAAAACAAGCGAATACTCCACAGCCTGAAAATCTAGATGAGCATGTGGTTGCAGAAGATGAGTTAGATTTAACATGGAAATCTCCAAAAGGTACAGTAGCACATCATGTATATTTTGGAAAAAATAAAGAAGAAATAAAAAACGCAGATGAATCATCTTCTTTGTATCGAGGGGAGCTAAAATCAAACGAGTTTACAGTAAATGATTTGTATAGTATGGATACTTATTATTGGCGTGTTGATGAGGAGGATGAAAATGGAGACATTACCAAAGGAAATGTGTGGTCTTTTAGACCTGCACAATTGGCTTTTCCAGGAGCAGAAGGATATGGGCGTTTTGCCATTGGCGGACGTGGCGGAAAAGTAGTAGAAGTAACCAATTTAAATGACGATGGACCAGGAAGTTTCCGTGATGCTGTAAATCAGGAAATTGGACCCAGAACTATTGTCTTCAATGTATCAGGGAATATCGAGTTAAAATCAAGATTGGTCATCAATCAACCATATATTACTATAGCGGGACAAACAGCTCCGGGTGAAGGTGTAACTTTTACTAGAGCTCCTGTTGGGTTAACAGGAGATGATGGAATTGCACGCTTTATAAGAGTAAGAATTGGTGCTGGTAGAACTTATGATGGAATGGGACTTACAGGGGCAAATCATAGTATTATTGATCATTGTTCTATTAGTTGGACGATTGATGAATCGTTTAGTTCTAGAGGAGCTCACCATATTACCTTACAGCGTACTTTAATTTCAGAAGCTTTAAATGTAGCTGGTCATGGTAAATATGAAAAGGGAAAAATGCATGGATATGCAGCAACTATTGGAGGAGATATAGGAAGTTTCCATCACAATTTATTAGCCCATAACTACGGTAGGAATTGGAGTATGGGAGGTGGATTAAATGGAGATGGTTACTACTCTGGTCGATTAGATATTAGAAATAATGTAGTATATAACTGGGGGCATAGAACTACAGATGGAGGAGCTAACGAAGTGAATTTTGTGAATAATTATTACAAGCCAGGTGGAGCTTCAGATATTTTTGTTGCATTAACTGCCGATCATGAAGGAGTTGGTAAAGGAAGTCAACGTTACTTTTTTAAAGGAAACGTAATGCCTGGACATTTTGATGAAAATAATCAAGAAAAAGGTAGAACCTCTAAGATAAAAAATAATGAAATTGTAGAATATGAAACTTTTGTAGACCAACCATTTTTTCCATCTTATATAAATACACAATCAGCGGAGGCTGCATATAAAGACGTACTATCTGATGTTGGTGCTACTCAGCCATTTTTTGACAAACATGATCGCCGTATTGTGAAAGAAACTTTAAAAGGGACTTATAGCTATAAAGGAAAGAAAAGTAATCTACCAGGAATGATTGATACTGAAAAAGATGCAGGAGGTTTTCCAAATTATACAAGTGAAATTCGTGATAAAAATTGGGATACAGATCATGATGGTTTACCAAATTGGTGGGAAGAAGCTCATGGTTTAAATACGTCGTCACCTAAAAATGATTTTTCTGATGCCAATGCTGATAAAGATAGAGATGGGTTTACACAGTTAGAAGATTATTTAAATTGGATGGCACAACCTCACTATTTTATAGAAAATGGAGAAGTAATTGAATTTAATGTTGAAGGTTATTTTAAAGGATATGAAAATCAACCTAAGTATAGTTTTTCAGAAGTAAAGAATGGAAAAGTGTCTTTAAAAGATGGAAAGATATCATTTAAAAACAATCAAAGAGGATTTGCTTCTTTTAAAATTTCTGTAGAAGATAAAAAAGGAGATCAAATGACAAGAATAATTAATGTATTTGTAAAATAAGAACAATGAAAATAAATAAAGGAATTGTATTAGGGGTTTTAGCCATCAATGCTTTTGTTTTTGGACAAGAAAAAGGACTAGTAGCAAATGCTGCTAGTCCTTATAGTAAACTGCAAAGTGTAAACATGCAAGATGTTACTTGGACAAGTGGTTTTTGGAAAGAACAATTTGATGTGGAGGTAGAAAACACGTTGCCTTATATGTGGGAGTTGTATCATAATGATTCTATTACCCATGCGTATGCAAATTTTGAAATTGCAGCAGGGTTGATGAAAGGAAAACATGACGGTCCTTCTTTTCACGATGGTGATTTTTATAAAATTTTGGAAGGAATGGCGGCTACATATGCCGTTACTAAAGACAAAAATTTAGATAAAGAAATGGATAAAGCGATTGCATTATTTGCAAAAGCACAAAGAAAAGATGGATATATAAATACCCCTGTACTGATAGAAGAGCGCTGGGGAACCTTAGGACCTGAAGAATTACAAAAGCAATTGGGTTTTGAAAAGTATAACATGGGACATTTAATGACTGCTGCATGTGTACATTACAGAGCTACAGGAAAAGATAATTTTTTAGAAGTAGCAAAAGACGTAGCTGATTTTTTATATGATTTTTATAAAAAAGCATCGCCAGAATTAGCACGTAATGCTATTTGTCCATCCCATTATATGGGAATTATAGAAATGTATCGTACCGTAAAAGATCCACGTTATTTAGAGTTGGCTAACAATTTAATTGATATCCGTGGAACGACAAATGATGGTACGGATGATAATCAAGATCGTATTCCCTTTAGAGAGCAAACTACAGCCATGGGACATGCAGTTCGTGCAAATTATCTATATGCAGGTGTTGCCGATTTATATGCGGAAACAGGAGAGAAAAAATTATTAGATAATTTGGAGTCTATTTGGAATGATGTGGTGTATAGAAAAATGTACATCACAGGGGCTTGTGGAGCTTTGTATGATGGTGTTTCTCCCGATGGAACAGTCTATGATCCATCAGTTGTTCAGAAAATTCATCAAGCTTATGGAAGACCCTATCAGTTACCTAATGCGACCGCCCATAATGAAACCTGTGCGAATATTGGAAATGTATTATGGAACTGGAGAATGCTACAAATTACAGGTGAAGCTAAATATGCTGATATTGTGGAGTTGGCCTTATACAACAGTGTGATGTCTGGAGTGAGTTTAAGCGGACAAGAATTTTGTTATAACAATCCTTTAAATGTATCAGAAAATTTGCCTTTTAAACAACGTTGGGGGAATTTTAGAGAAGGATATATTTCTCTTTCCAATTGCTGTGCCCCTAATGTAACCAGAACTTTGGCAGAGGTAAATAATTATGCATATAATTTATCAAAAGATGGGTTGTATGTGAATTTGTATGGAAGTAACCATTTAAAAACGCAAACAATTGAAGGAGATAAAATAGAATTGGAACAAGAAACCAATTACCCATGGAATGGAAAAATTACTTTAAAAATTGTGAAAGCTCCTAAAAATACATTTGATATTTTGTTAAGAATTCCGGGTTGGAGTAAAAACTCAATCATTTCTATAAATAATAAAAAAATAGAGAAAGAAATTATATCAGGTACGTATTCTAAAATATCGAGAATTTGGAAAAAAGGAGATATCATCACATTAAATATTCCAATGTCTGTTGAAGTCATGCAAGCCAATCCTCTGGTAGAAGAAACCAAAAATCAAGTGGCAGTAAAAAGAGGTCCTATGGTCTATTGTTTAGAGACAGCTGATATGACTAAAAAAGTAGACATCAATAGTATTGTATTAGACGTAAATTCTGATTTTATGACCAAAAATATTATTATTAATAATAGAAAAGTAATAGGGTTAGAATCAAAAGTTTTTGTTGATAACAAAAATTGGAAAAATTCTTTATACAAGTCTATATCAGAAAATAAAGAAAGTATCAATATAACACTAGTTCCTTATTATAGTTGGGGTAACAGATCTAAAGAAGAAATGACGGTTTGGATGTCGTACTAACCATAAAAAAAGACCTAAAGTATTCAATACTTTAGGTCTTTTTTTATTCAAAAAATAATCATGTTGTTACTGCACTATAATTTTTTGGGTATGTAATACTTGTCTAGTTTTCGTATTAATTATGTTCAAAATATAGACACCTTGATCGTCTATGGAGATTTTTTCTATCTCATTACTAATCGTACCGGTTTTTATAAATCTTCCATAGATATCATATATTTGATATTCTGACTCTTTACTAGTCTTGTTCATTTGTATAAAAAAAGAACCATTGTTAGGAACAGGCCAAATTTTAAATTTTGAAGCAACTGTCTCTTTAGTATTCAATAAGTTGTAACCGTTAAGAATGTTTACGGTACGTGTCATACTGTCTCCCTCATTATCTGTTACTGTAAAATCAAAAGAACCAAGTCCTGTTGTTGATGGTGTAAACTCAGCAATGTTACCTGTTAGATTAGTAGTTCCATTGACAGTATTTGAAATTTGATAAGAAGGATTGTTGATAAAACCTCTTGAAAGTTCTTGTAGATTAATACTGATTTTTTCACCAGATTCAGTGCTGTAATGTGGTAAAGACATCCACTGTAAGTAGTAATCTAAATTGGTGTAACCATCTAAATTGTCATCTGCATTGGCATCTGAAAAATCATTAGCTCCAGAATTAATATTGGTACCTATAATGTTTTCCCACCAGTTAGGTAAACCATCATTGTCAGAGTCCCAGTCACTTGCTCTTATTATCTCTGGATAATTTTCATATCCGCCAGAATCTGCTTCGTTATCAGGGAAACCTTTTTTACCAGTAACACTACCCGTAACAGAGTAGGTTCCATTTAAAGTTTCTGAAACCATTCTTTGATCATGATCATCAAAACTAGGTTGTGTAGCACCCACATCAGAAAGAACTATTTTATAAGCATGTTTAGCAGTTTGAGTTGTTACATGTGATGGAAAGAAAGGTTGGTCTACAAATGTTTCGTATTCATATGAAGCACCGTTAGAGTATCTTATTCTTCTACCAGCTGATTGATTATTTTCATCAAAATGCCCAGGCATAACGTTTCCAGAAAAATAGGCACGTTGCATACCCATTCCAACATTTTCGTGTTCTTGAGTAAATGCATAAAAAAGAGTTGTTCCTGCTCCTGGTTTGTAATAATTGTTCACAAAATTCACTTCTTTAGTACCACCATCTGTAGCTCTTGAACCCCAGTTGTATACAACGTTATTTGTAATGTCCATTGAACCAGCGTAGTATCCATTACCGTCTAAACCACCTGCCAAACTCCAGTTTCTACCGTAGTTATGTGCTAATAAATTGTGATGGAAACTTCCTATGTCTCCTCCAATGCTAGCTGCATAACCGTGCTCTGTTCCAACAGGATAGTTTTGATGTCCAGCAGCATTTAGAGCTTCAGAAATTAATGTACGTTGTAAGGTAATGTTGTTTGCTCCTCTTGAACTAAAAGCTTCATCAATCGTCCAACTAATAGAACAATGATCAATAATACTATGATTTGCACCTGTAAGCCCCATTCCGTCAAATGTTGAACCACCACCTAAGCGAACTCTTATATTTTGAACAACATTATCGTTACCTGTAATACCAAAAGGAGCTTTTCTAATGGTAATTCCTTTTCCAGGTGCTGTTTGACCAGCAATGGTAACATAAGGTTTACTAGATACTAATCTAGATTGTAGCTGTATGATACCAGAAACATTAAATACAATAGTTCTAGGACCTATGTCGTTAGTAACTGCTTCTCGTAAGCTTCCAGGTCCGCTGTCATTTAGATTAGTTACTACAACGACTTTACCACCACGACCACCACGTGCAAAACGTCCATAACCTTCTGCACCAGGGAAAGCCAATTGTGCAGGTTTAAACATCCAAGTGCTCCCTTTGGTTATTTTGTTATTTGCATCAATTTGATCTATTCTCCAATAATAAGTTTCTCCACTATACAATCCATTTAGTTGAAAAGTATTATTAGTATTGTCTTGATTCCCCATAAATTCTGATGATGCTGTATTAGCTTCGTTAACATCATTTATATCAGTACCATAGTAGATGTCTTGAGAAACAGTACTAGCAGCAGGAGTCCATTGTAGTAATAGATTATTTGAGTTTAATTCTACATGTTCGTTATTGTGTGCAGGAATTGGATTACTTGCTTGGTTAAATATATTTGGTGTATTTAGCTCAAAACCATTTAGCAAAACGTTTTTAAAATCTTCAGATCCAGATGTTTCAGCTGCAAATAAAATGACAACATCAGTATTTTCAGTAGCTTCAAATGTTAAATATACTGACTTAGCATCGGTTGTATTTAAAGCACGAATTGATGGAGCTACGTTGTCTTCAACTATATTGCCATCAATAGAAATGTCAATAGGACTGTATGTATAACTATCACTGTCTACGGCATTTAAATAAACAAGTAAACTATGTTCTCCTGCAGCTAAACCACCCAGACGAAGCTCAATCTGACCTCCTTGATTAGCAGTACCACCTTTTACAGTAATTCCATCATTTACTAATTTTGCAGCAGCACCAGATTGAATTCCTGCTTTGTACCAGCTAGAACTTATTTGATCTCCAAAGTTACCTGTTTTGTTTATTGTAAAAGTAACTCCGTTTTCAGTTTTTGTTGCTGTTGTGGCTCCAGAAATAACCCATGGTGTATATCCAACTTGATTGACTTCTGATTGACTTCTACCTGCTTGATCAAAGTCTATTTTAACAACAGGGGTTTGTGCTTGTAATTGGTTAGTTTGAGCCAAACAAAAAAACAGAAATGATTTTGCTAAGTTTTTAATTATTGGTTTTAATATCATAATTCTATAGTGTAATTAAAGTATTTGTAGTGGCGTAAGATAGCTAGTTATTGATATCGAAAAAGCAGGAATATTAGTATTACAAATATTCCTGCTTTTAAGTTGTCATAAATTATGTACAATTACTGTACTAATAATTTTACTGATTTTGTACCTTCAGCTGTTTTTATAGTTGCAATCCATGGCCCTGATTTAAATTCAAAATCAATATCTTCAGAAGTAGTTAATGATTTTACCAAAGCTCCAGTGATACTATAAATCTTAACTTCTGATTTAGATTTTACACCAGATACGTATACTCGGTTTCCTCTAGCCTTCAAATCGGTAGTTACTTTAGTATTGTTGTAAGTACTAAGCGCTAGAGTTTTGCTGTAAACACCATTTTCATAAACTTTAGTTTCAACATTAGCTCCTAACGAAACATCTACTTTTCCTAAATAGATTCTATACACACGTAATGTACCACCTCTATTTGCAAGTTTGTATGTTCCGGCATCAGTTGCTTGAAACTGCATAACTCTTGGAGCTTCATCACCAGTATCGGCACCATCTATAGGCCCTTCAAAAGCACCTGTACCACTTCCCCAATCATTGTACTCTACAGGTACTCCGGTTCCTCCTTCGTTTTGAAATTTGATATATCCAGTACTAAAACCAAGTGTTCCATTACCTTCAATATCAGTGTATTGACCAGCTCCTACAACAGTAACCCATTGAGCTGCTTCTAAGTTTATTAGGAAACCTCTACCCCCACTTCTGTTCCATCTTTTTTCACCAGGAGTCGTAAATTGTAAACAACCAGGGAATAAGTTAGGGTCTACATTATCTGGCATTTCTGTACGCTCATCAAAACGAGTAACGTTCTTGTTAACAGTTAATATTCTATCACTATTGCTATCTCTTTGAAAAACAAGATCAGCACCTCCATCTAAATCAGCTAAATTTGTTGGTTTAGTATACAAACTTCCTCCACCAAGTAAAGTACCTCCTGGAGGTGTTGGAGAAGAACCTTTAGAAGTTACTTGAAAACGAGCATCCGAACCGGCATATTTTTTGTTTTTTGTAGCTATTAATAAGGATTCAGAGCTATGACCGCTTTCATTCTCATATCCTTCCATAGGGAATTGTTCAACACCATTTTCGTCAGTATATTGAATCTGTCTATTGTAGTTAGCAAATGCATTTAGGTAGTTTAGAGGCATTACGTTTTCAAACCCTGCTCCTAATTCCTTAGCTCCAAAATCCCAATACTTAATGTCTTGAGCGTAAAAACTTGTTACAAAAAGCATCAATACTAGTTTTAATAAAAGTAATTGTTTTTTCATGTTGATATTATGTTTTTAGATTTAATTATTAATAGTGTTTTTTGATATAAATTATAAATATATCAGAATATATGACTGCAATTTAAGAATTTATCACTTTTTTTTAATATGTTTTTGTTCTTCGGTCGATTTTGTAAATCTATATAATTGCGTTAAGCTGATGACTGTGTGTTATAGATTTATTGAATACTGTAATAAGAACGATTATATCTACAGTTATCTATTTAAAGGCAACAATACATGGATAGTAACGAATTTTTATTTTATTGATAATAAGGTTTTAACTGTTGTTTTAGAGATTTAAAGTTTATGTGTGTATGACAATTTATAAATTTTATGAGATTTTTTTTATAAAATCGACCGTCGTTCAATAAAGTTGTTTAATTATTAATAATTATTAAAATTGCACCGTGTTATTTTAAGGTATATTTATTTATACTGCATAAATAATATTAAATATTAACTAAACAAAACATTTAATTATGAAAAAACAAATTACTTTATTGTTGACGTTTTTGTTTGCTTTTGCATTTAACGTTATGCAAACGCAGGCACAGGTAAAAAACGTACTTTACATCAATCAGGTTGGTGTTGAAGCACCATCAGGGTCTGGAGCTTCAATACCAGGAGATGACCCAATAACTAGAATGCTAAGTTCTGATTCAAACTTCACGGTTTCTTATGTTGAAATTGATCAGCAATTTAATGTAACTAAAGTAGGTGCTAATAATGTTGGTAGCAATGCGGTAGGACAAACTATTAATTTTAGTGGTTTTGATTTAATCATAGCTTCGGATAGTATGGCTTCTTCAAATGATATTTTTAAAGATGGTAATCCTTTGCATATTGATGAACTTACTGTTCCAGTAATCTACTCAAAAACATTTGCGTTTAGAGGTGGATATGTTGATGCTGCTGATGGACTAATTAAAAACACAGATGCCGTTAGCTTAACTAATGGAGCTAAGGTAACAGAAACACAAAACTTATCTGTTACTGTTTTAAATACAGCTGATGATATGTTTAGTGGTATTGATTTTACAGGAGGAAATGAAGTTCAATTATTTAGAACAACTTCAGATGATAGAGGAAATCAATCAGGTATTAAAGCTATAGATGTACTAAATGGCTTAGATAACTCTACTTCAGGTACTTTATTAGCAGCTGTAAAGGAAGTTATAGCAGGAGAAGAAGATAAAGCTGCAGTTATAAATTACATTCCTTCTGGAACAACCCTTGGGTCTAATACTGAAATTACAAGTAAAGACATTGTAATTTTTGGATTTAGCTATGGTGCTACTGTAAAAAAAGACGGAGGTAATGTAACTTCAGAATATCTAACGATTTGGAGAAATGCGGCGTATAAATTAACTGGGCAAGTACCTCCAGCTACATTGTATGTTAACTCAGACTATGATAAATATGAAATTATTACTGAAACAACTGTTTACGACTTTAGAGATGGTTCAATAATTCCAAATTCTGTAGATGGTTATGTAATTACTGGGTCTCCAGAAGCAGAAGCTGCACCACAAACGGACAGGTTAAAAAGTGCTGATGGTGCTTTAGATTATAGACATATTGCTGGCGATAACTATCATGGAAGTACTTATGGGTTAGATTTGAAAGCGGGTTCTAGAGTTTTTATAAAACCTTTAGCTACATCTGTTGTTAAAGTGCCTTTATCTCAATATTCAAATTTAGAATTTGATTTAAAATTACCTAATCATAACAAAAAAGCTATTATAACAGTTAATGGAGTTCCGGCTGGTTCTGTAAGTACTTACCAAGAAATTTTAAATGCTACAGCTGCCGACGGAAATGATTTACAAGAATTTATTACTATAGAATATTTTCATAAAAGTGGGCAAAGTTTAGAGTTTACGGCATCTAATGTTAATGGAGGTTCAGATATTTATTTACCATATATTGAGGTTACATATGAAATCTTACAAAGAAAACCTACGGAAGTTCTTTATGTGACTAAAGCTGGTTTTGCTTCAGGAGAAGGAGCTTCGGTTTCAACAAATGACCCAATTATCAGAATGTTACAAGATGATGAGAATTTTAATGTAACTGTGGTTGAAGTTGATGGGGCTGGAACAGGGGTAGATTTTACAGGTTATGATTTGGCAATAGCTCAGGAAACTTTTAGTTCTGGCGATGATATATGGAAGTCTACTGGGGCTTTTGGAATTCAAAATATTACTATTCCTGTGATTTACAATAAAACTTGGGCTTTAAGAAACGGTAAAGGAATTTCTTCTGCAGGAGCTACAGTTGTACTTTCGGGAGAAGTATCGGTTACTATAGATCCTAGCAATCAGTCTAATACTTTATTTAGTGGAATTGATTTTTCTAGTTCAAATGACATAAGGTTGTATAACGAGTTATCAGATAATTATGGTACAGCTGGAGCGGTCGGAACAAATGCTATTGATGTATTACAAAATATTGAAATTAGTACTACAGGAACAAATCTTGCAACAGTTTCAGATTTAACTACATCAACAGATACATCAATTGTTATTAATGAGATCCCATCTGGAACACAGATAGGTACAGTAGCTACAGATGTATTACAGGCTCCTGTAATTGCTTTTGCTTTTAATTATGGTCCAATCATTAAAGGTGATGGAGCAAATATATCTCCAGAAGCATTAACTGTCTGGAGGAATGCGGCTTACAAATTAAGTGGTCTTTCTGTTCCGACTACTCTAGTAGATAATCCAGCATATGTTCCGTTGAGTATTGATAAAGTAGGTGAGTTCTCTAATGTTTCTTCAAATGTTAACTCTTTTGGAGGTAAAGTATATATATCAAATGTTAAAACGACCACTCAGGTTAAAGTTTATAGTATTGCAGGAGTTTTAGTTAAAACTGTAACCACAAAAGATGATACTAGTTTTGAATTAGGTTCTGGTATTTGGATTGCTACTGTAAAAACAGAAGAGGGTATGAAATCAGTTAAGTTTGTTACAAATTAATTTGTTAGCGTAAAGTAAATTAATATTGTAATTAAGAAGGTGGCTTGTATGTTAATACAAGTCACCTTTTTTATTTGTAGGTATTAGCTCATTGTATACAAAAGATAACTGTAAGATCCTTATTGTTTTTTATTAGTGATTGGATTAAGTATTTAAAAAGTAATCAGTTAGTATGCTTATTTATTTGTATTTTTTTACTTGATTTTATGGAATTGTTCACAGTTCAAAAATAGTAGTGAATTATTATTAATTTGACAATATTTGTAACTTAAGTATATACTTAATTTAAGTATTTCTAAAAAAATAAACTAAACATTTAATTAAACTAAACAAATAAGTATGAAACAAATATGTATTAATGTATTTATTTTGTTGATTTTCAGTACTTTAACAAGCGCTTTGTTTGCTCAAACTACAAATGATAAAATTAATGTAACGGGTGAGGTTGTTGATTCTGAAGGACTTCCTTTGCCTGGTGTTACTATAGTGGAAAAGGGAGAAACTAACGGAGTGTCTACGGATTTTGATGGAAAATTCAACATAAAGATCAGTTCTGAAGGTACACTGGTTTTTTCTTATGTGGGGATGAAAAAGAAAGAAGTTGTTGTTAAAGGAAAATCAAAAATAAACGTTACTCTTGAAGAAGATATCTCTGCTTTAGATGAAGTGGTGGTAGTGGGTTATGGAACCCAAAAGAAGGAGGCTATAACAGGAGCTGTGGAAAGTATTAAAGGAGATGAGGTTGAAGATTTACCTGTCGGAAGTTTAGGAGCTGCTCTTGTAGGTAGGGTTTTGGGAGTTGGTGTTACAGGAGGTGATTCAAGACCAGGCCAAGCAGCAAGACTTACTATTCGTGATCCAACTTTGTCAAATGACGTGAGGTCTAAGTATTCAGTAGCTCTAGGTGCAAATCAGCCTTTATATGTGATAGATGGAGTAGTGCAGATAGATCCTAATACTGGTTATAGTGACTCAACATTGTTTGATAGTTTAGATGCGTCGCAGGTTGAGAGTATTTCCTTTTTAAAGGATTCAGCAGCGGCTATATATGGTTCTAGGGCTTCACAAGGAGTTGTTTTAGTAACTACAAAACAGGGGCAAAGAGGACCGGCAAAGTTTTCTTATTCAGCAAATTTCTCGTTTTCGGATGAAACCTATAGGACTAAAATGTTAAATGCCAATCAGTATGGTAGGGTGTTTAATATAATGAATAGTATCAATCCTGAACAAAATATTGGTGCAGGCTACGATCCCTCGAATCCTACGCCTAGTAATGCTTTTTTCTTTTCTCCAACAGAGTTGGAGCATTTTAAGACGATTGATTATGATGCTTTAGATGAATACTGGACATCCTCAGGATCTCAAAGACATAATATTAATTTGTCAGGAGGGTCTAAAGATGCAACTTATTTTGGGGGTATTTCATACTATACACAAGATGGTAACTTAGGTTCTTTGGATTATAACAAGTGGTCTTTCAGGGCTGGTTCTAATGTGAAGCTTGATAAGGGATTTGATGCAAGTTTTCAGGTGTCTGGTTTTTTTACAGATGTAACCCAAACATCAAGTTCTATAGGAAATCAAAGTGGAGAAGATGATTACAGACAGTTGTTAAATAGAACACCTTTTATGCCAATGTATGTAGATGGTTTACCAGTAGTTCTTAATGGTGCTACTACAGGAGATAATCTTATTAATTTTCATTATGGAGAGTTACTTAGATTACAAAATTTATCGAAAACTTCAGATAATAGTGTAAGTGCTAACCTTAATGTGAAATATGAGGTTCCTTTCATTAAGGGCTTAAAGTTTAATCTAAGTTATTCTAGACAAGAGAATAGCGAGAGAGGAGATCAAAGAGGAGGTGTGTATAATTTGTATCAAGTATATGGAGCTGATCAGCTATCTAAACCTGGTAGCGGACAGACGTATGTGGTTTATGAAAATGGAGAAGGGCCTTTAGGTACAAATGATGTTAAAGTTTATACTACGGGACCTAACGCTGGTAAACCAGTAGTTACTAGGGTTGAGAATAGTGATAGATTGTTAATAGATTACGGTAAAAGTAAGAATGAGCAGTTACGTTTTCAAGCTTCTTTTGAAAGAGATTTTGGAAGACATAGTGTTTCTGCGTTGTTTGCCGCTGAAAGATCAGAAAGAGAATTAAATTCAATACGTGTTATTAAATCAGGTGTGCCAGATTGGTCTCAGGGTATGTTATGGCAAAATACTGGAGAGATTGATAATGAGCATACAGTTAATAAAAAATCTGAGGCTGGTGATTTAGGTTATATTGGTAGGTTAAATTACAACTATGATAGAAGGTATTATGGAGAATTCCTATTTAGAAGTGATGCATCTGCAAAGTTTGCACCAGAGAATTATTGGGGAAGGTTTTACTCATTGTCTGGTGGTTGGATTGTTTCTAATGAAAACTTTTTTATGTCTAATGTCTTTGATTTTTTAAAGTTTAGAGCATCTGTAGGTTTAGCAGGTAATGATGATATTAGACCATGGACGTGGTTGCAAACTTTTAATTTTGAACCAAGTCAAGGTGCTGTATTTGGAGGAAATGAATCTGTAACTCCAGGGTTAAAAGATTCGGGACAAGCTAATAGAGGGGTTAAATGGAGTGATGAATTAAAAACAAATTTAGGTATTGATACTAAGATTTTAGACAATAGATTGTCTTTAACATTTGAGCAATATTATAACCATATAACAAATTCACTGATAGGATTAACAACAGGGGTTCCCTTCACTGTTGGAGGGGCTGTTGCTCCTTCAAATTATGGAGAATATAAAAGATGGGGTACGGAAATTTCAATAAGCTGGGATGATAAAGTTGGAGCTGATTTTAGTTACGGAGTAACTCTGAACACTTCATGGAATAGAACTAAATTAATTCAAGGGAATTTTGACAATGAAGATTATTGGTATCCATGGACAACCAAAAGACCTGGTTATAATGACAGAGGGACTTGGGGATATGATAATTTAGGAATGTTTAAAACTCAAGATGATATAGATAACTATATTGCAGAAACAGGAATTACTAAGGTTTTTGATATCGAAGCAGATAAACTTAAGCCAGGGATGTTGTATTATAGAGATATAAGAGGACCTTGGGATCCAGAGACTAAAACATTTGCGCCTAAAGATGGTATTATTAATGAGTTTGATAAGGTTCAGTTAATAAAACGTGCGAAAGGCCCACAGGGGTTTTCTTCTGCAATTCGATTGGCTTATAAAGGTTTGAGTTTACGTACAGTTTTATCAGTTAACTGGGGAGGATATAGAGAGGTTGGTTCAGCTAAAGATCCTTTTGATAGTTATCTTATTGGGGGGAATTATGAAAATAGACCAGCTTTTTGGGCTAATATGTATCACCCAACTTTAAATCCAAATGGAAATATACCAAACCTTCTTAGTAGAGTTAATAGAAGTGTGGGGAATAGTGAGGGAGGTATAAATACGGTAAGGTCTAATTTCTGGAGAGTAAGTAGTTTTAATTTATTGATGAGAAACATTAATTTAAGTTATACAATCCCTAAAAAATATGTAGAAAAAGCTGGCATAAGTACATGTAGAGTTAATCTAGTTGCGATGAACCCATTTATCTTATATAACCCTTATAAGGATTATGGTTTAACACCATATGGTTCTTACAATAATTATCCTGTTTTAAGCACGTATTCATTAGGAATTAATATTGGGTTTTAATTTAAAGTTTAAAAAATAGATAATGATGAAATATATAAAAATAAAAAGTCTTTTAGTTCTTATAGCTGTCTATTTTAGTGGTTGTAGCACTGATTTTATTGAGGAGAAAAAAGATTATACAAGCGTTAACATTGGTATATATCAAGAAGAGGTTTTAGCAACAAATTATCTAGATTATCTATATTATTTGATGTCACCAAGTAACAATCCCAATATGGCAATGTGGTCAAGAGCTGCAAACGAACATTCTAGAGCGGATTTGTTTGCAAAAGCTACAGATGAAGTTGCAGGAGAGATTGATATTAATAGGGAGTATACAGAGATTTCTAGTTTAAATAACCATTGTCTTAAATCATTAGGAGCTAGAGTATCTCAAAGTGCTAGTAATAATGTATGGACAAGGATACGTTATTGTAATTTATATTTAAATAATGTAGATAATTATAAAGGCTTGGAAGAAGATTTTAAAAATCAAATTAAAGGGCAGTTTTATTTTTGGCGTGCTTGGCAATACTTTGAAATATTTAGGCTTTATGGAGGCGTACCATTAGTTTTAATTCCTCAGGTATCTGATATTTATAGCCCTGTTAATCAAACACCAAGAAGTTCTTCGACAGAAGTGATAGATCAAATAGTGGCTGATTTAGAAATGTCACAAAGTTTATTGGAAAATGCAAGACCTTATACAGATAAAGAAAAAGGTAGAATTACAGTTTCTGCAGCGGCTGCGTTAAAAGGTCGTGTATTGTTAACATGGGCAAGTCCGTTGTTTAATAGAAATGATGAGCAAGCTAGATGGCAACGTGCTTATGATGCTTGTAAAGAAGCTTATGATGTTTGTTTGGCTGCGGGTAAAGGGTTGGATCCAGATTGGAAAAACATGTGGTTTCAAGACAACGGAATGGAATCAATATTTGCTTTTGGATTTAACAACTACGGACCAGGTTCTTCAGAAACAGCAAAAAATAATCGTACGGAAAATCAATCACGTTCTAGAGATCAAGGAGGTAACGGAGGAATATCGCCTACTAAGAATATTGTTGATGCTTTTCCAATGGCTGATGGTACTCCGTACGAGCCAAGTGGAGATTTAAATCATTTTTATAGAGATAGAGATCCTCGTTTTTATCACACGTTTGCTTATAATGGATGTATATGGCCTTATAAAGAACAACCTAATTATAGAAACTGGACGTATTCATGGTATTTATTTGAGGCTGGACCCGATGAGTTTACTATACAAACCAATGAAGCTCCAGATAATACGGGAATATATTTAAGAAAGTTTACTAATGATAATTCTAGTAATAGCAATGGTTTTGGTAATAATGGAAATGATTATATGGAAATCCGTTTTGCAGAGGTTGTTTTAAACTTAGCTGAATCGGCTGTAGGTGTTAATAAGCTATCAGAAGCTAAAGATTTAATAAGACAGATTAGAATAAGAGCAGGAGTTCTAGCTGGCACAGAAGATTATGGTTTATCAAATGTAAATAGTAGAGACGAGCATTTTGAAGCTATAATTAACGAAAGAAAAGTTGAGTTTGCTTATGAAAATAAACGTTTTCACGATTTAAGACGTTGGTTGCTATATAATGATGATTTTCAAACCTGTACTAGATTAAATCAAACACCAATAGAAGGAACTAGAAGAAAAGGATATTATATTTTATCAAAAAAAGATCCATCAACTTATTATGTTGGTTTTTCAGATCCGTTTTTAGGAAGTGGGGCATCAATTGTAAATAGAAATGCTACGAGTTATCCCGCCGGAGTTGATTCATATGAAGAGTATGTAGATTATTTATACGACAATCATTTTGATGTGGTTGTGAATGATGATATAGATCCTGAAGGATTTGTTTTTAAATGGTATAATGAGTACTATTTCTTTGGAATCCCTCAAGAATTAATAGAAACAGCACCGTATTTAGAACAAACTCAAGGTTGGGGAGGATCATTTAATCCACTAAACTAAAAAGTTATAAATATACGACCTGTTTTTTAATGTTAATACAGGTCGTTTTTTAATCATAAAAATAACAACATGAATAACCATATGAACAAGTTAAAATTTATTACATGCATTTTTTTATTAAGCTTGGCTAGCACTTATGCTCAATATCCAAAATTAACGGATGAGGATAGAGCTAATGAAAAAGCAATAATAGATGAAGCCTATAAGCATTCTGATGAAGCTTGGGTTGAAGCTAGTAAAATTGTACAAAAAGAAGCTAGAGAAGGAAAGCCATATATCCCATGGGCTGCAAGACCAACAGATTTACCTCAAGCAGATCTTCCTGTTTTTCCAGGAGCTCAAGGAGGAGGGATGTATTCTTTTGGTGGTCGAGGAGGTAAAGTATATACCGTAACAAGTTTAGCAGATGATGGTCCAGGAACTTTAAGAGAAGCTTGTGAAAAAGGAGGAGCAAGAATTATTGTCTTTAATGTTGCAGGGATAATTAAACTGAAGAGCCCATTAATTATTAGAGCACCTTATGTAACTATTGCAGGACAAAGCGCACCTGGTGATGGAGTTTGTGTAGCCGGAGAATCTGTATGGATAGATACTCACGATGTTGTAATTCGTCATATGCGTTTTCGTAGAGGAGAAACTTTTGTAGGTCGTAGAGACGATGCTATTGGAGGAAATCCTGTCGGAAATATCATGATAGATCACGTATCTGCAAGTTGGGGATTAGACGAAAATATGTCTATTTACAGACATATGTACAGTCCAGGAAGAGGTTACAAAGATGAAAAACACCCAACGGTTAATATTACTATTCAAAACAGTATTTTTTCAGAAGCTTTAGATACTTACAATCATTCCTTTGGAAGTACTCTAGGAGGTGAAAACTGTATGTTTACTGGAAACTTATGGGCAAACAATACAGGTAGAAATCCATCAATTGGATGGAATGGGATTTTTAACTTTGTTAATAATGTGGTGTTTAACTGGAAGCATAGATCTACCGATGGTGGGGATTATACTGCTAAATTTAACATGATCAATAATTATTATAAACCAGGACCTGTAACACCAAGAGATGAAGCTGTTGGACATAGAATTTTAAAACCTGAAGCAGGAAGAAGTAAATTAGATAGCGTGGTTTTTGGTCGTGCTTATGTTAATGGTAATATTGTTGAAGGATATCCAGAGGTAAACAAAGATAACTGGAGAGGTGGTGTACAAATGGAAGGAAAAAATGGTGAGTTAATGACATACGAAGAAACAGAAGCTTATTTTCCTTATATTAAAATGAATAAACCAAATCCAATGCCTTGGTTAAAAAATATAACATCAGCAGAAGATGCTTTTGAAAATGTTTTAGTAAAAGCAGGGGCTACATTACCTGTAAGGGATGCTGTAGATCAACGTATTGTGAGAACCGTTAAAACTGGAAAACCAGAGTATGTAAAAAATTTAGACCCTAAATCTTTCTATCAATTTGAACATCGTAGATTACCTGCGGATTCTTATAAACAAGGAATTATTACAGACATTAGACAGGTTGGTGGTTATCCAGAGTACAGAGGGACTCCTTATACAGATACCGATGGAGATGGGATGCCAGATGCTTACGAAAAGAAATTCAAATTAAATCCAAATGACCCATCGGATGCCAATGATGATGCTTCTGGAGATGGTTACACAAATATTGAAAAATATTTAAATGGAATCAACCCTAAGAAAAAAGTTGATTGGAAAAATTTAGAAAATAATGAAGATACTTTGGCTAAATTAAAAGATGGTTTAGCAAAATATAAAATATAATAAATAAAAAACATTCAGAAATTCCTGCTTGTTTTTAATAGAACATGCAGGAATTTTTATTCATAAAAGTAGATAACATGAAAAAGTTTAAAAATATTATAACAGTTATATTATTTGTGTTTGCTGGTGTTCAAGTTTCTTTAGCACAAAAGGTAGATCCAGAATATGTAAAAGTAACCAATGAAAGAGCTCAAAAGATTGTAGATCATATGAGCTTAAACAATTCAGAAAAAGAATTAGAGGTTAGGGATCTTATTGCAAATCAATATCGCGAATTAAATAATATTCATGAAACTAGAGATAGTAAAATACATAAGATAAAAGTAGCGAACTATAATAAGGCAAAAACAACTAAAATTATTGATAAAATAAAAAGTAAAGCAGACAAAAAAATTAAAAAATTACATGATTCATATTTGAAAAAGTTAAATAAGGTCTTAACGGATGAACAAGTGGATCAGGTAAAAGATGGAATGACTTACGGTGTTCTTCCTAAAACATATACTGCTTTTTTAGAAATGATTCCAAGTTTAACGGTTGAAGAAAAAGAGTATATCTACAATAACTTAAAGGAGGCTAGAGAGTTTGCTATGGATGGTGGTTCTTCTAAAGAAAAGCATGCTTGGTTTGGTAAATACAAAGGAAGAATTAATAATTACTTATCTGCTCAAGGTTATGATTTAGAAAAAGAAAGAGACGGCTGGTATGAGCGTATAGAAGCTAAAAAGAAAGCAAATCATTAATAACAACTAGCAATATATATATGAAAACTTCGATGAATAAAATCATAAAATCAGGATTAGTATTTAGTTTGTTGAGTATATCATCAGCATTTGCTCAATATCCAGAAATTCCTCACGATCTTCAAGCTAAGACAGATGCAATGTTGGCGAAAGAGGAGATTAGATTGCAGGAAATTTGGAAAGAAAATTACCATATTATTGAAGAAGAAACCAAATTAGGTCGTCCTTATATTCCATGGGCAGCGTATCCAAAAGATTTGGTTCAAGCAGAAATTCCTGCTTTTCCCGGAGCTGAAGGTGGAGGTGCCTTTACCCAAGGAGGTAGAGGAGGGAAAATATTTGTAGTCACTAGTTTGTCAGATAGTGGAGCAGGAACTTTAAGAGAGGCTTTGGAATCTGTTGGTTCAAGAACCATTGTTTTTAATGTTTCGGGAATTATTCGTTTAGAAAAACCATTAAGTATTCGTGCACCATATGTAACCATTGCAGGACAAACAGCCCCAGGAGATGGAGTTTGTGTAGCAGGAGAATCTGTGTTAATAGATACACATGATGTAATTATTCGTCATATGCGTTTTCGTAGAGGTGCTACCGATGTTACCAGAAGAGACGATTCTTTAGGAGGAAATCCTGTAGGGAATATTATCATAGATCACTGTTCGGTAAGTTGGGGATTAGATGAAAATATTTCATTATACAGACATATGTTTGTAGAGCATCCAAAGGCAAAAGCTAGAAAAACACCAACGGTAAATATTACCATTCAAAATACCATTTCATCAGAAGGATTAGATACTTATAATCATGCTTTTGGTAGTACCATTGGTGGATTAAATAGCACTTTTGTTCGCAACTTATGGGCAAATAATATTTCTAGAAACCCATCTATTGGAATGTATGGAGATTTTAATTTTGCTAACAATGTTTTGTTCAATTGGTGGAATCGTTCTTTAGATGGAGGGGATTATAGATCGATGTTTAATATTGTGAATAACTATTTTAAACCAGGTCCAATGACTCCAAAAGATGAGCCTATTAGACATAGAATTATAAAACCAGAATCAGGGTATTATCAACCTAAATCTTTTGGTAGAGCTTATGTTGAGGGTAATTATGTAGAAGGTGCTCCTGAAGTTACTGCCGATAACTGGAATGGTGGTGTACAGCCAGAAGGAATTAAAGATTTGTCTTTGTTAAAACAAACAACTCCTTTTAAATTTAACAACGTTAGGTTATTGGATGCTCAAAAAGCCTATGATTTTGTGTTAGATAATGTAGGAGCAACGTTGCCAAAACGTGATGATGTAGACAAACGTGTTATTAAACAAGTGCGTACAGGTGAAATTAAATACAAAGATGGTTTAGAAAATACAATCGGGAAGGAGTTTATTCACAGACGTTTGCCTGCGGATTCTTATAAAAAAGGAATTATTACCAGTGTAGAACAAGTAGGTGGGTATCCTGATTATAGAGGAAAACCATATCAAGATACTGATGGAGATGGAATTTCTGACAAATGGGAAAAGAAATATGGTTTAAATCCAAATGATCCTTCAGATGCTAATCAAGATATTAATGGTGATGGGTATACAAATATTGAAAAATACATCAACGGTATAGACCCTACACAAAAAGTTGATTGGAAAAATCTTGAAAATAACATAGACACTCTAAGTAAAAGTTTGTTACAATAAGGTAAATATATATTAACTGTTAAAGCCCACTTTAACATGCATAACACAATTGATAAACATACAAATTGGTTTAAAAAGGATAAAGCTATTTTATCCTTTTTGCTAATTATTTTAACCGTGTTTACTAGTTTTTCACAAACTACGTATCCTGATATAAAAAGGGATGGGAACAGTGTTAAAAGCATTCCAGATATTTTAGGAAATCAAATTCCAGACTTTTCTTATGCGGGGTACATGGCTTCTGAAAAAGTCATTCCTACAGTAGAGAACAAAATAGTAGTGTCTCCTCAAAAAGAAGATGCTACCAAAATAATTCAAGCTGCTATAGACTACGTTGGGGATTTAAAGCTCAATAAAAACGGAATTCGTGGAGCGGTACTCTTAGAACCTGGCGTTTATCATGTAAAAGGTACGTTGTATCTCAAAAAATCAGGAGTGATATTGCGTGGTAGTGGAACTTCAGAAAAAGGGACTGTTTTAAAAGGAACTGGCTTAAAGCGTGAAGCTTTGATTAGAGTTTTGGGAGTAGATGATAGAGTTTATAAAGACACTTTAGAGTTGTCATCAGCATATATTCCATTGGGAGCAAAAAAAATAACGATAAAAAGTACTTCAACTTTAAAAAAAGGGGATGAAATTAAAATTCAAAAACCTATTACCAAAGAATGGATAAAAACTTTAGGAACAGATTTTTTTGGAGGAGAAACAGGTTGGATTGGTTGGAAACCCCGTGATTTTAAAATTAATTGGGAGAGAGAAATACATCAAATAGATGGAAATAATATAGTATTAAATGCTCCTTTAACCATGGCATTGAATAAAGGGGATGGTGACACAAAAGTGATTACCTATATATGGCCAGGTAGAATTGAAAATGTTGGAGTAGAAAACTTAATGATGACTTCTACCTTTGATGCATCAAATCCAAAAGATGAAGAACACCGTTGGTTAGGAATTGCCATGGAGTCGGTAAAAAATGCTTGGGTAAGACAAATCAACTTTAAACATTTTGCAGGAGGAGCTATATCGTTATTGAAGACAGCGCAACAAATCACAGTAGAAGACTGCATTGTTACAGAACCTGTTTCTGAAATAGCTGCTTTTAGAAGACATACTTTCTATACGGAAGGACAACAAACATTGTTTCAACGTTGTTATTCAGAATATGGATACCACGATTTTGCTGTCGGAGGATTAGGAACCACTGGTCCTAATGCTTTTGTACAGTGTAAATCGCATTTACCATATTCCAATAGCGGAGCCATAGGAAGTTGGGCAACAGGTGTTTTATTTGATATAGCATATATTGACGGGCAAGCTTTAAGTTATAACAATAGAGAACAAGATGGAAGAGGAGCTGGTTGGACAGCAGCGAATAGCGTTATTTGGGAAACTTCGGCATCAAAAATAGAATGTTATAGTCCACCAACTGCTCAAAACTGGGCTTTTGGAGTTTGGGGACAATGGGCAGGAAATGGTCATTGGTCTGATGTGAATAATCATATTTCGCCAAGAAGTTTGTTTTATGCTCAATTAAAAAACAGATTGGAAACGCTGCCTTTCAATCCTTATGTTTTTGATGTGGGAATAGAACCAACATCAAGTCCTACAGTAGATCAAGCAGCAGAATTAACAGCAATGGCTAATCAAAAATTAAAAAGTTTGCCAGAGTGGATTGCTGAGGTGTCAAGCAAACAAGAAATTCCTACAAACTGTGTGGGACTTAAAAATGCTAAAACATTAAAAATTAGCAATGCAAAAAAATCATTACACAAAAATTTAAAAATTCAAGTGGTCGATGGAAAAATTGCTTTTAATCATTCCCTTGTCATAGGAAAAAAACATAACGTCGCGTGGTGGAGAGGTAGCTTAAGAGATAGAGATGTAGCACAATCAACACCTCATGTAACACGTTTTGTACCTGGAAGAAGAGGAACCGCATTTACGGATAATATTAATGAAGTTGTAGATTATTTAAAAGAAAACAATGTTGCTGCTTTAGATCATAATTATGGATTATGGTATGACAGAAGAATGGACGATCATGAACGCATTCGTAGAATAGATGCAGATGTTTGGCCTCCTTTTTATGAGCAACCTTTTGCTAGAACAGGACAAGGTTTGGCATGGGATCATTTAAGTAAATATGATTTAACCAAATACAATGCTTGGTATTGGGATCGTTTAAAAAGATTTGCAAATGCAAGTGAAGTAGAAGGAAAGATATTAATTCATCAACAATATTTTCAACACAATATTATAGAAGCTGGAGCACATTGGTCTAGTTCTCCTTGGCGATCTATTAATAATGTAAACGGAACAGATTTCCCAGAACCTCCGCCATATGCAGGAGACAAGCGCATTTTTATGGCAGAACAATTTTACGATGTAAGCAATGAAAATCGTAAAAAATTACATCAACAATACATTCAAAAGTCTTTTGATAATTTTAAAGACAATAGCAATGTCATTCACTTTACAAGTGAAGAATATACAGGCCCTTTACATTTTATGCAGTTTTGGATAGATGAAGCAAACAAATGGAAAAACAAAAATGGAAACAAAACTTTAGTTGGGTTAGGAGCGACCAAAGATGTACAAGATGCTATTTTAAAAGATAAAGAGAGGTCTAGAGTTGTAGATGTTATCGATATAAAATATTGGCATTATAGAGAAGATGGAACTGTTTATGCTCCAGAAGGTGGAAAAAATTTGGCTCCACGTCAACATGCTCGTAAAATGAATACAGGTAAAGAAACAGAGGAGCAGGTATACAGAGCAGTAAGAGAATACAGAGAAAAATATCCCGATAAAATGGTATTGTATTCCACCAATGCAGCCCCTAGATTTGGATGGTCGGTGTTGATGGCTGGCGGATCTTTACCAAGTATTCCAAACGTAAATGTTGAAGGTTTTAACAAAGCACTTGTTTTAATGAAACCAACCCCAAATACATCTTATAAAGATGAGGTTTGGAGTCTAGAGAATGAAGGAGAAGCTTATGCCTTTTATTTTGTGAACAGTACTTCATCAGCAATCGATTTATCAAACCAATCAGGAAAATTTAATCTGTATTGGATTGATTCTAGCAATGGTGAATTAATATCAAAATCAACCATTAAAGGAGGTGAAAAAACAAACTTAAAAGCTCCAAAAAATAAAGCCATCGCTTTTATTAAAAAGAAATAATCATATATCAACAAGATGAAAAATATCAACATTATAAATTTTTTTGCAACTGTTGGACTAGTGTCTTTAATGATTTCTTGTTCTAGAGCTAAAAAAGAAAAATCAAACGAAGTAGAACAACCAACCATTTCACAATTAGAAACAGATGGACATTATTTTAAAACCAAAAAAGGAAAACCATTTTTTTGGTTGGCAGATACAGGTTGGTTGACATTTAATAAATTGAATAGAGATGAAATCAAAACGTATTTTCAAGATAGGAAAGACAAAGGGTTTAATATCATTCAAATTATGACAGTTCACTCTTTAGGAGTGGCTAATGTTTATAAAGATTCGGCTTTGGTCAATCAAGATTTGTCTAAACCCTTGATAACTGAAGGAAACGATTTTAATAAGCCAGAGGAATATGATTTTTGGGATCATATAGATTACGCTTTAGATGTTGCCGAGGAAAAAGGATTGTATTTGGGAATGGTGCCAGTTTGGGGTTCTCCTATTGCAGGTGGAGAGGTAAATTTAGAACAGGCTCAGGCTTACGCTAATTTTTTATCAGACAGATTCAAAGGACGAAAAAACATTATTTGGCTTAATGGAGGTGATACTTATGGGAGTAAAAACACTGAAATTTGGAATGCCATAGGGGAAACGCTACATAAAAACTTTCCCGATTTGTTAGAAACGTTTCATCCAAGAGGACGAACAGATTCTTCAGATGATTTCCATAATGAATCTTGGTTAGATTTTAACATGTTTCAATCAGGACACAGACGTTACGATCAAGATGATACAGAAAGAAATTACGGAGAAGATAACTATAAATTCGTCCAAGTAGATTTTAATTTAAAACCTGTAAAACCAACCTTAGACGGGGAGCCATCTTACGAAGGAATTCCACAAGGATTACACGATACCTTACAACCAGTTTGGAAGGCTAAAGATTTACGACGTTATGCGTATTGGTCAGTTTTTGCTGGAGCAGCTGGGTTTACATATGGAAACAATCATATCATGCAAATGCATGCCAACCATAAAATACCAGAAGCTTATGGAAGTAAAACGTATTGGGTAGATGCTTTGAATGACCCTGGAGCAGGACAAATGAAATATTTAAAAGAATTGATCTTGTCTCATTCTTATTTTGATAGAGTTCCAGATACTTCTTTGGTGGCTAATCAAGGAGAAAAATACGATTATTTAGCAGCTACAAGAGGTGAAGATTTTGCTTTGATTTATACCTACAACGGTAGAGAAATGCAGATAAATATGCAAAAAATCAAAGGAGAAAAAGTAAAGGCAAATTGGTACAATCCTAAAAATGGAAAGCTTACGGTTATTGAAGAATTTTCTAATAAAGGAGTACATACTTTTAATCCACCAGGAGAACAAGCGGAGGGGAATGATTGGGTATTGGTATTAACATCAAAATAAGAAACTACAATGAAAAAAATAGGAATTATTATTTTATTAACCTTATGCACTGCTTTAAACGCAAATGCAAACAATGGTTGGTTTAATATATTAGACGAAGGGGGAAACAATAAAGGATCATTATGTACTACTGCTATTCAGGGAGCTATAGACAAAGCTGCTGAACAAGGTGGAGGAACTATTTATTTTCCTGCGGGGGACTATTTAACGGGAGCATTAGAATTAAAAAACAATATTGTACTATATGTAGATGCGGGAGCTATTATAAAGTTTTCTAAAAATTTTGATGATTATTTGCCTTTTGTTGAAGTACGATGGGAAGGAACGGTTATTAAAACATTTAAACCATTGTTATATGCTCGTGATGTAGAAAATATAACCATTACAGGTCGTGGAACTATAGATGGTCAAGGAGAAGCTTGGTGGAAAGAGATTTGGAGGATAGAATCTGCAAAAGAAAAATTAGAGCCTACTAAATATCAAAAAATGACTCAGGAAGCAAATAAAGATGTATTTACCGAGCCATATTATAAAAGAACCAGAAGCTATTTGTTTCACAGGCCTCCATTGTTTCAGGCATTTCAATGTAAAAATATTAGAATTGAGGGAGTAACTATTCAGAATTCTCCTTTTTGGACTATTAATCCAGCGTTCTGTGAGAATATTAAAATTGATGGTATTACCATTTTTAATCCATATTCTCCAAATACAGACGGAATCAATCCTACTTCTTGTAAAAATGTGCATATCTCTAATTGTCATATTAGTGTGGGTGATGATTGTATTACCATTAAATCGGGTCGTGATGCCGATGGTAGAAAATGGGCAACTCCTACAGAAAATGTAACCATTACCAATTGTACCATGTTAAGTGGTCACGGAGGAGTGGTTATTGGTAGTGAAATGTCTGGAGGTATAAAAAAAGTTGTGATTTCTAATTGTGTGTTTGATGGAACGGATAGAGGTATTCGCTTAAAAGCTGCTCGTGGTAGAGGTGGGGTGGTTGAAGACATTCGTGTGTCTAATATTGTAATGAACAATATTAAAAAAGAGGCTGTGATGATCAATTTGTTTTACGATAAAAATACGGTTGAAGGTCCTGTAACTGAAAAAACTCCTGTTTTTAGAAATATTCACATAAGCAATGTTAGAGGAACCAATATCAATACTGCCGGAAAAGTTATTGGAATTCCAGAAATGCCTGTAGATAATATTACGTTTTCGGACATCAACATGAGTGCTGAGCAAGGTTTTTCTATTGATACCGCTACCAATGTGGAGTTTCACGATGTAAAAGTGAATGCATCTATAGGAAGTGCTTTTAAAGTTCAAAATTCTAAAAACATTGTTTTAGATAATGTAAGCACCACAACGCCCATAAAAAATACGGCTGTAATTAAAGTGAATAATGCTTTAAATATGGTTATTCAGAATAATTTCCCAATGGAAAAAACAGATTTGTTTTTAGAAGTAGACGGACAAAAATCGAACGGGATTTATGTAAAAAACAATGTTTTTAAAAATGTTAAAACACCTTTAAAGAAAGGGAAATCAGTAAAAACAAAAATCAAGATTGATTAAGCTTATGAAAAAAATAATAGCTTTTTTAGGGTTTATCACTGTTTTTGGATGCGCAGCTAAAAAAGAGATGTATTTATTTACTTCTTTTAGAGAACCAGCTACAGACGGATTGTATTTGGCGACTAGTGAAGATGGTTATCATTGGCAAGATTTAAAAGGTCCTTATCTAAAACCTGAAGCGGGAGCTAGTAAAATAATGAGAGACCCTTCTATTGTAAAAGGGAAGGACGATATATATCACATGGTTTGGACGACTGATTGGAAAGGTGGCAATGGTTTTGGCTATGCAAATTCTAAAGATTTAATTAATTGGAGTGAGCAACAATACATTCCTGTAATGAAACATGAACCATCAGTGGTAAACGTTTGGGCACCCGAAATTTTTTATGATGATGAGGAAGATCAATATATTATTATTTGGGCATCAACCATTCCGTTTCGATTTGAAAAAGGAATTGAAGCGGAGGATAACAATCACAGAATGTATTACGTAACCACTAAAGATTTTAAAACATTTTCGGAAACCAAATTGTTTTTAGATCCAGGTTTTAGTGTAATTGATTGTGTAATTGTAAAACGAGCTAAAAACGATTATGCTTTAATTGTAAAAGACAATACCAGACCAAGACGAGATATACAAGTTGCTTTTGGAACATCACCAACCGGACCATTTACAAACATGATAGAGCCTTTTTCTGGACATTTATCGGAAGGGCCAACGGTCTTAAAAAAAGATGGAAAATGGTTGATTTATTATGACAATTACGGAAAGAAAAATTACAAAGCAGTAGAAACATCTGATTTTAAAAATTTTAAAGATGTGAGTAACCAAATCCAGTTGCCAGAAGGTCATAAACATGGAACCATTACAACCATATCTAAAAAAGTATACAAAGGATTAGTAGCAAAAGAAAAAGAATTATAATGATTTCATTTAGCATATTTAAAAACAAATTAACCGCTTTATCACTATTGATTTTAAGCAGTGCTACATTAGTGGCACAGCAAGATACGGTGTATTATAGCGGAACAACCTTATCAAATATAGATTATCATCACGGACAATTAAGTCCAGCAGTAGGGGTACATGCCACTCAAGTAATGAGAGCGAGTAGAGAACATCCAGAAAAGGCCGATGGTTTTGGTTGGACATACAATCATGCTCCAAATATGGCATATTGGAATGGAACTTTTTACCTGAATTATTTAAGTGATCCATCGGGGGAACACATTCCGCCAAGTCAAACTTTTTTAATGAGCTCTAAAGATGGAGAACATTGGGGTTTCCCTCAAGTAGCTTTTCCTATTTATAGTATCCCAGATGGTTATCAAAAAGAAGGAGTAGCAGGGGTGGCTAAAAACTTAACTGCAACTATGCATCAACGTATGGGTTTTTTTACGTCTTCAGACAATCGACTTTTTACGTTGGCTTTTTACGGAATTTCAATGGATGAAAAAGACAGCCCAAATGATGGAAATGGAATTGGTCGTGTAATTCGTGAAATTAAAGAAGATGGATCTTTAGGGCCTATTTATTTTATCAGATATAATCACGGGTGGAATGATAAGAATACCAATTTCCCGTTTTATAAAAAAAGTAAAGATAGAGGATTTAAAAAAGCTTGTGAAGAATTATTAGGGCAACCTCTATTAATGCAACAATGGGTGGAAGAAGCAGATAGAGATGATCCGTTAATTCCATTACAAAAACAATACAAAGCCTTTAGTTATTATCACCTACCAAACGGTAATGTGGTTGGTTTATGGAAACATGCATTGACTTCTATCAGTAAAGATAACGGGAAAACATGGGAATATACTCCCTTGAGAGCTCCTGGTTTTGTGAATAGCAATGCCAAAATTTGGGGACAAAAAACGACTGATGGACGTTATGCAACTGTTTATAATCCATCGGAATATCGTTGGCCTTTGGCAATTTCTACCAGTGATGATGGTTTGAATTATACCGATTTATTATTAGTACATGGAGAAATTACACCGATGCGTTATGGTGGAAATTACAAATCTTACGGACCTCAATATGTTCGTGGAATTACAGAAAATAACGGAACTCCAGACGATGGAAAACTATGGGTAAGCTATAGCGTAAACAAAGAAGATATTTGGGTAGCTTCAGTTCCAGTGCCTGTTAAAAGCACCGTAGAAAATGATGTTGATGAGGTTTTTGATAAAATGAAAAATGGACATGAATTAGATTTTTGGAATACCTATAATTTGTCTTGGGCTTCAGCAGAAATTGAAAAAATCAAGAATGAAAAAACATTAACACTTCGTGATCAAGATCCTTTTGATTATGCTCGTGTAGAACGTGTCATTCCTTTTGCTCAACAAATGGAAGCGGAGTTTACGGTTACTCCTGAGCAAAATAATCATGGTTTGTTACAAGTGGAGTTTCAAAACAAACAGGGCTTACCATCTATTCGTTTGGTCTTTGATGAGGATGGAGTTTTAAAAACCAAAGCAGGTTCTCGTTTTAGAAAAATATCAGATTACGAAGCAGGAAAAACATATACTGTTAAGGTAGTTTTAGACACTACCTCAAGATCGTATACTGTTAGTGTGAATGGAGGAAAAGAATCACGTCAAATATTTTATGCTCCAGCCGATGGTGTTGAGCGTATCATGTTTCGTACAGGAGAGCAACGTCATTTTCCAACACCAGATACTCCTGCAGATAAAGAAGATTATGATGATTTACCTTTTACGGGGGCAAAAATTCCAGAAGCGGTATTTCATATAAAATCATTAACTACAAAAAGGTTATAAATTGAAAATATTAAAAGTCATATTTATTTGCATAACTGTGTTAACAGCTTGTACATCTGTCAAGAATGTCAATTTTGAGGTAACAGAATTGACCTGCGAAATGAATAAGAATCCATTGGCTGTTACTGCAAATCATCCAAGGTTAAGTTGGCAGTTGTCTGCTACAGGTCTTAACGTATCACAATCTGCCTATCAAATTTTAGTAGCTTCTTCTCTAGAAAAGTTAGAAGAAAATACAGCAGATATTTGGGATAGTGAGAGAGTTACCTCAAATCAAAGTCAGTTGATTTCTATTGGGCAATCACTAAATGCTGAAACCAAATATTTTTGGAAAGTAAAAGTATGGAATCAAAAAGGCGAAGCTTCCGATTGGAGTAAAATAGCTTTTTTTAGAACAGTTCCATCAACAGAAAGTCTAAAACCAACATGGATTGGAGCCATTTCAAAAGAAGATAGTCATTTACCCGAAGGAAGACATTTTCATACGGCAACATTTAAAAGATCAAAAAGAGATTCTATCATCAATGCTTCCGATTCTTTGTCAAGAAGAAGCATTATGTTACGTAAACCTTTTAAGGTTGAAAAAGAAATTAAGGAAGCCGTGGTATATGTTTCTGGATTGGGACATTATGAATTAACCATCAACGGAGAAAAAATTGGGAATAGTGAATTTGCTCCCTTGTGGACAGATTATGATCAATCTGTAAATTACAATACGTACGAAGTTCCATCATCACTTTTAAAAAACGGAGACAATGCCATTGGTGTTTTGTTAGGAAATGGAATGTACAATATGTTAGCAGCACGTTATGCTAAGTTTTTTGTGAGTTTTGGTCCTCCAACCTTATTTTTAAAAATGAAAATAACTTATGCCGATGGTTCTGAAAACATTATTCATTCTGATAAAACTTGGAAGTATAGTAAAAGTCCAATCACATTTAATAGTATGTTTGGAGGAGAAGATTATGATGCCAATTTAGAACAAAACGGTTGGAATCAAGCAGGTTTTAATGATAAGACATGGAAGTCTGTTGTAGTTCAAAAAGCTCCCAAAGGAATTTTAAAAGCACAAACGGCTCCACCCGTAACCATTCAGAAACAATTTGATGTTAAAGAATTTAATCAAATTCAACCGAATACATATGTTTTTAACATGGGGCAAAATTTGTCTGGTTTTCCAACCATTAGAGTAAAAGGTAAAAAAGGACAAAAAGTTCGTGTTTGGGTTGGTGAAGGTTTAAAAGAAGATGGAAGTATAAGTCAAGGACGTTCTGGAAAACCCTATTATTTTGAATACACTTTAAAAGGAGATGATGTAGAAACTTGGCAGCCAAAGTTTAGTTATTACGGTTATCAATACATGCAAATTGAGAATATTAACTATAAAGAAACTATAGTAGATTCTTTACCAACTTTGATGGATTTAAAATCGAATTTTATCTATAATTCAGCAGGAGAAACAGGAACGTTCGAAAGTTCAAATGAAATATTTAACAAAGCCCATGAGCTGATAAATAATGCCATTAAAAGTAATTTTCAAGCAGTATTAACAGATTGTCCACATCGTGAAAAATTAGGTTGGTTAGAAGAAGCACATCTTAACGGACCAGGTTTGATGTTTAATTACAACATGAAAACTTTTTTTCCGAGCATAATGGAAAATATTAAAGATGCACAACGAGAAAATGGACTCATTCCAACCATTGCTCCAGAATACGTAGTGTTTGGTGGCGATTTTACCGATTCTCCAGAATGGGGTGTTTCGGGAGTTATTTTACCTTGGATGTATTACGAATATTATGGTGATGATTCTTTAATTCTTGAGTATTACGAGGTCATGAAAAGATATGTAGATTACTTGACCTTAAAATCAGATAATTACATTTTAGACTATGGTTTAGGCGATTGGTACGATTACGGAGAACATGCAGCAGGATATTCAAAAAATAGTCCAATTGCATTGTCTGCAACCAGTCATTATTACTATGCAGCACATTTGTTTGCCAAAGCAGCAAAGCATTTAAATAAAACTGAAGATATTGTTAAATATCAAGCCTTAGCAAACAATATCAAAAAAGCCTATAACAACAAGTTTTTTAACAAAGAAACCAAACAATACGGAACAGGGAGTCAGTTTAGCAATGCTGTTTCTATTTTTATGGATATAGTAGATCCAAAGTACAAACAAGCTGTGATGGATAATTTGCTAGCGGATATTAAAAACAGAGGATATAGGTTAACCACAGGTGATGTTGGTAACCGTTATTTATTTGAGACTTTGGCTAGAAATGGAGAAAATGAAGTGATGTATAAAATGAATAATCATTACGATACACCAGGGTATGGTTTTCAGATAAAATTTGGATTGACTACCTTAACAGAACAATGGGATCCAAGAAAAGGAAATTCATGGAACCACTTTATGATGGGACAAATTGAAGAGTGGTTTTATACCAGTTTGGCGGGAATACAACCAGATATGAAGCATCCAGGATTTAAACACTTTTTTATAAAACCTGAAATTGTAGGAGATATGACCTTTGTGAAATCGAGTTACAAATCGGTGTATGGAACCATTGTTTCAGAATGGGAAAAATCAGAAAATAGTACAATATTTAATATTGAAATTCCAGTAAATACATCAGCAACCATTGTGTTGCCTGTAAAATCTTCTGTAAAAATTTCTATCAATAATATTGCTTTAGATAAGGTTGAAGGATTGGAGAAATTAGATAATGTTGAGAAACCGTCATTCAAGTTAGGTTCTGGTGTGTACAACATTGTATGTGAATGAATATTAGAAGGAGAAAATGAAAAAAAATAAATACATATTAGCTTGTTTTTTGCTTTGGACTACGTTTTTTAAGGTTCAAGCACAAACTTCAGATAATAACTATAAACAGCCTTTAACAGAAACTATAAATAGAATAGCAGCTATTTTTAAAGTTGAAATTAAAGATGGTGATGGTTTGTTAAAAGACAAGGAGTTGGAATATGCACAGTGGAAAATAGATGCAGGTAACATAGAGGTATCTTTTGCCAATGTCTTAAGTCCTTTTAATTTATCGGCTGTGGAGCAAACAACAGGTGTTTATAAAATAAAAAAATTTCAATATCACAAAATATCAGAAATTAAAGGAGCAGAAAGATTGCAGTTTTTGGCAAATAGCTATCAGAATAAAGAAGATTGGGAAAAGAGAAAATCAGCCTTAAAAAGTTGTATGATTTCTGCTTTTGGCATAGATAAAGCTCCAAAAACGCCAGATTCTAAACCTGTTTTAACCAAAAAGAGAAAATATAAAGGGTATTCTGTAGAGAATATTGGTTTAGAAATTTTACCAGGGGTTTATGCTACAGGATCTATTTATAAACCTTATCCTTTACGAAAAAAAGCAGCTGTTATTTTAACACCAAATGGACATTTTGGAGGAGAGCGTTATAGAGATAGTGAACAGATTCGTTGTACTATGTTGGCAAAAATGGGAGCCATTGTAGTAAGTTATGATTTGTTTGCTTGGGGAGAATCTAAGTTACAGTTTCCCTCTACTTTGCATAGAAATAGCATTGCATCCACCATTCAAGTTTTAAATGGAATGAGATTGTTAGATTATGTTGCTACATTAAAATATGCAGATATGTCTAGAGTGGGAGTTACAGGTGGTTCTGGAGGTGGTTCTCAAACACTATTTTTAACGGCTTTGGATGACAGAATTAAAGTGTCTGTTCCTGTGGTAATGGTATCATCTTACCATTCTGGAGGATGTCCATGTGAAAGTGGTAGAGGAATTCATTTGTGTGGAAACGGAACAAACAATGTAGAAATTGCAGCTATGGCAGCACCAAGACCTCAGTTAATTGTTTCTGATGGAGGTGATTGGACACACAATACACCAGAAGTAGAATTTCCTTTTGTACAAAGAACGTATGAGTTTTACGGTAAAAAAGACTTGGTAAAGAACGCACATTTTCCAAAAGAAGGACATAATTATAAGGAGTCTAAAAGAATGGCTATGTATCCGTTTATGGCAAAATATTTAGACTTAGATATTCATAAAATAGAAGATAAAAATGGAAAAATAGACGAATCTACTTGTGAACTAGAGCCTGTAGAGAATTTATTAGTATTTGGAAAAAATGGAGAAGATTTACCTAAAAATGCATTAAAAGATATAGATAGCTTATATGAACTATTTGGAGAGGTAAATTTAAAGGATTACAAATAATTACCTTCATGTTTTTTTTAGAGTTTCAGAAAATAAAAAAGTTCCTCTTAAGCAGATTTTTATATACAAAAGGTGAGTAATACTTATTATATAGAATCAACCGCCGAACTTTTATATGAGTTGAAAGATTTTAATATGAATATATTCACGGTTAATTTTTCAAAAGAACTGAAAGTCAGAAGACGAAATGATATCAGAAATGATTAAGTAAAATTAAGAAAACATTAATAAGCAAGTATGAAATTAAAAAGTTGTAGAATTCTATTTTGCTGTTTTGTAGCACTTTTTGGAATTCAAAATTTATGTGCTCAAAATTTAAAATTATGGTACAATAAACCAGCAGAAATATGGAATGAAGCCTTGCCTTTAGGAAATGGAAGGTTAGGAGCTATGGTTTTTGGAGATCCAGCTATTGAGCGTTTACAATTAAATGAAGAAACTATTTGGGCAGGTTCTCCAAATAGTAATGCACACGGAAAAGCTTTGGTGGCTTTGCCAAAAGTACGTCAACTTATTTTTGATGGAAAATATGCAGAAGCACAGGCGTTAGCAACGTCAGATATTCGTTCGCAAACTAATAATGGGATGCCTTATCAGACGTTTGGAAGTGTGTATATTTCGTTTCCAGGACATCAAAATTATACCCATTATTATCGCGATTTAAATATAGAAAACGCCACAGCCAAGGTGCAATATACTGTTGATGGTGTGGAATATACCCGTGAAATTTTATCAGCTTTTCAAGACGATGTAATTGCAGTAAAATTATCAGCAAACAAGCCTGGAATGATTACTTGTAATGTGTTTATGAACAGTCCTTTTGATAAAACCAAAACAACTACAGAGGGCAATCAAGTTACTTTAGCAGGAGTTACCAGTACGGTAGAAGGACAAAAAGGAAAAGTAAAATTCCAAGGTAGAATGGCTCCAAAACACAAAGGAGGAACCGCTTCTGTAAAAAATGGGATCATCAGTTTTAATAAAGTTGATGAGGCTGTTATTTACATTTCTATCGCTACAAATTTTGTGAATTACAAAGATATTTCTGCTGATTATGTAGCAAAGAGTAAAGACTTTTTAGACAAGGCAATACCTAAAGATTTTGAAACCATTAAATCTGCACACACGCAATACTATCAAAAGTTTTTCAACCGAGTGTCTTTAGATTTAGGAAAGAGTAAAGTTGCCAACGATCCAACGGATGAACGTATTCAAAAATTCAGCAAGCAATTTGATCCAGAATTGGCTGCATTGTATTTTCAATTTGGACGTTACTTGTTAATTTCTTGTTCTCAGCCGGGTGGTCAACCAGCCAATTTACAAGGAATATGGAACGACATGTTGTTTCCGCCTTGGGAAAGTAAATACACCATGAATATCAATGCAGAAATGAATTATTGGCCATCAGAATTGACCAATCTTTCAGAAATGCACGAACCTTTTATTCAATTAGCAAGAGAGGTTGCCGAAACTGGAAAAGAAACCGCCAAAGTTATGTACAATGCAAGAGGTTGGGTGTTACACCACAATACAGATATTTGGCGAATTACAGGACCTATAGACATGGCAGCTTCTGGAATGTGGCCTACTGGGGGAGCATGGGTTTGTCAAGATTTATGGGAAAGATATTTATACACAGCGGATAAAAAATATTTAGAAGAAATTTATCCAATTATGAAAGGAGCTGCTCAGTTCTTTTTAGATTTTATGATCAAAGATCCTAATTCAGGGTATTTGGTAGTAGTGCCATCAAATTCACCAGAAAACACACATGGTGGAGAAGATGGAAAATCAACCATAACGGCTGGAACAACTATGGACAATCAATTAATTTTTGATTTGTTTACCAACATCATAAGAGCTACTAAAATTTTGGATGAGAAAACAGATTTTACCAAAGAATTGGAGACTGCTTTGGCTAAAATGGCTCCAATGCAAATTGGAAAATATGGACAATTACAAGAATGGTTAACAGATTGGGATGATCCAGAAGATCATCATAGGCACGTATCTCATTTGTATGGATTGTTCCCTAGCAATCAAATTTCTCCGTTTAGGACACCAGCATTATTTCAGGCTGCAAAAACATCTTTAAAGTATAGAGGAGACGAATCTACAGGTTGGTCTATGGGATGGAAAGTAAATTTATGGGCTCGTTTGTTAGACGGAAATCACGCTTATAAATTATTACAAGATCAATTACATTTGGTCACAGCCGATCAAAGAAAAGGAGGAGGAACGTATCCTAATATGTTAGATGCGCATCAACCTTTTCAAATTGATGGAAACTTTGGCTGTACTGCAGGATTTGCAGAAATGTTAATGCAAAGTCACGAAGAAGCCATTCATTTATTACCAGCGTTACCAGATGTCTGGAAAAGCGGAAGTATAAAAGGAATAAAATCTAGAGGAGGTTATGAAATTGATATGGAATGGAAGAACAACAAAGTATCTGTTTTAAAAATAACAGCTTCACAAGATGGAAATTGTAGATTGAGATTGGCATCTACTTTAAAAGGAAAAGGTTTGAAAAAAGCCAGAGGAAAAAATGACAATCCATTCTTTTATGCTGTAGAAGTGAAAAAACCAATCATTTCAAAAAAAGCAGAAATAGAAAAGTTAAAATTACCAAAATATAATGAGTACGATGTAGCAATGAAAGCAGGAAAAACATACACTTTTTATGGTAAATAAATTTGAATAATAAATGTCATTTCGAATGATTTTGAGGAATAAAAAAATCGTATCGAGAACAAAATAAAATAGACAGATGAAAATAAGTAAGATAAAATCTTTATTACTGTTCTTTCCTGTTTTAATCGCAGGGTGTAAATCTTCAGAAACGGTTTCAGAAGTAAAAGTATCAAATTCAAAAACCGTTTTACAGGCAGAAGATTTTAAACATTATGCCGATTACTTTAACCGAATGGAAGATGAAAATATTGCCAAAGCTGTTCCTAATGATAGTGCTTGGACTTGGATGGAAAGTAACATTCCATTGTTTGAATGTCCACAAGATAATTTTGAAGAAATGTACTATTTCCGTTGGTGGAGTTTGCGTAAACACATTACCGATACCCCTCAAGGCTATGCCATTACTGAGTTTTTAGTAGATAGATCGTATGCAGATAAGTATAATTTAATTGCTTGTGCTTTAGGGCATCATATTTATGAATTTCGTTGGGTGCACAATCCTAAATACATTGAACAAAATGTGAATATTTGGTACAGAGGAAACGATGGAAAACCCATGAAAAAATTACACAAATTTAGTAGTTGGACGGCTGATGCTTTGTATAACAGGTATTTGGTAAATAAAGATGAAAAATATCTATTAGATTTTTACCCAGATATGGTCTCTGACTATGCACGTTGGGAAGAAGAACGTCAACGACCAGATGGTTTGTTTTGGCAAAATGATGTGAAAGACGGTATGGAAGAATCGTTGAGTGGAGGTCGTCATGTACGTAATGCACGTCCAACCATTAACAGTTATATGTTTGCCAATGCCGAAGCTTTACAAACCATGGCAACCATGAATGGAGATACGGATAAAGCAGCTTACTTTAAAGCCAAATCAGAGAAGATAAAAAACTTAGTAGAACAAAAATTATGGAATAAAAACGATTTGTTTTTTGAGACTTTAACAGAAAAAGACACCTCTTCAAATGTTCGTGAAGCCATTGGGTTTATTCCATGGTATTTTAATTTACCGTCTAAAAACAAAGGATTTGAAAAAGCTTGGGAGCAAGTAAAAGATAAAGAAGGATTTGCAGCTCCTTTTGGTTTAACCACAGCAGAACGTAGAAGTCCGAGATTTAGAAGTCACGGTACAGGAACTTGCGAATGGGATGGAGCAGTTTGGCCTTTTGCAACATCGCAAACCTTAACAGCGATGGCAAATGTGTTGAATAACTATGATCAAAAAGTAGTAGGAAAAGAAGATTATTTTAAACAAATGAATTTGTATGTAGAGTCTCAATACTACCGTGGTCGTCCATATATAGGGGAGTATTTAGACGAAACTACAGGATATTGGTTGATGGGTGATAGAGAACGTAGTCGCTATTACAATCACTCAACGTTTAACGATTTAATGATTACTGGTTTGGTAGGATTACGTCCTCGTGCCGATGAAAAAATTGAAGTAAATCCTCTAATACCTCAAGACAAATGGGATTGGTTTTGTTTAGATAATGTACTATATCACGGAGATATTATTACAATTGTTTGGGACAAAACAGGAGAAAAATATCACAAAGGTCAAGGATTACGAGTGTTTAGAAATGGAAAAGAAGTGGCTGCTTCAAGTAAGTTGGAGAAGGTAATTTCTGAATAAAAAGTGCTTCTATAATCAATTTAGAATGACATTTTAAAATGACAAAAGCTAATAGCATGAATAAATTATTGTTACAAATTACGTTGCTTGTTTTTACGTGTAGTTTGTTTGCTCAAAAAAAAATTGAAGCCAATCAATTACAATGCGAAATGTTAACCAATCCTTTGGGAATTGATGTTTTGCAACCACGTTTGAGTTGGCTAATAAAAACATCAGAAACAGAGTTAGAGCAAACAGCTTATCAAATTTTAGTGGCTTCATCACCAGAAAACTTGGCAGAAAACAAGGCCGATTTGTGGGATAGTGGAAAAGTAAATAGCAATGTTTCTGTAAATATTACTTATGCAGGAAAAAAATTAGATAGCAAAGATGAAGCTTATTGGAAAGTAAAAATTTGGACCAATAAAGGAGAGAGTGACTGGAGTAAACCTGCTTTTTGGAGTATGGGAATTTTAACTTATGCGGAGTGGAAGTCTACTCGATGGATTGGATATAATCAATTGTTTTCAGGAGATACTGTTGGGCAGTTTTCAAAATTATCAGCTCGTTATGTTCGTAAGCAAATCAACCTAGAAAAAAAGATAAAAAAAGCTAAAGTCTTTATCATGGGAATGGGACTGTATGAATTTTATGTTAATGGAGAAAAAATAGGAAATCAAGTTTTAGCTCCTGTTCCAACAGATTATACAAAAAATGTAAAATACAATGTTTTTGATGTGACGAATCAACTTCAACAAGGTGATAATGTGTTAGGAACCATTTTGGGAAATGGACGTTTTTTTGCTATGAGACAAGAGTATAAGCCTTATAAAATAAAAAGTTTTGGGTTTCCTAAAATGGCGTTACAACTTGTTGTTGAGTACGAAGACGGAACCAAAGAAACTATAAAAACGGATGAAACTTGGAAGTTTACTCCAAATGGACCTATTAGAGCAAATAACGAATATGATGGAGAAACGTATGATGCTCGTAAAGAAATTAAAGATTGGAACAAAGTAGGATTTGATGATAGCCATTGGATGAATTTAATGTGGGTGCAAGAACCAGGAGGTTTTTACGAAGGGCAAATGACTCCAAATATGAAAGTAATGGATACAGTAAAACCTGTATCGATAAAAAAAACATCTAAAGGAACTTACATTCTAGACATGGGACAAAACATGGTAGGATGGTTACAGCTAAAAGTCAAAGGGAATAGTGGAGATAAAGTAATGATGAAATTTGCGGAATCTTTACAAGAAAATGGTTCGTTGTATATAGCCAATTTAAGAGATGCCAAAACAACAGATACTTATATTTTAAATGGAAACGGACAAGAAGCTTGGGAACCAAAATTTGTATATCATGGTTTTAGATTTGTAGAAATTACAGGGTTTCCAGGAAAACCAACCTTAGATAATTTCTTAGGAAAAGTGGTGTATGATGATATGAAAACTACAGGAACTTTTGAAAGTTCTGATGAAACCATGAATCAGATTTTTAAGAATGCCTATTGGGGAATTAGAGGAAATTACAAAGGGATGCCTATTGATTGTCCCCAACGTAACGAACGTCAGCCTTGGTTGGGAGATAGAACTACCGGAGCTTATGGAGAAAGTTTCATTTTTAACAACCAGACTTTATATGCAAAATGGTTAGATGATATTAAATATTCACAAACGTTGGATGGTGGAATTCCAGATGTAGCTCCAGCGTTTTGGCGTTATTACGGTGATGGTGTTACTTGGCAAGGAGCTTATATAAAAGTAGCGGATATGTTGCACATCCAGTTCGGAGATACCGAAAGTATTAAAAAACATTATCCATACATGAAAAAATGGTTGTTATACATGGAAGACAATTATTTAAAAAATGATTTGATGACCAAAGACAAGTATGGAGATTGGTGTGTACCGCCAGAATCTTTAGAAATTATTCGTTCTCAAGATCCTACGCGTTTAACAGATGGTGAATTATTATCAAGTGCTTTTTATTATCATCTACTGCAAATCATGAAAAAGTTTGCTCGTATTTCAGAAGCAAAACCAGAAGATATTATTTATTATGATGCTTTGGCAAATCGTGTTAAAAAAGCATTTAACGATAAATTTTTTCACAAAGAAAACTTTAGTTATGCCAACAATACCGTAACGGCTAATGTATTACCATTGGCTTTTGATATGGTGCCAGACAATTTAAAAGAGCAAGTTTTTCAAAATATGGTTCATGAAATTGAAGTCACCAAACAAGGACATATAAGCACCGGAGTAGTAGGAACACAATTTTTAATGAGAACCTTAACTGAATTTGGAAGAGGAGATTTGGCATACAAACTAGCCTCAAACAAAACATATCCTAGTTGGGGTTATATGGTAGAAAATGGAGCGACTACTATTTGGGAATTGTGGAATGGAAATACAGCTGACCCCAAAATGAACTCTCAAAATCATGTGATGTTATTGGGAGATTTAATGATTTGGTATTACGAAAATATGGCCGGAATTAAATCTAGCGAAGCACATCCTGGATTTAAGCAAATCATCATGAAACCAGACTTTAATGCAGGACTGAGTTACGTAAATGCATCTTACAATTCTATCCACGGATTGATAAAAAGTCATTGGAACATTAAAAGAAGTATGTTAACATGGCAAGTAACCATTCCAGCAAATACATCGGCATTGGTGTATTTACCAACTACAAAAGCTTCTGATGTAAAAGTGAATAGACAAAGGTTAGCATCCAGTAAAAAAGATTATCAAATAAAAGATGAAAAATTGGTGTTGACCTTAAAATCGGGGACTTATAAAATAGAAGTGAATTAAGCGTTTTAAAGAAACTATCAAAAAAGAAATAATTAAACAAATTGAAAACTGATAAAACAGAATCATGAAAAAAATAAAAACAGCAGTTATATTTTTAGGGTTAGCAGCTTTAGCAAGTTGTAAAAATACACCTGTAGAAAAAAAGATAGCTTTAGAAGATAAAACTTGGAAAGAAGGAATTGTTGCCGAAGAATTTCTTTATGAAGAAGCTGAATATCCGTCTTGTCATGCTGCTACTATTGTAGAAAACACAAAAGGAGAATTGGTGGCTTCTTGGTTTGGAGGAACCAAAGAGCGAAACCCAGATGTTTGTATTTATGTAAGCAAACGTAAAAATGGGAAATGGACAAAAGGGGTAGAAGTAGCCAATGGAATTCAAAATGATACATTACGTTACCCTACATGGAATCCTGTTTTATATCAAATTCCAAATGGAGATTTGATGTTGTTTTATAAAATTGGACCTAGTCCATCTGCGTGGTGGGGAATGTTAAAACGTTCTGCTGATGGAGGAGAAACTTGGTCTAAAGCCGAAAAATTACCAGAAGGATTTTTAGGGCCTATTAAAAACAAACCAGAATTGTTAAAAAATGGTAATTTATTGTTGCCGTCAAGTATAGAAGGGAATGGGTGGAATTTGCGAATGGAATCTACTCCAGATTTTGGAAAAACATGGGCAATGGGAGACACACTTCCTAAAGGAAAACAAGATATCAATGCTATTCAGCCAAGTATTTTGTTTCATGAAAACGGAAAACTTCAACAAATAGGTAGAACAAGAAACAGACACTTATTTACTACTTGGTCTGAAGATGATGGAAAAACTTGGTCTGATTTAGAATTATTAAACATGCCCAATAATAGCTCTGGAACAGATGCTGTAACTATGAAAAACGGAGAACATGCCCTAATATACAACCATGTTTGGCCAAATGAAGACATGAATAAAAGTTACCGAAGTCCTTTAAATATAGCTATTTCTAAAGACGGAATTAACTGGAACGCAGCTTTGGTTTTAGAAGATTCTAAAATTAGTCAATATTCCTATCCATCAATTATTCAGGGATCAGATGGAATGTTACACTGTATTTATACTTGGAGAAGACAAAGAATTAAATATGTAAAAATTGATCCTAGCAAACTGGTGACTTTTCCTATAAAAGACGGAGTGTGGCCAGGTCCTACCAAAGACAGGTATGAAGTGGCAGTGTGTGATTGGATGATTTTAAAACGTCAAAAACTAAGTGCTTTTCAGTTTGCCAAAGACATCAATGCTGATGGAATTGAAATGGATATGGGAGGTTTAGGGAACAGAGAAACTTTTGATAGCAAATTTGGAGATACTATAGAAGTAAATAAATTCAGAAAAAAATCAGATTCTTTGGGAGTTCAAATAAGTTCTATTGCCATGTCTGGTTTTTATGCACAATCTTTTGCAAAAAGACCAACAGTAAAAAGAATGGTATCAGACTGTATAGAAACTATGAAGAAATTTAATGTGCAAATAGCTTATTTACCATTGGGAACCCAAGGAGATTTGGTAAAAAATCCTGAATTAAGGCCTGCTATTGTAGAACGTTTGCGTTGGGCAGGAAAAGAAGTTGGTAAAATAGGAGGAGCTATTGCTATTGAAACTTCGTTAGATGCAACTGAAGAGAAAAAATTATTGGAAGAAATAGGAAGTAAGAATATTAAAATATCATTTAATTTTTCAAATGCCATTGAACATGGAAAAGATATTTCTAAAGAATTAAAAATTTTAGGACGTGATAATATTGGACAAATTCACGCTTCTAATACAGATGGGAATTGGATTGAAAATGATCCTGCCATTGACTTGCCAAAAATTAAAGAAACCTTAGATAAAATGCACTGGAAAGGTTGGTTAATTGTAGAGCGTTCTAGAGATACAACGAGAGTTCACGATAGAAAAGCAAACTACGGATCTAACGTGGCATACCTTAAAAAAGTTTTTAAAGGGGAATAATGTTTTTGCTTATTAAAGCAACAAATACAAGTAGCTAAATGAAGGTTGTAAATGTTTGTGAAATTTTATTTGAATGAGATACATACATCATATATTATTGTTAGTTTTTATATGTTCAGTTTCCTGTAAAAAGGAAACTGAACTTTCTTCTGTTAGAAAAACACAATCCTTAAATACTGATTGGACTACTGTTATGTTAGACAGTTTACCGGTTTTAGAAAGTGAGTTTGTAAAGAATCCAAGTGTAAATGCCAATTGGGAAAAAGTGTCTGTGCCTCATAATTGGGATCAATATTACGGATATAGAAGAACCAAACATGGAAATTTACATGGAACGGCTTGGTATCAAAAAACATTAAGATTAGATGAAAAACAAAAAGAGAAACAATACTTTTTGTTTTTTGAAGGAGTAGGTTCTTATGCAACTGTTTGGGTTAACGGAAAAAAAGTTGGAGAACACAAAGGAGGTAGAACTACTTTTACAATAGATATTACTGATGCTATTTCTTTTACAAAAGAAAACATCGTCATGGTTAAAGCTGAACATCCTGCATACATTACCGATTTACCTTGGGTTTGTGGTGGTTGTTCGGGAGAGTGGGGGTTTTCTGAAGGTTCTCAGCCTATGGGAATTTTTAGACCTGTTTCTTTAGTGATTACAGAACCGTTAAGAATTGAACCTTTTGGAGTTCATATTTGGAATGATGAAAGTACCAGTAAAGAAAAAGCAGTTTTACACACAACAACAGAACTTAAAAACTATAGAAGTTTTTCTAAAAACATCACTATAGAAAACAAGTTGTTAGATGCTAGTGGATATGAAGTTTCATCCATCAAAACGGAGGAGAAAAATTTGGTAGGAGTCAAAGAAATCAAACAAACTTTACCAGAAATTAAAGAACCAAAACTGTGGTCTTTAGAAAATCCATATTTGTATCAATTGGTAACAACTATTTATGAAAACAATAAGGTGATTGATCAGCTAATTACATCTTATGGAATTCGCTGGGTAAGTTGGCCTATCAATAGAGCGGGAAATGACAATCGTTTTTTCTTAAATGATGAGCCTGTTTTTATCAACGGAACTTGTGAGTATGAACATTTAATAGGAAAAAGTCACTCTTTTTTTGATACCGAAATTAAAGCTAGAATCAAGCAGGTTCTAGCAGCAGGATACAATGCTTTTAGAGAAGGACATCAACCACATAATTTAAAATATCAAGAACTTTTAGATCAGGAAGGAATTTTGTTTTGGAGTCAGTTTTCTGCTCATATTTGGTATGATACCCCTGAGTTTAAAGAAAATTTTAAAACATTATTAAAAGAATGGATTAAAGAAAGAAGAAATAATCCATCTGTGGTAATGTGGGGATTACAAAATGAAAGTACCATTCCTAAAGATTTTGCTGAAGAGTGCACGGAAATTATCAGACAAATGGATCCTATTGCAAGCAAACAACGTTTGGTTACTACTTGTAATGGGGGGCAAGGAACTGATTGGAATGTAATTCAGAACTGGTCCGGAACTTATGGGGGAGATCCATATAATTATGGAGAAGAAATGACAGAGTTGCTGCTAAACGGAGAATATGGGGCTTGGCGAACAGCAGATGTTCATACCGAAGGTGAGTTTGATCAAAAAGGAATCAATAGTGAAAATAGATTCTCTCAATTGATGGAAATTAAAGTAAGAGAGGCAGAGTCTGTAAAAGATAAAATTGTAGGTCAATATCATTGGTTGTTGTATTCTCATGAAAATCCGGGAAGAACACAGAATGGGGAAGGATATAGAGATATTGACAAAGTTGGACCAGTAAATTATAAAGGAATTTATACTATTTGGGGAGAGCCAACAGATGCTTTTTATATGTACAGAGCCAATTATGTATCTAAGAAAAAAAGCCCTATGATTTATATTGTTTCTCATTCTTGGCCAAATAGATGGACAAAACCAGGAGTTAAAAATAGTATAGATGTTTATTCCAATTGTGATGAGGTAGAGCTCTTTAATGATGTCAATCATGAGTCCTTAGGAAAATTAAAAAATCCTGGATTGGGAGAGCATTTCCAGTGGAAAAACATTAATATAAAATATAACATTCTGTATGCGGTAGGTTATGTAAATGGAAAAGCTGTTGCCAAAGATTATATTGTTTTAAGCAGTTTACCAAAGGCCAAACATTTTGATGAATTGATTGCTAAAACCAATGAAATTTTAAAACCAACCGAAGATTATCAATATATCTATAGAGTTAATAGTGGAGGAGATGATTATATAGATACATTTGGAAATACCTGGATGGCCGACGTTCATAAAACGGATGAGAATACTTGGGGTTCTAAATCGTGGACGGATGGGTTTAAAGATTTGCCAGCGTTTTACGCAAGTCAAAGAACCACTTATGATCCTATTGCAGAAACTCAAGATTGGAAATTGTTTCAAGATTTTAGGTATGGAGCCAATCAATTAAGATATGAGTTTCCCGTTCCCGATGGAGAGTATTTGGTGGAACTGTATTTTAACGAACCTTGGTATGGAACAGGAGGCGGAATGGACTGTACAGATTGGCGAGTTTTTGATGTGGCAATTGATGATAAAGTTGTTTTAGAAAATGTAGATATCTGGAAAGAAGCAGGGCACGATAAAGCTTTGAAAAAAACAATAAAAGCTTTTGTAGAGGGTGGGGTCTTAAAAATAACCTTTCCTAAAGCTGCTGCTGGAGAAGCTGTTATTTCTGCTATCGCGATTGCTAGTAAAGATTCTTCTGTAAGATCAGCAGAGGCATCTTCAAAAAATATTTTAAAAGATGAGGCGAATGTGCCTGTGCAAGTTAGATCATGGTTAAATATTACAGATCAGCAGTACATAAATTCAGAGATTCATTATACAAAATTACCTGCAGAGGTTTATGGAGCAGATTATTTACGTTTTTCTTCATCAACAAATCAAACCAATATTTCGGGAACATTTACATCCAAAGAAAATGCAACTATTTATGTGTTTATAAAAGATTCAGAAAGCATATCATCTTGGTTAAAAAGTTATGAAAAACTAGAAGAAATAGCTGAAAATAATAAAGAGACTGTTTTTAAGGTATTTAAAAAAGAAGTAAACAAAGGAGATAAAATCCATTATGAAAATAATGCGGGTATCGCTGTGGTACCTCTTTATAATATGGATGAAAAAGATGACAGGCCGATTATAAAATTAGAAGCTGAAGAAGCCGAAACTTCAGGAAAAGGAATTAAAAAAGATTTTTTTAAGAAAAGTGATTATATTGAGTTTACTGAAAACACCAACAATAAAATCACTTTTGTAGTAAAGCCAGGAGTTGCTAATATTTACTTGATGCGTTTTAGATTTATGAACATGAATTCACATCCTGTAAAAGTAAAATTAACCATTACCGATGCCAATGGAATTTTGGTAAGGAACGATGAAATAGAGTTTCCTGTAAAGGATGAAAAATGGAAAATATTAAATACAAGTACAGGGGGGTTCATTAATGCTGGAACGTATAAAATTCAGTTAGAAGCTGAGAGTATGAAAGGATTACGATTAGAATCTTTTGAGTTTCAATAAAAGAAATGAGATATAAAATGAAAAAAATACAAGTTTATAGCCTAATTGTTTGGGCATTGATTTTATGTAGTTGTCTTACTAGAGAACAAGATGTTAGAATTGTTAAAGATTTTAATTTTAATTGGAATTTTAAATTAGGAGCACATCCAGAAGCAGTGAAAACAACTTTTGATAGCTCGGATTGGAGAACTTTAAATTTACCTCACGATTGGAGTATTGAGGGAGCTTTTAGTAAAGATCATCCTACAAAACCAGAAGGAGGAGCTTTGCCTGCAGGAGAAGGTTGGTATAGAAAAAGCTTTCAAATTTCTGAAGAGTGGAAAGAGAAAACCATTGCTATTGAATTTGATGGTGTTTATAGAAATAGTGAAGTCTGGATAAATGGAAAACATTTAGGAAAACGTCCAAACGGATATATTTCTTTTTCTTATGACTTAACTCCGTATTTACACTATGGAACTCAAGAAAATATCATCACTGTTAAAGTAGACAATTCTTTACAGCCAAATTCTCGTTGGTACACAGGTTCTGGAATTTATAGAAAGGTACAATTGGTTGTAACCAATAAGTTACATATTGCTCATTGGGGAACTTACATTACAACTCCAAAAATAACAAAAGAATTAGGTGAGGTTGCCATAGAAATCACCTTACAAAATGATACTGATACAGAAAAATCAATAGAATTGGTTTCGTTGGTTTATGATGAAAATGAACAAGAAGTTGCAAAAATCATTACCAAAAAAAACATAAACTCAAAAGAAAGTGTAAAAGCGAATCAAACCTTAGAGGTAAAAAAACCGATTTTATGGGATACCAAAAATCCTTATTTATATACTGTTAAAACCAAGGTGTATGAAGGAGCAACTTTGGTTGATAATTTCGAAAATGTACTAGGGTTTAGGTCTTTTAATTTTGATGCTGAAAAAGGATTTTCTTTAAACGGAGTGCCGACTAAAATTCATGGAGTTTGTTTGCATCATGACAATGGAGCTTTAGGAGCAGTAGCCAGCTACGATGCTATTAAAAGAAAGTTGAGGTTAATGAAAGAGATGGGAGTAAATGCTATTAGAGTTTCTCATAATCCATCATCAGTAGAATTGTTAGACTTGTGTGATAAAATGGGATTTATTGTACAAGCAGAAGCTTTTGATGTTTGGAAAAAGAAAAAAGTAAAAGCAGATTATCATTTAGATTGGGATGAATGGCATAAGAAGGATTTACAAGATTTTGTAAAAAGAGATAGAAATCACCCATCGGTAATGATGTGGAGCATTGGGAATGAAATTCGTGAACAGTTTGATAGTACTGGTATTGCTATCACGAAAGAGTTGGTAAATATTGTTAAAAAATTAGATCAAACAAGACCAGTAACTTCTGCGTTGACAGAAAATATTCCAGAAAAAAATTACATCTATCAATCTGGAGCTTTAGATTTATTAGGGTTTAATTACAAGCATGAAGATTATACTAGTTTTCCAGAAAAATTTAAAGGACAAAAAATTATTGCCTCAGAAAGTGTATCGGCTTTAGAAACAAGAGGACATTACGATCATTTTGATGCTGATGAAATTAAAAGATGGCCACCTGCACACAACCAACCTTTTGACGGAAATGATGATTTTACCGTTTCAGCATACGATCAGGTTTCTGCTTACTGGGGAGCTACACACGAAGAAAGTTGGGAGGCAGTAAAAGCATTAGATTATATAGCGGGAACTTTTATTTGGACAGGAATGGATTATTTAGGAGAACCTATTCCGTATCCTTACCCTGCTCGTAGCTCATATTTTGGAATTGTGGATCTGGCTGGTTTTCCTAAAGATGTTTACTACATGTATCAAAGTGAATGGAGTGATCAAGAGGTGTTGCACATTTTTCCTCATTGGAATTGGACAAAAAATCAAGAAGTGGATGTTTGGGCTTATTATAACCATGCCGATGAAGTTGAATTGTTTTTAAATGGAAAATCATTAGGAAAAAAATCTAAAAAAGGAGATGATTTACATGTGTCTTGGAAAGTGAAATATGAACCAGGAATTTTAAAAGCAATTTCTAGAAAAGATGGAAAAGTGATCTTAGAAAAAGAAATTCACACTGCAGGAAAAGCGGCTCAAATAAACTTAACAGCAGACAAGAAAGAGATTCATAACAATCAATATGATTTGGCGTATATCACTGTTGATGTTGTTGATGAAAAAGGAGTTTTAGTTCCAAATGCAAATCATCTTATTGAGTTTGAAATTTCAGGAGGGGGAGAAATAGTTGGAGTAGATAATGGTTATCAAGCTAATTTATCATCTTTTAAAGCATCAGAAATAAAAGCATATAATGGAAAATGTTTAGTGATTGTTCAGTCCAATGGTAAAGAAGAAAATATTGTGTTAAAAGCAACTTCTTCAATTGGAATTTCATCAAATACAATAGAAATTAAAGTCAAAAAATAATTATGGAGATAAAATATTTTTGTCCAATTTGGGGTTCTACAGACATGGAGTATGCAGCTTTTTTTGAGAAAGCTAAAAATGCGGGTTATGATGGCGTAGAAATGAGTTTGCCAATGAACGACGCAGAAAAAAAAGAAATTTCAGCATTGTTAAAACAGTATGAATTAGAGCTGATAGCACAACATTGGGAAACATTAACTGCCGATTTTGAATTACATAAAAAAGAGTATAAGGCAAGAATGATCAATTTGGCATCTGCAAAGCCTTTGTTGGTAAATACCCAAACAGGAAAAGACTTTTTTACCTACGAACAAAATGCTGAGTTAATTAACATTGCAAAACAGGTTTCTCAAGAATATGATGTAAAGATTATTCACGAAACACACAGAGGGAAGTTTAGTTTTGCTGCTCATATTACGCATCAGTTTATAAATAAAATTCCAGATTTAGAATTAACCTTAGATATTTCACATTGGTGTAACGTGGCCGAAACGTTGTTGGAAGATCAAACAGAGGCCGTGGATTTAGCCATTGAAAGAACAGCGCATATTCATTCACGTGTAGGATTTTCAGAAGGACCCCAAATTCCGGATCCAAGAGCTCCAGAATGGAAAGAAGTTCTAGAAACTCATACGAATTGGTGGCAAAAAGTAATTGACAAACGTAGAGCAGAAGGAAGGTCAGAATTTACGATTGCTCCAGAGTTTGGTCCATATCCGTATATGACTCAGTTGCCTTTTAAAAATGAACCTATTACCGATCAATGGGCGGTAAATGTGTTTATGATGGAACATTTAAAAAAGACCTTAAAATAATTTTTTCTAGAAAAGATGAATGCTAAAGAAAAACAGATACTAAGAGATTATAGTTTGGTAGGCGTTGAGGCAAAACGTGCTGTTGAATTAGGATTGGCAGATGCAGAATGGTATCAAACACCTATTCCAAAAGATCAAATGAGAGCACTTTTGGTTAGAAAAAATGGACCAGCTATTAGAGATAGTATCATTTGGTTTGGGTTGTTGCTTGGTTCGGGTTACTTGGTTTATTTGTGGTGGGGAACTTGGTACGCTATCCTTCCTTATGTTGTTTATAGTGTTTTATATGCATCTTCATCAGATTCTAGATGGCATGAATCCAGTCATGGTACAGCCTTTAAAACAGACTGGATGAACAATGTGTTGTATGAAATATCATCCTTTATGGTGTTTAGACAATCTACGGTTTGGAAATGGAGTCATGCCCGTCATCATAGCGATACGATTATTAGAGGTCGTGATCCTGAGATTTCTATTCCTAGACCTACACAAATAAAAACGTTGATTCTTACTTTTTTTGGAATTAGTGCAGCAGTTCCAGAAATGAAAAAGTTATTAAAACACGCATCAGGTAAAATTGATGTTGAGGTAGCTACGTACGTGCCAAAATCAGAGTATAAAAAGGTGATTTTTAAAGCACGAATCTATGTGTTGATTTTTCTATCAGTCATCGTATTATCAATAGTGTATAATACTATTCTTCCTTTAATGTTTATTGGTTTACCAACGTTGTTCGGAACTTGGTTGATGCCTTTTTATGGATTTACTCAACATGCAGGTTTGGACGAAAATGTGTTAGATCATCGTTTAAATTCCAGAACGGTGCTTATGAATAGAGTTCATCGATTTTTGTATTGGAATATGAATTATCATGTAGAACATCATATGTTTCCATTGGTTCCTTATCATGCTTTGCCAAAGTTACATGAGTTGATGAAATATGATTGCCCCAAACCCAATACAAGTATTTACGATGCTTTTAAGGAAATTTTACCAGCTATTTTAAAACAGCAAAAGGATCCTACTTATTTTATAAAAAAGGAGTTACCAGCAACAGCTCATAAATCCAAAAGTATTCAAAAAGCTAAAATAGTTGGAAAAGTTGATAAAGTCATTAATGGAAAAATTGAAGTTTGTTCAGTTGATAAAATTATTAAAGGAGAAGCTGTTCGTTTTGATTTTAGAGACAAGACTTATGCGATTTACAGAACTAATGATGATCAGTTTTATGCAACAGACGGAATGTGTACTCACGGGAATGCTCACTTAGGGGATGGTGTAGTTATTGGAGAAACCATTGAGTGTCCAAAACACAATGGACGATTTAACTTAAAAGATGGAAGTCCCAAAAGATTGCCTGTTTGTGTAGGATTAAAAACATATACAACTTATGTAGAAAATCAGAGCTTGTATCTAGATGTAAGTGATGTGGCCAATGCAAAAGATGATGAAATGTTTTCTTTTAAAGTAATCAGTAATAAAAACGTAGCTACATTTATAAAAGAATTGGAACTAGAACCTTTAAAGACAGATGTATTTGAATATGTTCCAGGTCAATACATACAATTAGAAATTCCTCCTTATAAAATCAATTTTGATGAGTTTATTGTGGAAGAACCTTTTAATTCAACATGGGAAGCTAATAAGTTGATGAATTGTTCCGCTGAAAATTCTTTTCATGTAAAAAGGAATTATTCCATGGCTACCAATCCGAAAAAAGATAAAACGCTAAAGTTTAATATCCGTATTGCTTTGCCACCAGCAAATAAAGCTGTATCTGCAGGAATTGGATCTTCTTATGTTTTTAATTTAAAGGCGGGAGATGAGGTTAAAATATCAAAGCCTTATGGAGATTTTCATATAAAAACCTCAGAAAGAGAGATGGTGTATATAGGAGGTGGAGCAGGAATGGCACCATTAAAATCTCATCTTTCTTATTTATTAGAAACTCAAAAAACAGATAGAAAAATAAGTTTTTGGTATGGAGCTCGTTCTAAATCAGAATTGTTTTACCATGAATATTTTGAGCAATTACAAAAGAAAAATGAAAACTTCAATTTTAATATAGCGCTTTCAGAACCAGATGAAACTGATTTATGGGATGGATATATAGGATTTATCCACGAAGTGCTGTTAGAGAAATATTTAAAAAATATCCATCATCAAAAAGAGATTGAGTATTATTTATGTGGACCACCTGCCATGATTCAGGCTAGTTTAAAAATGCTAAGATCGATAAATGTTCCTGAAGAACTAATCGCTTTTGATGAATTTTAATCTATAAAAAAACAAAAAAATGATATCACCAAATCCAATCATAGGAACAGGACTACATGCCATAGGGGGAATTTCTGCAGCAAGTTGTTATTTACCAAATACCAAAACTAAAAAATGGTCATGGGGAACTTTTTGGTTAGCACAAGCACTTTTTTCATGGATTATTGCTCCTTTAATTATCGGTTGGCTAACCGTTCCAGACTTTTTTGAAATTTTATTAAATGCTCCTGCAAAACCTTTTTGGATGGCTTTTTTATTAGGAGCTGTTTATGGTTTTGGAGGAATATCATTTGGGAAAGCTATTGTGCACATTGGGTATTCCTTAACTTATACCTTAGCTATTGGTATTTCTGCCGTGGTAGGAACTATTTTGCCTTTACTAATTTTTGGAGGATTGGGTGATTTTTTTACCAAACCAGGAGGCGATGTAGTATTTATAGGAATGATTTGTTCGGTATTAGGAGTTGTTGTTTGTGGATGGGCTGGTTTTAAAAAAGAGAAAGATATCAGTAAAGAGAGTTTAAATAAATCTGGATTTAACATGATGTTGGGTTTGTTTTTAACTATCGTTGCAGGGGTACTTTCAGGAGTTTTTAATCTTTCGTTAGAATATGGTCAGCCTATAGCAGATATAGCAGCCCAGCATGGAGCAGGTCATTTTGAAGGGAATTCAAAATTAATCATATCAACTGCAGGGTGCTTTGTAGTCAACTTTATATGGTATTTTATAGCAGGTTTAAGACAACAAACGATACAGGAATTTATTCCAAATAAATCTTTGACAAAATTGACTTTGTTTAAAAACTGGTTGTGGTCTGCTTTAGCAGGAACTATGTGGTGTCTTCAGTTTTTCTTTTATGGACTAGGACATGTAAAAATGGGAAGTTTTCAGTTTGCTAGTTGGGTATTGCACATGTCAATGTTAATTTTCTTTAGTTATATTGTTGGAGTAGTTATGAAAGAATGGAAAAATGTAACAAGAAACACGTACTTAGTTTTAATCATTGGATTACTTATTTTAATCATCTCTTTTTGTATTACAAGTTATGGTAGTTATATTGGGGAGAAGATGCTGCATACAGCATGAATGGAGTGTTTTTTACAATTTCTGAGTTCTATAGTATGAAGGGGGGACTCCTTTAATCTCTTTAAATTTTCTGTTAAAGTTAGAAATGTTTTGGAAACCACATTGTTCTGATACAGAAGAAATAGAGATATCTGGATTGTTATAAATTAATTTACAAGCATTTTCAATTCTAATTTCAATTAAGAATTGAAAAAATGTTTTGTTAGTACGTTTTCTAAAATAACGACAAAATGCATTTTTACTCATGTTTGCAATTTCAGAGATGTCTTCTAAACTAATAGACTCGTTATAGTTTTCCATAGTAAACTTAAACACATCATTCATTCGCTTACCTTCATTGTCAGTGTATTTTTTTTTATAAATAAAAGAAGATAAAGGAGAGGTTTTAGATTGACTAATAAGATTGATTATTTTTAGTAATGTAGCAATTCGTTCAATTTTATTTTGACTCTCTAGTTTGTTGAATTGGTGAATGATTTTATTTTTCTTTGATAAGACTTTTATTCCGTATTTAGAGTCTTTAAAAAATGATGCAAGATCAGACATTTCTGTAATTTCAAAAAAATCTTTCCCAAAAGAGTTTTGATGAAAAAAAAGCGTAAACATTACAGATTCTTCATTAGTGTTATTATCACTTCTAAAAACATGAGGAACATATCCTCCAATAACTAAAAGATCATTTTCTTCGTATTCATTAATAGTGTCCCCTAGAATAAGAATTCCTTTCCCTTTTTTAATATAGCTAATTTGTATTTCTTCATGTTGATGAAGCTGATTGTAAAAAACAACTTCTTTGTCTTCTTGATAAACCAAAGCTTCATTTTCTGGCTTGGGTATTTTAAAGGGTAATACTTTCATAGATTATGTAAATATTGTTAAATATAACAATATTCTTGTTCTTTGTTGGTAATATAGTATTAAACTGTGCTAATAATGATTCTTGTTTTTTTGATATTAGGTTTAATTTTGATTTTAAACAAATAAAAAAAGTTTATTATGATAAATTGGCAAGTCGTTATGCCAGCCGTTTTTACATGGCTAAAGGAGTCTGAGTCAGGTGCCCTTGAAATTGACTTTGATATAACACAAAAACAAGCCGCAGCTATTTTAAATACTCAGGGTAAGGGTGGAAGCAGAATGGGCGGAATTGTCGCTTCTGGTACTCTGGGAGAAAATAGCTACCTGAGCAACGAACAACGTATATCTTTACTAAAATCACTTTCTGAAGTTGCTAGAGAATATAATGTACCATTAATCAGTGGAGCTGCAGCAGAAACTAAGGAAGAGCTTGCTAAAATAATTGAAGGGCTCGCAACTGTTGGAGTTGATACCGTCATGGTCATGCCACCAAAAACTAAGGAGGTACCTTCTGATGAAGAAATGTATGCGTACTATGAGCTTGCTGCAGCAACTGCAAAAGTGGCAGGAGTAACAATTATGCCTTATAACAACCCTGATGCAGCCGGATATCATGCTCTTTCAACGGATCTTCTTATAAGACTTGCTGCGCTACCTGAAGTAACTGCTCTTAAAATATCGACTATAGATGTTTCAATTATTGAAACGCTGATGTTAGAGAACAAAGATTTAAAAATTTTAGCAGGTGTTGACAGTGTTACGGTATATGCAGGACTTGCCGGTGCATGTGGTGGGATTACAGGTGTAGGTACTATCTTTCCAAAGGCTAGTATTACTATGCAGGAGTATGTTTTAAAAGGAGAATGGGCAGAGGCAAACAAAATTTCTCAGGCTATGAATTCTATATCATACCTTGATGCTCAACCACTACTTATGGAATACCTTAAGTTTGCTATGGGAATTCATCATAATGATACAGATGGTGGACTTCGTACTCTTGGTAAAAAATTAACACAAGAGCAAATTGATGATGTTCGAGCAAGATATGTTCTAGCAAAAGAAAGGCTTGAAGTTTTGGACTTAATATAACTTCTACAAAAACATATAAAAGACAATGATAACAGGTAAAAATTATATAGGAAACAAACTTAGTGCAAAAGGGAGTGTTACTCATAAAACAGTAAACCCTAAACTAAATATTGAAAACCCTACGGTTTTTATTGAAGCTACTTCTGAAGAAATTGATGAAGCAGCTCAATTGGCAACAGAGGCATATAAACTTTATAGAAAAGTATCAGGAAAACAAAAAGCAGCGTTTTTAAATGCTATTGCAGACGAAATATTAGCTTTAGATCAAGAGTTAATCGATGCCTATGTTACAGAATCTGGACTTCCAGAAGGAAGAGCTATGGGGGAAAGAGGCAGAACTATTATGCAATTAAAATCATTTGCAGATTTAGTTTCAAATGAAGAGTGGAAAGGAAACACGTTTGATGCAGCCATTCCAGATAGAGAGCCTTTGCCTAAAGATGATTTAAGAAAAACAGTAACTCCTTTAGGGCCAGTAGTTGTATTTGGAGCTAGTAATTTCCCTTTTGCATTTTCTACCGCAGGAGGAGATACTGCCAGTGCTTTAGCAGCGGGATGTCCTGTAATTGTAAAATCCCACGAAATGCATGCTGCTACTTCAGAATTAGTAGCATCTGCAATTATTAAAGCAGCTGAAAAAACAGGAATGCCAAATGGTGTTTTTTCACACCTTTCAGGTCGTGGACCTGTAGTAGGTTCAGCTTTGGTTAACCATCCAAAAATAAAAGCAGTAGGTTTTACAGGAAGTATCGGAGCAGGTAGAGCTATTTTTAATATGGGGGCTAGTAGACCAGAACCCATTCCTGTATATGCCGAAATGGGAAGTATTAACCCAGTTGTAATTTCACCTTTAGCTATTGCTAATCGTGGAGAGGCAATTGCTTCTACTTATGCGAGTTCTATCACTTTAGGAACTGGACAGTTTTGTACCAATCCAGGTTTGTTATTGACCGTTGAAGATGAAAATACAGAAGATTTTATTCAAGATTTAGCTAAAAAAACGGTTGCTATAGACGCACAATGCATGTTGCACCCTAATATTAAAGCTGGTTTTGATAAAAATGAAAAAACAGTTACCTCTCAAGAAGGAGTGCGTACAGTTGCAAAAATTAGTGGAGATCTTAAAGAAAATTATGCAAATTCAATAATTGCATGTGTTTCTGGAGATGGCTTTTTAGCGAATCCTAAGATTCAACAAGAAGTTTTTGGACCTTTTTCAATAGTGGTAAAAACTAAAGATGAAGCTCAATTAGTAGAAGTAATTGAAGCTTTAGAAGGACAGCTAACAGGAACTATCATTGCTGAAAATGAGGAGGTTTCTAGTCTCACAGATATTGTTGATGCGTTGACCAACCGTGTAGGAAGAATTATTTTTAATGGAGTCCCTACTGGCGTAGAAGTTTGTACTTCTATGCACCATGGAGGACCATATCCAGCTTCTTCAGATGCAAAATTTACATCAGTTGGTACACATGCAATATACAGATGGGTAAGACCGATAAGTTATCAATCCTTTCCTGAAGAATTACTTCCGGATTCATTAAAAAATTAAAAAGTATTTATAAAATACATGGCAAGAAAAACATTTTTTTGTGTAGATGCTCACACGTGCGGGAATCCCGTGCGTGTTGTTGCTGGTGGTGGTCCTAACCTCGTGGGTGAAAATATGAGTAAAAAACGACAACATTTTCTTAAAGAATATGATTGGATTCGTAGAGGATTGATGTTTGAGCCTAGAGGACATGATATGATGAGTGGAAGTATTTTGTTTCCACCTCACGATCCTCAAAATGATTTTTCAATTCTTTTTATAGAAACATCGGGATGTTTGCCTATGTGTGGGCATGGAACCATTGGGACCATTACTATTGCCATAGAAGAAGGATTAATCACCCCCAAAATTCCAGGTAAAATAAGAATGGAAGCACCTGCAGGTTTGGTAGAAATTGAATATCAACAAACAGGAAAAAAAGTAGATTGGGTAAAACTGGTAAACGTAAAATCTTATTTAGCTGCTGAAAATTTAACCATAGATTGTCCTGAGTTAGGAGAAATTACTTTTGATGTTTCTTACGGAGGAAATTATTATGCTATTGTTGATCCACAGAAAAATTTTAGTGGAATTCATGATTTTAATGCAACAAAAATTATACAATATTCTCAAGTAGTTAGAAAACGTATCAATGAAAAATATTCCGATATGTTTATTCATCCTGAGAATGAAACTATTAGAGATGTAAGTCATATGTTGTGGACAGGGAATCCTATAGATCCAACATCGTCAGGTAGAAATGCTGTTTTTTATGGAGATAAAGCCATAGATCGTTCTCCTTGTGGTACAGGGACTTCTGCTCGTATGGCACAATTATATGCTAAAGGAAAATTAACCATGGGTGAGTCTTTTATTCATGAAAGTTTTATCGGGAGTAAGTTTATTGGTAAAGTAGAAAGGGAGACTACCTTAGCTGGTAAAAAAGCAATTATTCCAAGTATTCAAGGCTGGGCTCAAGTCACTGGTTATAATAATATTATTATAGATGATGATGATCCTTATGCTCATGGTTTTCAAGTAATTTAATTTTTAAAATAAATTAAAATGAGTAAAAAAGTAGTTGTTGTAGGAGGAGGAATTATAGGGCTTTGTTCAGCTTACTATCTTCAAAAAGAAGGGTGTAAAGTTACTGTTGTAGATAAAACAAATATGGATGAAGGGGCTTCTTATGTAAATGCAGGGTATATAACGCCTAGTCATTTTATCTCTTTAGCAGCTCCTGGAATGATCAATAAAGGGATTAAGTGGATGTTTAATTCAAGCAGTCCTCTTTATGTAAAACCTAGATTAGATTTAGAGTTTTTTAAATGGGCATTGGCCTTTAAAAAATCAGCAACGCAAGCCAAGGTTCAAAAGTCTATTTCAGTTATTAAAGACATCAATCTTTTTAGTAGAGATTTGTATGAGGATATAAAACAATCAGGAGATTTTAATTTTCATTTTGAAAGAAAAGGATTGTTGATGTGTTATAAGTCTGATGAAGTTGGTGAAGAAGAATGGGAAATTGGTCAGCAAGGTATTAAAGAAGGTTTAGGTGTTAAAAACTTAACATCAAAAGAAGTAAATGAACTTGATCCTAACGCTAATTTAGATGTAAAAGGTGCTGTGTATTATGATTGTGATGCACATATGACTCCAAGTGATTTTATGAAAGAGATGACTTCTTATTTAAAATCAGTAGGGGTTGCGTTTTTAACAAATGAAGAAGTACAAGATATTGAAGTAGTTAATAATATTGTTACTAAGGTTATTACCAACGAACAAATATTATCTGCGGATGAGGTTGTTTTGGCAGCAGGTAGTTGGAGTCCTTTAGTTACAAAAAAAATAGGAATAAAAATTCCTGTTCAAGCGGGTAAAGGTTATCGAATTAATGTAAAAAGAGAAACTGGAATTACTTATCCTGCAATATTGTGTGAAGCAAAAGTAGCGGTAACTCCTATGGATGGATTTACTCGTTTTGCTGGAACCATGGAACTGGGGGGAATTAATCATTATATAAACCCTAAGCGAGTTGAAGCTATTTCTAAGGCAGCTAAAAACTATTATAAAGGACTAGAGATTAACGAACAGGAAAAAGAACAGGCAGAATGTGGTTTAAGACCTTGTTCTCCTGATGGATTGCCATACATAGGGAAATCATCAAAATGTACGAATTTAACCATTGCAACAGGACATGCAATGATGGGATGGAGTTTAGGCCCAGCAACAGGAAAGTTGGTTTCGGAAACGGTATTAGGAAATAATACAAGTATAGATTTACAACCATTTAGTCCAGATAGAAAATTTTAAATTATATGAGATATCAACAAATTCCAAATAAGTTATTTATTAAGAATAGAAGTCGTTTTTCGGCTGAAATGAAAGCAAATACCATTGCTATTTTAACATCAAATGATTTTAAGTACAACAATGCCGATGATGTGATGGGATTTACTCAAAATAATGATTTGTTTTATTTGTCTGGAATTGATCAAGAAGAAACAATATTGATATTATATCCTGATGCGTATTTAAAAGAAAATAGGGAAATCTTATTTGTAAAAAAGACGAGTGAGGAAATAAAAATATGGGATGGAGAAAAACTAAATAAAGAACAAGCTTCAGAGTTATCAGGAGTAAAACGTGTGGAATGGTTAGAAGATTTTGAAACGGTTTTACAATACATGGCTTTTGAAGCAGATGGTTTTTATTTAGGGCATAATGAGCATAAAAAAACTGTTACAAAAGATCAAGAAACAAGACAGGATAGAATGATAAAATGGTGTAGAGAAAAGTATCCTTTACATGATTATTATAGAGCAGCAAAAATAACAAGAGGTTTAAGGCAGGTTAAATCTGTAGAAGAAATTGATTTAATAAAAAAAGCGGCTCAGATAAGTTGTGATGCCTTTGAAAATGTTTTAGCAATGTGTAAGCCTCAGATTAAAGAATATGAGATTGAGGCAGAATTGACCTATCATTTTCTTAAAAAAGGAGCAACCCGTCATGCCTTTATGCCTATTGTTGCGTCTGGAGAAAATGCATGTGCATTACATTCAAATAAAAACGAATCTACCTGTAAAGACGGGGAAATGGTTTTAATAGACTTTGGAGTTTGTTATGCTAATTATCATAGTGATACTACTCGTTGTATTCCTGTAAATGGTAAATTTTCTAAACGTCAAAAAGAAGTTTATTCATCAGTATTACATTGTTTAAAAGAAGGAAGTAAATTATTACAAGTAGGGGTTCTTCCTTTGGACTATGAAAAACAAATGGAGGCATTGATTACAGAGGAGTTGATAAAATTAGGTTTGTTAACGGTTGATGAAGTTAACAATCAAGATCCGGATAAACCTTTGTGTAAAAAATATTATCCACATAGTTCATCACATTATATAGGATTAGATGTACACGATGTTGGTTTGTATTCAAGAAAATATGAGGCAGGAATGGTAGTTACATGTGAGCCTGGTATTTACATTCCTGAAGAAGGTATTGGTTGTCGTTTAGAAAACGATTATTTAATTACTGAGGAAGGTGTTGTGAATTTAACAGAAGCGATGCCTATAGAAATAGAAGAAATTGAAAGTTTAATGAACGTTTAAAAATAAGATATGATTGGAATAGGAGGTTCAACAATAGAAGCGGAATTAAAAGCCATAAAACCAGTGGTGAATTTAATTGAGCCCATACAAGAATCAGAATATAAAAATAGAATTAGTAAGGCATGTGAGTTGATGAAAGCTCAGAATGTCAAAGCAATTTATTTAAATGCTGGGACTAATTTGTTTTATTTTACGGGTACTGAATGGCATCCTAGCGAACGTATGGTTGGTGCTATTTTGTTAAATAATGGAGAAGTTCATTATATAGCTCCTCATTTTGAAGAAGGAACCATTAGAGATTTTATGATGATTGAAGGTGAAATTCATGGTTGGGAAGAACATGAAAGTCCGTTTGAATTGTTTCATAATATCCTTGCTTCTAACAATATTCATGAGGGAGAAATTTTAATTGATGAAAGCACTGCATATTTTATTTATGAAGGAATTGCTAACAGTTGCTCTTCTTTTAAAATAAGCAATGCAAAACCGATTATTACCTCTTGTAGAATGATCAAGTCTAAAGGAGAAATTGTCATTATGAAAGCATTAATGAATATTACTCTTGAAGTACAAAAAGCAACTGCAAGAATTTTAAGAGTAGGAATTACAGCTAAAGAAGTAATTGATTTTATTCATGAAGCACATAAAAAATATGGAATTCCTTCGGGATCTTATTTTTGTATTGTATTGTTTGGTAAAGATACCTCGTTCCCACATGGAGTAAAAACACCAAAATCTCTAGAGATGAATGATGTTGTTTTGGTGGATACTGGATGTTCTTATTACCATTACATATCAGATATTACAAGAACATATGTTTTTGGTGAGGCAAATGAATATCAACGTGAGATTTGGAATATAGAAAAAGAAGCTCAATATGCAGCATTTAACGCCGCTCAATTAGGGAATACATGTGGAGATGTTGATGTTGCTGCAAGAGGAAAAATAGCATCTCATGGTTTAGGGCCAGATTACAATCTTCCTGGACTGCCGCATAGAACAGGACATGGTATTGGACTAGATATTCATGAATATCCATATATTTTAAAAGGAAACAACACTTCTTTAGCAGCGGGGGTTTGTTTTAGTGTAGAACCTATGATTTGTGTACCTAACGTTTTTGGTATCCGTTTAGAAGATCATATTTATATGACTGAAGAAGGACCAAAATGGTTTACGCAACCAGCACATTCCATAGAGAATCCTTTTGGATTGTAAAAATTAAAATTCGTGTATTAAAAACATAATAAATAATCCTTTAGAGGCAACGCAGTTATTGAGTAGTCTTTTTTTTAAAGAAAAAATATTTTAAGTATAGTTAACATTATGAAAGCAATAAAATACAAATCTATTTTTACCATATTAATTCTTAGCTGTTTTGCAACATATAGTCAAGGGACTTTAGAAGAATATAAAAAAGCAGTTAATATAGAAACTTTATTTAAAGACAAGGTTTTTAATACTCCTTCAGAATTTAATTGGCTACCAAATAGTACTTTTTGGTATGTAAATAATTCTAAAACTGGTAAGGCTTATTTTTTGGTAAATCCTGAAAAGAAAGAACAAACGCCTTTATTTGATCATGCTAAATTAGCAAAGATTTTATCGGAAAAAACTAATGAAAAAATTGAGGAGAATGATTTATCTCTTAGCAATTTAAAACTTGATACTGAGAAGAAAGTATTAAGCTTTAGTTATGAAAATACAAATTACAATTATAATCTTAATGATGAGAAATTAGCTGTATTAAACACTTCAAAGAAGAAAAATAATAGAGGTAAAAAATATTGGGGAAGTTTTTCAGATGATTCAAAAAATCCTCCTGTAAAATCACCAGATTCATTATGGATGGCTTTTATTAAAAACTACAATCTTTATATCAAAGACATCAAAACTAGTGAAGAAACACAATTAAGTTATGATGGAACCAAAGGAAACTATTATGCATCTTATATAAAGTGGTCACCAGATAGCAAGAAAATTATGGCTTATAAGGTAAAGCCTGGCGAAGATCATAAAATTTATTTTGTAGAGTCTAGTCCTAAAGATCAATTGCAGCCTAAATTACAATCAAGAGATTATAGAAAACCAGGGGATGAGGTTCCTTTTAAAAGTCCACAATTATTTATTGTAGAAACTAAAACCCACATCAATATTCCTACTACAGAGTTTAACAGTCAGTTTGACCTTTATAATATCGATTGGAGAGATGATAGTAGTGCTTTTACTTTTGAATATAATCAAAGAGGACATCAAGCTTATAAAATTATTGAAGTGGATGCCAAAACAGGTAAAGTAGATGTTTTAATTAATGAAATAAGTAAAACATTTATTGATTATAGTAGTAAAAAATATAGACATGACGTTAAAGGAACTGATGAAATTATTTGGACTTCTGAACGAGATGGATGGAATCATATATACCTTTTTAACAAAGATGGAAGTTTAAAAAAACAAGTAACTAAAGGACATTGGGTTGTTAGAAAAGTAATTTATGTTGATGATGAAAACAAACAAATATACTTTACAGCAAGTGGGTTAGACAAGGATCAAGATCCATATTTTATTCACTATTGTAAAGTAGGATTTAATGGAAAAAACTTTAAACGTTTTACTACAGAAAATGGAAATCATAAGGTTACTTTTTCAAAAGACTATAAATATTATGTAGATCAATATTCTAGAGTTAACATGCCTGCAGTAACACTTTTAAAAACGGCAGAGGGAGCTAAAACAATTATAGAACTTCAAAAAGGAGATGCATCAGAACTTGTTAAACAAGGTTGGAATGCACCAGAACCATTTGTAGCAAAAGGACGAGATGGTAAAACCGATATTTGGGGAATTATTGTAAGACCCACTTCATTTGATCCAAATAAAAGCTATCCAATTATAGAATATATATATGCAGGGCCACATGATTCTTTTGTGCCAAAAGATTTTCATTCCTATTATTGGTCTATGACTTCTTTAGCAGAACTTGGTTTTGTGGTGGTTCAAATAGATGGAATGGGAACTTCTAATAGATCAAAAGCCTTTCATGATGTTTGTTGGCAAAACTTAAAAGATGGTGGTTTTCCTGATAGAAAATTATGGATGAAAGCAGCTGCAAAAAAATATCCATATATGAATATAGACAAAGTTGGAATTCATGGAACTTCTGCAGGAGGACAAAACGCAGGAGCTGCCTTGGTGTTTAATTCAGATTTTTACGATGTTGCTGTTTCTTCTTGTGGATGTCATGACAATAGGATGGATAAAATTTGGTGGAATGAACAATTTATGGGGTATCCTGTAGGACCACACTATGCTACCTGTTCTAATATCGAAAATGCTGCTCAATTAGAAGGAAACTTAATGCTTATTTTAGGAGAGGTTGATGATAATGTAGATCCAGCTTCTACCATGCAATTTGCAGATGCATTAATTAAAGCGAATAAGGATTTTGAATTGGTAACCATTCCAGGAATGGGACATTCTTCTGGAGGAGACTATGGAGAGCGTAAACGTAAAGACTTTTTTGTAAAACATTTGATGAACGTAACACCGCCAAGTTGGAGTGAAATTTATAAATAGAACATCTACCCAAAAATAGTTATGTAAACACCAAAAAGGAAAAATAATGATGCAGGTATACAATTTTATAAAAAAAATGATGTTGATTGTGTGTTTGTTATGTATGGATATAACTAATGCACAAGGCGATCAAATATTAGATGGAATTGGTGAAACAGGTTTAATTGCAAGATATCTGCTTGATGGAGACACAAAAGACTGGTCTAGAAACAATTTACATGCTACTGTTAAAGGCGAAAAAATAACTTTTGTAAATGATAAGCTTTTTGGAAAAGTAATTACGTTATCATCAGAAACTAATGATTATATAACTATTCCAGGAACTGCTGTTGGTAATGAGGAATCTATAAGCTTAACAGGATGGATAAATTTACGATCTATAAAAAGTGGTCAGTGTTTTTTTGATTTTGGAAAAAGTCTACAATCTCATGTTATAACAACTCTAATAGATAGTAATGGGAAAAACGAGTTTAGTACTGAAATTGTATTAGAATCAGGTGGTTATAAAACAAAAAAGACTGTTTTAGAAGCTCATGAATGGTCAATGTTTTCCGTTGTTATAGATGTTCCTTCCAAATCCCTTCGTACTTTTCTCAATGGGAAACTTATAAGTGAAACAAAAGATATAGAAATAGAATTAAATCAATTGTTTAATAATGCTTCTGATGGAAAAAATCAACTTTTTATAGGGAAATTGTTGTCATCAAATAAATCTTGCTTAGATGCAAAATTACATGATTTTAGAATTTATAGAATTCCATTAAATAAATCTCAAATAAAAACAATTTATTACAATGGACTGAAAAAAGGAGATCAGGTGGTGAATGAAAACGAAAGAAAAGATGATGACCTCGAAGTTTTTTCGAAAACAACCCCTCAACTTTACAATAAGTTTTTGATAGGTGTTTCTGATATAGCAGTAGAAACTACCGTTGGATTTTTACCAAAATTACCACGATATGTTAAAGCTGTTTATAAAAATGGAATAGAATTGTCTCAGGCCAGAGTACTGTGGTCGGCTCCAAAAGACAACACTAAAGTGCTTAAAGTTGGATCTTATACGGTTACAGGATTAATTCCTGGAACAGATTTAAAATCAAAAGCAACGGTTGTTGTAAAAGAAGCTAAAAAAGTATTTTCTCCAAATAAAAATCTAGAGGTTTTTAATTTGGATCAGGTATCATTAAACACAGATAGTAATGGAGACAATACAAAATTTATTGAGAACCGAGATAAGTTTATTACAACTTTGGCTCAAACAAATCCTGATAATTTTCTTTATATGTTTCGAAATGCTTTTGGACAAAAACAACCAGAAGGAGCAGAACCATTAGGAGTTTGGGATAGTCAGGAGACCAAATTGCGTGGTCATGCAACGGGGCATTATTTAACAGCTATTGCCCAGGCTTATGCAAGTACTGGTTATGACACATCTTTACAGGCTAATTTTTTATATAAAATGGAATATATGGTAAATGTGTTATATGAATTATCACAATTATCAGGGAAGCCAAAACAAGCAGGAAGTCCGTTTGTGTCAGAGCCTACAGCGGTTCCTCCAGGAGTTGGTAAATCAGATTATGATTCAGATTTAAGTATAGAAGGAATTCGTACTGATTACTGGAATTGGGGGGAAGGGTTTATTAGTGCTTATCCACCGGATCAGTTTATCATGTTAGAAAAAGGTGCAATTTATGGAACTCAGAACACTAAAATTTGGGCACCATATTACACTTTGCATAAAATTCTTGCAGGTTTGCTTGATATTTATGAAGTAAGTAAAAATCCTAAAGCTTTAGAAATAGCTATGGGTATGGGAGATTGGGTGCATATAAGATTAAGTCAGTTGCCAACTGAAACATTGATTAGCATGTGGAACAGGTATATTGCGGGAGAATTTGGAGGAATGAATGAGGTGATGGCTAGACTTTATAGAGTAACAAATGAACCTCGTTATTTAGAAGTTGCTAAATTATTTGACAATATTAAAATGTTTTATGGAGATGCTAATCATTCACATGGTTTGGCTAAAAATGTAGATACTTTTAGAGGATTACATGCCAATCAACATATTCCACAAATTGTAGGAGCATTAGAAATGTATCGTGATTCAAACATCCCTGATTATTTTTATATCTCTGATAATTTTTGGTACAAAACTACCAATGATTATATGTATACAATAGGTGGTGTGGCAGGTGCTAGAAATCCTAATAATGCAGAATGTTTTATTAAAGAACCTGCAACTATTTATGAAAATGGTTTGTCAGCAGGTGGTCAAAATGAAACTTGTGCAACTTACAACATGTTAAAGCTAACAAAAAACTTGTTTTTGTACGATCAACGTGGGGAGTTAATGGATTATTATGAGCGTGCTTTGTACAATGATATTCTTGCATCTGTAGCAAAAGACAGTCCGGCCAATACCTATCATATTCCATTAAGAGCGGGGTCTATAAAACATTTTGGGAACCCAGATATGAAAGGTTTTACCTGTTGTAATGGTACCGCATTAGAAAGTAGTACAAAACTTCAGAATACCATTTATTTTAAAAGTAGAGATCAGAAATCACTTTATGTAAATCTGTATGTGCCTTCAACGCTAAATTGGACTGAAAAAAATATAATTATTGAACAAAAAACGGCTTTCCCAAAAGAAGACAATACACAGCTTGTTATCAAAGGAAAAGGGAAGTTTAATATCAGGTTACGTATTCCACATTGGGCAACTAAGGGGTTTTATGTTTCAATAAACGGAAAAGAACAAAAAGTAGATGCAAAACCGGGAAGCTATTTAACATTGAACCGTAAATGGAAAAAAGGAGATGTTGTTGATATCCAAATGCCATTTCAATTTCATTTAGAGTCGGTTATGGATCAGCAAAATATAGCGAGTTTATTTTACGGTCCAATTTTGTTGGCTGCTCAGGAAACTGAATCACGAAAAGATTGGAGAAAAGTAACTTTAGACGCTAATGACATCAGTAAAAATATAAAAGGAGATACTAGTCAATTAAAATTTACGATTGATGGTGTTGAGTTTAAACCCTTTTATGAAACCTATGGTCGTTATTCGGTTTATTTGAATGTTATCTTAAAATAATTGATGAATTAATCTATAAGCTAAATCAATCCAATGGATTAAAATAGCAAAATAAATACAATGAAAATGGAATACAAAGCAATCAAAACATGTAATTTTTTAATCCTTTTCTTTTTAACTACAATAGTCGCTGCACAAAGTAGTTTAATTGATATTGTAAATTCATTTTCTGCTGATAAAAAAGCCCTAAACAGTTTTTATAATAATTCTGAGTCAGAAGAATATTATCAACGTTTTACTACGTTATATAATGATTGGGAAGAAAAAATGGTAGCCATAGATTTTGAGAAACTTACACAACAAGAAAAGGTAGATTATTTACTTTTAAAAAATCTTATTGAGAAAGAGAGTTACTTTTTAAATATTGATTATAAATCGTTTAAAAAGGTTGCTTTTGTTGCAGACTTTGCTGAAGAAATAACTCCTTTTTTGAAAGAAAGAAAACGAGGAAAAAAGCCAGATGCTAAGGCTTTGTCAAAGATATTAGATACAGCAGCTAAAAGTGTAGATACTAAAATGAAATCTTTAGATAAAAATTTATTTAAAGATTGGTTGATGGCAGAAAAAGCATCTCACATTATATTGGCTTTACAAAAAGAATTAAAAGAAGCATATTCTTTTTATTATGGTTACGATCCTGAGTTTACTTGGTGGTTAGAAAAACCTTATGATGTTTTATCAAACAAATTATTAGCATATGCAGACTTGTTAAAAGATAATTACTCTAAAACAAGTATTAAAGATGATGGTAGTGGTATTGTAGGAAAATCAATTGGAAAAAAAGCATTGGTTGAAAGTTTAAATTTTGAATTTATTCCTTATGCTCCAGAAGAATTAATTAAAACTGCAGAAAAGCAGTTTGATTGGTGTAAAAAAGAGATGATTAAAGCTTCGCAAGAACTAGGTTACGGAAACGATTGGAAAGCGGCATTAGAATATGTAAAAAACACTTATGTGCCTGCTGGTGAACAGCCTGAAACAATTTTAGATCTTTACAATCAATCTGTAGATTTTATTGAAGAGCGTGATTTAATCACTTTCCCTGATTTGGCAAAAGAAACATGGAGAATGATTATGATGACTGCAAAACGTCAAAAGGTGAATCCATTCTTTACAGGAGGTTGGGAAATTAGTATCTCTTATCCTACTCAAGAAATGGATGAAGATGATAAATTGATGAGTATGCGTGGAAACAACCCTAATTTTTCTAGAGCAACAGTACAGCATGAATTATTACCAGGACACAATCTTCAGTTTTTTATGAATGATCGTTATAAAAAATATAGAAAAGCTTTTGATACTCCCTTTTGGATGGAAGGCTGGGCATTGTATTGGGAAATTAATTTATGGAATAAAGAATTTCCACAAACTCCTGAACAAAAATTAGGAATGCTATTTTGGAGAATTCACAGATGTGCAAGAATCATATTTTCATTAAAATATCATTTAGGAGAAATGACTCCGCAAGAATGTATTGATATGTTGGTAGATAAAGTAGGACACGAATATGCAAATGCTGAAGCTGAGGTTAGACGTTCTTTTGCTACAAGCTATACGCCACCATTGTATCAAATGGCATACATGACAGGAGGTTTACAGTTCTATGCTTTAAAAAATGAAATGTTAGCAAAAGGATGGACTGAAAAAGAATTTCACGATCGTGTAATGCAGGAAAACAGAATGCCTATTGAACTACTAAGAGCTTTGCTTTTAGATTTACCATTAAATAAGAATTATAAAACTGAATGGAAATTCTCCACAGATTTTAAATAAAAAGGAATAGAAAATGAAATTCAATATAAAATATAGTATTAGTGCTCTTTTATTTTTATGCTCAATACTTACAATCAACGCACAAGGGTATTGGGGTGATATTAAACAAAAAAAATCTACTCTAGGAATAACAGAGTCTGATTCTATTTTGAGTTTTGAGACTCCTGATTTTCAATTAAAATTAGTTAAAGCTTCTCAAACAGTAGCGGAACTAAGACCTAATCAGGACTTAAATTTTGATTTTACTCCAAGTGATCGATTAAGTATTAGAGATAAAGATGGATTATATCATTTAGGAGATATTAATTTAAGAATAAAAGAAATAGATGGAGATTGGAAAAGTTACTCAACGGCAGAAAAAAGATCTAAAGTAACGCCAATAAAAGTTTCTGGAGATGTTTTATCAGGAGCAGATTTAGCGAATACTTTACCAAAAGACATTCCTGTTACTATTAAACGTTTCTATGAAGTAGTTGAGAATCAATTAGTACTAAGGTTTGAGATTATTAATAAATCAGCATCAAATATTGAGATAGGAGCTTTAGGGGTTCCAATGATATTTAATAATATTTTAGAAGGAAAATCATTAACGGAAACACATGCTCAAAATGTGTTTTTTGATCCATATATTGGTTTAGGTGCAGGATATTTAGAGGTCAAAAAGTTAAATGGTAAAGGACCTGTTTTATTGGTGTTGCCAAAAGAAAATATGAATTTTGAAGCTTACCGCCCTTTGTTGGATGATCCTACTCCAAGAAGTATTGTCTTTGAAGGGTTTCATGAATGGATGTCATATAGTAAAGCCTATGCTGAAAAGGAATGGAAAGGAGTTGAACAATGGAACAAACCAACTTCATTAATACTGAAATCTAATGAGACTAAAGAATTTTCACTAAAATTTGTGCTTTCAAGAGGTGTTAAAAATATTCAAGAAACTATTGAAGAAAATGGGCAACCTTCGGCAATAAGTATTCCGGGTTATGTACTTCCAAAAGGTGTTGATTCTCATTTGTTTTTAAATTATAAAAGTGATGTTGCTTCTTTTGAAATAGAACCTAAAAAAGCCATTAAAATAAAGAAAAATGGATTAACAGAAAAAGGTGTAAAAAAGTATACTGTTTGTGGTAATAAATGGGGAAGAGTTAGGCTAACTATCAATTATAAAGATGGTGTAAAGCAAACTATTAATTACAAAATAATAAAATCAGAATCAGAAGTGATTAAGGATTTTGGCCATTTTTTAACAACAGAACAATGGTTTAACGAACCTGATCCAATATTTAAAAGAAATCCATCAGTTATTAGTTATGATTATGAAACCAAAAAGCAATTAACTCAAGATAGTCGTGCTTGGGTTGCTGGATTAAGTGATGAAGGTGGAGCAGGAGGTTGGCTGGCTGCTATTATGAAACAACTTGTACAACCAGATAAAGAAGAGATTAAAAAATTAGAGCAATTTGTAGATCATACTCTTTGGGGTAATATCCAGTATAGCGAAGGAAAACATAAATATGGAGTTAAAAAGAGTGTGTTTTATTATGAACCAGATTCGCTTCCTAAAGGAACGTATAGGGATGATGTGAATTATAAAACTTGGGCTGCTTGGGATCATAAACACGCGAATGATCCAGGTCGTTCATATAATTATCCTCATGTAGCAGCGGCCTATTGGGTGATGTATCGTTTGGCAAGATATCACGAAGGTTTGGTAGATAACAGAACATGGGATTGGTATTTAAAACAAGCATATCACACCTCTGTTGCTATGCTAGAGCAAGCACCTTATTATTCTCAATTTGGTCAAATGGAAGGTTCTGTGTTTTTATATCTTTTAAAAGATTTAAAAACTGAGAATTATACTGAAATGGCTCTAGATTTAGAAGCTAGAATGAAAAAAAGAGCCAATCATTGGAAAGAATTAGATTATCCTTTTGGAAGTGAAATGCCATGGGATTCTACGGGGCAAGAAGAAGTCTACATGTGGTCAGACTACTTTGGATATAATAAAAAAGCAAATGTTACTCTTGATGCTATATTAGCTTATATGCCAACCATGCCACATTGGGCTTATAATGGAAATGCTCGTAGATATTGGGATTTTTTATATGGAGGAAAATTATCTAGAGTTGAAAGACAAATCCACCATTATGGATCTTCTTTAAATGCTATTCCCGTTTTACATCAATACAGAAAGACCAATGATTTGTATTTACTAAAAGTAGGGTATGGAGGTCTTTTAGGAGGAATTTCTAATATTACGCAAGATGGTTTTGGTTCTGCAGCATTTCATTCCTATCCTACAGAGTTAAGAATAGATTATTTGTCTGGAGATTATGGTTCTGGGTTTTACGGATATGCAGTTAATTCAGCTACTTATATTACAAAAGATGAGAATTTAGGTTGGTTGTCCTTTGGAGGAAACTTAAGTGTGAAAAAAGAGGTTATTGAAGTTGAGGTGACAACAGCAGCAAAATCGAAAGTTTATTTTGCTCCAAAAAACTTATGGTTAACGTTAGATTCGGGAACTTTTAATAAAATCACTTACAATTTAAAAACAGAGGAAGTAAAAATTATTTTGAATAAAAAGGACGATTATACTCCATATGCTTATTTAAGAATAAATAAAGATTTAGACATTCCTTATTCCAAAGTCAGAGATGCTTATCAGATTGCATTAAAGAAAAAAGAAATTCAAATTGTAATCAATTCTAAATAATATAATTGATGTTTTTTTAATGTAATAGAAATATACTTATCAAGCTAACTAAAGTAATTTTGTTCGATAACTTATAAATAAAATTGAATAAGATGAGAATAAATAGGGTAGCGGTATTGATTGGTCTTTTATTAGGTTTTAATCTATTTGCTCAGCAGGAAAACAGTTTTGTTGTAAAACCCTATTTACAAGATGCTGAGCCTACTTCTATTAAAATAATGTGGGAAACTTCGGTAGATGGAGAAAGTGTTGTAGAATGGGGAAGCACTAAAAAATTAGGTAAAAAGACAAAAGGGAATTCTTTTAAAGTAAATTTTGAGGCTTCAAGATTACATGAAGTAACTGTTAAAGGCTTAAAAGATTTTACAACATATTACTACAGGGTAAAAACGGGAAAATTATACTCAGATATTTTTCAATTTAAAACACCTCCAATTTCAGGCAAAGAAGCATCGTTTAATCTAATTGCAATGAGTGATATGCAATACGATAGCAGTCAGCCAGATAAATTTAGAGAAGTGGTAAATGATGGAATTATTACTTATTTAAAGAATGAGTTTGATGGAGCTTTACCAGATAATTTAGCTCTGGTTATGATTCCTGGAGATTTGGTTAAAAGTGGAGCGATATATGATCAGTGGCATAGTCAGTTTTTTAAACCTTCTGAAGAATTATTTGCAGAAGTTCCTGTATATCCAGTGTTAGGAAATCACGAAAACAACTCACTTTTTTACTTTAAATATTTTAGTCTACCAGAAAATGGAGATCCTGCATTTGCAGAACATTGGTGGTATAAAGATTATGGAAATGTTCGTATTATCGGATTGGATTCTAATGATCATTATCGGAAAGTTTCAGAACAGTATTCTTGGTTAAAAAATGTATTAAATAAAACAGCTGATAACGAGCATATAGATTTTGTTTTTGTTCAGTTACATCACCCATATAAATCCGAATTATGGATTCCTGGAGAAACAGATTATACAGGTAAAGTGGTTCAGTTATTAGAAGAATTTTCTGATAAAACAGGAAAACCAAGTATTCACTTTTTTGGTCATACCCATGGCTATTCAAGAGGGCAATCAAGAGATCACAAACATTTGTGGGTAAATGTAGCTTCAGCAGGAGGAGCTATTGATAATTGGGGAGAATTTGAAGGACGTGACTATGATGAATTTACAGTAACACAAGACGAATATGGATTTGTAGTAATGAATGTAGACCCAAATTCAAAAGATCCTAAAATAACCCTAAAACGTATTAGTAGAGGGAATGTACAAACTCCTAAAAAGAATGAGTTAACAGATAGTATTACTGTCTATAAAAAATCAATGAAACCTAAAATGCCTTTGTTAGTTACTCCTTTAGATGTAACAATTGATGTGGCTAATGTTTACTTAAAAGCTTCTCCTTTTGTAGGAGGAAGAAAAGAAAGTAAACACGGAGCTTCACAATGGCAAATAGCCACTACAAGTGATTTTGTTAAACCAATTATAAACAGTTGGAAGCAATATGAAAATTGGTATTATAACGAAAATCGTCAGAAAAATGATGATTTAACAGATGAGTTGGTGGAAAGATTAGAGCCTAAAACAACTTATTATTGGCGTGTTCGTTATAGAGATCAAAATTTAAATTGGAGTGATTGGTCTGAGGTGGCTATGTTTAAAACAAAATAAGGTTTGTTAAAATTGAATAAGCCATAAAATTATTTAGGATATCATATCAATACCCGAATTGTTGTAACTGTAAAGTACAGGATAGTTAATCAATCTAAATTAATTATTATTGATGTTCTTAAAATGATAAGGACTTAATTTATACGATTGATATGCTACATAAAATGAAAAATTTATACCTTTTAATAATCACAATATTATTAGTGTCTTGTGAAGAAAAAAAACAAGAAAATCCTCAAAAAGATTTATTTCCAGATGGGACAGAAATATCAGAATGGTTTTTAGATCACTCAAAAATAAACCCATCAGATTTAGGAAAGTTTTATACCATTACAGATTATGGAGTAAAGCATGATAGTACTTTGTTGCAAACAGAAGCTATTCAGAATACTATTGACGAAGCCTATAGAAATGGAGGAGGAGTTGTTGTGATTCCCGAAGGTGTTTATTTAAGTGGAGCTTTGTTTTTTAAACCAAATACACATTTACATGTAGTTAAAGGGGGAAAGTTAAAAGGGTCTAATAATATTGATGATTATCCCTTTTTACCTTCTAGAATTGAAGGACAAAGTATTGAATACTTTTCAGCATTAATCAACGTAAAAGCGGTTGATGGGTTTACCATAACGGGTAATGGAATTATTGACGGAAACGGATTAGAATATTGGAAAGCTTTTTGGCAAAGACGTGAAGAAAATCCTAAGTGCACCAATTTAGAAGTATCAAGACCTAGACTGGTTTTTATTTGGAAATCTAACAATGTTCAATTGCAAGATGTAACCTTACAAAACTCAGGATTCTGGTCAAGTCACTATTACCAATGTAACAACGTGAAAATTCTAGATTTACGAATTACATCTCCACATAAACCTGTAAAAGCACCAAGTACAGATGCTATAGATATTGATGTTTGTAACAACGTGTTGGTAAAAGGATGTTACATGGCAGTAAATGATGATGCCATTGCTTTAAAAGGAGGAAAAGGTCCTTGGGCAGATAAAGATGCAAGTAATGGTGAAAACACCAATATTATTATAGAAGATTGTGAGTTTGGTTTTTGTCATGCTGCTTTAACCAACGGAAGTGAAGCTATTCACAACAAAAATATTTTAATGCGTAACTGTAAAGTGGTTGATGCAAAACGTTTATTATGGTTAAAAATGAGACCAGATACAGCACAACATTACGAATATATTACTGTCGAAAATATTACAGGTCAAGCACACAGTTTTATTTACATTAAACCTTGGACTCAATTTTTTGATTTAAAAGGACGTAAAGATGTTCCATTGTCTTATTCTGATCATATTACCATGAGAAATATTGATTTAGAATGTGATATTTTTTATGACATGAATATTACGGAATATGATAAATTATCAGATTTTACATTTGAAAATATCAAGGTAAAAGCTGAAAATGGAGACTATGATAAATCTATCATTAACGGAGTTACTTTTAACAATGTAGAAGTAAATGGAAAGATGATGGAGTAAAGGATATTTAATTCAAAAAAAGCCAGAGAATGATTTATTCTCTGGCTTTTTTGTTGATAGCGGTAGGTGTGTAAATTAAATTTACTGCACAATAATTTTCCTGTTTACAGAGGCATTATTTGTCCTAATTTCAAGAATGTAGATACCACTATTTTTAGGAGTGGTCATTCTGTTTATCCCTGCTTTTATTTGTTGCTTAGTTATTACACTACCTGCTAAATTATAAAGTGTAGCAGTTGCTTTTTCAACAGTGCTTTCTAGTGTGATTTTAAGATCTTGTCCTCGTTCAATAGGGTTAGGATTCGTGTTTAAAAATGCATCAAAAAGGTTGACTTTAGAATTAGAAAGGTTTTTGTTATTTGTTAACTTTAAAACATCATTTTCATTCAAAGCATAATTATAAATTCTAAAATCATCATATTTATGATTGCAGTATGGATCAGTGGACCATTGTGATTTTCCTAAATAATTCTGAGAGGTACTTCCTAGGTCAGAAGGGTTAATGGTCATGTTCGTATTGGTTCCCACCGCTACTCCGTTAATGTATAAAACACCTTCTAGTCCGTTTTGAGTAATTGTAATATGATACCATTCATCTTTATTCATTGTTAAGTTTCCATTTATTTGAACTTCATCCCCATTATTTTTAATTCCAAATCTAACTGTATTTCCACTACTTTTTGAAGTTAAAAACATGTATTTATTAGTTCCATTACCAAAATCAAAGATTCTATTCCATGTAGTGTTTTCTGATAATTTTACCCATGTGGCAATGGTAAAATCGGTTAATGATGAAACAATATTATCTCCTAATTCTACATACGATTGGTTACTCTCAGACAGAGCGATAGCATAACCGTTAGGTGCAGTAGTCCATTGACTATTGTTTTTAAGCTCTGCATGATATCCTCCCCATTGATCAAAAGCTACAGTTCCATTATTTTCGTTAAAATTAAAAAGTGCATGTTGTCCATTTTTAGGAGTTGCACTTAAAGCAACAGACAAAGGCCCTGTTCCTTTAGTGTTGGTAGCTTCTACTTTGTAAAAATAGGTTTCGTTATTGTTTAAACTATTTATGTCTTTGTAGAATGTTCCAGAATGATTGCTAGCTATTGCTGTATATGTCCCATTTTCTGAAGTTGAACGATAAATATTGTAATGTACATCGTAAGCAAAACCCCAGCTTAATACAACTGTATTGTCTCCAGAGGATATATATAAATTCTCTACAGCCATAGGACTATTTATGGTTGGTGTAGTAACAGGAATTGTTTCTGATGCTGCTGATTGTGGATTACTATTTAGAGAGGTTACATAGTAATAATAAGAAGTAGCTTCCGATAAATTTTCATCTTTATAAATATTAATGGTTTCAGCTTCTCCATTTTTTGGAGTATAGTTGAATTGTTCTTCAATCAATTCAAAAGGTCCTTCGCTATTATTGGCTCTGTAAATATTATAGGTAAGAGCTCCCTGAGCATCGTTCCAAGGTAATTGAACAATACCCGCAGACAATGCTTCGGCATTTAATTGTGGTGCATCTGCAACCTGATCGATAGTGATGTTGGCCTCATGAGAGTAAGCAGATTCGGTATCTTTATAACTTACTGCTTTAATTCTATAAGTAGCAGACTTGTAGTTAATAGGGTCGTTAAATGTTACCGTTCCTCCAATTTCATAATCATTATTCATATTCACGGTTCCTACTATAGTAAATTCTTCTTCAAGATTTGCTTTACGTTCTATAATGTAGCTTTTTCCAGTTTCTCCGTTATGATCGTACCATGTTAATGTGGTAGACTGGTAGTCTGAAGAAATATTGCTTGATAGCCATCCTGGAGCAACTTTCCATTGGTGATTGTATTCGTTGGTCTTTTTGAATCCAACTTCTGATTTAAAGTTACCAAACATTTCTCCGGCTGGAGTTAATTCACCGTTTAATTCAAGTGTTCTAGCATCGTTCACCCAATTGTATAAAAAGTGATGTTCTACCAAATCGTTGCTTTCAAAATAAGTTAAAATTTCTTGTAATTTATTTTTTTGGCGTTCTGCATTCGCAGCAGTTAAAGGTAACGATACTGTTTGTTCATTTCCTCCATCGTCTAAAATAGAGTTTTCATGTACATCTAGTCTAGTTCCTGTATTGTCTGGCCATTTGCTAGCATCGGCACTATTGGTCCAGTTAGCTCCATTGTTCCATTCGGTAATCCAAACGGGTCTATTTCCAATAGAAGCTGCTCCAATGTTCCAATCCCATCATCCAGTGTTTTGATCTTGATAAGCGTGAAAAGCAACAAAGTCTACACGGTAATTTAGTAAATCGCAAATAGACATAAATTCATTAAGCCAAGAACTGGTTATTGATGCAGGTGCTGGAGAACTAATTCGTAAACCAGATTTAAATAATTCTGGCCATTGCGTTATTGCAGAGGTCACAGTCATATTTGCTTGATCGGGTCTTGCAGGCTCGTTATATCCTAAAACGTGTGTAACATTGCTTCTGTTATTAATGGTGCTAAAAGAATCCCAACCTAAGTTGTGCCTCATTGGAACATATAGCACATCTGGGGTTTCTGTAGTTCCTCCAGCAGACCAATCATAAACAATACTTGCGTTTGCTTGGTCATTTGCAGTTCCATCTAATCTTCCTGCTGTTCCTTTTTTAGAGCTCCATTGCCATTAAAAAACTCTGATAAACGAAATAAAACTTTGATTATTTGTTGCACTAGCTACAAAACCTTCAGGCAAGCTTGTAATGTTTAAATCTTCATCATTAGCAATCAATATTTTACTAAAACCTGTTCCATTGCTGTTGTTGGCAAAAGTAACCGAAAATCCTTTTTTAAGTTTAAAAGATTTAATGTTGTTGTTAAAATTTCCTAAATCATTATGATACGTGTGAATTTCATAAGATTGAGAATCTCCTCCAAAATTTTCTTCGGAATAAATGGTTAATGCGTTTTGTTCTGTTGTTTTCCGTTAGGGATGATCACAGAACCAGATCCGTAAATAGCTACACGATCGGTTTGTATATTAAAAGTACTTCCATTAATTTTTACATGGTCTAGCAAATCGTTTTCTTCGTTTAAAAATGTAGAAGGTTTTATGCTTTCTAGGTATAACCAAGCATTGTTAGAGGTTAAATTAATAGTGCTATTTCTCAAAGCATCAGAAGCAGTTAAATGAATTTCAGAGTTTCCGCTAATTGTTACATCGGCATTGATAAAACGCTCTATTTGATAGTTTTCATCTTTAATACTAATAGGAGTTTTAGAAGCATTGCTAATGCTTACTGGTGCATAGGCTCCAGAACTATCAAAAGTAATTGATGCTACTTGTATATTTACAGCACCATCAGTATAATTTTTACCAACAATAATTCTTGGAGATGCTTCAAATTTTTTAAGATTTAAGTTTCCTGTAAACCAAATACCTTCTCCGTTATTTTTAAATAAAATATAGTAGGTCCCTGCAGTAGTAGTGGTAAAGGATAAGCTTTGTAAATCAGTTTTTTATTATCGTTTGTAGCAAAGGTAGAGTTTGTTTCGGCAATAATATTTTGACAAGTATTTTCTTGACTGACAGCAACATTAAAAGTGCCTGAAGTTCCGTTTCCCCAATAGGTATGCAAAAAGTTTAAGTTGTAAGTGGTATTGGTTTCTAAGGTAACGGGATAATAATATGCAGATCCGTTGGTAACTCCGCTTTCCCAACGCATCATCATAAAATAAGTGTTTTCGGTATAAGTACTTCCGTTATAAGTAAGTTGGTTGTTAAGAGAGTTGATATATCTTACTCCACTTCCACTATTAGGAGTGTTCCATGGCACAGCACCAGCTCCGTTGTTACTCCATCCTGCATCGTAAGGAGTTTGAGTACTTAGGTTTCCAAATGCATTTTCTGTAATGTTAGGTCCTGATGTTAGGTTAGAGATATCTGGATTGGTTTTTTCTTGTCCGTTTTCAATATTATATATAGAGGTTAAATCTTTAGAATCTATATAGGTCCCATTTTGGTAAATATGAACTTTAGTTCCTTCTATAGCATAACGAATGGTTTGTTCCTGACTAGAAGAAAAATTAAGTATATAGGAGCTTGTTAATGGGGCAGACCATTGAAAATCAATAGTATTAGCAGAGGTTCTAAAGCCTGTAAAATCTTCTTTTCTAAAATCTACATCTAAACCTCTACCTGTGGCCGAAGTAATAGTTGCTTTCACTTCAAGCGACATGTTTTGAGAACTTGTAAAAGGAATTAAAACAGTATCTACTTCACTAACACTATAAAGGTTAGATTGTTCTTTAATTGAGAGGGAAGTGTTTCTTTTTCTTGTAAAATAGGTGTTTGAGCATGTAGCTGGCTAGCTAATAAGCCGATAGCAATTTTTACAAAGAGTAATTTTCTTTTCATTTTCGTTTTATGATTAATTTTTAAAAACTAAACTACTAGACCTGTGTGATTTATACCCAATACAAATAAGTCATTTTAAGATAACAATTCAATTAAACAGACTCTTTTTTATTTTTTTAGATATTCTGAAGGGGTGCATCCAAACTGTTCTTTGAAACACTTTCTGAAATATACCTGACTGTTAATTCCGACTTTATATGCTATTTCTGTTAGATTATATTTTTTTTCTTGAAGCAATTTTTCGGATTCTATCATTTTTATTTTACGAATAAATTCAGTTGTAGAAAGATCGGTGATGGCTTTCATTTTTCTGTAAAGAGTAGAATTACTCATAAACATTTGATCTGATAAAAACTGAACATCTACTGTTTTTTCTGAAATATTATCTGTAATTATTCGGGTAGCTTTTTCTATAAAATCTTTATCTAAACCACTAAGCGCATTTGTTTGTTCTTTGATGTTAGAAATTGTATTTAATAGGTTTGTACTATTGCTATATGCTTTTGCAAGTATTTGTCTTTGTGTTAATAAGTTTTTTAATCTGCTTTTTAGTAAGTTAGAGCTGAAAGGCTTGGTTAAGTAAGAATCAGCACCAGAAGTATACCCTTCTTCTTTACTTAAAGAAGAATCTTTTGCCGTGAGTAAAATAATTGGAATGTGACAGGTTCGTATATCTTCTTTTAACTTTTTACACAATTCAAATCCGTCCATTTCAGGCATCATAACATCACTAATAATAATATCAGGAATGTTGTCTAAAGCCATGTGGAGTCCTTGTTTTCCATTGTTAGCAATCTGCACTTCATAAGTGGTGTTTAATTCATCGTATATATACTCACATATATCTTTGTTATCTTCAATAACCAATACTACGGTATCATCTATTTTGTAATCTTCATCAAAAGTTTCTACTTCCTCTTGTGGAATTTCATCTTCTTCATATTTTTCATCAGTTGTATGAGCAGCGTTAGGATAAGTGTTGTTTAGTTTTAAAAAGAAAGAAATGGAAGTTCCAATACCTAGAGAGCTATTTGCTGTTAGAAATCCTTCATGCAAGGTGACTAAATTTTTAACTAAAGCCAAACCAATACCCGTTCCAGCATGGTGTTGTTCTCCTTCTTTTTGATAGTATCTATCGAATATTTTAGGTAAATCATTTTTACTAATTCCAGTACCAGTGTCTTTTACGTTTATTTCAACATATTCTTCATCGTTTTTTTCTACGATGGCTAGCTGTATATTAATGCTTCCTTGTTGAGTGTATTTTGTAGCATTAGACATTAGGTTGTCTATAATCATATTAATAGCTTCCTGATCAAAATGCATGTAGATTTCAGGTGGAGTTGCTTTTATAGAGATTGTAACGTTTGGGTTTTGATTCAATTCTTTAAAACGAATTGCAATTTCTTTTACAGTAGTAACCACATCTGCTTTAACAATTACAAGATTTTTATTTGATGTTTCGGTTTTTCTAAAATCTAACAAACGGTTTACCAAATTTTTTAAACGTACAGTATTTTTGTGAATAAGCAGAAGTCTTTTTTTGTCTTTATCAGACAAAGTAGCACTGTTTAAAATATCTTCAATAGGGCCTGAAATTAACGTTAATGGGGTGCGTAGTTCATGAGTAATATTGGTGTAAAACTTTATACGTTCTAGGTTCAATTCAATATCCTTTTGATGCTGCTGTTTTTCAGATTTATATAAATATTCTACTTTTATTTTTCGTTCTCTATAAAACATTAAGCCTAATGAAATGATAAAAACAATAGTAATATAAAGTAATTTAGCCCACCATGATAACCAAATAGGAGGATGCACATTGATGTTTAATTGACGGTAATTTTTACTCCAATCTTGGTTTCTTACTCTAGAGCGAAGTAATAGTTGATACCTTCCTGAGGCCACATTTCTAAAAGGAATTTCATTGGTTCCTTGTACAGGATACCAAGAGTTTGATAAGCCCTTAAGCATGTAAGAATAATCTACCTTATTTTTTTGAGCATAGTTTTTAATGGCAAAAGAAACTTTAAAATTATTTTGTTTATAATTAAGGTTGATTTCATTTTTTCCAGAAATAAACGCTTGTTTTTTATCTATAAACTGACCTTTTATGGGTTCGTAAACTTCTAAAAGAGTAAAAAATGGTTTGAGAGGCTCTTTTTTTTCTAGTACTTTATCTGGGGTAAAAAAGCAAACACCATGTAAAGAACCAAAGAAAAGTTGATTGATTTTGTTTTTTAAAACACATGCAGATGAAAAACTACTAAGATTTATGTTATCTTTATAGCTATAATTAAAAGTAGTATTGTTTCTTGTAATACAGCTAAGTCCTTTATTTCTACTATACCATATATTATTGTTTCCGTCTTCAATGATAGCTCTTATGTTTTTTGATTTGGCATACACTTGATATTTATTATTGTATTTATCATTTAACATAATTAATCCATCTCCTGTAGCCACCCAAATATTATTTTTAGCGTCTTTATATATATGGTTTATTATATTAGATATAAAATTAGACTGAGTATGGTAGCTTTTAATTAATTTAAATTCTTTCGAATAAACTCTCATTCCTATTCCATAAGTTCCTATTAAAATATTATCATATTGATCTATTACAATGGATCTAATAAGACCTTCTTTGATTTCTAATTTTTTAATAAATCGAGAGGTATTCGCATCAAATAGAAAAACACCATTGTCATTAGTACCGACCATTATTATTCCTTCTGAAGTCTCACAAATAGCGGTGATATCACTGTTTTTATATATATTAGGTAGAATTTGTTTGGCTTTGTTATTTTTTTTGTTGTAATAAATAACACCACCATGCATCACACCAAACCATAAATTATTGTGTTTATCAGTATGGATAGCTTGTACAGTATTTAGATTTAGAGAGTTGTTATGTAATGTGAAACGTTTTATTTTATTGTTTTTTAGCTTATAGACACCTGCTCCATATGTACCAATCCAAAGTGTTTCATCTTTGTCTTGAGAAATAGATAAAATAGAATTAGCTATTGAGCTTTCTTTAGTGTCTTTTTTTGAAATATTTAAGTTGTTAAATAGTTGTTGTTTTTTCGATAAAAAATTAGCACCACCTCCCCATGTTCCTGTCCAAACATTATTAAATTTATCTTGATATAAACAACGAGTATTTAAAGATGATAATCTGTCATTAAAAGATTGATGACCTATTTTGGTTATTTCAAGATCTGTAATTGAAGTCAAAAATAATTGAGATAGATTGATTTTTACGATACCATCAAATCTAGTAGAGACCCATAAATGATCGTCTTTAAAATGAGCAATATCAGTAATCCACATTGAAAGTGGTCCTCCATCTTTTCCAAAATTGGTAAACTTTTTAGTAATAGGATTAAACAAAGCAAGACCTTTGGAAGTACCTACCCAAATACCTCCTGACTTATCTTTGTAAACACATCTTACATCATTACTAGGAATTGTGTTTTTGTCGTTTGGCTTATGTTGATAATTTTGAGATTGTTTGGTTTTTAAATTAATGATTGATAAGCCAGCATCTTTATGACCAATGTATAAATTATTATTGCCATCATCTACAACACTCCAAGCATAATTACTAACAAGACTTTTAATTGTTTGCTTATTATAATGTGTAAATTGGTGGTTACTTTTATCAAAATAATCTACTCCGCTATTATAGGTTGCTAGCCATAAATTACCATTAAGAGAGGTTTCTATATCTGTAACAGCATTAGATATTATTGTGTTTTGTCCATTGTTTTGTTTATAGGTAGTAAATGTATTAGTAGCATAATTATAAGCGCATAGACCATCTCTTTTGGTAGCAATCCATAATATTTTTTCGGTTGAGTCATCAACAATTTTGTTTAAATCGTTCCCACTAACACTGTTTTGTCCATTTTGGTTTTTGTGAAAAGTTACTACATTACTACCATCATATCTGTTAAGTCCTTCCTCAGTGGCAAACCAAATATATCCTTCTTTGTCTCCTTCAATCGCAACCACATAATCATTAGATAACCCATCTGCCATATTTAATTGATCTATGGTGTAAGATTGTGAAAAGCTAAAGTGGACAAAGATGAATGAAAAGGCGAAGATTAAATAGCTTTTTTTCATGGTTTCAAAATTATCATTTTTTTTAATAATATACATGATTAAGATCGGTTTGCTTGATATAGTATTGGTATTTGAATGATTTGTGTACCATTTGTTTTAGTGGATGCGAGTATTTTTACAAAACCATTTATGGTTGTTTGATAATAAATAATAGTGTTAAAAAAATATTAAGATAACTGTTATTTTGTTATTTATTATTATAAGTGGTTGGAAAACTAATTAATCATTTAAACTTTAAAAACATGAAAAGGAGACTTTTATTATTATTAATGTTTCTGCCCTTGTGTATTTTTGCACAAGCCCAAATATCGGTTTCTGGTAAAGTAACATCAGCATCCGATAACATGCCTTTACCAGGAGCCACTGTATTGGTAAAAGGAACATCAAACGGAGTAATGACAGATTTTGATGGAAATTATACAATAAGTAATTTATCTAATGGGGCTGTCCTAGTTTTTACTTATGTAGGAATGACTACTCAAGAAATTAATATTGCTAATGAAAAACAGATAGATGTAGCTTTAAAAAGTGAAAATGTAAATCTTGAAGAGGTGGTTATTGTGGGGTATGGTTCAATGCGTAAAAAAGATTTAACAGGAGCAGTAGTTCAAATAAAACCAGATAAATTGGCTAATGAGAATCCACAGACAGTACAAGATGTTTTACGTGGAGTTCCAGGGTTAAAAGTAGGATATTCTGCAGATGCTAAAGGAGGAGGATCCTTACAAGTTCGTGGGCAAACTTCAGTTTATAATGAGGGGGGACACAATTCACCTCTTATTATTTTAGATGGTATGCAGTTTTATGGAGAACTCTCTGAAATAAATCCAGATGACATAGGGCAGATAGATGTTCTAAAAGATGCATCTGCAACTGCAGTATATGGTTCTAAAGCCTCTGCTGGTGTAATAATTATTACATCTAAAAAAGGAAAAAAAGGAAAACCAGTAATTAATGTGAATTCTAATATAGCTATAAATACCAAAAGTGCTTATAGAGATCTATACGATACCGATGGATATTTAAAATATCGTGAAGATTGGGAAACAACAAAAACATATGGCTATAATGCTACAACTGGCAATTACGAGGCTTATGCAGCATCAGACCGTGCGGGTCAGATAGGATATTTTTCAAATCCTAATAATTTAAGTCAATATGGAATAACTCAAGAGGAATGGCTTGCTTATCAGCCGGCTGTAGAAACAGACGGTAGAGATCTAAGAGAAATTTGGGGAAGAAGACTAGGGTTGCGAGAAGGTGTTATTTTAGATAATTTTATGACAGGTAAAACACATGATTGGTATGATAGTACTTTTAGAACAGGGATTAATAGAGATAATAATGTAAGTGTTTCTGGAGCAGGTGATAAGGTTAATTATTATATGTCCTTAGGGTATCTATCTGCTGAAGGTGCCATAAAAGGTAATGATTACAGTACAGTTCGTGCTAAAGTGAATGTTAATGCTAATATTACTAATTGGTTAGAATTTGGAGTTAATGTTAATTTTCAAGATCGTACAGATGGTGATATTAGAGTTGGAACGGGTACTAATTACTGGGATGCCAATATGTTGAGAAATAGTCCTTACGCTAATTTTACTAATGAAAATGGAGAATATGTTAGACAGCCTATGGGAGCTGAAATAGGGGGGTATAATTATTACTATGATCGTCAGTTTATTGAGCTGGAAAAAGGATATTCAGTATTAAATACAATTTTCAACACAAAAGTTAGTTTACCTTTTGGTATTACATATTCTTTCAATGCTTCTCCACGCTATCAACATTTTTATGATAGATATTTTCAATCATCAGTTCATGAGGGTTGGAATGCTGCAGATGTTGGTGTTAATAGAGCTAATGGAAAAAGATTTGATTGGAACTTGAATAATACAGTTACCTGGGATTACACTTTTAATAAGAAACATCATGTAGTTGCTACTTTTGTTCAAGAAGCAGAAGAACGTCGTTCATGGAGTGATGTTATAAATGCAAGAAATATTCAGCCATCGGATGCTTTAGGCTTTCATAATACTTCTAATGCTACACTAGATAATAGTTCTTTCTCAACTACTGACACACATCAAACAGCTGATGGTTTAATGGGAAGACTTTTTTATTCTTACGACGACCGTTATATGTTGACAGGAACTTTACGTAGAGATGGTTATTCTGCTTTTGGAGCTTCTAATCCTTATGCTACATTTCCTTCAATAGCTTTGGGATGGAACATTAATGAGGAGAATTGGTTTAAATGGGATGTAATGAATAGAGCTAAACTTAGAGTTTCATGGGGAAAGAATGGAAACAGATCCTTAGCAGATCCTTATGTTTCCTTAGCTAATTTAGGTTCTGGTACAGGTGCTACTATGGGATATATTGACGCATCAGGAGATGTCGTAGATGTTAAATATTTAGGTATAGAAAGAATGGCTAATCCTAACTTGCAATGGGAGAAAACAGTCTCAACAAATATTGGTTTTGACTATGGATTTTTAAATAATCGTATTTCGGGATCTATAGATGTTTATAATTCTATAACCAATGATATGATTATGGGGCAGCGTTTACCTAGTTTTTCAGGGTTTGGATCAATAACTACAAACTTAGGGGAGGTACAAAATCAAGGTTTTGAATTAAGCATTAATTCAATTAATATACAAAAAGAAAACTTTGAGTGGCGTACAAATTTTGCTTTAACTTATAACAACAATAAAATTAATGCGCTATACGGAGATATGGAAGATATCTTAGATACTAATGGAAATGTAATTGGAAAAAAAGAACGTGATGATATAAGTAATGGATGGTTTATTGGACAACCAATTTCTGCTATATGGGATTATGAAGTTATAGGTATTTGGCAGAAAGATGAATGGGAGGAAGCAGAAAAATACGGACAACGACCAGGAGATCCAAAAGTGGCAAATCACTATACAGAAGATGATAAAGAGGATGGTACTCCTGTGTACAATGATAATGATAAAAAGTTTTTAGGACAAACGGCTCCACCAGTTAACTGGTCATTACGTAATGAGTTTACTTTCTTTAAAAATTGGGATGCTTCTATTAATATGTACTCTTATATGGGACATAAATCTTTAAACGGAAACTATTTAAATAGATTTAACGGAGGTAGTTTGTATACTAATAATTATAATGCTTTTGTAAACCCATATTGGACAGTTGATAATCCAACAAATGACTGGGCTAGGCTTGATGCTGTTATTCCTGCTGGTGCAAGTGCAAGTAAGTTATACAATAGAACTTTTATTAGGTTAGACAACATTGCATTGGCTTATACATTACCAAGAGTTATTTCAAATCGTTGGAATATTCAGAAATTAAAGGTTTCTGCCTCGGTTCGTAATGTGGCTACATGGGCAGCAGATTGGAAGTATTTTGGAGACCCTGAAACAGGAGGCTTAGCTACCCGCACGTTTAATTTAGGAATTAACATAACCCTTTAAAATCACAAAACAATGAAAAAAAGATATTTAAAAAATAAAATTTCTAAACTAGCACTTATTTCAGTAAGTGTAATAAGTTTGATATCATGTTCTGAAGATTTTTTAGAGCCTGATCCACTTTCATTTTATGAACCTGAAACTACATTTACAACAGAGTCTGGTTTACAGGCAACTATTGCTATTGCAGACAGAGCTCTAAGACATTTTTGGATTCATTACAGTTTTGCTTCTAATAGTGTGCCTATAGGGACAGAATATGTGTTTTCAGATATGGCAAAATATGGTAAAACTGATGCAGGTAGAACTTCAGCAGATTATGCTAATATTGTAACCCCTACAGGAAGTTTTAACATAGGTACCAATGACGGTATATATCTTGGATTTTATTGGGATCAAGGATATACTGGAATAAAGTATGCAAATACTGTTTTAACTTATATTGACCAAGTACAAGGTTTAACAGAGGAAGTTAAGAATAAATACAAGGGACAAGCTTATTTTCATAGAGCATATAGGTATCTTAATTTAGTATACCAGTATGGTGATATACCGTTGATTACTAAAATATTAGAGGTTCCGAAGCAGAATTATAAATCAACTCAAAAAGAAGCTATTATAGAGATGATTACTGCAGATATGGAAAAGGCAGTAGATTGGGTTCCTGCTCAGTCTGAGTTACCTTATCTTGGGTTAGTTAATAAAGCCGCTTGTCGTCAGTTATTAATAAAATGTTATTTAGCATCTGGAAGATTTAAAGATGCTGAAGATCAGGCCGATATTTTAATAGAACAATCTGGTTTAAGTTTAGTGCAGTCTTCTTTTGGAACATTTGATAAAGGAGGTAATGAACAAACTTGGCCTATTACAAGAAATGTAATTTGGGATTTACATACACCAGAAAATAAAGTTGTGTCTGCAAATACAGAAGCCATCATGGTTTTGCCAAACTCAGGAGCTCAGTCCTTCGTAGGTTTTAACTCGATGCGTATTTTTGGTCCGTTTTGGAACTCAGGTAATATTACTACTCCAACAGACGGTAAAAGAGGAGCGAATCGTTACGCTTCAAATAATTCAAATTATAACGTAAATTATGATTACACAAGAGCATTTGGACGTGGTATAGCTACTATTAGTGCCTCTTACTATTCGCAAGAGACTATGTGGAATGTTAATGGGGTAGAGGATAATGATGATTTAAGACATAACAGTACTGTAGGAAATTGGGTTAATATGGAAGATTTAAAATATAGTGATCCAACTTCAGTAGATTATGATACCAATTTTAGAATGTATAATGATATTGGTAATTTATTAGTTAAGGATAGTATTCGTGATTGGTTTGATTTTCCTTTGTATAAAATATATTTACACGATGTTGTAAGTGAAGGTAATGCTAACGCAAATGATTTCCAAGGGGCCTCTACGGGAAGTACAGCACATTGGTACTTATACAGATTAGCAGAGACATATTTACTACGAGCAGAAGCTCGTTTTTATCAAGGAAATATTGGTGGAGCGACTCAAGATGTTAATACAATAAGACAAAGAGCAGGTGCTTCAGAAATGTATGGAACTGTAACAATTGGTGATATTTGTGCAGAAAGAGGTAGAGAGTTATATTTAGAAGAGTGGAGAAATGTTGAACTTACTCGTATTTCACATTGTTTAGCAATGAGTGGTAAGCCTGATGAATGGGGAAACACTTATGATGTTAATACTTGGGATAAACAAGCAGGAACGGATGAAGTAGGAGGAAGCTACTGGTATCAACGTATTGTTCACTACACTTTATATAATAAACACCCTAATGGAGTTGTTGTTCCAAACAATACATTATTATATTCAATGGATAAACGTAATGTTTATTGGCCAATACCAAATAGCGCAATAACAGCTAATACAAAAGGTCAGCTAAGTCAGAATTTTGGTTATGATGGTTATGATCCGAATGTAAAAGTTTGGGATAATTGGGAGGACGCAGTTGCAGATGAAGATGTTATTGAATAAATAGATAGTAGTTAGTAAAAAAAAAGTAGACTTTAAGTTTGTTAAAGTCTACTTTTTTAAATTTTCAAATCATGAAGAAATTATTGTTGATCTTTCAATTATTGTTGATATTAGTATCCTGTAAATCAATAAGTAAAACTCATAAAGAAAAAGAAGTTGTTGAATTAATTCAAAAGGTAAATATTCATTGGATTGATACGCATACAAAACATGGAAATGCTTTTTGGAATAGAGCAGCATATCATACAGGTAATATCGAAGCTTATAAAGTGACAAAGGATGATAAGTTTTTAATATATAGTCTAGAGTGGGCAAAGAATAATGAATGGAAAGGAGCAAAGTCAAACAATAAATCTGAATGGAAATATTCTTATGGAGAATCCAAAAATTACGTATTATTTGGAGATTACCAAATATGTTTTCAGGTATATGTGGATTTGTATGAAATTGAACCATCTCCAGAGAAAATAGCTAGAGCTATCGAGGTAATGGAGTATCAAATGAGTACAGATAGAAACGATTATTGGTGGTGGTCTGATGGTTTGTATATGGTAATGCCGGTAATGACTCGCCTATATAAGATTACAGGTAATGAATTGTATTTGGAAAAGTTATATGAGTATTGGTCTTATGCAAACAGTATTATGTGGGATGAAGAGGCTGGTTTGTATTACAGGGATGCAAAATATGTCTATCCAAAACATAAATCGATCAATGGAAAGAAAGATTTCTGGGCTCGTGGAGATGGTTGGGTGTTTGCAGCTTTTTGTAGAGTGTTAAATGATTTACCAAAAGAGAATAAGCATAGAACTGAATATATTAATCATTATAAAAAAATGGCAGCTGCGTTAAAATTGTGCCAACAAGAAGAAGGGTATTGGACGAGAAGTATGTTAGATCCGCAACATGCTCCTGGGCGAGAAACTAGTGGTACGGCTTTTTTTACATATGCTTTTATGTGGGGAATTAATAATGGTGTGATAGATGAATCTGAATATGGTGAAGTAGTGGAAAAAGGATGGGATTATTTAGAAAATATAGCAGTACAGAAAAATGGTAGTGTAGGGTATGTTCAACCTATAGGAGAACGAGCAATTCCTGGTCAAGTAGTAGATGTAAAATCCACAGCTGATTTTGGAGTAGGAGCATTTTTACTCGCAGCTTCAGAGCGTCTTAGATATTTAAGAAAATAATTTTATAAACTATGATTAATCTTATTCTCTTTTTAACAGAGAAAATCAATATAAAATTGTAATATGAGAAATTATTCAGTTTGTTTTATATATCACATGAAATAAAAATGAAATCATGAAAAATATTTTTACAATTGTTTTCACAATTCTTTTTGGGGTTCAAGGGTATAGTCAAAAAACTCCAAAAACAATCACTGAAGAAGGAGCTTGGTGTTGGTTTGCAGATCCTAGAGCTATTTCTTACAAAAACAATAGCGGAACCATTGATGCTACGTATGTTGGTTATATTGATGTGCATGGAAGTATAAAAGCTACCCAAATCAATCATTTAACCCATACTACTAAGGAGGTGCTGATTAGATCTTACTTTCAACCAGACGATCATAACAATCCAACTTTTTTAGTTTTGCCCGATGAACGTGTAATGGTATTTTATTCTCGTCATACAGATGAGTCTTGTTTTTATTATAGAGTTTCTAAAAAGCCAGGAGATATTACAAGTTTAGGAAAAGAATTTAGGTTAGAAACAAAGAATAACACTACTTATCCATCTCCATTTATTTTATCGGATGATCCAGAGCATATTTATTTGTGTTGGAGAGGAATCAATTGGCATCCAACTATTGCTCGTTTAACCATTCCTGACAAAGAAGATAACGTTCAATTTGATTGGGGTCCTTACCAAATGATAAAATCATTAAATGGTAAAGGAGGCGTTCGTCCTTATGCTAAATATATAAGCAATGGAAAAGATAAAATTTATGTAGCCTATACCACCAATCACCCTGATAATGGCGAGGTGAATTACATCTATTTTAATTATTTTGATGTGAATACCAAAAGTTTAAATGATATTAAAGATACTTATTTGTCAAAGGTAGAAGAGGGGGCTTTTTCTGTGGATTTATCAGAAGAGTATCAAAAAGAATATCCTTTAACAATTGTAGATGATACTAAAAATAGAAATTGGCTTTGGGAAGTTTCTATGGATGAGCAAGGTTATCCTATTATTGCTACTGTTCGAATTAACAAAAACAAAACCTCTCATGATTATTTTCACAGTCGTTGGAATGGAACCGCATGGCAGCAAACTTTTTTAACCAATGCAGCAGGTCATTTTCATCAATCACCCAATATAGAAAAATGTTACAGTGCAGGAATGGCTATTGATAAATCTAATCCTTTTGTTATTTATGCATCAGAACCTATAGAAGGAAAATTTGGAAAGAAATATGAATTGATGAAATATACAGTTTCAAAAGAAGGAAGTATTGCATCAAAAGAACAGCTTACTTTTAATTCTGAAAAAAATAATTCTAGACCTTTTGCCATTGATAATCAACAAAAGGATTTGCAATTGGTTTGGATGTATGGGGATTATTATGATTGGATGGTGAGTAAAACCAGACCTCAAGGATATCCTACCGCTATTAGAACTTTTATGGAAGTTCCTTCACAGAAGTTAGATTTAGATAAAGGATTGATTAAAACTTCAGAAACAGCCAAAAAACTAAAGTTTAAAAAATTAAAATCATTCACCATTGCTTTAGAGATAAACATGAATAAAGAAGCTTATTCTGGTGAGATTTTTAAAACCAATGCTTTTAGTTTTGCAGTTACAGAGAGAGATTTACCCAAACCATATTTTTTAATTGATGAAGATAAAAAGGTAAGTGAAAACGTATTTGGTTCTTCGGATACTTGGCAACAAAAAAATAGAAGTACTTCTGGACAATGGTATACACCTTCTAAATATGGTGAATTAAAACTTGTAGTCACTTACAATAATGGAAAGTTAACAAGTTACATAAACGGATTAATTGATCAGGTAATTGAGGTAAAAAAACTAAAAATAAAAGACCTTAGTTTTGATGATTTTAAAGGAACCATTTCAGGCGTAAAAGTTTATAAAAGAGCTTTGTCTCAAGATGAGATTAAAAACTTTTAGAATTAATGAATTTAAATAAAAAAAGGGATGATTAGCAATCATCCCTTTTTTTATTCTTCTTTTTTAATTTTAGCAACCTCATCTTCAGTTACTATTTTTTCGTTTTTATTTCCCCAAGTGTTAGTAATATAATTCATCACATCGGCAACTTCATCATCACTCAACCCCATTGGAGTCATGTTACTATTGTATTTTATACCGTTAACAGTAATTAAACCATTTAATCCGTATTTAATAGCTCTGATACTTTTTTCTCTGTTGTTTTTTAAAAAATCAGATTTTGCTAATGGAGGATATACTCTAGGAACTCCTTCTCCCGTAGGTTGATGACAGGTTACACAAAAATCAGAATATATTTCAGCACCTCTGACCATGCTTTTTTTTAGTGCTTCTGTTTGTTGTGCGTTCATCATACTCGTAAAACCAATCGCTACGAATAAGGTTGGTAATATTTTTTTCATATTTTTATTTTTTAGATATTATTTTTAAAATTCCTTTACCTTCTACAGCGATGTATAAAAATCCATCAGGCCCTTGTTTTACATTTCTAACACGACCAATTTTCTCAAATAATTTTTCTCGTTTTACTACTTTGTCGTTCTCTAAAACCAAACGTTCTAAATATTGAAACTTTAAAGATCCAACCATTAAATTATTGTTCCATTCAGGGTATTGGGTTGAATTTACAAATGCCATTCCACTTGGAGCGATAGAAGGAACCCAATAAAAAAGAGGTTGTTCCATTCCTTCTTTTTCGGTGATGTCAGTAAATGAAGTACCATTATAATTAATTCCATAAGAAATAACTGGCCAACCGTAATTTTTTCCTTTTTGAATAATATTAATTTCATCACCTCCTTGTGGCCCGTGCTCATGTTCCCAAATAGCTCCCGTAATAGGGTTTTTAATCAGGCCTTGTGGATTTCTGTGTCCGTAACTGTAAATTGCTTTTTTTGCATTCTCAGTGTTTACAAAAGGATTGTCTTTAGGAATGCTTCCATCGTCATTTAATCTATATATTTTTCCACAATCTCTTGTAATATCTTGCGGGTTGATGTCTCTTTCACCACGTTCCCCAATAGAAAAATAAATATGATTATCATCGTCAAATACAATTCGAGAACCAAAATGCTGTCCTTTTTTAGAATTAGGATTGGCTTTATATAAAACCTCTTGATGAACCAAAGCATTGTCTTTTAGTTGAGCTCTCATAATGGCAGTATTCCCGCCAGTTTCTTCTCCTTCAGTTGATGCATAAGAAATGTAAATCCATCCATTTTTAGCATAATTTGGGTGTAGTTTAATATCCATCAAACCACCTTGATACCTTACATATACTTCTGGAACACCAGTAATATTTATTTTTATTCCGTTTTTAAAATGAATCAGTTCACCAGATTTTTCGGTGATTAACATACTTCCATCTGGTAAAAAATCCATTCCCCAAGGGATGTTGATGTCTGGAACCACAATTTCTGTAGTGTAATTTAAATCAATAGGAGAAATGACTTTTACAGAGGATTCTGTTTGTTGCGCACAAGAAATACAGGCAATAAATAAAAAGATGATTATTGAAAAATAATGTTTCATAAAAAGAGGTTTAGAGATATAAATATACTTGTAAATTAATTAAAAAAAGAAGGATAAGTATTCTTATTAAGGTGTTTGTAAACAAGTTTTTCTATAAATGTTGTTTGTAAATTATAAAAGTGATGTCTTCTAGCTTTGAATTCAAATATTTCATTAAGTTTGCAAGTGTGTTTTGTACACTTGGCGAGTGTTGTCATAATCATTTATCAAATAATATAACATTTCAATTTAGTTTGGGTGTAATTATTAGAAGCACATATTTAAAAAAGTAACACAATTATTAAATAAATAAGACAATGAAATTTTTTATTGACACAGCAAATTTAGATCAAATTAAAGAAGCTCAAGATTTAGGAGTTTTAGATGGAGTAACGACAAATCCATCTTTAATGGCTAAAGAAGGTATTACGGGAGCAGACAAAATTTTACAACACTATCGTGATATTTGCGATGCTGTTGATGGAGATGTATCTGCAGAAGTGATTGCTACAGATTTTGAAGGAATGATTAAAGAAGGAGAGGTTTTAGCGGCTTTAAATCCACAAATTGTTGTAAAACTACCTATGATTGCAGCGGGAGTAAAGGCTTGTAAATATTTTTCGGACAAAGGAATAAAAACAAATGTAACGTTGGTTTTCTCTGTAGGTCAGGCACTTTTAGCCGCAAAAGCAGGAGCTACTTATGTATCTCCTTTCTTAGGACGTTTGGATGATATTTCTACAGATGGATTACATTTAATTGAAGAAATTAGACACGTATACGATAACTACGGTTTTGAAACACAAATTTTATCAGCATCAGTACGTAATACGATGCATGTAATTAACTGTGCAAAGATTGGAAGTGATGTCATGACAGGACCATTATCATCAATTACCGGATTGTTAAAACATCCTTTAACAGATAGCGGATTGGCTCAATTCTTAGCGGATTACCAAAAAGGAAATTAGTAGAAATAAAATAATATAAAGGAAAAGGGGGTTATAATTTTAAATAAAAATTATCCCCTTTCTTTTTGTCGTATTTTTCTTGATCAAACTGATATAGGAATGATCCTTTAGTAGAAGAAGTCATGTCTTTTTCGTTTAGTTTGATTAAAATATCCATGGAATTAATTTTGTTGATAAAATTTCTTTTATCTAATTTTTTATCTAAAATAGCTTCATACAATTTTTGCAATTGTCTCATGGTAAACTTTTCAGGTAAAAGTTCAAAACCAATGGGGGTTATAGAGGTTCTTCTTCTTAATCTTCTAATTGCTTTTTTAACCATTTCATTATGATCAAAAATTAAATCAGGAATTTCAGAAAGGCTAAACCACTGTGCATTGTATTGTTGTGTTAACTCTTGATTGTGTTTTTCAATATTAATAATAGCATAATAAGAAGTGGAAATAGTTCTGGCTACAGGATCACGATCTAAATCACTAAAAGAGTAAAGTTGTTCCTGGTAAATATCATGCATTCCTGTTAGCCTATGTAAAATTCTATCAGCAGCATTGTCTAAGGTTTCATTAGATTTTAAAAACCCTCCCATCAAAGACCATTTTCCTCTTTCAGGTTCAAAATCTCTTTTGATTAAAAGTACTTTTAAATCTTCATCATCAAATCCAAAAATAATACAATCTACAGCAAGAAAAACCCTATCATCAAGATTATAACCAGTATACATGTTTTAATTAATTTTATGCAAATATAAGTTTTTTAATGGGAAGTTTGTTTCAATAGTCTTGTAAGTGTGTTAGGTACATTTAATTAGTAAATGTTTGTTTATATTAATTATTTGTTATTATTTTACAAGTGTCGCATTGACATTTATAACAGGCTTCAAAATCAATTTTAGCATTTCTGTAAATTAGTGATGATGAAATAGGTTATGTCAATTTTGGAGTTAGCCATTACATTTTTTAGATAAGTTTTATCGCTATAAAAAAGAAAATTAGGAAGTAGAAATATAAAATCAAACTATAAATAAACCAATAATGATGTTTAGAGGCAAGTCACTTTTATTAAATTTTGTTGTAATTTTTATGACAACAGCAAGTAGTTTTTCACAGGAAAATATTACAGAAATAACACTTAATGTTGATGAAAAAGCTCCAGTAATTAGCAAACATATTTACGGTCATTTTGCTGAACATTTAGGAAGATGTATTTATGATGGATTTTATGTAGGTGATTCTTCTTCCATAGCAAATACAAATGGTGTTCGTAATGATATTGTTGAGGCACTTAAAGAATTACAAATTCCTAACTTACGTTGGCCTGGAGGTTGTTTTGCAGATACCTATCACTGGAAAGATGGAATTGGTCCTAAAAAAGATAGACCTACTATTGTAAATACTTGGTGGGGAGGAGTTACAGAAGATAATAGTTTTGGTACTCATGACTTTTTAAATATGTGTGAATTGTTAGGAACAGAGCCATATTTATCAGGAAATGTAGGAAGTGGTACTGTGCAAGAATTAGCAGATTGGGTTCAATATACCAATTTTGGAGGAATTAGCCCTATGAGTAAATTACGTGAAGAAAATGGAAGAAAAGAGCCTTGGAAAGTAAAGTTTTGGGGTATTGGTAACGAAGCATGGGGATGTGGTGGTAACATGACTGCTGAGTACTATGCAAATGAGTACCGTAAATACGCAACATTTATTTCTGATTGGGAAAATACAGGAGGATTATTACGTATTGCTTCCGGAGCAAGTAGTGATGATTACCATTGGACAGAAACGTTAATGAAAAATATTCCGAAAAATTTGTTAGGTGGTGTGGCTTTACATCATTACTCAGTAATCAATTGGGGTAAAAAAGGAGATGCGGTAACTTTTACGGATGCTCAGTACTTCAGAACCATGGAAGAGGCATTAAAGATGGAAGAATTGGTAACGAAGCATTCTGCTATTATGGACAAATATGATCCTAAAAAGAAAATTGATTTAATTGTTGATGAATGGGGAGGATGGTATGAAGTTGAAAAAGGTACAAATCCAGGGTTTTTATATCAACAAAATACAATGAGAGATGCACTTTTGGCAGGAGCTACATTAAATATTTTTAACAATCATGCAGATAGAGTTCGTATGGCTAATTTGGCTCAAGCAGTAAATGTTTTACAAGCCGTTATTCTTACAGATAAAGCTAAAATGATTTTAACGCCAACATATCATGTAATGAATATGTATAAGGTTCATCAGGATGCAAAGTTATTACCATTGGCTTTTGAATCTCCTAAATACACTTTTGAAGGAAAGTCATTACCAGCAGTTTCTGTATCGGCATCAAAAGATAGCAAAGGGTCAGTTCATATTTCATTAGTAAATATAGACCCTACAAAAGATAATGAAGTAGAAATCGATATTACAAAGCTTGGACTTAAAAATGTTTCAGGAACTATTTTGACTTCAAAAAACTTAAGAGATTATAACAGTTTTGATGAGCCTGATAAAATTGAGCCACAAAACTTTAAAAAGTTTAAAGTAAAAAAAAGAATATTAAAAGTAACAATTCCGGCTTTTTCAGTAATCGTTTTAGAAGGAAACTAATTCATATAAAAAACATCAAAAAACATCAATAAAGATTAATCTTTATTGATGTTTTTTTGTTTTAGACTTTAAATAATAGCTTTTATGAAAAATTCTATATTAATCTCATCAGTGATATTCTTAATGATATCTTGTAATACAATTAAAAATAATAACGTTGTTGAAGCAGAAAAAGTTCAAATACCTTTAAAACTTAACAATCCTATTATTACAGATAAGTATACAGCTGATGCTGCTGCTTTGGTTTATAATGATAAAGTGTATTTATATGCAGGTCATGATCAAGCACCAGATAATGTAGAAGGATATAGAATGCATGAATGGCTAGCTTATTCATCATCAGATATGGTAAATTGGGAAGAACATCCAGTACCATTAAAGCCTACAGATTTTAGTTGGGCATCGGGTAGTGCATGGGCATCGCAAGTCATAGAACGTAATGGTAAATTTTATTGGTATGTAACAGTAGAACACGGAAGTATTCACGGAAAAGCCATTGGAGTTGCAATTGCAGATCATCCTTTAGGGCCTTTTAAAGATGCTTTGGGAAGAGCATTAATTACCAATGATATGACTACTGAAACTAAGATTAGTTGGGATGATATAGATCCAACAGTTTGGATTGATGATGATGGACAAGCATATTTATATTGGGGAAACACCGTTTGTCATTATGTGAAATTAAAGGAGAATATGTTGGAGTTTGATGGGCCAATTGAAACGGTTGAACTGCCAAATTACACAGAAGCTCCTTGGATTCATAAAAAAGGAGATTGGTACTATTTATCTTATGCATATCAATTCCCAGAAAAAATAGCTTATGCCATGAGTAAATCTGTAACAGGACCATGGGAGTTCAAAGGAATTTTAAATGAAGTTGCAGGAAATAGCAATACCAATCATCAAGCAATTATTGAATTTAAAGGGAAAGATTATTTTATTTATCATAATGGGAGTATTCCAACACATGGAGGAAGTTTTAGACGTTCTGTTTGTGTAGATAGATTGTACTATAATCCTGATGGAACTATGAAACGCGTGATTATGACTTCAGAAGGAATTCAAGAGTAAAAACAAGAAAAAAAAATGATTCAGCTTAAAGAAATAAAATTTGTATTAGTCCTATTGTTTTCATCCCATATTTTTGCGCAAAATGTGGTAGTTCATGATCCAGTTGTCATCAAACAAAACGATACCTATTATATGTATTGTACAGGAAGAGGAATTGATGCGTTTAGTTCGAAAGATTTGAAAGATTGGAAAAAATTATCTCCTGTTTTTTCAGAAAAACCAACATGGACAGATGAGGTGGTTCCTGATTTCAACAATCACATATGGGCTCCAGACATTTCTTATCACAATAATAAATATTACTTATATTATTCTGTATCGGCTTTTGCTAAAAACACATCAGCAATTGGATTAACCATAAATACAACCTTAAATCCTGAAGATGAAAATTATAAATGGGAAGATCAAGGAATTGTAATCCAATCTGTTCCTAATAGAGATATGTGGAACGCTATTGACCCTAATTTAGTGTTTGATGAAAATAATACTCCATGGTTGTCCTTTGGTTCTTTTTGGAATGGATTAAAATTGGTAAAATTAAATTCAGATTTAAGTTCCGTAGCTCAACCACAAGAATGGTTTACCATTGCAAGAAGAGAAAGGTCTTTTGATTTAAAAGATACCAATCCTGGAGATGCTGCCTTAGAAGCACCTTTTATTTTTAAAAAGCATGGATATTATTATTTATTCCTTTCTTGGGATTTATGTTGTAGAAGAGAAAAAAGTACTTATAAAGTAGTGGTAGGTAGATCTAAAAATGTAATGGGACCTTACGTTGATAAGGATGGAAAACATTTAAATAATGGAGGTGGAACTTTAATTATTGAAGGAGACAAAAATTGGTATGGAGCCGGTCATAATAGTACATATACTTTTGAAGGTAAAGATTATATTTTTTATCATGCTTATGATGCTAATGATAGGGCCATTCCAAAATTGCAAGTGTCAGAATTGGAATGGGATGATCGTTTATGGCCTATTTTAAAACAAAAATTAAAATAATTTACATGAAAAATAGATTTAAAATATTAGTGGCTTTTGTAGTTATAGTAACAGGTGCTTCTTATTGCACAGATAAAAAATTACAGAATGAAAAAAATAAAGAAGTTGCTGTTAAACAAGAGGCTACTTTATCAAACGACCCTATTGTGTTGCAACGTGCAGATCCGTTTATTTATAAACATACAGATGGATATTACTATTTCACAGGATCGGTGCCAACCTATGATGCTATAGAAATAAGACGTGCTAAAACCATAGATGAGTTGCAAGATGCTAAACCGTTTAGAGTTTGGGAAAAGCACGAAAGTGGTCCTATGAGTCGCCATATTTGGGCTCCTGAAATTCATTATTTAGATGGTAAATGGTATGTGTACTTTGCAGGTAGCCAAGAAAGCGATATCTGGAAATTAAGACCGTATGTTATTGAGTGTTCTGGTCAAGATCCGTTAAATGATCAATGGATAGAACTTGGACAGATGCAAGCGGCAGATAACGATCCTATGAGTTTTACTGATTTCTCTTTAGACGGAACTGTTTTTGATCATAACGGAAAACGCTATTTCTGCTGGGCAGAGAAAACAGGTGGACAGTTTGCAGCTTCTAATTTATATTTAGCTGAAATGGAGTCGCCTATCAAATTAAAAACAGTACAATTTATGCTTACCACGCCAGATTATGACTGGGAGCGTATTGATTTTTGGGTAAATGAGGGGCCTGCAGTAATTAAAAATGGAGGGAAAATATTTATCACTTTTTCAGCTAGTGCCACAGGTGCCTGTTACAGTATGGGAATTATGGAAGCTGATGAAGAAGCCGATTTGTTGGATAGAAATTCATGGAAAAAATCTAGACAACCTGTGCTTAAAACCAATGAAGCAAAAGGTATTTACGGTCCTGGACATAATTCTTTTACTGTAGATGAAAATGGAGATCCGTTAATGATTTATCATGCAAGATCTTATGAGAAAGCAGTTGGTGATCCTTCAGTAGTTCCGGCATCTGATACCAGACCATTAGAAGAGATTAAGGCAGATCCTTTATATGATCCTAACCGTCATGCAAGAATGATGAAAGTTAGATTTGATAAAGATGGGAAACCTTTATTTAAATATTATTAAAAATAAAAGTGTTTATTAAACACTTGTAAATAAAATATTATATTTGCCCTTAGTTAGTTAAAATTTATTTAGATGAATAATTATGTAATTGGTTTAGATTACGGTTCAGACTCTGTGAGAGCTGTATTGATAGATACCCAAACGGGAAAAGAGTTATCTTCAAACGTACACTATTACCAAAGATGGAAAAATAAGGAGTATTGCAATGCAGCAATCAATCAATTTCGTCAACATCCTTTAGATCATATCGAGGGATTAGAAAATACCATCAAATATGTGGTAGAAAACGGAAATGTAAATCCAGCAGATATCAAAGGGATTTGTATTGATACCACTGGATCTTCTCCAGTACCGGTAACAAAAGATGGGACTCCTTTGGCTTTAACAAAAGGTTTTGAGCACAATCCAAACGCAATGATGGTTTTGTGGAAAGATCATACCGCAATAAAAGAAGCTAATGAAATTAATGAATTGGCAGCAAATTGGGGAGGTGAAGATTTTACCAAATACGAAGGAGGAATTTATTCATCAGAATGGTTTTGGGCAAAAATTTTACACATCGCTAGAGAAGATGAGGCTGTAAAAAATGCGACTCATACTTGGTTAGAGCATTGTGATTTAATGACTTATTTGTTAATTGATAATAAGGATTTAAAAACTTTTAAAAGAAGTAGATGTGCAGCAGGACATAAAGCAATGTGGCACGCTGACTGGAATGGTTTACCTCCAAAAGAATTTTTATCAAAATTAGATCCTTATTTAGCTGAGCTAAGAGGAAATTTATATGATGAAACTTATACTTCTGATTTGGTTGCTGGAAACTTAAATGCAGCATGGGCTCAAAAATTAGGTTTAACTACCGATACTGTTATTGCAGTGGGTACTTTTGATGCACACTCAGGAGCTGTTGGAGCTAAAATAGACAACAACACATTGGTTCGTGTCATGGGAACTTCTACGTGTGATATTATGGTGTCTCCAGAAGAAGCTATTGGAACTAAAGCTGTTCGTGGAATTTGTGGACAAGTAGATGGTTCTGTAATTCCAGGAATGATTGGGTTAGAAGCTGGACAATCTGCTTTTGGAGATTTGTTGGCTTGGTTTAAAGATATGTTGTCTTGGCCAGTAGATAATTTGGTATTGACTTCTGATATTCTTTCTGCAGAACAAAAAGAGGCTTTAAGAGAAGAAATTGATGCTAATTTTATTAAAAAATTAACAGAAGATGCAGAGAAAATTTCTTTAGAAGAAAGTATTCCTACCGCTTTAGACTGGATCAACGGTCGTAGAACTCCAGATGCCAATCAGGGATTAAAAGCAGCCATGACTAACTTGTCAATGGGTACTAGAGCTCCACATATTTTTAGAGCATTGGTCAATGCTATTTGTTTCGGTTCTAAGAAAATTGTAGATAGATTTGAAGAAGAAGGTGTTAAAATAGATACGGTAATCGGAATTGGAGGAGTGGCTAGAAAATCTGCATTTATCATGCAAACTTTAGCTAACGTATTAAACATGCCTATTAAAGTAGCAGCATCAGATCAAGCACCAGCTTTGGGAGCGGCTATCTATGCAGCGGTTGCAGCAGGAATTTATCCAAACGTAATTGAAGCTAGTAAAAAAATGGGTAGTGATTTTGAAGCTGAATATTTTCCAGAAACTGAAAAATTAGAAGCTTATGAAGCATTAATGGCGTCATATAGCGAGTTAAGTACTTTTGTAGAATCTATTACAAAATAAAAATATTATGAGTTCTAAATATAAAGATTTAAAACAAGAATGCTACGAAGCCAACATGCAATTAAATGCATTAGGATTGGTGGTGTATACTTTTGGAAACGTGAGTGCTGTTGATAGAGAAAACAGTGTTTTTGCTATCAAACCAAGTGGTGTTCCTTACGAAGATTTAAAAGCAGATGATATTGTAATTGTAGATTTTGATAACAATATTATTGAAGGAGAATTAAGACCTTCATCTGATACTAAAACACATGCTTATTTATATAAGAATTGGCCAGAGATTGGAGGAATTACCCATACACACTCAACATATGCAGTGGCTTGGGCACAATCTCAATTAGATATTCCAATTTTTGGAACTACACATGCCGATCACTTAACAGCAGATATTCCTTGTGCTCCGCCAATGGCAGATGAGCTAATTGAAGGAAATTACGAGCATAATACTGGAATTCAGATTTTAGATTGTTTTAAAAACAAAAATTTATCATACCAAGAAGTTGAAATGGTTTTATTAGGAAACCATGGTCCTTTTGCTTGGGGTAAAAATGCAGCAAAATCTGTATATAACAGTAAGGTGTTAGAGGTAGTAGCTGAAATGGCCTATTTAACTCGCCAAATCAATCCAAATGCTCCAAGATTAAAAGATTCATTAATAAAAAAGCATTACGAACGTAAGCACGGAAAAAATTCTTATTACGGTCAGTAGGTTTAGGAATAAAGAAGTTTAGTAGTTAAAAAGTATAGAAGTTGATTATAATTATTAGCATTAGGCATTTTTATATCAACAAACAATAGTTAAATAAATAGTAAAATAATGATATTAGATATCTCTCAAAAAGAAATTTGGTTTATTACAGGGAGCCAACATTTATATGGTGAAGAAACTTTAAGACAAGTTGCTGAAAACTCACAAGAAATTGTAAAAGGATTAAATGCATCCTCTCACATACCAGTAAAGATTGTTTTTAAACCAACAGTAAAAACGCCAGATGAAATTACAAATATTTGTATTGAAGCAAATGAGTCAAAAAATTGTATTGGTTTAATTACCTGGATGCATACTTTTTCTCCAGCAAAAATGTGGATTAGAGGCTTAAGCATTATTAACAAACCAATTTGTCACTTACATACTCAGTTCAATGCTGAGATTCCTTGGAGTACTATTGATATGGACTTTATGAATTTAAATCAATCTGCTCACGGAGATAGAGAATTTGGGTTTATCATGTCAAGAATGCGTAAAAAACGTAAAGTTGTTGTGGGACATTGGCAAGCAGAACCAGTTCAGAAAAAATTAGGAATTTGGTCTAGAGTGGTTTTAGGTTGGGATGAATTACAAAACTTAAAAGTAGCTAGAATTGGTGATAACATGCGTGAAGTTGCTGTTACTGAAGGAGACAAAGTAGAGGCACAAATTCGTTTTGGTTTTTCTGTAAACGGTTTTGATTCATCAGATGTGGTAAAACACATTGAGAAAATTACAGACAAAGAATTAAATGATTTATTAGCAGTTTATGAGGAATCTTATGAGTTAACCCCATCATTACTAGAAGGAGGAGCTCAAAGACAGTCATTGGTAGATGCAGCTAAAATTGAATTAGGGTTAAGAGCCTTTTTAGATGAAGGTGGATTTAAAGCCTTTACAGATACTTTTGAAAACTTAGGAGAGTTAAAGCAACTTCCAGGAATTGCAACACAAAGATTAATGGCCGATGGTTATGGATTTGGTGGAGAAGGAGACTGGAAAACAGCTGCAATGGTAAGAGCTTTAAAAGTAATGAACTACGGTTTAGAAGAAGGAACTTCTTTTATGGAAGATTATACTTATCATTTTACACCACAGAAATCTTACGTTTTAGGATCTCACATGTTAGAAATTTGTCCTACTATTGCTAGTGGAAAACCAAAATGTGAAGTTCATCCATTAGGAATTGGAGGAAAAGAAGATCCAGCAAGATTGGTGTTTGATTCACCTGCTGGAGAGGCTATCAACGTATCTTTAGTAGATATGGGGAACAGATTTAGATTAATTGTAAACGAAGTAACAGCAGTAGAGCCTATGGCAGATTTGCCAAATTTACCAGTAGCAAGAGTATTGTGGGATTGTAAACCAGATTTAGAAGTAGCTGCAACAGCTTGGATTTTAGCTGGTGGAGCACATCATACAGTTTACAGTCAGGCAATTACTACAGAATATATGGAAGATTTAGCTGATATTGCAGGTATTGAATTACTTGTAATTGATGATAAAACAACTGTAAGAGAATTTAAAGATAAGATCAACGCTAACGAAGCATATTACAATACGTTTCAGCACGGTCTTTAAAAATTAATTATTAACACTAATATCAAAATTGTATCATGAAATTATTTAAAAAAAGTTTGTACATAGCAGCAGCAATGCTTGTTTCTTTTGTGAGTGTCCAATGTAAAGATGGAAAGAAAAAAGAAACTTCTACAGAAGTTGCTAAAACGGTAGAAGAGGTAACTATTACCAAAGAGTCTTTTGGAACTACAGAAGATCATATACCTGTTGAGAACTATATTTTAAAGAATAGTAATGGTATGGAGGTTAGTGTGATTACTTATGGAGGAATCATACAATCATTAAAAGTTCCAAATAAGAATCAGGTTATTGAAGATGTTGTTTTAGGATTTAATTCTTTAGCACAATATGAAAAGCCTAATCCTTATTTTGGAGCTCTTATTGGTAGATTTGGAAATAGAATTGCGAAAGGAAAATTTTCTTTAGACGGAAAAGAATATACTTTGGCAACCAATGATGGAGAAAACCATTTACATGGAGGTCCAGAAGGATTTCATAGAAAAGTTTGGACGGCCTCAGAAAAACAAACAGAGCATTCAGCTTCATTAGTACTTTCTTACTTAAGTAAAGATATGGAAGAAGGATATCCTGGGAATTTAAAAGTTGAAGTTACTTATACTTTAACAGATAAAAATGATTTAGCAGTATCTTATAGCGCTACAACTGATAAAAAAACCGTGTTAAACTTAACACAGCATTCATACTTTAATTTATCTGGAGATTTTTCTAAAACTATTTTGGATCACGATGTAACAATTGATGCAGATAAATACTTACCTGTGGATGCTACTTTAATTCCAACAGGAGAATTAAGAGATGTTACTGGTACTCCTTTTGATTTTAGAGAAGCTAAACAAGTTGGTAAAGAAATTAATAGTGATAATGAGCAACTAAAAAGAGGTTTAGGTTATGATCACTGTTGGGTGTTAAATGGTAAAGAAGGTGAGATTGCTTTTGCAGCATCTGCTTATGATAAAGCTAGTGGAAGAATGTTAGAAGTATATACTAACGAACCAGCAATTCAATTTTATACAGGAAACTTTTTAGATGGAACTTTGCCAAGTAAACAAGAAGGAACTTACGGACATAGAACAGGTTTTTGTTTAGAAACACAGCATTACCCAGACTCACCAAACCAAAAAGATTTCCCTTCTGTTGTATTAGAACCTGGGCAAAATTACAAATCAAGCACAGTTTTTAAGTTTAGTGTAAAATAATATTAATAAGTTTGTAAATTGCGCAACAAATGCTGTGTAAAATCATTAAAAAAATCAAATCAAATTAAAAAATATGGGAATTATTTCTTTCGCTGCTTTTACATTATTAGTAGCGGTTATATCATGGTGGGCAACAAGAAAAACAGACGAAACATCATCAGACGGTTACTTTTTAGGAGGACGAAGTTTAACAGGACCTGTGATTGCAGGATCTTTATTGTTGACTAATTTATCAACAGAGCAAATAGTTGGGTTAAATGGAGTCTCTTTTGCTGATGGTTTACCAGTAATAGCTTATGAAGTAGTTGCTGCTATAGCAATGGTTTTTACAGCGTTTGTATTGTTACCACGTTACTTAAAAGGAGGAATAGCAACTATTCCTCAGTTTTTAGAAAAACGTTATGGTAAGGTAACAAAGACAATAGTTTCTATGTTGTTTTTATTAGGATATGCAATTTCTATGTTACCAACAGTATTATATTCAGGAGCGCTTGCTATCAATACAATGTTTGATATTCCAGAGGCTTTAAATATGACTGCTGAAGCAACTTTATGGGTAACTGTATTAGCAATTGGAATCATTGGTAGTATCTATGCGATTTTTGGAGGTTTAAAAGCAGTTGCTGTTTCAGATTCTATCAATGCCGTAGGTTTAATTATTGGAGGTTCTTTAATTCCAGTTTTTGGTTTGATGTATATCGGGGATGGAAACGTATTTACGGGGCTAGATATTTTAACTACAGAATTACCAGAAAAATTTGTAATTATAGGTGATGCAACTTCTGCAGTACCATTTTGGACATTGTTTACAGGAATGGTTATAGTAAACTTTTATTATTGGGGAACCAACCAAGCAATTATTCAAAGAGCATTAGGAGCTAAAAATTTAAAGGAAGGACAAAAAGGATTAATCATTGCCGCTTTTCTTAAGATTTTAGGACCAATTATTGTTGCTTTACCAGGAATTATCGCTTTTTATATTTTTAATGGCGATTTGGCCAATGCCGATGAAGCGTACCCTATGTTGGTAAGAAAAGTATTACCTACAGCATTTATTGGTTTCTTTGCTGCAGTACTGTTTGGGGCTATTTTAAGTTCTTTTAACAGTGCATTAAATAGTTCTGTTACTTTGTTTGGATTAGATTTTTATAAGGAATATATTAATAAAGATGCTAATGAAAGACAAGTAGTAAAAGCTGGTAAAACATTTGGTTTTATTTTGGCTTTGTTTTCAATGGGAATTGCTCCATTGTTATACGGAGTTCAAGGAGGGATTTTTACTTATCTACAAGAATTAAATGGATCTTATAGTGTGCCAATTTTAGCTATTATTATTGTTGGATATTTTTCTAAAAGAGTATCTGGAAAAGCAGCGAATATTGCTATTATATTTAGTGTGGTAACTTATTTAGTTTCCTTATATATCATCAAGCCTATATTTGCAGAAAAGGGTATTTTCTTCCCTCATTTCTTACACTTGATGGGAATTATTTTTGCTTTGGCTGTTTTGATTTTATATGGATTTAGCCGTTTAAAACCTCGAGAATCAGATTTTGAATTAGAGTATACTAAGCAAGTTGATATTACACCTTGGAAACACTTAAAAATAGCAGGATCGGTTGTTGTATTAATCGTAGTTAGTTTATATATTTATTTATCTTAACACAGATAAATACAAGTATAAAACAAAAAAGCAGATTATTAATATAATCTGCTTTTTTGTTAATTATTGATTTTCTGAAGTTTATAAATTTTAGTTAAAAAAAGTGAAATTAATTTGAGAATATATTAATAGAAGTTATATATTTGCATCCCGTAAGGAAAACAAGAAATTGTAATTCTTGCTAAGTTCAAAAAAACATATTTTAAAAAAATACTAGGTGGCATAGCTCAGCTGGATAGAGCACCTGCCTTCTAAGCAGGCGGTCGAAGGTTCGAATCCTTCTGCCATCACATAAAGTCTTACTATTAATTTAGTAAGACTTTTTTGTTTTATAATAATGTCTAAATTTGTTTAGCTTTAATGTGCTGTTTTTTTATATAAATAGCATTTTAGTTAACATACATTCTTACCTGTATTCACTTCTTTAATACAATGTTTAAAATGATAAAAACAAAATCTTTTTTATATACCATTATTGTCGCATTATGTTTTTCTGTAAACGCATTTGGGCAATATGACTATGTTTTTCGTCATTTAAAAACAGATGATGGCTTGTCTAACAGTTATGTAAAATCCATCTTAAAAGATAGCTATGGCTTTTTATGGGTAGGAACGGAATTTGGTTTAAATAGGTACGATGGTTATGATTTTAAAATTTATAGCGCTAGTAAAGAAAAGTATAATCACTTACTTTCAGACAATATCTCAGATTTAAAAGAAGATGGATTAGGGAATATATGGATTAATACCATCTCTGGTTATATCATCTATCTTAGAGATAAAGATTCTTTTGTAAATGATGTTTCCAATTATTTAAAAGACTTAGGAATTGAAATAGATTTTGAGTATCATATATATATTGATAGAAATCAAAACGTATGGGTGCTAGGTAATCAACAAATTTATGTATACAATACGCATGATAAATCATTAAAAAAATACCACGTTAAGTCTCCTGTTAAAGATGTGTTGTCTATAGAGTTCAGTGATAGTTACAAATATCTTTATGGAAAAGTAAGATATGGAGATGTATTACAGTTAGAAAAATCTACAGGAAATCAACAAATAATTAAATTACCAAATCAGGTTAAACAGAATAATAAATTATATGCTGATAGTAATAATGGATTATGGTTGTTTAATGAGAAAACAGATTTAATCTATCATCATAAAAATTTAAAAGAAGATTGGAAAGAATTGCCCTTAGAATCGATGTCGTTTGCTAAGAACAACATTGTACTACAAATACTTGACGATGAAAAAGGACATATTTGGATTGGAACTGATCATAATGGTGTATTTGTTTATGATACAGTAAATGACACGACTTTAAATTTACTACATGATGATGAAATAAATGCTTCCATAGCCTCCAATAATGTAGGGTGTTTTTATCAAGACAATAGAGGAGTTATGTGGTTGGGGCACAATAAAAAAGGGATTTCTTTTTATCATAATAGCTTTCACAATTTTATAAATATAGAAAACCAAAATTCTGACAGTAAAGATATTTGCTCTATTCTAGAAGATCGTCAGGGAAATTTTTGGTTAGGTACCGATGGTAACGGACTGTATTTTAAAGAAAAAAACAAAGAGAGTAAAATTAAAAAATTACCTATTCCTAACAATGCAATAGTATCACTTGAAGAAGATGATAAAGGTCGTATTTGGGTAGGAACTTATTTAGGAGGACTATACTGTTATGAAAATGGAGTTTTTAAGAATTTTACAAAAGAGAATAGTAAGCTAGCATCAAACAATATTTGGAGTTTAAAAAAAGACAGATATGGAAATATTTGGATAGGAACTTTAGGTGGAGGAATTCAATCTATCACAACAGAGGATGAGATTATATCTTACAAAGGGGTAAATACGGTTTTAGATATGTATTATGATGGAGGAGATAAATTATATGCTGGAACAGATTATGGATTGTGTATTGTAGATATAACCACTGGAGAGCAAAAAGTTTATATAACAAATAAAAAAGGAACTCAGAAATTTAAAGAGCTAGTCATCTCAAATATATATAAAGACAGTAAGGATAATATATGGTTTGGGGATTCTAAAGGGTTGTCTATTTGGGATGTTAAAAATGACACGATACATTTTTTTGATAAAAATAAAGGATTGTGTGATAACATTATAAGTGGTATTATAGAAGACAATCACAATAATATTTGGGTAACAACAAGTAATGGATTGTCTGTTTTGTCTGTAGAAAATAGTACTAAAGGGATTTTAAATATTACTAGCAGAAATTTTTCTACCAAAGATGGATTAAAAGACAACTATTTTAACAATCATTCTATATGTGAGTTAAGCAATGGAGATATGTTTTTTGGAGGAACCGAAGGATATACCATAGTAAATCCAAATAAAATGGCTCAAAAAAATGAACCATTGGCAAAAGTTGTTTTTACTGGCTTGAGTATTGCTAACAAAGAAATTTTGGTAGATTCTGTTTATAACGGTCATCAACTACTTAAGCACAATATTGAAAAAACAAAAGAGTTAATTCTTAGTTACGATGATAAATTAATCTCTTTAGAATTTACCACAGGTGATTTGTTAAATGCTGATAAAGTTAATTATGCCTATAAAATGGAAGGTTTTAATCAAAATTGGGTCTACACTCAAGAAAATAAAATCACATTTTCTTCTTTAAATCCAGGCGATTATAAACTGATGATAAAAGCTTCTAATAGTGATGGTGTTTGGAATCAAGAAACTACCAATATGAATATTGTGGTTAGGCCTCCATTTTATTTATCAAAAGTAGCATTGATTGTATATGTGATATTTTTTATTGCACTAATTCTATTAGCCATTTACAGAACCCGAAGACATCATCATCTTAAATTCGAAAAGCAAAAAGAACAATTAAAGTTAGATCAAGAGACTCATATAAACGAAATGAAACTAAGGTTTTTTACAAATATTAGTCATGATTTACGTACGCCCTTAACTCTTATCATTACCCCGCTTCAAACCATTTTAAGTGGAAATTTAGAAGATGGTTTAAGGAAAAAAATAAGCATGATTAATAAAAATGCAGAGCAATTACTACAATTAATCAATTCTTTGTTAGATTTTAGAAAGTTAGATGTTGGTGCAGAAACATTACAGCCTCGTTTAGGGAATTTTGTGAATTTTATAAGAGAAATTTGTGTGCCATTTAATGCTTATGCAGAGGAAAGACAAATGAGTTTTTCTTTTTCAAGTGAAATAGAAAAGTTATCAATGGAGTTTGACCCAAGTAAGGTGAAAAAGATTTTTTTCAATTTACTTTCAAATGCATTTAAATATACAGATAACGGAGGGAGTGTTGGTGTTCATCTTTACCAGGAAGAAAACTACGTTTGTGTTAGTGTCTCTGATTCTGGTCAAGGAATTAGTGATGTAGAAAAGAAACAAATATTTGAAAGATTTTATCAATCCTCAGAAAAGCAGGAAAAAACAGGAAGTGGTTTAGGTTTGCATATTGTGAATGAATATGTACAAATGCATAACGGATCTATTAGTGTTACAGACAATTTGCCTCAGGGAAGTAACTTTATATTTAAGCTCCCAATTATAGAAGCAATTGATACAAAAGAACAAAATACAGAGGAAACTTTAGAGGTTGAGATTTTTGAAACTCATAAAGAAGATAAACAGATAGATCATAAAGTTTTATTGTTTGTTGATGACAATTTGGATCTCTGTGGCTTTATCCAAGACAATCTTTCAGATGAGTACCATATACTTATTGCTAATAATGGAAAAGAAGCCTTAGAGCAACTTAAAAAAAATGATGTGCACATTGTTGTTAGTGACGTGATGATGCCTGTTATGAGTGGTACAGAGCTTTGTAAGCAGGTAAAAAACAACATCAATTGGTCTCATATTCCAGTTATTTTATTAACTGCCCGTGCTGCCGAAGAAAATAAGCTAGAAGGTTTAGAAATAGGAGCTGATGATTATTTAACCAAGCCCTTTAATTTTGAGATGCTAAAACTTAGAATTAGTAAGTTTTTAGAATGGACTAATAAATCACATCAATCTTTTAGTCAAAAAATGGATGTTTCACCAGCAGAAATTACCATTACTCCTTTAGATGAGCAATTAATAGAAAAGGCTATCAAAGAAGTGGAAAAACGTATTTCTGATTCCGATTTTTCTGTAGAAGAATTAAGTGCAGCAGTAGGACTTAGTAGAACACATTTGTATAAAAAATTAATGTTTATTACAGGAAAAGGACCTTCTGAGTTTATAAGAACCATTCGTTTAAAAAGAGGTCGTCAGCTTTTAGAAGAAAGTCAATTGCAAATTTCTGAAATTGCCTATGCTGTTGGATTCAATTCCCCAAAAAGATTCACCATCAACTTTAAAAATGAATTTGGAGTTTCTCCATCAGAATACTTAAAGCGTTTTAAATAATTCATTTTTTTAATACCTAAATCACCAGTGATAAAAATTTCATCATTGGTGATTTTTTATTTACTGATCACATAAGAATCAGTTGTTATAATTATTTTTTCTATAACAGAAACTTTGTTAACTTAAATTTTACATTTTAGACATCTTATTTTTAGGTCTACTTAGTCTAAAAAACAAACGAACCCTTTTGTGGTCTTTGTTTGTATCTGTTTTTCAGTGTTTTATGGTTTTTTAAGAATACATAAAAACCTTTAAAATAATACATAAACACCCCTTATGTAATACATGAAGTACTTTGTTCTAAATGATGAAATGATAATTTAGCATTGTTGGGTTGATATAATTATTCAATTCACAAAAAACACATTATTATTTTATGTGATACTCAATTTTGGTGATTTAAACTACTAGGTTGTTGAAATGATAAAATAAGATGTGTTGTTAACTGAACTCAAACTAAAAATTAAATCAAATTATTATGGGAGAACATCAATTACATGATTTTTTTAAAGCATCAGTGCTAAGAAAATACTTGTTACCGCTCTGTTTATTATTATCTATGGGATTTGTGCAAGCACAATCCAAAGTTGTCTGGGGTACCGTTACTGGACAAGACAACACCCCTTTATTAGGAGTTAACATTACGATTGTTGGACTTAACAAAGGAACAAATTCAGATTTTGATGGAAATTATCAAATAGAAGTAAGTCCTAATCAAATCTTACGTTTTGAATATTTAGGATATCAGGCTAAAGAAGTAACTTTTGATGGTTCATCTGTCATCAATGTAGTATTAAAAACCTCTACAGAACAATTAAATGAAGTAGTAGTAGTGGGTTATGGTACACAAAAGAAGAAAGTATCTACCGCAGCTACATCAGTAGTTGGTGGTGATGATATTGTGCAAACAGCTAGTTTAGGGGCTACAAGTGCTATTCAAGGACAAACAACAGGAGTTAGCATTAGCGCAAGTTCAGGTCAGCCTGGAGCAGCAATGGTTGTAAATATTCGTGGAGTTGGTACTGCCGGAAATAGTAATCCTCTATACGTGGTAGATGGAGTTGTAGTTGATAACGGAATTGATTATTTAGATTCTTCAATCATAGAACGTATCGATATTTTAAAAGATGCTTCTGCTGCTTCCATTTATGGTGCACGTGCTGCCAACGGAGTTGTGTTGGTAACTACTAAAAAGGGTAAAGACGGTAAAATGAACGTGTCTTTTAATAGTTATGCAGGTTTCCAACATGTATATAAAAAACTAGACCTTTTAAGTACTAAGCAATATGCTATGATTATGAATGAGGCTAGAGTAAACACAGGTTTGGCTCCGGCTTATTCTAACAGCCAAATTGCATCAATGTCTAATCACGATTGGCAAGATGATTTGTTTAACAACGGGGCATTAAAACAAAATCACTCTTTATTAATCTCTGGAGGTGATGAAAAAGCTACTTACTCAACAGGTCTTTCTTACTACGGTCAAGAAGGATTGATTGGAAGTAAAACAGGTCAGTCTGATTATGATCGTATTACGTTTACAGCAAACGCAACATATAATGTAATAAAAGATCATTTAAAAATTGGTGAAAATTTCTCTTTTGCTAACATAAACAGTAGCGGAGTTTCAGATGATGGAGTTTATAACAATTCTATTAGAGGATTTTTAAATGCACCACCAACCATGTCTGCATATGATGCCAATGGTAATTTTGCAGGTTCAAGTATTGCTTCAGACATTACAAACCCTTTAGGTAGTTTATACTACAATAACTTTAACGAAAATAAAATCAATCGTGTAGTAGGAAATGTATTTGCTGAAGGAAAATTCCTTAACGGATTTACTTTTAAAACAAGTTTCGGTGTTGATATTAACAACTCTAATTATCGTTCATTTTCTCCAATTTACCAATTGTCTACTGTAGGGTATAACACCGTATCATCGGTCACTCAAAGTGCAAACAATGGAACTTCATGGATTTGGGAAAATACGTTACAATATGATACCACTATTAATGATGTTCATAATATTAATGTTTTATTAGGTACTTCTGCTCGTAAAGGAGTTTATCAAGAAATGAGTGCTACTGGAAAGAACTTAATATTTAGCGATTTTAAACATGCTTACTTAAGTAACGCTACTGACAAGGAACAAAACACTGTTTCTGGAAAAAGAACAGATTATAGTATTCAATCATACTTTGGTCGTTTGTTATATGATTATGATAACAAGTATTTATTTACAGCAACTATCAGACGAGATGGTTCATCAGAATTTGGTGCTAATAATAAATACGCAATCTTTCCAGCATTTTCTGCAGGATGGAACTTAGATGAGGAATCGTTTTTTCCACAAAATGATATTGTAAGTAAATTAAAATTAAGAGCAAGTTGGGGACAAAATGGGAATGATCAATTCTCTAAAGCTTTTGCATATATGTCTACCATTAGTTCTTATGATAAAAATTATCACTTTGGAACAGGGGAATCAGAAATTCCTTTACAAACAGGTGCTAGTCCTGATGCCATTTCAAATCCTAATTTAAAATGGGAAACATCAGAACAATGGGATTTAGGTTTTGATGCTAAAATTTTTACTAGTTTAAATTTAACTTTTGATTATTACCACAAAACGACTAAAGATTGGTTAGTACAGGCAGCTGTTCCAGATATTGCTGGAGCTGATGCACCTTTTATTAACGGAGGAGATATTTTAAACAAAGGGGTAGAATTAGGTCTTAACTACAAAACAAGAGTTAATAAAGATTTATTTATTACTGTAAACGGAAATATTTCATTCAATAACAATGAGGTATTACGTATAGATAACGCAAATGGAATTATTTACGGAGATCCCAATTTATTGTTTCAAGGAATGGATGAAATGAACCGTGTGCAAGAAGGATATCCTATTGGTTACTTCTACGGATTAAAAACAAAAGGATTGTTTCAAAACCAAGCAGAAATAGATCAGTATGCTAAAAACGGAACGTTAATTCAGCCAAATGCAAAACCAGGGGATGTTCGTTTCTTAGACTTAAACGATGATGGTAAAATTGATCAAAATGATAAATCTATGATTGGAGATCCTAATCCTGATTTCCAATACGGAATTAATTTTACAGCTAATTATAAAGCGTTTGATTTTTCTGTATATACTTACGGAGTTGGAGGGAATCAAAATACTTTCGGAGTTCACGATTACTCAAGACCTTATAACAATTATACCACAAGAATTTTAAACCGTTGGACTTCAGAAGGAACGTCTAATACTATTCCTCGTGTCACTTATGGAACCACAGAAAACGGTAACTATAACAAGTTTTCAGACTTATATGTACAAGATGCTGGTTTCTTTAGAATTAAAGCAGTGAATTTAGGTTGTGACTTAGCAAAGTTAACAGATGGATTAAAAATGTTCTCTAAGTTTAGATTGTATGTTACAGCAAACAACTTGTTCACTTTTACAAATTACCAAGGAATGGATCCTGAAATTGGATTCGGAAACGTAAATCAATCGTGGGCAAGAGGGGTTGATGTAGGATTCTATCCTCAGCCAAGAACTTATTTATTAGGATTAAATGTTAATTTCTAAAAGCGAAAAAAATATGAAAAAATATACAAAAGCGCTATTAGTTAGTGCAATATTACTAGGAACATATTCTTGTTCAGATGATTTTATCAATAACGAACCATATACTGAAAAAGTAAAAGAAAATTTTTACACCACTCCTAAAGATGGATATCAAGGTTTGGTTGCGGTATATGATGCTTTGCAAAGAGAAGGATACGGAGGTTTTTTATTAACATCAGAAATTGCTTCTGACAACTGTTTCGGAGGTTTTGGAACAGCAGATGATCAAGTTACTTTAGATTGGGATAGATTTAAAAACAATGCAGATAGAGAAATGAATGCTCCAGTATGGAAAACTTGTTATCAAGGAATTTTCCGTGCAAACGTATTGTTAGAAAATTTAGACAATATTGATTGGGGAATAGATGCCGATTTAAAAACACAATATGAAGCAGAAGCTCGTTTTTTAAGAGCTCACTTTCATTTTGAATTGGCTAGAATGTTTGGTGATATTGTCGCTTTAGATCACACGATTACTGCAGATGAATTTGAAACACCAAGATCTTCAGCAGAAGATACTTATGCATTAATTGCCAATGACTTTAAGTTTGCAGCAGACAATCTTGGTAATGATAATTATTCTACGCCAGGAAACGTAAAATATGGTCGTATTACAAAATGGGCTGCTGAGGCTTACTTGGCAAAAGCATTTTTGTTTTACACTTCTTATTATAACAAAACAGATTTGGCAGGGGTTGTGTCAAAAACAGAAGCTATTACTTATATCAATGATGTGGTAGACAATAGTGGGCATGATTTAATACCTGAATTTAAAAATCTTTGGTTGGCAGCTTCATTAGATGAGTATGCGGGTGAAGGAAACACAGAAATTGTATGGGCAATTCGTTTTAATAGCTCTGGTAATGGTGATTGGAATTTACATGAAGGAAACCGTTTTCAAGTAAACATTGCACCAAGAGGAAGTAACATCGGGAACTATGCAAGTGGTTGGGGTGGAGCTACAGTAAATCCAGATTTATACAATGCTTATCAAATAGGTGATACTCGTAGAGACGCAACTATTATCGATTTTGCAACAGAGGGATTAAACTTTGATGCACAAGAAAGAGGTCAAAGACAATTTACAGGATATGCTTGGAAAAAATATTGTCCTATAACAAATGCTGCTGGTGATGGTATTGTTGCCGATGGTGGTGGAGATTTTCAAATTGACAATTACGAAGATTATGCAGTGATAAGATTTGCAGACGTACTTTTAATGGCTGCTGAATTAAACCTTGGAACCAATGATGTAATTGCTCAAGCAGATTTAGATAGAGTTAGAGAACGTGCTTTTGGAAACAATACAAATAATGTAACAGTAACTCAAGCTAGCATTATGAACGAACGTCGTTTGGAATTGGCTTTAGAAGGACAACGTTATTTTGATTTGATCAGACAGGGAGTCGACGTAGCAAAAGCTGCTATTGATAACTCAGGTGATGGAGCAGAGTTCGATGTTACTTTTAGAACAGTAACAAAAGGATGGTTTGCATTGCCTCAATCACAAGTTTTATTGTCTAACGGAACTATTAACCAAAACACTGGTTGGTAATTTTTAAAATTAATATTTATGAAAACTAAAATATACAATTTCATTTTAATCTGTATTTCAGCATTCAGTATTGCAGCATGTAATCCTGTTGAAGATCGTATAGATACACCAGATGTAAAGTACAATAAAGAAAATTTAGAATTTAGTGTAACTCAAAATTCTGCAAAGAATAATGAAGTTACCATGACAAGTAGTCAAAACGATGTGATTCCATTTTGGTCTTATACCAACAGCAATGGAGATGAGTTAGGACATTCTAATAAAAAAGTATTAGAGATTAACTTTCCATTTGCTGGAGATTACAATGTTTATTACACAGCATACACAAGAGGTGGAGCGGTAGAAGCAGATCCTATTGTTTTAAACGTAACTAGTAATGATGATAGCTACTTTAGTGCATCAGAATGGCAAATGTTAACCAATGGAGTTAATGGTAAAACTTGGGTATTAGACATGCAAAGTCCATTAGGTTTTGCGGGATTAGATTTTCCAAACAATCCTTCAGGTTCAGATTATTGGAATTGGTATCCAGATTATGCTGGAAATGAATGGTTGTTAGAAAATAAAGATTGGGGAGAAATGACTTTTGATTTAAACGGAGGATACAATGTATCTGTTACACAGACCTCTCCAGAAGCTGCAAGTACAGCTCAAACAACTAAAACAGGAACTTATTCATTTGATATTGATAATGATTTAATAATATTTAACGGAGGAGTTGGAATGTTATATGGTGGTAATGTAGATCAATTTAATGGTGTTAGCAATTGGGCAAAAATGCGAGTGTTAGAAATTTCAGAAACATCAATGCGTTTGGCAGTAGTTAGAGATCAACATGCAACAGAAGGTGTCGCTTTATTAGTATATCACTTTAAGCCTAAAAATTAATAGTTAATAGTTTTTCATTTTTTAAGTAACACCCATTCGAGTTTTATAGTCTCGAATGGGTCGTTATTAAAATTACTCCAATATCCCAACATGATTACAAAAATTCAAAAAATCAATCCTAGAAAAACTTTGTGTTTGCTTCTTTGTGTGTTTACTTTCTTGGTATTCACTATACAAAGTAATGCGCAACAAACTAGAAAGGAATCTTTCAATAAAAATTGGCAATTTCATTTAAATGATGAAATAGAAAATAGAGATAGTATTTCTAACAATACCTCATGGAGGTTGTTAAACTTACCTCATGATTGGAGCATAGAACAGCCTTTTGATAAAAACAGTCCAACAGGCGAAGGAGGAGGAGCACTTGCAGGAGGTCTGGGTTGGTATAAAAAGAATTTTACCATCTCTAAAAACAATCAAGATAAATTAACCTCTATTGTTTTTGATGGAATTTATGAAAACAGTCAAGTTTGGATTAATGGTCATTTTTTAGGAAAAAGACCTAATGGTTATATTGGTTTTGAATACAATTTAACACCGTATTTAAATTTTGGAGGTGAAAATGAATTATTGGTAAAAGCTGATAACAGCCATCAACCCAATTCAAGATGGTATTCTGGGAGCGGTATTTACAGAAATGTTTGGATAAAAACAACTGATAAATTACACGTAAATCAATGGGGGACTTTTGTAACCACACCATCTGTAAGCAAAGAAAAAGCAACAGTGCAAATTGCAGTTGAGGTTAAAAATGATCATCAGAAAAACAAAAAAGCAACGGTTAAAACTATCTTCTTTTTAGGGGATAAAGAAGTTGCAAGTACTGATGAAAACAAAATCAAGATTTCATCAAATAACAAACAAACATTAACATCATCAATTAACATTAGCAAACCAGCATTGTGGTCGGTAGAAAATCCAACATTATATGTGGCATTGACACAAATATGGTCTAAAGGAAAATTGGTTGACGAATATAAAACTACTTTTGGAATTAGGAGTTTCCGTTTTGATTTAGATAAAGGATTTATACTAAATAATAAGCAAGTAAAAATTAAAGGAGTTTGTTTGCATCACGATTTAGGTCCTTTGGGTACGGCAGTTAATACTAGAGCTATTGAACGCCAATTGCAGATTATAAAAGACATGGGAGTGAATGGAATAAGAACAGCTCACAATCCTCCCGCTCCTGAATTATTAGACTTATGTGATCAAATGGGATTTATTGTAATGGATGAATCTTTTGATATATGGGAAAAAAGTAAAACAGCTTTTGATTATGGAAATCATTGGGAAGCTTGGCATAAAAAAGATTTAGAGGATCAGATTTTAAGAGATAGAAATCACCCAAGTATTTTTATGTGGAGTGTAGGAAATGAGGTTCCAGAACAGTGGAGTGAAAGAGGAGCTGAAATTGGGAGAGAATTAAATGCAATTGTAAAGGCATTAGATACAACTCGTTTGGTTACCGCTGCTATGAATCCGCCTGTGCATGTGACTGACAAAAGTGTAACCATCCAATTTGAAGATACTGCAGATAAGCCAAATGCATTAGCAGGATCAGGAGCGTTAGATATTATTGGGTATAATTATGCGCATCAAACCTATGCTAAACACAAAACAAATTTTCCGAATATTCCTTTTATCGCTACAGAAACAACATCAGGATTACAAACAAGAGGTTATTATGAATTTCCATCAGATACCACAAAAGTTTGGCCAGTAAGATGGGATAAATTGTTTACAGAAGGAAATGATGATAATACCGTTTCAGCTTTTGATCAAGTAAGAACACCATGGGGATCTTTACACGAAACCACTTGGAAAATTATTAAAAAACATGATTTCTTATCAGGTTTTTATATCTGGACAGGTTTTGATTATATAGGAGAACCCACTCCTTATGTGTGGCCATCTAGAAGCTCTTATTTTGGAATTGTTGATTTGGCTGGATTTCCTAAAGATGTGTATTATATGTATCAAAGTGAATGGACAAACAAAAATGTTTTGCACCTATTGCCACATTGGAATTGGGATGAAAATCAAATGGTAGATGTTTGGGCTTATTACAACAATGCTGATGAAGTGGAATTGTTTTTAAACGGAAAATCATTAGGTGTAAAAAGTAAAGAAAATGAAGATTTACACATTATGTGGCGTTTTCCATATCAGTCTGGTACTTTAAAAGCTGTGTCTAGAAAAAACGGAAAAGTTGTTTTAGAAAAAGTAATAAAAACAGCAGATCAACCAGCTAAACTAAAATTATCGGCAGATAGATTGGAAATAAAAGCAGATGGAAATGACTTGTCTTTTATTACTGTAGATATTACTGATGAACAAAATGTATTGGCTCCAAGAGCTAATAATCAAATTTACTTTAGTGTAAAGGGGGCAGGTAAAATTGTAGGAGTGGCTAGTGGTGATCCAACCAATCACGAATCTTTTAAAGGAACACAGCATAGAGCTTTAAACGGAAAATGTTTGGTCATTGTTCAGGCTACCGAAAAAGCAGGGAAAATTGAATTAACTGCTAAAGCAGATGGATTAATTGAAAGTACAATAACGATAACAACAAAACAATAAAATTATTAAGATGAAAAAAGCAACGCTATTTCAAATAGGTATTGTTTTCTTTGGGTTTGTAGGTGTTTTTACAACACAAGCACAAATTCAAAATGAAGATTTATTAAACGCTCCAGTAGATGTTAGTAAAGATTTTGAAAACTATCAAAACACGTTTTATTTTGCAGATGAATTGGCTTCATTTGATCCTAAAACAGGAAAAGGAACGGTAAAATATAAAAGATACCAATATCAAACCCGTCAGGCATTTAACAATATGTTGGTAAAGCCAGATACGGTTGCTGCCAATGAATTTCCATCAACAGAATATGCTGCCTCACCAGAACTTCCGTTTCAAATTCAATTTGTGTCAGACAGAACGGTGCGCATCAAAATGGAATCAGGACCACAGTACAATCAACCAGAAGAATCTTTGATGTTGGTGAATGGAGTGGCTCCAAATCATCCTGAGTTATGGACATCAGCAAAAACAAAAAATGGTTACGAATATACCAATGCTAATGGTAAGGTAGAAATCAATACAAAACCATGGCATGTTAAAGTTTATGATGCAAAAGGAAAATTATTAACAAGCACATTACATAATAACGATTTACAAAATACTTACACTCCAGTATTACCTTTTTCTTATGTAAGAAGAAATAGCGATTATTCTAGAAGTTATGCTGCGGTAATGAGTTTGCAACCTGGAGAGAAAATTTTTGGTTGTGGAGAGTCTTTTACCAAGTTTGATAAACGTGGGCAAAAAGTAGTATTGTATACTGATGATGCCAATGGGGTTCAAAATGAAACCATGTACAAGCCTATTCCATTTTACATGAGTAGCCGTGGATATGGAGTGTTTATGCATACCTCAACGCCTATTACGGTAGATTTTGGAAAGTACTTTAACGGGGCTAACAAAATGATGATTGGTGATGATGTAGCAGATTTATTCATCTTTTTAGGAGAACCTAAAGATATTTTAGATGAGTATACCAATTTAACAGGAAAAGCAGAAATGCCTCCACTTTGGTCTTTTGGTTTTTGGATGAGTAGAATTACATATTTCTCAGAAAAAGAAGGTAGAGAGGTTGCAAAAAATCTTAGAAAATATAAAATTCCTAGTGATGTAATTCACTTTGATACAGGTTGGTTTGATGTTGATTGGAGAAATAATTACGAGTTTGCTTCTAAACGTTTTGAAGATCCGGTGGATATGATGGCGGACATGAAAGAAGATGGTTTTAAAGTGTGTTTATGGCAGTTGCCCTATTTTACACCAAAAAACACCCTGTTTAATGAAATTGTAGACAACGGGTTGGCGGTAAAAGATAGAAAAGGGAATTTACCATACGAAGATGCAGTGTTAGATTTTTCCAACCCAGAAACCGTTAAATGGTATCAGGCAAAATTAAAACATTTGTTAGATCAAGGAGTGAGCGTTTTTAAAGTTGATTTTGGTGAAGCTGCTCCATTAAATGGAATATACAAATCGGGAAGAACAGGTTTTTATGAACACAATTTGTTCCCTTTAAGATATAACAAAGCAGTTGCTGAAATTACCAAAAAAGAAAAAGGATACACTTTAATTTGGGCAAGAAGTACTTGGGCAGGTAGTCAACGTTATCCTTTGCATTGGGGAGGTGATGCCGCTACAACTAATACTGCCATGTCTGCAACTTTACGAGGAGGATTGTCTTTAGGTTTGAGCGGATTCAGTTTTTGGAGTCATGATGTTGGAGGATTTGTAACCAAATCTCCAGAAGGCTTATACAAAAGATGGACGCCATTTGGAATGTTAACCTCACATGTTAGAAGTCATGGTGAACCACCAACAGAACCTTGGGAATACAGCAAAGAATTTTTAAATAGTTTTAGAGATGCAGACAATATGCGTTATGAGTTAATGCCATATATCTATGCACAAGCCAAAGAAAGTTCAGAAAAAGGATTGCCAATGTTAAGAGCTTTATTTGTGGAATATCCAAATGATCCCGGTTCTTGGTTAATAGACAATGAATATTTATTTGGATCAAGCATGTTGGTTGCTCCATTATTTGAAGAGCAAACAGAAAGAGAAGTGTATTTGCCAGAAGGTACATGGATAGATTATCAAACTAAAAAAGTATATCAATCAGGTTGGCATACTATTAAAGCAGGTGATATTCCAATTGTGGTATTGGTTAAAAACGGGACTGTAATTCCTCATATAAAATTGGCTCAATCTACCAAAGATATGGATTGGACAAAACTTACTTTAAAAGTTTATGCCGATGAACAAACATCAACAGCAACAGGTAAAGTATATCTTCCTGAGGGGAAAAAATTAGAAACCATCACTTTGGAGAAAAAAGGGAATGAATTTAAAGTATTACAAAATCCTTTAGGAGCTACTTCTTTAAAAACAGAGTGGATTAAATAACTCCAAAATTAAAGGGTGATAAATGTTTTATAACCCTTTAATTTTTTAACACGAATTAAAAAAACATCAACATGATAAAAAAAACTATCCTTTATTTTTCTTTGGTAGCTACCATGCTTTCTTGTGCAAAGAAGTCATCAAAAGAAACTATTTTAACGTTGTCATCTCCAGGAGGTAATAATGTTGTTACTTTTGATCTATCTAACAATTCTCCAATGTATGCGGTAAAACATGGAGCAAAACAAATTGTATCTCTATCGCAAATGGGGTTTGTTTTTAAAGATCAAGATTCTTTAAAAAACAATTTTGAAATTGTGGGAACTAAAGAGTCTACCTATGACAATACTTGGACACAAGTTTGGGGTGAAAAATCAGAAATCAGAAATCATTACAACCAATTAACGGTTAATTTACAGGAAAAAGAAAATCAAAAAAGAAAACTAAATATTGAGTTTCGTGCATTTGATGATGGTGTAGCGTTCCGTTATGTTTTTCCTGAACAAGGAATTAAAGATAGTATTTTCATCATGGATGAATTAACGGAGTACAACTTAACAGAGGATGGTAATGCTTGGTGGATTCCTGCTTATAGAGAAAATAGATATGAGTATTTATTTACAAAATCGCCAGTAAGTACTTTAGATACTGTACATACACCTTTAACCATTGAGAATAAAGATTATAGTATCAGTATTCATGAAGCTAATTTGATAGATTTTGCAAGTACTACATTGGTAAACACCAAAGGAAGTGTTTTAAAAACGGATTTAGTGCCTTGGTCTGATGGCGTAAAAGTGAAAACAAAAGATAGTTTTACTACACCTTGGAAAACCATTCAGATTGGTGAAAAACCTACAGACTTAATTACTTCTTATTTGATTTTAAATTTAAATGAGCCTAATAAAATCGAAGATACAAGCTGGATAAAACCATTTACTTATATGGGAATTTGGTGGGGAATGCACATTGGAAAATATAGTTTTTGGGAAGGACCTATTCAGGGAGCAACTACCAAACATGCAAAGGAATACATTGATGCTACTAGTGATTTAGGAATAGATCATTTGTTAATAGAGGGATGGAACAAAGGTTGGACTCCTGCTTGGTATGAAAACCACATGCATATGTTTAGTTTTACTAAAGAGGCTGATAATTTTAATTTGGTTGAGGTCACAGATTATGCAAAAGAGCATAATGTTAGAATTATAGGGTATCATGAAACGGGTTCTAATTTAATTAACTACAAAAAACAAATTGATGATGCTTTTGCGTTGTATAATAAAGTTGGAATTCACGATGTGAAAATTGGTCATGTAGGGTCTAAATTAAATATGAAAGAATGGCATCACGGTCAATTTGGGGTGAATTATTTTAGATATGTACTTAAAAAAGCAGCGGATTATCACTTAACAGTTTTATATCACGAACCTATTAAAGATACAGGAGAACGTAGAACGTATCCTAACATGATGTCTCGAGAAGCCGCAAGAGGACAAGAATACAATGCTTGGTCTGATGGAAATCCACCAAATTATACAGCAACGTTACCTTTTACACGTTTGTTGTCTGGACCTATGGATTTTACAGCGGGTGTTTTAGATGTTGAGGTAAAACAAGGATATCCAGGAAGAAGAATACACAGTACAGCAGCCAAGCAATTGGCATTAACAGTGGTTGTGTTTTCTCCTATTCAGATGTTTGCCGATTTACCAGAGAATTATAAAGGTCAGCCTGCATTTCAATTCCTAAAAGAGGTGCCAACCAATTGGGAAGATACCAAGGTGCTGAATGGAGAAATTGGAGAATATATTACCACAGCAAGAAAAGATTTAAAAAGTGGTGATTGGTTTTTAGGAAGTTTAACAAATGAAAAAGCTAGAGATTTTGATGTTTCTTTAGATTTTCTAGAAGAAGGAGCTACTTACGAAGCTCAAATTTATGCAGATGCCAAAGGAACAGATGTAGATCATAATCCTACAGCAATTACAATTTCTAAGCAAAAAGTAACAGCTAAAGATCATTTAAATTTACATTTAGGAGCTAGTGGTGGAGCAGCAATCCGATTCAAAAAACTATAAAAAGAAACAACAATGAAGATAAAATATATATACCTATCAGTCATGGCAACAACCTTGTTAGTAACTTCTTGTAAAGAAACCAAAGCTGTAGTTGTTGAGGGAAATGTAAAAACAGAAACTTATAAAGGGAAGCCTATAACGCATCAATATGATACAGAAATAGACAACTTAATTTCCCAAATGACTTTAGAGGAAAAGTCAGGAATGTTACATGGTACTAGTATGTTTACCACAGCAGGAGTAGAAAGATTAGGGATTCCAGAATTAAAAATGGCCGATGGACCTTTAGGAGTTCGTGAAGAAATTTCAAGATATTCTTGGGCTCCGGCTGGCTTAGATAATGATTTTGCAACTTATTACCCTGCAGGAGGTGGTTTGGCTGCTACTTGGAACACAAAATTGTCTTACACTTTTGGAAATAGCGTTGGAGAAGAATCGAGAGCAAGAGACAAAGATGTGTTATTGTCTCCAGCCATTAATATTATTAGAACACCTTTAGGAGGTAGAACTTATGAGTATTTTACAGAAGATCCATTTTTAAATAAAAAATTAGCCGTTCCTTTTATTGTTGGTTTACAAGAAAATGATGTGGCTGCTTGTGTAAAACATTTTGTAGCAAACAATCAAGAAACCAATAGAGATTTTGTTGATGTTCAAATTGATGAAAGAACGTTACACGAAATTTATTTGCCAGCTTTTAAAGCAGCTGTTACCGAAGCAAACGCTTATAGCATGATGGGAGCTTATAATAAATTTAGAGGAGAATATCTATGTGAAAATAATGCCATGTTAAACGGTCTTTTAAAAGGAGATTGGGGATTTGATGGTGTAGTTATTTCTGACTGGGCTGCTGTTCATACTTCTGTAAATTCTTTAAAAAGCGGATTAGATGTAGAAATGGGAACTCCAAAACCTTTTAACGAATTCTTTTTGGCAGATCCATTAATTGCTGCGGTTAAAGCGGGAGAAATTTCTGAAGAAGAAATAGATAAACATGTAAAACGTGTATTGCAATTATTGTATACCGTAAAAAGTATGGGTGGAGAAACCCGTAAAAAAGGAAGCATTAACACAGAAGCACATTTTAAAGACGCATATGATATTGCAGCAGAATCTGTTGTTTTATTAAAGAATGATAAAAATTTATTACCTATAAAAACACAAGGCGTAAAGACTATTGCAGTTATTGGAGACAATGCAACAAAGAAAAATGCTTTGGGTGGTTTTGGTGCAGGAGTTAAAACCAAGAGAGAAGTTACGCCTTTAGAGGGATTAAAAAACAGACTTCCAGCATCTGTTAAGATTAATTTTGCTCAAGGATATTTAGAAAGATATGCTCCTAAAAAAGAAATGAAATTTGGTGAGGTAACTCAAGAAATCGCTCAAACTATTGATGAGTTAGATCCTACGTTGGTTAAGCAAGCTGTGGAAGCTGCTAAAAATGCCGATGTTGCTGTTGTTTTTGCAGGTTCTAACCGTGATTATGAAACTGAAGCATCTGATAGACAGGATTTAGAGTTGCCATTTGGTCAACAAGAATTGATAGAAAAAGTATTGGAAGTAAACCCAAATACCATTGTGGTAATGATTGCAGGAGCTCCTTTTGATATCAATAGTATAAAAGAAAAATCATCGGCTTTGGTTTGGAGTTGGTTTAACGGATCTGAGGGAGGAAATGCTTTAGCTGATGTGTTGTTAGGAAGTGTAAATCCATCAGGGAAATTACCTTGGACCATGCCTAAGAAAATTGAAGATTCTCCAGCGCATGCAACCAATAGTTTTCCAGGAGGAAAAACAGCTTCTTATGATGAAGGTTTGTTGGTAGGTTACCGTTGGTTTGATACTAAAAATGTAGCACCATTATATCCTTTTGGATTCGGATTGTCTTATACCTCTTTTGACATTAAAAGAGCTTCGGCTGATAAAAATGTTTATAAAGAAAATGACACGATTAATGTGATTGTAGAAGTTAAAAATACAGGGACTGTTGATGGTAAAGAAGTGGTTCAATTATACATGAGTAAATCAGATTCTAAAGTAGAACGTGCTGCTCAAGAGTTAAAAGGTTTTAACAAAGTAATGATAAAATCAGGAGAAACTAAAAACATAATTGTTTCTGTTCCTGTGAAAGAATTGGCTTATTACAATGTGGAGGCTAAAGATTGGGTAGTTGAAAAAGGAGAATATCTTTTAAAAATAGGTAATTCATCTAGAAATATTAGTCAAGAATTAATAGTGACTGTTCAATAAATCAAATTTTATGAGAAAAATTAAAAGCTATGTTTTATCGTTGATCATATTGTGCTTTACAACACTTGTATTTGCATCATGTGGGGAGAGTGATGAAACGGTAAAAGAAGAAGAAACACCAAAAGTTGCTTTGTCAATTTCTCCTTTGTCGTTAATGTTTGAAGCTGATGGAGGGGTCAAAAATTTTGATATTAAGGTTGATGAAATGACTACTTGGGAACTTTCAAATGATGCTAGTTGGATAACAATTACCTCTGTTTCTGGTGTTGGAAATGAGAATGTAACCATTCAAGTTGCAGCTAATGATGTTACGGCAAGTAGAACGGCCATTATTACAGTGGTAGCTGGTGAAAAATCGATAAATGTAACTGTTAATCAGGAGGCGGCTCCTGAAGAGGAATATGTTGTGGAAGGGATTCCAGCAGATGCAACTCAAATGAGTTCTATGAATTCTTTACAAGTAGTTTCTGACATGGGAATTGGATGGAATGTAGGTAATTCTTTAGAAGCTATTGGGAGCGAGACAGCATGGGGAAATCCGTTAATCACAAAAGATTTAATTGATGCAGTAAAAGCAGCTGGATTTAATACGGTTAGGATTCCAGTGGCTTGGAGTAAATTTTCGGATACAGAGAATTATACAATCAAGACTGAATGGATGGCAAGAGTACAAGAAGTAGTTGACTATGTTATTGATAACGATATGTATGCTATGCTAAACATTCATTGGGATGGTGGTTGGATGCAACCTACATATAGCAAACAAGATGAGGTAAATAAAAGGTTGACTTTAATGTGGGAGCAAATTGCTGTTAATTTTAGAGACTACGATTATCATTTATTATTTGCGGGAACCAATGAGGTGATGGTTAATGGAGATTATGGAACCCCAATAAAAGAATATTATACTGTTCAAAATAGTTTTAATAAAACTTTCTTAAATACCGTTAGAGCTACTGGAGGAAGAAATGCTTATCGTTATTTGGTGATTCAAGGATTTAATACCAATATAGATCATGCAGTAAACTTTGCCGTTATTCCAGAAGATACTGTTGAAAATAGAATGATGATGGAAGTACATTATTATGATCCTTATAATTTTACATTAAACGAATCTAATGATGATATATGGCAATGGGGAGCAAATGCTACCGATGCTGGAGCTACTGAAACTTGGGCAAATGAATCTTATGTAGACAGTCAGTTTAAAAAAATGAAAACCAAATTTGTTGATAACAATATTGGTGTTATTCTAGGGGAATATGGAGCGATTGCAAGAACCAATGTAGAGGGGCACAAAGCTTATAGAGAAACTTACATAAATTATGTTACAAAATCAGCCTTAGCACATGATATTGCCCCTATTTATTGGGATAATGGCTACACAGGAGATCATGCTTTTGGATTGTTTAATCGTGCAACAGCAACAGTTGCTTATCCTGATTTAATTCAGGCTATGATGAATACAGGTTTATCAAATTAAATTATGGAAATAAAATCATTAATGGAAGCTCTTGGTCTCCATTGATGGTTAAATGAATATCAGAGAATGAGAAAACAACAGATTTTTTGTGGAGCTATTATTTTGTTATTGATTACCTCTTGTCAATTTGGAGGAAAATCTAAAACCGCTACAGAGCAACAAAAACCAACATATAAAACCGATTGGGATTCTTTGGCAAAATACCAAGAGGCTCCAGAATGGTTTAAAAAAGCCAAGTTTGGAATTTATGCTCATTGGGGAGTCTTAAGTGTGCCCGCTTTTGCCAATGATTGGTATCCTAGAAATATGCATGTTGTGGGGTCTTACGAATACAAACATCATGTAGTTACTTATGGAGAGCCTAAAGATTTTGGTTATCATGATTTTGTACCCATGTTTAAAGCAGAAAAATTTAATGCTGATGAATGGGCAGAATTGTTTCAAAAAGCAGGAGCAAAATTTGGAGGTGTTGTGGCAGAACATCATGACGGGTGGTCTAACTGGAAAAGTAAAATTAATCCTTGGAACGCTTATGATAAAGGACCTCATAGAGATATTTTAGGGGAGTTAGAAAAAGCCATTCACAGTAGAGAAATGAAATTTGTAGCTTCTTTTCATAAAGCCAGAAATTTACAGATTTATCAAAAAGATACTGCTAATTGGTTAAATGATACTTCTTATTTTCCATACAATCCAAACATGCCAACATCTTCTAATGATGCTGTGATTAGCATGATGTATGGGAACATTCCCAAAGAACAATTTTATAAAAATTGGTTAGGGGAGTTAAAAGAAGTGATAGATAATTACTCACCAGATTTAATATACTTTGATAGTAAATTGGATAAAATTCCAGAGGAGTATAAAAAAGAATTTGTGGCGTATTATTTAAATCATGCTGCTAAAAATAATCAGGGAGTTGTGATGACTCACAAAGAAGGAGAGTTGCCAAAATCTGTAAGTTTAGAAGATTTTGAAAAAGGGCGAATGAATAAAATTACCAAAGATTATTGGTTAACAGATGAAACAGTTTCGGTAGGAAGTTGGAGTTATACCAACGATTTAGGGTTAAAAAAAGCAGATGAAATTATTCATGTATTGGCTGATGTGGTTAGTAAGAATGGAGCTTTAATGCTAAATGTTTCACCCATGGCGAATGGTGTCATTCCAGAAAATCAACAAAAAATATTATTAGAAATTGGAGACTGGTTAAAAATAAATGGAGAAGCTATTTACGAAACATCTACTTGGAAAGTGTTTGGAGAAGGACCAACAAAACAAGAAAAATCAGGGATGTTTTTAGATAAAATCACGTACACAAATAAAGATATTCGTTATACTAAAAAGGATAATAATATTTATGCAATTGTTTTAGGTTGGCCAGGGAATAATATGGAAATTAATCTTAGTTCTTTTGCTAATGAAACTAATATTTTAAAAGTGGAATTATTAGGAAGTCAAGAATCAATAGTTTATCACTTAGAACAAGATGGGTTACATGTCATCACTCCATCACAAAGAATAGATGATAAGGCTATTGTGTTTAAGATTTTTACTGAGTAATAAAAATTAACTTAATTATATAGAAAAAACCTTATCAGTTATCTGGTAAGGTTTTTTGCTAAAATAAAACATTGAAATAGATATGATATTGTCATTTTCATTTACAAAATGATCAATTTAAGTTTTTTGTTTTTTTGATCACAAATATTCAGATAAATTGCTGTTTATAATCATCTATAAAAGAATATACACCATGAAAAATTTTAAAGTTAAAAGCATTTTTGTTTTCTGTTTGTTGTTTTCTACAGTCATCTTCTCGCAAAAAAAATTAGACAGAATAAAGGTGGAAAAAAACAACTTTGTATTGAATGGAAAAACAGTAGTTTTTAGAGGATATAACACCAGTGATCCTGCAAAATTAATGACTCAGGAACATTGGAATAAAGCTTATTTTAAAGAAATAAAAAATTGGGGAGGAAATATTGTTCGTTTTCCTGTGCACCCAACAGCATGGACAAAATTAGGGAAAGAAAATTACTTAAAACTTATTGATGATGGAGTTACATGGGCCACAGAATTGGGAATGTATGTAATTATAGATTGGCACAGCATTGGGAATTTACAAACAGAAATGTATCAGGATGATATGTACGATACTACGCTAAAACAGACTTATGATTTTTGGAGAACCATAGCTGCAAAATATGGAAAAAATACAACCGTTGCTTTTTACGAATTGTATAATGAACCTACCACTTATAACAATACTTTAGGGACTGCTACTTGGGAGGTGTGGAAAAAAATAAACGAAGAAATAATTACTATTATTCGTGCCAATGGAGGAGAAGGAATTCCTTTGGTGGCAGGATTTAACTGGGCGTATGATTTAACGCCAGTAAAAGAAAATCCGATTGAAGCAGAAGGAATTGCATACGTTTGTCATCCTTATCCAGAAAAAAGAGCAAAACCATGGGAAGATCAATGGACAGCAGATTGGGGATTTGTGAAAGATAAATATCCTTTAATCCTTACAGAGATTGGGTTTTGTGGACCCGAGGATGTTGGTCATCACCATCCTGTAATTGGTGATGAATCTTATGGTGATGCCATTACAAATTATAGCGATGCAAATGAAATTTCGTATTTAATTTGGGTTTTTGATCCTAATTGGGCTCCGCGTTTGTTTAAAGATTGGAGTTTTGAACCTTCAAGACATGGTCAGTATTTTAAAAAGAAAATATCTAGTTATTAAACAAACATCAAAAAACAAGTGTTAAGGTAAACGTAAAATACGATCATTAAATGATTATTTTCGATAAGAATTAAGCGTTTACTTTTTATAGTTTTACTTATTCCGAAACTAAATAATTATAATAATGAAACACTTTTTTTATTTCTTTTTAGCAGTACTTATGTTTGGTTGTAAAAGTAAAAACATAACGGTGTCAGATTCCTTAAATGAATTTTTACCTCAAAATACAGATATTAAATATCAAGGAAGAGGTGTTTTGCAAAAAGACGGTACATATGCTTTGGTAGGTTCTGCTGCCTCCATTTCTATTTCTTTTTTAGGAGAAACATGCGTGGTCAATTTAAAAAGTACGCAAGATCAAAACTGTTATGTTGCGGTTGAATTAGATGGTGAATATTTAGGTAGGTTTTTGGTTGCTAAACAAATAAAACCTTATAGTTTTAAAGCTAAAAGTGATCAAAAAGAACATGTTTTTAAAATTTTTAAAGCTACAGAAGCGACTACAGGAGCTGTGGTTTTTAGTAGTGTAAATGTTCAAGAATTGTTACCTATAGCCTCTGAAGATAAAAAATATATTGAGTTTATAGGTGATTCTATTACTTGCGGAGCTTTGGCAGACGATTCAGATATACCATGCGATGAGGGGCAATATACAGATCATCATAATGCATATTTGGCTTATGGTCCAAGAGTAGCGGAACTGCTTAATGTTGATTATACTTTAAGTTCTGTTTCGGGAATGGGGATGTATAGAAATTGGAATGATGAAAACATAGAAGAACCTATTATGCCAGATGTTTATAAAAATTTATCACTAAATAGAGATGCTTCTCAAAAATATAAGTTTATAAAACAACCAGATTTGGTAAGTATATGTTTGGGAACAAATGATTTGTCAGGAGGTGATGGTATAAAAGAAAGATTACCTTTTAATCCGGAAAAATATACTCAGAATTACATTAACTTTATAAAGATGTTATATGTTCACTATCCAAATACAAAAATAGCTTTGTTAAATAGTCCGATGGTTGCTGGAGAAAACAATGAAGTGTTATTGGCTTGTTTAGAGAATGTTAAAAATCATTTTTCCAATAAAGATATTTTTATTTTTGAGTTCAATGAATTATATGTTACAGGTTGTAGTTACCATCCTAGTATTAAAGAACATCAAGAAATGGCTAATAAATTAATGCCTTTTTATAATAAAATACTGAACAATTAATGAGAAAAATCAACATACTTTTATTTTTTATTTTGCTTAGTCAGATTTCATTTTCAAATGTCATCATGCCATCTGTATTTTCTGATCATATGGTGTTGCAGCAACAAGATGATGTTAAAATTTGGGGCTGGGCAAGTCCACATGAAAAAATAACCATTGCTCCTTCTTGGACAAATGAAACATATAAAACCGAAGCAAGTAATCTGGCATCTTGGCAAATTAAAATAAAAACACCCAAATATGGTGGACCTTATACCATTTCAATAAAAGGCTATAATGAAGTTGTTTTAAAAGATGTTTTAATAGGTGAAGTTTGGCTTTGCTCTGGACAATCTAACATGGAAATGTCTGCAAGTTGGGGAATTGATAATGGTGAAGAAGAAATAGCGAAAGCTAATTATGATAACATCCGTTTTTTTACGAGTCCCAAAATGGCTGCAAATTCAGAACAAAATAACATTATTTCTAGTTGGGAAATCTGTACTTCTGAAAGTATGAAATACGCAAGTTCGGCTGCTTATTTTTTTGCTAAAAAATTGCAACAAACGATGAAAGATGTTCCTGTTGGATTAATGGTTTCGGCTTGGGGAGGAACTCCTATTGAGATTTGGACCCCAGAAAATATTATTAAAAAAGATACTGTACTACTCAACGCTGCTAACAAGTTAACACCTGTTTCTTATGGACCTATAAAACCAGGGAAAGCTTTTAATACCATGATCAATCCATTGATAGGCTATAAAATAGCAGGGGCTCTGTGGTATCAAGGGGAATCTAATGTGGGTTCTGATGTTTATGATGAAAATTTAGCAGCATTAATTACCTCTTGGAGAAAATTATGGGGATATAATTTTCCTTTTTATTTTGTACAAATTGCTCCGTACAATTATGGTGAGAATCATTTTGGTGGAGTTATTATTAGAGATGCACAACGCAAGGCTGCTAATCAAATTAAGAATTCAGGAATGGTGGTGATTAGTGATGTTTCTCCAATTGATGACATCCATCCTAAGGATAAAAAAGCTGTAGGATTTAGATTGGCCAATTTAGCCTTAAAAAATCACTATCATTTAATAAATGATTTGGTGGAAAGTCCAAGTGTTTCAGAACTTCATTTAGATAAAAATAAGGCCGTTATTTCTTTTAATCATGCAGATGGATTGTATGCAAATAGTAAAAAATCTATGTTTGAAATTTCGGGAGATGACTATGTTTTTTATCCTGCAAAAATGAAAATTAAAAATAATACGATTATTATTTCTTCAAAAAAGGTGAAATATCCAAAATCTATAAGATTTGCTTGGGGAAACAATGTACAATCTAATCTTTTTAATAAAGCTAATTTACCTTTGTCTAGCTTTATTATTGAAAAATAATCTCTTTAAAAATGAAGATAATAAGAACATACTCTCTTTTAATCATCGTGCTTTTATCTTTTGAAAATAGCCGTGCACAACAATTAAAAAACATGAAAAAAAATCCAGAAATAGAGCAAAAAATACAAGCGCTTTTAACACGAATGACCATTGAAGAAAAAGTAGGTCAAATGAATCAATATAATGGTTTTTGGGATGTTACAGGGCCTGCCCCAGAAGGAGGAAGTGCTGAAAAAAAATATGAACACTTAAGAAAAGGTTGGGTAGGTTCCATGCTTACAGTTAGAGGTGTAGAACAAGTAAAAGCAGTGCAAAAAATTGCAGTTGAAGACACCCGATTAGGAATTCCTTTAATTATTGGTTTTGATGTTATTCATGGTTATAAAACTTTAAGTCCAATTCCTTTGGCGGAAGCTGCAAGTTGGGATTTAAATGCGATTAAAAAATCTGCTGAAATGGCTGCTGCAGAAGCTTCGGCATCTGGAATTAACTGGACATTTGGACCTATGGTAGATATTTCTAGAGATGCCCGCTGGGGGCGTTCCATGGAAGGTGCTGGTGAAGATCCTTTTTTAGGAAGCAAAATAGCAGTGGCAAGGGTACAAGGTTTTCAAGGAGATAATTTGTCATCACCTAATACCATTGCTGCTTGTGCCAAACATTTTGCTGCTTATGGATTTTCAGAATCGGGAAAAGAATACAATACGGTTGATATAGGAACTTCAACTTTACATAATATTGTTTTACCTCCTTTTAAAGCCGCTGTAGATGCTGGCGTTAGGACTTTAATGAATTCTTTTAATGAGTTGAACGGTGTTCCCGCTACAGGAAACGTTTATTTACAAAGAGATATTTTAAAAGGAAAATGGGGATTTAACGGTTTCGTTATTTCTGATTGGGCATCTTTGAATGAAATGATTACATGGGGACACGCAAAAAATAAAAGAGAAGCCGCAAGGTTGGCTGCGTTAGCTGGGTCTGATATGGATATGGAAGGTTATGTTTATATTGAGGAATTAGCTCAGTTGGTAAAAGATGGAGTGATTAAAGAAGCTATTTTAGATGATGCTGTTGCTAGAATTTTAAGAATAAAATTTGAATTAGGTCTTTTTGATGACCCATATAAATATTGTGATGAAAATAGAGAAAAAGAAATAATAGGTAGTAAAAAAGTACATGAAGCGGTGTTGGACATGGCTAAGAAATCTATAGTGCTTTTAAAAAATCAGAATAAAATACTTCCATTAAAAAAAGAAGGTCAAAAGATAGCTTTGATAGGTGCTTTGGCTAGTGATAAAAATAGTCCTTTAGGAAGCTGGAGAATTGCTGCCGAAAATAACACAGCAGTCTCAGTTTTAGAAGGGATGCAACAATACAAAGGAAATGAATTGTTGTTTGAAAAAGGACCAGATTTCTTTATCGGGGAATCTAATTTTTTACAAGAGGTAAAGATTAATACGACAGATAAATCAGGGATTAAAGAAGCGATTGAAACGGCTAAAAAAGCAGATGTAGTTGTAATGGTTTTAGGAGAAAATGGATTTCAATCCGGAGAAGGGCGTAGTAGAACTGAACTAGATTTACCAGCAATACAGCAAGAATTATTAGAAGAGGTTTATAAAGTAAATCCTAATATTGTACTAGTATTAAATAACGGAAGACCTTTGTCTATCAATTGGGCAGATAAACACATTCCTGCCATTGTAGAAGCTTGGCATTTGGGTACGGAAACTGGAAATGCTGTGGCTCAAGTGTTATACGGAGATTATAATCCAAGTGGAAAGTTACCTATGACGTTTCCAAGAAATGTAGGACAAGTACCTATTTATTACAATTATAAAAATACAGGTAGACCAACCAATAAAGACAACAATGTTTTTTGGTCTCATTATTCAGATGTAGAAAAAACTCCATTATATCCTTTTGGGTATGGATTAAGCTACACAACTTTTGAATACAGTGATATAAAATTAAGCGAAACTTCTTTCAAAATAGGAGATGATGTTAATGTTTCTGTGACTTTAAAAAACACGGGAAAAGTAACGGGAAAAGAAGTAGTGCAATTGTATATTAGAGATTTATATGCAAGCGTTACCCGACCTGTTAAAGAATTAAAAGGGTTTGAATTGGTTGAATTAAAACCTAATGAAAGTAAAACAATTCACTTTACGTTGAATAAAGAGACCTTAGGGTTTTATAATAACATTGGAGATTATGTTATAGAGTCAGGAGAATTTGAGGTGTTTGTAGGAGGTAGTTCCGAGACTACTAATAAAGCTGAGTTTAATTTAGTGGATTAATAAAAAAATATTTTTTATGGATGACTACAATTAATGTCTATTTATATTTTAATGGTAATTGTGAAGAGGCATTTAGGTATTATAAATCTGTTTTTAACAAAGAGTTCCAATACATAGGGTATTATAAAGATATTTCTGAAGTTATTAGACAAAATTTTCCTAATTGTAAAGATGAACATGTGATGCATGTAGCTTTGCCTATTAGTAAAGAAACCATCTTGATGGGAGCTGATCTTATCGATTTAAATAGAACAGTAACAATATCATCAAATAAATTTTCTTTATTCGTTAGTGTAGATGATATCAAAGAGGCCGATAGATTATTTAATGGTTTGTCCAATAAAGGAGTTGTAAAATTACCTATGAGTACTCAGTATTGGGGTTCTTATTATGGTATTTGTGTAGATCAATTTGGCGTGAGTTGGAAAATTAGTTGTAGTGTTAGTATACAGGTAATTATGTTTATAAAATAAAACTCCCATCATGTTTAAAACATAATGGGAGTTTTTATATAAAAAATAATACAGTTTTGTTATTCAGTCAATTGATTATTAGCTTGTTTAATCAATTCTAAGGTAGAAACATCAGAAGCAAAAACAGAATTTAAACCTTGTGGTTCTTGTGGTGGATCAGCGCTAAAATCATCTCCTTCTTTCCATTTTCCATTGGTTGGGTTTGTTTTGGCATAACCTGCAAATCCCCAAAAATTTAATCCTGCTAAAATACCTTGTTCCTTATAGCTTTCAACAATTCTTTTAAACACAGCATTGTAAAAAACATTTCTGTTTTCTATAGATGCTGTTGGTGATAAACTTTCTTTTTCACGAGGAAAACCAAACTCTGACATTACAATAGGTTTATTTAAAGTTTTGGCCGCAATGATATGTTCATCCATATATTCAAAAGCTTTATGAATGGACGTTTGAGTAGATTCTTTTTCGTTGTTAATATCATACCAACCCCAGTTTTTAGGCCACATATGCATGGTTAAATAATCAATGTTTTTGTTACTGTGTAATCTCTTATACATGTTAATATCATCTAAGTAACTAGCTTTTCCTTCTGCTCCTGTAGATACCAAATGATTTGGATCTAAAGATTTAATCAAATCAACTGTTTCGTTTAACCAGCTTGCAAAAGCTATTTCGTGATCGGGAGTCATTAAAACTCTAGGTTCATTCGCTACTTGCCAAGACATAATGGTATTGTCTTCAGTGTATTTTAAACCAGAGTATTTATTAGTTCTACCAATTATAAATTTTAAATGATTGTAGTAGGCTTCTTTACAAGGTTCACAACTATGGAATTGTTTGGTGTAGTTCATGTATTCATCCCAAGAATATTGTTCTAAAAATGGATTTGGAACAGTTCCATAACCATTCCATTCTAGGTATTGAGACATTCCACCTGACCATATCCAGTTATTGTTTAAGTATAAAACAGCATACATTTTTCTTTTACGCATTTCGGCCATTAAAAAATCCAATCCATCCAAAAGAGCTTTATTGTATTTTCCTTGTTTGTATTGTAAAGCCGGACTTACTTTAGAATCTCCACCATCGCCTTCGGCACCTACTAAAATTCGCAAATTATCTATTCCAACGCTTTTCATTAAATCTAATTCTTTAACCAAACGTTCTCTGTCTCCAATGTTTTTAGCTGCAATTAAAGGTCCGTACCAATAATTAGTTCCAACAAAATAATAAGGTTTGTCTCCTTTTAAAAACTGATTGTCTTGAATGCTTATTTTTTTGATGTCAACATTCTTAACAGCATTTTTGTAACGTGTAGTTTTACAGGCTGTAAATAGAATTGTTGAGGTAATGAGTAGTATGAATTTATTTAATTTCATATGATTTAATTTTATTTAGGTAAAGTGTATAGATCAGTTAGTTTGTTTAATAATGCTGATTTTGGTTTGTTTGTAAATGATATAAAGTCTGAGGCACTTTCTTGTTCAGGAGTTGGTACACAGTAAGTGTCTTTGCTATTAGCCCAAAACATTACATAGCTAATTTTAATTTCTTTATTGGTTAATGTGTAATATAAATTATTTGCATAAAAATTTGGGATTGGAGTATTTTTTCCAGGGGTTACAAAATACCCTGTTTCTGTAAAAGCGGCTATTTTAATTTTTTCGATGGCCAAATCAGAAATGATTTTTAGTTTTTGATTGGCTTTTTTTACGCCTTCAGCCCCTTGATTGTTAAAGTCTCCATAGTTATCCATTCCTAAAATATCTACATATTCATCACCGGGATATCTTTCTAAATAAGCTGAAGTAGTGTTAAAGCTATTGTCGGGAGAAAAAGCAAATAGCATATTGTTTACTTGTTTAATATCACGCAAATAAGTAACGGTAAACCTCCAAATTTCTTTGTATTGTTCTGGGCTACAATAAGCAGCTCCCCACCAAAACCAATCTCCATCAAATTCATGAAAGGGTCTAAAAATAAAAGGAACTAATTTTCCATCATTTCCACGCATACTAAGAGCCACTTCTGCTACCTTGTCAAGTTTTGTTTTGTAATACTCATGATTTTCGCCATTAGGTAAAATACTGATGAATGCGTTTTTTTTCTGAAAATCAGTCATGCTAGAGGTGTAAAAATGTTCCCCTTTATAAGGTTCTCTTAAATGCCAACTAAATACATTTATCATTCCTTTGTTATAGGCATCAATAGCGTTTTGTTTTATTTCTTGTTCTTGTTGATAAAACCAATTGTAAGGAGTTTCATCATTTTGATCATCGGTAATAAACATAAAATCAGAACCCAGTAAACCAGGATCAGATCCTGTTGTTTTTTTTATGTCTGATGCTCCTACGTTATTGTTAAAAAAACTACTAAAAGCATCTTGTTGACCAATGATGAATTTTGAATTAGAGAGTGTTTTTAAATGATAAAATAAAGCTACCGTTTCTGGAGTGGCATTTGGATTAACCATGTAAGTTGTTGTTTCATTGGGAAGTAAAACAAAACCCTCTTCTGATGGAATTACAGGGTCGGTAATCATTTCATCACCTAAATCATCATGACTACAAGCATAAGTAAAAAAAGAAATGAAGAGTATTTTGTATAATTTTCTCATTCTTTGTTATGTGTTTAAAAGAATAAAGGCCCTTGAAGTATGATAAGGAGCTTTCCACATGCTTACTTTGTCTTCTTCGGTATAAACTTTTCCAGTTTTAGAAACCCTAAAAAACCATTCTCCATTTTGATGGTCTATTAAATGCTTTTTTGTGTACTCCCATATTTTTAAAGAGGCATTGATGTATTTTTCATCAGGATTTAAATCATTTGCATATTTTAAACCAATTAAAGCTTCTACTTGTGGCCACCAATGTTTATCGGTATCTACGTGATTTGTGGTTAAGTTTTTCTCGTTTAATACAGCACCGTCAGTATCAATTGCTTCTTCTAAAAAAGTATTGGCTACTTTTACTGCTATTGCTTCTGTTCTGTCGATTAAATCTTTGTTATTTAAAGCTTTGGCAGCTTCAATAATAAGCCAAGCAGCTTCAATATCATGTCCGTAAGAAACAGTATTACTTAACAAATTCCATTGGTCATCAAAAAACAAATCGTAATGATGGTTTTTGTTTAAGAACTTTTCTAAAAACAAATCAATCAACATTTTTAATGAACTACGTAAAGTGGGAGTATCGTGAATTTTTAATAATGTAGTATAAGCTTCTAATACATGTAAATGTGTGTTCATGGTTTTAGAAGCATTCATGTCTTTATCACTCAATCTCATATCTTCAATTGGGCTCCAATCCTGATGAAAGGCTTCAAAATAACCCAGATTGATGTTGTCTTTGGCATGTTTTTCTAATAAGTTAAAAATTTCTATAGCCCAATTTTTAGCTTCCTCATTTTTAGAAAACAAATAATATTCAGACAAAGCATAAATAGTAAATGCTTGTGCGTATACCTGTTTTCTTTTGTTGAGTGGATTCCCTGTGTAATCTAATTCCCAAAAAACACCTTTGTGGTCATCATCATTAAAATATGTTTTTAAATAATAAAAAGCTTTGTCACAAATAGGTTGATGTTCTTTTGTGTTTAAATAATTTGATGCTGCTGAAAAAGACCAAAGAATACGTGTGTTTAAAATAATTCCTTTGGATGCTTGTGGAATGATTTTATTAAAATGATTGATACGACCAACAAACCCTCCGTATTCTTTGTCTAAAGTATGGCGAGTCCAGTAGTCTAAAACATTTTTTAGTTCTGTTTGTAACTCCGATTTAAGTTGGTTGTATGCGTTCATTTTTTAGTAAAGTCCTTTGTTCTTGTTAATTAGATCAATAATGGTGTTTACGGATCCTGCTGATGTAAATGTGTCTTTTGGTGTGTTTATGCAATAATCCAATAGCAAATCTATGGTTGAGGTGGCTACATGCATTCTAGTGTCTGAGGAAGCGTAATAAATAAAGACTTTTCCATTCTCATCTGCAATCCATCCGTTAGAGAACAATACATTGGATACATCACCTATTCTTTCTTCGTTTTCTGGAGCCATAAAATGTCCAGCTGGCTGATGGATGACTTTAGAAATATCATTTAGATCAGTCATAAACATATACAAAGTATAACGTAGTCCTGCAGCAGTGTTTCTAACTCCATGAGCAAGATGCAACCATCCTTTGTCTGTTTTAATAGGAGCTGGTCCTAACCCGTTCTTTAATTCAAATATGGTGTGATATATTTTATTGTTGATGATTTTTTCATCTTTTACGGTTGGATTTGTCATGTCATCAATATATCCTAAACCAATTCCCCCACCATTTCCTACGCTAATAAAACCATCTTGAGGTCTTGTGTAAATAGCATATTTTCCATTTACGAATTCAGGATGTAGAACCACATTACGTTGTTGTCCTGAATTTGAAATTAAATCAGGTAATCTTTCCCAATTCACTAAATCTTTAGTTCTAACAATTCCTGCATTGGCAATGGCAAAACTTGTGTTTTCTGGCGGAGCATTAGGATCTTTTCTTTCGGTACAAAAAACACCGTAAATCCATCCGTCTTCATGTCTAATTAATCGCATATCATAAGCATTGGTGTCGGGCTCGCCTTCTATTTGAGGAATCACACAAGGTTTGTCCCAAAATTTAAAGCCATCAATACCATTTGTACTTTCTGCAATAGCAAAAAATGATTTTCTATCATTTCCTTCCACACGAACACACATCACATAATTGTTGTTCCATTTAATAGCTCCTGCATTAAACGCTGCATTAAATCCAATACGTTCTAGTCCATTAGGATTTGTTTCTGGATTTAGATCATATCTCCAGTGTAAGGGAACATGTTCGGCAGTAATTACTGGGTTCTTATATCTTTGATAAATACCATTTGATTTTGAAATAGGAGTATTTTTTTTACCAATTAAATCTTGATAATTTTTTTTAATTTGATTTAAATATTGATTCATCTTAATTATTTTCAAAGGGGTTAATTTATTTTTTCTTCAAGTGAATTCCACCAGTATTTTTTTAGTAAGAATAGGCAAGCAGCCAAAACCACTAGAGAAATATATACAGGAGTGTTTTGTCTAAAAACTAAATACATTGGAATGATAACCAAAGCGGTTTGTGCTATAATTCCAATGGTAACATTAAACATGTCTTTACCAAACTCTTTGTTTTTCTCAAAGGTTGGATCTTCTAATTGTAATTTTTCATGAATAGGTTTCCAAAACCCCCAAGGTCTTACGTTTTTGTAGAATTTTTTTAGCACTTCTTCTTCCGTAGGCGGGGCGGAATAAGTTCCGATAATAGAACCAATGATTGAAGCTAACAACAGCAAAGGAAAAAGATATAAACCTAATACGTTTGGAAAAATTTCTGGAATAATGGCTGCTGCCAATAATCCTGATGCCATTCCCCAAAAGAATCCCTCACCATTAAAACGCCACCAGTGCCATTTTAAAATATTGGCTCCAACGTAACTTCCGTATAAAACAGAAACGATCCACTGTAATACTGAGTTTACATCTTTGGCAAATAACCCTAAAACTATACTGATGACAACCACTGCAATTCCTGTGATATAATTCATCATTTTTATTTGTTGAGTTGATGCATTAGGTTTTTGATATTTTAAATAAATATCATTTACCAAATAAGCTTGAGCAGCATTTAAAGTTCCTGCAAAAGTTGACATAAATGCAGCAATCAATCCTGCTAACAACAATCCTAATAAACCAACAGGGACAAATTCTTTAATGGCAGTTGGTAAAATTAATTCAAAATCAATATCACCAGAAACGGTTAACAAATCTAGTCTTTCATAATAAACCAAAGCCAGTGCAGCAAAACCAGCAATCATTAAATATCTAATCGGCATAAGAATTACCGATACAAATCCACTCATTTTAGAAGCTTCGGCAGGAGATTTTGTAGATAATATTTTTTGCATATCATAAGTAGGAGCGGGTCCTGCAACACTTACTAATACTCCTTTAAAAACCATCATCATAAAAAAGATAGAGAATAGGTTAAAACCATCTTCTTGTATTTTCTGATTTACTTCTGGAATAATTTTACTCCAATCCATATTTAACTCCCAATTAAAGAAAGGACTCATCCAGCCATCGGGAACATTTAAAGTGTTTTCTCCTACAGCCATAAAACCTAAGTAACCAATTACCAAAGCAGCAATAGTCATAATGGCAAATTGAACTACATCAGCCCAAACAATTCCAGACATTCCTCCTAGAAGAGAATAAAAAACAGCAAAAAGAGTGAAAATAATTCCGTAAAAATGAGGAACAAACTCAGGAGACACGGCAAAAGGAATATAATTGCTAACGACTTCCCAAGGAATAAAAATTTCGATAAATTTTCCCAATCCTATAAAACCATATGCCAAATAACCCAAGCAGACAATTAAGGCAAAAAAGACGACAATGACATGTGATAGTTTGGCTCCTTTTTTAAATCCAAATCTGGTTCCAATCCATTCTGCTCCAGTAGTTGCGTTAGATTTTCTTAACCATTTAGACAAATAGACCATTAAAAAAATCTGATTAAAAACAGGCCAAAGCCATGGAATCCAGGCACTTTTAATTCCATAAACAAACATAATAGTTACCAACCAGATGGTTCCAGAAATATCAAACATTCCAGAGGCGTTAGACAAACCTAACATGTACCACGGAATGGATTTTCCACCTAACAAATAATCATCTTTGCTTTTGTTTGCACCTTTTCTAAGTAACAAACCAATAACAATAATAGTTATTAAGTAGGCGGCTATGATGAGTAAATCAACAGTGTGAAGTAATTTCATAAAGTCTTATTTATAGTTTTAGTTTGTTAATGTCTTGTAAGAATAGCGTTTTAGGTAGGTTTTTAAATTTTTTAAAATCCTGTTCGCTACTATGTGTTTTGTATGGCATGTAATGATGTGTTTTAGAGTAGTTTCTCCAAAACAAAATCCATGAAATTCCTGAATCTTTAATTTTTGGATATAAAATTTCTGTGTACCAATTATTGGTAGTAATAGCTTCTTGTCCGGTTTCAGTAAAAGCATATAATTTGTTTCTTTTTATAGCTAGTTCTTTCACTATTTTTAAATCATTTACAACTGATTTTGCGTAAGTTTTAGAATCTTTAAAATCATAAATATCAATTCCTAATACATCTACAAACTCATCACCAGGGTAGTAGTCTAAATAATGATCTTTGGGTTCTAATCTGTTGGGTGAATACACGTAAATTAAGTTGTGTAATTGATGTTGGTCTCTTAGAGAAGAGACTGTTTTTTGCCATAATAATTTGTAGTCTTCAGGATTGCAGTTTGGGTTTCCCCACCAAAACCAACTTCCGTTCATTTCGTGTAAGGGTCTAAACACAATAGGGATTTGTTTTCCTTTGTACATAATGGTTTTTAAATAATCTGCAACAAGTTTTAACCATCGGTCGTATTTTAAGGTAACTTCAGGATTGTTTAAAATGTCGGATACAGCAGGAGTTTTGTCCCAAGAATTTCCATCGGTAACAGGGTTGTTAGCATGCCAACTTACGGTAATAATTCCTCCTTTGCTATAAGCATCAATCATTAATTTTCGCATGGTCACAAAAGGAACTGTGTCTATATTGTACTCGTTTTGATATTCAATACCACTAATGTCAAAACCATAAACAGCAGGAAAATCTCCCACTATATCATTTACATCACTTTTAATAGTTTCAGGAAAATCAGATTGTTTCCAACCGATGCCATAAGAGGTGCCGTCTTGATGTCCAACGGCAAAACCAGTTTTAGAAATATAAAATAGTTTTTTATGTAGTTTTTTTAATTCTTTAGAAGGTTTGTAATCTACCAAGTTTGGTTTTGTATACACAGAATTGTAAAAAGGTTTACAAGAATGTAAAAATATTACCATAAGCAAAAAGGAGAACTGTTTATATGTGGGTAATATTTTATTTATAAAAATCATTTGCTTTATTTTTTAATTATTTGATAGTTTTGTATCGTTAAAGGTATTAAATATGTATTTTTGTAAAGCAATATTGTGAATTTCAAAAATAGCAATTACCTGTTGTATAAATATGATATTATTTTATCATTATATTAAAATATAATTACATCTATTATGAGTTTGTTAGATAAAGTCCATAGAGAAATCACCCCATTATCTCCAGAAGATAGTTTTTTGGTTTTTGACAGGGTTAAAAAAGAATTTGATTTTCCTATCCATTTTCATCCTGAATATGAGTTGAATTGCATTATTAATGGAAAAGGGGTAAAGAGGGTTGTTGGAGATCATATAGAAGAGATAGATCAGGTAGAATTGGTATTTGTTGGGCCAAATTTACACCATGGCTGGTTGAATCATAATTGTAAGAGTGAAGAGATTAGAGAGATTACAATTCAGTTTCACGAAGGACTTTTTAATGATGAGTTTTTGTCCAGAAAAATTATGAAGCCAATAAAAGATATGTTTGAAAGGTCTATACATGGAGTGCTGTTTTCTAAAAAAACGAGTTTAGAGATATGTGATAGAATTTCTAGTTTATCAAAGTTAGATAGCATGGATTATTTTTTAGAGATTATGTCAATCTTGTTTGATTTGGCTAATTCTAGAAATCAAAAATTGCTTTCAACCTATACAAATAATAGGGATAGTTTTGAAAATAGTGATAAGATTAAAAAAATATATGAGTATGTTCAGGAGAATTATGATCAAAAAATAACATTGGCAGAAGCTTCTGAATTGGTAAATATGAGTCAGGTTTCTTTTAATAGATTTATGAAAAAGAGAACTGGGAAAACTTTTGTGGATTATGTGAATGATGTAAGAATTGGTTATGCGGCTATGAGGTTAGTGGAGAAAGATGTGAGTATTTCTGAGATTGCTTTTAGTTGTGGTTTTAATAATATAGCCAACTTTAATAGGGTTTTTAAAAAAGCTAAAAACTGTACCCCTAGTCAGTACAAGAGTGATTTTTCAGGGATCAAAAGGATTCTGTAGTTGTCTTAAATTTTTGTCTTGTTGGTTTAAGTGTTGTACTGAATCTAATCTAATCTTTTTTGAAATATTTTACCTTAAGATTGCTTTCAGTGCTTTAATTAATATGATTTATATAGTAATAATAATTTGTCTTTTTTGTTACATATAAATCTGTATTTTTTCTTTTAGTAAGTTCTTTTTTTAGTGATGAGCTGTGTTTAAGTATGTAAAAATCAATACTTCGAAAAAATTTTATTGGTAAATGACAAAATACTATTAACGTAAAATTAACAATTCACTTAATTTCGAATATTGTAATAAAACTTATTTTTTTTAGCAAAATGTTAAATAAAACACTTTAAATACAAATAAATTAATACTATTTAAACTAAAAGAACATGCGAAAGACAATTTTAAAAAATATCCATAGCGGTTTAAAATACAACTACTGTATACCGTTATTGATGTTTTTCTTAGTAAGCCAAGTTGCTTTAGCTCAAGTTGAGGTAAAAGGAACTGTAAAAGATTCTAAGGGAACAACATTACCAGGGGTTAATGTACTTCAAAAAGGGACTAATATTGGTACGATGACTGATTTTGATGGTAATTATACCCTAACAGTTGCTGACAATGCAGTATTAAGTTTTACTTATTTAGGTTTTGAATCTCAAGATATTAAAGTGGGAAGTAAAACAACAGTTAATGTTGTTTTAAAAGCTAGTAGTGAATCTTTAGATGAAGTAGTTATTATTGGTTACGGATCTCAAAAAAGGAGTGATGTAAATAGTGCGATTTCTTCTATAAAAGCTGAAGATATTCAAAACAGTAAGGCTACTTCTTTTGATCAAATGATGCAAGGAAAAGCTGCTGGGGTAACTATTAATAGTAATTCAGGTCAGCCAGGAGGGAATGTGTCGGTTAAAATTAGAGGTATTTCTTCTTTAACAGGAACCAATGAACCTTTATATGTTATTGATGGTATACCAATGTCTGGAGATGCTAGAAACTCTTCTACTTCGGGAAGAAGTGCTACTGGAGAATCTAATTTTTCTAATGCGGGAAATATTTCTATCAGTCCATTGTCAATGATAAATCCTAGTGATATTGAGTCTATTGATATTTTAAAAGATGCATCGGCAACAGCTATTTATGGATCAAGAGGAGCTAATGGAGTTATTATTGTAACTACCAAATCTGGAAAACAAGGAACGGGAAAAATTAGTTATGATAAATCTTATGCAATTAGCAATTTACCAAAAATGTTAGATGCGATGAACTTGAGAGAGTATGCTGCGCATCAAAATGCATTGGCTGATGTGTATGATCCTACTCAGAAAAGACCTGAGTTTGCAATTCCGTCCTTACTTGGAGAGGGAACCAACTGGCAAAAAGAAATTTTTAGAACAGGTATTATGGAATCTGATCAAATCTCTTTTTCAGGAGGTAAAGATGGTATAAATTATTACTTGTCTGGAGGTAGAGTTCAACAAGATGGAATTGTTATAGAATCTAGATTTAAAAGATATAACCTAAGAGCTAATATTGATGCTAGACTTAATAAATCTATCAAGGTTGGGTTGATTGCAACGGGATCTATGACAGATGAAAAATTAACATTAAATGGTCAGTTTGATGGTGTAGTTGCTAGGTCTTTATTAAGTACCCCAGATGTTCCTGTAAGAGAATTTAATGGTGATTTTGCAGGTCCTAAATTAGGGACTGTAACATTTGTAAATCCAGTAGCAGAAACTCTTTTAGGGTCTAATAAACTAGAAAGGAAAAATTATTCTGCTAACTTTTACACAGATATTAAATTGTTTAAAGGTTTAGAATATCGTTTTGAAGTTGGGGGATATAAGTCTGACAATTTAGGTCGACAATTTGTACCTATGTATTCTTTGGGGAATGCAGTTAAAAACTTTGCTAATTTATATTACAGACCTCAGACATCTTATTCATGGAACTTAAAAAACATGCTTACTTATAGGAATACTATTGGTAAACACAATTTTACTTTATTGGCAGTTCAAGAAGCTAACAAAGCGCATTGGGAAGGACATTCTTTAACGGCTAATGGATATAAGGATAATTCAGATAAAAGCTTATCAGGTTCAGATCTTTCTAAAGCTGAATTAAGTGGTGTTTTTATAGGTACACAAGCTTTGTCATCATATTTGGGTAGGGCAGTGTATGATTATGATAACAAATATGGTTTTACAGCTGCCATCAGAACAGATGGTTCTTCTAAGTTTTTTAAAGGGAATAAATGGAGTGTGTTTAGATCTATAGGTGCTTCTTGGAAAGTATCTAACGAAAGTTTTATGGAGAGTTTTAAGCCTTTTGTTGATAATGTTAAAATTAGATTTGGTTATGGAGAGACAGGAAACAATCAAATTGGAAACAATTTATATGATTCTAACTTAGCATTAACTAATAGTTCAATGGGAACTTCATTTTTGCCAGCAAATGAATCAAATCAATTGTTGACATGGGAAACTCAAAAACAAACCAACTTAGGTTTAGACTTTGCTTTGTTTAATTCTAAATTGTCCACTTCTATTGATGTATATAGAAAAGTTTCAGAATCTTTTTTATATAAATTACCGCTTCCAAACTTTTTATCTGGAGGAGCTTCTTACGAAGGAGGAGTTGATCCACCATTCTTCAACCTAGGAAGTATGGTTAACAAAGGAGTTGAAATATCTGTTAACTACAATACAAATATCACAGATGACTTTTCTTGGAATTCAAGTTTAAACTTCACTAAATATGTAAACGAAGTAACAGATATGCTTGGATTAAATATCGATAGATCGGTTAATAATTTAGCATACCAGTCATTGTCTGTTTCTAGAACTCAAGAAGGGGTTTCAATAGGTTCTTTTTATGGATATGAAGCTTTAGGGATTTATAGAACTGATGAAGATTTAATCAAGTATGGTCATACAAATGATACCGGTACTAAGGAAGTTTTAAAAGATGGAACCAATTCATTATTACCAGATTTTCAAAAAGGAGATGTAATTTATAAAGATCAAAATGGAGACGGTATTATTAATACTAAAGATAAAACCAATATAGGAAATCCAAATCCAGATTTCACTTATGGATTTACAAATTCTTTTAAGTATAAAAATTTAGAGTTATCGGTATTTATTCAAGGTTCATATGGAAATAAGTTGATGAACATAACGCGTTTGTCGGGAACTTTAAATAGTTATTTAGGAACAAATTATCTAAATGAAGCCTCAGATTTTTATTCTGCGACCAATTTAGATGCTAAATTACCAAGACCATCAGATTATAGTCATATAAACAATGGTATTTCCTCTCGACTTGTTGAAGATGGTTCTTATTTAAGAATACAAAATGTAACCTTAGGATATTCAATTCCTAAAGAGTTATTATCAAGCATTCATTTGTCTAAACTTAGAGTATACGTAACAGGGCAAAACCTTTTCACATTTACTAATTATTCTGGATACGATCCAGAGGTAGGATCTTTTAATCAAGATGCATTGTTAACGGGAGTAGATAGTGGACGTTACCCAACACCGAGAGTTTTGTCGTTAGGACTTAATGTTGAATTTTAAAAATTAGAAAAATGAAAAAAATAATAAACATAAAATTTGTTGTAATACTAATTTCAGTATTTACATTTACAACATCATGTTCGGAAGATTTTATTGATATTCCAGCTGAAGGAGCTCCAACATTAGGGAATTATTACGATTCTGATGAAAAATTAGACAACGCAGCCAATGGTTTGTATGGTTTGGTATGGTTTAATATTAATAAGTCTGGTTTTTACGGTATTACAGATGTAATTTCTGGGAATATGTACGCCGGACCTTATAACGAATTTGGGAAATTTACAGATTTAAGTTTCACAAATTCTCAAGCTTATATATCAGATTCTTGGAAATCTTGTTATGCGGGTGTTGCAAATGCCAATATCTATATTAATAACTTGCCTTTAGTTGTAGGGCCAAATGTGAGTGAAGAGGCATTAAATAATGCATTGGGAGAGTGTCATTTTATTAGAGCATTTTCCTATTTCATGCTAGTAAGATTATGGGGGAATGTACCTATTATAGAAGATGCCTCTAAATACACACAGAACTTTGTGGTGCCTAGTAACCCTATTGCTGATGTTTATAAATTTATAGAAAATGATTTATTATTTGCAATTGATAATTTAAGATCAAAAACAAGAGGATCTAATTATGCAGAAAATGCACATGTGTCAAGTGGTTCTGCAAAAGCAATGTTAGCAAAAGTGTACTTGTATCAAAAAAAATACGATGAGGCTAGAATTTTAGCTAAAGAAGTTATTGATAGTAAGGAATTCAAATTGATGGATAACTTTTCTGATTTGTTTTTACAGGTAAATAACAATAACGAGGAATCTATTTTTGCTTGGCAATGGAATGGATCTGGAACTTATTTTGATGGGAACTTTTGTAATACTTTGTTTGCTCCAGAGAACAGATTGGTAGAAACTACATACTCTGGTCAAATGGCTCCATCACAAGATTTAATTAACAATGTTTTTGAACCAAGTGATTTAAGAAGAAAGGAAACTTTTATGTTGCCAGGAGATTTTTATCCTAATTTAACTTTTGCAGAAACATTAGATGTAGATTCTCCGTTGTCTTTAGGGTATACATTTGAAATCAATAATGGTTTTATAGAAAACGGAGTTCAAAACTCTGGAGCAGGATTAAAAAAATATGTAATTGGAAAAGAAAATCTTCCAATTACAGGTAAAATGAATCAACAGTTTAACGGAGCTTGTTCCATGAATAGTTATATGATGAGATATGCAGAGTTATTGTTAATTCATGCAGAGGCAACTATTGGTTCTCAGTCAGGTTCAACCTCCGATCCAGATGCTTTAGCTTCCTACAATGCAGTTCGTATCAGAGCAGGTTTACAGCCTAAAGCTTCAATCACTTTTGAGGATGTATTTAAAGAAAGACGTGCTGAATTAGCTTGTGAAGGAGATTATTATTTTGATTTGGGAAGATTACCTTTTAGTCAAGCAAAAGCTATTTTAGAAGCTCAAAATAGAGGAGATGCTACCACAGAAAAACACATAACAATTTCTGCTACAAACCTTTTCTTACCCTATCCAGAAGATGATTTAATTAAAAACCCAAAATTAACTGAAGTTGAACCTTATGATTTTAATCAATAAAATAGTTATTAACATGAAAAATTTAAAAAGAATATACTCGTTGAGTCTCGCTGTGGTGAGTTCGGTAGTTTTCAGTTTTGTGTCTTCATGTAGCAATGATGATAATGATATTTCTTCATCTTCTTCAGCTACGCCAGAAATTACAAAGGTGTTTGAGGCAGGAGATGTTGATTTTACTCCTGTAGATTTAGGGTATCCAAATAAAACCTATGTAATTCAAGGATCTGGATTGTCAGGAATTAATAAAATTTATTTTAATGGGGTTGATACTTATTTTAATCAAACTTTTGTAACCGATAACAATGTATTTGTAACCATAGATTTAGATACGCCTTATGCGGGTGATGAAATTACCAATGAGTTAAAAATTGTAAGTGCTAACGGAAAAGAAGCAAAAATTCCGTTTGTAATAGCTCCTCCTGCACCACTTATCATAAAAGGATTTAATCCTATTAATGCAGCAGAAGGGGATGAGATTACCATTTATGGTAATTTTTTCCTGAATCCTGAAGTTGCAATTGGAGATGTTGATGTACCTGTAGTGTCAAGTACTTTAACGGAAATTGTGGTAAAGGCTCCAGCAAATTCAGAAGACAAGAAAATTACTGTAACTACAATTTCTGGAGAGGCTGTTTCTACTCAAGCCATAGGATCTGCATTGTATGACGATGAATTAAGAGGAGATGCTGGACATTGGACATGGGATGGTTCTGCAATTATAAAAGATTATTCAGAAGATAGTGCTCAAGGGGTTAATAGTATGAAATTTGAATTAGGAGGATGGAGTGGTGCTGACTTCAAGTTTAATTCAAGAGATGTCTCAAAGTACAAAGCGTTTAGGTTAAGAGTAAAAAGTCTTACAGATAATGCAGGAGCTAGTGTCAACCTTGTTTTTGGAGGTTGGGCTTATCAAATTCCAACAGCTATGACATCAGCTTGGACATATTTAGAGGTTCCTTTTTCTGCAATTGGAAATCCAACTACTTTTGACCAACTAACCATTCAAGAATCTGGTAATTTCGGAGGAAATACTTTCTTGTTTGATGATATGGGATTTGTATTAAAGTAATAGTTGAGTTAGTTAATAGTAATCAAGGCCCTATTTTTGTTTGTTTAAATAGGGCCTTTTTAAATGTTAAAAAATGAATAAAAAAATCGTTTTATTTTTGTTTCTATTATCATTAAATATCAATGCACAAAAGTTTGATGGTTTGGCAGAAACTCCTCCAATGGGATGGAATAGCTGGAATACCTTTGGTACGGATATAAATGAAAAATTGGTAAAAGACATTGCTGATCAATTTATAGAATTAGGACTTAAAGATGCAGGATATGAATATATTGTTTTAGATGATGGTTGGATGTCTAAAGAACGCGATGTTAATGGTGATTTGGTAGCAGATCCAATAAAGTTTCCTAGCGGTATGAAAGTCTTAGCAGATTACATTCATTCAAAAGGTTTAAAATTTGGTTTATATAATTGTGCAGGTTCTAAAACTTGTGCAGGTTATCCAGGAAGTCGTGGACATGAGTATCAAGACGCAAAATTGTATGCATCGTGGGAAGTAGACTATTTAAAATATGATTGGTGTAATACAGGGAAAATTAATGCAGAAAGTGCTTACATAACTATGAGAGATGCTTTGAAAGCTGCTGGGAGGCCTGTGGTATTTAGTATTTGTGAGTGGGGTGATAATGAACCATGGAAATGGGGGAAAGAAGTTGGCCATTTATGGAGAGCTACTGGAGATATTATTAATTGTTGGGATTGTGAAATAGGACATGGTTCTTGGAGTTCTTCGGGTGTTTGGACAATTATCAATATGAGAAAAGACATCAGAGAATCGGCGGGTCCTGGACATTGGAATGATTTTGATATGATGGAAGTTGGAAATGGAATGACTGCTGCTGAAGATAGAAGTCATTTTGTAATGTGGTCTATGTTGGCTTCTCCTTTAATTATGGGGAATGATTTAAGAGAAATGTCTAAAGAAACTTTATCAACGCTTATTAATAAAGAAGTGATTTCTGTGAATCAAGATAAATTAGGGATTCAAGGGTTTAGATTTTCTAATGAAAATAAGATGGAAATCTGGATAAAACCTTTAGATAATAATCAATGGGCATTGTCTTTTGTTAATATGTCAGATGATGCTGTAGATTTTGTTTTTGATTGGCAAAAACATCCTTTGTCAGATGATGTGAATGGAAGGTATTTAGATTTAAATAAAGAGGTGTATGAGGTTAGAGATTTAACTCACCATCAAAACTTAGGAGATACTTCTAAAAAATTAAAAGCAAAAATTGCTTCACATGATGTTGTAGTGGTTAGAATTGGTAAGTAAATTTAGTATTTATATAAACAAAAACAGCATCAATTTATTGATGCTGTTTTTGTTATTTTCTTTTAGAAGAGTCTCTAACAATAAGTTCTGCTTTTAAAATAGTTTTATTTAGAACAGGTTTCCAGTTTTTGTCATTCACTCTTTTTAAAAATTGTTGAGCTACTAATTTTCCAATTTCTTTGTTATGTTGAGAAATGGTGGTAATTGTTGGTCTTATTAATGAGGTAAAAGGTTCGTTACTAAATCCAACCAAAGCAATTTCTTCGGGAACTTTAATATTGTTTTCTTGTAATATTTGTAAAGCTCCTAAGGCAGCATAATCACCAGCAGCATAAATAGCATCGGGTCTATTAGGTAGTTTTAGTAATTCTTTAGTTTTTTCTCTTCCATTTTCAAGAGTAAGATTACTTTCTTTAATAAGATTGGTGTCTAAAGGTAGATGATGCTTTTCTAAAGCATCAACATATCCTCTAATTCGATTCTTGTAGATCCTTGTTTGACTCAAACCTGCTAAATGAGCAATTCTTTTACATCCTTGTTCCACCAAATGTTCTACAACCAAGTGACTACTTTCATAATCATCAATACCAATATAATCTACCCCAATGTCATTTTCACCTCTATCATATAGTATTAAAGGGATTCCTTTTGATTTTATTTTTTCATAATGACTAAAGTCAATGGTTTCATTAGCCAAAGAAGCAATAATTCCATCTACTTGTGTTTGAAGTAAGGTTTGAATATTTCTACATTCTTTATCATAAGATTCGTTTGATTGAGTAATGATGACATTATATCCTTCCTTGTTTAGTTCGTTTTCTATGCTTTCTACCACCGTAGAAAAGAAATAACTATTTGTTTTAGGCACAATAATTCCAACCAAATTACTTTTACCACTTCTTAAAGCAGAGGCTAGTTGATTGGGTTGGTATTCTAACTCCAAAGCTACTTTTTTAACAGCTTCTTTGGTTTTGTCGCTAATTCTGGGATTATCGTTTAAAGCTCTAGAGACTGCTGATGGGGTAATCTTCAAAACGTTAGCAATATCTTTTATGGTAGTTTTTCTTTTGTTTTTCAAAATATTACTTATATTTGTTCAATCGTTTGAGCAAATGTAAATATAAATACGTTTTTATTCAATATTTACAAGTTTTATTTTTAAATTTCTAACTTTATGACAATCAGTGGGTTTTTGAGGTTAGATTTTTTAATTAGAACCTGTTCAATCGTTTGAACAATAGTGAGAAATTTTAATATTGAATGAAATATATAGTTTGTGAAGAACCTGGTGTTTTTCTGTTAAAAGAAAAGCAAGTGCCTGTTCCAGAAGAGAATGAGGCTTTGTTAAGAGTTAAAAAAGTAGGGATCTGTGGTACAGATTTACATGCATACTCTGGAAATCAAGCTTTTTTTACATATCCAAGAATTTTGGGGCATGAATTGGCTTCTGAAATTGTAGAAATTGGAGAGAATGATAAAGGATTAAAATCTGGAGACAGAGTTGTGATTATGCCATATGTAAGTTGTGGAAAATGTGTAGCCTGTCGTAACGGAAAAACCAATTGTTGTACCGATATTAGTGTTTTAGGAGTTCATTCCGACGGAGGAATGCAAGAGTACATTACGGTTCGTAAGGATTTGCTATTGCCTGCTAATCAATTAAGTTATGATCAAATGGCTATTGTAGAGCCTTTAGCTATTGGAGCGCATGCCATTCGAAGGGCTAATGTGCAAAAAGGAGAAACAGTTGTGGTAGTAGGTTGTGGTCCTATTGGAATTGGAATGGTAAAATTAGCACAAATTGCCGGAGCAAAAGTTATTGTTTTAGATGTAAATGATGACCGATTAAAATATACCAAAGAGGAAATAGGAGCAGATTATGTTATTAATGTGAATGATCAACCTGTTGAGAAAATTATTGAAATTACGAACGGAGACATGGCAACTGCTGTTTTTGATGCCACAGGTTTTAAAGGAGCTTTAGAAGTAGGAGTTGATTATATGTCGCATGGAGGAAGGTATGTTTTGGTGGGGTTGTCTAAAGGAGATTTAAATTTTAATCATCCAAAAATTCATGCCAAAGAAACAACTATTATGTGTAGTAGAAATGCAACTACTGAAGATTTTGAACATGTTATCAATGTTTTAAATCAATTTCCAACAGAGTCATTTATTACTCATAATGTTCCGTTTACAGAAATGATATCACATTTTGATAGTTGGACAAAGCCAGCTACAGGAGTAATCAAAGCAACGGTAGATTTTTAATAAAAAATAATATAATAGAAATAAGATTCAAATCATAAACATGAAGAAAAAGGATCACAAAGTCATCACCTTTGGTGAAATTTTAGGAAGATTGTCTCCTCAAAATAATTTAAGATTTAGTCAGGCTACAAATCTTGAAGTTAATTACGGAGGAGGTGAGTTTAATGTTGCTGCATCATTAGCAAACTACGGGATTAGGACTCAATTTATTACAGCTATTCCAGATAACGCTATTGGAGATTGTGTTATTCAAAGCATTAGAAGTAGAAATGTGGGGGCTAAGCATATTCTTAGACAAGGAAAAAGATTAGGTCTTTACTTTTTAGAAAATGGAGCCTCTGGTCGTAATAGTAGCGTGGTTTATGATCGAGAAAATTCTTCTATTTCTGAAGTACAATTAGGACAATTTGATTGGGATATTATTTTTAAAGATGCTACAATTTTTCATTGGAGTGGAATTACACCAGCTTTGTCTCAAACAGCAGCGGACGTTTGTTTGGAAGCAATTAAAGCAGCATCAGAAAGAGGTTTAACCATTTCTACAGACTTAAATTATAGAAGTAAACTTTGGAAATATGGTAAACAACCTAAAGAGGTGATGCCAGAATTATTAAAATATAGTAATATTCTTTTGGCTGACGTAGATACGGCGATGTTTATGTTAGGAAAAGAAAAAATTAACCCTGATTATAGTAAAGATGAAGAGATCAAACTTCAGTTTGATAAAATCATGGAAATGTTACCTAAAGTCCATACTATTGGAATGACTTTTAGAAATTCAGTAAACGCATCACACCAAAGAATAGGTGGTTTGTTATATAAAAATAATGAACTTTATAGAGCTCGTATTAAAGAAATTACACCTGTGGTAGATAGGGTAGGAACTGGAGATGCTTTTATGGGAGGATTGCTTTATGGATTAATTGGTTATGAGGATAATTTACAAAAAGCAGTAGCTTTTGCAACAGCAGCATGTGTTATTAAACATACCATTTTTGGAGATGTAAACAGAGCATCAAAACAAGAAGTAATTGATTTTATGGAAAGTGATGGATCTGCTTTGGTAGATAGGTAGAGAGATGTTGAATTGGTTCATCGATGATCTGATAAACAAACGATTAAACAGCTAAGCAAACAAACAATAAAAAGAATAAACGTTAAATAAAAATGGCACAATATTCAAGAATAGAAGTAGCTCAGGTGATGAAAGAAACAGGAATGGTTCCTTTGTTTTATCATCCAGATGTAGAATTAGGAAAAAAAGTATTAAAAGCGTGTTATGATGGTGGAGCACGTTTGTTAGAATTTACAGCAAGGGGAGATTTTGCTCACGAGGTTTTTGCAGCATTAACCAAATATGCCATTGCTGAATTACCAGGAATGATTATGGGAGTAGGATCTATTACAGATGCTGCTGCTGCTTCATTATATATGTCTTTGGGGGCAAACTTTATTGTGACTCCAGTTTTTAGAGAAGATATTGCCATTGCTTGTAACAGACGTAAAGTAGCTTGGAATCCAGGATGTGGAACCTTAACAGAAATTGCTAGAGCGGAAGAACTAGGGTGTGAAATCGTAAAATTATTCCCAGGAAATTTATACGGACCAGATTTTGTAAAAGGAATTGTAGGACCACAACCATGGACATCAATTATGCCAACAGGAGGAGTTACTACAGAAGAAACTAACTTAAAAGAATGGTTTGATGCTGGAGTGGTTTGTGTTGGAATGGGATCTCAATTAATCAGTAAAAAAGTATTGGCTGATAGAGATTTTGAAGGATTAAAAAAGACAGTCGCTAAAGCATTAGAGACAATTAAAAAAGTTAGAGGTTAAAAAATAATTAATATTTATATCATATGTCAGTTCAATACGCTCAAATAGATCCAAGAGATAATATTATTGTAGCTATTCAAGCCTTAGCAAAAGATACTTTTGTAGAGGTGGCAGGTAAAAGTTTAATGTTAAAAGAAGATATTAAACAAAAACATAAATTTGCTTTAAATGATTTTGCTGTTGGTGATGAAATTATCATGTACGGTGTTTTAATTGGTAAAGCGGTAAAAGAAATTCCTGCAGGGTGTGCCATTACGATTGATAACGTAAAACATGCTTCTTCAGAATTTAAAGAAACTAGTGAGAAGTTTACATGGAAAGCTCCAGATGTATCAAAGTTTAAAGACAGAACTTTTAACGGTTACCACAGAAAAGATGGTAAAGTTGGTACAGGTAACTATTGGTTAGTCATTCCATTAACTTTTTGTGAAAATAGAAATGTAGATGTTTTAGAAGGGGCACTTTCTGAAAAGTTAGGATATGAAACTAAAAAAGATTTTGCTGTTGATACTGATGCTTTAATTCAACAATACAAATCGGGAGCAAGTGCAGACGATATTTTTAATACTCCTATTATTACTACTAAAGAAGAAATGTCTAAAAACAGAGTATTCCCAAATGTAGATGGTATTAAATTTTTAAAACACGATGGAGGTTGTGGAGGTATCCGTCAGGATTCTGAAACTTTATGTAGATTGTTAGCAGGTTACATTACAAACCCTAACGTAGCAGGAGCAACTGTGTTTAGTTTAGGATGTCAAAATGCACAGATAGAAATGTTACAAAATGCGATCAAAGCCATTGATCCTAATTGTGAAAAAACAGTTCACTATTTAGAGCAACAACAAAGTGAAAGCGAACGTGCTTTGATAGAGGAAGCGGTAAAACATACTTTTATTGGTTTAACTGAAGCAAATAAAGTGACTCGTCAACCAGCTCCATTAAGTAAATTGGTTCTAGGTTTAGAGTGTGGTGGTTCTGATGGATTCTCAGGAATTTCAGCAAACCCAGGTTTAGGATATGCATCAGATTTATTAGTGGCTTTAGGAGGGTCGCCAGTATTGTCAGAATTTCCGGAATTAAACGGAGTAGAGCAAGAAATCATCAACAGATGTGTAACTGAGCACGATGCTAAAAAATTCTATGATTTAATGAGAGCTTATTCTGCAGCAGCAGTTGCGGTAGGATCAGGATTTGAAAACAATCCATCTCCAGGAAACATTAAAGATGGTTTAATTACAGATGCTATGAAATCTGCCGGAGCAGCAAAAAAAGGAGGGACTTCTCCAGTAGTTGCTGTGTTAGATTATACTGAGCAAGTAACTAAGCCAGGATTAAACTTATTGTGTACACCAGGAAACGATGTTGAATCTACTACAGGTTTGGTAGGATCAGGATGTAATGTGGTGGTGTTTACTACAGGTTTAGGAACGCCAACAGGAAATCCAGTAGCTCCAGTATTAAAGATGTCTAGTAACACAAATTTATACGAGCGCATGAATGATATCATCGATATCAACGCTGGAACCGTTATTACTGGTGAAGATACTATTGAAAGTATGGGAGAAAAAATCTTAGATCATGTAATTAAAGTAGCGAGCGGAGAAGTAGCTTCAAAAGCGGTTTTACATGGTAATAATGACTTTATTCCATGGAAAAGAGGGGTTTCTTTATAATATAGTGTCAAGTACAAAGTATTGAGTACAGAGTATTCAGTATTTTGTATAAACAATAAATAATTAAAATTAAAATAAAAGAATGAGTAGTACTCCGTACTTAATACTCATTACTCAATACTAAAAAAAATGAATTCATTAAATAGAAAAACAGCAGACGTAAAAACGTACACAGAAAGAATTATCCAATTTGGTGAAGGTAACTTTTTAAGAGCCTTTGTAAACTGGATGTTTCATGAAATGAATCAAAAAGCGGGATTTAACGCAGGGGTAGTTGCGGTTCAGCCAATTGATCAAGGGTTAATTAAAATGTTAAACGATCAAGATGGATTGTATACATTATACTTAAATGGTATTAAGAATGGTAAAGCCATTAGCGAGCACCAAATTATTGATTGTATTCAAAGAGGAATCAATCCTTATGAGAATTATGCTGATTATTTGGCTGTTGCAGAAAATCCTGAATTACGTTTTGTGATTTCTAATACTACAGAAGCAGGTATTTCTTACAATGCTAATGATAAATTAGACGATGCACCTCAATCTAGCTATCCTGGGAAATTAACCGCTTTATTGTATAAAAGATTTCAAACTTTTGATGGAGCATCAGACAAAGGATTGATTTTGATTCCTTGTGAGTTAATCGACAAAAACGGAGATAACTTAAAGAGAATTATTTTACAATATGCAGCTGACTGGAATTTAGGAGATGCTTTTGTTGATTGGATTAACAATGACAATATTTTCTGTAATTCTTTAGTGGATAGAATTGTACCAGGATATCCAAGAGATAAAATGGATGCGATTACTGCAGAATTAGGATACAAAGATAACTTGGTTGTTGAAGGAGAGCAATTCCATTTATGGGTAATTGAAGGACCAGCATCTGTAAAAGAAGAAATTCCTGCAGAAGCTTGTGGATTAAATATTGTGTTTACAGACAATATGGAACCTTACAGAACTCGTAAAGTAAGAATCTTAAACGGAGCGCATACAACTTTAGTGCCTGTGGGTTATTTATATGGAATTGATAAAGTACGTGAGTCTTTAGAGGATGAAGTAGTAGGAACATATTTAAAAAATACAATTTTTAATGAAATTTGTCCAACTTTAGATTTGCCAGAGGCTGAATTAAATCAATTCTCAAACGATGTTTTAGATCGTTTTAGAAATCCTTATTTAGAACATGCTTTAATGAGTATTTCATTAAACTCAACCTCTAAGTTTAAAACAAGGGTTTTACCATCAGTATTAGAGTATATCAAAAGAAAGAATGAGTTGCCAAAAGGTTTGTTATTCTCTTTAGCATCTTTAATAGCTTTTTACAAAGGAGATAGAGATGGTGAAAAAATTGCTTTAAATGATGATCAATCTGCTTTAGACTTTTTTGCAGCACAATGGGCAACAGGTGATATTGTAGAAATTGTAAAAGCAACTTTATCTAACACAGATTTTTGGGGTACAGATTTATCAACTATTGATGGTTTACAAACAACAGTGACTACTTATTTACAGGCAATTGTTGATAATGGAATGAAAGCTAGTTTAGAAGCTTTTATCAAATAAGAATCCTTAACATAAAAATTAAAAAAGGCTCTTAATGTAACAATTAAGAGTCTTTTTTGTATCTATACGTTAAATATTAAAAAGATAAATTTGGAGTTTGAATTTTATTAATTATGTATTTATTTACCAATAAATGTATAATATTTATCATTTGTTCCAAAAAAAGTATCATAAAAAAAAGTTCTATATGATTAGTTTTAAAAATTAAGAATATAGAGTATTTACTTACAAGTAAAGAGGTCTAACGTTATATGTTTGTAGTTTAAAATGAAAGATTTAGTAATAGATTCACATCAGCATTTTTGGAATTACAATTCCGAAAAACACAGTTGGATAGATGATGAAATGGCAATCATCAGGAAAGATTTTTTACCAGAAGATTTAAAAGTCGTTTATCAAGAAAATAAGGTTGATGGCTGTGTGGCAGTTCAAGCAGATCAAACATTAGAGGAAACAAATTTTTTGATAGACTTAGCTTCCCAAAACAATTTTATCAAAGGAGTTGTTGGGTGGGTAGATTTTAGGGCTGATGATATTGAGGAGGTTTTAAAACATTACAGTCAATATAATATTGTTAAAGGATTCCGCCATATAGTACAAGGAGAATTAGATCATAATTTTTTATTAAGACCTGATTTTATCAACGGAATTTCTAAACTAGAAAAGCATCATTTTACTTATGATATATTGGTGTTTCCACATCAGCTAGGAGCCGTTTTAGAATTTGTAAAACAATTCCCAAACATTAAATTTGTGATAGATCATATTGCCAAACCTTATATAAAAGATGGTTTTTATGAGGGTTGGGCAGCTTTAATGACTGAAATAGGAAAATGCCCAAATGTGTATTGCAAAATTTCGGGAATGATTACAGAAGCTGATTATAAAACATGGACTTACAATCAATTAGAACCATATATGCAATTGGTTTTAAATGCTTTTGGATCAAATAAAATCATGTTTGGTTCTGATTGGCCAGTTTGTTTGGTCGCTGGGAATTACACAAGAGTAAAAGAAATTGTAACCACATTTATTTCAAAATTAAGCACTCAAGAACAAGCAGCAATTATGGGAAATAATGCTGCAAATTTTTACAATTTATAATTAAGAAAAATGGATTTAAAACTAACAAATAAAGTAGTTGTAGTAACAGGAGCAGCTGGAGCAAAAGGAAGTATTGGTGAAACCATTGCACAGGCTTTGGCAAATGAAGGAGCGATTCCAGTAATTGTAGATAGAAACGATAGAGGTTTTACTTATGTTGAAGAGTTTCAAAAAAGAGGAATTGATTCCATATTTATCAAAACAGATTTGTCAGATTATACACAAATAGAAAAAGCAGCTAAAATTATTGAGGAAAAATATGGTAGAGTAGATGCTTTAATCAATAATGTTGGAATTAATGATGGGGTAGATTTAGATGGCTCTATGGAAGATTTTATGTACTCTTTAAAAATAAACATGGTTAGCTTTTTTGCGATGACTAAATATTGCTTGCCAATGATTAAAAAGGCAAAGGGTAATATTCTAAATATTGGTTCTAAAGTAGCCTTAACAGGTCAAGGAGGAACTTCTGGTTATGCAGCTGCTAAAGGGGGCGTGTTTGGATTGACTCGTGAATGGGCGGTAGATTTAATAAAATTTGGAATTCGTTCAAATGCTATTGTAATTGCAGAAAGTTGGACCCCAGCTTACGATACATGGATTAAAACTTTAGATAATGCCGAAGAAAAATTAAAATCTATTGTAGAAAAAATTCCATTGGAACATAGAATGACTACTCCACAAGAAATAGCAGATCAATGTTTATTTACCATTTCTTCAAAATCATCTCATACAACAGGACAATTTATTACGGTGGATGGTGGATATGTACATTTAGATAGATCGTTACTTACCGAATAATCTTCATCATCCTAAAAAACAGATATGAGTCAAACTATAAAAAAGCCCATAGTTAGTAAGGAATTATTATTTCCTTTTATCATTATTACTTCTTTGTTTGCTCTTTGGGGTGTTGCAAATGATTTAACCAATCCAATGGTTTCAGCATTCAAAAAAGTAATGCCAGAATTATCTAATATGCAAGCATCATTAGTGCAGTTTGCCTTTTATTTTGGATACTTTTTTATGGCTTTACCAGCAGCACTGTTTATTAGAAAATATAGTTATAAATCAGGAATTATATTAGGATTAACATTGTATGCTATCGGAGCTTTTTTGTTTTATCCTGCAGCAGCATTTCAAGAGTTTAATTATTTTCTAGTGTCTTTATGGGTAATTACCTGTGGTTTAGCATTTTTAGAAACCACTTCTAATCCTTTAATATTAGCTTTAGGAGATGCCGAAACAGCAACGCAACGTTTAAATTTAGCACAAGCTTTTAATCCTGTTGGGTCTTTAATGGGAATGATTGTAGCTCAGCAATTTGTAATCTCAGCCTTAAAATCCGATGACAAAGATGAGACAGGTACATTGGTTTATGATACTTTATCGGAAACTGCAAAAGCCGCTGTTCGTGAGAATGATTTAGGGGTAATTAGTGTGCCTTATATTGTTTTAGGATTGGTAGTTTTGGCTATTATGGTGATTATTATGGCAACCAAAATTCCTAAAACCGATGATAAAGATAAAATGGAGCTAGGAGCTTCATTTAAAAAATTATTTGCAAATAAAAATTATGTTCAAGGAGTTGTTGCTCAGGCTTTTTATGTAGGAGCACAAATTATGTGTTGGACGTTTATATTCCAGTATGTAGACAATATCAATGCAGGGTTGCCAGAAAGTGAAGCCTTAACAGCAACATGGTATAATGTAGCGGCCATGATTATCTTTTTGTCAGGAAGATGGATAGGAACAGGTTTGATGAGAACCATGAATCCATCAAAAGTATTAATGATGTTTGGAATTGGTGGCGTTGTTTTTTGTACCGGAGCTATTTTATTGCCAGGAATGATTGGTTTGTATTCTTTGGTAGGGGTTTCTATGTTTATGTCCATCATGTTCCCTACTATTTATGGAATCGCTTTAAAAGATATGGGTGATGAAGCCAAAATTGGTTCAGCTGGTTTGGTTATGGCTATTGTCGGTGGTGCTTTAATGCCAGTTTTACAAGGAAGTATTTTAGATTGGGGAGGTGAGGGTTTTTCTGATGTAGAAATATTAGGATACATTCCAGAAGTGAATTTCTCATTTATTTTACCTTTAATTTGTTTGGCAGTAGTGGCTAAATATGGACACACAACTTATAAAAAATCAATGTAAATGACTATAACAAGATATTGTTTCACTTGTGATTTAAAAGATGATGACGTGTTAATAGCAGAATATAAAGCGCATCATAAAAACGTTTGGCCAGAAATTATCGCAAGTATCAAAGAGGCAGGAATTGTAGATATGCAAATCTATCTATCAGGAAACAGAATGTTTATGATTATGGAATGTGATGAAACTTTTGATCCTGTTCAGAGAGCTAAAAAGGATGCAAACAATCCAAAAGTGCAAGAATGGGAACAATTGATGTGGAAATATCAACAAGCCATTCCTTGGGCAAAACCAGGAGAAAAATGGATAGCATTAGAGAAAATATTTCAATTGTAAGATTGTTGAGCCTATATAAATTAAAACCTGTGATTTTTTAATTACGGTTTTTTTTGTTTTTAGGTAGTTATTATAATGACTAAAATTTCTTGATTTGTTATGGCAAATTGCTAATTCTTATGTTGTATCTTTGCAGTCCAAATTTTTTGGAACTTTAAAATCAGTACGTTATGGTGAAAATTGGTGATATAGAATTGTGTGACTTTCCTTTATTATTGGCTCCTATGGAAGATGTTAGTGACCCTCCGTTTAGAGCATTGTGTAAAGAGCAAGGAGCAGATTTGGTGTATACTGAATTTATATCATCAGAAGGATTGATTCGTGATGCAGCCAAAAGTGTAAAAAAACTAGACATTTACGAAAAAGAACGTCCGGTTGGAATTCAAATTTTTGGTGCAAACTTAGAATCTATGCTACGTACGGTGGAGATTGTTGAGCAATCTAAGCCTGATATTATTGATATCAATTTTGGATGTCCAGTTAAAAAAGTAGTAAGTAAAGGTGCTGGTGCGGGGATTTTAAAAGATATTGATTTGATGGTTTCTTTAACCAAAGAAATGGTAAAACATACCAAATTACCAGTGACTGTGAAAACACGTTTGGGTTGGGATGAAAGTTCTATTATGATTGAAGAAGTTGCAGAACGTTTACAAGATGTTGGGTGTGCCGCTATTTCTATACATGGACGAACTCGTGCTCAAATGTATAAAGGGGATGCAGATTGGACCAGAATTGCTGCGGTAAAAAACAATCCAAGAATGCACATCCCTGTTTTTGGAAATGGAGATGTTACTTCTCCAGAACGTGCCATTGAAATGAGAGACGATTACGGTTTAGATGGTTGTATGATTGGTCGTGCTGCGATTGGAAATCCTTGGTTTTTTAAAGAAGTAAAACATTTTATGGCTACAGGGGAACATTTGCCAATAGCTTCAATTGAAGATAGAGTAGAAGTTGCTCGTAGACATTTAGAAATGGAAATTGCTTGGAAAGAAAATGAAGTACAAGCGGTGATGGAAACACGTAGACATTACGCAAACTACTTTAAAGGGATTAAAGATTTTAAAGATTATAGAATTCGCTTAGTGACTGAAGAATCAGCTCAAGGCGTGTATGATGTCATGAATGAGATTTTAGACAGGTTTGCAGGAGTAGAAAACTTGATGCAAAAATAGAGTCAATTAAGAATTAAAAATTAGGAATTACGAATTCGTAATTCTTCACTCGTAATTTGAAATTGAAAAGTTATCTTTTCTTAACAAATCTTTCAGAAATCCTTCCGCTAGCCAATAAACTAGCCAAGGCACCAAAAAGGATAATGGTAATGCAAACCACCCAAATGTTTTCCCATTCAAAAGCAATAGGATAAGCAATGCTAGGAGTAATCATTACGAGTTCGTAATGAAGTTGTGCAAATACGATGGTGATTCCAATTCCTAAACCAACAAACATTCCTATGACATTTAATAAAAATCCGTAAGTAGCAAAAATACGTCTTACACTTTTTAAAGGAGCTCCTAGATTTAAAAGTGTTTTGATGTCATTTTTTTTATCTACAATTACCATAATAATGGTTCCACTGGTGTTAGATAAAACCATCATAACCACTAATAAAGAAACCAAGTAGGCAATTAATTTTTCGGAATTTAAAATCTTATAAAAAGAACCGTTGATTTCTTCTCGTTTGGAAATTCTATAATCAGGAAAGTTTTCTTTTAAATACTCAATCGTATTACTAGGGTTTATGTCGTTTCTAAGTGCTACATCCACATAACTTACTTCGTTAGGAGCTTTACTTAACAGTTGCTGACTTAAACTTAAAGGAACGTATACAAACTTATTTTCTTCTTGGTTTTGATTAGAAATTACACCAACAACTTGTGGTTTTATGGTGGTAAAAGCATTATTAGGATTAGAAATATATCCTTTTCCAGCTTTGGGTACGTAAATTTGGAGTAAATCTGTATAAACGTTTAAATCTAATTTTCTAGTTAATTGATATTCTGTAATACAGGTATTGGTACTATTAGCAGCAAACCATTCACCAACCATGACCAAAGAATCTAAAGGTGTTACTTTGTTAAAAAGGCTATCTACTCCTTTTATGTAAGCAATTTCTTCTTTGTCTTTGTTTTTAAAAAAAGCACGTTCCTCCAGTATTTTAGTATAAAAAATGGAATCTGGAGTTTTTTGTATTTTTTGGATGAAGGTATCATCAACCAAAAAAGTTTTTCCTTGTATAGGACTGATACGAATATCAGGAGTATCAACATCTAAAATGCTTAAACTATAGTCTTTAATTCCGGAAAAAACTGAAAGAACTATAAATAGCGCTGTGGTTCCAGCCATCACTCCCAAACATGCCAAAATGGTAACAAGATTTATAATGTTGTTACCGCTTTTAGATTTTAAATAGCGTTTGGCAATGTATAGTGGAAACCTCAAAAGCTTAAGATTTTTTTCTTTTGTCTAAAATTTCAGGATTGTAAATAGGGTTTACATCTTTTCCTTTTAAAGAATCATCTATGTTTTCTATATAATCCAAAGAGTCATCACCAAAAAACAATAAATTAGGCATACGTCTTAATTGGTGTTTGGTACGTTGAGCCAATTCGTGACGAATTCCCACTACGTTTGCATTTACTGCTTTAATAATTTCCGCTCTTTTTTCTGATGGAAATACACTTAAGTAAGCTTTTGCTTGACCTAAATCTGCAGTTACATTTACTTTAGATACAGAAATAATTACTCCTCTTAAACCATTTCTTGCATCAGCTTGTAAAACTTCGGCTAAATCTTTCTGAATAACGCCTGCTATTTTCTTTTGTCTATTTGTTTCTTCCATATGGCAAAGATACGATTATGAATTACGATTTTACAATTACGTATTAAGAATTATTAGTCTGATAAACTTATGACTCCATACTTAATGCTTTATACTGATAACAAAATTTTTAATAATCATTTTTTGATAGTACCTTGCAGACAAATTATTGAAAATATACCATGTCAAAATCTTTTGAAAAGTATCAAAAAAGACGTTTACAAGCCTCTTACTTATCGGTAGTGTTAAGTATTACAATGGTTTTGTTAATGATTGGTTTTTTAGGATTAACGGTGTTAAAATACCGTAATTTAAGTGGTTATTTTAAAGAAAAAGTAAGTATTACTTTGTATTTAAAAAACAACATGTCTGACAAGCAACAAACGGAATTAAAAAAGTTTTTGGCAGATAAAGACTATACCAACAAAATTAGATTTGTCTCTAAAAAACAAGCTGCTGAAGAGTTTAGTAAAGATATAGGAGAAGATTTTTTAAGCTTTTTAGGAGATAATCCTTTAAAAAGTTATTACGAAATTAGGTTAAAAGCTGATTTTGTAAATCCAGCGCAATTAGTATACATCAAAAAAGAATTAGAAAAAAATGAGTTTATTGAAGAAGCAGCTTACGATGCTCCTTTGGTAGATTTGTTGACTAAAAATATCAAAACCATTGGTTTCTGGTTAATTGTTGGGGCATCGGTATTGGCATTTATATCGGTATTGTTGTTAAATAGTTCTATTAGATTATCTATTTACTCTAAAAGATTTACGATCAAAACCATGCAAATGGTTGGAGCTACAAAATCATTTATTAGAAAACCATTTATTTTAGGAAGTGTGCGTTTAGGATTGGCAGGAGCATTTTTTGCTTCAGCTATTTTATTAGGGATTTGTTATAAAATAAATCATAAATTACCTGCTTTGGCGTTGTTAGAAGATGTTAAAGTATTGGTTTTAGTAGTTGGAGGAATTTTTGCTTCAGCAATAGTTATTACTGCTGCGAGTGCTTTTATGGCTACTCAAAGATTTTTACGTTTAAAAACAGATCAACTTTATTTTTAAGTTATGAAACAAAAATTTGCATCAGACTTTGTGTTTGGAAAAAGAAATTATCAACTGATGTTGATTGGTTTGGCTTTTATTGCTGTTGGATTTATTTTAATGTCGGGTGGAGGCTCTGACAATCCAGAAGTATTTAACGAGTCGATTTACAATTTTAGAAGAATTAGAGTTGCACCTACTTTGGTGTTGATAGGATTTGGAATTGAAATTTGGGCCATTTTAGCAAAACCATCAAAATAATAACATGGGAATATTAGAAGCAATTATTTTAGGTATTATTCAAGGATTAACTGAATTTTTACCTGTATCCTCTAGTGGGCATTTAGAAATAGCAAAATTTATATTAGGAGACAATTCTGTGCCAGAAGAAAGTTTAACTTATACGGTTGTATTGCATTTTGCAACAGCTTTAAGTACCATTGTTATTTTTAGAAAAGAAGTTTTTCAAATTTTAAAAGGATTATTTCAGTTTAAAATAAATGATGAATTTATGTTTTCTTTAAAAATAGTCTTATCGATGATCCCTGCTGTTGCTATTGGACTATTATTTGAAAAAGAATTAGAATCTTTTTTTGGAGGAAAAATACTTTTTGTTGGAGCCATGTTATTGGTAACGGCAGTACTTTTGTTGTTGGCCGATAGAGCTAAAACAACCAATAAAGATGTAACCGTAGCAGGTTCAATTATTATTGGAATTTCTCAAGCCATTGCTATGTTACCTGGTATTTCTAGATCTGGGGCAACCATTTCTACTTCAGTAATTTTAGGAGTAGATAGAAATAAAGCAGCAAGGTTTTCTTTTCTAATGGTAGTGCCATTGATTTTTGGGAAAATAGCGAAGGATCTTTTAGGAGGAGATATTCATGTTGCTTCACAAGAAATGATTCCCATGGGAGCTGGTTTTGCAGCTGCATTTGTTGCAGGATTAATTGCTTGTCAGTGGATGATTGCTTTGGTTAAAAAAAGTAAGTTAATTTATTTTTCTATTTACTGTGCAGTTGTTGGAGTGATAGCAATTACTTATACCTTTTTATCTTAAATGAATACATTAGAGGCGTATAAGGAAGGGCAGGTGTTGTTGATTGACAAACCGCTACATTGGACATCTTTTCAGGTAGTGAATAAATTACGATGGGTCATTAAACAACATTTTGGACTTAAAAACATCAAGGTTGGCCATGCAGGAACGTTAGATCCTTTGGCTACGGGTTTGTTAATTTTGTGTACAGGAAAGTTCACTAAAAAAATAGAAAGCTACCAAGCGCAACATAAAGAATATACAGGAACCATTGTTTTAGGAGCAACGACTCCAAGTTATGACTTGGAAACAGAGATTGACGAAACATTTCCTACAGATCATATTACTTCTGAAATGATTTATGAAACCACGAAGCAATTTGTGGGAGAAATAGATCAAGTGCCACCCATTTTTTCTGCTATTAAAAAAGAAGGAAAGCGTTTATACGAGCTAGCTCGTGAAGGAAAAACGACTGAAATAAAATCAAGAAAAATAACCATATCTGACTTTGAAATTACAGGAATAGATTTTCCAAATGTACATTTTAGAGTAGCGTGTAGTAAAGGAACTTATATACGTTCTTTGGCGTATGATTTTGGAAAAGCTATCAATACAGGTTCTCATTTATCAGCTTTAAGAAGAACCAAAATTGGAGATTTTAAGGTAGACGATGCTATTACCGTAGAAGAATTTCTGCAAGATTTTGGATTAGAACTAAAAGAAGAAAAATTATAACTTGATGTTTTATTAATTTAAAACATCCTAGAATACCAAGTGTCCTCGGCAGGTAATTCCCAATCAGACTCTAGTTCTTCTTTGGTGTTGATAAGGTTGTCAAAAACAATGGTGTTTTTATTTACACTTTTGTTTTTAATCAATTTTTTAAATTCTTTGACATCTTTGTATTGAACAAATTCACCTTGTTTAAAACAAACATTTAGTTTGTCTAGCAATTCAATTTCATGTTCCAGTTGTAGTGTAAAAATAAAGCTTACCAATTCATCAATAATGGTGGTGGTAATTGGTTTGGTGTTGTTAATGGCAATAATAATAAAACGTTGATATTTGATGTCAAATCCAGCTTCAATGTCATTTTTATCACACCATTGTGTTACAAAATTATTTACTTTGGTTTCAATTTCGGAAAAAAGGTCAGCATGAAACTTTTTATTGCTAGGATATAAAAAGACTTTGGCGTTGTTTTCAAGCTGATTAAAATCTACTAACATAAATTAATTTTGTTTATTGCAAATATATTAGCTATCCCTAAAATAATCGTTTATTTTTTTAATTATTTAAATTTTGATTTTTAGAGGATTAACTTTTTTAAAATGATATAAATTTTGATGCGGTCTATCATCATCCATAAGATTCTTATATATTTGTGTCTATGAAATACATCACCTTATTTGTAACGTTTTGTGCCGTTTTCATTGCTTGTGAGCAAAAGAAAACCGAGACAGCTGTGAAGGCAGAAAATGATGAAAAATATTTAAGTGCTAAAGATGAAACCATTATTTTTGATTCTGTTGCTCCAGTAAAAGTGATTTATAAAGACTCTATTTTGGATTGGAAAGGCTATTTTAAAGTTACCGAAGATTTAAAACGTTTAAAAAAAACAACACCGAACGAAGTTTTAAGTGTAGCAGAAGAATTGGTGAAAGATGTAGCATTAATGAGAGATTCTATCACGGTAAAAGTTTTAGATGAAAGAGGCATGAGAGCAAGAATGAATGCCTTGTACAATCAATCTTTAAGGTTGCAAGAAATGAAAGATATTCCAGCCATTACCGTTCCAGAAATTACCAAACAAACCCAAGGTCTTTTTACCATTTTTAGAATGATCAATACCAAAATTAATGCGATATATGAGCAAAATGATTTTGAACAAGAGTTGCTTGATGATAATTTTTTCTTTTCTAAAATAGATTCTATTCAGTAGTTTGATATATTATTGGTTGTACTCGGACAATGCTTCGTATATCAAGTTAGATTCATAACCTTTTCTAAGTAAAAAATCAGCTACCTTTTTTTTCTTTTTATAGAAGTTACTTTCTTTGGTGTTTTCCCATTTTTGAGAGGATAAAGTATATAGTGTTTCTATATATTCTTTTTCATCAATTTCTTTTAGCGCTGTTTTGATATTATATTCTGAAATGTTTCTGAATGTTAGTTCTTGGATAATTCTAACTTTTCCGTATTTTTTTATTCTGAATTTACCTCTGGCAAAACTTTTAGAAAATCGTTCTTCGTTTAAAAAGTTGTGTTCCATTAAATGCAAAATAATCACTTCACAAGCCTGTGGTATCATTCCCATTTTGTAGAGTTTTTCTTCCACTTCTTTATGACATCTATCTTGGTATACACAATAGTTTTCTAGCGCTCTTTTAGCTTCTTCTACAGTATATGTTTTTTTATGTTGCATACCACTAAAATAAAAAGAAAGCTACAGATGTTTAAAATATCTGTAGCTTTATATAAAATGTTTATGTGTTAAGTTTAAAAGTTGTATGCCAATCCTATATTAAAAAAGTTTTGTTTTAAGGTAGCATTGATATCAGTTCCTAGTCCATTAGATATATCATCATCATATTCATCACCTAAACTATCAGATAATTGAATCGAATAGTTTGCGATAAGATCTAATTTTTCGGAAAGTTCAAACCCAATCCCTAATCCTAATGCGAATGAAATTTTTCTATAACCATCTACATCTTCCTCTTCTAAAAGATAATCTATTTTTGGTCCAACAGTAAGGAAAACTTTTTCATTAGGATAATAATTAAATAATAATGGAATTTGTAAATATTCCAATTTGTCATCCCCTTCAGAGTCTTCAGGTGTCAATTGAGTATATAAGATACCGGGTTTAAAACTGTATTTTGAATTGATGTTGACTTCTCTGGTCAAACCAACAAAAAAACCATTTCCGTTAACAGACTCTGAATTACTTTCATCAAATTCAGAAGCACTAATTTTAACTTTTAGTTTAACAGTACTATAACCAGCAGTAATACTTGTTTTACTTTCTTGGGCTTTCGCAAAATTTGTACCTAGTACCAATAATGCTAACAATAACAATTTTTTCATCCGCCAAAAATACTTAAATAATTGTTAAGTGATGTTCTGTAAAAACTAAAAAACGGACTGTGTATAAACACAGTCCGTTTTTAATAAGTCTCCTGAAATAATACTTATTTATTTTTAACTCTCACTTTAATTTTATGTAGCAAGTAAAACATTACCGGTACAATAATTAACGTAAGAAAAGTAGCAAAGGTCAATCCAAAAATTACAGTCCATGCCAATGGTCCCCAGAAAATAACGTTATCACCTCCCATATAAATATTAGGGTTTCCGGTACTGAACAAAGCAAAGAAATCAATGTTAAAACCTATGGCCAATGGCACCAATCCTAATACGGTAGTAATGGCTGTTAAAATTACAGGTCTTAAACGAGCTTTACCTCCTTGCACAATGGCATCATAAGCATGTTCTATAGAAATAACTTGTCCCTCAGGAAGGTCTATTTCTTCCGCTTTTCTATCAAATAATAACTGTGTATAATCTAGTAAAACTACTCCGTTGTTTACTACAATTCCAGCCAGTGATATAATTCCCATCATGGTCATCATAATTACAAAACTCATTCCTATTCCAATAATTCCAAAGAATACCCCAGTAAAACTTAAAAATATAGCCACCATAATAATAGCAGGTTTTGTTACTGAGTTGAATTGGAAAACCAAAATGAACATAATTAATCCTAATCCTGTAATTAAAGCTCCCATTAAGAAACTCATTTGTTTGTTTTGTTCTTCAATTTGTCCAGTAAAATCAAAAGAAATTCCTTTTGGAGAATCAAAATCAGCCATTTCTAATTCAATTTGTTTTACCACTGCACCCGCATCTTTATAACCAGGAGCTAAAGCAGAATAAACAGTTACAGTTCTTTCCCCGTTGATATGTTTAATAGCGCTAAAAGAGGCTGTGTTTCTACGAGATATTAATGCAGAAATAGGCACTTCTTTTAATTGTCCATCATTTTGATCACGGAATACTATATTTTGGTTGAATAATAAACTAGTGTTGGTTCTGTCTTCTTTTTTAAAACGAACATACATGTCGTAATCATCACCATCTTCTTTGTAAACACTTGCTTTTTCTCCAAAAATAGATCGTCTAAGTTGATTGGCAACTGAAGCAACAGGTACTCCTAAAGCACCCGCTTTTTTTCTATCAACATAAACCTCCATTGCAGGTTTTGCTTTGTTTACATCTACTTTAAGTTCGTCAATTCCGGCAATGCTACGCTCAGAAATAAACTTTTGCATTCTTTGTGCTACAGAAATCAACTCATTGTAATCTTTTCCTTGTATTTCTATGTTAATAGGATATCCTGCAGGAGGTCCCGCTGCATCTTTTTCTACAGAAACACTAAGACCAGGATATTTGTTTTTTAAATCTTCTTGAACTTTAAGTCTCAATTCTTCGGAATCTGCACCTCTACGGTATTTATACTCACGCATGGTAGCGGTAATTTTACCTCTGTGTGGCATTTCAGAATCTCCACTATCAGTTTGTGGATTTCCAGCTCCCATTCCTACTTGTGAAACAGCAGATTCAACCAAGAAATTGTAGCCATTATCTACATACTCATCACTGTTTAATATTTTATAAACACGTTGTTCGATGTCTTTCGTGATCTTGTTGGTTTTTTCAATATCTGTTCCTTGTGGATATTCTAAATACACAATGATCTGATTCGGCTTATTGTCTGGGAAAAACTCTACTTGCGTTTTTCCAGAACCTACAGAGGCACCAAAAACCATAAAAGAGGCAATTAATAAAACAAAAGTACCACCTAAAAATACATAGGGTCTCCAGCTACTTAAAGAAAAACGTAAGGCTTTTTCATAAGCATCTTCAAAATAGGTTAGCATTTTTTCTTGGAAGAAAATAGCTCCGTTTTTGATAAATAATCTGTACAACCAAAATAAGATACAGGTAACTACCATTAAGCTACCTAGTCCTCTCACAACACCACCAAACAACATAATTGGAATTCCAAATCCACAAAGAACAATAGTTAATCTTGTTAATTGTTTATAGGTTAATTTTTTTTCTCCAATAGTCATGAATTGAGAAACCAAAACTGAGTTAAAGAAAATAGCCACAAATAAAGAAGACCCTAATACAATAGATAGTGTGATAGGAAAATACTTCATAAATTGTCCCATAATTCCTGGCCATAAACCAAGCGGGATAAAGGCTGCTACCGTAGTTGCTGTAGAAATAATAATAGGATAAGCAATTTCACCAATTCCTTTTTTAGCAGCTTCGGTTCTAGACATTCCCTCTTCATCCATCAAACGGAATACGTTTTCAACCACAACAATACCGTTATCAACCAACATTCCTAATCCCATAATCAACCCAAAAAGAATCATGGTATTCATGGTGTATCCTAATAAATCAATAATCCAAAAGGACATAAACATAGACATTGGAATGGCAAAACCAACAAACAATGCATTTCTAAATCCTAAGAAAAACATTAGTACCATTACTACTAATAAAATACCAAAAATGATGTTGTTTACTAAATCATCTACCTGATTTAAGGTATTAGAAGATTGGTCGTTACTAATGGTAACGGTTAAATCACTTGGCAACTCATCTATTTGAGCTTTTTTGATAATTTCTTTGATTTTATCAGCAGCTTCTACCATGTTTTTACCAGCACGTTTTTTAACATCTAGCATGACCACGGTTTTACCCCATTCACGAGCATAGGTTGTTTTTTCTTTTTCTTTAAAGAAAACCTCTGCTACATCTTTAAGATAAACAATACCTCCTTGTCTTTTAATTACAAAGTCTTTAAGCTCTTTAGGATCTTCAACTTCACCTAAAATTCTAATAGTTCTACGTTGTCCACTGGTAATTAAGTTTCCAGCAGACATGGTTACATTTTCTTGTTTAATAGCATTGATAATGTCGTCAAAACTAACTTTAGCGGCAGACATTTTATAAACATCCACAGCAATTTCAACTTCTTTTTCTTGAGCTCCACGGATGTCTACCTTTTTAATTTCAGGTAATTCTTCAATTTCATCTTGTAATAGTTCCCCAAAAGTTTTTAACTTTTCTACAGTATAATCTCCAGTAAGGTTAATGTTTAAGATGGGCATTTCCTCTGAAATGTTTAAATCAAAAACAGAAGGATCTACCTTAGCTCCGTTAAATGTTGGCCAATCTTCTCCAGATTTTACAGCATCAACCTTATCTTTTACTTTTTGTTTGGCAGCTTCTACGGTAATTTTTTCATCAAACTCAACAATAATAATTCCGTAATCTTCTTGTGAAGTTGAGGTTACTTTGTTTACGTTACTAATGTTTTTTAGTTCGTCTTCTAGTGGGTCTACAATTAAACGCTCTATATCTTCGGCAGTGTTACCAGGATACATTGCATTTACATATATTTTAGTTTCCTTTACTTCTGGAAAACTTTCTCTAGGCAGATTGTTGTAAGCAGTAATTCCTAAAATTAGGATAACTGCAGCCAACACATACATGGTGGTTCTATTGTTGATAGCCCATGATGACCATGCAAATTCTTTAATGGTGCTTTTTTTCTTTTCAGACATGATCAGCTTAGTTTAAAATAGTTACTTCTTGACCTTCTTTAACAGATCTTGCTCCTTCTACAATAATTAATGTATTTGGTTTTAGTCCTTTGGTAACTTCGATATCATTTTTATTAGTTTTACCCAGTTCAATAAATGTTTTGTGAGCAATGTATTGGTTTCCTTTCTTTACCGCTGTAAAAATATACTCTTCATTGTTTTCATTTTCTGAAATAATACTTTGAGGAATTAAAATAGCAGCTTCGTTATGGTAATCGTTAATATTTAAACGAACAGACATATTTGGTTTTGCTTCAATAGTACTAGGAATATTCATTTCTACCTTAAATTTTCTGTTGTTAGGGTTGATGAAATTTCCTGCTTGTGTAATAGTAGTTTCAGCCGAAGCATCTAACACAGGAATATAAATATCAACTTTTTTTCCTTTTTTAACATTAGCGATAAATGTTTCAGGAACTTCAGCACTAATAGTCATATCGCTTAAGTTAACCAAACGTACAATAGGAGATTGTCCAGGCATAACATAAGACCCTTCTTCAGTAATAATATCATCAATAATACCACTATAAGGTGCTTTTAAATAGGTTTTATCTATTTGTGCTTTTAAGTTATCAACCGCTTTAGATTTAGCAGCATAAGCAGTTTTAGCTTGTAAGAACTGAATTTCAGAACCAATTTTTTGATTCCATAAACGTTCTTGTCTTTCAAAAGTAGTTTTAGCTAATTCAGCATCAGCTTCTAACTGTGCCAATTGATCTTTTAAACCAGAATCATCAATAATAGCAAGGGTTTGTCCTTTCTCAACTCTTTGACCTTCTTTTACCAGAATAGATTTAAGAGCTCCATTGATTTCTGGATAAAGAATTAAGTTTTGTTTGGTTTCTACATTTCCTTGTATTTCTACATAGTGATAAAAATCTGTAGTACTTGTTAATAAAGTAGATACTAAAACAGTCTTTTTAACAGTATCTAATTTAGAAATTGCAATTTCTAATTCTTTTACTTCGCTAACAAGCGCATTTCTTTTTGCTTTAAGTTCTTTTATATTTTTAGATGCAATTAAATCATCAATTGTTTGTTCTTTTTTGGTTCCACACGCAATCATGGTAGTTGCGGCAATGACGAATAATATTTTTTTCATAATTCTATTTTTGAGAGCGGTTTAGTTTTGTAATGCGTTTAATTCTGCTTTTTTGTTGATAACATCAACCATGGCTTGTAAATATTCTTGTTGACTACTATATAATTGCATTTGTGCTTGTCTTAATTCAAAGCTACTAGCAATTCCTTCTTTGTACTTAATGTTGTTTTTGTTTTCAATACGTTCCGCCAGTTTTAAATTTTGCTTTTTGTTTTCTAACGTACTGATAGCCAAATCTAAATCAGATTGAATGGTTTGGTAATTGATTTGTATTTGTTCTTCGGCATCTATCAAATTGTTTTGTGATTTTAACCACTCTATTTTAGCTCTTTTTCGTTTCGCTGTGCTGGAAAAAGAAGAAAAGATTGGGATGTCTACGGTTACACCAAACATTGCAGTTGGAATCCATGACTGACTACTTTGTAAAAATGTAAAGCTGTTACTGTTACCAATATAATTTCCAGTTAAAAAACCACTAATACTTGGTAATAATTTAGCTTGCTCTAATTTGTATAATAGTTTTTTAGAGGTGGTTTCGTTCTCTGCAATTTTATAATCGATATTGTTAAATACAGAAAAATCAGTAAAGGTTGTTGGTTGATTTTTGGTTTCTGCAATTAACGTTTGTAAATCTTGAGTAAGCGTAAGGGGTACATCCTCTGTAAAACCTAAAGTTAATCTTAATAATTTTATAGAAATGTTATGCATTCTTTCTAAACTTTCTAGGTTGCTTTTAAGGTTGTTTAGAGTGATTTGAAGTTGTTCTATGTCTTCTTCTTCAGCAAATCCATTTTGTAACATTGCTTTAGATTCATTTAAATTGTCTTCTATGCTTTTAATGTTTTTCTGAATCAGTTTTATACTTTCTTCAGTTAATAAAACATTGCCATAAGCACTGGTTACTCCTTTGGTAATTTCTTGATCTGTTTTTGCTTTGGCATTTTCAGAAATGGCTAAAAATACTTTAGCAGATTGTAAACCAACAATGTAAGAACCATCAAAAATAAGTTGTGTTAAGGTAATACTAGGCGTAACGTTTTGTTTTGCACCAAAGTCAATTGTACCGTCACCATTAAAATCGACTCCTGGGAATTGTTGTTTTAGTGCATTTGTATACTCAATTTCACCATTAATTTGTGGCAATCCTATAGCCGTGGTTTCCCACTTTTGTTGTTTTGCAGCCTCAATATCATAGTTAGCATTTTTAGAGGTTCTGCTGTTTGTTAAAGCATAATCAATAGCTTCTTGCAAAGAAAAATCTGTTTTAATGCTATCTAGCACTTGCGTTTGCACTTTTTCTTGAGCAGGAACTATTAAGTATGTTAAAAAACATAGATAAATAATAAAGTTCTTTTTCATAATTAATCTTTATAATTGTTTAGTATTTGGTTTAATGTTTCTAGGCCTTTTTCTGTAGCAATGGCCCTTGTGTGGTATTCTAAATATTCTGTGGCTAAATTAAATTTGTAATTGATATCATTATTTTGATGTTCCATTTCTTTAATACTTTCAATTCCTGCAAAATGGATTTTAACAATAAAGTCGATATTTAAATTTTTTCTATAAAACCCCTCTTCAATCCCTCTTTCAATATTTTTAGTAAAGCACTTTGTCATTGCTTCTCTGTGCTTTTTTTTCATACAGCTATGAATTTCGGGAAAAAACTTTTGAAGTTGACAAATAGATGAAGGATTTTGTTGTTTTACATTGTTAATCATTAGCTCTTTAATTTGAAACAATTCTTCTATTGAGTTTTGTTTCTTATTTTCTATAGCATTAATCCCTTGTAAAATATTGTTAAAAATATTTAAGGTTGTTGCTTCTACCAGTTTATTTTTATTTTTAAAATGAGAGTAAACTGTTTTTTTAGAAATCCCTAATGTGTTTGAAATGTCATCCATAGTTACGCTTTTAAATCCAAGATCTAAAAACATGCTAGTGGCGGTTGTTAATATTTTATCTTTCATTTACATTAAAATTTGCTTGCAAAGATAGTGTTGGAAACTTAAAAAACAAATTTAGTTTCCGCAGTTTTTAAAAATATAAATATTTGTTAACATTCCTTTTTCATAAAGTCATACATTATATTACTTTTACTACAAAAAATACCCATTGGATTTATCAGTATACAGAAATTCGTTCCTTTCTTTTTTAGAAGAAAATACAAAGTTAAAAGAACCTCAAAGTTTATATGATCCTATAAGTTACATACTACAACTAGGAGGAAAGCGTATGAGACCTTTATTAGCACTAATGAGTGTTGATGCTTTTGGAAAAGATTATAAAATAGGATTGCATGCAGCTTTGGCTATTGAAGTGTTTCATAACTTTACTTTATTGCACGATGATATTATGGATGATGCTCCTTTAAGAAGAGGAAAAGCAACTGTTCATGAAAAATGGGATGTAAATACGGCTATTCTTTCTGGTGATGCCATGATGATTTTAGCCAATCAATATTTAGAAGTTTACAAAGGAGATGTTTATAAAAAACTAATGCAGTTGTTTCAAAAAACAGCTTTAGAAGTTTGTGAAGGTCAGCAATTTGATATGGATTTTGAAAACAGAAACGATGTTTCTATTCCAGAATATATTGAAATGATTAGATTAAAAACATCAGTATTAGTTGCGGCAGCCTTAAAAATGGGTGCTATTATAGCAGAAGCTTCAGAAGAAGATGCAAATGCGATGTATGAATATGGGTTAAATTTAGGTTTGGCATTTCAGTTACAAGATGATTATTTAGATGCTTTTGGAGATCCTGAAACTTTTGGAAAGCAAGTCGGAGGGGATATTATAGAGAACAAAAAAACATTTTTATATTTAAAAGCACTTGAAAATCTTGAAGGTTCTGAAAAAAAACAGTTGTTAACTTTGTTTACAACTCCTCAAGAAAATGTGTTGTTAAAAATAGAAACTACAAAAAAACTGTTTATTAAATCATTAGCCGTGAGTGCTATAGAGCAAGAAATTAAAGACTATACTCAAAAAGCTTTTAATGTTTTAGATGGGGTATCTATTTCAGTATCAACCAAGGAGAACTTAGTAGCTTTTGGTCATTATTTAATGAGTAGAAAAGTATAGGGAGAAAACTCGTATTTTATTTGTGAGAAAATAAAAATATATTAAATTTGCCACCGCTTTAGGTCTCATAGCTCAGCTGGTTAGAGCACCTGACTCATAATCAGGGGGTCCATGGTTCGAGCCCATGTGGGACCACTACTTAAAGCAAAAAACCACTTCAGTCCGAGGTGGTTTTTTTATTTAACAGGTTTTCGTCATGGCTAGCTTTTGTTGTAAAAGCTTAAATTCTTCGGGAGTAAGATTTTTTTTAGCATCATCATAAACCGAAGTGTACAAATACGGATCACTTTTAATTCTGTTTATAAACTCAAAATAATTTAATTTGGGTGATGTATTTTTCATGATAATAGTTTTTATAAGTTTCTATATTTCAAAATTATTAATGGGATGAGTCTTTATTTTAAAAAATTAGATGAGATTATTTTTACTGTAGACGAATTGCTGCTTTTGAGATAGAAGGACCAAATTTATTTAGCAAAAAATCACTTATCGATGAAAAAGAACCATTCATCTATAGATATTTAGTATTTTAACGATATAAAAAATTGTTGTTGAGTAGATTGACTATTTTTATTTACATTTAAAGTTGTATATAATGAACACGTCCCTTAAAATATTGCTAATAGAAGATGATGCTATTGAAGTTATGAAATTTAATAGAGCTGTTTCTTCATTAAACATGTCTCATAAAATGGTCAATGCTGATAATGGAGAAGAGGCTTTAAAAATTTTAGAGCAAAAAGATAGATTGCCTAATATTATTCTATTAGATTTAAATATGCCTAAAATAAATGGGATTGAGTTTTTATCAATTTTAAAAAAAGATCCTGACTTAAGACATATTCCAACCGTTATTTTAAGTACTTCTAACAATCAAAAAGATTTATTAGAATGTTATAAAATTGGGGTTGCTGGTTACGTTTTAAAACCATTAAAGTACGAGGAATATGTGTCTAAAATAGATAAATTGTTATCTTATTGGAGCATCAATCAATTAATTACTTTATAAATGAAAGGAATTGTATTTACAGATTTTTTAGAGCTAGTTGAAGAAAAATATGGATTGGCAATGGTTGATGAAATTATCAATCAATCTAAATTAAGTTCAAATGGAGCCTATACCTCTATAGGAACTTATGAATTTTCTGAAATGTTACAATTAATTTCTAACCTCAGTAAAAACACTTCTGTTTCGGTAGATGATCTTTTAATGGTTTTTGCTCAACATTTTTTTAAGACATTAATCAAGTCTCACCCAAACTTAGTACAACATTATAAAAGTCCAATGGACTTGTTAGCTTCCATAGAAAATCATATTCATTTAGAAGTTCAAAAAATTTATCCAGATGCACAATTACCAACTTTTGAATTGATATTGCACGAGGAAAATAAAATGATTATGATATATAAATCAGACAAAGCTTTATATATTTTAGGTAAAGGTTTAATGGAAGAAACCTTTAAATTGTTTGGAGAACATGCAATTATAGAATACGAAAAATTGAAAGAAGATGGTACCGAAGTAAAGTTTACCATTGTTAAAACATCATGAGTCAACATGAAGTTGAAATATTAAAACGCGCTTTGGCCAGAGAGCGATCTGCTAGAAAACAGGCCGAAGAAATCTTAGAGAAAAAATCTGAGGAACTTTACCTATTAAATCAAAAAAACAAAAAAGCCAAAGATCAATTAGAGGCATTATTAAAAGTAAAAAATTCAGAATTAAACGGGTTTTATGAAAACTTAGTAGATCCATATATTATGATGGATTTATCTGGAAATGCCATTAAGATGAACAAAGCTGCTGAAAAGTTACTTGCTTATAATTTATCTGATGGTGTGTTAAATTTGATGAAATTAACACTGCCCGAAGACCTTGATTATGTTTCTAATTCTTTTAAAATTTTATCAGATACAGGTAAGATTTCAGATTTTGAAATAAAAATTAAGACCAATGCTTCTGAAATCAAATTAGTACAAGTAAATGCAAGTATTATTTATGATGGAAACAATCAACCTATTGCAGCACAAGGAATTTTAAGAGACATCACTTTAAACAAGTTATATGAAAAAAGACTAGAGGCAGAAAAGCAAAAGTATAGTAGTATTATTGCGAACATGAATCTTGGGTTGCTTGAAGTTGATAATGATGATAAAATTCTTTTTGTCAATCAAAGCTTTGAGGAAATGTGTGGCTATTCAAGCAAAGAATTAATAGGAAAAGTGGCTTCAAGTATTTTTTTAAGAGAAGAATATAAAGAAAAATTAGCCATTGAACACGAAAAAAGAAAAGAAGGAAGTTCTAATTCATATGAGATACAAGTAATGACCAAAACTGATGAAATAAGGTATTGGTTAATTAGTGGTGCTCCAAACTATAATCTTAATGGAGAAATTACAGGATCTATAGGAATTCATTTAGACATTACAAACCTTAAGAAATTAGAGAAACAAAAAGAAGAACTTTTAGAGGAATTGGCAAAAAGTAACGAAAGTTTACAAGAGTATGCTCATATAGTTTCTCATGATTTAAAATCACCTTTACGTAGCATTAATGCTTTAATTAGCTGGATTAAAGAAGACAATTTAGGAAATTTAGATGAAATAAGTAATCAGAACATACTGATGATTGAAAAAACATTAGAAAAAATGGAACTTTTAATTTCTGATGTTTTAGAATATTCTCGTGTGGGAGCAGATTTACACTTGGATCAAAAAGTAAATATTAATGATTTACTTACAGAATTGTTACAGGTAATATATGTGCCAGAAAATATTCATGTTTCTGTAGAAAATAATTTGCCAATTATACTGGGAGATAAAGTGAAATTAGAACAGCTTTTTCAGAATTTATTGAGCAACGCTGTTAAATTTTCGAACAAAGAAATAGGAGAGATTAAAGTAGGTTGTGTAGATGTTGGAACTCATTTTCAATTCTCAGTTTCCGATAATGGTATGGGGATAGAAAAGCAATATTTTGATAAAATTTTTAAAATATTTCAATCTCTACACAAAAGAAAAGACTCTTCAGGGATTGGACTTTCAATTGTTAAAAAAATTGTAGAACTTCATCATGGAAGTATATGGTTAGAAAGTAAGGTAGGAGAGGGCACAATATTTTACTTTACCGTAAAAAAATAAAACAGCTATGAAAAGAGTACAGTTAACCAGGAATAAAAAAGGGAAATGGGATTTTATAAGTAAAAAAAAATCTCTTAAAAAACCATTAATTCTGGTATTTGGAAATAGATTAGTGTTAGAGTCTATTCCTGTATATCAAGAACTAAAAAAACTTTTTGAAAATGCCCATATTGTCATAGGTTCTAGCTGTGGTAATGTAACTTCAGAATATGTAGAAGACAGTAGTGTTACTGCAACTGCTATCGATTTTGAAAAAAGCGATTATTTGATTAAGACTAGTAATGTTTTAAATACAGATTTAGACAGTTTTAAAACAGGGAAAGAATTAATAGAACAATTTCCTTTAGAAGGCTTAAAGTTTGTTTTTGTAATTTCTGAGGGAAGCTTTATTAATGGAAGTAAATTAACAGAAGGAATGAAAAGTGTTGCTCCAGAAAATGTCTTAATTACAGGAGGCTTATGTGGAGATTCTGAAAGGTTTGAAAGAACCATTGCTTCATATAATGAAGAACCTAAAGAAGGAGAAATTGTAGCTATTGGCTTGTATGGAGAGAGTTTAGAGGTATCTTTTTCTATATTTGGAGGATGGACTCCTTTTGGACCCGAAAGAATTGTGACCAAATCAGAAGGAAATCTACTTTTTGAGTTAGATGAAAAGCCTGCTTTAGATTTGTATAAACAATATTTAGGAGATAAATCTAAAGAGTTGCCAAGTGCCGCCTTGTTATATCCTTTAAATGTACAAATTGAAGGAGAGGAACAATCTATTGTAAGAAGTATATTAAACATAGATAATGATAAAAACGCCATGATTTTGGCTGGAGATATTCCGGAAGGCTCTAAAGTTCAACTCATGATGACCAATATTGATAATATAGCGAATGCTTCAGAAATGGCAGTAAAAGGAGCTAGTAAAAACAGAATAAAAGATTCAGAACTAGCGTTGTTTGTTAGTTGTATTGGTCGTAAATTGGTGTTAGATCAAAGAGTAGAAGAGGAAGTAGAAGAAGTGGTAAATATTATTGGCGATGTTCCAACAGTTTGCGGTTTTTATTCCTATGGAGAAATCGCTCCTTTTAACGGAGAAAATACTTGTAGATTACACAATCAAACTATTACAGTTACATTAATTAGCGAATAATGAATTCATTGCTGCAAAGACAAATCAGAAAATATTTGTCAGAGGAACTAACAAATCATCCAGATATTAAGGTGTTTTTAGATGCTGTAGATAGATCTTATGATAATTATGATGAACAATTTTTAATGTTACAACGTGCCATGAAAATTAGTTCTGACGAGTTGTTTGAAGCTAATGGATTGTTAAAAAAAGACACGGATAGGCAACAAGAAATTATTGAGCAACTTAAAAATGTAGTTGATACTTTAAGAGGAGGTGATAAGTTAGAGGATGTAGTGGCTAATGAGGTAAAAAAAGAAAATAAAAAGTTTATTGATTTGTTGACTTTAAAAACACAAGAAATTGTGGATATGAACAAACAAAGAGAAAAACTGTTAAAAGAACTGGAGTATCAAAACAATGAATTGAGTGAGTATGCTCATATGGTATCTCACGATTTAAAATCTCCTTTAAGAAGTATTGATGCTTTAACAGCATGGCTAAAAGAAGATTATGGGAGTTTAGTAGATGAACAAGGAAAGCAAACTATTGAACTAATTAGAGCCAATGTAGAAAAAATGGATGCCCTTGTCACGGGTATTCTAGAGTATTCAACTTTGGGTAAAAAAGAAGAAATCATTTATCCTATAGATTTAAATTTGTTGTTAAAAGAAATCATAGAATACATAGAAATTCCAGATCATATCGAAGTAAGGATCAAAGGAAAATTGCCAATTGTAAATGGAGATAAACATAGATTACAACAGCTTTTTCAAAATTTAATAGTTAACGCTATTTCTTACAATGATAAAGAAAAAGGTTGGGTAGAAGTAGGGTATCAACCCAAAGGTGATATGTTACAGTTTTACGTAAAAGACAATGGTAAAGGAATTGATAAAAATTATTTTGAGAAGGTATTCAAAGCCTTTTTTAAGTTAGAAAACAGTCAAAAATCAATTGGAATTGGATTGTCAATAGTGAAAAAAATTGTAGAAATTTATAAAGGAAAAATCTGGGTAGACTCAGAAGTATCAAAAGGTACCACGTTCAATTTCCTAATTAAAAATAAATAGATGGAAAAGCCCAATTTTGACTACATTAAAGAACTTGCTGGAGGTGATGAGGTATTTGAGAAAAAACTCTTAGCAATTATGGTTGATGAGTTTCCAAAAGAGAAAGAAAAGTATTATAATAGCTTAGCTTTAGGAGATCAAAAGTTAATTATAGAAATAGTTCATAAACTTAAACATAAAATTAGTATTTTGGGACTGAAAAAGAGTTATGAAACTGCGGTGGAGTATGAAAACAATCTAAGAGTGAATAGTTCGGATTTGGAGAATGAATTTAAAGAAACCTTATCCGTAATGACTCAGTTCTTAGCATCGCTATAAATTGTGAATATGAATTGTATTATTGTTGATGATGAAGCAACTTCAAGATTGGTAATTAACCAACTATGTAGTCAAGCAGGAGGATTAGAAATAGACGGAGAGTTTTCTAATGCTATTCAAGCTATAAAACACTTAAATCAAAACGAAGTAGATTTGATTTTTCTGGACATACATATGCCAGATTTTACGGGTTTTGATTTTATCCAAACGTTAAAAAATCCACCTAAAATTGTACTAATTACGTCTGATACTCAATTTGCTATTGATGCTTTTGAGTATGATTGTATTGTGGATTATATGGTAAAACCTATTGCATTGCCTCGTTTTTTAAAAGCGGTTAAAAAGGTTGAAAATGCAATTTTATCAAATGAACCTGTTCAAGAAAGTACACCTACCAAAAACTCAAAAAAAGAAGCTGTTTCTTCAGGAAAAGACTTGTATGTAAACATCGATAGGAGGTTGGTAAAAATTAATATTCCTGATATTTATTTAATTGAGGCCAAAGGAGACTATATTCAAATAAAAACAGAGGCAAAAAATTATGTAGTTCATTCTACACTAAAGAAAATAGAAGATAAACTTCCAGAGGATTTGTTCTTAAAAGTCCACAGATCATATGTTATCAATATTAAAATGATTATTGATATTGAAGACAATAGTGTTTTGATTAAAAAAGACGTGGTACCTGTTAGTAGATCTAACCGTCCTGAATTAATGAAACGTTTAAATCTTTTATAAGGTTTTAAACACTGGTTTTTTAAGGAAATGCCAGATAAATTTAACGCCAAATTCTGTAAAAGTAAATCCACTAGCTGCAGCTGAGGCAATGTTACTATGGTTGGCAAATCCTTCTAAATAACATTGGTCTGTAAATTTATAACCTATATTACTTTGAATTCTATAAGTACTTTGTTTAGGGTCTTTTTCAATGTATTGGTAACCAATAGCGGCCGTTAAACCATAGTACCAATTGTTGCTTTTTGCAATTCCTCGGTCTTTTATAAGGTTTACGAAAATTTCTACAGCTTTAAATTCAGCGGGACTAAAATAAATAGTAGGCACTTGATTTTTAAAAGTTAAGTACTGAAAATTAATCCCAGTTTTTAAAGCTGGTTTTGGAATTAAATTATAATACAACGAAGTGAATAATAAGTTTCTGGTATTGTCATCATTTTGGGTAGTATAATAATATTGAGTAAACCATCCTAAATTAAAGTTGGTACTTAAGTTGTAATTTCCATAAAAATTATTCTGAATAATTTCTCTATTTAACAATTCGGCGTTAAAGTTTTGTAGCTCTCTTTTGTAACCAATATCTAGATTCTGTAATTTATAAGGTTTGGTTTTAAAGAGAATATCAGTATAGAACTGATCATAACTGCTTTTGTTTCCGTTAATTTTGTTGATTCCTACAGTTCCTATAAAGTTTATTTTAGGATGTACTAAATATCCCAATCCAGCTCCAATTAAGTTAGAAGTACTGTTATTGTCTGTAACATCATTGATGGCTTTTTTGTATTGATATTGAGTAGACAAAGTAAGTTTTGTGCTCATAGGAAATACAACATGAGAAGTGGAGGTATAAGCTTTACTGTCTCCATTGTCAAAACTATATCTGGCATCGGATTCAAAAATTGGAATATAACTACTGTTTAAATTGTTGATAAAATTTAAAGCATCTTTTTGGTTTGGAAAATGTACCAAAGTTTCTCTAGCAGCCAAATAAGCATTGTTAATTTGTCCGTTGGCTTTTAATGCATTTGCTTTTCCTAAGTTTCCATCAAAAGAAGTTTCATCGTTATTTAAAATAGCATTATAGGTTTTAAGACTTTTGTTAAAATCACCAGTGTAAGTATAAAGAGTTGCTTTTAAACCTAAAATCCAATTTTCATTTTCTTTCCCTTTTGCAATTTCATCAATATACTTTTTAGCGGTTTTGTATTTTTTATTCCAAATTAAAGCCTGAGCATATCTTTCTTGTGTGTTTTTGATATCTTTTTCAGCTGTATGATCATTAATTTCTGATAGTGTTTGAGTACTAATTTCAAGTGCTTTTTTCTCTTTTTCTTGTAAATGAGCGTTTAAAGCCAATCCGTTTTTAGCATGAAAATACAATGTTGAATCCTGTTGCATTTCTATAAACAAATCTTCGGCTTCTTGATGTTTTTTTGCAATGATATAAGTATTGGCCAAATTCAAATAGATATCTCTGTCTTTAGGAAACAATTCCATATCTGTTTTTAAAGTAGCGATGGCTTCTTCGTATTGTTGATTTTGTTGTTGCTGATTGGCCAATCCCAAATAAATATATTTTTTAGAAACCATGGCATTCGGGTTGTTTGGCAATACCACCAAAGCTTTGTTTACATACTCTAGGGCTTTATTGTATTCCTTTAAATTAGATAAGGTGTTGGCATACCCCAATAAAGCCGCAAAACTTTTTGGGTTGGTATTGGTTAATGTTATATAATAGTCTTTGGCTTGATTGTATTTTTTACTCCATAGTAAAGACTCTGCATAATTTAATTGAATTTCAAAATCACTTGGATAAGTATTTAATAATTCTGTAAAAATGGTCACTGCTTGTTCTGGTTTTCCATTCAACCCAACAGCCCTACCATAACATAGTTTTGCTGTTTTGTTTTCTGGATATTCTTTTAGAATGTTTTCAAAAAAAGTTTCTGCGTTTTTATAATCACCAGTTTCTAGGTAGGTAAAACCAGTTTGCATTTGTTGTGCACAAACAACAGTTGTAGTAAAAAATAATAGGAAAATAACAAAAGATAAATTCTTCATCGATAGCGTTTTATTAGTGATTACAAGTTAAGGATAATATGGTGTTTATTCACCGTTAGCAAAATGCACTTCAACGAAATATAAGAGGTTTTGAAGGAGTATTGATGGAATTTTGTGTCAGATTAAATGAGGATCTATTTAATTTTTAACTAAAAATACCAAAGCTATGTTGTCTATTTCAATCACTAAAAAGCCAGTAATTACCGAAGAACAATTATTTATGTTAAGTGTTTTAACGGTTAACGGAGGAAACTATTTGTATAACCTTTTATTAGGTAGAATATTAGGGCCTGAACAATTTTCTGATGCAGCTATTTTAATTACCATGTTGTTGGTGTTGTCTTTTGTGGCCATGACTTTTCAGTTAGCAGCAGCAAAGTTTACGGTTACTTTGTCCGAAACTATTTTGGGAGCTTTTGTAAAAAAGATTTATAAGAACGCAATTATGGTCGGAATATTTTTTGGAGCCATGGTAGTGGTGTTTGCAAAAGATTTACAAGAAATTTTTCACACTTCGTCTTCTATGATGTTTACTATTTTTGGAATTGGAGTGCCTTTGTATTTTTTAATGAGTGTAAATAGAGGCTTTTTTCAAGGGAAAAAACAATTCAAATTACTTTCTGTTACTTACCAAGCAGAAATGTTTACTAGATTAGGACTTACTTTAATTTTAGTATTGTTGTTTCATTCTCAATCATCGGTAGTAATTGCTGTGGGAGTTTTGGTGTCTCTTATTGTTGGGTTGTTTCCTTTAAACTATGAAAAGAAGCAGTTTACAAGCAAAGTAGTATTTCCTAAAAAAGAATTAACGCAAGTAAAAAAGTTTTTTGTGATTACTGCTTTTTATGAGTTGTCTCAAATCATTATTAATAACAGTGATATCTTATTGGTGAAACATTACTTTGAGGCTTACGATGCTGGACTATATGCTTCATTGGCTTTGATAGGGCGTATTGTATATTTTGTAGCTTGGATGTTTGTAATGTTGTTATTGCCAACGGTAGTTCAGCTTAAAAAAGAAGGAAAAGATACCACCAAAGTATTGATGAAATACGTTTCTTATATCGCAATTATTGCTACCACTATTATTTTGGCTTGTGCCATGTTTCCAACCATTATTGTACAAATGTTATTTGGAAATGATTATGTTCAAATTGCTTCATTGTTATGGAAATATGCATTTGCTACTGGAGTTTTTGCCGTGGCTAATATCTTTGCTTATTATTTTCTGTCTTTAGATAAATATGTGCCGGTATTGGTGTCTGCAATTTTTGGAGCTTTGCAAGTTCTATTAGTGGTTTTTTATCACACTTCTTTAGAGCAAGTGGTTCATGTACAAATGATTGCCATGACGTTTTTACTATTCACCCAAGTTATTTTCTTTTTCATCGATGCTAAGAAAGTATCGATGAATGGTAAAAAATAAATCATCCTTCCGTTCACCTAAAGGAACCCGCTAACTACCTAAAATGCTAGAGTTTACCTTTAATTATGTTGCAATTTTACATCATAATTAAAACACAAAGCATTATGAAATTAGCAATCGTAACATCGTATCCACCAAGTAAAGTAACCTTAAATGAGTATGCATATCACTTGGTAAAAAACTTCAGACAAAAACAAGAAATCTCTGAAATCATCTTATTAACAGATGAAACTCCTGAAGCAAAAGATTTAAATTTTGAAGAGCAAGGATGTAAAATCACTGTAAAAGAGTGTTGGAAATTTAATAGTTATACGAACATTGTAAATGTAAGTAATGCGATTAGCGAAGTACAACCAGATGCAGTATTGTTCAACTTACAGTTTATGAAGTTTGGAGATAAAAAAGTAGCGGCAGCTCTTGGGTTAATGTTACCATTGGTTTGTAGAATTAAAAGAATTCCAACCATTGTTTTATTGCATAATATTTTAGAAGAAGTAGATTTAGGAACTGCTGGATTTACCTCGAACAAAATCATGCAAAAAATATATGGTTTCATAGGGACTAGCTTGACTAAATTAATTTTACAAGCGGATACCGTTGCGGTAACCATGCAAAAATATGTTGATATTTTAGAATCTAAATACAACGCAAAAAATGTAGTTTTAATTCCACACGGAACTTTTGAAGTATCGGAAAGACCAAGTTTTAAAACACCTGATGGACCTTTAAAAGTAATGACTTTTGGAAAGTTTGGAACTTATAAAAAAGTTGAGTCTATGATAGAAGCTGTTGAGAAAGTAAGAAATACAACAGGATTAGATTTAGAAGTAGTAATTGCAGGAACAGACAATCCAAATGTACCAGGATATTTAGCTGGTGTGCAAGAACAATATAAGCACGTGTCTGGAGTTCGTTTTACAGGATATGTAGAAGAAGAAGAGGTAGCTCCTTTGTTTCAAGAGAGTGCAGTAGTTGTGTTTCCATATACTTCTACAACAGGTAGTTCTGGAGTGTTACACCAAGCAGGTAGTTATGGTAAGGCAGTGGTAATGCCAGACTTAGGAGATTTGGCTTTGTTAGTACAAGATGAAGGATATAAAGGAGAGTTTTTTAATCCAACTTGTGTAGATAGTTTGGCAACTGCCATTGAAAACATTGTCATCAATGAAGCTTATAGAACTTCTTTAGGACGAGCAAATTATAGAGCAGCAACTGCTTTTCCTATGAGTACTATTGCAGATATGTACATCAATAGTTTTGAGTCTATTTTCTTAAGAAAAGCTCCACAAACAGTTACGGCTTAGAGATATATTGGAAAGATGCTTTTCTTTCTCCAGCCTGATTAATAAAACCAAAATGCTTTTGATTATATTTTCTCCAAGGAAGTTGTCCAACAACTTCTTTGGGGATTTTTTTAAAATCATATAAGGTCCAAGAAACAAAAGGAATCTTGTTTTTAGAAGCTATTTCCTGAAATTTTTGATGATATTCAGCTTGATTTTCTTCTGAATTTCCAAACGGATTCCAAATTCCTCTATAAGAAGACAAACCATATTCCCCTAACACAATTTCTTTATTTGGGATTTCTTTTTTTAATTGTAGATAAGCTTTTTCTAGTTGATCTAAATTTTCGTAATAATGAAAGCTCACAAAATCTACCATGTCTTTTAAATTTGTCGCACTTTTTGTGTTAGACCACCCAATGGTAACAGGATGTTTTTTATCAATGGTTTTTACACGATAAATCATTTGTTTTAACCAAGCCAATACTTTTTCCTTTCCTCTTGATTCAAAATCTAAATTTGGTTCATTTTTAATGTCCCAAGCAAACAAAGCAGGATGTTCTTTACAATGATTGATGATTTTAGTGGCATGCTGATTATTTAATGTCCAATCTAATACTTGGTAATCTCCATAGAAATCAAACAGTGTAATGATGACTTTTAAATGATTTTTTTGAGCCAAATTTAAAACACTTGTTAGTTTTTCTAACTTTTCTGGTTTTACTTCAGATTTCCCAAAATCTTCATATTGAATAAAAATTCTAATCGTATTTAGTCCAGCTTTTTGAATAATGTTAAAATCTTGGTTGATTACTTTTTTATCAAAATCATTACCAAACATATCCCAAGGACTGTCTTGTGGATAATAATTGATTCCTTTAATTTGTTGAGAAACACTGGTAGCGGTTGTTTGTAAATCTGCCTTTTTAGTAGGCTCTATTTTTAAAATTTGCCTAATTCTCCAAAAACCATCTTCTAATAAAAGTAAAAACTGATAAGTGTTTACTTCTGTAGTTTCAAGTAACAAAGTCTCGTTTTTATAAATACGCTTGTATTCTTTAATGTTTTCATCTGTAATTACAATCAATTGTCCGTCTTCACTAAAAAAATCAATAGAAGGATGATGGTCTAAAGAAGTTCCTTTGATAGAAATATGGTTGTCAGTATTTGCTTTAATTGATTTTAAAATGGTTTCTAAAGCACTTTTTGTATAGTAATCTTTTAATCCTTTTTGCGTGTTTTTTTCAAAAGCCACTTGTTTCACATACCAAGCATTTAAATAATCTTTTTCAATATTTTGTAAAGCTGTTTGCGTGATTTCTCTACCTTCTACATGACTGATATCCCAAGTGATTTTTGGCTGATAATGTACGGTTTCGTGAATTTTATTGTGAAGCATTAAATTTCTATCAGCTCCAGTGTTTAAATAAGTAAATACAGCACTTAGTCCAAAAATAACAAGGAGCGTTACACTTATGTAAATAACAATAAGTGTGGTTTTTAATATATTTTTATGGATGCTAAGAGTCATTAGATTTTAATTTCTAGTTGTTTGTTAATTTGTGCTGCGTTAATTTTAATGATATACTTTTTGTCTTTTTTGATAAAGGTGTGTAAATCAAAAATAGCAAAGCCGTTTTCAGTTTGTAGGTTTATTTTTTGAATTTGTTCGTTATCATCAAACAATTCTAAAGTCACCATCAATCCGTCTGGTAAAGTTTGGTTCATAAAACTTTTAAAAGGACCCACAACTAAATGTTTTTCATCGTTTTTAAAATCAATATTAAAATTTTTGACAGCGTTTTTATAAGTTAAAGTGATGAGGTTGCTTTCAGAAAATCCATCAATAAACGCTTTTATATTCCAGGTATCTTCATGATCAGGATGTACCATTTGTGCCGTAGCGACTCCATTAATGGTGGTTCCAAAAGTTTGTAAGTATATTCCTTTGTTGTTTTCTATTCTAAAAGTAACAGAAGTTCCATCGGCAACAACATTATCATATCTATCTTTAATAATGGAGGTGTAAAATTTAGTGATCTGATTTCCATCCCCATAATCGTGAACCCTTTCAAAATCAATGTTAAAATTTGTTGGGCCAGCAGGAACAATTTCTAAGGTATATTCTTTAGAAGTCTCGTTTAAACATTCAGAACTAATAAATGTTCTACCAGCTTTACGATTGGTATAAATAATTTTGTGAGCAATCATTCCGTTAAAAGGAAGGGTGTTTTGTTCAAAAGTATTCAGGTGTTTTTTCTGAATCAAAACAGGAGTGTTTTTTGCCACAGGATTGTTATAATCATCCAAAGGAATTACAACCAACATGGCGTAATCTTTATCTCCAACTTCTATACTTGGTGGCCCTAAATAGGTTTCTATCTTGCTGATGTTTTGGGTGGGATGAATGTAAAAATCACCTTTTATGTTTTTGTATTTTTGTGTTAATTGCCAATGGTTCCATCCAGATTTTTGACTCATAAATTCAGGAACTTCATATACAATTTGTTTTTTATTTGCTGTAGGAGTAATGATGATATTTCCATAACTATTGCTGTAATACATATCTGGAATGGAATCAGATATTTTATTAAAAACAAGCTTGATTTTGTTTCCTGCAACAAACTCCTCCTTAGCATTTTGCAATTTCATGCCCAAGTTGCTGTTTTGTGCATAAGAGCTCAAAGCAATAAAAAAAGTAGCTATAATATGTAGTACAAAGTTTTTCATTTAATAAGGAACGCCTGTATAATTGTTGATTTCTATTTTAACGTAAGAAAAGTAAGGATGATTTATTTTGATTAATGGGTTGTGAATAGCACTTTTTCTCTGATCTATAATTTTACTTGCAATGGATTTGTTTGGCAATCCATTAACAAAACAATTTTCCATACTGCTATTAATAACAACTGATGAGGTTTGAGGAATATGATACTCAAAAGGATGTTTTCTTTGTTGCCTGATTCCTTCTATAACATAAGTGTCATCTACATATATTGGATTTTTATTTTCATCATAAAAAGTAAAAATCAACTGAGGAATGGTAGTTTGTGCAGTACCACTATTAAACAGTAAACCGCTTATTTCTGAGGAGGTAATGTTTAATTTAGAAATGGCTACTTTTTTATATAAGTCAGCTCCAGAAACATTTCCCGCTATTTGTAAATCGAATTTTGTTGGTTTATCACTCAAGTCTATTTCCGTAAATTCATCAGGATTAAAAGTTGTAGGTGATTTTTCGTTGATGTTTAACCAAGCAATTCCTTCAAAATCTATTTTAAAAGAAGTAATTTCTTTGGGTAATAATTTATGCTTTACTTGGTCTTTTGCGTTAAAAGTCGCTAAAAGTTCATTGTTGTTATTGTATAAAGTTCCTTTTAAAACAATATCAGCAGGAACATTGTCAATATTTTGAACTTCTCCAATAACAGAAAATTGTCCATTATGTTCAATAAGTTTTGCGGTTAATATTTCTAATACAGGTTGTTTTAAAACATCTTCATGGTAGGTTTGTTCAGTTGTAATTCTCCTTCTTCCTTGGTTAAAATAAGTCGGTTTATTTTCTACAAACAATTGGTCAGGAGGTAAGTCTTTATTAATGGTTTCTGGGTTGATGTACCAATTTCCATTTTTCTTTACCAAAGTTTTAAAACAACTATCATTTACTTTTTCTAGAGCGGTAATCCACGCTGTTTTTATATTGGCAACAGCGGAACTATCTGTTTGTTCAGTAATGTTAATATTGATACTGTCCAATTTTGCATAAGAACTTAATAATCCATCTGTAACGGAAACTTGTAACATATATTGAGCAATAGGCAAATCGCTATCAGGATTAATAAGGCTATGTGCTTTTTCAAAACGTTTAAAGTCTAAAGCATCGTAATAAGTTAAGATGGCGTTTTCAGGAGATCTTTGAGAATCGTTTTTGATGTAAAAAGAATAACAGGTAAAACCTACAATAATTAATAAAAACAATACCCATGCGTGTAACAATAGTACCAACTTCCAAGGAAATTTTTTATAATGATAGCTATCTTTTATATAAGCAATAGTCTGATCTTTTTTAGTTTTAAAAGTTCTGGTTAGTAAACTTCTAGAATTGATTAAAAAAGCAAGAATAACGGTGAGTAAAGGAACGGTTCCCCAATGTATTTTTTGCCAAGTAGCCACATCAACTCTTGGTAAGATGACACTAATTGGCGGAACGTTTAGTTTTTCCCAAACCATAATTCCGTTTTCTAGTTGACGTAATCTTTGCCATCCACAGAAATATAGAATAGGATCGTAAAATTTATCATTAGAAAAAATATACTTTAAATTGTATTTCTCTGGTACGGTTAAAAATTGTTGTAAAGAACCAATTCCTTCAATTCCTTTAAATTTTGAGTTTTCCAATCGTTCAATAGCTCTGGTGGTTAACTCAGGTAATCTTCTGGCTGAATGATAATTTCCATCAACAGTTAATGCTTTTGTATTTGCAGATAGCCATGCCATTTGGTCGCCAAACCCTAAAGTTAAATATCTCCATTGGTCATGTTGATCTTGATTTAAGAAGTTTACAATTGGGAGGATTTTTATTTTTTGAGGTTGAGAGGGTCTAAAATATCCTAAACTGATGGTAAAAACACTCATGAATAAAAAAGAAAAAGCTAAGAATCCGCCTATAATTCTATGATAAATAGGACCAAACCTTTTCTGAATGATTTGTTTTAAATCTCCTTCCGAAAATCTAAGGGCAAATTCTCCCACCATAGGAATAGACATAATAGCTGCCCACAAGGTAAATCTATCGAGGGTTAAAATATTAAACGCATTTTCACCAAGAATCATTTTAGGTAGTGGAGTGGTTCCTCCAGTTCCTAGCAAAGTCAACATAGATAATGAGATTCCAAAGAAAATATATCGTTTGTGATAGTATCTATAAAAGATGTAAGGCAGTAAAAATAAGACCACTCCCCACGGAATTAAAAAGAAAACCAACCCTGATGAGGTGATTTCTATAAAATTATCTCTAGATCCGTGTGGAATAGGAACTTGCGTGATGGGGTTGTTCTTGGAATTAATCCAATAAGGCAATAAACAGGTTACGATAATGGTTAAAGCAAGCACAACAAATGGTATGATTCTTTTTAACAATTCTTTAAAGCTTAGTAGAAAAATACGAATCGTTACTTTTTTTAAAGTACCTGCCTTTTGGGTAGCGTGATCCATAATGGCTGTCCCGATTAATGGAGAGATAAAAAACACCATTCCAAATATGGGTGTTACATGGTGAGAGGTTACTGTAACTGAAATTAAAGAAAGGGAGGTGAATAAATATTTTAGTTTTCCCTCTTTAATCCACAGGTAAATTTCTGGCATGGCATGTAAAAGAACAGAAACACCAATAATACTAGGGAGTTGCCCAAATAAATGTAAAGTTTCTATAAAGGTTGAAGACAACGTGGCTAAGATCGCTGCATATCCCGCAGCACTTCTGTTTGAAGTAATAAGCAGGGAAAAACGATAGGTTCCTGTTATAAATAAAACAACAGCAATTAAAGCGGTGGCAAATAATCCAAATTTTAAACCTCCTATGAAAGATAACAAAGCAATGGTTTGATGTACCAAAGGAGGGTAACTCATTACTGTAAAACCAGTATACCATTTAAAATTCCATGGTTCAAACCAACTATTTACATAATGATCAGCAAAAAATAAGTGAATCAAAGCATCATAAGTAGTTTCTAAAGTAAAAAACATAGCAGTGCCATGAAAAACCAATCCTATTAATAAAGCGGTAATCAGATATTTATTGGTGCTTTGCTTCATTTATAAATCAATGCTTTGAGTTTTTATCATAAATATAGGGTAAAGTTTTGTGAAGTTAAACGGTTGTGGACTGATGTTTTTTTTCATTCACCGATAGTAACGGGTACTTAAACTAATTCTCTAAAAATAACTTTCAATGTGTCTGTACTTTTGATGTATAATTTAAAACAAACTATTATGAAAACTGGAATTATTATCCCTTGTTATAATGAAGCAAATAGATTAGATGTAAATGAATTCATCCGTTTTGCTAAAGAAAATAAAAATTACCACATCTGTTTTGTAAACGATGGAAGTAAAGATCATACTTTAGAAGTTTTAGAAAATCTTCAGCAACAATCATCAGACAATGTAACGGTGATTGATGTAAAAATAAATGCTGGAAAAGCAGCTGCTGTAAGAACTGGAGTAAAGTACTTAAGCAGAATGGAAGAAATTGCATATATCGGTTTTATGGATGCAGATTTGTCTACAGATTTTAATGATTTTGAAAAATTAGTAAGAACCTTAAAGTTTAGAGAAGAATTGACTTTTGTCTACGGATCAAGAGGTAAAGGAGAAGGACAGATAGAGAGAAGTTTCTTCAGAAGTCTTTTTTCTAAAATGGTAAAAATGATTGTATTGATGATTTTAGGTTTGCCAATTGAAGATACACAATGTGGAGCCAAAGTTTTTAAGAAAGAAATTATTGGAGTTGCATATAAAGATAAATTTTTAACTCGTTGGTTGTTTGATGTAGAGATTTTTATCAGACTAAAAAAATACTACGGAAAACAAGTTGTTATGAATAAAATTTATGAGCAACCATTAACAAGGTGGGTGCATGTAGATGATTCTAAACTAGGTGTAAAAGATGCTATTCAAATTCCTTATATGTTACTTTCTATATGGTTTTCATATAGTGTAGGTAAAGTTATAAGTAATTAATCAAATGGTAAGTATCTAAAAATATAAGGTTTTATAAGTAAATATTAATCAAGGCAATAAGTTTGTTAAATTACTTAACCTTTAGAAATGATCCATTCGTCGACAGTAAACGACCACTCACCTAATGTTGGACTCAATATTAATGATATAAGATTATTTTTGAAGTATGTTTAAAGGTATTGATAGCAGTTTTTTTTACTGTGTAATTTGTGTGAGTTAAAAATGAACCTTTGGTGTTTTCTTTCATATATAATCAATGCTTTTTAAATGGAATAAATCTAATAACTCATTTAACTAATGTTAAATGAGTTAAATGAGTAAAAATATTAACATAAATCAGTTTGTTAAGAGTAAATAAAAAATTATTTTTGTTCTCGATTTAGAAAATTGATATATGTCAGTGTTTTAATAATCAAAAATTATGAAGGCTAAAAGTTATAAAATATTAGTTTTATTAGCAGCGGGTATTGTCTTTTCGGCTAATGCAGCTCCAGGGCCTCCACCTCCGCCTCCAGGATTACATCCTCCAGCTCTACCTATAAATATGGGTGTGGTAGTATTAATATTAGCAGCTGTAGGATTGGGAGTAACCAAGTTGAAGAAACAAACGATATAAATAAAAAAGCCACTCATTGAGTGGCTTTTTTATTTGTTGTAACAATTTTATTAAATGCTATATTTGGCTATTTTCTTTACATATTTTCCTAATACATCAAATTCTAAGTTTACTTTTGTGTTTATTTTATAGTGTTTAAATCTAGTGTTTTCATAAGTATAAGGAATAATAGCAACACTAAACGTATTTTCTCCAGAGTCAACCACTGTCAAGCTTGTACCGTCTATAGTAATAGATCCTTTTTCAATGGTTAAATTTCCAAGGGTTTTATCATACTCAAAACTAAACTGCCAACTTCCGTTTTTGTTTTCAATATTAGTACAAATACCAGTCTGATCTACATGTCCTTGTACAATGTGTCCATCTAACCTATCACCAAGTTTCATTGCTCGTTCTAAATTCACAACATCATTTATTTGTAGTGTGTCTAAATTTGTCTTTTCAAGAGTCTCCGCAATAGCTGTAACGGTGTATTCGTCTTTATCAATCTTTACTACAGTTAAACAAACACCGTTGTGTGCAACACTCTGATCAATTTTTAGTTCGTTGGTAATATTTGAAGAAACAGTAATGTCTAAATTGGTGTTTTTGTGTACTAAGTTTTTAACAACACCGGAGGTTTCAATAATTCCTGTAAACATGATGTATATGATTTTAAATGACTAATTTCGTACTCCAAAAGTAATATATAATGAGTGATAATCGTATAATAAGAGTAGGAATCTCTGTTGGTGATTTGAATGGTGTAGGAATAGAGTTGATTTTAAAAACATTTGAAGATAAAAGAGTGTACGATTTGTGTACACCTGTTGTGTATGCATCAGATAAGGTGATGTCATTTTACAAAAAACAATTAAAGTTTAATTATCCAATAAATTTTATAGCAGATGCCCAAGGCATAGAAGAAGGAAGGTTAAATGTTATAAAGGTATGGGATGAAGTGGTTGAATTACAACCAGGGATACCGACACAAGTATCGGGTCAAAAAGCTTTTGAATCATTAGCGGCTGCCACAGAAGCTATAAACAAAGAAGAGATAGATGTGCTTTTAACCGCTCCAATAAGTAAAGATAATATTCAGTCAGAGGAATTTAGTTTTCCAGGACATACGGAGTATTTAGAATCAAAAATTGATGGCGAAAGTTTAATGATTTTAATGTCAAAAGACATCAAAGTAGGATTGGTTACAGGGCATATTCCAGTTTCTCAAGTTTCCGAAGCATTGAACAAAGAACTAATTTGCAAAAAAATTGATATTATGTATCAATCATTAATGCAAGATTTTGGAGTCTCAAAACCAAGAATTGCTGTTTTAGGTTTAAATCCACATTGTGGAGATCACGGAGTAATTGGTAAAGAAGATGATGAATTAATTCGTCCAATATTAGAGGAATATCAAGAAAAAGGTCAGTTGGTTTATGGGCCTTATGCAGCAGATGGTTTCTTTGGAAATCAATCTTATCAAAAATTCGATGGAGTTATTTCTATGTATCATGATCAAGGATTGGTTGGGTTTAAAGCCATTTCGTTTGGTGAAGGAGTTAATTTTACCGCAGGTTTAGCTAAGGTAAGAGTGTCTCCAGACCACGGAACAGCCTTTGATGTTGCTGGAAAAGGAATGGCAAATACTTCCTCATTTCAAGAGGCTTTGTATAAAGGAATTTCAATAATTAAAAAGAGAAAAGAGTACGAAAAATTGACGGCTAACAGTTTAAAAACTAAAAAGTAAGAAATTAATCATTTAGTTTTTGAATCAACAAAATGTTTTTATATCTTTGCCGGCTCAAATTGATGTTTTTATATGAAAACACTTAGTGAATTTAGGATACCTTTTATAGGGTTGAAAGAAGGAAAACACCAGTTTGATTTTCAAATTGATAGAAAGTTCTTTGATGCTTTTGAATATGATGAGTTTGAGGAGGTTGATTTTAATGTTCGTTTAGAGCTAAATAAAAAAACAACCTTATTAGAGTTAAATTTTGTTGCAAATGGAAGTGTAAAAGTTCCTTGTGATGTAACAGGAGAAGATTTTGATCTAGAAGTTAGTGGTAGGTTTTCGTTAATTGTAAAGTTTGGAGAAACTTTTAATAATGATGTAGAAGACTTATTAATTTTACCTCATGATGCATATCAAATAGAAGTGCAACAATATATATACGAGTTAATCGTGTTGTCTGTACCTCAAAAAAGAGTAAAGCCAGGAGTCTCACGTAAAGAGATTAAAGATGCACAAGAATTTGAAAAGCAATTAAAGAAGAAAGAAGTAAAAAAAGAACAATTAGATCCAAGATGGGATCAGTTAAAACAATTATTAGATAAAAAATAAAAATTTATAGCAATGGCACATCCAAAGAGAAAAATCTCAAAAACAAGAAGAGATAAAAGAAGAACTCATTACAAAGCTGTAGCTCCACAAGTTGCTGTAGATCCAACTACTGGAGAAGCACACTTATATCATAGAGCTCACTGGAACGAAGGAAAATTATATTACAGAGGTCAAGTTGTTATTGACTCAACTGAAGCTGAAGCATAGTTAATCGTTTTTACATGTATTAACAAAGAAACCCTCATTTTATGAGGGTTTCTTTGTTAATTTGAACAAATATTGACAAAAAAAGGAGCCTTTTTAATCAAGATTTAGAAATAAATTTTATTACTTTGGCTTTTCATATTGTTTAAAGATTTCTTAACAATCAATTTATGGCAAAGATTAGTGCTGCTATCACAGCTGTTGGAAAATATGTTCCTGATTATGTATTGACTAACAAAGAGTTAGAGCAGATAGTAGAGACAAATGACGAGTGGATTACCTCTCGTACAGGAATCAAGGAAAGGAGAATCTTAAAAGACAAAGATAAACCAACCTCTTATTTAGCAATTAAGGCTGCTGAAGATTTGATTCAAAAGAAAGGATTAGACCCAAAGGAAATTGACTTAGTTTTGGTTGGAACTGCTACACCTGATATGAATGTAGCGTCTACGGCAGTATATGTGGCCACTCAAATTGGAGCTATAAATGCATTTGGTTATGATTTACAAGCAGCATGTTCAAGCTTTTTATATGCAATGTCTACAGCAGCAGCATATATAGAATCTGGTAGATACAAAAAGGTGTTAATTATTGGTGCCGATAAAATGTCATCTATTATAGACTACGAAGACAGAGCAACATGTATTATCTTTGGTGACGGTGCAGGAGCTGCATTATTTGAACCAAACACTGAAGGTTTAGGATTACAAGATGAATACTTAAGAAGTGATGGAATTGGAAGAGAATTCCTTAAAATGGAAGCTGGTGGATCTTTAAATCCTGCTTCTCATGAAACAGTAGATAATAAACAACATTATATAAGACAAGAAGGTAGAACTGTATTTAAGTATGCCGTTTCTAATATGGCCGATGCTGCGGTAAAGGTTTTAGAAAGAAATAACTTGACTAATGATGATGTAGATTGGTTGGCTGCACACCAAGCAAACACAAGAATTATTGAGGCAACTGCTAACAGAATTGAATTAGACAAATCAAAGGTAATGATGAATATTCAGTATTATGGAAATACTACATCAGGTACTTTACCTTTATTGCTAGCAGATTACGAAAAACAACTTAAAAAAGGTGATAATATAATATTTGCTGCTTTTGGTGGCGGATTTACATGGGGAGCTACCTACTTAAAGTGGGCTTATAACTCATAAAATAATTAATTAACTTTAAAGAATACGCACTTAATATAAACGATTATGGAATTAAAGGACATTCAGAATTTAATTAAATTCGTGGCAAGATCTGGAGCTAACGAAGTAAAATTAGAAATGGAAGATATTAAAATCACCATTAAAACAGGGGAGGGTAAAACCGAAACTACTATTTTACAACATGCAGCACCATTATCTATGGCAGCACCAGTAGCTCAAGCAGCACCTGCTCCTGCAGCACCAGTTGCTTCAGACTCACCAGCACCTGCTCCTGCTGCTGAAGATTCAAAATACATTACAATTACGTCTCCAATGATTGGTACTTTTTACAGAAAACCATCTCCTGACAAACCATTGTTTGTTGAAGTAGGTGATACTGTTCAAGCAGACTCAGTAGTTTGCGTAATTGAAGCAATGAAGTTATTCAACGAAATTGAATCTGAAGTATCAGGTAAAATCGTAAAAATATTAGTAGAAGATAGTACTCCAGTAGAATTTGGACAGCCATTATTTTTAGTAGATCCATCATAATTACTGATGCGTTTACAAGATTTAAGTACTAACTACTAAAAGAAAAAAAATGTTTAAAAAAATATTAATAGCCAACCGTGGTGAGATTGCTTTACGTGTTATTAGAACATGTAGAGAGATGGGAATCAAAACAGTAGCTGTTTATTCAACTGCAGATCAAGATAGCTTGCATGTTCGTTTTGCAGATGAGGCGGTTTGTATTGGACCTGCTCCAAGTTCGGAGTCTTATTTAAAGATGGTAAACATTATTGCAGCTGCAGAAATTACCAATGCAGATGCAATTCATCCAGGATATGGATTCTTGTCTGAAAATGCAAGATTTTCTAAATTATGTCAAGATCACGATATTAAATTTATTGGAGCTACTCCAGAAATGATTAATAGAATGGGGGATAAAGCCAATGCTAAATCTACCATGATTGCTGCAGGAGTACCTTGCGTACCAGGTAGTGAAGGAGTGATTGAAGATTTTGAAACATGTGAAAAAGTAGCATTGGAAACAGGTTACCCTGTCATGCTTAAAGCTTCTGCTGGAGGTGGAGGTAAAGGGATGAGAGCTGTTTGGAAAGCAGAAGATTTAAGAGATGCTTGGGATTCTGCACGTCATGAATCAAAGGCAGCTTTTGGAAATGATGATATGTACATGGAAAAGTTAATTGAAGAACCACGTCATATTGAAATTCAAATTGTTGGAGATGCATATGGAAAAGCATGTCACTTATCAGAAAGAGACTGTTCTGTGCAACGTCGTCATCAAAAACTAACAGAAGAAACACCTTCTCCATTCATGACAGATGAGTTGAGAGAAGCGATGGGAAATGCTGCTGTTGCAGCTGCTGAGTACATTAAGTACGAAGGAGCTGGGACTGTTGAGTTTTTGGTAGATAAGCATAGAAATTTCTACTTTATGGAAATGAATACTCGTATCCAAGTAGAGCATCCAATTACAGAAGAAGTTGTTGATTACGATTTAATTCGTGAGCAAATTATGGTAGCAGCAGGAATTCCAATTTCAGGTAAAAACTATTTTCCTAAATTACATTCAATAGAATGTAGAATTAATGCAGAAGATCCTTTTGCTGGGTTTAGACCTGCACCAGGTAAAATTACTTCTTTTCATGCACCAGGAGGGCACGGAGTTCGTTTAGATACTCATGTTTATGCTGGGTATACCATTCCGCCAAACTACGATTCAATGATTGCAAAGTTAATTTGTACTGCGCAAACTCGTGATGAAGCCATCAACAAAATGAAACGTGCTTTAGATGAATTTATTATTGAAGGAATTAAAACAACAATTCCTTTTCATCGCCAATTAATGGATCATCCAGATTATGTAGCAGGTAATTATACCACTAAATTTATGGAAGATTTTGTGATAGAAAAAACAATATAAATTAAGTTTTATAAGTCAAAAAAGAGAGCGCTGTAGAGCGCTCTCTTTTATTTTTATGTAAATTTATTGTCATGAAAATATTAGTTGTTTATACAGGGGGAACTCTTGGAATGGTAAAAGATGAAATATCTGGAGCTTTAAAACCTGGAAGTATAAAAGGAATAGAACACTTTCTTGAAAAGGAGAATTTTTTAAATCATTGCCATTTAACATCTACTAGCACTTTGGTGGATTCTTCTAATTTTAATAAAAAATATTATTCTGAATTAAGCGTTATCATTAAACAAAACTATTCAAAATATGATGCTTTTTTAGTTTTAATGGGAACAGATACGATGGCTTATATAAGTTCATTGTTAAGCTTTTGTATTAGTGGCCTTGCTAAACCAATCATATTTACAGGAGGTCAAAAAACATTGTATGAGCAAGATTCTGATAGCGTAAAAAACTTAAAAGGAGCGATTCAAAAGTTGATAGAAAATAAATTTCCTAATGAAGTTGGAATTTACTTTTCAGAACAATGGCACAGAGCAGTTTGTACAACGAAGCATCATACAAAAGATTTTGATGCATATGTTTCAATTATTAATCATTCATATATAGCAGATTTAAGTGAAGAATTTAGTGTTGTAACTAAAGTTTCGGCTAACCCAGTAATTATAAAAATAACTCCTTTTAATGACGAGAATTTGTTGTTTACACTTTTGAAAGATCAAAAAATTAACATAATCATATTAGAAATATTTGGTTCTGGTAATATGCCAGAGTTTTCAGAGGGGCTAAAAAGGTTGTTTAAAGAGAGAATTAATGAGGGGTTAAAGGTTGTTGTAACCTCACAATGTATGTATGGAGGCCTAGAAATAGGTAGATATGAATCTAGTTTAAACATCTCATCATTAGGGGTTTTAAATGCAGGAAGTATGACAAAAGAGTCTATTGTCGGGAAATTGATGTTCTTGGTCGAAAAAAAATTAAATATTCAAGAGTTTAGGACAATCTTTGAGAATTCTGTTCGAGGTGAATAGAAAATTGTTAACAATATTTAACAATATATTATTTTTTAAAGTAAACATTTTTTTGTTACTTGCTCATCGTTTATCAATTATCATTAATAGTATTAATTAAAATAGAAATGAAAAAAGTTTTTAGTATCCTAGCTGTTGCAGGATTATTGTTTTTAGGGACTTCAAATGCATTTGCACAAGAAGAAGAAGCTACTGTAGATTCTACAAATGTAGCAGCAACTGAAAATGTTGCAAATGAAGAGACGGCGGCTACTCCAGAAAAAGCGGAAGAAGCTGAAGCTCCAAAAGTTGAACCAACTTTTCACCAAGTATTAAAACAACGTTTTATTGAGGGTGGTGCTGAATTCATGGGAATTGTATTGGTTGCGTTAATTTTAGGATTAGCTATTGCTATCGAAAGAATTATTTATTTAAACTTAGCTACTACAAACACTAAGAAATTAGTTGCGAAAGTAGACGAAGCATTGTCTTCAGGTGGTTTAGATGCTGCAAAAGAGGTTTGTAGAAATACAAAAGGACCTGTTGCTTCTATCTTTTACCAAGGTTTAGATAGATCATCAGAAGGAATCGATGCTGCTGAAAAAGCGGTTGTTGGTTACGGAGGAGTTCAAATGGGATTATTAGAGAAAAATATCTCTTGGTTATCTTTATTTATCGCCTTAGCACCGATGTTAGGATTCATGGGTACAGTAATTGGTATGATTGAAGCTTTTGATGCAATTCAAGTTGCAGGAGATATTAACCCAGCGGTAGTTGCAGGAGGTATTAAAGTAGCCTTATTAACTACTGTATTTGGATTAGTAGTAGCAATTATATTACAAGTATTTTACAATATTATCGTTGCAAAAGTTGATAGTATTGTTAACAAGATGGAAGATGCTTCTATCTCTTTAATCGACTTATTAGTTAAATACAAAAAATAATATTCATTATGAGTAGTAAATTATCAAAAATATTAACCGCTATAATTTTTGTTATTGCTGTTATTGCTGCTGTATTGTTTATTAACGTATTTATTGCTGAGGAAGACGAATTATATTCAAAGGTAAATCCTTTGGTAGAATTTTCAGCATGGTTGTTATACATTACATTAGCTATAACTTTAATATTCTCAGTGGTGAATATATTTAAACATCCAGAAGAAATAAAAAAGATAGTAATCAATTTAGCCATTTTAGCGGCTGTTTACTTTGTAGCATATCTTACAGCATCTGATGCTGCTGTATTAAATGTTCAAGGGCAAGTGTTAAAAGGTGGTGATGCTGGGTCAGTATCAAAATTAATCAGTACAATTATTAACTTTAGTGTATACTTAGGAGTTATTGCAATTGCTGCTGTTGGTTTAGGTACCGTTAAAACAGCAATTAAATAAACCTGATTTATGGCAAGAAGAGAAAATAGTGAAATTAATGCAGGTTCAATGGCAGATATTGCTTTCTTGCTGCTTATCTTTTTCTTGGTAACAACAACTATGGATACCGATTCTGGTATTCTAAGAAAATTACCAGAAAAACAACCAGAGAATGTAGATCCGCCACCAGTAAAGCAGAGAAACATATTTGAAGTAAACATCAACCGTTTCGATCAATTATTAGTTGAAGAAGAAGAAGTGAAAATTGGTGAATTAAGAGAATTAGCAGTTAAATTTATTGACAACGGAGCAGGTAAAAATGCAGAAGGACAGGTTTGTAATTATTGTGAAGGGGAAAAATCAGAATCATCTTCTGAGCATCCTGCAAAAGCAATAATTTCGGTTCAAACTGCGCAAACAACTTCTTATGGAATGTATATTTCGGTTCAGAATGAATTGTTGGCAGCCTACACGGAGTTAAGAAATAGATATGCAAAAAAATATCTACAAGGAAAATATAAAGGACTTTCGTATTCTGATTTGTTAAAATTACAAAAAGGAGATGTAGAAAATCCAGATTTAGATGCTGCAATCGATCAGATTAAAAAGGCATATCCTGAGATATTATCTGATGCTAAACCAATAAAATAATAAGCAATATGTCAAAGTTTGGAAAGAAGAAAAAAGAAGTGCCCGCAGTAAACACTGCAGCATTGCCGGATATTGTATTTATGCTTTTGTTTTTCTTTATGGTATCTACTACGATGCGTGAAACATCTTTATTAATTAAAAAACCAAAATTGCCTAGTGCAACTGAAGTAAAGAAGTTAGAACACAAAAGTTTAGTAAGTACTATTTATGTAGGTAAAGCTGTTAATCCTTCAGAAGGAACTGGAGATAAAATCCAGTTAAACGATAAAATTTCTACAGTAAATGATATTGTAAATTTTGTGTATTCTGAAAGAGATAAGCATGATGCTGAAGAGCAGAAAGCAATGGTTACCTCTATCAAAGCAGATATGAAGACCAATGTTGGAACCATCTCAGATATCAAAGATGAATTACAATCAGTTAATGCATTAAAAATTAGTTATTCATCTAGTTCAGGTGATGTCGCTAATAATTTTAAATAATAAAAAAGCAGTGCCAAAAGCACTGCTTTTTTATTGTCTTTATATGATAAAATTTTAACGAATAGGTTTTCGAAACTTATTTATTTTGTTGTATTTTTCGGATCAATTGTTGTGTATCTTGCGCAACATAAAAATTATAATAATTAAATACTAAAAATATGAGCGTTATAGTTAACATTCACGCAAGACAAATTTTTGACTCTAGAGGTAATCCAACTGTAGAAGTTGATGTAATTACTGAAAATGGAGTTTTAGGTAGAGCTATTGTTCCTTCTGGAGCGTCTACTGGAGAGCATGAAGCCGTAGAATTAAGAGACGGTGGTTCTGACTTTATGGGGAAAGGTGTTTTAAACGCTGTTAAAAACGTAAATACTGTACTTGCTGAAGAATTAATAGGGTTTTCTGTTTTTGAACAAAATGCTATTGATAAAGCAATGATTGATTTAGACGGAACTCCAAATAAAGCTAAATTAGGAGCTAACGCAATTTTAGGAGTTTCTTTAGCGGTTGCTAAAGCTGCTGCTAACGAATTAGATATGCCTTTATATCGTTACGTAGGTGGTGTTTCTGCTAATACTTTACCTGTTCCTATGATGAACATCGTAAATGGTGGATCCCACTCTGATGCTCCAATCGCATTCCAAGAGTTTATGATTATGCCAATTAAAGCTAAAAACTTTACTGAAGCATTAAAAATGGGAACTGAAATCTTCCACAACTTAGCTAAGATTTTACACGGACGTAATTTATCTACTGCTGTAGGTGATGAAGGAGGATTTGCTCCAACATTTGATGGAACAGAAGATGCTATTGAAACAGTATTATCTGCTATTGAAAAAGCTGGATATAAGCCAGGAGAAGAAGTGAAATTAGCTTTAGACTGTGCTTCTGCTGAATTCTATGAAAATGGAAAATATAACTATGCTAAATTTGAAGGTGAAGGTGGAGCAGTTCGTTCTTCTAAAGAACAAGCTGAATACTTAGCTGAATTGGCAAGTAAATATCCAATCATCTCTATTGAAGATGGTATGGACGAAAATGACTGGGAAGGATGGAAATACTTAACTGAATTAATTGGAGATAAAGTTCAATTAGTTGGTGATGATTTATTTGTAACAAACGTAGAGCGTTTGGCTACAGGTATTGAAAAAGGTATTGCTAACTCTATCTTAATTAAAGTAAACCAAATTGGTACTTTAACTGAAACTATTGCAGCGGTAAACATGGCACACAATGCTGGTTACACTTCTGTAATGTCTCACCGTTCTGGAGAAACTGAAGATACTACTATTGCTGATTTAGCTGTGGCATTAAACACAGGTCAAATCAAAACTGGTTCTGCTTCTCGTTCTGATCGTATGGCTAAGTACAACCAATTAATTAGAATTGAAGAAGAATTAGGTGAGGTAGCCTATTTTCCACAAGCTAAAGCTTTCAAAATTAAAGCTTAATTGCTTTCAATAAATATTTAAAAAGCACCTCATTTGAGGTGCTTTTTTGTTTTATCTAATTTCTATAACGATTATTAAAAACTATTGTTTATTTTGAGTTGGATTATTAATTTTTTGAGATGAATGTAATGGTAAGAAAAGGCGAGTTAAAAGATGCTCGTGGAATATTTTCGTTGATTAATCAATTAGCCAAATTTGAAAATGAACCCGAAGCAGTTGAAGTAACTTTGAAAGATATTGAAAATGATGGATTTGGTAAAAATCCAAAATTTGAAGTATTTGTAGCAGAATTAGATGGTGATATAATTGGTATGGCTTTGTTTTACTATAGATATTCCACTTGGAAAGGAAAGACATTGCATCTAGAAGATTTAATCGTTCAAGAAGATGCAAGAGGTAAGGGAGTAGGAAAATTGTTGTATAATAAAGTTTTAAAGTATGCCTATCAACAAAAGTTAAAAAGAGTAGAATGGGCTGTTTTAGATTGGAATACACCAGCTATTCATTTTTATGAAACTTCAGGAGCCGTTGTTTTTGATGATTGGCGAGTGGTACAAATGACTCAAAAACAATTGAAGAATTACATTGATAGCATTTAATTTTTTCATCTATTTATAAAATAAAAAAATCCCAAAGCAAAACGCTTTGGGATTTTTTAAATAATGATAGTTACTAATTATTTAGCAGCTTCGTAGTTTGCAGAAACAGCATCCCAATTAATTACATTAAAAAATGCATTGATATAATCAGGTCTTCTGTTTTGATAATTTAAGTAATAAGCATGTTCCCATACATCTAAACCTAAAATAGGTTGATTACCACAAGTAACACCTGGCATTAATGGGTTGTCTTGGTTAGGAGTAGAACAAACGTTTACAGCTCCACCTTTCGCAACACATAACCATGCCCATCCAGATCCGAATTGAGTAGCAGCAGCTTTAGAAAAAGCCTCTTTAAAAGCTTCAAAAGATCCAAATGCAGCATCAATAGCATCAGCTAAAGCTCCAGTTGGTTCTCCTCCACCATTTGGAGACATTACGTTCCAAAATAATGAGTGATTGTAAAAACCTCCACCGTTATTTCTAACAGCTTTGTTTTCCATATCTAATCCGTTTAATATCTCTTCGATAGACTTTCCTTCTAAGTCTGTACCAGCAATGGCAGCGTTTAAGTTTGTAGTATATCCGTTGTGGTGTTTGCTATGGTGTATTTCCATAGTTCTTGCATCTACATTAGGTTCCAATGCATCGTATGCATAAGGTAATTTTGGTAATTCAAAAGCCATTTTGTTATGATTTTTATTGTTTCGTACTCAAAGATAATTAACTATTTTTTTTTCAAAGAATTTTTAGGACTTATTTACAGAAATCATTAAACTGTGAAAATATAAAATTCTTAAAATTAGGGTTTTATGAATTTAATTCATAAATTTAAGATGATTCATGGTAATACGAACCCCTTTCATGTTTTTGTTTAACTAAAACTGTTTTCCATGAGTAATTCTATTTTTACTTCCGATGGACTAAGTTCCATGTATCATGTTATTCTAGATTCTATCTATAATATTGTTAAAGATATTTTGAACCAGGTCAAAGTGTTGAATACAATTCAGAGAATTATTATAGCTATATACTTTTTCTTAGTGATATTCTTTTTTAGTATGGCAATTTACTATGCTTTGTTTCAGCGTTGGTTTTAGTTTTATAAGCTTCGAAGACAAAATATACAAATACAATTACATATTCTAAAAATACCAACCAAAGATTTTCTTTGTAATTGTGGTTTTTATATGCACTATAACTAAGGATAATAGTAAAACTCCATAAAACAGGAAAGGTGTAATTTGTAAAAATACATAAGAATAGAGGAATAGCTATGTACCAAGGGTGAACTACGCTTGCCAACAAATAATAGCTGATGATTAAAAACAGCATGCTGGTTAAAAGTGTTTCTGTTTGATTGTTTTTTCTGAAGAGAGAAATAAGGATAGTAATACCAATAATAATAAAAGGCGTTGTTTTTCCAACCAAACCAATGATGTTATAGCCTTTAATCCAAAAGCCAATTTCTCTAACAACATAATAAATACTAGCATTGAATTCAAAGTTTTGAAAATAGAGTTCTATACTAGACATAAAGTTGTTTACTAAATCTTGACTTAAAAAAGGGGTGAATAGTATTACGTTAATCCCTAAAACAATTGCTCCATAAATGAATAGATTTTTGAATCCTAATTTTTTGTACAGAAGGGGAATAAAAAGCAATGGAATTAATTTGATTGAAACTGAACAAGCCCAAAGGGATGCAGATAAATGATTTTTGTTTTGAAGTAAGTAATAAATACTTGCGCTAAGAAAAGCAATCATCATTCCTTCGTAATGTAAGTTGCCTGTGATTTCAATGATGATAAAAGGGTTGATGAAATATAAGAGTATTTTTCTTTTATCAATATTTAAGTTATCTAAGATCTTGAGGCCAAAATATAGGGAGATGATATCAGCGATAATTAATGTTAATCTCATTACAATAGTGCTAATGAAAATACCATTTTCTGAAATGATGGCAGGAATGCTAAACGCAAATTGATTTAAAGGCGGATAACAAGTAAAATGACTTCCATTCATACTTCCCATGCCTTTATATAATTCTATTCCGTTAGAAATAAGCTCAGGATTATTTTTTGGTAATATTAAATATGGATTGATCCCGTTTAACAAAGCTCTCCCATCCCATAAAAATCTATAAAAGTCATCAGAAAGATTAGGGATGGCTAATAAAATGACCAATCTAAAAAGGATTCCACCAACAATTAGCCATTTTATGGAGAGGTTGCTGAATTTATATAAAAGTCCAAATCCAATAAAAAGAAGGCTATAATAGGTGAAAACTTTGTTAAAATCTGTTCTAGGCGTTGTATAGCCAAATAAATAATAGGTTATAGCGGAAAGAAAAATGACTAACAAAGCGTGTTTGTTAGTCATTTTAAAAGATTTTATAAATAATTTCATTAGGCTTTTATTGAGTCTGATCTGTCGAAACAAAAACAGCTTATTTACATTACACTTTTTTAAATACAGAGGTATAAAATATAAATCCAAAACCTAAAAATAACATCACATGAAATATAATCAATCCGCTGTCAAAAGGAATGTACCAAGCATCACAAGGAGCTAAGCCAAACATACAGTCTTTGTCATAAACTTTTAATTCATTTCTTCCTATATATCTTACCAACCAAGCGCTTAGAATACCAAATAAAAAGTAAAGACATAAAAATCCTTCGTAAATCACATTTTTTGAAGGCTTTTTACGAATGTATTTGTTCTTTTTCCAACCATCAATAGATTTGATATTAAATTTTGGAGTTCTAACAAATTCACTACGTTTACGTCTATGTCCTTCAATCACTGCACCAGAGTTGTTTAAAGACAATCCCATGGCAACACTAAAGAAGGTTAGAAAAGTTCTGATGTATTGTAAAAATCCTTTAAAACCAGATTTTTTTTGCACATGTTTAAACATATACCAGTAACAAATAAAGAAAATAAGCGTACTGATTCCGAAAAAACTCATGGCTATAAAATAACCTTTAAAGTCTTCAAAATAGTTTTTAACATATAACATAGGAACACTTAAAACTCCTACAATTAATACATTTAAAAACATAGTGCTATTTAAAAGATGCATTACACAGTGTGCTTTGGTTTTGAAAGATAAATCAGAATGAATAATTTTTTTAAACATTTTCTGAAAATTTTCAGCCCCACCTTTGTTCCATCTAAATTGTTGAGATCTTGCAGCGCTAATCACTACAGGTAATTCAGCTGGTGTTTCCACATCAACCAAATATTTAAATTGCCAACCTTTTAATTGTGCTCTATAACTTAAATCTAAATCTTCTGTTAAAGTATCTCCTTCCCAGTTACCAGCATCATAAATACATTCTTTTCTCCAAACCCCTGCAGTTCCATTAAAGTTGATAAAATGTCCTTTAGAGTTTCTACCCATTTGCTCTAAGGTAAAGTGAGCATCTAAGGCAAAAGCTTGAATTTTAGTTAATAAAGAATAGTTTCTGTTAATATGTCCCCATCGGGTTTGAACAACTCCAATTTTTTCATCCTTAAAGTAAGGAATGGTTTTGTACAACCAATCAGCTTCAGGTAAGAAGTCAGAATCAAAAATGGCGATTAATTCCCCTTTAGCAATAGCCAATCCTTCTTTTAAAGCACCAGCTTTAAAACCTTGTCTATTGGTTCGAGTAATATGAATAATGTCTAAACCTGTTGCCGCAAGTTTATCAACCCTTTCTTTTGTTTTGATCACGGTTTCATCCGTAGAATCATCTAAAACCTGAATTTCAAGTTTTTCTCTAGGATAGTCTAATAAAGCGATGTTTTTTAACAATCGTTTCATTACGTATTTTTCGTTAAATACAGGAAGTTGTATGGTAACGTAAGGAATTTCATCAGGATTTGTTAAATCGAATTTAGCAGAACTGTCTAATCCTTTTCGATCTTTTTTCCTAGCCTTAAGGTAATTGAACAGTAAATTTAACTGTGCCAATGCATAAAAGAAAACCATTACTAACGAGACTAAATATATAATTAAAAGTATGCTACTGATAATGTATATGATATCGTTAGTAGATTTTGAAAGCGTAAATAGTAAACCGTACAACATTACTTGAAACTATATTTAAAAATCCAACTTAATATTTTAATTCCGGCAAAGATAGTTCCTTTTATCGTACCTGAAACTTTTGAAACCCCAATTCTTTTCTTATATCTAACTGGTACCTCAAGATAGTTAATTTTTTGTTTAAGAGCCTTTAATTGCATTTCAATTGTCCAACCGTAGGTCTTATCTTGCATGTTTAATTTTAGCAATGAATTGTATTTAATAGCTCTAAAAGGGCCTAAATCAGTGAATTTGGCATTAAAAATAATTTTCATAAGACTGCTTGCCAACCAATTTCCAAATATTTGTTGGGGAGTCATGGAATTTTTTTCTCTTCCTTGTTGATGTCTTGATCCTATCACAAAATCATAATTTTGTTCAATAATAGGAGTGACCAAATCAATCATTTCTTCTGGATAGTCGGAATAATCTCCATCTAAAAAAACAACAATATTTGGGTTGATATTGTTTTTAGCAATATAATCCAATCCTTTTAGGCAAGCATAACCATAACCTTTTTGTGTTTCTAATAAAACAGTAGCACCAGCTTTTTTTGCAACTTGCTCAGTATTATCGGTAGAATTGTTGTTAACTACTATAATGTAGTTGGCGATATCCTTAGGAATATCATGAATTACGTGAGCAATAGATTGCTCTTCATTATAAGCAGGAATAATCACTGCTATGGTGTTGTTCATATAATTATGTAGTTGATATTTTATATGATTAGGAATTCTTTTTTGTCATGCTAAGTAAGTCCATATCATTCCCCAAAAGTATATCATTTACTTGAGTTCTACTAATACCTGTATCAGAACCATTTTCTAATTTTAAAACTCCGCGAGGACATACGGCTGAACATATACCACAACCCACACAAGAGGAACGAACAATGTTCTGTCCCTTTTGAGCGTAAGCCCTAACATCAATTCCTTGTTCGCAATAAGTTGAACAATTTCCACAAGAAATACATTGTCCTCCGTTGGTTGTAATTCTGAATTTAGATTTAAAACGTTGCACAAATCCCATGTAAGCTGCTAAAGGACAACCAAACCTACACCAAACTCTGTTTCCCATAATAGGATAAAACCCTGTTCCAATAACTCCAGAAAAAATAGAACCTATAAAAAATCCATACCAAGTTTGTACATCATAAGCAGAAATACCAAAGGCAATTACTTTCCAACTTTCTATATGAGCGAAATATACATATAAGGTCAAGGCGGTCATTAAAGTAGCAAAGACCAGTACTCCATGTATCAACCAACGTTCTACTTTCCAAGAAAATAAAGATTTGTCAGACAATTGTCTGTAAGGATCTCCTAGAGTTTCTGCCAAACCACCACATCCACAAACCCACGAACAATACCATCTTTTACCATAAAAATAAACCATAATTGGTACAATAATCACAGTTAAAGCAATTCCCCAAACGAGCATAAAAATTCCTAAATGCCCACTATTTAAAAGATTATTGATGTTATAATCAAAAAAGAAAGTATAGTTTAAAGGCCAAGCATTTTTAAAATCAAACCAAGGCTTGTTAAAGGCAACTAATATTTCAGGAATTAAAAATCCAAAGGCAATTTGAAAAAATAAAACTACTGTAGTTCTTAATAATTGATAACTATTGTGGCGATATTTAATAAACATTCTAACAGCAAAAACAGTCATTACCGAGCAATACATTACTCCATATAAAAACCATTGACCAGCATCGTTTCCACTTAAAAACTGATTAATTCCATTTACCGATAAAATAGGATTGATGATATAATTAGGAAAAAAGTAAAGCAACACATAAAAGGCCATAAAAAAGAAAGCGGTGATAAAACCAATGATTCCTTTGTTGGTAGCACTGTGTTGAAAAATTCCGTTGTTTTTAATTCCTGCCGGACCTAATAATTTATAATTGGGGATAAAAATCATGAGACCACCAAGGATGGCAAATCCAAAAGTGATAAGAAACCAAAGCGTAGGGTGTTGTTTGTACCAACCAATTACAGAAGCTCTGGCCAAAGGATAAATAAAATCTTTAGAGGTTTTACTCCATTTAAGGTGAATGATTTTACTCCAATCTGTTTTTGGCTGACTTTTTTGATATTGATTTGATGCTTTTGCTTGATCAAGAATAATCTGTGATAATTCCCAAGTACTCATTTGTTGATCAACAATTGCTTTTTGAGTATGGTTTATAAAATATTCACTTTTAATATTTTTACTTTGTATCCAGTTTTCATAAGTAGCTGTAGTTACTTTATGAGTTCCTGTAAAAACACTTCCTATAAAAAAGGCAAAACCTAAAAAAGTTAAAAAATATCCTATGTTTTTAATTGCTTTCATTTATGTTTTAGTTGATGGTTGTCAGTTGTTGGTTTTTTGTATTGCAATAAATGCTATAGTAACTAAAAACCACAAACAAATAACTAGGCGAAAATTCGTTTCCAACTTTTCTTTTTTGCAGTTAAAGTAGTTCCATTTTCTGAGTTGAATTTTGTAATGATTTCCTCCTCATATTGTTTGTAAAACTCAGGATCAAAATTGGCGTCTTTTAAATGTTCTAACACATATTCAATGCTTTTTTCTTCGGTTAACCATCTGTCAAATAGTTGATGTCTTAACCTTATACCCAAAGTATTGATTCCAATAAATTTTCTTGAAATTTTATCAAAATTAAAATGCAAACACTTTTTACCATCTTTATGTTCCCAATAAAAACGAGCTTCATTTTCTTTAGGTAATGCAGTAATCCATCCGTAGGTTTGATATTCAATATCAAAAAACTTAGCAGAGTTAAACCAATGTCCCGGACTGTATTTTGTGGGAATACCACAAATAGTTCTAGCAACGGTTTCTCCCATTATTCTACCTGTATACCAAACAGCTTCAATAGGTCTGCGTTCTCCAATAACAGATTGTTGCTCTGCACAATCTCCAATAGCATAAATATTAGGAATGTTGGTTTCTAAGTTTCTATTAACTAAAACACCTTTATCTGTTTTAATGTCTGAATTTTTTAAGAAAGAAATATTAGGACTTACTCCGGCTGTTAATCCTACTAAATTACAAGAAATAGTTTCTCCTTTATCGGTAACAATGGCTTTTGCTCTTCCGTGTTCGTCTGATAAAATTTCTATTAAATTGGTGTTTAAGCGTAAGTCTATGTGATGTTCTTTGATGTGCTTATTAATCATTTCAGACTCTTGAGCAGGTAACACTTTGTTCCAAAAGCTAGTTTCTCTTACTAAGAAGGTTACAGGAATATTTTTAGAAGCAAACATTTCAGCCATTTCAAAACCAATCAATCCACCCCCAACAATTACTGCTCTTTTACAATCTTTAGCGTAGCGGTTAATTTCATCTAAATCTTGTTTAGAATACATCCCCATCACTCCTTTTAAATTTTGTCCAGGCCATCCAAATTTATTGGGGGTAGAACCTGTGGCAATAATTAAATCATCAAAAGTAATTGTGGTATTATTGTTTAGCACTAATTTTTTTAATGTTGTGTCAATCTTTTGAACATATGCTTGAACTAATTCAATTCTGTTTTTCTTCCAAAACCAATTTTCGTAAGGTTGGGTGTGCTCAAATTTCATATGTCCCATAAAAACATACATCAAAGCAGTTCTAGAAAAGAAATACTTGGTCTCTGATGAGATGATAGTAATGTGATAATCAGACTTTTTTCTGATGTGTCTTGCAGCAGTAACACCTGCAATTCCATTTCCTATAATAACTACGTGCTTCATGTAGGTTTTTTTGTTAAGATACAATCTTTAGGTCGTAAAGAATTTTATAGACTTAATTTTTGAAACACATTTAGAACAATTTCAAATTAGGAATTGTTGATAGATGTTTTAGTTATGAAGTATTACATTTTTACAGAGATTTCTTGATCCTTATCTAAATAAAGTTTTACGTATTTATTTTTTCCTTTGTAGGAAACCCTAATAATATAATCTCCCTTAAAACCTCTAACTTTTGCAGTCCCTATGTTGTTTGTATTTAGCAATTCTTGAGTGTTAAATTCTTTGCTAAAAGTCTTTATCCACTGTTTACCACAAGCAGTAGGTGTCCCATCATAATTAAACAAAGCCCAAGGTTTATTTCCTTTTTTATTGTTGTTAAAAGTCCAATGCCAAATTCCCTCTACCTTAGGGTGACTTAAATAAATCAACATAAATTGTTCTACAATTTGTTGTTTTTGTATGTCAGTATATCGAAATTTTGGTTGATCTCTTACTTCAAATTCTGTAGCTTGATAGGATAGATTAAATTCATCAAAATATTGAAGGCGTTTGTACATTTCTTCTGGAGAAACAAAACCATTTTTAATTCTTGACTGAAATCCAATACCTTCAATAGGTCCTCCTTCGTTGATAACTTCACGAATAATATCTTTATATTTTTTAGGTCTAGCGTAAGTATCTTTTGTGGTACCTGATATAATTCTGTTTTCGTTGATATAAAGTTTAACCCCAGGTCTGTTGTATAATTTTCTATAATAATCAGCTCTTTTAAACCAATAGGTTACTAGGTTGTTAGGTGTTAAATCATTCGCTGCATGATTTTCTATAGGTTCATTTAAAACATCCCAAGCAGTAACATTCCATTTTTTAATACCGTGTTCTATGTGTTGTTCCATTAATGGAATTACTTTTGCGGCTTTTTCGGTATCACTCAAATCTTTGTTAGTGATAATTTCTTTTTCTTCTGATCGTAAAAATTTTAAACCATCATATACAAGGGTATGTCCTCTCATAGTGATGTTATGTGCCGTAAACCATTCAGCTGCTATTTCTGATGCTTTTTCTTTTGGATTACCTCTTTGTTTTTGTTTCAATCCGTTTTCAAAACCAGCTGCATTAAATAAATTAGCAAAGTTTCTTTTGTAGATATCGGTATATTTAGAGGCCATAAAATCATCTTCTACAACTGCTCCAAATTGAAATTTATGTCTTACCAATTTTATATCTATTAAGGCATTTTTTAAAGGAAGGCCTTGCTCATTAAGTACATGAATGGTAATGTTATTTTTTCTATATAAATCTATTCTTTTTATTGCTTCTTCTTTCCATTGAGGACCTTGAGCTGTTATTGAGTTTGTAATCAATAAAAAAAAGAATAGCATTAAAGTATTGATGATTTTCATTTTAAGGGTATATGGGTTCTTATACAAATATCAAGAAATATAATTTAGAAAATACATGCAGGATTAGTTAGTGGAGTTTATTAGTTGATTTTTGTACCTGATTAACAACACCCACCACCATCGTAATGATAGGTAGATTCTGAAAAGTAAATATCATCTCTGCCCAAATCTTTTAAAGCTTGAGCCGTTTTATCGCAAATGGCTAAAGGTTGATTTTTTAACAAAGTATGTCCTTTACCATCGTCAAAAAACGCTTGATCACCATAATAAATAGCTGCTTTTCCTGTAAATATACAAGGGCCGTCTTCTGGCATAGGATCTTTAATGGCTGCTACCTCAATAGACTCAATGTAGATTAGTTCTTCTGTAGGGTAATTTTTAGGATCTAAAATTCGGTAAGGTTTTCTAGCTCTAATTTCAATAGTTCCAAAACCTGCATCGGTTAACATTTTAACATATTCAGCTATAGGTAAACTACCACTTAAGCACAAAGCACGCAAACGTTCATCGTTACGTAAAGTGTCGTTCATAGGTTGTTCACAAGTAGGATCACTCATCACCAAACGACCATGCGGTTTTAAGACTCGGTACATTTCTGCAATGGCTTTTTTTAAATCGTCGGCTTTAAAAATATTGAATAAGCAGTTCTGTGCTGCCACATCAATAGAGTTGTCATCAACAGGTAAATTTAAAGCATCTCCTTTTCTTAAATCGACAAATTCTTTATTGAACCATTTATTTTTTTCTTCGGCTTCTATAAAATTATTGGCTGATGCTTCTAACATTTCATCCACCACATCAATACCAATCACACCATTTTTTTGACGAGAAAAATAGGCGAATTGTAATAATTCCATTCCGCCACCAACACCAACATATAATATTTTTGGACTGCGAGATAAATCACGAGCATGCACTGTTGAACCACAACCGTAATTCATTTCTTGCATTATTTTTGGAATGGTTAAACCCGGTAATTCCCAAATAGGATTGGTGGTGCAACATAAACCAACATCAGGGGTTAATGCTGCTTCTTTATATACGTTTTTGGTGGTTTCTAAGTAACTCATAAGTTTTGGGTTTTTCAGTTCTCAGTTTACAGTTTTTATTATTGTTTAAAGCTGTCTACTGAATACTGTATTACAAATAGCTTTAATTATAACTGCTCAATTAATTTGGTGAATAAAGTAATTAATTTTGGTTCTGCTTTGGCAGCCATTTCAAAAATTTCTGGAATGTTGATGGGATTTAAATTCATAGGATCACATTCATCTGTTAATACAGAAATTGCAGCACAAGGCAATCCAATTTGATTGGCAACTATCACTTCTGGTACGGTACTCATTCCTACGGCATCGGCACCAATAATTTTTAAATATTTATATTCCGCCCTAGTTTCTAACTGAGGACCAACCACAGATGCGTACACTCCTTTGTGCAGATTGATGCTATTTTCTAGAGCAATATTTTCTAATTGTTGATTCATATTTTTGTTATAGGGAGCAGACATGTCCACAAAAATATTCCCAAATACTTTGGCGTTTTTAAAAGCTAGCGGAGAACCTCCTTGTAGATTGATATGATCTTCAATTAACATCAATTCTCCTTTGTTAAAGTTTAAATTGATGGCACCCGCAGCATTGGAAATCAATAAATGTTGTGCTCCTAAAGCCTTCATCACTCTTATTCCGTAGGTTACTTCGTTAAAATTGTATCCTTCGTACAAATGAAAACGACCGTTCATTACCACAACTTCTTTGCCTGCCAGAGTTCCAAAAATCAATTTACCTGCATGAGATTCTAAAGTAGCGGCTACAAAATGCGGTATATTGGTATAATCAATTTCATGAGTAATATTAATTTCATCGGTTAATTGTCCCAATCCAGTTCCTAAAACGATGGCAACTCGTGGAGTTTTTATTCCTTTTGATGTTAGAAAATCAACACTTTCTTGTATGTTTTGTAAAGTCATTATTTATAATCTTTTACATGATGAAATAAAAAAGAATCTTCTTCAATATCTTCTAACAAATCAATATCATTAAGTTCATCCAGTAGGGCAATTTCTTCTTCGGCAAAATCCAATAAAGTATCTCTTAATACGGTGTCTGTTCCCCATTCTTTGTTTTGAAAAACATCAGTTCTAGGTTCTTCTAATCCTAATAAATAATAGCCACCATCTTCAGAAGGACCAATTACGGGTTGCTGTTTTACTTGATCAAAAGCATCTTCTATCATTTCTTGCGTTAAGGTATCTACATCACTACCAATCATCACAATTTCAAAGTATCCTGCACCGAACCCTTTAAAAAAAGCATCTTGCATTTTGGCTCCTAAATCCCCTTCAGCTTGAATCATTTTCATGTAATCTCCTTCATCCCAAAGATCCTCAAATTCTATATCATCCGTGTAAAACACCCATTTATCAACCTCTAAATTTTTAGTAATTTGATGTGTGTGAATTAATAAATCTTTGTAAACGGCTAGGGCAATTTCATCAGAAGTATCTTTTGCCAATCTTGTTTTTACTTTTCCTAATTCGGGTTTTCGTGTGAATATAATTAAGAGTTGTTTGCTCATTTTATATGATATGTTTATTCGTTGAATTGTTCATTTGTTGAACTGAAAATCTGTTTTTTTACTAATCGCTAATTGTTCCCTGACAACTACTACCTGCACCAGCCGTACAACCGTAGCAGTGTTGAGACACAACAATATCTCGTTTTTGTAAAGCGTCCAAATCAAATTCAGATAAATGTGTTCCTTGTGTGGCTACTTTTAAATTTAGTTGTTGATTAAAATCACAATCGTATAAATTACCATTCCAATCTATAGAAATAGTGTTTTTACACATCACGTTTTTTACTGCTTCAGGGTTGTAGGCATCTACCAATTCATCCATATAATCTTCGTAGTTTTCTGAAGCGACTAAGAATTCTAAAAATCTACTGATAGGCAAGTTGGTGATGGCAAATAGATGATTAAAAGAGATGTTAAAATCTTCTTTAAGGGCTTTTTTAAATTCTTGTTCTAGTTCCGATTGATTTCCAGGTAAAAAAGCACCAGAGGGATTAAAAACCAAATCTAATTTTAAACCAGTTCCTGTTATTCCGTACCCCACTTTGTTTAGTTCTTTTAAAGCTTCAATAGAAGCATCAAAAACACCATCACCACGTTGTTTGTCAGTTTTTCCTTTTTTATAAAAAGGTAGAGAAGAAACCACATGAATATTATGTTTCTTAAAAAACTCAGGTAAATCGTAATATTTTTTATTGGCTCTAAGAATGGTTAAATTAGAACGAACAATAAAGTCTTTTACGCCAATTTTACTAGCTTCTTCTACAAACCATCTAAAATTAGGATTCATTTCTGGAGCACCACCAGTTAAATCTAAAGTAGTAGCACCAGATTCTTTTAACTTGTTCAAACATAGTTGCATGGTTTCAGTAGTCATGATCTCTTTTCTATCGGGACCTGCATCTACATGACAATGGGCACAAACTTGGTTACACATATAACCCAAATTCACTTGAAATATTTCAAGTTTATTAGGTTTTAAAGGATATTGATTGCTCTCGGAAACTTTTTGCTTAAATATTGGCAATTCTCCATTTGCAAACACACCGCTGTTAAATAATGCGATTTGATTTTTAGGATTTGCCAAACTATTTTTTCTCTTTGCGAGTGATTTCATTTGTAAGGGTATCAGGTATCAGGTATCTGGTAGCAGGTGTTTTAAAGTGTTTATTCTAGATACTTGCTACTGGTTACTTGATACTTTTTTACATAGACAACTTGTCGTATTTTTTCATCATTTGTACACCGTGTACCAAAGTAGCTCCAGATTTTATAGCAGCAGCCACATGTACGGCTTCCATCATTTCTTCTCTTTCCAAACCACGTTTTAATCCATCACTGGTATAAGCATCAATGCAATAAGCACATTGAACGGTGTGAGATACGGCTAGGGCAATTAAAGATTTTTCGCGAGCCGTTAAAGCTCCTTCTTCAAATACCTTTCCGTAATACTCAAAAAACTTTTCGCCTAATTCTTGATCCCATTCGCTAATTTTTCCAAAATCTTTTAAATCTTTTGGATCGTAATATGTTTTTTGCATGTTGATTATTTTTGTTTGTTTAGGTTCCAATTGTATTCCTTGTACACAATTGTTGCACCACTATTTATTTTAAGATTGCTGTATTGGTTGATAAAAGTAATTAAATCGGTTTGTTGGGTAAAATCCTCTTGAAACCAATTAAAAATTTGTGACAATTCTAGTTTATTGACAGTGATTTTATTTCGATGCTCATCGTTTATAAAATTTGTCATTGATTTCGTCAGTAAATCATCGATGTTTTTTTCTGTAAAAGCCTTGTTAGGTAGAGCAGGACAGGAGATAGATGCACAATTAACCCCAACATGAATTCTAGGATCCTTAAATTTTTTTCGTAAAATTTCATGTTCAATAAAATTTAAAGTGTAAGCTTTACCGCCAACCTTAGCAAAAGGAATTTCCCAAGCGTTTTTGTTGTTTTGTTTGATGTCTAGAATTGAATTTAAAGGGTAGTGTTCTAAAATCAATTTGATGGTATAGGCATTATATGCATTTATCCAAAAGGCTTTTTGCTTGTTTTTAGACCAACTATCATTGGGTTTTGTCTTGTCTAAATATGTTAAGTAGTGATTTAAAATGATGCTATCATTTTTAAATCCATCATAATTAACCCAACCATTTTTATCTACATTTTTCTGAAGTAATTGATTCCAAACATGTTCTTGAGCAAAATTTTGGATACTCATTAATAAAGTAAAAACGAATAACAGTAGTTTCATGTAGTATACTTTTTGTTGGTAAATAATCTTAATGAAACCTTAGTGGGCGTTTCTGCTAAATCATTACAGAACTAATTTTGTAATTTCTTGATTTGTTTCTAGGTTGAATTTCTTTTTCATGAAATAAATAATGATATAAAGTATTGGAGTATCTAAAAGAGCAATCAATGCTTTGAATAAAAAACCGCTAATCACAAATGGAAGAAAAGAAGTCCATGGAAATACTTTAAATACACAAAGCAATCCTACAACCAAGCTAGTATCAATAAATTGAGAGGTAAAAGTCGAGAAATTATTTCTAATCCAAAGATGTTTTCCTTGGGTATAATCTTTCCAAAAATGATAGATTCTAATATCTACAAACTGAGCAGCTAAATAAGCTAGCATAGAAGCCAAAACCCCTAATGGAGACAAACCAAATACTTTGGTAAAAGTTTCATCATTTACAGGAGAAGTTGCAATGGCAGGAGCGTGGTTGGCAATTAATATAATAGCCATAGAAAATACTGAAGCAAAAATGCCGACAATCACTACTTGATTGGCTTTTTTCTTCCCATATATTTCAGAAATGGTATCGGTAATTAAAAAAGTGATAGGGTATGGTAAAATTCCCACAGAGATTTCAAATCGATACCAACCAAAAGGCTCCCAATAAAAAAACTTTTGAAAAATTAAATTAGAAACCACTAATGAGGTAACGAATAAAGTGGCTAGAATTAAATAGATATTGGTAGCTAGTTTTTCTTTTTTTGTAATCATACAGTATTTGTCTTATCTTCCTTAAAAATAGAACTCTTTAAGTGAAAAAACATTGTTTTTGGGGTTTTTTGCTATTTTTGCCCCACAAAATTTAGAAAACTAATTTTTATGAAAGCATATGTATTTCCTGGACAAGGAGCACAGTTTACAGGAATGGGGAAAGATTTATACGATAATTCTCCATTGGCTAAAGAATTATTTGAACAAGCAAATGAGATTTTAGGATTTGAAATTACTAAAATTATGTTCGAAGGTTCTGCTGATGATTTAATGCAAACCAACGTAACGCAACCAGCTGTATTTTTACATTCTGTAATTTTGGCAAAAGTTTTAGGAGATGATTTTAAGGCAGATATGGTCGCTGGACATTCTTTAGGAGAATTATCAGCTTTAGTTGCCAACGGAACTTTATCTTTTGAAGACGGATTAAAATTAGTCGCTAAACGTGCAGATGCCATGCAAAAAGCATGTGAAATGCAAGCAGGAACTATGGCGGCAGTTTTAGGATTAGAAGATGCTGTAGTAGAAGAAGTTTGTGCTGCAATTGATGGAGATGTAGTAGCTGCAAATTACAACTGCCCAGGACAATTAGTGATTTCTGGAGAATTAGAAGCAGTAAAAGCAGCTTGTGAATTGGCTACTGAAAAAGGAGCACGAAGAGCATTGTTATTACCAGTAGGAGGAGCATTTCACTCACCATTAATGGCACCAGCAAAAGAAGAATTAGCAGCAGCTATAGAGGCAACTCAGTTTAATGAGCCTTCTTGCCCAGTGTACCAAAATGTAGTAGCGAAAGCCGTTACAAATCCTGCTGAAATTAAAGAAAATTTAATCGCTCAGTTAACAGGGGCTGTAAAATGGACACAATGTGCACAAGCCATGATTGCTGATGGAGCAACAGAAGTAATTGAAGTTGGGCCAGGAAAAGTATTACAAGGTTTATTTGCTAAAATAGATAGAACTGTTGCTAGAAGTAGTGCAGAGGTCTAAAAATAGAATTCACATAAAATTTAAAATCCCTTCTGAAAAACTCAGAAGGGATTTTTTATGATAGTGTAAGCTCTGTAATCATTTTTTCATGTTCAGGAAATAAAGCAATCAATTCATTTCTTTTTGCGAGTGTAAAATCATCAAAGTCAAAACCGGGAGCAACGGCACAACCTACCAAGCTATAACTGTCTTTTTGTTCAACAGTTGCAGCAAACCAATATTCTCTGGGAACAGTATGTTGGAATTGTTGCCCTTTTAGAACGTTATTCCCAAGCATTACAAAACTATATTCACCACTAGGTGAAATTTGATGAATTTTTATTGGAGCTCCTTCATGAAAATACCATGTTTCTTCTTGATTGATTTTATGGAAAGCAGAAAAATCATCAGAAGTTAAAAGAAAGTAAATACTGGTGTAATAATTTCTATCACCATTGAATAGATCGGGCAAAGAGTTTTGAGGTATTTTGCCTACGCTTCGATGCGTTTCTTTAAAATACCCACCTTCGGGATGTTGAATCAGTTCCAGTTGATCAATCAATAATTGCGCTCTTTTTGTCATAGTATTGATGATTGTTTTTGAGTATATACTTTAAAATTATAATATTGTGCTGATCTTGTAAACATATGTCTTAAACCAATTCTGCCTTCTTCAACTTTGTTTTTAGGAAGTTTCCATGTAAAAAGTTTAGAGTTGTTTTTTCCAGCTACATTAAAATACAAGTGTGTATTGGTTTTAATTACTGTTATTTTATAAGTTTCGTTAGGAATAAATAAATCAGTATTAAAATATGCGGGATTAATTTCAGTTGAGGTATTAAAATTTTGTCCTTCTAAAACAGGATACTGTCTAACTCTGATATAATCATTTTTTGCATCTGTATTTTTACTTCCATAAGCAGCATAGCTAATGTGTAAAGTTTTCATGTTTTTATAATAAGTACTCATGGCTGGAACTTTTCTTAAATCATTCCATTTGCTGATGTTGGTTGTGTATGGAGTTTTACCAATTCCTGTAGCCTGAATATAAAGAATGTTTACCCACTTTGTTGTTGAGTCTTTTCGGGTGTAATTGTATTCTATTTTAATAGTTCCTTTAAAAGATTTTTTGGTCCATAAAACAGCATGGCAAGAATCGTTTCTTTCTATTTTTCCTGCACTAAAAACCATTCCTTCTTTAGTGTTTTTTACCTGAGCACGTAACCCATCTAAAAACCATTTTGTTTTCCAATTTTCGGTTCCATCATCTTTAAATTTTAAACTCCAATTCTTAGAGTTGTTTAGTTGATGAAATTGTTCATTGTTTTGTGAATAACAGAATTGGGTAATCAATAAAAAAGAAATCAATAAAAAGTATTGTTTAATCATTTCTGTTGAATGTTTGTTTAGCGCTAAATTTAATTATTTTCCTTAAAATGGAAATAAAAAAAAATCAGCTATGAAGCTGATTTTTTAGTGATTATATTTTTAAAAAGATGATTTCTTAGTCAAATTTTGCCCATTCAAATTCCTCTTCATCATATTTAAGGTCTGCATCTTTTTCCCAAATTTCCATTTCACAAGGCTTGCAGTTAAACTTTAATTTGTATTCGTTTTCACCGTGAGAAAGGGTCAACGGTTCTTTTAACTTTTCTCCCATGGTAGCACGTTGGAATCTTGCACATTTACCCAATTCGTATTTTACACAATATTTGGTAGTCATTACTCTGGCCTTTCCAGGTTCCCATTGCAATTCAAAAGCTTTTTCAATTTCTTCAACACCATGTCTTTTGTAAAACTGTCTTGCTAATTTATTAGATACATTATAAGTAAAATCTAATGTTTTTTCAGGATAAGGATGATCTGTTTTTACAATTGGTTGCTCGTCTCTATGATATTCCTCAATTCGGATGTCTATTAGTTTGTCTAAAACGGTTCTTCTAATTTCGTTGATTTTAGAAATTGGCACAAACCAATTGTCTTTTACTTTAATGGTAATATCATCAACAATAAAAGGCGTGTTTCCTGTTTTAACTAAGTTTTTTTCTAAGTTACTTTTTAAGAAACCTTCTTTCTTCGCTAATTCTTTGGTGATTTTAAATCCTTCAGAACTAACATGTCCATCTTCATCAGTAGCGGTTAAACTAAATCCGTATTGAGTTTCTTCAAATTTTAGTTGTACTCCAATTTTTCTGATAGCACTGTTGTCTTTTTCAACTTGTTTGTTAAAATTAGCATCAGAGTTTCTAGAAATTAAAGTTCCTATAGCAATGTTTTTATAGTTGTTTGGAGTAATCCAACCGTTTTCTACCGTATTGATTTGCACTCCATCTGCTTCATTTTCTTCATTAATAAAATAAAGTCCATCACCATTGTTTAGTTTCTCAGCATTTTCAATCAAGTATTTTCCGTTTTTAACTTCAATTACTTTACCTATGATTTGACCTTTAGATTTTGGGCTTTCCCAAGATCCAATTTTAGCCATACGTTTGTTTACAAAATAATCGGTGTAACCACGGTTAAAACTTCTGTCCATTTCTGCATCAAAAGTGTAAAAAGTTCTACCAGACGAAGCTTTTTGATAATTTTCTTTACCCTCACCATTTAAAAAATCATCTAATTTTTTTCTTAGGTATGAAACGTTATTTTTAACGTAAACTACATCTTTTAATCTTCCTTCAATTTTAAACGACATCACTCCAGCTTCAATCATTTGAGGCAATTGATCACTTAAATCTAAATCTTTGATAGATAATAAATGACTGCTTTCTATTAAAGTATCATTATTTCCATCAGTCAATTTATAAGGCAATCTACAGTTTTGTGCGCATGAACCACGGTTGGCACTACGTTCTCCACCGGCAACACTCATATAACAGTTTCCGCTAAAAGAAACACACAAAGCACCAGAAACAAAAAATTCTAACTCAACATCGCAAGCTTCGTTAATTTCTTTTATCTGATCTAAGTTTAATTCTCTAGCCAACACCACACGTTTCATTCCTGCTTTTTGCAAAAAATCCACCTGTTTAGGATCTCTGTTGTTGGCTTGGGTACTTGCGTGGATTACAATAGGAGGTAAGTTCATTTCAAAAATAGCCATGTCTTGTACAATCAAAGCATCCACTCCAACATGGTATAATTCATGAATTAATTTTTCACAGGTTTCTAATTCATTATCATATAAAATGGTGTTGATCACCACAAAAACTTGTGCTTTAAATAAATGAGCATATCTTACCATTTCGGCAATATCAGCTACTGAGTTGTTTGCGTTTGTACGTGCTCCAAATTGTGGAGCTCCAATATATACAGCATCTGCTCCTGCATTGATGGCTGCCATTCCTTGAATTAGGTTTTTGGCAGGTGCTAAAATTTCAACCTTTTTTCTCATAAGTATTATAAATTCCTAAATAGACTCCTTAGTGCTTCTGTACTAGTTGATAAAATGCTTTTTATCAAAGGATTAGACTAGAAATGTAATTTGTTTTAAAAATTAGGGACTGCAAAGTTACTATTTTTAGTTGGTAAAATAATTAATAATCAAAGGTTTAAGATGATTTTCTCTTTGCTTTTTAGATTGATGAAAACAGAGATTGAAATAAAATTAAAATGATAACTTTACCAACTGTTATTAAAAACAAAAAGAAATACATAGAGCATGTCAACAATCAACTGGAAAACAGTCAAGGAATACGAAGATATTACTTATAAAAAATGTGATGGAGTAGCAAGAATTGCTTTTAACAGACCTAATGTTAGAAATGCGTTTAGACCTAAAACCACTTCAGAATTATATGATGCTTTTTACGATGCACAAGAAGATCCAAATATTGGAGTAGTTCTATTATCGGCAGAAGGTCCATCCACAAAAGATGGTGTATATTCTTTCTGTTCTGGTGGAGACCAAAAAGCAAGAGGACACCAAGGATATGTTGGAGAAGATGGAGCACATCGTTTAAATATTTTAGAAGTACAACGTTTGATTCGTTTTATGCCTAAAGTAGTGATTGCCGTTGTTCCAGGATGGGCAGTTGGTGGCGGACATAGTTTACACGTGGTTTGTGATATGACTTTGGCGAGTGAAGAACATGCTATTTTTAAACAAACAGATGCCGATGTTACTAGTTTTGATGGTGGATACGGATCTGCTTATTTGGCTAAAATGGTAGGACAGAAAAAAGCTAGAGAAATTTTCTTTTTAGGAAGAAATTATTCTGCTCAAGAAGCTTTTGAAATGGGAATGGTTAATAAAGTAGTTCCTCATGCTGAGTTAGAAGACACTGCCTATGAGTGGGCACAGGAGGTTTTAGGAAAATCACCGTTATCTATCAGAATGTTAAAGTTTGCTATGAACTTAACCGATGACGGAATGGTAGGGCAACAAGTTTTTGCAGGTGAAGCAACTCGTTTGGCGTATATGACAGATGAAGCGAAAGAAGGTAGAAATGCCTTTTTAGAAAAGCGTAAACCAAATTTTGATAAAAAATATATTGTATAAATAGTTTATGGTTTGTAGTTGTTCGTTGATGGAAATCTCACTAATAACTATAAACTAACAACCACCAACTAAAATTAATGAAACCACAAATCATAACTTTTTTAATAAAGTGTCCCGATCAAAAAGGGATTGTATCAAAAATAACGCACTTCTTTTATCAAGAAGGTTTTAACTTAGTAAGTGCACAACAATATACCAATTCAATAGACGGAATGTTTTTTATGCGTTTGCGCATAGAATCAGACGACTCTGTAACCATTACTAAAGAACAACTAGAAGAGCGTTTTGCTCGTTTGGCTCCTGCGTATGATATTGTGTGGAGTGTGGACTATGGGATTACAAAACAAAAAGTAGCCATTATGGTTTCTCATACTACTCACAACTTATATGATTTGTTGCAACGTAACAAAGAAGAAAAATTACATTGTGATGTAAAAATGGTGGTAAGCAATCATACCAAATTAAAACCGATTGCTGATATGTTTGAAATTCCTTTTTATCATTTACCAGTAACCAAGGATACTAAAAAAGAACAAGAGCAACAGTTAATAGATTTGTTTGATTCTAATGACATCGATTTAATTATCATGGCTCGTTACATGCAAATTTTATCAAATGATTTTATCAATCATTATCCTAATAAAATCATTAATATTCATCACTCTTTTTTACCTGCTTTTCAGGGAGCAAATCCTTATATGAGAGCTTATGAGAGGGGAGTAAAGTTAATTGGTGCTACCGCACATTACGCAACTCAAGATTTAGATGAAGGGCCAATTATTGAACAAGATGTAGAACGAGTTACGCACGAAAGTACTCCAACTACGTTAAAAGCTATTGGAGCAGATATTGAAACAATGGTGTTGGCTAGAGCTGTAAAAAGTCATTTAAACAATCAAATTATTGTAGACAATAACAAAGCAATTGTGTTTCCAGAAACAGGAGAGTAAAATTTAAATAGTACAAAGTAAAAAAGTACGAAGTACATAGTTAGCGTAGCTATGGTACTAAATACTCAGTACTCAGTACTTAATACTAAATAACATGAAAATCATCTGCATTGGTCAAAATTACGAAGACCATATAAAAGAATTAGGGTCAAAAAGACCAGAAGAACCTTTGATCTTTTTAAAACCAGACTCTTCGGTTTTGCCAAAAAAAAATCCATTTATCATTCCTCCTTTTTCTAACGAGGTACATTATGAAGTTGAGGTGTTGGTAAAAATAAATAAAGTTGGAAAGTTTATTGGAGAAAGATTTGCTCACAAATATTATGATGAAATTGGTTTAGGAATAGATTTTACGGCAAGAGATTTACAAGCCCAATTAAAAAAAGCAGGGCATCCTTGGGAAAAAGCCAAAGGTTTTGATGGAAGTGCTGTCATTAGCCCTTTTTTTCCAAAAGAAAATTTTGCAGATTTAAATGATATTAACTTTTCATTAGCAAAAAACGATGAAAAAGTACAAATAGGAAACACCAAAGACATGATTTTTAAGATTGATGAATTGGTTTCTTATGTGTCTAAATTCTTCACTTTAAAAAAAGGCGATATAATTTTTACAGGAACTCCCGTTGGAGTAGGTGCAGTGGCTAAAGATGATGTGCTCACTGGCTTTTTAGAAGATGAAAAAGTAATAGATATTAAAATAAAATAGTTTTTAGTTATTAGGGCTTGGTTTTTAGTTAAATAAAATCAGCCAATAGCAATTATCCAAAAACTACCAACCAACAACTAAGAACGAAATTTTGAAAGCAAGTATAATTACCATAGGAGATGAAATTTTAATTGGTCAGGTGCTAGATACCAACAGCCAATGGGTAGCCAACAAATTACATGTATTGGGAGTGGAGTTGGTGGAAACAGTCTCTATTTCCGATACTAAAGAAGCCATTGTGAATGGACTAGATCATGCCATGTCTATTGCTGACTTAATTATAGTAACAGGTGGTTTAGGGCCTACAAAAGATGATGTAACTAAATATACTTTGGTAGATTATTTTAATGATGAATTGATTTTATATCCAGAAGTTTTAGAAGATATTAAAGAACGATTCAAAAAAAGAGGAATTCATTTTTCTGACTTGAATAAAAGTCAAGCCATGTTGCCTAAAAAAGCGACTATTTTACCTAATAAATTAGGAACAGCAGCAGGAATGTGGTTTGAGGAACAAGGAAAAATAATCATTAGTTTGCCGGGTGTTCCTTTTGAAATGAAAGGATTAATAGATGCTGAGGTATTACCAAGATTAAAACAAATAGGAGGGTTTCCTTCTCAGGCTTATCAAACGTATGTTTTGTATGGTGTTGGTGAAAGCAATGCGGCTGAAAAATTAGAAGTTTTTGAGAATAACTTGCCAGATTTTATCAAGCTGGCTTATTTGCCAAGTCCAGGTCGTTTGCGATTAAGATTAACTGGAACGTACCAAGACAAATTGTTGTTAGAAAATGCCATTCAGCAATTAGGGAAAGAATTGATGATAATCTTTAAAGAGGAAAGTATTATTGAAGGAGATTTAAGTTATGTAGATTTTATTCAGCAATATTTAACCACTCATCACCAGACATTAGCTTTGGCAGAAAGTTGTACAGGAGGTAAAATGGCAAGTGATATAACTGAAAAAAGTGGTGTGTCTAAGTTTTTCTTAGGAGGAGTGGTGGCTTACAATGCTTTGTTAAAGCAAAATATTTTAGGAGTTTCAAAAAATACGATTGATACTCATACGGTTGTATCAAAAGAAGTAGCAAAGGAAATGGTTTTAGGAATTCAGAAAATAACAGGGGCAGATTATGCCATTGCGACTACTGGAAACGCTGGGCCTACTACAGACAATACCAATGAAGAAGTTGGAATTGTTTTCATTGCTATTGCTACACAAAATCAAGTAATTGTAGAACGATTTAACTTTGGTCAACCAAGAGAAAAGGTTATAGAACAGGCGAAAAATAAAGCTTTTGAGATGTTGAGTAAAGAAATATTAAAAAATCAGTAAATTAATTTTGTTAGTACCAATTATTGTTGTTAAATTTGCACTCCGTTTAGAATTAAATTAAAACTGTTACGAGATGTCTAAAGTTTGTGAACTTACTGGTAAAAAAGCAATGGTTGGGAACAATGTTTCTCACGCATTAAATAGAACAAAAAGAAAATTTAACGCTAACCTAATTACAAAGCGTTTCTATATCCCTGAAGAGGATAAGTGGATTACATTAAAAATATCTACTGCTGCGTTAAAGAATATCAATAAAAAAGGTATTTCTGCTGTAATTAAAGAAGCAAAAGAAAAAGGATTTTTAGTTAAATAATTTTTTCTTATAAAAAGCATATATAGAGATGGCAAAAAAAGGAAACAGAGTACAAGTTATTTTAGAATGTACTGAGCACAAGACATCTGGTCAACCAGGTACGTCTAGATACATTACAACTAAAAACAAGAAGAATACTCCAGATAGATTAGAGATTAAGAAATTTAATCCAATCTTAAAGAAAATGACAGTTCACAAAGAAATTAAATAATATAGGATATGGCAAAGAAATCAGTAGCATCGTTACAGACAGGTTCTAAAAGATTGTCTAAAGCTATCAAAATGGTAAAATCTCCAAAATCTGGAGCTTATACTTTTGTTGAAGCTATTATGGACCCAGAGCAAGTAAAAGACTTTTTTGCAAAAAAATAATTTTTTGTAAAATTTATATACAAAGGCTACTTTCAATCATGAGAGTAGCTTTTTTTGTATTTTAACGCTTTCGTGTTGTAACAAGTGTAAATAAATAAAATATGAGTTTTTTTAAGAAAATATTTTCTTCTGATAAAAAAGAAACCTTAGACAAAGGTTTAGAAAAATCTAAAACTAGTTTTTTTTCAAAGCTGTCTAAAGCAGTAGCAGGAAAATCTAAAGTGGATGATGATGTTTTAGATAATTTAGAAGAAATTTTGATTTCTTCGGATGTTGGGGTAGATACCACATTAAAAATTATAGAAAGAATTGAAGAAAGAGTAGATCGTGATAAGTATTTAGGTACAGACGAATTAAACTTAATTCTTAGAGAAGAAATCGCTGGTTTGTTATCAGAAACAAGTGGAGAAGATGCAACAGATTTTGTAATTCCAGAAAACAAAAAACCTTATGTTTTAATGGTGGTTGGAGTAAATGGAGTTGGTAAAACTACGACCATTGGTAAACTGGCAGCACAATTTAAAAAGAAAGGGTTGAATGTAGTTCTTGGGGCTGCAGATACTTTTAGAGCAGCAGCCATAGATCAATTACAGGTTTGGGCAGATAGAGTTGATGTGCCTCTTGTTCGTCAAGATATGGGATCAGATCCTGCTTCTGTTGCATACGATACTTTAAAATCTGCTGTGGCTAAAAATGCGGATGTAGTAATTATCGATACGGCAGGACGTTTACATAATAAAATCAATTTAATGACTGAGTTGACAAAAATAAAACGTGTGATGCAAAAAGTGGTGGCTGATGCTCCACATGATGTGTTATTGGTTTTAGATGGATCAACAGGTCAAAATGCATTTGAGCAAGCAAAACAATTTACCTTGGCAACTGAAGTAACTGCTTTGGCGGTGACTAAATTAGATGGAACTGCAAAAGGAGGAGTAGTTATAGGTATTTCAGATCAGTTTCAAATTCCAGTAAAATATATTGGAGTGGGTGAAGGGATAGATGATTTACAAGTGTTCAACAAATTTGAATTTGTAGATTCTTTCTTTAAATAATTTAGTTGTCTGTTGTTGGTGGTTCGTTTTTAGAATTTTAAACCAGCAACTAGAAACTAACAACTAATAACTAATAAATGCGCACAAAAACAATAAAGCAAAATAAAATAAACGTAGTAACACTGGGGTGTTCTAAAAACGTTTATGATTCTGAAGTCTTAATGGGGCAATTAAAAGCCAACGGAAAAGATGTAGTACATGAAGATGAAAATGATGAAGGGAATATTGTAGTCATCAATACTTGTGGATTTATAGGAAAAGCTAAAGAAGAATCTGTAAACACTATTTTACATTATGCCAACCAAAAAGAACTTGGATTGGTAGATAAAGTATATGTTACAGGGTGTTTGTCTGAAAGATATAAGCCAGATTTAGAAGCTGAAATTTCTAATGTTGATCAATATTTTGGTACGCAAGATTTACCAAACTTATTAAAGGTTTTAGAGGCAGATTATAAGCATGAATTAATTGGAGAAAGATTAACAACCACTCCAAAACATTATGCATATTTAAAAATTGCAGAAGGTTGTGATAGACCTTGTTCATTTTGTGCCATTCCATTAATGAGAGGTAAACACAAATCGACTCCAATTGAAGATTTGGTCACAGAGGCTGAAAAATTAGCAGCGAGTGGAATTAAAGAATTGATTTTAATAGCTCAAGATTTAACTTACTATGGATTAGATTTATACGGAAAAAGAAACTTGGCTGATTTGTTAAAGGAGTTGGTAAAGGTTGAAGGAATAGAATGGATTCGTTTACATTATGCATTCCCAGCAGGTTTTCCATTAGATGTTTTAGATGTGATGAAATCAGAACCTAAGGTTTGTAATTATTTAGACATTCCTTTACAACACATCAACACAGAGATTTTAAAATCTATGCGTAGAGGAACTACTTATGAAAAAACCAATAAGTTATTGAAGGAGTTCAGAAATCATGTTCCAGAAATGGCAATTAGAACGACTTTAATTGTTGGGTATCCAGGAGAAACTGAAGAAATATTTCGAGAATTAAAAGCTTGGGTTGAAGAGATGCGTTTTGAGCGTTTGGGAGTTTTTGCTTATTCTCATGAAGAAGATACGCATGCAGCGACTTTGGTGAATGATGTTCCTGAAGAGGTGAAAGAAGAAAGAGTAGCTGAGATTATGGAGTTACAAGCTCAAATATCTTGGGAGTTAAATCAAGAAAAAGTTGGGAATACCTACAGATGTATTTTTGATAGAAAAGAAGGTGAGTATTTTATTGGTAGAACAGAACAGGACTCACCAGATGTAGATAATGAGGTATTGGTTGAGGCTAGTAAATTCTATATTAAAACAGGAGAGTTTATCGATATTAAGATATTAGAAGCAGGAGACTTTGATTTATATGGAGAACCAGTTCGTCCCTAATAGTCTTGACAAGCCTTTTTAAATAAAGGTTTTGAAGAAAAACATACCATTTTAGTTTAATATTTAACTTTTTTTGTTTTTTTCATTGCTATAAAAATAATGCTTTGTATATTTGAAGCATAAATATTTAGGGGTAGGTATTTATAATTGCATTATACATCTTAATTTTTAGGGGTAGAAATTAAAATGTTGTTTTAAATAACAGATAATGTTAAACAGTTAACCCAGTTCATAAGTTTGTTAGTCTTATGGCTGGGTTTTTTCTTTTTTATCACTTTTTCTTTATTATCTACTTTGTCTACAAGCTATCAAATAGGTATATTTGCTAACATCAAAAAATATTTATGAATCCATTTATAGTATCTGCACGAAAATACAGACCTCTTACTTTTGAGGATGTGGTTGGTCAAAAAGCCATTACCAATACGCTAGAAAATGCTATAAAAAACGATCATTTAGCACAAGCTTTGCTGTTTACAGGTCCAAGAGGAGTTGGAAAAACAACCTGTGCTCGTATTTTGGCAAAAAAAATAAACGAACAAGCTACAGGAGCAGAAGTTGAAGATGATTTTGCATTTAATGTTTTTGAATTAGATGCTGCCTCAAACAATTCTGTAGATGATATTAGGTCTTTAATAGATCAGGTTCGTATTCCGCCACAAGTAGGAAAATTTAAAGTATATATTATTGATGAGGTACACATGTTATCTCAAGCAGCTTTTAATGCTTTTTTAAAAACATTAGAAGAGCCACCAGCACATGCTATTTTTATTTTAGCAACTACAGAAAAACATAAAATCATTCCAACGATTTTATCTCGTTGTCAAATTTTTGATTTCAAAAGAATTACAGTTTTAGATGCCAAAGAGCATTTAAAAAGAATTGCAGATCAAGAAGGAGTTACGGCAGAGGATGATGCTTTGCACGTAATTGCTCAAAAAGCAGATGGAGCCATGCGTGATGCACTTTCTATTTATGATAGAGTCATCAGTTTTGCAGGAAAAGATTTAACAAGATTAGCGGTTACCGAAAATTTAAATGTTTTAGATTATGACATTTATTTTAAAGTAACTCATTTGTTAATAGAAAATAAAATTCCTGAAGTATTAGTTGAATTTAATAGTGTTTTATCAAAAGGTTTTGATGGGCAACATTTTATTAATGGATTGGCTTCTCACTTTAGAGATTTGTTGGTAGCAAAAGACAATACCACTATTTCTTTATTAGAGGTAGGAGACAATGCAAAAAAACAATATTTAGAACAAGCAAATAAAGCCGAATTATCATTTTTAATGGAGGCTATTGATAAAGCAAATCAATGTGATATGCAATATAGGGCTAGTAAAAATCAACGATTATTGGTTGAAATTTGCTTAATGCAACTGGCTTCTATTACTTTTAGTGATGTAAAAAAAAAAGCAGTAACTTCATAATTCCTGCTACTTTTTTCAGAACTCATATTTCTGCTTCCAGTCAACAAACTGATAAAAAAGCAACCGCTCCACAAATTCAGAAAAAGGAAGTTGAGGTAAGTAAAGAAACAGTTTCAAAACCAACTCCTACCATTGCCGCTGCTGCTTCAAGGCGAAGAAGAGCATCTGCATTGTCTTTAAAAAATATCCATTCAAAATTAACAGATTTAGATTATGTAGCTACAGATGAAGATTTGAGCGACAAACCTAAAACCCCTTTTTCAGAAATTACTCTGGTAGAAAAATGGGCTAATTTTGGAAATTTATTGCAGGTAGAAGGAGAGCTAAATATGGCTTCTATCATTAATGCAAATAAACCAATGCTAAAAAACAATCAAATTATTTTTGCATTACCTAACAAGTTGATGGAAGATCAGTTTGGAGTAATTAGACCTAAGTTGTTAAATTATTTAAGAGAGGAATTAAATAATTACGGAATTGTTGTAAAAACAGAAGTGCTTCAAGAAGAGGTAAAAAAGTATATCTATACACCACAAGAAAAGTTTCAAAAGTTAGTAGAATCGAATCCTGACGTGATGTTATTAAAAACAAAATTTGGATTAGATATCTAAAGTTGATTGTTTATATTTAAGCTCAAAACAGTATCCTTTGCAAGAATTTAATAAAATTTTAGTAGGTGCAGCTTTTTCACCAAATTTAAAAGTCAATATTTTTCAGGCTTGCAGATTTGCTACTTTCTTCGATGCAAAATTATATGTGGTTCATATTGGTTCTTCTGACGAATCTAAATTGAGACAGTTAAATGAAATTGTTAAAGATTTTAATTTTACTGGAGAAATAGAATTTGTCTTTAAAGAAGGAAAACCTATAGAAGTCCTATCTTATATTTGTGAAGAAAATCAAATTGATTTATTGATTTTAGGAGCGCAACAAAGAGAAAATATTTTTAAACATTATATTGGTACTGTTGCAAAAAAACTTACTAGAAAAGTTAAATGTTCTGTTTTACTTTTAAGAAATCAATCAAAAGTAGAGTTTGTAAAAAAGCATATTGTTGTCAATGGTTTGGAGTCTGAAAGTTCTGAAAATACCATTGCTACTGCATTTTACACTGCAAAAGGTTTATCATCAAAAAAAATAACGATTGTAGAAGAAATTGCAAACGAAGGACTAAAGGTTGATGACGATAGATCTTTAAGAAAAGCAACCATTAATTACGAAAGAAAAACGCATCAAGAAGATTTAAGAATCAAAAAAATAATAGCTAATATTTCTGAGGAATATCAAAAAGGAATTGAAGTCAAGTTACAAAGTATTTTTGGTCGTAGTGGTTATGCAATTGGCCATTACGCCAGAGTGGTACGTGCTGATTTATTGGTGATGGATATTCCCAAAAAAAGTGGAATCTTTCAAAAGTTTATGATGGATGATTTGGATTTTATTTTATCAGAATTACCTACAGATGTGTTAATTGTTAAATAATCGTATGCCAGTAAAAAAAGTAAATAATTTTATGGAAACACTTCCTCAGAATATCTTTTCTGGATTTGTGGTTTCGTTAATTGCATTGCCTTTAGGTTTAGGTTTGGCATTGGCATCAGAAGCTCCACCTATATCGGGTATTATTGCAGCTGTTGTTGGTGGAATTATAGTTTCTATTTTTGGTGGATCAAAAGTGACTATTACAGGGCCTGGAAATGGATTGGTTGTAGTTTTACTAACTTCCATTACAACTTTAGGAGGTGGCGATTTGCAATTAGGATATATGTATACACTTGCTGCTATTGTGTGCTCTGGTGTTATTATGATTTTATTGGGTTTTTTAAGATTAGGAATTTTAAGTGATTTTTTTCCATCAACTGCCATACAAGGAATGTTGGCAGCTATTGGAGTAGGAATTTTTGCCAAACAATTTCATGTGATGTTGGGTAATACGCATGAAGATGGTGGCTTGGTTGAATTACTTATAGAAATTCCAAAAACCATACAACATTTTATAACGACCAATGATCATAACTTTTTTTATGCAGGAATAGCAGGTTTGGTCAGCTTGGCCATCATGGTTTTTCATGCCAAAATTAGAAATAAATATTTTCAGTTGATCCCTGCTCCTATGTGGATTGTTTTTTTTGCGGTTGGAATGAGTTATTATTATCAACTTGTTTTAAAACAAGAACATCCCATTGATGAAGAATGGTTAATTCGCATTCCAGAAGATGTGTTTTCAAGTCTTGCTTTTCCAAATTTTAATATCATTTATAAATTTGAATTTTTAGCAGCAGTAGTTTCCATTACATTAATAGCAAGCATAGAATCTCTATTGAGTATAAAAGCGGTGGATTTGTTAGACCCTTTAAAAAGAAGATCAAATGTTAATAGAGATTTAAAAGCTTTGGGATTGGCAACTATGGTGAGTGGATTTTTAGGCGGTTTAAATGTAGTTACTGTTATTGCAAGGAGTTCTGTAAATGTAAATAACAACGCAACTAATAGAACATCTAATTTTTTTCATGCTGTTTTTTTATTAGTGTTTTTGTTGTTATTTCAAAAGCAATTACACATGATTCCTATGTCGGCTTTGGCAGCTATATTGGTATATACGGGTTATAGATTAGCGGCTCCGTCAAACTTACTCTCGGTAAGTAGGGTAGGAAAAGATCAGTTAATCATTTTCATCATTACTTTATTAACAACTATTTTTACGAGTCTGATTATGGGGATTCTTGCGGGAATTCTAGCAACATTTATAGCACATGTTATGATGAATAAAGACATCGTGTTGTTTTTTAGAAATATTTTAAAACCAAATGTTTTAATGTTTAAAGAAACAGACGGAAGTTATTATGTAAGTGTTAAGAGTTTTAGTTCGTTTTTAAATTTTTTTAGGTTAAAAAATAAACTGAATTTAATTCCAGAAACAGAAAATGTAGTCGTCGATTTTTCTAGATGTAGATTTGTTGACAATACTGTAATGGAAAATATGAATACTTATGTAGAAAAATTTGAAGCCAAATATGGAAATTTAGAAGTTGTTGGGTTAGATTTGCACGGTACAGAAACAACACATCCTTTTGCTTCAAGAAGAATGATACAAAGATCTTTAAAAACAAAAGGTTTTAGTTTAACCAAACGTCAAACCAATTTAGAAATTGTAGCAAAAGATTTTGGTTGGAAATACATTCCATACACAGAAGAATCTATTGGGTTGATGTCTGAGTTTACTTATTTTAAGACAAGACAAATTCAGGCAACTAAAAATTTATTACAAAACAAAAATGATACATTATTTGATGTTGTTTTTACAGAGGGAGCTTTTATTGCCCGTCAATTAATAAGATCCACCATGTTTCACATCACTATGGAACATCAAATTCCAGAATTCACCTTAGATAAAGAAGGTTTGTTCGAGTTTGTAAAACAATACACAGAATTTTCTGATATTGAAATTCCAAACCATTCAGATTTTGATAAAAGATTTTATTTGTCAGGAACCAATAAAGAAGAAGTTTTAAAATTCTTTACAGATGATGTTATTTTGTTTTTAGAAAGCAATAATTATTATCATATAGAATCAAATAAACAAGGATTGTTAATTTTTAAGAAAGAAAGATTGGCAAGTGTTAAAGAAGTAAAAGCAATGATAGATTTTGGATTGCGTTTTGAAAAATTAATAAAAGAGAAATATGCTAGGGCTTAAATTACCAACAGACCCAAGATGGGTAAATATTGCAGAAAAAAATATTGATGAAATTTTAATAGATCATGCACATTGCGAACAAAAAGCAGCATCAACAGCTATTTCATTAATTGTAAGTTTTCCAGAATACACAGATTTGGTTACAGAAATGATTGCCTTGGTAAAAGAGGAAATGAGTCATTTTAAATTGGTTCACGATAGACTTATTAAGAAAGGAGTGGTTTTGGGTAGAGATAGAAAGGATGAATATGTAATGGATTTGATTAAATTCTTTCCAAAAGGAGGGAGTAGAACTACTCAATTGGTCCATCGTCTTTTATATGCAGCATTAATCGAGGCAAGAAGTTGTGAAAGATTTCGTTTGTTATCAGAAAATTTAGAAGATAAAGAATTGGCTAAATTTTATAGAGACTTAATGGTTTCTGAAGCCAATCATTATACTTTGTTTTTAAATTTTGCACGTCAATATGGAGACAGAACTGAGGTTGATGAAAAATGGCAAGCTTTATTAGAGTATGAAGCCAAATTGATGAAAGGACTAGGAACCAAAGAATCTATACACGGGTAACATGTTCAGTAGAGAAGAGTCAGCAAAAATCAGAAAAGAATTTTGGGTTAGTTACGGAAAGTCCTTTCCCAGAAAATGGCTTTTGTACAATACAAAGATCAAAGATTTTGGATTTAAGTTTGTTGCTGATAGAAAAACTGCAGAAGTAACTTTAGATATTGAGTCTTCTGATGAGATACAAAGAGAACTTTTATTTGATCAAATACTTTCTTTAAAAAAGATTATTGAGTCAGAATATTTACCAGAAGTTATTTTTGATAAAGAGTATACTTTAGAAAATGGCAAGTTAATCAGTCGTATATATATAGTGCATCAAAAAAAGTTTAGCATACATAATAAAGACACTTGGGCAGATTGTTATGCTTTCTTCAATCGTACAATGCCAAAATTCGAATTATTTTGGGATGAATACGAAGATTACATTCGCCAGGCTGTGATTTAAAATAAAAAAGGAGACTAATATAGTAGATCTCTTTTTTGTTTTATGGAGGATTATATG
>NZ_JAUMIT010000006.1 GCF_030519655.1 Wenyingzhuangia gilva
ACCTCTTCCCATTCCGAACAGAGAAGTTAAGCCTATTAGCGCAGATGGTACTAGCATTGCTGGGAGAGTATGTCATCGCCTTTTTTTAGAAACCTCATTCATTAAATTGAATGAGGTTTTTTTGTGTCTTTTTTTTGGTGAAGAACTTCCTTAATTAAAGGAGTATAAAAACATATTAGTTAAAATATTTATGATGATTATCTCATGAAATAACTTTGTTTATATTTAAAGATGTTTATTATAAACTGTAAATTTACATCATGAATTTACAGTTTAATTTTAGAGAAATTATTACCGCAACGATGATTCTTTTTGCCGTAATAGATATCATAGGAAGTGTTCCGATTATTATAAGTTTGAGAAAAAAAGTTGGACATATACAGTCTGAAAAGGCTACAATCGTTTCCTCTTTGATTATGATTTTGTTTTTGTTCTTAGGAGATGAAATTTTGAGCTTGATTGGTGTTGATGTTAATTCTTTTGCTGTTGCAGGATCTTTTATTCTCTTTTTTTTAGCGATAGAAATGATATTGGGAATTACTATTTTTAAAGATGAAATGACAGAGTCAAGTTCCATTGTTCCACTAGCTTTCCCTTTAATAGCAGGAGCAGGTACCATGACAACTTTAATTTCTTTAAGAGCTGAATTTGCCGTAGAAAACATTATTATAGCGATACTTATTAATAGCATTTTTGTCTTTTTCGTACTAAAAACTTCTCAGAAAGTAGAAGACATACTAGGTGGTGTTGGCTTAAATGTGTTAAGAAAAGTATTTGGAATAATCCTTTTAGCAATTGCTGTAAAATTATTTACAGGAAATATCAATCAGTTGTTTTAAGACTCATTTTATATGAGTTTATATTACCAATAAATGAATTGCTTTTTTTGAGCTAAAATTTACAGATGAATATTATATCAATTACCGGTTATAGTTCTATTTCTGCCTTGGGTAACTCCTCAGAAAACATATGGAATTCGTATAAAAAGGAAAATCACTTATTAACAAATATTCATCAAAAAAATGTTGAAGGATTAGTTAGTAAATTATCATATGTAATAGAAGATGAGATTCAATCTTTAAAAAAATCAAATTCCAAATATCAAGCTTTAGACAAATCGGTTTTGATGGCTATTTACGTTGGAAGAATAGCTGTTAAGAATGCTAATTGGGGAAACGATTCAGTTTTTGGAATTAATATAGGATCTTCTAGAGGAGCAACAGGATTGTTTGAAGAGTTTTATGATGATTTTTCTAATAATGAACTAGGGAAAACACATCCATTAACATCACCTACAACTACATTAGGGAATTTATCTACATGGTTAGCGGATGATTTGCAATCTACAGGACCAACTATATCACATTCTATAACTTGCTCAACAGGACTACATGCAGTATTAAATGGAGTTGCTTGGATTAACTCAGGAATGTCTGAAAGGTTTATGGTAGGAGCAACCGAAGCTCCTAATACCGCTTTTACAATTGCACAGATGCAAGCGATTAAAATATATACTGACAATAATAATGAATATCCTTGTAGAGCATTAGACTTTAATAAAAAGAGAAATAGTATGTGTTTAGGTGAAGGAGCTGCTGTTTTTTGTTTAGAAGCAGGTGTCAAAGAAAATGCATTGGCTTTTATTGAATCAGTGGGATATGGTACAGAAAAATTAGAACATAATGTTTCTGTAACTGAAGAGGCAGAATGTTTTCAAACTTCGATGAAGATGGCTATAAAAGATATTGACGGAGAGATTGATGTGATTGTGATGCATGCACCAGGAACAATAAAAGGGGATTTATCTGAGATGAAGGCTATTGAAAAAGTTTTTGGAAAAGAAATTCCTGCTTTTACCTCTAATAAATGGAAAATAGGACATACTTTAGGAGCTTCAGGGTCTTTAAGTATGGAATTGGCTATATTGATGTTGCAAAAACAGGAGTTTATAGGAATTCCCTATTTAACTGATTTAAAACTACCTAAAAAAATAGAACGTATTATGGTGAATGCTGTTGGATTTGGAGGGAATGCAGTGAGCATTGTTTTAAAGAGAAATTAGCTTTAAAGAAGCATTTTTTAGTACTTTTACCAGATCAATAAATGAAACTTATGAGTGAAGTAAGACACAATTGGACAAAGGAACAAATCCTTGAAATATATAATAAACCTTTAATGGAGCTTTTATATGAGGCTGCAACAATACATAGATTACACCATGAACCAAATGAGGTTCAGGTATCCACTTTACTATCTATTAAAACGGGTGGTTGTTCTGAAGATTGTGGATATTGCCCGCAAGCAGCTCGTTATCATACTGATATTGAAGGAAATGATTTAATGCCTGTACAGCAAGTAAAAGCACAAGCTTTGAGAGCAAAAGCATCTGGATCTTCAAGAGTTTGTATGGGAGCATCATGGAGAAATGTTAAAGATGGACCTGAGTTTGATGAAGTTTTAGAAATGGTTAGAACTATTAACAAACTTGATATGGAGGTTTGTTGTACCTTAGGTATGGTGACAGAAAATCAGGCAAAACGTTTGGCAGAAGCAGGTTTATACGCTTATAATCACAATTTAGATTCCTCAGAAGAATATTATAAAGAGGTTATTTCTACAAGAGGATATCAAGATAGGTTAGACACGATTGATAATGTTCGTAAAACAAATGTAACAGTCTGTTCAGGAGGAATTATAGGAATGGGAGAATCTATAGAAGATAGAGCAGGAATGTTGGTTGCTTTGTCCTCTTTAAATCCACAACCAGAATCTACACCTATTAATGCATTAGTAGCAGTAGAAGGAACTCCATTAGAAGATCAAAAACCAGTAGAAATTTGGGATATGATTCGTATGGTGGCAACCACAAGAATTGTATTGCCAGAAACTCAAGTAAGATTGTCGGCAGGTAGAACACAAATGAGCCAAGAAGGACAAGCATTTTGTTTCTTTGCAGGTGCAAATTCTATTTTTGCAGGAGATAAATTATTAACAACCCCAAATCCTGATGTAAATGAGGATATGAAGTTGTTTGAAAAGTTAGGGTTAAAAGCGATGAAGCCTTTTACTAAAAAGGTACAGCCTAAATCGGTATCTGCAGAAGAGTCAGAATATCAAGCTTTAGGTGAAAATCCAAAATGGACCAGACCTGAACACAAAATTGCTAAAAACGAAGAAGCCAAGCAAAAAGCAAAAGAAATTAGAGCTGCTGAAAAAGCAGAATAATTTTTTGAAAATAGATTAAAAAAGCTCCTAGAATTTTCTAGGAGCTTTTTTATTTTAGGAGATATTGTTGTGCTAATTTTTTAAAATCAATAATTTGTTTTTCTTTCCATTCCGTACTTTTATTGAGTTCTTTTTGAAGGAGATTTCCAACAATTTCAGCAGATTCAATACTTGCTTGAGCATCTAAAAATAACAAACGAATTCTTCTAGATAATACATCTTCGATTGTTTTGGCATCTTCTTTTTGAACTGCCCAAACAATTTGAACCTTTAAATATGGATGATTAGGATGAATCTTTTCTTTTAATTCAGGGTTAGAAGAACAAAGTCTCTTCATAAGTTTTTCATCAGTACCATAAATAGCCAAAGGATTGGTTTCAGATTTTAATTTTCTGTGTCCATGAATGTTTAGAAATTCAGTTTCAGATTTCACAAAAGGAAGTATGGTAACCATGGTTACTTTGTCAACAACATCTTCTGCCATTTTTCTGTAAGTAGTCCATTTTCCTCCCGCTATACTTACCAATCCACTTTTGCTTACTTCAATAACATGTTCTCTAGATATTTCGGCAGTATCTTCAGCATTTCCACTTTTTACTAATGGACGTAATCCTACAAAAACACTTTTCACATCTTTTTTAGAAGGATTTTTTGTTAAATATTTTGCTGTATGAGTCAATAAAAAATCAACTTCTTGTTCTTGAGGTAAAGGTTCAGAAGAAAACTCCGTTACAGGAGTATCAGTAGTTCCAATCAGAATTTTATCATGCCAGGGAACAGCAAACAAAACCCGACCATCATCGGTATGAGGAATCATAATAGCAGTATCTCCAGGAAGAAATTCTTTATCTAAAACAATATGAACTCCTTGACTACTAGTCATGATTTTATGAATAGTTTTTTGATCTTTTTGTCTAATCGTATCAGAAAAAACACCGGTAGCATTGATGACAGATTTTGCGGTTATGGTATATTTCTCAGAAGTAAATACATCTTGAATAATAGCCCCATTAATTAAACCATCTAAATTTTTTTGGAACTCTAAAAACTGAGTATAATTTAATACTGTTGCTCCTTGTTCTTTGGCTGTTTGCATCATGTTAATAAGCAAACGTGTGTCATCAAACTGACCATCGTGATAAATGACTCCGCCACGTAAACCTTCTTGTGTTACGGTTGGGATATATCCAATGGTTTCTTCTTTGGAAATCAATTCAGAGTCTCCAAAACCTTCTTTTCCAGCTAACCAATCATATAATTTTAATCCAATTCCATAAAATGGACTTTCCCACCAGTCGTAAGTAGGAACCACAAATTTTAAATCGTGAACAATATGTGGAGCATTTCTTTTTAAAATAGCACGTTCTTTTAAAGCTTCTAAAACCAAGGAAAAATTCCCTTGTTGTAAATATCTAACCCCACCGTGAACCAGTTTGGTACTTTTACTAGAAGTTCCTTTACCGTAATCATCTTTTTCAACTAATAAAGTCTTGTAACCTCTAGAAGCAGCATCAATAGCAACCCCAATCCCCGTTGCACCTCCTCCAATAATTAAGATGTCCCAATGTGTATTTTCAAGTTTTTCTTTCATAGTGAATATCTGTGATGATTGATTTAAATATAATATAATTTTAAGTTGATAACTATTTTGTTTGTAAGCGATATCAATAATATTTTACGTGATATATTTTGTATTTTTAAAACTTCCCAAAATAAACTAGATGTATTTAATTTTTGATACCGAAACAACAGGTTTACCTAAGAGTTATAAGGCTCCAATGACTGATATTGATAACTGGCCTAGGTGTATACAAATAGCTTGGCAGTTACATGATGACATGGGACGTGTTATAGAACACGATAATTTTATGGTACAACCAGACGGCTTTAATATTCCGTTTGATTCTGAAAAAATCCATGGGATTTCTACTGAGTTGGCTCAAGAACAAGGAATTTCTTTACAAGAAAGTTTAGAACGTTTTAATGCTGTTTTAGGAAAGACAAAATTTTTGGTTGGTCAAAATGTTACGTTTGACGTTAACATTATGGGAGCTGAGTTTATCAGAGCTGGAATTACGCCAAATTTTAAAGCATTTGAATTTGATAGTTTTGATTTAGAGGAATATAATTTTACATCAAAAGTTCCCAAAAACAGACCCATGGCTATTGATGATTTATCTGAAGAAGATAAAAATATGCTTGGAATTTTGGATACTTGTACCGAGGTTACAGCAAGTTTATGTCAACTACCTGGAGGAAGAGGGGGAAAGTTTAAATTACCTACATTAACAGAATTACATCATTATTTATTTGGAGTTGGTTTTGGAGAAGCCCACAATGCAACTGCCGATGTAGAAGCAACAACACGTTGTTTCTTTGAATTGATTAGAAAAGAAGTTTTTACCAAAGAACAATTAGAGGTTTCTTCAGCATATTTTACAGAATTTAAAACTGTAAACCCAAAGCCTTTTGAAGTCATAGGTTTAAAACATTTAAACTTAAAAAAGGAAAGTGATAAAATCAGAAAACGCCAATCTGAACAAGCAGGAGCAAAAGGAAAAGGTGTTAATGTAAAAGAAAGTTTAGCCAAGTTAGAAGAAGTTTCTTTTGCACATTTACATAACCATACACAGTATTCAATTTTACAATCTACAATAGAAATTGGGGCTTTGGTAAGTAATGCAGGAAAACATAAAATGTCTGCTGTTGCCATGACAGATACTGGAAATATGATGGCTGCTTTTCATTTTACCAATGCCGTGGCAGGTTATAATAGCGGTGTGCAAAGTAGAAAGGTCGAAGCTGAAGAAAAAGGAGAAACTTTTGACGAAAGAGAATTAATACCTATTGTAGGGTGTGAGTTTTTTGTATGTGAGAATCATTTAGATAAAACTAAAAAAGATAACGGTTATCAAGTAGTTATGCTTGCCAAAAACCGAAAAGGATATCAAAATTTAGCAAAAATGTCTTCTACAGCTTTTGTTGATGGTTTTTATTATGTACCAAGAATTGACAGAAAAGTTATAGAGCAATACAAAGAAGATGTTATTGTTTTAACAGGGAATTTATATGGTGAAATTCCAAGTAAAATTTTAAATGTAGGAGAAAAACAGGCTGAAGAAGCTTTGTTATGGTGGAAAGAACAATTTGGAGATGATTTATATATTGAAATCATGCGACATGGTCAGGAAGATGAAAATGTTGTAAATAAAGTATTGTTAAAGTTTGCTAAAAAATATGATGTAAAAATTGTAGCAACAAATAATACTTTTTACATAGATCAAGAAGACGCCAATGCACATGATATTTTATTATGTGTAAAAGATGGAGAAAAACAAGCCACTCCAATAGGTAGAGGAAGAGGATATCGCTATGGTTTACCAAACGATCAATATTACTTTAAGAGTCCCGAAGAAATGAAGGAACTTTTTGTTGATATTCCTGAAGCTATTAGCAACATTCAAGAATTGGTTGATAAAATTACGCCTTTTACTTTGGCAAGTGATGTATTACTACCTGCTTTTGATATTCCAGAAGAATTTAAAGATCCTAAGGATTTAGAGGATGGAGGAAAAAGAGGGGAAAATAATTTTTTAGGTCACTTGGTTTATGAAGGAGCTAAAAAAAGATATGGAGAAATTACTCCTGAAATTAAAGAACGTTTAGATTTAGAATTAGATGTAATTGCCAAAACAGGATATCCAGGATATTTTTTAATTGTAGAAGATTTTATTCGAGCTGCCAGAGATATGGGAGTTTCTGTAGGTCCCGGTCGTGGTTCTGCTGCGGGTTCGGTAGCTGCTTACTGTTTGTGGATTACCAATATAGATCCTATTAAGTACGATTTGCTTTTTGAGAGATTCTTAAATCCAGAACGTGTATCCATGCCCGATATTGATATCGATTTTGATGATGAAGGTCGTGGGAGTGTTATAGATTATGTAATTAAAAAATATGGAGCCAATCAGGTAGCACAAATCATTACCTATGGTACCATGGCAGCAAAATCATCGATTAGAGATACTGCTAGGGTTTTAGATTTACCATTGTTTGAAGCAGATAGAATTGCCAAGTTGATTCCAAATATGAAGCTCAAAAAAATCTTTGGAATGGATGATAAAGAATTATCCTCAAAATTACGTTCCGAAGAAATGGATATGGTGAATGAGCTAAAACGAATTTCTGATGGTGTTGGGTTAGAAGCTGAAACCGTTAATAAAGCAAGAGTTTTAGAAGGTTCTGTTCGTAATACTGGTATTCATGCTTGCGGGGTAATTATTACTCCAGATGATATTACAAAGTTTGTTCCTGTAGCTTTAGCCAAAGATTCTGACATGTATGTTACTCAGTTTGACAACTCGGTAGTAGAAAGTGCAGGACTGTTAAAAATGGACTTTTTGGGTCTAAAGACCCTGACTTTGATAAAACATGCTTGTAAAATTGTAAAAGCCAGACACGGTGTAGATTTAGATCCCGAAAGTTTTCCTATTGATGATGTAAAAACATATGAGTTGTTCCAAAGAGGAGAAACCGTTGGTATTTTCCAATATGAATCTCCAGGAATGCAAAAATATATGCGTGAATTAAAACCGACAGTTTTTGCGGATTTAATTGCGATGAATGCTTTGTACAGACCAGGACCTTTAGAATATATTCCAAACTTTATTGATCGTAAACACGGACGTGAAGAAATTGTGTACGATTTACCAGACATGGATGAGTATTTGGCCGAGACTTATGGAATTACGGTCTACCAGGAGCAGGTAATGTTATTGTCCCAAAGTTTAGCAGGATTTACCAAAGGTCAAGCCGATACCTTGCGTAAAGCCATGGGTAAAAAGCAGATTGCTGTACTAGCCAAAATGAAACCTTTGTTTATTGAACAAGCTGCTGCCAAGGGATATGATCCTGTTAAATTAGAAAAAGTATGGAAAGACTGGGAAGCTTTTGCTTCGTATGCTTTTAACAAATCTCACTCAACTTGTTATGCATGGATTGCCTACCAAACGGCATACTTAAAAGCACATTATCCAGCAGAATATATGGCATCAGTGTTGTCTAACAATATGAATGACATCAAGCAGGTAACCTTTTTTATGGAAGAATGTAAGCGTATGGGGTTAACCGTTTTAGGGCCAGATGTAAATGAATCTTATGCTAAATTCTCTGTAAATGATGAAGGAGCTGTTCGTTTTGGAATGGCAGCTATTAAAGGAGTTGGTGGAATAGCTGTTGATGGAATTATCAGAGAAAGAAAAGAAAATGGACCTTTTACTTCAATTTTTGATGTAGCCAAACGTGTAGATTTAAGGACTTGTAATAAAAAAGCATTCGAAGGTTTGGCCTTGGCAGGAGGATTTGATTCTTTTGGAAATGTTCATAGAGCACAGTTTTTTGCTACTGATGAAAAAGGGATGACTTTTTTAGAAAAAGCGATGAAATTTGGTCATGCTTATCAAGAAAGTATGAATTCGTCTCAAGTGTCTCTTTTTGGAGAAGCTTCGGATGTTCAATTACCAGAACCTTTAGTTCCTCCTTGTGAAACATGGGGAACAATGGAGTTACTCTCTAAAGAAAAAGAAGTTGTAGGAATTTATATATCGGCTCATCCTTTAGATGATTATAGGAATGAAATGAAATTTACCAATTGTGGTGTGAGTATGTTTAAAGAAGATTTAAAAAATCATGTTGGGAAAAACTTTTCATTTGCTGGTATTTTAACAAGTGCAGAACATAGAATTGCTAAGAATGGAAATGGATGGGGATCTTTTGTTATTGAAGATTATACAGATTCACATGAATTTAGATTGTTTGGTGAAGATTATATGCGCTTTCAACATTTATTAGTTCCTAATTCATTTTTATATTTAAGTGGAACTATACAAAGAGGATGGATGCAAAAAGACGGTAGTGTTGGGGAGCCAAGAGTTAAGTTTTCGGACTTTTCTTTACTGTCAGATGTGATGGATAAAAAGTGTAAAAAGATCACCTTTAAATTAAGGTTACACGAAATTAGAAAAGAACGAATAGAACAACTAGAAATGTTGTTGTCTGGTTTTACAGGAGAGGGAGCTAAACAAACTGTTGGTTTTAATTTGATTTCAGATAAAGATAAAATTGACCTTGAAATGCCTTCGAGAACTTACAAGTTAAATATGAATACAGAGCTATTCGATTATTTAGATAAAGAGGGTTTTGAATATAAGTTAAACTAAAAAAAGCGTTTGCAACTTGCAAACGCTTTTTTTAGTTTTTTAATAAGATATATTAAAAGGAGATCTTCTATCTTTTTCATGAGTTTCACCGACCATGCTGAGTACACATCTAAATCCAATATAATTGGTAGACATATATTCCTCTAAATATCTTCTTTGACTAGGGTCTAACCAATATTCTCTATCTTTCCAAGATCCACCTTTATAGACTCTAGAGTAATTGGTAATTAAAGTAGTTCTTTTTTGATCATCATATTTGTATTCTACTTTACCAGTTTCCTCATTGATTGTTGGAGGTAGTAATATTGGAGCATTATACATTCTCTTTCTATTCTCATCATTTTGAGCATAATCTCTGCTTGAAGCTCTATCACCGTTAGCATAGTCTCTATTATCTGCTTTTTGATAATTAAGATTTAAATATACATCGTTATCTGTAATCTCTTCTTTTAGAATTTGCCCAGGCAACACCGAAGGAACTACTTTTCCATTAGGAAGAGTGTCGTATACAATATCATTGAACGAAGCTACAATTACGTTTCCATTTTCATCTAATTTCGGTTTACGATAAATGTTACCTCTAGCGTAATTAAAATCATTTAATTCAGTATCAATAGTTGGTCTATAAACATCAAAAACCCATTCGGCAACGTTACCTGCCATATCATATAAACCAAAGGCATTAGGAGGAAAACTTCTTACAGGCGTTGTAATGTCACCTGTGTCCGAACTCCAACCGGCAATACCACTATAATCTCCATTACCTTGTTTAAAATTGGCATGTTGAGTGTAATATTTGCTTTGTTCATCTCTAGTAGATTCACCTCTCCATGCATATTTTTTTCTACCTCTAATAGAATTCTCATAACGATTTTCTACATCAGCCTTGGCAGCATATTCCCATTCAACCTCTGTAGGTAATCTAAAATCAGGAGAAGGAGATTGTCTATTGATGTTTAGTTTGTTATTTTTTGAGTTGCTAGGAGTTGTATTAATGGTTATAGAATCATTACCATTGTATTCTTCTTCATTAGAATTTGTTACATAATCTGAATAAATAGATTTGTTTCCACCAAATAAGAGATTAGGGTTAGCTTCAAAAACCTCTTTATCAAAATGATTTCTTCCTTCTACAGAAACAGCACCATTGTTATATAGTGGTTTTAAAATACCTTCATCAACTAGCCTTTTTTCAGCAATTCTATCGGTTCTCCATTTACAATAATCATTTGCCTGTAGCCAACTAACTCCAACAACAGGATATTCCTCGTAAGCTCTGTGTCTTAAATAAGTTTTAGGTAAATTACCATCGCTACCTAAAGGATTTCTCCAAACTGTAGTATCTGGTAGGGCAGCAGTATAAATATGCTTGTATTTTGGGTTGTCTTCAGGAAAAACTTTAGCCAGCCAATCAAGATAAATTACGTATTCTTTATTAGATACTTCAGAGTCATCCATATAAAAACTTTGTACATGTACATTTCGGGGTTTATTATGAATGCCACCCATAACATCTTGTTGGGTTTGTCCCATTACAAATTGTCCTCCTTCTATGCTTACCATAGCAGGTGGTATTTCTTGTTCAACTACTTCTGAAAGTCTTGTTAAACCTCCATATTCAGGATTGCTAAAGTCGTATCCAATATTTTCGGAGTACCTGTCTGAACCAAAATCACGTTGTTGGTTAAAACAACTTGTCATAATAAGAATTACACCACTGTAAATCAATGATGTTTTTATGATTTTTTTCATATAAAAAGCGGTCTCTATCATGTTAATTCCCTCGCAAGATATCATATAATACTTAATTACACAATTTAATTATAACAACAAATATCATATAGGTAACAACGTGTAAATTGTTATATTCGTACAATAATTTGCTAAAAATGAAGCTACAATATTTAATCTTTTTTTTTCTAGGGACTTTTTTAATGTCTGCTCAAGAGAATTTAACGTTTTCTGTTGAATGGAATCAACGATATGAGCCTACTATTAATAACAATATTTGGACAGGAAATGATGTTTTTCTTCAGAATGATTTTATTCCATTATATATAAAACAATGGAAAAAGGATAAACCGGGAGAACTTAACAATATCAATTTCACAAACATTGTAACTAAGAGAGTTGTTGCTAATGCTTTGGGAGGAATAGATATAAATTCATTGCCTATTAGTTTTAATCCATCCTTAAAAATTGTAAAAGAGAGGGCAAATGAATATTACAGTATTCAAGCAAATGCAATATACAAGAATACAAAAGGAGAGGTATTCCAAATACAATCTTTTCAGGTGTCTTATGACTTGAATACTACAAGTAAACAAACATCAAACTATAGAATATCGCAAGAAAACGCAGTTTCAAATTCTGTATTAAGTACCGGAACTTGGTATAAAATTGCCATTGATAAAACGGGGGTTTTTAAAATTGATGCGGCATTTTTAAAATCTATAGGAATTGAAACATCATCTTTAGACCCTAAAAAAATTAGAGTTTTTGGAAATGGAGGAGCAATATTACCAGAGATACTTAGTAAACCAAGGAAAGAGGGCTTGACAGAAAATGCTATATACGTAGCTGGTGAGAATGATGGTGTTTTTAATGACAATGATTATGTATTGTTTTATGCTCAAGGACCAATATCATGGGACTTAGAAAGTAGAACAGATATTACTCATAAACAAAATATTTATAGTGAATATGCCTATTATTTTATCAATGTAGATTCTGGAACAGATGGAAAAAGGATTGCAAATGCAGCAACAGTTAACAATCCTAAAACCATTGATGTTACAACTTTTACTGACTACAAATTACATGAAAAAGAATTGTTCAATTATATTCGAGTAGGTAAAAAATGGTTTGGAGAAAACTTCACGGTTAACAATCAACAAGATTTTACATTTAATTTTCCAAACATAGTTAATTCTCAGTCAGTAATAGTAAATGGTAATTTTAGCGCTAAGTCTGCAAGTACTTCTTCAATTTACACAGTTTCTTATAACTCTATAAATGTATTAAACTCAACTATTTCTTCTTCTGGTAATTTTGCTTTTAGAGATACTAAAAGTTCAGGAAGTTTTATGCCAATATCTGATGATATCACTTTAAACGTTCAATGGAATAGTAATGGAGATTTTTCGGCATTGGCTTATTTAGATTATTTGGAAGTTATAGCAGATAGAACTTTAACAGCTACAGGAAAACAGTTTGGATTTGTAAACTTTGATTCTAAAACATCAGGAGAAGTATTAGAATATCATTTAACCAATGATACTGAAATTGATTTTGTTTGGAATGTATCAGATCTTACAAATGTTAAAAGAATAGTTGATACAGATGTAAATACAACAAATTTTAAATTTAAGGAGTTAACTGATGGGGTTTTAGATAAATATCAAATAGTAAAAACGTCAGATGCATATGCTCCTATAAAATTAAGTAGTAGCTCTAATGTTGTGAATCAAAATTTACATGCTCTTCAAGATATTCACTATGTGATAGTGACCAAAAAAGATTTCATTAACGAGGCAAATAGATTAAGAGATTATCATAGGAACAATACGCCAATATCAGAAACAAATTCAGAAAAAATAAAAGTTGAAGTGGTAGATGTAGATCAGATTTATAATGAATTTGGGTCAGGAGCTCCAGACATTACTGCTATTAGAGATTTCGCAAAGTATTTATACGACAATAGTAGTTCTGAAGAGATGAAGCTTAAGTATTTATGTTTATTTGGAGATGCTTCTTTTGATTATAAAGGAATTACTTATAAAGAAACTCAAGTAGTTCCAACTTATTTGTCTACGGTTAGTAATAGTTTGTCAAATTCTTATAGTTCAGATGATTATTATGGTTTTTTAGACGCTAGTGACAATACTCAAGACAATGGGGAATTACAAGTTACAGGTAAGTTAGATATTACTACAGGAAGAATTCCTGTAGGATCTATTACAAAAGCAAACCAATATGTCTCAAAATTATTGAACTATTATTCTACTAAATCTAGAGGCAATTGGAAAACTAAAATAACTCTTTTGGGAGATGATGGACAAGAAGGTTCAGATCAATCTTTGATTAAATATTTAGAAGATTCTGCTTTAAAGATAGAAGCTAATAATCCTAATTTAAATTTATCAAAGTTATATACCGATGCTTTTAAAGAAGAAATTACCTCTGGAGGTGGAAGATATCCAGAGATTACCAAAAAATTTAGAGAGTCATTTAATACAGGCTCGTTAGTTATCAATTATTTTGGACATGGAAATAATTTTAACTTGGGTCAGGAAACTTATTTAGACATTGCGGCTATTAGAAGTTTTAGAAACTTAAATAATTTGCCTTTATTTATTACGGTAACTTGTGACTTTTCAAGATTTGATGATCCCACAATTTTATCTGGAGGTGAAGAATTGATAGAAGGTGCTTATGGTGGAGCTGTAGCGATGATTACCACAACAAGAGAAATCTCAATTTTTGCAGGAAATAGTATCAATAAAAACTTAGCAGACTACTTGTATTCTTTTGATGGAAAAACAAGAACTGCTGCCGAAGCATTGAAAGATGTTAAAAACAATGTTGGATTAAGTAATGAATTTTTTGTGTATTTTTTTGGAGATCCAGCGATGAACCTTTCTTTGCCTAAAGAAGGAATTGAAATTAGTAAAATAGAAAAATATGTAACAGATCCTGTTTCAGAAGAGGTTTCCTTACAGAATGTAACAGAACTAAATGCTTTGTCTAAAGTTAAGGTTACTGGGAGTATAAAAGAAGCAGGAAATGTTTTATCAGATTTTACAGGAACATTATCAGTCACTTTATTTGATAAGGAAATAGATAGAAAAACATTGTTAAATGAAGGATCTGGAACTGTTGTGAATTTTAAATCTTTAGAAAGTAAAGTTTTTGTTGGTGAAGCATCGGTAAAAAATGGTAAATTTTCTTTTGATTTTATTTTGTCTAAAGATGTTAGTGTTTCTCCTGAAAATGCAAAATTTAGTTTTTACGCAGCATCAGATACAAAAGAAAGAATAGGAAGTGATTTTAATTTTAAGGTAGGAGGAATTGATCCTCAAGCACCAGAAGACAACATACCTCCTGTTATCCAATTATATATGGATGATGAAACTTTTGTTGATGGTGGAAATACAAGTACTACGCCTAAATTGCTGGCTAAAATACAAGATGAAAGTGGAATTAATACTTCTTTAAACTCTATAGGACATAATATCACCGTTGTGATTGATGGAGATTTAGCAAATCCTATTTCTTTAAACGAATTTTATACTACTGAAAAAGATGATTTTACCAAAGGGATTGTATCCTACAAATTACCTGAATTATCTACAGGAAATCATACTATTACATTTAAAGCTTGGGACACATACAATAATTCATCAACCCAAACGTTAAGCTTCTATGCTCAAGAAGATAAAGGATTTCAATTAAGTAGGGTTTTAAATTATCCTAATCCATTTATCAATCATACAGAGTTTTGGTTTAAAAATAATAGACAAGGAGATCCTATAGAAATTACCGTTCAAATTTATACTTTGTCAGGGAAATTAATCAAAACCATTCATACCTCTGATAGCAATGTTGATGAGATATCAAGAGTGGTTACATGGGATGGAAAAGATGATTTTGGAAACAAACTAGGAAAAGGAGTATATGTTTATAAATTAACTGTAAAAGAAATAATCACAGGTCAATCGGATGAAAAGATTGAAAAATTAGTAATATTGTAAAAACTAGAATAACTATATGAATTTTATGAAACTAAAAAGTCACTATACTTTGCTGTTAGCCGTTTTAGGATTTCAGACATATGCTCAAAACAACACGATTACAACAGTAGCACCATTTTTAAATATTGTTACAGATGCTAGAGCAGCAGGTATGGGAGACACAGGAGTTGCAACAACTGCCGATGGAAATGCAATTTATCACAACGCCGCAAAAATGGTGTTTCACAAAAAAGAAGTAACAGTAGCCGTAAACTATACCCCATGGTTAAGAAATTTAACAGATGATATTTATGTTGGAAATTTAAGTTACCAACAAAGAATTGATGAAAGAAGTGCTTTTGGGGGAGGAATCAAATATTTTAATTATGGTGAGGTACAAATAAATGACGGATCTAATTCAGCATCTACTACAGCCTCTCCTTATGAATTAGCCATTGATGGAGCTTATTCGTTAAAATTGAGTAACAACTATTCTATGGCTGTTGCCTTAAGATATATTCGTTCTGATTTAACTATTTCAGGAACAAACCTTAATGATAATGAACCAACCAATGCTTTTGCAGTAGATATTTCAGGATATTACATGTCAGATGAAATGGCTTTTGATGGATTTAATGGGGTTGCCAGAGCCGGTTTTAACATTAGTAATGTTGGACCAAAAGTAACCGTTTTATCAGGAGAAGGATTTTTACCCACCAATTTAAAACTAGGAGGTGGTTTTGATTTTATTGTTGATGATTTTAATCAATTAGGGGTAACCTTAGAATTCACCAAACTTTTAGTGCCTGCAGTAGGAGGTGAAGATCAAAACTTTTTACAAGGAATGTTTGGATCTTTTTCTGATGCACCAGGAGGATTTAAAGAAGAATTACAAGAAGTAACTATTGGTATTGGAGCAGAATATTTGTATAACAATGCTTTTGCCTTTAGAGCAGGATATTTTAAAGAAAACGAAAATAAAGGAAATAGAAACTTTTTTACATTAGGAGCAGGTTTTAAAGCAAGTTCTTTTAATGTTGACCTTTCTTACTTAGCAAGTAACGCTGTTGTAAACAATCCACTAGAAAACACGCTTAGATTCTCTATATCTTTTGATTTAGGGGATATTTACGAGTACTAATCATAAAAATATATTTACATTTGAACCGGCGTTATTTTATAACGCCGGTTTTTTGATATTTATAGCGTATGTATAAAAATGTAATCATTACAGGTACAGGTAGTGCCATTCCTAATAAAGTAGTAAAGAATAACGATTTTAATAACCATGTTTTTTTAAATGAAGATGGAACTTTATTTGAAAAAGAGAATGGAGAAATTATCGATAAGTTTCAGGCTATTACAGGAATTGAAGAAAGGAGATATGCCGAAGACAACATTAATACATCTGATTTAGCATCAGAAGCTTCCTTAAAAGCTATTCAAGCAGCAAACATCAACAAAGAACAGTTAGATTTAATTATTGTAGCTCATAATTTTGGAGATGTAAAAAAAGGAAGTATTCAAGGAGATTTTTTACCAAGTATTGCAACTAGAGTTAAGAACAAGTTAGGAATTCAAAATCCTAATTGTGTGGCTTATGATATTTTATTTGGATGTCCTGGTTGGGTTCAGGCCATGATTCAAGCCAATCAAGCTATAAAGGCAGGTGAAGCAAAAAAAGCGTTGATTATTGGAGCAGAAACTTTGTCAAGAGTGGTCGACAAAAGTGATAGAGATAGCATGATTTTTTCTGATGGGGCAGGGGCGACTATTATAGAACTCATAGAGGAGGATAAAGAAAGAGGGATTTTAAGTACCGCAGCTCAAACCTTCGCCATAGAAGAAGCAGGATATTTATATTCGGGTGCAACTTATAATAAAGATCAAGACCAAGATATTAATTATATTAAAATGTTAGGTCGTAAAATATATGAGTTTGCTTTGGTAAATGTTCCAGCAGCCATTAAAGTAGCCATGGACAAAAGAGGTTTAGATATTGATGATATCAACCAAATATTTTTACATCAAGCCAATGAAAAAATGGATGAAGCGATTGTAAAAAGATTATACAGATTATACAGAAAGCCTGTTAAAAAGAATGTGATGCCTATGTCTATTCAAAAACTTGGAAACAATTCTGTAGCTACAGTTCCAATTTTATATGATATGGTTTTGAATAATCAAGTAAAAAATCATACAATAGCAAAAGATGATATTGTAATTTTTGCATCTGTAGGAGCAGGGATGAACATCAATGCAATTATTTATAAATTGTAAAATTTAAGAGTTTACTTTTAATCTAGGGTTTGCAGTAATACTTTGGTCATCAAACAAACCTAATCTATATTTTTGATAAGCAGTTACAGCAATCATGGCTGCATTGTCTGTAGTATATTCAAATTTAGGAATGTAAGATTTCCATCCAAAATGCTTTTGAGCATCAGTAAGACGTTTTCTTATTTCTGAATTAGCAGAAACACCTCCTGCAATGGCTACTTGTTTAATTCCCGTTTCTTTTACTGCCTTTTTTATTTTATCCATTAAAATTTCTGCAATCGTGTTTTGAACACTAGCACAAATATTTTCTAGGTTTTCTTCGATAAAATTAGGGTTCTCTTTTACTTCTTTTTGAATAAAATATAAGATGGCAGTTTTTAATCCACTAAAACTAAAATGATGTTCTTTTACTTTGGGCTTAGAAAAGGTATAAACAGCTTTTCCAGTTTTAGCATATTTATCAATTAAAGGACCTCCTGGGTAAGGCAAGCCTAAAATTTTTGCAGTTTTGTCATAAGCTTCTCCAACAGCATCATCAATGGTTTCTCCTAAAATTTCCATGCTAAAATAATTACTGATTTTAACAATTTGTGTGTGTCCACCACTAATGGTTAAACATAAAAATGGAAATGTAGGTTTTTGCTCGCTAGCATCATCAATAAAATGAGCGAGAATATGAGCCTGCATATGGTTAACGCCAATTAATGGAATTTCTAAAGCCAAAGCCAAAGACTTTGCAAAAGAAGTCCCTACTAATAAAGACCCCATTAATCCAGGTCCTTGTGTAAACGCAATAGCATTTAATTGTTCTTTGGTTATATTAGCTTGTTTTAAAGCGGTTTCTACTACAGGTAAAATATTTTGTTGGTGCGCTCTTGATGCTAATTCGGGAACCACTCCACCATATTTTGAATGTACTTCTTGATTGGCTACAATATTAGAAAGAATCTGTTCGTTACATATTACAGAAGCACTGGTGTCATCGCAAGAAGATTCTATTGCTAAGATGTAGGTTTTATCAAGCATAATTACAGTTTAATTAACTAATTTAGTGGCACAAATTTAACGTTTATAAAAACAATAATAAAAATACTCGGTCGATTTTTACTTGCAGTGGTTGCCCTACTACTTTTGCTAGTTATTTCCTTGCAATTTGGTAAAACACAACTATTGATTACCGAGCGTATTTTTAAATATTTAGAAGATGATTTTGATGTTTCTTTTCAAGTAGAAGCTATTAAAATTAATCCTTTTGGAGAGTTTGAAATCCATAACTTTATAATTAGAGATCATCATCAAGATACTTTAATTTACGCTCAAGATACCAAAGGTAGATTGGTAGATTTACATAATCTTAAAAATAAAATTCTTTCTTTTGCTGATGTAGAAGTTATTAATGGAGGTGTGAATGATATTATTTATCCAGGAGAAGATTCAGGAAGTTTAAGCATTTTTTCTTCTAAGTTTGGTAAAAGCAAAAAAGGTTCTAAACCTTTGGTGTTAAAATTTAATGAAGTTTTAACCACCAATTTAGGATACTCGTTAACCAAGAATGATGATTATGTTGTTGATTTTAACAAAGTATCGGGTCATATAAAAACATTAAAAATTAATGGTCCTGACGTAGAAGTATTAACGGACTCGTTAAGTTTTGAAGATGTTTATAAAATAAAATATCAAAAACTAGAAACAGATTTTAAATATTCTCTGTCGAAAATGAGTTTTGATAAAACCCATATTCTTACAGATCATTCAGATTTATATTTAGATGTAGTGTTTAGTTATACCCCATCTGACTTTTCAGATTTTGTGTCAAAAGTAAATTTAAAAGGTGCTGTTCATCATGGAGAAGTTTCTTTAGAAGATATTGATAAAATTTATCCTCATTTTAATCATTACGAAAAAATAGATATTAGTTCAAAAGTTGAAGGAACACTAAATAATTTAAGATTGACCGATGCTAAAATGATTTCTAGAAATGAATCTTTAATTTTAGAAGGAGATTTGTTTTTAAAAAACAGTATTGATGATAGAGAGAATTTAAGGTTTAGAATTAAAAACGGAAATGTTGATTTAGTTCCAGAATATTTAAAAAAAATTGTTCCAGATCTTTATACTAGCAGTTTGCCAGAGGATTATGTAGGAATTAAAAAGTTAAATTTTCTTGGAGATTTAGAGGTAAGCTTAAAAAAATTAATTGTTAAAGGATTGGCTAAAACCAATATAGGAAACATTAATTTAGATGGTTTTATTAACAAACTTGATACACCTGATAAATACTTAGATGTATTAGTTTCTGATGGTTTTGTTCCGGAATTAAAACAAATTGAAGGATTAAAAAACATTAAATTTAAAGGAAAAGTAAAAGGAAATATAAGTCAAAAAAACCTAGATGTAAATGCAAAATTAGATTTTAGGAATTTGATGTATAAAAAACTAAAATTATCAAAATCAAACATAGATTTTCACATAGATAAAAATTCCTTTATTGCAGATTTTGAATCAAAAGACACTTTGCTAACATTTAAAACCAAAATCACTCAAAATAAAATCAATAAAAAAGAGGAATACAATTTTGATTTAGAAGTTACCAAAGCTAGGATAAGCGATCTTTTTCCAGAAGGGAATCACTATCAAAAAAATGTTACAGGTTCTGGTCAATTGACATTAATAAACAAACCAAACGAATTTTCTGTAAAAGGTTTAATTTCAGGATTGTATGTGGAAACGCCAAAAGATTCGCTAAAGTTAAGCGATATGAAAGTATCGTTACAGTCTAATGGTAAAAACAAAAATATTCTTATAGAGTCAAAAGACATTCTAAGTTTAGAAGGGGAAGGAGAATTTAATTTTGAAGATTTAAAAGTATTGGCAGAAAATGCACTTTACAAATTTATTCCAGGAACCTTAATTAGATCAGAAATAGCTAACCAAACATTGGTTTTTAAAATGCAAGTTTATCCAACTATTGTAAAGGTTTTTACAGATCAGTTTTGGTTAGATAATAATTTAACCATGTCTGGAGTATTAGATGCCAAAGGAGATAAAGGAGCTATTTACGCCAAAGTTCCATCTATTAGTTCAAAAGATTTAAAAGTTGATAATCTTGAGGTAACATTAGACAATTCAAATCTATGGATTAATTCTAATATTTCTATTCAGAAATTTAAATTTAAAAAACAAATTTACGAAGATTTATCTCTTTTAGGTAAAAAGGTAAATGATACACTTTTTGTTAGATCTAATTTTCAAAGTGATAAAATTAACAACCGAGCAGTATTTTATTTAACAACAGAAGATAAAGCAGTTTCTTTAGGAATTGAAAGTGTTTATTTTAAGTATTTAAATTCCTTGTGGGTTAACTTAGAAAATAAACGAAACAAAATACATTATAATTACGAAACAGGAGATTGGGCATTTCACGAAATTTCTTTTGCCAACGGAGAGCAAGAGTTTGAGTTTGATGGAACGGTAAAAAAAGACCATTCAAAAAACTTAAAGCTAACTTTAAAAAATATCAATTTAGAAGAAAATCTTCCAAGTATTGATAGTTTAAATGTTGGAGGAATAGCCAGTGGAGAAGTGTTTTTTAAAGAAAAAAACACCTTGTTAAAACCTAATGGTTCTTTAAAAGTAGAAAAGTTAAAAATCAATGGAATTGATTATGGAAACTTGGTAACGAGCATTGATCCTAATGATAAAAAATTAGGATATAATTTAAACTTTAATATTAGTAATCAAGATACTCAAAATATTGATGCTAGTGGAGAAATTATAGTAGATGAAAACAATTTTGGAGATTCTAAAATTGATTTAAAAGTGAATTTAAACAACTTAAGACTAGCCTCTTTAAGTCCTCTTGGACGAAATGTACTTTCGGCCATTAGAGGAAAAGCCAAAGGAAGTTTTACGGTAATCGGAAGTTTAAATGATTTTAATAGTTATGGAACTATTGATTTAAAAGGAGCAGGATTAAAATTTCCTTATTTAAACGTAGATTATAATTTTGTAGGTGATACAAAAATAGGCATTCAAGGAAAGAAATTTGTCTTTAATAAAATAGCTCTAAAAGATGCTATTTATAATACAGACGGGATTTTAGAAGGGGAAATTAATTACGATAAATACAACAATTGGAATTTAGATTTAAAAATTGATAGTAAGAATTTATTGGTTTTAAATACGGAACAAGAAGAAGATTCTAAATATTACGGAACTGCTTTTATGGACGGATTTGCCACAATTATTGGACCTACTACAGATTTAGCTATTAATGTATCAGGAACTACTTTGCCAAACACAAAATTTGTGCTTCCTATTAGCGATGTAAAGCAGGTTGAAAGCAATAGGTTTATTTACTTTAAAGAATCTGAAACAGATGAAGAATCAGAAGTAATTAATACGGGGACTATAGGAGGAATTACAGTTACATTAAATTTAGATATTACCAAAGACGCTTTGGGAGAAGTGGTTATTGATCAAACCTCAGGGAGTTCACTACAAGGTAGAACTGATGGAAGATTGTTGATTGACATAGACAAATTGTTTAACATTAGAATGTATGGCGATTTGGTGGTAGATGAAGGGCTCTATAATTTTAGATATGGTGGTTTTGTAAACAAACCTTTTGTGGTAAAAAAAGGTGGAACCGTATCGTGGAATGGAGATCCTTATAAAGCTGAATTAAACATAGAAGCGATTCATCATGTAAAGGCAAATCCAAAAGTACTTTTAGAAAGTTTAACTGTAAACCGAAAAATAGATGTTGATTTAATTACCAAGGTTACAGGAGAATTATTTAATTCTAATCAAGAATTTATCATCACCATTCCCAATGCCAGTTCAACTGTTTCTTCAGAGTTAGATTTTAAATTAAATATTGATGAGAATTCTAAAATGAGACAGTTTTTTTCACTATTGGTAACCAAGAATTTTTATGATGAAAACAACATCAACAATACAAGTTCTGTAATTACCAATACTACGTCTGAAATTATTTCAAATGCAGTAACTCAAATTTTTAATAAAGAAGAAGATAAGTTTCATATTAATTTTGGTTATACCTCAGGAGAAACCTCTAATGTAGAAGATCTGGCTATAGATGATCAAATTGATATTGGAGTGGCTACAGAAATTAATGATAGGGTTTTAATTAATGGTAAGTTAGGAGTACCCGTAGGAACAAAAACACAAACGGCAGTTGTTGGAGAGGTAAAAATTGAATTTTTGATAAACAAAGACGGTTCTTTACGTTCTTCAGTTTTTAATAGACAAAATGAAATTCAATATTCTGAAGAAGAACAGGGGTATACCCAAGGAATAGGATTAAGTTATCAGATAGATTTTAATAATTTAACCGAAATGTTACAAAAAATAGGACTTAAACAGAAGAAGAAAGAAAAGGCTAAAAAAGAAGAAGAATTTGAAATTACAGATGATAAATTGTTCTATATACTGCCAGATTTACTATAAAAGTCATATTTTTATCGACCTAATAAAACTTAACTCAAAAAAATGAATACATATACTTTGGTAGTGCTAGCTGCCGGAATGGGAAGCCGTTACGGTGGATTAAAGCAAATGGATACCATGTCTGAGGAAGGAGATACTATTATAGATTTTTCTATATATGATGCCATACAAGCAGGATTTACAAAAGTTGTATTTATTGTAAGAGAAGATTTTATAAAGCAATTTAAAGACATTTTTGATAAAAAATTAGCAGGAAAAATAGAGGTAGCCTATGTATGTCAAGAAATAGATAAAGTTCCAGCTGGCTACCCAATACATCCAGAAAGATCAAAACCATGGGGAACAGGTCATGCTTTATTAATGGCTAAAGATGTAGTAAAAGATAATTTTATAGTTATTAATGGTGATGATTTTTACAGCAGAGAAGCTTTTAAAAGTATTATAGGAGAGTTATCGACATTAGATAAAAATTCCTACAATATGTGTATGGTAGGCTATAGTTTAGACAAAACAATTTCAGACAATGGATATGTTTCTAGAGGTCAATGCTATGTGAATGAGAACCATGAGTTAACAGACGTAATAGAAAGAACTCACATAGAAAAAGTAGGAGAGAACATCATTAGAAAAGATGACGAAGGAAATTCGATAATTATGAAGGATGATACTATTGTTTCTATGAATTTTTGGGGATTTACACCAAAGTTTTTAGAAATTTTAGAGCAGGATTTTGAATATTTTATGAATGAAAGATCTGCTGAATTAAAAAGTGAATTCTTTATTCCTACAGTAGTTAGTAACGTAATACATGCTAATAGAGGAGTTGTAAAAGTACTAACCTCGGAGGCAAAATGGTATGGAGTAACTTATGCTGAAGACAAGCCTGTAGTTACAAAAGCCATTACAGAATTAAAGGAAAAAGGAGTTTATCCTAAACACCTTTGGTCTTAGAAAATAAGAATTATTTAATATAAAAGGAGTTGCTATTAAAAAGACTTTTTTAACTTTAAAAACTACAAAAATGCTCTATATCGTTTTCGTATTTAAATCTCAGCAAAGTTAATCAAGCCTGAATAATTACTACTTTTATGCATTATAAAATAATAATATGAGTACTAAAGTAACTAAAATAGCCGTAATGACTTCTGGAGGTGATGCTCCAGGTATGAATGCTGCGGTAAGAGCTGTTGTAAGAGCCTGTGTATTTAACAATATTGAATGTATGGGGGTTTTAAGAGGTTATCAAGGTTTGATAGATAACGAATTAATTCCTTTAGACTCTAGAAGTGTTAGAAATACTATTAGTAGAGGAGGTACTTTTTTGCAAACAGCACGTTCTGCAGCGTTTAGAACTCCTGAAGGTAGAGAGCAAGCTTATAAAAACTTTAAAGCAAACGGATTAGATGCTTTGATTGTTATTGGAGGTGATGGTTCTTTTACAGGAGGGATGATCTTTAATAAAGAATTTAAAGTTCCTGTCATTGGAATTCCTGGTACTATTGATAATGATATTTATGGAACTCAATTTACCTTAGGGTACGATACGGCTTTGAACACAGTTGTAGAAGCGATTGATAAAATTAGAGATACTGCATCTTCTCACAACAGATTGTTTTTTGTTGAAGTAATGGGACGTGATGCTGGATTTATTGCATTAAATGCAGGTATTGGAGCTGGAGCCGAAGAAATTTTAATTCCTGAGGAAAATTTAGGAATTGAAAGGTTGGTAGAGTCTTTAGAGAATAGTAAAAAATCTGGAAAAACATCAAGTATTGTTGTCGTTGCTGAAGGAGATAAGACAGGAAAAGGAGTTTTTGAATTAAAGGACTATGTTGAGAAAAATATGCCTGAATACGATGTACGTGTATCTGTATTAGGTCACATGCAAAGAGGAGGTTCTCCATCATGTTTTGATAGAGTATTGGCTGGTAGATTAGGAGTAAAAGCTGTAGATTTATTGTTAGGAGGACAATCAAACTTAATGGTTGGTATTAACAACAACGAAATTACGGCCATCAATTTAGAAAAAGCAGTAAAATTACACCACGATATTAACATGGACTTGTTAAGAGTGGCAGATATATTAAGTATCTAAACAAATTAAGAATAAACAAATTAATTAAATATATAATTAAATTATCATGGTAAAAATCGGAATTAACGGATTTGGTAGAATTGGTAGATTTGCATTCAGATCTGCAGTAGCAAGAGAAAACGTACAAGTTGTTGGTATCAACGATTTATTAGATGTTGAATATTTAGCTTACATGTTAAAGTATGATTCAGTTCACGGAGAATTTAAAGGAACTGTTGAGGTTGTTGATGGAGCTTTAGTTGTTAATGGAAATACAATCAGAATTACTGCTGAGCGTAACCCAGCTGACTTAAAGTGGGATGAAATTGGAGCTGATTATGTTATTGAATCTACAGGATTCTTTTTAACTAAAGAAAAAGCACAAGGTCACTTAGATGCAGGAGCTAAAAAAGTTGTTTTATCTGCACCATCTCCAGACGCACCTATGTTTGTAATGGGAGTTAACAACACTGAATTAAAAGCTGATGAGACTATTTTCTCTAACGCTTCTTGTACTACTAACTGTTTATCTCCTATCGCTAAAGTATTAAACGATAACTGGGGAATTTCTGAAGGGTTAATGACAACTGTACACGCTGCAACTGCAACTCAAAAAACTGTTGATGGTCCTTCTATGAAAGACTGGAGAGGTGGACGTTCTGCAATTCACAACATTATTCCTTCTTCTACAGGTGCTGCTAAAGCAGTAGGAAAAGTAATTCCTGCATTAAACGGAAAATTAACAGGTATGGCATTCCGTGTTCCTACTATGGATGTTTCTGTTGTTGATTTAACTGTAAAGTTAGAGAAGCCTGCAACTTATGCTGAAATTTGTGCTGCAATGAAAGCTGCCTCTGAAGGAGATATGGCTGGAGTTTTAGGATACACTGAAGATGCTGTAGTTTCTCAAGATTTCGTAGGTGATACTCGTACTTCTGTATTTGATGCATCTGCTGGTATCGCTTTAAACGATAACTTCGTAAAAGTTGTTTCTTGGTACGATAACGAAATTGGTTATTCTACTAAGATTGTTGACTTAATTGAATACTCTGCTTCTTTATAAGCATTAGATATACATTAAAAAAAGCCTCGTTTCTTAACAGAATCGAGGTTTTTTTATGAATTGATTTATAACAGTTTTATCACTGAAAATTAATAGAGGTTTCTTTTTATAGAAATTGATATATTGCAAGTATAAATATAGAATTATGGAAATAGCAATTATAGCTCATGATGGAAAAAAAGCTGATATGGTTCAGTTTTTAATGGAGCATAAAGAATTATTAAAAGCAAAAGGAATCAACTTGATTTCTACAGGTACTACAGGTTCAAAAGTAGAAGCTGCAGGATTAAATGTACATAGATTTTTATCTGGACCTTTAGGAGGTGATGCACAAATAGCAGCAAGAGTTGCAGAGGGAAAAACAGGAATGGTAATTTTCTTTAGAGATCCTTTAGAAAAGCATCCACATGAACCAGACATTTTTATGTTGATGCGTTTGTGTGATGTGTACAATGTACCTTTAGCAACCAATCCGGCTACGGCAGGTTTATTGATAAAATCAGTATAACAAAAAAGCTCAGTTTTTAACTGAGCTTTTTTGTTATTCAATGCTATCTTTTTCTTCTTCTCCTTCTTCTCCTTCTTCTCCTTCTTCTTCTTTGTTACCACCAAAGAGTCTCGTAAAAAAGTTCCCTTTCTTCTTTTTCTTTTTATCAAAAAGATCAAATATTTTTTCAAAGGTGTTTTCTTCTCTATAGAATTCACAATCACAACTACTTAGAATATCTTCATCAAATGCTGGAAACCCTGCCGATAACTGTTGGTTGATATTTGTATCTTCATAGTTTTTAGAGACGATGCCACCAATAATTGGCAAAGCAGCTACAGAGCCACCACCTATTTTTGAAGGTAAATGGATGCTAGGATATTTACAACCTACCCATGAACCAATAATAATGTCAGAATTAAAACCGATAAACCAAGAATCACTATAATCTTGTGAGGTTCCTGTTTTTCCTGCCCAATCTCCTTTAGCTCCGTATTGAGATTTTAATCTAACAGCTGTTCCTTTATCAACCACACCTTTTAGTAAAAGTTGCATGGTTTCCATGGTTTTTATATCTAAAACAGGTTCTTTTTCTTCTTGACTATCTTTGTGCTGATAAATAATATTCCCTTTTGCATCTTTAATTGCAGTGATATAATATGGATCTACTTTGTATCCTCTAGTCGCAAAAGGAATATAGGCGTGAACAATGGTTTGTAATGAATAATTAGTTGTTCCTAAAGCTGTTGAAGGGACTCTTTTTAATTCTTTATCTAATCCTAATGCGCTAGCAGTTTCTTGCAATTTATCAGCTCCTACTTTAAAATAAGTAGCTACGGTAGGTACATTTACACTTTTGGCTAAAGCTCCTACCATAGTGTAATATCCTCCATCTGAATGATCGTAGTTTTCAGGTTTCCAATCGTCATAATCCGTGTAGGTTTTTACTTCGTTGTTAATCCAATCACAAGGTTTTTCACCGTCTTCTAAAGCAGCTGTGTAAACAATAGGTTTAAAAGTAGAGGCTACTTGTCTTTCGCTAGTAATTAAGTTGTAGGGTAAAAATTCAAAATTATTTCCTCCTACGTAAATTTCTACGGCACCATTGTGAGTATTCACCCCATAAATAGCAGTATTAATCATTTTAAGATAATGACCAATAGAATCTAATTCTGAGTAATTGTTGTCTTTGTCTTCCCAGTTAAATATTAATCTTTTTTGTTTGATGTTACTACTATCTTTAATAGCAGCATTACTCAATCCAGCATTTTTATAACGCTTGTATTTTCTTGTTTGTTGCCATTCTTTCTGAATAATATTTTGGATGTTCTTTTTGTATTTAAGAATATTCCAATAGGAGTCCATTGATTTTTGCAATTTAATCAAGTGAGCTTTTCTTGTTTCTAAAGCAGTTTCTTGTAAAGCAGAAACTAATGTGGTCTCAATAATCAATCCATCATTTTCTATTTCCCATGCACTACCATCTTTCTTCTCAAAGTCTTTTAAAATTAGATCTGCCTTGCTTCTTACTTGTTTTAAAAAATACCCATTTGGATTTTCTATCACCAAGTTACTGTACTGAATGTTTACAGAATCTTTGCTGTGTTTTAAATACTCATCATCATTTAAAAAACCTGCTTTTTTCATTTGAAACAAAACGGTGTTTCTTCTTTTAAAAGCATGATCTGGGTGTTGTCTAGGGTTGTAATAAGTGTTGGCTTTTAACATCCCAACCAAAATAGCGGATTGTTCTAGATTAAGTTTGTTTACAGGAACTGAAAAATAACGTTGTGAAGCAGATTCAATTCCATAGACACCTTCTCCAAAAGGTACAGTATTAAAGTAAAGAGATAAGATTTCTTGTTTGGTGTAAATAGACTCTAATCGGTTGGCTAAAATAGCCTCTTTGGTCTTGTTTACAGGCATTGAAAGTATCCCAAAATCTTTTCTTTTAAATAAATTTTTTGCCAATTGTTGAGAGATGGTACTACCTCCACCAGATGAAGCATCTCCTAATAATATTGTTTTAAACAAAACCCTAAGCATAGCCACTTTATCTATACCATTGTGTTCGTAAAAACGAGCATCTTCAGTAGCAATTAAAGCATTGATTAAGTTTTTAGGTAATTTTTTAAAAGCCACATTGGTTCTATTGGTATGAAAAAATTTACCAATAATTTTATCATCAGCACTATAAACCACACTGGCTTGTGCTTGTTTAATTTCTGTTAATTCTTGTTTGTTAGCAATAGGTCCAAAAGCTCCAATGTAAACCAGTCCTATAAAACTGGCAATTCCCAAGGCTCCTAAAAAAACACTAAAAACAATAAAAATGATGAGTTTACGTATCATGTTGGTTGTTTATATATGTGCAATTACAGATATTTCAACAGATACATTTTTAGGTAATTTGGATACTTCTACACATTCTCTGGCGGGAGCTGTCATTTCATTAAAATAGGTAGCGTATACTTTATTCACATCTGCAAAATCATCCATATTAGCTAAAAATATTGAAGCTTTTACGACATTTTCAAAAGTAGCACCAGCTTCTAATAAAATTGCTTTGATGTTTTTCATGACTTGATTTGTTTCAGCTTGAATATCTTCTGTCACAAAACTTCCCGTTTTAGGATCTATAGCAATTTGACCGGAAACATATAAAATTCCGTTAATAGCTACAGCTTGGTTGTAAGGTCCTACAGGTGCAGGTGCATTTACGGTTTGAAATATCTTTTTCATTATGAGGCAATTTGTTGGTTAGCGAATTGTTTGTCGTATAAATTTTTATAAAAACCATCAGTCGTATTCAGCAATTCTTGATGTGTTCCTTCTTCTACAATATGTCCTTGATCTAATACAATTATTCTATCAGCATTTTTTACAGTTGCCAAACGATGAGCAATTACAATACTGGTTCTTCCTTGGGTGATTTTATCAATGGCAAACTGAATCATTTGTTCTGAATGTGAATCAATAGAAGAAGTGGCTTCATCTAAAATTAAAATACTTGGATTAGATACATAAGCTCTTAAAAAAGCAATTAATTGTCTTTGTCCAGAAGAAAGCATCACACCACGTTCTTTAACATTGTATTCAAACCCACCAGGTAAACTTTCTACAAATTCTTCAATTCCAATTTGTTTGGCAGCATTTTTAATTTCTTCCAAAGTAATTTCTTCTTTTTGTAAACTAATATTGTTTTTAATGCTATCAGAAAATAAGAAAACATCTTGTAAAACAATGGCAATTTCATTTCTTAAAAAGTTTAAATCATAGTCTTTAATTGGTGTTCCATCTATCATAATAGTTCCACTATCAATATCATAAAAACGATTGATAAGGTTTATTATTGTTGATTTACCTGCTCCTGTAGCTCCAACAATCGCAATGGTTTCTCCTTGTTTTACGTTAAAGGAAATTCCTTTGAGTATTTTTTCATCTTTTAAATAACTAAAGATAACATCTTTAAAATTAATATCTCCTTTGATGTTTTTAGGTTTAAAAGTTCCTTGTGCATCAATATGACTTTTGGTATCCATAATTTCAAACACTCTGTCTCCTGCTACCATTCCCATTTGTAAGGTGGTAAATTTATCGGCTATTTGTCTTAAAGGTCTAAATAGCATTTCTGTCATCATAATAAAACCAATAATTTCTCCTGCAGTAACATTGTTGCTTTCAGCCAATTCTTTACCTCCAAACCATACAATTAAGCCTACAGCAATGGATGATAATACTTCTGCAATAGGATAAAATATAGAGAAATACCAAACTGTTTTGATGTGAGCCGTTCGGTGTTTTTTATTGATGTCTTGAAACTTTTGATATTCAATATCTTCTCTGTTAAAAAGCTGTACAATTTTCATTCCCGTAACTCTTTCTTGTACAAAACCATTTAAATTGGCTACTTGAATGCGTACTTCTTGAAAAGCGGTTTTAATAGCTTTTTGAAAAACTTTGGTAGCATAAATTAAAACAGGCAATACCACAAATGCTATCAATGCTAGCTTCCAGTTAATTACAAGCATTACTACAGCAATGATGAACATTTTAAGAATATCATTGACAATCATAAACAAACCTTGACTAAAAAACTGTGCAATGGTTTCTACATCAGATACTACACGAGTCACCATTCTACCAACCGAAGAGTTGTTAAAGTAGGCCATGTTAAACCTTAAAATATGTTTAAAAAGTTTGGTTCTAATATCTTTAATAACACTTTGTCCCAAAACATTGGCTAGGTATATAAAACATAGTTGAAGTAAAACCTCTGCAATAAGAGCAACCAAAATAACAATCACAAAGTTTAAAAAACCTTCTTCGGTTTTTGTGTAAACATACCTATCAATTCCATTGATAATTAAGTAAGGTCTAACTGCAGAAACAGCTGCCAATAAAATGGAAAATATAGCGGTAAAAATAAATAATCCTTTGTATGCCATGGCATAACTCATAATTCGACTAAAAATATTTACGTCGAGTACTTTTATTTTTTTATTCGTTGACATTCTTGATGTTTTCAGGGTATATAATTTCAGTTAAAAATAGACCGTGGGCTGGGGCAGAGGCACCTGCATTAGATCTTTCTTTACTGTTAATAATTTCTTTAATAGTTTCGGGCATTATTTTACCAAGTCCAACTGCATATAATGTGCCAACGATGGCACGAACCATGTTTCTTAAAAAACGATCTGCAGAGATGTGAAATACCAATTGATTTCCGTTTAAAACAAATTCTGCTCTGGTAATATCACAATTATAAGTTCTTACATCTGTTTTAGATCTAGAAAAACATTTAAAATCAGTAAAATCTAATAAATATTTAGCGGCTTGATTCATGGCATCAATGTTTAATTGTTGATTTATTTGCCATTCCGTATCAGTCGTAAAAGGACTTTTACCTAACAATATTTTGTATTCGTAACTTCTTTTAATAGCATCAAAACGGGTGTGAGCTTCTTTGTTTACTTGAAATATTTTATGAAATACAATATCATCGGGTAATAAAGCATTGATTTTATAACAATAAACTTCGGAGTCTAGTTCTAGTTCTGTATCAAAATGAATAAACATTTGAGAGGCATGTACTCCTGCATCGGTTCTACCAGCAGCAACTATTTCTATTGGCTTTCTTAAAATTGTAGAAAGGCTTTTTTGTACCACTTCTTGTACACTAATGGCATTTGGTTGTATTTGCCATCCGTGATAATTTTTACCTAAATAAGAGAGTTCTGCAAAGTACCTCAATTGCTTGTTTTTTTAGAGTATAAAGGTATTGAATTATGGGGTTACAATCAACACAAACTATGAAGTAAGAAAGTGGATGAAATTGAATAAAAATATCGATTTTTGTAAGTATGAAAATATTATTACTTTCTGATACCCATAGTTTTTTAGATGATACAATTTTAAAATATGTAAAATTAGCAGATGAGGTTTGGCATGTAGGAGATATTGGAGAAATAACGGTGACAGATGCGATAAAAAAACTAAAGCCTTTACGAGCTGTTTATGGTAATATTGATGGGACAGAAGCTAGAGCAGAATTTCCTTTAGACAATCGTTTTGTAATTGATGGACTTGATGTTTGGATGACTCATATTGGGGGATATCCTAATAGATACAATTTGAGGATTAAAGAAATGATAAAAGAAAACCCACCAAAATTATTTATTAGTGGGCATTCACATATTTTAAAAGTTCAGTACGATCAAAAATTACAATTGTTACACATGAATCCTGGAGCAGCAGGAAAACATGGATTTCATCAGGTGAGAACTATGTTGCGTTTTGAAGTTTTAAAAGGAGAAATAACCAATTTAGAAGTGATAGAATTAGGAAAACGTGCTTAACGAATTCCGTATATTTTTTGATACAAATCTTTATAAATTTCTAAAACTATTTTACGTTTAACCTTCATTGTAGGAGTTAAATGACCTCCATCAATACTCCACTCATCAGGGGTTAACTCAAATCTTTTGATTTGTTCCCAATGTCCAAATTTTTGATTGCAAACTTGTATTTCTTGATGTATTCTATCAATTACCAAAGGATTTAGAATTAGTTTTTCATTGGTTTCTACTCCCTCTATATTTTTAATTTTACACCAGTTACGCATAAAATCAAAATTAAGTTGAATAAGGGCTGCTGGCATTTTTTCACCTTCTCCAATGACCATGATTTGTTCTATAAACTTAGATTGTTTTAAATCATTTTCTAACAAAGTAGGTACAATGTATTTACCACCAGAAGTTTTAAAAATTTCCTTTTTACGATCGGTGATTTTTAAAAAACCTTCACTATCCAACTCTCCAATATCTCCTGTATGAAAATAATCGCCTGTCATTACACTTTCTGTTTTTTCAGGATCTTTAAAATATCCCAACATTACATTAGGTCCTTTGACTAAAATTTCACCATCATCGGCAATTTTTACTTCTACGTTATCAATAGGTTTTCCTACAGTTCCAATTTTAAAGGCTTTGTTTTTAATGTCGTTTACTGCAATTACAGGAGAAGTTTCGGTTAATCCATATCCTTCTAAAATGGTCATTTCTGCAGCAGCAAAAACTCTAGCCAATCTAGGTTGTAAGGCAGCGCTACCAGAAACTAAGGTGCTTAAATTTCCGCCCAAAGCTTCTCTCCATTTACTAAAAATTAATTTTCTAGCAATTTTTAATTGAAATTCGTACCACCAACCATTGGCACCAAAAGGCTCATATTTTAAACCAAGGTCTACAGCCCAATAAAATAAAGCTTTTTTTATTCCTGTTAATTCATGACCTTTTGCATAAATTTTATCGTACACTTTTTCATATAAACGAGGAACTCCCGTCATAATATTTGGCTTGATCTCTTTTAAGTTATCACTAACTTTTTCAATAGATTCTGCAAAATAAATTTCAATACTTTCATATAGATATAAGTATAAAATCATTCTTTCAAACACATGACAAACAGGTAAAAAACTCAAAGCTTTGGTTTTACCTCTTTCCAAAGGCATTCTAGGAGAACTGTCTATGGTGTTAGAAACTAAATTTTGATGACTCAACATCACACCTTTAGGTCTTCCAGTTGTACCTGAAGTATAAATAAGCGTTGCTAAATCATTGGTTACAATGCTATTTTTTCTTTCTTCTAATAATAAATCTTTGTTAGAATTTTTACCAGACTCAATAATTTCTATCCAGTTTTTAACATCTTTAATTTCATCAAAAGAGTACACTTCTTTGATTGCAGTTTTGTCCTTAATAAGGTTTATTTTTTCTAATACTTCAGTATCAGAAACAAAACAATAGATAGCACCAGAATGATTTAAAACATATTCATAATCATTGGCAGAGATAGTAGGATAAATAGGAACACTTTGTGCACCTGTTTGTAGAATTGCCATGTCTAGAATATTCCACTCTGTTCTGTTATTAGATGAAATAATTGCAATTTTATCATTTTTTTTAATTCCTAATTCTAACAGTCCTTTTGAGGCATAATGATACTGTTCAACAAATTGTTGAGTAGAAATAGAAACCCATTCACCATTGTATTTTGTGGTGAATGCTTTTTTTAACGGTAGATTTTCTAGTTGATATATTGGAAAATCAAAAATCCTAGTTACAGATTGCATTATTTATAATTTAATAAGGTATTTTAAGATATAAAATTAAAATATGATAAACAATATTAATTTACTGATTTTAAAGGACTGATAATATCTACATCAGTAAAGGCAATAAGTCCTCTAATAACTCCTGATACTTCGTCTTTTAAAGCATTTATAAGTTGTAGCTTTAGTTCAGATTTATGATAAATCATGCTAACTTCTCTTGCAGGATAAGGTTTTTTAAATTCTCGAATTAATTTTTTGTCTTCATCACTTAAATCTAAAGAGTGTAAATAGGGCAAAAGGGTCATTCCCATTCCTTCTTTAGTTAGTTTAATTAAAGTATTAAAACTACCGCTTTGCAAGGCAAATTGCTTTTTGGTATTAGGACTTAGAGAGCTACAAATATTTAACACACTTTCTTTAAAACAATGTCCGTCTTCTAACAACAACAAATCGTCTAAACTTAGGTCTTGAGGATCTAAGAATTTATCATTATACAATCTATGATTTGGGTTAACCAAACCAATAAAAGGCTCGTAATATATAGGAGATTCTACAATACTATCATCATTTAAAGGAGTTGCAGCAATGGCTGCATCTAAATATCCATCTTTCAGTTTTTGAATGATTTCTGCAGTAGTCAATTCGTTAATAACCAATTCTACTTTTGGATATTTTTTATTAAAGTTTTTAAGAAACAAAGGCAGTAAACTAGGCATGATGGTTGGAATGATTCCAATTCTAAATTCCCCACCAATGTATCCTTTTTCTTGGTCTACAATATCAGTAATCCTATTACTTTCATTTACAATAATTTTAGCTTGTGCTACTATTTTTTTACCAACATCAGTCAATTCAATAGGTTTTTTATTTCTATTAAATATTTGAATATCTAAAGATTCTTCTAACTTATGTATTTGCATACTTAATGTAGGTTGGGTCACAAAACAGTGCTCTGATGCTGTGGTAAAATTTTGATATTTAGCTACTGCTAAAACGTATTTTAATTGAGTAATGGTCATAAAAACAGAATGTGTATCGATATTATTTATAAATATATTAAAATTATCAATTATAATTATGGATTTAACTTCTTAATTCCTCCTAATTTTGGAACATAATTAAAAATCATATATAATGAAAACATTAGTAGGAATTGAAACAAAGAGTGCAAATATAATCATTGACAATCTAAACGATTTATTAGCAAATTTTCAAATTCATTATCAAAATTTAAGAGGATTACATTGGAATATTAAAGGAAAAAACTTTTTTGAATTACATGTAAAGTTTGAAGAATATTATACAGATTCTCAATTAAAAATTGATGAGATCGCAGAAAGAATTTTAACTTTAGGAGGAACACCATTACATACTTTTACCGATTATTTAGAAGTTTCTAAAATAGGAGTAGGTAAGAACATTACCAATGATGTGGAGGCTGTAAATTTAGTAGTAAAAGGCTATAAACAGTTATTGGAAATTGAAAGAGAATTATTAGTTGTTTCTGATGAAGCAGATGATGAAGGAACCAATGCTATGATTAGTGATTTTGTGAGCGAGCAAGAAAAAACTTTATGGATGTTAAATGCTTGGTTAGGGTAAAATATAATCTATCATAAAATAAAAAAGGCATCCAATTTGGATGCCTTTTTTATAATGATTGATAAAAAAAAACTAGGTTCTTTTAATCGCTTTTTTAGATGCAGCAACAATTGCAGTAGCATTTAAATTGTATTTTTCCATTAATTGAGCAGGAGTACCAGATTCTCCAAAAGTATCTTTAGTACCCACAAACTCTTGTGGAGCTGGATTGTTTAGTGCCAATGTTCTAGCAACACTTTCTCCTAAACCACCAATAATATTGTGTTCTTCAGCAGTAACAACACATCCAGTTTTAGCAACAGACTTTAAAATCAATTCTTCATCTAAAGGTTTAATGGTGTGTATGTTAATTACTTCAGCAGTAATACCTTCTTTTTCTAATGCTTCAGCAGCTTGTAAAGCTTCCCAAACCAAGTGTCCTGTTGCAACAATTGTTACATCATTTCCTTCAGTCATTTGAATACCTTTACCAATCACAAATTTATTTTCGTTTTCAGTATCAGTAAACTTAGGCATAAAAATAGGCACTACAGGTCTACCAAAACGTAAGTAAACAGGTCCTTCATGTTCTGCAATTGCAATAGTAGCAGCTTCTGTTTGATTAAAGTCACAAGTATTGATTACTGTCATTCCAGGAATCATTTTCATCAATCCTATATCTTCTAAAATTTGGTGAGTAGCCCCATCTTCTCCAAGTGTTAAACCAGCATGAGAAGCACAAATTTTTACGTTTTTGTCAGAATAAGCAATAGACTGTCTAATTTGATCGTAAACACGACCCGTAGAGAAAGCAGCAAAAGTTCCAGTAAAAGGAATTTTTCCTCCAATAGTTAAACCAGCAGCAATTCCCATCATGTTAGCTTCTGCAATACCAATTTGGAAAAATCTTTCAGGATTTTCTTTGATAAATTCATCCATTTTTAATGAACCAATTAAATCGGCACATAATGCTACTACATTAGGATTTGTTCTACCTAAATGAGCCAAACCAGTACCAAAACCTGAACGAGTATCTTTTTTCTCTGTGTATGTGTATTTTTTCATTTTACAGTTCTAACATTTAATTGTCGGCAAAAGTAATAATTTTATATGGTTACAGGAATTATATTAAAAGTTTTTAAGCTCTTTATATAACTTTTGCACAGGTAAGCCTACTACATTTGCATAACTACCTTCAATTTTGGTAACGCCAATCATACCAATCCATTCTTGAATACCATAACTACCTGCTTTGTCAAAAGGTTTGTAGTTCTCTATGTAGTAGTTAATTTCTTTTGAAGTTAGTTCTTTAAAATATACCGTAGTTTTGTCTGTAAATACTTTGGTTTTTTTAGTAGTGGCAATACAAACAGAGGTAATTACTTCATGACTGCTGTTAGATAACTCTTCTAACATTTTAAAAGCATCAAGATTATTCTTGGGTTTTTCAAGTGCTTTGTTGTTAGACCACACAATAGTGTCGGCAGTAATTAGTAATTCATCATCTGCTAAATGAATGGCATTCGATTTAAACTCAGCTAAAAATTCAGTAATTTCTTCTGCTTTAAAATGGTGAGGATAAATTTCCTGACTATCTATTGTTCTGCTTTCAAATGGAATGTTTAAATCTTTTAAGAACTGCTGTCTTCTTGGTGATTTAGAACCTAAAATAACCTTATAGTTTTTAAGAATATCTAATAGCATGTATGTTGTTTATGTTAAGTAAAAAGTATGGTAAAAATTCCAAAGGCTATAATAAATTTAAGAATCTTACTAATTTTTGAAAAATCGTGTTTTTTCTGAATCTTTTTTAAGATAACAAAAATATAAGATAGTGGTAGTATTAATGTGATAAAAATGTAAATTTTGAATAGCATTTTATCAGATAGATATAATAATATCATTAAACAAGCAATAGTAATAAAGGTAATTATTCTTGCGATGTTCGAAGTACGTTTACTACCAATTAAGATAGGAAGTGTGTTTAGGTTTGCTTTTTTATCACCTCTCATATCTTCGATATCTTTAATAATTTCTCTAATCCAGTTTATTAAAAAAGCAAACAAAGCAAGAATGCTTATGATATGTTGTTGTTCTAATGAATTAGGAATTAAAATGATAAAAAACAATAAAGAAAAACTGGTAAAAGAAGCTATAAGGATGTTTCCAATAACAGGAACTCCTTTTAAGTATTTACTATAGAGGTATAATAAAATCATGACAGGAACTCCGTATATACAAAAGATATAATTTTTAAGGAGTAGACTAGCCCAAACAACAAATACAATACCGATGAAGTTGAAGGCGTAATAAGTGAAGTAACTTTTTTTTACAGAAATTTTGGTGCCTACAATTAATTTGTGGGGTTTGTTAATTTCATCTGGAACAACATCAAAAATATCGTTAATGATATTTCCTCCTGCTGCAAAACAAAAAGTACAGATGAGGTAAAAAAATACAGGTAAGGTAAGTTGATTAAAAGAATAGATACTCCAAATAATAATGACTTGACAAATACTAATTAAGACCAGGTTTTTCCATCTTATTAATTGGAGTATAGCAATCATTTAGTAAGCTTTTTTAACTCTGTCTAATGATATTTTGTTTTCTCTATCTTTAATAGTTTGTCTTTTATCATATAATTTTTTACCCTTACATAGCGCAATTTCTAATTTAGCCAAACCTTTGTCGTTTAAAAACATTTTTAGAGGTACAATGGTCAATCCACCTGCTTGTACTTCTTTGTTCAGTTTTTTTAACTCCTTTTTATTTAAAAGTAATTTACGAGAACTCTTGGGCTTATGATTATACGCGTTTCCATATAAATATTCTTCTATAAACATATTGATGGCAAACAATTCTCCCTGATCATTAAATTCACAAAAGCTATCTGTAATTCTAGCTTTACTCAATCTAATAGATTTAATTTCGGTACCTGTTAGTACAATTCCAGCTACGTATTTATCAAGAATCTCATATTCAAATCGAGCTCTTTTGTTTTGTATGTTTATTTTTTTTTGCATGAATTTTTTAGTTATAATTCGTTAATTCTGTAACGAATGTTAAGCCCAAACCTTAAAATATCAATAGAGGTTTTGGTAATGATATTTAATTGTGGTCTCCAATCTAAACCAAAGGTGATTGGTGTGTTTTTTAAAAGATATTCTACTCCAGTTTCTCCATTCACTCCTAATATAAAAGGATCTCCTATAAAAGTACCAATTCCTACACCAAAATAATATTGAAAACTAGGATTATTTTCGTTAAGTGGTTTTACTTTAAAATCATAAAGTAAATTGGCTCCAATTCCATTCCCAAAAGTAATATCTCCATGTAATCTGGTTTGGTCGTCAAAGTTTACAATTCCGTCAACAGCAACATTACTGTCTCCAAAACTCCCTAGTCTAACTCCTATTTCTTGAGAAAATAATTGAGTGCTAAGCACAAAAAACAAAATGGTAATTATCTTTTTCATGTTTATTTTTTTGAGTTGCGCAAAAATACAAGTTTAGATTTAGATACTAACAAAAGTACTAAAGTCTTTAATGTTTCCTTGTTGATCTCTCCAAGCTCCTGTAATTTGTGTAGAACCCTCTATGTTGTTTTTATTAAAAATAAAAATACTGCCTAATAATTGTTCGTTTATAGGAATGTTAAGAAGTTTTTTAAAAGCCTTTTCTCTTAAACTACCGCCACTAGACCAATAAGTTTCATAGTTTTTTTCAGTAGTAACTAATAGTAAGTTTTGAATGGCAGCACTTGTGGCAGCAATATGTTCTATGTTTTTTTGATTCAGTTGAATCTCATCATTTTCTAAAGGTTCTGGAATCCAAGTTGCTTGAATTAATGCCGAAGCAGTGTTTAGCATTTGTACAATTTTACCTCCATCTATATTATTGTCTTTATAATAATTAGCCAAATCTCTACAAGTTTTAGTGTCTAGTATATAAAATCTCCATGGAGCTACAGATTTTAATTGATGAGTATCAATGGCTCTTTTATTTGCTGGATAGTGAAAAGGAGCTTTACCTGCATAAGCAATGATTTCTTCTAAGTCAGAAATAGAAATTTCGGTATCAGTAATTGCTTTAGGTTCATTGCTTAAAACTTTTAAAGTTCTTCTTTTATGTATAATGTTCTTGATAGACATAGATTTTGTTTATTAATATGAATGATAATGAAAAATAATTAATAATTAAAGAATTCAAAAAACTGTTTTTTAGTAGTTTTTGGTTTGTTTCACCTAGGTAATTTCGATTTTTTTAAATAATTATAAGAATGATTTTTTTTTGTCTTAATAAATCACGTATATTTGCAGGTATAAATACGTAGTTTTATACGTATTTGTTTTAGAATAAATTATTATGTCAGTATCATTAAAATCAACAAAATTAGATTTATTTAATTTTAAAAGTAAGCCAATTCAAACTTTCTGGATCACCTCTATAGCATTTTTTATGTGTTTCTTTTCGTGGTTTGGAATCGTACCATTTATGCCATTTGTAGTAAAAGATTTAGGCTTAACCCCAGATCAAAAATGGAACTCAATCATCTTAGCAGTTACAGGAACTGTTTTTGCTCGTTTGTTAATCGGTAAATTATGCGATAAATATGGACCTCGCTTATGTTACACTTGGTTATTAATATTAGGGGCAATTCCCGTTATTTTAATAGGTTTGGTGCAAACACCATTACAGTTTTTAATTTGTAGATTTTTAATAGGTTTTATTGGGGCTTCATTTGTTATCACACAGTTTCATACTTCTATTATGTTTGCTCCCAATATTGTAGGTACAGCCAATGCGACTTCTGCAGGATGGGGAAATTTAGGAGGTGGAGCTAATCGTTTAGGAATGCCATTAATTGCTGCAGGTGTGATTAGTTTTGGCGTTGCTGAAACAGAAGCGTGGAGGTATTCTATGATTGTTGCAGGAAGCATCTGTTTTTTAATGGGATTGGTTTATTACTTTTTTACACAAGATACTCCGGAAGGAAATTTTAAAGAATTAAAAGCATCGGGTGATATGCCAGAGCTTAAAAAAGATGAAGCTGGGTTTATGGTCGCTGTTAAAGACTACCGTGTTTGGATTTTATTTTTAGTATATGCAGCTTGTTTTGGAATGGAGTTAACAGTGTATGGTACAATGGATGATTATTTACAAAACACCTTTCAGTTAGAAAGAGTTACGGCAGGAAACCTAGTATTGTCTTTTGCTTTAATGAATATTTTTGCAAGAACTTTAGGAGGTTTCTTCGGAGATAAGTTTGGAAAGTTAAAAGGTTTAAAAGGTAGGGTGCTTTTTTTAGCTGTTATTTTAACTATAGAAGGGGTGATGTTAGCAACTTTCTCAGGATCTCAAAACTTTATCGTTGCTTTTATTTTCTTAATCTGTTTTAGTTTGTCTGTACAAATGGCAGAAGGAGCAACTTTTTCTGTAGTCCCTTTTATCAATAAAAAAGCTATTGGATCTATTAGTGGTATAGTTGGAGCAGGAGGAAATGTAGGAGCTTTTTTAGCGGCTATTTTATTAAAATCTAAATCTGCTATTGCGGAAAAAGAAGCCATCATGGCAACCCAAGGAGCAGCTAAAGAGGTTATTAAATTAGCACAATCCGCAGCCTCTTCTAGCGCAGTATCAAGTGGTTATTTTATCATTGGTGTTTTGGTGGTCATCACTGCTTTAATAGCTTTAACTATTAAGTTTTCTGAACAAGATGAATTGGCAGTGGTACCAAATAATGTAAAAACAGCATAGTATATAATAAACCAACTAAACTATATTTTTTCAACCCTTGATTTAATTTTAAATCAAGGGTTTTTTATGCTGATGAATAAAAGATAGGTATTGAATTAAGAATAATCTAAAAAAAACAAACTTATTCTTTGGTGTAACTATATTTATTACTTAGTTTTGCAGGTATAAATACGTAGTTTGTTTGCGTATTTGTGTTTTGGTAAATCTTTTAAATTTTTACTAAAAATTACCTGTAGAGTGTTGTGTATTATTAAACAAGCAAACGTAAAATAAAGAATTGGGAGGTTTTTTAAATATTTGTTAGTTATGTAATAGTGTTAAAACTATTATATATCAATATTGGATTAGGTTGAACACATCGCAAGTTGATAATTTTTTAAGTTTTATTTTCATGATAGAGTTTAATTTATGTCATAAAACATCAACGCTTTGCAGGTTTATTAAATTGTATTATCCTATGCTTATGTACTTAAGCTAGTTTTAATAGTTTCTAGTTATCTCTTGCCATTTCAATAGTCAGGAATGGCAAGTATTTAATTTATTTCACGTATAAAATAGAGTAGCCCTAGACATTAGTCTGGGGTTTCTTTTTTGTATTTTTGTGCTTTTAAAAAACTTTTTATGATTTCTGTAGATAATTTAGCTGTTGAGTTTAGTGGACATACCCTTTTTAGTGATGTTTCATTTGTCATCAACGAAAATGATAAAATAGCCTTGATGGGGAAAAATGGTGCTGGAAAGTCAACCATGATGAAAATTATTGCAGGAATGCAAACACCTACTCGAGGAGGAATCCGTTGTCCTAAAGATACTGTTATTGCATATTTACCTCAGCATTTGTTAATGGATGATGATTGTACAGTAGTAGAAGAAGCTTCAAAAGCTTTTAAAGAGGTTTTTGAAATGAAAGCTGAAATGGAAGATTTGAATAAGCAGTTAGAAACCAGAACTGATTATGAATCTGACGAATACATGAAAATCATAGAACGTGTATCGGACTTAGGTGAGAAATATTATGCTTTAGAAGATGTTAATTTTGAGGCAGAAGTAGAAGTTGCTTTAAAAGGATTGGGATTTACTCAAAACGATTTTAATAGACCTACTTCAGAATTTAGTGGGGGGTGGAGAATGCGTATTGAGTTGGCAAAGATTTTATTAAAAAAGCCAGACTTAATTCTGTTAGATGAGCCTACCAACCACGTAGATATTGAATCTGTAATTTGGTTAGAAAATTTCTTGCTAAACAAAGCAAAAGCAGTGATTGTAATTTCTCACGATAAGGCTTTTGTTGATAATATTACCAATAGAACTTTAGAAGTTTCTATGGGGAAAGTTTATGATTACAAAGCAAATTATTCTCATTATTTAGAGTTGAGAAAAGAACGTAGAGCCAATCAACAAAAAGCCTATGATGAGCAGCAAAAAATGATTGCTGATAATAAATCATACATAGAGCGTTTTAAAGGAACTTATTCTAAAGCTTCTTCGGTTGCTTCAAGAAAAAGAATGTTAGAAAAGTTAGAACTTATAGAGGTTGATGAAGTAGATACTTCTTCTTTAAGATTGCGTTTTCCTCCCTCTCCACGTTCTGGTGATTATCCAGTAAAGGTCGAGAATATGAGTAAATCTTATGGAGATCATGTAATCTTTAAAGATGCCAACATGGCTATTGCCAGAGGAGAGAAGGTAAGTTTTGTGGGGCAAAACGGTCAAGGAAAATCGACCATGATTAAAGCAATTATGGGGCAAATAGATTTTGAAGGTTCTTGTGGTTTAGGTCATAATGCTAAAGTTGGATATTTTGCTCAAAACGAAGCATCTTTGTTAGATAATGATTTAACCATTTTTGAAACGGTTGACAATGTTGCAGTAGGTGATATTAGAACTCAAATTAAAAACATCTTAGGTGCCTTTATGTTTAAAGGTGATGATATTGAGAAAAAAGTAGGAGTGCTTTCTGGAGGAGAAAAAACACGTTTGGCCATGGTAAAGTTGTTATTAGAACCTGTGAATGTTTTAATACTAGATGAGCCTACCAACCATTTAGATTTACGTTCTAAAGATGTGATCAAAGAAGCATTACAAAATTTTGATGGAACCTTGATTTTGGTTTCTCATGATAGAGATTTCTTAAAAGGATTATCAGAAAAAGTATATGAGTTTAAAGAAAAAAGAGTGGTGGAGCATTTTGAAACTATTGATGCTTTCTTGGAAAGAAATAAAGTGGAGAGTTTAAAAGAAATGGATTTGTAATTTCTGAATAATCAATATAAAAAAGCACCTCAATTGAGGTGCTTTTTTTATGTTTTAAGATTTCTTTTGAATGTATATCTTTTTAGAAATTTCTCCTTTATCAGTATAAATTTTCAGAATATAAATATTTGGAGCGATATTACTTTCTAAGTTTATGTTAATGTTTTTCTCATCAGTAAAGTCTGACCAACTATTTGTTTTTTGACCAACAATATTAAACAGCACTATATCATTAATTTTTAAAACTCCATCATTTTGTATGATAATACGATTGCTTTCTGAAAGATACTTTGTATATATTTTGTATGTATTCAATTCATCAACATTAAGAGCTTTACCTTCTTTGAAAGCAAGAACAAATCTATCGGTGTATGTTCCTTCTATTAAATTAAGTGTTGCTTGTTCATTACTTATTAATTGGGTTACCTCTGTGTTTTTATCTTTCAGATAAACATTTCTATTTATGTTTTGCCATTCATCAATACTAATTTTAATCTCACCATCATATCCCATTACAATTTCTAAAGGAACTTCTAGTTCATCATTAATTTCTTGAACACCAGCAATTGCATATTTTTTTTCATCATTAGGAAATTTCCAATAAATATCTGTTTTTCCGTCATTATATGACTCTGAATCATAGCCAGGATCATAGGCAAAAGAATTATTTTGGTTAAAAGAAACTCCTATTTGTCTGTGTAGGTTTTTATCATCAATATTCTTGAAATTCATTCCTAATTTGATAATAGGTAGGTTGTTCTCTTCATTTTTATGTTCTATAATTGGTAGGATTTTAGAAGTCTTAGCAGACATACTACTAATGTCTTTTCCCGCTGTTTTAAAGAATACAGATTGAGTGCCTTCTGTAATATATTCTCTTTGGCTATTATTAAATGTAAGGGTTCCTCCATCAGCATCACCTTGTACAAAAAAAGCTTGCCCCACAGGTATGTATGCTTCTGGGGTTGTATAGGTTCCGTTACCTAAGGTTGGAGTTCCATTATTTTCATTGTTGTTTGTAGCCACTTGATCTGCTGCTAATCCCATGGTTTTGTTTCTAGTAGCATAACCACCAACATAGCCTGCGTAGTCATGTCCATAAATACCAGTTGCATTTTTTTCTCCAACATGTTCCCAGAAATATAAAGTACCAGTTAGAACATTTTCATTGTCTTCTAGAAATTTCTTTGCACTTAAAGCAGATGGATAAGGGTTTCCTGTAAGATAATGCTCTTCACCAGCAATGCTAGTTGTAATTGTTCCGTCTTTAGGAGTTCCTACATAGGTATAATTTTGCACAACACCTGTTCCTTTCATGGTAAATCCATCTGTTTGTTGCATGTATAAGTTAGATCTTCTTTGAACATATCCACCTTCGTTATTTTCTGTGGTTTTGTATGTGTTCACCCAATAATCCGCTATGGTAATTGGGCTGGTCGCTGCACCATCATATACTTTACCTCCAACAAAATTAATGTCTACTATTTGAGAAGTGGCAGAAGTTGGAATCGTTCCATCTTTTAAAATATCCTCAAGGGTAAAAATAGTCTGACCAATAGAATTAACAGGTGAAGAGAAAAAACTATACCTGTAAATGCTAGGATTAGTGGTCTTTCTATCTATGAATAATTTTCCTGATCCAGTAAGTTGTTTAATTCCTGTGTGTGTTTGTATCAATTGCGAAGTTCCAGCCAGTCTTAAACTTGCTAAAAGGTTAATGTTGATATTATTACTTATGATTAAAGGTTGGTCTGTAATTGTAAATATATTACTACCAGTTATACTTAATTTACGAGCTTTTAAAGGATTGCTACTTTCTTCATAATTTTCATTAATAATTACATATCTAGATCTGTCAGGAGTTCCATTACTCCATGCGTTAGATGTTCTTGTAGTAGAACCAAAATAATGTTCTCCAAGTCTTATGTTTTTTCCTGTACTAGCCATGGTTACTTCTGATAATAAAGGAGCATTTGGGTGTCTTTCTGGACCACCATTTTCTTGATCTCTGTAAGGATCTAAATTATCATTCACAAAAGCAGTCCATTCACTTGCTGTATAGGTATTGTTATAGGTTAAAACATCATCATTACGAACATAAGAACTGTTGTTTTCTATGTTTGAAACTACGTCAAATCTGTTTTCCCAAGCAATATTTCCCATCTCAGAAACTATAGCAATAATGTCATCTGCACCATCAAAATTTGTAACATTATTATTGTCTAATGGCGTAATAGGTTGAACATTAATAGAGGAAGTGTTAGACTTGATTAATGTAGTAGCTCCAGGGTCTAAGCTAGTGTTTACAATATATGTTTCTGAAGGAGAAATTCCTGTTTGGTCTCCAGAGGTATTTTTGTAAAGAGCAACTATAACTGTATTTGTAGGTATGGTAGCGGCTCCTTTGTTTGTAATTTCAATCCATCTTTCTCCTAGTTCAGTGTGGTATACCTGCGTAATCATAGCAGATTCATAGGGTGTTGTGTCTCTAGGTTCTATATATAGGTCATAATCTTCTATATCTCCATTATTGTTAGAGTAATTACATGCATTTAAAGGAATTTGGTTTTGTAACATCGCAAAACGAATTCTTGTTTTTCCAGTAGCAGCAGAATTTGGTATTGAAATATTGGAAAAGGTTTCTGCAACGGTTGTTGTATTTTCTGTATTTAAGCTACTGTATATTTCTTCACCAGCATCCTCAAAATCTCCATCTTGGTTAAAATCTATCCATATGATAAAACCTACATTAGAAATACTTGATTTCTGATAAGTTACAGTTCCTGAAATAGTTCCTCCAGCAGTAACTGTGGCTGAATTTCCGCTAAAGTATTGATATGGTCCGCTGTTATCACCAGTAACTTGGTTTATTTGTCCAGAGTTTATATTGGTATTACTAATGTAAAAATTGGTGTTTAGATTAATATTGGCATTACTGTCATTACAGTATTGAATAGCAATAGTATTAAAAACGGCAAGAGAAGTAGTGGTGCTACCACAAGAACTATCTAGATTTAAACTTACTCTTACTTCATATTCTTCACCATTGTTTAGTCCTATTAGTGTAACGTTTGTTTGTGAAGATGTTGTTTCTAACCATGTACTAGACCCCGTTTCTCTGTACTCAATAATATAATCTGTATTGTCTACAGAGTCCCAGTTTACGATAGCAGTTGTTTCTGTAATATTTGTAACGCTTAAGTTTGTAGGTGTTGTAGGTGTTTTTATTGTAATGTTTTGTATACTCTCTGCTGTTGTACTACCGTTGTTAAAAAGCCAAGTAATAGTTCCAGAACTTGTCAGTGTGATGGGCTCTGATGTTGTTGCTGTTATTTGTGTTCCACATAAATAATCCATTACAGGAGCAATTGCTGTGTAAGTACAGTAAGCCTCGATATCTTCTAAATTAGGAGCGGTGAATGCTCCAGAAAAAGGTGAGATATTTACAATTGCAGTGCAAGAATCTGATAAACCATCTGGGTCAGTTACGGTTAAAGTAACTGCATTGTCTCCTAGGTCATTACAGGTAAAGGTGGTTTTGTCTAATGAAAAAGTTAAATCACTTTGTGCATCAAAATCGTCATAAGAACCATTATCTATTTGATCTGGAGTTATAGTTACATTTCCAGCTACATCTAAATTAATGTTTATGTTTCCTACACAAACTGCAGTTGGAGCTGTAGGTACAGGCCTAATGTAAAGATCGTAATCCTCAATATCTCCTTCTTCATAGTTAAATTGACATGCACTAGTTGGAGTATTATGACTCATTGCAACACGTATTCTTGTTTTTCCAGAACTAGCACTGGTCGGAATGGTAATATTTAAATTTTCAATTACAGTAGTAATTCCACCTGGAGTTGAGTTACTGTATACAAGTTCATTGCCATCGTCAAAATCACCATCTTTATTGTAATCAATCCATATAGAACATACAGTAGGAGTAGCCCAACTTGGTTTTTGATACGTAACTGTTCCTGTAAGATTTTCTCCTGCGGTTATAGTATTTGATATATCATTATAATATATGTATGGTCCGTCATTTTTAGTACTACTTTGTTTGATAGTTCCTATGGAGGTTTCACTAATGTAAAAATCGTTACTCTTACTAATGTCAGAGGTTTGCCCAACACAATATTCAACCTGAATAGTATTGAATGTTATAGAGTTGGTAAATGTAGCACAAGAGGCATCAACAGATATTTGTACTTCATATTCGCTTCCGTTGTCTAAATTAGACAAGTCAATGTATTTGTTGTTTGTTGTGTTTTCTAGCCATGAACTACTGTTTGTACGTTTGTATCTTACTTTAAAAGGACCATCATCTATAGCATCCCAACTTATTTTTGCCGTAGTTTCTGTGACAAATGTGCTTGTTATATTGGTAGGTGTTGTTGGTGTTGTAATATTAATAGTTTGTAGACTTGTTTGTATATTACTGCCATTATCAAATTTCCACGTAATGGTTCCAGAACTTGTAAGTGTAGTATTATCTGTAGTGGTAGCTGTAATTAATTGTCCACATTGATAATCCATTATTGGTGCCACTGCGGTATAACTACAATAGGCTTCTATGGTTGGTAATATTGGTGCTGTAAAAGAACCTGAATAGGGAGAAACATTTACTGTTGCAGTACAGCTATCTGTTAACCCATTAGTATCAGTTACTGTTAGTGTTACCGTGTTTGATCCTATATTTTCACAATTAAAAGTACTCTTACTTAATGAATATTTTAAATTTTCTGGAGCATCAACATCATCAAAAGATCCATTGTTTATTTGAGAAGGAGTGATGGTAACAGAACCAGAAACATCTAAATTAACATCTAAATTTCCAACACACAGTGATGTTGGTGGAGTTGGTACAGGTAAAATATTAATATTATAATCTTCAACTTCACCGTTTTGAAATCCTAAATCTTGAGGAGTGGGGGCTCCGTTCTGTTTTATAGCCATTCTCATTCTAGTGGTAGCTGTTGCAGCTCCACTTGGTATTGTAAAACTAAAGGCTTTTGAATTAGTTGAGTTGGTATTAGACTGTTCTGTAAATGAATAAATTTCTTCATCAACATCAACAAAGTCTCCGTCATTATTGTAATCAATCCATATTTTTATAAAGTATGTGTTCCACTTTTGGGCTCTATAATTTATGATTCCCGTATAGTTAATATTTTTGTTTACTGAGGTTGTACTATTACCGTAATAGGTATATTTATTATCGGCATTAGTATTGTTGTTATCAATATCACCAAACAAAAGCCTAGTAATGTAGAATTGATTATTGTTACTAATATTTATAGGGTCTGTATAAGTTTGTGCATTTGCAAAATTAAAAGCAAATAATATGAATGAAATGGTTAAGTATAGTTGAGATTTGATTTTCATAATATCAAAATAAGTATTTTGTTAGTTTTTTAAGTAGTTAAAGTACTCTTAATAAAGTTTAAATAGTTGACTTTTAAAGTGTTGTTTGTTCTGTTTTAATCGTTACAAAAGTACAAATTTCTATATTGAATCATTGATATTTGTTAGATTTTATACAAATACATTTTATAAATTGTGTTTGTTTTTTACAAAAGGACTTTATAAGCATGCAAAGATAAGTTATCGCTTTTTTATGAGTTAAAACGATGTGGTTTTAATCTAATAAATGTTATGAATTTAATATTTATTAAGTTCATTTAGAAAGACTTAAAGTGTTGTTTTGTGATTTTTTAAAATGAGTTAGTGAATTAGTCATAAATTCAAGGAGTTATTAATTACACAGAAAATATATAGAGGCTATATTGTATTAATTACTCTAGAATTAGAAGCCTAAAAAAGCCTCATAAAATTTTATGAGGCTTTTTTAATGATAAGAATAAATAAAGTTTATTCGTTCTTAAGTTCTTCGTTTATTTTTTAGGTTCACTAGATTCAGTATTGATTTCCTTTTTTAAATAAGTAGGTAAATCCAAACCAGCCATGTTAAATAAATCGTTTAAAGGGGGAACAGATTTCATCATTCCTGAAACAAAATTCGCGGTTGATCCACCGCTTTCTGCGTTGTTTCCAGAATCCCAAACAGTTACTTTGTCAATCTTAATATTCTTCACAGCTTCTACTTGAGTTCTTACCAATTCAGGTAATTTTTCAATTAATAATAATTGGAATGCTTTTGATGGATCTCCACCTGCAGCACTAACAACATCTTTATATCCTTCTGCTTGTTTTGTTAAAATTTCAAATAATCCTTTTGCTTCAGCTTCCATTTTTGCATAAATAGCGTCTGCTTCACCTTTGGCTTGTTCTCTGGTAGTTTCGGCTAAAGCTTGGGCTTCAATAATGGCTCTTTTCTTCGCTACTTCGGCAGGAATTAAAATGTTTGCATATTGTGTAGCGCGTTCTCTTTCTGCTCTTGCATCTTCTGCTTTTTGTTCTGCTACATAAGATTCTTCTAGTGCTCTTGCTGATTGTACTTTTTCTGACGCCGAGGCTATTCTTAAAGCTTCAGCTTCTTTCTCTCTTCTTGTTGCTTCTGATTGTGCAATGGCAATTCTAGCTTCGTTTTCTCCTTTAATCGCTATCGCATTGGCTTCAGATGTTTTTACACGAGTGTCTCTTTGTGCTTCTGCTTTACCAATAGACTCATCTTTAGCAGCCGAAGCAATACTAATTTCTCTATCTTTTTGGGTGATGGCAATTTTTACATCTCTATCTCTATGTGTTTCTGCAATTTGAGTGTCTTTTTCTCTATCGGCCAAAGCTTTACCTGTTTCTCCAATTTTTTCTTGTTCGGCAACACTAATTTTTGCTTCGTTAATGGCTTTTGCAGCGGCCTCTTTTCCTAAGGCTTCAATATATCCTGACTCATCTTTAATATCAGTAACGTTTACGTTGATTAATTTTAACCCTATTTTTTTAAGTTCGCTATCCACATTTTTAGAAATGTTTTCTAAAAATTTATCTCTATCAGAATTGATTTCTTCGATAGACATAGTAGCAATCACTAAACGTAATTGACCAAATAAAATATCTTTAGCCAGTTCTTGAATTTGATCATGCGTTAACCCCAATAATCTTTCTGCTGCAGTGTTCATACTGTCGGTTTCTGTAGAAATAGCAATGGTAAATCTACAAGGAACATCTACACGAATGTTTTGTTTACTTAAGGCATTGGTTAAGTTGGCTTCTATAGAAATGGGTTTTAAATCTAAATAAGCGTAGTCTTGAATTACAGGCCAAATAAAAGCACCTCCACCATGCACACATTTTGCAGAGGTTCCTCCTGTACGTCCATAAATGACTAATATTTTGTCGGATGGACATCTTTTGTACCTAGCAATTAAGGCAGTAATGGTAACGAACAATACAATTGCAGTTACAATAAAAATAAAAATAGGTTCCATAAAATTAAATTGATTCAACGATTAATATATTTTGATTGATAATTTTTATAATTTTAACAGTACTACCACTTGAAATTTTTTCGTTTTCTGTCATGGCATCTAACTCGTGATAAGCCCCGTTTACACTGACTAATATTTTCCCTTTTCCAGATTTTTTTTCAGGAATAGGGGTATAGACTTCCGCTGTTCTGTTAATGGTATTGGTTATTTTAAAAGTATTATCTTCGGCTAGTTTTGTAATTTGTTTGATGACAATAAAAAACAAAAACACAAAAAATATTCCCACAAGAATACTCAAAGCATATAGGTAAGTTGTGTTTTCAATTTGATTAAAAAATGAAATCCCTGTCCAGCTAAAACCTAAAAGAAAGTTGATTAAATTTCTGAAAGAGAAAAATTGAAAAGGAGCATTGTCTCCATCAAAATCTCCATCAAAGTCCGCATCAATTCCATCGGTAGCATCAGCACCAATAAAAGTTAAAATAGTTTGAATGATAAAAATTCCGCTAGTAGGAATGGCCACATACCAAAAGATTCGAAGTACAGGATCTAAATTGTCTAAAAACTCCATAAAATTATTTTTATCGAAATATAGCTCATTGCCTAATAATTCGATGAAAATAAAAGCTGAGTCTTTCCGTAGTTTTTAGTTCTTTTTTATTTTTACTTTCACCGATTTTGAAGATGGGGTGTGACTTAAACGAGCGGTTAATTCTATAGGAACTAAAGGATTAGATTCAGGATAATAAGTGGCTACACATCCTTTAGGGATGTTATAAGGTACCACGCTAAAATTATCAACTTGTCTTTTTATGTCGTTATAGTTGTTATAAAGTGATACTTTGTCTCCCTTTTGTAAGCCTAATTTTTGTGCATCTTTAGGGTTCACAAAAACCACCATTCTACCATTGTAAATTCCTCTATATCGATCATCCAAACCATAAATAGTAGTGTTAAATTGATCGTGACTACGAGTAGTCATCATGATGAAATCATCAGCATCCAAAGCAATATCACTTAATTTATTAACGGTAAAATTTGCTTTTTTATTAGGGGTTGTAAAGTTTCCTGTTCTGGCTCCATTAGGTAATTCAAATCCTATAGGTTGTTTTACACGTTCGTTGTAATTTTCAAATCCATTAATTGTTTTGGCAATTAAATCTCTAATATTATTGTAGTCCTCAGTTAAAAAATCCCAATCAACTCTACTTTGTTGGAGGGTAGCTTTGGCGATATTTGCTACAATTACGGGTTCGCTTTCTACAAATTCAGAAGGTGGTGTTAGCGCTCCTTTACTACTATGAACCACTCCCATAGAGTTTTCTACGGTGACAAATTGTGCTTTTCCGTTCTTAATGTATTTGTCGGTTCTTCCCATAGATGGAAGAATTAAAGCTGTTTTTCCAGTAGTTAAATGTGATCTATTTAATTTGGTAGAGATGTGTACGGTTAAATTACAATTTTGTAATGCTTGGCTTGTGTAATTAGTGTCTGGAGCAGCACTTAAAAAATTACCTCCCATTCCTATAAAAACTTTTACTTTTTTTTGATACATGGCTGTAATAGTATCAACCACAGAATATCCATGTTCTTTAGGTGGAGTAAAACCAAAGTTCTCTGCTATTTTATCTAGTAATTCTTTGCTTGGTTTTTCGGCAATTCCCATGGTTCTGTCACCTTGTACATTGCTATGACCACGAACGGGACAGGTTCCGGCACCTTCTTTTCCAATACTTCCTTTAAGTAAAAGTAGGTTTACAACTTCTTGGATGTTGTCTACACCATTAACATGTTGTGTTAATCCCATTCCCCAACAAGTGATGATTTTTTTTCTTTGCGCAATGATGTCAACCAAAGCATCAATTTCTTGAGTAGACAAACCAGTTCTATTGATGAGGTTTTCTAAATCATAAGACAATAAATCTTTTTTAAATTCATCAAATCCAGCAGTTTTTTGATTGATAAACTCTTGGTCTAAAATTTCAGGATGTTGTTTAGATATTTCAAATAATTTAATCATCACAGCTTTTAATAAAGCTACATCTTCATTAATTTTTAGTTGAAGATATAAATCAGCGATATCAGTTCCTCCTCCAATAATTCCCTTAGCTGTTTGTGGATTTTTAAAATTGGTTAATCCCGCTTCTTTTAAAGGATTGATGGCAACTACTTTTGCTCCGTTCTTTTTAGCTTTTTCTAAGCAAGACAACATTCTAGGGTGATTGGTTGCAGGATTTTGACCAAAAATAATGATTAATTCTGATTTGTATAAATCATCTAAAGTTACCGATCCTTTACCAATTCCAATAGTTTTACTTAATGCTACTCCACTTGATTCGTGACACATATTGGAACAATCTGGTAAATTATTGGTTCCGTACATTCTAACAAAAAGTTGATATAAGAATGCAGCTTCGTTACTGGTTCTCCCTGAGGTGTAAAAAGCAGCTTCGTTTGGATTGTCAAGTTTGTTTAACTCTTGTCCAATAATTTTATTGGCTTCTTCCCAAGAAATAGGGGTGTAGTGTGTTTCATTTTCTCTTAAAATCATAGGGTGTGTTAACCTTCCTTGTTGTCCCAACCAATAATCACTTTGTTGTTGTAATTCTTTAATAGAATATTTTGTGAAAAAATTGGGATCAGCCAGTTTTTCCATAGCTTCTTCTGCAATGGCTTTTACTCCATTTTCACAAAACTCACCCAATTTAGATCTGTGAGAGGGATCTGGCCAAGCACAACCAGGACAATCAATTCCTTCTTTTTGATTTAATTTACTCAACACTTTAAAAGAATTCTTTACAGACATTCTACTCAGAATTTGTTGTAAAGAAATATAAACCGCTTTGATTCCGGCTGCACTTTTTGAAGGATGATTAATTATAAGATTGTTGTCCTTTTTCATGAGATATTATTGATAGCCTAAATATAGAAATACAAAGGCTTGATTAAAAATTAAGCTTCATAAATTTCAATAGGTAAGTCATCAGGATCTTGAAAAAAGGTGAATTTTTTATTTGTGAGTTCATCCACTCTAATTGGTTCTACAGCAATGTTTTTGTTTTTTAAATCCGCAATAGACTCTTCAATATTATTAACTTCAAAAGCCAAATGTCTTAATCCTAAAGCTTCAGGTCTACTAGGTCTTTTGATAGGATTTTGAAAAGAAAATAATTCAATTATATATTCATTGTTTAGACATAAATCTAACTTGTAAGAATCACGTTTTTTTCGATAAGTTTCTTGTTTAATATTTAATCCTAAAACTTCAGTATAAAATTTTTTTGATTTTTGATAATCGCTACAAATAATAGCAATGTGATGGATTTTTTTGAGGTTTAGCATTCAAAAAAAATGATTAAAATTTTCGATACCAATCGAAATGTTTATGTATAATATTGTCTTTGTTTTCTTTGATGAAGTTTAAATAGGCAATACCACTAGGAGGGAGTTGTTTGTCTTTTAGCCAAATTAAGTTCCATTGGGTTTCAATAGGCAGATTAGGGAGTGATACAATTTCTAAATCATCATTGAGTAGTTCATTACGCATTCCTATTAAAGGCATAATAGAATATCCCATGTCAGCCATAACAGCTTGCTTAACAGCTTCATTAGAAACCAATTCAACCGTTTTTTTTGTTTTTATAGATAGTTTACTTAAATATTTTTCCATGGCTTGCCTTGTTGCAGAACCTTCTTCTCTGTAGATTAATGAAATATTATTTAAATCAGATAACTTAAACTTTAAAGTTGGAGCTTTTGGATTGTGTTTTCTAACTAAAAATAATTTATTGCTCATTAACTCAACTCTATTAATATTTAAGTTTTCTGGAATGGTAGATACCAATGCAAAATCTGTTTCATTTTTTTCGATACTTTCTATAACTCTAGATTTATTGGTAACATCAATAGTAATTTCTATACCAGGAAATAACTTAGAAAATTTAGTTAAAAAATAAGGAATTACATATTTACCAGTTGAAACTACAGATATTTTAATTTTACCAGCAACCATCCCCTTGTAAGCCATAGCTTTATTTTGAATGTCTGACATTTGATTGACAATTTCTTGACAAGCTGTGGCAATTTCTTGTCCAAATTCTGTAACATGAACTTTTCTTCCAATAATTTCAATCAAAGGCACATCAAATTGTTCTTGTAATTTTTTTATTTGAATAGAAACAGCAGGTTGGGTAAGGTGTAACTCTTCTGCAGCTTTGGTAATGCTGTTTTTTTGAATCACTTTTAAATAAACAATTAATTGATGTAAAGTATAGTTCATAACTTTTGTTTATGATTTGTATGTAAAATATAAATATAAATATATGAATTATAATTCGGAATTTTGAACCATCATAAAAAAGAATAGTAGAGATTAATTAAAAAATTATTAAAGTGTAGTTATGAACTTAGATTTGTTATTAGATAATTTAACCAACCCTGCGTTGTTGTTTTTTTTACTGGGAATTATAGCGGTCCAGTTAAAGAGTGATTTAGCCATTCCTAAGAACTCTGCAAAATTTATTTCTTTGTATTTATTGTTTTCTATTGGTTTTAAAGGAGGACAAGAATTGGCTCATAGTAACTTAGGATGGGATATTGTTTGGATTTTGTTATTTGGAGTTTTTTTAGCAACTGTTGTTCCTTTGTATACTTTTTTTATTATCAAAAAGAAACTTGGGGTTCAAAATGCTGGAGCCATAGCAGCAGCTTATGGGTCTGTAAGTGCAGTTACTTTTGTGACTTCAGTGTCGTTTTTAGAAATGCAAAATATTGATTTTGGTGGTCATATGGTGGCTGTAATGGCTTTAATGGAGGCACCTGCTATTATAGTTGGAGTTTTACTAATGTCGTTTTATAAAAATGAAAAAACAGGAGAAGTTAGTTTTAGTCACATTGTAAAGCATTCTTTTACCAACGGAAGTGTGTTGTTAATTATGGGAAGTTTGGTAATTGGGTTTTTAGCAAGTGAAAAACAAGCAGCAGGAATATCACCATTTACAACAGATATTTTTAAAGGATTTTTAGCAGTATTTTTATTAGATATGGGAATTACTAGTGGAAAAAAGTTAGCAGCCTTTTGGAAAAATGGATCATTTCCATTAGTATTTGCTGTTGTAATACCGTTGATTAACGGAGTAGTTGTGTCTTATCTTTCAAGATACGTTACAAGTAGTCATGGAGATCAGTTGTTGTTTGCCATATTAGCTGCAAGTGCCTCTTATATTGCTGTACCAGCTGCCATGAAAATAGCGGCTCCAAAAGCCAATCCGGGATTGTATTTACCTATGGCATTGGCCATTACTTTTCCATTTAATATTACCTTGGGTTTACCATTATATATGTATATAGTAGAATATTTTTAGTTATTGATGGATGTGTAAACATATTTAAATTAAGTTTAAAAGAAAAAGCTCCATGAAATTCATGGAGCTTTTTCTTTTAAAAAATGTTTTTTAAATGTTTGGTTGAGGTGTTGTTCTTAAATAAGGTTTAATCTCTTTATGTCCTTTTGGAAATAAATTTGGAATTTCTTCATTGGTTACCGCAGGAGAAATTACGACCTCTTCACCATGTTTCCAGTTAGCAGGAGTAGCTACTTTATGGTATGCTGTTAATTGTAAAGAATCAATCACTCTTAACAACTCATCAAAATTCCTTCCTGTTGATGCAGGGTATACAATCATCAATTTTACTTTTTTGTCAGGTCCAATAATAAATACAGAACGAACAGTTAAAGTATTGTCTGCATTTGGGTGAATCATATCATATAAATCTGATACTTTTTTGTCTTCATCTGCAATAATTGGAAAATTAACAGTGGTGTTTTGAGTTTCATTAATATCATTAATCCATCCATTATGAGATTCAATACCATCTACACTTAAAGCAATTACTTTGGTGTTTCTTTTGTCAAATTCCGCTTTATATTTTGCTACAGTTCCTAATTCCGTTGTACAAACAGGCGTGTAGTCTGATGGGTGTGAAAATAAAACTCCCCATCCATCTCCTAACCAGTCGTGAAAATTAATCTCTCCCTCTGTAGTTTGTGCTGTAAAGTTTGGTGCAGTATCACCCAATCTTAATGTGCTCATCGTTATTATTTTTAATATAATTAAACAATTTTTTCTTTGATTTTACTACATACATCCAACAGACGGTTCCAGAGTTTGTTATTACTTGTACTCTTTCACAATCATCTGTTATACATATTTCTTTTGTTTTTATTTCTTCTTCGTTAATTTCATAAATAGTTCCACTTATTTCATCATTAGGGTCCTCACTAGGAGTTGCTAATGGGTGACAATCTTTTTCGGAAATAGCAATTGCTTCAGGGTTTACAAAGTGGAAAATCCCCAATTTGTATCCTTTTACAATATCATCTTTACCCTGTAAAACTTTTCCAAAAATTTCTGTTTGTACTTTCTCTAATTTTAAAGTACCGTAAGTGAATAATAGCATTTATCTTTTTTTTAAATAAATATAGGTTTTTTGTATAGGAATAAAAAGGATGAAAGGCCATTATTTTTATAAAGCTCTTTATTGTATTGAAATAAAGAGCTTTAAATGGTTCATTTATTTATTTTTAAAGAATAGCTTATCATCAATAGCATCTAATTCTACATGGCTATGATTGTGTATGTTACCTGCTAAAATTTCTTTAGATAACAGATTTAATACTTCTTTTTGAATGACACGTTTTACGGGTCTTGCTCCAAATTCTGGATCATATCCTTTTTTTGCTAACGCTAATTTCGCATGTTCTGTTGCGTTTAAGGTAATTTCTTTACCAGCTAACAAATGAGATAATCCTTTTAAATGTAATTCAACTATTTGACTAATTTCGTTGATGTCTAACGGAGTAAACATCACAATTTCATCAATACGGTTGATAAATTCAGGTCTTACAATTTGTTTTAAGTTTTGTAAAACCTCTCCTTTTGCAATTTCAGATATTTCTACACGGTTTTTAGCGGTGGCTTTATCAAAACGTTCCTGAATAATTTCAGCTCCCATGTTAGATGTCATAATAATAATGGTGTTTTTAAAATCTGCTAAACGACCTTTGTTATCTGTTAATCTACCTTCATCTAATACTTGTAATAAAATATTAAAAGTATCTGGGTGTGCTTTTTCAATCTCATCTAACAGAACTACAGAATAGGGTCTACGTCTCACGGCCTCAGTTAATTGTCCACCTTCATCATAACCTACATATCCTGGAGGTGCACCAACCAATCTACTTACAGAATGACGTTCTTGATATTCGCTCATGTCAATACGAGTCAATGCGTTTTCATCATCAAATAAATATTCTGCTAAGGCTTTAGCTAACTCAGTTTTACCGACTCCTGTTGTTCCTAAGAATAAGAATGTTCCTAAGGGTTTTCTTGCATCTTGTAAGCCTGCTCTTGAACGTCTTACTGCATCAGAAACTGCTTCAATAGCATCTTCTTGTCCAACAACTCTTTGATGTAATTCGTCTTCTAACTTTAAAAGCTTTTCTCTTTCACTCTGTAACATTTTTTGAACAGGAACACCAGTCCATTTTGCTACAACTTCTGCAATATCATCTTCAGTTACTTCTTCTTTTACTAAAGAACCTTCCTGATTTTGACTCATAGTTTCCTGAGCAGTTTCTAAACGAGTTTGAGCATCTTTAATTTTACCATATCTTAATTCTGCTACTAAACCGTAATTTCCGTCACGTTCTGCTTTGTCTGCTTCTTGTTTGTATTGTTCAATTTCATCTTTAATGGTTTGTATATTGTCTACTACTTCTTTTTCAGATTTCCATTGAGTGTAAATTGCATCACGTTGTTCTTTAATATTGGCTAAATCTTTACGTAAAAGAGATAATTTTTTCTCATCTTTTTCACGCTTGATGGCTTCAATCTCAATTTCAATTTGCATTACTTTTCTATCTAACACATCAAGTTCTTCAGGTTTAGAGTTGATTTCCATACGCATTTTTGCAGCAGCCTCATCCATTAAATCGATGGCTTTGTCTGGTAAAAAACGTGAAGTAATATAACGTTGACTTAATTCTACAGCAGCAATAATAGCACTATCTTTAATTTGTACTTTGTGATGTGCTTCATATTTTTCTTTAATACCACGTAAAATAGAAATAGCACTTTCTGTATCAGGTTCGTTTACAATTACTTTTTGGAAACGTCTTTCTAAAGCTTTGTCTTTTTCAAAATACTTTTGATATTCATCTAAAGTAGTCGCTCCAATGGCTCTTAATTCTCCACGTGCCAAAGCCGGTTTTAAAATATTGGCTGCATCCATGGCACCCTCACCACCACCAGCTCCAACAAGGGTGTGAATTTCATCAATAAATAAAACAATATCTCCGTGTGCAGAGGTGACTTCTTTTACCACAGATTTTAATCGTTCTTCAAACTCCCCTTTGTATTTTGCTCCAGCAATTAAGGCTCCCATGTCTAAAGAAAATACCTGTTTGTCTTTTAAATTTTCAGGAACATCACCTTTTACAATTCTGTGTGCTAAACCTTCGGCAATGGCTGTTTTACCTACACCAGGTTCACCAATTAACATTGGGTTGTTTTTTGTTCTACGAGATAGGATTTGTAAAATTCTACGAATTTCTTCATCACGACCAATTACAGGATCTAGTTTTCCGGTACTTGCTAGCTCGTTTAAATTTTTAGCATATTTATTTAAAGAATTATAAGTTTCTTCTGCATTTTGTGAAGTTACTTTTTGTCCTTTTCTAATCTCATCAATAGCCGCTCTTAAACCTTTTTCGGTAACACCTTGATCTTTTAATAATTGACTTACGGTATCTTTATTATTTAAAATGGCTAACAATAAATGTTCAATAGAAACATATTCATCATCCATTTTTTTAGCAATATTATTTGCATCAGTTAAGGTTCTAGAAGAAGTGTTTGATAATCCTATTTGTCCTCCGGTTACTTTCGGAAAACTCTCTAGTGTTTTATCTAAAATTTGTGGAAGAATATCAAAATTGACTTGTAATTTTTTTAAGATAAAAGGCGTTACGTGCTCATCTACTTCTAAAATAGCTTTTAGTAAGTGAGTGTTCTCAATTTGTTGATGTCCTAATCCTTGTGCAATTTGTTGTGCTTGTTGAACAACCTCTTGCGATTTTATGGTATAATTGTTAAAGTTCATAAGTTGCTTTTTTAGGTTGATAATCCTTTTTCAATTTTATTACTTGATAGGAAATAGTCAAATGACATTCCCTTTTGATTTTTCGGTTAAAATGTCTGTTATCAGGACTTTTTGTCTGTATAAATTGATAGATTTTCACTTTAATCTGTTTTTTTGACAGAGGAAACACTTTGTAAGGATACTAATGATAATCGACCATAAAGGAACAAGAAATTAAAATGAAACGAGTATTTTAGTACTCACAAACAATAAATAATGGGTATGGGATTATTAGATAGTTTTTTAGGTAAAAACAAAGAGGAAAATAAAGACGCAAAGGTTAATTGGATTCCTTTGACAGATATTTCTCAATTAGATGATGTTGTTAAAGCATCAAAAAACAACAAAGTTGTCATTTTTAAACACAGTACACGTTGCAGTATTAGTGCTAGCGTTTTAAATAAGTTTGAAAAAAAAATAGGGGACAGTTATCAATTATATTTTTTGGATTTGATTAGCTACAGAGATATTTCTAATGCCATTGCAGATAAATTTAATGTGGTGCATCAGTCTCCACAAGCTATATTTTTAGAAAATGAAAAAGTAGTACAACATGATTCTCATTATGGAATTTTAGACTTAACGTTTTAAAGTTTAGTACTATGTTAATAAAAATACTCTAATGTTAAATTAATGTTAAATTAATATTGTTTGAATGTGAAATGTTTTGTAAATTTGAGTTATCAACATAAAAACAATTATTATGAAAGCATTCACATTAATATTATCACTATTTGTAGGTTTGTTTACTTACGCACAAAATGACGTTAAAATTGTAAAACAAGGAGATATGTATAAAGTAACTTATTTTCATGAAAATGGAAAAGTTGCGCAAACAGGTTTTATTGATGCAAATAAAAAAATGCAAGGAACTTGGACTTCATATGATCTTAACGGAGAAAAGAAATCTGTAGGAGAATATAAAAATGGTAAAAAAACAGGAACTTGGTATTTTGGAAAAAACACAAGTTTAGTTACTCAAGTAGATTTTGGAACTGACTATAGAGTAGCAAGTGTTTATCAATTAAAATCAGATAAATCTCAGTTAGCAGATAGTGATACTGAAGAATAAATAAACATTATAAAATTTAAAAAGCCACTCATTTGAGTGGCTTTTTTTATGATGAGCTATTAGCTATTTTTTCAGGAATTCCAGCTTTAACACATATTGATTTATTAATACCTTTAATCCATGCATATAAAGTGTCGCAGTTAGAACACGAATACATTTTTACGAAAAATAAGAGTTTAGAAGCGTTTTTTTTTTGTCTTCTAAATCTTAAGGTAGAATTACAACAAGGGCAGTGTTTTTTTTTCATGGTTTAATTAATTATTTCACCATAAATGTACCCTATATAAAAAACTTTTTTATTGATATTTGTTAGTATTTTTAAAATTTTTACAACAAATATTTCTCTATCACTTCGGCCACTCCGTCATTATTGTTTGAGGCTACTATTAAATTTGCTTTATCTTTTAATTCAGGTGTTACATTATCAACCCAAACGCCTAATCCAGCAAATTCTACCATAGTTAAATCATTTTCTGCATTTCCCACAGCAATAGTCTCTTCTTGTTTAATTCCTAATTGATCAATCAATCTTTTTAAAGTAGCAGCTTTGTCTATTCCTTGTGGCATTACTTCTAAAAAGAAAGGTTTTGATAAGGAAACACTTAAATCAGCTCTATAAGATTTAAGTTTGGTTTCTACTTGTTTTAAATAACTAGGTTCTTCAAGTAACAAACATTTAACACAGTTTTTGGTTATGTTAGCTCTTAAATCATTTACCACTACATAGGGCATTCCTGTAATTTTTTTTTCAACATCAATATATTCAGATTCTTGAGTCCCTATAATTTTTCCATTGTGGTAGGTAATAAAAGCCGTTTTGTGTTCTTGACTAAAATCATATAATTGATGAATATCTTTTACCGCTAAAGTTTGTTCAAAAATGCAAGTTTCATCAGTCATATTAATAATTTGTCCACCATTGAAAGAGATGATATAAGAATTGTACTTGTCTAATTCCAATTTTTTAGCATAGTTAACCATTGCAGGAGTAGGTCTACCTGAGGCAAGAACTACATATTTTCCGGCTTCTTGAGCTGCTTTAATAGCTTTTTTATTTCTTTCAGAAATGGTGTGATCGTCTTTTAGCAAAGTATCATCCATATCTAAAACAATCATTTTATAATTTATCATTATGGTTTATAGTTTTTTCATCATTAGTAAGATGTCAACAAAGGTACTTAGATTTTTATTTTGACTTAATTTTAGTTGAAAGTTTAATGGTAAAATAAAGGCTTAAAAAAATAATAGAAGTATAATTTTCTGTTTTTACATCTTATTTAACTACGAAAAGGATAACTTTCTTTTTAAAATAGAACTAAAGAAATATATTCTTACTTGTTTTGGTTATGTGTGCGTAAATATTTATTATTTTTGCAACTCATTTTCAACCTCAAAAACACCTAGAATATGAAACGTGATCAAATCATATTTGATTTAATTCAAGACGAAAAAGAAAGACAATTAAAAGGAATTGAATTAATTGCTTCTGAAAACTTTGTTAGCGAACAAGTAATGGAAGCGCAAGGTTCTGTTTTAACAAATAAATATGCTGAAGGGTATCCTGGAAAAAGATATTACGGAGGATGTGAAGTTGTTGATATTGTTGAACAATTAGCCATAGACAGAGCTAAAGAATTATATGGTGCAGAGTACGTAAACGTACAACCTCACTCAGGTTCTCAAGCCAATGCTGCAGTATATTTTGCAGTATTAGAGCCAGGAGATAAAATTTTAGGTTTTGACTTATCTCACGGTGGTCATTTAACTCACGGTTCTCCGGTAAACTTTTCTGGTAAAATTTACCAAGCAGTTCATTATGGTGTAGATAAAGAAACTGAGGTTTTAAACTACGATAACATTTTAGAAATTGCAAAAGCAGAAAAGCCAAAAATGATTGTTGCTGGTGCATCTTCTTACTCAAGAGATATGGATTTTGCTAAATTCAGAGAAATTGCTGATGAAGTGGGAGCTTATTTATTGGCCGATATTTCTCACCCTTCTGGAATGATTGCAAAAGGAATCTTAAATGATCCAATGCCACACTGTCACTTTGTAACTACAACTACTCACAAAACTTTAAGAGGTCCAAGAGGAGGAATGATTATGATGGGTCAAGATTTTGACAATAAAGATGGTATTACTTTAAAGAACGGAGAGTTAAAGAAAATGTCTGCAATACTTAATAGTGCTGTATTCCCAGGAATGCAAGGTGGACCATTAGAGCATGTAATTGCTGCAAAAGCAATTGCTTTAGGAGAAGCTTTAACCGATGAGTACTTACATTACCAAGTTCAAGTTAAAAAGAATGCTGCAAGATTGGCTAAAGAATTAGTAGCTAAAGATTATAAAATTATTTCTGGAGGTACAGACAATCACTGTATGTTAATAGATTTAAGAAATAAAAACTTATCTGGTAAAGATGCTGAGCAAGCGTTGGTAAAAGCTGATATTACAGTAAACAAGAATATGGTTCCTTATGATACCCGTTCTCCATTTGTAACTTCAGGAATCCGTTTAGGAGCTGCTGCAGTAACTACTCGTGGATTAAAAGAAGATGATATGGCAGTAATTGCTAACTTTATTGATGAAGTAATTAACAACTTTGAAGATGAAGCGTTATTAGAAGCAATTGCTGATAAAGTAAATGAGTTTATGAAAGATAGACCATTGTTTCAATGGTAATATTTTAAATAGATGAAATATAAAAGAGCCGCTAATTATAGCGGCTCTTTTTATTTTGGAGGTAAGGTCTCTATCTTTTTTTGGTGATATAATTTTCCAGTATCCTTTGTATAATCACAATCTTGAAAAATACCACAAGAAGTATTTGCTCTTACCAAAGATTTACTGCTTTGAAGTTTAGATAAAGCCTCAATATTTTCATTTAAGTATTTCATAATTTCTTTTTTAATGGGTCATTTTTTTTCTGCAAACTTACATAGAAAAGAAATTTTATAAAATGTTTAAATTGTTATTAAAATGCTAAACTACGTGGTCCTTGCCCAGATTCTTTTACTAAAAAAATATTAAAATCAGATATTTTAAATATACCTTCTGAACTTGATCGGTTAGCCAATGACTTATTGGATATTGACTTAGTAGAAGGCTCGATGTTTTTGTTTAAGTAATTCATAATTTAAATATTTTATAGGTTATTAATTTCTTACTAAATAATTAAGGTTTATTGTTTTCAAGAAAACTCCTTACAGTTGGACTATTATATTCGTGTTTTTGAAATATACCACAGGACGTTGAACGATCTACTAGCGATTTTTCATTGGCTCTTTTACCAATTTCTTCAATGTTTTTGTTTAAATATTTCATCTTTAAAATGTATAATAAATTGCAGTTTTTTATTTAATTCTTTTCTGTATTACATTTTATTGTGCTGAAGATAATTTTTTACGATAGGACTATTATAGTCGCAATTTTGAAATATACCACATGATGTTGAATGATTCACTAGTGATTTTTCACTAGCTCTTTTACCAATTTCTTCGATGTTTTTGTTTAAATACTTCATAACTTCAGCTTTTTTAAATGTTTGTACTATTTCATACAGTAAAGCTAAAAAACATTGACAGTAACCAATCTGTGTTATAACAGTTTAACTACATCTTTTTATCAAGTAGGTTTGTTAAGGTAGGTATGTTTTTTCGCAGATTAGCTATAAATGTAGACTTATTTAATACATTTGATATATATACCACCATATGTTACAAGAATTACAATTGCATTACGGTCATCTTTTTGAAAAAGAGTTGATAGAAGAAATAGATAGAGTAGCTACGCTAAAACAAGTTCTTGCAGGAACCAAAATAATGGATATAGGACAATATATAAAGTCTATGCCATTGTTAATAGAAGGGGCAATAAAAATACTAAGAGAGGATGAGGAAGGTGATGAATTATTGCTATATTTTCTAGAAAAAGGAGATACTTGTGCCATGACAATGACTTGTTGTGTAGGAAATCATAAAAGTGAAATTAGAGCTATTACAGAGTTAGATACCGTATTGATTATGATTCCTATTGAAAAAATGGAAGAGTGGACAGGTAAGTATAAAAGTTGGAGACGTTTTGTTTTTGATAGTTATCACAATAGATTGATGGAACTTTTAGAAACCATAGACAATGTGGCTTTTAAAAAAATGGACGAAAGGTTGCTTAAATATTTAAAAGATAAAGTAGCTGTGACAGGAAGTAATATTGTAAAAAGCACACATCAAGAAATAGCCTATGAGTTACATACTTCTAGAGTGGTTATTTCAAGATTGCTTAAAAAATTAGAAAATCAGAAAATAATAAGTTTACACAGAAACTCATTAGAAGTATTATAAGAAAAAAGCTCGTGAATATTCACGAGCTTTTTTCTTATTTATTTTTTGAGTATTGATTACTCGATGTCTTCCATCAAATCAATGTATTTATCGTGGTATCCTAGTAAATAAAGAACGCCATCTAGTCCTAAGCTAGAAATAGAACTTTCTGCACTTTCTTTTACCTTAGGTTTTGCATGGAAAGCAATTCCTAAACCAGCTAAATTTAACATCGGTAAATCGTTTGCTCCATCACCTACAGCAATGGTCTGGCTAATATTAATTCCTTCTTTGGCTGCAATTTCTTTTAAGAATTCGGCTTTTTTATTACCATCAACAATTTCTCCAATGTATTTACCTGTTAAGGCACCATCTTTTATTTCTAATTGATTAGCATGTACATAATCAATTCCTAATTCTTTTTGTAAATAATGTCCAAAGTAAGTAAACCCTCCAGATAAAATAGCGGTTTTAAACCCGTAGTATTTTAAAGCTTTCATCAAACGTTTAGCTCCTTTGGTAATCGGTAAGTTTTTAGCAACTTCTTGTAAAACATCTTCACTCAACCCTTCTAACAAAGCCATTCTTTTCTTAAAGCTTTCACTAAAATCAATTTCACCTTGCATGGCAGATTCTGTAATGGCTTTAACTTGTTCACCAACACCTGCCAATTCTGCTAACTCATCAATAACTTCAGTCTGAATCAAAGTAGAATCCATATCAAAACAAACCAAACGTCTATTTCTTCTATAAATATTGTCCTCTTGGAAAGATAAATCCACATCTAACTCTCTAGAGATACTCATAAACTTAGCTGTTAATTCAGATTTGTTTTTAACTTCTCCTCTTACAGAAAGTTGAATACAAGCTCTAGGATATTCATTCTTTTTAACCAATGAGGTACGACCTGTAAGACGTTTAATAGCATCAATGTTTAAGTTCAAGTCAGACAATACACTTGTTACTGCAGCAATTTGTTCAGCAGCCATTTCTTCTCCTAAAATGGTAATGATATATCTATGTTTTCCTTGAGAACTCACCCAATTTTCGTAATCTTCTAAAGTTACAGGCGTAAACTTTATATTGATTTCTAATTCGTAGGCTTTAAATAATAATTCTTTTAAAATAGGAGCAGAACTAGATCCAGATTTAACAGAAAATAGAATTCCTAAAGATAAAGTATCGTGAATATCAGCTTGACCAATATCTAAAACTTGTGCATCATATTGAGCCAATACATGGGTTAAACCAGCAGTAACTCCAGGTTTGTCTTGTCCCGATACTTTTAATAAAATAATCTCATTTTCTTCTTTTGCCATTGTAAAAGTGAATTGTTTATAACAGGCGGTAAAAATCGGCATTCTATTCTTTATAAAAAAGGATATGGAATGTTTTTTTACATCTAATTAATAGCTTGTTTGGTTCTGTAACATATGTTACTGCATAGCCTTTTAATTGCGCTTACATTTGCTTTAAAATAAAGCAAAATGAAATTGATTATTCCCATTTTAGAATGGATTCCTAATTATAAAAAAAGCGACGCAAAGAGTGATATAATCGCAGGGATTACTGTGGGTGTTTTATTAATCCCACAAGGAATGGCCTATGCTTTAATAGCGGGTTTACCACCTGTTTTTGGATTATATGCAGCTTTGGTGCCTCAAATTATTTATGCAATTATGGGAACATCCAAACAATTGTCTGTGGGGCCTGTGGCTATGGATTCTTTATTGGTGGCCTCAAGTTTAACAGCTTTGTCTTTAACGGGTTTAGATAGTTATATTACCATGGCTATTTTCTTGGCCTTATTTACTGGAGTCATTCAATTATTAATGGGATTTTTTAAAATGGGATTTTTGGTTAATTATTTATCAAAACCTGTTATTAGTGGATTTACCTCTGCTGTAGCCATTGTTATAGGATTAAGTCAGCTAAAGCATTTAACAGGATTGAGTTTTCCAAGAACTTCTGGAATGATAAATCTTTTAAAAGAGTTTTTTAATCATATTTCTCAAATTCATGTACCAACGTTACTGATGGGAATATTAGCCATGACCACTATAGTATTTATTAAAAAGTTTATTCCCAAGATTCCATCGGCTTTGATGGTAGTTTTTTTAGGAATTATAAGTGTTTATTTTTTAGGGTTGAATAGCTACGGAGTAGAAATTGTAGGAAATATTCCAAAAGGATTACCAGTGTTTCAATTACCGAATTTTAGCGATATTCCAATATTAACATTAGCACCCATGGCTTTAACATTGGCTTTGGTAGGGTATATGGAAGCAAGTTCAATCTCTAAATCTTTAGAAGAAAAAAATGAAGATTATGAAGTAGATGCCAATCAAGAATTAGTGGCATTAGGTTTTTCTAATATGATCGGGTCTTTGTTTCAATCTTACCCAAGTACAGGAGGATTTGCAAGAACAGCGGTAAATCATCAAGCGGGAGCAAAAACAGGAATTGCATCATTGGTGGCAGCAACGGTAGTAGGATTTACGTTGTTGTTTTTAACGCCTTTATTTTATTATTTGCCTTTAACGGTATTGGCAGCTATGATTTTAGTAGCGGTGTTTTATTTGATAGATATTGAATATCCTGTTCAATTGTACAAACATCAAAAAGATGAGTTTTATTTATTGGTAATCACGTTTATCATCACTTTGTTTTTAGGAATTACCCAAGGGATTTTAGTAGGAGTTATTTTGTCTTTAATATTGGTTATTTACAGAACTTCTCAGCCACATATTGCGGTTTTGGCTAGGGTAGAAAACAGTAATTATTTTAAAAATATTGCTCGATTTAACACAACTACACAAAGAGATGATTTGTTAATTGTTCGTTTTGATGCACAATTATACTTTGGAAACAAAGATTATTTTAAGAAAAAAATGAACCAATTAATAGCAGCAAAAAAAGAAACCTTAAAAGCTGTAATTATTAATGCAGAAGCCATTACTTATATTGATAGTAGTGCCAGCGTAATGTTGATAAGATTTATTAAAGAATTAAATCATCAAAACATAAAAATAATGTTGACAGGTGTTATTGGTCCTACAAGAGATGTTTTGTTTAAAAATAGAATTGTAGAAGTATTGGGAAAAGAAAATCTATTTGTAAGAACTTATGAAGCTGTGGATTGTTTTGATGGAATTATATGCAAAGACGATTTACAAAATCAAATATGTCAACAAACAAAAAATAACATGTAACAAAAGTTACTGTAGCTTAAAGGGAAGACCTTTAATTTTGTAAATTATAAAATAAAAAGAAAGATGAAAATAGAACAGATTTATACAGGATGTTTAGCACAAGGTGCTTACTATATTGAAAGTGAAGGAGAAGTAGCGATTATAGATCCTTTAAGAGAGGTGCAGCCATATATTGATATGACTGAGAAAAACAATGCCAAAATAAAGTACATTTTTGAAACACATTTCCATGCAGATTTTGTGAGTGGACACGTTACTTTGTCTCAAAAAACAGGAGCACCTATTGTTTATGGTGAAAATGCAAATCCTACTTTTGATGCGATTATCGCTAAAGACAATCAAGAATTTAAATTAGGAAAAATAACCATAGTGGCTTTGCATACGCCAGGGCATACCATGGAATCTACTACTTATTTGCTGAAAGATGAAAACGGTAAAAACCATGCTTTGTTTACAGGAGATACTTTGTTTTTAGGAGATGTTGGTAGACCAGATTTAGCTCAGAAAGCAGCAAGTATGACTCAAGAGCAATTGGCAGGAACGCTTTACAATAGTTTGCGTAACAAAATAATGCCATTAGAAGATGAATTAATTATTTATCCAGGACACGGTGCAGGTTCTGCTTGTGGTAAAAATCTAAGTAAAGAAACCAAAGGAACTTTAGGAGATCAAAAAGAGAATAATTATGCTTTAAGAGCTGATATGACTCAAGAAGAATTTATAAAAGAAGTAACTAGTGGGTTAATGCCACCGCCAAAATATTTTCCTTTAAATGTAAAAATGAATAAGGAAGGGTACGAAGATATTGCAGATGTTATTGAGCAAGGAACACATGAATTAACTCCTGATGAATTGGAGTTGTTAGCAAATGAAACTGGAGCTTTGGTGTTAGATGTTAGATCTCAATCAGAATTTGCAAAAGGACACATTCCTCAATCTATTTTTATTGGAATTGATGGTAGTTTTGCTCCTTGGGTAGGTGCTTTAATAGGAGATGTTAAACAGCCAATAGTGTTGGTAATTCCAGAGGGAAGAGAAGAAGAAACCATTACTCGTTTGTCTAGAGTTGGTTTTGACAATACTTTGGGATATTTAAAAGGAGGCTTTGAGGCTTGGTTAAATTCGGGAAAAGAATATGACACGGTGAATCAAGTAATACCAGCTTATTTAAACGCTACAATTACAGATAAATCTCCAATTTATGATGTAAGAAAACCAACGGAATTTATTTCAGAAAGATTGCCTCAGGCAGTAAATACGCCATTAGATGATATTAACAATCATTTAAAAGATTTTCCAACCAAAGGAAACTTTTTTATTCATTGTGCAGGAGGGTATAGAAGTATGATTGCTGCCTCAATTTTAAAAAGTAGAGGAATTCATAATTTTATAGATATTACAGGAGGGTTTGCAGCTATAAAAGAAAATGGAATCAAAACCACAGATTATGTTTGTCCATCAACCATAAAAGAATAAATATGCGTATGATACTTAATATATTAATTGTAGCTATTTTAGGATGGTTTGTTTTTAATTTCATTGGAAATCAAAAACTGAAAGGGAATAGACTGGAAGTAGCAGATTTTAATGAAGCTATTCAAGTCAAAAATGTTCAATTGATTGATGTTAGAACTCCGTCAGAATTTAAGAGCGGACATATAAAAGGAGCTAAAAATATTGATGTTTTTTCTAGTGAGTTTAAACAAAAGATTAATGAATTAGATAAGTCCAAGGCTACATATATTTATTGCAGATCTGGTCAAAGAAGTCAAAAAGCATTGAAAATAATGTTAAAGGAGGACTTTGAAAATATACACGATTTAAAAGGTGGTTATATGACTTGGAAGTCAAATCAAAATTAAAATATGTTTTATATGTAATAGTAAAAAAGAGATGTTATAAAAATATCTCTTTTTTTATTTATAAAAATTCAGAATAAACTTTAAACGTGTTGTTATAGTTAAGTTCTCTTCATTTATTTTTATCTTAACTAAGCTTTATGAAAAACAAAAAAATGAAACTTATCAATTACTTAGTTGTAATTCTTTTTGCTATAAATTCTATATATGGACAGGAAATCCCACCTATTAGTGTTTATACCTCTAAAGATTATAATGCAGAAAATCAAAATTGGGGAATTAGTCAAGCAACAGATAAGCATATTTATATAGCCAACAATAAAGGGCTTTTAGAATTTGATGGAGCTTCATGGAGACTGTATTCATCTCCTAATGAAACAATTGTAAGGTCTGTAAAGGCTATTAATGATAAAGTTTATATAGGTTTTTATAATGGATTTGGGTATTGGCAAAAAAACAGTAAAGGAGTTTTAGAGTATACTTCTTTATCTTCGGATATTGATTTGTTAGAAGACGAACAATTTTGGCATATTGAAACTTTAGAAGGTTGGGTATTGTTTCAATCTCTACAGAGAATTTATCTGTACAATTTAAATACAAAAGAATTTAAAGTAGTTCAATCAGAGTCTCAAATAACTTCAATGTATAAAGTTAGAGGTTCTATTTACTATCAAGATCATCAAAAAGGGATTTTTAAACTAGAAAAAGGAATATCAAAACTAGTAACAAAAAGTGATTTAGTTATTAAACATGATGTTATTGCTATTTATGATATTGATAATAAATTGGTTTTTGTAACAACTAATAAAGGTATCTATTACTTGGATGATGATTTATTAAAACCATGGAACGAATTATTAAATAAAAAGATCAAAGATTATACTTTTTATAGTAGTATTAAGCTATTGGATGATGGTTTGGTGCTTGGAACCATATCTGATGGACTAATTATTGTAAATAAAGCAGGAAGTATTCTCTATATTATAAATCACAAAAAAGGACTTACTAATAATACTGTTCTGTCTCTTTTTCAGGATGTAGATCTAAATATTTGGTTAGGGTTAGATGATGGAATTAATACCATTGATATTAATTCTCCATATAGGGTTTATAAAAATGCTAGTGGTGTTTTGGGAACAGTATATGCTTCTATTGTACATAATGATATTCTTTATTTAGGAACCAATCAGGGATTGTTTTACAAGAAAAATAAGTCAGAAGACGATTTTAAATTTATAGAAAATACAGAAGGTCAGGTTTGGACATTGAAAACTATAGGAGAAGATTTATTCTGTGGTCACAACTTGGGAACATTTTTAGTTAAAAACAACAAAGCCAGTTTGATAGGGAATGTGATGGGAGCATGGAAAATAGAGGAGTTGTCTCCTAATACTTTCATTCAAGGAAATTACACGGGACTTTATGTTTTTGAAAAACAACTTGGAAAATGGAACTTAAAGAATAAAATTGAAGGATTTAATATTTCTAGTAGGTATTTTGAATTTTTAGATAAGCATACCATCTTTGTAAATCATGAGTACAAGGGAGTTTATAAATTATTAGTTAATGAAGATTATACCAAAGTATCTAATGTTGCAATAATTGGCTCTATAGAAAAGGGAATTCATTCCGCTTTGTTAAAATATAGAGGAGATATACTTTACTCTTATAAAAAAGGCGTTTTTAAATATAGTTTGAAAGAAGAAGCTTTTGTAAAAGATGATATACTTTCAACTTATACAAGTCCGGAGAATTATAATTCGGGTGTTTTAATTAATATGCAGTCGGAGAATAAACTATGGGGATTTTCTAAAAAAAATGTGGTTTATGTAGAGCAAGGTGAGTTAAGTGCTAAGCCTATTATAAACAGATTGTCTATTCCTTTTAAACTTAGAAAAGGAATTTCTGGCTTTGAAAATATATGTAAAGTTTCTCAAGATAAATATTTAATAGGTACTTCTAATGGCTATATCACTTTAAAATTAAACAATGCAAGCCAAAACAAATCATTTCAAGTAGTAATTAATCAAATAAAAAACGCAACACTAATAGGTGATTCTAAAAATGTGAGTTTATTAGGAGAAGGTGTTTTTGGTAATGGAGAAAATAATTTCGAATTTATTTGTAGCGTACCTGTTTTTGATGAATTTTCTCAGGTAGAGTATCAATATCAACTAGAAGGCTTAAGCAATGTATGGAGTCAATGGAAGTCTAGTGGAAATGTACTGTTTGAAAATTTACCTTTTGGAACGTATCAATTTAAAATCAGAGCGAAAGTAAATGGTGTTTTAACATCTAATACAGCTATATATGCCTTTAAAATAGCAAAACCTTGGTACATATCAACTGTCATGCTTTTTGTGTATCTGTTGGTTGTTATTGTGTTTTCAATTTTTATGCACACCATGTATACTATGTATTATACTAAACAGAGAGAAAGATTACTTGCAAAAAAGCAAAGAGAGTTTGAGTTAGAAAAATTAGAAAATAAGCAAAAATTAACCTTGTTAGAAAATGAAAAACTAGAAGCGGATGTTGAAGTTAAAAATAAAGAACTGGCAGGTTCTACTATGAATCTTATTAAGAAAAATGAATTGTTAAATAATATTAAGGATGAACTTTTAAAAGGAGAGCAAAAAAATATCAATACTGTTATTAAGATTATAGATAAAAATTTGAATCATACAGATGATTGGAAAGTTTTTGAAGAGGCTTTTAACAACGCTGATAAAGATTTTACAAAAAAAATAAAAGAACTTCATCCATCACTAACTTCTAACGATTTAAGATTGTGTGCTTATTTAAGACTAAACTTGTCTTCAAAAGAAATTGCACCTTTACTTAACATCTCTTCTAAAAGTGTTGAGGTAAAAAGATATCGACTAAGAAAGAAAATGAATCTTGAGAACGATGAAAATTTAACCGACTATATATTGAAAATTTAAACATCGTAAATTAATAACATAGTATTGTGATTAAAACCCTGAATATTTTATGGAATATCCAGGGTTTTCTTTTTGTAGTAAATGTAGTTCTTCTCTACATATTATTTCAAATTAGAGTTTTTTAGGTCAATAACTTAGTAAATACTCTTGGGTGTTTGTGAGTTTTAGCACTACAATACTCGATATCACCTATACAATACCACTACAAACTGTTTTTTCAAGAGGTTCTAAAGTGCTCTAAACAAAGTAAAACCTACTAGTATGCTTTTTTTAGTCTCTTGTATGTTTTTTGTAGTGGGTATTTTTGGTGAATTATCATTAATGTGACCTTAAATTTGTGATAAACATAATCTAAACTATTATACAGATGAAAAAGTTTATAATTCTAATCTTTTTATTATTAATGTCACTTGTGGGTTTTTCACAAACGAGAACAATCAGTGGTATTGTAACTAATATAGATACTGGAGAAGTTTTACCTGGAGTTAGCATCTTAGTAAAAGGTACAACTAATGGTACTTATTCTAATTTCGATGGAGAGTACAGTATTTCAAATGTAAGTAATGAACAAATAATTGAGTTTAGTTACATAGGGTTTGAAACTAAAGAAATTTTAGCAAATAAAGCAACTATAAATGTTCAATTAAAAGAAAACGTACAGCAACTAGATGGAGTTGTATTAATAGGATATGGATCTCAATCAGTAAAAGAAGTTACAGGTGCTGTAACGATTGTTGACAGTGAAGCTATAGAAAAATTAAAACCAACAAGAATTGAAGAAGCATTACAGGGTCAAGCTGGAATTAGCGTAACTCCTTCATCTGGTTCCCCAGGATCTGCACCAAAAATTAACATTCGTGGTATATCAACAAACGGAGATAGTAGACCTTTAATATTAGTTGACGGAGCAGTGGTAGAAGATTTAAGTGTTATTAATCCTTCTGATATCGCATCTATGAGTGTTATTAAAGATGCAACTGCTGGTATTTATGGAGTAAGGGGAGCTAACGGTGTTATTTTAATCACTACTAAGTCGGGACGTAAAAATTCAGATTTAAAATTCAGATTTGATGCCTATACAGGAATACAACAAACCACAAAAAAAATGGATTTGTTGCAACCTAGAGATTATGCCATTTTGGTAAATGAAGCAGCAGCAAATGGAGGAGATTCTCCGGTGTTTACTCTATATCCTACAACAGGTACGGATTGGCAAGATCAAGTATTTGAAAACGCACCCATGTCAAGTGTCAACTTTGGTGTAAATGGAGGAACTATAAAATCTACATATGATTTTAGTTTATCACATTTAACGCAAGATGGTATTGTTGGGGGAGATAAATCAAATTTTAACAGATCAACAGTTAGGTTAAACTATAGTATTGATTTGGTAAAGAATTTAAAATTATCAACCACTACAACTTATATGAATACCAACAGAAAAACATTATCAGAAAACGCGTTGGGTTCTGTATTGTTTAATGCATTAAGTGCTCCACCACAATTATCAGTAAGAAATACAAATGGTGACTATACAAAATTACCAAACACAGGTTTAGGGATTGAAGTAATTAATCCATTGGCTCAAATAGAAAATACGTTTAACCAATCTCAAGTAAATAAAATTTCAGGAAGTTATGGGGTGAACTACAAGTTCTTAGAATATTTTCAAGCAGAGTCTAACATACAGATGAACTATGCAGATGTTAGAAGTAAGAGTTATTTCCCAGAATTATATTTCGGTTCAGGAAAAGTTTTTAATACAGTATCAAGTGAAGCAGATTTAACTGATGATGTAAATAGTGCTACTGTAAATGAATCTGGTACAGTTTATAAAGATTACACCTTTGATGCTTTTATCAAATACGAAAGAAAATTTGATAAGCACGATGTGAAAGCATTGTTAGGTACTTCAGTATTTAGAACTGTAGGGGTGAATCTTTTTAACGAAAAGGGATATGGGCCTACAGGGACAACTTTAAAGAGTGCAAGTATAGAGAACTCAGCAACTGTAGATAATAATTTAGAACTAAATAATACGCCTAAAAGATTTTTTGACGATAGATTGTTGTCTTATTTTACCCGTATTCAATATGCTTATGATGGTAAATATTTAGCATCTGCAGTATTAAGAAGAGACGGTTCTACCAAATTTGGACCTAAAAATAAATTCGGTTTTTTTCCAACTGCATCTGTAGGTTGGGTGATTTCTGAAGCAGATTTTATGAAGGATATTGAATTTGTTAATCTTTTAAAATTAAGAAGTAGTTATGGTATTCTTGGAAATGATAGAATTAATTCTTTCGGATTTGTTTCTCTTCTAAGCGGTGAAGGAGTATATGTGTTAGATGATGCCTTGACTTATGGAAAAGCAATTGGGGCACTATCAAATCCTGAAATTCGTTGGGAGCAACAAAAACCATTTGATATCGCGATTGACTTAAGTCTGTTTGATAAAATAGATATTACAGTTGATTATTTTAACAAAAGGACAGAAGATTTATTAGTAACACCTCAGGTATCGGGAATTTTAGGAGTCTATGCGCCAGGATCTGGAGCACCAACCATTAATGCCGGTACAGTAGAAAACAAAGGGCTTGAATTTTCTATAGGATATAATGAGAAAATTTCAGAGGATTTTAATTTCAATATAAAATACAACATCACTTCATTAAAAAACAAAGTGTTATATGTAGGTAGTGATACAGGAATTATAGAGTCAGGTTCTTTTGGCGTTGGTCAAGATCCAATTGCGAGAATGGAAGCTGGTAAGCCAATTGGTTATTTCAATGGATACAAAACCAACGGAGTTTTTCAAACCCAAGCAGAAATAGATGCTGCTCCAACTCAATTAGATGCAGAACCTGGAGATTTACGTTTTGTAGATGTAAGTGGTGATGGTAAAATAGATGCCGATGACAAAACAGATTTAGGAAATCCTATTCCAGATTTTACAATGGGATTCAATATGTCTGTAGATTATAAAAACTTTGATTTTAGTTTATATGCTTTTGCATCCATAGGAAATGATATCGTTAGAGATTATGAAAGAAACCTACCCTTGGTTAATAGACCTACATATTTCTTAGACAGGTGGACGGGAGAAGGAACTAGTAATTCTTTCCCTCGTGTTACCACAGAGGCGACTCAAAACTCATTGTTTTCAGATTTTTATGTAGAAGATGGTTCGTATTTAAGATTACAAAATATTCAACTTGGATATACAGTTCCAGAAAGTTTAATTACTAAAATAAAACTAGATAAAGTTAGGGTATATGCATCAGCAACCAATTTATTAACACTAACAAATTACAGAGGATATGATCCTACGGCATCTACAGGAGAGCCTATAGGTGGAGGGATTGATAGAGGTTTTTATCCAACTCCTAAAACATTTTTTGTAGGTGTAAATGTTAATTTTTAAAAAATAAACTCATGAAAAATTTAACTATAAAAATAGTAACAATCATAGCAACATCTTTATTTGTTGCTTGTACTGATGATTTTGTAGATGTAGAATCTCCAATTACAAATTCAGAAAATTACTTTAACACAGAGCAAGATTATCAGGATGCATTGGTAGGGGCTTATGATGTATTACAATCCACCTATTTAAATGTTATGATGGGAGAAATTGCTTCAGACAATACATTGGCTGGAGGAGAAAGTCCTAATGATGCTGTAGGAATTCAAGAAGTTGATGATATGACTCATACTTCATCAAATCAACAATTGAGAGATATTTTTGGATGGATGTATGGAGGTGTAAATAGAGCCAATTATATTTTAGAATTTAAAGACAAAATTGATTTTGCAAACAAACCAGTAGTATTAGCAGAAGCAAGATTTTTAAGAGCATATTATTATTTTGAATTGGTTAAATGGTTTGGAGATGTGCCTTTGGCGGTAGATAAAAGAATTCTTTTTGGAGAAGAAATTTCCATAGATAGAACTCCTAAAATACAAGTTTACGCACAAATTGAAGCAGATTTACTTTTTGCTATCAATAATTTGCCCGCTATTCAATCTCAAGTAGGGAGAGCAACTAAAGGTGCGGCACAAGCTTTATTAGGTAAAGCATATTTGTATCAAAATAAATTTACAGAAGCTGCTTCGGTTTTAGAAGATGTAATTACAACAGGACCTTATGATTTGGTTACAAATTACAATACAATTTTTGAAAATGCTGGGGAAAACAATATAGAATCTGTATTTGAAGTTCAGTACACTGAATTAGAAGGTGCCTCATTTGATTGTTTACAATGTAGTGAAGGAAATGTTGCTGTTGGTTTTAGTGGAGTGAGAGATTATGTAGGACCATTGTTTACCTCTGGGTTTAGTTTTAATGTACCAACACAAGAAGTTGTAGATGCTTTTGAGGCTGGTGATCAACGTAAAGATGTAGCCATTTTAGACATTGTTCAATGGGCATCAGATAATGCAAGTGTTTCTTATGGAACAGGATATGAACATACAGGGTATTTTAATAGAAAATACATTCCAAGATTAAGAGGTCCAAACGCAACGGGAGATAGAAACTTAACCAATCCCAATAATTATAGAGCTATTCGTTTTGCAGATGTATTGTTAATGGCTGCCGAAGCAAATAATAGAGCAATACCAAGTGATGATATTAAAGCTCAGACTTATTTAAACAGGGTAAGAAGACGTGCTTTCGGAGATTCATTACATGATATTTTATTAACAGGATCAGCTTTAACAGATGCTATATATGCAGAAAGAAGAGTAGAATTGGTCGGAGAAGGGCATAGGTTTTTTGATTTGGTAAGAACAGGAAAGGCAGCAACAGAAATTACTGGATTTATAACAGGAAAGAATGAAGTTTTTCCAATACCTCTAATTGAAATAAAGTTGGCAGGAAATAGATGGTCACAAAACCCTAATTATAATTAAACAAATGCAAATAGCTCTATGAATTAGCAACCAGAAAGCTTAAATAATTTAAACTAAAACAATAGAAATTATGAAGATTTTAATATCAAGCTTACTGGTAGTTTTCCTTTCAATGTCAATGATTTCATGTAGTGAATCAAATGATTCAATTGATGCTGAAAATAAAAATACAGAAGATGTGTTGTCAGAAATGCCACCGTATTATCCAATCAATTTTGAAGCTGATGGCTATGGAGCAACTTGGACTTGGTCAGTATTTGAAAACGGAAATAATCCAGCGGTTGAAATTGTTGATAACCCAAGTAAAACAGGTGTCAATACATCAAACAAAGTTGCAAAAATAACAGCTTTACAAGTAGGATCTCCATATGTAGGATGTGAAACAAAACACGGAAGTGATATTGGAAGTTTTACGTTTGATGAAACCAATACTACTGTTAAAATAATGGTTTACAAATCTGTGATTAGCGATGTCGGAATTAAGTTTTCAGAATCTAATGGAGAGGCACAACCAGAAATAAAAGTATCGAATACAAAAATAAATGAATGGGAAGAATTGACTTTTGATTTTTCAGGAAGTATAGGAAAAGGTATTTCAGGGATCATAGATCAAATCATCATTTTTCCAGATTATCAATCAAGAAACGCAGATCATGTGGTTTATTTTGATCACATCACCTTCGGAAATTAAAATAAAATATTAACCTAAATAAAATGAAATCATGAAACTATTAAAACAAGGAAAGTATGTTCTTTTAGCATTAAGTATTATTGCATGTTCAAAAGACGAAGACGTAGCTGGATCAGGTTCGGCTACCATTACAAATTTAACTTTTACTTCTGTGGGTGTAGATGATACAGGTAAAGTGGTGGGAGTAACACCAACATCATCAGGAGGATCCAATACTGTTTATACGGTAGACTTTGGAGATCCTTCAGCAGTAGGTGATAGCGATGTTAAACAAACAAGTGGACCACAAGTTACTTATGAATATCCAGCTGCAACAGCTACTTATGATATTACGGTAACTGCAGATGCTGATAAAGCAGCCCCAGTATCGGTAACCAAACAACATACGGTAACTTTTGAAGCAGCAACGTCAATAGCAGACTTTGAAGATGAAGCTAGCTTAAATTTAAGAAATGATACTAGTGGTTCTGCAGCAACAATTGTAGTAGAATCTAAAACAGGTAAAAATGGAAGTGCTTCTAACGTTGGAGTAATTACTAATGTTGGTTCAGCTTATGAAGCGGTAAGTATTAACCTAACTAAGCATATTGATGTAAAAAGTAAGTCTATTCTTACTTTAGATTTTTACCAAGCTACAGCCACTGAAACTCCAGTCTTGTTAAAGTTTGAAGGAGCAAAAACAGCAAATGGATTTGATATTGAAGTTTTAACGAATTCAACAGCAACAGCTGGGTGGCAAACATTAACTTTTGATTTTGGAAAAGATGCTGTAAACAGTTACCCAAATCAAGAAAATACAACAGTTACTTTAGATGAGTTTCAAAAATTAGTTGTATTTGTAGGTTTTGCAGTAGAGCAATCAGGTGTTTTTTATGTTGACAATATAGCAGGTAGTACTGTAGGTACAGATGTGCCAGATACAGATAGCGATGGTGTTATTGATTCTATTGATAAATGTAAAACAGTAGCGGGAAACAGTGAGAACGATGGTTGTCCTGATGTTAGTGAGCCAACTGATGCACCAACAACACCAACTGTTTTAGAAACTAACGTTATTTCTTTATTTAGTGATGCTTATACTGATGTAAATGTAACTACATGGAGAACCGATTGGTCAATGGGTAACTATGAAGAAAAAACAATTGCTACAAACCCTGTGAAAATATATACATCATTGGATTATGCAGGAATTGAAACTGTAGGAGATAATTTAATTGATGCTTCTGAAATGACACATGTACATGTTGATATCTGGTCAGGTAGTGCTACAGGATTTCAATTAAAAATAGTAGACTTTGGTGCAGATAAAGCTTATGCAGGAGGTGATGATAGTGAAGGGCTTAAATTAATGGAAGGTTTTGCACAAGGACAGTGGGTTTCTTTTGATTTCCCTTTAAGTGATTTTACTGGCTTAGCGAACAAAACTAACATTGCTCAGTTCGTTATAAACGGATTTCCAAGTGGACAAGTTGATGTTGTTATTGACAATTTCTATTTATATAAATAAGATCTAATTGAATTTAAACCTCACTCATACTGTGTGATGAGTGAGGTTTATTTATCAAATAATAACTGTTAGTTACTGTATAAACAATCAGCAAAATAGAAACACAATGAATAAAATTTTAAAAAACATAGGGATATTAGGATGCATGTTTTATTTGCTTGTTGCTTGTTCTAGTAATGCTAATGATAATATTGACAATGGAGGAGGAAGTGAAAACGGAGCTCCAACAGATTTAACAATTACAGCCTTAATTTCAGGAGTTACAACAGAAAGTCCCGAAGGGGATGGTTCTGGATTGGTAAATTTTACATTATCGGCAACCAATGCCGTTTCTTATAAAATCACTTTTGGAGACAATACTGAAGCAACTTCAACAACAGGAGCTGTATCTCATACCTATAATGAAAATGGCACTAATAATTATTTAGTGACTGTTTTAGCGTATGGAGAGAATGGAAGTTTTATAAGTGAATTTGTACGAATTAATGTTTTGGTAGATGAAAACGTACTCTCTTTAGTTTGGTCTGAAGATTTTGACGTTGATGGAAAACCAAATGAAGATAATTGGGATTATGAAATTGGACGAGGTAATGGTGGTTGGGGAAATAATGAAGCTCAATATTATACAGCAAGAAGTAGTAATGTTTCTATAAGTAATGGGATTTTAAAAATTACGGTAAAAAAAGAGAATTATTATGGTGCTGAATACACATCAACCAGAATAAGAACAAAAGGAAAATTTGAATTCAAATATGGAGTCATAGAAGTAAGAGCAAAACTACCTAGTGGTGGTGGAACTTGGCCTGCTATCTGGATGTTAGGAGCAAATTTTGAAGCTGTTGGTTGGCCTAGTTGTGGGGAAATAGATATTATGGAGCATGTAGGAAATGACCAAGATAGAATACATGGAACTTTGCATTATCCAGGTAATTATGGAGGAAGTGCAAATACAAATAGTACCATTATACCAAATGTTTCTTCAGAGTTTAAAACATATAAAACCATTTGGAATGAAAATGAGATTAAGTTTTATACAGACGATCTTCTTATTCATTCATTTTCAAATAGTTCATCAGTGCCTTTTAATCATCCTTTTTATATGATTTTAAATGTAGCGATAGGTGGTTCTTTCGGAGGACAAATAGATTCAGATTTTACTGAATCATCAATGGAGATAGATTACATAAAAGTATATCAATAGATAATGTTTGTTAAGTACAGTTTTTATATGTGGTAGAGGTATTTATAAAACCTCTGCTACACATAAAAAAGATTCAATAAGAATAAAAAAAACATATCAGGATCATAACGATATATCATGTATCATTTCTAAAATGAATAATACTTGTAAAATTAGAAATATGAAAAATTTTATAAAATTAATAAGCACATTCTTAGTTCTGTTAAGTGTGTTTTCCTGCCAAGAAAAAGATCAATTGATTTATAAAAATCAAGAGCTGTCTATTGATGAAAGAGTAGACGATTTGATGTCCAGAATGACTCTAGAAGAAAAAATTGGTCAAATGAATCAATATAATGGTTTTTGGAACGTAACTGGTCCATCTCCAATACAAGGAGATGCGGCAAAAAAATACAAAGACTTGCGTAAAGGTTATGTAGGATCTATGCTAAATGTTAGAGGAGTTGATGAGGTAAAAGCTGTTCAGAAAATAGCAGTAGAAGAAACCAGGTTAGGAATTCCTTTAATTATTGGTTTTGATGTTATTCATGGATATGAAACACTAAGTCCTATTCCTTTAGCAGAAGCTGCTAGTTGGGATTTAAAAGCGATTAAAAAATCAGCAGAAATGGCAGCTTTAGAGGCTTCGGCAGTAGGAATCAACTGGACGTTTGCACCAATGGTAGATGTATCAAGAGATGCTCGTTGGGGACGTGTCATGGAAGGAGCAGGAGAAGATACTTATTTGGGAAGTAAAATTGCCTATGCAAGAGTCAAAGGTTTTCAAGGCGATGATTTGTCTAAAGAAAATACCATTGTGGCTTGCGCTAAACATTTTGCAGGATATGGTTTTGCTGAATCAGGTAGAGATTATAACACTGTAGATGTAGGTACCTCAACTTTATATAATATTATTTTTCCTCCATTCCAAGCAAGTATTGATGCAGGGGTAAAAACATTTATGAATTCTTTTAACGAATTAAATGGAGTACCTGCTACAGGTAATAAATTTTTACAACGAGATGTTTTAAAAAGAGATTGGAATTTTGATGGATTTGTAGTTTCCGATTGGGGTTCAATTGCAGAAATGATTGCTCACGGTCATGCTAAGAATTTAAATCACGCAGCAGAAATTGCGATAAATGCAGGTTCTGATATGGATATGGAATCTTATGCGTATGTAGATGAGTTGACAAAATTGGTAAAAGAGGGAAAAGTAAAAGAAGCTTTAATTGATGATGCTACCAAAAGAATTTTAAAAGTAAAATTTGAATTAGGACTGTTTGATGATCCTTATAAATATTGTAATAAAGAACGTGAAGAAAAAGTTTTAGGAAGTAAAGAAGTGATGGATGCTTCTTTAGACATGGCTAAAAAATCAATTGTACTACTAAAGAACAATCGTAACATTTTACCATTAAAAAAAGAAGGTCAAAATATAGCTGTAATAGGTGCTTTGGCAAGTGATAAAACCAGTCCTTTAGGAAGTTGGAGGATTGCTGCAAAAGACAGTACGGCGGTATCTGTTTTAGAAGGTTTATCAGCTTATAAACAAAATAAAATCACCTATGCAAAAGGAACTGAACTAGTTTTAGGAACACCTGATTTTACCACTGAGGTAAAAATAAATACTACAGATAGGAGTGGTTTTGCTGAAGCAAAATCAGTTGCTAAAAATGCAGATGTTGTGATTATGGTTTTAGGAGAACACGGTTTTCAAAGTGGAGAAGGACGTAGCAGAACTGAACTTGGTTTGCCTGGATTACAACAAGAGTTGTTAGAAGAAGTTTACAAAGTAAATTCTAACATCGTTTTGGTTTTAAATAACGGAAGACCTTTAACTTTAGGTTGGGCAGATGCGCATATTCCATCAATTCTAGAATGTTGGCAATTGGGAACACAAAGTGGAAATGCCATTGCGCAAGTATTGTATGGCGATTATAATCCTAGTGGAAAGTTACCCATGAGTTTTCCTAGAAATGTTGGACAATTACCATTGTATTACAATTACAAAAATACAGGAAGACCTACTTTACCAGGAAAAGACATCGTTTTTTGGTCTCATTATCAAGATGAAAAAAATAGTGCTTTATATCCTTTTGGTCACGGATTAAGTTATACACAATTTGCCTACGAAAATTTAAAAGTAAAACAAGAAGGCGATAAGTTTTTTGTAAAGATTGATGTAAAAAACATAGGGAAAGTAAAAGGAAAAGAAGTGGTGCAAATCTATATTCAAGATGTCTTTGCTAGTGTAACAAGACCTGTAAAAGAATTAAAAGGATTTGAAATGGTATCCTTATTACCAAATGAAGAAAAAACAATAAAGTTTACTTTATCAGATAAAGAGTTAGGTTTTTATAATAATCAAGGAAATTTTGTGGTTGAACCGGGAAAGTTCAAGGTTTTCATTGGAGGTAGCTCTAAAACAGTTATTGAAACAAGTTTTGAAATTTATGAATGAGTCACTATTATATAGCTGTTTGTTGTTCTTAACAATATCAGCATACAGTCAAGAAAAAATCATTTTTGATGATGATTTTAATAAATCTGAATTAGATACTACTTATTGGAGTTATGATTTAGGTGATGGTTGTCCCAATTTATGTGGTTGGGGAAATGAGGAGTCACAGTGGTATCAAAAAGAAAATATTAAGGTAAAAGATGGCTTTTTACATATCAAAGCTTCTAAAAAAGAGCAACAATATTTTTCAGGAAAAATAACCACAAAAGATAAAATATCATTCCAATACGGAACGATTGAAGTCAGAGCCAAAGTTCCAAATGGAAAAGGTTTGTGGCCGGCAGCATGGTTGTTGGGATCTGACATTAGTGAAGTTGGTTGGCCAGCTTGTGGTGAAATAGATATGTTAGAGTACTTGGGTAGAGATCCTAATTATTTATATACATCTTTACATACGCCTGCAAGTCACGGAGAAACCATTAATACCAAAAGAACTTTTGTAGAAGCCATTGATAAAGGTTTTCATACTTATAAAACGATTTGGACCAAAGAGGCTATTTCTTTTTATGTAGATGATTTGTTATTGTATACTTTTTCACCTGAAATAAAGAATGATCAAACGTGGCCTTATGACAAACCTTTCTATTTGATTTTAAATTTAGCGATTGGTGGTAATTTTGGAGGAAAAGAAATTGATGATACTGCTTTGCCACAGGAATTTGTGGTAGATTATATTAAAGTAACTCAATAAAATATCAAAAATTAGCTTTGGCTTTAAATTCTATTTTCTCTTTGGTAACCGGATGAGTTAAAGAAATATGTTCGGCGTGCAAATACAATCGATTAGATTTAGAGCCATATAAATCATCCCCAACAATAGGAGTGTTTAAACCATTTAGATGTGAAGCATGTACCCTTAATTGATGCGTTCTACCAGTAACAGGGTAAAAATAGATTCTAGTTTTGTTGTTAGTTCTATTTATAACCTTCCAAAGTGTTTTGGCAGGTTTTCCATGTTCATAACAAACCAATTGTCTAGGTCTGTCGTCAATATCTAAACGTAAAGGCAATTCAATGGTTCCTTTATCGTCTTTTACAATGCCGTCTAACAAAGCCAAATAACGTTTTTTTACTTGTCTTTTGATAAACTGACTTTGTAATTTTTCGTGCGTATTTTTATCTAAGGCAATCAACATAATTCCAGAGGTAGACATGTCTAATCTATGAACAATTAAAGGTCCAGTCGCGTTTGGATATTTTTGCTTGATGCGCAAATATACTGAGTCGTTAATGGTTTTCCCTGGGACTGATAAAAATTCAGCAGGTTTATTGACCACAACCATAAACTCATCTTCATACAAATATTCTAATTCTTTACCAATGGCAGGATTTTCTAATAATGGATTTTCATCTAATGCTATTCCTTGTAACATATGACCTAAAATAGGTTTGCATTTTCCTTGGCAAGCTGGATAAAATTGACCGTGTTTTCTGATTTCTGAATTTGGAGCATTTCCCCACCAAAATTCAGCCATACAAATAGGTATTAAGTTGTTGGTAAAAGCATACTGTAATAATTTTGGAGCAGCACATTCACCCGCGGCAGCTGGAGGAGTTTTTAATGGTGTATCTTTAAAAATATCAATGACTCCTTTGGCAATTCCTTCTTTGTTTAAAAATTGATATTGATTAAAAAGGAATTGTTGTAAAGTATTAGATTGTTCTTTTCTTACTTTTTTTAGTTGATGAATTTGATTTTCGAAAACAGCTAATTCTTTTTTCTTTTGATTGATTTCATCTTCCCAGAAAGTCGCTAAATCTCTTTTCTTAAGTTTGTAAATAATGCTTTGTTGGTCTAATTCAGTAAGTTTTTCTTTTAAAATGTCATCACTAAAAATAGTGGTTAATTCAGCTCTTTTAACTTTTCTGCTTTTTTTAGCTTCAATCATTTCCAAGCGTAAATCTTCTTTTTCTTGCAAAGCTTTTTTTTGAACAAGTTTTAGATTTTCTATTGCTTGTAAATAAGCTACATCGTTTTGTAACGTTTCAATTTTTTTGGTTAACAAATTTAGTTTCTCTTCTTCTATTTTGTAATATCCATCAGCAGGAAGCATATCAAAAATAGGAGGAACAAAATAAGTATGTGTATTGCTATTTGCTAATTTACCTGAGACAGCTGCTAAGAAGCCAATTTCGTTTTGTTGATTTTTCACCACTAAAACACCAAACATTTTTCCAGTTTCAGAAAAATCATGAGTAAAATCTGTTTGATGATTTAAATATTCTTGCAGTTGTGCTGTTGCCAATTTACTCAACGGATGAGGTTCGTAGTAAAAAGGATACGTAAACTTTTTAGGAATAGAAATATCAGAAATTTTCTGCTGAAAAGAGTGAAAATAATGAAGAGCAGACATTGATAAAATAATTTAAAGGCAAAGATACAATATAAAGCAATTTTCTGTTATTCAATCTTAGGTCTTTTGTAGGGTTTAAATCCAACCCAAGCCTGTTTTTCAAAAGTTTTAGGAATTTTATCATCTCCCTCAAAACCCAATTTGACATATTTGTCAACTTCTGGAATATAATTAGTCCTAAAAATATAATCCCAAACACTTAAACTAATTCCATAATTGACTCCATGTTTTTTATGGGTTGGAAGATGATATGCGTGATGGTATAAATGCATTACAGGATTGTTAAAAATATATTTAAAAGGACCCCAAGTGATTTTTAAGTTAGCATGATTAATGTGTCCAATAGTAATAGCAACAAAATGAACAATATAAGCTTGTTCAGGTTCAAACCCACCTAAAAGCATAATTGCTAGTATTTTTAAGGGTTTGTATAAAATATTTTCCATCCAATGATATCTAAAGTGAACAGGAAAACTCATCAATTTTGCACTGTGATGTATTTGATGAAATTTCCATAAAAAAGGAACTCTATGTAATGTTATGTGCGTAATCCATTGAAAAAAATCACTCACTAGAAAAAAAATAATTAATTGTAATATAGGATTGAATTCTTTAAGATTGATAACTGTAAAACTATCCATAGACAAGCCATATTCATGAACTTTTTTACCGATCAAAGCATATACACCGTTAATGATGAGTGCAAATAAAAAGAAATTAAAAAACATGTAAAAAAGATCTAATCCCAATTCTTTTCTAAAGATTTTTTGTTGTTTTCTCCATGGGATAAAAATTTCAAACATCCATATAGTAAAGGAAATAACAATTAGTCCCCAAAAATAATTTTTAGACCAGTTTACCTGAAAACTAATCATGTTTAAAATCCAATAAAGGGTGTTTTCAAAACTATTTAGAAAGGTATCCATTGTTTTATAGACATAGGTTTAGGTAGCTTGTAACAAATGTTACTGATGATCGTTCGGATGTGAATTATCTTTGCATCCAAATTAAGTATAATATTAGAAATAAGATAAATATGATAGATTTTATTTTGGAACCTTGGGCATGGTATGTTTCCGGTTTTTTAATAGCCTTGGTAATGTTTTTATTAATGATGATGGGAGATAGATTTGGGTTGTCATCAAACCTAAGAACTTTGTGTACTATTTGTGGTGCAGGTAAAAAAACAGACTTTTTTAGCTTTGATTGGAAATCTCAAAAGTGGAATTTATTGGTAATGATAGGAGCTGTAATAGGAGGTTTTATTGGAGCTCATTTTTTATCAAACAACACTGGTGTAAATATTAGTTCAGATACCATAGAGCAATTACAGGAAATTGGAATTAATAGTTCAAACACCTCTTATTTACCAACGGAAATTTTTGGATTATTCACTTTTAAAAACATTTTGTTGTTAGCTGTTGGAGGATTCATGGTTGGTTTTGGGGCTCGCTATGCAGGAGGTTGTACATCGGGTCACGCTATTTCGGGGTTAAGTAATTTACAAATCCCTTCTTTAATAGCAGTTATTGGATTTTTTATTGGTGGATTATTTATGATTCACGTATTGTTCCCTTTTATTTTTTAATGATTTATTGATATGAAGAATTTAGCATATATAAGTATTGGTGTTTTGTTTGGTATTACCATGTACAAATCAGAAGCAGCCTCTTGGTTTAGAATTTATGAAATGTTTAATTTTCAAGCATTTCATATGTACGGAATTATTGGGGTAGCTGTGGTTTTAGGTGTTTTAACCATTCAAATAATTAAGAAATATAATATTAAAACATTTTTTGGAGTTCCTATTGTGTTGGAAGATAAAGACAAAAGTTTTAAAAGATATTTCTGGGGAGGTATTATTTTTGGTTTGGGTTGGGCTTTGGCTGGAGCTTGTCCAGGTCCAATGTTTACTTTGGTAGGTGCAGGTTTTTATAGTTTGTTAATTGTCATAGCTTTTGCCATGCTTGGAACTTATTTGTATGGCGTTTTAAAAGATAAATTACCACATTAACACATAAAAAAAAGCGACTTAACAGGTCGCTTTTTTTATGTATTATATTTTAGGAGTAATTAGTTTTTCGCTAACGCCCCATTCGTAAAATCTTTCTATCCAATTGTCAGAGGGTAATCCATGTTTGTTCATACCAAAACCATGTCCACCTTTTGCATACATATGCAATTCAGCGTTTAAGTTTAATTCTTTCCAAGAACGATATAAATTGATACTTCCCATAGACAATCCTAAAGGATCATCTGAAGCACAAACCACAAATAATGGAGGTTCATTGTTTTTGGGTTTTTGAACAGGATATTGACTTGTCCATGGATATATTGGTACAATAAAATCAGGTCTGTTTTCAGAAGTGTAGCGGTAAGCAACTCCCATAGTTACTGCACCACCAGCAGAAAATCCCATCATTCCAATTTTATCAGGCGCTATGTTTAATGAATCGGCATTATCTCTCACATATTTAATGGCATTTAAAGCATCTTTAATAGCATAGGGCAGTACCAATTGCACTTTTTGGGATAAGAGCTCCTTATTATTTTTTGCAGTATGTTCATATTCTGCAACCCCATCATGTTCGGTGGGAACTAGTCTGTATTTTAATATAATAGCTGTGATCCCTTTATTCACTAACCAATCGGCCACCATAGTTCCTTCGCTTTTAATACTTAACGCATACAATCCTCCTCCAGGAGCAATGATTACGGCTGTTCCTGTATTTATGTCTAGAGTAGGTTTGTGTATTTCTATGGTTGGAATTGATACGTTGGTAATTACTGGAGTATTCCAGTTTTTTGACATTTCGCTTTTTTCACTTCCTTTCCAAGTAACGTCCGTAACAACATCTGTTGGTAGCTTAATAATTTTTTGAGCAACTAAGGGAAATGAGAGAATTATAAGGAGGAATGATAGATTTTTTAGTAACATTTTTTACCTACAAGTTAAAATAAAATCCTTCTTCTTTTAGCTTTTCGTAAATATTTTCATCAAATCTATATAGTTTGGCAGGTTTATGAGCTACGTTTTCTTGCTTTTTACCTGTGTCAATTAATAGTTTCATTTGATTTATTTTAGTTCTAAAATTACGCTTATTAAGTTCCATTTGTAAAATAGCTTCATATAATTGTTGCAAATTTGTCAAACTAAATTTTTCTGGTAATAAATTAAAACCAATAGGCTCAGTACGCACCCTTCTTTTTAATCTTTTATGAGCAATAGCGATAATTTCTTTATGATCAAAAGCAAGTTTTGGCAAAGAATCTATATCGCACCATTCTAATTTTTCTGCAGTGTAACCAGCTTGTGGTGTGTAATGTTCTATGTTGATTAAAGCGTAATAACTAATCGTAATGACTCTTTTTCCGGGATACCTATCTATTTCCCCAAACGCTCTAATTTGTTCTAAATAAATATTTTCTAAAGAGGTTAACTCTTTTAAAGTGTTTTGAGCGCTAGCATAAATACTAACTTCTGAATCTAAAAAATCACCAGGCAGAGCCATCAATCCTTTTTGAGGTTCATTGTTACGTTTTATTAATAACACTTTTAATTTTTCATCTTTAAAACCAAAGATCACACAGTCAACAGAGTTATAAATCATTCTAAGATTATTAAAGGTTTTTGTATAGAATAGCTGTAAAGATAAAAAAATACAGATAGTTTTAAAAATAAACTAAGTCTTTGTTTGTGATGTAAAAATTACTCTATATATTTGCTTAGTTTAATTAGTAAACTAAGTTTCGTTTTAATAAGTAATTATAAAATATAAATTATGCTGTTAATAGGTTATGATTTAGGAAGTTCATCAGTTAAAGCTTCTTTGGTTGATAGCAAAACAAAAAAAGTTATAGCCATGGCTCAATATCCTGAGCGTGAAATGCTTATTGATGCTCCTAAAGAAAATTGGGCAGAACAACATCCAAATGATTGGTGGGCAAATATTAAGAAAGTAACCCAATTACTTTTTGAAAAGGTAGCAGACAGCAAGAGTGATGTAGTGGCTATTGGAATTGCATATCAAATGCATGGCTTGGTTACTTTAACACAAGAAAACGAACCTGCTAGACCAGCAATTATTTGGTGTGATAGTAGAGCTGTAGAAGTTGGAAATAAAGCTTTTAAAGAAATAGGAGAAAAAAAATGTTTAGAAAGTTTATTAAATTCTCCAGGAAATTTCACAGCATCTAAATTAAAATGGATTCAAGAAAATGAACCAGAGATTTACAAAACGATCAAAAAAATAATGTTACCTGGTGATTTTATTGCTTATAAATTCACAGGAAAACATACCACTACGAATACTGGATTGTCTGAGGGGATTTTTTGGGATTTTAAGAAAGAGCAATTAAGTGAAACTATTATGAATCATTATGGTTTTGAGGCTAATTTAATTCCAGAAATAGTTCCTGTATTTGCTAATCAAGGACAAATAACCGCTGAAATGGCTGCTGAGTTTGGATTCAACCCTAATGCTGTGGTTTCTTATAGAGCAGGAGATCAGCCAAATAATGCCTTTTCTTTAAATGTTTTAAAACCAGGTGAAATAGCTGCTACTGGAGGTACCTCTGGAGTAGTTTATGGAGTGGTAGACCAGCTAAAATATGATCCAGAAAATAGAGTAAATACATTTGCGCATATCAATCATACCCAAGAAGAAAGAAGATTAGGAGTCCTTTTATGTATCAACGGAACGGGAAGTGCTTATGCTTGGTTAAGAAATAACTTAGCAGCAGATAAAGACTATTTTGAGTTAGAAGCTTTAGCATCATCTGTAGAAGTTGGAGCTAACGGATTGTCATTTTTACCTTTTGGTAATGGAGCAGAACGTATGTTGCAAAACAAAATTATCGGAGCTCAGTTTGATGGTTTACAGTTTACCAAACATAAATTGGCTCATATGGTAAGAGCTTGTTTAGAAGGAATTGCTTTTTCTTTTGTTTACGGAATTAGATGTATGAAAGACTTAGGATTGTCTCCAAGTGTAATAAAAGTAGGAAGTGATAACATGTTTCAGTCTAAAATTTTTGCCACAACGATTGCTACCTTAACAAATGCGGAGATTCAGGTTAAAGAAACCAATGGAGCTGTTGGAGCAGCTATTGGAGCAGGTTACGGAGCAGGAGAAATAGCAAGTTTAGAAGAAGCTTTTGTAGAGGAAAATATCATCAAAACATATCAAGCAGACTCATCAAAATTAGAAGCTTATAATAAAGCTTACGATAAGTGGCTAACCTCATTAGAAATAAAAATAAAATAATATATCATATCATGTCAAAATTAACCATAGGAAACAAAGAATATTTCCCAGGAATTGGAGAAATTAAGTTTGAAGGTAAGGAATCTAAAAATCCTTTAGCGTATAAGTATTATAATCCAGATCAGGTAGTGGCAGGAAAAACAATGAGAGAACACTTTAAGTTTTCTATTGCTTACTGGCATACTTTCTGTGGACAAGGTTCTGATCCTTTTGGACCAGGAACTCAAAATTTTGAATGGGATCAAAACCCAGATCCAATTCAGGCTGCAAAAGACAAAGCAGATGCGGCTTTTGAATTTATTACTAAAATGGGATTTGATTATTACTGTTTCCATGATATCGATTTAATTCAAGAAGGAGATTCTTTTGAAGAGTTAGAGGCAAGGTTAAAAATAATTGTTCCTTATTTAAAAAAGAAACAAGAAGAAAGCGGTGTAAAATTATTATGGGGAACAGCCAACTGTTTTTCTAATCCACGTTACATGAACGGAGCAGCAACTAACCCAAATTTTGATGTAGTAGCAAGAGCTGGAGCACAAATTAAATTGGCTTTAGATGCTACCATGGAATTAGGTGGAGAAAATTATGTGTTCTGGGGAGGTCGTGAAGGTTACATGTCTTTATTAAATACTGATATGGGACGTGAATTAAATCACATGGGACAATTTTTAGGATTGGCTAAAGATTATGCAAGAGGAAAAGGATTTAAAGGAAATTTCTTTATTGAGCCTAAGCCTATGGAACCAACAAAACATCAGTATGATTTTGATGCTGCAACTGTAATTGGTTTCTTAAACAAGCATGGTTTACAAGATGATTTTAAAATCAACTTAGAAGTAAATCACGCAACTTTGGCAAGTCACACCATGCAACATGAAATGGATGTGGCTGCACAAGCCGGAATGTTAGGTAGTATTGATGCTAACCGTGGAGACTACCAAAACGGATGGGATACAGATCAATTCCCGAACAATATTCAAGAAACTGCAGAAGCCATGTTGGTTTTCTTAAAAGCTGGTGGATTACAAGGAGGTGGAGTTAACTTTGATGCTAAAATTAGGAGAAACTCTACAGATTTAGAGGATGCTTTCTTAGCTCACATTGGTGGTGCTGATACGTTTGCAAGAGGGTTGTTGGTTGCTGATAAAATCATTAGAGAATCTCAATACGAAGCTTTAAGAGCAAAACGTTATGCCTCTTTTGATAGTGGAAATGGAAAAGCTTTTGAAGAAGGTAAATTAACTTTTGAAGATTTTTATAGGATAGCAAAAGAAAATGGAGAATTACCAAGCATTAGTGGTAAACAAGAATTGTTTGAAAACATCATTAATGAAAATATATAAGTCTTTCGGATAAAAAATATTTTATCATTATTTACAAAATAGGTGTTGGTTAATAGTTTTTCCTGTTTAAATAATTTAGAAAGATAGTTTAGTTAGTTTTTCCCTTCTCTTTTAAAAGAGAAGGGATTTTTTTATTGATATCTCCAAGCGATAAATCTGCTTTTTTTGTTTCCTTGTTCCATGTCTACAATTTTAACCTCAAGAGGCATGGTTTTGTTAATGGCTCTTTTAATATTCTTTAAATTTTCTTTTTGAGAAACCAAGCTGGTAAACCATCCTACTTGATTTTTAAACTGTACACTTTCTATAGCCATTTTTTTTATAAAAGCTTCTTCACCGCCTTTATACCATAGCTCATTAGCTTCTCCACCAAAATTCAACTTTTCAGTATTTTCTAGTTTTAAATTTTTATTTTTCTTTTCATTTTTTTGTGCTGCCTCAAAAGCATTTTTATAAAAAGGCGGATTACAGACGATTACATCAAAATAATCACTAGCTTGTATAATATTCTCCAAAATGGAGTTTTTAAATTGTTGAGATCTTAATTCAATGGTCTCTAAAATTTTATTCTTGTCAATAATAAGTTGGGCATTTTCTAAAGAGGTTTTATCTACCTCACTTGCGGTACATTTCCAGTTAAAATGACAAGTTCCTAAAATGGGGTAAATAAGATTTGCACCTGTTCCTATATCTAATAAATGAACATCACTCTTTTGTTCAAGTAAATCTTTTATATATAAAAGATAATCCAATCTTCCTGGAATGGGAGGGCAAAGATTTTTCTCTGGAATGTCCCAGTATTTTAACTGATAATGTTGCTTTAGCAAAGCTTTGTTTAATTCCTTAACAGCTTTATTGTTTCCGAATTTAATAGTTTCTGTTCCGTATTCGTTGGTAAATACGTAGGGTTTTAAATCTGGATGAATTTTTATGAGTTCATCAAAATGATAAGCTCTTTGAAAAGGGTTTTGTGGATGCATAATGATTTTTAATCTATACCAAATGTAGTCATTATATATACTACTTGTTAACCCTTAAATAGCGTTAATATTGTAGTATGAAACATAAAAGATAAAAAAATCTTTTATTATGATTTTTGTCATAGTCTTAGCTGTAAATGCACCCTAAATTTGTTCATATAAAAACAATTAAACATGTATAAAAAAAGTAAAATATTAGTAATGTCTTTATTGTTCGGATTGTGCATTGGTGTATATGGGCAAGAATATAAAGTACAAAAAGAGGGTAGTAATATTAAAGTGTTGGGAACTTCTACCGTGCATGATTGGCACGAGGATGTAGAAAAATTTTCGAGTACACTAACTATTAAGAATACAGAACTTTTTGAAATTTCAGCTTTAGAGTTAAAGGTAATAGCAGAAAGTTTAGAAAGCGGAAAGTCTTTAATGAACAAGCTTACTTATGAAGCTTTAAAAACCGACAAGCATCCTAATATTTTATTCTCTTTACTTCATCAAGAAAAAGTATCAAAAGTAAAAGATGGAGTTTACAATGTTGAGCTAAAAGGGAATTTAAGCATTGCAGGAGTAAAAAAAGAAATCAAAATCAAAGTAGAAATCATACAAATGGCATCAGAAATAATTTTAAAAGGTAGTAAAACTATTAAAATGACTGATTTTGGAATGGAACCTCCAAAAGCCATGTTTGGTACTATTAAAACAGGAGATGAAGTAACAATAGAATTTAAAACAATTTATAAAAATTAATATTATGAGAACAATTTTAAAACAAGCAATGTTAGTCGCTGTGATGTTATTAGGGGTTACAGTATTGGGACAAAATAATAGCAGAGATATAGATAATTTTAAAGATGTAGGAGAAAAAGGTGTGAATGTTTTTGAAGCTCCGAAAACGCAAGATTATATTTTTGATGGTTTAAAAGTTAGGATTGGAGGATCATCTACCTTACAATTTCAGGGAGTAAATCACGAAAATTCTGGAGCAGTTCCTATTGTAGAAATTGGAGATAACTTTAACCTTGCCACAGCCAATTTAGATATTGATGTAGCATTGGCTAAAGGTTTAAGAATGCACTTAAGAACTTATTTGTCTTCCCGTCACCACAACGAACCTTATGTAAAAGGGGGATATTTACAGGTAGATCGACTTGATTTTATTCAAGAAGGTTTGTTTGAAGATATGATGCAATATGTTACGGTTAAAGTTGGACACATGGAAAATAACTATGGAGATGCTCACTTTAGAAGAACAGACAATGCCATGGCAACTCACAACCCATTTGTAGGAAATTTAATTATGGATGCATTTACAACAGAAGTTGGAGCTGAGGTTTATTATAGAAACAATGGTTGGTTAGCAATGGTAGGACTTACCAATGCCAAATTAAATCAATCTGTAGAAAATCCAGGAAAAACAAGAGCATCTGTATTGGCAAAAGTTGGTTTTGACAAACAATTGAGCGAAGATTTAAGAGTAAGATTAACAGGATCTGTTTATCATAACAACAAAGTAGCAAGTTCATATTTATACACAGGAGATAGAGCAGGAGCTAGATACTACTCTGTATTAGATAAAGATGAAGTTGCTTTATCACAAGCTGCCAAAGCAGATTTTAGAACAGGTAGATACAATCCAAACTTAAAAAATCAAATTACAGCGTTAATGTTTAACCCTTTTGTAAAATATAAAGGATTAGAATTTTTTGGAACAGTAGAACGTTCTTCTGGAAAAATGACAGCTGAAACAAAAGATAGGGTTGCAACTCAACTTGCAGGAGAAATCATTTACAGATTTGGATCAAATGAAAAATTTTATTTAGGATCTAGATATAACAAAGTATCTGCAGAGGATGCTACTTATGGAGACGTAGATATCGATAGAATTCAAGTTACAGGAGGAGTATTTTTAACTAATAATATTTTAGCAAAATTAGAATATGTAAACCAAAACTACGAGGGATTTGGAGCTACTAGTGAATATCAAGACGGAAAATTTAATGGAATTATGTTAGAGGCTGCTATTAGTTTTTAATCAAACAGTAACATTCGTATAGTTGATGATAAATCATGTCTTGATACTTCTAAAAACATATTAGTAGATTAAGACATGATTTTTTAATTTAAAAAACAAAAACATGAAAAAAATAGTCATCATTTTTACAGTATTTATTTTTTTAAGTTTTAATAATAAAAGTATCTATAGAACAACATTAGGAGTGCTTCCAGAAAGCGAGATTATTGTTTCTGGAAAATCTAATGTCAATAGTTTTGATTGTGAGTATAAAATACAAGATCTATCAAAACCAATTACGGTCTCTTTTAAACAAACAAAGGATGATGAAAATAAAGACCAATTAGAATTTACCAATGCCAAGTTCTATTTAAAAAATAAGTGTTTTGACTGTGGAAATAATTTAATTAATAAGGATTTTCATAAAATGTTAAAAACGGATGAGTATCCACAAATTTTAATAGCATTATTGTCTGTTTGTGTTGCCGAGGATGGTTGTAGTGCTTTGGCTACCATGGGAGTTAAAATAGCAGGTATTCATCACGAATATTTAGTGCCTATTCGTTTTTATTACGAGAATCATATTTATGAAGTAGGAGGGGTTATTAATGTAAATCTTGATGATTTTAAAATTAAATCACCCAAAAAAGTATTAGGATTGATTAAAGTTGACAATCATGTAAAAGTAAATTTAGATTTAAAATTAAAAGAATTAAAACCTTAAAATTTACCAAAATGTAATAAAAAAACGTTCGTAAATAGTACCTCTTTTAATCCAAACTAGTGGACTGTGATTTACTGATATTTGCTCTAAAATAATAGGTTTTACATCTACAAAAGGCAACCAATTAGTATTGTGTTTAGGATCTATTAGCCAATCTTGTTTTATAGGTACATGGTACAATGCCAACGGAAATAAATAATCTATTTCTTTATAACTGATGTAATATCCTTGAATACAATTGTTGTTAATGTGTGGAAAAGTATGATTCATCAAACTCAACGGAATATACAACTGAGCTTTAAATTGTACAGATTGCTGAATTTTTTTAACGTCTAACCCTTTACTTTTTAACAATTCTTTACAAATAGGATGATGTAACATTGGAAATTGTTTTTCCTTTAATTTTTTAAGTTTCTGAACCAAAGAATCTTTTAAATTAGGACCCACCCAACGATCCATTTCATAAGGAATATCTGTTTTGTACAAGTAAAATTTATAAGTCAATTCTATATGATAAATGCCGGTTGGAGTATCACAAATAAAATCTAACTCACCTAAAGTTTGATGTTTGTCTACCTGAATTTGAATGTTATTCTCTATAGAAGTATAACCTGGTATAGCTTCGATGTTTTTTTGATAAAAGACTTCTACCAATTTTCCTAATCGATAATGTTTACTAATATCTATCGTTGAAAAATCAATATTTTCTAGAAAAGGGATGTCTATTTGTGGATATTCAAAAAAAGTACTTTGACTCCATAAATTAGGTTGATTTTTAAATCCTTCGTATTGATGTTGTAATTTTTTTAAATCCATAACTGATGAAGTAAAAGTAAAGAAAGAAAAAGGATCTAGACAGAAATTAAACATAGAAAAAACAACAAAATTATAAAACTAAGGAGATTAGTTTTATTTTTACAGGGATGAATATATTAATTATAGAAGACGATTTAACGTTAAGTCAAAATATTAGCCAGGCTTTACATGCGGAAACCTATCACACAGAGGTAGTGTATGATGGTTTTTTAGCTAAAAGATTGTTGAAAAAAACAGCTTTTGATTGTATAATTATGGATATTAATTTACCTGGTAAAAATGGATTTGAATTGTGTAAATATTTTAGACAATTTAACACCACAACACCTGTAATAATGCTAACCGCTTTTGGTGAATTAGAAGATAAAATAGAAGGTTTTAATTGTGGAGCAGATGATTACTTAACCAAACCCTTTTATATGAGAGAGTTGATTATTAGAATTAACGCTTTGTTAAAAAGAAACAAAACTTCATCAAATCAAAATAATACTGTTTTAACAACGGAAGATATTACACTAAATCAATCAACTAAAAAAGTCACAAGACAAGGAACAGAAATTGTATTGACTCCAAGGGAATATCAAATATTACTTAAGTTGTTAGAAAACAAAGGAGAAATTATTTCTAAATCAGATTTAATTAAGGAAATATGGGGAACATCTTTTGATACCAATACCAATACGATAGAGGTGTATATTAATTTTTTAAGAAATAAATTAGACAAGCCTTTTGGTAAAAAAACAATTAAAACAAAAGTTGGATACGGATATTATTTGGATTTAGAATGAAAATAAGAAATAAAATAGTTCTTTATTTTACCACAACGGTTATAGCATTATCGGCTACATCGCTTACCATTGTTTATTTTTTATTTGCAGAGTATAGAGAAGAAGAGTTTCAACAACAACAAAAGAAAAAAATAGAGTTTACGGTAAAACAAATAGCCAAGTATAAAATCATGAGTGAAAATTTAGCTCATATTATGGATGAACTCACTATACATGATTTTTATGATGAGAAAATGCTCATTTACGATGGACAAAAAAAACTTATTTTTTCTAGTATTGATGATTTGCCCATAAACAAACACAAAACGATATTAAAAAAACTATCAGTTTCTAAAGATTGGATAGAAACTAAAGAAGAAAACTACGACTTAATAGGATTGTACACAGAGTATAATCATAAAGGATTTTATGCCATAAGTAAGGCTTACGATGCTTTTGGTTATTCAAAAATGTACTTTTTAAAAACAGTATTAATAGGGATTTTTGCTTTTATTACGCTGGTTATTGTATTGATATCTCTTTATATTTCCAATAAAATATCAAAACCATTAACTGTTTTGTCAGAAAAACTTTCAAAGTTTGATTTGGGTAATGAATCAATAATGCAGCTAGAGGTAGAAACTTCTTCTTATGAATTAACCCATTTAACCAATAGATTTAATGAGTTAATTAAAAGAACAAATGAAACTTTTGCTTTTCAAAAACACACAACTCATCATATATCCCATCAGCTAAAAACACCTATAGCTATATTGGTTTCTGAGTTAGAGAGAATTAATCTTTACAATAATATTGATGAAATAAAGCCTGAGATTGAAGCTCAAATTAACAGAGCAAAGTTTCTGGGAAATATTATTAATGTTTTGTTAGAAATTTCAAAAGTTGAGTCGGGACAAAAAATAAAAGAACAATCTTTTAGAGCTGATGAACTTATATTTGACATCATGGATGAGCTAATAATTGTTTATCCAAACTTTAATTTTGAAATAAATTATGAGCCCAATAACATTGAAGAAAAGAGTTTGATAATTAAAGGAAATAAAATGCTAGTAAGGCAAGCATTTATGAATTTAATGGTAAATGCTGTAAACTATGCTCATTATTCAAAATCAGAAATAAAACTAGATTGCACCTCTAATGAACATTTAAAAGTATCATTTTTAAATCATGGAACTCCAATATTAAAAGAAGAACAAAAGTATCTATTCAAACACTTTTTTAGAGGAGAAAATAGTAGGAACAAAGCAGGTTTTGGTTTGGGGCTTGTTTTAACTAAAAAAATTATAGACTTAAGTAATGGAAATATTACCTATGATTCTCCTTTTGACAATTTAAATGTTTTTGAAGTAAATTTTCCCTTAAGATAATCTTTATCCATTTTAAGTTCTTTTTAAGGTTGTTGTACGGATTTTCGTAATTCAAAACAACTATTAGAAATGAATATTATTAAATCGGGTAAACTTTTGTGGTTTTTTCTACTGTCAAGTCCTTTTATTCACGGGCAAGAGGTTTTAGAAATTAAAAGAGAACAAGGAGAGGCAATTTTTTTAAAAGAGAACTTATTGCTAATTGCCCAGAAATTAGAAATTTCACAAGCAGAGGCACAAGTAATACAGGCTAAATTGTGGCCAAATCCTACTTTAACTGTAGATCAGGTAAATTTATGGGCAACAGAAAAACAAACTTCAGATGGACAAGGAATTCCAGCTTTAGGAAATATTCTTGGAGAAAATAGACAGTTTTCCTTTGAGTTTGAACAACTAATTCAAACCGCAAATAAGAGAAAAAAACTAATAGCTTTAGAAAAAGTATCTGTAGAAAAATCTAAACAATATTTTGAAGATATTTTAAGAAATTTAAAAATTGAATTTAGAAACAGCTTTACCGATCTTGAATACTTACAACTTAGTAAACAAGTATATCAAGAACAAATATCTTCTCTAGAAACACTAACAAGTGCTTATGAAAATCAGGTTGTACAAGGGAATTATTCAAAAGCAGAATATATTAGAATTAAAGCTTTAGAACTAGAACTTAAAAAAGAATTAAATTCTTTAATAGAACAAGAGAATGAAGTACAACAAGAACTTAAAAACTTAATGCATGTACCTTCTAATATTGTTTTAAAAATAAAAGAAGAAGGATTTTTAAAACCAATAAATAAGGTAGAAGATTTACTATTAAACTCACTTTTTTTAGAAGCTCAAAAAAATCGTCCAGATTATAAGCTAAGCAAACTTCAAATTGAGTATGCAGATAAATTATATGCATATGAAAAATCTCAAAAAGTTCCAGATGTTACTTTTATTGCCGGTTATGATAGAGGTGGTAACGCTTTATGGGATTTTGTAGGCTTTGGACTTTCTATAGACTTACCCTTTTTTAATAGAAATCAAGGTAATATTAAAAAGGCCAAGGCAGAACAAAGTCAGGCAAATATACTTTTTCATCAGAAAGAATTAGCCTTAGAAAATGAAATATTTAAAGGTGTTAAAAACTTACAAAATGCAATAGATTTTTATAGTGAAATCGACCTGGATTATGACGAAAGTTTAAATATGTTGATAAAATCTTACACCAAAAATTTTAGAGATAGACAAATTAGTTTGTTAGAATATAAGGATTTTTTAGACGCCTATTTAGAAAATAAGATCATCATACTAGAAGCTCAAAAGGAAATAAACGAAAAGGTTGAGGAGCTTAATTATATCATTGGCTTAGATGTGATTAAATAATTAAAAACATATTTAGAATAAAAAATTATGAATGTATATAAACACATTGTTCTTGCAGCAATATCATCTTTAGTAATTTATGGATGTAAAAATGAAAAAACAACTGCGGTTAAATCTGAAAAAAAAGCTTATTGCTTAAATAAAGATACCAAAAGTAAATTAACATTTTACAATGTTGCAACTAGCCCAGTAACGCAAAGCATTCCTTTAACGGGTGTTGTAGAGGCAAATCCAGATAAAGTAATTCCATTTATTAGTTTGGTGGGTGGAATTGTTTCTAAAACCAATTTTTCTTTAGGAGATAAAGTAATTAAAGGTCAAATATTAGCAGAATTAAGAAGTACGGAGTTAAGTGCTCTAAAAGCTGAGTTAAATAATATAGAATCTCAAATTACAGTAGCTAAAAAAAACTTAGCATCTGTAGCATCTATGTATAATGATGGTATTTCTTCTGAAAAAGAATTGTTAGAGGTTAAAAGTGAATTAAATATTCTTAATGCGGATAAAGACAAGGTAGCTGCTAATTTAAATTTATTTAGTGCTAGTTCAGAAAAAGGTGTTTTTCAGATAAAATCTCCTACTACAGGATTTGTTACTCAAAAATCAATTACAGCAGGTTCGCAAATATCCGCAGAAGGAGATCCTTTATTTACAATTTCTGATTTAAGTGATGTTTGGGTAATGGTAAATGTATACGCAAGTAACATTCAAAATATTGAAGTAGGAATGGATACAGAAATAAAAACATTGTCTTATCCAGATGAAATTTTTAAAGCTAAAATAGCCGCCATTTCTCAGGTATTTGATGTAGATGCTAAAGTTTTAAAAGCTAGAGTTGTAATAGAGAATGACAATTTAAAATTAAAACCAGGAATGTTGGTAGATGTTACAGCATTAAAAGAAGTAAAGTTAAATACATTATGTATTCCAGAATCAGCTTTGGTATTCGATAATAGTCAGCATTATGTGGTTGTCTATAAAGAGGATTGTTTTATAGAAAATAGAGTTGTACAAGTTTTAACTACAGGACATGGAAAAGCATTTATATCTAGTGGTTTGACATTAAATGAAAAGATTATATCTAAAAATCAAATTTTGGTATATGATCAAATAAAAAACACTCAAAAAAAATAAAATATGCAAAAGTTCGTTCAAAGCATCGTAGCTTTTTCTTTAAAAAATACTGTTTTCACTTTTTTTTTAACAGCATTACTTTTTGTTGGAGGGATTTATAGTTACATGCACACTCCCATAGAAGCTTTTCCAGATGTTACCAATACCAGAGCTAGAATTATTACACAGTGGCCTGGAAGAAGTGCAGAAGAAGTTGAAAAATTTGTAACATTACCTATGATGAAGGTAATGAATACCATACCTAAAAAAGCAGAAGTAAGATCCATTTCTCTTTTTGGTTTATCAGTAGTAACTGTAATTTTTGAAGAAGAAATAGATGATTTTTATGCACAACAGTACGCTTCTAATAGGTTACAAGGAGTAGATTTACCCGAAGGAGCTGATCCTGAAATAGATCCTCCCTACGGAGCTACGGGAGAAATTTTTAGGTATGTTATTAAAAGTGAAAGACCAATAAAAGAACTCACTGCAATTCACGATTGGGTAATAGAACGAGAATTAGTATCAGTTCCCGGTGTAGCCGATGTGGTTAGTTTCGGTGGAGAAGAAAAAATATATGAAATAAAAATAAATCCAACAGAATTGGCTAATTATGATCTATCTCCTTTAGAGGTTTATGATGCCGTATCTAACAGTAATGTAAACGTAGGAGGAGATATTATAGAAAGAGGAAGTCAGGCATATGTAGTAAGAGGTGTAGGTTTATTAGAAAGTGTAGAGGATATAGAAAATATTTTAATTGAAGTGAGAGGAACTACTCCCATTTTGGTTAAACATGTTGCGGAAGTAAAAATAGGAGCTAAACCAAGACTAGGAGTAGTAGGTTTACAAGATGATGATGATCTTGTAGAAGGAATTGTAGTCATGCTAAGAGGAGAAACTCCTAGCGAGGTTATAAGTAGGTTAAAAGAAAAAATAGCAGATTTAAATGATCGTATTTTACCTAGTGACATTCAGATAGAACCTTTTATAGATCGTACAGAATTAGTAGATACCACCGTAAATACCGTAACAAAAAACCTAGTAGAAGGTATTCTGTTTGTGTCTATTATTGTTTTTGTCTTTTTGTACAATTGGCGACTTACTTTAATTGTAGCCTCTGTAATTCCATTAGCATTTTTGTTTTCTATTATCATGTTAAGAATTATGGGAATGCCTGCCAATCTTATCTCTATGGGATCTTTAGATTTTGGTTTGTTGCTCGAGGGATCTTTGGTCATTTGTGAAGTTGTTTTTGTCGGGCTCGAGAAAAGAGCTCATCAATTAGGAATGGAAAGATTTAATAAAAGTTCTAAAGTTGGAATTATTAAAAAGAGCGCAGGAAGTGTAGCGTCCTATATTTTCTTTGCATTATTTATTCTAATGATTGCTTTGTTACCTATTTTCTCATTTCAAAAAGTAGAAGGTAAAATGTTTACACCTTTGGCTTACACACTAGGATTTGCCTTACTAGGATCTTTAATTTTAAGCTTAACATATGTGCCTGTTATGTGTAAGGTGTTACTAACCAAAAACATTGTAGAAAAAGACAATATAATTACACGAAATTTTAGAAATGGTTTATTTAAAATGTTTCTTTTTTCATCAAAACATAAAAAGACAACCATATATGCTTTTATAGCGCTTTTTATAGTTTCAATTATTGGATTTCTTAACCATGGTTCAGAATTTTTACCAAAATTAAATGAAGGAGCTATCTACATTAGAGCTACACTTCCCAATAGTATAAACATAGAAGAATCAAAGCGTTTAGCTAAGGAAATGAAAACAGATTTAAGAAATTTTAAAGAAGTAAAATTTGCCTTAAATCAAGTAGGAAGACCTAATGATGGTACAGATCCAACAGGTTTCTTTAACATAGAATTTCATATTCAGTTATTTCCAAATTCCGAATGGGAAAGGAAAATAACTAAAGAAGATTTGATTGAAGAAATGAGATTGGTACTTAATAAATATCCAGGAGTTGTTTTTGGATTCAGTCAACCAATTCAAGATAATGTAGAAGAATACGTAGCAGGAGTCAAAAGTTCTTTAGTCATTAAAATTTTTGGTGATGATTTGTTTGAATTAGAAAAATATGCAGATCAAGTAGCAAATAGTATTGAAAATGTTGAAGGAATTGAAGATTTAAATGTTTATAGAAACATAGGTTTACCAGAACTACGCATTAAGTTAGATGAAAAGAAAATGGGTAAATACGGTGTGTCTATGGCAGATGCACAAGCAGTTGTAGAAATGGCAATTGGTGGTCAGGCAGCAACAACTTTTTATGAAAATGAAAGAATGTTTGATGTGAGGATTCGTTTTCAAAAATCATATAGAGATGATAAAGATAAAATCGCCGAAATTTTAATTCCGTCTATGAATGGAAAAAAAATACCATTACGCGAGATAGCTGAAATTAACTTTATCACAGGACCTACGTTTATTTACAGAGAGGGAAGTAGCAGATACATTGCGGTAGGTTTTAGTATTGAAGGAAGAGATTTAGGAAGTACTATTGCCGAAGCAAAAGAAAAAGTAGCAGCTCAGGTTCAATTACCAAAAGCAAATAAAATGGTTTGGGCAGGAGAATTTGAGTCAAAAGAAAGAGCAACCAAACAATTAGCTATGATTGTTCCAGTGTCTTTATTGTTAATAATGTTTTTATTGTGGTTAAATTTTAAAGGAAATTTACACGATACTGTTGTTTCATTCTTGGTAATTCCATTTGCATTTATAGGAGGATTTATATCATTGTGGGTTACGGGAACTACTTTTGGAATTTCAGCAGGAATAGGATTTATTATTCTTTTTGGTGTAGCAACCATTGATGGAATTGTATTAATAGGAAACATAAGAGAAAATTTAAATAATAAAGCACCCTTAAAAGAAGCTATTTCAAATGCTGTTTTTAGTAGAATTAGACCTGTTTTAATGATTGCTTTAATGGGAGCTGTAGGTTTGTTGCCAGCTGCTTTATCAACTGGAATGGGATCAGAAGTACAAAAGCCTTTGGCTATTATGATTGTTGGTGGATTGATTGTTTGTATGCTTTTATCATTAACGGTTCTTCCTCAAGTATACTATTTGGTGTTAAAAAAATCTAAAGAAAAACGATAAGTATGAAAATAGATAAGTTTGTTATTTGTATTGTTTGTGTAGTTATTATGGCTTATTTATTTCCACAATACGGAAGTAGTTCAAGTAGTATACCATTAGATGCTATTGGTAGTATTGGAATTTCTTTGATTTTCTTTTTTTATGGAGTAAAATTAAGTCCTGATAAAATTAAATCAGGTTTAAAAAATTGGAAGTTGCACATTTTAGTGCAGCTTACCACTTTTTTAATTTTTCCTATTTTTATTTTTATTTTTTATCCATTTATAAGTTCTAATGGTTTTATGGATATATGGATTGCTTTTCTATTTTTAGCAGCACTGCCATCAACAGTATCATCATCAGTGGTCATGGTTTCTATTGCAAAAGGAAATATTCCTGCAGCAATTTTTAACGCAAGTATTTCTGGTTTAATCGGAATTTTGGTAACACCACTTTGGATGGGGATGTTTTTAAATCAAATGTCAACGGATTATAGCTTAACAGAGGTTTATTTAAAACTATTAATAGAAGTTGTTTTACCAGTTGTATTAGGGGGGATATTACAAAAGTATTTAGGGACAAAGGTTAGCAAATACAATAAAGCATTAACATTGTTTGATAAATCTGTGATTTTATTAATTATATATAAAAGTTTCTCAGAATCTTTTGAAAAAAATGTTTTTAGTGGAATTGATAAAGCAGATTTTTTTTATATCATTTTAGGAGTTTCTATGTTGTTTTATGGAGTCTATTTTTTTACTGGATTTATCAGTGACAAATTAAAATTTAATAGAGAAGATAAAATTACAGCACAATTTTGTGGAACCAAAAAATCATTGGTACATGGAACAATTTTTTCAAAAATTTTATTTCAAAACGCAATGTCTGTAGGATTTGTATTGCTTCCTTTAATGATGTTTCATGCCTTACAAATACTAGTCATCAGTATTATAGCTACAAAGCTAACCAATAGAAAGAGTCTTGAGCCTAAAATAAATAGAACTAAAATTAAATTAGTTTCATAAATCAAAATATCACAAAGAAAAGGTGATAAATAATCAAACACTGTTTTGTAACCGTAAAACTTTTATATTAAAGTTTGTTTTGTTTTTTGATAGGCGAGGAGACTTGTTTTTAATAGTCTCCTTTGTCTTAAAACATTTTTGTATTATTAGTTTAGTTTTTTGATAGACGGGAGGTTATCGCTATAATGATAACTTCCCTTTCTTTTTAATTTAAATACTGTTCTAAAATTTTAACTCCCGCTACGGCTGTTGCTTTGATACAAGTAAAATGACTGGGCACATGGATTTCATCAACTTTAGGATCTATAATAAAAACAGGACAATTGTTGGGGATATTATGGATTAATCCTGCAGCAGGATATACTTGTAAACTGGTTCCAATAATCACAAAAATATCGGCAGATTCACAAATTTTGGCAGCTTTTTCTAGCATAGGAACTTCTTCTCCAAACCAAACTATGTTAGGTCTTAATTGATGTCCTTTTGGGCAAACATCTCCCAGATTAATTTCCTTTCCTGAAATATCAATCACATAATTATTGTCTACTTCACTTTTGGCTTCAGATAATTTTCCGTGTAAATGAGTCACGTTTTCAGCACCTGCTCGTTCGTGCAAATCATCTACATTTTGAGTAATAATCTGCACGTTGAATTTTTCTTGTAAATCAGCTAAAAATAAATGGGCTGCGTTAGGCTGTACACTTTCTGCTTGCGCTCTTCTTTTGTTATAAAAATCTAAAACCAAAGCAGGATTTTGGTGCCAGCCTCTAATAGAAGCTACTTCCATTACATCGTGGTTTTCCCACAAACCATTGCTGTCTCTAAACGTTTTAATACCACTTTCGGCACTAATTCCTGCACCCGTTAAAATGACTAATTTTTTCATAAGCTTAAAGATAAAAAAAAGCCTCTTTACTTTCGTAAAGAGACTCAAGAACTGGGAGGTTCTTAATCATACTTTTATTTTTCAAAAAGTATAATACTTTCAATATGTGCAGTATGAGGAAACTGATCAACCAAACTCATTTTTGATATTTTGTAACCAGCTTGTCTTAAAATTTCGGTATCTCTGGCTTGTGTAGCAGGATTACAAGAAACGTAAACCATTCTGCTCGCACCAATTTTAATGACTTTATCTAATGTTTTAGGAGCAATTCCTGCTCTTGGTGGATCTAAAACAATGGTTTCTATTTTTCCTTTGTATTGTGGATATTCTACTAAGAATTTACCAACATCGGCTGCGTAAAAATCTACACCTTTGATTCCGTTTCGTTCAGCATTCTTTTTAGCATCTTTAATGGCATCAGCTACAATATCAACTCCAATAATTTGCGTTCCTGTGGTTTTAGAAGCTAATATTTGTCCAATAGTTCCTGTTCCACAGAATAAGTCCATTACTATTTTTCCGTTTACAGTTTCTGCTTTTTCTAAAGCGTAATCTATGACTTTACTATAAAGTTTTTCGGCAGATTTTGGATTGGTTTGGAAGAAACTCTTCATAGAAATTTCAAAGTTTAATCCTAGTAAATTTTCTACAATTCTGTCTTCTCCAAAAATTAAACGTTCGTTACCAGTAACAGCCAAAGTTCTGTCACCAATTTCATCGTTGGTAGTGTGAATCAATCCTGCAATTCTATCTCCAAACAATTCTTTTAATAAGGCAACAAATCCATCCATATCAAAATGAGAGATTTGTGGAGATGTTGTTACCAAATTACATAAAATTTGATTGGTTTTGTAACTTTTACGAATTACAAAATAACGGAAAAATCCTTTTTTTTGTGGAGCATGCCAAGGTTCTAGACCAGAATCAATACAAAATTGACGTATGTGTTTTAAGTTGTTTTCTACTTGCGCATCAAACAAACCAGAATCTTTGTCTAAATTTTCTGCACACCACCAAGTACCACGTTTTTTGAATCCTAAAGCAAATTCATCAACATCTGTTTTTTGTTCAAAATCGTAACGGATGGCAGAAAATCCATATTCCATTTTGTTACGGTAATGGAAAACTTCTGGCGAAGCAATAAATTCATCAAACAAGTCTTCTATATTTTCAACTTTACCAATACGTTTAAACAATTCTAAGGTGCTTGTTTTTTTGTATTTGTGTTGAATCTCAATAGGTAATTTAATATACGGAGCTCCTGGAATGGCTTGAAAAGGCACATCTTTTTCTTGATCAGAAGTCTCTAAAACATCAAACAATTTAGCCTCTGCATAACGTTTGCTTGTTTTGTTTATTTGACATCTAACTGTTTGACCAGGTAAGGTATTGGGCACAAAAACCACAAATTCACCTTCCTCGTTTCTAATTCTACCGATTCCTTTTCCTCCAAAGGCGTAGTCTTCTATTGTAATAGAAATGATTTCACCTCTTTTTACAAATTTGTTTCGTTCTCTTTTTGGCATTCGGCAAATTTACCTTTTTATTGGCACAAAAAAACGAGAGAACCTCAAAATTTTAATTCATAAAAACAATGTAAGCATTTAAAGAAGTGGCTATAAGTAACCACAGAAAATAAGGAGCAATCCAAAGAGATTTTAACTTTAGCAAATCATAGTTCTTAAATAAGAAAATTCCCACCACAATGGTTAAAGCGATAATAGTAATCAATCCTAGAATGGTTTGATGGAAATAGAAAAAAATAGGATTCCAGCTAACATTCAAAATCCATTGAATAGCAAATAAGGTAATCAACATTTTTTTGTTTTCATGTTTTGGGTAAATGGAAGACATGTAAATGGCAAAACAAACCATAATGGTAGACCATGCAATTCCAAACATATAACCAGGAGGTGTCCAAGGGGCTTTGTTGGCATTGGCATACCAATCTGAATTTACGCCTGCATTGGTAAACAAACCACCAATAGCTAAAGCGGTAAAATTGATGACTAAAAACAATAAAATTTTTTTAAACATAGTTTATAATTTTAGTAATGAAAACGATTATGGTTTTTGATGATTTTCCATTTGTAAGGCAATTTCATCAATACGTTTTTGTCTTGTTTCAGGTTTTTTAGCTGATATGATTTTGTATAAGAGTATTTTACGTAATGATTTACTCAAGCTCATAAAAAAGTCTTTGGCATTTTTGTGTTTACTTAAGGCTATTTCTAAATCTTGTGGAATTATAAGCGCTTCTACCGTATCTAAAATAGTCCAAGAACCATTTTGTTTAGCCGTTTTAACACTTTCCATACCAGCTTCTTTCATCAATCCTTGTTTGGTTAAAGTTTCAATTTTATCCTTGTTAACTTTGGACCAATTGCTTTTGGGTTTTCTTTTGCAAAAGTACTGTATGTATTTTTCGGAGTCTATAGGTTTTTTGGTACTATCAATCCATCCAAAACATAAAGCTTGGTCTACAGCATCACTCCAACTAATAGTTGGTTTGTTAGTGTGTTTTTTATAGAATAACACCCAAACAGAGTCTTTACTTATATGATTATTTTCAAGCCAAAGCCTCCATTCTAGTTGATTAGATGGATAAAAACTATTGATTTTCTCTTTTTTAGTCATGCAGTAGCTATCATCATAAATCGTTTGGCACAATGTTGTTGGTTAGCAATAAATAATCTAAATAATTAAGAATTAATTTGTTCTGACTGCTCAATAATTTTAGTTCTGATTCAATTAACTTTTCTTGTCTTTTGTTGATTAAAAACAGAGAACTTTCACCATACTCAAACTTTTTAGATTCTGCAGCCAATAAGGTTTGGTATCCAATAATGTTTTTTTCTAACAAACTTATTTGTGTAATTAAAGCTTGTTGATTTCTTTTATTGGCGACTATTTTATTGTTGATCTCAGTTTTCTTAAAAGCTATTTCGTAATTAATTTCTTCAACGGCATATTTACTTTCTTGTAACTTTCCTCTTTCATTTCTAAAAAAGATAGGAAAAGTTAAACTAGCTCCCCATTTGTAATTGTCTGCTGATAAAGCTGCAACACCAACATTGTCATCATTGGTTTTTAAAAGCTGATTATATTTTAGTTTTAATTTAGGTTTTAATTTTTCTCGATTTAGTTTTTGTTTTAAAATCAAGGATTCTTTTTTAGCACTTTTTTCTGCAATAATTGGAATGCTGTCTAAATTGTTGTTTAAAGGAATTTCATCAAACTTATGAGGGATAATGTTGCTTTCTGGCTCTACATTTGGTTGTAATGAAACAGGTACATTTTCTAACCATAAATGATTTTCTACCTTTAATCTTTTTTCATTTAAAAGCTGTTGATATTTAACCAAATCTATTTGATTATTTTGTAAATATACAGTAGCTTCTAAAGTATCAATAGTAGTTTTTTCACCACTTGCCAAGGCACTTTTTACGTTTTTTAAATATAGCTCACTCAGTTTTAAATTGTCTTTTAAAATTTCACAAATAGAACTGTATTGCTGCCATTCAGCATAAGCTTTAGACGCTTCATACACCAAGTTGTTTAATAATTCTAACTGTTGATTTTTAGCAATTTCTTGATAAACTTTGGCTTGTTTTAAAGCAGTTTTTCTTGGGTTGGTTAATAGTCCTTGTAATACGTCAATTTCTACTCCTGCACTCCACAATCCGCTATTGCTTGTTTTGTTTTCAGGATTTAAATTATATCCAGAATTGTTGTCAAAACCTCCAGTAATAGCAATTCCTAAGGATGTTGGAATGGTGATTTTATTTTTAAAAAGATTGTAATATTGTTTTCCTTCAAAATCTTTTTGATCGATGCTAGAAGTTAAATATGGATCTAATCCTCCTTTGGCACTTAATAATTTTGCTTTGGCAACTTTTTCTTTTAATTGTGCACTTTTGGCAATAGGATGTTCACTAATTACATTGTATATAAACTCGTTATAGGTTAATGTATTTAAGGAATCTGTTTGCGCATAGCTATTAAATCCCAAAATAAGTAAAAGTATATAAATAGCTTTTTTCATTATTTTACAGATTTTATAGGAGCTTTAGTTTTTACTTCAGATTCACCACTATTATGATCCTCATTTGCTCTATAAAAGTCTGGAGGGAATCCGTTTAAGTTTCTCCATAATTCATACCAAATAGGTACATCTTTTAGTAATACAAAAGTATAAGTACCTGTTCCAACTCTTAAGTTTTCAGGCCATTTTTTTTCTTTTTCATCTGGAGCTATTAACACACGATATTTTCCATTATTACTAATGTGTTGGTCTAAAGCAAAAATTTTTCCAGAAAAAATACCTGTAGACTTTTCAGGCCATCCACTAATGACCATGGCAGGCCAACCATCAAATTGCAAACGACAGTGATCATTGATTCTCAGCAATGGTAAATCTTGCGGTTTTACATAAATTTCAACTGCCAAATCGTAACTGGCAGGCATAATGGTTAAAATATCTGTTCCTTCTTTAATTAATTGTCCCGTTCCCTTTTTAATGGTTTTGGTAATATACCCATCGGTAGGAGAGGTAATGTAGTACAGACTTTGTCTTTGTTGATAATTACTTAATTGGTTTTGTAATTTTGAGGTGTTAGAGCGTGCATCTAGCTTTGCTGATAAAGCACTCTGAATATCAGAATTTGTTTTAGAAATTTTTTGATTGTAATCTTGTTCTGTTGATGATAATTCTAATTTAAAATTAATCAACATGTTTTTTTGGTTTTCTAACTTGTTTTGTTGAGACAAATAAGCTGCATAAACCTCTTGTTTTTTTAACTCCTTTTCTTGTAATTCAGATAATGATTTTAATCCTTGATCATGAAGTTCTTTGGTACGCTTATATTGGTTAGCAGCAATTTCGTACTTAATTTTATATGCGTTTAAATCAATGCTATCAATGTTAATTTTGTTTTTGGTTTGAATAATTTTATTACGAACCTGTTCTAATTTTAACATTCTACTTTCTCTAATAGAAGCCAGTTGTGCTTTTAATGCAATAACTTTATCATCATAAGAAGTAATGCTTTCACTTTTAGCATCTACTTGTTCTTGCGTTCTAGAAATTAAATTAGGATCAAAATAATCATTTTTAACTTCGGTAATATAAATAAGAGTATCTCCTTTGCTTACATAATTTCCTTCTCTAACATACCATTTTTCTAACCTCCCCGAAATAATAGACTGAATAGGTTGTGGTCTTTGTTCAGGTAAAAGTGTGGTTACATATCCTTTTCCTTTAATATTTTGTGTCCATGGCACAAAAATAATAATGAGGAATAAAACAATAATCACAATACCATTATAAACCCTTTTCTTTTTAGGGTCTTTATCGTTTAAATATTTATGTGATTTATAGTTGTTTAGCTTCACAAATTTGCTAATGCTATTTTCTGATATATTTAACATGAGCTTATAATTTTATGATTTGATTAGCCTTGTCTGCCCAATATAAATAATCGGCAATAACAATAACGGTCCATGATTTTTCTTCATCCATAATAAAATCTATGATGGCTTTTTTCTCTGTTTCATCAATAAACTGTAAAGGATCTTCTAACAATAAAATTGAAGGATTGTTGACTAAATATCTGGCCAATATAATTTTTTGAATCGTACTTTTTGGCATACGTCTACCTCTAGAATCTACTTTGGTTTTAATTCCGTCTTTTTGTTTAGAAATAAAATCAGTTAAAAATAATTTGCTTAAAACAGTGTTTAATTCCTTATCCTCTACCTCTCTATTCATTAAAATATTTTCTTCAATGGTTCCTTCAAACAAACCAGTATTTGGACTGATAAATCCAATTTGATTGTGTAAAGATTCAAGAGAATAATATTCTGATGGTCTATTGTTAAACAAAACAGTACCTGTGTCTAAAGTTTGTATTCTAGCAATAATATTTAATAAAGTAGATTTTCCTTTACCAGTATTTCCTTTTAGCCAAACTTTAGATTTTGGTTTTATCTTTACTGATAAATTTTCAAAAACATAATTTTCTTGATTTGGATATTTAAAAGAAACATCAGCAAGTTCTATAGAAACACCATTAGTATTCTGTTCAAATTCTCCATTACCATTATCTTGGTCTAATTCTAAATCGGTAACATGACCAATTTTATCTAGAGCGGTTAAAACATCATAAATGGTTTCTACAATTCTAGTGATTTTTTCTACAGAGTTAATAATCATAATAATAATGATTTCAGAAGCCACAAACTGACCAATGTTCATTTCTTGATTAAAAACCAGAACTCCTCCTAGAACCAATAAACCAGCTGCCACCCAAACTTTAAATCCTACAAAAAGAACAAATTGTTTAATTAATATTTTAAAGTGTTTTTCTCTATTTTCTAAATAATGTAAATTAACATCATCTGTTTTTTCTAAGTGAAGATTTCCTTTGTTTAATACTTTAAATGTTTTGGTGTTACTAGCTATTTCTTCTAACCAGTGAGCCAACATATATTTGTATTTACTTTCTTTAATACTTGTTTCTAGCCCCTTAGGTCCGGTAATTTTAAAGATTAAATATATAATTAGGATAAGAGAAATTCCTAACATAATAAAGTAAGAACTGTAGAAAGTAAGGAGTATCAAACCAAAAGTGATTTGAAAAGCTGCCATAGAAAAATCTATCAAAATTTTAGGCAATCCTTTCTGAATCGTCAATACGTCAAAAAATCGATTGACTAGTTCGGGTGCGTGAACTTTATCTAAATTAATTTGTTTTATTTTAGGAATTCTATAAGCAAATTCAAATGCTGATTTTGCAAAAATATCTTGTTGAATATCTTCAACAATCCTAAGTTGATTGATTTGTATTTTTCCTGTAATTGCAATACCAATTAAAACAAAAGCGACTAAAACAATCCAAGAAGTTGTTAACTCCCCTGTTTGTAAATAATTAATAATAGCTTGTATTCCTAAAGGTAGAGATAGGTTTACTACCCCACTAATTATGGCATAATAATATATAAGTCTTATTGGTTTTTTATAGGGTTTAATTAAATTCCAAAACCTGACTAATGGCGATAATGTCATATGATTTTTTTTATTCAAAAATAGTGAATAGATTGCTTTTTGATAAGAATATGCTTAGCAATATTTATGCCTATTTTGTTGTTGATTAATAGCTTGTCTAAATATTAAGATGTTCTATAAGTTAGCTTTCTTTATAAAAACTAGTTGGTTGGTTGTTCGTTTAATAATCAATAAACTAAATTTAAAAGATTAAAAAAGGTCTTTTTTTAGAGTAATGATTAATGGCAAGGATATTTATAACAAGTAATATATTTAATAAATAGCAATTAAATCCTATAGTTATAAAAACAAGGATTTTGTCTAATATATTATTTATAAATTATACTTTGGTGGAGGAGTATCCAATTGAATATGACCATCAGTAACTTGCACAATAAGTTCATGGAATTTATGCTTTGTTTCTTTTAGTCGTGTCAGTTTTGTTTTAAAAAAAGTTCCCCTAGCTGAAATTAACTCAATATTTAAATTGTTTTTTTGTTTGCAGTCACCAGTTTCATTAGTTTCTTGCTCTTCAATAGCATTTTCAAAATCTAAAACTTTTTCTAGTAAAAACGCAACAATACTATCTTGATTGTTAAAAGATAATTCTTGTGAGTGATTTACAGGGGCAAGCACAGGAATGTCAATACTAATATTAAATAGATGAATTCCTAAAATTCCAAAGAGAATTTTTATAAAAACGTTATTTCTAAATTTTTTTAACACAGGTCAAATATACATTTTTTTAAACTTATACTATACTTGATTAGCTGAGGTTCTAAACATATTGTTAACTATGTTAAATCGGTAATTAAAAATAGTATTTAATTGTTTTTTTATGAATAAATAATTGGCAAAGGCTCCTAAAAATCCAAAAGGAGGTTCATAGGTAACAATATCTTTCATATATATGCCACCATTTTTTTCTTCTAATATATGTTGGTGGTGCCAAAGTTTGTATGGACCTATGCGTTGTTCATCAACAAAATATTTTTTAGGCACTACATGAGTGATTTCTGTAACCCATTTGGTAGGAATCCCTAATATGGGTTTTATTATATAGCTAATAATCATTCCTTGATACATTTTATCATCCTTATTGTCCGAAGTAATGTCAAATCCCATATGTGGAGGAGTAATATGTTTTAGGTTTTTGGGAGATGATATAAAATCCCAAACCTCTTCTAAACTAGCATTGATAAATTGCTCTTTTTTTAATTGATAAAATGCCATGATGATTATTTTTTTAATTCTTTAATTTTGATTGCTATTTGCTCTGCTTCATATGTTTTTTCATCACTTTTGGTACGATTGGTTTTAGATAAAATATAAGCTTCATTTAAAAGTTTTTTATATTCTTTTTCTAATTTTTCAGTTTCAGATGTATTTTTAAAAAATGAAAACATATGTGTAAGTTTTAATGATTAACGATGTGTTTTTTTAAACGCTGAATTTTAATGGCAATTTTTTCTGCTTCTTCAATTTTAGCGTAGGCAATGTTTTTGTTTTTGTTAAAAAAAGACAAAGCTTCATTTAGTAGTTTTTGATGTTGTCTTTGTAACTTTTTAATTGGAATTTTAATTAAAAATGGTAGGATCATGATTTTATACTTTTAGGCTTGACATACCACCGTCTACAGCTAAAACTTGGCCAGTTATCCATGAACTTTCATTTGATAACAAAAATTTAACCATGTGAGCAATATCTTTTGGTTGTCCTATTTTTTTTAAAGGATGTCTTTGTGCGTTGGCATCAATCTTAGCTTCAGATCCTAATAACTTTCCAGCTAATGGTGTTTGTGTAATAGAAGGTGCAATACAGTTTACACGAATAGTTGGACTTAATTCTGCCGCCAAACTTCTTGTTAATCCTTCAATAGCTCCTTTAGAACTGGCTACCTGGGTATGAAAGTTAAATCCTTGTTGAACGGCCACCGTAGAAAACAATACGATACTAGGAGTTGTTCCTTTTTTTAAGTTTTTTAAAGAAGCCTGAATGGTTTTTACAGCTCCTACAACTTGTAGATTATAATCACTTAAAAAGTCTTGTGGTTTTATTCTAGCAAAAGGAAGTAAATTAATGCTTCCAGGACAGTATACAATTCCGTCGATTACTTCTGGAATAAAATCAAAAGAAATATTTTCTTGCGTAATATCTACTTGATGAAAATCTACATTAGTAATATTTTCTGGTGTAGAGGTGTTATACGTTCCAATAATTTTGTGCCCTTGTTCACTAAGCAATTTTGCAGTTGCCAATCCAATTCCACTTGATGCTCCAATAATAAGGTAGGTTGCCATAATGTTATCTTTTTGATATTTTGTTATGAGTAATGTTTTTTTGACGAGTACATTTAAAAGATCCTTTTACAAAACTTCTCTTTTTTAAATGTTTGGTATTTCTTCCAGACACTCGTTTTCGCCACATTTTAAAACTGCTGAGTTTCATTTCAGTTCTCATGATTTCAATTATTTCTTGTTCTGAAATTCCAAACTGAAAAGTAATGGCTTCAAAAGGGGTTCTGTCTTCCCAAGCCATTTCTATAATTCTATCTATCTGTTCTATACTAAAATTTGTCTTCATCACCCCGCAATGTTTAATGTACTTTTGTTTAAAGTGTGTTTTGCTAAAATTCTATCGTTTTCTTGCATTACCAAAGGATCATTTTTCATTTCCCATAGAATTTTACTCGCTCTTTTTCTATTTTCTTTTAAGTCAATAATAGGTTCAGGATAATCAACACCCAATTTTATATTGAATAAATTTTGTTCCAAGGGAGTCATAGCGTAAGGTTCATGAATGTGTTTGGTTTGTAAATGTGCCAATTCAGGAACCCATTTTCTAATAAAATTAGCATTGGTGTCGAATTCATATCCGTTTTTTACAGGATTGTAAATTCTTAAGGTATTTATCCCTGTCTCACCTGCTTGCATTTGTACTTGCGCAAAATGTATCCCAGGTTCAAAATCAATAAACATTTTAGACAAATACACAGCACAATCTTGCCAAGGTTGCCATAATAAATGAGTAAAAAAGGAAACAATCATGGCTCTCATTCTAAAGTTTAAATATCCTGTTTCGTTTAAACATCTCATACAAGCATCTATCATAGGAACACCAGTTTGACCAGTTTGCCAAGCTTTTTGATATTTAACAGAAATACTTTTCTTTAACATATGATAGCCTTTGTTTATGCTAGAATCTTCCATGGTATGCTCCATTTCAAATTTTTGTATAAAGTGTGCTTGCCATTTTAATCTAGAGGTAAAAGCATCTAAATCTTTTTTGTTTTTACTTAATGGTCTAATGTTTTTTGCAGCATGCCAAACTTGTCTGGTTGATAAGTTTCCCCATGCCAAATAAGGTGATAATCTACTACAAGATTCTTGAGCCAATTCGGGCTTAGAAATTCCTTTGGTATAATTGATATATCTTTCTTTAAAAAAAGTATTTTGATATTTAAGTGCCTCTGTAACTCCTCCTTTTTGAATAGGAGTGATGATAGGTGTTGATAAATCTGTAACCGTAAATAAAGTTTCTAAATGTTCAATTTCTTTGATGGTAAGTAATTGATTTTTGGGATTAAAATCAATAAGTGGACTTTCCATATAAGCAGTCCATTGTCCTACCCAGCCCCTTCTGTTTTGAACACCTCTTAAAACTCCATTCCATATATTTTCTGTCCAGTTAATTAAATTATTGTGACAGTATCTTGTTATTTTTTGATCTCTGTGATAAGTACACAACAAACCTGTTTCTTGATGAGAAAACAAATCTTGAATATGATAATGTTGCATTAATTGGTTAATGGTAGCAGCAACTTCAGAATTAACGGCTAATATTTTAGAATTGTACTGAATTAGTTCTTTGTTTAAATCAATAATAGATTCTTTAATAAAATTCCAATGTCTTATATCGTAATGAGGGTCTTTGATTAAAAATTCTTCAAACACATATAATAACAATACTTTTTTACCAGTATTGAGAGCGTTAAAAATGGCTTCGTTATCTTGTAATCTAAGATCACGTTTTAGCCAAACAATTGCTAAAGGTTCTTTTGTTTGCATGTTCTTAGGGTTTTATAATATTTTGAATCATTCCTTTAAAAATAAATCCGTGAAAAGGAAGTACCGCATACCAGTATATTCTGCCTAACAAACCTTTGGGTCTAAAAACAGCTCTTTGGTACAATTCATTTTTAACAATTTTAAATTCTAACCAAGCTTCTCCAGGCGTTTTCATTTCAGCATATAATAGCAGTCTTTTTTCATTTCTATTGGCATAAATCACTCTCCAAAAATCTAAAGCATCTCCTGTTTGAATTTCAGTTGCGTGGGTTCTTCCTCTTCTTAGGCCAACTCCCCCAAAAAGTAGGTCTAAGTAACCACGTAGTTTCCATAAAAAATTTCCATAATACCAACCGTTATCACCTCCAATAGCCCAAATTTTATCTAAGGTTTTTTGTTCATCAATAACAGTCATATGTCTAACATCCTTAAAACACCCAAAATGAGGCAAGTTGATGTGCTTTCCTAAAGAATCATTTAGTTGTGGAGTATTTACAGCATCTTTCCAACTAGAAATGGTTCCGTTTTGTTCTATAATTTTAAAAGCGTTTTTTACTGCTTTTTTATAAGGAATGGGATGAATGTTTAGTATTTGATTGATGTCAGATTTTTTTCCAATGATTTCAACTTTCATACTATTTACCAAACTAGCCGCTAAAGGATAACTTGTAGATGTGACAAAATACAACCAATATGAAGATAGCTTGGGAGTCATTACAGGAACGGTATAAATCCATCTTTTAAAACCTCTTACATGTGCAAATTGTAATAACATTTCTTTATAAGTAAGGGTTTCAGGCCCCATAATATCATAAGAGTTATTATAAAGTTCAGACTTTAATAATCCCTTAGATAAAAAAGAAATAACATCTGCAATTCCAATAGGTTGAGTTAAGGTATTTAACCATTTTGGAGTAATCATTATAGGGAGTTTTTCTACCAAATCTCTTATGATTTCAAAAGAAGCACTTCCGCTACCCACAATAATTCCTGCTCTAAACGTAGTTAAGGCATAAGTACCGCTAGCCAAAATAGTTTCCACTTTTTTTCTTGAACTTAAATGAGTGGATAACGTTTTAGCATTTACAATACCACTTAAGTAAATAACTTGTCTGCAATTTGTTTGGTTGATGTAATCTTTAAAATTTTTGGCACAACTAGCTTCAAGATTAGAAAAATCGGTGCTAGAATTAGACATGGAATGTATTAAGTAATAAGCAGCATCAATGTTTTTGGGAATGTTGTTTAAGGTCTCTTTTTTTAGAAAATCAACCTCTATAAAAGTAATTTTTGGATGGTTTAGATAAGCAACAGGCGTTCTATTTAAATCTCTTACACAGCATACCAATTCCACAGTGTTTTCTAACAACACGGGAATTAATCTTAGGCCAATATAGCCTGTGGTACCTGTAATTAAGATTTTCATTACGTAGTTTTTATACTTTATCTATACACTATCTATGCTTTAATCATACTTTATACTAATGCTTGTGTTTTAAATTTTACAAACATTATTTGTTTATTTTTTTGGGTCTTTGATAGGGCAATCGTTCTAATAATGTGGTTTTTATATATCCATCTAAACCATTAATTCCAACCACTTCTCCTTGACTTAAGTTTACAAAACCATCTTCTTGTAGCAACTCTTCTTTAAGATACAACTTTTGAATTTCACCTAAGACCATTATGGTTCCGTTTTCTTTAATGTGATATTCGTTTACGTATTTCATCAACATTTGAACTGGAGCTTTGTACACAAACGGAACATCAATATTTAATTTGTATTCTGCAGTTAAATCTGTCTGATTAAATTCACTAATGTCAGCAGGGTATTTAGCACTGGTATGATGTGCCTCTTTTATGATAGCTTGATGAATGGCATTGATACTATAAAATCCTGTTTCTTTAATATTGTCATAAGTATTTCTGGCTACCGTAGTAGGTCTAAAAACCATTCCTAACAAAGGCGGTTCTGATCCAAAATGAACAACAGAGCTAAATACTGATACATTCTCAATACCATTTTTAGAGATGGAGCCTATTAAGTTGGCAGATTTAATTCCTGTGACACTATTGACTAAATTTATTTTATACAAGTGTTCTAGGGAGGCTATTTCTTTATTTGTAAATGAAATCATGCGAATTTTTGGTAATGGTTAATTTTAATATTTTTTGATTTTAAATCGAACATTAAATTATAAAGCCCAAAAAAGGTTCTGTTGATATAAATAAAATGTTTAGAACCTCGGTTTCCATTCATTTCCTTAATTCTTGGGTCTTTGTTAAATCGTTCACCCAATTCGGCTATTTGTCCAAAAAACACAGGATCTGAAAAATCAAAAATTTCTTGATGGAAAGGTTGGGTAAACAAGCTTAAAAGTTGTTTAAACAACTCTGTAAAAAAAGCAATTTCTTTAGGACCATCTTCGGAAATTAAAATTTCTAGTTCATATAATTTTTCTTTAAACAAAATATCATCATTGATAATTTCTGGATTGGCCAATTCAAAATAAGGGACATAAAAATCATTTGGAATGCTTTTCATACATCCAAAGTCTAAGGCAATTAACTCTTTGTTTTCTGAAATTAAAAAGTTTCCAGGATGTGGATCGGCATGGACTTTTTTTAAGATGTGGATTTGATACATGTAAAAATCCCACAAAGCTTGACCTAATTGCGTTCTGATATTTTCATCAGCATTGTTGATATCAAACTCTGATAAATGAACTCCAGTCATCCAATCCATGGTGATAATTCTATCCGTAGAAAGTTCAGGATAGTATTTAGGAAATTTTAAGTGAGGGATATGTTTACAAGCATTTGCAATTTCAACACTTTGCGCTACTTCTAGAATATAATTGGTTTCCTCAATTAATTTGTCTTCTACCTCTTTAAAGTATTTGTCTGATCCTTCTCCTTTAATATTAAACATTCTTATGGCAATCGGTTTTACCAAAGCCAAATCGGAACTGATGCTTTGTGCCACTCCAGGATATTGTATTTTAACCGCTAATGTTTTGTTATTCAAAGTAGCTTTGTGTACTTGACCAATACTTGCAGCGTTTACAGAGTTTAAATCAAAATGATCATATAATTCATTGGGGCTTTTACCAAAATATTTTCTAAAGGTTTTAAGCACCAAAGCAGAAGATAGGGGAGGTACTGAAAATTGTGATAATGAAAATTTTTCCACGTAGGCTTTTGGTAACATGCTTTTTTCCATGCTAAGCATTTGTGCTACCTTTAAAGCACTCCCTTTTAAGTCTTTTAGGCTATCATAAATGTCGGTAGCGTTAGACTCATCTAATTTGGTCTTTGCTGTAGCAGCATCACCAACAGTTTTTTCTACATTGTATTTAATGTAATTTATTCCAACTTTAGCTCCGGTACTAATTAGTTTAGAAGCTCTTTGTATTTTTCCTGTGGGTATACTGTTGATGGTTTTCATTTAATATTGAGATTTAATTTTTTCTTTGAAAAAGAATTTTCCAAAGTCTATAATACTTTCAAGTGGGGTATAGTCTAGCAAATCAAAACAAGCATTTACGGATTTTTCAATAAAGACATCTGTTTTCTCAAATCCTGGAGAAGTATCTTCCATCCAGAATTTAATGGTAAACAACAATTGTGTCCAAGCTATTTCTTCTATGCTCTTTTCCTTTAAAGTATTTATCTTTTCTTGTTTTAAATCAAGTGTTTCAATATTTAAAGATTTGATGAATTCTTTAAATCGATTTCTCAATGGGATAAATACTTTTATTCTTTTTAAATCAACTGTGGGTTTGTTTAAAGTACTTAACACATAACTTCTGTTGTTGGTTAAAAGCTCGAAAAAAGTAAAGTAAAAAGCCAATAATTCGTTTCTACTGTCTAACTCATTATAAGAAATTTCAGACATCATTAATTTGATACTTTCTTCATAAAAAGTAACATAAACGTCAGCAGCTATTTGATCAAAAGAAGTGTAGTGATTGTAAAAATATTTTTCATCGATGCCAAGTTTTTTTGCAAATGCATGGATAGAGTTAGGTTGATTGTCAAAATCTAACACATGGTTCATGTACGCTGTTAAGATCTCTTGTTTGGAAATGTTTTGTGTGTTTTTCATATGAATTCTTGTTAACATTATTAAAGATATTTATTAGTTGTATGTTATTTGTCTGTAAACCGTTGAAAATAAAATCTAAAAAAAGGGCTAGAAAGTCAAAATGATAGATGAAGAGAGTAGTAAAAATAAGGCCTTAAGAGTTGTTGTAGTGGTAAAAAGGAAGCTTTATAAAGTCTTTTCTTTTTGACCCATTTTTGCTCTAGGGCTTATTTGGAGCATAATGTTTCAGATGGGAACAATGATTTGGATGTTTTGTAACGTAATTCCAATTATATAGGTAGGAATCGGAATGTGTTTGTTAACGATTAGATAACATTAGGGTGATGTTTAGGAAACAGTGTTGAGCCTATATTTGCAGTGCTAATTAAATAATAAGATGCACGTAATTATTAAAAATTTACTTTTTGTTTTTGTATTGACACTTTCATTGTCAACACAGGCCAATGGTTTGGAAAAAGGAGATCCTAAGGATTCTGAAACCAAAACAGAAACTTCTACAGAAGAAAATACGGTAGATGCTAAAGAAGTAGAAGATGTTTTTATGCGTGTTAAAAGAATAGAAAATATTCTTACTCCCAAAAAGAAATTATACAAAAAGAAATATACAATCGCTTAATTTAATTAAGCGATTTTTTTTTGATATATTTTTTAGTTTATAAGTAGGAGGGGAGTAATGTTTAACGTATGTTGAGTAATTACTATATTTAAATAAAAAAGACAGCTCATGAGCTGTCTTTTTTATTTAAATATTTGTTCTATGTTAGTTTTAGTAAAGGCTAAAAAAACAAAACTTAATTCATTTTAACTAATGATACATCATCTACCAAACAATATGCATTGGCTTTTCCATCTGCTATAAAACCAATCTCTATTTTGTTATCTGTCACCTTAATATCCTTAATACTTATGGTACTCCAATCAGTTTGTTTTTTTATTGAAAATTTATAATTCTTTTTACCTGATTTAGCATACATTTCTAGGTTTTGAAAACCATCACTATGTTTGACTTTTGCCGTTAACATATACGTTCCATTTTCTAATTCAACATATGGAGATGAACTTATTTTTTGATAAACTTTACGAATAAAATCTACATGGTCACTCATATTTAGACTTCTTTCACCAATTACGATTTTACGTTCTTGTTGTGAATTGGCATGATTTAAAACTGGAGATGTTGAATCTAAAGAAATTTTAGTTCCTTTAACAACCATAGTTTCCCATCCTAGAATTCTAGTTTGCACAGGTTTTCTAGAACTAGGAATGCTTTTTCTATCAGCTTCAAAACTTGCATTCTTTACATAATTATTATCATCAGCTACTGACCACTCGCCTGTCTTTTCATTCAAATTCCATGAATTAAGAGAATTAAAATAAGGAACTTCGCCATCAAAAGACAATGGACACCATTGGTTATACCCTAATCCATTCCCTGCAAAATTAGACCAACGGTCTCCACAAAAAATAACAGTTTCTTTTTTACTACCTCTCACTGTATAGAAAAAACCTGTTTGAGAAATATGAGCATAATCGTCTGCTGCTCCTGGAAATATTTGCATATCATTTTCTGGAAGATATGGTCCCCAGATATTATCAGATACAAGATAATAGGCGTTAGATCCATCCCATCCATATAATTGAGAAGCTGCAATATAATATTTACCTTTATATTTAAACATACAATTTCCTTCTCTACCAGCTCCTTTAAAAACCTGTTTGTAGTCTAATAAAGTAATCGTATCATTTTTAACGCCTATTTCAGACAAGTATATTTTATTTCGTCCTTTTCCATAGCTATATACTAGGTATGATTTCCCTGTATCTTCATCTGTAAATACAGTTTGATCTCCTGTATTTGTTGTACCAATCCAATCTTTCATGCTTTTGACATGACTCTTTTTAAAAGTTCCTATGGGAGAGTCTGAATTAGCAAAAAGGACTCTACCACCGTACTGAATAATTAATACATATTCGTTTTTTTCTTTCACATAAGCAACTCCCATTCTACCAAGCCATGCCCAACCTCTACCACCGAGTTCTTCGTTGGTCAAAACATTTGCTTCAAATTCCCAGTTAACTAAGTCTGTAGAGGAATAACAAGTAACTGCTTGAAAATTATTTCTAGGATAATTAACCGATGGATCCTTTCTATATAATTCTGCTTGCTTATAATGAACTCCATACCAATAATATTTTAGTTTTCCAGTCTTAGGATCTTTAAACTTAAAAATACCTCCCCCTTGACTATATATAGGTTTGCCATTTTTAGTGTCCCAAAAACTATCATTTTTGATATTATAAGACTGTGCAAAAGTAGCTTTAATACCTGTTAGAAATATTGTAAGTAAAAATAAAATAACTTTAAAATTGCGATGATATATTTTGTTTTTCATAAAAAAAAATAATTGATGTTCCGTTTAATAATTGTAAATGTCCGTAGCCATAGCTAATGGATACTGCTTATTTTGTAGTAATAGATATTTTAGCGGTTTTTAATCCATTAGAAGTTGCCGTAACTTTGATTTTACCTGGTTTTTGTTCTTTTGACTTGATAATTAGCATGGCTTTTCCGTAAAAAAGTTTTCTGTAATTTGCTATATATGGTTCTAATGATTGAGGGTTCCCATTTCCAACGGCTGCAATTTGTCCAGAACCTTTAATTTCAAAATTAACCATGTTATCGGCTAAAGGACAAAGGTTACCTTCTTTATCATAAGCCTCAACCATTATATAACTCAAATCATCTCCGTTTGCATTTATAACACTTCTATCTGGGCTTAGTTTGATTTTATAAGGATTTCCTGCAGTTTTAATTATTTTCTCTCCAATTACTTTTCCTTGTTTATAGGCAACAGCCTTAAGTTCACCAGGTTCGTATTTAACATCTAACCACATTAAACGATATCTTTCTTTTGAAATATTTGACTGTGGTTTTTTTGCTTTTTTCCCCAATGATTTACCATTTAAAAACAACTCCGCTTCATCTCCATTTGTATAAACAAATACAGGAACATTTTTCCCTTGATTTCCTTTCCAATTCCAATGAGGTAATACATGCACCATGTTATAATCAGGTCTCCAATAGCTTTGATAAAGAAAATAACGATCTTTAGGCATTCCACATAAATCAACAATTCCAAAATATGAACTCCTTGCTGAACGAATAGGAGTTGGTTCTCCTAAATAGTCAAAACCAGTCCAAACAAACTCTCCCGAGATATAACGATCATTTTCTTGCCACATAAAATCATCATCCAGAACTTCTGCCCAAGACGGTGCTTCAGTATCATAAGAACTTACCTGTGTTCTTGGCTTTGCTGAGCTTCTTGAACCAACAAACGGCATACTAGCTTTTCTTTTTGATTCATTTTTTTGTTTAGTAACGACCACACTTTCAGGTATGTTTTCTATGTAAGTATTAGAGCTTCTTTGTTTAGTAGGTGTTAAAAAATCTTCTGGAATCTTCAGATCATAATAACCACGAGTACTAACGGTTGATGCAGATTCACTAATTACTACACTTTTAGATGGTTCCATCGTTCTTGCTGGCAACCAACGCTGACTATAATTATAGGCATGTAAATCATAATAATCAAAATGTCTCCAATGTGCATTTTGATTTTGATCGCAAGCCATAGTTACAGGACGTGTAATATCATATTTTTTAACAAACCCAACCATTGCAGCTAATTTTTGCAATCCATAATTTGAGTTTCCTTGAATATCTCCCATCTCGTTTCCAACACTCCAAATAATAACAGATGGACTATTACGATCTCTCATTACAAAGTTTTTGATGATTCTTTCACCATACTCATAAAAATCTGTATGTGAATGAATATCTGCTTTGTTATCATACTTATCAAAAGCCTCATTAAAAACCAATATCCCCATTTTATCACACAATTCAATTAATTCAGGAGCACATATGTTATGACTTGTTCTAATGGCATTACAGCCCATTTCTTTCATAATCTCTAATTTTCGCTCCATAGACCTTTTGTTAAATGCAGCACCTAGTGGTCCATGATCGTGATGAAGGTTAACACCTTTTATTTGAACATGCTGATCATTGATAAACAAACCATCATTAGCTGTAAATTTAAAGGATCTAAAACCAAATGAGGTCTTGCTCGAATCAACAACCTGACCATCAATAATGATATCTGTTTTTAACGTATATAAAATAGGGCAGTTAAGACTCCATAAAGTTGGTTTGGTAATCGTCATCCATGAATCGAACTCGAGGGTGTTTTTTGAAGATATTTTTCTCTCTTTTGTTCTAAAGCTTTGAATTTGTTTTCCTTCAGGGCTAATAACAGTAGTCTTTACAGTAACATTTTGATCTTTATCCCATTTGTTAATAACATTGGTCAATACTCGCATTTCAGCATAAGCTTTTTTCACAACAGGGGTGGTAATATATGTTCCCCATATTTCTTTATGTACTTTATTACTTACTTTTATTTCTACTTTTCTGTAAATACCGGCTCCCGGATACCAACGACTTCCGTGATTTCTAGTGTCTACGTAAATAGCAATGGTGTTTTTTTCACCATACTTAATATGTTTAGATATATTTAAATAAAAAGTACTGTAACCATAGTCCCATTCCCCAGCAAGAGTTCCATTTACATATATTTTTGGAGAAGACATAATCCCATCAAATTTCACGTATATTTCTTTGCTTTTGTCTAAAGAGTTTACTGTGAGTTTTTTACGATACCATCCTTCTCCCTTCCAAGGTAATTTTCCGGTTCCTCCATTTCCGTTTGGATCAAAGGGACCTTTTATGGCCCAATCATGAGGTATTTTGATCTCTTCCCATAAAGAATCATCAAAAGTTATTGTTTTAGCTTTTGTTGGGTTTCCTTTGGTAAACTTCCAATTTGAATTAAAATTTACCCAACCTTCTGAAGTCGTTTGGGCTGTTGAGAAAAACACTGTAAAAACTATTAAAATAAGAGTTTTATAGATTTTTATCATTTGTTTTTATTTATTTAAAATATTGAATGAATTCACTTGATTTATCACAATAAATACAATCAGAACTTATAAATCATTCCTATTTTGATTAAAATATTACTTTGTGTATTCACTATAAATTTTTGGATAAATTTTCATGAATTCATTTGTATTTCCCTGTCTATCAAATAAACCTCCCCAACCTGTAGAGGTAGCTTCCCAAATAAATGTACCATAACCTAAACCATTTGGAATATTATGGACAATGTCATTAACTTCTTTTCGTTTTTCAGAATATTCAACTACAAATATTGGCTTTTTATAACGCTTAGCAAGATCATTAAGGTTGAATTCTAAATCTTCTAAAGTACCATGGTGTTTTGGGTAATAGGATTGACCAATAACATCAAATTTGACATCTCTGCTAATAATTTTATTAAAAAACGCTACTGATCTTTTGTTTTGTCCTCCACTTGCAATATGAACCATTACAACAATGCTTGGATCTGCTGCACGAACAGCTGCACTTGCACAACGTAATAAAACACAAAAGCTTTCCCATTCTTCATCAGGGTTTAACTTTTCGTCTCCTTCAGGAAGTTTCCCTTGTGGCCAAATCATACCATTGTTAATTTCATTACCTACCTGAACCATATCAGGTCTTACACCTTCTGCTATAAATTTTTTAATAGTTTCATTGGTGTATTTATATACTTGTCCTTCTAACGCAGAACCGTTAATTTTTTCCCATGAAGCCGGCTTGTATTGTTTCCCTGGATCTGCCCAGGTATCACTATAATGTAAATCAAGTAAAAACTTCATTCCTGTAGCTTTTATTCGTTTAGCCATTTCTAACGTTTTTTCTAATCCACAAAAACCTTGTCCTCCTCTTGAATATCCTTTTTCTGCATCTGGATCAACAAACAAACGTAATCTTATGTAGTTAAATTTATTATCTTTTAGAATTTCTAAAACATCTTTTTCTACCCCTTTATCTGAATATTTTTTACCTCTAGACTCTTCTTGAGGGACAAATGAAATATCCGCACCAATAACGGGTTTTTTAATTTCTATAGTTCTTTTAAAAGGAGGGGGTACAATTGGCTGACTTTTAGGGTTTGAGTATTGCTCATGAATATCATCATAAATAGAAAAAATTTCTTTTGAAGCTTTTCCTTCTCTATTAAAGAGAACACGAGTTGGCTCCCATGCCATTGTACCATATCCTAAATTATTGGGTACGGAGCGTACGATATCATTTATAATTTTAATATTTTCTTTACTAGCCCCATACTCTGCTACACAAACGGGTTTATTATATCTAGTAGATAAATCATATAAGTTGGCTTTTAAATCATTATAAGTTTCATGCCATCTTTCGTAATAAGACAATCCAATAATATCATATTCGGCATCATACTTTTTCATATAATCTAAAAATTCACGACACAAATTGTTCTGTCCTCCTAATGCTAAATGAATCATCAGTTTTGCTTCTGGTAAAACTTCACGGCATGCTTTTTCTCCAGCATTATATAGTCCCATTAAAGCGGCCCAATCTTCTTCTTTTGCATTGTCCAACACTTTGCCTTCTGGCCAAACCATACCGTGACTAATTTCATTCCCTATTTGTATAATATCTGGAGCAGCATCTGCTTTTATGAATTTATTCAATGCCATTTTGGTATAATTATACAAACTGTTTTCCAACTCTTTTCCTGTTTGTCCTTTCCAGGCCATTGGTTTAAATTGTTTGTCAGGGTCAGCCCAAGTATCACTATAATGAAAATCTAGTGTAACATTCATTCCAGCATCTTTAGCTCTTTTTGCCATTTTTATAGTTTCTTCAAGCCCACAAAATCCTTTTTTAGAGTATCCGTTTTCGGCCTCTGGATTTACAAAAAGACGCAATCTTATATTGTTAAAATGATGCTCTTTCATGATTTCAACAACATCTTTTTTATTTCCGTTTATATCTTTATAGGTACTTCCTCTACGTGCTTCGTTTTGGGGAACGAATGAAATATCTGCACCTATTACAAAAGGAGCGGCCTTTTTTTCTTTACAGTTAGAAAGCATTAAAATTGATAATAAAAGTAATGAGATGCTAAGGTGAGATATGTGGTTCAGTTTCTTACAGTTCATAAAAGTTTGAATTATTTAAGCTTTTAGTTATTAACAAATATTGCTCTTTACATAAAAATTAAGAAGCATATTTAAGACAAAAAGAAAAACAAAACAGTATTAACTTATCAATGCTAGTTAAAGAGTATAACAAATTGATAAATATTGTTCTGTTTAATGTTTTGAATAATTTTAGTCTCCTAAAAATTGACGAGGTGTTTTTCCAAACTCTGCGCTAAAACATTTTGCAAAATAAGAATGGTTAGAAAAGCCCACTTCATACATTACTTCTGCAACAGTAAAATTTTTATTTGACAAAAGTATTGCTGCTTTTTTCATTCTAATAGATCTTATATAATCAATTGTAGTAAAACCTGTTAGCCCTTTGATTTTTCGGTATAATTGTTTTTGAGAAACTCCTACTTCGGTACATAAAAAACTTACATTTAAATCTGGATTGGCAATGTTTTTTTCTATAATATCCGTAATCATCATCAGAAACTTTTCATCTGCTGATGCTTGTTCTTGATGGTTTGGAGTAGTAATTTTTTCTATTCTTATTTCTTTTCTATAGCTTTTATGTTTTTCTAATAATTGTTCTACTCGTGAGGACAATATATTAGCATCAAAGGGTTTAGATATAAATGCATCTATTTTTAAATGAATACTTTTTAACTCTGTTTCTTTATCATCTTTAGCAGTTAAGAGAATAATAGGGATGGTAGCAGTTGACACATTGTTTTTAAGTCTTTGACACATTTCAAACCCATCCATACCAGGCATCATTATATCAGATATGATAATATCTGGCTTAAGATCTGTACTAATTTTCAGTCCAGTTTTTCCGTTATAAGCAATTACACAACGATATTCTGATATAAAAATATTATAAATAAATTTTGCTATGGCCACGTTATCTTCAACTATTGCTATCAGGGGTTTTTCTTTAGCTTTATTGTTTTTTTCTTCAGCGATGGTTCTTTCAACACTATTATTAATAATTACTGGTAAATAAACAGTAAATGATGTTCCTTCATTTATATTTGAAATAACCTTTATAGTTCCTCCATGGAGCTCTACAAAATTTTTAACTAAATACAATCCAATACCTGTTCCTTCTTTTCCTATACTTTTATTGGTTTGGTAAAAACGTTGAAATATAAAAGGAATATCTTTTTCTGAAATCCCGATTCCTGTATCTGAAACTTTTAATTCTATGTTACTATTGTTACTATCATAATCTAACGAAAGAATGATTGTATCTCCTTGATTGGTATATTTACAAGCATTAGATAATAAATTGTTGATAATAGATTCTGCTTTTAGAATATCTACGTCCACAAAAATTTCTTCATGATTTGCTTTAAAAATAAAATCGATACCAGAGTCTTTCATGTTTATTTTATACGTTTCAAAAATGGTATATGTAAAATCTACAAAATCTACTCTAGACAGTACTAGTCCCATAGGTACCTCACTATTATCTCTGTAATAATTAATAGCTTGTTGCACAAGAGAATTTAGTTTTACTGAATTTTGATAAATCATTTTTAACACATCTTTTTCTTTATGATTTTTAGATTCGTGAATTAATCCACTTAAAGGAGCTATAATTAAACTAAGAGGTGTTTTAAACTCATGAGCAATATTGGTAAAGAAATCTGTTTTTAATTTGGTTTGTTCAAGTGTTTTTTTTCTTTCTATATGAGCAATTTTTAATTTGTTTTTTTGATGGAAGAAAATAATTACGCAAGTAATAAGACCAAAAAATAACAAAAGATATATAAACCTTGCTGTTTTTGTAAAATACCAAGCGGGATGGATCATGATTTGAAGTGGTTTATAAACTTTGTAACTTTTATTGTTTTTTTCGGCTATCCATAAATTATAAGTTCCAGGGTTTAATTTATTTAATTGTATGGTATTTTCATCAGCCTTTAAAGTTGTCCAGTCGTCACCTTCATCTAATTTAAAAACATATTTATTTCCTCGATTTTGTTTAGAATACTGTAAATCAGAAAACTTAATTACAAGATTATTTTGATGAAAGGGGAGTGTTAACTTTTTTGAATATCGAACAGTTAATTCATCATAATTATTGATGTAATTTTCATTGTTTACGGTAATAGATGATATAATAATGTTTTGAACTTCATTTTGTGATTTGTAGATTGAAGGGGAGCACCTTGCTATTTCATCAACTCCACCAAGAATAATTTTATTATGTAATTTATCGTAGTACATATTATAAAAAATTCTATCTTTTATATTGATATGATGTACCTCTAATAGCTCTTTTTCTACTATCCAAATTCCCTCAGTAGAGGTAGCCCAAATATTATTTCCTACTTCTAACAAACTCAACACTAGTGCATTTGATTTTTTTTCAAAAGGAATAGTTGTTGTTTTGTTGTTTTTAGTGTTAATACAAACAATACCATTTCTATAGCCAACCCATATAGTATTGTCTGTTCCTTTTAATAAATAATTTGGGGGCATTCCATTGGTAGCATCAAGTATTGGGTATTGAGTAGTAATTCCCGAAGAAAGATTTAACACATCTATTCCTTTGTTGTGGTTTAAAGCCCATATATTTCCTCGATCATCAAATACCATTTGATCAATATTGTTTGATGATAATCCATTCTTGTTAGAATAATGTGCATCTGCTATATACAAGCCTCTACTTTTGGTAAGTTTATTCTTGTTAATTTTAAAAATACCTTCGTTAAAACAAGAAATCCATAAATTTCCTATATCATCTTCTAGCATATCGTAAACCCAGGTAGCTGTAGATTTTAAATCCTTATCACTAATCAAGTACCTTTTAAATTTATTGGTTTGATAGTCATATTTGTTAATTCCAAAATCTGTAGAAACCCATAGATTTAGTTCTTTATCCTCATAAATATTTCGTACATAATTGTGAGAAAGGTGATTTTTTTGAGACCCCATATTATACCATAAAAAACTCTCATCAACATCTCTGTAGTTTTTTGTACGTATTAATCCGTTATTTCCTCCGAGCCAATAAAAGCCTTTAGAATCTATGTAAATTGAATGAAATTGATTTCCTTCTCCAGTACCACTTATTTGAAAAATAGGTATATATTCTATACTTATTTTATCTGATGCCATAGAAATTCCAAAATCTGTTCCTAACCAAATATTATTAGAATGATCTTTATAAATATTCCATATTATATTGTTTGTTAATGAATTTGGCTTTTGAGAATTATGTACAAAATGTTTGACTTCTTTTCCATCATAAATATATAAACCATTGTCTGTTCCTATAATAACGTTGTTATCACTATCAACTTCTAAAGACTTTACTACAGGAAAAAAAAAGGGTAAACTTTCAAAAGTGTTTGTTGATGGGTAAAACTTGGTTAGTCTAGATCCCTCTCCAATCCATATACAATTACGACTCTCATCTTTTAATAAAGAGTTAACTAGAAGATTACAATTTAGGAGATTATCATCTACCACGTTTTGATACAAATAATTTTCTGTTGATATTTTTCCAAAACAACCATTTGTTTCAACATAAATAAATCCATTATACTCTACTATAGCATAAATAATCCCTGTATTAGAGTTCCCAAATATGGGGTACAATTTTTTTTGAGAGTAGTTGTATCTATACAATCCATCTGCGCACCCAAGCCATAAATCATCATCAGTAATAATCATTGATCTTATATCTTTTGAAAACTCTATTTCAAAAGGTATGTATTTATCGTATTTATAATTATATACTAATATTCCTCTATCTGTTCCAAGTAATATGTAATCTTCTTTATAAAATAATCCACAATTAATAACTCTCTCTTCATCATTTCCAGAAACAAAGTGTGGAAAAGATTCATAACCATCATAGCTATAAAGGCCTCTGTTGGTCCCAACCCACATTAAATCCTGATTGTCTTGTAAAAAACAACGAACTGAGTTTGCTTCAAGGCTTAATAAGGAATTATTAAAGAATTGATATTTAGTGTACTGACCAAAAATATTGGAAGACGATAATATAAATGTAAAACAAATAAATAATCTTATCATATCGTAATTCCTTAGGAAGTTAATTTAAGATAATAAAGTAGCTAAAAAAAATAAGGGTTCTTATTAGAAATTCTTTGATTCTAAAGACCAACCAGGATATCTTGATAAATTTTTGTTTATAAAAATATCCGATTTATCATTTTCTTTGAACTCCCAATCTAACCAATCAAGGGCCATTTTTGCGAATGAACCTCCATATTGTTCTGCAAAAGTTCCCCCGTGTCCAGCAGTAATATGATTTGAAAACACAACAGGAACATGATTAATACGTTCATAATCTAGGAGGGCATTTTGATAAGCAACATCAGATTTACCTCCAATGATGTAAATTATTTTTCCATGTAAATTTTCTAATGATGATTTACTTGCTCCTGCCATGGTCATGTCTCCCATACCTGCATTAAAAATCATATATGTTTTGATACGACTATCATCAGCTATTTTAAATGTTTGTGCCCCTCCGCAAGATTGTCCTGCTGCTGCTATTTTACTTGGATCCACATTTTTATAGTAATCTGTCCCTTTTGTTTTTGCTTGCTCGGTTATCCAATCTATAGCCTTTAATAGTTCATTATCAGGTGTATGTTTATGCATGCGTTCTGGAACAGTCATTTGTAACTTGCCTATGGCTACAATAATATAACCATGAGAAGCAACTTCCGTTAATAATTTTTCATGATGAATAGACGAATCCATACAACCACCGTTGGCCCAAACTATGATCGGCAGTTTGCCTTCTTTTTTTACTGCTTTTTTTATTTTTTCAGGTCGATAAACGACAAAATCAGATAATGATTTTTCCGAAACAGCTATAGCTTTATATTCTCCACTTCCTCCATCATCTACTCTTTTAGTTTTTATAATTTGCCCGAAGCTAATTGTTTTGATTAACAATAATAATGACAAAGTGAATGTATTTAGTTTCATTTGTTATGGTGTTTAATTTAGTAGTTTAGAACTCATATTGTTTTTAAAAATCCTTTATTTATTACATTACCCTCCATACCTGAATAGAGATATAGTTATTTTTAGGAACAGGTTTACATATAAAAATAGCATTGTTTAACCAGTTATATCTTGAATCTACTGGTGCTTCGAATTTAGGAGCTGCTCTAAAATAAAATTCACCTAAACCAGCATCAGAACTTACTTGATCTTGTTTGGGATTATATATAACTCCAATATTTCGAACATGGATTAAAACATCATCTTCAGTTTTAATCGTGTAAATAGCTTCTAGTTCTGTTCTTCCTAATTCTTTGTTAAAGTATTGGTAATCGGCTCCTCCACTTAGCACGACACCTTTCATTTTTGGTCCTTTAAAAGTTCCTCCAGTTATAGGTAAAATAATTCGTTCCCCACGAGCAGTTATTCCAAGATTTTTGGCTGGAGCAATGGTTACCTTTAATTCACATATAAACTCCAATTTTGGAGCCACAAATTCTTGAGCAAAAAAATTATGATAGCTTATTGTTAAAAAGAAAATGATAATGTATCTGATAACCCTATTCATGTTAATTTCTGTAATATTATTTAAATTATCTATAATTCAACAATTGGCAATGTTAATATTGAGGGATGTTTTTTATCTCGATAAATAGTAACCTTAGGAGTTGGATTCAAACGAGGAGTTCCTCTGCCAGAAAAGCTAATTGCCAATTGTATTTTATGACCTGCTTTGAAAATCATTGATATTGGTAAAATAGAAAACTCAAGTTGAGTTGGTTCTCCAGGAGTAAGTAGCTGAACATCATCTTTATTACAGCTATGATAAGGCAAGCCCAATTTGTTATATGGAGGCGCTGCCAACTTACGCATAGATGCTCTTAACTGCCCTTGTACATTATATGAAGTAAGTTTTCCATCGGGGGAAACATCCTGTATTGTCGCTACAAAATCTCCATCACTTTCACTAGATGATACCCAAAGGCTAATAGTAGGATGTCCTGTAACTTGAATATCTTTAGTTAACACTTCTGTTTCGTATATAACCGCTCCATTAGTTGTTGTGTTTGGTTTGAAATCATGAGAAACCAGGGCTTCATCTTTTCCTTTTTTTTCTGGTATTTTACGACTAAGAGTTCCCTCTCCAAGGTAAAAGTTAACTCTTTTTTCTTCAGGTAGTGGCCAAGCTTTTGCTGATTGCCATTCTTTTCCTTTAGGAGCATTGTAGGTATAGTAATATACTGGATCTTCATCCATGATACCATTATCAATACCTTTTAACCAATAATCAAAAAAACGAAGCTCCTCTGTCAAGATATCAAATCCAGTCAACTCTGTAGAAGTATACCAATCACAATGTACTCCAGGACCAATAATCAATTTTCTAGGCACTGTAAAATTATTAAATGCTAAAAACGGACCAGGCTTTGTATTTCCTTCATCCCAATTAACAGCCATATACATGGCTATTTTAGATTTATTGATTTCATTAAGATAATTTGAAGGGCTACTGTGGATCCACCATTGTTTTGATGCTTTATCAGTAAGTGCTGTTGAATAACTATTACGAAAAGGAATATCTCCTAAGCTTTCAATTGTTCCTTCGTGTTCTGCAATGGCTTGTTTTAATAGAGTTTTATTGTTATCTCCATCGACAGGAGCAGCCATTAAATCTCTTCGTTGTTGGGCTGTTAATCCGTCATTAGGCTGAGGCCAAGGTCTAAATGTTGTTGACATACCTCCAGCAGCACGAAAATCATATACATCAAATTCAAAACTCATTGGAAATATAGCTTTTAAATGAGGTGGAGCAGTGGTAGCTGCTTGTATTTGACTTCCTCCAGTTGCCGAACATCCCCACATTCCAATGTTTCCATTGCTCCACGTTTGTGCGGCAAGCCATTCAGTAATGTCATATGCATCTGTTTGAGCTGCGTTAATCCATTGACCACGATTAAAATTTTCATTATGTCCAAATGACCCGTATAATCCACGGTAATCAACAGTAGCAACCACATAACCATATTTTATTAATTTAGCTGCAGTTCCAGCATAACATTCCACGGTCATATCATCATAATTACCGTTGTATCTTCGATTGTATGGGGTGTGCATCCATAATACAGGTAAGGGTTTAGTCATTACTTTTCCTGTAGTTTTATCTTTTGGTCTACAAATATCTATAGCTAATTTAACCCCATCTCTCATTTCTACATATTGAGAGGTTAAATCATATTCATCAGCATAAATAGGATTGCTATAACGACTATATTTACCTGGTTTAGAAATACAATCTTTACAATCTGAACTTGTCTTTTTATCAGCGCAAGAAATTGTATTACTTAATAGCAAAACAGCTATAGTTACTTTCAAGAATTGGCTGAGAAAAAAAGTCCAAAATAAGTTTGATAGTATTTTCATTGTATTTTATTTAGCCCAAGTACTTCCCTCTGGTGTCATTCTCCATTTAAAATATTCATCTAGCACTTTCAGTGATTTTTCGCTAGGGACAGATCCCATATGTGGTTTGTCAGTTAAATACATCACTTTAGGGTTTTTATCACTAAACACAGACCAGTTTGGTACTAATTCTCCATTAGGATTTCCAAATTTTGCAAAATTAGTCCAGTAGGTTCCCATTAATTCAGAAAGTTTACGATCTGATTCTCTAATATTATTTCTTTTTAAAGCATCAAGAGTCATAAAAGCATAAGCAACGTCTTGACCATGTGGAGAACCGATATCATGCATTGGTGAACCTTCTGGATAATCAGGATGTTGATCAAAGTAATAATAATAAACATCTGAACTTCCTGTTTGAGACTGTAATCGTGCCCAGGTCCATGTTTGCCATCCAAAAGCAGCATCACGCATTAAATCTCGTGCAGTTTTAGGAACACTATTTTCAGTTACAGGATATGCTTCAATTAATTTATCAGCAAATTTTCCATATCTATTTTTTACATTGGCTATATATTCTTGAGGCTTTTTTTCACGAGAAAAACTAAGGCCTTCGTCTGAGTTATATCCAATCAATACAGGAACATCGTTATATTCGCCTTTTTCATAAAGAGTATATTGAACACTAGGTATAACGTAACCATCTACTATTGGCCAACCACGTCCTCCAGGTAATTTGTCTGCAGGTACGTTGCGTAACTCATCAATAGACTTAGCTCCAGATTGCTTAACATAAGCTTGTCCATCCGCCTCAGCTTGCTGAAGAGTTTTCATGTTTTCACCTGGATATGTTGTTGGTCGGGTTGGCCCAAAAGAACCACCGCTTTGTGAAATAGCTCCGTGAAATAAATCTTTTGCTTCAGGGGATGCACATAACATACTTACAGATATTCCTCCTGCAGATTCACCAAAAATAGTGACCTTATTAGGATTTCCTCCAAAAGCAGTAATATTATTTTGCACCCATTTTAAGCCAGCAATTTGATCTAATAAACCATAATTACCAGAAACATGATTAGGGTTTTCTTTACTTAATTCTGGATGTGCTAAAAAACCAAGAAGTCCAACTCGGTATGCAATTGCTACAACAACCACTCCTTTTTTAGACAAATTAATACCGTTGCAAACAGGATCAGCTGTAGTACCAGCACCAAAACCACCACCATAAATCCATACCATTACAGGGAGTTTTTCTTTATTTGACTTTGCAGGTGTCCATACATTTAAATAAAGACAATCTTCACTTTTTCCCGCTAGAGGATTTCCCCATTGATAGGGAGATGGAGCAAACTTTGTTGTTTGTTTAATACCTTTCCATTTTTGAACAGGTTGCGGCGCTTTCCATCTTAAATTTCCTACGGGTGGTTTAGCAAAAGGAATTCCTTTAAAAATTCTTACCTCTTCATTTATTTCACCTTGAACAACCCCATTTACCGTTTTAACTTTTGTCAAATCTTGACTAAAACTAAAAGAAGATCCTAGCGTTAAAAAAGAAAACGTTACTATAAATAAATATCTTGTTGACATAATTATTTTGTCTTAATGTTGTTCATATTTATTGGTTTCTCAAATTTAACAGTAGGCCATTCCGCTCTGTCCCATGAAATCTCTTTTACAATAAGTTTAGAGCTACCATTATCCTTTTTATCATAACCATGTGCAACAAAGTAGGTTTTACCATCAAAATCATAAACAGCACAATGTCCAATACCTGCATAATCTTCATTTTCACCAGCTACATAGGTTCCTCCCCCTGCATATAACGGAACCCCATCTTTATCTACATAAGGTCCTCGAATGTTACGAGATCTTCCAACAGCAACATTATAACTACTATCTAAACCTCTACAACAATAATCAAGTGATATAAATAAATAATAATATTGGTGTCTATGATAAATAAAAGGAGCTTCTATTGTTCCATCTCCGGGATCCGTATCGGGCATTCCAAAAGTTCGTTCTTGTTTAGCTATGGTATACCACTCCTGAGGTTCTGCAAGAGACTTCATGTCTGGAGCTAACTTTACTAATTTAATTCCTCCCCAAAAAGAACCAAAAGATAACCATCCAGTTGTTTTACCACCCCAACTTCTTTCAAAATAAACATTGGCATCAATAGCATTCCAAAAATCACGTCCTGGAATAGATTTTACAATCATTCCGTGATCTTCCCATTGATAATCTGGACTTGACTGATTTAATGTTTTATTAGTCATAACACCAATAGCCGAAGTGTTTTTTGCAAACGCTGATGGAGAATAGTATAAATAATAAAGTCCATTTAAATATTGAATATCTGGAGCCCAATATCCACCCCTATAACCTGGTATAATATTATCCGTAACCCATTCTAATTTACTTGGCACTGGCTTTATATGCTCCCAATTGGTTAAATCATTACTTTTTGCTAAACCTCCACCTGTTACAAATAGATAAAAAGTACTGTCTTGTTTTATCATTACAGGATCATGAGCTACCATGCCTTTTGATTTATTTATTTGTGAATGATTTTGTGCAATAACCACAAGTCCCAAGCATAAAAAAAGGAGTGTGAATATGCTTTTTTTGATATTAATTAGCTTCATAGTATCGTTTTAATTATTTTAATCAACTACCAAGTTCAAAGATTTCATTAATGGAGATGATAATTTTACCTTTACAGGAGTATTTTTGTTTTCTTTTTTTACATAAATTAACATACGTCCATTGATACAACGATGTTTGTTATCCTGAAAATTTTCAGCCACATTTGTAGAAGCATTTTCCATTCCTAATAGTTTTCCTCCAGCTACATAACATGTTATTTCACTGTCTGCTAATGCTGAAAAACGACCGTTTGTATCATACATTTCTACACTAATTTGTCTAATCAATTCTTCATCTGTTGCCTTTAGCACCTTAGCTCTAATTTCAGCAGTAAGAGTATTGGTAACAATATTATCTGTTGCAACTATTTTTCCATCTTTGTAGGCAATCACTTTAAGTTCTCCTGGTTCATAATTAACATCCCAAGCAATTACTCCTGTTTCAGGGTCATAAGGTTTGCGTTCTCCTATTGTTTTTCCATTGAGTTGTAATTCTGCAGCATCGCCATTTGAGTAACAAAGTACTTGTACTTTTGCATTCTCATCATAATTCCATCTTTTAGGAGCATCTGTAGACAATCTATTTCCCCATCTTTTTCCTTGATTGATTTGTTTTTTTACAGTACCTATGTAAACCATAGGCTTAGTACTCCACAATGATTTTCTAAAATATCCTCTTGGTTTGATATTTCCTGCTAAATCCAATAATCCCGATTCAAAACCACGAGATGGCCATGCGTGAGATTCTCCTAAATAATCTATTCCTGTCCATAAGAATTGTCCAAAAATAAATTCTTTGTCTTTTACTGCTTTCCAAGCACCTATATCATGTCTATTTTCACTTCCATAAAGCACTCGTTCAGGATATAATTTATGATCACTATCATATTTGTTTTCGGTGTAATTATACCCAACAATATCAAGTACAAAAGGGTAGTCTGTATAGTTAGACATTACGGCTCCAGCTAACGCAGCTGTAACAGGTCTTGAGCTATCTGCCTCTTTTACCACAGCTACTAACTCTTTGGCAATATCACCTAAACGTTCTGCATTGGGATGATCTTTTAAATGTGCTCTGACCGATTTTTGACTAATCCCTTCATCTGCGAGAACAGGATGTGTATAAGGGTCATTAGGATAATCTACCTCATTCCCAATACTCCACATAATGACTGATGGATGTTTGCGATCTCTTAAAATTTGATCTTTAACATCTCTAAGGCTCCATTCTCTAAAATATTGAGAAGTTCCTTGATGTCCTGGTTCGCCTCTGTTCCAGCCCTCAATCCATTTGTTTTTTGGATATTCCCATTCATCAAATGCCTCATCCATCATTACAAAACCTAATTCATCACATAACTCATATAAATAAGGAGCTTGTGGATTATGGCTTGTGCGTATCGCATTGACTCCAATTTCTTTTAAAGTTTCTAAACGTGAACGCCATACCGATTTTGTGGCAGCTGCTCCTAATACTCCAGCATCATGGTGAAGACAAACCCCTTTTAGCTTTGTATTGATTCCATTTAAAGAAAAGCCTTTATTAGGATCAAAATCAATAGTACGAAAACCTGCTTTAATATTACTCTCGTCAATTAACTTAGCACCTTTGTAAACTTTTGTTGTTAATGTGTATAAATAAGGAGAGGTTATACTCCACAATTTAGGAGCATTTAATTTTAAAGAGGTATTAAAATCAGTTGAAGATTTAGTGAAAGCTAGCCCTTTATTTGAAGTTGAAGCTACACGTTTTCCATCTGTATCATATAATTCGTGAACGATTTTTAAAGAGGAAGTTTCTATTGTGTTTTTTATAGTAGTGCTTACAGTAATGTCTGCCTTGTTATTCTTTACTTTTGCTTGATATGTAGTACCCCAAAGATCTATATGAGTTGGATTGGCATATACCAAATATACATCACGATAAATTCCTGATCCTGTATACCAACGCGAATCAGCATCATTACTGTGATCTACTCTTACGGCGATTGTGTTTTTTTTACCCCACTTTATATAAGGAGTTAAATCATACATAAAAGAAATATAACCATTAGGTCTTTTTCCTACCCACTTACCATTAATAAATACTTCACTATTATTGTATACTCCTTCAAAGTAAACATATACTTTATTCCCTTTTTTCTCTGAAGAAACTTCTATATCTTTTCTATACCAAGCAATCCCTCCGGGTAAGTAACCTGTAGAACTAGCTAATTCTGGGCTGGCGTTTTGTTTCACAGTCCAATCATGAGGTACATCAACAACTGGCCATTTACTACAATCCATTTCTTCTCTTCCTCCATATTGCACATCACCTAAGTTAAAGAACCAATTCTTGTTAATATTTTCACGTTTCCCAAAATCTTGGGCGTTAACATTATAATTAGCTACCATTGCAAGTAATAGTATGTATACTTTATTCATTATTATTTATTTATATCTGTTAAGGCTGTCATCATTATTTAATCAAGTTATAAACTTGATTTAAATACTTAGGGTATAAGGGGTCGTGTTTACTCATATTCATATAAAACAAAGCAACCATCTCATTTTCTGGATCAATGATATAAGCTGTACCAAACATACCTCCCCATGCAAAGGCAGAATTTGAAACTTGAGATACTGGTTTTTTATTTTGGTTATACAATTCAAAGCCTAGCCCAAATTGAAAGCTTTTGCCTCCAGCATTTTTTTCAGGCAAACGATTTATAGTCGTCATTAATTCAATGGTTTCGGGTTTTAAAATTCTACGTTCATTAAAAACCCCTTTATTTAAAAGCATTTGACAAAATTTAGCATAATCTTCAATAGGTCCATTTAATCCTATGGCTCCTTCACAATATGTTTGTTGTTTACTAATAGTTCCTTCGCTATAAATATTTGTTGCCGGTACTAATGTGTCTTTTTCAGCACTGTATGCTTTTACAAACTTGTTTAATTTTTCTGGTTGATAATACCAATCAGTATCTTTCATCCCTAGAGGAGTAAGCACGTTTTCTTTTACATAAGACCTTAAAGATTGTCCTGATATTCTTTCAATAAGATATCCTAACATGTTCGTACTGATATGATAATTCCATTCTGTCCCAGGATCAAAACCTAAAGGATATTTAGCAAGTTTTAACATTTCCTCTTCCAAATATTTAGCATTAAAATCACCACCTCCACTATGTTGCCCAGCGGGAGTTTTATGAGGCATCATTCCTCCAAAACCAGCAGGAGTATCATTGTTTTTTCTTTCAGCACTTTTAATTTTTCCCACAAGGCCAGCATTAAGTCCCGATGTGTGAGACATCAAATGTATAAATGTCATTGGTGATGCAACGGGACGTGTTTCATAAGTTCCATCTTTATTCACTTTTGTAACTACTTGATTAGGGATTTCTGGAAAATATTTAGACACGGGATCATTTATTTTTACTAATCCTTTTTCTACCAAAGTCATAAAAGCAACTGTTGTAATTGCTTTTGTTTGAGAAAAAAGCACATAATAATCATCCACTGAGGCTGGAATTTTATTTTCTACATCTTTAAATCCGAAAGCTTTGTTGTATATAACATCTCCTCCTTTAACTACAAACCCTACTACACAATTTAGCTTGTTGTTATCTACAAATACTTGTAGTAAAGAATCTAAACTTTCTACTTTTTGTTTATGAATACTTAATTCTTTGAGATTTATATTATGATTTAACTTTTGAGGACTGGCAAACTCTTTACTTTTATGTTCACAACTAGACAGTGTAAGGATAGCTAGTAAAGCATATAGACTTAAAATTCTTTTCATTGGTTTATTTGTTTAGGTACTGCATTTTGGGGAATTATAACTTAAAACAATCATTCATAAGCAAGTTTGTTTTTTACATTTTTAATATTAGAAACTGTTTAAGTGTTAAAGGTTTAAATGTTTTGCAAAAAACTTTTCTAATGCTGGTTCTGTAACCTCAAGCAGTTCTGCATAAGCAACCCCATGTCCACCTTCGCACTCAAGATACTCAATATTAGCTCCCTTTTTTTTCATTTTAGTTACAAAATCTCTAGTTAATTCTGGACGAACAATTCTATCTTTAGTTCCCTGAATAAGAAATAACGGAGGGTGATTTGCACCAATATATCCTATTGGCCACCATTCTTTTTTTGCCATTGGCATATCTCTACCCAATTCTGTTGGAGGAGAACCCGCTCCTGCCACATTTACAATACTAGAGTACTCATTCCACCCACCATCACCTTCTAAACCTGCTGATTTTGGAACCATCGCTAACATTAATGCAAGATGTGCTCCTGCTGAATGTCCGTAAGCTCCTATTTTTTCAGGATCTACATTTAACTCTTTGGCATGTGCTCTTAACCAACGTACAGCACATTTCACATCTTCAATACATGCAGGAAATGGAGCTTCACCTGTTAAACGATATTCAACATTAATAGTAACATATCCTTTTAGCGCATAATCAATCATCATTTTTTGATAGACATCTACGTTTTTTGAACCTCCTGCCCATCCTCCTCCATGAATTATGACTAAGGCTGGTCTAGCTTTTTTTGATTTATTAGCAGGCTTTGCCAAATCAAGCTTCCATGAATTACTATTTCCTTCTCTATAAGTAATATCTTTGGTTATTGTTATTGATTTATATTCATTAAAAAGAACTGTATTACTTATATTTCTTTTTTCTTGAGCATAACATATCATATTGGCAATTATCGATACTAAAAACAGAACTTCTCTTGTAAATTTATTTTTCATATTGTATTTAAAAACTCTTTTATTTCCTTAACGGTTCGTTTCAATTCATCATGATGTAAATTATGCCTAGCATCATCAACATGAACAAGTTTTACCCTTTTCATACCTGCAATAGACTCTTGGTTTATTTTACGCTTTTCAGCAGAGGTATCTGCTTTTAATATTAATGACTTTACTGGAATTTTTGCTAACGCTCCTTCAGTTCTCATACTACCACTCATAGCTGTCCACGCAGCATTGGTATATGGGCCATGATATTGTTTTTTTGAAAGTGCCCAATATAAAACATCTCTTTTACTCCATTTAGGATTCTCTCTTGATCCTTTAGTTACCAAGTCTTCAAAACTATAATTGTTTTGTTTAACTAAAGACTCTGGACTCCCCATCATCCTAAAAGAAAGAGGATCTGGCTTAGACTTTTTCTGTTCGTTACGTTTGGGTGGGGTATTTCTTCTTTGTGGTCTTTCTGCTGATGTTTTTCTCGGTAAACCTGGATCTAACATGATAATGGTTTTAGCTAAATCTGGGTATTCCGCTCCTACACGCATTACTGTTGCAGCTCCCATTGAGTGACCCACAAGAATTGGCTTTACAAAATTCATTACTTTCACAAAATCAACGACATCATTAATTAAAGTATCTTCATCGTCCGAAGGAGTGAATGGATCTGACAAACCATGACCACGTGTATCCAACATGTAGATATTATATGAATCTTGTAGTTTTAAACTAACATCCGTCCAACAAACTCCATTATCTGTTACTCCATGAACCATCACCATTACTGGTTTTTCGGGTGCAGGAACAGCATGGTAAAAATGAATACGAACTCCATTGCTATACACATAACCATCAGACCAACCTTTTGGGAGGTCAGGAAGCTTTAGTGCGTAGGTAGTTAATGGAAGAAAAAACATTAAAACAGCTAATTTTAAATACTTAAATCTCATCATTATAATTTTTAATCATCTAACGTTTATAATTTATTTTTTTATTGGAAGAGCTAACATCAAACTTAAATAGAATTTATTTTTTTTAAAGTACATTTCAGACAAAAAGAAAGACGAATAAGCTTTTAATAAGTATCAAGGCCTTAATATGTAAGCCTTTGGATATTGTTTTATGAACCAAGTAACATTAAAAAAACTTTTTAAAGTTATTTCTTGGATCTTAATTTTCAATGAAAACTCTTTTAAGCTTTAGTACTTCCCAAGTACCATTAATTATTATTTAAATATTTTTTGAGAAAAACTTTTAAGATCATGCCTCCATACATACATGGTATGTCCTCCTTCCATTACAGACAAATCAGAATGAACTCCATGCTTTGTAAAAAGGTTCCTTGTAGGTGATGTGTTTACCGTTGCACCATCTTTGCTTCCTCCACTCGTAAATATAAAATACTTTAAAGTTGATTTTAATGTTGGGGCAGCTGCTCTGATAAGCTGATCATACTTTTTATATTCCTCTTGTTGACTAGTCCACCAACCAGAACTCATTACATTTACATAACTAAATTTATCTGGATATGTAACCATGGTTTCTAAAACCTCTAAACCTCCCATTGATAAACCAGCTAATGCACGATGATTAGCATTTTTGTAAACTTTAAAATTTGATTCAATATATGGGATGATATTTTTTACTAAATCTTTGGCAAACAGATTTGTTGGTATACCTCCATCAGGCATTACTACAATCATTGGAGCAATTTTTCCTTCCACATATAAATTGTCTAAAATCCATCCTGCTTTTCCCTGACCTGGCCAATTGGTATCGTTGTCTCCACCTCCGTGAATTAAATATAAAACAGGAAGCCTTTTTTTACTAAAAAAATACTCTGGAGGTGTCCATATAAACATCCTTCTAGTTGTTTTTGTCACATTTGAGTCATAATAAGCAATAGACATAAGCCCGTGAGGAACTTCTTTTTTTTGCCAGAAAAGAGATTTTCCTTTTGGTACCAAATCAACCATCGGACGAAAATCAGCAATCATAGGGTTTTTAGGGTCATTTACTTTGTAGCCATCTACATTAAAATAATAACGATAAGCACTTGGAGAAATATTGGTATCCGTAGTCATTACCCAAACTCCATTTTCCTTTTTTTCTGTCTTTTTTGCACTAATATCTCCAGCTAACTTTACCTCTTTTGCATTAGGAGCGTAAAAAAGAAAAGTAGCACTGCCATCATTATTCATTTGAAAAGATATCAAATTATCATTGGGTGTTTTTGAATGATTGTTGGAATTTTGAGCATTTAATTTTTTGTTTAAACTACATATCAAAAATGTAATCAAGAAAAAGTGTAATTTATTTAAATTTGTTAAGATGCTTATAGGGTATGCCCATAATTTTTTTGATAACAGCGTATTTAGTAACATGAATTTCTGAATAATTAAAACAAATCAAATATATCCAGTAGTTGTAATTTTATAAGGTACAGATAAGACATAAACAGAAAGAAATTATCTTTCTATCTTCACTATTTGAAGAAAAATTAAATTATGTAAGGTTTTTTCATAAAAGTATTAAAACATCCTTTTGCTACACCAAGGAGTTATACTTTCATTTAAGTAATAAATATCATCAGCAAAGAGATAAGATTAAATTTAAAATATAATTGATCTTTTCTGGTATGCCTATGATTAATTGAGTGTGATAACTATATGTTATTCCTTTTGTTGTTGTTGTTGTTGTTAAAGAAAGTAATCTAAAGTAAAATAGTTATCTACTTCCGTCAATTACTGCTTGAGGAGCAAATTTGGATAAATCTCCGTTGTGTTTTAAAAGATCTCTTACAATACTAGAGCTGATAAAAGAAGTATCTGCACTGGTTAATAAGAAAACAGTATCTATACCTGATAATTTTCTGTTGGTAATGGCAATGGCTTTCTCAAATTCAAAATCGGCAGGATTACGCAAACCTCTTAAAATAAAATCAGCATTAATTTCTTTACAAAACTCAGTGGTTAAACCTGTATAGGTTTCTACGGTTAAGTTAGGCATGTGACTAAAGGTCTTTTTAATAAACGAAACTCTTTCGTTTAAAGAGAATCTATATTTTTTGGTGTCGTTGATCCCAATGGCAATCACCAATTCATCAAACAAAGGCAAGGCACGATTGATGACATCAACATGACCTAAAGTAATAGGATCAAAAGAACCAGGAAATACAGCTTTTTTCATAATTCTTAAAGTTACTTATTTTTTATGGCCATTTCAATAGCATTGGTCAATAAGTCTGGTAAAGGGATTCCTGCAGCTTTTGCTTGTTGTGGCAACAAACTTTCGGTGGTCATTCCTGGAACGGTATTCATTTCTAAAAAGTAAGGTGTGTCACCAATAAAAATAAATTCAGATCTAGAAAAACCTGACATGTTTAGAGCTTTGTAGGCTTTAATAGCTTCGGTATGTAAGTTTTGTAATTGAATGTCCGAAATTCTAGCAGGGGTGATTTCTTGCGATTTTCCTTCGTACTTGGCTTCGTAATCAAAAAAGTCATTTTCTGATACAATTTCAGTAGCGGGTAAAGCCATTACTTCATTTTGATAAGTAATCACTCCTATAGAAACTTCTGTACCATCTAAAAAAGATTCAATTAAAATTTCATGATCTTCTTTAAAAGCTTTCTCAAAAGCCATTGAAAATTCTTCTATTTTATTGACTTTGGAAATTCCATAACTAGAACCTGCATTGTTGGGTTTTACAAAACAAGGCAATCCTAATTCGTTTACAATTTTTTCTGGATTGATGTCATCACCTTTATCAAAATAAAGAGATTTAGCGGTGTTGATTCCGTGCTTGCGCAACACACTTAAACAATCACGCTTGTTAAAAGTCAATGCCATTTGGTAAGCAGGAGCAGAGGAGTAAGGCAGATCAATCATATCAAAATACCCTAATATTTTTCCATCCTCTCCTGGGGTTCCATGAATCACGTTAAAAATACAATCAAAATTGATCTTAGTTCCATCAATAATGGCAGAAAAATCGTTTTTATCAATATTAAATTCTTGGTCTTTATCATTTAAAGCGACCCATTTTTCTTTGGTAATAACTACTCTGTAAGGATTGTATTTATTTTTATCAATATGGTTGTAAACTACGTTACCACTAATCATAGAAATATTGTACTCGCTTGAGTAACCACCCATTATAACTGCAATGTTTTGCTTCATGAAACTCCAAATTAGGATGGTAAAATTATTAAATATTAATTCAAAACCCTACATATAGGTTTTATATCTTTGCCAAAAAACCTTTATAAATGAATTTTATCAAGTTTCTAAAAAGCAAATCGTTTATTATCAGCCTTTGTATATCATTAATATTAGTTGTCCTTATTTTTTTAGGAGTCACTAAATTTCTTCACAGCTATACCAATCAAGATCAAAAAATTGAAGTTCCAAATTTAATTGGGTTGACCGTTGATGAGGTAAAAGTAGTGTTGGATGACAGAAAGTTAGATTATGAATTGTTAGAAACAGGAAGTTACAATCCAAACATTCCTAAAGAAGCTGTGTTAGAGCAATTGCCAGTAGCAGGACAAATAGTAAAAGAAAAACGCAAGATATATATTACCATTAATCCTGATGGATATGCAAATGCTCCTATTCCTCCTTTTTACGGTAGAACCAAAAAAGAAATTGAGCAGCTTATTATCAACAGTGGGTTTAAAGTAGGTCAATACGAGGAAATTGATGATATAGGAACGGTGGTGCGTAAATTAAAATTTAAAGGTCAAGAATTAAAGTCTGGAGATCAATTACCAAAAATGTCTGTGATAGATGTGATTATAGGTAACGGACAATTAAGATAATTATGGAAGAATTTGTACCAGAAGTGGACGGAGTAGAAGAAAACTATGAACATTATAGGTTTGTAGCAGAAGCAGGACAGGAACCTTTAAGGGTTGATAAGTTTTTAATGAATTTTGTGATGAATGTGACTCGTAACAAGGTTCAGCAAGCTGTTAAAGATGGAAATGTGTTAGTGAATGATGAGGTGGTAAAAGCCAATTATAAAGTAAAACCAGGAGATGTAGTTACGGTTGTTTTTGAGTTTGCTCCTAGAGAAACAGAAATATTACCCGAAGACATTCCGTTGGATATTGTATATGAAGACGATGAGGTGATTGTGATTAACAAACCAGCTGGTTTGGTGGTGCATCCTGGACATGGAAATTATGACGGAACTATGGTGAATGCTTTGATGCATCATTTTAAAAATTTACCAGAAAATGAAGATGGTAGACCAGGTTTGGTTCATAGAATAGATAAAGATACTAGTGGATTGTTGGTGGTGGCTAAAACTGAACATGCTTTGGCACATTTGTCTAAACAATTTCACGATAAAACTTCAGAACGTTTGTATCATGCTTTGGTTTGGGGAAATATAAATGAAGACGAAGGAACTATTGAAGGACATATAGGACGTAACTTAAAAAACAGATTGCAACAAGATGTATTTCCTGATGGAGATCAAGGAAAACCAGCGGTGACTCATTTTAAGGTGTTAGAGCGTTTTTCTTATGTTACATTAGTGGAGTGTAGATTAGAAACGGGTAGAACGCATCAAATTAGAGCACACTTTAAACATATTGGACATACTTTATTTAACGATGAACGTTATGGAGGAAATGCCGTGTTAAAAGGAACTACCTACACAAAGTACAAGCAATTTGTAGACAATTGTTTTAAGTTGATTCCACGTCAGGCTTTACATGCCAAAACATTAGGGTTTGAACATCCAACCACAGGGAAAATGTTGCGTTTTGATTCTGAAATTCCAGAAGATATGCAGCAAGTTTTAGAAAAGTGGAGAGGGTATACGTTGACGAATAAGTAGATATTAAGAGTTAAGAATTTAAGTAGTAGAGTAGTAAAGAAGATGTTAGAGAAGCCTGTACTGAGCTTTGCTGAAGTATAGTCGAGAACCTAATATTGATAAAAACAAAAAAAATGTCAATAACAAAAGAATCAGAATTAATTGGAATGAAAAAGATTAGTGAAGTTGTTGGTACTACACTAAAATTAATGAGAGAATATGCTAAAGTTGGTATGTCAACTAAAGAATTAGATGAATATGGTGGTGAAATTTTAAAAAGTTATGGAGCCAAATCAGCTCCATATGAAACTTATGATTTTCCAGGATATGCTTGTATAAGTGTTAATGAGGAAGTTGCTCACGGAATTCCATCTGAAAATAAAATTCTTAAGGAAGGAGATTTGATAAATATTGATGTATCAGCAGAATTAAATGGATTTTGGTCTGACAATGGAGGTTCTTTTGTACTTGGAAAGGACATACATAATCATCAACCACTTGTAGATGCTTCAAAAAATATCTTGAAAAAAGCTATAACTAATATAAAGGGTGGAATTAAAATAGCTGACATTGGACAAATAATTGAAACAGAAGCAAAAAAATCTGGATTTAAAGTAATTAAAAACTTGGCAGGTCACGGTGTTGGGAAAAGTTTACACGAAGAGCCTGAAAATATTCTAAATTATAGAGTTAAAACAAATCGAGAAAGATTTAGAAAAAACACTACAGTCGCAATTGAAACCTTTATTTCCACAAAATCAACTATTGCATTAGAATTAAACGATGGTTGGACTTTAGTTGGTGACAAAGGAGGTTATGTGACACAGCATGAACAAACAATTTTAATAACGGATCAAGAACCTTTGATTTTGACCGAATCAAATGAAATCTGGAATTAAAAAATAGAAATAACACAGGTACCCTAAGTTAATTATGATAACTTGGAAATAAGAAAAATGTGAAGCAATGGAAGCTGTATTTAGTATTTGGAAAAGGAATAGAGCAATATACTTATCATATTTAAACAACTATTCTGTTGAACAGTTAAATAAAATTCCAGAAGGTTTTAGTAACAATCTTATCTGGAACATAGCCCATGTTATTGTCTGTCAGCAAGTATTGGTTTATAAATTTTCTGGATTGGAGACTTATGTGTCAACTGAAATGATTAAAAGTTATGGACCTGGAACCAGACCTACTAAAGAAGTATCTGCAAAAGAAGTAGAAATGTTAAAAACGCTTTTGTTGACATTGATAGATAAAACAATTTTGGATTATAAAGACGAGAAGTTTATCACTTATAAAAATTTAGAAACCAGTATGGGATTTCATATTAATTCAATACAAGGAGCGTTAGAATATAATAATTATCACGAAGGCTTACATCTTGGTTATATCATGAATATAAAAAGATTTGTGTAAGTTCTTAAATTCGTTCATAATTAAAAAACTTAAGAAACATGAAAATTGTAGTATCACCAGCAAAATCATTAGACTTTGAATCAAAAGTTCCTACAAAAGAGTTTACTCAAGGAGTTTTTTTAAAAGAAGCAGAAAAACTAAATAAAGTATTAAAAAATAAATCACCCAAAGATTTAGGAGACTTGATGAAAATTTCTGAAAAGTTGAGTGATTTAAACTGGCAACGAAATCAGGAGTGGACTTTACCGTTTACACCAGAGAATGCACGTCAGGCAGTATTTGCTTTTAATGGTGATGTGTATTCAGGATTAGATGCCTATACTTTAAAAGAAGAACAAATAACTGTGTTGCAAGATAAGCTAAGAATATTATCTGGTCAGTATGGAATTTTAAAACCCTTAGATTTAATGCAACCTTACCGATTGGAAATGGGAACCAAATTAAAAGTAGGGATCAAAAATAATTTGTACGAGTTTTGGGGAGATAGTGTTACTAATAAACTAAATGATGAATTAACAGAGGACGATATTTTTATCAATTTGGCAAGTAATGAATATTACAAAGTAGTGAAACCAAAATTATTAAAAGTACCAGTAATCACTCCAGAGTTTAAAGATTATAAAGATGGTAAATTAAAAATTATTTCTTTTTATGCTAAAAAGGCCAGAGGACTCATGGTTCGTTATATTATAGATCACAACATTAGTACTGTAGAAGGATTAAAAGGATTTAATTACGAAGGTTATGCTTTTGATGCTAATTTATCAACCGAAACAGATTTGATTTTTACGAGGTAAGATTTTTTTAAAATGTTTAGCAATCTGCTAAATTAACAGTAATTGCTAGGCCTCCTTCTGATGTTTCTTTGTAATTACGATTCATATCTTTTGCTGTTTCCCACATGGTATCAATAACTTTGTCTAAAGGAACTTTAGTGTTTTTTGGATCACAGTCTAAGGCCAATTCAGCAGCGTTAATTGCTTTAATAGCTCCCATTGTATTTCTTTCTATACAAGGAATTTGAACCAGTCCACCAATAGGATCACAAGTTAATCCTAAATGATGTTCCATTGCAATTTCTGCTGCCACCAAACATTGAGATGCAGTTCCACCAAGTAATTCAGTTAAGGCTGCTGCTGCCATTGCACAAGAAACCCCAATTTCTGCTTGACAACCTCCCATAGCAGCTGAGATGGTAGCATTTTTTTTAAAGATACTTCCAATTTCAGCAGCCGTTAGCAAGAATTTTTTAATTTCTTGAAAACCAGCTTCGTGATTTTCAATCACTAAATAATACATCAATACAGCAGGAATTACTCCAGCGCTTCCATTTGTTGGAGCGGTTACCACTCTACCTAAAGAAGCATTTACTTCATTTACAGATAAAGCAAAACAACTTACCCATTTTAAAATTTCCCTAAATTTAACCTCTGTACTTCTAATTGCGGTAATCCATTCTTTTGGGTTTTTATAATTGGTATCTTTAATTAATTTATTGTGAGTATTTAAAGCTCTTCGTTTTACATTTAATCCACCAGGGAGAATTCCATCTGTATGACAACCAATGTACATGCTTTCTAACATTGTATCCCATATTCTATGTAATTCATAGTCAATTTCCTCCGCAGATCTTAAAGCTAGTTCATTTTGTAAAACAATGTCAGAAATTAATTGATGATCACGTTTACAATATTCCTCCAGATCCTTAGCTCGGTTAACTGGGTATGGAAAGTTTTGTTTAGATATTTTTATAATTTTATCTAATGGATCTTCTTCTTGCACAATAAAACCACCACCAATAGAGTAGTAAGTTTCTTGTGATATAATTTTTTTATGGTTGTAAGCAGTAAATGTTAAGCCGTTGGAATGAAATGGTAAGAAATTTTTATTAAAAATAATTGTGTTTTCATCATAAGGAACTTGATGTGAATTGTTCAGTTTTAAGATACAATTCTCTTGAATATTTGAAATAATAGCTTTTATAGAGTCTATTGGAATAAATTCAGGATCTGTTCCGTTTAAACCTAATAAAATAGCTAAATCTGTAGCATGTCCTTTTCCTGTTAAAGACAATGAACCATAGAGATTTACGTCAATATGTGTAACAGAATCCTTTATGCTATCTATATTTAATTTTTTTATCCAAAGTTGTGCGGCACGCCAAGGACCAAGAGTATGTGAGCTTGAAGGGCCAACACCAATCTTTAACATATCAAAAACACTAATAAATTGAGACATATTTTAGTTTTTGGTTAAAGTATAAAAATTGTTGAAATAAAGCTTTTTTTTAGAGTAAAATAAAGCAATTAAATTATTAATATAAGATTATGTTATTTAGGAGATTTTACTATTAAGATTAGTGAAATATTGCTACAGAAAATAGTGATATTCATTTAAATATATTTACTTTTTTATTAAAATATAGTATAACCTAATATCAAAGAGATAGTGTTGTATTTAGTACCTTTAATTCTCTCATCTCTAAATAAATCTCGAGGACTGTAATATCTGGCTTCTATGCTTAGTTTGTTATTGTATTTATAACCTAAGCCCAAAGAATAATTATAATTTTTACTAGTAATATCTATATTTCGATATATGCTAATTTCTTCAACAATGATTCTTGAATTTTTAAAATTATAATCAAATATTAAAGCAGCATTAAAAAACAATTTTGACTTTTTATTTAAAAAGTAGTAGTACCTAAAACCAATAGGGATTTCTATGGATTTATAATCTACATCAGTTTTATATGTTTTATTTGTAGAGTATTTAGACACATACTCATCCGTAGATTTTTTCTTAAAATATTGATAAGTAGGTTCAATAGTAATTGCCCATTTGTTATTGTAAAAAGGCATGATAAATTCAAACTCTACTCCATATCTTAGTTTTGATGATTTCCCAGCATCAATATCATTATAAACTGTAGAAGAAAATGGATTGTTTGTAATGACAAGTGAGGAATAATCTATTCCAGTTTTAAATGTCAAATTGAATAAATCACGTTTTATTAAGTTGTTAAAAACAGTAAAATCTTGTCCTTTACTTTTATTGTACTGAACAAACTTTTTAATCAGGGATTTTTCATTGTATTTAAGATTCAACGTATTCGTAATGGTGATGTTTTCACTTTTTAAATCCTCATAAATTTGTTTTCTAAAATCATTATTCTCTTTAACAATTGGAATATTGTCATGTGTTTTATATTCTTTAAAAATGAGTTGTTTGATTTCATTGTTGTTCACTTGATAAAAAAAGCGAATAAAATTTCTTTTTTCATACGCATATAAATTAGCATTACCTTTAATTAATACTTTTAAAAAAAGTGTTTCTTTCACAAATTCAGGTTCTCTAACATAGCCTAACTTATCTATAAATAAGCTAGATTTATCAATATTAACAGTCGCTCTAATGTATTTTGAAATGTTAATTATTTCAAACTCTTTAACATCCTCAATCGCTACATTTTTTTCTTCAGATTTCTCCGTTAGTTTATAGGTAAATTCAGTAGGATTGTATTTCCAATCCATGTCCTTAATCAAACAGTCTACTTTATGATTGCTGTTGTCAATAAAATATCCTTTTTGGAATTGATCTTGAGCAACGGAGCAAATACTTACAAGGCATAATAATATTAGTAGTATTTCTTTTTTCATAGTAAGCAATTTTTTAGTGTCAAATATACATTTATTTATAAATTACCTTTATAGACTTTCATTGAGTAATCACGCAGTCTAATGTTTTGTTCGTAGGCTTTTAAGCTATTTTAATTTATTTTATTTTATTCTTTTGTATTCTATCTCTGTCAACCTGTCACTTCTTTCTGACAATTTGTAGTTTGGCAGGGCATGGCACACATATTGACTAATCCTTAGTGTAAAATTGAATCAACAACTTATTTAAATAATATAATTATGAGTAAAATTATCGGAATTGACTTAGGAACTACTAACTCTTGTGTTTCTGTAATGGAAGGAAATGATCCAGTAGTAATTCCTAATGCTGAAGGAAAAAGAACAACTCCATCTATCGTTGCCTTTGTTGAAGGAGGAGAGCGTAAAGTAGGAGACCCTGCAAAAAGACAAGCAGTAACAAACCCAACTAAAACCATTGCTTCTGTAAAGCGTTTTATGGGTAATAAGTTTTCTGAATGTGCTGATGAAATTTCAAGAGTTCCATATAAAGTAGTAAAAGGAGATAACGATACACCACGTATTGATATTGATGGACGTTTGTATACACCTCAAGAAGTTTCTGCAATGACCTTGCAAAAAATGAAAAAAACTGCTGAAGACTATTTAGGTCAAACAGTAACAGAAGCTGTTATTACAGTTCCTGCTTATTTTAATGATGCACAACGTCAAGCAACAAAAGAAGCTGGTGAGATTGCAGGATTAAAAGTTCAACGTATTATTAACGAGCCTACTGCTGCTGCATTGGCTTATGGTATTGATAAAAAAGGAAAAGATCAAAAAATTGCTGTTTACGATTTAGGAGGAGGTACTTTTGATATTTCTATCTTAGAAATTGGAGATGGAGTTTTTGAAGTATTGTCTACAAACGGAGATACTCACTTAGGAGGAGATAACTTTGACGAAGTGATTATTGACTGGTTAGCTGATGAATTTAACGCTGCTGAGCAGATTGATTTACGTAAAGACCCTATGGCTTTACAACGTTTAAAAGAAGCTGCTGAAAAAGCAAAAGTAGAATTGTCATCTTCTTCTCAAACAGAAATCAACTTACCATACGTAACGGCAACGGCAAGCGGACCTAAGCACTTGGTACAAACCTTAAGTCGTTCTAAGTTTGAACAATTGGCTGCTGATTTGGTAGTTCGTTCAATGGAACCAGTAAGAAAAGCGTTAAAAGATGCAGATTTAGATACTTCTGATATTGATGAAGTTATCTTAGTTGGAGGGTCTACTCGTATTCCTGTCATTCAACAAGAAGTTAAAAAGTTCTTTGGAAAAGAGCCTAACAAAGGAGTAAACCCAGATGAGGTAGTAGCCATTGGAGCTGCTATTCAAGGTGGAGTTTTGGCTGGAGATGTTAAAGATGTATTGTTATTAGACGTTACACCTTTGTCTTTAGGTATTGAGACTATGGGGAACGTGTTTACTAAGTTAATTGAAGCGAATACAACTATTCCAACAAAAAAATCTCAAGTATTCTCTACTGCTGTAGACAACCAACCATCTGTAGATATTCACGTATTACAAGGAGAAAGAGCGATGGCTGCGGACAACAAAACTATTGGACGTTTCCAATTAACTGATATTCCACCAGCACAAAGAGGTACTCCACAAATTGAAGTAACTTTTGATATTGATGCTAACGGAATTATTAAAGTTTCTGCTGTAGATAAAGCAACTAACAAATCTCAAGAAATTAAGATTGAAGCTTCTTCAGGATTGTCAGAAGAAGAAATTGCTAAAATGAAAGCAGATGCAGAAGCAAATGCAGAAGCTGATGCAAAAGCAAAAGAAAATGCAGAAAAGTTAAACACTGCCGATCAAATGATTTTCCAAACAGAAAAGCAATTGAAAGAAGTAGAAGTGAAACTTCCTGAAGATAAAAAAGCTCCTATTGACGCTGCTTTAACTGAATTAAAAGCTGCACACGCTGCTAAAAACATCGAAGGAATTGATCCTGCTATTGAAAAGTTAAATACAGCCTTACAAGGTGCTGCTGCAGAATTTCAAGCAGCTGCTCAAGGTAATGCTGCTGGAGCGCAACAAGAAGAGCCTGCAACTGCATCTAACGGAGGAGACGATGTAGAAGATGTAGACTTTGAAGAAGTAAAATAATTAGGAAGTCACAATTACGAATGTGTAATTGTTGAGTATACACAAAAACCGTTTCAGGAAACTGAAACGGTTTTTTGTTTTTGTAAGATTGGTATGTGTGGTTGGGAACATGTTATATCCGTACCCACTACTTTGTGGGTTGGTCTGTTGTTTTGTTTTTTATAAAAATACCCAATTAAAGGCATGATTGAAAGGGATACTTATGCACAAATGCTAAAAGTTCTTCACAAATAAAATTTTAGAAGGAGGTTGGGGAATAAAGCTGTTCTCGATACTTCTTTTGCTTTCGTTGTCACTGCAGTAAAAGAAACTCGAACTGACATTGTTGTTGGGGGGTGAGAGTTTTGTTTCTTTATGAGGTTTTGGTAGATAAAAAAATGTAGTAGGGCAGTAGAGTGCACTAACTATGAGCAGGTGTTAGGCCATCGTAATTTTTTTCACTAAATGAGATTGTTCAGATCTTGTTTTCCAATTATAGCCATAATTTCAACAACGTTACTATGATTTATTCTATAATAAATACTATCGATGTAAATTTATATTAATAAAAGGTTTCTAACAAACAATGTAATTTAAAATGTTTATTTTCAGATTGTTGTTTTTATAAAAACACCTAATTAAAAGCATGGATAAAAGATTTTTATAAAAATAAAGAGCTTGTCTGAAAAGTATTAGAAAACGTCATTCTGAATTTAGTTCAGCATCACACCATGCTTTTAAATAGTAGTGATGAGAAACTGAAACAAGTTTAGTTTGACAAAATTTAACTTTTCAGACAGCCCTTTTTTTTAAGAAGCTAGTTGATATTTATAATTGTTTAAAGTAGCCTCAATAATTGTATGATATTCTTTAAACTGTTCTTGTGATAACCAATTTTTTAATTCTACTATTTCAGGCGGAGTTAACCACTTTTTAGATTTCATCAATTCTTTTATAAATAAATTTTTGTGGTTTACTACCTGACTTAATACTTGTTTTTGTAATTCTACCATAGCTTATAAAATTAAAATACACGTTTAAAAAGGTTATTTAACTTCTATGAGTTTTACAGGTTTTGGTTTTACTTCTTCTTTTTTAGGAATAAATATTTTTAATATTCCATCATCATAATTGGCCTCAATTTTTTCTTGTTCAATACTTTCTGTTAAATTAAAAGACCTGCTAAAAGATTGATAACTATATTCTTTTACTGTATAATTATCTTTTTCTGAGTTTTCTTTTTTTTCTTCTTTTTCAGAAGAAATTGTTAATTTACCATTGTCCACTTCAATTTTAAAATCATCTTTTTTAAAACCAGGAACAGCCATTTCTATAGAAAATCCATCATGGTTTTCAGATATATTTACTAATGGAATAGAGGTGTTTGTTTTTGAAAAATGTTTGCTTGAACTATTTAACATATCGTAGTTAAAAAAACGATCAAACAAGTCAGGGTACGAATTTGAAAATTTTACTAAAGACATAATATTAAATTTTAAGTTAAACAATATTTACTTTATCAAATTCAAAGGATGTGCCAAACCATAAAACTGAAAAAATGACATAACTAACTGTCTTGTAGTTGTTCATGTTTTTTTGAGTGCTAGAGATTTAGAATTATATTAGCCATGACAAATCATATCAATATGACATTTTATCAAAAAGAAATTCAGTTAAAATCTCGTAAAAGAGGATATCATTTAATTACTGATGAAATAGTGAGTGCTATTCCAGAAATTAAAAATATTAAAGTAGGACAGTTACAAGTGTTTATCAAACATACTTCAGCAAGTTTAACGATTAATGAAAATGCAGATCCAACGGTTAGATTAGACTTTGAATCCCACATCAATAAAATGATTCCTGAAGACATGCCTTATTATCAACATGATTATGAAGGAAGTGACGACATGCCAGCTCATATTAAAGCCTCTATGTTAGGTTGTTCTGTACAAATTCCGATTACCAATGGAGAATTGAATTTGGGAATTTGGCAAGGTATTTACCTAGGTGAACACAGAAATTATGGAGGGAGTAGGAGGGTTGTTGTTACTGCTTTTGGAAACTAGTGTAATAAAAAAATAAGTTAGATATTTGACTCTTAAAAAATAAAATCATGTTTACATTTTCGTTCAATCACGTGGCACTTTCTGTTAAAGATGTAGATCATTCTGCAGCGTTTTATATGAAAGTATTAAAACTGGAGGAGATTGAAAATACCGCTTCAACTTCTAAAACAAGGTGGTTCTCTTTGGGAGAAGGAAAACAACTTCATTTGATTCCTAGACCCAATGCGGAAATAAAAACCAACAAAGCTGTTCATTTTGCTTTGGCAATAAAAGATATAGAGCCTTTTATAGCCCACTTAAAATTAATGAATATTGATTACGCAGATTGGTTAGGCACTCCAAGTAAAGGTTATGTAAGAAATGATGGTATTCAACAATTTTATTTCCAAGATCCAGATGGTTATTGGATAGAAATCAATGAAGCATTCTAAAAATGGATTGTTTTTCAATAAAAAAACGCTTCAGAATATGCTGAAGCGTTTTTTTGTTTGTTCTATGGTTATTTAATTTATAGAAATTAAATCAATATCGAAGATTAAAACAGATCCACCTGGGATTCCTCTGTAATAGTTATTACCATATCCTAGTTTGGATGGAATGAGTAGTTTTCCTTTACCTCCTACTTTAAAATAAGGAATTCCTAAAGTCCATCCTTCAATGACTCCTTTTAAATCAAAGGTAACTCCAGAGACACTACTTTCGTCAAAAACAGTTCCATTTGTAAAGGTTCCTTTATAAGCTACGGTAACATTATCTGTTTCTTCAGGAGTTTCACCTGTTCCTTCTTCCTCCATAATATAATAAAGACCAGATTCTGTTTTTACAGCAGATTCTGTCAATTGTTTATCAGCTAGGTAATCTTGAATTTCAGCATCGTTAGCAAGGTCTATGTTGGCATAAACATCAAGAAGTTCAATGTTAAATACAATAACAGATCCTGCCGGAATGTTGTTGTAATCACTGCTTCCATAACCTAATCTTGATGGAATGAATATTTTACCTGATCCTCCTGGTTTTAGAAGACTAATTCCTTTTGCTAACCCACCAATTAAGTTTTCTATTGTTAAATAAGATCCATTATCATTACTTTCTGAAAAAGTATTTCCATTCAGCACAGAAGCACTGTAGTTTACTTTAACAACATCTGAAATTATAGGATTGTCTCCTGTTCCTTCGGTTTCTATCTTGTAATAAATTCCACTAGGATCTTTTGTAGCATTTATATTGTTTTCAGCAAGGTAATTTAAAATTTCTTGCTCATTTTCTCTTGTGTAATCTTTTGGTCCATCATCTTTTAAACAAGAGGTTAAGAGAAATAAAGTGGTAATAGCTAAAAATATTTTTTTCATATTTTTTTTATTAAATTTTAAGGAAAGTAAAGATATAATAATTATTGTACTTAGCTTAACTTCCAATGTTGTTGTGTATGTACTTTGTAAAGAATATAACCAAAAGGAATCCACCAAAGAATGTCGTTGAATAAGACTGTGTAGAAAAATTCAAAAGGAACAATTCCTTCTAGATAATTTCCTAAAAAACCAACAGGACCAAAAACTTTTCCTAAGGCACCCACAGCAACTACAGGCCAATGTTTTAAGGGGTTGTAGGATGCCCACCAATAGCCTAAACCATACACACCTACAATCATTCCAACCCCTTGCCAAATCATGGGGAGGTTTAAACGTTCCATTCCTACAAGATCAAAGAATTGATTTGGAAATAAAACGACCCAAGTTCCCCAGAGAATATTGTATACGGCTGCAACTTTTAAAATGATTTTCATATTAATTATTTAAAGCTTCTTTGTAAGTGTTAATAGCTCTTTCTCTTGCAAATTTATGTTCTACTATAGGTTTTGGGTAAGTTAGCTCCTCTAATTCAGGAACCCATTTTTTGATATATTTTAAATTCTTGTCGAATTTTTGAATTTGAGTGGTAGGGTTAAATACTCTAAAATAAGGTGCTGCATCGCAACCAGTTCCGGCTGCCCATTGCCAATTTCCGTTGTTGGCAGACAAATCATAGTCTAATAATTTTTCGGCAAAATAAGCTTCTCCCCATTGCCAATCAATCAGTAAATGCTTGCATAAAAAACCAGCAGTAATCATTCTTACTCTGTTGTGCATGTGTCCTGTGGCGTTAAGTTCTCTCATTCCTGCATCTACCATAGGATATCCTGTTTGTCCGTTACACCATTTCTTAAATTCCTCTTCATTATTTCTCCAAGGAATGGCATCATATTTAGGTTTAAAGTTTTTGTTTTTAACTTGTGGGAAGTGAAATAGAATTTGCATAAAAAATTCTCTCCAAATCAATTCACTTAAATAAACATCACTTTGTTTAGGCAAGTCTAAAATCACTTGTCTTACACTTAAAGTTCCAAAACGTAAATGAGGCCCAATATGCGTGGTGTGATCTATGGCAGGATAATCTCTGTTATCTCCATAATCAGCAATTTTTTTAGGATTAAATTCAGGTACTTTTATGGTTGATGTTTCAAAACCAATGTCTTGTAAAGAAGGAAAATTTACAGATTGTTTGATGAAATTTTGAAAAGAACACTCTTTTGTTTGTAAAGAGATGTTTTTAAACGCAGCGAGCCATTTGTTTTTGTATGGCGTATAAACGGTGTAAGGTTTACCATCGTCTTTTACAATTTCTTTTTCTTCAAAAATAACTTGGTCTTTGTGTCTGTAAAACTCAGCATGGTTTTCTTTTGCCAATTTGTAAACATTTCTGTCCCTTTCTAAGGCATAAGGTTCATAATCTTTGTTGGTAAAAATAGCATTGATGTGATAGTCTTTAAAAAGCTGTTCCCAAACTTCAATAGGTTTTCCTTTTAAAATTAATAAGCTACTTTGATGTTGATTTAGTTCTTTATCTATTTTAGTCAAACACTCATGAATAAAACTCACTCTAGCATCATTTTTAGGTAAATGTGTTAAAATTTCCTCATCAAAAATAAAAATTGGGAGTACAGGAATATCTTCTGCTAAAGCTTTGTTTAAAGCAGTATTATCGAACAATCGTAAATCTCTTCTAAACCAAAATACATTAATTTTTTGCATTTGCTTTTTCTTTAAAATATTGATGGAAGTAAATGTTTCCAAAAATTAATAACATGCCATAGAAAGTATCTTCTACGGGAATGGTAAACATTCTAATTCCTAAATTTTGAGCGTTGTTGTACCAAACAATGGGTGCTTCTAAAAAACTACCTGTTAAGATTCCGTTACTTGCAAAGAAAAAAGGTAAAATGGTTACAAACGTAAGGTAGTAGTAATACAGATTTGTTTTTGTTTTTTTAAGATATAATAAGAAAACACCTAAAAATAAAAATGTTAAAAAGGTGTACCATTTGTTGTAATTTAAAATACTTAACCCTAATAAAAATAGCGCTAAAAAAGTATTGATTTTTACAATTCTAGCATTGTTTTTTCTGTTGGGAAGTAAATATTGAAAAGCAAAATAGGTAAAAGAACAAGCATAAGGAATACAGATAAAAAACAAAATTTCTTCCATAGGTAAATGGCCTACATAAATACCTGTTAAATAATCTGGATTGAATCCCCAAAAACCTAATTGGGTAAAAATTTCATCCCAAATCAAAAAGAAAATTCCTACCAGTAAACAACTCAAACCAAAATATTTCCACTCTTTATAAAAGGCATGTTTTTGATAAAAACTAAATAAAAAAGGGATGATAAGGCATCCTATATCTATGATTAAATAGGTGTAGTGCATTAAAAATATTGTTTAAAATATTTAATAGGAACGTATAACATTCCAAAACACTCCCCATCTTCTTTTCCTAAGTGTTTATGATGTACTTTGTGAGCTTTTCTTAAGGATTTGATATAAGGATTTTGAATGTTTTTAAACAAATCAAAACGTTGATGTATGATGATGTCGTGTACTAAAAAATAGGCCATTCCATAAAATAAAATTCCCAAACCAATAAAAAACAAATAATTAAGTTCTGGACGAATTCCAAAGTAAAATAAAGCGATGCTAGGAATGGCAAAAATGACAAAGAAGGCATCGTTTTTTTCAAATACTCCTTGGTATTTTGGTTGGTGATGGTCTTCGTGCAAATACCACAAAAAACCATGCATTACAAATTTATGGGTGCACCAAGTAATACACTCCATTAAAAGAAAAGTTCCTAGTGTTACAGCTAAGTATATTAATATATTATTCATGTTTCATTTTTTGAATGTGATTTAAAATCACTTTTTGGTATTCTTTATCAAGATCACTTTTTGTGATGTTTTTTTGAATGTAATCGTAGTCTTCTTTAATATTCTCATGATATCCTAAAAATTTGGGAGCCATTTTTTGAGTTAACCATCTAATATATTTGGCTTCAATGTTGTTAGGGTGCTCTTTGATGAAACTCTCGAGCATTTTTTTTCCTTTGTTAAAGTTAGATAACTTCTCTAAAGGAGACCAAACAAATTCAGCTTTTCTCATGGTTGCTGCTGCATAATACGGAGTGATTTTATCACAATCATATTTTTTACAAATGGCAATCATTTCTGCTAATTCCTCTTTGTTATTTACTCCTGCTTGAAAGATGTCTCTAATTTCATTCAAATGGTCACAATTATCATTAGGATGGTAGCTATTTATAGAAATTAATAAGGCAATAAAAAGTGTTTTCATAGTTAAACCAATCTTAAAGAGTACTTTGTATAAGCTCTCATTAAAATTAACACTTTTGTTGGATTTGACACTCTAATTCTCTCATTCATTATTTGCTCACTGGTCGTTTCTTTTAATTTTTTTAACAGTTTTAAATAGTATTTGTAAGCCAAATAAACTCCTAATTTACTTTCGATAGGTAATTTTTGAACGCCAATATAAGCCTCTTTAAAATCCTGTTCAATTTCATTGATAATTGTCTGTTTGGTCTGAGCATCCATCGGTAAAGAAGTCAAGTTAGGAAAATAAGACCTGTCTAAACCTTCTAAATCATCTTTTAAATCTCTTAAAAAATTTACTTTTTGAAAAGCAGAACCCAGCTTCATAGCATAAGGTTTTAGCTCTTGATACTTTTCTTCATTATTGTTTACAAAAACTCGCAAGCACATCAATCCTACCACATCGGCAGAACCATAAATATACTCTTCATAATCTTGTTGAGAAATATAGGTGGTTTGAGATAAATCACGTCTCATACTTTTTAAAAATGATTTTACAAATGGTTGTAAATCATATTTGTGCACCACTTCTTGAAAAGCATTTAAAACAGGATTTAAACTAATTCTTCTTTCTAAAGCTTTATGATATTCCTCTTCAAATTCATCTAACAATTCTTTTTGCGGATACTCTAAAAAAGTATCAACAATTTCATCCGCATAACGCACAAAACCATAGATAGCGTAAATAGCTGGACGAATGGTTGGTTTAAAAAGCATAATACCTAATGAAAAGGAGGTACTATATCTTTTTGTAATGATCTTACTGCATTCATAACTGGTACTATCAAATAATGCTTTCATGGTTATTTGTTTTTGTAGATTAATTCACTTACAATTTCACCGGAAATAATAGCAGGAGGCACTCCAGGTCCAGGAACTGTTAGTTGTCCGGTAAAGTATAAGTTACTAATTTTTTTGCTCTTTAATTTTGGTCTTAAAATATGGGTTTGCAATAAGGTGTTTGCTAGTCCATAAGCATTTCCTTTGTATGAGTTAAACTGTTCCTTAAAATCGTTTACACAATAACTTTCTTTAAAAGTTACGAAAGGAGCAATGCTTTGGTTTGTTATTTTTTCCAATCGTTTTATAATGATGTTAAAATAATGCTCTCTAATTTCTGGTGTATCTTCTATGCCTGGAGCAATAGGAATTAAAAACGTTCCAGCTTCTTTTCCTTTGGGAGCAAAATAGTCATCGGTAATGCTAGGAAAACTTGCATAGAATAATGGTTTTTCTGGCCAAGTAAGGGTGTCGTAAATAGATTTTGCATGTTCGCTAAAATCAGTATCAAAAAACAAAGTATGATGTGATACGTTTGCTATTTTTTTATCAAAAGCGACATAAAACAATAGGGCAGAAGGGGCAAATGTTTTGCTGTTCCAATATTTCTCTGAGTATTGTCTGTATTTTTTTGGAAGTAAAGTTTCTGTAAAATGATAATCTGCTCCACTTAACAAAACATCACATGTATAAGTATCGTTTAAGGTAGCTACAGAAGTTACTTTGTTGTCTTGTAGGTTAATGTTGGTAATGTTTTCTTCGCAAAGAATTTCTACACCTAGTTCTTCTGCTAAGTTTGCCATTCCCACCGCTACCTGATGCATTCCTTTGTTAGGGTGCCAAGTTCCTAATTTTAAATCGGCATAATTCATAAAATTATAAAATCCTGGTGTTGTTTCTGGTTTGGCACCTAGGAACAAGACCGGAAATTCAAGAATTTGTTTTAATTCAGGATGTTTGATGTATTTGGCTACTTGTGATTTGATGTTGCTAAAAAAAGCTCCTACTTTTAAAGCCGTTTTTGGGGTGATGATTTCAAAAATATTTTCTCCAGGTTGATAGACCAAATCTTTGATGGCTAAATGATAATTTTCTTCAGCATCTGCAATAAAGGATTTTAATTTTTTTCCGCTTCCTTTTTCTTTGTCTTCAAAAGTTTTAACAATAGTATCGAAGTTAGCGGCAATACAAATTGAATTCATCACGCCAGCATATACTTCGTATCCAGGATCTAATTTTGTTATTTGATAATATTGATTTGTGGTTTTACCAAAATCATTAAAAAATTTATCAAACACATCGGGCATCCAATAAAAAGTTGGCCCCATATCAAACACAAAACCATCTTTATGTAATTGTTGCGCTCTACCCCCAACATGTTTGTTTTTTTCAAGAATGGTAACATCGTAACCCATTTTAGCTAAGTAGCAACTAGCCGAAAGAGAGGAAAACCCAGCTCCAATTATTACGATTTTTTTCTTTTCCATTTTTTGTTTGCGATTTTGTTATGAATTTACACAAACAATATTACAAATAGAAAAAACATGAAACCTAAATATGTGGTGTAATGGTTTTATTTGTGATGATTGGGAAGCCTCCTATTGCGAAAAGTAACGGCTTATGGGTGTTTTGGAATTAGGAAATGATTTGTTCTTTTGGAAAAGAACGAGAAACCGGAATGATTTCTTTTACATTTTTAAGAGTTACTTGCAAGGCTCTAGCATTTCCTTCTACTTTTAAAACTTCACTTTTGTTGATGATAAAAGAGCGATGACATCTGATAAATTCAGGATACACAGAAAGAATATCTGCTACTTTTTTTAAGGTGATTCTCATCAATATCTTTTTAGGCTTTCCGTCTAACAAATAAACAATAGTGGTGTAGTTGTTGTTAGATTGTGCATATAAAAAACTATCAATGTCGATGGTTAAAGAATCTTCTTTGATGTTGTCAGAATTAATCGTAACAGTTTCTTTTTTTTCCTTTCTAATTTGTTCTACAATTTTATCAGGAGTTACTTTAAGTTTTGTTTGTAAGTATTTTTCTATCATAAAAATGATGAAAAGAACGGGAAATATTCCAATAGAAAACACCCTAAACATAAATTTTAGATAAGAAAAAGAAGGCATGTAGCTATCTATGTATGAAACATGATAGAAATAGTTAATGGTGGTAATGATTAAAAAAGTAATCAACAAAAAAGTAGCTTCTTTTTGTACTGTCCAGTTTCTTACATTAAAATAAATAGGAAATATTTTAGGAAGTATAAAGTAACTAATATAAAGGCTAAAGCTTACCAAAACACCATAACCTACAATTAATAAGGGACTGTGATGAATGACTTTGTCTATTCCAAATGGTCTAAAAACAAATAGAAATAAAAACGTAAAAAGACCTACACCTATTGTCATTGATAGTTTTACAGGAGTACTATCAATCATGTAATAGGGTTTTTTCAGCCAGGCTTTAAAGTCTTGAATCATTACTTTTTTTTATGAATGTGAAGGTACTAAAAAAAGCTTCTAATTGTTTTGCAATACAGGAGCTTTTCCCATATGTTTAAAACGATTGTGAGTCCAAAAATAAATATCCGGATTGTCAGAAATATCCTTCTCTAGCTTTTTTAAATAAATATCTGTTAAAGGATAGTCACTCGTAGCGGTTTCTGGAATGTCCATTTTTTCAAAAGTAATTTCATAATGACCACGTTTAGGCATTTCAATATGCATGTAAATGACATTAAATTGAAAACGTTTGGCTAACATTTCTGCTCCTGTGTGAATAGGAACTACATGTCCAAAAAACGGAGCCCAGTAATGTGTTTTACTCACTTGTGGAGATTGATCACTTAACAAACCGTACATTGATTGAACGTTGTTTTTGTAATTAGTAAGTATTTGCGGAATGGTGTCTTGTGTTGGAATAAAAACAGAACCAAATCTACCTCTGTTTTCTCTTACATAAGTATTAAAATATTTGTTTTCTAATTCCTTAAATGCTCCATAACATTTGATGCTTGTGTGGTGGTTGATGTTAAAAAGCCACTCCCAATTTCCATGATGCGCTCCTAATAAAATGACACTTTTTCCAGAGGCTTCCAGTTCTCTAAAAATTTCTGGATTCATATATTTATAACGTTTGTCTATTTCTTTTTGAGCAATACCAAACCCTTTTAGCATTTCAATAAAAATATCAACAAAATGTTTGAAAGAATTTTTTTCTATTTCTAGTCTTTCTTCAGCCGTTTTTTCTGGAAAACAAAGGACTAAATTCTTTCTAACCGTCTTTTTTCTATATCCAATAATGTAATAAACCAAATAATATATCAGATTTGATATTCCATATAAAAACCAAAGAGGTAACTTTGAAAATAAAAATATAACAGGATATATAAGTAAAAAGATAATTCGTTCTTTATTCATTTTATAAAAAATAGGAATTACAAATATCGAATATATATCGGACATAAATAAATGGAACTACATGAATTTAATAGTAATAGGCTTAATAGTAGCCAATGTGATTATGAGCTTACAAGGATTTAAAGATCTTGTTTTTTTTAATAAGTATAAATTCAACGTGTTAAGTGTACAAAGAGGAGAAAAGTATAGAATGATTACTTCTGGGTTTCTACATGCAGATTATATTCACTTAGGGTTTAATATGTATGCCTTGTATATATTTTCTAACACCGTTTTGTATTTTTTTAACCCTTTACAATATTTAGGAATCTATGTATTGAGTTTGTTAGCAGGGAATTATTTGTCACTGGTTTTAAATAAAAATAATGCTTATTATTCAGCGGTAGGGGCTTCTGGAGCCGTTACAGGAATTGTATATGCTAGTATTGTTTTGTTTCCTGAAATGAAGTTGTCTTTATTTCTATTACCTATTGCCATACCAGGATATGTATTTGGAATAGGATATTTGTTTTATTCCATGTATGGTATGAAAAATCAATTAGGAAATATAGGTCACAGTGCACATATTGGTGGAGCCATTGCTGGGTATGTGGCTACCATTTTAATGATGCCAAGTGTTTTGCAAACGGGAACTTTACAGGTTGTTTTATTGGCTATTCCTATTGTGGTCTTGTTAGTTATGCAAAAAAGGAATCTTTTTCAATAGGGTATTTAACGTATTCATATTTGGTATAGCTCATATATAAACCCTATTTTTGCGGCGTTAAAAACAAAACTATGACTAAATACTTTAAACAATTTACCACAAATCCTAAAAACGATATTTTAGCAGGGATGACTGTTTCTTTAGCGATGATTCCCGAAGTTGTTGCTTTTGCTTTTGTGGCACAAATAGATCCATTGGTTGCTTTGTCAGGAGCTTTTATTATTGGTTTGATTACGGCTGTTTTTGGAGGAAGACCTGGTTTGATTTCAGGAGCTGCTGGAGCTGTGGCAGTTATTTTTGTGCACATGATTCAAGAAGGACATACCAAAGGAATGTTGTTTGATAATCCTATAGATAATATGGGATATTTCTATTTGTTGGCTGCGGTTATTTTAATGGGGATTTTTCAAATATTTGCTGGAGTCTTTAAATTAGGACGTTTTGTGCGTTTAATTCCCTACCCAGTAATGCTTGGTTTTGTAAACGGATTGGCTATTGTGATTTTTTGGGCACAGGTAAAAATGTTTACTCATAAAACTTTAGAATTTTCTGCAGATGGCGTAAAAAATTACGTTTCAGAATTTATGTCTGGAACAGAATTATATATCATGATGGGATTGGTAGGGTTAACCATGGCGATTATTTTTTTACTACCAAAGTTGACTAAAAAATTACCAGCATCTTTAACCGCTATTTTAGTGGTAACTATTATTGTTATTGTTTCAGGATTAGAGGTGTCTACTGTTGGATCTTATATTAGAGAAGGTGGTGGAGCAGGTTTAAAAGGAGAATTTCCAACACCAAACATGGAGTTATGGCAAAATTTACCTTTTAATTTAGATACGTTTACGTTTATTTTACCTTTTGCTTTTTTAGCGGCATCTGTAGGATTGATAGAGTCTTTAATGACCATGAATTTGGTGGATGAATTGACAGATACCAGAGGAGATGGAAACCGTGAATGTATTGCACAAGGCGTTGGAAATATTACCAGTGGACTTTTAGGAGGAACTGGTGGTTGTGGAATGATTGGTCAAACTGTAATTAATATCAATGCAAAAGGTAGAGGACGTTTGTCTGGAGTCATGATGGCTTTAACTTTATTGTCTTTTATTTTATTTGCAGATAAATATATTGAACAAGTGCCTATTGCTGCTTTGGTAGGAGTAATGTTTGTGATGGTAATAGAAACTTTTGCATGGTCTAGTATTCGTATTTTAAGAAAAATACCAAGAGCCGATGCTTTTGTATTGGTAGCTGTTTCTGCCATTACCGTTGTGTTTGATTTGGCGATTGCTGTTTTTGCAGGAGTAATTATTTCAGCCTTGGTGTTTGCATGGGAAAATGCCATTAGAATTCGTGCAAGAAAAAGAATGAAAGATGGAACTTTGACTTATGAAATATGGGGGCCTTTGTTTTTTGGTTCAGTCAATGTATTTAATGAAAAGTTTGATCCTAAGAATGACCCACAATATGTGGAGATAGATTTTATAGAATCTCGTATTAGCGATCATTCAGGTTTAGAAGCAGTAAAAAATATAGTTCAAAAATATGATGAACTTGGAAAAGAAATCAAATTAAGACACCTGAGTAAAGATTGTAAAATATTGTTAAAAACAGCAGATCCTAAATTTGCCAAAATGATTGTTGATGACATTGACGATCCAAGATATCATTTGGTAGAAGATCCAGAAAAATTTAAAAAAGGATTGTACGATACTGTTGAGTAAACAATGCAGAAAACATATATTATGTAAAAAAGAGGTTCACTTAAAAAGTAAACCTCTTTTTCTTTTTATAATTAACAATTATTTTAAAAGCAAGATAGTACAGTATGGGATAATTAAATATGTTTACTTATTTAGGCTCAGTTTTGACAGATAAATTTAGAATATATCAACTCAAGGAGTAGATCAAATCAAATAAGCAAACTTTAATTAAATATAACATTTATGAACATCATCAATACGGTTAAGAGTATAATTTTACAACTTGTTTTTTTATGTGTCTGTTTGTTGTTTTCAAATCATGTAAAAGCACAATTTCATAACATTAAAAATGATATCTTTTGGGACACCAAAGACGGAAAACCTATTTATAGTCAGGGTGGAGGAATTTTTACATTTAAAGACCCTAGTGCTGGTGTAGAAAAATATTATTGGTACGGTGTGCATTATAAAGGAGCTGAATTGTACAGAGAAAATCCAGCCATTACTCAAGAAAGAACTAATTTTTTAGATGTAAGTTGTTATACTTCTACAGATTTGGTGAATTGGACCATGGAAGAACCAGTGCTTACCAGAGCAGAGATTGATGAAAATTTCCCTAGAACAGGTTGGGTAGGAAGACTAGGCGTTGCTTATGTAAAAGAGCTTAAAAAATATGCCATGTTTGTGCAACACAACGATCAGGTGCTTATTACGGTAGCAGATAAACCTACGGGACCTTTTAAATGGCATCAGCGAATTAGCATGAAAGAAACCATTGGAACTAGTAACACAGGAGATCAAACCGTGTTTACTGATGAAGATACTGGAATCTCTTATTTGGTGTATTCTTATGGACAAGGAAGAAATAAAATTTATATATCAGAAATAGGTGTAAAAAACGGAAAAGTTGATTTGTTAGACTGTACTCAAGTGTTTAAAGGTCGTGGAAGAGAAGGAAACTGTATGTTTAAATATCAAGGAAAATATTATTTATATGCCTCTAATTTATACGGATGGGATTCTTCTTATGCCTATTATTTAGTAGCAGATGATATTCGTGGTCCTTATACGCCAACCAATAAAATGTTGATTACTCAAGGGAGTATGGAAGACTATGCTCATATTACGCAAACAGGATTTTTTGTAAATGTAAAAGGAAGTAAACAAGAAACTGTTGTTTATTGTGGAGACCGATGGGCAGATTTTGCAGGAAATGGATTGGGATATAATCAATGGTGTCCTTTATCTTTTGAAGGAGAAGTACCTTATTTTAACTCTTTAAATTCTTGGAAGCTTAATGAGAGTACTGGAGAATGGAAAGTAGCAAGTGATAATAATTATGTGAAAAATCCAAGTTTTGAAGCCGATCGTAGACATATTCCAAGTCCGGTAAAACCAATTAAAGAACAATTATTGGCTTGGCATTCTAAAGTGTTAGAAGGAAATGTAATTGTGGTAGCAGATAAAGATACTCCTGTTTTAAATTATTTTAATACAGAAGCAGATAGAAAGCATGTTATAGGAGAAAAAAGTTTAAATATTACTGATGCGATCAGTTTTAAAAGAAAGGTGTTCCAAATTATTGAGTCTAGTCCTTATGTAAAGTTAAAAGATGGTAAATATCATTTAACAGCTAAAATTAAAAGTAGCGGAACTTTTCAGAAGTTAGAAATGTATGCAGAAAGTGGTGTTGATAAAAAAACACATCCAATAAATACTCATAAGAATCAGTGGAAAACCGTTGAAATAAAAAATGTACCTGTGGTCAACGGAAAAGTAGAAATAGGTTTTGTAGTATATGGTGATGCAGAGGCTCACTGTTGGGTAGACGATGTTTCATTTGTGAATGCTCAAAATTAAACGTAACAATAGAATAAAATAATTTTAAAATATTATATGAGATATTTTTTTCAGGGTTTAACATTATTAATCTTTAGTACAACTGTTATTGCGTGCGGTAGCAATACAAAATATAAGGCAACTACCGCTGGTTTTGAAATTTATAAGGATCAAAATAAAGCAGCAATTTTATACGATTCTAAAGGAGATGATTTAGATTCTATAGTAGCTTATCTTTTGTCTGATGATATTTTTAAGGTGACGGGATATCAACCAAAAGTACATACAGATTATAAAAATGTAGAAGGGAATGTAATTGTTATTGGATCGCTTCAATCAGAACTGATGGCCGCGTTTATCAATAAAAAAACAATCAATACTCCCTTTATAAATCAGTCAGAAAGTTATTTGTATAAAACAGTAGAAAATCCTTCTAAAAAAATAAAAAAAGCTTTTATAATTGCGGGTACCGATGCTAGAGGAACTGCTTTTGGAGTGTTCGATTTATCTAAAAAAATAGGAGTTTCTCCATGGAATTGGTGGGCTGATGTTCCTGCAAAAAAAAGTAACAAATTGGTTTTAAATCAGCCTGAGTTCTATAGTAAAGAGCCTTCTGTATCTTATAGAGGGATTTTTATTAACGATGAAGATTGGGGATTACAACCTTGGGCAAAATACAACTATGAACCAGAAACAGGAGATATAGGACCTAAAACCTATGCCAAAGTTTTTGAACTTTTATTACGTTTAAAAGCCAATACCATTTGGCCAGCCATGCATCCAAGTACCAAGGCATTTTTCCACTATCCTGGGAATAGAAAAATGGCAGAGTTGTATCATATTGCTTTAGGGTCTTCACATGCAGAGCCAATGTTACGTAATAATGTTGATGAATGGGATGAACATAAAAATGGTCGTTTTAACTATAAAACCAATAAAGAAAATGTTTTTAAGTACTGGGAAGATAGGGTAAAAGAAGCCAAAGATATTGATGGTGTTTATACTATTGGAATGCGTGGGGTGCACGATAGTGGTATGGAAGGTGTTAAGTCTAAAGACGAAGCTGTAGCAGTGTTAACAAATGTGATTACAGACCAAAGAGCAATGTTAAAAAAACACATCAATCCAGATGTAACAAAGGTTCCTCAAGCTTTTACTGTGTACAAAGAAGTGTTGGATTTGTACAAAAATGGATTAGAAGTTCCCGAAGATATTACCTTGGTTTGGACGGACGATAATTACGGATATATTAGATCTTTAAGTAATGAAGAAGAACAAAAACGTGTTGGTGGAGGTGGTGTGTATTACCATGCATCTTATTGGGGGAGACCTCATGATTATTTATGGCTAAGTAGTACCAATCCGTATTTAATTCACGAAGAAATGATGAAAGCCTACGAGTTAAATAACAAAGAAATTTGGATTCTAAACGTAGGAGATATCAAGCCAGCGGAATACAATATGCAGCTGTTTATGGATATGGCTTATGATGCTGAAAGTTTTAAAAACCCTTTAGCTGTAAAAAAACATCAAGAATCTTTTTTTAATGAAAATTTTAATGAAGAATTAGGAACTGAAATGGCAGATATCAAACAAAAATATTATCAATTAGCTTTTGAAAGAAAACCTGAGTTTATGGGATGGAGTCAAACAGAAAAAACGACCCCTATTTATAAAACAGACTATAATGCACTAAGCAATGGAGATGAGATTCAACAACGTATTGATGCTTATATTTCTTTAGAAAAACGAGTGGATTTGGTTGAAGAAAAGTTGCCAGAAGAAATGAAAAGTGCTTTTTTTCAATTGGTAGCTTATCCGGTAAAAGGAGCAGTGAATATGAATAAAAAGTTTATGTACAAAGACAAAGCTTTAACGTATGCAGTGCAATCAAGAAAAAGTGCTTATCAATATAAAAAAATGGCAAATCAATCTTATCAAAATATAGTAGTGCTTACCAAAAAATACAATACCATTTCTAATGGAAAATGGAATGGAATGATGGATATGAAGCCAAGGAGATTACCCGTATACGACAATCCTGAAATAGATCTTTCTACAATAAATGATAAAGCCTTGGTGGGGATTTCTGTAGAAGATACCTTAACTGTTAAAGGAGTTGATTATTTACCTACTTTTTATGCAAATGACAAAGCGACTTATTTTGTAGATGTTTTCTTAAAGAATGCTAATCATGCAGATTGGAGTATTAATCAATTACCAAAATGGTTACGTGCAAGTCAGAAAACAGGAGTTTTAAATGATCAAAAAACTGAAGATCGTATTTTGTTTTCAATAAACTGGGGAGCTTGGAAACAAGCAGGAAGTCCAAAGAATGGAGAAATAAAAATAGAGGTAGGAGAATTGAGTAAAAATATTAAGTTACTGGTGTCTGATAGTTATCAAAATATATCATCATCTGGTATTGTAGAGAAAAATAATTTGGCTTTGGTGTATGCAGAAAACTTTGTTGCTAATAATTCATCAAGCGATCAATCATGGAAGGTCTCTAAAGGATTAGGTCATAGTCAAGCTGTAGTACAAGTTTCTCTATTAGAAAAAACATCGAACTCTAAGTTAGAAAATGGAGCTGTTTTAACATATGAATTTTTTACAGAAACGATTACAGATGATGCTACTTTGCAGTTGGTGGCAATTCCAACACATCCTTTAACTACTGATGGAAAAGTACGTATTGGGGTACAATGGAATGATGAACCAGTTAAAATAGTAGATTTTAAAACTTACGGAAGAAGTTCTGAATGGAAACAAAACGTATTGAGAAATAAAGCTAGAAAAAATTTAAACGTCTCTTTAAAAAAGAAAGGAAAACAGACTTTAAAAATTTATGCTATTGATACAGGGGTATTGTTAGATTATATGATGTTAAATACTAAAGAATCTAAATTTCCATATCATTTAGGAGCAGAAACGATTATAAGTCGATAAAAAAATCAAAATAAAAAGCTATATAAGCATTAGCAAATTGTAAATATTCTATCTTGTTTATTAATACTTTCTGATAGTGGTTTTATTAACTATAGGTATAATTTAAAAAATATTAAAAATGATATTTTTCACGAAACTAAAGAAGGAAGACCAATTACGAAAGTAGCATAGGATAATGATTTAAATTACTAGGTAAAACAAGAAAAATAGCACTTGGAAAACCATTACCATTCAAAACATTCCTGTTAAAGGAGGGAAGGTAGAAATTGGTTTTTTAGTTGATGGAAAAGCCAATGCAAACGCTCAAATAGATGATGTGTCTTTGGTGAGAAGTATTCATGATTAATTAAAAATTATTCAAATAAAACACCTTATTCTCAACAATGTGTTTTTTTATATTGCATTGGAGACATGCCCATTTGTTTTTTAAATACTCTAGAGAAATAATAAGGATCTTGAATTCCTACTTCTCTGCAAATTTCTTTAATGTTAAAATTGGTGAAATTTAAGTATTCACAGGATTTTTCAACTTTTAGTCGAATAAAATGCTGAATGGGAGAATGACCTGTTTTTTGTTTAAACAATTCAGTATATCTAGAAACCGAAAGGCTTGATTGTTTTGCTAGTTGTTCTATGTTTAAGGTTTGGTTTAAGTGTTCTTTCATAAAAAGAATAGAACGTTCTATTCGGTCTTGAATATTGTTGTCTAAAGTATTTTTATAACATAGAGAACTTAACAAATCAATCAGTTTAAAATGAGTTAATTCTACTTTTTCATCGGTCAAATCACTTTCTAATAATTTGATTATTTTTTTTAAGGTTTTAATTCTGCTTTCGTCAAAAGCAATATTTATAGCAGTTTCTTTGTTTTCTGCAAAACGATGATAAAACGTTGGAGCATAGGTTCCTGTAAAATGAATCCAATAAATACTCCAAGCTTCTTTTAAATCACTTCCGTATTGATGACCAATATTTTTAGGGATTATAAATCCAGTATTAGAGCTTAATACTATTGTTTTATGATTTATTTTAATCCACCCTTTACCTTCTAAACAATAGATGAAAATATATTCATTTATTCCATTTTTTCTAGCTCTATTATGGTGTTTTGCATAAGGAAAATAACCTATGGCAGTTGGGAAAAGGTTTCGATAAAAAGGACTGTTTTCTATTCTATTCTTTTGATCACGAGGTAAAATCATAAAAGATTGACCTAAAAAACCTTCTTTAATTTTAGGAGTCGTTATATTGTTCATGATAGAGTAGTATTTTTGGACTAAATTAATATATAGTAGTAATATAATCCATTCTTTTGTGATTATCCTCCATTTTTTATGTCTAATACTAAAAGTATATTTGTATTTATCTGTAATAAAGCAGTTTTATTTTTGATAAATATTAAATAAATCAATAATGGTTTTATGAAAAATATAAAATTTAACAAGCGCTATATTTTGTCAATTTCTATGGTCTCGGCTATGGGAGGTTTGCTTTTTGGTTATGATTGGGTGGTGATTGGTGGAGCGAAACCTTTTTATGAGCGTTTTTTTGATATTGCCAACTCAGCCAATTTACAAGCATGGGCCATGAGTTCTGCTTTGATAGGGTGTATTTTAGGAGCTGTTATTTCAGGAGTTATTAGCGATAAACTAGGTAGAAAACGTCCTTTATTATTAGCGGCTTTGTTATTTACCATTTCAGCTTTCGGAACAGGTATATCGGAGACTTATGAAATTTTTATTGTTTATAGAGTGATTGGTGGTTTGGGAATAGGATTGGCATCAGCCTTATCCCCCATGTATATTGCCGAAGTTTCTCCATCAGAGTTTAGAGGAAGATTTGTTTCTTTAAACCAAATGACGATTGTGATTGGAATATTAGCCGCTCAGGTAGTTAATATCCTTATTGCAGAAGAGGTTCCTGTAGCAGCAACGGATGAGTTTATTCGTAATTCTTGGAATGGAACTACAGGGTGGAGATGGATGTTTTGGGCAGAATTAATTCCAGCTATTGCTTTTTTTGTTTTTACCTTTTTTGTCCCTGAAAGTCCACGTTGGTTAATGAAAGTTGGTCAAAAAGAAAAAGCTTATCCAACTTTAAATAAAATTGGAGGAGAGGCTTATGCAAAAATAGAAATGGCAAACATTCAGGCAACTTTAAATGATGTTGCAGAAAAAGTTGATTTTAAAGCGTTGTTTCATCCTAAATACAGAATGGTGTTGGTGGTAGGAATTGTGTTGGCTATTTTTCAACAATGGTGTGGTATTAATATCATTTTTAATTATGCCGATGAAATCTTTACAGCAGCGGGTTATGGAGTAAGTGATACCCTTTTTAATATTGTGATTACAGGAAGTGTAAACTTAGTATTTACTTTGGTAGCGATGTTTACGGTTGATAAATGGGGGCGTAAAAAATTAATGATTTTAGGTTCTTTAGGATTGGCTATCACCTATCTTCTTTTAGGAAGTGCTTTTTATTTTGAGTTAAAAGGAGTTGCTGTATTGTCTTTAGTTGTGATTGGTATTGGTGTTTATGCTATGTCTTTAGCTCCTATTACTTGGGTGATTTTATCAGAAATATTTCCGAATAGAATTAGAGGTGCGGCCATGGCTGTTGCTACTTTTTCTTTATGGATTGCATGCTTTGTGCTTACTTATACTTTCCCGCTTTTAAATAAAGGATTTGGGGCAGCTGGTACTTTTTGGGTGTATGCAATGATCTGTTTGTTTGGATTTTTATTTATCCGTAAAAATCTTCCAGAGACCAAAGGGAAAAGTTTAGAAGAAATAGAAAAAGAATTGGTTAAATAGTTATCGTTAGAATTTAGTTTTTAAATAAATAAAAAGATGAGTGTTAAAGCTTGGCAAGAGGATGTAATTATTCCTACATATGAAATAGGATCGGCAGAAAAGAATCCTATTTTTCTCGAGAAAAGAGTCTATCAAGGAAGTAGTGGTGTGGTGTATCCATATCCTGTGGTAGAAAAGATTGAAGATGAAAAGCAAGACAAAGTTTACAAAGCTGTATATATTGAAAATGAATATATAAAAGTGATGATTTTACCTGAGCTTGGAGGAAGGGTTCAAATGGCTTATGATAAAATAAAAGAACGTCATTTTATTTATTATAATCAAGTCATTAAACCTGCTTTGGTAGGACTTACAGGACCTTGGATTTCTGGAGGAATAGAATTCAACTGGCCACAACACCATCGCCCTAGTACTTTTTTACCTGTAGACCATACCATTGAGAATAATGAAGATGGAAGTATTACGGTTTGGGTAAGTGAAAACGAAAAAATGTTTCATCAAAAAGGGATGGCAGGATTTACGTTACGTCCTGGAAAAGCTTATTTAGAAATTAAAGGAAAGTTATACAATCCAACGCCAGTCCCTCAAACGTTTTTATGGTGGGCAAATCCAGCGGTTGCTGTAAATGAACATTATCAATCTGTATTTCCACCAGATGTACATGCGGTATTTGATCATGGAAAAAGAGATGTTTCAACCTTTCCAATTGCCACAGGAACTTATTATAAAGTAGATTATTCAGAAGGCGTAGATATTTCAAATTATAAAAACATTCCTGTTCCTACTTCTTACATGGCTATCAATTCAGAATTTAATTTTGTAGGAGGTTATGAAAATGATACACAAGCGGGTGTGTTACATGTTGCCAATCATCACATCTCACCAGGAAAAAAACAATGGACTTGGGGAAATGGTGATTTTGGAAAAGCATGGGATAGAAATTTAACAGATGAAGATGGTCCATATATAGAGTTAATGGCGGGTGTTTATACCGACAATCAACCAGACTTTACGTGGATGCAACCTTATGAAGAAAAAACATTTACTCAATATTTCTTACCATACCGTGAATTAGGAGTCGTAAAAAATGCCTCACAAGATGTATTGTTAAACATCCATAAAAAAAATGATAAAGCCATTGTACAGGTATTTGTAACTTCATTACAAAAAAATGCCAAGGTCGTTTTAGAAGGATATTTCGATGAGGTTTTGGATTTAAGTCCTGAACAAGTTTATGAAAGAGAAGTTTCTGTAGGTGATGTTGAGGTCATCAATTTGGTGTTATCTGTTTATGCAGAAAATGGAAGAAAGTTATTAAGCATTAAAGCAGAGGAACAAGAAGGAAAAGAAACGCCTGAAGCAGCCAAAGCAGCTTTTTCTCCAGAAGAAACCGAGACTTGTGAACAATTGTATTTAACAGGGTTGCATTTAGAGCAATATCGCCATGCCACTTATAATGCGACTGATTACTATTTAGAAGCTTTAAAACGCGATCCTTCTGATGTTAGAAATAACAATGCCATGGGGCTTTGGTTGTTGCGTAGAGGAAAGTTTGTAGAAGCTGAAACGTATTTTAAAGAAGCCATTAAAACCCAATTACAACGCAATCCAAATCCATATGATGGAGAACCACATTACAATTTAGGATTGTCTTTACAATACCAAGGAAAACATAAAGAAGCGTATGATGCTTTTTATAAATCTTGTTGGAATGCTGCCATGCAAGATGCGGGTTACTTTGGATGTGCTCAAATTTCATGTGTCCATAACAATTTAACTGAAGCTTTGTACGAAGTAGACAAATCTTTGATTCGTAACTGGCACAACCATAAAGCGAGAACTTTAAAAGCAGCTATTTTAAGAAAATTAGGAAGAGAACAAGAAGCGTTGACTTTAATCAATGATTCTTTAAAAATAGACTTGTTCAACTTTGGATGTAGATTTGAATCTTATTTAATCACAAAAGAGAATAGTGATTTAAAAGAAATGCACCAAGTAATGCGAGGAGAAATCCACAATTATGAAGTGGTTGCCTTAGATTATATTGCTGCAGGAATGTATGATGAAGCTGTTTTGTTATTAGAAGCTGGAACAAAAGTTTGTGCAACCACTCCAATGACTTATTACTACATGGGATGGGCATTAAGTTTGGCAAACAAAGATAGTAAAGCTGTATTTGAATTGGCGGCTGCTCATGCTCCAGAATATTGTTTTCCAAACCGTTTAGAAGCTATTTTAGCTTTAGAAGTCGCTCAAAAAATAAATACAAATGATGCCAAAGCTCCTTATTATTTAGGAAACCTGTGGTATGACAAACGTCAGTACCAAGAAGCCATTGCTTGTTGGGAAAAATCGGTAAGTATTGATGCTACGTTTCCAACGGTGCATAGAAATTTATCATTGGCTTATTTTAATAAATTACAACAAGAGGAAAAAGCTTTGGCTACTTTAGAAAAAGCTTTTGAATTGGATACCACAGATGCACGAATTCTCATGGAATTAGATCAGTTGTATAAGCGTTTGTGCAAACCTTTTTCAGAAAGATTAGCTTTTTTAGAAAAACACATAGACTTGGTATTGCAACGTGATGATGTGTATTTAGAATATGCTACCTTGTGTAATCAATCGAGAAAATATATCAAAGCTATTGAGTTGATTGATCAAAGAATTTTTCATCCATGGGAAGGAGGAGAAGGGAAAGTACCTACACAATATCAAATAGCAAGGGTAGAGTTGGCAAAACAATTTTTAGTTGGTAACAACGAATCTCAGGCAATTGATTTATTGAAACAATGTTTGGTATATCCTCATCATTTAGGAGAGGGTAAATTATCAGGAGCACAAGAAAATGATTTCCATTATTGGTTAGGGTGTGCTTATGAAAAATTAGGAGAATTAGAAAAAGCTCATCATTTTTGGGAATTAGCCAAAGATGGAGATACAGAACCTGCAGCTGCTATTTTTTATAACGATCAAAAACCAGATAAAATATTTTATCAAGGATTGGCTTTGCTTAAATTAAATAGAAAAGAAGAAGCTACAAAACGTTTTAAGGCACTGATTGCTTTTGGAGAAAAGCATATAGATGAAATCATTAAATTAGATTATTTTGCGGTATCCCTGCCAGATTTATTGATTTGGGATGATGATTTAACCTTCCGTAATAAAATCCACTGTCACTACATGTTGGGGCTTGGTTTTTATGGATTGGGAGATATTGATAATGCTAAAAAACATTTAGTAAAAGCTCAGGAAATGGATATCAACCATCAAGGAGTGCAGGTGCATTTAGAGATGATGAATATTTACCAAGACATTAAATAATATTAAAAAAGCTAATTTTATGGAGATCAATAAAAAGCAGTTTGTATCCATTTTAGCCATGTTTTTACTGGTATTTAATCAGATTAAATCACATGCACAAAATCATTATAAGATTGATGTATCAAAAGTAAAAACAGATGTTTTACGAGGTCATTTAGATTTAGGAGGTCATAATTCTAAAGGAGATACTATCAGTGTCAATAGTTTTTATTTAGAACATAATAAAGAACCTTTTATTCCGGTTATTGGAGAATTTCATTACAGTCGTTATCCACATCAATATTGGGAGGAAGAGCTAAAAAAAATGAAAGCCGGTGGAATTACGGTTGTAGCCACTTATGTTTTTTGGAATTTGCACGAGTTTAAAGAAGGTGTTTTTAATTGGAAAGATGATTATGATGTAAGAACTTTTACAGAATTATGTGCTAAAAATGGTTTGCAAGTTATTATGCGCATAGGTCCTTTTGCTCATGGGGAAATGCGTAATGGAGGCCTTCCAGATTGGTTATATGGTCGTCCTATAGATGTAAGAAGTAACGATCAAACGTATTTGTATTATGTCAATCGTTTCTATCAAGAAATTGGAAAACAGTTAAAAGGATTGATGTTTAAAGATGGAGGTCCAATTGTTGGGGTTCAAATTGAAAATGAATATCAACATTCTTCAGCACCATGGGCTTTTACTTATACAAATGCCCCAAAAGAAAGAACGGCTGCCAGACGTGATCGTAAAATTGTACAAGACGGTGTTGGAGTAAATGACAAGGGAAATGAGTTTGCCAATGTAGGTAAAGATCATATGAAAACACTTAAAAAGTTGGCTATAGATGCAGGATTAATCGCTCCTATTTATACCGCTACAGGTTGGGGATATGCTACTATTATAGAAAAAGGTTCCATTCCAGTCATGGCTGGTTACGCCTATCCGTTCTGGACTTCAGGGAACAAACCCTCTTCCTTTTATTTGTTTAAATATTTACAGCAAAAACCCGATTATTCTCCTGTGAGTTATGATGTTAATTTGTATCCTTCTATGGCGGCAGAATTAGGAACAGGGATGGCAGTGACTTACGACCGTAGACCTAGAGTGCCAGGAGAAAGTTTTTTACCCTTAATGGTACGTACCGTAGGAAGTGGAACCAATGGACTTGGATTTTATATGTATCACGGAGGAACTACTCCTTCTGTTGGTAATTATTTTATGTCAGAAGGTTCTGGATTAAACAATAAATCGTACGATTATCAAGCACCTATTGGTGAATTTGGAAAGGTAACAAGTGGTTTTTATTCCTTAAAATTAATCAACTATTTTTTACAATCTTATGGGAATGAATTAGCACCACTATATCCTGTTTTACCTGAAACAAATGATGATATTACCCCTGAAAACACCAAAACTTTACGCTATGTTGTTCGAGGAGATGGAACCAAAGGTTATTTGTTTATGCATAATTTTCAGGATCATTTAGAAACTAATGATTTAGAGGATCTCAATATTACAATTAACACAAAAAAAGGAGCAGTGAAATTTCCAGCAGAAGGAACTTTTACCTTGAAATCTGGAAGTTCCGCGATTTTTCCTTTTCATGTTGATTATGATGGCGTGCCTATTGAAATGGCAACGCTTCAACCTTATTATCATTTTGTAAATAATGACAAGCCTTATCACATGATGGTTGCTGTGGATGGTATTGTTCCAGAAATGCATATCAAAGGAAAAGTAAATGTAAAAGGGAAAGGAATAAAAACGTTGAGGAAAAATGGAAACACGGTTGTTGTTTGTAAAGAAAATAGCATTAGCGAATTTCAAGTAAATGGTGTTTCATTTTTAGTGTTACCCCAAAAAGAAGCGTTAAAAATGTATGTTGTAGGAACGGAAAATCACAAACAAATTATTTTTAGCAACGCTGTGGTTTTAGATGATGATAAACAAATCTCATTCATTAGTAATGATAAAGAAGAAATAGATTTTACGGTGTATCCTGCTGTGGATAAGATAAACTACACAAGGAAAATTAAATGCTATAAAATCTGTCATTCCTCATAGTCGTTCTTGGCGAGTTACGGTTCCTAAAATAACACCAGCTATTCATTTAATAAAAACAGACGATAGTCACTTTGTATTAAAATCATCCCCAATAGATTTATCAAGCATTAATGATGTATTTATCACTTTTGATTATCGTGGAGATAGAGGAATTTGTATGATGAATGGAGAATTGCAAACGGACGATTTGTACACAAGTAAACCTTGGACCATAGGATTGAAAAAATATCAAGAAGCTCTAAAAACAAATGACATGTATTTTTATTTTATGCCGATGTATAAAGATGCTTCTTATTTAAGTTATTTAGACAAAAATGTAATTCCTGATTTTACCAATAAGAAAAGTTTTTTAGAAATTAAAGAACCAAAAATATCAGTAGAATATAAGGTTAAAGTAACCTTACATTAATCATAATTCTAATCATTTATTCCACAAATAATTAGGAGTGAATTAAAACATAAAAACAAAAAGATAACATGATAAAAAAGTACTTGTATTTCTGTTTTTTATTCATCACTATTTTTACGTTAAGTAGTTTTAAAGAAGGAAATGAAATTGACTTAAAAGGAACTTGGCGTTTTGAAATAGATAGAAATGACGAAGGAATTTTAGCCGAGTGGTTTAAAAGAGATTTAAAAGAAATTGTAAAATTACCGGGTTCTATGGCTAAGAACTTAAAAGGTGATGATATTACGTTAAGTACGAATTGGACAGGTACTATTTATGATAGTTCTTTTTATTTTAGAGCAAGTCTAGAAAAATATCGTCAACCCGATAATATTCATATTCCCTTTTGGCTAACACCAGTCAAACATTATGTGGGAGCTGCTTGGTATCAAAAAGAGGTAATTATTCCTGAAAATTGGAAAGGCAAACATGTTATTTTACATTTAGAAAGAACTCATATAGAAACTAGAGTTTGGATTAATGACAAAGAAGTAGGTTTGCAAAATTCTTTGGTAGCCCCTCATGAATATGATTTAAGCACCTTTTTAAAACCAGGAAAACAAAGAATTACCATTAGGGTTGACAACAGAGATAAAGTAAATGTAGGACCAGATTCTCATAGTATTAGCGATCACACACAAGGAAATTGGAATGGGATTATTGGTAAAATTGCTTTGGAATCTTTTGCCCCAGTATATTTAGAAGATTTGCAAGTGTATCCTGATGTTAAAAACAAAAAGGCAAAGATTGTTGTTCATGTTCACAATACATCAGATCAAAATTTTAAAGGGAAAATATGTCTACAGGCCAAAAGTTTTAATTCTGAAAAATCTGATAAAACAAAAGAAATTAGTACAAAAGTAATCTTGTCTAAAAACGAGGATAAAACTGTAAGTATAGAACTTCCTTTTGGAAAAGAAATGTTGACTTGGGATGAGTTTGATCCTGCTTTGTATCGTTTAGAAGTATCATTGATTTCTAAAAAAGTAAAACAAAGTAAAGAGGTAACTTTTGGAATGCGAGAATTTACTATCAAAGGAAATCAGTTTTTAATCAATGGAACTCCTGTTTTTTTAAGAGGAACTTTAAATAATTGTGAGTTTCCATTAACAGGATACCCTGCCACAACGGTTGATGCTTGGAAAAAAATATTTAATCAAGCGAAAAATTTTGGGTTGAACCATGTTCGTTTTCACTCTTGGTGTCCGCCAGAAGCGGCTTTTATAGCAGCAGATTTGGTTGGTATTTATTTACAACCAGAAGGGCCTACTTGGACCAATCACGGGCCTAAGTTAGGAAGAGGTCAGCCTATAGATCAATATATTTATGATGAGACTTTAAGAATGAATAAGTTCTATGGGAATTATGCTTCTTTTGTGATGTTATCAGCTGGAAATGAACCTTCGGGGAATCAGGTTTCTTACTTAAATAAGTTTGTCGATTTTTGGAAAGAAAAAGACAGCAGACATATATATACAGGAATGTCTGTTGGGGGTAGTTGGCCAGTAGTGCCTAATGCAGAATTTCAAGTTCGTGGTGGAGTAAGAGGTGTAAATTGGAAAAGTCACAGACCCGAAACGGTAGAAGATTTTAGCAAAGGAATTGCTCCTTTTACAGTTCCGTTTGTAGCTCATGAAGTTGGTCAGTATTGTGTGTTTCCAAATTTTGATGAAATCAAGAAATATACAGGAGTTTATAAAGCCAAAAATTTTGAAATGTTTCAACAAGATTTGATAGATCATCATATGGGAGATCAGGCAAAAGACTTTTTAAACGCTTCAGGAAAATTACAAGTGTTGAGTTATAAAACTGATATAGAAAAAATGTTAAGAACCCCAGGTTATGCTGGTTTTCAATTGTTAGGTTTGCAAGATTTTCCAGGACAAGGTTCTGCCATTATAGGGGTTTTAGATGCTTTTTGGGATGAAAAAGGATATGTGTCCGCAAAGGAGTATTCAAGATTTTGTAACCAAACCGTTCCTTTGGCAGAAATCCCAAAGTTTGTTTATCAAAATAATGAAACCTTTGAAGCTACTGTTGAGTTGTTCCACTCAGGAAAAGCTCCTTTAGAAAATGCCGTTATTGACTGGACGATTAAAAATGAAACAGGACAAATTTTAAAGTCTAGTCAGTTTGATGCTAAAACTTATGTTAATAGAAACGGAATGTATGTTGGTGCCTTAAAGTTTCCATTAGAAGACATTCAAAAAGCTTCAAAGCTAAATTTAGAAGTCAGTGTTCAAGGAACCAATTTTGTAAATGATTGGGATTTTTGGGTATATCCAACAGCAAAACAAAAGACAGTTTCTACGGTGTATTATACTACAAGCTTAGATGCAAAAGCTAAAGAAATTTTAGCAAAAGGAGGAAACGTATTTTTAAATGCTTCGGGTAAAGTAATAAAAGGAAAAGAAGTACAAATGTACTTTCAACCAGTTTTTTGGAATACTTCATGGTTTAAAATGAGACCGCCACACGTTACAGGAATGTTGATTCAGGAAGATAGTCCTGCTTTTAGAGATTTTCCTACAAGTTATCACAGTGATTTACAATGGTGGGAAATTCAGAATAGAGCTCAGGTGATGAATCTTGAAGATTTTCCATCAGATTTTCGTCCATTAATTCAGCCTATAGATACTTGGTTTATGAACAGAAGATTGGCTTTGGTTTTTGAAGCCAAAGTTGGGAATGGAAAAATAATGGTTTCTAGTGCTGATATTTCTTCAGAAGTAAAAAATAAACCAGCTTCTTTACAGTTGTATCGATCATTAATCAAATACATGGATTCTGATAAATTTCAACCCAAACATGAATTGCCTATAGAAACCATAGAAGAAGTGTTTAAGTCACCATCAAAAGAACTGTTTGATACTTTTACCAAAGACAGTCCCGATGAATTGAAACCGAATTCCAATCAAAATAAATAAAGATTTTTTCAATAATATATTTGATCCGTTTTGTGATAAAGGTTGATATGTATTTAGAAAATATGATAAGTCTTTTATATACTACTATTTATAATATTGTTGCATAAAAAAGATACTATCAAAATATAAATCAGATATAGATTGTCATTTGTTATCAAGCGTTTGGATTACAACATTAAAAAATTACTAAGCCATCATAATTAGTAAAATTTTAATATCGATAAATTGGTTTGTTTAAGAGGTTAGTTTTAAAATTGGTATATCTTTCCTTTATACGGACTTTGTAAAGTCTTGAGTTTTTATAACTCAAGACTTTTGTGTTTAATGATAGTTAAATTATTATGGAAATAAGTTTTGTTATTTTCGTTAAAAAAAATAATATGCATTACCTGTTTTGTCATAGTAGCAAAAAACAACTATTTACTATAGTTGTTTTTATAATGATGCATGTTTTGTTACTTCAAAAAACAACTGCACAAAATTTATTTTTTGAAAAAGTTACAGGACAAGAAATTAGCCCTATTACTGCTATACACGGTATTGCCAAAGATTCTGTAGGATATATTTGGTTTGGAAGTTGGAATGGGGTGTATAGGTATGATGGGAAAACATTTGACCTGTATTATTATAAACCTAATGATAGTACTTCTATTCCAAACAATAGAATTAGAAATATTATTTCTGATAAAAATGACGGGCTTTGGTTTTTAACCTTCGATAGAAAATATGTAAAGTTTAACTATCAATTAAATAATTTTACGACCGTAGAAGATGCATTTGTTCCTAATATAATTAAAACACAATTAAGCTATGGTAATAATAAAATAAATAGAGATAAAGTTGTTAATGGTAAGGTCTACTATTTATCTTCTCATTTATTTACTTCAAAAGAAATCAAATCAGGAAAAGAACATCAATATTTAGCAGATATTCGTCAATCAGGTAGCTTGTTAGATGATTATATTTCTTCTTTTTATATAGATGATGAAAACATCATTTGGTTAGGAGCTAGAAATGGAGATATTTACAAAGCAAATCCTCATAGAAATCCATTTAACCTACATTACACCTATAGACCTAATACAGAAAAATCAAAATTAATAACGGTTAGAACCATTCTTAAAGTAAAAAATAAAACCTGGTTAGGAACTGATGAGGGAATTTTGATTTATGATAAAGAAGGAAATCTAGATTTAAACAATCCTTTTTATCAAGCTAAAAGTCAAACAAAATTTGTTCGTACCCTTTTTAAGGATCAGCAGGATGGAATTTGGATAGGGGGCGTAAATGGTTTAGAATACTATAATAAAACAAGCAATAAAATAGAACCAATATTTAATAGAGCGCTATATCCAGATAAAGAAAAACCTTTTTCTGTGTATGCAATGGTATCTATAGAAAAAAATGCATTGTGGATTGGTTTGTATGATGGAATTGCTCGAGTTGACTTAAAAAGCAAAGAGATTCTATTTTATGATTTTGAAAAAGAAATTAGAAATCACAGTGTTACAGACATTTTATTTTTAGATCAACAGCACTTATTGTTGGCAACAGAAGGGAACGGAATTATTCCCGTTAAATTAAATGAAAAACAAAAGGCTTTTGTTGATGAAGAATTACAGTCAAAAGGAATTAATGTTAGTGTACCTGCTAAAATAATTTACACACTTTATAAAGATAAAAAAGGTTTTTTATGGGCTGGAACCAGTGATGGTTTATATAAGTTAAATTTAAAAGATAAGTCCATTAAAACGGAAGAGATTAAGTTGCAATACGAAACTAAAGGAACCTATATTTCATCTATTACAGATGATGAATTGGGAAATATATGGATTGCTCATAAAGATGGTATTTCAATGATTGATATTTTGACAGATAAAGTGGTAAACTATCAAAAAGAAGATCAGTTTGGTTCTTGGAGTTTTTGGGAAAGAGCCATGTATAAAGACACCTTAGGTCAGCAGATTTATTTTGGAGCTAAAAATGGCTATGTTTCTTTTCAACCCAATAAAATAAAGGCTGTTGTAGATAGTAACAATAAGATCATTTTAAAAAAACTGTTTGTTGGGAATGAAGAGGTTTTTCCTAAGGCTGAAATTGAGGGAAATGCAATTTTATCAAAAGCTCTGTCTCAAACAAAATCTATAGAATTGTCTCATGACAATAAAAGTTTTAGCATAGAATTTACATCCTTAAATTTTAAAAATTCTTCCAAAGAAGTTTTTGATTGTCAGTTAGAAGGATATGATGATGATTGGATTAAAACAACGAGTAATAAAGTTTCTTATAATAAAATTGCTCCAGGAAGATATAAACTGAAAGTAAAATTGGCATCTTCTATTAATGCACCCATCACCCTTTTAAAAATTAATATTTTAGCACCTTGGTATGCTACAGTATGGGCAAAAGTCATATTTATTGTGTTCATAATAATTGTTTTAATGCTAGTTTTTAGAGAGATTTTATACAGAGATCGTTTAAAAAATGAAATTAAATTAGAGCGTTTAAATAGAAAACAGCAAGCTGAATTGAACAAAGAAAAGTTGGCTTTTTTCACTAGTGTGTCTCACGAATTAAAAACTCCTTTGACCTTAATTTCAGGTCCTTTAAAAAAATTACAAGAAGCGGAGTTGAGTAATGAGGATAAAAAAGTGTATTTGTCTATTGTTAATAGAAATGTACAAAATTTGTCTAGACTGATTAATCAAATATTAGATTTTAGAAAATCTGAAAAAGGAAAATTAAAAGTTAATAATACGCTTTGTGATTTCAAAAAATTAATAGAGGATTGTTGTGATTCTTTTAAGTTAATTGCTCATCAAAGAAAAATTAAGTTTCATGTAGAGATTACGGAGCATTTTTTACATTGTTATGTAGATATAGAAAAAGCAGAACAAATTATCATGAATATTTTATCAAACGCTTTTAAATATACTCCCGATGGAGGTAGTGTTTTGTTTACAGTAAAATTAAATGAGGAGCAATCTGCTATAAAAATAAAAATAAAAGATACCGGTATTGGTATTGATGCTTTGTCTATTACAAAAATATTTAAACCTTTTAACAATGTAGGAGCAAGACCTTTTCATGGAAATTCTTCGGGCATAGGACTATCTTTAACCAAGAATCTTCTAGATATTTTAGGGGGAAGCTTAGAATTAGATAGCAAACCTGATCAAGGGACTTTAGTTGCTATTGAATTGCCTTTTGTAAAAGGGGAAGAAGTTGATTCAGAAAATAAAAGGATAGGTTTTAATGTTAAAAAAGAGAGCAAGGAACAAAATAAGGGGGATTATAAACCAACCATTCTTATTGTAGAAGACAATGCCGATGTACAAACTTATATAAGTAAGGAATTAGAAAGTCAATTTACTTTACTGCAAGAATATGATGGGAAAAAGGGATTGACTTCTGCTGTTGAACACATTCCAGATTTAATTGTTTCGGATGTAATGATGCCTATTATGGAAGGTGTAGATATGTGTAAACATCTTAAGTTAAATCAAAACACCTCACATATTCCTGTTATTTTATTAACGGCTAAAGATTCTGATGAAAATCAAATTCAAGGATATCAACATGGGGCAGAAGCTTATATTACTAAGCCATTCAGTATAGATGTTTTAAAAGCACAAATAAAAAGTATTTTAGAGAACAGAAGAATATTACAAAAGCAGTTAGCCAGTATAAAATCAGTAAATGTGTTACAAAAAGATTTACCAGATTTAGATCATGTTTTTATAGAAAAAATTATAGGTTTTGTAACCAAAGAAATTAAGAATCCCGAATTTAATCCCGAAAAGTTAGCTGCATACATGGGGATTAGTCAAAGTCAACTTTACAGAAAATTAAAAGCAGTTAGTGGTAGTACAGTTCACGAATTTATGACACGAGTTAAAATGGATCATGCAGAAAAATTGTTGATAGAAGGAAATTTAAATATATCACAAATTGCTTATGAAACTGGGTTTAGTGAACCTTCAAATTTTTCTCGTACCTTTTCAAAGTATTATGGTGTTAGTCCGTCTAAGTACTTAAAAATGAGGGGTTAGTTTTAGAACTGTGTGTTTGTCAAATCTTGTCATTTTTGTTTTTTGAATGAATATGATAGGTATTGACATTGATTGATATTATAAAAACGAATGGCTTCTATTAGTTTTGAAGAAAGAGCCATCGTGTTCACAACAAAAAATATCAATTAAATTTTTTATACATGAATTTTAAAATTATTTATTTAACTTTTTTAGGATGTATACTAACAGCTAGCAATCTTTTTTCTCAGAAAAGTACTACTGATAAGTATAATTTTAATTACGGTTGGAAACTCTATGTAGGAGAGAATGAAGAGGCTTCAAAAGTTTCTTACAATGATGAAAAGTGGTCAGACATTAACTTGCCATTTGCATGGAATCAAGAGGAGGCTTTTAAAGTAGATATTACTCAATTGTCTACAGGAATTGCTTGGTATAGAAAAACATTTCAATTGCCAGAAAACGCTACAGATAAAAAAGTATTTGTGGAGTTTGAAGGTGTTCGCCACATGGGAGAAGTATATATTAATGGAGTGTTTATTGGTAGGCATGAAAATGGAGTCATGGCTTTTGGTTTTGATTTAACTCCTTTTGTAAAACCATCTCCTCAAGAAAATGTAATTGCTGTAAAAACAGATAACAACTGGAGATACAAAGAAAAATTAACAGGTTCTGGTTACCAATGGAATGATAAAAACTTTAATGCTAATTATGGAGGAATTCCAAAAAATGCATATATACATGTAAAGCCTAAAGTATATCAAACCCTTCCTTTATATTCAACTTTAGGGACTACAGGAACTTATGTATACGCATCAGATTTTAACATTGTTGATAAAAAAGCGGTGATTCATGTTTCTTCACAAGTAAAAAATGAAACCTTAAAACCTATCAATGCACAATTAAGAGTGAAGGTACAAGATATGAAAGGGAACATAGTCGCTACTTTCTTAGGAGATCCATGCATTATGTCACCTAATGGAATGAGAGATTTAGAAGCTTCTAAAATGTTAGAAAATTTAGAGTTTTGGAGTTGGGGATATGGTTATTTGTACAATGTATATAGCGAGGTATTAATTGATGATCAGCCGGTTGATGTTGTTAAAATTCGAACAGGTTTTCGTAAAACAGCATTTAAAAATGGATTGGTTTATTTGAATGACCGAGTAATGATGATGAAAGGATATGCTCAAAGAACCAGTAATGAATGGCCATCTGTAGGAATGTCTGTACCGGCTTGGTTAAGTGATTATAGCAATCAATTGATTGTAGAAGGAAACGGAAATTTAGTAAGATGGATGCACGTAACGCCATGGAAACAAGATGTAGAGTCATGTGATAGAGTCGGATTGTTACAAGCCATGCCAGCTGGGGATGCAGAGTCTGATGTACATGGTCGTAGATGGCAACAACGTTTAGAATTAATGAGAGATGCTATTATTTACAATAGAAACAATCCAAGTATTGTATATTATGAATGTGGAAATGAAGCTATTTCTGAAGATCATATGCAAGAAATGAAAAATATACGAAATCAATATGATGCCTATGGAGGAAGAGCTATTGGAGCTAGAGAAATGTTAGATAGCGAAGTAGCAGAATATGGAGGTGAAATGTTGTACATCAACAAAAGTGCCGACATTCCTTTTTGGGCTACAGAATATAATAGAAATGAAGGTTTACGCAAATATTGGGATGAGTACACAAAACCTTTTCATAAAGAAGGTACAGGAGGTACTTATGCACACAATGTAAATGGTTCAAAAGTAAGAGATGCTAGTGCTTATAACCAAAATCAAGATGCAGCAGCAATCGAAAATGTGGTGCGTTGGTACGACTATTGGGAAATGAGACCAGGAACAGGAGAACGAGTTAGTTCTGGAGGTGTAAATATTATTTTTAGTGACACCAATACACATTACAGGGGAGCAGAAAATTATAGAAGAAGTGGAGAAGTAGATCCTATGCGTATTCCGAAAGATGGCTATTTTGCACATCAAGTAATTTGGGATGGTTGGGTTGATACAGATACTCCTAAGGCACATATTTTAGGGCACTGGAATTATGAACCAGGAGTGGTAAAAGATATGACCGTTGTTTCTACTGCAGATGAGGTTGAATTATTTGTAAACGGTAAGAGTTTAGGTAAAGGAAAACAACATAAACAATTCTTATTTACTTTTAAAAAAGTCGCTTTTAAAGCAGGAAATATAAAAGCAGTAGGGTATGATAGTAAAGGAAAACAAGTTTGTTCTACTCAAATGGCTACAGCAGGAAAACCTGAAGCGTTAAAATTAACAACCATTAAAAGATCAGAAGGAACTTTAGCAAATGGAAACGATTTGATATTGGTTCAAGTAGAGGTTGTAGATAAAGACGGAAACCGTTGTCTTACCGCTTTAAATATGATTGATTTTGATGTAAAAGGAGAAGGAACTTTTGTGGGGGGGATTGCTCAAGGATCAGATAACTACGTAGGTTCATCAACACTTCCAGTAGAATGTGGAGTGAATAGAGTATTTGTGAGAACCACAGAAAAAGCTGGAAAAATAAAAATCAAAGCGAGTTCGGATGATTTAAAAGGTGATGTAATATCAGTAGAAACAGAAAAAGCAAATATTGATAAGTTGTCTAAAGTAATTCCAGCGAATTCTTTACCCTCTTATTTAGGTAAAGGTGCTACACCAAATACTCCTTCATACAATAAAACAAGAGAAGCGCTAAAAATTATTGGGGCAAAAGCAGTTTCTAATCAAGAAGATGTTGAAAAAAGTTTTGATGATAATGAATTAACGGAATGGAGTAATAATAGTAAAGAAGCTTCTACTATTGAATATGAGTTATCAAAAGCATCAGAAATTAATCAAGTAGTTTTAAAACTAGCGGGTTGGAGAACAAGACAATACCCTGTAAGAGTCTCAGTTGATCATAAAATTGTATATGAAGGACTAACTTCACTTAGTCTAGGATATGTTACCCTAGATCTTGTTAAAACGAAAGGGAAATATATAAAAATTGAGCTAGTAGGTGAAACCAGTGATAGTGATGCTATCAACCTTGTAGAAATTACAGGAAAAGTAGATAATGCTGGTTTGGAAAAAAATAGTTCTGTAGAAAAACTTAGAATTGTAGAAGTAGAGTTTTATAAGAATTTGAATTTAACAGATAGAAGATAGTTTTAGTGATGTTTATTATGTAAGAATACCTGTCTTTAATTACTTAGTAGTTTTGGTAATTATGGGTGGATATTGTTTTTTATAATGATGTTAAAATGAACTAACTAATGACTAAATAAAAAGAGATATGATAAATAATATTTTGAGAAAAGAAAAAGTTTTATTCTTGTTTTTGAGCTTATTTGTTTCTACAATATATGCTCAAAGACCTATGGAGTACTTAGATCGTGGGGTGATAGCTTTAGAGACAAATATAGGGGTTTTTGTATCATGGAGAATGGTGGGTACAGATAGTCCAGGTGTTAAGTTTAATATTTATAAAAATGGAGAACAATTAAATGTTGGTCCTATAGATACAAAAACTAATTTTTCAGATTTTAATGGAACTTCATCTGATGAATATCAAATAGAAACCGTTGTAGCAGAGGGGCAAAATGAAATGACTCAAAAAATCAAGCCATGGCCTTACGCACCTTCTTTAGATCCAGGAAGAGATAACTTAGCAAGATTAGAAATTCCAATTCCAGCGGCTCCCGCATCAAACTTAATAGCAGGTGATATGTCTGTTGGAGATTTAGATGGAGATGGAGATTATGAACTTGTATTTCAGTGGGAAGGAGATAGAGAAGACCCTCCATACTTAGATGCCATAGATTTACAAGGAAATCATTTATGGAGAATTAGTTTAGGGGCCAATGTAATTTACAATGGAATATCTTTTTTGGTGTATGATTTTGATGGAGATGGTAAAGCAGAAGTTGCCTGTCAAACAGGTCCAGGAACCAAAGATGGTCAAGGTAATTTCTTGAGCACCGGTCCTGCAGCTACTGATGATGACTCTAAAATCTATCAAAGAATTGCTGGTAGAGTTGTTGAAGACCCTACCTATTTTACGGTATTTAATGGGCAAACTGGCGTAGAGATGGCAACAGAAGAATGGCCAGTTCCAATTGGACCATTAAGTGAGATGGAGAAAACCTGGGAAGACGATTACGGACATAGAGCGAATTCAACCAAAGGAGCTGTTTTATATGATAAGGTTAAAGGTCCAATGATGGTTTTTACACGTGGAATCTATTCAAAAATAGGTATGGGGGCTTATACTTGGAATGGAACCAACCTAAAACAAGAGTGGTTGTTTGATAGTGATGATTATCCAAGTGGTATGTATAGAGGAGAAGGAAATCATGCAGTTACCATAGCCGATGTTGATGGAGATGAATCTGATGAGTTGATGTATGGAGCGTGTGCTATAGATAATGATGGTTTAGGCTTATATGCTACAGGTAGAGGACATGGAGATTCACATGCCTTGGGAGATTTAGATCCAGATAGACCAGGGTTGGAGTATTTTCAACCACATGAAAATGGTACTTACGGACTTTCATTTAGAGATGCTGCTACGGGAGAAATTTTATGGGAGTATTTAAGTCCTTCTGATGTAGGAAGAGCATGGGCTGCAGATATTACAGAGTCAAATAAAGGTTTTGAAATTGTAGCTGTTGGAGATTTTATAGATGATGGACGAGATGATCATAGTTCTGTGTTTGATGTTAAAGGAAATTTGTTAAATCCAGACATTTATTACAATGCTTTTTATCAACCTGTTTATTTCGATGGAGACATCCAACGTGATATTAGAAATAAAACTGGAATAGATGATGCTAACAATGGAGGTAGGATTTTAACTGCTTGGTATTATGGAGCTAGTACGATACACTATACAAAACAAGATGCCAATTTGGTAGCCGATATTTTAGGAGATTGGAGAGAAGAAATCATTTTTGTAAAGTCTGATAACAGTGCTTTTGTGTTGTTTTCTTCTTGGATTCCTACCCAGCATAAAGTTTATACCTTAATGCATGATCCAGCTTATAGAATGCAAGTTGCTGCTCAGAATGTAGGATATAATCAACCAGCAAATGTTAGTTATTACTTACCTGACTATGCCTCTTATCAACCTAATATTACAACCATTAAGGCTGATAGATCTAACGATGATGATGATAAAGATGGAGTAGTGAATGCAGAAGATCAATGTCCAGAAACTCCAGATGGAGATGTAGTTGATGAAAATGGATGTACTATTTTAAATATTCCAAGTAACAATTTTACTATTGAAACAGTAAGTGAAACTTGTTTAGGAAGTAATAACGGAAAAATTGTAATAACCGCAAATGAGGCGAATGATTATGAATTGGATATCAATGGTACTACTTATGAATTTACAGAAACATTTACAGTAGAAGATTTAGTTCCTGCGGATTATGATTTTTGTATTTCTATACTTAATACTTTATTCAAGCAATGTTATTCTGTAACTATCGATGCAGGAGGAACATTAGCCATCAATTCAAAAGTGCAAGAAAATGCAATAAGCATAGATGTTGAAAATGGAACTGCACCTTATAAAATATTTGTAAATAGTAAAAAAACGTTAGAAACTTCTACATCATCATTTACATTAGCTGTAAAACAAGGAGATATAGTTGAGGTATTGACTGATAAAAACTGTGAAGGGACTGTTTCTAAAGTAATCGATTTTTATGAAATGATGACACCAACTCCAAATCCAACTCATGGTGTTTTTGAAATTATAGTACCTACAACAAAAGATGAAGTAATGATTGAGGTTTACAATTCAGTATCAAGAGTTTCGTCAAAATCTTATCCCGTTATTAACGGAAAAGTAAGATTAGATTTAGAAGGAAATACCAATGGTGTTTACTTTTTAAAAGTGTTGTTACAAAAACCAGTAGTGTTAAAAATAATAAAGCAATAAGAATATGAAAAAATACATATATATAACAATTATTAGTTTAGCATTGTTTTCTTGTGGAGGAGCAGGAGGAGATGATATAGGAGAAGAAACAGGAGGTAATAATGCACCTACAAGACCCAATATTAAAGCACCAGCAAATAATTTATTATGTATCGATAATAATATTAGATTTGAATGGAATCGATCTTCTGATCAAGAAGGAGATGCTATTAGTTATACTATTGAAATTTCAAAAGACAATCAATTTAATACGATAGAATATTCCGATAAAGTTGTAACTAGACTTGTAAATGTTACTCTAGAAAAAGGGGTAAGTTATTATTGGAGAGTAAAAGCTACGGATTCTCAAAATAATTCCAGCGAATATTCAACCACATATCAATTTTATACAGAGGGTGATGGTACTAGTAATCATTTGCCTTTTGCAGCAACTTTGGTAGGACCTAGCAATATATCGAATGTTACAGGGGCTTCTGTAACTTTAGAGTGGACAGCTAATGATGTTGATACTGAGGATCAATTAACTTATGATGTGTATTTTGGTACTTCTAGTGATGTTGATACATTGGTTTCTGAGAATCTAGAAACAAATAGTTTTAATGTTTCTCTAACCGCAGGAACTAAATATTATTGGAAAGTTGATGTAAAAGACAATCATGGTGCCAAGACTCAAGGACAAGTATGGACTTTTACAACTAATTAAATTAGACGAGTATTGTTCTAAATTTCATAAAAAATCCCTGAGTGATATTCAATTCAGGGATTTTTGTATGTATAAAGTATCGTAATTTATAGAGATATTACTTTTTAGATTTCTTTCTTTTCTTATTAATTACTCTTTCAAAAGTTAGTAATAAAGAAGGTAAGATTACTAAATTAGAAATCATGGCAAATAAAAGGGTGATTGAAACCAATCCTCCTAGAGCTTTGGTTCCTCCAAAACTAGAAATTACAAAAACTAGAAATCCAAAAAACAACACAATAGAAGTGTAGAACATGCTAATTCCAGACTCTTTAATGGCTTTGTAAACAGATTTTCGAACCTTTCCTTTACTCGCTATTAATTCTTGCCTGTATTTGGCTAAAAAGTGTATGGTGTCATCTACAGAGATTCCAAAAGCAATGCTAAATACTAAAATGGTTGAAGGTTTTAACGGAATACCTAAATAGCCCATCAATCCAGCTGTTAATACCAATGGAAATACATTTGGAATTAAGGAAATTAAGATCATTTTAGAGTTCTTGAATAATCCACCAATAAATAAAGCAATCAATACAATTGCCAAACCTAAAGAAATGATCAGATTATGGATTAAATAATTGGTTCCTTTTACAAAAACCAAAGCTTTTCCTGTCATGGTAACATCATAGCGTTCCTTCGGGAAGTTTTTATCAATAATCACTTGTAGTTCTTCTTGAATTTGTTCCATTCTTTCTGTACCAATATCTTTCATAAAAGTGGTAATACGAGCATAGCGACCTGTTTTGTCAACCATATTGGCCAAGGCATTTGTATTTCCTCCAGAATTTTGAGCATAACTTAAAATAAAGTTTTTCTCTTGTGAGGTTGGAAGTTTATAAAAATCAGGATTTCCGTTGTAAAAAGCTTGTTTGGTAAACTTTACCAGGTTGTTTACCGAAATAGGTTTTGAAAATTCAGGGATTTTAAGAATTTCTGATTCAAGTTTGTCAATACGTTTTAAGGTTGCTAAATTCATCACTCCCTTATCTTTTTTAGTATCTACTAAAATTTCAAGTGGTAAAATACCCCCAAACTCCTTCTCAAAGAATACAATGTCTTTGTAAAACTGAGTCTTTTTAGACATGTCTTCAATTAAACTACCCGATACTTTTATTTGAAAAGCACCAATAATAGCCACTGTTAATAAAATAAAAGAAACAATATATACATAAGGTTTTTTATTTCTTACAATACTCGTCATTCCTTTTACAATGGTATCCACCCACCTTTTTTCTAAATGTTTTAAGTGCTTGGGTTTAGGTAAAGGCATAAAGCTATACAGAATCGGAATTAAACAAAGGGAGATTAAAAAGATTCCCATAATGTTAATAGAAGCAATTACTCCAAACTCTTTTAGAATGGTACTTTTGGTAAATATAAAAGTAGCAAAACCAGCAGAGGTGGTTAAGTTAGTCATTAAGGTAGCATTTCCAACTTTTGTAATGACACGCTGTAAAGACTTTGCCTTGTTTCCGTGTTTATGTATTTCTTGTTGATACTTATGAATTAAAAATATGGCATTAGGAACTCCAATTACAATAATTAAAGGCGGAATTAAAGCGGTTAAAATAGAAATTTGATATCCTAATAATCCTATAAAACCAAAAGACCAAAGTACACCAATAATTACCACTGTTAAAGTAATGGCTGTGGCTCTAAGAGATCTAAAAAACAAAAAGAAAATAAGTCCTGTTACTCCTAAACCAAGTAGCACAAACATTCCCATTTCGGATTTTACACTAGCAGCATTCATACTACGAACGTAAGGCATTCCCGAAACTCTTACTTGTAAGTTATTTTCTTTATTAAATTTTTGAATCAAGGGATTAAAAGTTTCTTTAATAAAGTCAGACCTAACCTTGGTATTTACAATTTGCTTGTCTACATAAACAATGGTTTGAATTGTTCCGGTTTCTTTGTTAAATAAAAGATGATCGTAAAAAGGTAAATCATTAAATATATGTTGACTGATGCTATCTACTTCTTGTTGATTGTATTTTTTTTTGGTAAATATAGAGGTCAGTTCAAACTTTTGTGCTTCAACATTTTTCTTTAGTTCTTTGATATTACTGAAGGAGACTACCCCTTCTATTACTTCTTTATAAGCTGAAATTTTATCTGCTAAAGCAATCCAATTGTTAAATTTGTTAACATCAGTAAAAAGGGTACTGTCTTTAACAGCCAATACAATAATATTTCCTTCTTCTCCAAAAATGTTTAAGAATTTATCATATTCTATGTTTACAGAATTGTCTTCAGGAAGTAAATTGGCTTCGGTATATGAGAACTGTACTTTTTTAAATTGAGATGCCAGTAGACCTGTAACTACAGCAATTATAATAATGGTAGCAACTCTGTGGGTAAGAATGGTTCTAGCAACAGTATTCCAAAATTTCATAAAAAGTAAATAATTGAATGAGGGACGTAAAATTATATAAAAAAAGCCATCTAATTAGGTAACAAAGTACTTTATTAGATGGCTTTATGTTTTTAGGTTGAGAACAGTAGGTTAAACTTTCATGATTTCAGCATCTTTTACAACATAAACTTCATCTACTTTTTTGATAAAACTATCTGTTAAAGTTTGAATTTTATCTTCTGCAACTTTCTTTTCATCATCAGAAATTTCAACTTTTTTAATATCGTTATTAGCATCTCTACGAATGTTACGGATACTAATTTTAGCAAGTTCAGCTTCTGCTTTCGCTTGTTTAGATAATTCTTTACGTCTTTCTTCAGTCAATGCAGGAACACTAATAATGATGTGTTCTCCATTATTCATTGGGTTAAAGCCTAAGTTAGCTACAATAATTCCTTTCTCAATTTCAGGAATCATGTTTTTTTCCCATGGTTGTACGGTAATGGTTTGAGCATCTGGCGTATTGATGTTTGCAACTTGTCCAATAGGAGTAGGAGAACCATAATAGTTAACCATTACACTTCCCAACATAGCAGGACTTGCTTTTCCAGCTCTAATATTTCCAAATTCTTTGATTAAGTGAGCAATGGCAGCATCCATTCCCTCTTTAGTAGTGTCAATAATAAATGTAACTTCCTCGTTCATCTTATGTATTATTTATCTGTAACTATTGTACCAATTTTTTCTCCTGTAATTAATTTTTGAAGATTTCCTTTTGTATTCATATCAAATACTAAAATAGGAAGGCTATTTTCTTCACTTAAAGTAAAAGCTGTTGAGTCCATTACTTTTAAGCCTTTGTCTAATACATCTCTATAAGAAATGGTATCAAATTTTGTAGCTGTGCTATCTTTTTCAGGGTCTGCAGTGTAAATTCCATCTACACGAGTTCCTTTTAAAATCACGTCTGCTTGTATTTCAATGGCTCTTAATACTGAGGCAGTATCTGTAGTAAAATATGGGTTTCCAGTTCCGGCTCCAAAAATAACAACTCTCCCTTTTTCTAAGTGTCTTACAGCTCTTCTTTTGATAAAAGGTTCTGCAATTTCTTCCATTTTAATAGCGGTAAGTAATCTGGTTTTAACCCCTGTAGCTTCTATGGCGCTTTGTAAAGCCATTCCGTTAATACAAGTAGCTAACATTCCCATATAATCTCCTTGCACACGATCCATTCCTTGCGCTGCACCAGAAACTCCTCTAAAGATATTTCCTCCACCTATTACAATTGCAATTTCTAATCCAGTTTCAACAGCCGCTTTGATTTCTTGAGCATATTCGGCTAATCTTTTAGGATCTATACCATATTGCTTATCTCCCATTAAAGCTTCACCACTTAATTTTAATAGTATTCTTTTGTATTGCATGATTGTTATTTAGGTAGTGCAAATATAAAATTTTACACGAATATTTATAGCTTGATAAGTTTGTTTCTTCTTTTTATTACATAAAAAAACCTCTCATGAAAATGAGAGGTTTTTAATATTGTGATTAGAATATTAATTATCCTAAAGTTACTCTTGAGAAAGCAACCACTTCTACGTTAGAAGCAGCAACATATTCAGCAACAGTTATTTTTTCATCTTTGATGAAGTTTTGATCTAAAAGACATTTCTCTTGATCTAAAGTAGTGTTGTCAGAAACAAATCTTTCCATTTTACCTGGTAAAATTCTATCCCAGATTTTTTCTGGTTTTCCTTCAGCAGTTAATTCAGCTTTAGCATCCGCTTCAGCTTTAGCCATTACTTCATCAGTTAATTGAGATTTAGAAATGTATTGAGGAACATTTTTTAATGTTTTTCCTAACCTTCCTAATTCAATATTGTCTTTTTCAATTGCAGCAATTCTTGCTTCAGTTTCAGCAGCTACAAATTCTGGATCAAAATCTTTATAAGATAATGTAGTAGCTCCCATAGAAGCAACTTGCATCGCAATGTCTCTAGACAAAGCTTCAGCACCTTCTACAGCCTCAGATAAACCAACTAAAGTTGCAATTTTGTTACCCACGTGAATATATGAACCAACGAAAGGAGCCTCAACTCTTGCAAAATCGTTAATTTCTAATTTTTCACCTACAACTCCTGTTTGCTCAACTAATTTTTCAGCAACAGAAATACCACCAAAATCAGAAGCTAAAAACTCTTCTTTTGTTTTAAAGTTTAATGCAGCAGCAGCCAATTCTTTAGCCAAAGCAACAAAATCTTCGTTTTTACCAACAAAATCAGTTTCACATCCTAATACAATAGAAACTCCAGCTGTTTTATCAGCGTTTACAACAGAGATAGCAGCACCTTCACTAGACTCACGGTCAGCTCTTTTCTCTGCCATTTTTTGTCCTCTTTTGCGTAATACATCTACTGCTTTGTCAAAATCTCCTTCAGCTTCGATTAAAGCTTTTTTACAGTCCATCATTCCAGCTCCTGATGATTTTCTTAATTTCATCACGTCAGCTGCCTTAATATCTGCCATAGTATTGTGTTTTAAAGTTTTTATAAAAATGAACGGTACAAAATTATATTTTTTTGTACCGTTTCATGTTAAATTTATGTGATTATTCAGCTTTTTCTTCAACAGCTGCAGTTTCAGCAGGAGCATCTTTTCCAGCTTTTCTTTCGCTTAATCCTTGAGCAATTGCTCCAGTAGTTAAGGTTAAGATTTTATCAATAGACTTAGAAGCATCATCGTTAGATGGGATTACATAATCAATATCACTAGGATCTGAGTTTGTATCCACCATTGCAAAAACAGGAATGTTTAATTTATTAGCTTCAGCAACAGCAATGTGTTCTTTTTTAACGTCAATTACAAATAAAGCACCTGGTAAACGAGTCATGTCAGCAATAGAACCTAAGTTCTTTTCCAATTTAGCACGTTGACGTTCGATTTGTAATTTTTCTCTTTTTGATAAAGCGTCGAAAGAACCATCAGTCTTCATTCTATCAATTTGAGACATTTTTTTAACTGCTTTACGAATAGTAACGAAGTTTGTTAACATTCCTCCAGGCCATCTTTCAGTGATGTAAGGCATGTTTACAGCTCCAGCTTTTTCAGCAACGATGTCTTTCGCTTGTTTTTTTGTTGCAACAAATAAGATTTTTCTTCCTGAAGCAGCAATTTTTTCTAATGCAGCAGAAGCGTCATCAATTTTAGCTGAAGTTTTATATAAGTCAATGATGTGTACTCCATTACGTTCTGTGTAGATGTAAGGAGCCATGCTTGGATTCCACTTTCTAGTTAAGTGTCCAAAATGTACACCAGCTTCTAATAATTCTTGAATATTTGCCATAATATGGTTGTTGTTTAGATGTTAGCAATAGTGGAGTAGTTCTGAGTAGAAGTCTCTACTATTTTTGCTAAACAATCGATTAATTTTATTTTTAGTTTGTAAAGTTTAAGGTTGAAAAGTTGTAAGTAAACTTTAAACTTTTTAACCTTAAAAACTTTAATAATATTAACGCTTTGAGAATTGGAATTTCTTTCTTGCTTTCTTTTGACCAAATTTCTTACGCTCAACCATTCTAGGGTCACGAGTTAATAATCCTTCTGGTTTTAAGATTGCTCTGTTCTCAGCATCAATTTCACATAATGCTCTAGCGATAGCTAAACGGATTGCCTCAGCTTGTCCAGTTACACCACCTCCAAATACATTTACTGTAATATCGAAAGACTCTAAGTTATCTGTTAATAATAAAGCTTGTTTAGCTTTGTACTGTAAAGTTCCAGTAGTAAAGTAAGCAGGTAAATCTTTACCATTAATAGTCATGTTTCCTTTTCCTTCAGAAACATATACTCTTGCTACGGCAGTTTTTCTTCTACCAATCTTGTGAATAGTCTCCATGATTATAATAGGTCGTTTAAGTTAATAGCTTTTGGTTGTTGTGCTTCTTGAGCGTGCTCAACACCAGCGTAAACATATAAGTTTCTGTAAAGAGCGCTTCCTAATTTGTTTTTAGGTAACATTCCTTTTACTGCTTTTTCGATTAATCTTGTAGGATCTTTCTCGAACATTTCTGTTGCAGTTAAACTTCTTTGACCACCTGGATAACCTGTGTGACGAATGTAAGATTTGTCAGACCATTTTTTTCCAGTTAAATTGATTTTTTCAGCGTTGATAATAACAACGTTGTCACCACAATCCACGTGAGGAGTGTAGCTTGGCTTGTACTTACCTCTAATTAGTTTTGCAACTTTAGAAGCTAAACGACCCAATGTTTGTCCGTCCGCATCAACTAAAACCCATTGCTTGTCAGCAGTTGCTTTGTTAGCCGATACTGTTTTGTAACTTAATGTGTTCATTTACACCTAGTTTTTGTAATAATTAAACAATAATTCTTCTTGGATTCTCCCAAGGGTGTGCAAAAATAGAACTATTTGTTTAGATTACAATCTTTTTTTTAAGAGAATTTTCATAAAAAAGAATCGTATAAACATCTGATAACTAATTATTAATGTTTATGGGTGGTTTTTAGTTTGTTGTTTTTAAACAATTCGTAAGCTGTTTGGTAGTTTGCAACAGTTTCTTCTAACAGTTTTTCATCACTTTCTGTTAGGCTTAAAGTATTTTCCTCAGCATTCCAATTGTAGGTGTTGCTTCCTTTGTTTTCGTTAAGAATGACCACTTGATTTCCTTTTCTGAATCCTAATTTTCGGTGGTTAGCTATAAAAGCTCTTTCTTCTTCAGGCTTCATTTTAGTAATGTCTTTTCCAAAGATTTTACTTTCATATGACCAGTTTAAATATCCAAATAAAGTGGGTAGTAAATCTATTTGAGAACAAAGTTTGTTTACTTTCTGTGGTTTTGTGTGTGGCAAATTGTAAATCAACGCTGGAATGTGATAGCTATCAATTTCCAATTCTGTTTTACCGGCACTGTATGCACAATGATCTGAGATAATTACAAATACAGTATTTTTGTACCAAGGTTCTTTTTTTGCTTCCGTAAAGAATCGCTTCATCGCCCAATCTGCATAACGGATGGCAGATATCCTACTTCCTGATTTATCAGCAATATGTCCTTCTGGAAAAGAATAAGGTCTATGATTTGTATTGGTCATGATAAAGTTAAAGAAAGGCTTTTTACTTTGATGTTGTAGGTTTATTTGCTGAATGGCTTTGTTATAAATATCACCATCGCAAGCCCCCCAAGCATTTTCAAAAGTAATTTCTTCCTCGGTAAAAATTGTTCGTTTGGTAGGGAATTCTTTTGCTGAATTTACCTCCTTAGGATTGTCAACAATATCAAAACCATTGTTCCCAAAATAACCATTCATATTATCAAAATGTCCATCGCCCCCATAAAAGAAAGTTCTGCTATATCCTTTTTGTTTTAAGATTTCTCCAATGGTAAATAAATGATCGTTGTTAGGTCGTTTTACAATGCTGCGGCCTGGTGTAGGAGGAATGGCAAGTGTAATGGCTTCCATTCCACGAATGGTTCGTGTTCCTGTAGCTTGTAAGTTGGTGTAAAACACACTTTGTTGTGCTAAACTATCTAAAAAAGGAGTTAATAATTTTTGATTTCCAAAAGCTTCCATAAAATTAGCACTCAAACTTTCCATACATATAAAGACTATGTTTGGTTTTAGCTCTTTTCCTCTGCTCTTAATAGTTCTTAAAATATTGTCTTTAGAAAGTAGTTGATCTTCTTTTTCTAAAAGACTTTGTTGTACTATTTTTAAAGATTTTTCTTGAGGTTGTTTGATGTAAAATTCATCGTAATCTAATTCATTAGCATTGTAGGCGGCAAAAAAAGAATAAATTCCTGATTTGGCTAGTTCGTTTTCGTATCTATTCGTAAAAATTTCAGCCTGTTTGTTTTGTACAAATAAATGAAAAGTACCTGCTACTAAAAGCCAAAATCCATAAGGGATAATTTTTCTTATATAGCCATCGTTATTGTTGTAGCAATTGATAAAAGCCTCTTGTTTTTTAGCTACGTAAAATGCCCCAAGTGTTAAGACAATAATAACTCCAATCAATATAGGAAGCGGATAAGATTCGTTAATGTTTTCTATCACTTCATAAGTGTATAGTAAATAATCTACTGCGATGAAATTGTATCTTCTGGCAAATTCTTCCCAGAAAGTAAATTCTCCTAAAAAGGCAAATACAAAAATAAAGACCAATAAAAAGTATGTGAATTTTGTAAGTGTTTTGTCAAGCCAGTTTCCGTAAAACTTGCTAGGGAATAAAAACCAATAAATTCCATAAATAGCTAAAATATAAGAAAGAGTTCCAAAATCAAAAAAAACGCCAATTCCTATTACTTTGATGAAATCAACAATAGAAAATCCGATACTTTTAATAGACCATATATAAAGACTTAGTCTTACCAATGAAGAGACTATTAAAAACAAAGCGCTAAAGCTTTTTAATAAACTAAAACGTTTAGGAAATAGTAAAGAAGTAATGTTAATCATGTATTTTTTAGGTAAAAAATTAATGAGCATCTAACCAATTGTCTCCCATATCAGTATCAACCACTAAAGGAACACTCAGTTTATAAGCGTTTTCCATTTCGGAAACAATTAAAGGTTTTAAGAGGTCAATTTCATCTTTATGCATATCGAAAACCAATTCATCGTGTACTTGTAATAGCATTTGGGTTTTGTAATTGCCTTTTTCTAATGCTCTTTGAATGTTAATCATGGCGATTTTAATGATGTCTGCAGCGGTTCCTTGAATAGGAGCGTTGACAGCGTTTCGTTCATCAGCAGAACGAACAATGGCATTGGCAGAATTGATATTGTTTAAATATCTACGTCTGTCTAGTAAAGTTTTTACATACCCGTGTTCTTTGGCAAAATCTACTTGACTAGCCATGTATTTTTTTAAAGTTGGATACGTTTTGTAATAAGTATCAATTAATTCTTTAGATTCTTTTCTACTTAAATTGGTTTGTTGACTCAATCCAAAGGCAGAAACGCCATAAATAATTCCAAAGTTTACTGTTTTGGCTTGACTACGTTGTTCTCGCGTAACTTCTTTTAAAGGTACTCCAAAAACATTGGCTGCTGTAGAACGGTGAATGTCATCTCCATTCTGAAAAGAAGCTAGCATTTCTGGATCTTGACTCAGTTCGGCAATTAACCTTAACTCTATTTGAGAATAATCGGCAGCAAATAAAGTGTAGTCATCATTCTTTTTGATAAAGGCCTTACGGATTTGTTTTCCTCTTTCCGTTCTAATAGGGATGTTTTGCAAGTTAGGATTGTTAGAACTCAATCTACCGGTTGCAGCGGTTGCTTGACTGTAGGTAGTGTGAACTCTGTGTGTAATTGGATTGACCTCGTTAGGTAAAGCATCTACATATGTATTTTTTAATTTTACCAATCCACGATATTCTAATATTTTGGCTGCAATTTCATGTTCTGCTGCTAACTTGCTTAAAATATCTTCTCCTGTTGCATATTGACCTGTTTTGGTTTTTTTGGCCTTGTCTACTAATTTTAAGTTTTCAAACAAAACAATTCCTAATTGCTTTGGAGAGGCAATGTTAAATTCTTCTCCCGCAAGTGTGTAAATATCTTTTTCTAAAACAGCAATGTCAGTAGTTAAAACGTCAGACAATTCTTTTAAATAAGGAACATCTAGGTTAATTCCTGTTAATTCCATTTTAGCCAATACTCTTAATAAAGGTAATTCAATCTCATCGTATAATTTTTCAAGATTGTTTTCTCCTAATTCTTTTCTAAATTGTGTTTCTAATTGAAAACAGACATCAGATTGTTCACAAGAATATGGAGTAGTAATAGATAAATCAACTTCGGCTAATTTTATTTTGTTTTTACCTTTTCCGATGATATTGTCTTGATGTGTTACTTCATACTTTAAATAAGTTTCAGATAATACTTCTAATTGATGTCTCATATCAGGGTGTAGTAGATAGTGAGCCAAACTAATGTCAAAAATCTTTCCTTTTAAAGTGATGTTATATTGTGCTAAGAATTTAATATTACTTTTTACATCGTAAGCAATCTTTTCAATAATCTCATTTTCAAAGAAAGCTTTTAACTCGGTCATTATTTGATCTGTGTTTTCGGTAACAGGAATATAATATCCTGTATTAGCTTCATAAGAAAAGCTAAATCCAATAATTTGATCGATAAAATTTTCTCTTTCCGTAACAATTTCAAAAGCAACTTTAGGCTGATTTAAAAGTTTGCTAATAAACAATTTTCTAGCAACGTTGGTGTTTAAATATTGATAAATAGGCTTTGTGTTGCTAATGGTGTTAAAACCAAAAGAAGATGTTGTGTTTGTTTGTTCTGGACTAGCAAACAAGTCTAATTGAGGCTCGTTACTATTTGTTTTTTGAATTTCTTGAGTTGGGTTTTCTGTAGTGCTCTCAGGAGTCTCCGTTCCAAAAATCTTATTAACAGTTTCAGCAATTCTTCTAAATTCTAATTCTTGAAAAATTTTAGAAGTTTCTTCAATATTTGGAGCACACATGGTAAAGTTTTCCTCGTGGTATTCCACAGGACAATCCAAAATAATGGTCGCCAATTGTTTGGATAAGATCCCTAATTCTTTATTGGCTTCAATTTTTTCTTTCATTTTTCCTTTTAGCTCATGAGTGTTGGCTAAAAGATTTTCCATAGATCCGTATTCTTTGATGAATTTTTTAGCAGTCTTGTCTCCAACTCCTGGTAAACCAGGAATGTTGTCTACAGCATCCCCCATCATTCCTAAATAATCTATAACTTGTAAAGGATTTTCTACTTCAAACTTTTCTTTTACTTTTTCTACATCCCAAATTTCAATTCCGTTCCCCATTCTGGCGGGTCTGTACATAAAAATGTTTTCAGAAACCAATTGAGCGTAATCTTTATCTGGAGTTACCATGTAAACTTGGCAACCTTCTTTTTCTGCTTGTTTTGCCAAAGTTCCAATCAAATCATCGGCTTCAAAACCTTCCACTTCAATAATGGGAATGTTCATGGCTTTTAAAATTTCATGAATATATGGAACGGCAATTTTAATGGCTTCGGGTGTTTCTTGCCTGTTGGCTTTATAATCTTCAAAAGATTCAGTTCTAGTAGCCGACCCTCCTTTGTCAAAAGCAACGGCTAAAAGTTCTGGTTTTTCTCTTTTGATGACGTCTAATAAAGAATTTGTAAATCCTAGAATTGCAGAAGTATCCATTCCTTTAGAGTTAATTCTTGGATTTTTGATCAAAGCATAATATCCTCTAAAAATTAAAGCATAAGCATCTAGTAAAAACAATCTTTTTTGTGTAGCCATAAATAAAAATTAAGTGTGGTAAATGTAATTAAAAATGTCTTTAAATTTAAGTGTTGATCATTGGTTTTTACCTCTTACTTGTTCTGTAAAAATTTAAATAAGATAAAAACAATGCAAAAAACATCAAAATTCACGTTGTTTTTTTTGTTTAATTTGTAAAAAAGTTATATTAGCATAGTTTTTGTATATGAATTGTACATAACACAATACGTTTGTAGTAATTGTTAAACATTTAGATATGACTAAGTTTGGTGATTTAATCAATGTTGAGATTCCTGTTTTGATTGATTTTTATGCTCAATGGAGTGAGGAAGAGGAGGAGCCAACGGGTGCAGTTTTAAGAGATGTTGTTGCTGCTTTAGGAGATAAGGCTAAAGTGATAAAAATTGACATTCAAAAAAACGAAATTTTAGCAAATGCTTTAAAGGTTAAAGGGAATCCTACTTTTGTGATTTATAAAAACGGAGTCATGAAATGGAGACAATCTGGAGAGCAAGATGCTAATACTTTGATTACTTTGGTTCAACAGTACGTTTAAGGAATCGCTTTAAAAGAGTAGCCTTTTTTAGTTAATTCATTTAGGACTTTGGGAAGTGTTTCTTGAAGTCTAGGGAAAGCCTTTTCACTATCGTGAAAAACAACAATACTTCCATTTTTTACTTTTGATAGTACATTCTTAATACAGTCTTTGGCAGATAGATGTTTGTCAAAATCACCACTTAATACATCCCACATAATAATTTGATACCCTAGTTTTAGCAGTTTTCTAGATTGTTTAGGTGCAATTTTACCATAAGGAGGTCTAAATAATTTTTGTTCTTGTTTTGGAATATATTGCTCCGCTAGTAAAGTATTTTTAATATATTTTTCAGTATCGGTTTGCCAGCCTTTTAAATGGTTAAAAGTATGATTTCCAATTCTATGATTTTCATCAATAATTTGCTGAAAGACTTCGGGGTGTTTTTTAATGTTGTCACCAATACAAAAAAAAGTTGCTTTTGCTTGGTGGTTTTTTAATTGTGATAATACCCATGGAGTGATGTTGGGAATTGGTCCATCATCAAAAGTAAGATAGATTTCTTTTTGAGAAGTGCTAAAACTCCAAGTCCATTTATTAAAAATGGACTTGAAAATTTTAGCAGTTTTTATAGGATATAATCTCATATTGTTATTCAAAGAGATCTTCAAAAAGTTGGATGTGTTGCATAAATTCCTCTTCTACTTTCTTTTTATATTCTTCGTCTTTATCGTATTTATTAACGTCTGCAGCAATGGTTTGGTACATTTTAAATTGCGTTTCTACCTCTGAGAATAAATAGTTTAAGTCGTATTTATTGAATTGAGCAAAGTAAACCAATTGTTCTTGGAATACTTTTATTAATAAATCTGCAGATTTACGAGCTTTCTCAGGTTTGTTGATTAGATAATATTGTTCAGGAAATCCTAAACAAAGTCCATATTGCTGATATTCTTTAATAGGTAATTTGTTGTAGCTAAGATCTAGCATCTCTTCTGCTTTGTCTAGTTTTCCTTCATTGATAAGTGCTTCAACCAACCTCGAAATAGTGTTTCTATAACTGATAGAGTTTTTTCTAGATTCAACATCTAAATAAAAATCTTTACCACGATTTCCAAAGTTCCATTCTTTTACCTTTTCATATAGGTCATCGCTGTCAATTCTTCCCATACCAAAAATACCATATTCGTTTTTGGTTTTTATAGGGACCAATTTGTAAGCCATACCCTCAAGTTGTAAGTAATCCTTTAGCCAAATATATTCTTCATCAGCATTGGCACCACCAGTAAAATAAATAGGATGTTTCCAGTTGTTATTGGCAAGAATATCTAGCATTAAAATCCTGTTTTTTGTCAATCCACGATCGTCAACATCCATGTCCATATACTCCACAATACTATCAGCATCTTTTGGTTTAACGGTTCCATTTGCTAAGACTGTTTCTTTGTTAACGGTTAGTCGTAATTTATTGGTAGGGTAAAATTTTTCAAATTTACCTTCACTAATTTCAATGTAAGTTCTTTTATCTGATGAGCTAATCCACATCATAAAATCATCAATGTTCCATCGGTCTTGTACTTGTCCTGTGTGGTAGGCAACATCCAAACTACCATGTCTGTATTGTTTGTGTGTTAGTTGAGATGGAATTGGGTCTGATTCGTAAGCTTTACGTTTCATTTGATCGATATACCAATCGGTAGCCAATAAACTAGAGTTGATGATTTTAATATCAGTTCTGTATTTTTCAACCTCTTGTAAATACCAAAGCGGGAAGGTGTCATTATCTCCAATGGTAAATAAGATAGCATCTTTATCGCAAGAATCTAAATAAGCTTTTGCGTTAAAATAAGCAGTGTATCTGTTAGATCTATCATGATCGTCCCAGTTTTGAGAAGCCATTAACAGCGGAGAGGTTAATAAGCAGATAGAAGTAACTCCAATAGCAACTGCTTTTGTAGCTTTGTATTCGTTAATTTTTTCAATAATAGCATAGACTCCAAAACCTACCCACATGGCAAAAATGTAAAAAGATCCTACAATGGCGTAATCTCTTTCTCTTGGTTCAAATGGTTTCGGATTGGTGTAAAAAATAATGGCAAAACCTGTAAAAGCAAAGAATAAAAACAAGTTGTAAAAATTACGTTTGTCTTTACTTAGTTGATACATCAAGCCAATAATACCCAATAGAAAAGGAATTCCGTAATAGATGTTTCTTCCTTTGTTGTTTGCTACATCGCTAGGTAAGTTTGTTTGCGGTCCTACAAATATTTTATCAATAAAATTGATTCCAGTAATCCAGTTTCCGTTTAAAGGATCCATGTTTCCTTGGATGTCGTTTTGTTTTCCGATAAAATTCCAAAATAAATATCTAAAATACATGTATCCAAATTGGTATTCAGCCATGTATCTTAAGTTTTGAGCCATGGTTGGTCTGGCTTTGCTTTCTTTCGGAATACCTGCGATCATTTTATAGTTTTGCTCTAAACTAGGTACTACCATTCTAGGAATAAATCCTTTGTGTAAATCACTGGTTTTTTGTTGAGCGTTTTTATAATCGTTTACAATGATGTATTTACCGCTTTTTTCATCTTTCTCATATTTTGGTTTTACATCTTCCATAATGGGATTGCCATTGGCATCCATGGCAGGTTCTTTGTTGTATTTCTCAGAGTAATAAGTGTCATAAAAAATATTAGCATCACCATATTGTTCACGGTTGTAGTAAGCCAAAAGTTCTCTAGCAGATGAAGGATTGTTTTCGTTAATCATCGTATTGGCATTTGCTCTAATAGGTAACATTAACCAACAAGAAAAACCAATCATTACAAACATGATAGATAGTAAAGCTGTGTTTCCTAAATACAGGTTGTTTTTACGAGTGTGTTTTAATCCAAAATAAAATCCAACAATAATAAGGATTCCGGCAATAATAGTTCCTGTGTTGAAAGGAAGTCCTAGGTTGTTGATAAAGAATAGTTCCGAAGCACTGAAGAATAATAAAGTGTATGGAAATAAAAATTTAAAAATAAAAGCAAGAGTTCCAATTGCAATGGCATTTGCAATGATAAATGTTTTGATTGTGTATTTTTCGTAGTAGTGGTTTAAGTAAATAAATACCAAAGATGGAATTACTAATAAAGATAAGATATGTACTCCAAAAGAGAGTCCTATTATTAAGCAGATAAGGATTAACCATCTGTTGTTTCTAGGTTCTCCAAAAGATTTTTCCCATTTTAAACCTAACCAAAAAAGCAAAGCCATTAAGAAAGAAGACATGGCATATACTTCAGCCTCTACCGCGCTAAACCAAAAACTATCAGAAAAGGTATAAGTTAAACTTCCAACGGCAGCACTCCCTATAATTGCAATAATTTTATTGTTGTCAAGTGTGTTGTTTTTAATAGCAACTCTTTTAATAAGGTTGGTTAAAGACCAGAACATAAATAAAATGGTAAATGCACTTGCTAGGCCAGACATAAAGTTAACCATATAAGCTATATTACTTGCAGAAAAACTAAACATCGCAAAAAACGCTCCTAACATTTGAAATAAAGGTGCTCCTGGTGGGTGGCCTACTTCTAGTTTTACAGCTGTTGAGATATATTCTCCACAATCCCAAAAGCTAACAGTAGGTTCAAGAGTAAGTGTGTAAGTAATTAACGAGATAGCAAATACAACCCATCCTGTGATGATGTTCCATTTTTGATATGTTTTTTCTTCCATATTGTTTATTGAGAAACTAAAATTTTAGTCACAAATTTAAATAAATATAAATGCTGAAGACCTTTTAAGCAAAAAATGTTCCAATTAGTGGTGTGGTGTGAAAAATAATGAAACATTAAAATGTTGATTTTCAAACAGAAGATTATCGAGTGAAAAAAAAAGTGATTTTTTTTCAAAAAAAGTTTTGCAGAATTGTAGATGTGCTGTATATTTGCAACCGCTAACGCACTGTCCCATGGTGTAATGGTAACACAGCGGTTTTTGGTACCGTCGTTCAAGGTTCGAGTCCTTGTGGGACAACAAAAAAGTCTTAATCCTTTTGGTTTAAGACTTTTTTATTTAAAACGTATTTATTCCTTTGTATTGTCTAGGTTAACAAGAGATTTGTCTTTCGTATTAAAATCTTGTGAATCAATAAAAAACTCGTATATTTGCGTTGGAAATAATTGAAATCGATGAGTGGGGCTAATTAGCCCCACTTTTTATAGATATATATGGATAAAAAGAAAGTCGAAGGATACATTAACGAAGCACTACAAGAAAACGCTGAATTGTTTTTGGTAGAATTGGTTATTGAAGCTGAAAATAAAATTTCAGTCATCATAGATGGAGACAAAGGGGTGCCGTTAAGCGAATGTATTCGAGTAAGTAGAGCTGTAGAGGCGAATTTAGATAGAGACGAAGAAGATTTTAGTATTGAAGTTGCAACACCAGATATTGCGAAACCAATTGTGTTACAAAGACAATATATTAAAAATATAGGTAGAACTTTAAAAGTAACTACTGAAAACGAAAAACATGAAGGAGTACTTGAAGAAGTTACGGATACTGGTATCGTTTTAAGTTGGGAAACAAGAGAGCCTAAAGAAATTGGAAAAGGTAAAGTAACGGTTCGTAAATCAGTCGCTTTAACTTATGAAGAGATAAAAGAAACAAAAGTAAAAATATTATTTAGTTAAAATATTTAAATGGAGAATATAGATTTAATCAATTCATTTTCAGAATTTAAAGATGATAAGAACATTGACCGTGTAATGTTAATGTCTATTTTAGAAGAAGTTTTTAGAGCTGCATTGAAAAGAAAGTATGGTTCAGATGAAAATTTTGATATTATCGTTAACCCAGACAAAGGGGATTTAGAGATTTGGAGAAACCGTATTGTGGTAGCAGATGAAATGTCTGAAGATGATAATGAAGAAATTGAATTGTCTGAAGCAAGAAAAATTGAACCTGACTTTGAAATTGGAGAAGAAGTGTCAGAAGAAATTAAGTTACATCAATTAGGACGTAGAGCTATTTTAGCATTACGTCAAAATTTAATTTCTAAGTTATACGAGCACGACAGTACAAACTTGTATAAAAAGTTTAAAGAGTTAGAGGGGGATTTATATACTGCGGAAGTTCATCACATTAAGCATAATGCAGTTATCTTATTAGATGATGAAGGTAACGAGTTGGTATTGCCTAAGAGTGAGCAAATTCGTTCAGATTTCTTTAGAAAAGGTGATTCTGTTAGAGGAATTATTAAAACAGTAGAGTTAAGAGGTAATAAACCAGTGATTATATTGTCTAGAACCGCTCCAGAATTTTTAACAAAATTATTTGAACAAGAAATTCCTGAAGTTTTTGATGGTTTAATCACTATTGAAGGGGTAGCACGTATTCCTGGTGAAAAAGCTAAGATAGCTGTTGATTCTTATGATGATAGAATTGATCCAGTTGGAGCATGTGTTGGTATCAAAGGATCTAGAATTCACGGGATTGTTCGTGAGTTAGGAAATGAAAATATAGATGTAATTAATTACACAAAAAATATTCAATTATACATTTCTAGAGCATTAAGTCCTGCTAAAGTTGTAAAAATAGATATCTTTGAAGCCGAAGGAGACAAGAAAGCCAAAGCAGAGGTTTATTTAAAACCAGAAGAAGTATCAAAAGCAATTGGTAGAAATGGTGTAAATATTAGATTAGCCACTCAATTAACAGGTTACGAAATTGACGTGTTAAGAGAAGGAGCAGAAGATGATGAAGATGTAGAATTGACAGAATTTTCTGATGAAATAGAAGCATGGATTATTGACGAATTCAAAAGCATTGGTTTAGACACTGCAAAAAGTGTGATAGACAAAGATGTAGCTGAATTAGTGAGCAGAACCGATTTGGAAGAAGAAACCATTATTGAGGTTCAACGTATATTAAAAGAAGAATTTGATAGATAGGGTAGTCAGTAGCCTTTATTCAAAACATCTTCTTAAACAAAAAAATAGTAAAAATTATATATGTCTGTAAGCAAAACATTAAGGCTTAACAAAGTTTTACGAGAATTAAACATTTCGTTAGATAGGGCGGTAGAGCATCTTTCATCCAAAGGGATAGAAATAGAGGCTCGTCCTACCACAAAAATTTCTAATCAAGAGTATCAAATCTTATTAGACGGTTTTCAAACGGATGCCCAAAAGAAAGCTGATTCTAAAGAAGTAGGAGAAGAGAAAAGAAAAGAAAAAGAAGAGTTACGCATTGCTCAAGAAGAGAAAAAGCGTAGAGAAGAAGAGGAAAGAAACAAAGTTTTAAAGGCTAAGGCTGAGAAATTAGAGTTGAAAACTGTTGGTAAAATAGATTTAGAATCTAAACCAGCTCCTGTTCAAAAAGAAGAGCCACAAGCTCCAAAAGAAGAACCTGCTAAAACAGAAGAAAAACCTAAAGAGCCGGAAGTAATTAAAGCTAGCGCTCCTAAATTAGGAGGTCTTAAAATAGTTAAATCTGCTCCAGAAGTCATTAAAGAAACTCCGAGAGTAGAGGTTAAAGTAGAAAAAGAAGTCAAAAAAGAAGCTCCAAAACCAAAAACGGAAGCTCCAAAACCTACTGTTTCTAAGGAAACACCTTCACCAGCTGTTAACAAACCTGTTGCTAAAGAAAAAGCACCAGAGCCAAAAACAGCAACTCCTACTGCAACAACTAATGATCCTGAAGAAGGAGGAGAGCCAGAGGCTATTAAAACACAATACCAAAAACTTACAGGGCCAAGACTTACTGGGACTACTATTGACTTAAAGCAATTTGAAAGACCTAAAAAGAAAAAGCCAGATCCTAAAGTAGCTGCTAATGCTGCCAACGATGCTAAGAAAAAACGTAAAAGAATTGTAAAACCAGGAGCTCCTAATACGGGAAATCGTACTCAAGGAGGGCCAGGACAAGGAAATAGACCAGGGGGAGGACCAGGACAAAGAAATACTCAAGGTACAGGACCAAATAGAAGACCGGCTGGAGGACCAGGGCAAAGAGGAAGATTTGCTGCACCTGTTTCTAAAGAAGAGCCTACGGATGAAGAAGTACAAAGACAAGTACGTGAGACTTTAGAAAGATTACAAGGAAAGTCTAAAAAGAATAAAGGAGCTAAGTATCGTAGAGAAAAGCGTGACTTACACCGTCAACAAGCCGATGATGCACAAGCACAAGAAGCAGCGGATAGCAAGGTACTTAAAGTAACAGAATTTGTTACGGTAAGTGAGGTTGCAACCATGATGGACGTTCAGGTTACAGAAATTATTTCTGCATGTATGATGTTAGGAATGATGGTAACCATGAACCAACGTTTAGATGCTGAAACCATTAAAATTGTTGCTGAAGAATTTAACTATGATGTTGAGTTTGTAGGTGCTGAAGTTGAAGAAGCAGTTGCAGAAGATGCAGATAGTGAAGAAGATTTAGAAGATAGAGCTCCTATTATTACAATTATGGGACACGTAGATCACGGTAAAACTTCTTTGTTAGATTATATTCGTAAAGCAAATGTAATTGCTGGAGAATCTGGAGGAATTACCCAACATATTGGTGCGTATTCTGTGAAGATTGCTACAGGTCAAAAAATTGCATTTTTAGATACACCAGGTCACGAGGCCTTTACAGCAATGCGTGCTCGTGGTGCTCAAGTAACCGATATTGTTGTTATTGTAATTGCAGCGGATGATGATGTAATGCCTCAAACAAAAGAAGCTATTAGTCATGCACAGGCAGCAGGAGTACCAATTGTATTTGCATTAAACAAAATTGATAAACCAACCGCTAACCCAGATAATGTGAAGCAGCAATTAGCTAGCATGGATATGTTAGTTGAAGATTGGGGAGGAAAGTATCAATGTCAAGAAATTTCTGCTAAAACAGGTTTAGGAGTTGAAGAACTTTTAGAAAAAGTTGTATTAGAAGCTGATATTTTAGAATTAAAAGCAAATCCTAACAAACCAGCTGTAGGTACTGTTGTAGAAGCTCAGTTAGATAAAGGTAGAGGGTATGTTTCTACCATAATGGTTCAAGGAGGTACTTTAAAAATTGGTGACTATATTTTAGCAGGAAAACACTCTGGTAAAGTAAGAGCCATGTTTGATGAGAGAGGAAATACGATAGACGAAGCTCCTCCATCAACTCCAGTATCTATCTTAGGATTAGATGGAGCTCCACAAGCTGGAGATAAATTTAATGTATTTGAAGATGAAAGAGAAGCAAAGCAAATTGCATCAAAACGTTCTCAATTACAACGTGAACAATCTGTAAGAACTCAGAAAACACTTACGTTAGATGAAATTGGTCGTCGTATTGCTTTAGGAGACTTTAAAGAGTTAAATATTATTTTAAAAGGAGATGTAGATGGTTCTGTAGAAGCGTTAACAGATTCTTTCCAAAAACTATCTACTGAAGAAATTCAAGTAAATATTTTACATAAAGGAGTAGGGGCAATTACTGAGTCTGATGTATTATTAGCTTCAGCTTCGGATGCTATTATTGTTGGATTTAACGTAAGACCAGCGGGTAATGCTAGACAGGTTGCAGATACAGAAGAAGTTGACATTAGAACTTATTCTATTATTTATGATGCTATTAATGATCTTAAGGATGCAATGGAAGGTATGTTATCTCCAGACACTAAAGAAGAATTATTAGGTAATGTAGAAATTAGAGAAGTTTACAAAATTTCTAAAGTAGGTAATATTGCAGGATGTATGGTTGTTCAAGGTAAAATTACTAGAAACTCTAAAGTTAGAATTATTAGAGATAGTATAGTTGTTCACGATGGTGAATTGGCAGCTTTAAAACGTTTTAAAGATGATGTTAAGGAAGTAACCAAAGGTTATGATTGTGGTGTTCAGATTAAAAACTACAATGATATTGCCGTTGGAGACGTGATTGAATCTTACCAAATTGTAGAAGTAAAAAAGAAATTAAAATAATTTCTAATTGATATAAATATAAGCCCATCCTAATCAGGATGGGCTTTTTTATTGAATTTCAGTTTGTTAATTATAAATAAATATTAAGATTTGTGGTGTATTTTATTTAAATAATACTATGTTTGTCCTTTATTTAAATATTATTACAAAGTGAAAAAAGGTACAGTAAAGTTCTTTAATGAATCAAAAGGATTTGGATTTATTATTGACGATGAAACAAAACAAGATTATTTCGTGCATATCTCAGGATTGATTGATGAAGTTCGTGAAGGAGATGCAGTAGAGTTCGACTTAAAAGAAGGTAGAAAAGGATTAAACGCAGTAGACGTTAAAGCTTTATAATATACTCTTTTTAAAGAAAATGAAACCCGCTTAAACCATATAAGTGGGTTTTTTTATGCCTATTTTTACGGGGTTGTAAATATTATTTTTTTCTAGATGCTCTCATAACAATCTTTGTAGTTAAAAATAATTTGATTTAGCATCATACATTTAATTTTTTAATGGACTTGTTTTTAATTTTATTTTTTACAAAAAAAATAAAGCCCTGGGCTAGTGCTGAAATGCTAATTCAATGATTAGTATGTAAATGACAGTATATATATCAAAAACATTAATTGTGCAATCCAAAAGCTTATAAATTCTGGAGATCCGTTTATGTTGCTTAGAGTCGTTTTATTCATGACATTGGTGTTTTTAAATTTCAATATCAAAAGTACTTAATGAATGCTGTTTGATTCTTTTTTTTTAGTTGAATGGTTTTTTACTGTAGATGATTCGACATAAAAAAAAGAGCATCTGTACAGATGCTCTTTTATATCATGATAAAATTATTTTTCTATTTGATAATAGATGATAATTTTTCTCTTTCTTCTTCCGCCAATGCAGCATCAACTAAAATACGACCTGAGTATTCATCAATGGTGATTTTTTTGCGACTTGCAATTTCTATTTGAACCTGAGGAGGAATAGTAAAATAAGATCCACCAGCAGCACCTCTTTCAATAGCTACAACTGCTAAACCGTTTACAACACTCTTTCTAATTCTTTTATAAGCAACTAGTAAATGATCGTCTATTTTGTCTGCCATTTGCTCTGAAAGTTTGCTCAACTTATTTTGCTCATTCTCAGTTTCTTTTAAAATTGCATCTAACTCAGATTTTTTATGATCTAAATGCGCTTGTTGAGAGTTTAACTTTTCAGTAGTCTTAGCGATAATTTCTTTTTTATGCTCAATTTTAGCATATGCTTCCTTAATTCTTTTTTCAGCCAATTCAATTTCTAATTCTTGAAATTCAGCTTCTTTGGTTAAAGAATCAAATTCTCTGTTGTTACGAACTGATTTTTGTTGCTCAGTGTATTTTTTTACCAATTCTTTGGATTCAACAATACTTAATTTTCTGTTAGCAATTTCAGTTTCAAAAGCTGCAACGTCTTGGTTTAATTTTTCTATACGAGTTGATAACCCAGTAATTTCACTGTCTAAATCTTCAATCTCTAGTGGTAACTCTCCTTGAACACTTTTGATTTCATCAATTCTAGAGTCGATTAATTGTAAATTGTATAAAGCTCTTAACTTGTCTTCTACAGATACTTCTTGTTTAGTTGCCATAATAACTATGAGTAATATATTGGGTTTGTACTTTTATCCGATAAAATGATTGCAAAATTACGAAATTTTTCTTTAAGATAATCAACTAATAGATTTTTTGTAAACTGCTCACTTTCGTAGTGCCCAATATCGGTAATTAATATTTTTCCTTCTGCTTTATAGAACTCATGATACTTAAAATCTGCAGTAATATAAGCATCTGCTCCTTTACTAATTGCAGCATTAATTCCGAAACTTCCAGAACCACCTAGCACTGCTACTTTTTTTATTTCCTTATTTAAAGGAGCAGAATGTCTAATACACTCTGTATTCATTTTAAGTTTTACATAACGTAAAAAATCGCTAACTTCCATGGCATCTTTTAATTCACCAATCATTCCAATACCTATATGTTGATTGTTGTTTTCTAAAGTAGTAATTTCATAAGCGACCTCTTCGTAAGGATGTGTTTTAAGTAAGGTTTTAATGACTTTACTTTCTAAATGCTTAGGAAATGTCATTCCAATTTGTGTTTCTTTTTCTTTAGAGGTAATTCCTTTGGTTCCTATTACAGGATTAGAATTTTCATTTCCATTAAAAGTTCCTATTCCATTGATGTTAAAACTACATTCCTTATAATTTCCAATGGCTCCAGCACCTACTTCAAAAAGCGCTTCTCTAACACTATCGGCATTGTTTATGGGTACAAAAGTCACTAATTTTTTTATGGTTCCTTTTTGAGGGATTAATACTGACTTATTTTGGAGTTGTAGTACATCGCACATTTTAGCACTAACACCATTAAAACAGTTATCTAAGGCTGTGTGCGTAGCATAAATAGCAATGTCATGCTTAATGGCTTTCATCACTACTCTCTCTACATAATTATTTCCGTTAAATTTTTTAAGTCCACTAAAAATAATAGGATGAAAGCTAACAATCAAATTGCATTTTTTTTCAATGGCTTCGTCAATGGTTTGTTCTAGAGTATCTAAAGTAACCAAGACCCCTTTAACTTCGGTATTGTAATTACCTACTAACAAACCTACATTGTCAAAATCTTCAGCATAGCTTAAAGGAGCTAAGTTTTCTATATAATTCGTAATTTCTTTAATCTTCATATTCAAAAATACAGATTTTGTTCTATTTGTTGTTTCTAGAATGGAATTGTTTTAGTTTTGAAACCACTAGTTAACTTATAGCAAACAAATGAATTTCATTACGATATTAAGAATTTTACTTTTACCATTTTCAATTTTGTATGGAATTATTGTGTCTATAAGAAACTTATTATATGATTGCAGAATTTTAACCTCTACTTCTTTTGATATTCCTATTATTACGGTTGGGAATTTAAGTGTTGGGGGAACAGGAAAAACGCCACAAATAGAATATTTGGTTCGTTTGTTACAAGATGATTCACAAGTAGCGGTGTTGAGTAGAGGCTATAAAAGGAAATCAGAAGGATTTGTATTGGCTAATGAAAATACGACGGTTGAAGCATTAGGAGATGAACCTTTTCAATATCATCAAAAATTTTCTAAGATTGATGTTGCCGTCAATGGTGATAGGGTCGCTGGTGTAAAACAATTAATGATATTAAAACCTAAGACAAATTTAATTTTGTTAGATGATGCTTATCAGCACAGAAGAATAAAAGCAGGATACCAGATATTATTAACTTCTTATTCTGATTTGTATTATAAAGATTTTATGATGCCTACGGGTAATTTACGTGAGTTGTGGTGGGGTAAGAACAGAGCTGATGTGATTGTGGTAACCAAGTGTCCTTCAGATTTATCTAAAGAAGATCAAGAAAAAATTACAGCTAAAATACATCCATCACCTTCACAAAAAGTGTTTTTTAGTAGCATTGCCTATTCCCCAATTTTAAAAGGATATAAAGAAATTAAGCTAAAGGAATTACAGAATCAGAAAATAGTATTGGTTACAGGAATTGCAAAACCATCACCATTACTTTCTTATTTAAAAAATCAGGAAATTCAGTTTGAACATTTAAAGTTTCCAGATCATCATAATTTTACTGTTGATGAAATCAATAAAATTCAACAAAAAGGAAAAGAATCAATAATTTTAACCACGGAAAAAGATTATGTTCGTTTAGAGAAGGATATCAAAAAACTCTTATACATTCCTATTGAAACCGTTTTTCTAAATAATAAAACTGCTTTTGATAAGGAAGTTTTAGCTTTTGTAAAGCGTTAATTTTGAGTTCTATCTTGAGCGGTTGTATTGATAAAATGTGGTGTAATGGTTTTGTTTTCTTCATCAACTTGTAAGAAAGCAGTTCCTAAATCTCCGCTATTCCATTTAGCATATTCCTCAGAATCACCAGCGATGTAACATTTTAAATAATGATCATCTAATAAGTCTTCTATATTTCTAATGCTTAGATTTTTAGTTTTTTTTAGGGCTCTAGATACTTGAAAATAACTTTCTTTGGTAATGGCATTTAAGATGGCTAAAGCGTAATTGTCTCCATTTTGATGTGTAAAAATGGCATCGTTTTCATAGTGCGTTCTATACTCTAATATTTCAACTTGCTCAAAAGCAACATTCGGTTCGTCTAATATGGCAATTTTACTAAGGGTATTATTGATGTAGTTTTCTACTTCTGTTTTCATTGTGTAATTAGATTTATATAAAAAAAGCTATCTAAATACATAGATAGCTTTTTAAATTTATAAGGTGTTTTATTAGTAGTTAAAGATTCCAAATTCACTAGAAATTTCTAAAGATTTGGTTCCTTCTGTTTTAGGATTTTCTACACGACCAATAATTTTTGCATTTACATTAAAGCTTTTAGAAATAGCAATAATATCACTAGCAATTTCAGCAGGTACATAAACTTCCATTCTGTGTCCCATATTAAATACTTGGTACATTTCTTTCCAATCTGTACCAGAATTTTCTTGTATCAATTTAAATAAAGGTGGTACCTCAAACATGTTGTCTTTTACAATGTGTAAGTTTTCTACAAAGTGTAAAATTTTAGTTTGTGCTCCTCCAGAACAGTGCACCATTCCATGAATTTGTTCAGGTGTATATTTTTCCAATATTGCTTTGATAATAGGAGCATAAGTTCTTGTTGGAGATAATACCAATTTACCAGCATCAATAGGAGAATTTTCTACAGCATCTGTCAATTTTGTGTTTCCAGAATACACTAATTCTTCAGGTACTGCAGCATCATAACTTTCAGGATATTTTTCAGCTAAATATTTGTGAAAAACATCATGTCTTGCAGAAGTCAATCCGTTAGATCCCATTCCACCATTGTATCCTTTTTCATAAGAAGCTTGACCAAAAGATTCTAATCCTACAATTACATCCCCTGGTTTTATGTTGGCATTGTTTACAACGTCACTACGTTTCATACGAGCGGTTACAGTAGAATCTACAATAATGGTTCTTACCAAATCACCCACATCAGCAGTTTCTCCACCTGTAGAATGAATTTTAACTCCGAAAGTTGCCAATTCGGCTAACAATTCTTCGGTACCGTTAATAATTTCAGAAATCACTGCTCCAGGAATTAAATTTTTATTTCTTCCAATGGTTGATGATAACATAATATTATCTGTGGCACCTACACATAACAAATCATCAATATTCATGATTAAAGCATCTTGTGCAATTCCTTTCCAAACAGAAGTGTCTCCTGTTTCTTTCCAGTACATATAAGCCAAAGAAGATTTAGTTCCCGCCCCATCAGCATGCATAATCAAACAATAATCTTCATCGTTTGTTAAGTAATCAGGAACAATTTTACAGAATGCCTTAGGGAATAATCCTTTATCTACATTTTTAATTGCGTTGTGTACATCTTCTTTAGAAGCTGATACTCCACGTTGGCTATATCTTTTACTTACTTCAGAACTCATATGATAGTTTGTTGTTTTTAATGGTGGTGCAAATTTAGTTATTTGATTTTTATCTACTGTCAAAAAAAGCAATAAGGTTTAAAACTGCTAAAAATCAGCTTTATTTGTGGTTTAACACAATAGTGATATTTTGATATTGTTAATTTTACACATGATTTTTTACGAATTAGGGAAAAATAAATATTCTACGTAAAAATACGTAGTATTTCAATTGTGCGTTCGAATAATTATTTTATATTTGCTTTCGTTAAGATAAAAAAAGAAACTTTTATTAAATATAATATTTTATTATGGCTAAAATTAAATTAGAGTATATCTGGTTAGATGGTTACTTTCCAACTCAAAACTTAAGAAGTAAAACTAAAGTTGAGGAGCATGAAAACTTCCAAGGAACTTTAGAAGAAATCGGAAATTGGTCTTTTGATGGTTCATCTACTAAACAAGCTGAAGGAGGTTCTTCTGACTGTGTATTAGTACCTGTTGCTATTTATCCAGATCCTGCAAGAATCAACGGATGGTTAGTAATGACTGAAGTTTACAATGCTGATGGAACTCCACACGAGTCTAACGGACGAGCTACGATTGATGATGATAATGATGATTTCTGGTTTGGATTTGAGCAAGAATACTTTATCATGGATACTGAAACTGACTTACCATTAGGATTCCCAAGAGGAGGATACCCTAAGCCACAGGGTATGTATTACTGTTCAGTTGGAGGTAGAAATACTCATGGTCGTGATTTAGTTGAAGAGCATGCTGATTTATGTATTGAAGCTGGATTGAACTTTGAAGGAATTAACCAAGAGGTTGCTTCTGGACAATGGGAATTCCAATTATTTGCAAAAGGAGCTAAGAAAGCCGGTGATGAAATTTGGATTGCAAGATATTTATTAGACCGTTTAACTGAAGGTCGTGGAATGTACATTGAGTACCACCCTAAGCCATTAGGAGATACTGACTGGAACGGGTCTGGAATGCACGCTAACTTCTCTAACTCTGTATTAAGAACTTGTGGTTCTAAAGAAAAGTATGCTGAAATTTGTGAAGCTTTCCGTCCTTTCGTAAAAGAACACATTGAAGTATATGGAGAGTTTAACGAACAACGTTTAACTGGTAAGCACGAAACTGCGTCTATCAACCAATTCTCTTGGGGAGTTTCAGATAGAGGTGCATCTATCCGTATTCCAATTATCGCTGTAGAAAAAGGATACAAAGGATGGTTAGAAGACCGTCGTCCTGCTTCAAACGGAGACCCATATAAAATTGCTGCTCGTATTATCAAAACGGTTAAAACTGTTGCATAATTACCAGCCTTATAATATTTTAAAAGCCCTGCATTTTGCAGGGCTTTTTTTGTGATAAATAGTTATTTTTAAAAAATGATGATTGCAATAATAGTTACTATAATTTTGGTGATGGGTATTTATAGTTACCAAAAAGACAAACCGAATAAGAAAGCAATAATTCCGGTTGATTTAGAGGAAATATTAGAGTCTAATGTTTTGTTTTATCAAAAACTTGAAAAAAAAGAGAAAGAACTTTTTAGAGTAAAGGTTAAAACATTTTTAAAAGAGGTTTATATAGATGCAGTTGGTTTTGAGTTAGAAACTCTAGATATTGTATTGGTAGCAGCAAGTGCAATTATTCCTGTTTTTTATTTTGATACATGGCAATACCGTAATTTGTCTTCGGTAATCATATATCCAGACAACTTTAATTCAGACTTAATGTATCGAGGCGACAATCGTGTAGTAGCAGGGATGATAGGATCTGGTAGGTATGAAAATCAAATGATTTTATCTCGAAAAGCTTTGCATCATGGATTTAAAAATAATACAGACAAAAGTAATACGGCCATACATGAATTTGTTCATTTAATTGATAAATCGGATGGAATTGTAGATGGAGTTCCTAGTGCTTTGTTGACTAATGCTTATGTGATTCCTTGGTTAAAATTAATTCACCAAGAAATGGAAAGCATTAATAATGATACTTCAGATATTAGAGGTTATGGAGGAACCAATCAACAAGAGTTTTTTGCTGTGGCTGCTGAATATTTTTTTGAACGTCCAGATTTATTAAAACGCAAGCATCCTGAACTTTTTAAAATGATGGAAATGTGTTTTTGTAACACCAAAAAATAAACATATTTTTTTATAAGTGACCTTTGTTACCAATAGGTTTGTTGGCTCTAGATATCTTTATTTTATCAAATTAGGTAATATGAGATTTAGAATTATAGTAATAGGAGGTTTGTCAGCAGGTCCTTCTGCAGCAGCCAAAGCGAGAAGACAAAATGAGCATGCAGATATTAAATTATTCGAGAAATGTAAAAACATCAGTTACGCCACTTGTGGAATTCCTTATGCTTTGTCAGGAGTTATAAAAACAAGAGAAAAACTGCTTGTTGTAGAAGCAAATTTATTAAGAGAAAGGTTTAATATTGATGTACATTTAGAAGAAAAAGTTATAGATATTCTTCCTTTAGAACACAAAGTCATCACTACCAAAGGTGAATATTTTTATGATAAACTAATTTATACAGTAGGAGCTAAAACAGTTATTCCTCCTATTAAAAATATTGAAAAAGCCTTCAACTGGTCTGCTTGTAGAACATTAGAAGATTTTGATAAAATCACTCAAAAAGGAGTACTTGATAAAGCAAATCATGTGACTATAATGGGAGCAGGTTTGATAGGTGTCGAGGTTGTTGAAAACTTAGTAGAATTAGGCAAAAAAGTTACCTTAATTGAAGGAGGTGATGGAGTTTTACCCATGTGGGAAAATAAATTTAGAAAGTTTGCTCAAAATACTTTAGAGGCTCATGGCGTAGAAGTCATTACAAATACTTTTGTCAAAGAATTTAATGTAGAACAAAATAAAATAGTTTCTATTCCTACTCCTTTAAAAGAAATCAAAACAGATTTTGTAATTATGAGTGTAGGAATTAAACCCAACACAGAAATGTTAACTAGCAAGGGAGCTACGCACGTAAGAAATGGAGCGTTAAAAGTGAACGAAAAAATGGAAACTTCTTTGCCAGATATATATGCAGCGGGAGATTGTGCTAGTATTAAAAACACTTTAACCAATGAGCATGATTATTTGCCTCTAGGTACCCATTCTAACAAAGGAGGGAGAACTGCAGGAGCTAATGCAGCAGGAGGTAAAGAACTGTTTAAAGGAGGTTATAAAACAGCTATCATTCAAGTTTTTGAAAATACTTTAGGAAGAACTGGATTAAATCCAGAGTTTATGATAAAAAATGACATAGATTTTAAAACCAATCTTGTTATTGCTGGAGCGACTCCTAGTTATTATCCAAATCAAAAAGATATTATTATAGAAACGTATTATGCTCCGCATACAGGTAAAATATTAGGCTGCGAAGCTTTTGGCGAACATGGTGTTGATAAACGAATTGATGTAATGAGTACTGCTATTTATGCAGGATTAAGCATTCAAGATTTGTCAAATTTAGATCTGGCTTATGCACCACCTTTCTCACCGGCTAAAGATCCTATAGTAGTTACTGGTTTTGTAAGTTCAAATGCTTATAAAGGAGGTTATGATGAAATTAGTGTTAATCATTTATATGATTTACTAATAAATGATTTGGAAGATAATTATCAAGTGGTAGATGTAAGAAACAAAGAAGAAATAGAGAAAACTTATATGATTCCAAAAGCAATTCATGTTGAATTAGACTCTATTAGGACTCAAGAATTATTAAATTTAGATAAGAATAAACCAACCATTGTTTATTGTGCCAAGGGAATAAGAGGTTATTTGTCTTATTTATTGTTAAAAGATAAAGGGTTTAATAATGTAAAAAACTTATCAGGAGGTTTTAACGTTTGGGACAAATTATATTAAAGAGAATTTAAAGTTAAATTTTACAAAAAACCACAACATTAATGTTGTGGTTTTTTGTTGTCTTTTTAAAAATATCTTACAGGATAAAAATTTTATTAGATGTTGGAATTATTTTAATACTCTTGAATTTTAAACTTTTAAACCGTTAATTTTTTTCTAGGAGGTAGAAAAAACTTTTATATTGTTAGTTGATTTTAAAATTGGAAGCCATTCAATTTAAAAGATGTTTGTTTAAAATATTGAGAAGCTACATCTTTTTTTGTGGATTCAAAATTACTAAAAATTAAGGCTTCAGTCATGGAGTTTAAATTCAAATAGATAGAGAAATCTATCATCTTTTATATAATAAAAAAACAAAGACTTGATGTGAACTAAATATTGTAGAAACTGTTTAAAAACAGTTGTTTACGATTATGGTTCCATGCTTTTGAAGTCTCAGTCCATTTAAAAGGAAGTTTTCAGAATTAGTTTTACAACAAGCGAATAACAATTTTGGTTATTAAAACCTTAACGAATTGTTATGAAGTAAAACATAATTAATTATTAACTAAACAAATTAAAAATGGAGAAACTTAAACTTTTATTATTAGCCTTAGTGCTATGTTTAACCACAACTTCATGGTCACAGGAAAAAGTGACGGGAGTTATAACAGACGCATATAGCATGCCTATACCTGGAGCCAATGTTATTATCAAAGGTACCTCCAAAGGAACCATTACAGATTTTGATGGTAATTATGAGTTGATGGTTAACAAAGGAGAAATTTTAGAAATATCTTATATAGGTTACAAAACAAAGGAGATTACCTATAATGGAGAGTCTAAATTAAATGCAACTTTAGAAGAAACAAATACCCAGTTAGATGAAGTTGTTGTTGTTGGGTACGGTAAAGTAAAAAGAAAAGACGTTACTGGGGCTGTTGCTTCAATGAACTCTGAAGCTTTAGAAAAAACAAACAAAGTAGATGCTGTTTCAGCATTACAAGGACAAGCACCAGGGGTGGTAATTCAACGTACAGACAACAAGCCTGGTTCAGGAGGATTTAATATTCGTATTCGTGGAGCTAGTACTATTAACTCCAATGATTCCAATGGTTTTAATCCTGGTCAAAACCCATTGTTTATTGTTGATGGAATTTTTGTTGATGACATTTCTTTTTTAAATCCAGCAGATATAGAAAGAATGGATGTTCTTAAAGATGCCTCTGCTACGGCAATTTATGGGTCAAGAGGTAGTAGTGGTGTTGTTCTGATTGAAACTAAAAAAGGGAAATCAGGGAAACTTAAAATTAACTACAGTAATTATGTAGGGTTTAAACAAGCTTATCATTTGCCACCAATGTTTAATGCAAATCAATACGTACAATTTGTAAAAGAAGCAGCTGTAGGAAATGAGTTTTCTAAAACAAATGGAGATCTTAATTACAGAAGTGAAGATGTGGTGTTATCAGATTACTTTGATTCTGAAGAGCTACAAAATATAGCTGATGGAGTTGATACAGATTGGATAGATCTTATTCTTCACAATGGTTTTCAAACCAATCATACTCTTAATTTAACAGGAGGAACAGATCAAACTAATTATGCATTAGGTTTGGCTTATACGTCTGATGAAGGTAATGTTAAAGGAGAAGATTTTGAAAGATATAATATTAGAGGGACTATTAGTAGTGATCTTACTAAATGGTTAAATGTTAGTACCAATAGTTATATAACCGTTGCTACTCAAAACGCGGGTAGTTTTGAGGCTTTAAGAAGCGCTTATCGATTAAAACCTATAGGTTCTGCATACAACGATGATGGATCATTAAAATTCTTTCCCATAGCTAAAGAAACTCAGATTTCTAATCCCCTATTTGAATCAGACAATATTACCAAAGAAACCAAGTATTTGCAATACATAGGAAATTTTGCTGTAAAACTTACACCTATTGAAGGGCTTACTGTTACGTCTAAATTTTCTCCAAACATTAAATACTCTAGGTATGGAGAGTACCGTGGATTGTATTCTAAATCCGTAAATGCTAATCCAGCTAACAGAAGAGCTCAGGTAGACAACTCTAACTATTATTCATATTCTTGGGATAATATTTTTAATTATAAATTAGAAAAAGGGATTCATACTTTAGATATTACTGGGGTTTTCTCAAGATTTATGGAGCAAAAAGAAATGTATTCAGCTCAGGTAAGAAACTTTACAACAGATGATTATTTATTTTACAACCAAGGAGCTGGTTTAAATATTAATAATGTATCAAGTTCATTCTCAAAACAAACGTTAGAGTCTTATACTGCAAGGGTTAATTATGGTTTGATGGATAAATATTTATTAACTGTTACAGGTAGATATGATGGAGCTTCAGTTTTATCAGATAAAAACAAATGGGCGTTTTTCCCTTCTATAGCCTTGGCTTGGAAAATGGATGAAGAGGATTTTATGCAATCACAAAATGTTTTAACTACTTCTAAAGTTAGATTAAGTTACGGACAAACAGGAAATAACGGTCAAGGAGGTGGATTATCACCATTAGGTTCTCAATCTTTGTTAGGTTCTAGTGCTACTTATATAAATGATTCAGCTTTGTCAACAGCCTATATTACTGGTTTGGCAAATGAAAATTTAACTTGGGAAAGAACAACAGAATTAAATTTAGGTTTTGATTTTGGATTCTTAAACAATAGAATTAATGGATCAATTGATGTTTATAACAGAAAAAACACAGATATTATTTTTCAACTACCATTACAATTAGTGACAGGGTATGACAATACTTATAAAAATATTGGAGAGTCCTCAAATAAAGGAATTGAAATTGGTTTGAACTCAACCAACATCAATACAGGTGATTTTAAATGGACCACCAACTTAAATTTTGCCTCAAATAAAAACAATTTAGATAAGTTATATAATAATGTTGAGGAAATTAATTTTAATGTAAGTGGAACAAACCTTATTCATAAAGTAGGAGAATCTATAGGTTCTATATATGATTATGAATTTGTTGGTATTTGGCAACTTGATGAGGCTGCCGAAGCTGCTTCATATGGTCAACGTCCAGGTCAAGTAAGAGTAAAAGATATTAATAACGATGGTCAAATTACGCCAGAAGATAGAAAAGTAATCGGTCAAGTAACTCCTAAATGGACAGGAGGAATTACCAACACTTTTGATTATAAAGATTTCGATTTTTCATTCTTTGTTAATATTAGTCAAGGAAACAAGATGATGAGTAATTTTCATAACAGTATGTATGCCTATGATAATGAACCTTCACAAGCATTTAATGGGTATGATACAGATTACTGGACCCCAACAAATCCAACAAACAATTGGTATCAGCCAGGAAATGGAGGAACTTATCAAGGAGCTATTAAGTATAAAGATATTTCTTTTGTAAAAGTTGGATACATGACTTTAGGTTACTCTATTCCATCAAAATTATTAGAGAAATTTAAAATAGGAAGTTTAAGATTCTATACGACGGTTCAAAACCCTTTCATTTTTACAGATTATGATGGTTGGGATCCTGAGAATGCAGGAAGAAACCAATGGGGAGCAGCATTTATGTCACGCACATATATGGCAGGACTTAACTTAAACTTTTAATCATTAATTAAAATTTAGAAAGATGAAATATATTAATAAAACAATATTTACCATTCTTCTTGCAGCAGGGGCAATCAGTTCAAGTTGTGAAAGTTATCTTGAAGAAGAAAATTATACAGCAGTATCATTAGAGTCTGCAAATAAAAGTTCAGATATTTTTGACCAATTGGTAGGGTCAGTATATGAAAGAGCTAGAGAAACCACTACATATTACCAACCAGAAATGATGTATGCGTTAGAAGATGTAGGAACAGACATTGTAACAAGAGGTGCTATTTTATCAGGAACAGATCCAATTAATGACTATGTTAACTTTAACTCAACAAACAATGTTGTAAGAGTATATTGGGGAAATCAATATAAAGTAATAGCATCAGCAAATTTGGCTATAGACAATGCCGTTAATATTCAAGGTTTAGAAGAGTCTGCAAAAAATACTGGTATTGGAGAAGCAAAATTTTTTAGAGCTTTGAGTTACTTTAATTTAGTAGAGAATTTTGGAGGAGTCCCTTTAATTATAAATCAAGTAACTCCTGCCGATACAGAGATTAAGTATTCTCGTAGTACAGAAGAACAAGTCTATACTCAAATATTAAAAGACCTTAATGAGGCTTTATTGGCAGTAGATGAAACTCCTGATGATTATGGAAGAGTTTCTAAAGACGCAGTAAGACATATTATGTCTAAAGTTTTATTAACAAGAGCTTATAAATCATTTGCAGATGTTAATGACTTTACTGAAGCGGCAGCTTTGGCAGAAACTGTGATTGCTAACCATGATTTGGTTGCTACTTTTCCAGATTTGATTGATATCAATAATCAACGAAACTCAGAAGTTGTTTTTTCTTATTTATTTGGTAGTGATCCTGTAAGTAGAGGATGGGGGAACTCAAGACATCAGTTATATAAGTTTGATTACTTTAATTATCCAGGAATGACTAGAGGTAATAAAGGTATTGGACCAGCTCCAACTCCATTTTTTTATTCATTGTTTGGCGAAGATGACGAAAGAGCAGAAGCAACCTATAGAAGAGCTATTTATGCTGAAAAAAATTATGTTAAAAATATAGCAGGGACAGATGTAACTGTAGTTGCAGGTGATACAGCTATTTATTTTCCTAAAACAGCTTGGTCTCAAACCGCTATTGATGCAGCACGTTATAAGGTTATCAATCCAGGTACCTATTTTGAAAACGATGGGATTACATCTGTTCACTATCCAATGTTTAAAAAGTTTGATGATCCATCAACTCCTTTTGCATATACAGATCAAGAGTCAGCAGGACAAAGAGATATGGTGATGATGAGAAGTGGAGAAGCTTATTTAATTGCAGCAGAAGCTTATTTAGGAGCATCAAACCCAACAACAGCAGCAGCGAGATTAACTACATTAAGAGCCAGAGCTGGTTTAACTACTCCAGTACTTCCAACAGAAGTTACCCTTGATTTTATTTTAGATGAAAGAGCTAGAGAACTGGTTGGAGAAGTAAATAGATGGATGGACTTAAAAAGAACAGGAAAATTGATAGAAAGAACACTGATGCATAATCCACATGCTAAGTTTAATAATGCATTAAATGCTAAAAACCTATTAAGACCAATTCCTCAAGTTGAAATTGACAATTCTGGAGGAAATATTACACAGAACCCAATTTAGCATAAAGATATTTTATTTGAGTTTTATTTAGTTTAAGTTTTGTTAGATACAGGCAGGTAAGTAATTGCCTGCTTGTATTTCTTAAATAGAACAACATGTTTTTTTTAGAGGTGTGTATGGTAAAGAATATTGTGTTCTTTTTTTCATTCTCGTAACATTAAAAACAATTAAAAAGCCACAAGTCTAATATTTCATTATGTCACCTTGAATGTTAGATGAATATTTAAAAGAGAAAAATGAATAGAATTTTTAAAAAAATTACATATTTACTACTTGTTTCCTTCTTGATTCTTTCCTGCGGAAATAAGGAAAAAGAAATAAAAGAATTAAGTCCATCTGAATTATTGATATCTAGAGTTCTACCTAATTATTCAGAGAATTTTGAGGTAGAGATTGATAGTCTGTTAGAGAACGATTGGTTTGAGATTGTTTCTAAGGGAGATAAAATATTGTTGCGCGGAAACAATGGTGTTTCTATTGCCTCAGCCTTATATTATTATTTAAAAGAATATGCACATTGCCAAATTACGTGGAATGGAACGAATTTAAATTTACCAGAAAACTTACCAAAAGTACCTACCCTTATTCATAAAAAGACCCCATATGAGTATCGTTATTATTTAAATTACTGTACGTTTAATTACACGATGAGTTGGTGGGATTGGGAACGTTGGGAAAAAGAGATTGATTGGATGGCTTTACATGGAATCAACATGCCTTTGGCGATTACCGGAGAAGAATCTATCTGGGATGAAGTTTATAAATCTTATGGATTTACAGATGAAGACTTGAGTGGTTTTTATAGTGGACCTGCATATTTTTCATGGTTATGGATGGGGAATCTAGACGGTTGGGGAGGTCCTTTGACTCAGCATTGGAAAGACAGCCATAGAGAATTACAAAAGAAGATTTTACAACGTGAACGAGAGTTGGGAATGAAAACGGTTTTACCAGCTTTTACTGGTCATGTACCAGCCTCTTTTAAAAAGTTTTTTCCAGACGCGAAGTTGAAACGAACCAACTGGGGGAATGATTTTGAAGACACCTATATTTTAGATGCGAATGATCCATTGTTTGCAGAAATTGGGAAGAAGTTTTTAGAAACCCAAGAACGTATTTATGGAACCGATCATTTGTATTCAGCCGATACGTTTAATGAAAACACGCCACCTTCAGACGATCCTACTTATTTAAGCAATTTAAGTAGTAAAGTTTATGAGGGAATGAAATCAGCCGATGCTGAAGCTGTTTGGGTGATGCAAGGATGGTTGTTTTATAGCCATAGAGAATTTTGGAAAGCCCCACAAATCAAAGGATTGTTAGCTCCAGTACCAGATGATAAAATGATCATTTTAGACTTGGCGAGTGAAATAGAACCTATTTGGAAAAGGACAGAAGCGTTTTATGGAAAACAATGGATTTGGAACATGTTACACAGTTTTGGAGGAAATATTAGCATGTTTGGAAGAATAGAAACTGTTGCCGATGAACCAGCCAAGGCTTTAAAAGATCCAAATTCAGGAAAGTTAAAAGGAATTGGACTTACTATGGAATCTATAGAACAAAATCCTGTTTTATATGAATTGATGACCGACAATACCTGGCGAGATACTCCTATTGATTTAAAAGATTGGTTAGAACAATATACCACAAACAGATACGGTAAAGAAAATAAACAATTGATCAAAGCATGGGATGTTTTAGTTCAGACAGCTTATAACGGAGAAACCATTCGTGATGGAGCAGAAAGTATCATTGTAGCCCGACCTACATTTGAAGGATATAGAAGATGGGCACGAACCAAGTTGAATTATGCTCCAGCAGATTTATTACCTGCTTGGGACTTGTTTGTGTCAGCCATTCCAAATCATCAACATTCAGATGGATTTGAATATGATTTGGTAGATGTTACCCGTCAAGTATTGGCTAATTATGCATTGCCCTTACAACAACAAATTACAGTTGCTTATCAAGAAAATAACAAAGAAGCCTTTGACAAGTATAGTACAGAGTTCATTACTTTGATAGAAGACATGGACAAACTACTAGCCACTAGAAAAGACTTTTTACTAGGACCATGGATAGCCGATGCCAGAGCATGGGGAGAGACAGAATCCGAAAAAGCCTTGTATGAACAAAATGCAAGAGATTTGATTACGCTTTGGGGAGGAGCAGACAATAGACTACATGAGTATAGCAACCGCCAATGGAGTGGCTTGTTTAATGACTTTTACAAACCAAGATGGGAACAATTCTTTGCCGCAGTTAAACAAGACTGGAAACACTTTGATCAAGAAGCGTTTGATGAAGAAATCAAACAATGGGAATGGAATTGGGTAACGTCTAGAAAAGACTTTCCGATTGAAGCCACAGGAAGTGCTAGTGAAATAGTACAAGAATTACACACCAAGTATAGAGATCTCATTATTCCTGTAACAGAAAAGATGAGTCCTATTGACTACAATTACTAGCATATGAAAGAAGCGATATTAAAAAAAACAAATCGGTTTTTGTCTTTAGATGTATTTAGAGGGTTGACGATTTGTTTGATGATTGTGGTAAACACCCCAGGAACAGGAGCAAAGTTATATCCATATTTGGTACATGCTCATTGGTTTGGATTTACGTTGGCCGATTTGGTTTTTCCATCGTTTTTATTTGCGATGGGAAATGCGATGAGTTTTTCGATGACCAAATTAAAAGATGCTCCCTCAGTAGTATTTTGGAAAAAAGTATTCAAACGTACGGTGATTATCTTTTTGTTAGGATATTTAATGTATTGGTTCCCGTTTTTTAGACAAGGAGCTGATGGATGGGAATTAAAACCTATTTCCGAGACACGTGTAATGGGTGTTTTACAACGTATTGCCATTTGTTATTTTATAACCTCTTTACTTTTTTATTATTTAAAAGAAAAAACAGTATTACTACTCTCAGCCATGATTTTAATCTGTTATTGGGAGATATTGTATTTGTTTGGAACCACAGGATCAGAATTAGAGATGGCTACCAATGCGATAACCCGCTTAGACTTAACGATTTTAGGAGAAGGGCATATTTACAAAAGAGATAGCATTCCGTTTGATCCAGAAGGGATCTTAAGTACGTTACCTTCTGTGGTGAATGTAATAGGAGGATATTTGGCAGGAAAGTTTATTCAACAAAAAGGGAAGAGTTTTGAAGGGATTTCAAAATTATTGATAGCAGGATTTTTATTATCGGCGTTGGCACTTTGGTGGGATTTGGTTTTCCCGATGAGTAAAAAGTTATGGACGAGTCCCTTTGTGTTACATACGGTAGGGATAGATTTATCTGTAATGGCGATATTGATTTATTTTATAGAGTTAAAAAACACAAGAAAAGGAACAGAGTTCTTTAATATTTTTGGAAAGAATCCGATGTTTATTTATTTGTTTTCAGAATTGTTTTACATCACTTTAAGAATGATACCGACAAGTTCAGGCTTAGATGTTTTTGAATGGGTGAGTGAGAAGATTTTCCAGAGACTCTTTCCTGGGAGTTTTGGAGCGTTTGTAACGGCCATTGTTTTTATGCTGCTTTGTTGGTCAATAGGTTGGTGGTTAAACAAGAAAAAAATCTATATTAAAATTTAGGAAGTAAATAAATTAGATCATTTGAAAAAAATTAAAAAGAGAAAGAATAAGTGGCATTCAAAGCTTAAATAAATCTGTTATATATCATTAAATAGACCTATCAATAAGCATCTTTTTATATGACAAATCCGTTTATATTAGCAGCTCATCAAATTAAAATGAATTATTTAAATGCTTAAACCAATTGTTTTTCTCTTTTTTATCATATCGCTATTTACTTTAAACGCTCAAAGTTTAAAATTTGAGCACTATAATAGTAGAGATGGGCTTTCTCATAATTCGGTAAGGCATATAATACAAGACAATCAAGGGTTTTTGTGGTTGGGAACTTTTTCTGGTTTAAACCGTTTTGATGGTTATCAATTTAAATCATATTTAAGCACTTCTTTAGGTAAAAATAAGATATACAATGATGATATTACTGTTTTAAGATATGATGAATCTTTAAATAATATTTGGATTGGTACAAGAGATGGATTGACTCTTTTTGAAATTGACACTCAAAAATTTACTACATTTTTACCAGAAAAAAACAATCCTAATAGTTTACCTGATAGGGAAATTCGTTCGTTGTATATAGATAAGTTTAAAAGAATTTGGGTAGGGACTAAAACAAAAGGACTTTGTGTTTTTTATCCTGATGAAAATAAATTTATAAAAATAGAACTTCCTGATTTTAATTATGTTAAAGAGATATATGATGATAAAAAAGGAAATCTTTGGATAGGTAGCTATGAAACTGCGGGGGTTGCAAAATTATCTTTAGATCATAAAGGTAATGTTGTTGCAGTATCAAAATATTCGTTGTCCATTCCAAACTCAAACAATAAAAATCCATATATAAATTTTATACATGAAGATTTTAAATCTGATATTTTTGTAGGAACCAGAGAAGGGCTTTATAAATTAAATAAGGCTTCTAATACTTTTGAAATCATTCAAATAGAAGATAAGGTTCTTCGAGATCAAATAGGAAATTATTTTTTATCAATAGCAAGAAGTCCAAATGGTAAATATTGGATAGGAACACTTTCGGGAATTTTGGTGTGTAATCAATTAGAAGATCTAAAAACAGCGAACTTTCAATGGCATTATTCTGTATTAACAGAAAATACCTCTTTGGCAGATAATTTAATTTCTTCACTTTATTTTGATCCTTCAGGTGTTTTGTGGATTGGAACAGAAGATGGCTTGGATAAGTACGACCCTTATGAAAACCAAATTCATTTAAACAAAGAGGTTTCATTATACACAGAAAATCAAATTCCAAGAAATAGGGGATTTGCACAAACATACGACGGGAAATTAATTTTAGCTACATGGCACAATGGTCTTTTTATAACTAAAAAAAACAGCTTTGTTCCTTTGTATAAAAACAAAGAAGATATTTCGAGTATCTATACTGTAGATGGTAAAATATTTTTCTGTGGTTTGTGGAATGGAAAAATAATGGTGTATAATTACCTTAACAACACATCAAAAACTATAGATGTTGGTTTTGTAAATTCTGCAATTTCTTCCTTTTTAAAATATAATGAAGAGACTTTATTGGTTGGATCTTTTGGTGAAGGAATTGTTTATTTAGATATTAAGAATTTAAGCGTAAAAACGTCTACAGAAAGATTGTTTGCTGATTATGAGATTAATAAAATAAAAAAATCAGGAGATGATTTATGGATTGCTGCCGAAGAAGGAATTATTAAGTATAATTTGATACAAAAAACTACAAAATTATATCAACACAACCCAGACATAATAAATGGATTGCCTCAAGACAATTTAAGTGATGTCTTAATAGATTCAAAAAATAGAGTTTGGGCTGCAACAAGAGCGGGGTTGGCTAAGTATGTTCCTGAAATGGATGCTTTTGAATTGGTTACGGAATTTCCTGAATTAAAAGGGAAATGGATTACCGATATGACTTTAGTTACCGATGGTTCTCTTTGGTTAAATATTAATAATAATACCATAGGAAAGTATAATGCAGATCTTAAAACCGTAAATATTTATCATGTAAAAAGTGGTACAAGGTTAGATGTTTTTAGTTCCAGAGGTTTTTATAATTATAATAATTCGCTCATATATATTGGAGGAAAATATGGTGTAATTTCCTTTTCACCTAATACGATTATGGAAAATAAGTATTCCCCAAAACCTTTTATCACAGAATTTAAGGTACAGAATAAAGAAGTGTTACCAGGAATGAAAATTAATGGTCAAACTCCTTTTAAAAAAGATATTAATATTGCAGGGAATGTTGTTTTAGATTATAATAATCGAAATTTTTCAATTCAATTTTCAACCCCATCTTATACAAATGAAAGATTAAATAAGTTTCAATATATGTTAGAGGGCTTTGATGATGATTGGATTGAGGTTAATAGCGATTCAAGAACCGTTCAATACACCAATTTGTTTTCTAAAAATTATACATTTAAAATAAAATCTAGTAATAGTGATGGTGTTTGGAGTGATGTTTCTACTTATCAAATAAAAGTCTTACCCTCGTTTTGGTTAACCTATAAAGGTTTGTTTATTATAGGGTTTTCACTGGTTCTTTTACTGTTTTTCTTGAACAGGCAAATCAAGTTAAAAAAAGAACTTTTATATGAAAAAGTTAAAAGAGAAAGAGAAGAAAAGTTAAATAATGAAAAATTAAGATTTTTCACCAATATTTCTCATGAACTAAGAACGCCTCTAACTCTAATTTTAGGACCTATAAAACAATTGTTAGATCATCATGAAAATAATGATTATGCAAAAAGCAGGGTAGATTTAATTCATTTAAATGCCAACAGGTTGTTGCGACTGGTAAATCAAATTTTAGATTTTAGAAAAGCTGAAAAAGGAAAGTTAGCGTTAAAGGTTTCTAAAGTAAATGTTTTAAAGATTACTCAAAATGTGGTTGATTCGTTTCTTGTATTTGCACAGTCTAAGAATATTAATTTTAATTTAAATATTGATGATGAAGCCAAAGAATGTTGGATTGATGTAGATAAATATGATAAGATATTATTCAATCTACTTTCTAACGCAATGAAATTTACGAATCACTTTGGAAATATAGATTTGTTTATAGGGGTTAAAAATGAGCAAGAAAAAACCTTAATTATAGAAGTATGTGATGACGGAATAGGAATTCCAATTGAAAGTCAAGAAAAAATATTTTCTAGATTTTACCAAGCCAATAATAGTAAAGAAAATACAACCGGATCTGGTATCGGTTTGTCTTTTGTTAAGGCTTTGGTAGATATACATAAAGGAAAAATTTCCGTAAAAAGTACTCCAAACAAAGGAAGCGTTTTTACAGTAGAACTTCCTGTTTATAAAGAAGCATATCAAGCAACTGAAATTTTAGATTCTATACCCTATCAAGAACATGAATCTGAATTCATTACTGTTGATTCAACCAGTGAAGTTTTGCTAGAAAATATAAAAAGAGTTCAACAAAATACAGAAATAAAACATAAAGTAGTCATTATTGAAGACAACACGGAGCTAAGAAAATATATTGTAGAATATCTTTCTGGTTTTTATAAAGTATATGAAGCCGAGAATGGACAAGAAGGTTTGGAGTTGTGTAGAAAAGTAAGACCAGCCCTTTGTGTAGCTGATGTAATGATGCCTGTGATGGATGGGTTTGATTTTGTAGAAGCATTAAAATCTGATGAAAATATAAGTAACACAGCCGTTATTCTTTTAACAGCTTTGGCAGAAAATGAGAATAGAATTAAAGGTTACGAAATAGGAGTAGATGATTATTTGGTTAAACCTTTTGATCCCTTTGTCTTAAAATCTCGTATTGATAATATTATTAAAACACATTTTAACTTAAAACAAAAGTTTTCTGGGGAAGTAGAAACGGATGTAATTACATTGGCTCATTCACAAATAGATATTGACTTAATTACTGAAATAAAGGAGTTGATAGACGAGCATATGGGAAATTCAGATTTAACCATGGGATTTTTATGTGAGACCTTGGCTATGAGTACTTCTAAATTATACAGAAAAATAACGCAGCTTACTGATATGTCTCCAAGTGAATTTATAAGAACTATTCGTTTAAAAAAATCCGCAGAATTACTAAAAACAAAAAAGTATAACGTTTCAGAAGTCGCTAACATGGTTGGCTTTAACGATCCATTATATTTTAGTAGATGTTTTAAAAAACAATTCGGAATAGCTCCAAGTACTTTAATAAAATAGATTCTTAATCACCGTTTTTATGTTAATACTTATTTAAGATATTCTCTATAGTATCATTATGGTGACGGAAATATAGTAAAACACGATGTTTCTAGTACACCGTGTTTTTAAATTTGCATATATCTGAAATCAATAGATAAAGTAATTTCTAAAATACAATACTGTTTTTTTAGGATAACAAAATATAGATAAGAATTGTTAAAAAGACTAATATTACTCCTGCTATATTCACTTTAGACCATGATTTTTCCTCTGTTCCTTTATCCATTTCAGGATGGTCTTCAGCTGTTGGAAATAATTTAGAAACTAAAAACATGATGATAAAGTTTAGCACAAACTCAATTCCCCATAAATGCACAAAATGAATGTCTAGCTGAAGAATAAAAGTGGTTAGGATGTAAAATACAAATCCAAAAAACAAACCAGCTTTGGCTCCTTTGGTATTGATTTGTTTAAAAAAGATTCCAGCAATAATAATAGAAGAAATAGGAATAAAAAAGACACCGTTTAATTGTTGTAATAATTGATACAGCCCTTCGGGAGCATAGGCAACCATTGGAGCTACAGCAATGGCTATGATTGCTAGTACAACAGATGAAATTTTACCATATTTTACCAAATTACTATCCGATACATTTTTGTTGATATTTTTTTTGTAAATGTCCAAACAAAAAATGGTGCTTGCAGAGTTTAGTACACTATTAAAAGTACTCAATACGGCTCCTAAAATAACGGCAGCAAAAAATCCATATAAATAAGTAGGCAATACTTTTTTTACCAAAAGAGGATAGATTAAATCAGGAGTATCGTAATATTTATCTTGGAAATAGTAAAAAGAAATCAAACCAGGAAGGACAATAATAATAGGAACAAAAAGTTTTAGAACCCCTGTGTAAATCAATCCTTTTTGAGCTTCAACTAAATTTTTAGCACCAAAAGCTCTCTGAACAATGGCTTGATTCATTCCCCAAAAATACAACTGATTGATCATTAAACCTGTGAACAAAACTGAAAAAGGAAGTACAGAATCGGGTTTTCCAATAATATCAAATTTATCAGGGGCAAAATTATATACAGTGCTTAATCCACTAAAAAAATCTCCATGACCAATTTGAAATAATGCAATAACAGGAATTAACAAACCACCTAACATCAATCCAACTCCATTTAAAGAATCTGAATATGCCACGGCTTTTAATCCTCCAAAAATGGCGTATAAAGAACCTATAATTCCAATTACCAAAACAGTATATATTAATGACTCTTCTTTGCTGATGTTAAACATTACAGAAAAATCAAAAACACTTTCAATATTTATAGCACCAGAATATAATACAATTGGTAAAAGGGTAATTACAAAAGATGACATCAGTAAAAAAGCAACGATAGATCTAATAGCACCATCAAATCTTTTTTCTAAAAATTCTGGAATGGTGGTTAGCCCCATTTTAATAAATTTTGGAATAAAAAAGATGGCGGCAATTACCAAAGCAATGGCCGAAGTTACTTCCCATGCAATAACAATAATTCCGTTTTTATAAGAACTACCATTCATTCCTATTAAATGTTCTGTAGAAATATTGGTTAAAATCATAGATCCCGCTATAATGGGACCTGTTAAACTTTTACCAGCTAAAAAGTAACCTTTAGAGGTAGTAAACTTGTCTTTTCGGAGTTTGTAAGTGGTATAAAAAATGACAAATAGGGTAAAACCAAAAAATCCTAAGTAGGTAAATAGCATGGTAAAAGTTTTTAGTTAGGGTTAAAATTTTAATACTTCGGGCAGATATTTAGAAACCAAGGCTTCATAATAAGGTCTTAAAGCTTTTACGTCTGGTTTTACAGGAGCTTTGGTATATAAATCGTACGGATTGAATTTTTTCACCCATTCAAACATTTCAATATCCTTTTCATTCATTAAATGACGATAGTCTTCTTCTCTGTGTTGAGAATAAAAAGAATGATAACGAATCATATATAAAGCAGGTTCAGGCAAATAGTCTTTTAGTATTTGATATAAATATTCATCATGACCCCAGCTCATTTTTACATTGTCTAGACCACAATTAGGAGTATAGACTCCATATTTGGTGTTATATCTTTCATCTTTGCTGTCCGGATTTTGTTCAAAAAATTCAGGATAAACAATTTTATCAGAAAATTTACACCCTACAGGAAAAGTATCACCTACCACTGCCCATTGCGGTTCTCCAAACAAACAAAGCACTTTACCTATATCGTGTAAAAAACCAGTTAATACAAACCAATCTGGATGTCCATCTGCTCTAATAGCTTCAGAGGTTTGCAATAAGTGTTGAAGTTGGTCTAAGTCAATATCAGGATCACTATCATCAACCAAAGTGTTTAAGAAGTCTACAGCTTCCCATAATGACATTTCTTTTTTGTCAAACTTTAAAAATTCTTCTTCTTTTTTACATACAAAATCATAAGTCTGATTGATGTGGTTGATGCGATAAAATTCTTTAACAGTATCTACTCTTTCAGAATCTACATAATTTCTAAAAGCCTCTTTTTCTTTTGTAGGTGTTTCAGGGTCAGGATAGCGTTCTATTAAGTTTTCTTCCCAATCGTCAATATTGTCCATCGGATTATTGATATTATTTTTCATTGTATTTAAAATTTTGGTTAAAAGATTTGTGTTAAGATGATAACTAAACTCTTTGATATTAAGGTTTGGTAAAGAGTTAGATTGTTTTTTTCTATTGATTATAAATCAGTAAAATATAGCAATCCAAAGTAATAATGTTCTTTGTTTGTTATATGGATATTTTATGCAAAAGTATGGATGCTTTGTTTTTTTATTGATAATAAACTAATAAAAAAACTATTTATTTGTGATTTTGATAATTTAAAAACATAGTTATTGAGCAATTGCTGATTCTCCATGTTTTTGAATAAAATGTCCATTTTAAAAAAAGAAAACTCGGTTAATTTTACGAAATGCTTACAATACTTATTGATTGGTTGATTATAATTTAAAGTAAGTGTAAAACAATTATTAACTAAACAAAATAAAATGGAGAAACTTAAACTTTTAATGATAGCCGTGGTGCTATGTTTTTCATCAACTTTATGGGCACAAAGTAAAGTGACAGGAGTTGTAACGGATGCGAATGATATTCCAGTTCCTGGAGCTAATATCATTATCAAAGGAACCTCAAAAGGAACAATAGCAGATTTTGATGGTAACTTTGAGATTACTGCTAGCAATGGAGACGTTATAGCAGTTTCATATGTAGGGTACACAACTAAAGAGATAGCTTACACTGGGCAAGCTAAATTAAGTGTAAAATTAGAACAAACTAATACAGAATTAGATGAAGTGGTAATTGTAGGATACGGTACTGTTAAAAGGAAAGACGTAACAGGATCCGTAGCTTCAATGGATGCAGAACAGATACAGCAAACAAATAAAGTAGATGCTGTGTCAGCTCTTCAAGGTCAAGCACCTGGGGTTGTGGTTCAACGTACAGATAACAAGCCAGGGGGTGGAGGTTTTAATATCCGTATTCGTGGAGCGAGTTCTATTAATGTAAATGAAAATTCTTCTTCTTCAAATGGAGGTTTTAATCCAGGACAAAATCCTTTATTTATTGTAGATGGAATTTTTGTGGACGATATTTCTTTCTTAAATCCAGCGGATATCAGCAGAATGGATATTTTAAAAGATGCTTCTGCAACGGCTATTTATGGATCAAGAGGTAGTAATGGTGTTGTGTTGATTGAAACTAAGGGAGGTAAAAAAGGAGTTTTAAAAGTTGACTACAGTAATTATGTAGGTTTTAAACAAGCATATCACTTGCCTTCTGTTTTTGATGGTTCTAGTTATGTAGATTTTGTTAAAGATGCCGTAGTAGGTACTCAGTTTGCTTCAGGAAACTATGCTTACCGTAAAAGTGATGTAGTTTTGTCTGATTATTTTGATGCAGAGGAATTACAAAATGTAGCGGATGGAGTGAGTACTGATTGGGTTGATTTAATGCTTAAAAATGGACTACAAACCAATCATACAATTAATATGAGTGGAGGAACAGATAAAACTATTTATTCTGTTGGTTTGGCATATACCAAAGATGAAGGTACGGCTAGAGGTGAAGATTTTACTAGATATAACATTAGAGGAACTTTAAGTAGTGATTTAACAAAATGGTTAAATGTAAGTGTTAGTAATTATATTACCAATGCGATCCAAAACTCTGGAAGTTGGGAAGGTTTTAGGAGTGCTTACAGATTAAAGCCTATTGGTCGTCCATACGATGAAAATGGAGATTTAAAGTTTTTCCCTACAGCAAAAGAAACTCAAATTACCAACCCGTTGTTTGAGGCTGATAATGTAACAAGAGAAACTAAATATTTACAATACCTTGGTGATTTTGCCTTAAAAGTAACTCCTATTGAGGGGTTGACACTTACTTCTAAGTTTTCTCCAAATATTAAATATTCAAGATATGGAGAGTATAGAGGGTTGTATTCAAAATCTGTTAGTGCAAATCCAGCAAACAGAAGAGCTCAGGTAAATAATGATAATTATTTTTCATATTCATGGGATAATATTTTGAATTATAAATTCGAAACTGGAATTCATGCTATTGATTTTACTGGAGTATTCTCAAGATTTTCACAACGTTCAGAAGGATACTATACACAAGTAAGAAACTTTACAACAGATGATTATTCATTCTACAATTTAGGGGCTGGATTAAGTGTTAATGATGTATCTAGTGGTTTTTCTAAGCAAACATTAGAATCTTACACAGCTAGAGTTAACTACAGCTTAATGGATAAATACTTAATCACTTTAACAGGTAGATATGATGGAGCTTCTAAATTAGCAGAAGGGAATAAATGGGCGTTTTTCCCATCAGCAGCTTTTGCATGGAAAATATCTGAAGAAGATTTTATGAAATCTCAAAATGTATTAACCAATGCAAAACTTAGAGTAAGTTATGGTCAAACAGGAAATACAGGAGAAGGGTTACAACCTTTAGGATCACAATCATTATTAGATCCTAGTGCAACCAATTTGGGAGATGCTGCGTATCCATCTCTTTACGTAGGTGGTTTGGCGAATAAAAATCTTAAATGGGAAAGAACAGCAGAAGTAAACGTTGGTTTCGATTTTGGATTATTAAACAATAGAATTAATGGATCTGTAGATGTATATCACAGAAAAAATACAGACCTTATTTTATATACACCTTTATCTAATCTTACAGGATTTCCAGGGGTTTTTGAAAATATTGGAGAGTCTAGTAACAAAGGAATTGAAATTGGTTTAAATACAACAAACATCAATTCAGGAGGGTTTAAATGGACAACCAACTTTAACTTCGCGTCAAATAAAAACAATGTAGATAAGTTATACGGAGGAAAAGATATTTTATTTGGAAATTATATTACCAGAGTAGGACAGCCAGTTGGAGCTATTTATGATTATGAATTTGCAGGGATTTGGCAATTAGATGAGGAAGCTGAGGCTTTATCATACGAACAAAAACCAGGTCAAGTAAAAGTAACAGATGTAAATAAGGATGGAAAAATAACTCCAGAAGATAGAAAAATAATTGGACAAACTGCTCCTAAATGGACAGGTGGTATTACCAATACAATGAACTATAAAGATTTTGATTTTTCATTCATGGTAAACATCAGTCAAGGAAACACCATGAGAAGTAATTTCCATAGTAACTATGCTTGGGGATGGCAAGAACAACCAAACAGAGTGTTTAACGGTTATGATGTTGATTACTGGACACCTGAAAATCAATCTAACGATTATAATCAACCTGGTAACCCTGGTCCTTACGGTTGGGCAATACAATACAAAGATGTTTCTTTTGTTAAAGTTGGATATGTGACCTTAGGATACAAGTTCCCTTCAAAATTCTTAGATAAAATAAACGTAAAAAGTTTAAGAATTTATGGAACAGTACAAAATCCATTCATTTTTACTGATTACGATGGTTGGGATCCTGAAAATGCATCAAGAAACCAATGGGGAGCAGCATTTATGTCACGTACATTCATGACAGGTCTTAATTTAAGCTTCTAATTTATTGTTGAATTAAACTATAGAAAAAATGAGAAAAATTAATTATAAAATAATAACATTACTTCTAGCGGCAAGTTTGTTAAATACAAGTTGTGAGAGTTATTTAGAAGAGGAAAATAATACTAAACTTAATATTGATGATGCCGATGCAAATACTTATAAACAGTTAGTTGCAACCGTATATGAAAGAGCAAGAGAAACAACTACACATTATGCTCCAGATTTGTATTATGTTTTAGAGGATTTAGGGACAGATATCGTTACTCGAGGAAACGCTGTTGTTGGAACTAGTGATCTTAATGACTATGTCAACTTCAACTCTCAAAATTTGGCTATCGGTGTGTATTGGTCTAATCAATACAAAATCATTTCAGCAGCAAATATTGTTATTGACAATGCTGATGGAATTGACGGTTTAGAAGAAGCAGACAAAAATATGGGAGTAGCAGAGTCTAAGTTTTTTAGAGCGATGTCTTATTTTCAGTTGGTTGAGAATTTTGGGGGTGTTCCTTTGGTTTTAAATCAAATTACCACGGCTGAAAGAGATTTTACAAGAGCTAGTGAAGAAGATGTTTATACCCAAATTATACAAGATTTAGAAGATGCTTTGGCTGGAGTAGATCAAACTCCTAATAAATACGGTAGAGTTTCTAAAGATGCAGTAAGACATTTGTTATCAAAAGTATTGTTAACTAGAGCTTATAAGCCGTTTGCGGGTTCAACTGATTTCACAGATGCAGCTGCTTTGGCAGAAACAGTAATCTCTAATCACGCTTTAGTTGGGTCTTTTGAAAGCTTAGTAAGTATTGAAAATCAGCGTAATTCAGAGGTAATCTTTTCTTACTTATTTGGAAGCAATTCTGTAAGTAGAGGATGGGGTAATTCAAGACATCAGATGTATAAATTTAGATTTTTTGATTATCCTGGATTGACTAGAACAGTTAAAGGTTTAGGAGCAATGCCAACACCTTTTTACTATTCACTTTTTGAAGACGATGATGAAAGAGCAGCAGCTACTTTTGCTAGAGTTATTTACGCTACAGAAGATTACACTGCTACTGTTGGTGGAGCTACTGTAAATGTAATGGCGGGTGACACTGCGATGTATTTTCCTAAAACAGCATGGTCTCAATCAGCAATCAATGCTGTTAGATATAGAGTTGTAAACCCAGGTACTTACTTTACAAACGATGGAGTTACGGATGTACATTATCCTCAGTTTAAAAAATTTGATGACCCTAATGTTCCGTTTAGACAACCAGATACAGAATCTGTAGGAGAGAGAGATATGGTGATGATGAGAAGTGGAGAAGCTTATTTAATTGCGGCAGAAGCATATTTAGGAGCTTCAAATCCAACGACTGCTGCAGCTCGTTTAACTACTTTAAGATCTAGAGCTGGATTAACTACTCCAGTACTTCCAACAGAAGTAACATTGGATTTTATTCTTGACGAAAGAGCAAGAGAGTTAACAGGAGAAGTGAATAGATGGATGGATTTAAAAAGAACAGGAAAGCTAATAGAGCGTACATTATTGCATAATCCACATGCGAAATTGAATAATGCTTTAAATGCTAAAAATTTATTGAGACCTATTCCTCAATATGAGATAGATAACAGTAATGGTCTTACTCAAAATCCATTATAAGAGTTAATAAAACATAGAGACTTATAGTCTTTATTATTTGAGTTAGTTTAAAGTTAGTTTAGATATAGGCAGGTGAGCAATTGCCTGCTTATATTCTTTAAAGAAATGATTTGATTGTTATTATTAAGTATTTACATCAAAACATATTACAAAAAATCCTATGGAAGTAAAGCCATTTAAATTAAATAGAATCCATATTTTAAAAAATGCTTGGATTGGATTGATTTTCCTTTTTCTAATCTCTTGTAAAGAAGAAATAAAGAAAACGGTTGTCAAAGAAAATTATGTAGACAAAGTATATCCTTTGTTGGATACAGAAAATTCAAGATGGTTTTTCTTTACTTCTGCAAGTCGTCCATTTGGAATGGTCAATTTAAGTCCAGATACAGAAATTAATGGAGCATGGGGAAGTGGATATCGATATAATACAGATACCATTAAAGGTTTTAGTCACATACACGCTTGGCAAATGTCAGGATTATCGGTAATGCCGGTTACGATTTCGGAAATAGATAAATCTAATATTTTCACCGATTTTTATTCTAGATTTAATCATCAAACAGAAACAATAACGCCAGGATATCATTCAGTAGTCTTAGATAGATATCAAATTAAGGCAGAATTAACAAGTACAAAACGAGTTGGTTTTCACCAATATTCGTTTCCAAAAAATAAAGAGGCGGGTATCCTTTTCAACTTAAATACCATCTTAGGACCTAATGATAATGTAGCAGGAGAATTAGCGCAGACAGGAGAAAGTGAGTTGTCGGGAACGTTAGTAGCAACTCCCACCCACAGACGTCCTAAACCATTAAACATATATTTTAAAATAGAACTAAATGTTCCTATCACAGCTTTAATAAAAGATGAGCAAACAGGGAATTATTTAATCAACATAAAAAATACCACATCACCAGTTTTAATGAAGGCAGGTATTTCTTATACTTCCTTAGAAAATGCAACTAAAAATATTCAACAAGAATTACCTCATTGGAATTTTAATCAAGTGATTCAAGGGTCTAAAGATGAGTGGAATTCTTTGTTAGGAAGAATAAAAATTGAAGGAGGAACAGAACAAGATCAACGTAGGTTTTACACTGATTTATGGCATGCTTTGCAAGGAAGAAGAATTATTAGTGATGTAAATGGATCGTATCCAGATAATACTGGATCAGTATTTAGAATAGGTCAATTACCATTAAATACTGAAGGAAAACCATTGTTCAATCACTACAATTCAGATTCTTTTTGGGGAGCCCAATGGACTATTAATACTTTATGGGGATTGGTGTATCCAGAAATTATGGAGGAGTTTTCTCAATCTTTAATGCAATATTATAAAGATGGGGGGATGATTCCGAGAGGACCCTCAGGAGGAAACTATACTTATGTAATGACTGGAGCTTCTTCAACACCATTCATAGTAAGTGCAATTCAAAAAGGATTGATAAAAGGAAATTTAGAATCTTACTATCAAGCTTTAAAAAAGAATCATATGCCTGGAGGAATTATGGAGAGAGTTGGTTATGAACACTACACTAGTTTGGGAGGTGGATTAAAATATTATTTAGAAAAAGGATTTGTACCTTATCCATTGCCAGATGGAGATTTTGGAGGACATCAAGATGGGGCGAGTTTAACTTTGGAATATGCTTATCAAGATTGGACTTTGGCACAATTGGCTAAAAAGCTAGGAAAGCAAGAAGATGCTGAGTATTTCAGTAAAAGATCTAAAAATTATCAAAATTTATTTGATTCAAATTCAGGATGGATTCATCCTAAAAATGTAAATGGAGATTGGTATCTAAATTTTGATCCTTACCAATATCAACACGGATTTATAGAAGCTAATGGAGCTCAAGCTACTTGGTTTGTACCACATGATCTTATTGGATTGGCTAAGTTGATGGGAGGTAATGATAAAGCAGTTGAAAAATTAAATGCACAATTTGAAGCTGCAGAAAAATTAGGCTTTACATCTGGAGATTCTCATGCTGCAGAATTACATCCAGAATATAGTAGAATTCCTATCAATTACGGAAACCAACCTTCTATACAAACCGCTTTTGTTTTTCAACAATTGGGTAGGCCTGATTTGACAGCCTATTGGTCAAGAAAAATAGTACAAAAAGTATTTTCTGGCTTAAGCCATGCTAGTGGTTACAACGGAGATGAAGATCAAGGTTTGATGGGAAGTTTGGCAGTTTTGATGAAAATAGGTTTGTTTCAAATGAATGGTGGAACTGAAGAGAATCCAGAATATCAGATAGGAAGTCCCCTTTTTGATAAAATTACCATTGAACTAAATAATAATTATTACAAAGGGAAAACTTTTGAAATCAACACTAAAAATAATAATGCAGAAAATGTATATGTAAAGGACATTCAATTCAATAACATTTCTGTAAATACTCATAAAATTCATCATGATGACATTGTTAATGGAGGAGTTTTAGAATTACAGATGTCAAAATAAACAACAAAAAAATCACATGAAATTTATACTTCATATATTGATTTTCTTTTTAGGATTTCATCTTTTATTTGCTCAAAAAAATACTCTAAATATAGAGCGTTTCGGAGCGATAGGAGATGGAGTTACTTTAAATACCAAAGCCATTCAGAAAGCCATAGATAAAGCATCTTTACAAAATGGGGGAATAGTTGTTTTTCCTAAAGGGAGTTTTTTGTCGGGAAGTATTGAGTTAAAAAGTAATGTGACTTTATTTTTTGAAGAAGGATCAGTATTACTAGGGAGCACAAATCCTAAGGATTACTACAATATGAGTTTTGAAGGGAGACCTGTTTCTCCTAAAAAAGATGACAATTCTCAAATGGCTTTGATCTTGGCAAATAAAGCCAATAACATAAAGCTTTTAGGAAAAGGTAAAATTGATGGGCAAGGATTAAAATTGGCCTTGCATATTGATAGTTTACATCATGCAGGAATAAATATTGACCCTAATTACAATTACAGAAGGCATAGACCTAACGAAACCATGAGACCTAAACTTTTTAGGTTTTCTCAGTGTGAAAATATAAGTATTAAAGATTTAAAAGTAGGTGGAGCTTCTTGCTGGGGATTGTCTTTTGAGTTGTGTAAAAATCTAACGATTGATAGTTTGACAGTTGTGAACCGTTCTTATTGGAATAATGATGGGATTGACATAACCGATTGTAAAAATGTTAAAGTAATCAACTGTAATATCAATGCTGCCGATGATGGAATTTGCTTAAAATCCTACTACCCAGGTCATGCTAATGATTCAATTTATATTGCCAACTGCACCATAAGATCAAGTGCTAGTGCTATTAAATTTGGAACGGCATCTTATGGAGGTTTTAAAAATGTAACTATAGAAAATATTAAAATTTTTGATACGTTTCGTTCTGCCATTGCCATAGAGTCAGTAGATGGAGCTATCATAGAAAATATAAAAGTCAATAATATTGAAGCCTTTAATACAGGCAATGCCATTTTTATTCGCCTTGGACATAGAGATGGAGAAAAACCAGGCGTGATTAAAAATATTGATATTAAAAATATAAAGGTTCAAGTACCGTTTGGTCGACCAGATATAAACTATGAGTTAAGAGGACCTGAGGTCAACTTTTTTCACAATCCATTTCCAGCTTCCATTGTTGGAATTCCCGGACATTCTGTGGAAAATGTAAGTATAGAAAATATAGAGATATCCTACCCCGGAAAATCTTTTAAAGGAATGGCTTACGTTCCTTTAAACCGTTTAGAACAAGTACCAAAAGAAATTAAAAGTTCTCCAGAGTTTTCCATGTTTGGAGAGTTACCCGCTTGGGGATTTTATGTTCGTTATGCCAAAGGAATTAGCTTTAAAAATGTAAAATTGACTCTGGAAGATGATGATTTTCGTCCTGCTTTTGTTTTTGATGAAGTTGATGATTTACAGATGGAAAAAATAGCTTTACCCAAGACTCATAAAAAAGAAATTGTTTTAAAAACGATGGTTAATCCAATTCTGAAAGTCGATCAATCCAAAATAAAAATAATTAAATAGAAAAAATGAAAATAACTATCCTACATAAAAAAGTTGTGTTTATCATGTTTTTTATTTCAACATTGGTGACGGCTAATCAAAAGACCTTCAATATTGTTGATTTTGGAGCAAATGGAGATGGAAAAACAGACAATACAAAAATTATTCAACAAGTAATTAATGAAGCTTCTAAGAGTGGTGATGGTAAAGTAATTGTTCCCGAAGGTGTGTTTTTAACCGGAGTTTTACATTTAAAATCTAATGTAGAGTTGTATTTGTCTAAAAATGCAGTATTGTTAGGAAGTGCCAAACGAATAGATTACGGTCCTAAAAAAGCTTCTCCTTTAATTGTTGCCAAAGGACAATATCACATTGCTATTACAGGTACAGGAACTATTGATGGAAATGGTCATGAGTTGATTAAGGATATTTATAAAATGTTACATGCTGGTACTTTAGAAGATCATGAATGGCAACATTATAATCCATGGTATCAAATGAGACCTGCAGAAAAAAATCGTCCGATGATGTTATATGTATATGATTGTGATGACATCACGGTGAAAGATATCACTTTAAAAAATGGACTGTGTTGGATTCAGGATTACAGAAATAGCACCAATATTGTTATTGACAATATCAAAGTAAAAAGTACTACATTTTTAAACAATGATGGAATTGACTTAACCGATTGTAAAAATGCTAGTATTACCAATTGTTTTGTAGATGCTGCTGATGATGGAATTTGTTTAAAATCTAGTACAAGTAATATGTTGTGCGAAAATATTTACATCGCAAATTGTAAAGTTCGTTCTAGTGCAAGTGCTATTAAATTGGGAACAGCTTCTTGGGGAGGATTTAAAAATGTTACCATAGAAAATATAGAGGTTTACGATACTTTCCGTTCAGCTATTGCTATAGAGTCTGTAGATGGTGGTCACATAGAAAACATCAATGTTTCTAATATCAATGCAGAAAATACAGGAAATGCTATTTTTATAAGATTAGGGCACAGAAGTGGTCAGTCTATAGGAACGGTAAAAAATATCCACATAAAAAATATTAAAGTACAAGTGCCTTTAGGAAGACCAGATGCTGGATATGAAATGAGTGGTCCAGAGGTTAGAGAGGCACACAATACGTTTCCATCGTCTATTGTTGGGGTTCCAAATCACAATGTTGAAAATGTAGTGATAGAAAATGTAGTGATAGAAAATGTAGAAATTTCTTATCCAGGACTTTCTAAAAAGGAAATTGCCTATGTTCCTTTAACTCATTTAGCAAATGTACCCGAAAGAATTCAAGATTATCCAGAGTTTTCTATGTTTGGAGAATTACCTGCTTTTGGTTTTTACGTTCGTCATGTAAAAGGTATTACGTTTAAAAACGTAAAAGTAACTTTGAAAAACGACGACTTTAGACCTGCTTTTGTGTTTGATGAAGTGGAAGAATTAGAACTGAATGATATCAACACTCCCAAACAAGAAAAAGGACAAATCATTCTAAAAAACACAACAGAAATAAGTACAGACAGAGAAACCAAGCTCTTATCAGAGCATTATTAAATAATCAACCATGACTAAGAAACAAATTCAATTAATCCTACTCTTTTTTACCCCTTTATTAGTATGGGGACAACATCATGTATGGGAAGATCCATTAATTAACCAAATGAATCGATTGCCTTCTCATGCTACTTTTTATTCCTATGATAGTAAAGAATTAGCAAAAGAAAATGTAAGAGAATCTTCTTCTAATTACAAAAGTTTAAATGGAGATTGGCAATTTTATTGGGTGGCTACTCCAGAAGAATCTTCAGAGAATTTTCAAGAATCAAATTATGATGCTTCAAGTTGGAAAACCATAGATGTTCCTTCAAACTGGGAAATGCGTGGTTACGGAAAAGCCATTTACACAAATACTACCTACCCTTTTTATAGTAACGATCCTTACATCAACCATAGTGATAATCCTGTTGGACATTATATCAAAAACTTTGAAGTAAAGGAATCATGGAAAAACAAAGATATCATTTTGCATTTTGGAGGGGTTTCTTCTGCTTTTTATGTTTGGGTAAATGGACATTTTGTTGGCTATAGTGAAGATACTAGGTTGCCTTCAGAATTTGACATCACTAAGTATGCAAAAACAGGAACGAACAAAATAGCTGTAAAAGTATATAGATGGAGTGATGGAAGTTATTTAGAAGATCAAGATACTTGGAGATTGAGTGGAATTGAAAGAGAAGTATACTTGCAAGCAGTTCCTAAAGTAAGAATGACAGATGTTGCTATTAGAACAAAATTAGACAAAGAATATAAAGATGCTACTTTACAAATTAGACCCAAATTTACGGTAAACATTGAAGATAAGTTTATAGAGAAGTTTGGATACTATAGTAAAACTCCTTTAAGAACTGTAGTTGATGATTGGACTTTAACAGCTGAGTTGTTAGATGTTGAAGGACACTTGGTAGAAAAAGCAAAAACCTTAAAGTTGGGTACTTTTTTAGGAGAATCTCATCCAGCAAGAGATCAGGTTTACTTTGGTATCATGGAAATGGATATCAAAAATCCAAAGAAATGGTCTGCTGATGAACCTTATTTATACACGGTTTTATTTTCTATTAAAGATGAAAAAGGAAACTTAATAGAAGCTACGAGTCAAAAAGTTGGTTTTAGAGATTTAAAAATTGACGAAGAAGGAAGGTTTTTAGTGAATGGAACTGCTGTTAAATTAATTGGTGTTAACCGACATGATCACCATATGGTGAACGGAAAAACTGTCTCTAGAGCAGATATGGAAGCGGATGTTCAGTTAATTAAGAAATTTAATTTTAATGCGGTTAGAACATCTCATTATCCAAACGATCCTTATTTCTATGATTTGTGTGATGCATATGGAATTTATGTAATGGATGAAGCCAATTTAGAAACACATGGAGTAGGTGGAAAATTATCACAAGATCCCTTATGGTCTCAAGCATTTCTAGAGCGTGGGATTAGAATGGTAGAAAGAGATAAAAATCACCCAAGTATTATTATTTGGTCTTTAGGAAATGAATCTGGAATGGGACCTAACCATGCAGCTATGTCAGGATGGATCAAAGCGATGGATCCTACCAGATATGTTCATTATGAAGGGGCTCAAGGAGTGTCTACAGATTCAAGATATAAAAAGAATTTTTGGCCATCAGACAGAGGAAATCCAACTGATCCTAATTGGGTAGATATGTTGAGTAGAATGTATCCACAACCTCAAGAATTAGATGATTTAATTTACGATACTAGATTTGATAAACGTCCGGTATTGATGTGTGAATACGCACATGCCATGGGGAATTCTTTAGGGAATTATCAAGAATACTGGGATGTTATTTACAAACACGATAGAGCTTTAGGAGGATTTATTTGGGATTTTATAGATCAAGGTCTTTTACAAACGGCAGATAATGGAAAAGAATATTTTGCTTATGGAGGAGATTTTGGAGATGTTCCAAACGATGGGAGTTTTTGTTTAAACGGAATTGTTGCAGCAGACAGAACTCCAAAACCAGAAATTTATGAAGCAAAAAAAGTAAATCAACCAGTGGTTATTTCTTTGGTAGATCTTAGAAAAGGAGTGTTTACGATTAGAAATCGTCATCATGTTTCAGATTTATCAAAATATAATATTGTTTGGGAGCTTACAGAAAATGGAAAGGTAATTCAAAAAGGAACTGTAGCAAATATGTCTACCAAACCCAATGAAATCGGAACCTTGAATATTTCATATAAAGGAATCAAACCAAAAGCAGGAAGTGAGTACTTTATCAATATCAAAGGTTTGTTAAAAGAAAATACTTTATGGGAAAAGAAAGATTATGTGGTTTTTGAAGAGCAATTTGATTTGCATTTAAAATCTAATCAAGAAATTTCTTTAACCCATAGTAATACAGATTTAACAGTAGAAGATGTTAATAATACTATTCTTGTAAAGAACAAAAATGTAACGCTAACGGTTGATAAAGCTACGGGATATATTAGCTCATATAAATCACAAGCATTAGATTTTATTAAAAATCCTTTGAGTTTAAGTTTTTGGAGACCAGAAACGGAAAATGACAAAGCTTACCGAGGATATATGAAAAAGACAGATGAATTGGATTGGAAAAATGCAGGAGCTCGTTTTAAACCAGAATCAATTACGGTAAATGATATTGATAAAACAAAAGTTAAGATACAAGTTGAAGGATTAATAGAAAACCCGAACACCAAAGTAACGTTGATTTACACTGTTTTAGGAAACGGATATGTAAAAGTGTCTTACCAAGCAGATATCGCCAAAAATACACCAGATGTTCCAAAAATAGGGATGGAGTTTGATATCGCTAATGATTATGAAAACGTGAGCTATTTTGGAAAAGGACCACAAGCCAATTATCAAGATAGAAATACAGGGGCTTTTGTAGGATTGTATTCTGCCAATGCCAATGCTATGAGTTATGAATATGCTGTTCCTCAGGAATATGGAAACCACATGGATACCAGATGGTTTGGATTGTTGAATAGCAAAGGAAAAGGACTTGTAATTCAAGGAGAAAATCCAATCAATTTTAGTGTGTCTCCATATAGCACAAACAATATAGAGGAAGCTACGCATACTTATGAATTAAAAGAAAGAGAGGTTTTAACAGTAGATCTAGACTTGGTTCAAATGGGAATTGGAGGAGACAATACTTGGTCTTTTAAAGCTGAACCTCACAAAGAATACAAAATTAAATCAGGAAGTTATCATTATACTTTTTATATGGTTCCAGTTAGTAAACGTTCTAAAATGAATTTTTATCAACCTATTAAGTTCTAGTTCAAAAAACAGAATATGAAAAATATAATAAAACCACTTATTGTTTGTTTGTCGATTTTTTTACAAACTGAAAGTCATGCACAATACCATCAATTTGTAGATCCTTTAATTGGATCTGAAGGATTAGGAAATGTGTTTATAGGACCTTCATGTCCTTATGGAATGATCAAACCAGGACCTGATAATGATTTACATGCTAATAGTGGATATTCGGCAGATATTGATAAGCCTATTTATGGATTTAGTCAAACCCATGTAAGCGGAACAGGTGGAGGTGCCAAATATGGAAATGTTTCCGTAATGCCTTTTTCTGGAGATTTCACATCTATCAAACAAGAATCTTTAAGAGAAAATGAAAAAGTAGCTTTAGGATATTATAGTACCAATTTAAGCAAGTACAATATTCAAACAGAAATCACAACTTCTGATAGAGCAGCTTTTTATCGTTTTCAATTTGATCATATTGATAAAAATGCCATCAAAATAGATTTAGGTAGATATTTAGACGAATCTATCATTCCTGATGGACGTGAGACCCAGCAATTTGTAGGTTCTCAGGTAGAAGTAATTTCTGATACTGAAGTAAGAGGTTATACTAAAGTAAGAGGAGGATGGAACAATGGTGGGGCATACACGGTTTACTTCACAGCTATTTTTGATCAACCTTTTAGTGAGTTTTCTACTTGGAAAGATCAACAGTTTTATCCAAATGAAAAAACGCAAGTTGATGAAGGAAAAAAGACGGGAGCCATGTTGTTTTTTAATTCGTTAAAAGACAAAAAGGTGAATATGAAAATTGGAATTTCTTTCATCAGCAGTTTAAAAGCAAAACAAAATATTGATACTGAAATTCCGCATTGGAGTTTTGAAAAAGAATTGGCAGAAACTCAACAAAAATGGGAAGATTTACTACAAAGAGCAGAAGTAGATCAAGAGGCTTCAGTAGAAAAGAAAACCATGTTTTATACAGGACTATATCACACTATGTTAATGCCTGTAGATAGAACAGGAGAAAATCCATTATGGGAAAATAACACTCCCTATTATGATGATTTTTATGCTATTTGGGATACCTATCGTTCATCAAGTCCATTAATCACACTCTTGAATCCTTCTCGTGAAGTAGATATTGTAAATGCAATGTTACAAATCTACAAACGAGATGGGTATCTCCCAGATGCAAGAAGTGGAAATTATAATGGTAGAACGCAAGGTGGTTCTAATGCTGAGGTTGTCATTGCAGATGCTTTTGTAAAAGGTTTGGAAGGAATTAATTACAAATTAGGATTAGAAGCCATGATGAAAGATGCGATGTACCCTCCAGGTGGAAATGAAGAAAAAGAAGGTCGAGGAGGATTGGTAGATTACAATCGTTTAGGGTATGTATCTACAGATTATGTACGTTCTGGAAACAGAACCATAGAATATGCTTATAATGATTATTGTTTGGCAATTGTAGCCAAAGGAATTAAACGTAAAGGAGAATATTGGAGATTCATCAAACAATCTGATAATTGGCAAAACCTTTGGAGAGATATTGAAGACAATGGTTCAAGAGGGTTTATTATGCCAAAAGATGCCAATGGAAAATGGGTAGATAGCATACAGTGTGCTGCTACCAATGGTAAAATTAATTATGTGCCTTACACTCCATTAGCACAAGATTGGCCTAATTGTGTTTGTTGGTGGTGTGGATTTTTCTACGAAGCAAGTTCTTGGGAATATTCACTGTCAGTACCTCATGATGTCGCTATGTTAATTCAGAAATCAGGAGGGAAAGAGGCTTTTGAAAAAAGATTAAATACTTTTTTTAGAGAAGCGTTTTACAATGTAGCCAATGAACCTTCATTTTTAACCCCAAACTTATATCATTGGATTGGTAGACCAGACTTAAGTACTGATCAAATTCATAAAATTATAGATGAGAATTACGATGCGAGTAGAGATGGGATTCCAGGGAATGATGATTCTGGAGCGATGTCTTCTTGGTTGTCTTTTCACATGATAGGATTATATCCTAATGCAGGACAATCTTATTATTTAATTAACACACCATATTTTAAAGAAACGGTGATTCACCAAGAAAATGGAAAAGATTTTACTATTAAAGCGAAGAATTTATCAGTAAAAAATAAATACATCCAATCTGCAAAACTAAACGGAAACACTTTTGAAAATGCTTTTATAGAGCATAGTGATATTGTTAAGGGAGGTGTTTTAGAATTTGTAATGGGAGCAAAACCATCAAAGATTTGGGGGACAAAGCAAGTACCACCATCAAAATCTGATAAGAAATAAAAGAACTAAGTATGAAAAAAATTACCCAACTATTATTATGGATTCCATTATTTATAATGATAATCTCCTGCGGAAATAAGGAAAAAGAAATAAAAGAATTAAGTCCATCTGAATTATTGATATCAAGAGTTCTACCTAATTATTCAGAGGATTTTGAGGTAGAAGTTGATAGTCTGTTAGAGAACGATTGGTTTGAGATTGTTTCTAAGGGAGATAAAATATTGTTGCGCGGAAACAATGGTGTTTCTATTGCCTCAGCCTTATATTATTATTTAAAAGAATATGCAC
>NZ_JAUMIT010000007.1 GCF_030519655.1 Wenyingzhuangia gilva
TTTACGGAAAAGTTTTCAACTTATTTTTTTTTGCGTGAGAATTGGTTTCAAAATGTTTCAAGAAAAGTTAAGAATTAATTTATCTGCGGAAATTTCGACCGAAATTTCCTGTTTAGGCTAACGGTTTTGGCTAGGCTTTGTGCGGGGTTGAAAATCGATAAGATTTTCGAACACGAACTAAGCCGAAGCTTTTTGTTTGGATTTGTTTCTTTGGTTTCACAAAGCCAAATCAACAAGATTTGGCGACTTAGTAAATATACACAAAACTTTGAGAAAGCACAGAACCCGCATGAAGTTTAGCCGGTGTTGTACAGCGTTTTTTTAGTTATGTATCAGTATTTATAGTATCCCAATCTTTAGATAGTCCAATAATCCAATTAATTGCTTTATGTCTTTCCATGTAAACATCATTTGAATGTTTTCCAATTTTACCTATTTCAGTTCTTTTAGCAATCCAATGTAATCTATAAATTATGTCAGCTTGTTCTTGAATTTCATTTAAAGGAATTATTTCAGCAGTTGTTATAAATTTTACAGGATTTTCATTTAGAGGAACATTATCGGCTTGTCTATCCTCATTACATTCGTTAAGTAAAGGAATTTCACTCCATAGTCCAATTGCCCAACCAAGAACTTCAATACTTTCAGTAACCCAATCAATATTTACTTTATCTTGTTTGGTCAGTGTTTTTTTTGTTAATATTTTATTCTCCCAATTACTTAATTCGTCAATTAATCCATATTCTTTCAATTTATTTTGAATAGATTTTCGAGATGCATTAAAAGAAATTCCATACAAATAAGCAAGTGATAATATTCGTTTTGCTATTTGTTCTCCTGTTTTAAATTTTAAATCATTTAAATTCTCAATTTCTGGTAGATTTAGATTTGGTTCTAATCCTAAACTTTGGATTCTTTTTTCAGATTTAATTTTTAATTTTTCGGGATTCATTTTTAATGCAGTACAACGGTTTTGGCTAGGATTAGTGCGGGAGAAAATCGCCAAGATTTTCGAACACGTACTAAGCCGAAGCTTTTTGTTTGGATTTGTTTCTTTTAATTTCACGAAGCCAAATCAACAAGATTTGGCGACTTAGTAAATATACACAAAACTTTGAAGTAGGACAGAAGCCCGTATTAATTTTAGCCGGTGTTAGGCACTGGGTTTATAGTTTATATTCTTTATAATCTCTAGCCTCAAATGAATTATGATTCCAAAATATTTCAATTAGTGGAATATTCATTTTTTTCGAATATTTATGCAAATCTTTTTTTTGTTTATTATTAGCATAACTCGATATAAAAATAGACTTTATACATTTTGAAATATCTAACATAATTGTAGAATCAAAAATGAATTTATCTTTGATTTTTTCAACAGCACATTTTTCCTTGTTATATAGAGTTCCTATTCTGTATTCGTTTTCCCCAGAATAATCTATGTGTTTTAGAAAAAATGATTTTAAGATTATTTCATTTATCTTTTTTTCATATACATCTTTACCAACCTGTATTAAATAATCTCCTTGAAAATTTCCTAATTTTTGTAGCGATAATTCATTGAATGGTAGATACTCAATATTTTTTTCAATTAATTTTAAACTTTTGTTTTTTGATAAAATTTTTTCTTTTGAAAAAGCAATACAAACTCCTGTATATTTATCAGCGTATTGATCCCACATTCTAGGCTTAGTAAAACCAAATAGTTCTTCATTTCCTTTAAAAGAATTAATGGAATTTTTGTTTTCATAATATTCAAACATATTATTTTGGCAAAAGCAAACTTGATAAAAGCTTTTCTCTAATTTATAAGCAAAAGAATCTAATTCATTAGCGTTTATCATTATCTCTTTGCTCAACTCTTGATTTATACTATATACAGTACTTCTTTGAGGATTACTACTTTCAATAGGGTCATTTGATTTACGAGATTCATTAAATTTCAGCTGATTATTATAGAGAATAAAATCTATTGCTGTTGAAGCATTTGTATAATGATAAATTATGTCATTATCATATAAATCATTTAATAAATCAATATTCATTTTATTTATTTTTGCCTTGTGCCTAACGGTTTTGGCTAGGCTTTGTGCGGGAAGAAAATCGGCAAGATTTTCGAACACGCAACTAAGCCGAAGCTTTTTGTTTGGATTTGTTTCTTTTGGTTTCGCAAAGCCAAATCAACAAGATTTGGCGACTTAGTAAATATACACAAAACTTTGAAGTTAGCACAAAACCCGCATGAAGTTTAGCCGGTGTTAGCTAAAGTATTTTTCAAACTGATTTTTAGATTGAAAAAGTCATGTTAAAAAAGTTAAGTTTCAAAGAAAATATTGGTTTCCTATTTCCACAAAAATTTAGAATAGTTAAAGTTCTTAATCATGACAATTTTTCAAAAGAAACATGATTTCACGTAACTACGATAATTCCCTACACGTTTCTACTGTTTTCAATTATCAAGAAAAGAAGAACTTTTTATGTTTAGTTAATGTTTCAAAAACTTAATAATTTCACGCAACTACGATAATTTCCTACGCGTTTCTACTGTTGTTTATTTATCAAGAAAATATGATTTTTTTAAGTTTAAATAATTTCTCAAAAACTTGATATTTTTCGCAGTTACTGTTTTTAAACACAAGTTTTTTGTCACGACTTTTAAAATATTTTCGCTGATAAGAATGTTAATTTTTGATAGAAATATTTTTTTAAGGTTTTATACACAACGAAAAAAGTCAATAATTTTCAGCTAATAAAATGCTCTTATTTTATGATAAATTTCAAAATAGGAGAGAAGTTAAAAAGTTTCAAATTATATTGATATTTCTACGGAAAACGCCGCTACGATTATTTTAGCTAACTTGTTATATCAAAACTAAAAGTACTGAATATAATATTCAGTTACGGGTTATCCGTACCTTTTAGTGTTTGTTTTTCGTTAAAAATAGTATTATTTTTTTGTTGTAGCTCAATTTGTTTTACAAATAAATCTAAAGGATTGGTAATTTTTTGTAAATCCTGACTCCTAACATGCGTGTACACCATGGTCGTCTCTGGCCTAGAATGACCCAACAGCTCCTGAATATATCTAATGTCTGTTCCGTTTTCTAATAGGTGAGTGGCATAACTATGTCTTAAGGTGTGTGGCGTAACTCTTTTAATAATTCTTGCCAATCCACAGCTCTTTTTAAGAAATTTTCTAATAGATTCTGTTGAGTAAGGGGTTTCTTCATCAACGCCTTCAATCAAATACGTTTTAGGTTCGTAGGTCGTTAAATAATTATGTAATAAAGGCATTATTACGTTGGCAATAGGTATATATCTGTCTTTTCTTCCTTTTCCAATTTGTACTTTTAAAACTTGTCTTTGTAAATCTATATCACGCAATTTTAAGTTGATCAATTCTCCAATCCTTAATCCAGAAGAGTATATCAAGGCAATACAAACTCTATGTTTTAAATTTTTGGTAACTCTAATCAATTCAATCACTTCTTCTTTAGATAATACATTAGGTAGTAGTTTACTTTTTCTAGGAGCCAAAGCATTAAAATCAATTTCAATAGGCATTTGTGTAAAGGTAATATAATGTTTCATAGCACTAATAAATTGTCTATGAGTGCTAATAGAGGCTCTAGAGGGCACCAAAGCGTACTCTATAAATAATTCAATATCTCTTAAACTAAACTCCTTTATTTCTTTTTGATGAATCACAAATTCAGCCACCAAATTTGTATAAGTTTTTAAGGTGCTTTCACTAAATCTTTTTCCTTTTAAATATTTATAAAATGCATTTAATACTGTTCTTTGCTCTTCGTTTAATCTCTCTTTAATAGGAGCTTTTTTAGGTACAGAAACATTAACAATACTACTCTTCTTTTTTAGTAAACTGTAATCAACAAACCCCAAATCTTTAAAAGTATCATAAAAAGAATTTAACTCAAACTCCGATTTTAAAGCATACCAACATCTAAAAGTTTCACTCCAATAAACACGAGTTTCCCATCGTTTTAAGGCGTTTTTAATCTTTAAATTGTAGTCAAATTCAATCAAAATAATTTCTTTATTTTTATGAATTTCAGGTTTTAAAATAATCTTTTTCATCTGTAAAGTATTGGTAGAATAGCAAATACAACAATTTTTCTCTTAAAGATACAAAACACTTTACACTCATTAAAGAGTTTACGAAACATCTTTTACATTCACGTCAGAACCCTATCTTTGTGTTTTATCAAAATCATATGCCAGTAAACACACTTTTAATTACGCCTCCTTTTACTCAGCTAAACACGGCCTATCCTGCTACGGCTTATATCAAAGGTTTTTTGGATAGTAAAGGAGTAAAGACCACTCAAATGGATTTGAGCATTGAGTTGTTTACAGCGGTGTTTACAAGGGAATTTATTGATGCTATTTTTAAACAAGCCGATTTACTTAAAAATTACGATTTTCCTTTGGTTTGGAAACAAAAAGAGGAATACATCAACAAGGTAGAAACCGTTATGAATTATTTGAGGGTGCAAGAAGTTACGGCTGCTTATCAAATCAATCATAAAGATTTTTTACCTCACGGACACAGACGTATCAAGCTTGAAAAAGACTTAAGTACGGAGTTTGGAATGTTAGGAATTTTAGACAAAGCCAAGCATATTGCTACTCTGTTTGTAGAGGAATTGGGGGATTTTATCAATGCCAATGTGGATGAGTTTTTCTCTTTTACACGTTATGCCGAAAGTATTGCTCGTGCTGCTTCTAGTTTTGATACCATTGATGAGTTTTTACAATACGAAACTACTTTGATAGAAGATGAAATGTTGTATATTTTAGATCAGCATTTACAAGAAAACAAATATGATTTAATTTGTTTTACCGTTCCTTTTCCAGGGAATTTATTTTCTGCTTTGCGATGTGCTCAGTTCATAAAACAAGAATATCCACAAATTCAAATTGCCATGGGTGGCGGATATCCAAATACAGAATTAAGACGTTTGTCTGATCCTCGTATTTTTGAGTATGTTGATTTTATTTCGTTAGATGATGGTGAAAGTCCACTGTTAAGAATTACAGAATACATTGCGAGTAAAATAGGAGTAGAGTCTTTAGAACGTACTTATATTTTACAGAATGATAAAGTGATTTATGCAAACAAATTACCCAACACTATTTTTCATCATAAAAACTTACCAGCTCCAAGTTATGTAGGATTGCCACACAATAAATATTTGTCTTTTTTAGATGTGATGAACCCGATGCACCGTATGTGGTCTGATGGAAGATGGAATAAACTAACCATTTCTCACGGATGCTATTGGAAACAATGTTCTTTTTGTGATGTGACTTTAGATTATATCGGGAATTACGAAAACACCACTGCGGATGATTTGGTGAATAAAATTGAAAAAATTGTAGCCGAAACAGGTGTCACAGGTTTTCACTTTGTAGATGAAGCCGCTCCGCCAAAAATGTTACGTGCTTTGGCAAATAAATTGTTAGAACGCAAAGTCTATATTACTTGGTGGACAAACATTCGTTTTGAAAAAACATTCACTAGAGAGTTATGTGCCTTATTGTCAAAATCAGGCTGTATAGCAGTTACAGGTGGATTAGAAGTGGCTTCGGATAGATTGCTAGCCAAAATGAAAAAAGGAGTTGATATTGGACAAGTAGCCAGAGTAACCAAAGCTTTTTCTGATGAAAACATCATGGTGCATGCCTATTTAATGTATGGATTTCCAACGGAAACTGAACAAGAAACCATCGATTCTTTAGAAGTGGTTCGTCAACTGTTTATGCACAATTGTATTCAGTCTGGATTTTGGCATCAATTTGCTTGTACAGCACACAGTCCCGTAGGGAAAAATCCTGATGAATTTGGTATCAAAGTCACAGGACCAAAGTTTAAAGGTTTTGCTGAGAATGATTTGTATCACGAAGATCCCACAGGAGCAGCGCATCATTTATACAGTCAAGGATTAAATATCGCTTTAAACAATTACCTAAACCACAAAGGATTTGATATTCCTTTGTCTCAATATTTTGATTTTAAGACTCCCAATACAACTATAAATTCTCAATTAATTAAAAATTATTTAAAATAGATTTTATTGCTAAAAAACAAAAGTCATCTTAAAAAGATGACTTTTGACTTGTAGGTATTTTAATCTTCTTGATTAATCAACAAAGGAGTTTTTCCGTCGGTAATAATTACTTTACTGTTAGGAGATTTAGACAATTCTTTAAACGCTTCGATGGTTTTAATTTTAATAATTTGATCTGTCAAACCTTCAGAGAATATTTTTTGAGCATCTCTTTCCCCTTTAGCGTTGATGATTTTTCTATCAGCCTCTAATTTTTCTTGTTGTAACACAAACTCCATTCTCATGGCATCTTGTTCTGCTTGTAATTTTCTTTCAATAGAATTGGCTAACCCATTAGGGAGTTGAATTCTTTTCATTAAAACAGCTATCAAATCAATTCCTTCTGCTTGCTTTTCAAGATTTACTTTCATCTTTTTTAGAATTTCAGCTTCAATTTTTGCTCTCATTCCAGAGTGCATGTCTTTTGCATAAAATTGTGCACAAACATCAGAAGCGGCCGATCTAAAAACACTGGTCACCACAGATTCATAGTTTTTACCTAAATTTATTAGGACAGAGGTTAATTTTTGTGGTTCTAATCTATATAAAATTGAAATTTCTGAATTAACACTTAATCCTTCTTTACTAGGTAAGCTTAAAATAAGTTTAATGTTGTTGGTTTGTGTAGACTCTTTAACCACTTTACTGACTAATGGGTTATAAAACACTATTCCTTGAGTTTGTACTTTACTAGAAAATTTACCTAAAGTTTGTTTAATTCCAACTTCTCCTGGTCTAATTACCCTACAACTAGAGAGGGTAAAAACGGCACTTAATGACAATAAAATTAATTTTTTCATGATATGTTTTTTTAAATGATTACTTGAATAATATGTAATAAATTTAAAAAATCACATTTATATATTTTCATTTATATAATTTATAATCTGTATAAGTAAAAATTAATAATTTTAAGCATTTTGTTATAAATCAATAAAAATGATATGTATCTATCGGTTCTTTTTAAAATAGGAATGATTTTAATGACAATCTAGGCATTCTAGCTAGCTACCTGAAATTTGAGGAGGGTAGCATTGGGGTAATAACTTTTTTATCATAGCAGCACACCTAGACTCCGCTTGATAAACACGCAAAAAGGAAAACCTATTAGCAATAACATTTAATGTTCGATCATCGTTACCGAGAAGAGAAGAAGTGTCGAAGAGAACCAAGTATACTATGAAAATTTCATCAACATAAATATATTTCTCCCAAAACTTCTCGAGAAAACCTTGATCTATGATTAATTCACCATTTCTAAAACACTCAAATGTTTTTTTAAAACACCTGAGGGAGTCTGTTTGGTTTCATCAAACACCCGAGTATCACCAAATAAAATAAAACTATCCTTGGCTCTTGAAACTGCTACATTTAGCATGTTGGGTTTGTCATCTTTGTCAAAAAACAAAGTCCCTTCATCTATATGACTGTACACGGAACTAAACAATACAATATTTCGTTCTGCACCTTGTAAAGCGTGTACTGTTCCTAATTTAAGGTCGTTAATATTGTAACCTGCTTCAATCAGAGCTTTAGATAATTCGTTTTTTTGACTCGCAAAAGGGGTAATAATTCCCAAAACTTTTTCGATAGAATTGACATTGTAAGCCTCCTGAATGGCATCTTCGTTTTGTCGTAACCATTTAATAATGGCATTGACTTCGTTTAAATTATATCGGCTATTGTACTTGCGTTCACTGATTCCCTCTATATGATAAGCCAACATTGATGGGAAAAGTTGAGCCTCTGAAGCTACTCCTTTCATCGGTTTTAAAATACCACCATACGCCAACTCGTTACAAAATCCAATAATTTCATCATTACATCTTCTATGTTCCAGCAATACCATTCCGGGTTGATTTCCGGTAGGCAATAAGGTTTTAAATTCACAAGCATTTTGTGCCATTTTCATAATACTTCCATTCGAAGCTAGGAAGCCTAAATCTTTTAAGACTTCGGTTTGTTCGTAATGGGTAATGATATTTTGATTGGCTAAATTTCCTTGGTCAATTTTAGGAGGAATAGACCAAATAGGTTCTATTTGTTGTAAATCGCCTACAACAATGGCTTTTTTTGCCAAAGAAAACAAAGGAATACTGACTTCAGGCGTTACTTGTCCAGCTTCATCAATCACTAATAAATCTATAAAATTAAAAAGTGGAAAGTATTCAAAAATAGGTTTTCCTTCTTCGTTTTCTCCTTGATATTGACTGTAAATAAAATGTGGTGGAGCCATGTAAAAAGTAGCCACAAAACACGGTGTTAACATGGCTCTTCGTTTCCATTTTTCGCTAATAGCCTTTTCTCCCGTTCCTTTTTCTGTTTCGTTTTCTACAGCATCCTTTGTAGCTTCTAACCATCTTGCTTCCCAATAATGGGTAGCTAATAAAAAGGCTTTATGACGTAAACCAATGTCTAATTCATCATAAAAGTATTGAGGTTTTTTTGTGGTTGAATTCATTTTTTGATATTCAAAACTCCACATTTGATCTTCAGAGACAAAAGGATATCCTTTAATGTTGTTTTTCTGTTTCCAATCGTTTAGTTTGATGTTTGATTGTATGGCTAAATTAAAGTTGGCCAAACAATCTTTTACAAATGCTAATGCTTTTTTTTTATCAGAAATAAGTGTTTCATCAACTTTAAAAGTATAATCATGATGATTAGGGGATTTAGGATCTGTGCTAAACACCGTTTTTACTTGTTGAATGAAATCTACATTTTTAGCTGCTGATTTTAGCTGATTGATTTGATTTCTCCATGCTTTTAAGTTTAAAATATGAATCTTGTCTTTTTCTATTTTGTTTTTAGCATGAATTATAATGTCATTGATTTTATCAATAGAGTTGATATAATCACTGCAAATACGAGTTCCATTATTCAGTTCATCATCTATCAATATAATTTCTTTTTGCAAATGATCACAAACGGCTTCTAAAGACTCAGGTTCAAACTCATAATACGCTTTAAATCTGTTAAAAAAGTAAGTTTCCGCTTCAGAAAGATATTGCTCATTCTCTAAATCACACAAAGTTCCTTCATGACCAAATAAATTCCCTTTTAAATAGTTGATGTTTGCTAAAGATTTTGGGCTTTTAGAATTTGAAGGTAAATAAGTAGCATATCCGTTAAAGTCAGGAATCCATCTTTTTGACAAACTTTCTAAAGTACTTTCAGAATTGATAAAACTATCAATAATATTGGTTACCGCTTGGTTATTACTAGAACAAGCCAAAATTACAGGAGCATCTTCACCTTTTATGGCTGCTTTAACAAATTCTGTGGCCACCACACTTTGCAACAAGGTTGTTTTTCCGGTTCCTGGAGGTCCATTCACAGCGGTTACAGCATTGTTTTCAGAAGTTAAGTAAGACAATAGGGTTTTACGTTGACTAATAGACAATGGAAATTTATTGGACATTTGTCCAGAATGAAAATGATTATAATTTAAAAACCCATCATCTGTAATGGCATTTTTACGCGTTCTATTTACAGGATTTATGATTTTAGATAGTAAAGGAAGATCCTCAACTTCATCTAGAATATGGTCATATAAAAATAAAATACTTTTGGCTGTTGCTATTTTAGAACTGGTGGCAAAATACATCACCTCATGAACGGTTTGATATTCTTCTGTTCTATAATGATTGATGTTTCTATAGGTAATGCTTTTAAAAACTTCATTTACATACGTCCAATACTCATCCCACGCAATAGGGGTTTCCTCATCCTCAGCTAAGGGTTTTGCTATTTCTCTAGCATGGATGATTTTTTCTGTTGATGAAAAAATAAAATCATTTTGAACATCAGCAATTGGAGCTAAATAATTTCTAACAATTAAGGGAAATAATTCCTTAGAAGTAGACAATTGACCCGAACGATTTACTTTGGCAGGAATCCAAAAAGGTCTAACGATTTTGTTGTGATGTGAAGAGGTTTCTGATAGATGATCTAAATAGAAAGGAGCAATTAATATTTCTGTTTCTGTAATTTCTCGCCAGTTACTACTGTCTTTTTTACTAATTCCTTTCAGTCGGTTAATTCTACGTTCTTCGGCATCTAACATTTCCGTAGCATGTTTAGCGCTAATAGTTCCATTACCGATAAAACAGGTTTTTTCTTGATATAAATTTTTAATTCTATTGATATCAATAGCCAGATTTTCACTATCTATTAAGCTGTTTTTATAATAATGTAACCAGTTTTTTTCGTTAGCCATATTACGTAGGTGTAGTCGGTTTTTAAGGCTGGCTAAAATAATTTTTTCGCCTTTGTTTTAGGCGTTTTAAAAGAGATAAAAGAAGGAATTTATGAACAATTTGGTAAAAGATTGGTAATGAGTTGATAGTGTATGTATTGATAATCTTTAGTTATTATAAATGATTTTTTAAATCATCATGGAGCGTCTCGACGCTTCGGTAGAGATATAATATTATTCATTAAAAGGGTAGGGGATTTGTCTATTTTCTTGTTTTAGATTATAAAGACCAAACAGTAATTAAAAAGTTAAATATGAATAAAAGAATTGTAATGATTGGGTTGATAAGTATGATTGTGTTTTGGAATGTTCACAGTCAACAAACCGAGAACTCTCAAACGTATTTTAAAGCTTACAACTTAGAAGATGAAAATTTTGGCACACAAACAAAAGTAATCATCACTAAAGACAAACGTATTATGGTTACCAATGCACTTCCTAATCATAAAACAGGTGTATTTCCAAGAAAAGGAAATCCAAACACCATTTCATCACAAAATAACACCTATAAAATTCCATTACATCCCACATGGATTGGAGAACCTCAATGGATCAGAGAGCCTGGAGTTGCTATTAATGGAGTGAAATTTGAACCTGGAACCGCAGAAGTAGTAATTTGTGATACCGGTGAAAATTATAGGGTAGAAGCTTTCCAGAGTTTGATAGATTTAGGACTTGATTTTAACAATGCACACGTACAACCCAACGGAGCTTATCATTATCATGGAATTCCAACTTCTGTGGTGGCGGATGCTAAAGATGCTGAAGATTTGGTTCACATCGGTTTTGCTATGGATGGTTATCCTATTTATTATTCAAAAAGTAATGCTTATAAATCTAGTTACAAATTAGTTAAAGGAAATAGAGCAGGAGAAGATTGTACTTATACCAACCCAAAGAAAACCATAACAGTAAATGTAAACGATGGTCATGATGGAACCTATACTTCAGATTTTGAATATGTGGCTGGACTGGGGGATTTGGATGAATGTAACGGAATTACTATTGACGGAGTGTATAGGTATTTGGTAACCAGTGAGTTTCCATATGTAAGTCGATGTTTGATGGGAGCATTTGAGGAAGAAAAAAGACGACCAGAAGTAGGAAACCAACAAAGAGGTAAAGGTCAAGCACAAAGACCTAATTCAATGCAGATGCTACAACACATGGATGCAAATAAAGACGGAAAATTATCTAAGGAGGAAATCAAAGGCCCATTACAACAAGATTTTAGTAGGGTAGACAGTAATCACGATGGTTACATTTCCAAAGAAGAAATTGAAAATGCTCTAAAACCTAGACCTTAACATTTTTGTGCATAAGAAATTAAAAGCCCTTTTGAGTGATCTCAAAAGGGCTTTTGGGTGTGAATTAAAAAGAATTAAAAGTTAAATATTCATGATCGTTTTTTTATTTAACAATTAATTTAGTTTGTTGGCTACCTTCCTCAGACAAAACAATAAGAATGTATATTCCTGGGTGTAAAGGGTAGTTAAGATTGATTGAAGACTGCCCACTTAAAACGCTACTATATAACAATTGTCCTTGAGTGCTGTAAACATTCATTTGTTTTGCCTCTTTTGGTAAAGTAACTTTTAAGGTTTCTCCAGCATTAACTGGGTTAGGAGAGATGTATAATTTTGAATTATTATCATTTACATCACCTTCTTCAATAATTTCTGAAGCAATTCCCTTTCTTGAACCACTTCCTGAACAGTTATTTGCAACAGGACTGATTCCTTCTACTTCCAATTTGTCAATATTTCCTAAACCTGAAGAAGTGGTTGCTTCTAATCTGATAGAATTTACTCCAGCGGCTAAAGTAACCGTTACCGTTGAATTGCTATTTTCTGACCAAGTAGTCCAATTTCCTGTAGAAGGGAATGAAGCCGAAGTAACATTTGTACCATTTACAATTACATTACCATTTCTATCAGTAGTTCCTCCATTGGCATATTTCCATCTCAAGGTATAAGTTCCAGAAGAAGGCACGGCAACAGACCAATCTATTCCGTTACCACTAGCATTAGAGGTGTTGGCAAATCCGGTACCAGAATATCCTGCATTATTACTATCAACAGTCCCATCTACTCCACAGAAACCTGTTTCATTTTCTTGTATGGCAATCCCTATTGTTTGTGTTGAGTTTACGGTAATATTAAAGTTTTGTGTGGTAACACAACCAGCACTATTGGTATAAGTGGCTGTAGCAGTACAGTTTCCTGTTGGCGTTACTGTGTACTCCCTAGATGAACCAGAACTACCACATCCTGACCATGCCCATGTTCCTCCACTTGTTGGGTGTGGACCAAATTTAACCGAAGAACCTTGGTCAATGGTTACATCTGTAGCTGTTTGCCACGAACCACCATCTACTTGTAAATAAGGAGTAATTGCCGTAGGGGTACAACTCTGTGGCGTTGCTTCAATCGCAGCAGAATTGTAAGTGTTACCATCAGTAGCAGTAACTTTTATCCAATAATAATAGGTAGTTCCATTAGTCACCGTATTGTCTGTGTAAGTGGTACCATTCGTTACATAAGACAACCTAACTCTCCCTGCTGGGTTAGGATCAGTATCTCTTAGTACTTCCTGAATTCCTGATATTCCTTGTAGTGCCCAAGATAGATTAACGACTCCGTTATCAGCTGTGGCTTGTAAAGTGATTCCATTTGGTACAGGCTCCACTAACTGAATATTAGGATTTGGAGGTGTGGTCATGCCACCACCAAAATAAAATCCAAGATTTGGAGGTTGATTATAGGTGTTGTTCTGCCATGCAATAGCCGATCTGTAATTAGGATCATGCATTAAGGTATACATTCTTTGAGTGGTACTGTAGGGAGAGACAAAAACAACCATCCCTGTGTTATCTGTACGTCGGTATATCACTTCTTCTCGCCAATCTCCCAAAATATCAGCCATTAAACACGGATTAGATTTACTTCCATTGTTGTCTGAAATAGGCTCTATATTATACAATGTGGCCATTCTATCGGTTCCAGATCCATTCCATTTACCAATAACAGTTTTGTCTAGTATTTCACGCTGAACATCTCCATCCCACCAAATACCAAAATTATAAGAAGCTCCACCACCTGTTGCAGTTGGTATGTTCGTAGATATTTGCTGCCCTGTACAGCTACGAAGACCTGAACCATCACTACCCCAAACTTCCATACCATAATAGTTTGGATCTATATCAGCAGCCATACACCTCCCAATATCACCACTAGAATAACTTGCCCATTGCACATTACCATTAGTAGCATTTCTTATCGCTAGACCAGGAATGGTAGAGCCATTAGCATACTCTTGAGCACCAAAAAATTCTAAACCGGCAATATTAGGGTTGATATCTGCTAAATGAGCTGCATCACCATGACCAAAACCAGTAGAATACATACCAACACCATATTCATTTATTGCCATACCTCCATAAGTGATCTCGTCTCTACCGTCACCATCAAGGTCTCCAGCAGCAAGATTGTGGTTTCCTTGTCCAGTATAAGCTGTGGCTTGACCATTAGGATTACTATCCCAAGCCCATTCTTTGGTTAAGGTTCCGTTTCTAAAGTTCCATGCTTCCAGTTTTATTCGTTCATAAATTCCTCTACTAATCACAAAACTTGGGTTTATCCCATCAGTATAGGCAACTGCCCACATACATTTAGTAGATCTGTGACCAAGTTGAGAAAGGTTCATACCTGGTAGTCCCCATTGTTCTATTGGGGCAAGATCAATATATGAATCCCATGCAATTTCAGCCCCCGTTTCACCATTAAAAATTGATATATAATCAGGACCATTTACTCTAAAAAGAAACGGACCATTCGCTGCAGCTGTAGAGCGATAGTTAATTTGTCCGTCACCATCTCTATCTCCAATATTATTACCTTGACCGTCAATCATACCATCGGAAGTTCTAGTGGCAATTTCGGCCTTTCCGTCGTTATCAAAATCATACACCAAAAAGTTGACCTCTTGATTGTGTATCAAATTAGGTCCCATATTGATAGACCACATAAAAGTACCATCAAGTTCATAAGCTTCTAAATGATGATAATTAGTTGAGTTTGCACTTTCATCAATGGCAAGTCTTTTCACAACAATTTCGTACTGCCCGTCACCATCTAGATCACCAACAGAGGCATCATTCACAGTATGGGTAGTGTAACTACCGTTAATTGAGTTAACCGGAATAGTAAAAGATTCCCATCCTCTAATAGTGGTAGCAGGAGATAATGCTTGCTCTGTTCCCCCAATAACAGCAGCTACACTATATGAATAATCAGTACTGGTTGCATCCACATAATTTGAAACACTAAGATTGGATGCAATTAGTGTTGACTCACGATATAAGTTGTAAGTAGCATTCTGGGCGTATTCATTACCGAGAATTCGCCAACTTATAAGTACTGAGTTAGTACCGGTTCGCATGGCGATTAATCCACTGTCAAGTTTTTCCATGTATCGCTGGGCTTGAACATTCATTGAAGTCATGCACAGCATCATACTCATAGCAAAGAGCAATAAAAAAGTTTTTTTCATAACAAATTTGTTTTAAAAATGATTAATATTTAGTTAGCTTAAAAACACCATTTATATACTGATTACCTTATAAAAAAGCATCAGTAAATAAAAAAGTGTATGGGGCTTAATTCCCTTTAGAAATAGCTCTAAAGGGGGAGATCTATATTTAAAATTTTAATTCAATTTTATCTTACAAATAGTTTTGCCTGAACATTTCCAACTTCATTTTTAACGTTAATGATATAAATGCCAGGAGGTAACATATGATTCAGTTCCATTGCTGCTTGACCATATAGTGCTTTCTGATAAATTACCTGTCCCTGCATATTCACAATACTCATTTGTTTTGCGTTTTTAGGAAGGGAAACTTTAAAGATTTCTCCCGCACGTATTGGATTTGGAGTGATGAATAGTTTTGAAATTTCAGTCAAACTAGGAGTACTTAGCATTTCTCCATTACAACCAGCCACAGATGGCGTTCCACCCTCAATCTCTAATTGATCTATATTTCCTAAACCATCTGGGCTCGTAGCAACCAATCTGATTTTATTTACTCCTTGGCTTAGATTTACTGAAACGGTTGAATTGTTATTCAACTCCCAAGTTGTCCAATTTCCTGTAGAAGGGAAAGGAGCAGAGGTCACATTTGTTCCATTAACAATTACATTCCCATTTCTATCTGAAGTTCCTCCATTAGCATATCTCCATTTAAGTACATATGTTCCAGAAGAAGGTACAGAAACAGACCAATCAATTCCACTTCCAAATGTATTAGAAGTATTGGCAAATCCTGCTCCAGTATAACCTTCATTATTGGTGTCTATAGTTCCATCTACTCCACAAAAACCTGCTTCGTTTTCTTGAATTACGATACTTGAAAATGGGAAGATAGCAGTACTTGTAATATTAGAATTATAGAGCTCTCCCTGAGTATCGGTAATTTTTACCCAGTAGTAATATGTAGTTCCTGTACTAACAGTATTGTCTTTATACGTGGTTGTTCCTGGGGTGATGTTTGCAAGGCTGATACTTCCTTCGGTATCCAAACTAGTGTTTCTCATCAGCTCTTGTTGTTGTATTTCTATTCCCGATACTTTCCAGTCAATATCAATCTCATTGTTATTAGCAAATGCATTTGCTGATAATGATTTTTCTCCATTCATTTTAATATTAGGGTTTGGAGGGGTATCCATACCACCACCAAAATAGAATCCTAGATGAGGCGGTTGGTTATAAGCCACATTTTGCCAAGCAATGCTTAACCTGTAAACAGGGTCGTGCATCAAAGTATACATTCTCTGATTGGTCACTTTATTGGTGGTAAAAATGACCAATTTAGAACTATCAGCGTTACGCATTAATATCTCTTCTCTCCAATCTCCCATCACATCAGCAACTAGAGTAGGAGTGGATTTTGTTCCATTGTTAGAAGAAGCACTTTCTATGTTATAAAGGGACACCAATCGATCAGAACCATAATTACTTGGGTTCCATTTGTTGATGACGGTTCGATCAAGAATTTCTCTTTGTACATCACCATCCCACCAAACACAAAAATTATAACTATTACCCCCTCCTGTATTTTTAGGGATAGTGGTTGTAATTACATTTCCGTCTTTGTCATGCAATCCACTACCATCTGAAGACCAAACCTCATATCCTCGATGGTTTATATCAGCATCCATGGTTAATCCCCTTCCAATATCTCCATTGGCAGGAACTTCCCAAAGTATTGATCCTGTACCTGCATTTCTAATGGACATTCCCGGTCTGGTAGACCCATTAGCGGTTTCATGCGGCATGTAATATTCTAATCCTGGCGAATCGGGGTCAATATCCGTTAAATGGCCTGCATCTCCATGCCCATAGCCTGTGGTATATAATCCAGTACCATCATCATCAATGGCACAAGCCCCATACATAATTTCATCTTTTCCATCTCCGTCAACATCTCCCACAGCTAAGTTATGGTTTCCTTGACCTCTGTAAGGATGAGATCCGTTCCCTGTATCAAAATTCCAACGTTGAGTTAGTTGTCCATTTCTATAATCATAAGCAACCAATACGGTTCTGGTATAATATCCTCTACACATTACCAAACTTGGTTCTGTACCATCTAAATAAGCAATACAAGCTAGGAACCTATCTACTCTGTTTCCATAATTATCTCCCCAATCGGAAACATTTCCTCTTGCAGGAGTATAATTTATAGTGGTTAAAGCAGCTCCTGTTTCTCCATTAAAAACGGTTAGAAACTCAGGCCCTGAAAGGACATATCCAGCAGAATTTCTATAATCAGCAGCAGCACTTCCTATAATATTGTTGTTTCCATCTTTGGTTCCATCGGCTGTTTTACAAGCAACTTCTGCTTTTCCATCTCCATCAAGATCATAAACCATAAATTGAGTGTAATGAGCACCAGAGCGAATATTGATTCCTAAATCAATTCTCCAAAGACTGGTTCCATCAAATTCTAATCCTTCTAAAATAGTATTTCCTGTATGACCAGAATGTGCGTTGTCTTTTGCATTTGAAGGAGACCATTTTAATACAATTTCATAATCACCATCGCCATCTAAATCACCAACACTCGCATCGTTAGCCGCATAGGTGTAATCTACTCCGTCGGGAGTAGTTCCTCCTGTGGGTGGACTTAAAGGAATGGTATTGTAAAAGTTAGTCCAAATATTTGTAGAGGCAGATTGAGTCCCCTCGGTTCCGTTAATCACAGCACTTACAGTATAATTACTGTTTAAGGTTGTGTTATCAATATAATTAGATACGGATAAATTTGAAGCAATTAGTGTTCCTGATTTATATAAGTTATAAGTGGCACCATCGGTATATTCGGGACCTAATATTCTCCATGAAATTAATACTTCATTACTATTTACTCTTACCGCATGCGCACCACGGTTTAGTTTCTCCATGTATCTTTGAGCATGAATACTCATTGAACTTAGCAATAGTAGTGTACTTATGCTTAAGAGTAAAAAGTAGTTTTTTTTCATTATTTGGTTTTACATTTTTTTAGTAAAACAAATATTATCATTAACAATTAATCAACCATCCTGCACTATCCTTGTTTTTATTTTAATAATAATTTGTGTTCATTAGTAATATGATAATTTATTTAATTATTGATTAATAAAATAAAAATTGATATTTCTCCTTAATTTAAACTTATCTTTAATTAAAAAAAGATCATCAACCTAGTAGGATCATTTACAAATAGCTTTTTATGAATCATCAAACAGAAGTATTAGACGACTATTTAGACAATCACTATATTCATCGAAGTAATTGGTTAAGGGCTGCTGTATTAGGAGCCAATGACGGAATTTTATCTACGGCAAGTCTTGCTATTGGGGTAGCAGCCGCTACAGAACTTAGAGAACCTATTGTTTTAGCCACTTTAGCAGGATTGGTTGCTGGAGCCTTGTCCATGGCTGCAGGGGAATATGTTTCTGTAAGCTCTCAAACTGATGTTGAAAAGGCTGATATTGAAAGAGAAAAAATAGAACTAAAAGAAACACCTGAACTAGAGTTGCAACGTTTGGCAGATATTTATGAAAATAGGGGACTAAAAAAAGAAACGGCTTTGTTGGTGGCTAAAGAATTGACAGAAAAAGATGCTTTGGCAGCACATGTTAGAGATGAACTGGGAATTAATGAAATTAGTCAGGCCAATCCCATTCAAGCAGCTATTGCTTCTGGAGCAGCTTTTACTGTAGGGGGCTTGTTGCCTTTTTTAGTAACTCTATTTCTTCCTTTAAAAAGTATGGAGTATTCTTTATATGGTTTTGCTTTGTTTTTTCTAATCATTTTAGGAGCCTTGTCTGCAAAAACAGGAGGTTCAAGCATGGTAAAAGCGGTAATTAGAATTACTTTTTGGGGAACCATCGCCATGGGATTAACGGCCTTGGTAGGATATGTTTTTAATGTGAATGTTGTTTAAAAAAACTTTTTAAAAAATGATTTAGTGTGATATAAGTCACATATAAAACCAAATATAGGTGGTAGCTTTAGGTAAAAAAATAAAATGCCTAAAACAATTAAAATACTTGGAACAGGATGTTCAAAATGTCAATCCATGATAAAAGTAGTAAAGGATGTTGTAACTCAGCATCATCTTGATGTTACTATAGAGAAAGTAGAGGATGTTATAAAAATTATGGAATTTAATGTCTTGGTCACGCCAGCTTTGGTGATTGATGATGTCATTACCATTAAAGGAAGAGTTCCTTCAAAAGAAGAAGTGTTGGCTCTTTTAACTCCATAGTACAAATCGCATTAAAATGTTTGATTGGTTACAACATATTACAAATTGGTTGGTTTATGAGGTGATGTCCTTATCAAAAGGGGAGCATTTGTCAGAAGCGTTGAACTTTTTTATTTATGATGCGATTAAAATTTTAATCCTTCTTTTTGTGGTGATTTTTTTCATGGGAATTGTTAATAGTTACTTTCCAATTGACAAGGTTAAAAATTACCTTTCTAGAAATAAACTGTATGGATTAGAATACTTGATGGCAAGTCTTTTTGGCATTGTTACCCCTTTTTGTTCTTGTTCCTCAGTTCCTTTGTTTATTGGTTTTGTGAGAGGTGGAATTCCCTTAGGTGTTACTTTTGCCTTTTTAATTACTTCTCCTTTGGTGAATGAAGTTGCTATTGGATTGTTTATAGCATTATTTGGTTTAAAAACCACTATTATTTATGTGTTTAGTGGTGTGCTGCTAGGAACCATTTCTGGAATCATTCTCCAACAATTAAAACTTGAATCTTATTTAACTCCTTGGGTTCAAAAAGTTTTGGCCAATGCACAACAAGAACAAGATACTTTTATTGCCGAAAAACAAACGCTGAGTCAACGATTCCCCGTCATATGGAAAGAAGTGAAGAGCATTATCAAAGGAATTATTCCTTATTTGTTAGTGGGAATTGCTGTTGGTGGATGGATGCACGGTTATATTCCTGAAGGTTTTTTTGAAAAATATATGGGTAAAGACCAACTTTTTGCCGTTCCCATGGCGACTATTTTAGCGGTTCCCATGTATACCAACGCATCAGGAATTCTACCAATTGTTCAAGTATTAATTGATAAAGGGATTCCTTTGGGAACTGCCATTGCTTTTATGATGGGTGTGGTAGGATTGTCTTTGCCAGAAGCCATGTTGTTAAAAAAAGTAATGACTTTTAAATTGATTGCTATTTTTTTTGGAGTCGTTACTATTTGTATTATAATTTCTGGGTATTTGTTTAATTTAATTTTATAAAAAAAATCATGCTTTTAAACTCGATACGACTTTAATATCCCCTTTTAACATTTTTTCAACTGGACATTTTTCTCCAATTTCTACCAAACGTTTTTTTTGAGTTGCATCCAAATCTCCAATCACTTCAATTTCTTTTTCAAAAGTGATGGTTTGAGAAGTTATATTTATTTTGTGTTTAACATTTACATGAATGTGCTGTACATCCCAACCTTTTCTTTCTGCGTACATACGAATGGTAATGGCAGAACAGGCAGCAAGAGATGAATTTAACAAGTCTGTAAGGGTAAACCCTAAATCTTGACCTCCAACCTTTTCAGGTTCGTCGGCAATAATAAGATGGTTATTTGTTTTTATTTCAGTTTTATACAATTGTGTTCCTATAGAGGCAGATACGGTGTTCATTTAATGTTGTTTTTAGTGTTTTTGTTAAAAGCGTCTTGGTTGGGGCAAGGGTATTTTAACGGTTTCGTTCGGTACAGTCGGAAATTGATTGTTTTCCCAATCTTGTTTGGCTTTTTCAATAATTGCTTTGTCAGAGGCCACAAAGTTCCATTCAATAAAACGTTCTTCTTTAAATGGTTCTCCACCAAAAATGTAAACGGTTGAATTGGCTGCTATTTCAAACGAACAAAGTGTTGCTTCTTTGGCCACCAATAATTGTTTTGATTCATAAGTATGACCATCACTTGTAATGCTCCCTTCTAAAATATAAAGAGCACTTTCTCCAAACAAATGTTCTCCTATGGAAATGGATTGGGGTTCTGTTGCTTTAATTTCAATAAAATACAAGGAACTATATACAGGAACTGGCGAGGTTTTGCCAAACGCTTTCCCTGCAATTAATTTAAACTGTACGCCATGGTCTTCCCAACTAGGGATCTCTTCTGCAGCAATATGCGTAAAAGAAGGTTCGCATTGTTCCTCTTCTATGGGTAATGCCACCCAAATTTGTAAACCGTGCAATTTTTTAGTAGTATGTCTTAGGCGTTCAGGGGTTCTTTCAGTATGTACGGCTCCTTTACCCGAAGTCATCCAATTAACAGCTCCTGGTTTTATTTCTATTTCCGATCCCATGCTGTCCCTATGCACAATGGCTCCTTCAAATAAAAAAGTCAACGTAGACAATCCAATATGCGGATGCATGGCCACATCCATATTTTCATCATCGTTTAAAGAAACAGGCCCCATATGATCTATAAAAATAAAAGGTCCCACCATTCGTTTTTGTCTAAAAGGGAGCAAACGTCCCACCATAAAATTACCGATGTTGGCGGCACGTTCTTCAATAATTAATTTTGTATTTGACATATCTTGCTATTAAGTAACTTATTTATTTTATAAAGACAAGATATAAAAAAGCAACTGATGGTTTTGTTCCGTTCTTTAAATGATTCTATTTTGTAAACATTGTAAATAAAAATAATAGTTTTGTAGCACTGCAATTACTTTTTATACTTTAGAATGTCCAAACCACATCCCTTTAAAAAGAACAAAAAACCTTGGCCTACCAAGAACGCCATGAAACAAGTGTATGAGAAGCATCTTTGGGGTGGGGAACAAGAAGAATTTTATTCAGGAGATGGGTCACATCATCCAGAAATTGTAAGCCCTTATCAACAAGCCGTACTTTTCTTTTTACACTCATTTGAGCATCCTATAAGGGTCTGTGATTTGGGCTGTGGTGATTTTAATATTGGGAAAGATTTTGTAAAACATACCCGAGAATACATTGCAGTAGATATTGTTGAAGAATTGATTGATTACAACAAACAAAAGTATCAAGAAGAACGTTTAAGCTTTTATTGTTTGGATCTTGCTGTGGATGAGTTGCCCAAAGGAGATTGTGCCATGGTTAGACAAGTATTGCAACATTTGTCTAACAAAGAAGTACAAGCAATTTTACAAAAATTGCAAAATTTTAAATATGTAATTCTAACAGAACACATTCCTGTTGGTGAGTTTGTACCTAATTTAGATATTATTTCAGGACAAGGAATTAGGATAAAAAAACAAAGTGGTTTGGATATTTTAAAACCACCGTTTTCATTTAAAATAAAACAGGTAAAAGAACTCTGTTCTGTGCTATTGTCTCCAACCAAGGGAAGGATTGTGACTTACTTGTACGAGGTTTTTTAAGGCCTACTGAATTTTACAATGATTAAACAATACCTCCTCAGGTTTGTTTAATTTTCCTCCATTGACATCAAAAAGAACGTTGTTAAATTGAATGTTTTGACTTCCAATGATCTCCATTGTTGTATCTGTGGTTTTGATATTTGCATTGTTAATTTGAACATTTACGGCATCTCTAATGGTGATGAAGTTTGTTCCTGTGGCATCTACATTGTCAATCATTAAATTTGTCATAGGAGATTCAGGAATTCCGTAAATTTTTAAAAAATGCGTACTGTTTTCTATGATGATGTTTGTGATGGAAATATCACGATAAAACGGAGTCAAGTTATTTACTTTCCTAGCAGGCAATCTTTCAGCCAATTCGCCTACATATTCAGGAGTTCCTAGCATGTCCCATTTGATAGCTGTGGCTTCTAAATTCATTCTTATTCTATCATAATACAAATGTTCTCCACCGCCTCCTCTAGGTCTACGAGTTTTAAAACGAATTCCGACAACGGTTCCTTCAAACACACAATCGTGAACATATAAATTTCTAATGGTTCCTGCAGTTTCACTTCCGCAAGTAATTCCGCCATGCCCTTTTTGTGCCAAACAATAACGAACCACTACATTTTCTGTAGGTTTGTTTACTTTTAATCCATCTTCACCACGCCCAGATTTCATGGTAAAACAATCATCCCCTGTATTCAACGTACAGTATTCAATCAATACATTTTTTGAAGATTCAACATCAATTCCATCTCCACGAGGAATTCCGTAAGAATTGACATATACGCCACGAATGATGACATTATCACAATAGGTGGGAACAATGTTCCAAAAAGCAGTGTTTTCTAAAGAAACCCCTTCTATGTACACATTTTTACAATTGATAGGAGAGATGAACTTTGGAGGAAAAACCCAGTGTTCTTTAGAACCATCATGGATGCGTTCTGTAGATGGTTTAGACAAATCTACCAAGGTTTCAATGGGCTCTAAATAAGAACGATCTTTAATTTCTCCTGCATAAGGGCCTATTAGCTTTCCTTTTCCTGTAATGGCGATATTTTCTTGACCGTTGGCATAAATACAAGCAGCAAGAGACATGACTTCTAAACTTTCGATACGAGTGAAAACGGCAGGTTGATAATCTTTTACATCTGTGCTAAATTGAAGAACAGCTCCTTGTTGTAGATGAAGATTTACATTGCTTTTTAAGGAAATTCTTCCTGTTTTCCAGGTTCCTTGGGGAATGATTACTTTTCCTCCTCCAGCAACCGAAAGTTCATCAATAGCGTTTTGAATGATTCCTGTAGCGATGAGATCCCCATTTTCTAAAAGCTTGTCTTTTAACGCTATAGTTCTTGCTGGGAAAGTTGGCTTTTTAAAAACAGGCATGTTAAAAGGAGCCGATACCGGAGCTATGTTTTGAGGCATAACCCTATGTCCAACTTGTTCTTTAGTTGGAATGCTTGTTAACAAACGCTTATCAGGACCTATTGTTGGGTTGTTTTTACAACTTAAAACGAATAATATACTAATTAGGGAAACTAAAATTCTCATGGTTTATGGTAGTATTCAATTTGTAAAAATAGCATTTTATGAAAGTAGTCAGTATAATTTTGTTCAGTGGTTTATTTTGTAAAAAGTTTATATGTTATGGTCTTCGAGCGAAGACGAGAGGTATCATATAGCATCAAAAAGCAAACTATAGATATAACAGCAGTAAATTTGAGAATCACAGTCTTAAAAGCATATACAAACCATATAAATATTACAGTTCTAGAATGCGCTCGAACACCCTGTAATAAGATTTTTGATTAGAACTTACGGTCTTAAAAAGACTTGGTGATTGAGTTTATTAATATAAAATGATTCTTGGAGCTAAATTGTTCTGAATAGTCAATAGTTCTTTATTTATAAAAACGGCTCTTTAAGTCCTGATTAATTTCAGTATTTTTACAAAGTATTTTCTATTATAAAACCATAAGGTTCATTTAAAATAGAGTAAACCATTAAATAAGTAATTTTTCTTGTAAAGCATGAAGTTCTTTTTTTTATTTTTTTTTATTTTATGCAATCTTAGTCATGCTCAAGAAAACCTTTTAGATACTTTAGAGCATTATCAAAATGAGGTGTCAATTACTCATAAAAACCTTGAATTCATTGTTTCAGAAATTAGCTCAGGAACAAATATCAAAGATAATGAACGTGCTGCCTCTGTTGAGAGATATTTAAATTTTGCTAAGAATCATAAAAATTGGGATAAAGCAATTATTCTACAAAATGCATTGGCAAATTATTATATGTATTATAAAATGAATTATGAAGAAATATATAATTCATTAAAAAAGTTTAAAAAATATCTCCCAAGAATTAAGAACCAAAAGGAAATTGCTAAATATTATATTGCTTATGCAGAAGTTGCAACCTTTCTTCAAGAATATGAAGCTTCTATAGAAATTCTTAACGAAGCAATCACTAATCTACATAAAGACAAAGATTTAATACCTGGAGAATACGCATATATGTATTTAAAAGCAGGGGAGAATAGCTCAAAAATTAACAATCTTATAAAAAGTGTAACCTATTTTAAAGAAGCATCAGGATTGTTTTTAAGTCAAAACGACACCATTTCTTACTTGTGGTCCCAAAATGGATTGAGTAGATTATTAGGAAATAATGGTTTGTATGATGAAGCGGAGAAAGCTCGAGACCCTATTTTTAAATGGAAACATAAAATACCAGAAATAGATGTGGTGGTAATGGCACATATAACAGCTGCTATTGAAGCGACTACTCAAAATAATAAAAAGAAAGAACTCTATCATGTAAAACAAGCGCTTTTGCTTAAGGATAAAGTATTTTCTGAGTTAAAAAATGTTATTGAAATATTTATGAGAGCATGTGCTACTTATGTATATGCAAGACATGATTTATTAAAAGAATCAGACGAAAATTTAAAAGAATTAAATCAGTTAATGATAGGCTTAGAGCAAAATTCTGTTCTAAATACAACCTATATGTTGGCAAGAAGTCAAAACGCCTTTGCGCATAAAGACTATCAACAAACAAAAAACTATATTTTAGCAATACTTGAAACGGTAAGAGCCTCTAAAGAGCCTGAAAAAATACTAGATTTTGAATATCTATTAGCACAAGCCTATCAAAAAACGGGTGAAACTAAAAAAGCTCTTCATTACTTTAAAAATTACATAAACATAAAAGATTCTATACAAAAAAGTGCCTCCAGAAAACGACTTGCCTATGTGCAGAATCAGTTTGAAACAGAGAAAAAGGATTTAGAAATTTTAAAACAAAACAATTATATATCACTTCTTGCTGCAGAAAATAGGCTTAAATCTCAATGGATTCTTATTGGAGGGATTGCATTGATAAGCTTTTTTACAATTTTATACTTATTGAGGTCTGCAAGTTTTGAAAAAAGAAAACAAAAACTCCAAAAGGAATTTACTCAAAATATACTTAGTTCTGTTGAAAACGAGCGAAAATTAATAGCCATGGAACTACACGATAGTGTAGGACAACAATTGATGTTGCTTACTAGAAAAGCTAAAAAATTATCAGACAGCTCTTTTCAAGAATTGTCTTTAGATACTTTAACAACTATTAGATCTATTTCTCATAATTTATATCCTGTTGTGCTAAAGCGTCTTGGTTTTACAGAAGCTGCTCAAAGTTTAATTAACGATATGGATGAAAATTCACATGTTTTTTTTACCACCGAAATCGCTTATATAGATGAGGACTTAAATGAAGAGCAAGCTTTACATTTATATCGTATACTTCAAGAAATTTTACAAAATATTATAAAACACGCAAAAGCTAAATCTGTGTTCATTAAAGTTTCTAAATCTAAAGAGCATATCCGATTGATTATAAAAGATAATGGTCTTGGATTTAATTATAATGAAATATCAAAAACTAGCAAAAGTCTGGGACTTAAGTTTATCGAGGAACGCTGTAAAATTATTCAAGCTAAACTTTATATATCATCTTCAACTAATGAAGGAACGGTTGTGAAAATAGTCTTATAATATTTAAACTTTTCATTATTTTTGTACAAACCTTTCTATTAATGCAGAACCCAAACATTACCTTAATTATTGCTGACGATCATCCTATGATGTTGAAAGGACTTCAACAAGAGCTAGAGCAGGTAGGATATGATGTATTGGCAACTGCAAAAAATGGTGCTTCGGCTATTGAAGCTATCATAAAAAAACATCCTGACATAGCACTTTTAGATATAGAAATGCCTTTTTTAAATGGCTTTGAAGTGGTTAAGCGATTAAAAGATTTAAACTTAAAAACGCGTTTTATTATGATGTCTTACCACAAAGAAAAAGGGTTTGTTTTACAAGCAAAGAAAGTGGGGGTACATGGTTATTTGCTAAAAGAAGACAGTATTACTGAAATTGAACAATGTATTGAGCAAGTAATGCAGGACAATAATTATTATAGCAAATCTTTTAATGAAGACTTTGAAGCATTAACCAAAAATGAATTGAGAAAAATATCGCTACTTACACCTTCTGAAAGAACCATTATTCGTCTAATTTCTCAAGAAAAAACTTCTTTAGAAATTTGCGAAATATTAAGTATTTCTAAACGCACAGTTGACAAACACAGAACAAATATCATTGCTAAACTAGGGTTAGATTCTTTAAATAACTCACTTTTAGACTGGATTCAGACTCACGAAGAAATTGTTTTTAGTTTATAACCTAACATAAGGTTAATGTTAACAACGTTCTTAATTATTGTTAAATATGTTTTAAATAGGTTGAGGTTTTTTATATATCAACTATTTATAAGTTTATAATATTTTCTTTTACTAAGCTAGCATAAGCAATTAAAGTGGTGTTTAAAATGGTTATATCTAATCTAGCTATTTACTTTTTTCAATCTATTTTGTTATGATTTGCTGAAGCTTAAATATGATCCATATAGATACTACATATTGCATCACTAATAATATGACTAATTGTAAAATTAAAATGTAATTTTTTTTCATTTTGGGTAATAAAAATCCTGGCAATTTTACGATGTAAATAAGAAATACACCATACGTATGACTTGTTGATACTGCGTACAATACGTATTTATGTCTTTAACAAAATGATGAAATAGCTTTGATAACGATTGTTATATATGAAAACTCCTTAGGATGAATTGCTGTGTTATTCCGCAAAACAAAAACAATAATATGTTTAAAATTTAATAAAAAGGCATACGTATCCTACGCAGTATTTGCATATGGTACTTATTCTACAGTGTTTAAAACCAAAGTATTTTTGTATTTATACAATAGCTATACTTTTTACTATGAAAAAAACTACTTACTTGTTTTGCATACTTTTTTATGTATGCTTTGTTAATCATGCACAAATTAACAACAATGGTATATTAACAAACCCTAATCAATCATATATCAATTTTACCAATGAATCGTCAAGAGTTCGCTCTAGAGCTAGTGCTACCATACCAATGCTTAGTACAGGAGCCGTAAGTATAACTTTTACATTAAGAGGTGGAGATGGAGGTACTGCTACCTGGGATGGAGCTTTTACAGATCTTGTTGCTAGAGGAGGAGAAGGAGGTTCTCTTTTTTTTACCATGCCTATAACCGAAGAAAACCAAGGGAAAACGTTTACTTTTTACCAGGGTAAACGAGGTGAAAGCAATAGCCATAGTATTTCTGCAAGTGGAGGTGGTGGTGGTTCTACTGCTTTGATAGATCACAATGGTAACTTAATCGCCATAGCTGGTGGTGGTGGTGGTGGTGCCGCTGTAGAAAATTATCAATCAGACGGAAGACCTGGAGGAATAGCCACAGATGGTCACGGTTCATGTGGTAATACTAGTAATTCAAAAGGTGATTATGGTAAAACAGGAAAAATCTTAAACATGTATCTTGGTGATGTCTCAGGACATTCCTCCACTAAATTGTATTTGTATGCTGGAGCAGGAGCTGGACTTAATGAGACCTCCCCACGTGATTTTATGCATAGTGTGCAAGTAACTGGTAAAACAGCTGATAATGGAGGTTTGGGAGGACACCATCCTGTAGAGACGTTTTATTATGGTACTGATTGTGGCTTCGATGGCGATGGAAATCCTTTTACAGTAACAAATTGTTTTACTTTATCCACGAAGGATCTAAGTGCTGGAGGTGCTGGTTATTCAGGAGGTGGAGCAGGTAGTCCTTGGCTCAAAAATAGTGGTTCCAATAGCTGTACAGATGTCATGTGGAATCTTTTTGGAGGAGGCGGTGGTGGTGCCGGTCATACAGGTGGTGGTGCTGGTGGTAGAGAGCGTGGAGGAGGTGGTGGTTCCTCTTATATACTTCCTGAAATGTTAAACAAAACAGAAATTACAGGAAGTTATGTAAATGGTTCTCGTAATGGAGTTGCTTTATATCAAGTAAATTATGATAATGAAAAGCCTGTTGCTGTTTGTAAAGATGTTACTTTACCACTAGGACGTGGAAACTATATTACTAATGAGGGAAATATAGGTATTCTGAATAATTTTAATCCTAGTCAAACACCTTTAACTCCAGAAGAGATTGATGGGGGTTCTACAGATAATGGTGTTATTGCAAGCTTATCGGCCTCTAAAACCTTATTTAGTTGTAATGATTTGGGTACTAATATAGTTACGTTAACAGTAAAAGATGCTTCAGGAAACACAAGCACATGTTCAGCAACAGTGACTGTTATAGATGATTTTGCTCCTACCATCACACAGGCAACCTCAAATATCATCAATGCTACTAATTTTGGTAAAATTGATTTAGAGTTAGAGACCTCCAAAATAATTACACCTCCAAATCTAGAATTTACAGATAACTGTGGGGTAGCAAGTATTGTACAGGCAGAGCCCTTTACAGTAACTTGTGCAGATATTGGGACTACTATTACCAAAGAAGTAATTGCTACTGATACCTCAGGAAATAAAAATGTTGTTTCCTTAAAATATACCATTTATAGCAGTGCTGCAACACCTAAAGTTATTTATGTTAATGCCAAAAGTCCTAATGACACTGGGGATGGTTTAAGCTGGTTTTCTGCTAAAAAGCACTTAAATTCTGCGTTGGCATTAATAGATAGTTATCCTTGTAGTAATCAAACCCAAATTTGGGTAGCAGCAGGAACTTATTATCCAGATGAAGGAACAAATCAAGTAAACAATAATAAAGAAGCTGTTTTTCTAATGAATGGTATTGAGGTATATGGAGGATTTACAGGGAACGAAACTACTATAGAACAAAGAGATCTTTTAAATAACAAAACTATTTTAAGTGGAGAAATACAACAAAATAATGATTATAATGATAATGCATACCATGTTATTGCTTCTAATGATTCTGAAATTTTAACTGTTATTGATGGATTTACCATTACTGGAGGTAACGCTAATGGAACGAGTTTTGTAGGTAATTATGGTGGAGGTGCTATTTTCATAACTACTTCAGGTATTTTTAGAAATTGTATTATTTTGGGGAATTCGGCTTATAGTGGTGGAGGTGTCTATAATATACAGTCAAACCTTAGTTTTATCAATTGTATTATTTCAGGGAATTTAGCACAAGAAGGAGGAGGTGTCTATAATTTAGATGCAAATAGTAGTTTTATTAATTGTACACTATCTGGAAATAGTGCTTATGTAAAAGGTGGAGCTATATTTAATTATAACTCAATAGAAACTGAAACTACCTCGTTAATACAAAATACTATTATATGGAACAATCGTGAAAATGGGGCTACAAACTCAGCAGGAGCCTCTGTAAGTGGAAATGCTACCTACAATAAAAGTTTAGTAGCAAATAGATCCGATTCAGGAATCATATATAATGAAGATCCTAATTTTGCTAAAGGTATTGATTTGACAAGTACTACATTACCAACAACTACAGGTGATTTTCACACAAGCCTCAATTCAATTGTAGATAAAGGAGATAAAAATTATAACAATACCACCAAAGATTTGGAAGGTAAAATACGAATATATGGATATAATATAGATTTAGGACCTTATGAAAATGGGGCTGATCCTTCATTGTTTGTAATTACGGTTCGTACTACAACCCCAAATGAACGTATTGATATTCCTGTAGATCAAACTAAACTATATTTCTACCTTGTTGATTGGGAAAATGATGGAATACGTGATAGTGGTGCAACTAATGGATTTATTAAAAATTATGACGGCCTTTCACATGTATATCCGAATCCAGGTATTCATACATTAGTTTTTAAGACAAGTGCATTAACACTTAATTCAGAAAATTCAGAGCATAAAGATAAATTACTATCTGTTGAGCAATGGGGAGATTACGAATGGACCTCAATGAACAAAGCTTTTGCTGGATGTAGTAACTTAGAAATTAATGCAACAGATGTTCCTGACCTGTCAAGTTGTACAGATCTTTCCTATATGTTTTCAGGTATAAAAAAAATAAATAGTGATATCAGTACTTGGGATGTCAGTAATGTCACTAATATGGAAGGTATGTTTAATGGAGTAATAGATTTTATAGCAGGTTTTAATAAAGATATTAGTACTTGGGATGTTAGTAATGTTACAAATATGAATAATATGCTTAATGGAGCTAAACTTTCAGTTGAAAACTATGATAAAATTTTAACAGCTTGGAGCCAGTTAAGTTTACAAAACAATGTGATTTTTAATGTAGGCTCTAGTCAATATTGTACTGGAATAGAAGGGAGAAATACATTAACAGAGGTTTTTGGATGGACTATAACCGATGGAGGTTACAACAATTGTACGTTATCAAATTTCAATCCAGAACTCTTAGGTCTTACATTTTATCCTAACCCAGTGTCTTCTGTTTTTACAATTAATAATCCATCGGAGTTGTTTTTAGAAAATATAGAAGTCTATAATGTTTCAGGAAATATGATTAAAAACATTCAAATAGAAAAAAAATCTAAAGAGGTGAATATTGATGTGTCAAGTTTAACTCCAGCAGTGTATTTTATTAAAATTAAAACAACAAACGGAGGTATTGTAAATAAATTAATAAAAAAATAGAGATAAATTATTAAGATTAAAACAGCTCACCGTAACATGTTATGGTGAGCTGTTTTCTATTTTAGAATACTATATTAAAAACGAGGTGTTTTACTTCCCGATACAGAAATTAGCAAAAATATTCCCTAGTAAATCATCGTTGGTGACTTCACCGGTAATGAGTCCGAAATAATATAAGGTTTCACGAATATCTATAGCCATTAAATCACTAGAAACATTGTTTAATATGGCTTCATCTACTTTGTTAATTTCATTTAAAGCTTTTAGCAAAGCATCGTAATGACGGGAATTGGTCACAATGGTATCACTATTGTTTAAAGCCCCAATATTCACCATTTTGGTCAACTCGTTGGTTAAGGTTTCAATGCCCACTTTAGATTTGGCAGAAATATAAATAGTTGTTAGTTGCAGGTTATTAGTTGTTAGTTTTTTATCAATAATGGATAAGTTTTCGGGTGAAATCAAATCCTTTTTATTGATGATGAAGATGATAGGTTTTAATGGAAATTGATTTTTTGTTTTTCTGATTTCCAACAGCAAATCATCTAATTTCCCATCAACTGACAACTGACAACCATCAACTAAATACATCACCACTTGCGCTTGAGAAATTTTTTCAAAGGTTTTTTGGATTCCGATGCTTTCTACCACATCTTTGGTTTCTCTTATACCAGCAGTATCTATAAAACGATAAGCAACACCATCAATAATTATTTCGTCTTCAATGGTGTCACGAGTGGTTCCTGCAATATCTGAAACAATGGCACGTTCTTCGTTTAACAAAGCGTTTAATAGGGTAGATTTCCCAACATTAGGTTCTCCTACAATGGCTACAGGAATTCCGTTTTTAATCACGTTTCCAACGGCAAAAGAATCAATCAAACGTTTTAAGACCAATTGAATTCTAGCCACCAATTTTTTGAACTCAGTTCTATCAGCAAACTCCACATCTTCTTCAGCAAAGTCTAATTCTAGTTCTATCAAAGAAGCAAAGTTAATTAATTGATCACGTAAATTCTGAATTTCATTAGAAAAACCACCACGCATTTGTTGCATAGCTACTTGATGAGAAGCTTCAGAGTCTGAAGAAATCAAATCTGCTACGGCTTCTGCCTGAGACAAGTCTAATTTTCCGTTGATAAACGCTCGTAAAGTAAATTCACCAGCATCGGCCATTCTTGCTCCTTGTTTTAATAGGATTTGAATGATTTCTTGCTGAATGTATAAAGAACCATGACAAGATATTTCAATCGTATCTTCTCCTGTATAAGAATGAGGATTTTTAAACACAGAGACCAATACCTGGTCAATCACTCTGTTGTTATCCATAAAATGCCCCAAATGTAAAGTATGCGATTTTTGGTCTAACAAAGACTTATTTTCTTTGATAGAGTTAAAACAATCATTCGCAATGGTAATGGCATCAGGTCCTGACAAACGAATTACAGCAATGGCTCCTACACCAGAAGCAGTTGCCAAAGCAACAATGGTATCTTTTAAAATCATGTGGCAAAATTACGTGTTTTTATAGAGAATAAAGCAGCGTTTGCTTAACTATTCAAAATACGATTGATCAAATTTAATTCATCTTGACTAAAATCAGGGTTATTTAAAGCCAATACATTTTCTGCCAATTGATTTGGACTACTAGCACCGACCAACACCGTGGTAATAGCAGGTTGAGTTAAAATCCAAGCCACCGCCATTTGTGATAATTTTTGTCCTCTTTGAATAGCAATATCATTCAGTTTCTGGATTTTCTCAATGGTTTTAGGAACTTCATCTGTGGTTAAATAAGTATTGTCTTTAGATGCTCTAGAACCTTCTGGGATTCCTTTTAAATATTTATCTGTTAATAACCCTTGTGCTAATGGAGAAAAAACAATCGATCCAATTTTTTCTTCTAACAGAGTAGGCAGTAATTCCGCTTCTACAGAACGTTCTAACATAGAATATTTAGATTGATGTATCAATACAGGCGTTCCTAAGTCTTTTAATATTTTTTGTGCTGCGATGGTTTCTTCAGGACTGTAACGAGATAAACCGATGTATAATGCTTTTCCTTGTTTTACCATTAAACTTAAAGCATGCATGGTTTCTTCTAAAGGTGTTTCCGTATCAGGTCTGTGATGATAAAATACATCTACATAATCCAAGCCCATGCGTTGTAAACTTTGATCTAAACTAGCAACCAAATATTTTTTAGAACCATTGTTTCCATAAGGACCAGGCCACATATCGTATCCTGCTTTAGAGGCGATAAATAACTCATCTCTGTGATTGGCAAAATCTTTTTTAAGAATACGTCCAAAATTTTCTTCGGCACTTCCATAAGGAGGCCCATAATTATTAGCCAAATCTAAATGTGTAATTCCTAAATCAAATGCTTTTTTTAAAATGTTTCTAGCGTTTTCAAAAGAATCGTAAAAACCAAAGTTATGCCATAATCCTAAAGATATTTTAGGTAATAACACACCGCTATTTCCACAACGATTGTATTGCATGGTATTGTATCTCTCAGGATTTGGAATATAAGTAGTAGGATTAGACTTGTCGTTGATGTTCATATTGTTTTATTTAGGCTGACTAAAGTACAAAAGGAATTTTAGATATGTAAGGTTGCTTTGCCAATATAATTTACCAAATCACTCGCCATTAAAGAAGGCATTCCTATTTCCTTAATAGTTAAATCACCTGCCAATCCATGTAAATAAACTCCTAACAACGCAGCTTGTATGGGAGAATATTTTTGAGCCAATAAACCTGTAATCATTCCTGTTAACACATCGCCACTACCACCTGTGGCCATGCCTGGGTTTCCTGTGCTGTTAAAATAAATGTTTCCGTTAATATCAGCAATGGCTGTATGAGCACCTTTTAGGACTACAATGCATTTATAGGTGGATGCAAATAACCTTAGTTTTTTTAGTTTTTCAGCATCATTTGAAAAAGTTCCCACCAAACGTTCAAATTCTTTAGGATGTGGGGTGACGATGCTATTTTCAGGGATTTCACTTAACCATTCTTTGTTTCTAGCTAAGATATTAATGGCATCTGCATCAATCACCATAGGTGTTTTGGTGGCTTTGATAACCAAGTTTAAAAAAGTTTGCGTTTTAGGATGAATGCCTAATCCAGGTCCAATTCCTACTGTTTTATGAGTACTGATGTAATTTCCCTCTAAAAAATATTCACAAGGTAGGTTCCCTGTCCACATGGATTCTGGCACAGTTGATTGTAAAACTTGCATCCCACAATTAGGGGTGTAGGCAGTTGCCAAGCCCGCTCCAATTCTTAAACTTGCTTTGGTAGCCAAAACTACGGCTCCAATTTTTCCATAACTCCCACCAATAATTTCTACATGTCCAAATGTCCCTTTATGCGAAAAAGGCTCTCTTTTTTTAATGATTTTTAAAATGTCTTTAGCACCTATATATGCATACTCACTTTCAATGGTTTGTTTGTAGTTTTCAGACAAGCCAATGGATAAAATTTTCCAGTTCCCCACGTAATAAGCTGTTTTTGGTAATAAAAAAGTAAGTTTTGGAGCCTCAAAGGTTAAAGTATAATCGGCAACTAAAATAGTTTGGTTTTTAGAGAAATTTTCTACATCACATGGCAATCCAGAAGGGATGTCAATGGCTACTTTTGGGTTGTCGAGTTTGTTGATTTTATCAATCAATGTTTTACAAATTCCTTCAATAGGCCTATTGATTCCAGCTCCAAACATCGCATCAATAATTACAGAATGTTCCTCAATAGGAGGGATGTGCTTTTCCGAAATAATGGTTCTAATGGTAATGATATCCTTTAACAAAGCTAGATTTTCTTCAAATTCAGGACTTGTATTAGGACTGTGTTTCATAATATAGACCGTTACTTTATATTGATGTGCCAATAAGATTCTAGCAATGGCCAAGCCATCTCCGCCATTATTGCCCAATCCACAAAAAACAGTAAAATGTGTATGAGTAGGATATTTGTTTCTTAACCAAGTAGCACATTTATCTGCAGCACGTTCCATAAGTTGTGCCGAAGTTATTTTTTGTTCTTGAAGGGTATAAATATCTAACTCTTTTATTTGAGGAGCATTGAATATTTTCATAAGACATGGATTTGTTTTAAAATTATGGATTTCTTTTTAATAATCAATTTCGTGCCAAAGTGTAGTTGAAAAATATTTTCTCTGCAAGATTGTTAGTATATTTGACTTTATGATAAGTCAAAAAGAGGTAAAGTTGATAGAATGCCCTAGAGATGCTATGCAAGGGATCAAGGAATTTATTTCAACAGATTTAAAAGCCAAATACATCAACGCCATTTTACAATGTGGTTTTGATACGGTGGATTTTGGGAGTTTTGTGTCCCCCAAAGCCATTCCTCAAATGGCCGATACTGCTCAGGTATTGGGTAAACTTGACTTGTCTAACACCAAAAGTAAATTGTTGGCTATTGTAGCCAATGCTCGTGGTGCTACAGATGCTTGTGCTTTTGAAGAAATCACCTATTTGGGCTATCCTTTTTCTATTTCCGAAATTTTTCAAGTTCGTAATACCAATAAAACCATTGAGGAGAGTTTTATGGAATTGCAACAGATTATGGAGATTGCCCAAAAACACAACAAACATGTGGTAACATATCTGTCTATGGGGTTTGGAAATCCATATGGAGATCCTTGGAATGTAGAAATCGTAGGGAAGTGGGTAGAAAAATTATCTGCTATTGGTGTCAATATTTTATCCTTGTCAGACACGGTGGGTTCTTCTACACCAGAAGTGATTAGGTATTTATATACTCATTTGATTCCTGCCTATCCAAAAGTTGAATTCGGAGCACATTTACATACCACACCAAACAAATGGCACGAAAAAATGGATGCTGCTTATAAAAGTGGTTGTTTTCGTTTTGATGGAGCTATTAAAGGATATGGTGGTTGTCCTATGGCTACGGATGCCTTAACAGGAAACATGCCTACGGAGAAAATGTTGTCTTACTTTACCCAGCAACAGGTAAATACAGGCGTAAATTCCCTACGATTTGAGAGTACTTACAATGTAGCTTTACAAGTTTTCTGATTTTCAATCATTTAAGCAATATTTATAAGTTTATTTATAATAAATTAAAATAAACTTTGCTTATTTAGAATTGGTCTGTATATTTGCAGTGCAAAAAAACACAAATCATAACAAGTCTAAATAAGAATGAGAATTACAAAATCAACTTTAGTAGCTATTGCAGCAACAGGAATTATGTTTACATCTTGTAGTAAAGATGAAGTGAAAAACATTACAGATTCTATTGAATTCCCTAAGGATTTATCTGATATTGATGTTAGTGAATTAACAGTTCCTACAGATTATGCTTTTAATAGAAATCAAACTACAACTATTGATTTTTCTGGGCAAACAACTAGGTTGTCTCAGGTAAATGAAATAGGAGGTTTGTTAAAAAGCACAAATCCAATTCCAACTCAAGAAGATTTTAGCAATAGATTTAATCAGGCAACTGGATTTACAGATGCTTCTTTAAATGGAAGTAAAAACGTGAGAAGTAAAGTAGCTGCTTCAGTAGGTTTGTTTCAAACAAACTTAACTTTAAGCGATGAAATTAAAGCTGATTTTGATGGTTATTTAACAAATCAAATTGCTGTGTTAGAAAGTCAAAACCAAGCTAATCAAGGGGTTGCTGGTAAATTTGTAAGTGGGACAAGAACTAGGTATTTTAATGAAAAAGGGTTAGAGTACGATCAAGCTTTTTTCAAAGGGTTAATTGGTGCTTTAACAATAGATCAATCTTTGAATCATTATTTTAATAGGTTAGATGATAATTATGATTCATCAAACGCTTATAGAAATGATAATGATGCAGATGTGTTGGTTGATGGGAAAAATTATACAACTATGGAGCATCACTGGGATGAAGCTTATGGATATGTATATGGTTTAGATGGTGCAGACAAATTATTAGGACATTATTTAGAAGAAATTCAAGGGCAACAATATTTTGCAAACACTCCAGAAATTGTATTCAAAGCTTTTGTTATTGGTAGAGCTGCTATTGAAGCAAAACAATATGATATTAGAGATGCTGCTGTTAAATTAATTAGATATCAAATTTCTAAAATCCCTGCAGCTAGAGGAATTTATTACTTACAAAAAGCTAAAGTAACTATTGCAGATTCTTCAGCAGATAAAAGAGAGGCTTTTCATGCATTATCTGAGGCTTACGGATTTATTTACTCATTACAGTTTACCTATAACCCTGCAACTAACGAACCTTATTTCACGAATGCTGAAGTAAAAGCATTGATTGCAAAACTATATGATGGAAATGGATTTTATGATGTAACAGCTCAAGTATTGGATGAAGTTTCTGCTGATATTGTAGCTAACTACGATTTTACTGTAGCAGATGTTATGCAATAAAAACAAATATTAATAAGAGATAATATTGAGGTGTACTACTTTTTGTATGCCTCAATTTCTGTATTTTTGCACCTCATTTAGAAAAAACTCAAAATGAAAAAACTAATTTTAATAATCATTACTTCTTCACTTTTAATTTCTTGTGTAAAAGAAAATAACGGGGATATCGCTATTGAAAAAGATAATTTTAATAGATCGTTAATTTTGTCTAATTGGGTACAAAATATTGTATTGCCTGCTTATGCAGATTTTAAGATAAAGTTAAATGATTTAAAAAGTAAAGAACAAAACTTTACAGCCAATCCAAACACAACTACTTTAACGGAATTACAAGATGCGTTGTTCCAAGCTCAATTGGTTTGGCAGCATGTAGCCATGTTTGATTTACACAGGAATAGCTCAGAAAAAGCTTCATATAGACTGTTTATGAATACTTATCCTATCGATAATGAGACAAGTATTGGTAATTCTAATGAGGATGATGCTACCTTAATAGACCATTTAGAAAATGGTGATGCTAGTAATATTGAATTAGACAGGTCTAATGCGATAGATGAACAAGGGTTTCCTGCTGTTGATTATTTAATAAATGGTGTAGCCTTAAGTAAATACACCACAGATCCAAAAAAAGAAAACTACAAAGCTTATTTAACAAAAGTGGTAGATAGAATGGTTTCCTTAACTAATAATGTGGTGAGTTATTGGAATAATAATGCAGATGCTATTATTGCAAATAGTGGTTCTTCTGCCACAGCTTCTTTTGATTTGATGTTAAATGATTATATCAATTATGTTGAACAAGGATTTAGAGAGTCTAAAATAGCAACACCTTCAGGTAAAAGAAGTGGAGATGAATTTAAAAATGAATTGGCTGTTGAATCTTATTACAGTGCAGAACATTCAAAGGCTTTGTTTGATGAAGCTTATAAAGCTGTGAAAAATTTATATTACGGAATTTCTTATGATGAGACCAATACTGGAACTAGTATTGATGCTTATTTAAAATATTTAAATGCCGAATTTTTTAATACTTCAGATAAGAAAGACTATAAAATAGCTGATTATATTGATACAAAGTTTGCTGATATTGAAGCTGTAACTCAGGATTTAGATGATAATTTTGTGACACAAATCAACACAGATAACACAAAATTATTCACAACATTTAATGTAATTCAAGAATATGTTATATTGATTAAAACCAATACTTTTCAAGCATTAAACGTTAGGATTGACTACGTTGATGCTGATGGAGATTAAACAATCATGACAACCTTAAAAAATTACATATTACATCATAAAAAAAAAGCAGCTACCTTGGCTGCTTTTCGTGTACTATTTGGTGTTTTAATGCTAGGTAGTCTTATCCGTTTTGTTTCTATGGATTGGGTGGCAAAATTTTATATTTTACCTAAATGGCATTTTACCTATTATGGTTTTGGTTGGGTAAAAACTTTAGGAATTTATACTTATGGTTTGTTTGCTATCGCCATAATAGCTTGTGTGGGAATTATAATAGGGTATAAGTACCGAATTTCCATGATTTTATTTTTTTTATCATTCACTTATATCGAATTGATAGACAAGACCACTTATTTAAATCATTATTACTTTGTAAGTGTGATGAGTTTTTTATTAATTTTTTTACCTCTACACGCTACTTTTTCTATAGATGCAAAAAACAAAGGAATTGATTATAAATATGTTCCGAGTTGGACCGTTGATAGCATAAAACTTATTTTGGGAATTGTATATTTTTATGCAGGGCTGGCCAAATTAAATTCCGATTGGCTATTAAGAGCACAGCCTTTAAAAATATGGCTCTCTACCAAAACAAACATGCCAATCATTGGATCTTTTATGAATCAATCATGGTTTCATTACACGATGAGTTGGAGTGGAATGTTGTATGATTTAAGTATTCCTTTTTTATTATTGATTCGTAAAACCAGACCTTATGCTTTTGTGGCTGTTGTGGTTTTTCATGTGTTTACAAGAATCTTGTTCGATATAGGGATGTTTCCTTATATCATGATTTGTTTAACACTTATTTTCTTTGATAGTTCATTACATGAAAAATTCCTTTTGGGACTTAAAAAAGCATTCAAGATAAATGTCTCTGAGTGTAATACGACTGTTGAATTATACTCGTTTAAACGTTTAAAAAATATCTTATTTATAATTAGTCTATTTATTGTAATTCAACTATTTTTGCCCTTCAGAAATTTGTGTTACCCTGGTGAGTTGTTTTGGACAGAACAAGGGTTTCGATTTTCTTGGAGAGTGATGTTAATGGAAAAGGTAGGTTATACTAATTTTACAGTAAAAGATAGTGTGTCTGGCAAACAGTTTCATGTTAAAAATTCAGACTTTTTAACTTCTTTTCAAATCAAACAAATGAGTTTTCAACCAGATTTTATTCTGGAATATGCACATTTGTTAGGAGATCATTTTAAGAGTCAAGGACATCAAAACATACAAGTTTTTGCAGAAAGTTATGTGGCATTAAATGGGCGTTTAAATCAATTATTTATAGACCCAAAAGTTGATTTATATAAACAAGAAGAAGGTTTTCATAACAAAACATGGATTTTACCCTTAAATGATGAAATTAAAGGATTATAGGTTATTTATAGTAATGTTGTTTTTGTTTCAAGCAGGTTTTGCTTATCAAATCACCTTTAAAATATTAGATAAGAATACGCAACAACCTTTAGAAGGAGTTCAAGTAGTTGCAGGAAAAACGGCTTATATAGGTATCACCAATCAAAAGGGAATTATACAGACTGAGTTAGATAATCAAACAAAAAAACTTACTTTTTTTTATTTTGGATACGAAGTTTTAAAAAAGGAATACTCGTTTATACAAAACGAAAATATTACTCTTTATTTAACTCCTTTACAGCAAGAATTATCAGCAGTTGTTTTAAACGCAAAAAAGCGAGAGAATTACGGTTTAACAACATTAAAACCTGTAGAAGGAACACACATTTACGCAGGTAAAAAAACAGAGGTCATCAATTTAGATTTGGTGGTTGGGAATAAAGCTAGTAACAACCCTAGACAAATTTTTGCAAAAGTAGCGGGACTTAATATTTATGATAGCAATGATGGAGGTTTACAATTAAATATTGGAGGTAGGGGATTAGATCCTAACAGAACTGCTAATTTTAATACTCGACAAAATGACTATGACATTAGTGCTGATGTTTTGGGATATCCTGAAAGTTATTATACGCCACCTACAGAAGCTTTGGAATGCATTCAAGTCATTCGTGGAGCTGCTTCTTTGCAATATGGTACTCAATTTGGAGGGTTGATTAATTTTATAACCAAACAACCTTCCAAGAAACCTGTGTTATTTGTTACACGTAACACTCTAGGTTCTTTTAACACTTATACAAATTTTACTTCTATAAGCGGAACGCTTGGTAAGTTTAATTATTACACTTATTACAATGGTAAAAAAGGAGATGGATTTAGACCTAATTCAGACTATAAATCCAATAATTTCTTTACTCATTTAGGATATGATTTTTCTGACAATACAAAATTATCATTTGAATTGTCTTCTTTTAATTATTTAGCGCATCAACCAGGTGGTTTGTCTGATGTACAATTTTTAGAAGACCCATCACAAAGTTATTTAAAGCGTAATTGGTTTGGAGTAGATTGGAAATTATACAATTTAAAACTAGAACATCAATTAACAGATATTTCAAAACTAACCGTTAGTGTTTTTGCTTTAGATGCCTATAGAAAAGCAGTTGGGTTTAGGGGAAACCCTACAGCACAAGAACCTAATTTATTTAATGTAGATGGGGATGAGCAAAATACGGATGGAACTTATACTTTTTCTAGAGACTTAATTGTAGGAGATTTTAGAAATTATGGTTCAGAAATACGATTTTTATCTAGTTATAAATTTGGAAAGATTAGAAATTATTATCTGTTAGGAGGTAAGCTATACAAGGCAAGCAATTCACAAAGACAAGGAGCAGGAAGCAAAGGCATAGATGCTGACTTTTCTTTTGATGAAAGTGCAAAACAATATCCAAATCAAAATGAGTTTAAATATCCAAACTTCAATACTTCATTGTTTGGGGAACATATTTTTAACATCAATAAACATTTTAGTATCACTCCAGGATTTAGATTTGAGCATATCAAAACACAATCAGAAGGAACTTACTATGTATATCAATACAACAACCCTTCACAAAGTTTTTTTCAAGATGACAACAATCGTTTTATAAGAAACTTTGTATTACTAGGATTAGGCTTAAGCTACAAACCTAAAAGCACTTTTGAGTTATATGCCAATGCATCTCAAAACTATCGTTCTGTAACTTTTTCTGATATTAGAACCGTTAACCCAACTTTTATTATTGATGAAAACATTACTGATGAGAAAGGATTTACGGCGGATATAGGAGTGAGAGGAAAGTCAAAAAAAACTTTTTCTTATGATGTAAGTACTTTTACATTGGTTTATGGAAATAGAATAGGGCAAGTGTTGAATAATAGAGCGCAATGGGTTCGTAAAAATATTGGAACAGCCTTTATTTATGGACTGGAGTCTTTATTACAGTGGAATATTAAAGAGACGTACTTTAAAGAAAGTGATGATTTAATTTTTGATATTTATAGCAATATAGCACTTACTAAATCTGTGTATTTAGAATCTGAAGATACAAACGTTGCAGGAAATGAGGTTGAATTTATCCCTTTTATGAATTTAAAAACAGGAGCTAGCTTTGGGTGGAAAAACTTATTGGCGAGTGTACAGTATACTTATATTAGTGAACAATATACAGATGTTACCAATTCTGCTTACGATCCAAACAACGATACCAACACAATTGGAGCAATTCCATCTTATGATATTTTAGATGTATCTTTATCTTATAAATTCAATAAAAACTTTAAATTAGAGGGTGGAATTAATAATTTATTAGATAATAGTTATTTTACCAGAAGAGCTACAGGGTATCCTGGACCAGGAATTATTCCAGCAGAACCTAGGTATTACTATGTTACTTTAGAAATTAAACTATAATAAAATGATAAAGAAGATTGTATTGGTTTTGTTAGTGCTTTTTGTAATTGCTCAGTTTTTTGGAACTGAAAAAAATGATGCACCTACTAGAGAATTAACCGTTTTTACAAATGAAACTTCACCAACTGTAGAAGTGAGCGCTATTCTAGCTTCAAAATGCTACGATTGTCACAGCAACAAAACAACATATCCTTGGTATGCTAATGTTGCTCCACTTTCTTATTGGATCAACCATCATGTAGATGAAGGAAAAGAACATTTAAACTTTTCTGATTGGGCAACATATAACACCAAAAGAAAAAAAACACAAATTAGACGAATTGATAGAAGAAGTTGAGGAAGGTAAAATGCCTTTGGATTCTTATGAAAACTTACATGGTGATATTACGGAGTCAGAAAAAGAAGTATTGATTGCTTGGGCTAAAAAAGCAATGGATTCTTATTAAAGTCATTACAACAATCTTAAACAAAAGGTAATAGAAAACAATTCTATTACCTTTTGTTTTTTTACAACATTTCTCCTTTTTAGCTAAAAGAAAAAGGTATTTATTTTAAATAAATCTAAATAGTTTATATCTTTGTTCTTCGCTTTATTTTACCACAAAATGAAGGTCACAAATGACCTCAATTTTTATGAATAAAGTATTTAATTACAACTTGAATGAAAGTATCCACAATTGCAAGCTTACAAAAGGGAGAGAGAGCTATTATCAAATCTTTTGAAGGGATTGATGTTCCTTTAAAATTAATTGAAATGGGATGTATAGAAGGAAATTATGTAGAAGTTTTACAGAGAGCTCCTTTAAAAGATCCTATCTATTTAAATATTAGCGGAACTTATTTGGCCATCAGAATAGAAGTAGCATCAAAAATAATGGTGGAAAAGTTATGAGTGATATCAAAGTAGCCCTAATAGGAAATCCAAATACTGGAAAAACTTCATTATTTAATAGATTAACCGGATTAAATCAAAAAGTAGGAAACTACCCAGGAATTACGGTTGATAAAAAAGTAGGACACTCAAAGCTAAACAATGCCATTAGTGCTGAAGTTATTGATTTACCTGGGACTTATAGCTTAAATGCAAGTTCTTTAGATGAAGATGTGGCTGTTCAGGTTTTATCAGATAAAACTAACGAAAACTACCCTGATGTGGTAGTGGTAGTGGTTGATATTGAAAATCTTAAACGTAATTTATATTTATACACGCAGGTAAAAGATTTAGGAATTCCAACTATTTTGGCGGTAAACATGGCCGATCAGATGAAAAATAGAGGAATCGACATTGATATGCAGAAAATGGAATCTTTGTTAGAAACCAAAATAGCTTTGGTAAGTTCTAAACAAAACAAAGGTGTTTCTTTCCTAAAAAAGTTAATAGTAGATTATAGATCATTAAGTACTGTTCCTTGTTTTATTGATGAGCCTTCGGTATTATCTAAAATAGTAGATACTGAAAAGAAAAAACATCATTTAGAAACGGTTAGACGTTATCAATTTATCAAGTCTGTATTAGAAAAAACCTATAGTCAAGACCCACAAAATGCCAAAGATTTACGATCTCTTTTAGATAGAATTTTAATTCACAAGTATTTTGGATATTTAATATTCTTCACCATTTTATTTAGCATTTTCCAAGCTTTGTTTTCTTGGTCTGCTTTTCCAATGGATTATATTGATAGTACTTTTGCAGGATTTTCTGAAATGGTAAGAGCTCATTTATCCGAAGGAGTATTTACCAATTTATTAGCTGAAGGAATTATTCCTGGAATAGGAGGAGTGGTGATATTTATCCCTCAAATTGCCTTTCTATTCTTGTTTACTTCTGTATTAGAAGAAAGTGGTTATATGAGTCGTGTGGTGTTTTTAATGGATAAAATCATGCGTAAGTTCGGGTTGAGTGGAAAAAGTATTGTGCCTTTAATTTCGGGAACCGCTTGTGCCATTCCAGCTATTATGGCTACTAGAAATATAGAAAACTGGAAAGAAAGATTGATTACCATTTTGGTGACGCCTTTTACCACTTGTTCTGCTCGTTTACCAGTATATGCCATTATTATTAGTTTAATTGTACCTCCAGAGGCAAAATTTATGTCCTTCAACGTTCAAGGTTTGATGTTGATGGCTTTGTATTTATTAGGTTTTGGAATGGCTATTTTAGCAGCTATTTTATTAGATAAGTTTTTAAAATTAGACACCAAATCATACTTTGTGGTAGAAATGCCAAATTATAAACTACCATTGTTCAAAAATGTAGTTTATAATGTAATAGAGAAAACCAAAGCTTTTGTTTTTGAAGCTGGTAAAATCATATTAGCCTTGTCTATTTTGTTATGGGTATTGGCATCTTATGGACCAGGAAAAGACTTTAGTCATGCAGAGGAAATCATTACAGAAAAATATCCTAATTACTCAGAAGAAGAATTAGAGGTTGAAATTTCATCCTATAAGTTAGAAAATTCCTACATAGGAATTATGGGTAAAACCATTGAGCCTGTAATTAGACCTCTAGGTTATGATTGGAAAATAGGAATTGCCGTAATTACTTCTTTTGCTGCAAGAGAAGTTTTTGTAGGAACTTTAGCAACTATTTATAGTGTTGGTAGTGAAGAGGAATCTACCATTAAAGACAGAATGAGAAATGAGGTATTTCAAGATTCTAAAAAACCAGTATATTCTTTTGCTACAGGAGTTTCTATTTTGTTGTTTTATGCTTTTGCGATGCAGTGTATGAGTACTATTGCTATTGTGAAAAGAGAAACCAACGGATGGAAATGGCCTTTGATTCAAATGTCTATAATGTCTGGATTTGCATACCTTATTGCTTTAATTGCTTATCAAATTTTAAAATAATAAAATATGATTCAAAATATATTGGTCATTGCTACTGTTATTTTTGCTCTTTGGATCCTTTATAGTAAGTTTTTTAAAAAGAGTAAGAATAAAAAAGCCTGCGGGAGTGATGATTGTGGTTGTTCCTGAGTTTTAACAGGCCTTATTTCATCAGGTTTTATATTTTTGTGCTCTAAATTTACCCATTATGAAAAAACTAGCACTCCATTGGAAAATTATTATAGGTCTTGTATTAGGAGTTCTTTTTGGAATTCTACTCTCTAGTATCCAAGGAGGAAAGCAGTTTACCATTGATTGGATTCAGCCCTTTGGGACTATCTTTGTTAAACTTTTAAAATTAATAGCCATTCCTTTAATCATGGCTTCTTTAATCAAAGGAATTTCAGAGCTAAAAGATATTTCTAAGTTTAAATCTATGGGAATTAAAACCATGGGAATTTATATAGTTACTACAGTTGTTGCTATTTCCATAGGATTGGCTTTGGTAAATGTGCTAAAACCAGGAAATGGAATTTCTCAAGAAACCATTTCTTCTTTAAAAGAAAACTATAGTGCTAACGAAGGAATTCAAAATAAAATTACCGAAGCTAATAAACAGAGTAATCAAGGACCTTTACAATTTTTAATTGATGTTGTGCCAGATAATATCACCTTTGCCATGAGTGATAACAAAAGCATGCTTCAAGTGATCTTTTTTACTGTTTTTATAGGAATTAGTTTGTTGATGATTCCTCCAAAAAAAGCAAAACCTTTAATGAAGTTTTTTGATTCTTTAAATGAAGTCGTTTTAAAAATGATTGACATCATTATGCTTTTTGCCCCTTATGCAGTGTTTTCTTTGTTGGCTACCGTAGTAGTGACTTCTGATGATTATTACGTGTTGTTGGCTTTGTTAAAATACTCTGCAGTGGTTATTTCAGGATTGTTGTTAATGATTGTTTTTTACACCTTGTGTGTTTCTATTTATGTAAAAAAATCACCTATTTGGTTTTTAAAAAATATTTCTCCTGCACAATTATTGGCTTTTTCTACCAGTTCTAGTGCTGCCACTTTACCAGTAACTATGGAAAGAGTAGAAGAGCACTTAGGAGTTCATAAAGAAGTTTCTAGTTTTGTATTACCTGTTGGAGCTACCATTAACATGGACGGAACTAGTTTGTATCAAGCCGTTGCAGCCGTCTTTATTATGCAGGTTTTGTGGCCTGAAGGATTGACTTTTCAACATCAAATCACCATCGTTATTACTGCTTTGTTAGCTTCTATTGGTTCTGCTGCAGTACCAGGAGCTGGAATGGTGATGTTAATTATTGTATTAGACAGTATTGGTTTTCCAAAAGATATGTTACCTATTGGATTGGCTTTGATTTTTGCAGTTGATAGACCTTTAGATATGTTTAGAACTACGGTAAATGTGACTGGTGATGCAACTGTTGCTTTGATTGTGAATAAAAGTGAAGGACGATAGTCACTTTAAAAGCTTAAGCCTCTGTGATTTTGATGTTTTTATTTAAGGTTAGGATTTCTTGAATAAAAGTGTCGTTGGTTTTAGGAGATATATAAATCTCATCATACTTGTTGTATTTAATAATAAGCCCCTTAGTGGCTGTGGCAGGCTTTATACCCACCCAAAGTGTTTTATTTTTAATGATTTCTCTAATGTTTTCAATCTCAATAGTTCCTTTTAAGAATCCACTTTTATACTTTAATTGTGTTTTACTCAATTCATAATAGGTGCTATAATGTAGCCAAATGATAAAAATAATCACTGATAATAAAATAAGGTCTGACCATAAAAATGAGTTTAAACGAATGTCTTTCTCAATCCTTTTGCTAATGCTTAATCCAATAAATAATAGGCTAATTCCAAAAACAAAGACAGGAAAAAACAGGTCTTTTCTACTTTTAAATCTCATCATCATTTTTTTATTTAAATATACAAAAGCCTTTTCAATAAATTAAAAAGGCTTTTGTGTGTGATGTAATGTGGTAAATTTTAAATCAATACAGTTAACACAGGATAAGAAGATTTGTTCGCAATATCTAAAGAAACACTTTGGTTAAAAAACTTAGAAATACTAGATTTTCCGTGTGTTGGAATGCATATCAAATCAATATTGTTTTCATCTGCATAATATTTAACTCCTTGTATTACCGAATAATCATCATAATTAGCAAAGTATTCTAAATTGTCTAAATTCCCATCTGCTTTCATTAAAAAGTTTTCAAAACGGTATTTCATTTCTGCAGTTGATACAAATCCACCATCTGGTTTGTTAATAAATAACAAAGTAGGTTTTACTTGAATCAATTTAAAGAATTCCTGAGCCTTTAAATAAGCATTGATAGACTCCATTTTAAAATCGCTCACAAAAACAACATTTTTAAAATCAACAGTTTTTAATTCTTCTTTTACTATTAATACTGGAATTTTAGAGTTTCTTACTACTTTTTCTGTATTAGAGCCTAAAAAACTACTATGATGTCCTGCACCATGAGACCCCATCACAATTAAAGAAGCTTCTTGGTCAATGGCCAAATCACCAATTTCAGGAAATACCGTAAAGTGCTTAATGATTACTTTCATTTTAACCCCTTTTAAATAAGGTTGACTGGTTAAGGTCTCCATTTTTTTCTCCGCATGTTTAATCATAAAAACAATGGTCTTACTATAATCAGTATCATGATTAGAGTAGGCCATAGGCATTTCTAGCATGTGAACTAAAATAATTTCTGAAGTATGTTTTTTAGCTAGTTGAGCTGCAGCTTTTAGTGCAAATTCTGAATACTCAGAAAAGTCAACGGGTATGATTATTTTTTTCATGACGATGGAGTTTTTTTTTCTCTATTAAATTTACAAAAAGCATTAACGTTAACAAAGGATTATGAGTTATAAATTCTTATGAAACCTTTGGGTTGTTTTATATTTATTATCGTATATTTGCATGCAATTAAATCATACCTAATTGCAAATGTCTACAAACAAAGTTATTTCTGAAGGTCTAACATACGATGATGTTTTATTAGTCCCTGCTTATTCAGAAGTGTTACCAAACACCGTTTCAATAAAATCTAAATTCACAAGGAATATTCCATTAAATACACCTATCATATCCGCAGCTATGGATACTGTTACGGAGTCTAGAATGGCTATTGCGATGGCTCGTGAAGGTGGAATTGGTGTGATTCATAAAAACATGTCTATTGCTGAACAAGCAAAACAAGTTAAAAAAGTAAAACGTTCTGAAGCAGGAATGATTTTAGAGCCAGTGACCATTGCTGCAGATCAAACCGTATTAGATGCCAACTTGTTGATGCAAGAGCATAAAATTGGTGGAATTCCTGTGGTAGATGATAAAGGAATTTTAAAAGGAATTGTAACCAATAGAGATTTACGTTTTGAAAAAGACAGCGATAGAAAAATTGCTGACGTGATGACTGCCGAAGGATTGGTAACCGTTTCTGCGGGTACTTCTTTAAAAGAAGCAGAAGTTATATTACAAGACAATAAAGTTGAAAAATTACCAATTGTTGATAAAGACTATAAATTGGTAGGATTGATTACTTTTAGAGATATCACAAAAGTTCGTGAGAATCCAGAAGCTAATAAAGACGAATTCGGAAGATTACGAGTAGCTGCTGCTATTGGAGTTACTGATGACTGTTTAGAAAGAGTTGCTGCTTTGGTTAAAGAAGGAGTGGATGCTGTGGTATTGGATTCAGCTCATGGACATTCTGTAAACATTTTAAATAAATTAAAAGAAATCAAAGCTGTATACCCTAATTTGGATGTTGTAGCTGGAAATATTGTGACCAAACAAGCTGCTTTAGACTTAGTTGCAGCAGGTGCTGATGGGGTTAAAGTAGGAATTGGACCAGGTTCTATTTGTACTACTCGTATCGTTGCAGGTGTTGGTTACCCTCAATTATCAGCAGTAATTCAAGTTGCAGAAGCGTTGGCTGGAACAGGAGTTCCTGTAATTGCTGATGGTGGAGTTCGTTATACAGGGGATATTCCTAAAGCGATTGCTGCAGGAGCAGATTCTGTAATGTTAGGATCTTTATTAGCAGGAACCAAAGAAGCTCCAGGAGAAGTAATTTTATTCAACGGAAGAAGATTTAAATCTTACAGAGGAATGGGATCTGTTGAAGCCATGAAAAAAGGTTCTAAAGATAGATATTTCCAAGGAGATGAAGACAATAGTAAAAAATTGGTTCCAGAAGGAATTGAAGGACGAGTACCTTACAAAGGAGAATTATACGAAACCATGCATCAATTTATTGGTGGATTAAGAGCAGGTATGGGATACTGTGGTGCAGGAACTATCGAGGCTCAAAAAAATGCTGAGTTTGTAAGAATTACAGCTTCAGGAATTGCAGAAAGTCACCCACATGATGTAGCCATTACCAAAGAAGCTCCAAATTATTCTAGACAATAAGACTTTAATACAATAAAATATAACCACCTATTCTTTTTAGGTGGTTTTTTTATATCTTTTTACCAGTAAAAAAAAGTACAAATAAAGAAAAGATTTTGTGTTTTGTAGGCTTGTACAAATTGATTGAAATAAGATGATAACTATATAAAAATTAGAAAAGAAAAACATGAACTACATTCTTTATGATGGTGCTTTTAGAGAAGCACTTTTACCATTTACTTTTACAAGACCTGTTGCAGATATTAGAATTGGAATTTTAACCATTCGTGAAAAGTGGGAAAAATATTTACGGTTGACTACAACCACATTAACAGAAGAGTACTTAAGTGATAAGTTTCCGATGTTAGAAATGGAAGAGAATGTTTTTATCAATGCAGGATATCTTCCAAATCAGGAGTTTTTTAAAGCCGTAAAAAACTTAAAAGCCAATCAAAAAGTAGTTTGTAATGAGGATATTTTGGCTTTTTACAGCACCGAAGATCAGGAAGAAGTAGATTTTGATAGCTACGAAGCTATTGTATTAGAAAATATTGAAAGCATAGAACACAAATGGGATTTGTTTTTAAAAAACGAATATGCCATTCAGCAAGATTTTGAATTGTTAACCAAGGATGAAGTTTCTATGGAAATTCCAGATGGTGTTCAGGCTATTAACAAAGAGCAGATTTTTATAGAAGAAGGAGCAACTATTTTTCCTTGTATTTTAAATGCTTCAAGCGGACCTATCTATATTGGGAAAGAGGCTACTATTTTAGATGGAGCCTTGATTAGAGGACCTTTTGCTTTAGGAGAAAAATCTTTGGTAAAAATGGGGGCTAAAATTTACGGGGCAACTACTATTGGTCCTAATTGTAAGGTTGGAGGAGAGGTAAAAAACAGTGTGATTTTTGCCAACTCAAACAAAGGTCATGAAGGGTATTTAGGAAATTCCGTCGTAGGGGAATGGTGTAACTTTGGAGCTGACACCAATGTTTCTAATCTAAAAAACACGTTTAGTAAAGTACGATTATGGAGTTATGAAGAAGAAATCTATGAAGATACCCAACAACTATTTTGTGGATTGATGATGGGAGATCACTCTAAAACCGGAATTAATGCTATGTTTAACACTGGTACAGTTGTTGGAGTAAGTGCCAATATTTTTGGTTCAGATTTACCAGAAAAATTCATTCCTTCTTTTACTTGGGGAGGTAATGTATTGATGGATGTTTACAACTTTAAAAAAGCCATTAGAACAGCTACCAAAATGATGGAATTGTCGCATCAGGAAATTTCCGAACAAGACATATTCATCTTAGAAGAAGTATTTCATCAAACAAAAAAATATAGAAATAAAATTGAAAACTAAAAACTTAGAAGAAAGAGTAAAGTCCGTAATACGTGATGTGCAAGATTTTCCAAAACCAGGAATTTTGTTCAAAGATATTACCCCAATATTATTACATCCTAGTTTGTTACAAGAAATGGTGGCTGCCATGGCAAATCAGTTTAAAGATGTAAAAGTAGATGCGGTTGCTGGAATTGAATCAAGGGGATATTTGTTTGGAGTGCTGTTGGCACAAAAATTACAAGTTCCTTTTATCATGATTCGAAAAGAGGGAAAGTTACCAGCCAAGACCATCAACGAATCATACGATTTAGAATATGGTTCTGCAACTATTGAAGTTCATGAAGATGCTATTACAAAAGGAAGTCATGTTTTAATTCATGATGATTTGTTGGCTACAGGAGGAACCGCTGTTGCTGCCGCAAATTTAATCCAGCAAAAAGCACATGTTGCGGGATTTAGTTTTGTGATAGACCTTACTTTTTTAGAAGGAAGTAAAAAATTAAAAGAAATTCAACCGATTATAAAATCATTAATAACCTATTAATTTATGCAACATTACATAAAATTATTGTTTGTTGTTTTTATAGCGAGTCAAACACAAGCCCAGCGTTTGTATCGTTTTAATGACAATGGAAAAACAGCAACCAAAGAATTTGATTTGGTGGATACCAAACTTAATTTAAGCTTTAACTTTGATGATCAAACTGTCAATGGGGAAGCGTGGGTGACCTTATCTCCACATTTTAAAAGCACTGATAAATTACAATTGGATGCTAAAAAGATGAATATTTACGAAGTTAAACAAGGAAAACAGGTTTTAAAGTTTTACAACACTGGAACAAAATTAAATATTGATCTTCCAAAAGTTTACACCAAAAATGATACTTTGACTTTGTATATCAAATACCGAGGAAACCCCAATAAAGTAGAAAGTAAAGGTGGTGTAGCTATTACAGATGATAAAGGATTATATTTTATCAATCCAAAAGGAGAAGATGCTGCCAAGCCAACAGAGATTTGGACACAAGGAGAACCTGAACAAAATAGTGTTTGGTTTCCAACCATTGATAAGCCAAATCAAAAATCAACAGAAGAAATTATTTTAACGGTTCCTGATAAATTTGTAACCCTATCAAACGGGAAATTAATTTCTCAGAAAAAAAATGAAGATGGAACCAGAACCGATCATTGGAAACAAACGTTACCACATGCTCCTTATTTATTTTTTGTAGGTGTGGGAGATTTTGCAGTCATCAAACAAACTTGGAGAGGAAAAGAAGTGAATTTTTATGTAGAGCCTTCTTATAAAGATACTGCAGAGGAGTTGTTTAAAAACACGACCAAAATGTTGACGTTTTTTTCAGATATTACAGGGGTGGAATATCCTTGGGATAAATACAGTCAAATGATTGTGCGTGATTATGTAAGTGGTGCCATGGAGAACACTGGTGCGGTAATTCATGCAGAACAAGCCATGTTGTCAAAAGGGGAGTTGTCTGAAAGAAATACCTGGGAATCCACCATTGCACATGAATTGTTTCATCATTGGTTTGGAGATTTGGTCACGACTGAAAGCTGGGCAAATATTACGGTAAATGAATCTTTTGCTAATTATTCTGAATATTTATGGCTGTATCACCAATATGGAAAAGACAGAGCAGATGAGCATATGGATAAAGATAAGGGGCAGTATTTTAGTCCTAATGCTTTACAAGAAAATTACGAGAAACATTTGGTGCGTTATAATTACAGTAAAAAAGACGATGTTTTTGATGTAGTGAGTTATAACAAAGGAGGTATGATTCTTCACATGCTAAGAAATTATCTAGGAGATGATATTTTCTTTGCAGGACTTAAATTGTATTTAGAGAAAAATAAATTTAAAGCATCAGAAGCACAACAATTACGTTTGGCTTTTGAAGAAGTGAGTGGAGAAGATTTGGTTTGGTTTTTTAGTCAATGGTATTATAGTAACGGACATCCAAAATTAAAAGTGAGTTATGAGAATGATTTATTAAGTGATAAAGTAAAAGTAAAAATCACTCAGTCTGGTAAAGAATTCGATTTTCCTGTAACCATTACGGTTTATGATGGCGATACCAAACAAGATTATAAAGTGTTTGTGGATGGAAAAGAAAAGATTTTTGAATTTCCATTTAACAGAGAGCCTAAATTAATTAAAGTAAACTCTGATCATGTGTTGTTGGCAGAAATTACGGAGCCTGAATTAACCACAGAGCAATTGATTTATCAATATGAACATGCCTCACATTATGTAGATAAAATGAGCTCTTTAGAATTGTTAAAAGACAAGCAAGATGATAAAGATGTTTTTAAATTGTTTGAAGAGGCTATTAACGATCCTTATGAAACTATTCAAGCTTATGCGTTAGAGAACATCAATTTGGCAGGTAGTTACGCTAAAAGAAGAACGATTAGTAGAATTACGGAATTGGCTAAGGATAAAAATCCAAACGTGGCAGCAGCAGCTATTTCAACTTTAGGAAAATTATTAGATAAAAAGTTTTTATCTATATTCATTCAGGGGATTGATAACATTTCTCCTAAAGTAAAAGGAAACAGCTTGTTGGCTATGTACTATATAGATAAGGATAGGGCAGAAGAGTATGCAGCTAGATTATCTGTAAAAATTAAGGATTATATTTATGTACCGTTGTTAAAAATCTATTTAGAACAACGCAAACCAGAGCAAGTAAACTTTGTAGCAAAATATTTATTAACGGGAATGTATTTGATACAAGATGAAAAGTTAAAGAAAAACTTTGAAGATGCTTTTGACTGGGTGGCTGCAACAAATAATGAAGAAGCTATTCAGACCATGGTTGATGACTTTGTTGAAAAGGGATTAAGATATAGAAAATACAATTTTAATTACGAATGTATTAGAGTCTTAAGAAAAGTAATTGCCAAGCAACAAGAAGTCAATCATCCTAATAAAAATGCTATTTTATCTATCTTAGAACAGGGAGTTAAAAAACTTGCTATTGAATAATTAAGAAGATATTTCGGAATACTCTTTAAAGGTTCCATTTTTATAAAAGACAACAATTCTTTCTATGTCGGAAGGAGTTGTTGTTTTTTTTTGCTCACTATTTACAGCAGGTTTAGGAGTTGTGTTTTCTTCAGGTATTGCAAACAAACCTTCTTCAACTTTGGTTGATTTACTTTCTTTACCAGGGAACTGTTCTTTTCCATAAAGCAACCAATCTAACGATACTTCTTTATAGGTATCTACAATCTTTAAAATAAATTCTAAGCTAGGTTTATTTCTCCCAGAGAGTAGGTGAGAAATACTAGATCGCTGTACGTTAATTTCATCTGCAAATGTAGCGGCAGATAAATGATAGTGCTCTAGTAATTTATGGAGTCTGTTTATAAAGTCTTCTTGGTTTAACATTGTAAACTTTGTTAGTTTGAACTGATGTTTACAAATGTAATCATTTTAAACAAATCACCATAACATATCTAATAATTAGTTAGATACACATCTAAATAACTTTATATAAAACTATACAGTCAACTCTTTTTTAAGTATTTAACTATCTTTATTTGTTTTTTAATATAGGTACGTAGTTTCGGTAAAGACACCACCTGTATAATATTTACAAATGTATTTACATGCTTACTAAGTAAAGTTAATAAGTTTACAAATGTAAATTACATTTGTAAACAAAAGGTTGTTTACTTTTGTAACATGAATAGATTAGATTTAGACACTTTAGAAAAATGGTACCTTAATAATTTCGAGGATAAATTGTTAGGTAGACGTATTGTTTTAGAAGATATAGAACCCATCATTAAAACTTTAAAAACCCCTTTCGTGGTTCGTGAATTAGGAACTTCTGAAACACACAAAAACATATATCATATTACTTTAGGTACAGGACCTAAAAGAATACTCTTATGGTCTCAGATGCATGGAAATGAAAGTACAGGAACCAAAGCTTTATTTGACTTGTTTAAATACATACAAGCTCATAAAGAAGAGTTTTTTATAAAAGAATTAATAAAGACTTGTACATTAATTTTTATTCCGATGTTAAATCCTGATGGAGCAACAAACTTTACAAGAGTAAACCAGAATAATGTTGATTTGAATAGAGATGCTGTTGACTTAAAAGCCAAAGAAAGCAATTTGTTAAGAGCTGTTTTAAACGATTTTAATCCTCATTTTTGTTTCAACCTTCACGATCAAAGAACCATTTTTAATGTAGAAGGATTTAAAAACCCAGCTACCATTTCATTTTTAGCACCTTCTATAGACGAACCTAGAACCTTAACAGACGGTAGAAAAGAAACCATGGCTGTTATTGTAGCAATGAACGAAACTTTGCAAAAAATCATTCCTAATCACATAGGAAGATACACAGATGAATTTTATCCAACCGCTACAGGAGATAATTTTCAAAAACTAGGACACAATACTATTTTAATTGAAGCAGGACACTATCCTGGCGATTATGATAGAGATATTGTTCGTAAATTTAACTTTTATGCAATCCTAAGTGGTTTAAAATACTTAGTTTCTCATGAAAATTACACTTATTATGAGCCATATTTTGATATTCCGAACAATGGAAAGCAAAATTATGACCTTATTTTGAGAAATTTTTTAGACGACCAAAATAAGCAGATTGATATTGCTTTTCAGTATGAATATGAGGTAGTTAACAACCGTTTAGTTTCAAAATTAGTGGAGTATCAGCGAGGAGATTTAAAAGAATTTAATGCATATAATGAGTTTTAGTTTAAATATTTGTTAAGAATACTTATATTTAGTTTATAAAAAGATAGAAAAATACTAGAATATTGTATTTTTGTCACTTAAATTTTAGAAAGTAAAAGTACCTCACAGCCATGAAGAAACATCATTTAGACGAAATAGATCACCAGATATTAGACATGTTGATTGATAATGCAAGAACTCCATTTACAGATATTGCTAAAAAATTATTAGTTTCAGCAGGTACCATCCATGTTCGTGTGAAAAAAATGGAAGACGAAGGAATCATCAAAGGTTCTACTTTGACATTGGATTATGAAAAAATGGACTATAACTTTATTGCACACGTTGGTTTGTATTTAGAGAGTAGTTCAAAAATAAGACAAGTATTGGCAGCTTTAGAAAATATCCCTAATGTAACGGTTGCCTACATTACTGCAGGCAAATACAACATTTTTTGTAAAATTAGAGCTAAAGACACCAACCAAGCCAAAGACATCATTTTCTCAATTGACGATATTGATGGAGTTAGAAGAACTGAAACAATGATTTCTATGGAAGAAAGCATTAATGATAAGAAAAGAATGATGCACGCTATTTTTAAAGATTATTAATAGTAAAATCATCGTAAGAAAACACCTTAGTAGCCTACTAAGGTGTTTTTTTATGTCCATTTGTTAATTTATGAATTCAAAGTTCCATTTTATCAAGAAAGATTTTTCTTATCAATTTTCTTTTACAATTCAAGATTTTGTAAAAGACTGGTCTTTGGTTCGTCATCACAATCTATATTTAACTGCTCCTTATTTAAGGGCTATTGAAAATAGTCAAATCCCATATCTTAGTTTTTTATATGTTATCGTTTATCAAAGAGAAATTCCAGTAGGTGTTTTGTATTTTCAGAATATAGAAATTACCAATGGTTTTTATTTTCAAGATACTTTTCCAAAGGAGTTAAAAAAAAGAATCACCACCAAAATGTTAAAAAGTCTTTGCGGAAATTTATTGGTCTGTGGTAATTTTTTTGCTACCGGAGAAAACGGCTTTGCATTACATGATGATATTTCTAGCAAAATAGTGTATGATGTTCTTAAAGATTTAAAATCTGTTTTAAAAAAGACTAAAAATCCTTTAGGGTCAAGTTTTACATTATTTAAAGAATTTTGGGGAAATCAAGAACTGGTGATTCAACAAACCTTAGATAAAAAATATCATTCTTTTGAAATTGATGTCAACATGGTATTGTCGATTTCTAATAATTGGCATACGTTTCAGGAATATTTGGGAGACATGACTACCAAGTATAGAACTCGAGCAAAAAGTGTTTATAAAAAGACAGAATCGGTTAAAGCGCGTGAATTTTCAGCAGTTGAAATCAAAGCTTCTCAATCCTTGATACATGAGTTGTATGTGTCGGTAGTGAATACCGCGAGTTTTAACATGGTAAAGTTTACAGAAGAAAATTTCTATCAATTTAAAAAAGAGCTGAAAGAAAACTTTGTGTTTACGGGGTATTTTTTAGAAAATGCTTTAGTAGCTTTTAGCACAGCTTGTTTTACAGATAGTGGTTTGGATGCCAATTATGTGGGGATTAATTATCAAATAAACAAAAGCATGCCTTTGTATCAACGTATTTTGTATGATTATGTACAATTGGCTATCACCAACCAAGTAAAAGAGTTAAGGCTAGGAAGAACTGCAGAACTCATGAAAAGTAGCTTAGGTGCCGAGCCTGTGCCCATGAAGTTATATATAAAACACGACCTTCAAATGGTAAATACTTTGATTAAACCTTTGGTGAAAAAAGTAAAACCAAGCACCTATGAACTCAGAAGTCCTTTTAAAAAAGATTAAAAAGCATAAAAAAACCTCGAAGGATGCTCCGAGGTTTTTAGTAAATAAAGTTCTTAAGTAAATTGGCAAATAATTCCGCCCATAATGGCAAGTGTCAATGCCCAATATCCAGCATGAATCATTACATACTTAAAAGATCTCCTTTCAAACAAGGCGTTAATTCCTATAATCGGCATCGCTAACAAAAGAGCATTGATCGCCCCGTGAAAAGCTCCGTGTTTAAAAGTCCTAAAATTTTGTCCGTAGTTGGCCATAAATTCGCTGGTATAAGCAAAAAGATCAGAATTGGGATTGTTTAATCCAGGTTCGTTCATCAAAACTGAAAAAAATCCAAATTGATGAATCACTATTGGAGTTAAAGCCACCGAAATAAATAAACTAAGCAAATAACACCATAAAAAAATCATGGGGTTGGGTTTTTCTAACTTGTCAGGATTCATTCCTATTTCTTTCATCCAAGCGGTTCCCAAAACTTTTGGATTGTACCAAATAAAGCCAATGATTAAAGGAACTATCGCTGTAATAAGCAGTACGATTAAATTAAATTTCATCATCATAGTTTTTAAGTTTAGTGTACTAAATATAAGATTTTAATCCTTTATATTTTTGAAACTATTCTAAATACGCTACTTATAGCGAAAAAACAAGGGTTTAAATTTCGTAAAACTTTAAAAACTGCGTAGTTTTGCAAAACTCAAAAAAACTATATGGAAGTAGAAATTAAGAAAACAAGTACCAATAAGAAGGAGTTATACGATTATCAAAAAGAGAACATTAACAATGTTTTTGATAAAATTGAAAACAAACCTTCTAATTACAACTTGGTTTTTCAGCTACCTACAGGAGGAGGGAAGACTGTTATTTTTTCTGAAATAGCAAGACGTTTTATTAAGGAAAAACAGAAAAAAGTATTGATTTTAACTCACAGAATTGAGTTGAGTAGCCAAACCTCTAAAATGCTTGATGAATTTGGCGTAACTAACAAAGTTATTACCAGTGACGTAAAATCTTTAGACGATCAAAATGAATACATGTGTTTTGTAGCGATGGTAGAAACGCTAAAAAACAGGTTGAATGATGATTTGCTAGATATGAGGGATGTGAGTATGGTGATTATTGATGAAGCTCACTATAATTCTTTCCGTAAACTTTTTAAGTATTTTCAAGACTGTTTTATTTTGGGAGTTACAGCAACGCCTTTGAGTTCTAACATTAAACTTCCCATGAACGAAATCTATGATGAGTTATTGGTAGGAGAACCTATTAGTACACTAATAGAAAGAGGTTTCTTGGCCAAAGCTACCACTTATACTTATGATGTGGCTTTGGGAGGATTAAAAGTAGGGATTAATGGTGATTATACTGTAAAATCTTCAGATGACTTGTATACTAGTAACATTATGCAAGACAAACTATTACATGCTTATATAGAAAAATCATTGGGTAAAAAAACCTTGATTTTTAACAATGGTATTAGTACTTCTTGGCATGTATATGATACTTTTAAGGCTGCTGGGTATGATAATGTTCGTCATTTAGACAATACTTTTTCTAAGCAGGAGCGAAGTGAAATTTTAAGATGGTTTAAAAAAACACCTGATGCTATTTTAACGTCTGTAAGTATTTTAACCACAGGATTTGATGAACCAAGTGTAGATACTATTATTTTAAACAGAGCTACCAAATCTATCACTTTATATTATCAAATGATTGGTCGTGGATCTCGTGTTTATAAAAATAAAAAAACGTTTAATGTAATTGACTTAGGTAACAATGCTGCTCGTTTTGGATTGTGGAGTGCACCCATCAACTGGAAACGTATTTTTAAATCGCCAGATTATTATTTAGATAATTTAATCAACGATGAAGAAATAGAACGTCAGTTTGTGTATGACATGCCTAAAGAGGTTCGTGAAAAGTTTAAAAATACAGAAGACATTACTTTTAAGGTTAAAGAACACTATGACAATGCCATTAAAAGAGGAATAAAATCTAAAGTGGTGTTAGATAAATCTGTAGCACAACACGCACAAATGTGTTATGAAAATGCAGAAGATGTTTTTGAAGCAAGAGATTTGGTGATTTTATTAGAAGATGATATCAAAGACCGAATTAAAAAATACTCTCACTACATGATTAAGAGTACCAAAAACTATATTATGTGGTTAGAAGAAGATTACAAACGAAAGCTAAACACCGCGATTAACATGAAATTTAAAGAATAATAATTTCATAAGATTTTAACATAGAATTATATTTTTTAAGAAAAAAAGAGATATTTTCACAGTACATAAATAAAACTAAAAGAAATAAGATGAAGAAAATTTTTAGAAACACATTATTAGTATGTTTAAGCGCTAGTATGTTTGTTGGATGTTCTAGTATGAACAATACAACTAAAGGAGGTTTGTTGGGAACTGGAGCTGGAGCTGCTATTGGTGCTGGAATTGGAGCATTAATTGGAGGTAAAAAAGGAGCCGCTATTGGTGCTATTGGTGGTGCTGCTGTGGGTGGAACTACTGGAGTTATAATTGGTAAAAAAATGGACAAGCAAGCAGAGGAATTAAGAAATTCTATTCCTGGTGCACAAGTCTATAGAGTTGGAGAAGGAATTGATGTAGTTTTTGACAAAGATTCAGGAATTTATTTTGCTTCTAACAAATCTGAAATCAATGCTGATACTAAAAACGTTTTAACAAAATTGGCAGAAGTATTACAAAAGTATCCTGAAACCAATTTATTTGTAACAGGACATACAGATTCTGACGGTGCTGAGGAATACAACATGAAATTATCTTATGAAAGAGCCAATGCAGTAGCAGATTACTTAAAAGCATTAGGAGTTCCTGCTGATAGATTTACAGTTAAAGGTGAAGGTGAATTGTTACCAATTGCTGATAATTCTACTGCAGCTGGAAAAGCTAAAAACAGAAGAGTTGAATTAGCGATTATTGCTAACGAAACCATGATTAAACAAGCGGAAGAAGAAGCTAAGAATCAATAATACAAAAAGGACTGTAAAATCTACAGTCCTTTTCTTTAATACATTCTATTTAACATAATATAAATTATAATACAACTTATAATGATGGTTTATGTATAGTATTATCTTAGATTATTTATACATAATTGTACAATTTAGATATTATTAAAATTTTAGTGTATTTGAATAATTGTACAATCTATTTAAATTTAAGTGATTCTCGAGATACTTCTCTTTTAATACTATATAAGATTATTTTAGATGATTATAATAACTGTAAGGAACTCCAAAATATAATTCTTCCATATATTTTGGTAAATCATCCTTATCATTAGTTTCTTTGTTTAAATGAGAAATCATTCTTTTTAAATATAAAATTTGTTGTTCTCTTCTTTTGTCTAATTCTTTTAATTGTTTTAAAACAATTTTATTTTCGTTTAATAAATGAAAACCATTCGTCCAACATAAACCTTGATTAAGATTATTTTCTTCATAATTATAAATTGTAACTCTTCCTACAGACATTGATATTAATCTTTGTTGTAAACTAAAAATAATTTGATTAATAGTTTTTCTTGAATACTTATTGATATCAGGTAGTTTTCTATTTTCATCAAGCCCAAGAGAAATTAAAATTCTTTGTGTTTCACTAATCTGTTTACTGATTTCTTTTTTTATTGAACTTTTTCTAACTCTTAATTCTCCTTTGTAATTTATCTGGTAACCTACAAAAGAAAGCCAAGGTATATTTCGCTCATTTACATATTTATTTCCAAAAAAATAGGGCTCCTTTGATTTTACTTCCCAAAAGGAGTTAGCAGAATCCTTATAATTTTTAAAACTTTTTGGTTCATGATAAAGTAAGTAATTATCACTAATTCCTTTTTTGTAAACTTCTAAAGCTTTTTTACAAATCTCATTATTTTTATGAGCGAGTACCATATCATCACAGTATCTTACATAAAAAATATTCTCATCAACATTTTTAACGGCTTTGTCAACATTATTCAAAATTAGATTAGCTATAAAACATGAAATAGCATTTCCTTGTGGGACTCCTATCTTAAAACTCTCAATATAAGTTTCAGAATATTTATCAATTAGTTCATTTTTAACCCAACCAAATTCACCAATAGGAACTCCACTTTCCATAAAGTAATTAGGAACTGAATTTTTAGTAAGAACATCTTTATTAAAAGAATACGAATCGAGAAATAATGAAAAAAGTTTAATTGCAGTTGTAGATATTTTTATTCCTTTAAATGACAGCTCTTCAATTGTTCTATGAAAAATTTTCAGAAGATGATCATGCTGTACTGTGTCAAAAAACTTCTGTATATCACATTCAGAAACCCATAATTTTTTATATTTTTTTCTATACTTTAATATTTCAATAATTGAATCATGATGGTTAGGAACATGTCCAGTTTTATTATTTCTAGCTCTAAATGCATAAGAACAATCTAAAAATATACTATCAAAGTTTATTGTTAGATATCTAGAAAGCAAAGATGTAATTATTTTATCCTCTAATGTGAATTTTGCTATTGGACGATATATACATCTACCATTTTTATTTGATTTAGGTAAAGGAAATATTAGTGGTTTTTGAATTATGTATTTATCTGTAGATATATCTTCTACTTTTTTTCTGATTTTATTACAAAATTGTAATAAATTATCGTACCAATCTTCGGGTGTTTTTCCTTTAAAATCAACAAGGTATTTCTCTATTTTATAAGATTTCCAGAGCCTCATTTGGTTTCTCTCTAAACTATTTGTTAAACTATTTGGATCGAGTCTTTCAGTTTGATTTAGTTTTTTCCAATTTCTACGGGTTGGGAATAAAGATTGAATAGTAATAAAGTCAAAATCCTTGTTTGAAATTGTTATTTTATTCGTTCTATTATGAAAGCTAATATCTCTAGACATATGTTTTTTATGTCTTTTATGTGATATTCCTGCTCTGTGTTTACAAAGCATTTTAATTATCGCTGGATTAGTATAATAATCTTCTAAATCTTTCATTTTAAAATAAGGCGTAGAGCGTAGAAATCAATTTGATTGAGATACATTGCTGCTCTGATATACAAATACAGCAGAGACCATAAGCATCAGGATTATTAGGCTCGTAAATTGTTTCAGTGATTTCGATTATAACAAAAATTGTTAATGCTACTAACACCTAAAGAATAAATTCTTATACCTGTTCAATATAATGAAGTAAACTTCACTCTTGCCTACGCCTTAAACCAAATATAGTATATTTATGTTTTAAAAATTCATAATAAAAATGTTAGTTTCTAGATTTAATAGTATTACCAATACAAAAAATTCTATCCAAACAAATTTGTTGGATGAACTTAATGATATTAAAGAAGGAAAATATAAAAGCATCATAGAAAAGTGCAGATTCTTTACAAAAAACAACGATTATGATTCATATAAATCTCTTAAAATAAGTTTACCTATCGTGACTTTTTGTGGGACTTTTAAAGGTGGTAGAAAGTTAGATAACTTAAAGATATATAATAGTATTATGATTTTAGACATAGATCATATAGGCTCTAATATAAATGAAATAAAAAATAAGTTAATTACAGACAAGTATATTTATTCTGTGTGGTTATCACCTTCAAATGAAGGAGTTAAAGCTTTAGTAAAAATAGATAGTAATCCTGAAGAGCATAAATTAAGTTTTAACTCACTCAAAGAATATTTTAAGACAAAATATAATATAGAACTTGATAAAAGTGGTAGTGATGTAACTAGATTATGTTTTGTTTCATGGGATAAAGATTTATATTTAAATATTAATTCAGAAGTTTATGTAGATAAACTTTTAGTTGAACTTGATAATAAAATTAAGTCTAAAAAAATCTCCTTAAATAAATCTCTTAATAAAAGTGCTTATGCTACTGAGGGTTTAAATAAAGCTGAACATAGAAAAACTATTAGTTTAATAATTAAATATTTAAAAAGAAAACAAATATCTATAACTAATACTTATGAGGAGTGGTTTAGAGTCGCTTTAGCAATTTCTAGCACTTTTAGTTATGATTTAGGTGAGAAATATTTCTTAAGTATATGTGAATTAGATAAAGAAAAACATAATGAATTAGAAAGTATTAATATTCTAAAATATTGTTATAACAATAGACTATTAAATTCTGATTCATCAATATCATTAGGAACTGTCGTTTTTTATGCAAAAGAAAAAGGATTTATAACAAAAAAAGACAAGTATTCAAGCTAGTCATAATTTATTACCTAACATTCTTTTTTTAAATATTTCCCGCTGTCTCTTGACATTTAACTTTATTACAAAACCCTGTAGCATTGGCTACTTCATCTTTTGTTAATTTATCACCACAATTTGGGCAATATGGATATACATTACTCATGTTTTTCTAATTTTAGTTAATAAACCCGTCTAAATAAGAGTTTATTTGAATATACTATTATTTATCTATTAATTGATTAAAAATAGTAGATACTATATTAATTACATTTCATACAAACCCTCATTTAATTGTATCGTTGCTTTTTTTATAATAAATCAACTTTTTATGACTTTTAAAAAAACATACTTCCCTCCTACGTCGTCGCATAAAAAGTGTTCCATTAACATTGTAAAAGAATCTTTTAAGAATAAATTTTTTCAAGAAACTGTAGTAACAACTTTCGCTTTTAGCCAAAGCTCAAGTTACATAACGCGGAACATTATAACACAAATGAAATAAACGTTTTTTGGCTTAGATTAGGCGGTTTTTAAAAATTCGTTTTAAATGAATAGAATAAAATTGTTATAATTTAGTACTCATATAAAAATACTACTTTTTAATAATGGTATTAATATATGTATTGTTGTTAACAATAGTTTTTACTAAATAAATACCTTTTGGTATTTCTGAAATAGCAAGAGATATATTATTAGCATTCGGTTTTATTTGTAATATTTTTATTTCTTGACCTAATGAATTAATGATACTAATGATTATATCATTCGTTGTTAATGTAGGTAATTTGATATTCAAAACACCATCAACAGGATTAGGATAAATCTGTAATTTTTCATTACGCTCAAATTGAGAAATGTTTAACAAACTTTTTGCTTCAGTAATTTTCCAAATTTTTCCATTTTGTTTAGATAAAACATAAATTTCTCCTTGTGCATCTAATCCAAAACGAATATCTGCTCGATTACTATCTGCTAAATTTAGCATATTTGTTTTAACACCATTTGTAGTGTAAATACTGAATTCATTAATTTCAGTAAAAGGTTGACCAATTATCATTTCTGATTCTTCAGTAAAAAAAATTCGTCCTTTTACAATATCACCAAAAATATATTTACCACGCAATTCTGGAATTAAATCACCTCTGTAAACAAAACCTGCGACAATAGCAAAACCTTCATCATGATCGTATTCTGCAACAGGATATGTGTATCTAAAACTTTCATCTTCAGGAACTTTATAAACGTAATTCGGGTCGTTTTTCTTAAATAAAAAAGAACCTTCACGTTCGTTCCAACCATAATTTGCACCTGCTATTCCTGGATAAATAGCATCTATATTCTTCTCTCCTATGTTACCAATAAACATTTTATGAGTTCCCCCTTCATCCCAACTAAAACGATGTGGATTTCTAAAACCGTAAGCCCATATTTCGCCTAAAGCATTATCCGTGTTTATAAATGGATTTGTAGCGGGTATTCCATATTTTCTATTTGGTGAATTATTACCTGAGGGATCTATACGTAATAATTTTCCATGAGGTACTGATAAATCTTGTGGACCATTAGAAAAAACAGGATTTTCTTCTCCATCACCCAAGGCCAAATACAATAACCCATAATCTTCGTTTCCTTTAACAGCATTTGGGTTAAAACCAATTTGCTGGAAACCGTGTAACCCTGTATCAAAACCAATTCTTAAAACTTCTCTATGTGTACCATAAAAAGTAGTAGCCATCGGGTTTGAAGCTTTCCACTCTATAATAACTCCATGCATATCATCTATACCAGCAGAAGTATAATCTGGCGTAATATTGGTTAATGCATCAAAACGTTCTGTATGTATTGTATAAAATAGACCATTTGTTACAAACTCTGGATGAAAAGCAAAAAAACCAAAGCCACTACCTAAACGAGGATTGTTAGCGAAATTTGTAAACTGAGCGCTTACATCTAAATAGGTACTTACAATTTGGTTTTCTATGCTATACAAATTATTGTTCAAATCATTCACAAAAAGTCGATCTGTATTATCATTTGCATGATCTAAAAAATTAATTCTTGTAACAGGTTTGTTTGGACTACTAGCTGGAATTGTAACGAATTCTTCCAATACAATTCCAATATCAGAAACAGGTATTGTGGCAGCTATTGGATCAGTTAAAGGTAAAGAGAGATCTGTATTTCCATTTGAATGTGTGCATGAATTATTTGAAGGGTGGTTTAAATTAATCTCATTTGGATCTATATAGATATCATCAATAAAAAAAGTACCAATACTACTGTTTTGTTTAATAAAAAATGAAATCAAAGGGTTTGATGCCGTATTATTTCTATAATAAAAATCAGTTAACGATCCTGATGACAACAATTTTGGAGTTGTATCTTGATTACCTTGTAAATAAATTTGATAGGTATCTTCTATATTGTTAGTAACTATCCATACACAATACCAAGTATTGTTAGTGATTTTTTCTAATGATAAAAAATGACTACCGCTTCTACTATATAGATTATCACTATCATTATCTAGATTAATTTGGTTCTCATAATCTGCAAATTCTGATGGTGTATTTACATCAGACATACCTATGTTTTGATTGACCAAACCAGAACGTAGTATTCTAAAATATAATGTACCTATATCACAGTTCTTTATTTCAGGAATTGAATGATATGCATTCATAGAACCTGCATCAATTTTCATAACTTGATTTATATTATTAAAAGGGTCTTCTGCTACAGTTACAATATCTGAATTAGATCTCCATTCATTTTGACCATCAATAGCACCCAAATTTAGATCTTCGAAAGTTTCAATAGGAGAAAAATTTAATGCTTGTTCTAGTGTAATAGGAAGTGCTAAATTTTCTTTTTGATTGTCTACGTAAAAACTATCATAGAATAATATACCATAATCAACGTCTGGAGAATTTAATAAATAAAGCGTTTGCAATGCTTCTGATGTTCCGTTTCTAAAAGAAAACAAAGAAGTTCCATTATTTACAATACCTTTGATAGGATATTTATGTGTACCTCCCTGAACATATATTTCAAATTTATCAGCAGTATTATCAATAACCATCCAAATATTATAAATTACTCCATTTTCTGGTTTAATATTGGTTAAGAAATTATTTGTATCTCCATTTCTTACCCGAAATTTTCCATGATCTACAGACATTTGTACTTCATAATCATTATATAATTCAATATTTCCTGTTCCATTATCTGTTAAACGAGGGTTTACAAGATCAGTAAGTCCAAAATGCGAATAAGTATTTTCCACATCTTCTATTAATAATTGAAAAAAAAGGGTTCCTATAGTGTTATTATTTATAGCTTTATCTTTTAATGGTTTATAAGCATTTCCACGAAACATAACTCCATTTGGATCATTCATAAGTGCTTTTCCTGTAAAACCATTGTAAACATCTGAACTTACAATAGCACCATCTAAAGCTCCTGGTGGATTGGTTTCCCAATCGTTTTGACCACGAATACTTCCATTTAACAAATCATTAAAGTCTTCAACTAGACAAAAATCATTACAATTTGTGTTTATTAGTATTGATGAAAATATATTAACTTCTGCCAAAGAAAGTATACCAGTTCCCGCTAATTGAATGCGTACATAATGCCCTGATATTTCTTTTGGAATATTTATCGAAGACCCTGCTAATTCGGAAACATAGAATTGTTGCACATTACAATCTACTAGAATTTCTGAAAAAGTTTGACCAGATAAATCTGAGTCAGAAATGAAAACATAAAAATTAGTTAAACGTTCTGAAAAGGAATCTGTACGGTTAAAGATTTGAATAAGACTGATGTTGGTTTTAGATTCTAAATCTATCTGCCACCAAGGATTTGTTTCATTATTGGTTTGTGTAACTGATCCCGAATAAAAATCGCCGTTAGTGTTACCATCTATAGCAAGGTTAGCCTCTCCTCCTTGTGAAGAAACTGAACTTTGGACTGCCGTTTTACTATTAGTTAGATTAACAGACTGGGATGTTACCTTAAGAGATACAAAAAAGGTACAGCAAATAATTACTACAAAATTCTTAAACATATATTAATTAAATTAAAGAAATTAAATATAGTCAAAACTTTGTTCTATCTAGAAAATATAATTTCAAATGAAGTTTGAAGTGCTGATATAAATTAAACTGCTCAAATTATATAAAAATCAGCTAGCTGTACAAAATGTACCACACTAGCTAATTTAAAATAATTATTCTACTATATTATTCTCCTCCCGGTAAACAATGTTGTTTTAAATAATTAGTGTACAAAGTTTGTAAATGTTCACTTGTTCCTGCTCCTTCTGAAATGGAATGAGAACGGTTTGGGTAGGCCATTAACTGAAATTGCTTGTTGTGTTTTATCAATTCGTTAATCAACATTTCGGCATTATTATAATGCACATTGTCATCCCCTGTTCCATGAATATATAATAAGTTTCCTTCTAAGTTTTTAGCATGGGTAATTGGCGATCCATTAATAAAATCCTGGATATTTTCTTGTGGCAATCCCATATAACGTTCTTGGTAAATATTGTCATAGGTTAGTTGGTTTCCTACTGCAGCAATGGCAATTCCGGTTTGGTAAATTTTAGGATATTTAAACAACAAGTTTAAAGTGGTAGAACCTCCTCCACTCCAACCCCAAACGGCTACACGTTTGGCATCTACAAAATCCCAGGTTAACACTTCTTTGGCAGCCATGGCTTGGTCAGAAATGTTTAATTTTCCTATATTTCTATAAATGGCTTTTCGCCAAGCACGTCCTTTGGGTGCTGGGGTTCCTCGGTTATCTATAGACATATAAATATAACCATCATCGGCCATGTTTCCTTTATACAAACGGTTTCCTCCTATACCATATTGGTCTTTTACATTGGCTCCCCAAGGTTCTGCATAGACCATAAAAACAACAGGATATTTTTTAGAAGCATCAAAGTTGGTAGGTTTTATCATCCAACCGTCCATTTCAGTACCATCTGCAATGGTTACTTTAAAAAACTCAACCTTTTTTTCTACTTGTGCCACAGCTACTTTAGCTTTAAAAGGAGTTTTGTTTTCTGTAGAAGTATGGTTTGGTAAGCTAATGAATTCTGCCACTGGTTTTGTATAAGTGTTGCTAAAACTATGAAATGCATATTTTCCTGTAGGAGATACTGAATAATTATGAGTACCCTCAAAATCCAAAGGCGTTACTCTTTTGGCTTTTCCTTTTCCGTTTAATTTTGTTCTGTACAAGTATTTTTGAGTAGCGTTGTTTGGAGAGGCATAAAAATAAACCAAGTTTTTTTGTTCGTTTACCGCCAATACATCCATTACATCGTAATCTCCTTTGGTAATACAAGTTGCTTTTCCTGTGGTACTAATTCTGTACAAATGTCTCCAACCATCTTTTTCACTAAACCACAAAAACTCTTTGTTGTTATTAATCCATGGAAATTTGTGACGATAGGTTAAACCATAAGAATTTTCCCATACACTTAAAACATCAATCCAAGCGGTATCTTTTTCAATATAAATTTGTTTTGTTGTATTGGTAATAACGTTGCAATTTAAAATTTTGCTTTCGTTTTGTTTACGATTTAATTGTTGCACAAATAAATTTGTTGGCGAATTCCATTCAATACGTGGTAAATAATGTTGACTAGGATCTCCTGCAATATTTAACCATGTAAGGTTTTTACTGTCTATTTCAATCACTCCTATTTTGGCAGGAGATGGAGTTTGTCCTGCTGTTGGATATTCTACAGGAATCACTTTGGAATACACATCATCGGTAAGATTAATCATGTTGTAATCACGTATTTTTCTTGCATCAATTTGCCAAAAAGCAATACGATTGCTATCTGGACTCCACTGAAAACCATCTCTACACGCAAATTCTTCTTCGTAAGCCCAATCAAAAGTTCCGTTGATTAACTTTCTATTTCCATCAGTTGTTAAGGCTGTTTCTGTTTGTGTATCAATATCTTCCACGTATAAGTTAAACTCACTTACATAAGCTACTTTGCTGGCATCTGGTGATAGTTTTGCAAAACGAAGCGAAGAAGTGGGTCTGTTTTTTCCTATTTGAGAAAGGGATTTTGTGTTTAAGTCTAACAACCAATAATCTCCTTCTGTGTCTAATCTCCAAACTTTTTTAGTATTGGTGTAAAGAAGTATTTTTCGGTGATCTTTAGAAAAACTAAAGTCTCTAATTTCAAGAGGTTTACCGTTGTTTAGCGTAATCATTTCTGCAGTGACCAAAATCTGTTTGGTGTTGCTAGGAAGTGTGGTTTTTGTAATTTGATTTTGTTCTACTCTGTAGAAAGAGTTTCCATCTTTAGACCAATTAATTTGTTGTGCATCACTAAATTTTATAATGACTAAAAATAGGATTGTAAACAGAAGGTTTTCTTTTTTTAACATCGTTAGATTTTATAATTAACTATTTTTTTTTGAATGGATGAAGTTAACTTTTTTGGAATAAAATATGTTGTTATAACAGATAGAATATTTATGGTTTTTAATCATGTTTTGTACTGTTTTTAGATGACATCATAAAAAAAACGTAAGAAATCTATCAAATATTTGGTTGATGTTTTTTGCCTATCAAATCTTGCCATTCATAAACCCAAGCTCCTATTTAATTGTATCTTTGTTTTTTTTAATAAGAAATTATCTTTTTTATGCCTTTCAAAAAATTACATGCCGAGATCAAAGAAGTGTTACAAAATCTAGAAATCACTACTCCTACCGATTTTCAAAAGACCAGTATTCCTGTTATTAAAAGTGGAACCAGTGTTTATTGTACGGCTCCTAAAGATGAAGGAAAAACCACTACTTTGATTTTAACAACCATGCATAAATTAAAATGTGAGGAAGTTGGTAATATTCCAAGAGCTTTGGTATTGGTAGAAAATAATGACAAAGCGCTGGACTTGTATCAATCTTTTTTAAAATATACCAAACAGACTTCTTTACGTGTGTATGTAGCCAATGAAAAAGAACATATAGATTTGTTAAAATCAGAAATTTTTGAAGGAGTTGACATTCTGATTGCTACACCACAAATCATTGCTAAATTATTGATGACCTATGGTGTTAACCTGTCGGAATTAAAGATATTTAGTGTAGATGATGCGGAGTTTTTATCGCAAACCAATGCTTACAATGCGGTGTTGTCTATCACCCAAAGCATTAGCAAATGCCAATATGTATTGTATTCCGAAAAAAGAAACCCTAATTTAAAACGATTGGAATCTTATTTTATGGAATATGCCAACGTAATTAGTGTTTAAACGTTATACATTTTAACCTTTCCTATTTCTTTGCATCTTTCTGATGATGAAAAATATGATTAAAATTAAAATAGGTCCACCTAAATACAGAATGGTTTCTAGGGGACTAGAAAAATCAAGTGCTTCATTATCATCTGGATGTGGAATTTCTGAAGGAATTTGTAATAAAATTAACTTTGTAAGTAATAGCATTTTTTAATTTTTTTTAAGATTACAGATTCTTTAAGTTAAGAAAAAATAGAGGCTTTAAAAAATGTTTTTTAGCTTATGGAAATATTAAAATGTAATAACATTTGATTATTTCTTTTATAAAAAGGCAACTAGGCTTTGCAATAGTGCATTGTTTTAAATGAAAATACTTAAATTTGGTACAACCATTTGTGCTTAAAGTGCTGATTGGTAAAATAAAACACAATTAGTTTTGCTAAAATTATTACATGTCTATATTACTACCTAGTACTCAAAAATTTATTTTAAAATTTAGACAAAGGCTTATGTATTACCGTGATGGTTTTTATATTATGCCTTACATTGCTAATTCTCCTAAAGCAACACTAAATAGTTTAGAATCAATGCCTTTTATAAAGAACTATCCTGATCAGAATATGATGAGTTCTAATAATCCCTTTTTTAATGGCGATTTTCATTATCAAGAATTGGAAGAAGGTTTATGGCTTTTAGTTTCTAACATAAAATTTAAAAAGAACGTAAGTTACGATTTGATTTATGACAAATCCATCCCCGCTAGTTATTACACACTTAGTTACTATATTCATAAAAATAAAATAAAATCAACCCCTTCATTAATTGACAATAAAGTTAATATAGATAAGTCATGGATTCTTTTTAAACCTGGTGCCAAAGCGATCAATGCACATTTTGCTGGTTCTGAATCTATTTTTTTAACCATCAACTTTTCTGAAAGCTGGATGGAAAAAAATGCTAGTTCAAGTGATTTATTTATTGATGAAAAATTAAAAAAATGGTTAAAATCAGAAGATGAATGTTTGATTTTACCTGAGCTTTTTAATGGTTCCAATCATGTATCACAACCTGTGTTAGACAGTATTTTATTCAAAGGAAATAAAGGAGTAATAGATGTTTTAAAATTAAAAATTCAATCACTTGAGTTGATTTCTTTCTTCATAAAAAAAATGAAAGAAACAGGTGGAAACAATAGACATTATATTCCTATAAACCAAAATAGAAGAAAAATTATCAAAGCAGAAAAACGAATATGTGATGCTATTTTTCAAGATTTTCCGGGAGTTGAAGATATTGCTTCTTATGTTGGAATGTCTCAAACCAAACTCAAAGCTGATTTTAAAAATACATATGGAAAGACGTTGTTTAAGTATTACCAATACAAACAAATGGAAACGGCCAGAAATATGTTGATGAAAGAACCTAATTTAAAAATAACCTATATCGCTAATGTTTTAGGTTATGCCAATGTTAGTAAATTTTCGTCTGCTTTTAGAAATTGTTTTGGGTATTTACCTTCTGAAATGAATATAGAAAGTGAGTCCTAATTAAAGTTGACGACTGTTTTTTTATCGGTAATACTCTTGTTAACAAGTGTTTAATATGTCTTTTAAGGATATGATTTTGTCTTATTGGAGCTGTTTTGTCTATTTTTTTTAAATAATTTTATTCTTATAGGTAGTTTTTTGAAAACCTGTAAAGTAAGAATATTAATAAATAATTTATATCAAAATGGCAGCAATTAGTATTACTTTAAATCAAGCTACAAATACTTTTTCTATTACATTAGACAAATGGGAATGGACAGGGTTAACTGTAAATGGGACTTCAGTTCCCTCTTCTCAAGGAGATATTCAATTTGAATTTAATCAAGCTTCTCCAGGAAACATACATTTTGTAGCTACAGCTAATCAATACATTGATCTTGTTAATCCAGGGAACACAATGTATATTAAAGGTGTAGAAAATGACACTTATATGTGTTTAATTAGTTATCAAGAAACGGCAAACCCCAAAGTCATTAATTTATATGGAATATTAGCGGTTATACCTGCTCCTGTTCCAGGTGCTGTAAATGGGCCTATAACTTTTTCTCAAGGTAGAATGACAGGAAGTTTTCAAACCATCAATAAAAATATAAACCCTAACACTTCATTAGTAGGAACAAAATGGAGATTATCTATGAATCAACAAGGAACAGAGGTTAATGTTAATATAGCGTTTGATGATTCAGGAAAATGTAGTTACGGTCCATATAATTGTAGCTATACTCAAACAGAGTCGAGTTTTATTATATTAAATCCTCACGATTCAAGCCAAGTAACTAAAATTTCGGGGACTTTTAACATTAGTAATGGAACAGGTGAAGGAATGTTAACAAACGAATTTAATCACCAACCCATTGGTTTAAAAATACCTTTTACTTTAAAAAAACTTTAATTTTTTAAGATAAGATAGATATAAAACATCCATTCAAATTACAACAAAAAACCAGATGATTAGTCATCTGGTTTTTTTATAAAGGATAATATCTGAAAATTATTTTATTTCTTCTCTTCCATCAATATGAATGGCAAAACGACCTTTTTCTTTGGCATGTGTTTGCTCTTGCTCTGGCCAAGGCCAACCACCAAATTGTGTGGTTTGATATTCGTGAAAAGCTTCTTGAATTTCGGCATCCGTATTCATTACAAAAGGTCCGTATTGAACCACAGGCTCGTTCAATGGTTTTCCTTGTAATACTAATAAAAATGCTTTCTTATTTCCATTCTGAATGGTTATAGCTTCCTCAGGATTTACTTCAATAATACTTTCTTTAGGAATTTTGTTTTCTTCTATAACTACATGATCTCCTTGGTAAAAGTAAAGTGTTTTATGCACTCCTTTTACTGTACTTGCAGGTAAGGTAAACGTAGCATTTGCTTCCATTTTAATAGTCAACACCTCTACTCCATTGGCCGGATTCGCAGCCCAAGAATCTGGTGTAGCATCTGGAGCTTGGGTTCCTTTATAATTTCCAGCAATCACATCAATAATGGTTTTGTTTCCATTTTGATCAGTTTCTGTTACTACAGGAATCATGTCTTTCCAAAGCATTTTAAAATGTGGCTCTACCAACTTGCTTACTTTTGGCAGGTTTAGCCAAATTTGAAAAATCTCTAAAGGATTTCCTTTGTCTGGATTGATTAATGGAAACATTTCGGAATGCAAAATTCCTTTACCCGCCGTCATCCATTGTACGTCTCCTTCTCCAAAACGTCCTGCTCCTCCTAAAGAATCGGTGTGATCTACAAAACCTTCTTTGTTAATCGTAATGGTTTCAAAACCTTTGTGCGGATGATAAGGAAAACCAGGAACTCTACGCCCGTGATACATTCTAAATCCATCTTTAATAACAAAATCTTGTCCTATATTTCTCCCTATAAATTCTTTTTTAGGCATTCCCATTTGTTCATCTCCTGCTGGAAAATCATCTTTGTGATAAGCACAAAACAAAAAAGGATCTTTGGTTTCCCAAGGAAAGCCCAAGGGTTTTATATTGTTTATTTTGGTCATACTCATGATACTTGTTTTTAATTGTTGTTCATACAACAGTGGTAGGATTTAAAGATACAAACTTACAAATTCCTAACAAACCTCTGTGGACAAAGAAGTTTATCATTATTTTTTATTGATGACTTTTTGAATCATGTTTTTTTCTTCTATTATATCAAAAATCATCTGGGCAATGATTTTAGCTCCTTCTGCATTAGGATGTAAATAATCAGGAAAAAGGTCTACCTTATTTTCAAAAGGTGTATGAAAATCTATAGAGGTAACATTTCTTTTTTTAGCAATTTTTTTAATGTTTGGAATCACGCCATTTACCAAAATACTATCATTGTGTTTATCGCCCCAAGCAGTTCCTCCATAAGGATGGTTTTTCCATATTGGAGAGGGTAAACCAACAATGAATTTTGTTTTAGGATTGATTTTTTTAAAAGTCTTAATCATTGATTTGTAATCACCATAAAACTCCTTCCCTATTTTTGCCCATAAATCAGGACGGCTATCATTGGTTCCTAGCAAAATAATACAAATATCAGGAGCCATATTTTTGGCTTCACTAAATTTAGGTTCTACCCAAATAGGTTTTGGACCTTTTTTTAACATGGTTCTCCCTGAAACACCAAAGTTTTTTACTACACAATTATGACCATAAACTTTATATAAAAGATTACTTAACTGAGTTGGATAACAATCTCTTTCCGAATCCTCTAAATGTGAACCATACGTAATACTATTTCCTATACAGGCTATTTTTACTTGTTTATTTTGAGCTTGGGTATTGATATTCACGAACATCAAAAAGATTACGGTTAAAAAAAGAAAATGTTTAATGCTTTGGTTTTTCATAATTAGTTGTTGTTCTTTTTTAAGGCTAATAAATTCATATCCTTGTTTTCTAAATGTTTGTTTTCTTGTGGAAAAAACAACGTATTGATCATTGCTTTTCCAAAGGATGTAGTAGTTAAAATATTTTTAGACTTTTTCATGATCGGGAAAAAAGGTCTTAATAAAACATAAATTATATTGTACCAAAAAGTTTTAGAAGTAATACCTTTTTCGGGTAATATGGCTCCCAAACGAATCATATAAGCATCTTTAAATCCTTTGTTTAAAATGTAATTTTCGGTCCTTCCCTTTACCCTAGCCCACATAACATTTCCCTTTTCGGTACTGTCTGTTCCTTTACCAGAAACATAATTCACCACCATGTTTGGATTGGCCTGATACAAAACATCTGTCAGTTTTTTAGTGTATTCATATGTCACTTTTGAAAAGGCTTCTTCATCAATACCAATGGAAGAAATTCCCATACAATGAAAGCAAGCATCATAACCATGCATTTCATTTTTAATACTAGCAATGTTAGAAAAATCTTTTAAAATTACTTCATGTATTTTATTGTTGTTTATTGCTAAAGAATGTCTATTAATAAGGAGTATTTTTTCTATATCAGAATTCTCTATACATTCGTACAAAACAGCTTTTCCTACCATTCCTGTACTTCCTGTAATGATGACATTTTTCATGTTTGTGTATGATGTTATTTAGCAGTTGTGTCTAATTCTTTTTTGATTTCACCACGGTAGCTGATAGGAAATCTTGAAGTACTATTGATAAAAATATCACTTTGAAGGTTTGAATACAATTTGATTGAAACAGTAAAAACTTCTAGGTTACTTTCATTTTTTGCAGTAAAATCAATGCGATAAGAGTGGTCTTTGGTTTTGGTAACTTTGTAATCTTTCATTAAACCTTTTAGTTTAATAGCACTATCTCCTCCTCCATAATTAACATTCATTTGTCGTTCTCCATAATAAGGCAAATGAGAGGAAATACTATCTCCTGCAATGGTTAAAAAATTAGAATTTCCAATCAAACTAACACTCCCTGCTCCACTTCCTAAAGGCATCAATCCTGAATTCATAACCTGCTGCATGGCGTTGGTTACTTGCGGACGTGCCCAACTTGAAATGATGGTGAAATTCTGATTTAAAACCAAACTATCCAAGGTGTTTATCTGTGCTTGAATCGTAGCTTTTTTAGAAGAACTACATGATATAATGGCCACCATTAAAAGGCTACTCGCTATTAAAATTCTTAATTTTTTCATACTTAAAGATACAAAATGTCATTTGATTATAAAATCAAAAAAAGCACCTTCGTCGCATGTTATAAAACAATAGAATCTAAAGGTGCAAACTCAAATATAAAAGGGTATAAACTTATATAATCATGATTTGTGTTTTGTTTTCTTCAGTGTACTGAATAGTAAAGTTTAAATTCTTTAAATCAGCTTTAAAAGTTGCCGTTTCCTGATGGTTTGTCCACTTAATGTTTATTTCATCAGCAGATGTATCTATAATTCCTACGGTTCCCAAAAAGGCTTTGTGGGTATTTCGTAGTTGAATTAATTTTAATTGATTTAAAACCACTTCTTTCTCCAATCCTTTTTGAATGTCTTTTAAACTTAAAGTAGTACGGTTGATTTCTTTATGACTATCCTTTCCTCCTTTTTCTACAGCCTCATAATCATTGGTTCCTGCAAAAATATCTAAATACCAAACTTGTGGCGTTCCAGGCATAAACAATTGAATAGCTCTGGCTAATAACATCTTCTGATCATTTTCACCTAAAGCGCTATAAAATGTTGCATTTACTTGATAGTATGATATTTTTTTACCCTCGGCATCATATAAGTTTTTAACTCGCCCTCCTCTATCCATAATGGTAGTCATAATAGCTTCAATATCGTTATCTTCTAATAGTCCTTTATGATAACTATTATTAACTTCTTTTCCTTTTAGGTCTAATACCGGAATTCCATCATGGCAACCTAACATATTTACGGTTCTGTATCCTTTTTTAACAATTTCTTTTGCCCAAGTGATTAAAGCCTTGCTGTTGGCTTTTTCAATGGTATGGATGGTTAATCCAGGTAAGAAAAAATCATAAATTTGATAATCTTTGCTGGCTACTTCTTCGTGTAATCCCAATCCATATTCAGCATGAATCTCTGGTAACAATGTCAAATTGTTTTTTTGAGCTATTTGTTTAATTCTCTCCAAATAATCCCAAGTACCAGGTTTATTAAAAAAGTTGGTTTGTCCAATTTCTTTGTGTAGATAGGCAAAAGCATCTAATCGTAAAATTTTACATCCGTAGTCACTTAGTTTTTTTAAAGTTTCTTCATAAAACTCCCATACCAATGGAGAATTGGCATTCACATCCATTTGCCCTAAATAAGAACGATTTTGAGCTACAATATTTAACACCTGCTCTTTAAACTGACTTAGTTCTCCTAAATTAATTTCAGTAATTTCTTTATTTTGCTCAATAGCTTGGTTTACTATTTTACAAATATGTTGTGCTTGCTGAAGGTCTAAATTCCAAACATTTTCTAAATCTTTCACCTCAATCGGTTGGTAACTAATTTTTTGATAAAAAGTATTCCAATAAGGTTTCTCAGTGCCATCAGGAAAACGAACTTTTAAAATAGGCAAACCCGATTTTCGCATAAAAAGTTTATCCAAATGCTCTTTGTTAGGAATTACTACTCCATCACTTCCCATAACTCCTTCACCTTCCCAAAAGGCATTCCAGTCAATAAAAAAGTCTTTATATTTTGAGGATTCTCCGTTCTTTAACAAATCTTTAAACTGTGGGGAGGCTACCGATAAGTGGTTTAAAACAATATCAAACTTTAAAGAGATATTTAATTTTTCTAAAGCTTCTAAATCATTTTTAGAAACCAATTCTTGATTGATATTATAATCAATAATAGAAAACCCTCTATCTAAATCACTATTAAAAAAGGTAGGTAATAGATAAAATAATGAGAATGTGTTTTTAAATTCTGGTAATTGAAGCATGCTAATCATGTCCTGCAAGTTGTTTCCAACACTGTCAGGATAAGCATTTAACATCACTCCGTTTATATTTTGATTGATTTCTTTTTTCATGTTGATTTTTTTTAAAGCTGAATATTTTCAGGCAAACCACCGATGTTTTGTAGTTTAATGGCCGCTACTTTTAAACCTGTTTCTAAACATTTTTGTAAAGGTTGTTGCTTGATGTAACTGGTTAAAAAACCAGACCAAAAAGCATCACCAGCTCCCGTAGCATCTTCTATTTTGTCTATTTTAACAGCGGGTAATTGAATGATATCTTTTCCTTGTTGCGATAAAATCACACCTTTACTTCCCAAGGTTAAACAAATGGTATTTACTCCTATTTGATGAAAGAAATCAAAGATTTCTTGATGACTTAATGTTTTACTAAAAATTCTAAACACGTCATCTTCACTTACTTTTACTAGAGGATTGTACTGGCAATATTCTTTAATCACCTCTAAAACTTCTCTTTCACTATCCCAAATTTTTTCTGAATAGTTGATGTCGATACTCAATTGGCACCCCAACTCATAAGCTTCTTTGGCTTTGGTTAAAATAGTTGTTTGTGCCATGTCTTTGCTCAAAGCAAAACAAGTGGTGTGATATATTTTAGTGTTTAATAGGGTTTCTTTAGTGATTTGAGACTCATAAATACAATAATCTGCCTCTCTATAAGGAATAAAATCAGGAGTTCCTTCTGTTCTAGAAACAAAAATGACACTGGTTGATTTGTTCACTAATTGATGGACAAACTGAGTATCTATATTGTTATCTTGTAATTTTTCCATCACAAACTCCCCTAGTCCATCTTTTCCAACGCTTGCTACTAAAGCTGTTTTTAAACCTAGTTTAGAGCAATAGGCAGCCACATTGGTAGGAGATCCTCCTAAATATCTGTGATAATCTTTGGTTTGATTTATTTGTACGTTAGATTGATGTCCAATGAAATCAATCAGTACTTCTCCAACACAAAGAATATCTATGTTTTTTATGTTAGTTTTCATGATTTTTTTAATTAATGATGACTTGCAACCATTTTATGGTTTGTTGCTTTTTTAGCTTTCATAAACACTGTAATCACAGCGCTAATCAATAATAATACACCAGCAAAAGTGATGGCTTGACGAGGATCGTTGTCTAAAAAGTGTTTTAAAATATATCCGAATGATAGGTTTTGAATAATCATAGGAATTACAATCATCATGTTGATAATCCCCATATAAACTCCATAACGTTCTTTTGGAATATCTGCCACAACCATTAAATAAGGAATTCCCATCATACTAGCCCATCCAATTCCAAAACCAGTAATGGCAAAGAACAATAAGTTTTTATCCTCAATATGTGGAAAGGCAATAAATCCTGCTGCTGCCAATAATAAACAAACTGTGTGTACAGTTTTAGCACTGTATTTTTTTGCATAACCTACTAGTAAAAAAGCCACTAAAAAGGTAACGATATTGTACCATCCGTTTACCAAACCTGTCCAACTTACTGCTTGTTCATAAGCTTCTGGATTGCTTTTTGGTGTGGCATTCCAAACAGATAAGGCAATACTTTTTGATGAATTTTGCCAATAACAAAACAAGGCATACCATTGAAATAAGTAAACCAATGCCAAGTGCCACATAATTTTAGGCATGCTTCCTATGGCAGAAAATATTTCAATTAATGGTTGAAAAATATTTCCTTTTTCTGCTCTCATTTTAGCTAATTCTTCTGGAGTAGGCGGAATTTCTTTGGTGGTTTTAATACTCCATAATACAGAACCTATAGAACAAACAGCTCCTAAAAAGAAAGAGGCATATACCCATGTTGGTAATGATCCTGTTTTTCCTATAAATATCATGGGAAAAATAAATAAAGATAAATTTGCCAATGTTTGTCCAAAACCTGTAAAAAAGCTTTGCATTTGAAACCCTAAAGGTTGTTGTTCTTCATCTAATTTATCAGCAATAAAAGCTCTATAAGGCTCCATTGCAGTATTGTTTCCTGCATCTAAAATCCATAACAAACCTGCAGCCATCCATAAAGAACTACTATATGGAAACGCAATTAAACAAAGGCTACACATCAAAGCTCCAATTAAAAAATAAGGTTTTCTACGCCCAAATCTAGGAGACCATGTTTTATCACTCAAAGCACCAATTAAAGGTTGTACTAACAAACCTGTAACAGGTCCTGCCAAGTTTAATAATGGAATTTCATCTGGACTAGCTCCTAAAAAATCGTAAATAGGATTTACAGCACTTTGTTGTAATCCAAAGCTATATTGAATTCCAAAAAAACCAACATTCATGTTTAGTATTTGCCAGAAACTTAATTTTACTTTTTGGAACATTGTTTCGTTTTTATGAATTATAATTTAGTTTTTTGTTTTGTAAAGAGCTGATGTTTTTGTGATTACACCAGCTCTTCTATCATAATTATAACTGGTTAGAATTGGTATTTCAAAGCCAAGCTAATAGATCTACCAGGTAACGTTCTACCTCTTACATAGTTTACTTGGTTGTCTGTAATACTTCCTTCTTCAGCCTCTGTAACTGCAATAACATCTAAAATATTATTTACAGATAAATTTACGTTTAAAGATTCTGTAATTGCATAGTTTACAAATCCACTTGTCACTACAAAACTTGGCATTACTAATTCGTTAGTGTCTTGAGCATATGCTTTAGATTGTCCTACAAAGCTTAACCCTATTGAGTTTTGTTTTACACTACCAAAGTTATAAGATGGCATGATGTTGTAAATAAAGTCAGGTTGTCTTCTTGGTTTGTTTCCTTTGTTTGCTCCAGAAGTAATTTCTGCATTGGTATAAGTTACCGCTCCTCTTAAGTTAAAATCTCCAAAGTTGTAGAAACCTTCTAATTCAAGTCCCATAGATTTATAATCATTTTCTATAATACTGTTAGAGGTTGCTTCAAATCCTCCTTCTTCGTTGGTAGTAGCATAGAAAGCTGTAGCATATACGGCACCTCTTCTAAGATTTCTTTTAAATCCAAGTTCTGCTTGAGAAAGAAAATCTAAGGCATTTATTTTATCTCCATCTAAGTAATCTAATCCTGAGAATAAAATACGGTCAGATTTTGCAGATGCACCTTTACTATATCTTACAAATACAGATTGATCTTCTGAAAATTTGTAGTTGATACCCGCAGAGTAAGAAAGGTAGTTATAATCATAATCTACACCTGTTGGGTTTGCATTGTCTATTACATGTGCTGTTTGTTCTGGAGTAGAAATAGTTCCGTCTCCATTAACATCAATAGCTCCTTCTTTACCTCCTGCAAAAGATCCACTTACTTTCCCCATATCATATCTAATACTTGCATCAATAGTTAAGTTTTCGGTTGCATCTACTGAAACTTGTGCGTATGGTGCAGATACATTGTATTGTGTATCATAATTACGGTGTAAATTCCCCCATGCTGGTGTTCCGTAATTTAACAATCCGTTTTCACTTAACCCATCAACATTAATCAATCTAGCATTGTCATCAGAAGCATCTTGAACATAAGTGTTCCACAACCATGACATTGAAATGTTTTGAATAGATTTGAAATATCCAGCCGTAATACTAATATTATCAATAGTTTTAGACAACTTTACATCATTCATAAAGTTATTAAGATTGTTCAATTCAACATCAAACATATGAATTCTACTTACTAAAGTGTTTGCATCTACAGGATTTCCTGAATCTGCATAAGTCAAAGCTCCTGTTAATTTAGTTTCCATATCGGTTGCAGTACCTACACTTTCTACAAAAGGAGTAATAAACCCACCTTTGTTCATAGAAAAACGTCCGTTGTTACTAATTTTCCAATCGTTGTCTAAATCAAAACTAGCTTCAAATCCTACAGAAGTAGACACAGGATGCATTCCATCAGTTACATAACCTCTTTTTGTAACACCATCAGGTCCAGTACGTAATGTTTGAGTTAAGTTTGCTGTGTGAATAGAACCTGTAGTAGCATTAAATCCTGGTGCATTACCCCATGTAGGGTTGGCATTGGTTCCTGTAACTTTAATAGGTACTGGCATATATGCAGCAGTTCTATCATTTAAATATTTTGCATACAATCTTACATGTCCGTTGTCAAACTTCTTAGTCAAGCTTACTTTTAATTGTCCTCCATTGTTAGCTGTAAATCCTGTAGTTCTAATTCCTTCTCCAACTCTGTAAAAACCTCCTGTGTGAATAAATAATCCATCATTAATCTCAGTTCCATAGTCAAAATCTGTTCTAAAAGAATTGTAGTCTACTCCAAAAGTAGTTCCTATAGATCCACCTTCTACCTCTCCTGTTTTACTAATAATGTTGATGATTCCCCCAGGACCGTTAGAGGTTAATGTAGATGCTGATCCTCCACGAATAGCTTCTATTTTAGCCACATTATTATCAAATCTTGTAAAAATATCAGCGGTACCAAAAGCAATATCTCCATAAAGTAATACTGGTAATCCATCTTCTTGTAACTGAACGTATTTAGAACCTCCAGAAGAAATTGGTACCCCTCTTACGGCAATATTTGAGTTTCCTTCCCCTCCTGATGATTCGGAACGAATCCCCGGAATAGTTCTAAAAATTTCTGCCGTTGACCTAGGAGCAGATTGTGTAATGGTAGCTGGTTTCATGGTGGTTACCGAAACACTAGATTCTATTTTAGATTTTGGAGTAGCTACCCCAGTAATAATAACTTCATCTAAAGACTCCGAGCTTGATTCCATCACAATATTTAATGAAATATTATTTCCTGCTGCTGTTATTTTTTTAGAATAACTTACATATCCTAAAAATTGAGCTACCAATGTATAATTTCCGTTTTTTACATTTTGAATGGAATAATTCCCATCAAAATCTGTGGCTGTACCTTGTGAGGTTCCTTTTAGTAAAACAGTTACCCCTAACAATGGTTCTCCGTTTTGATCTTTAACATTTCCTGAAATTGTTGTTTGTGCTATGATTGATGATGCTGAAAATAGCAACACTAATAAAAGCCCCCATTTGAATTGAATTGAATTTTTCATGATAGTATTTTGCTAATAGTTAATAAATTACTTAATTATTTTGCTAATCTATAATTCATGTCAGATTTAAATTACGAATTTCATAACGAAAACGATTTCGATTTTACCTAAAACGTTTTCGTTAATTATTTTTATTACATTTATTTCATTAAAAAAGAAAAATGAAGCCAGTTACCTTAAAAGAAATTGCCGAAAAATTAAATATATCTGTTACTACAGTTTCTAAAGCTTTAAAAGATTATTCAGATGTAAGTCCAAAAACCAAAGCTTTGGTAAAAGAATTGGCTGCTACTCTAAATTACACGCCTAATTCTTTTGCGGTACACCTAAGAACCAAGGAGTCTAAAACCATTGGTTTGGTGATTCCTGAAGTAGTTCATCATTTTTTTTCTAACGTAATTAAAGGAATCATCTCCGAAGCCGAAAAAGAAGGTTATTTGGTTATTATATTGCAATCCAACGAATCTTACGAATTAGAAAAAAAACAAATAGAATTGTTAATGAGCCATAGAGTAGATGGCATTTTAATTTCTTTAGCTAATGGTACGGCAGATTTTAAACATTTAAATGCTGTGATAGAGCAAGACAAACCTTTGGTGATGTTTGATAAAATTGCAAAATTGGTTAAGTGTTCTAAAATTATTATTGATGATCAAAAAGCTGCATACATCGCAACCCAACATTTAATAGATACTGGTTGCAAACGCATTGCTCATTTTAGAGGGCCTTTGTTGCCACAAAACTCTATTGATAGATTTCTAGGATATAAAAAAGCTTTGCTAGACAATGGAATGGAGTACGATCCTAATTTGGTGTATTTAAATGATTGTGATGAAAATAGTTTTGATGATGGAAAAATGAATGCTGCCAAACTATATAAAGAACACAATGATGTGGATGGTATTTTTATCAATACAGACATGGTGGCTATTGGTGCGATTTCGGAATTTAATAGATTGGGAGTTAAAATTCCTGAAGAAATTTCTATTGTAGGTTTTAGTAACTGGTTTATGTCTTCTGTCATCTCCCCTACCATTACAACTATTGATCAGCCAGGCTATGCCATGGGACAAACCGCTTTTAAACAATTGTACAAAGAAATTAAAGCTCATAAAAACAATGTGGCTATAAGTCCTGAAATTATTCAATTAGAAACTGCTTTGGTTAAAAGAGAGTCTACTAAAAATTAACGGTATGTTCTTTGTTAGGTATATTGACTAATCATCAACAAATATGAAACCAACCACTTTTATTTTTGACATGGACGGAGTAATGATAGACTCTGAACCTTTTTGGCAATTGGCACAAATAAACGCTTTAAAACATTTAGGCATAAAAGTTACGGCTGAAGATTGTGAAAAAACAACCATGGGAAAAAGAATAGACCATGTTGCTAAAATATGGTGTGATTTACATTGCTTAGAAATAAGTCCTAAACAACTGGCGGATGAAATCCTGGATCAGGTGGTAATTAGCATAAAGGATAACGGACAAGAAATAATTGGTTTAAAAGAATTACTTACATATTTAAAACAAGAGAATTATAAAATTGGCTTGGCAACTTCTTCTAGTTGGAAAATTATTGAAGCTGTACTACACAAACTAGAGGTAAAACATTTTTTTGATGAAATATGTAGTGCCGATGATGAAGTTTATGGAAAACCAAATCCAGCGGTGTATATTAAAGCTATGCAAAAACTAGAATCAAAACCAAGTGAGTGTATCATTTTGGAAGATTCAGTTACGGGAATGATTGCAGCCAAAGCTTCTATGGCTTTTACCATAGTCTTAAATGCAGATGTATCTGCCCCAAAATTTTCAATAGCAGATCAAAGATGTCCATCTTTAGCAAAAGTATTAAGATATTTAAAAACTTTATAAAATTAAAAAGCCCTAGTAATTATACTAGGGCCTTTCGTTTTACATAATATTAAGAATAAAAACTATTCTTCACTTTCTTGGTCACCACCGTTCATTCCTTCATTATTTCCCCAATCTCTTTTGGGTCTTTCTCCTTCTGTTCTTTGTGGTCTGTTTTTTCTCATCTTTTCAAAAAAGGTTTTAAACTCCTCTAAAGTAATTCCTCCATCAGCGTTTGCATCCATTTTATCAAAGCCCTTTGCCATTCTCTTTCTATCTTCAACTTCTTCCTTTACAATTTTACCATCATTGTTTTTGTCTAATCTCTCAAACATTTTTTCTGGAGTTGGTCTTTCTCTTTTTTTTGTATTAGAATTTTCTTCTTGAGAAAAAGCGCTCATTCCTACAAACAAGCAGATTGCAATGGCAATCATTATTGATTTTTGTGTTTTCATTTTTGATAATTTTTTTTATAGATTATTGTTTTTTAATCTGTTTATGTTGTTTAGACTTAACATATTTGCTTTGGTTTAATCATAATGATACATAATTATTTAAATTTTTAATTTCTTGTATTATTAACATTCTTTTATAAATATAGAATTATCGCTCATAAAAAATGAATGAACGTTCATTTTTTATATCTTTAACCCATAATTAAGATCAAATGGAGCAATTAAGTAAAAGTGAAATCAAAAGAAATGCGCTGATAAAGGCAACAATTTGTTTGGTGATAAACAATGGTTTTCACGCTGCTCCTATGTCAAAAATAGCTAAAATGGCAAACGTTTCACCTGGAACCATTTACTTATATTTTGAAAACAAACAAGATCTTATCAATAAAGTCTATTTAGAAATTAAAGCATCCTTTGCAAAGCATGCTTTTAAAAACTATGATCCTTCTATGGAAGTAAGAGAAGGATTTGAAAACATATGGAAACAAATTGCAGACTTTAAATTAGTACAGGTTGAAGAAGCCCTATTTTTAAGTCAATGTGACAATACTCCAATGATAGATGAAGAAAGTAAAAAAGAAGGAATTAAGCATTTGCAACCCCTAATTGATTTGTGGAAACGTGGTCAAGAGGAAGGAATCATAAAAGAATGTTGTCATTATGTGCTGTATGCCTATACGGTTTACCCTTTAGCATTTTTAATGAATGCCAAACAGAACAAAGAAATTAATATAAATAAAAAATATATCCAAGATGCTTATTTACTGGCATGGGATAGTATCAAACAATCAAAATAAATTACAATGGAATTATTAGACAAATTAAACTGGAGACACGCTGTAAAAGCGATGAATGGAAAACAAGTACCTGAAGAAAAAGTAGAGAGAATTTTAGAAGCCATCAGGTTAACTGCTACTTCTAGTGGATTACAACCTTTTGAAGTAATTGTTGTAGAAAATCAAGAAATCAAAGAAAAAATTAAACCTGTAGCATGGAACCAATCTGTAATTACGGAATGTTCTCACTTATTAGTTTTTGCTGCTTGGGATACTTATACTCCAGAACGTATTAATGAAGTATTTGACTTAACAAACAAAGTTCGTGGTTATGAAAACGAAGGTTTTGAAAACTACAGACAAATGTTGTTAAATACTTATCCGCAAAAACCAGCAGCCGAAAACTTTACCCATGCTGCTAAACAAGCTTATATCGCTTTTGGTTCTGCATTAATTGCTGCTGCTTATGAAGGAGTAGATGCAACACCTATGGAAGGGTTTGATCCAGCTGCAGTAGATGAAATTTTAGGATTAAAAGAAAAAGGACTTGGAAGTGCTATCTTATTACCATTAGGGTATAGAGATGAACAAAATGACTGGTTACACGGACAAAAGAAAGTTAGAAAAAGTGCTGAAACCATGTTTACAACACTTAAATAAAACAATATGAATCAAACAATCATTTTAAAACAGAGACCGATTGGAGCCCCTACTTTATCAGATTTTGATTTTGTAAATGATGACTCAGATTTAACCCCAAAAGAAGGAGAAATATTATTAGAAACCATTTATATTTCTGTAGATCCTTATTTAAGAGGTAGAATGAGTGATGCAAAATCTTATGTGGCTCCTTTTGAGGTTGGGCAACCAATCACCTCAGGGATTGTAGCAAAAGTTCTTGTTTCTAAAAACACTAACTTTAAAGAAGGAGATTATGTATCTGGTCTTTTAGATTGGAAAACAAAGCAAATTTCTAACGGAAAAGGATTAAATAAAGTCAATAATCAGAACAACATTCCATTAAGCGCATATTTAGGTGTTGTTGGTATGACTGGTTTAACGGCTTATTGTGGTCTTACACAAATAGGAAAACCTAAAGAAGGGGAAACACTAGTAGTTTCTGGTGCTGCAGGAGCGGTAGGTACCATTGTAGGACAAATAGGTAAAATATTAGGATTGCGAGTGATTGGAATTGCAGGATCGGATGAAAAAGTAGAAATGTTAACTTCAGAATTTGGATATGATGAAGCCATTAACTACAAAACAACAAAAAACCTATCCTCTGCCATCGCTAGTGCAGCTCCTAACGGAGTTGATATTTATTTTGATAATGTAGGAGGAGATATCTCTGAAGCTGTTTTATATAATATCAATCAATTTTCAAGAATTATTGTGTGTGGAGCCATTTCAGTTTACAACAATACAACTCCACAAAAAAATGCAACCGTTCAACCTTTTATTGTTAAAAACAGTGCTTTAATGCAAGGTTTTATTGTATCTAATTATGCAAGCATATTTCCAGAAGCTATCCAAAAATTAGCAACTTGGTTGGAGCAAAACAAATTAACCTATACAGAAACAATTGTAGAAGGTTTTGAAAACACTCCCCAAGCTTTTATTGATTTACTTGATGGAAAAAACAAAGGAAAAATGATTGTAAAAACTTATTAAATAAATCATCTAAAAAAATAGCATATGAATAATTTTGAATATCACAACCCAACAAAAATACTATTTGGTAAAAATCAAATAGAAAATATAAGCAAAGAGATTCCCAACAAAGCTAAAGTATTATTACTTTATGGAGGTGGGAGTATTAAAAAAAACGGAATATACGAACAGGTTTTAAATGCATTAAAAGGTTTTGAGGTAGTTGAGTTTGGTGGGATTCCTGCCAATCCAGAGTATGCTGTTTTAATAGATGCTTTAAAAGTTATAAAAGAACAAAAAATCACTTTTCTGTTAGCTGTAGGTGGTGGTTCTGTAATTGATGGTACTAAATTTTTATCTTCTGCAGCTTTATTTAAAGGAGATACTCCTTGGGATATTTTAACGGATAATATCAGAACAACCAAAGGAATGCCTTTTGGAACGGTATTAACATTACCCGCAACAGGATCAGAAATGAATTCTGGTGCAGTAATAACTAGAAAAGAAACCCAAGAAAAGTTAGCTATGGGAGGACCTGGTTTGTTTCCTCAGTTTTCGGTGTTAGATCCAACTGTTATCCAATCTATTCCCAAAAGACAATTGGCTAATGGAATTACAGATGCCTTTACACACGTGTTAGAGCAGTATATGACCTACCCTATTGATGCTTTGTTACAAGATAGAATCTCAGAAAGTATTTTACAAACCTTGATTGAGATTGCTCCTAAAGTCATAAAAAATCCTAAAGATTATAAAGCAGCTGCAGATTTTATGTGGAGTTGTACCATGGCATTAAATGGATTGATTCAAAAAGGAGTTCCTACTGACTGGGCTGTACATGCTATTGGTCATGAACTTACGGCTTTGTATGGAATAGACCACGCTAGAACTTTAGCGGTGATTGCTCCTAGTCATTACCGATATAATTTTGAAGCTAAAAAAGAAAAGTTAGCACAATATGCAGAAAGAGTGTGGAACATTACAGAAGGTTCTGTAGATGAAAAAGCAAAACAAGCCATTGTAAGAACTGAAATGTTTTTTAATGGTTTGGGTATCGACACCAAATTATCTGATTATACCAGAGATTATATGGGTGCCGCTCAAGAAATCTCAAGAAGGTTTACCGTTAGAGGTTGGAATGGTTTAGGTGAACATAAAAACCTAACGCCTAGCGATGTTGAAAAAATAGTAACTATGGCTTATTAATCCCCCCCTATATAACCCCTAAATAAAAAATCCAGTAAAATATTTTACTGGATTTTTTTGTAATTATAATTAAATGATAATACTATATTTAGGGGTTCTCTAAAACTCTCCAAACCATACGGTGTTCAAGCAAAATCTAAAATAGATAATATTTAATATATGGTGTTTGAGTAGCCTGTACTGAGGTATTCGAAGTAGCGTAGAGAACCATTGGTTTTTTAGATATATGAGGGTTATTATAAAACGTATAATTTCTATACTGTAGTTACCTTTTTACAAACCTAAACATGGTGCTTCTCGACTCCGCTCGAAGACCTTATCTCAGTAACCACGTTTTAAGACCTTATCTCAGTAACCACGTTTTAAGACCAAAAACCATCAAACCATCAAACCAATTACCACATTCAAGAACGTACTTGCTTCGGGACTCCTTCGGGATTTCTCCCAAAAGAATGCATTTTTCAAAAATACAGGGCTCTTCTCTCCGAAGGATCCCCGAACAAAACCCGAACAAAACCCCTATAAAACAGAGGTTTTGTTTCATGATGTGTCACAGAGTCTCACGGTGTGTCATCATGAATCACGATGGGTTGGTAAACATCAATAAAAATAAATAAAGGTAATTAGGGAGCATCGCCATTCACAAAACATCAAGTTGTTTTAGTTTGTGTCTGTGGGTTTCAAGGATTTGATAGTTAGAAACTTAGTTTATAGTTTGGTCATCTATTAATCAAAAAAAATAAAATTATGGCAACATTCGAAAAAGGAATACTAGGAGGATTTTCTGGTAAAGTAGGAAATGTAGTAGGTACAAGATGGCGTGGTAAAAATGTAATGCGTAGTTTACCACAGCGTGGTAATTATCCACCAACGGTAAAACAAGAAGAACAGCGCGAAAAGTTTAAAACAGTGGTAGATTTTTTAAGTCCTATTACAGAAATTTTGAATCTTTATTTTGGGAGTCCACAAGGCGATAGATCTCGTGCCAATATGGCTACCTCCTATCATCTTAAAAATGCAGTAATAAGTTCGCCAACGGGTATGGTGATGGATTACTCCAAAGTACTGATCAGTAAAGGAGATTTAAGAGGTATTGATGCCGGTACCTTAGCGGCAGCTGCTGGGCAAACGCTTAATTTAGGTTGGCTAGATAATAGCGGACAGGGTAAAGCAACGGCTAACGATATGCTTATGGTTGTGGTATACGCTCCCGATTTAAATTTGTTTTATAGTAATTTAGAAGTAGCTACCCGAGATGCTACTACTGCAACCGTAACATTACCTAACTATATGGCTAGTTTTGAGGTAGAAGTTTGGGCTTCTTTTAGTAAGCCAGAAACCAACTATGCAGCCATGAGTACCTATATGGGTACGGTTACTGTACTGTAAAAAAATAAAGGCTATTTGTATAATGTATCAATTTGTGTGATTAAGATTTATAAAAGCACAAGAATATAAGTAATCTAAAAAGAGATTGTATAAAATGTAAAAATTTCGTCAAACTGAACTTGTTTCAGTTTCTCATAGCTGCTGTTTAACAGTATGTTGTGATTCTGAAATGAATTTAGAGTGACGTTTTTTAATACTTTTTAGACAGTCTCTTTTTTTGTAGTTAAAAGTTTATAAATAAAAGCTATTGTAAGGAAATACCTTAGTCTTCTTTTACATTACTCATGGCTTTTTGCATCAGTATTTTGTTTAATAAATGTTTAGGATACATGGGGATATTCCCTAGTTTAAAATTAGGAATTTGCTTGTGTTTTCTAAGCCTGTAAATGGTAGCACGGCTTACATGTAAATGTGCCATGGCTTCTTCGGTAGTCAACCATATTTCGTTTTCTAACAAATGGGCCTCAAATTCTACATGTGTGCTTTTTAGTACAGGCTTGTGTTGTTTTTCTTTTTTCATAACGGCATTTTTTATTAACATACACCTCTAGAATAGAGCAGATTACCTACTAAGATAGTAGTTTTTTTTATAAATAATACTTAACACTCAATAAAACAGTCAATTGTAAGGGGTTTGGTAAGTCTTTGTGATGTAGTGGTTTAAAGTTTAAGATTCAAGGTTTGAGATTCTTGGTTATGTAGCATTGTTAGTTGTATTGGGAACAACCATAATGAATATGAAAAATTAAAATAAAAAGTTTACTCTATACATACTTGTTATTTTTAAATGTAAATACAACGTTAAAAACATCAGAATAGCTATTTTAGCAAGAGCACAATTATAGCTATAAAAAGAACTAATATATATGTTTGAACAAACATTTAAAAATATAGACGACCTGCTTTACAAAGATTCAGGAGCGGATAGCGAATTAGGTTACATTGGACAAACCTCTTGGTTGATGTTCTTACGCTACTTGGACGAATTAGCTAAACAACTAACAAAATTATAGATAATGAGTGATTTAAATGAAACAATAAAGAAGCTAATTGATTTTCGTGACCAAAGAGATTGGGAACAATTTCATAACTCTAAAGATTTAGCAGCAGCAATTTCAATTGAAGCGGGTGAGCTTTTAGAGTTATTTCTATGGAAGGATAATGAAGATGTAAATATTGGGCGGTTAAAAGAAGAATTAGCTGATGTACTTTCTTTTTCATTGTTATTAGCAAACAAACATAACCTTGATATAAATCAGATTATTTCAGAAAAAATAGATAAAAACAATCAAAAATACCCAGTTTCAAAGTCAAAGGGTACAGCTAAAAAATATACTGATTTATGATAGTATACAATAAAACAAAAGAAGATTTTAGCAATGACATTTTGACCAATGATATTGGAAATATTATCACAAGTCATATTTTAGAAAAAACAGGAAATAAAGTTTCCCCTAATGAAATAAGGTCTTTCGAAAACTCATTAAGTTATATGGAAAGGGTAGTAAGTGACCCTACAATTCCTATAGATTGTGGAATTTCAATTGAATATCATCTACCGCAAACATCTAAGCGTGTAGACTTCATCATTACAGGAAAGGATGGAGATCAAGAAAATGTAATTATAATTGAGTTAAAACAATGGCAACATGCTGATATAACCGCAAAAGATGGTGTTGTTAAAACAAGATTTCAATTTGGTGAATCTGAAACGAGTCATCCATCATATCAAGCTTGGTCATACGCAGCTCTATTAACTTCTTTTAATGCTACAGTAGATGAAGAGTCAATAAGTCTTTACCCTTGTGCATACCTTCATAATTATGTCCCTGATAATAATATTACTAATGAGTTTTATTCCTATTATATAGACAAAGCTCCTGTATTTCTTAAGCCTGATGCTGTTAAACTGAGAGAGTTTATCAAAAAATACATCAAACAAGGTGATGACTCTAATATTATGTTTCGTATAGACAATGGGAAAATAAAACCTACCAAAAGTCTTGCGGATAGCTTGAAAAGTATGATTAAAGGGAATAAAGAGTTTATTATGATAGATGACCAAAAAGTTGTCTATGAAACAGCTCTTCAGTTAGCCCTTCAGTCTCACGAAAAAAACAAAAATGTATTAATTGTGGAAGGAGGTCCAGGCACAGGTAAATCTGTTGTAGCTATCAATCTTCTTGTTGAGCTAAACCGAAGAGGTAAAATGTCTCAATATGTTACAAAAACTTCTGCACCTCGAGATGTATATTTTGAAAAATTAAAAGGGCAAAAAAGAATGACAGAACTAAAATCTTTATTTGTAGGTTCTGGTACGTTTATCAATGCTCCCGAAAATGTAATCAATACTTTAATTATTGACGAAGCTCACCGCTTAACAGAAAAGACTGGGTTTTTAAAGAGAGGTGATAATCAAATCAAAGAAATACTTAATTCTTCCTTATCCTCAGTTTTTTTTATAGATGAAAATCAGCGAGTTTCTGTTGATGATTACGGTGAAGTTTATGTTATCGAAGAATTGGCTAAAAAATTAGGTATAACAGTTCACAAACAAAAATTAGAGTCTCAATTTAGATGTAATGGTTCTGACGGTTACTTGGCTTGGGTAGACCATATCTTGCAAATTAAAGAAACTGCAAATTACGATTTAAGTTCTCTTGATTATGAATTTGATTTTAAAATCTTTGATGACCCTAAAAAGCTTCAAGAAGCTATCTATAAAAAAAATGAAATTAACAATAAAGCCCGTTTAGTAGCAGGTTATTGTTGGAAATGGGATAGTAAAAAAGACCCTTCAGCATACGATTTTAAGGAAGAAGAGTTTGGTTTCAATATGCGTTGGAATATGACGGATTATGGAGGCAAATGGATAATTGACCCTAATTCAGTATCTGAAATTGGTTGTATTCATACAGCTCAAGGTTTAGAAGTGGATTATGTTGGTGTTATTATTGGAAATGATTTGATAGTAAGAGATGGTAAAGTATTAGTAAATCAGAGTGAAAGAGATAGTGGAGATAGAACTGTATTTGGTTGGAAAAAAGGAATTAAAGAAAATCCTGATTATTGGAAACCACTTTTAAAAACAATTGTTAAAAACACATACAGAACATTAATGACGAGAGGTATGAAAGGATGTTATATTTATTGTTCTGATCCTGAAACTAGCAGATACTTTAAGAAAATGTGTGAATAATCCAAATGGTAAATATCCGATTTTATGAAGTTCAGGAAAAGTAATGGGAAAAACAAGCTGGAAATGACTTTGCTTACTTTATGATTTTTGACAAAAAAGAAGTTGATGGAGCGTTTACTTTAGACAAAGCTAAGGAATTAATAAGCGGAATGTAAAAACAACATACATTTTAATTATTCATAGTTTTTTAATTTACTTTTATAGGATTAGTGAATTTAAATATTTTGTTTCTCGACTTTACTTTGGTGTTCGAGCGCAGTCGAGAACTGTGGTGTTTATATGGTTTTTACTCACTATATCGCCCTTTCAGGGCTTTATTTTCTGAGGGTGCATTTAGCAGGACTTCGTCCTACCTTAATAAACTGCATCCCTTCGGGATTAGTCCTTAAAGGATGTATATCACCCTTTAAGTATTTATTATTTTTTTGGGGTACATTCAGCAGGACTTTGTTCTACTTTACAGAACATCATCCCTCTGGGATTGGCAATAAATGAGTGTGAAACGCTAAGGGTAGGTAGAATTATTTTGATACCCCTACCCTTTTGGAATGCTACTTACAAGTCCTAAAGGGACGAGATATGATAAGGTTGGATGCTAGTCCGACCTAAATATAAGAAGTTAACCATATAAACCCTGAAAGGGTGATGTAACTCTAAAGCGTAATTATAATCTGCTAATTACATCGCCCTTTCAGGGCTTTACGTATGCATCGTGTATTCGGCAGGACTTCGTCCTACCTTAATAAACCGCATCCCTTCGGGATTAGATATGAAAGAATACGAAATACTAAGGGAAAATTATTTTGCACCCTACTCTTTTGAGATGCTACTTACAAGTTCTAAAGGGACGAGGTACTGTAAGGTTGGATGCTAATCCGACCTAAATATAAGAAGTTAACCATATAAACCCTGAAAGGGTGGTATAAATCTATGGACTAATTTATAGTCTACTAATTAGATCACCTTTACAGGGCTATGATGAGTTATAGATTACTCAAAAGTAGGACTTCGTCCCACTTTTATATAACACCATCCCTTCGGGATTATTACTAACAAGTCCCAAAGGGACGAGATATGATAAGGTTGGACGTTAGTCCGACCTACATATAAGAAAATAACAGTATAAACCCTGAAAGGGTGATGTAACTGTATAGTATCACTATAATCTCTAGTTTATCTCCTCCGCTATTACTCCCTAAAACCTAAACAAATGTTTAATTATTAAAGTTTTTAAAAGAAATAAGGTTCTTTTGGTTCGGTTTGTTCCGAACTAAGTATTATATTTGTCCTCAAATTAGAATTATATGAATGAACTAATGAAGAAAGAAAAATGCGAATTGGTTGAAAAACTAGGCGTTCATTTTGAAAAAAAAGAGGGATTGGCACCTGTAGCAGCAAGAGTGTTCTCTTATATTGTATTAAACGGTAAAGGAGGAACCACTTTTGAAGAATTGATAGAAAATCTTTGTGCAAGCAAGAGTACTATTTCTACCCATTTAACTCATTTACAAGGGTTAAACAAAATAAAGTACTATACCAAAACAGGAGATCGTAAAAAGTATTATATCATGAACTATGACAGCATGGTACAAGGTATTAATAAAACAATAGATGATTGGAATGAAGAAATGAAAATACATCAAGAAGTGATGGCTTATAAATTAACTGTTAATCAATTAAAAGAAACCCCTAATGAAGAAAAATTTAATATAGAATTCCATGTAGATTTTATTGAGTTTTTAAATAAAACCATAGCATCTGTAAAAGAAATAAAAAACCGAATTATAAAAAACCATCAAGAAAATAATTAAATGAAAATGAATAAAATTTCCCTATCTGTAGCATCGGTAATGCTTATTGGAACCCTATTTAGTTGTGGAAAATCACAACAGGCTACACAGAAAAATCAAACCCCTCCTACTTTTAAAGTGACCACCATTACAGGTAAAGATGTAACGGACTTTAGAAATTATCCTGCCACTATAGAAGGTGTGGTAAACAGTGATGTAAGAGCAAAAGTTTCTGGTTATGTACAAAAAGTACTGGTTGATGAAGGTCAAAAAGTAACCAAAGGTCAACCTTTATTTCAATTAGAAACACAAACGTTATCACAAGATGCTCAAGCAGCAAAAGCAGCTGTGGATGTGGCAAAAGTAGAAGTAGAAAAATTAATTCCATTGGTAGAAAAAGGAATTATTAGTGCGGTACAATTACAAACAGCCAAAGCCAATTTATCTCAAAAAAGAGCTAACTACAGTAGTATTACCGCTAGTATTGGTTATGCAATGGTAAAAAGTCAAGTAGATGGATATGTAGGAGCTATTAACTTTAGAGAAGGTTCTTTAATTAGTTCTAATGATTCTCAGCCATTAACAACTATTAGTGACATTCAGCAAGTATATGCCTTTTTTACCATGAACGAATCTAACTACATAGATTTTTTACAAAATGCAGAAGGAAACTCTATTCAAGAAAAAATAGAAAACTTTCCTCCTGTTAGTTTGGTCATGGCCAATGGGAAAATTTTTGATCAGAAAGGAAAAATAGAAACTTCTTCTGGACAAATTAACAGAAGTACAGGTACTGTTAGCTTTAGAGCAGTATTTAACAACCCTAATCAAATTTTAACCAATGGAAATAGTGGGCAAATTAAAATTCCTACGTTTTACGAAAACGCTATTGTAATTCCTCAAGAAGCTACTTATGAGCAACAAGGAAAAGTAATGGTTTATAAATTAAAGAAAGACAACAGTATTACTTCGTCTGTTATCCAAATCAAAACTACTTTACACAATGTGTATGTGGTTGCATCTGGAATAGAAAAAGGAGATAAAATTGTTGCCAACGGAGTGGGTAAATTACATGACAATATGCAAATTACTCCTAGCGAAGTTTCTTTAGATAGTCTTTTAAAACCTATTCAGGTTTTATTTAAATAACAATATAACTATAATCACATGTTAAAAACATTTATAGAAAGACCCGTATTATCTACAGTGATTTCCATCATTATAGTAATGCTTGGTTTTATAAGTATTAACAGTTTACCCATAGAACAATATCCTGATATTGCTCCCCCAACTGTTAAAGTAACTGCTTCTTATCAAGGAGCCAATGCAGAAACTGTTCTTGAGAGTGTAATTACCCCTATAGAAGAGCAAATAAATGGTGTAGAAGGAATGACTTACATTACTTCTACAGCCTCTAACAACGGTACCGCAGATATTACGGTGTATTTTGACCAAAATACAGATGGAAACGTTGCCGCAGTAAACGTACAGAACCGTGTGGCCAGAGCCACTCCTTTATTACCTAAAGAGGTAACACAAACAGGGGTAACTACTCAAAAACAACAAACAAGTGCCCTGATGTTCTTGTCTATGTATTCTGACAATGAAGATTACGATGCTACTTTTATTCAAAACTATTTGAGTATCAACGTGGTTCCTGCACTTCAAAGAATTAATGGAGTTGGAAACGTAAATGTATTCTCTCAAAGTAATTATGCGATGAGAATTTGGTTAAAGCCTGAAAAATTAGCGGCTTATAACTTAATTCCTTCTGATGTTACTGCTGCTTTGCAAGAACAAAACCTAGAAGCATCTGCAGGATCTTTAGGAGAAAACAACGGAGAGTCGTTTTCATATGTTGTAAAATACCAAGGTAGATTTAAGTACAAAGATCAGTATGACAAAATCATCATTAAAGCGTTGGGGAATGGTAAATTCTTAACCTTGGCTGATGTTGCTACTATTGAATTAGATGCACAATCTTATACTTCTGGAGCTTCAAGTTTAGGAAAACCTGCTGTATTTATGGGAGTTTTTCAAACCAAAGGATCTAATGCACAAGAGATTATTGAGAACATTAAAGTTACCTTAGATAATGTTAAAAAAGACTTGCCTAAAGGATTGGATATTTTTATTCCTTATGATACAAGTTTGTTCTTAAATGCCTCTATAGAAAAAGTAGTTCATACCTTATTAGAAGCCTTTTTATTAGTATTTATTGTAGTATTTATCTTTTTACAAGATTTACGTTCTACTTTAATTCCAGCCATTGCCGTTCCAGTGTCTATTATTGGTACGTTCTTTTTCCTTAACCTGTTTGGATATTCCATTAACTTACTAACTTTATTTGCCATTGTATTGGCCATTGGTATTGTGGTTGATGATGCCATTGTGGTAGTAGAAGCCGTACATGCTAAGATGGACAGCGGTGAAAAGAATCCTAAAAAAGCAACTTCTGATGCCATGCATGAAATATCAGGAGCTATTATTTCTATTACCTTGGTAATGTCGGCCGTATTTATTCCTGTAACATTTGTACAAGGACCTACAGGAGTATTTTATAAGCAATTTGGAATCACTTTGATTATTGCCATTTTAATTTCTGCTGTAAACGCCTTAACCTTAAGTCCTGCGCTTTGTGCATTGTTTTTAAAATCACATCATGAAGATCATGAAGACAAAAAAGGAATTCATCGTTTTTACGCTGCTTTTAACACTGGATTTAATGCTACTGTTGATAGATATGGTAAATCATTACAGTTCTTGTACAAAAGAAAATGGATTACGTTGATTTTAGTTGTATTGACTTTTGGAGGGATCTATTATACTTCTCAAAACACCCCTACAGGATTTGTTCCTAATGAAGATAGAGGGATGATTTTTACAAACATTGAATTACCTGCTGGGGCTTCTTTGGATAGAACAAGTATTATTACCGAAGAATTGTATGCTAAAATTAAAGATATCCCAGGAATTGAAGGAGTATCTTTTATTAAAGGAAATAGTTTATTAAGTGGTTCTGGAAGTAACTATGCTATTGGGTTTGTTAAATTAACCGATTGGGCAGAACGTAAAGATCCATCACTTTCTACCGCTGCAATTACAGGAAAACTATTTGGTGTGGCCTCTACCGTTGCTGGAGCCAATATTATTTTCTTCTCTCCTCCTAGTATTAGAGGGTTTGGTAACTCAGCTGGTTTTGAAGTCAACTTGTTAGACCGTTTTGGAGGAGATTTAAAAGAATTAGATGCCACCAACCAACAATTTATGGCTGCATTGATGAGTCACCCAGAAGTAAAATATGCACAATCTGCTTTTAACGTAAACTACCCTCAATATGAAATGGAAGTAAACGTGCCTTTGGCTAAAGAAACAGGGGTGCCTATTAACAGTATTTTCTCAACCTTACAAAGTTATATTGGTGGAGTTTATGCTTCGGATTTTGCCAGATTTGGGAAACAATACAGAGTGTATATACAAGCATTGCCAGAAGACAGAGCAGATGTTAATTCTTTAGATAAAATTTATGTAAGAACTAACAAGGGTGAAATGTCACCTATTACACAGTTTGTAAAATTAAAAAGAGTGTATGGACCACAATCTGTAACTCGTTTTAACTTGTACAATTCAACCACCATTAGTGGAGCGGTAAATGAAGGATACAGTACTGGAGATGCAATTAAAGTAATTGAAGAGGAAGTAGCAAAACTACCAAGTAACTATAGTGTAGCGTATTCAGGTTTGACTCGTGAAGAGGTCAATGCAGGAAACCAAACTACTTATATTCTTATTTTAAGCTTACTGTTTGTGTACTTCTTGTTAGCGGCACAATACGAAAGTTATATTTTGCCATTGTCAGTTATTTTATCTATTCCATTAGGAGTATTTGGAGCATACATCACCACCAACCTAGCAGGATTAGAAAACAATATCTATTTCCAAATTGCTTTAATCATGTTGATTGGGTTGTTGGCTAAAAATGCCATCTTAATTGTAGAGTTTGCATTACAAAGAAGAAAAAATGGAGAAAGCATTTCAGATGCTGCGATACACGGAGCAAAAACACGTTTAAGACCTATTTTAATGACGTCTTTCGCCTTTATTTTAGGATTGATGCCATTGGTGTTAGCACAAGGAGTTGGAGCGGCAGGAAACAGATCTATTGGTACGGGTGCTGTAGGTGGATTGTTGATAGGTACTATTTTAGGGGTGTTTATCATTCCAGTATTGTTTATTGTATTCCAAACCTTACAAGAAAAGGTGTCAAAAACAGCACATGAATTAACAAAAGACATTGAGTAATTATGAAAAAATATAATAAATATAAAGTAGCCACCATGTTAGGAGTATCCGTACTCCTAACCTCTTGCTTGGCTGTGAAAGATTACAAACAACCAACTGTAAAAGAAACTTCTAAAGAAGTTTTTAGGGTTGAAGAAGCGCAAGTGAAACAAGCCGATACCGTTTCTATGGCAGCTTTTTCTTGGAAAACCATGTTTACCGATACTTATTTACAAGCATATGTTGAGGAAGCATTAAAGAACAATTTTGATTTACAAATCGCCATCAAACAAATGGAATCTGCCGAGTCTTATTTAAAGCAAGGAAAAGCAGGGTATTTACCAACATTTAGTATTGGAGCTAATGTAAATGATCAAGAAGTTTCTAAGAATAGTAGATTTGGTAGTTTTTCTCCTAACAGATCTATACAAACTTATGAATTGAGTGGAAACTTATCTTGGGAAGCAGATATTTGGGGTAAAATAAGAAGTAACAAAAGAGCTAGTTTGGCAAGTTATTTACAATCGGAAGCAGCACAACAAGCTGTGAGATCTGAATTGATTTCTAGAATTGTGAGTACTTATTATCAATTATTAGCGTTGGATGCTCAGTTAGAAATTACCAATCAAACTATTGCCGTTCGTAAAAAAGGAGTTGAAACCATTAAGGCTTTAAAGGAGTCTGGACAAGTAAATCAAGTAGCGGTAGATCAAAATATTGCTCAATATAACAATGCTGAAGCACTTAAAATAGACTTAGAAGCTTCTATTTTTCAGTTAGAAAACAGCTTGAGTATTTTGTTAGGAACCACTCCTAGAAAATTTGAAAGAAGTGAGTTGAGTAAACAATCTATTGATACAGATATGCAAATTGGAGTACCTGCTATGTTGTTAAGCAATAGGCCAGATGTAAAATCTGCTCAATATGCGATGATGCAAACTTTTGAAATGAAAAATGTTGCAAAAACAAGTATGTATCCATCACTTACTTTAACAGCTTCTGGAGGATTCCAAGCCTTAGATGTTGATAGTTGGTTGACAGGGAATTCAATTTTCGCAAGTATTATTGGAGGGATTACCCAACCTATTTTTAATCAAAGAAAATTAAAAACTCAGTTAGAGGTTGCCAAAAATGACGAAGCACAAGCGTTGTTAAACTATAGAAAAGCTTTGTTAGTTGCAGGTAGTGAAGTGTCAAATGCTTTGTATGCTTATGAAGCAGAATCGACCAAGTTTATATTTAGAGCCAAAGAAGCAGAAGCGTTGAGTAATGCAGAAATCAATTCTGAAGAGTTATTAAATAATGGTTATGCAACCTATTTAGATTTGTTAACGGCTAGACAGAGTGCTTTGAGTGCGAACTTAAACTTAGTAGATAGCAAACTACAACAATTATTAACAGTGGTAGATTTGTACAAAGCCCTTGGTGGTGGTTGGCAATAAGTAACTTAATACTTATTTAGCATAAAAAAAGCTCCAACGTTAACGTTGGAGCTTTTTTATTTGTACTTCTATTTTTATTTAGGCCATAAAGCATTGTCATCATCATCCCACTTAACCCCAAATTGAATTTCTTGTAAGATGTTATCTGTAAACCAAAAAAACATATTGGCTTCATCTACATCTATCAATTCATGATTAGGATTTTCTGGCGTAGAATAGTCTTCAAATTCCATGTCTCCTAATTCGTATTTTTCAATAAAATCTTGAACTTCTTCAATTCCTTTTCCTACCAATCCTACACCATTGATTTCAAAATAACTAGAATTGATGGTAATGGTTTCTAATTTCCAATCCTCTTCCTCATCAAAAGAAAAGGCAATACCACAATTGTCGTAGTCCCAAGTTTCTACAGCATCCCCAGTTTCAAAATCTTTCTCAACTTCTTTGTCAGTAGGCATTCCTAAAATACTTAAAACATCTGTTTTTAACATTCCAAATTTTACAGCACCTACGCCTACTCCAATTTCAATATTCTTTATTTGCTCAATCATAATATTTGGTCAATGACCTTTTTAAGTTCAATATTTATTTACTAGCAAACATCTCAACATCTGTAGCACTAATTTCTTTTTCTCCTAAAATTAACAAACGCTCAACCACGTTTCTTAACTCACGAATATTTCCTGTCCAATTATACTCTTGAAGTTTGCTAATAGCTTCCTTAGAAAAAGTTTTAAGAGCCATTCCTTGCTCCTTAGCAATAATAGCAGCAAAGTGTGTGATTAAAGTAGGAATATCATCTCTACGATCATTTAAAGAAGGGACTTGAATTAAAATAACTGCCAAGCGGTGATATAAATCTTCTCTAAACCTACCTTCGGCAATTTCTTTACGCAAATCCTTATTGGTTGCTGCAAGTACTCTAACATCTACCTTAATATCTTTATCAGAACCTACCCTACTAATTTTACTTTCTTGTAAAGCTCTTAATACCTTTGCTTGTGCAGAAAGACTCATGTCTCCAATTTCATCTAAGAAAATGGTTCCTGCATTGGCTGCTTCAAATTTACCTGCACGGTCTTTATTAGCTCCAGTAAAAGATCCTTTTACATGACCAAACAATTCACTTTCTATCAATTCTGATGGAATGGCAGCACAGTTAACTTCTACCATAGGAGCTTTTGAACGTTCGCTTAAATCGTGTAATCTGTGAGCCACCAATTCTTTTCCTGTTCCGTTAGGCCCTGTAATTAAAACACGAGCATCGGTTGGAGCTACTTTATCAATCATATTCTTGATATGTTTGATGGGTTGACTCTCCCCAATCATTTCGTATTTTTTGCTGACCTTTTTCTTTAATTGTCTATTCTCTACAATTAATTGTTTTTGGTCTAAGGCATTACGAACCGTATTTAAAAGTCTGTTTAAATCTGGTGGTTTAGAAATATAATCATAAGCTCCCATACGCATGGTTTGCACAGCAGTATCTAAATCTCCATGTCCAGAAATCATAATCACAGGAATTTCAGGCTTTGATTCTTTTATTTTTTGCAATACTTCTACCCCATCCATTTTAGGCATTTTAATATCACAAAGAATTAAATCATAATCATGTTCTTTGATCAACTCCAACCCTATCATTCCATCTTCTGCTTCTTCTACCTCATAGGTATTGTTTTCATCAGCAATAATTCTTTTTAAAACTCGTCTAATTGCTGCTTCATCTTCTATCAGTAATATTTTACTCATGCTTATTTAATATCAAAGGTTATTTTTGAAACATCCATTTTACCAATTGTTTCATACTTGGTTTGTTACCGTAGGTTAAAATTCCGATTCTATAAATTTTACTGGCAACATAAACCGTTGTGATAAAACTAACCAATAATAATGCCAAGGACAAAATTATTTCCCAGAGCGGAACACCAAAAGGAATACGCATTAACATGACTACTGGAGAGGTAAAGGGTACAAAAGAAAACAAGACCGCGGTGCTTCCATTTGGATTTCCGTTAACCACGGTTACAATTCCTATATACACAGCAAACATAAGTGGTAATAAAATAGGATGTACAAATTGTTGTGTATCGGTTTCACTACTTACAGCGGCCCCTACTGCTGCATAAAAACTACTGTATAATAAGTATCCACTTAAAAAGAAAAAGACAAAACCAACAAAGATTTGCGTGTAATTAATTTCCCAAATAATGTTAAAGATTTGTTCAACTTTTTCTGAATTCCCTCCTACAGAAGGGAAATAAATTTCTAATAAAAAAAGTCCTCCTAAAAGTAAAATTCCCCAAATTAAAAATTGCAATATACCCGCTAAGGCATTCCCAATAATTTTTCCCAACATTAGTTGAAAAGGTTTTACGGTACAAACCATAATTTCTACCACTCTGCTGTTTTTTTCTTCTATAATACTACGCATTACAGCGTTACCATAGATAATTACAAACATCATGACCAAATAACCACTCCCAATGGCTACGGTTCCTTGTACCCATTTTTGAATGGTAGCATGAGAATCATCTTTTTTGCTATAATGAATTGGGGTGTTTTCAGTTGCTTGTTTGATTACATACTCTTCAACTCCCTTATTTTTTAACTGTTGTAAAATCCAATGTTTTTCTAAAATGGTTTCTAGAGAATGTAAAGGAATTTTATCATCGCCATAAATCTCCATCATGTTAGATAGTGGATTTGCATATATTAGACCATTTAAATCCTTATCATTGACAAGGGTTTTGGCATCCTTAAAAGAAATAACAGTTCTGTATTCTAATGCAATATTTGGGTTTTCTTTTTGAATATCAGCGGCTATTTCAGGGGTGGTCACTGCTAAAATAGATACTTGTTTATAGTTGTCTTTGCTCTCTTTGCTTGCAAAATAAAAGATGGCAGCAAACATCCCAATCATTAACATTGGACTTAAAAATATCAATACTAAATATGCTTTGCTACGAACTTTAGTAATGAACTCGCGTTGAATTATAAGAAGTAACTTATGCATTTTCTATGGTTTTAATAAAGATATCTTGTAAACTTGGAGTATGTTGTTTGTAAGAAATTACTTTCCCCACTTTTAGTAAATCATGTAACAACTGATCGGTTTCTTTTTGATTGTTTATCACTTCAAAACGAATTTCCTCTTCTTCTTTTTGGATGATATTGGTTTTATAATCAGCATTATTTAAAAACAATGTTAACTCGTTTTCTTGATAGTTGTTTAACGTTACCTCAAAAACTTGTTGAACATATTTTTTCTGAATACTTTGAATGCTTCCTTCTAACAAAATATTTCCATGGTGAATTAAACACAAAGCATCACACATTTCAGCTACCGATTCCATTCTGTGAGAGGAAAATATAACTGTGGTTCCGTTTTTAGCCAATGTTTTGATTTCTTTGGCGATTAAATTTGCATTAATAGGATCAAAACCACTAAAAGGTTCATCTAAAATCAATAAATCTGGTTGGTGTAAAACCGTGATGATAAACTGTACTTTTTGAGCCATTCCTTTAGAAAGTCCTTGGATTTTCTTTTTTCTCCAATCCACAATATCAAACCTGTCTAACCAATAATTTAGTTGTTCTAAAGCGTTTACTTTGGTCATTCCTTTTAGTTGTCCAAAATACAAAGCCTGTTCTTCAATAGTCATGTTTTTATACAAACCACGCTCTTCTGGTAAATAACCAATATGTTTTACCGCTTCAGAAGTCATAGGAGTTCCTTTGAAAATAATATGTCCACTATTGGCATCAATAATTTGATTCAGAATTCTAATCAACGAAGTCTTTCCTGCTCCATTTTGACCAATCAATCCATAGACACTCCCTTTGGTTATTTCTATAGATATATGATTTAATGCTGTTTTGGTACCATATGATTTGTGTAACTTTTGAATACTGATGATTGGTTCTTGCATAAATGCTAAAATTCTTTAAGAGATTTCAAAGATATTATATGTTCATGAGTTTTTTTTTAAATTAAACAATAATTTATTTTAAACAAAACGATAATAGGTGCAGTTTTTATTGATGAATTGACTATTTGTTGAGTGATTTTTTATGAAATTAACATATGTATTGTGCAAGCATAATTATTTTTTGCTATCTTTAAAAGAAAAAAATGAAAGAAGCCAATACAATAAGTTTTGATTACCTATATAGATACACCTGGCAATCCATTAGTAAAATGTATAATGAAGAAGCTGTCAAAAAAGAAAGTTCAATGACCATTGGCTTTGTATTGATTAATATTCATTATAAAAATGGAACCCCCTCTACCATGCTTGGTCCTAGAATGGGAATAGAAGCTACAAGCCTATCGAGAACCCTAAACAAGATGGAAGAATTAGGACTTATTTATAGAGAAAAAAATCCTGATGACGGTAGAAGTGTATTAATAAAACTAACACCGAAAGGAAAACAGCAAAGAGAAATATCAAAAGAAATAGTCTTAAAATTTAACCAAACAGTTGCCGAAAATTTAACCAAAAAACAAATAGAGAGTTTTTTAAATGTGACAGAAACCATTCAAGAATTAATAGAACAAAAATTAATCTTTTAAGATGAAAAAACATATAAAAAAAATAGCAGTCATTGGATCCGGAATCATGGGATCAGGTATTGCTTGTCATTTCGCAAACATTGGTGTTCAAGTTTTATTATTAGATATAGCTCCAAATGAACTAACGGAATCAGAAGAATCTAAAGGACTTACCTTAGATCATCCCTCGGTAAAAAATAGAATTGTAAATACCAATTTACAATCTGCTATCAAGTCTAATCCTGCTCCTTTATATGATAAACAATTTGCTGATAGAATTGAAACTGGAAATTTAGATACGGATCTTAAAAAAATAAAGGATGTTGATTGGATTATTGAAGTGGTGGTAGAAAGATTAGACATCAAACAAAAAGTTTTTGAGCAAATAGAACAACACAGAAAACCTGGGACTATTGTAACTAGTAATACTTCTGGTATCCCAATTAAATACATGAATATAGGACGTTCTCAAGATTTTAGAGAACATTTTGCTGTGACTCACTTTTTTAATCCAGCCAGATATTTAAAACTTTTTGAAGTTGTTCCTGGACCTGATTGCAAAAAAGAAGTGGTTGATTTTTTAATGCACTTTGGATCTAAGTTTTTAGGTAAAACAACTGTACTTGCTAAAGATACTCCTGCGTTTATAGGGAATAGAATTGGGATTTTTGGAATCATGAGCATGCTCCATATTGTAAAAGAATTGGACATGACGGTTGAGGAGGTTGACAAACTAACAGGCCCTATTATTGGGAGACCTAAATCTGCCACGTTTAGAACCGTTGATGTGGTTGGTTTAGATACTTTGGTGCATGTAGCCAACGGCTTATATGAAAATTGTAAAGATGATGAAGCTGTAGATTTATTTAAGGTTCCAGATTTTATACAAACCATGTTAAATAACAAATGGTTGGGAAGCAAAACTGGAAAAGGATTTTATAAAAAACACATAGATCACCAAGAAAAAAAATCGATACTCTCTTTAGATTTAAATACGTTAGAATATGGTCCCTCTAAAAAAGTAAGTTTTAAAAGTTTGGCTGCTACTAAAACTATTGATCGCGTTGCCGATAGATTTAAAATTTTAATAAAAGGACAAGACAAAGCTGGTGAATTTTATAGAAAAACATTCGCAGCATTGTTTGCGTATGTTTCCAATAGAATTCCAGAAATATCTGATGAAATTTACAGAATAGATGATGCCATGAAAGCTGGTTTTGGTTGGCAACATGGTCCTTTTGAAATTTGGGACGCCATTGGTTTTGAAAAAGGGTTGACTTTAATTGAAGCCGAAGGTCTAACTTGTGCCAATTGGATTCAGGAGTTTAAAAATGCGGACAGTACTTCTTTTTACACCGTGAAAGAAGGTAAAAAATATGTGTATGATATTGCTTCCAAAACACAAGTAAAAATACCAGGGCAAGATAGTTTTATCATTTTAGAAAATATTAGAGAAGCCAAAACCATTTGGTCTAATTCAGAAGCTTCCATTCAGCACTTAGGTGATGGTGTTTTAAATGTAGAATTCCAGTCTAAAATGAACACTTTGGGTAGCGGTGTTTTACAAGCCATCAACAAAGGAATTGATTTGGCAGAAACGGAATATGATGCTGTGATTTTAGGAAATCAAGCCACTAATTTTTCTGTAGGTGCCAATTTAGCCATGGTGTTTTTATTGGCTGTAGAGCAAGAATATGATGAGTTAAACTTTGCAGTTCAGTATTTTCAAAATACCGTGATGAGAATGAGATATTCCTCGTGCCCTACTCTAATCACCCCAAGAGGTATGACTTTAGGTGGTGGTTGTGAATTGAGTTTGCATGCCGATAAAGTAATTGCTGCTGCTGAAACTTATACTGGTTTGGTTGAGTTTGGTGTGGGAGTTATTCCCGGAGGTGGTGGAACCAAGGAAATGACCAAAAGAGTCTCTGACATGGTTTTAAAAGATGACGTAAAACTCAATAGAATGAGGGATGCTTTTATCAATATTGCCATGGCAAAAGTAGCTACATCAGCTCACGAGGCCTACGATTTGGGATATTATATACAACACAAAGATATGGTGGTAGTAAATGAACATCAACAAATTGCAACGGCTAAAAAACATGCGATGCAAATGTTAGATGATGGTTATTTAATCCCTACTCCACAAAAAGTAAAAGTTTTAGGACAACAAGTTTTGGGAATGTTTCAAGTAGGAGCTGATAGTTTGGTGGCAGGAAAATATGCCTCAGAACACGATAGATTAATTGCAAATAAATTAGGGTATGTAATGGCAGGAGGAGATTTATCTGAACCCTCATTTGTATCAGAACAATATTTATTGAATTTAGAACGAGAAGCTTTTTTATCTCTATTGGGAGAAAAGAAAACGTTAGAAAGAATTCAGCACATGTTAAAAACAGGGAAACCGCTAAGGAATTAGTTTGTTATTAGTTTAACTGTTTAATCGTTAAATCGACTACACAAATAAACACTTTAACAAATAAACCTAAAAAAATAGAAAAAATGAAAACAGCATACATCATAAAAGGATATAGAACAGCCGTAGGAAAAGCTCCTAAAGGAATATTTAGGTTTAAAAGACCTGATGAATTGGCAGCTGAAACCATACAGTATTTATTAGAAAAAACACCAGAATTAGACAAAACTAGAGTTGACGATGTGATTGTTGGAAATGCCATGCCCGAAGCTGAACAAGGTTTAAATATGGGGCGTTTAATCTCCTTAATGGGATTAAAAATTGATGATGTTGCTGGAATGACGGTCAACAGATATTGTGCCTCCGGAATTGAAACCATTGCCATTGCAGCTGCTAAAATACAATCAGGAATGGCCGACTGTATTATTGCAGGAGGTGTTGAAAGCATGTCATACATTCCTATGGGTGGTTACAAACCCTCTCCTAATTACAAAGAGACCAATGCTGGACATGAAGAGTACTACTGGGGAATGGGACTGACGGCAGAGGCCGTTGCGAATGAATTTAAAGTCTCTAGGAAAGATCAGGACGAGTTTGCATACAATTCTCACCAAAAAGCTTTAAAAGCACAAGCAAATAATTTATTTGAAGAAGATATTGTACCGATTAATATAGAAGAAATATTTGTAGATTCTTCTGGTAAAAAACAAACTAAAAATTACACCGTAACCAAAGATGAAGGTCCTAGAAAAGACACCTCTTTAGAAGTTTTGTCGAAATTAAAACCTGTGTTTGCTAATAATGGATCGGTCACAGCAGGTAATTCTTCACAAATGAGTGATGGTGCTGCTTTTGTGATTGTAATGAGTGAAGAAATGGTGAAAGAATTAAATCTTGAACCTGTTGCGAGATTGGTTTCTTTTGCAGCTGTTGGTGTTGAACCTAGAATTATGGGTATTGGACCTGTAATGGCTGTTCCAAAGGCTTTAGAAAAAGCAGGATTAACCAAAAATAATATCGACTTAATTGAACTAAATGAAGCTTTTGCCTCTCAATCAATTGCGGTTATTCGAGAATTAGGAATCAATCCTGATATTGTAAATGTAAATGGAGGTGCCATCGCTTTAGGACATCCTTTAGGTTGTACAGGAGCAAAATTATCCGTACAGCTAATTAATGAAATGAGAAGAAGAAAAAACAAATATGGAATTGTAACAATGTGTGTGGGAACAGGACAAGGAGCTGCTGGAATTTATGAATTTTTAAAATAATCAATTGTAATTATATCAATCAACCCGTTTTCCAAAACACTAAAAATATTAAAAAAATGAGCAAGCTAATTAAAGGAGGAGAATTTGTAATTAAAGAAACAGACTATAATGATGTATTTATAGTAGAAGATTTTGACGAAGAACAACTCATGATGCGAGATTCCGTAAAGGAATTTATAGATCGTGAAGTATGGCCACATAAAGAACGCTTTGAAAAGAAAGATTATGCTTTTACAGAAGAATTAATGGTGAAAGCAGGAGAAATGGGATTTTTAAGTATTGCTGTTCCAGAAGCCTACGGAGGAATGGCCATGCCTTTTATGTCAACCATTTTAGTGTGTGATTATATTTCAGGAGCTACGGGTTCGTTTGCCACTGCCTTTGGTGCACACACGGGAATTGGAACCATGCCTATTGTGTTATATGGTACTGAGGAACAAAAACAAAAATATGTCCCTAAATTAACTACAGGTGAATGGTTTGGTTCTTATTGTTTAACAGAGCCTGGAGCAGGTTCTGATGCCAATTCAGGAAAAACAAAAGCAGTATTGTCTGATGATGGAACTCATTATAAAATTTCAGGACAAAAAATGTGGATTTCTAATGCTGGCTTTTGTAGTCTAATGATTGTATTTGCTAGAATTGAAGATGATAAAAACTTAACTGCTTTTATTGTTGAATATGACAAAGAAAATCCTAATGGAATTACCATGGGAGAAGAAGAAAAGAAATTAGGAATTCGTGCTTCCTCTACCAGACAGGTATTTTTTAACGATACCGTAGTTCCTGTAGAAAATATGTTATCTGAAAGACAAAACGGATTTAAAATAGCATTAAATATTTTAAACATTGGTCGAATCAAACTAGCGGCTGCTTGTTTAGATGCCAGTAGAAGAATTATTAACAACGCTGTAAACTATGCTAATGAGCGTAAACAATTTGGAACTAGTATTGCAAATTTTGGAGCGGTTCAAGAAAAAATAGCGTTGATGTGTACCAAAACTTTTGTTACAGAAAGTGGTGTATATAGAGCGGCTGGTGATATTCAAAAGAAAATAGATGCTTTGATTGCCGATGGCATGTCTCATGCGGATGCAGAGTTAAAAGGTGTGGAAGATTTTGCTTTGGAATGTGCTATTTTAAAAGTATATGGATCTGAGGCAGGACAATTTAATGCTGATGAAGGTTTACAGATATATGGAGGAATGGGGTTCTCTGAAGATACACCTATGGAGGGAGCTTGGCGTGACGCCCGTATTTCTAGAATTTATGAAGGAACTAATGAAATCAATCGTCTTTTAACTGTTGGAATGTTAGTAAAAAAAGCATTAAAAGGAGAGATTGATTTGATGACGCCAGCCATGAATGTTGCCAATGATTTGATGGCAATTCCTTCTTTTGAAACACCTGATTATAATGTATTGTTTTCTGAGGAAAAAGAAATACTAGAAAAATTGAAAAAAGTGTTCTTAATGGTTGCTGGTAAAGCAGTAGAAAAATTTGGAATGGAATTAGAAAAACAACAAGAAATTGTATTGTGTGCTGCTGAAATTCTAATTGAAATTTACATGGCAGAATCCACCTTATTAAAAACTGAAAAATTAGTCAATAAGTCTTCTGAAAAAGAAGCAGTTTTACAAATAGCAATGACGAAATTAAACTTATTTAATGCTGTAGAAGTAATCAATAGAAAAGGAAAAGAAGCTATTATTTCATTCACAGAAAATGATGAGCAACGTATGTTATTAATGGGGTTAAAACGTTTTACAAAATACAGCAACTACCCTAATATTATTGCTTTAAAGAAGGAAATTGCAAAAATAGCTATTCATAAAAATCAATATCCTTTATAGAATATTGTTTTATAGAAACAAAAAACCTATATTTAAATATCAAATTATATAGGTTGAAGTATGGCCAGAAGTCGAGTTTATTGCACACTCGGTTTCTGGTTTTATACTTTTGAACATTCTTATTCCTTTTTATTTTCTTTAATCTGTTCTTTTAAAGCTTTTAATTTTTCTTTATGTGCTAACTCTTTTTCACGAATCTTATTCTTTTTTCTATCCATTAGCTTGTTATGCTTGGATTTGTTTTTAGTATTTTTATCACTTCCTGATTTTGCCATCATTATTTTTTTTATGAGTGGATACCATCTACATAGGTCCAATGATTGTTCTCTTTGATAAAACGAGATTTTTCAAAAATGGTATTCTTAACTCCATCTTCTATAAATAAGGCTTTAAAAGTAACAAAGCCTTCATCAATATGTGTTTCTTTAGCTTCTACAATAACTAGCTCTAGCCACTGAACACTCTTTGTCCAATTTAATATTTCCTCCTTTTCCGAAAAGGGTCTTGTTGAGGAATGTTGACTTAACATTAAATAATCAATAGCTCCCAATACATAGGCTGTATATCTGGATTTCATTAAATCTAAGGGAGTTTTAGCAAGTTCAATGTTTTTATGGATCAATTCACAACAAAGTTTGTACGATTTTTTAGAGCCACAAGCACACAACACTCCTTCCCTATTGGCGTTGATTTTTGCTTCTAAATTAAACCGATGTTTTTTAGCAACTTGATGTTCTTTTTGTTTTTGAATAAGCTTGGAGAATTTGGACACTTTTATTGGTTTATAGTACAAAAATACACTAATCTGTTAAAGTAATGAGAAACAATTTTTGTTTACGTTTATAATGCTTGCCATTTAGTTTTTTCTGTGAAGCTTCCCTTGTTACATATATTTGATGATTGTTTTTCCAAGCAATGGCTTCTGTTTGATTAGAATATCCTAATGTAGCTGTTAAAGATATTTTAGAAATCAGTGGAACTGTTTCAAAATCTTTAATTATTAATATATATGATTGGTAGTTTCTATCATAGGCAGTTCCCACAAAAGAATCTATTTCACTATTGTAAGCAATTGAGGTTAACAAGCAATCAATTGTTAAAGATTTTATAGGATTGGCTTGATACACTCCTGCTGAATTTGGTAATGCATAGATATTTGTTTGATTGTCTTTCCAGTTCTTAGTAAATAGATATAATTGATTTTTATAAATTGTCATCGCTTCACAATCAAAATTGCTTTGATGACTTTCTTTTACAAACCTTTTTTGATTGGTATAACTATAATAGATTTTTTCAGCTTTTACTTTATCTTGGGTTTGTATGTCTTTTTTTGAGACTTTATAAATGACTAAGTTTTTTCTATTTCCGTAATTATTTCCCGTGTCTCCAATGTAAACAAATTTTTCATCTTGAGTAATAGATTCCCAATCAACATTTAAAGCATTTTTAATTTTAATAGTTCTTTTTATTTTTCCTGATGAAGGTTTTAAAACATATAGTTTCGGTTTTCCACCAGAATCATTAAAAGTTAAAATTTCATTATCTAAAAACACAATGCCTGAAGTTTCAGATATTTTTTTAGATAGTTTTATTTTTTCTTCAATCTTTACAGATTGAGCTAACAATAAATGAGAGGTGAAAAGTAAAATTACAACTGAAAATTTCATATCGATAAAGCTAAATAAATTTGTACAAAAAAACTCCTTCAAAATTAATTGAAGGAGTTTTTAATATTATTTAAAGATGATCATTAACCTTTAAAATTAATTTTACGCATACGTAAACTTGCTGGAGTTACCTCTAAATACTCATCAGCTCTAATGTATTCCATACACTCTTCTAAAGAAAAGTTAACTTTTGGAGCAATCTTCATTGCTTCATCAGTACCTGATTTACGCATATTTGTTAATTGCTTTCCTTTAATAAGGTTTACAGCCATGTCATCAGCTTTACTGTTTTCACCAATTACCTGACCAACGTAAATTTCTTCGTTAATATCAATAAAGAATTTACCTCTGTCTTGTAAACGGTCTAAAGCATATGCTGTTGCTTTACCGGCAGCAGCAGAAACAATTGCTCCTTTTTCTTCCTCAGTAAATTCACCTTTAAAAGGACCGTATTCACTAAATCTATGGTTAATAATTGCTTGCCCTTGAGTAGCTGTTAAAATTTTATTTCTTAAACCAATTAATCCACGAGATGGAATGGTAAATTCTAAATGTTGTAAATCTCCTTTAGGCTCCATAACCATTAAGTCTCCTTTACGTAAAGAAACCAAGTTTACAGCTCTAGAAGAAACTTCTTCAGGAACATCGATAGATAATGTTTCATATGGCTCACATTTTTTACCGTCAATTTCCTTGAAAATTACTTGAGGACGACCTACTTGTAATTCATATCCTTCACGTCTCATAGTTTCAATTAAAACAGATAAGTGTAATACTCCACGTCCAAAAACATTAAACTTGTCTTCAGAATCTGTAGTTTCAACTTTTAACGCTAAGTTTTTTTCTAATTCTTTAAATAAACGATCACGTAAGTGACGAGAAGTAACAAATTTACCTTCTTTACCAAAAAATGGAGAGTTGTTAATAGTAAACAACATACTCATGGTAGGTTGGTCAATTTCTGTTCTTGGTAATGCTTCAGGATTTTCTAAATCAGCAATAGTATCACCAATTTCAAATCCTTCAACACCAGTAATGGCACAAATATCTCCACATCTTACAGTTTCAACTTGCACTTTACCCATTCCTTCAAAAACGTGTAATTCTTTAATTCTAACTTTTTTGGTAGAACCATCAGCTTTACACAACATGTAATCTTTGTTTACGTGTAAATCTCCACGGAAAATACGTCCAATAGCAATTCTTCCTGTAAAAGCAGAAAAGTCTAAAGAAGTAATTTGCATTTGTGGAGTTCCTTCGTTATAAGGAGTTGCAGGAATAGATTCTAGAACTGCATCTAATAAAGGAACGATGTCTGTAGTTTGATTCTTCCAATCTGTACTCATCCAGTTGTTCTTTGCAGAACCGTATATTGTAGTAAAGTCTAACTGCTCTTCAGTAGCTTCTAAAGCAAACATCAAATCAAAAACTTTTTCGTGAACGATATCTGGAGTACAGTTTTCTTTATCTACTTTGTTTACAACTACAATTGGAGTTAATCCTAATTGAATTGCTTTTCCTAGTACAAAACGTGTTTGAGGCATAGGACCTTCAAAAGCATCCACTAATAATAAAACACCATCAGCCATTTTTAATACACGCTCTACTTCTCCACCAAAATCGGCGTGACCAGGAGTATCAATAACGTTGATCTTAGTTCCTTTGTATTGAACGGATACGTTTTTAGAAAGAATGGTAATTCCTCTTTCACGTTCTAAATCATTGTTATCTAATAATAAGTCTGTACGCTCTTTACGTTCGTCTAATACTTTTGCTTGATCAATAATTTTATCTACCAAAGTAGTCTTACCGTGGTCAACGTGGGCTATAATAGCAATGTTTCTTATTTCTTGCATGGTTGCACTTTAAATTTAAAGCGCAAAAGTAATCAAAAGATATTAGAAAATATGATTAAAAACTGTTTATTAATCCTTTCTCAAAACCTTGTTAATGTAGACTTTACAAGCCTTGAATTAATTAGCACTAAAAAAATCTTCAGGATATGGTTCTCCTAACTCATCTGGAGATAATTTTCTTCCCATTTCAAATGCATTTTCTAAGGCTATTTCTTCTGTCCATTTTCCAATTACAATATCGGGTGTAATGAATTCATAAGCAACAATACCATTAAAAAGCTCATCGTTAGCAATGTAATGAAAGTGAATAACCAAGGTATTGTTAAATACAAAACCATAGCCTGTTTGTTGTTGCTCTCCTTCTATTAACCAACTTGCTTCTATTTGATTGCTCACCAAATCAATATTAAGCAAACCTGTGTAATAACTTTCATGGCTATCTGGATTCCCTCCTGCAATATTATAAACACCACAAATATTAACCATATTGATAGAAAAATCTGGAGTTGGTTCTGAAAACTCTAGTAATCTTAACCTTTTTAACAACTCTTTCTTTTTACTATTTCTATAGTTCAAAGCAAGTTTAGATTTATCATACCAGTGCTTTATTGCTTGATCAAAGTTACTCATACACTAGTCTTTTTTATTCAGCGTAATTACGGTAATTTCTGGCCAAATTCCTACCCTACCAGGAAAACCTAAAAAGCCAAAACCTCTATTTACATACAAATATTGTTCTTTGTTCTTGTACAAACCTGCCCAACGTTTGTAAATATATTTTGATGGACTCCATTTAAATCCTGGAATCTCAACACCAAACTGCATTCCGTGAGTGTGACCAGACAAGGTTAAATCTATGTTTTGTGAGTTGGGAATTACTTTTTCATCCCAATGGGTTGGATCGTGAGATAATAAAATTTTAAAATTTTCGGGATTGGTTCCTTCTAAAGCTTTGTTTAAATCTCCTTTTTGTGGGAAAGGTGGTTTTCCCCAATTTTCTACTCCAACAATATCTATTTGTTGTCCGTCTTTTTCTAAAGTATGAGTCCTATTATTTAACAAATCAAATCCCATTTCTTTTTGATGGATAAACAAATCTAACAGATTTTGTCTTTTTTCTTCTTCGCTATTCCAATGTTTGTGAGTTCCATAATCATGATTTCCTAAGGTTGAAAAAACTCCCAAAGGTGCTTTCATACTTCCAAACAATTCTTTGTAAGGCACAACTTCTTCGGCTTCGTTATTGACCAAATCTCCTGTAAATAAAATCAAATCTGCTTGTTGTTCTTTAATCATGTTGACTCCGTGAGCTACTTCATCAAAATCATCAAAACTACCTGAATGGATGTCAGAAACATGAACAATTCTTAAACCATCAAACGCTTTGGGTAAATTCTTAAAACTTAAAGCTACTGTTTTAATTTTGTAATTATATTTCCCTTTGGTGATTCCATATAACATACCTAAAAACGGGATGCTAGCTAGTCCTAACCCTACTTGACCTATGAATTTTCTTCTCTCTCCAAAATCAACTTTTGTATCAGAACTTAAGAAAACTCTCCAAATAATTTTACCAACAAATTCTACAACTCTAATAATATCATCTAACAAAGCAGTACAAAACATTCCTAATTTTAATACTAAAAAAGCAAAAGTATACCCAAACCATAGATTCATTAAAAGGGTTGCATTGGTTGGTCTGTCATCAAACTTTAAAATTACAATAGCAAAACAGCTATAACTAGCCAGCATGCTTAAACCATAAAACCATTTAAAACCTAATTTAAGGGTATTGCTACTAAAATAATTTCTAAAACTTGAAAAAAGGTATATATCTAGAACCAAAAGAATGGTTACAAAAATGAGAATTCTACGAATCATGCTGTGTTGTAAATAGGTGTTAAAAGTAAGGATTTTTAACTAAGTCATAAACCTTTAATTATTATTACAACATCCCTTTAATAAAAAAATATTTTGCTTTATTTTGCAGTACAAATACCAATAAACATGCAAACTATACTATCTACAAGCTATCCTGTTCATTTTCAAGAAACTGGTTACGATGCTATCAATGAATTTATTGCTAAAAATGGTTTTAAAACTGTTTTTATTTTGGTAGATGAGAATACTCACGAGTATTGTTTGCCTATTTTACAGCAAGAATTAGAGGTTGATGTTACTTTTGAGGTCATAGAAATTGAATCTGGAGAAGTAAATAAAAACCTTGGTACTTGCATGAGTATTTGGCATGCTCTGACAGATTTAGGAGCAGATAGAAAAAGTTTACTGATAAATATTGGTGGTGGTGTGATTACCGATATGGGTGGATTTGTTGCTTCTACTTACAAACGAGGAATTCAATTTATTAATATTCCTACTACCCTACTAAGCATGGTTGATGCTTCTGTGGGAGGTAAAACTGGAGTTGATTTAGGGGTGTTAAAAAATCAAATTGGGTTGTTTGCCGATCCTGAAATGGTGATTATTGATCCTTTGTATTTAAAAACATTGTCGGAAATTGAAATTACTTCTGGAATGGCAGAAATTATTAAATACGGATTGACTTACGACAAATCTTTATGGCATCAATTTATTGACGAAAACAAAGAAGTAGATTTGGTAGGAATGATTCACCGTTCTATAGAAATTAAAAATGAAGTGGTTCTTGAAGACAGATTAGAAGCCAACTTACGTAAAATATTAAACTACGGTCATACCATTGGTCATGCTGTGGAATCTTACTTTTTAGAATCTGATCATAAAAAAACATTAACGCACGGTCAAGCCATTGCTTTGGGAATGATTACCGAAGCTTATATTTCATCAAAATTGTTTGATTTCCCTCAAGAAGATTTAACGTTAATTAAAAAAATAATTACCAGAATTTTCGGCAAAGTTCCTGTATTAAAAGAAGATTACGAAGCTGTTATCAATTTGATGAAACACGATAAGAAAAACGTAAACGGTCAAGTAAACTTTGTGTTGCTTGAAGGAATTGAAAAATATAAAATTGATTGTAAAGTATCTGTAGATTTAATTAAAGAATCTTTAGATTATTATTTAGCTGAATAAATCATGTCTGCAACTGATGCTTTTTTTGAGAAACAGGAAGAACCTAATAAAGGAGTTTTTATATTTCTTAGAAATTTCATCAATCAATATCATTCCGAAATAACATTACATTTAAAATGGGGACTCCCCTATTTTTATTTTAAGGGAAAACCTTTGTGTTACCTTTGGAAAGACAAAAAAACGAACGAACCTTATCTTAGCTTTGCGAAAGGTTCAGATTTACATCACCCTGCATTAATTCAAGGTGATAGAAAAATATTTAAAATATTACCTATCAATCCTCATCAAGATATTGATCTGAATTTGATACAAGAAATTTTAGACGAAGCCATTAAAAAATATTAAACTGTTATGACAAATCAAGATATCCTTTTACACAAAACCTTAAAAGACTATTTTGGATACGAGCAGTTTAGACCTTTACAAAAAGAAATCATCACTAGTATTTTAAACGGTGAAGACAATTTGGTGATTATGCCAACAGGAGGCGGAAAATCTATTTGTTACCAATTGCCTGCCATTTTAATGGAAGGATTGACTTTGGTGATTTCTCCTTTAATCGCTTTGATGAAAGATCAAGTGGATGCCTTAAATGCCAATGGAATTCCCGCAGCTTTTGTCAATAGTTCCCAAACTGATATAGAGAATTCTTCTATTATAGAAAGAGTTAAATCTAAAGAAATAAAGCTATTATATCTGGCTCCTGAAAGTCTTGCTTTTTTTGAGCAACTTTCTCAGGTTTGTGAAATCAGCCTAATTGCGGTAGATGAAGCGCACTGTATTTCCTCTTGGGGACACGATTTTAGACCTGCTTATACACAATTATCATTCTTAAAAAAACGCTTACCCAATACCCCTTTGGTTGCTTTAACTGCAACTGCAGACAAAGCCACTAGAGAAGATATTGCCAATCAATTAGATATTTCTAATGCCAAAAGAAATATCAGTTCTTTTAACAGAGCCAATTTAAGTTTAGAAGTTCGCCCAGCGCAAGACAGGGTTACACAAATTATTGATTTTGTTAAATCTAGACCCAACGAATCTGGAATTGTGTATTGTTTGAGTAGAAAACAAACAGAGCAACTAGCGGATAGGTTAAAGAAAAGTGGATTTAAAGCAGCAGCTTATCATGCTGGATTGCCTTCAGACATCAGAAGTAAAATCCAAGAAAATTTTATTCACGATACTACTCCTATCATTTGTGCTACCATTGCTTTTGGAATGGGAATTGACAAATCTAACGTTCGTTGGATTATTCATTATAACTTGCCTAAAAACATAGAAGGCTATTACCAAGAAATTGGTCGTGCGGGACGTGATGGATTAGATTCTGAAACTATTTTATTCCATTCCTATGCGGATGTAATTCAGTTACGAAAATTTGCAGAAGGTTCTGGGAATGAAGAAGTACAATTGGCTAAATTGGAAAGAATGCTTCAGTACGCAGAAGCAACGAGTTGTAGGCGAAATATATTGTTGAGTTATTTTGGAGAAACGGCTACGGAAAAATGTGGAAATTGTGATGTTTGTAACCATCCTCCTACTTTTTTTGACGGAACAGTAATTGCTCAAAAAGCATTGTCGGGAATTTATAGATTGCAGGAAAAAGAACCTTTAAATGTGGTGGTAGATTTTTTAAGAGGCTCCCAAAATGCCGCTATTTTAGATAAAAACTATCATTTATTAAAAACCTATGGAGTTGCTAAAGATATTTCTTGGAAAGATTTACAGCAATACATGGTTCAGTTAACCAATCAGGGCTTTTGTGAAATTGCTTTTCATGAAAACAATGCTTTAAAGTTAAATGAACTTTCTAAAGAAGTATTATTTAATGGTATGAAAGTTTCTTTAACCAGGCCTGTTGAATTTATAAAAGCAGACGAAAAAACACCTCAAAAAGCAAGCAAACCACAAAATAATTTGTTTGAACGTTTACGAGTATTGCGTTTAGAACTGGCTACTGCCAAAGGGGTGCCTGCTTATGTAGTGTTTAGTGATGCTACTTTAAAATCTATAGCCAATGAACGTCCTGTAACGGATGAAGCGTTTTTGGAAATTGAAGGTGTTGGACAAAAAAAGTTACATGATTATGGTTATGATTTTATCACTGAAATCATCAAGTTTAACAAGGAAAAAGTAGTAAAACCTGTTAAGAAGAAAAAAGGGAAATCAGCTACACACCTAGAAACTTTAGACTTATACAAACAAGGGTTGTCTATTGAAGAAATTGCATCCGAAAGAGGATTAACTCCTAATACCATTCAGAGTCATTTTGTGAAATTATACAACGAGGGCATTAAAATTGATTTGAGTGATTTTGTATCTGAAAAAGAAATTGAAGCTGTTAAAGAAGCCCAAACCAAAGTAGAAAATCCAAAATCATTAAAAAGCTATTACGAGTATTTTAATGAACAGTTAGATTATGCAGCCATTAAAATGGCTTTGGTTATTTTGGAACATGAAGAAGAATAAAAAAGTCATCATTGCATCATATTTGATGAATTAAAACAACCTATGGATTTTGAACCTCTATTATTAACCTTTAAACTAGCGAGTATTACAACTATTTTGTTGTTTTTAATTGCCATTCCTTTGTGTTATTGGTTGGTTCAAACTAATTCTAAAACAAAACCTTTTGTAGAAACTTTGGTGAGCATGCCTTTGGTCTTACCTCCTACTGTTTTAGGGTTTTATTTCTTGGTGTTTTTAAGTCCAAATACCACTTTTGGAAATTGGTTAGAAAACATGTTGGGAATAAAGCTGGTCTTTTCTTTTCTAGGGTTGATTATTGCTTCTATCATTTATAGTTTACCATTTATGGTACATCCCATTCAGTCTGGATTGACTGCTTTACCAAAATCTTATACAGAAACAGCTGTCCTGATGGGAAAATCAAAATGGACAATTCTGACGAAAGTTTTATTACCTAATATCAAGCCTGCAATTTTAACAGGTCTGGTTTTAACATTTGCCCATACCATTGGTGAATTTGGTGTGGTTTTAATGATTGGAGGAAATATTCCTGGAAAAACAAAAGTAGCTTCAATAGCAATTTATGATGAAGTAGAAACTTTAAATTATGCTGCTGCCAATCAATATTCATTAATATTATTAAGTATTTCATTTATTATATTATTGAGTGTGTATTTAATCAATGGAGGATATTTAAAAAGAACTATTCGATGATGTACTGTAACTTTCAAAAAACATACAATTCTGGAAAAAGATCTTTTTCAATAGATATTGAAGCTTCTTTTCAACTCAATGCCATCAATGTAGTATATGGAAATTCTGGTGCAGGAAAAACATCTTTATTGCGTTTGTTAAGTGGTTTAGATAAAGTAGACTCAGGATTGATTAGAGTAAATAAAAAAGATTGGCTAAACACTAAAAACAAAACTTTTTTGCCTAGTCATCAAAGAGAAATTGCATATGTTTTTCAGGATTATGGATTGTTCCCTAATATGACAGTAACAGAAAATTTAGAGTTTGCTAAAAAAGACATCAACCAAACACTTTTAAACGAAGTTGTTGAGATGCTGGAATTAGAAACTTTGCTAAAAACCAAACCTAATCATTTATCGGGAGGACAGCAGCAACGTATTGCCTTAGCTAGAGCAATTGTTCAAGAACCTAAGTTTTTATTTTTAGATGAACCTTTAACGGCTATTGATGAAACGTTAAGAAGTAAACTTCAAACTTATTTAATACAGTTACAAAAGAAACAAAAGTTTACAGTCATCATGGTAAGTCATAACTTACAAGAAGTATTAAAAGTCGCCTCTCATGTTTGTGTGATCCATCAAGGAAAAGCAACAAGCCAAGGTATTCCTAGTTTGTTATTAAAAGAAAATCCTAAAAACACGCTAAAAGCAGTAGTCATTTCCAGTGGAACCTTAACTATAGATGTAGTGGTAGAAACTCAAAAAATGACAATTCTAAAAGAAAATATACTTTCTAAAAATTATACTATTGGAGATGAAGTTGAAATAAAAATTCATTAATCATTATCATCTTATTTAATAATAAATTTAAAGACAACAACTTATCATTAACAAATGTTTATTTTTTGTTGTTAATTTCTTTTTTCTCATCTTGATATAAGTTATGTTTGCAATTATACAAATGATAAAAACATTTATGACTAACGCATAAATCATCAAAAATGAAAAAAATAGCTTGTCTTTTTATCGCTTTTATTTCATGCACCAAAAACGACGAAACGCCCTGCGAAGACTTGAATAATGGTTATATTATGAGACTTTACAAAGCTAGAGGAGTCTATAAAAAAGAAGAAAATTCGGTAGTTTTAGAAAAATGGATTAAAGAATTACGTGAAAACAAATGTGACCCTCATATTTATTATCAATATTATAATGATGTTATAAATCAAAAGTAATTTTTTTTCAAAACACTAAGTGTAATTATTACATTTATGTTTTTTTGTTTATTTTTATAGCATATAAAAATAAATACTTCATGAAAAAAAAATCACTTATCTCTTTCCTATTCTTAATGATTTGTTCTTTTGGAACAATAGCACAAAAGAAGAACATTAGTAGTCCCGATCAAAAATTAGATCTATCTATTTCTATCAAAGATGGAAAACCTTTTTATCAAGTTACATATAATAATGTAACCATGTTAGAAGATTCTCCCTTTGGATTGGTTACAGATATTGCAGATTTTAGTCAAAACATCAAAATAACAGCAACCAAAGAAAATAATATTGATGAGCAATACAGTTTGGATAGAATTAAAAAATCATCTGTACATTATGTAGCCAATGAGCTTATTATTACCCTAAGCAATGCTAAAAACCAAACTATAGATGTGGTTTTTAGAGTTAGTAATAATAATATTGGTTTCCGTTACCAATTGCCAACTTTTGGAGAAACCCTTAGTTGTGTGATTGAAAAAGAAATTACAGGGTTTAATTTTCCACAACAAACTACTACTTTTTTAACGCCACAAGCCACTCCAATGATTGGTTGGAAACGTACCAAACCAAGTTATGAAGAAGAATATGTTGCTGATGATGTGATGGGAAACCCTTCTAAATACGGAATGGGTTATACTTTTCCTGGACTTTTTCACGTTGGAGAGAACGGTTGGGTTTTGATATCAGAAACTGGAGTTGATAGTAAATATTGTGCTTCGCATCTAAGCGATGGAACCAAAGATGGTCTTTACACCATTGCTTTTCCAAATGCTGGCGAAAATAACGGAATAGGTAGCACTACTCCATCTGTAGGTTTACCTGCTGTTACGCCATGGAGAACACTTACCGTTGCTAATAATTTAAAACCAATTGTAGAAACCACCATTCCTTTTGATTTGGTAAAACCTTTATATGAACCATCTCAAGAATATAATTACGGAAAATCTACTTGGAGCTGGATTATGTGGCAAGACAACAGCATTAACTACGATGATCAAGTAGCTTATATTGATTTGGCTTCAGAATTAAACTATCAATTTGCTTTGATTGATGGTGGATGGGAAAAAAACATTGGTTATGATAAAATGGAAGAGCTAATCAATTACGCGCATTCTAAAAATGTAGATCCATTTGTTTGGTATAACTCAAATGGTTCTTGGAACGATGCTCCACAAGATCCAAGAGGAAAAATGGATACTTCTATCGCCAGAAAAAAAGAAATGAAATGGCTAAAAAGTCTTGGTGTAAAAGGTTTAAAAGTTGATTTTTTTGGTGGAGACAAACAAACTACCATGAAATTATATGAAGACATTCTTTCTGATGCCAATGATTATGGATTGATGATTATTTTCCACGGATGTACTTTACCAAGAGGTTGGGAACGTATGTATCCTAACTATGTTGGTAGTGAGGCTGTATTGGCTTCAGAAAATTTAATCTTTACTCAAAGATCTAATGATTTAGAAGCTTTTAGTGCCTCTCTACATCCTTTTATTCGTAATGCTGTAGGATCTATGGAGTTCGGTCCAGTTTTATTAAATAAACGCCACAATCGAAATAATGATGGAGGATCTATTAGGAGAACTTCAGATGTTTTTCAATTGGCGACTGCAGTATTGTATCAAAATGCAGTACAAATGTTTGCTATTGCTCCAAATAACTTAACAGATGCACCTGAATTTACGATTGATTTTATGAAAAATGTTCCAACCACTTGGGATGAGACTATTTATATTGATGGATATCCAGGTAAATATTGTTTAATAGCTCGTAGACATGCAGATAAATGGTATGTTTCAGGAATAAATGCATTAACAAAACCAATTACTTTAAAAGTAAACTTACCTATGTTGGCAGGAAAAAAAGTAACTGAATACAATGATGACAAAAACTTAATTTCTTCTAAAAAAGAAACTAAGATTAAAAAATCTGGAAAAGCAAAAATAACCATTCAACCTAATGGAGGAATTATTTTAGTAGATTAAGACTTACGTATTATATATTATAAAAGGCTGTGATGTAATTATCACAGCCTTTTTTTTACTCTTATATTATGCTGAAAATTGTTCTTTAAAATTCAATATAAAATCATTGATGTATTTTTTAGTTTTATCTGCTTTTCTCACCACCAAATAATGGGTTCTTTTTAAGCCTTTATTTCCAATTGTTTTAAAAACAATATCTTCAGGAATCTTAAATAATTTTAAAGCCCATAAAGGCATACAAGTAATTCCAATATTGGCTTCAATCATTTCTAAAGCGACTTGGGTTAAAGGAACTGCTGATATTTTTAAAGGCATTACATTGTTTGGTTTTAACCATTGTTGATAAACAGAAACAGTTTCTAAAGGATAAGAATGTATGATTAAATGTTCTTGAGAAAAATCTTTGGCAACAATTTTCTTTTGTTTACTTAAAGGATGTTCTTTATGCATAATAGCTAAAATCTCATCTTCAAAAAAAGGTATACAAAACAAAGAATTATCTTCTGGTTTTAACGTAACAATGGCAATATCAATTTCATTAGAAAGTATTTTCTGAATAGGATGGTGTGTCGCTTCTAAATTTAAATCAACTTGTATCTCTGGATACAACACGCCCATTCTCTGAATAAAGCTAGGCAATCCGTGATAAAAAGAATAACATTCTGTACTCACCTTAATGGTTCCGGTAGAGCCTGCTTGTATCTTTTTAATATCATTCAATCCTTTTTCAATACTGCTCAACACGGTATTTCCTAAATGATATAACTCTGTTCCTTCTTCTGTTAATTCCCATTGGTTTCTTTTTCTAAAAAAAACCTTAAAGCCCAATTGTAATTCTAATTCTTTTAATTGATGGCTCAATGCAGATTGTGTTAAGAATAACTTTTCAGTAGCATTTGCTAAGTTTCCTTCTTCTACAATGGTTTTAATCAACCTAAAATACTTTGTTTCCATGTTGACAAAACTACGTAATGTAAATAATAAACAAACAATTTTCAATTAATTTCAATCCTCCATGATTTTTTTTCAATCTATAACAAAAATTAGAATCATCATCCTTTCTAATTTTGCGAAGTCTAAAAATTAAGCAACCTCCCATTCCTTTATTTTAGTATGAACAAACATAAATTTAAAAGAACCCTAAGGGTATCTAAGTACATTATATACAAAGAAACATTAGTAGATTATAAAGAACATTTTTGGTCGTTTATTGGGGCTTTTGTTGGTATAGGTTTGATTGCCTATATACAATCTAAATTCTTAATAGATCAAGAAAACATGTTATTAATAGGATCCTTTGGAGCTTCTAGCGTGTTGATTTATGGAGAAATTCAAAGTCCCCTAGCCCAACCTAGAAATTTAATTGGTGGTCATGTAATTTCAGCTTTTATTGGCGTGACCATGTTTAAATTATTTCCTGACATGATGTGGTTTACTGCATCATTAGCAGTTGCCTTGTCTATTGTATTGATGCAATTTACCAAAACCATGCATCCACCTGGAGGAGCAACTGCATTAATAGCCGTAATAGGAACGGAAAAAGTAAAGGCTTTGGGTTATTTATATGTACTTGCTCCTGTCTTTACCGGAGTCATGATATTATTACTAGTGGCTTTAATATTTAATAACATCACCCCACACAGATGCTATCCATCTAAAAAAATGACGAAGCGAAAGCTTTTAAAAAAACTATCTAAATCATATTAAAGAGATACAACCGTGTAATAATTACACACTCACACTATTCTTTTACACACTTTATACACAAGTGTTTTTTTAATAAAAACTCACTCAAAAACCACAAACCTTTGAATTACAAAGGTTTGTGGTTTTTCAATACTATTACTTTACTTATTGGCATATTTCTTCCTTTATACCTAGTGTAAATAATTAATAACAAATCAAAAAAATATTAATCATGAAGAAAATCATCTTATCAATCGCAATTTTAGCAAGTGGAGTATCAACCTATGCAATGGTAAATAACATTACCCCTGCAACGTCTATTAACATCGTAATGAACGATGAATTTACAGAAGTAGCTGTAGACAAATTACCCGAAGCTGTAACGAATGCTGTAAAAACAGATTTTGAAACAGCAACTATTAGTAAAGCATATGTAAACACTAGCGGACAATACAAATTAGAACTGAGTATTGACGGTGCTTCTAGTACTGTTTATGTAGACAAAGATGGAAACTGGATAAAAGTAAGTGACATCAAGTAATTCATAATTCAAAAAACAAATATTAACAATCATAAAAATAAATATATCATGAAAAAAGTAATCTTATCAATCGCAATTTTAGCAAGTGGAATATCAACCTATGCAATGGCTAATAACGTTGCCCCTACGACATCAATTAGTATCGTAATGAACGATGAGTTTACAGAAATAGCTGTAGACAAATTACCAGAAACAGTAAGCAATGCTGTTAAAAAAGCTTACGCAACAGCAACCATTGACAAAGCTTATGTAAACGCAAGCGAGCAGTACAAATTAGAGCTTACTGTTGAGGGTGCAGCAAAAACTGTATATGTTGACAAAGAAGGAAACTTAATTAACTTAAGTACTGCTGAGTAATTTTTTAGCATTCAGCTTTGAAAAAGAAAAAGAAGTATAATTTTTAATCATAAAATAAATATATCATGAAAAAGATCATCTTATCAATCGCAATTTTAGCAAGTGGAGTATCAACTTATGCAATAGCAAACAATGTTACCCCTGCAACATCAATTAACATCGTAATGAACGATGAGTTTACAGAGATAGCTGTAGAAAAATTACCAGAAGCTGTAACGAATGCAGTAAAAAAAGATTTTGCTACCGCAACCATTGATAAAGCATATGTAAATTCAAGTGGACAATACAAATTAGAATTGACTGTTGATGATGCTTCTAACACTGTTTATGCAGATAAAGACGGTAACTGGTTAGAAGAAAGTGCTGTTAAATAACAAGCATATATAAATTATAGCGTAAAACCTATAATTCACTTAAAAGGACGTTTTTAAATAAAAACGTCCTTTTTATTTTTTAAACACATTAAGTCGAGATATCTTAATATTTTTGTATAACCAAGCACTACCATATGAAACAAATACTACTAATAGAGGATGATGTTACTTTTTCTAACATGTTAAAGAAATTTATGGAACGTCATGCATACATAGTTGATGTAAGTTATAATATTTCGGGAGCTAACAATTTGTTAAAAAAGAACAATTACGATTTAATTTTTACTGATTTACGTCTTCCTGATGGTGATGGAATTTCTTTATTAAAACAAATTAAGGAGGAGAAAAATTTAACTCCTGTTGTCTTAATGACTAGCTATGCAGAAGTTTCTACTGCTGTACAAGCAATGAAACAAGGTGCTTTTGATTATATTTCTAAACCTTTTAATCCTAATGAAGTTTTAGAGGTTATTAGTAATGCTTTAGAAAATAAAGAAGTGGTATCAAAACAAACATCAACTCCTAAAAAAACAAATGAAAAGAATGATTTTGTTACTGGAATAAGTGCTGCTTCAAAAACTTTAACAGAATATATTCATTTGGTAGCTCCTACAAATATGTCTGTTTTAATTACCGGAGAAAGCGGAACAGGAAAAGAAGTAGTGGCCAAAAACATTCATTTACAAAGTTCAAGAAAAGACAAACCTTTTATTGCAGTTGATTGTGGAGCTATTCCCAAAGAAATTGCCTCTAGTGAATTCTTTGGTCATAAAAAAGGATCTTTTACTGGAGCTGTACAAGACAAAATAGGACATTTTGAAGCGGCTAATGAAGGAACTCTTTTTTTAGATGAAGTAGGAAACTTGTCTTATGAAAATCAAATTCAGTTATTAAGAGCTTTACAAGAAAGAAAAATTAAACCTATTGGAAGCAGTACAGAAATAAATGTAGATATCCGTTTGGTTACTGCCACCAATGAAAACTTATTAGAAGTAGTAGAAAAAGGAACTTTTAGAGAAGACTTATACCATCGATTAAATGAATTTTCTATTGAAGTCCCAAGATTAAAAGATAGAAATGATGATTTAATTCTATATGCTGATTTCTTTTTAAACAAAGCCAACAAGCAACTAAACAAATCTGTTATTGGTTTTTCTAAAGAAGTATTAACACTTTTTCAGAATTATGATTGGCCAGGAAACCTTAGAGAGTTATCAAACATAATTAAAAGAGCTACATTACTAACTCCAGGGGAATTAATTGAGGCAAATGCTTTGCCTGATAAGTTTTTTAAAACCGTTAAAACTACAGCTTTTACTGAAAACTTTTCTACTCACGACAATGAAAAAGAATTGATTTTAAGTGCTTTAGAAAAAACAGACAACAACAAAACCCAAGCTGCAAAATTATTAAGCATTACCAGAAAAACGCTTTATAATAAAATGAAATATTATAATATTTAGCTTAAATAATTTTTTAAAGAATTAATAAACCTATTCAACTCTTTTTCAAAAGCAATAAATATTTCTTGATCTATAGATTCTGCTGTTTCTAGCATTTCTAAAAACGGAATTATAAATGGCACTTCTAATTGTTTAAACATGGTGAGCATTTTATGACTCAGCTCGTTTACTTCTTTAAAATCCTTCTCTTCTATGGCCTTTTTAAGTAACTTTTTATTGTTTTTAGTATCTTCTAAAAAAACAGATAAGGTCTGCTGAATAGCTTCTTCATCATTATTTAAAAATACACGTAAAGTTTCAAGACTAAAATCATTAGAGTTTTTTAAAAGATTAACTTTAGTTTTCTGCTCTTTTAGAAAACTTTTTGACTTAAAATACTTCAACAAAACTGTTTCTAATTGATTGATGCTAAAAGGTTTTATCAATACTTCTGAAAAACCGTTTTCTAAATAATCTTTTACAGACAATTTAGATCTCCCTGTCATGGCCACAATAGGCTGATTTTTATACTGAGTGTGATTTTTAAGTACCTCCATAAAGTGAATCCCATTCATTTTAGGAAGCTGGATATCTGTAAGTACCATATCAAAAGAAATATGTTCAATTGCATTTAAAGCTTTTTGAGCATTTTCAAATACATACAATTCAACACCATATTGTTTAAACAAATCTTTCAATAATTGTTGCATCGATACATCATCTTCTACCACAAGAACTTTTATATCAAAATTTATTTGTGATATCATAGGTGGGTTGTTTTTTACAGTTTCGTTAGACAAAACCACGGGGACAGAAAAAACAAAAGTACTCCCTACTCCAAGCTCACTTGTGAGAACCAAATTTCCTCCCAACAATTCTGAAAGTTTTTTTGAAATCGTTAATCCCAATCCAAATCCATCATGATAATGATTGTTGGCACTTTCAACCTGAGTAAAGGGTTTAAAAATATCTTGCTGTTGTTGCTTATCAATTCCAATACCTGTATCGCTTACAGACAAGTGTAACATCTTTTTGTCTTTATCAAAAACACTTTTAAGTGTAATGGTTCCTTGTTCTGTGAATTTACAAGCATTCGCTACCAAATTATATAAAACTTGCTTAATTCTAAAAGGATCGCTAATCACAAGATGATCTAATTTTTCATCAAACATTATCACGAAACGAATGGGTTTGTCTTGAATTAAACTTTCGGAATGATTGGTAATTTCATTCATCAAATTTTCTAAATCAAAAGGAACAGAGGTAATAGAAATTTTATTGTTTTCGATATTTGAAAATTCCAAAAGATCATTCACCAGTCGTTGCATATAAGTTGATGCGTTGTAAATATGACCTAAATAATTGGTTTCTTTGGTGTTTTTTATCTCCTTTAAAAGCAACTCACTGTAACCAGAAATAGTGCTTAATGGAGTACGCAAATCATGACTTACCATAGAAACAATTTGAGACCTACTTTTTAAAAGTGCAGAGCTAGTTTTGTTGGCTTCTTCTAGTTTTTTTCTATAGCGTTCGTTTTTCCAAAAGTCATTTAAAAAAATGATAGAAAAAATTAAAATTACCACAAAACTAAATCCAACAGCGAACAAAATAATACGTTTACTTTTGTTTAAAGAGTTTTCCCTTTCTTGATTAATAGTTTGGGTACTTTTAATAATATCTCTTTCTAAAGTTTGCAGTAACTGACGTAACTTTTTAGAAATAAGAATGTCTTTTTCAATCAAATCACGTTCTTTTCTTTCTATAGATTTTCGCTTATTTTCAAGATCTTTTTGGGCTTCACTTAAAATATTTCTAGATATAACCAACAAAGAATCTATTTGATCTTTATTGATTTTGGTCACATCCTTTTCATCAGGATTTAACTTGTTTAACATTTTAACATAATCTTTTAAATAAAGATTAGAAGGCGTTTTTTTATCGTAAAAATCAATGTTTTCTATAAAGTCTGTGATAAATATTTTATCAAAATTAGCAGCTGATTGATTCCCTAGAATAGAATCCATAGAACTCAATTTACTAATAACAGTATCAATAGATTTTTCTGAATCGTTGTTTCGTTTTAACTTTTTTACCGCTAAGATGTTTTTTAACTTATGATCTATAATGAGTTTAATACTATCTAAAATATTTTTCTGAAAATCATTATTTACAATAAAATTTAAAGAGTCTATTTTAATAGATAGCTGTTTATTCTCTTCTGTATATTGTTTAATTTTTTTTGATGAATTTAACTGAATAGCCGCTCTTGATAGGTTTTCATTTTCGTAAATACTAGCAATTAAACTCCCTACTTTTATAATTTTAGTCCTATCAGAAATATCTTGCTTTTGAATTTTGGTAAAATTATCAATCTCCGAAATAATTAAAACACCAGCAATGGTTGCCAAAACACCAAGAATTATATAACCCGATAAAATTTTAAATGTAATACTGTGCTTTGGTGATTTCATACAATGCAATAAGCTTTTAATATATAAATATAGGGACTTCTTTAATCTTAAAAAAAATGTTACTACGTTAACTTTTAGAGGAAAAAATATCTTAGAAATACCGTTAACCTCAAAAGTTGTTGATCTGTGTTTTTAAACGTTTATAAAAAACAGAAGTTCAATCAATTTATATAGTTTAGCTTTTTTAAAACATCTATTTTCAGATACCCAACCTTATGACATTTTACGCAAAAAAAACAATTAGCCTGTTCTTCATTATTATTTCTATAAATTTTTGTTTTGCTCAAAAGAAAATAGAAAGACCTAGGAACACAATCGCTCAAAGTTTTATAGAAAGACTACCTAATAACTTAAAAAACTTACAACTTAAAGATTTAAGAGAATCAAAAGATTCTTTAAACATAAGAGTTTGGAGATTAACGAAGGTACTTACAATAAATTATAATAATTCTGTTTCATCAAAATATATAAAAGTAGATCCCAAAAATCCAACAGTAAAGCCCACTCCACTTTATACAGATTTAAATGCTAAAATTCTTTTAGACTCTTTAGTGAAAAATAGAATATTAGAACTTAAGGATGATAATTATAGAGTAAGAGGTCCTGAAGCCTATGTTGTAATAATTGAAATTGCTACTAAAAACAATTATAGAGTTGTAAGTTTTTGCTCTCCAAACAAAGACAGAAGTGAAGACAATAAAAGCGTTTTAAATATTTTAGATATTATTGATAAAACCATTGAAAAAGAAGAAAAAAAATTAGACTATTAAAATTTATATTATCTAAAACAATAAAATAAGACAATAGTTTTTGTAGATTTCACAATTCAATAAAAGAAAAAAAATATGAAACTATGAAAAAAACATTGTTATTATTCATTGCTGTGATTGGCCTATCGTGTACTAAAGAAGAATTTGATTCAATCTCTTTAAGTATTTCTCAAAAATCCTTAAACACAGAGGAAGTATACCAAATAGAAGCGGATTCTAACTCTAAGATTATTTATTCTACTGAAAACGAATATCATAGTAAAGTTACACCGTCGGGAATGGTGACAGCAAAATTTGTTGGAGAAACTAATATTTTATTAGAAAATGCAGAAGACAGTAAAACTATTAAAATTATAGTTGAGCCAAAATACAATACATATCCTGAACCAGAATTTGAGTTTGGAGATACTAAAAATGACATCATTCATAATTTTGGAGAAAATTATGAGGAAATATCTTTAGAAGATGAAGGAAATTTTACTTTATTAGGATATAATAATTATTTTAACAAAGCACCAATCATATTATTTGTCTTAGATAGTGATCAGAAAATAGCTAGTTATGCAGTTTTAATTCATAATGAATATGTTACAGAATTAGCTGGCTTTTTAACCGAGAGATATTTGGCTTATGCTGAACAAGAAGAAACATTCTATTTTATTAACCAATTAGATTATGAAAACGCTAGTTTGTTATTAGGCTTAGGAGTTTATAACGAAGACTATGTAATAGTTCAATATTTTGATACATCGACTCCTGACTCTATGGAAAATTACAAAACATCAAGTACCATAACCAAACCAAAGATGAAAGATTTGATGAAAAAATGGATCATCAAGTAAAAATCTAACAATGAGAAAAATAAGTTAAAAATCTTTTCCTTTTTATAATAACTACCTTCAAGAAAAACCATGGATAAAGAAAAAGACCAATCAAAGAAATCAATAATTATTTCTAGAGTTTTAGGAACTGTTGCTTTTTTAATATGCTTTTTTGTTGTCAAACAATTTTTTACACCAGACTTAGAAACTGAATTAAAAAATGCAGCCATAAAGTTAAACAAACAAACAAACTCCAATGCAGGTAGATGAATTCACTAGATTAGATAGTGCTTCTGCAAAAGGCGTAACAAATTTCACCTACTACTACTCTCTTCTTAATCTTGAGAAATCTGAAGTAGATTTAGAATCTGTAGATGAAATTATTCGACCTGGTATAATAGAAAACGTAACCAATAGTCCAGAATTAAAAATATATAGAGATAACAACATTACAATGGATTACAAGTACTACGATAAAAACGGAGAGTTTGTAACTCTTATTTCTGTTACTCCAGAGCTTTATAATAATTAAATTAAAGTCTTTAAAATAAACTTATTATTACAAACTATGGATAAACGACTTGAAGAACATATTCCCATACTAGGAAGGGTATATATAAATCTAATAAATCTTACTTCTAAAATATATGATATTTATGAGCAGGAAAATGAGATAACAAGGCAAAAAGAAACCCCTCACTTAGGTCTCGTTTCTCAAGCTTTTAAAGGAATAAGTCACTCAAGATATGATTATTTAATATTACAATGTGTAATTTCTGAATTAGTTGAAAATAATTTTAAAGGAACCACGAGTGCCCAAGGAAGCATTAAAATAAATAAAAAAGAATATTTTGGTAACGAAATAATTAAATGCTGGATTTTACTTTCAAATTTTGGACATTGTAAAAACACAATAGGTGATGAAAAATCAATCCTCCTAAAAATAATACAAAATAAATCCTTTGAAAAAAACATACTCAAATCTATCAAAGATGAACAGCTTAAAGTATGGGCAAAAGAAGTAATTACTGAATTTGATTATGTTAACTTTCATCATATTATATCATTATGGAGAATTTATAAAGTTTTATCTAGAAAGAAATCTCTACTAAATGAAATAATTCTAGTTTATAAAATTCTTTTACTTGATAATGAACATACCAAAGACATAGCTAATTCAGGCCAAGTAGAGCAATTGAAATTAATTTATAGAAATATTCGTGATTTAAGTATAATCTCCTTAGATACTCAAAATTCTTCACTGCCAATTTCAATAGATATATTAAGTACTATTCTGTCATTCGATTTTTATGAAAATAGATATCAAGAAACTAAAACTAACGAACTATTCAATCCTATTATCTCATTATTATGTGATAAACTTTATCTAAACCCTAAAACCCAAACCTTTCAAAGGTCTTATGAAGTTTCGGCTATAGAAAATATGAGTAATAATTTAAATGATGTTATTTCTAAAGCGATAATTACTGGATTAAGCAACCCTAAAAAAAATAATTTAAAACATTTTTTACGAATACAACTACATCAAGATTTTCTAGAAAAAAGTAAATTTAAAGATGCTGTGAGAAATATTCTTACTATAAAAAAAGGTGTTGAAAATGTTGAGGCTTCTATGGATTACAATCCTTACAGTAAAATAAGAATATTAGATTTTTATATTGACACGTACAAATTTGCTAATAATTCTCTTCCTAAATTTCTATCAAACATAGGACATTTATTAGAAAAACAATTTAAAGGTACACTTGAACATTTATTAGATCAAAAATCAAATTTATTAGTAGGTGTAAAGAACGGTGTAAAAGAATCAGAAATTGACGAAGCATCTAAGGAAAAAATATATAGATCTTTATCAAAAGAATTATCTTATGAATCCTGGGATATAATTGAATCTCAAAACATACCAACTTTCAAAGAAATATTATGGTCTGTTTTGACCTACCATATTAAGTCTGAATATTATTTTGATATTGACCACCACATATCTAAAAAACATAAACATTTCGGTGTTCGTATAAATAATAATGAAGAACAGATTGATTCATTAAAAGAAAATATAGACATTGCAATTGATGAAAATATAGATATTGATAGAAAGCATGAATTAAAACAACTTAAACAATCTATTTCTAGGGAGTTTAAAGGAACTACAATAGTTTGTATCTCAAGGATTATAATTTATGATTATTCTAAGTCTCCTAATAACAGAAAGGTAACTGATATCGATTCATTGGTTTTAAAATTTAATGAAAATGAAATGATACTTGAATTTCATGAATCTAAAAACACGAAAAAACCATTTAATGATGCTAAAAAAGATATTAATGAAAAGTTAATAAGAGTACTTAACCCTAATTCAAAAGGCTATAGAGTTAGAGAAGTAAAAAATTATGGAGCAAAAATAGTTATAAAACATAAAACCTAAATTGTTGTATTTACTTAAAATAGCATGTAAAAGAAACGCTTCTAGTGGTTCTCGATACTGCTGGCAACATCAATAAAAAACTAAACTAAAACCATGAAAAAAATAGTTAAACTATTTTTATTCTTAACACTGTCAATAACTATTACAACTATTTCTTGTGAAGGTTCAAATGATGATTCTTATTCAAGTAGTTCAAATGATAATTCTTACGGATCAAATAGTTCAAGTTGTTATCATAATGGTAAAAAACTCCATACAGGTGAACGAGGTGGTTGTTATTATATTAACAGTAACGGAAATAAAACTTATGTTGACAGAAGTGAATGCAATTGTAATTAAGTAAACAATATTCAAAACATAAAAAAACGGTTTAAGATGTATCTTAAACCGTTTGTATTTAAAGAGTTTTCAACTCTTGGGTGGAAGACCGGATTCGAACCGGCGACCTCCTGAACCACAATCAGGCGTTCTAACCAACTGAACTACAACCACCATTTGCGCGCTTTCGCGTTAGCGGTTGCAAATATAATAGGTTTCTTAGTTTCTACAAAGAAAAAAATTAAAAAATATCAGATAATTTTTTAACTGTAACGTAACGTTCTGTGGTAAAGCCTTCTGCATATTCCACTCCTGTTAATCTTCCTAAATCTCTAGATCTGTACAACACACTATCTATAAAATTCTTGCTGGTAATAGGTGATTCTGGCTCATTACTATTAGGATCGTAGAATTGAGATTTAAAGGCTTTGATAGCATTTTCCTTTACATCTATATAATCAGACACATCTACCACAAAATCTGGCTCTATATTCTTCCATTGTATGTAATGAAAAACACTCTTAGGTCTCCAAGCTTCTTGTTCCCCATACCCAACATCTGTTTTAATAGCTCTTAATCCTGACAAAAAACAAGCATCAGAAGCCAATTTACTTGCTTTGGCATGATCTGGGTGCCTATCATCAATCGCATTACACAACACAATATCTGGTTGGTATTTGCGAATAATTTCTACTATTTTTAATTGATATTCTTTAATGTTTTCTAAAAAACCATCAGGCAAGCCTAAATTTTCTCTTACCATCACTCCTAAAATTCCAGCAGCAGCTTCGGCTTCCATGGCTCTAATTTTAGGTGTTCCTCTGGTTCCCAATTCTCCTTGGGTTAAATCTAAAATTCCAACTAATTTTCCTTCTGCAACTTCTTTGGCAATGGTTGCTCCACAGCCTAATTCCACATCATCTGGATGTGCTCCTATGGCTAGTATGTCTAATTTAAAACTCATGCTTATTTTGTTATCCAAGCAATTACACTTGGGTCATTAGGTTTGGTTTTTGGACTAATAATCATTTCTAATGTTCCATCTCTACCGATTAAGTATTTTTGGAAATTCCATGTTACTTTTGAGTCTTTATATCCGTTAAATTGTTTCTTGGTTAAAAACTGATATATATCTGCTTGATCTTTTCCTTTTACATCAATTTTTTCCATCATAGGAAAAGTAACGCCATAGTTTAATTTACAAAATGCTGCAATTTCCTCATTATCTCCTGGCTCTTGATGTAAAAAATTATTAGCAGGAAATCCTATAATAATAAAATTTTGATCGTCTTTATACTTTTTATAAATCTCCTCCAACTGTTCATATTGTGGTGTCAATCCACATTTTGAGGCGGTGTTCACAATCATGATTTTTTTTCCTTTTAAAGTAGAAAAATCAAAATCGTTCCCTTGAATGTCTTTCACTACAAAATCGTATATAGATTTTTTAGTATTGGGAACAAGTGTAGTTTGTCTTTTAAACGCATAAATTCCTACTAATAAAACAGGAATCACAATCATTAAAATTTTCATAAGTGGTCTATATTTTCTATCTCTCAAAGATACACTTCCCCTTGGTCGAAATCAAATCTAATTTATTTCATCAAAGTATAAAAATGTTCTTATTTTTGAACCCTATGATAAACATAAGTATACTTGGTACCGGTAAAGTTGGAACTCATTTAATAAAGGCTTGTATCAACAACCCTATGATTCAATTGGTTCAAGTTTACAATCGTTCTGAACAAGGATTAACGCTTTACAAAGGCCTTACTCCTATCACCACAGATGTAATCACTTTGAAAAAAGCCGATTTGTATATTGTGGCTTTGCCTGATGATGTCATCAAAATAATTGATTTGTCTCACTTACAAGGATTGATTGTTCATACATCTGGAACCAAGTCGTTTACTATTTTGCAAGCCAAAAGACGTGGTGTGTTTTATCCTGCTCAGAGTTTTACCAAAGAGAAAAACATCAATTTTAAAGCAGTTCCAGTTTGTATAGAAACAGAGTTTGAGGTAGATTTTAACCTCTTACAAAATTTTGCGAGCATGATTGCTCAGCATGTTTACGAACTTTCTGAAGAAAAACGACAGAAACTACACCTAGCTGCTGTGTTTGCTAATAATTTTAGTAATAGAGTTATGGGCATTGCTTATGATATTTGTAAAGAACATCAAATTGATTTTCAGATTTTACAACCTTTATTGCAAGAAACATTTTTAAAAACACAAATACTTCCTCCTAAAGTAGCTCAAACAGGTCCTGCTGTTAGAAATGATGTACAAACCATAGAAAAACATTTGAATCAATTAGAAGGAACTGACAAAGAAGTGTATCAAATATTAACCAAATCAATACAAGAAAAACATGGCATTAAGTTATAAAGAGTTACTAAATGATGTGAAAGCATTTATTTTTGATGTAGATGGCGTTTTAACCAACGGAATGGTTACTATTTTTCCTAATGGAGAATTGGTAAGAAATATGAATATTAAAGACGGATACGCTTTAAAATCTGCTGTAGATGCGGGTTATACTGTCTGTATTATTTCTGGTGGAAGTAATGAAGGCGTTAGAACCAGATTAGAAGGTTTAGGAATTACTGATATTTATTTAGGGGTGCATAATAAAATTGAAAAGTATCATGAAATTTTAGAAAAATATCAATTAGATGCTAAAGAAATCGTTTATATGGGCGATGATGTTCCTGACTATCCAGTGATGGAATTGGTTGGAATGCCTTGTGCTCCGCAAGATGCGGCTCCAGAAATTAAAGCCGTTTCTAAATATGTTTCTCCTAAAAATGGCGGGGAAGGTTGTGTGCGTGATATTGTAGAACAAGTAATGCGTGTACAAGGAAAATGGAACGGGAAATTCTACGCAAAGTTTGATTAGATGATTGTTTCTATAGGCCAATTCAAAATAAAAAAACTCACCTTATTACCAGAGTTTTTAAAACTGTCTAAACAAATTTACAATCAGGCACAAAAAAGTAAAGGAAACCTAAAATCTCAACTACATAACGAAGGAATCAAAACTTTTTATTCCTTTACACATTGGGAAAGCATGGAAGACATGTTGACCTTTGTTCATGCTGATTTTCATGGAAAAGCTTTACAAGAAACCCAACGTTTGTGTAAAGAAGTTTCTTTTTTACACTATGAAACTGATGATTTGGTAGATTTAAAAACGGCGATTAAAGAATTAAAATCTAGTGATGAAACTAGGGTAGTTAAATACAACTAGTATTTGGTTAAATAAAAAGAGGTTGACTAAATAGTCAACCTCTTTTTATATTGTATAAATGAAATTAATCCCAAATATTAGAAGAAGAAACACCAAACTTTCCTCCTCCTGTGAAAAATAAGGCAACAGATCCTAATAGATATAAACCAATTAATTCTATGGCCCATCCTCCATAATCATTTAGCGAAAATATTTCTTGAGAATGTGCTAAGAAAATAATAAAGATAGCTCCAAAAGCATATACTAAAGAAACCAAACGAGTTCTATATCCTATCAACACTAAAAACGGAGCTACAATTTCTGTAATATAAACTCCATAGGCCATGAATGATGGAAATCCTTTTTCAGTTAACATTCCTTCTATATAAGAGATTCCTTTTAGTTTAGCAATTCCGTGCAATAACATTAAGCCTCCAATGGCAATTCTTAAGACTAATAAGCCTAAATCCGCATTTTTTTTCATGAGTTTTTTTTTAAAATAATTAATTTATAAATATCTAATTTCTATCCTGAGTAGTTTACAAAAGATAAATTTTATTTAGGACGATCTCCAGCCATTAAACTAGATATGACATGATATTTTGGAAATTGATCTAAAATAATTTTAATGATTACCGTTATAGGAATTGATAAAATCAACCCTGGAATTCCCCAAATAAATCCCCAAAGCATTAACATCACTAAAATAGTAATCACATTTATAGAAAAGGTTTTCCCCATAAAAATAGGTTCTAAAATACTTCCAAAAAGAACTTGAACTCCTGTAATGGTTAATACAAAAAACAACAAAGTACTCATCACTTCTATTTCTACCAAGGCAAATAAGGATAGTAAAACAATAGATACTACAGATCCAATCATTTGAATAAAGTTGAGTAAAAACGCTAACAATCCCCAAAATATAGGAAAACTAACATCAAAGAAAACACAAGCCAAACTAAAACCAATTCCTGTTAACAAACTAATTACAAACTTTACCTTTACAAAAGTAATGATGTCTTTTTCAATTTTTCTAAATGTTTTAACCGAGGCGTATTTGTATTTAAACACGGTATTATTCAGTAGCTTTTCTGTATCGATAGAACCTGCTAGTAGTAAAATGGCAAAAAATAAGGTCATCAAAGTCATCGAAACAATATTTCCTATAAAATCTAACGAAGGCACTATTTTCCCAACAAAATTTCCTCCATTTAAATAATGATTCATCAAAGAATCTCCTTCTACCCTAACCACCCCAAAATATTGTTCAACCATCACAATTAAATCTACAATCTTAGTTTCGGCTTTCTGAAAAAAAGTACTGTTGGCTTCTAAAATTTCATTGCTTGATAATTTTATCAAAACAGCACTTATCTTACCAACACCAATAATGACAAGGATTACCGCAAAAATCCCAACAAACTTAGGAGCTTTTTTTCTGCTAAACCATCTCATCAACGGTAAAAACAGTAAAGCAATAAACATGGCTAAAACAAGGGGAATAAAGATAAACGATAAGGTTTTTAAAAGAAAAAATATAAATGGTATTACTATAATTAGCAACAGCATATTGGTGGTTCTGGTATCTTTCATTTTTAGGTATTATGACTTATTATTTGTTTAATAAAATCATTGCTAAAAATAAGGAAATGAATTATCATTTAATGTAATAAAGACAAGGATTTAAATATTTTAATCTATTAAAAAATTCTTAATTTAAATCTTGTATCAATCCTTGTTTTTATTTGATATCTTTATGAAAAACATGACCAAACCTAGAATTAAAAACGAAACAGTTGATATAAAATCTAGGTTTAACATAACCAAAAAGAACTAATTAAAGTCTTAAATAAACAATTAAAATTATGAAGTTAATTCCCTCTAATGTGATTAGACAACTGTTTATACTTTTGTCTATTTCACTAATTGGATCTCTTATATTTATTAATTTAACAGCCTACTTATCTGGTATATTAGGAGCCATTACTCTATTTGTTATTTTAAAAAAATATATGAAAAAGTTGGTCAATAAAAATTGGTCAATAAATATTTCATCGTTTACCCTAATGTTTGTTTCGTTTATCACCATTTTACTACCTGTTTTAGGTGTTTTTTTTATGCTCGGAAATAAATTAAAAAAAGCCTCTGAAAATTCAGAAGAAATTATAGAAAACATCAAAAATAAGCTCAATGAAATTGAACAATATATAGGTGTAGATATTACCTCTAGTATTAATACTTCAGAAGTATCAAAATCTCTATCAGACAATATCCAAAATTTAATAGGAGGAACTTTTAACACTTTAATGAGCATAGCCATTATGTATATTTTACTATACTTTATGCTTATTAATTACAACAAACTAAACAAAGTTATATACAGTTATATTCCTTTTAAAAAGAAAAACTATGAACTTTTAGATCAAGAAATTACTTCTATGATAAAAGCAAATGCACTAGGAATTCCTCTTGTTGCCATCGCTCAAGGAATGGTAGCATTGTTAGGTTTTTTAGTGTTTAATATCGAAAATTCTTTCTTTTGGGCGGTAGTGGTTACTATTGGATCCATGATTCCTTTTATTGGTAGTATGTTAGGAATTATACCTGCGTTTTTAATTACCTATACAAGTGGAGAGGTGTTTAATGCTTGGGCTGTTTTAGCATATGGAGTTGTTTTCGTTGGAGCTACGGATAACTTAATCCGCTTGTTTGTATTAAAACAATTAGATGATGCTCATCCATTAATAACTTTGTTTGGAGTAATTATAGGAATTCCACTATTTGGCTTTATAGGGTTGATTTTTGGACCTTTACTGATGAACCTCTTTTTTATTCTTATCCGTATTTATAAAAATGAATATGGAAATAATACTCAAACTCTAGATATTAGTTCAGATTAACATGAATTTAAAACTTGAGATGGTTTTTATATAACTAATAAGCATCTACGTCAATATTCATTCTAATAGACCTAAAACGCCCAATAGATTCAAACATAGTTCTTACTTTTTTAATATAATCTTTGGTCGCAGCTACCGATTGTTTTGGCGGAATTTTAATCATAATTTGCTTGATGTATAAATTACGAACCCTGGCCACAGAGGGTGCTGTAGGTCCTAATAAATTTTTACCAAAACTATTTTTTAATGATTTTCCCAACCATTCTGCTCCTTCATTCAGCAAGTTAAAATCCTTATGTTTTAAGGTGATTTGAATCAATCTAAAATAAGGAGGATAATAAAAATTACGTCTGTCTGTAATTTGTTCAAGATACATTTGCTCATAACTATTGGTGGTTACTTGCTGTAAAATTTGATGGTAAGGATTAAAAGTTTGTATCAATACCTGTCCTTGTTTTTGACTACGTCCTGCCCTACCCGATACTTGAGTCAACATTTGAAAACTACGTTCGTGTGCTCTAAAATCTGGAAAGTTTAACATGTTGTCTGCATTCAGTACCCCAACCAAAGTCACATTGCTAAAATCTAATCCTTTGGATAACATTTGCGTCCCTACTAAAATATCAATTTCTCCATGTTGAAAAGCATCAATAATTTTAGCATATCCATATTTTCCACGAGTGGTATCTAAATCTAAACGTCCAATATTTTGTTCTGGAAAAAGGTTTAATAACTCTTGTTCAATCTGCTCTGTTCCAAACCCTTTACTAGATAAATCGGCACTGCCACAAGCATCACATTTTAAAGGAATGGCACGATGATATCCGCAATAATGACAACGGAGTTCATGTTTAAATTTATGTTCGGTTAAACTAACATCACAGTTAGGACATTGGGGAGAAACTCCACAAGTTTCACACTCAACCAACGGAGCAAAACCACGTCTATTCTGAAACAAAATCACCTGTTCTTTTAATTCCAAAGCTTCTTTGATAGCTGTTAACATGGTATCAGAAAAGTGCCCCGTCATTCTCTTTTTTTTGTGCTTTTCTTTAATGTCTACCAAGTGAATTTTAGGCATCTGCACATTTCCAAACCTTCGATTTAAATTTACCAAACCATACTTTCCGTTTTTGGTATTGTAATAAGATTCTAAACTTGGCGTAGCAGAACCCAAAATAATATTGGTTTGATGCATTTTTGCCAAAACAATGGCTGCATCTCTAGCATTATAACGTGGAGCAGGATCAAATTGTTTGTAAGAAGATTCGTGTTCTTCATCCACAATAATCAACCCTAATTTTTTAAAAGGTAATAAGGTTGCAGAACGAGTTCCTAGAATGATTTTAGCTTTTTCTGAACCCTTTAAAATATGATTCCAAACTTCTGCCCTCTCGTTTTGTGAATATTTTGAATGATATACACTTAAATCATCTCCAAAAAAACGTTGTAAACGGACAATTAATTGAGTAGTTAAAGCAATTTCAGGAACTAAAAACAAAACTTGTTCTCCTTTATTGATGACTTGCTGAATTAAATGTGCATAAATTTCCGTTTTACCACTTCCGGTAACTCCATGAAACAAACAGACATCCGTATTGATAAAAGTATTCTGAATTTCTTGATAAGCAATTTGTTGTTCGGCACTTAACTCAGGGATAACTTGTGTGGCATCATCAAAAGAAACCCTATTTGTTTGGATTTCATAAACCTCAAAAACACCTTTTTTTTCTAAACCTTTGCAAACAGAAGCACTAATACCCGATGTTTCTAAAAGTTCCTTCTTTTTTATAGGTGATTTGTCTTTGGCTTTTATCATAAAATAATGCATCACCAAAGTTCTCTGTTTTTCCGAACGAGATAATACGCTTAATAATTCTTGTAACTTTTCTTTATCTTCCCATTCCTCTGTTAAACGAACGTAAGCAACCATTTTAGGTTGATACTGCTCATATATTTCTTCTTTTAAACTGATGGCCTCTATATCTATCATTCCTTTTAAAACAGGAAACACTTTTTTAGTTGATAAAATATTAGATACCTGAGAAACGGTAATTTGAGATTGTCTCTGTAAAGCTTCGTAAATTAAATAGGCATCTGCAGAAAGTAATTCTATTTCCTCAAAATTAGGATTAGACAAAACAATAGTTTCACTTTCTAGCAAAAAAACCGATGGGAACGCAGCTCTCAAAACTTCACCCAATGAACACATATAATAATTAGCCAACCATTCCCAATGTTTTAATTGAGTTTGGGTCAATACAGGAGTATCATCTAAAATTTGATAAATATCTTTGGCTTCATAAGCTTGTGGTTCATCTTCATGAATACGGTAAACCACTCCTGTATATATTTTACTTTTTCCAAAAGGTACCGCTACCCGCATCCCAATTTTTAGAAAATGAGCTTCCTCCTCAGTAATACGATAAGTAAACTGTCTTTCTAAAGGAATGGGCAATAAAATATCTACAAAAAAAGGTTTAAACAACACTTTGTGGCTAATTAAGATGATTACAAAGAAATGAGAATTTAAGCGTTTAAAAAAATCTTTAAATCATAAAACTTTAAATGATGATTATCATAGTTCCCTCAAGCTTTTAGTTGTAGCTTCATTTATAATATTAAAATCTATTATCATGAATAATTCTATACTAATTGCCAGAGTTCTAATGGCTCTTTATTTAATTTTCGGATTCGGAATGTTAATGAATCAGACTTATTACAAACAAGAAATCAATAAACTATTATTAAAACCAACCTTTGTTCTTTTAAGTGGTTTTTTAGCCATTACTTGTGGAGTCATTATTGTTTCTGTACATCCTAATTGGAGTGATGACTGGACAGTAATGATTACTTTATTTGGATGGGGAATCCTTATCAAAGGAGCATTTTTTGTCATTGCTCCTAAACAAACACAAAAAATCAAATACACTTTATCTAAATCTCAGAGTATTGCTCCCATAACAATTTTATTATTGGTCTTGGGTCTGCTTTTTGGTTACTATGGATTTCTGAATTAAAAAATACATCCGTAAAGAAAACCAAAACTAATCGAAAGATTAAAAAACTTATACAAAGATATCTATTAATTAAGGCTTTTGTAGATGTCGGGAACTCCTTTGTAAATGTTGGAAAGTACTAAAACTTCAGCAAAGACTAAGTAAACATTCAGAAAAAGAACTAAGTTCTGTTTACTATAAAATTAATTTCATGACATGCCGCAGATAAAAAACTTTACACACCCCTCTAAAATTAATACGGCTTGCTTTTTAACTCCAATGTTTTTCTATATTTGTTAGATACCAAATCTTGTTGTCCCGAGACTTCGGGATGACACTCTGAAATTAAAAAAACAAATCCAAAAAAAGCTTAGGCTTAGTACATTCTAAAAATCTTCAGATTTTCTTACCTGCACAAAGCCTAGCCAAAACCGTTTAAAACTTCCAATAAGTATAGAGTCCCACTCCATTTTTAAAAACAACTTCATTGTCAATTAAATTTTGTTTAATGGGTAACTGAGTATTCAATCCTACCACTATTCTTTTGGTCTCTAATTGTACTCCAATGTTGGCATTATACATCGTTCCCGAAGTTCTATGATCTTTAATATCATATCTTTCAGATGCTAAAAAATGATCGTAACCTATACCTGCAATTGGAGAGATCACTACTTTATTTTTCAAAGAAATTCCATAAGAAATACTGGTATTTACTTGTGTTTGATTTCCAAATTTAAATTCATCACTGTTTGTTCCTTTTATAAAATACATGGCACTTAGCACTACTGATAAATTATTGTAATGATACCCGTATTTAATGGGCAACAAAACATCCAAACTCCCCGTTCCTAATTGTGCTGCGGAAGTTTGATTTAAACTAGAATTCTGTAAATCAAATGTTCCAGTAGGCAATTTAATTCCTGCTCCTATTTTTAAAACGTGATTGCTATCAGTATTTAAAACATTCATCAATCCGTACACCATTATATCTCCCATTCCACTTGTATGAATATCACCAGAGGCTTTTTGTCTGTGATTGAACTTATAAGGAACATTGGCATTTATTTGAATACGATTTGTGATATGATATTGAGCTGTAATACTAATAGTATTTACATCATCTTTAGCCATGGGAACATTGCTAAAACTACCTTGTTTGTATTGAAAATACATGTAATTATAAGTAAAGCCAACATAATTTCCTCCTAACAAATTAGTGAAGTTATTATTATTAGTAGATCCACAACCACAAACATCACAAGCATAGCTATTGACAGAAACAATTGTTAAAATGGTAAAAAATATTTTATTCAGGTTTTGCAAAACGACTATCATTTAAAAATTCATAATCTGTTAGGGTTTTTAAAAAAGTAATAATGGCTACTTTTTCATCCTCTGTCATAGGAATACCTAACGTTTCTTCTTTTTGATTTGTTTGAATCAATCGTTCATCTAAGTTTTTCATTTTGGTCATCAAGGGATACGTATCCGTATCATAAAAATCTAAAACGGTTGATAATAATATCATACGTCCATCATGCATGTAGGGATAAGTTTTTTCTACATTTCTTAAACTAGGGACTTTAAACTTATAATAATCATCACTTGTTTTTAACTCCTCTACCGTAGCAAATGGATTTGATGAAGATATTCTAGCCCTACCTGTTTCATTAGGTAAACTAGGATTTTCTCCAATTCCATTATTAATAAACTCCTGATTGGTAAACAAGGTTCCGTTATGACAAGTAGCACATTTTTGTTGAAACAATGCCAAACCTTTTTTTTCTTCTTCAGTAAAAGTCCCACCCTCTTCTCCTCTAACATATTTATCATACTTAGAATTTGAAGAAACCATTGCTCCCATAAATTTAGACAATGCTTTTAATAAGTTTACACTTGTAATAGCATCCTCGGTTTTAAAAACTGATTGAAACCTTTGCTGATATTCTGAATCCTTTTTCAGTTTTACTAACACATTCTCCATGGTTTCATCCATTTCAACAGGTTCTGTAATTGGAATAAGTGGCTGATCAAATAGTTTATCTTTGGCACCATCCCAAGTAAAATCATTCATATAAGCCATGTTTTGGATAGGCTGAGAATTTCTTGTTCCGAAAACACCTGGGTGAACTCCTTCACTTAAATCATGTCCATGATGGGTAAAAGCATGAGATTGATTATGACATTCTCCACAATTAATTTCATTATTTAATGACAATCTATTATCATAAAACAATTTTCTTCCCAATTCAAATCCTTCAGTCGTAATAGGATTGTCTTCTAGGTCAAAAGTTGGTGATGGAAAATTAACAGGTTGATGAAACTTAATTTCAAACGCTGAATACTCATCACTGTTTTGCGAACAACTCACGAAGACAATAAAGAGTATATATATAATTTTAGAGTATTTCATTTTTTATCGAACAAATACCATGAGCAATAAAGTGTTCATGGTATTTGTGTGTGTTTAGTGAGAATGCCCAGTTGTAGTTTCTTCTGTATGATGATTTTCTTCAACATCTTCCAAATTAATAGCAGGTTCATTTGGATGGATATGCCCAATTTCAAAAATCTCCTTATAATTGGTTACAAAATTATTAAAGGCATCATTTGCCTCTCCATGTCCTAATAAATCAAATGGAACTTTTGCACCTCCAATACTTTCATCAGGAGTAAATAATTTGTCAATATCAACAGTTGTGTGAATACTTGGAGAAATTTCTTGTTTGATGATTAAGGTTTCTAGAAACTCTAAATCAATAGTAACATAACTACTAAATCCTCCCTTATTACCAACATGAGCGATTAAATTCTTAGGTGTAGTCGTTTCAGTATTGGTATTGGTAGCTTCTATTTTAGAAAAAATATAAGAATTAGGATTCCATGTCCATTGCATATCCGCCTCGGCCAATTCCATCAACCTAGTTTGATCTTCTGTACTTCCATTAGCCACCTCTTGACTCACTCCTAAACCAAAAGAAATACTTTTGTAGCTTCCAAATGGAACTTCTGTTAAATACACTCTTACTTTATTGGTTTCGTCAGCATTGGCCAAATCAATTAAATTAGCAGCAATGTTATTAGGTAAATGAACTTGTTCATTATCGGTAGTTCTTAACATTACATCAGAAATAATGAATTTAAACTTATTAAGTGTTAAAGTTTGCGATTCATTATTAGAATCTGTTAAAGTAATTTCATCTCCAATAGCGTAAGAATGATAAAATTTTATGACTGCTGATACATGAGTACCTTCTTCAATAGATTCGTTATTTTTTGTACAAGAAATTAATAAAGCAGCAGCAATGGCTCCTAATATATAAGATTTTAAGGTTTTCATTTTTATGGTATAATAAATTTTAAATAAATAGATATGATGACTTTCGAAATGATGAAATCGAAGTCACAAAAAGGCATAGGTTTGCCAACAAATTATTTAAAATGATACCATAGGGGGTTTGTTAATTCTATGACTTAACATGTAAGCATAAGTAAAGTCATAATCCAAATAAGGAGTCTTTTTCATAATGGAAAAAAAAGACAAATTGGTTTGTTCTATTTCTTGAAAGTAAACCGGAAAAAAAGCAGCACTTACCTCCACAATTGCTTTTCCATCTTTAGAAGCATCTGCTACACTTAGTTCTTTTGCTAAATGACATTGCCCATTACACTGTAACTCTGGCTTATCTTTGTTAACACAATACTTCTCTATAATTTCACTTAAATGAGTTTCATAATACACCACGTTCCCAACAAAATATGCGGGACGTAAAGACAAAGTTGTCAGTAATAATATGAGGATAAATTTCTGAAACATTTCGGCTGCAAATATAGAAAAGCATTCTAATTAAAACCTAAGATTCTAATAGATATCTTAGATTTTTAATACCATTGCAGCAGGTTCTAGATGAGGGTTCATAAATATATAGTTAGTTAACCAAAGATTTAATTCGTTTATTTCGTGGGGTAATAATCTTTTGGTTGCCTTATTAAATTCATTAATAAACAAATCTACATCAAAACTTACTTTTTCAAGTATGTTTAGGGTATAGGTGTACATTTCTCTTGGCATTTTTATCAATTTTTATAGCGAAACAAATATAACTTAAACATTTGTTTATTTCTACTAAAATTTGAAAATTCAGTGTTAATACTGAGCAAACAATAACAAGTATATCTATAAAATGTTTAATATTTTTTTAACGGAACTTAGTGTTTTATATTGTTGAGTATCGAGTATTTTTTGGTCTACTGTTTCGAACTGCCAAATGCTATGAAAAGGAATATGTATTGCCTCTGCTCCAATATTAAGTACCGGTAGAACATCTGATTTTAAAGAATTTCCAATCATCAAAAAGTCTTTAGGAGCAATATCTAAATGTTTTAAAATTCGTTGATATCCTTCTGGATTTTTTTCACTCATCACCTCTACATGATGAAAGTAATTTAACAAACCTGATCTTTCTAGTTTTTTTTCTTGATCTAACAAATCTCCTTTGGTCAAAACGATTAATGTATATTTTTTTGACAATAATTTTAAAACCTCTTCAATGCCTGGTAGCAACTCAATAGGTTTAGAAAGCATTTCCTTACCAATGTTTAAAATTTGTTGGGTAATTCTTGCAGGAAGTTGATTATTGGATAGCTCTGTAGCACATTGAATCATAGATAAAATGCAGCTTTTTACTCCATAACCATATAAAGGAATGTTCCCTGTAATAACTTTATAGAGTTCTTGCTGAATTTTATTTTCCGTTTCGTAAATAGACAACAGCTTGGCAAACTGATCTTCTGCTTCCCTAAAATAAGGTTCGTTTACCCAAAGTGTATCATCGGCATCAAAAGCGATGACTTTGTATTTAGCCATGTTGTAAAATATGAATTGCTTTTTGTAAATCTTCAGGAGTATCAATCCCAACAACTTTAAAAGGCGTTTCTACCATTTTTATTTTCATACCATGTTCCAAAAAACGAATTCCTTCTAATTTTTCTGTCGCTTCATTCTGACACATTTTCATTTTAGGAAAATCTAACAATGCTTGTCTTCTAAAGGCATATATTCCTATGTGTTTGTAATACTTTACATCTACTTCTTTGTCTCTAGGATGTGGAATTGGAGCTCTAGAAAAATACATCACACAATTGTTATTATCTAGTACTACTTTTACGTTGTTTGGGTTTACAATTTCGTGCCAATCTTCCATGGTGTGTACCAAAGAGGCCACAGCAATTTCTTCTTTGGCATCGTTTTTAAAAACCTCTATTAAATCTTGCAAAGGTTCTATTCTAGTAAAAGGTTCATCTCCCTGAACATTGATAATAATATCTCCAGAAACCATTTCAGCAGCTTCGGAAATTCTATCAGAACCACATTCGTGTTCTTTAATACTCATGATGACTTTTCCTCCATTTTTTTCAATTTCGGATTTTATCTCCTCACTGTCTGTTACCACATAAACATCATCAAAAAGTCCTGTTCCTACCGTTGCTTCATAAGTACGAGTAATAACGGTTTTACCACATAAATCTCTTAATAATTTTTTAGGGAATCTGGTCGCTTGCAAACGAGCAGGAATCATAGCAATTACTTTCATAACAATGGATTATTTTCCTGAATAAGTTACGTAATTTCTAGGCGTTTCGTATAAAGTGATCGCCAATTTTAAGTGTGATGGAATATAGGTTCTTAATTGATTCCATATATAAATAGAGATATTCTCTGCCGTTGGATTGGTTGTTTTAAATTCAGGAATTTCTAAGTTTAAATTTTTGTGATCTAAAACATCTTCAACTTCTGTTCTGATTAACCTTTTTAGTATTTTTAAATCCATCACAAAACCTGTTTCTGGATCTATGGCACCGGTAACAGATACGACCAACTCATAATTATGCCCATGATAATTGGGATTGCTACATTTACCAAAAACCTCAAAGTTTTTAGCATCGTCCCAATCGGGTCTAAACAAACGATGCGCTGCATTAAAATAAGCAACTCTATGTACCGTAATTTCCATAATTAATTAGCTTTTTTATTAGCAAATAGGTTTCCTATTAATACATAACCTACTAAAAAGTACAATAAAAAATTAAATCCAATAGTTTCTGAATTGTATTGAATCAACTCCCATAAATTCTCATGATATTGAATCAAAACACTTACCAAACTTGCTGAAATGGCAAAGATAATTCCGATAAATAATTTTTTCTTAACCCTTTCCATTATTGACTTATAAACTCATAAAATTTATCAAAAATAATAATAAACCAAGCCGTGTAAATTTCGGGATTTTTTTGCATATCTGCTTTTACATCTTCTAACTTCATCCATTTATAGGCTTCTGCTTCCTCAGGATTTAAATTAGGTTCCTCATTATAAACCCCAGTCAATACATGATCAAATTCATGTTCGGTTAATCCATTATCAAAAGGTGCTTTGTATATAAAGGAACAAACATCTTTTAAATCGGTAGTAAAGCCCATTTCTTCTTGCAACCTACGTTTTCCCGCTTCTATATTGGTTTCTCCTACTTTTTGATGACTACAACAAGTATTGGTCCATAACAATGGAGAATGATACTTATCTTTAGCACGTTGTTGTAACATTAATTCACCCGCATCATTAAAAACAAAAACTGAAAAAGCTCTATGTAATAAGGCTTTTTCATGCGCTTCTATTTTCTCCATGGTTCCTATTGGTTCGTCTTGTTCATTGACAAGAATCACTTGATCCATATATTTATTTTAAAATTTGAGCTGTGTGCTCTTTGGTTTTTACTTTGGCTATCACTTCTTCTATAATACCATTTTCATCAATAATAAAGGTAGTTCTGTGAATACCATCATATTCTTTTCCCATAAACTTTTTAGGTCCCCAAACACCAAAAGCTTCAATCACTTTTTTGTCTTCATCTGCTAATAAAGAAAAGGGTAATTCTTGTTTGTTGGCAAAATTTGCTTGTCTTTTTACAGAATCTGCACTTACTCCAACGACCTCATAATTCTGAGCTAAAAAAGTTTGATAATTGTCTCTTAAATTACAAGCCTCAACTGTACAACCTGGTGTACTCGCTTTTGGATAGAAAAAAACTACTAATTTTTTTCCAGCAAAATCACTTAGTTTGATTGTTTTTTCATGTTGATCTATTGCCTCAAAATGGGGAGCCTTATCTCCTACTTTTAACATCTCCATAATACGTTGATTTTTTTAATCGAAGAACAAATATAAAGAAAGCAGTTAGGATGACTAAACAGAACTCAAGAAAGTTGTTATTTAGACAATTACTAAATCTTAAGGTTGAAAAGTACTTTTCCCATATTTTCTAATTCCTATAAAAGCAAAAACCAAAGCAGCCATGGGTAATAAAATCATATAACGGTATAAATGATTTCCGATAGTTGAGTATATAATAGCTGAAATAACAGGAAAACAAGCCATAGAAAAAGAGTTAATCGCCTCACTAATTCCCATAATTTCTCCTTGCTTTTTTGGATTGGCATTTACAGATATTAATGAATTAAACACAGGAAAACAAAGTGATAATCCTAAATTTAAGACATAATAAAATAGAATAAACAACCACAAGTTTTTTGTTAATGTAATCGCAATTAATCCTAATACACAACAAATAAGTCCTAGAATTAAGGTTTTAAAAGCTCCTAGTTTACTAATAAAAAACTTAGATACAAATGCTTGGTTTAAAGACAAAAAGAGCCCAATAACAAACATGAACAAACCTAATTCTTTAACATCAAAATCAAACAAATCAATTAAAAATAAAGCCATGGTCCCTATGTAGAAGCCCATCATAGCAGAGAAGAAAAACTTCATAGTAAACAGTACTTTAATAAGAGGTGATGGATCTACTCTTTTAATCCTTAGGGGAATAATTAATATTTCCCAAATATTTGTTTTCTTTTTGGCAACTCTTTTTTCTACAGGATGTGTTTCTTTTAGCCATTTAAAAATGGTGATTAAAGTTACTACAGAAATAAAAATTGAGGTAAATAAAGTTCCTAAATATCCTATAGAAGTTGATGCGGTAATCCCTCCTAAACCTGGACCGATAATCATTCCAATTCCAGCAATACCACCCAAATAACCAAAAATATATTCTTTCTCTTTGGTGGTGGTTAAATCACTTACATAAGCATTGGTTACCGAAGTATTTCCTCCTGTAATTCCATCTAAAATTCTGGACAATGCAATCACCCATAAAGGAAGGGCAAAGCCAAAAATGGGATATTCTGGCAAAGCAATGGCGATGACAAAAATAATCCAACTTAATAAAGTTCCGGATTGACTAATTAGTAATAACGGTTTTCTCCCTTTGGCATCAGACATAGACCCCAACCATGGAGCTCCAATAAACTGAAAAGCACTATATAAAGTAATTAACAAACCAAACACCCACTTAGGAGCCCCATAACTATTGACCACAAAAGGTAAAATAGGCATTAACAGGCTAAATCCTAATACGTTTACAAAGGTTAGTAAATAAGCTGGAATGAATTTTTTCATGAGGTAAAAATAGTATTTAGAACATTATTATTTACAGATTATGATCTCTATTTTTTCTTGAATATTTCATTTAAAGAAATCTCAAACTTCTGTCGTTTTTCTTTATAAATAATTACTTTTGAACTGAAACTTATTCCTATGTTAAAACAAGAAAAAGTACAATTTGTACTAGATACTTTAGAAGAACTTTACCCAGAAACCCCAATTCCATTAGACCATAAAGATCCTTATACTTTATTAATTGCTGTGTTGATGTCCGCTCAAAGTACAGATGCTCGTGTAAACACCATTACTCCTTTATTGTTTGCTAAAGCAGACAATCCTTATGACATGATAAAATTATCGGTAGATGAAATTAGAGAAATTATCAAACCTGTGGGATTATCACCTATGAAATCAAAAGGAATTCACGGCTTGTCACATATTTTAATTGATAAACACAATGGAGAAGTTCCTGCCAATTTTAAAGATTTAGAAGCATTACCTGCTGTGGGACATAAAACGGCAAGTGTAGTGATGAGTCAAGCTTTTAACATTCCTGCTTTTGCGGTAGATACACACATACACAGATTGATGTATCGTTGGGGATTGACCAATGGAAAAAATGTGGAACAAACTGAAAAAGATGCCAAACGGTTGTTTCCAGAACACACTTGGAATAAATTACATTTGCAAATTATTTACTATGGACGTGAATATTCACCAGCACGAGGTTGGGATTTAGACAAAGATGTTATTACCAAAACCATTGGTAGAAAATCGGTGATTGAGGAATATTATAAAAAGAAAAAATAAATAAGGTTTGACATTAATTTTTGTCAAACCTTATTTCTTTAATCACTGTTCCCTTAACAATGCTTAGGGATTTTGAAAAGTTAAGAATAAAAGAAACAGTTTCTTTTTTGGGTTGTAAATTAAGGGTATTCATTTTTTTGTCAAATGACGAATCAGAGTAGTTTTTTATCATATATCTATTGTTTGATAATTTAGTAACGTTAGATATAAGATTTTATTATACTAGTTAGATTTTATCACTTGGTTTTCATTTAATATTTTTCTTAAATTAATCAAAGCGTAGCGCATTCTACCCAAAGCCGTATTAATACTTACATTGGTGTGTTCTGCTATTTCTTTAAAACTTAAATCCATAAAAATCCTCATTCTCAATACTTCTTGTTGATCTTCAGGTAAAAAATCAACCAATTCTGATACATTTTTAAGGGTTTGTTCCAGTTCAATTTTATCTTCAGCATTCAAATCTTCTGCTTCTATAAAATCTAAAACATCATAATTTTCTGTGGCGTATTTTGTCTTTTTACGTTTTTTATCACGGTAAAAATCCATGGTTAAGTTATGTGCAATACGCAAAGCCCAAGGTAAAAATTTTCCTTCCTCGTTGTATTTCCCTCTTTTTAAGGTGTGAATAATTTTGATAAATGTGTCTTGAAAAAGATCATCAGACAAGTCTCTATCAAAAGTTTTAGAATATATATAACCGAAAATCTTTTCTTGGTGTCGCGCTATCAACTCAGACAAACATTTTTCATCACCTTTAATATATAAAGAGACCAATGTTGCATCTGACTGCTTAGAATTTAATTCCATTTATAATTACTTTTTAGTTCGAGTAATTTTAATGTATAGGCGACGTTTTTTAAAGTTATTACGAATTGTAAATATACAATAAACATACCAAAATTTAATTATTCTAATTAACATGATATAAATAATGGTTTACCTTATAATTGTTACAAAACAATTATTTTTACATTCTCAACACAAGCATTATTCATGAGTAAAGTACTTGAAAATTTATCTCCTAAAGAATTTATCATTATCAAAGGGGCAGGATTGCACAATTTAAAAAATATTGATGTTGCCATTCCAAGAAACAAATTGGTGGTGATTACAGGATTGTCTGGATCTGGAAAATCTAGTTTGGCTTTTGATACTTTGTATGCTGAAGGACAACGTAGATATGTAGAAAGTTTATCTTCTTATGCTCGTCAGTTTTTAGGGAAACTAAACAAACCTAAAGTAGATTATATCAAAGGAATTGCTCCAGCTATTGCAATTGAACAGAAAGTAAATTCTTCTAACCCACGATCAACAGTAGGAACCACCACGGAGATTTATGATTACTTAAAATTATTATATGCCCGAATTGGTAAAACCATCTCCCCTATTTCTGGAAACGAAGTAAAAAAAGAAACGGTTTCTGATGTCATCAATCATTTAAAGAAGTTAAAAGAACGTACCAAATTATTATTGTTGGCTCCTTATGAATTAGGAGATAGAAATCCTGAAAAAGCATTACAAATTTTGGTGCAGCAAGGATATGCCAGGATTAAAGTTGATGAAGAAACCTATAGAATTGAAGAGGTAAATCCTAAAGATATTACCGCCAAAACAGTATTGAATTTAGTGATTGATAGAATTGTAGTTAAAGATGATGAAGATTACTACAATAGATTGGCAGACTCTATTCAAACTGCATTTTACGAAGGAAAAGGACTCTGTGTTTTAGAAAATTTAGACGATCAATATACACGAGAATTTAGCAATAAATTTGAGTTGGATGGCATGACTTTTTACGAACCCAACACTCATTTTTTTAGTTTTAACAATCCTTATGGGGCTTGCCCTACTTGTGAAGGTTACGGAAATGTTATTGGTGTAGATGAAGAATTAGTCATACCAAATACTTCATTATCTATTTACGAAGATTGTATTGCTCCTTGGAAAGGTGAAAGCGGTGCTGATATGAAAAATCAATTAATCAATCATGCTTATGAATATGACATTCCTGTCCACAAACCTTGGTTTGAATTGACCGATGCACAAAAAGAATTGGTTTGGAATGGAACCAAATCCTTTGAAGGTATACATGACTTTTTTAAATATTTAGAAGCCAAAAGTTATAAAATTCAGTTCCGTGTCATGTTATCTCGTTATCGTGGAAAAACAAAATGTACTACTTGTAAAGGAACGAGATTAAGACCAGAAACCAAGAATGTTTTTGTAGGTGGAAAAAACATCAACGAACTCATTAATCTTCCTATTGATGAATTAACGGTTTTTATGAAAGAATTAAATCTTGATAAATACGATGCCGTCATTGGGAAAAGATTACTCACAGAAATAAACAACAGGCTACAATTTTTAGACAATGTTGGTTTGGGTTATTTAACCTTAAACAGAGCTTCTAACACTTTGTCTGGTGGGGAAAGTCAGCGAATTAACTTGGCCACTTCTTTAGGAAGTAGTTTGGTTGGTTCTATGTATATTTTAGACGAACCTAGTATTGGTTTGCACCCAAAAGACAGTTTAAAACTCATTGAAGTTTTAAAACAATTGCGCGATTTAGGAAACACAGTTATTGTGGTAGAACACGATGAAGATATTATGAAACAGGCCGATTATATTATTGATATTGGTCCTGATGCAGGAGTGTTTGGTGGAGAATTGGTTGCAGAAGGAACTTACGATGAAATCTTAAAATCCAACACGCACACTGCAAATTATTTAAATGGTACTGACAAAATTGAAGTTCCCAAAAAGAGAAGAACTACCAAAAACAAAATTGAAATTATTGGAGCTAGAGAAAATAATTTAAAAAATATTAATGTTAGTATTCCTTTAAATTGTTTGTCTGTCATTACCGGAGTTTCAGGAAGTGGAAAAAGTACTTTGGTAAAAGATATTGTATATCCTACTTTACAGAAACACATTTTTGGACAAGGAAATAAAATTGGTGAAGTATCTCAAGTTAAAGGAGATTTAGATGCGATTAAAAACGTAGAATTTATTGATCAAAACCCTATTGGAAAATCTTCTCGTTCTAATCCAGTGACCTACATCAAAGCATATGATGATATTCGTTCTTTATTTGCCAGCGAAAACTTGGCCAAAATGAGAAACTATCAACCCAAACATTTTTCTTTCAACGTAGATGGAGGTCGATGTGAAACTTGTAAAGGAGAAGGTGAGGTAACTATAGAAATGCAATTCATGGCCGATGTACATTTGCCCTGTGAAACTTGTAACGGTAAACGTTTCCAAAAAGAGGTTTTAGAGGTCAAATTCAACGATAAAAACATTGATGATATTTTAAACTTATCTATTGATGAGGCAGTTGACTTTTTTGGAAAAACCAAACAAAGTAAAATCAGTAAAAAGCTACAACCTTTACAAGATGTTGGTTTGGGTTATGTCGCTTTAGGACAGTCCTCTTCTACCCTTTCTGGAGGTGAAGCGCAACGTATTAAATTAGCTTCTTTCTTAGTGAAAGGAAGTCGTCAAGAACCAACCTTATTTATTTTTGATGAACCTACCACAGGATTGCATTTTCACGATATTAAAAAGTTGTTAAAATCTATGAATGCGCTGATAGACAACGGACATTCTTTAATTGTAATTGAACACAACATCGATTTTATTAAATGTGCCGATTATATCATCGACATAGGAAAAGAAGGTGGTAAAAAAGGAGGAAATGTATTATTTATGGGAACACCTGAAGCTTTGGTGCAAAACAAAGAATCTTATACAGGAGCCTTTTTAAAAGAAAAATTAAAATAATGGAAAGTAAAACATCAATAAGACCAAATATTCCATCAGCAAAGGTTAACGAAACCATGTCTGCAGAAGAACAATTTCAGAATGCAGTCTTACGTCCCATAATTAAAATGCAATACAACTTGATCATTGCTTTGTTTGACAACTATTTACAACACGCTGATTTTAATTTAAAATCTCTAGAGGTTTATCAAAAAAATGAGTTTTTAAAAACAGCAGTAACAAGAAATCAACATTTAAGAAATCAGTACGTTGGCATGGTTATAGGAATGTTTACTGATGAGGAATTTACACTGTATTTAAACAATGCTTCTGAATACAGTAGACGAATTATCCAAATGATTTCTCAAAGACTTCAAGATACTTATTAAATCATTGCACTACACAATTTTTATCGTTTCTAAACACTCAAAGTCATAACTTTAAGTAAGTTAACAATCTTACTATTATGATATCATCTACGTCTCATTTATACCAAAAAATTGAAAAATACCTTGGAGAGTTTGTTTATGGTGGTATTGATGGGTGTGTCACAACTTTTGCGGTGGTAGCGGGTTCCGTAGGTGCCAATTTAGATAGTTCTGTTATCATTATTTTAGGTTTTGCGAACTTACTTGCCGATGGCTTCGCCATGTCTGTTGGAGCATATTTATCTGCCAAAACAGAAAAAGACAATGGATTAAAATATGCACATAGAAAAGAAGATATTGATGAAATAGAGAAGAATTTTGATCCTTTAGGAAAATCTATGGTAACCTATGCTTCTTTTTTGCTCATCGGGATTTTTCCGCTTTTGGCCTATGTTATTGATGATGTTTCTCCAATAGAAGCCAATGTGTTTATATACTCTTCGATTAGTACCGGAATTGGATTTATAATAGTAGGATCTTTAAAGTCTTATATCAACCATATTGCTATTTGGAAAGGAGTTGCTGAAACACTTTTACTAGGAATTTTAGCTGCTTTAGTTTCTTATTACGTAGGCGATTTTATTGAAGGAGTTATTTCTTAAACCTCCTTTTCCTTTTTTACAAATTATCATTATGTTTACAAAAAAACAATTGCTTGGTCTGTTTAGGTATTCAAACACTCTTAAATAGCCATATACAACTACGTTAAAAAAGAAAAAGAAAACATTTAAAATGAAACATAAACAAATTTCCTCCTTAATTCTAAGTTTATTTATTACTTCGCTGGTTCATTCTCAAAAGTTAGACGTAAAATTTGGTGAATTCTCAAGAGAAGAAATAAAAATGTCTAGTTACGAAAAAGATACAACTGCTAAGGCCGTAGTCTTATTTGATATTGGAAAAACAAGTTTTATGGATACAGATAGAGGTTATATCATAAAATTCACTAGACATAAAAGAATTAAAATATTTGATAAAACCGCTTCAGAATTTGCAGAAATCACTATTCCATATTATGTAGATGGTTATGGAAAAACAGAGATCGTTAAAAATATAAAAGCCGTTACCTTTACCTTAGAAAACAATAATTTAATAGAAACCAAACTTGACCACTCAAACATTTATGACGAACAAATTAATGAACGATGGCATCAAAAAAAGTTTGTGTTTCCAGATGTTCAAGACGGTTCTGTTTTTGAATTTACCTATGAGTTAGAAACCCCTTTCTTTTTTAACATTCCTGATTGGACATTTCAAGATAAAATCCCTACTATTTATAGCGAATATGAAGCCCGCATGATTCCTTTTTATGATTATGTATTTATTGCCCAAGGAATTAAAAAATTTGATTATCAACTTTCAGAAATAGCAGGTTCGGATAGAAGTTATAGAGGGATTAAATTTAAAGACTATGTTCATACATATGTATTAAAAGACATCCCTGCTTTTAAAGACGAATCTTACATTACCTCTGTAAACGATTATATCATGAAAATGGATTTTCAAATGTCTAAAGTTAAATATCCTACAGGAGGCACAAAAGACATTATGTCAACATGGACAGCATTAAACGAAGCTTTGATGAAACACAAAAATTTTGGTAAATACATCAAAAGTGCTTCTCGCTATGCTAAAAAAATTATAGAAGAAGATTTGCAATTAGGTGGTTTGAACAACACTTTAAAAGCTCAAAAAATTATTGAATATGTAAAACTTCATTTTAGTTGGAATGGTTCCCATGGTAAATATGCTCATCAAACAGTAAAAGAGTTTGTTAATAAACATGAAGGTAATGTAGCTGAAATCAATCTTTTTTTAATAGCCATGTTAAATGAAGCTGGTATTGAAGCCAAACCTATTATTTTAAGTACTCGTAGTCATGGTAAAATCCCTATAGATTACCCTTTTGATCATGTAACCAATTATGTCATTGCTTTTGTTAATACTAGTCCAGCTTTTTTAACGGACGCTACTAAAGATCATTTACCTTATAATATGTTACCCGTTAAGTGTTTAAATGAAAAAGGACTTATTGTAGATGAAGAAGAAGATATAAAATGGGTAAGCCTAAATAGTCAATTAGAATCCTTAGAAAAAATTAACATTCAGCATAATATTGACTCTTTAACATTAAATACAAAAGCGTTAGTAGCTATACAGAGTACAAATTATGAGGCTTATCAAAATAGAGATTTTTTTGAAAACGATACTCTTAAAATAAAAAACTACTATGATGCAAAAATTGGTGAAATTAATATTGTAAAAACTCGTGCTTTTGATAAAGAAATGCATCCTTATGCTATAAATCTAAAGGGAACTTATCAAACAGAACAATTAATTAATAAATTAATTATCAAACCCTTTTTAAACTTCCCTTTAGACAAAAACAATCTTACTCTAAAAGAACGAAGTTATCCTGTTGATTTTGAATACATCAAAGAAAAACAATTTAGTGCCACCATTAAAATTCCAAAAAAATACAAAACGAATAGTCTACCTGAAAATTATAGTATAGACAATGACTTGATTAATATTAATCTAAACTATGCCAATAATGGAGAGACCATTTTTGTAATAGGAAATTACAAGTTTAAAAAATCTATTTATGTTGCTAGTGAATATGATAGAATAAAGACTTATTTAAACACAATTGTTAATAAATTTAATCAATATGTTGTTTTAGAAAAAATAGAGTAACTAGCCTATAAATAATATAAAACGCCTTTTGTAAACATCAAAATCTATGAAAAAGAAAACACTAATTGCAATACTAAGCATCACTTATTTTAGTGGAGTATCTCAAATAAACAAAGACAAATTATTACAAGAGCTATCAGAAAATTCCTGTATGTGTATAGACTCTATTAGTACAACAAACAAATCTCCTTTTTTAATTAATAAAGAAGTAGAAGATTGTATTAACAAACAGGTGGGAGCTTATCAGATAGGTAGTAAATTAGCCAACATTGATTTAACGACAACAAGTCAAGACATCATTCTTAATACCAATACAAACTCAGATGATTACAAAGCATCATACAGCAAATTAGAAAACTATCTTTTTAAAAATTGTATCACACTGAAGGAAAAAATTGGCAGTAGAGATTTTGTAAATAAAAACTCTCTTTCTACCGATGAAAAAGCACTGAAGTTGTATTATAAAGGAATTGATAAGAGTAACAATGGAAATCACAAAAAAGCCATTAAATACTTCAAAAAAGCGATTAAAATTGATTCTGTTTTTGCTTTTGCTTGGGACAACTTAGGTTTGAGTTATCGAAAATTAAATGACTATGACAAAGCCATTGAGTGTTATGAAAAATCTTTGACATTAGATCCAAATGGAGTGATGCCTTTACAAAATATTGCCATTGCCTATCAATACAAAGAAGAATACCATAAAGCTATTAAGGCCTTTGAATCACTAGCTGAAATAGACAATAACAATCCTGAAATATATTATGGAATTGGACTAATATATGCCCTTAAATTAAAAGAATCGGAGAAAGGATTAGATTATATATGTAAAGCTTATAATATATATGATCAAGAAAAATCTCCTTATAAAAATGATGCTCAAACCATTATGAACATGATTTACAAATCCATGAAAGAAAGTGGAAAAGAAGAAAAATTTATAGATATTTTAAAGTCTAATAATATTTTGATGAAATAAAACATAACCTACTTGGATAGTAAACAAAAATCCCCTACAATTTTAGAGTGCCCCCAAAAAGTTAGACACAATTTGGGGGTATTTTTATGTCTAGAAAAGTAAAATACACATTAGACTTTAAACAAGAATGTGTAAGGTTGATTCTTAAAGGAGAACACTCTATAAC
>NZ_JAUMIT010000008.1 GCF_030519655.1 Wenyingzhuangia gilva
AGGTACTTAATCATTGTAGTTATTTTATTTAGGTTCATATATTTTTTTAGAATAAAAATATTTACTCCTTAAATTTCACCAACATTGGAAGAACTTTATCAATTTCATCATAAATAGTTTTTTCAGCAGTATCTGTATATAAAAAATCTACTTGAAAAAAACCAACATCATTTTTACCAATCATCACTATTTTATTATGGGTGTATTTTTCTTTATAACTTCTGGTACATCCTCTACTAAATTCCACAGCCTTGTCTGCATTTAATTTTTCTTGTACATAAGAAATTGCATAATAACGAACTGGGTAATTGATGGTATCTGGCATGTTTTTAAACGTATTAATATAACTGGTGTCTATTGTCCATTCTGGGTTATAACTTCTTGCTACTTTTACCGTATTTTCATCTGCATAAGTAACACTAATACCTATCACAATACTTTCATCCGTATTAGAAATAGTCTTTAAAATTCCACTTTCATTTTTGCCATCCCAACACCAAGTATATTCAATATTAGAATCTTCAACCTTATAACCTTCGGGAATGTTAAAAACACCATTTATTTTATTAAGGTTCTCAATAAAAAAATCATTTTCTTGAGAATATATGGTAGATGTTATCAGGAATAAAAATAGGTACTTAATCATCATAGTTATTTTATTTAGGTTCATATATTTTTTTAGAATAAAAAATGTTTACTCCTTAAATTTCACCAACATTGGAAGTACTCTATCAATTTCATCATAAATAGTTTTTTTAGCAGCATCTGTATATAAAAAATCTACTTGAATAAAACCAACATCATTTTTACCAATCATCACTATTTTATTATGTGTGTATTTTTCTTTATAACTTCTGGTACATCCTCTGCTATATTCCACGGCTTTGTCTGCATTTAATTTTTCTTTTACATAAGAGGTTGCATAATATCGAACTGGGTAATTGATCGTATCTGACATATTTTTAAAAGTATTAATATAATTGGTGTCAGCGGTCCAATCTGGAACGTACTTTCTTGCTACTTTTATAGTATTTTCATCTGGACAACTAATAATTACTCCTATCAAAATACTTTCATCCTTCTTAGAAAGAGTTTTAAAAATACCACTATCAGTTTTGCCATCCCAACACCAAGTATCTTCAATATTAGAATCTTCAATTTTATAACCTTCGGGAATGTTAAAAACACCATTCATTTTGTTAAGAGGTTCAGTAAAATAATCATTTTCCTGAGAATATATAGTAGATGTTATCAGGAATAAAAATAGGTACTTAATCATTGTAGTTATTTTATTTAGGTTCATATATTTTTTTAGAATAAAAATATTTACTCCTTAAATTTCACCAACATTGGAAGAACTTTATCAATTTCATCATAAATAGTTTTTTTAGCAGCATCTGTATATAAAAAATCAATTTGAATATATCCAACATCTTTTTTCCCTATCATCACTATTTTATTATGGGTGTATTTTTCTTTATAACTTCTGGTACATCCTCTACTATATTCCACAGCCTTGTCTGCATTTAATTTTTCTTTTACATAAGAGGTTGCATAATATCTAACTGGGTAATTGATGGTATCTGCCAAGTTTTTAAATCGATTAATATAATTAGTATCTGCTGTCCACTCTGGGTTATAACGACGAGCAACTTCTAAATCTTTTTCAGATACATAATTAATAATAATACCTATCAAAATGCTTTCATCTGTATTGGAAAGAGTTCTAAAAATACCACCCTCATCTTTATTGTCCCAACACCAAGTATATTCAATATTAGAACCTTCAACCTTATAACCTTCGGGAATGTTAAAAACTCCATTCATAAGATTAAGACGTTCAGTAAAATAATCATTTTCTTGAGAATATATGGTGGATGTTATCAGGAATAAAAATAGGTACTTAATCATTATAGTTATTTTATTTATGTTCATATATTTTTTTAAAATCTTATTCTGCTGGATATGTTCTAAAATAGTTTTTTAAAGATCTATGATGTTTGGGGTTTGTTATAAGAGGAGCATCATTAGCTATATGATCTCTTATGATTGTATCTATATCTGTTGGAAAAAAATTTACGATATTACTTAATTTTTTATTATTTGAAATATCTAAATACTTAAGTTTTTCATCAGATAAACCAATGGTATGTAATTTGTTATTAGAAACATTAATACGTTCAATAAATCTTAAAAAAGAAAAACCGATGACCTCAATTTCATTATTTGATAGATTGATTTGTTTGATGTAATCAAGACAGCCACTTTTTGGACTAATAAAAAGATATTCTTTTTTTAATTTATTGTGTGAAACATCTAAGTTAACCAAATACTTTGGAAGATTCTTTAGAATTAAGGTGTCTAAATTGTTATGAGAAATATCTAATTTTCTAACTTTAAACTTTGATAAATCGGGTAATTCTATAATGTTTTTATAAGATAAGTCTAATAAATTTATAGTATCAAGAGGGTTTAATTTAGATATTATTTCTTCAACAGACTTTATGTTTTTATTTTCTTGTGCTGTAGCACCTGTGCAGGAAAGCATTAAACCTAAAAAAACAGGAATAATAGAAATTTTTTTTCAATCATAGCGGATGGTGTTATTGGATTAATGAATACAATTTACTGATTTCTTAGTAACTTTTTATTATAAAAAGAGCGTTGTTGTTTGTTTTTTAACTAGTTAGAATAATCTGCTCTTAAATAATTTCCATTTTCTTGAGTAGAAAAGAAGCATTCATGTTTTTACAGATTCCGTTTTTTAATTGATAATCAAAGACCAATTCATTATCAATAATTTCTGAGTCAAAGTAATAGTTTTTAATTTCGGAATGTGTATTGGCAATACTACATAAACTAATATCATGTGTCGCAATCATTCCTGTTGCTTTTGAGTCGATTAATTTTTCAATAAATTGATGTGAACCATTGGCTTTATCAACACTATTTGTTCCTTTTAAAATTTCATCTAAAAGAATAAAATAAGGTTCGTTTTTAATAGTATCTATCACAAATTTTAATCGTTTTATTTCTGCAAAAAAGTAAGAGGTGTTGTCTGTTAAAGAATCAGCAGTCCTCATACTTGTAATTAATTTAATAGGCTTGTATTTCATTGTATCAGCACATATTGGCAACCCTATATTAGCCATCATGATATTTAAGGCAACTGTTCTTAAAAAGGTGCTTTTACCAGCCATATTAGATCCAGTGATGATGAAAAAAGATTGTGAGTCTATTGAACAATCATTAGATATTCTTTTAGATTTATGAATTAATGGATGTCCTAAATTAGTAGCTTTAATAACGGTTTCTATGTTTGTGATTTCAGGAAAAACAAAATCGGAATGATTGAATTTAAAATTGGCTAAACTGTTTTGTGCATCAAAAAAAGAAATAAGATCAAACCATTCTCTAGTAATGTTTTTGTATTCGCTAATCCAAGTTTCAATTTTGCTGGCTTGTTTCATGTCTGACAAAAACAAACCATTTCTTACAAGGGCAATAATAATATTGTTACGTTGATCTAAAGCATCAAGTATTTTGGCAAAAGCTTTAAAAATATCTGAGGCTTTTTGGTTTTTTTGATGAAGTTTTTTTTGCTCATTTTTTAGAAGATTAGAATGGAACTGTTCCTTTTCTATCAACTCTAATATTTTATAATATTGATGAAAAGTAGCAGTAGTTTCTGTGGCTTTTTTATGAATGATATTTACTTTTTTTACATAAAGTCCAGAAACAATGACTCCTAAAAAGAACCAAGCAAATAAATAATTTATGTCTAGTAAATTAAAATAGGAGCCTATAACAAGAACCAAAGTTATTAAGGAAAAAACATTAGAAATTGGGATGGTTTTTTTAGAGAATAAAGCTTTGTGCTTTTCAATCCATTCTAATATGGTATCAACAGGAGTGGTTATTTCTATGATGCTTGCTGTTGCAGAAAATAGTTGTCTCCAATCTGATTTTTCTGACAGCTCTTCAATAGCTTCTTGTTTTTGTTTGATACTGTCAATAGTATTATCTGTTAATAATTTTGATAAATTAGATTTCCCTTTTTTAGTTGCAGTTCGGTTGATGAATTGAAAAAAAGAATCGCTTCCAAACAAATCAATATCATGACTATAAAAATGTGTAGGATCTATAAACTCTTCGCCATTATCTAAATGGAAATAGTTGCCCTTTATGATTTCTATTTCAGTACAGTTAATGTTTATTAACTTTTGTAATAGCTTTTTTTTGTGGGTAAGATTGAGATACTTATTTAAAAAAAATGCAAACAGAATAATTCCAAGCATAGAGCATGCTATGATGGTGTTTTTGTTGTTCCAGAACAAATAAATGGAAACAAATGTTGAACAAAAAATAATAAAACGAATAGCACTTAGCCAGTTTAACTGATATTGAGTTTTTTGTAATAGCTCTTCATGTTTTAATTTGTTATTTTGATAATATTCAATCATTTTTCTTTTCTAAAATTTAAGGTCAAACATAAAAGAATTTTATGAACAATATTTAAAATATAAAAAAATCCCTTTCAAAATGAATTGAAAGGGATTTTAGTTTTATATAAAAAGAATTTAAAAACTATTCAGGTTTTTTCTCTTCTCTCGGTTTTCTATCGTCTCTACGATTGTCTCTACCTCTGTTATCACGTCCACCACGATCATTATTTTCTCTAGGTGCTCTTTCTTTAAAACCTTCTGGTTTTGGTAATAAAGCTTTTCTAGATACTTTTTCTTTACGTGTTTTAGGGTCTTTTCCAAAGTATTTAACTTCAAAAACATCTCCCATATTCACAACATCTGTAACGTTTTCTGTGCGTTCCCAGGCCAATTCACTTACATGTAATAAAACTTCATTTCCTGGTGCTTGCGTATATTCTACTACCGCTCCAAAATCTAACATTTTAATTACTTTTACCTCGTAAGATCCACCAACTTCAGGTTTAAACAACATAGAATCAATATTCGCTAACACAGCATCAATTCCTTCTTGGTTGGTTCCTAAAATTTCAACAATTCCTTCTGTAGTCTTAGGGTCTTCGTTAATAACAATAGTACATCCTGTAGTTTTTTGTAACTCTTGAATGTTTTTACCACCAGGTCCAATTAAAGCACCAATGTAATCGTTAGGAATTACTCTAGTAATCATTTTAGGAGAATGTGCTTTTACATCTGCATTAGGAGTTTCAATTACTTCTGTAATTTTTCCTAAGATATGTAAACGTCCCTCACGAGCTTGTTTTAATGCATTCACTAAAATTTCGTAAGACAATCCTTTAACTTTGATATCCATCTGACATGCAGTAATACCATCAGCAGTACCTGTAACTTTAAAATCCATGTCTCCTAAATGATCTTCATCACCTAAAATATCAGATAATACAGCATAACGATCACCATCAGAAATTAATCCCATAGCAATACCAGAAACTGGCTTGGTAATTTGAACTCCAGCATCCATTAAGGCCATAGTTCCAGCACATACAGTAGCCATAGAAGAAGAACCGTTAGATTCTAACACTTCTGAAACTACTCTTACAGTGTATGGGCAGTCAGCAGGAATAATTCCTTTTAAAGCTCTTTGAGCCAAGTTTCCGTGTCCAACTTCTCTACGTGAAGTACCTCTTAAAGGTCTAGCCTCACCTGTACAAAATGGAGGGAAGTTATAATGTAAGTAGAATTTTTCTTCTCCTTCGTGAGTTGGAGAGTCTATAATATTTGCATCTCTAGAAGTTCCTAAAGTAACTGTAGCCAAGGCTTGAGTTTCTCCACGAGTAAAAATAGAAGAACCATGAGTTGATGGTAAGTAATCTACTTCTCCCCAGATAGGTCTAATTTCAGTTGTCTTACGACCATCTAAACGTAAACCTTCAGCCAATGTTAATTCACGAACTGCTTCTTTTTGAGATTTGTTAAAGTATTTTCCAATTAATTCTCCGTATTCGGCTAATTCTTCTTCGGTAAAAGTAGCTTTTACTTCTTCTTTAACTTGTTCAAAAGCATCCGTTCTTTCAACTTTAGAAGTTCCCTTAGAAGCAATAGCATAACATTTATCGTACGTTAATTCTTTAATACGAGCTGCTAATTCTTCGTTTTCTTCTGCTTGAGCGTATTCACGAGTTTCTTTTTTTCCAAAAGCTTCTGCTAATTTTACTTGAGCAGCACATTGTAATTTAATTGCTTCGTGAGCAAATTTAATTGCATCAGCCATTTCTTCTTCAGAAATCTCATCCATTTCACCTTCTACCATCATTACAGAATCAGCAGAAGCTCCAATCATCATATCGATGTCAGATTCAGCTAATTGAGCTCTGGTTGGGTTGATTACGAATTCTCCGTTAATTCTACCTACACGAGCTTCTGAAATTGGAGTTTCAAAAGGGATGTCAGACAATTGAATAGCCGCAGATGCACCTAAACCAGCCAAAGCATCTGGCATTACTTCTGGATCATGAGACATTAATTGAATCATTACCTGAGTTTCTGCATGATAATCTTTAGGGAATAATGGACGTAATACACGGTCAATTAAACGCATGGTTAATACTTCGTCATCACTTGGTCTAGCTTCTCTTTTAAAGAAACCTCCAGGATATTTTCCTGCTGCAGCAAACTTTTCTCTGTAGTCTACTGTTAGTGGTAAAAAGTCTACGTCAGATTGTTTGTAGTTAGAAACTACAGTACATAGTAACATAGCTTTACCCATTTGCACCACAACGCTACCATGAGCTTGTTTTGCTAATTTTCCAGTTTCGATAGATACGGTTCTTCCGTCTCCTAATTCGATAACTTCTTTAAATACCTTAGGTATCATAAATAAAATGTTTTAAATGTTGGATTAAATAAGAAATTCCAACGGTTATTGTGTAACAAAAATGTTGTGTTGTTGTAGGGTTTTTTGTTAACAATGGACTCAGAAGCTCTGTTCTGACCTCTTATTTTATGTAACACTGAAATGAATTTCAGCGAAGTGTCTAATGTAAAAAAAAAGAGGCGATTAAGCCTCTTTTTATATCTTGAATTATTTTCTTAATCCTAATTCTGCGATAATTGCACGGTAACGTAAGATATCTACCTTAGTTAAGTAATTTAATAAAGCTCTACGTTTACCAACCAACTTTACTAATGAACGTTGAGTGTTGTAGTCTTTCTTATTGGCTTTTAAGTGATCGGTTAAATGTGCAATTCTGTATGTGAATAATGCAATTTGTCCTTCTGTAGAACCTGTGTCAGTTGCTGACTTTCCGTGTTTAGCGAAAATTTCCGCTTTTTTTTCTGCTGATAAATACATGCTAATATTTTTGTAAATGATTATTATGCGGATTACCTCTTTGGTAATCGGCTGCAAATATACAAGTTTTATTTTTATGAAATATATTAAATTTTAAAAAGATTAAAAAAGTAACAAGCTGTTAATTAATTGTTTGTGAGTTATTCGGTGTCTAGATATTCTTTTCTTAAGAATAGTTTTAAACTGATAAAGCCAATTAAGCCAGCAATTAAAGATGATAACAGAATCACAAATTTGGCTTTGTTAATAATGTCATCATTATCAAAAGCAAGAAGAGTGATAAAAATAGACATAGTAAATCCTATTCCTCCTAAAAAACCAACACCTATAATTGATTTCCAGCTTAAATCTTCTGGAAGTTTACAGAAACCTATGGATACAGCAATAAAAGTTAAAAGAAAAATTCCTAGTGGTTTACCTATAATAAGTCCTAAGGCGATACCAATACTGTAGTTTTGAGATAGAGTTTCACCGATATCTCCACTTAATATAATGGCAGTATTTGCCAAAGCAAAAATAGGAAGTATAATAAAAGCTACTGGCTTGTGTAAAAAGTGTTGTAGTCTGTAAGATGCTGAATTCTCCCTTCCGTCTCTATATGGAATGGCAAAAGCTAATAAAACTCCTGTAATAGTTGCGTGTACTCCAGAATTAAGCATAAAATACCACATTGCGACTCCGCCAATTAAATAGATGGTTAGAATTTTTACTTTTAATTTGTTTAAAATTAAGAGTGTTCCAAAAATTCCTAATGCGATGAGTAAATTCATCCAAAAGATGGTTTTGGTGTAAAAAGTAGCGATGATTAAAATAGCTCCTAAATCATCAATCACAGCCAAGGCAGTTAAAAATATTTTTAAAGAGGTAGGTACTTTATTTCCTAGTAAAGATAATATCCCTAAAGCAAAGGCAATATCTGTTGCCATTGGAATTCCTGCTCCAGATTGTGTATTTGTACCGATGTTAAAATACATAAAAATTCCAGCAGGAATGATAATTCCCCCTAAAGCAGCAAAAATAGGCAATAGTGCATCTTTGATGTTAGAAAGTTCTCCGTGGTATATTTCTCTTTCTAATTCTAATCCTATTAGTAAAAAGAAAATACTCATTAACCCATCGTTAATCCAGTGTACAATGCTGTGACCCGCAAATTGAATTTGCCAGAAATCATTATAATTTGTTCCTGAGTTTGAGTTGGCAATAGTTAAAGATAAAATGGTGCAGACAATTAATATAAGTCCGCTTGTTTTTTCACTGTTAAAAAAATCTTTGTAAAGTTTGGTTATTCTCATTTGATGTTCCTTGGGGGTACGTTTTTTTGTTCTATAAAGGCTCAAATGTACTAAAGGAAATATGAGTAAACTACTTAAATTACTGATGTTTAGTGAAAATAGGTGTTATTACGGAGGGTAAAATGGTGTTATTACTAATTAAATTTATTTTAAGGTGTTCTGATGTAAAATTAATCCGCTAGCTGGAGCAATTTCTTTAAGAATTAAATCATCATTCCAATCACTTAATGTTTTTTCTAGTGTTGTTAAATCCATTTTTCCACTTCCCAGTAAAAACAAACTTCCCATCATCATTCTAATTTGATAATGCATAAACCCAGGTCCTATAACTTTATAAATGTAACTTTCTTTGGGAAAAAAATTAGCAGTGTATAAATTATTCTTAACAATCTCTGAACTAAAAACCTCTCGTTCATAGATGGTTTTTTTACTAGTTTTTTTGGTGTATTTTTTAAAATTGTGCTTTCCTTCAAACAACTTTGCTCCTTGCTGCATGATATCAATATCTAAAGTGTTTGTTTTTCCCACCATCATATGAGCGGCAAAAGGATGATTTCTTTCGCCATGCGAGAATAAATAATGATATTCTTTAATTTTAATGGCTCCAATCATATCAAAAGAAGCATCTACTTGTTTTATGCTAATGATGTTGATGTCTCTAGGTAAATTTTTATTGAGCTCTTTTGTTAGCCATTTGGTGTCGTAAAATTCTTTAGTGATGACGTGACAATAAGCATCATTGGCAGAAACCATTGCATCTGTTCTACTTCCTCCAAGGGTTTTAAAATTTTGATGCTTAAAAATAAAACGCAAGGTTTTTTCTAGATATTCTTGAACCGTTTTTACTTCTGGTTGTTTTTGCCAACCATGAAACCTAAACCCTAAATATTGTAGTTGAATTAAATAATAATAGTCGTCTATGTATTTCAATGTTTCGCTTTTAGTATTTTTTGTTTTACAATATCTTCTACGGGAACTCCTTTGATGTTAGATTCCAACCATGATAGAATATCTAGGTATAAGAAAGAACGTTTTTCATAAGGATGATCTTCATAAACTTTTAGTTCTTCATATAATTCTTTAAAAGCTTTTCTTAATTCATGTGGATATAAGTTGCTTAGGTTTCTTAAGAACTTAATCATCTTTCTTTGCACCTCGTACAAGTTGTTCATTTTTAACAAGAACTTATAAGTAGATTTAATTAATTCTTCAATGTATTCATCATCTCCAGATTCGTAATGAGCAACCAAATTTAATACACGTGTGTAGCAAAGTAAATCTTCACGCATTTTTAAATCTTTGTTCTTAATAATTTTGTTCAAATAGAAAATACAATGCTCATAATCTCCTGCACCAAAATACATACAGGCTATTTTGTAATAAAATAACATGACATGGTGTGCATCAATTTTTTTATCTGTTTTGTTTAATTCAATCAACACATCTTTAACAAAATCAGTTCCTTTGTTAAAATCACCTGTTAAATAAAAGGAGTTGATTTTATGTTGATATAAATATAAAAAACAAAGGTTTTGGGTGTTTTCGGATGAGAATATTTTTTCCTCGTTGATCTCTTTGGTTAGTTCATCTAGAATTTCTTTAAACTTATCTTTCTTTTGTAAATAGAATAAAGATTCCAATAAATAATTCACCGCTTTTAAATAAAATACAGGATGCAATTTTTTCATGTCTGGCAAATCATGAAAAAGCTGTACTAATTTCTGAGAATTTCGGTAACACGATAAAAAATCTTGTGTAATAAATCCTTGCCATAAATTGGCTTGATACAAATACATTTTACTAGTAAAGCCTAACTCAGAGAAATTATATTTAGGAATTCTGTCTTTGTAATATTTCTCTACGGTGTGAGTATCATCATCATTTCTGGCATATCCATGTTTTAAAAACCAACTATACAATTGTAAAGCAAGGTTGGATAGTTTGCTAGTAACCATGTTTTTTTGGTTGATATTTTTTGCTTCAATAGCCAGAGTATCCGCACGGTCACTCATACTACGAGTGATGTATTGAGATTCGATTACTTTTTCTAATTCAATAATTTCATACGCTAAATTATATTGTTCTTTAGCTACAGCAACACATTTGGTTTTGTCTAACAAACGCAAACTTTGTTTATACAGCCCTTTGGTGTATAAAATAGTGGCAAAATCTATTTGCTCTCTAATTTGCGTAATGCTATTTTGATGGATAGGACTTAATCTTAAGCTAATTAAAATTTGTCTGTATAAATGTGCTTTGGTATTAGAAATCTGTTGTTTTTTAATCCCTGTTCTTGCTAGAATTAATTTTTCATCATAAACATTTAATTTGTCCATTAGAACAAATAATGCCATAAAATTAGATTGGGTATTTCCTTCTAATCTACCTGCATATAATTTAAACTGTCTTTTTTCAGATTTGCTTAAAGATTTAATTAGTGAAAATAGAGGATCTTTTTTCTTTTCTTTTTTCATGTTTAGGATTGCCAAATTTATATCAAAAATACAAAAATATTCAGATTTTTAACGTTGGGTGTCGTAAACTTATTGTTTGTATTCCCTTGTAATTGTTGAGGTTTGTGGTTTATTGTGTATTTTGGCTAAGGGAAAGATAATTTAATAAGGGTTTTGCCCGCCTTACTAGAACCTTATTTTTGTTTGCTTAAAGTAAAAAAGATAACTAAAATGGCTAAGGATCACGTACAGATTTTTGATACTACTCTTAGAGATGGAGAGCAAGTTCCAGGATGTAAACTAAATACAGAGCAAAAACTAATTATTGCAGAGCGTTTAGATTTATTAGGGGTAGATATCATTGAGGCAGGTTTTCCAGTTTCAAGTCCAGGTGACTTTAAATCTGTGGATGCGATTGCTAGATTGGTAAAAAACGCAACAGTCTGTGGATTGACTCGTTCTGTAGAAAATGACATCAAAGTTGCTGCAGAAGCTTTAAAGCATGCAGTTAGACCAAGAATTCATACGGGAATTGGTACTTCTGATTCTCATATCAAATTCAAGTTCAATTCTAACAGAGATGCTATTATTGAAAGAGCAGTTGCAGCAGTTAAGTTTGCTAAAACTTTTGTAGAAGATGTTGAGTTTTATGCAGAAGATGCAGGACGTACTGATAATGAATATTTAGCAAGAGTTTGCGAGGCTGTTATTAAAGCAGGAGCAACGGTGTTAAATATTCCAGATACCACTGGTTATTGTTTGCCACACGAATACGGAGCTAAAATTAAATATTTAAAAGAGAACGTTAAGGGAATTGAAAAGGCAGTATTATCTTGTCATTGTCATAACGATTTAGGTTTGGCTACCGCAAATTCAATTGAAGGTGCAATTAATGGAGCTCGTCAAATAGAGTGTACTATTAATGGTATTGGAGAAAGAGCAGGAAATACATCATTAGAAGAAGTAGTGATGATTATGAAGCAACATCCATACTTGGATTTAGATACCAATGTAAATACAAAATTATTATATAGTACTTCTCAAATGGTACAAGAACACATGGGGATGTTTGTACAAGCAAACAAAGCTGTGGTAGGTTCTAATGCTTTTGCTCACTCATCTGGAATTCATCAAGATGGAGTCATTAAGAATAGAGAAACTTATGAAATTATGGATCCTGCTGATGTAGGAGTTACAGAATCTGCTATTGTGTTAACAGCACGTAGTGGTAGAGCAGCATTGGCTTATAGAGCTAAAAATGTTGGTTACGAATTAACCAAGTTAGAATTAGATGCTGTGTACCCTAAATTTTTAGATTATGCAGATACTAAAAAAGAAGTAATTGATGAAGATATCCATATTTTAATGGAACAAAATCAAATAAAATTAAGCTAATTGCAAAGTTAGTTATTTAAAAAGGTCTCATTTTGAGACCTTTTTTTGTGGGGTCATAAAACCATAAAAAGTCATTTATTCCTACTATCTTTGTAACATAAAATTTGAACTATATGTTTTTATTTATTGGAGGTCCAGAAGTTTTTATCATCTTACTACTTGTAGTAATGCTTTTTGGTGCAGATAAAATTCCTGAAATAGCAAGAGGATTGGCTAAAGGAATTAATCAGGTTAAAAATGCTACGAATGATATCAAAAGAGAAATCAATACTTCTGCTACAAAAAATGGATTAGATTTAGATGTAACCAAAGATGTAAAAGATGCGGTTGATGATGTAAAATCTAGTATTGATGACTTTACAGGGCCTATAAAACGAATGAAATAATGGGTTTTATAGAGACTATTATTCATGCTGACGAACAATTATTGATATACCTAAATCATTTTGGTAGTGAACCATATGATGTTTTTTGGTTACAAATAACCAAGCCGTTAAATTGGCTTCCTCTTTTTCTTTTTTGGCTTTTTTTATTGATCAAAAAATTTACATGGAAACAAGGATTATTTATGTTCTTGTTTATTTGCATTATGGCTGGTTTGTCTGATGTTTTGGTAAATATCATCAAGCATTCTTTTGAAAGACCAAGACCGTGTTGGCAAGTAGGAGTGATGGAACAAATTAGAAGTTTAAAATGCTCAAAAAGTTTTAGTTTTGTATCGGGACATGCAACCACTTCCATGGCAGTAACCACTTTTATGTATTTGCTATTTAAAGACAAATTTAAATGGACTATTTTATTTTATATCTATCCATTGTTGTTTGCTTATAGTAGAATATACATGGGTAAACATTATCCTGTAGATATTTTATGTGGATATGTTTTAGGAGTTTTAGAAGCTATTTTATATCTAAAATTGGCAAAATATTTAATGAATAAATGGTTTGATACAAACCTGTTGAAATAACAAAAAGGGAAGCTGAATAGCTTCCCCTTTTTTTTGTATTGAAAATTCTCGATTTTGCTCGAATACCAATAGTTGATAAACACTAGTTAGGTCATTGAGAGTCCCGAAGCTTCGGGAGAGAGGTATTATTTCTTAGGAAAATAATTAATCTTAGTTTCCACAGTAGCAAATTGTCTAAACATTTCCATCACACCACAATAAGTGTCTACAGATAAAGTCACTGCTTTTTCTATTTTTTTCTCATTCAGGTTGTCTCCATAAAAGTTGAAGTTTACCCAAACTTTATGGTAAAATTTAGGATGTTCTTCCGTCAATTCAGCTTCTACATCAATATCAAAAGTATCTATTTCAATACGCATTTTTTTTACTAAAGAAGCAATGTCAATTCCAGAACAACCTGCCAAAGCCGATAACATTAAGGCTTTAGGACGTAATCCTTTTCCTTGTCCGCCTACTTCTTCAGATCCATCAATAAGTACGTTTCCTCCAGGTCCTTCAGATTCAAAATGTACGCCTTCTTTCCAGTTTAAAGATATTTTTTGTGTTGCCATGTTTCTGTATTTTTATGAGATCAAAAATAAGCAAAGTAATTCAATTCATCATTTACTTTACAACTCGTATATTTACTTTATGAATCAACCTTTAGCAGAACGTATTCGTCCTAAAACATTAGAAGATTATATCAGTCAGCAACACCTTGTGGGAAAAACGGGAGTGCTCACCAATCATATCAACAGGGGAATGATTCCTTCATTAATTTTATGGGGGCCTCCCGGGATAGGAAAAACTACTTTGGCTAATATTATTGCAGAAACTTCTAAAAGACCTTTTTTTACATTGAGTGCCATTAACTCAGGAGTAAAAGAAGTGAGAGAGGTGATTGACAAAGCCAAGCAAAGTGGAGGTTTGTTTACTACAAAAAATCCTATTTTGTTTATTGATGAGATTCATAGATTTAGTAAATCTCAACAAGATTCATTATTGGCAGCGGTAGAAAAAGGTTGGGTAACGTTGATTGGAGCTACTACCGAAAATCCAAGTTTTGAAGTAATTCCCGCTTTACTGTCCCGTTGTCAAGTGTATGTTTTAAATCCTTTTGATAAAGGTGATATGGAAGCATTGCTAAAACGTGCTATGCAAGAGGATGAAATTATTGCTAAAAAAAAGGTAGTATTAAAGGAAATTGATGCTTTGTTACAGGTTTCTAGTGGTGATGCTAGAAAATTGTTAAATGTTTTTGAGTTAATTGTTGCTTCTGAAGAAGAAGGAGTAGTTATTACCAATGATTTGGTGTTAGAAAAAGTACAACGAAATGTAGTACGATATGACAAAACAGGAGAACAGCATTATGATATTGTCTCGGCATTTATAAAATCCATCAGAGGATCTGATCCTAATGGAGCGGTATATTGGTTGGCAAGAATGGTTGAAGGAGGTGAAGATGTAAAATTCATTGCTCGTAGAATGTTAATTTCAGCCTCAGAAGATATAGGAAATGCCAATCCAACAGCTTTGATTATGGCTACGAATACTTTTCAGGCGGTCACGATTATTGGATATCCAGAAGCTAGGATTTTATTGAGTCAATGTGCTATTTATTTGGCGAATTCAGCTAAAAGTAATGCCAGTTATGAGGCTATCAACAAAGCCATACAAGTAGTTAAACAAACAGGAGATTTACCGGTTCCTTTGCATTTAAGAAATGCCCCTACCAAACTAATGAAAGACATGAATTATGGAAAGGAATATAAATATGCACATGCATATCCTGGTAATTTTGTAGAGCAAGAATTTTTGCCAGATGAGCTAAAAGCACTATCGTTATACAATCCAGGAGTGAATGCTCGTGAAAATGAGTTTAGAAAAATAATGAAGGATAGATGGGGGGATAAATATGAAAAAAAGTAGGTGATGGAAACCAATATAAAAATTGCTTATTTAACCTCTAGTCATTATGCAAATGATGATCGGATTTATTATCACATCAAAGAAACTTTAGAGAAAAAAGGTTGTGAGGTAAGTGTTTGTTCATCTTTCGGAATTCCTAAAAATAAAATAGAAAACGCATATGTTGTTGATGGAGTTAATCTGTCAAAAAAAGATAAAATCAATTGGTTTTATCAGCAGTTAGTTTTTTTAAAACCAGAGGTTGTTATTTGTGCAGAGCCTTTGCCTATTTTAGCCGCAAAAAAGTATAAGGGTAAGCATTCTTGTAAAATTATTTATGATGTTACAGAATGGTATCCATCAAAAAAGAACTTAATAAATCTGACTTTTGTAAGCAAAGTCATAAGAGCATTCATACTGTTTGTTTTCAATATATATGCATCGTATTTTGTGGATGGTTTTATTGTTGGGGAATATTATAAAAAACGATTATATGATGTTTTTTTTCCTTTAAAACCTAAAGTAATCATCTCATATTATACGAAAAAAAAGTACGTAACACTTAAAGGGAAGGCACTAACCAAAGGAGTTTTTAAAGTTGGTTATTCAGGTAAATTCAGCAAAGAAAAAGGATTGCAGAGGGTTTTTGAAGTAGCTGATTATTTAAGAATAAAAAATCCTACAGTAAGGGTTGTATTGGTGCTTGTTGGTAAAGCTTGTTCAAAAGAAGATGAGTTGTTTTTTAAAACATTAAAAGAAAAATTTTCAGCGTTAAAAGTTGAGGTCAATCATATGGTGCCTTTTGAGAGTTTTAGTAACGCAATCTCTGGTTTTGACGTTGCTTTGGATTTAAGAGATAATGATTTTGAAAATACAAGATGTTTACCTATTAAACTTTTTCATTACAATGCTTGTGGAATTCCAGTGGTGTATAGTAATCTAAAAGCAATTAAAAAGGGATATGTTCAAGCAGATTTTTGTAAGTTACTATTTCTTGATGATATTGATGAGATAGGCGTTTATCTTCAAAAGTTTATAGAGCAACCAGATTTTTACAGGCAGACTTCAAAAGATGCAGTAAAAGAAATTGAAGAGGGTTATTTATGGGAACATATAGAGGGAAAATTGTTTGATTTTATCAAAAAAATAAATGTGTGAAAATAAGTAAAAACATATTTCAAACTTTAGTGGTTAGAGGAGGAGTTGCTGTAATGAATATGGCCATTGTTTTTTTAACTTTAAATGTTTTAGGGGCTGATGGAAGAGGTAAAATAAGTCTTTTTTTAACAGATATAATGCTGATTTCAATGGTTACGAGTGTGCTGGCAAATAGTACGGTTTCATACCATGTTCCTAAAACCAACATAAAACCATTAGTAAGAACAGGACTTTTATGGGTTTTGATTATTTCATTGGTGATGGGAGTTGTTTTAGGTTTTTTGCACAACGAGTATTTACAAAAACATTTGTTTCCAATATCATTGTTGTTAGGATTGATTACGATGAATCAAATGATTCTAATAGGGAAAGAAAAAATAAAGGAATACAATATTGTTTTTGTTTTAGATCCTTTTTTTAGATTATTGGTGCTTTTGGTTGGATTTTATGCTTTTAAAACTGAATCGCTAACAGTGTTTTTAATAGCTCTTTACATTGCATTGGGGTTGAGTTTAATTGTTTCTACTACATTTGTTTTTAAAATTATTTACCATGATGTGCGAAAGATTGAAATAGAATCTAAAGAAATTTTTAAGTATGGAATAGGTACTGAGTTGAGTTCTTTTATTCAGTTCTTTAATTATAGGTTACTTTTTTATGTAGTTTTTTATCAGTTAGGATCGGTAGAACTTGGATGGTTTTCTGTAGCGGTTTCAGTTACAGAATCTCTTTGGATTATTTCTAGAAGTATTACTGTAAATCAGTATTCAAAAATTTTAAACACCACAGACAAATTAAAGCAAAGAATTATCACAAATAAAAGTGCAAGTTTATCATTTGTTTTGACTTTAGGAGCTGTTTTGTTACTAGTAGTAGTGCCAAAAGATCTTTTAGGTTTAATTATAAAAAAAGACCTCTCTAACATACAAGAGATTATATGGATTTTGTGTCCTGGAGTTTTAATGATTGCCGTTTCTAATGTTTGGGGACATTATTTTTCTGGTAGAGGAAAGTATCAGATAAATAATTTAAAGTCCTTGGTTGGTTTTGTATTGATGATTTCAGCGGCTTATTTTTTAACACCAAAATATGGAATATTAGGAGTGGTTTCAGCGATGCTTTTAGGATATTTAGGTTCTTCTCTAACTTTGTTTGGTTTTTACTTAGCAGATAAAAAGCACTAATTAAAACTTTTTAGCATATAAATAGTATGTTTCTAACTCACTCCCAAAACTTTTAAAAAAAGAAGCAATTCCGGGATGCATGGAGCCTTCAAAATCTAAAATATAATCTGTATTTGAATAAGATTGTATAATAGAATCTAAAATAGCAGTGTTTCCTTGTGCTTTATTTCCTTGTTGATTGTTGGCCGAAAAAACATAGTAAATTCGTTTTTTATCTTTAAAAAATAAGGAGCCAGAAATCAGCTCTTGATCTTTGTTGTAAACGCCAATAATAATAGGGCTTAGTCTTTTTTCTAAAGCTAGTTTTTCAAGTTTTAAATAATCAGATAAGTTGATGTTTAGTTCTTCTTTGTAATTTTCTTTAAAGACTGTAATCAAATCATTAATAGATACGTTTTTTTCTATTTTATATCCAACTTTTAGGAATTTTTTTAGTCTGTCCTTTCTGTCTTTTCTGTAGTTTTTATAAAGGTTTTCATAGGGTTGATTCAATCCTAAAACAAAATTATTTTTGGTAGAAAACAATTCAGAATTACAATTATTGTTGAGTTGAATCGTAGTTTTTAAAAACTTTTTTGGAATGGCTTTTATAAAAAGTTCTACTAGAGTTGAGTCAAAATTATGGATTGAAAAAACACCTAATTGTTGTGTCCAGCAAGGAGGATAAATGTATTTAATAAAGTATTTACTTCTCCATGGTAATGGCATTACTGCTTTGTAGTTGTCTAAAATAAGCGCATCCCAGTTGTCTGCTACAATATCTAAATAATAGCTTAATGCATAAATTCTTGAATTCACAGCATTTTGAATACAAGCATCATATTTATCTATATCAATATCTTTTCTTTGGAGGTAACGAATCATGAATCTTTCACGCATTTTAAAACATCTTCGTAAAAATCTTCCCAATATTTCCACTCGTCAAAATTAGACAAACAGTCGTTATGAAAAATGGAGATTAAAGTTCCGTTTACTTGCTTTACTAGGTTAGCGATATGATTAATTCTCATCAAAGCTTGTTTAGGACTTAGTTGCATTTCAAAACGTAAAACAGTATCATTAAAAGCATAAGGAAACACTTTTAGTGGAGTCTGAATTTCAAAATCTAAATCATAAAAATAAAAAGGAGTACAAGTGCTTGCTTTAAACCCCATGTGTTTTGGGTATCCCATGGTGTAATCTTCCTGAATATCTAAATCTATTAATTTATGATATGTATCGGGCAATTTATTTCGTCCGTGATGCTGCCTAGAAAGCTTTGTAGGGGTATTGATGATTTTTTCTAATCGACCAGTTTCTTTAATCAAACTATCTTCATCTTCCATGGTAAAGTAAGAACTTAATAATCCTACTCGAGCATGATCTGCAATAGATTTTATAAGTAAATGATACTTCCTTTTGGTATAAGCAATGTTGTTGTCGTAAGTGGTATAATTACTTAAAAGAAAAAAGAAAATGGTTTTAACATTATACTTTTTTTGTAAATAAATAATTTTATCAAAGGTATCATAAGGATCATCTTTAATGGTTAACAACGTGGCAATTCTTACCCAAACAGCATATAATTTAAAAGTAAATAAATCATAAACACCACTTACAATGTTTCTGATAATTCCTTTTCCTTTATATAAAAAAGTTTGATTGACACTAAAAGTAGAAATATATTGATATTTGTTAGATACGTGTTCGTATTCGGGATATTCCTCTTTTAAAGCTTTTAATAATTTGTAAGCCCAAACATCAATAATGGGTTTGTCTAAAAAATTATGCTTGTAAGCAATGCTTTCTTCGGCAGGAAAACAATCTGTTTCGTCTAACACAACAGGTAAATATTCTTCGTACCTACTTAATAAATAAAAGCTTGCTGCAAAAATATCAAAAGGAATATTTGATTTTTTTCCGGTGCTAAAAAAACAAGGAGTACTGTCCCATTGAGATACATTGATTTCAATGTCATTAATTCCTTGTTCAAACAATAAACCATGACTTTGAATAAAAAACTCCCCTCCCAAAGGAGATTTCCCATAGCTCATTTTTAAACTATCATGAGATACAAACTCCTCTATTTTAGATGTAAATTTTACAGGAATATTAAGAATACGCACAAAAATATGCTTAAAAATATAGCTTACTCTTGGAGTTGTTTTTTGTGTATATATTAATAATTCGTCTGCCATAACATTATAGAATTCCCTCGTCTGCAAAGCTAAAATAAGCTTTTTGAGTGACTATTAAATGATCCAGAACTTTTATATCTAAGGTTGTGGCTGCATTTTTAATTTTAGTAGTCAATTGTTTGTCTGCCACACTAGGTTCAAGTTTGCCAGATGGGTGGTTGTGCCCCAAAATCATAGCGGTAGATAATAGTTCTAAACTCTTTTTAAAAACAATTCTTACATCTACCAAAGTTCCTGTAATTCCACCCTTGCTAATCATTTGTTTTTCTATTACTTTATTATTGTTGTTAAGGTGTAAAATCCAAAATTCTTCATGATGAATGTCTCCAATAATAGGTTGAAAAATCTCATAAGCATCTTTACTACAAGTAATTTTAGGAATAGATAAAGCTTCGGCCAAACGTCTTCGTTTTCCAAGTTCTAAGGCCGTAACAATACTAATCGCTTTTGCCTCACCAATGCCGTTAAAAGATTGTAATTCGTTAATGCCTGCTTTGGCTAGTTGATTTAAATTGTTGCTAAAGTGATTTAGTATTTTTTTGGACAGCTCTACAGCTGATTCATTTCTGTTTCCAGACCCAATTAAAATGGCAATTAATTCAGCATTAGAGAGAGAATTTACTCCTTTTAAAATTAATTTTTCCCGAGGTCTATCTTCCTCATTCCATTCCTTAATTGTTAAAGATTTAGTACTGTTTTTCATAGCTTTACATTTATTAACAGATGCTAACTAAATATAATATATTTGTAGCAAACTAAATTAAACTATGAAAATCATTATTGCTGGTGCAGGGGAAATCGGCTATCATTTGGCAAAGTTGCTATCAATGGAGTCTCATGATATTTATGTGATCGATCAAAACACACAAAGATTAAATCACTTAAATACACATATTGATGTTTTTACCAAAAAAGGAGATGCTGCTTCTATTGCTGTTTTAAAAGAAGTAGGGATTAGCGATGCTGATTTATTGGTAGCGGTAACTGAGTCTCAAAATACCAATTTAACCATTGCGGGAATTGGAAAAACTTTAGGGGTTAAAAAAACCATTGCAAGAATATCAAACACAGAATATTTAAAGACTAAAGAAATTAATTTTTCAGATGTAGGAATTGATTATATGATTTCTCCTGAAGAACTAGCAGCTAAAGAAATTGAGGTTTTAATTAAAGAAACTTCTTTTAACGATAAGTTTGAGTTTGAAAAAGGAGAGTTAAGTGTTTTAGGAGCAAAATTAACTTCAGAATCTGCTATTGTAGGATTAACGGTACAAGAAATTAATTTAAAATATCCTTTTGATTTTGTAGTGATTGCCGTAAAAAGAGAACACTCCTCAAATATCATTATTCCAAAAGGAGATACTTTTTTTGAAGCAAATGATCAGGTTTATTTTTCGGTTCCTAGAGAGAGTTTAGATAAAATTCACATATTGGTAGATACTCAAAAAATCGGAATTAAAGATGTCATGATTCTTGGTGGAGGTCGTATTGGTCAAAAAATGGCTCGTAGACTTTGTCACAAAAATCTTCGAGTAAAAGTAATTGAACAAGATAGAGAAAAGTGTTTTGAGTTGTCTGATGATTTAAAAAACACTTTGGTTATTAACGGTGATGGTAGAGATATTGAACTGCTTGAAGAGGAATCTTTAAATAATATGGATGCTTTTATTGCGGTTACAGGAAATTCTGAAACTAATATTATGACTAGTTTGGTGGCCAAATCGAGAGGGGTTAAAAAAACCATTGCTTTGGTGGCAAACATGAATTATATGGATATTTCTCAAACCATTGGAGTAGATACGTTAATCAATAAAAAAATATTGGCTGCAAGTGTTATTTTTAGACATGTTCGTAAAGGTAGAGTCTTGGCTTTGGCGAATTTACATAACGTAGATGCAGAGGTGTTAGAGTTTTTTGTAAGGAGAAATACCAAAATTACAGAGCATAAAATAAAAGATTTAAACTTGCCTGAAAATATGGTTCTTGGAGGGGTTGTTAGGGGAGGAAAAGCTTTAATGACTTTTGGAGATTTTATCATTCAGCCAGGAGATAAAGCGTTGGTGTTTTGTTTACCAGATGCCATTCCGCAAGTAGAAAAGTTCTTTAACAATTAAGCGATGAGAGGATTAAATTATAAAATCATTCTAAGTTTTTTAGGTTTGACTTCCATGATGAATGGTTTTTTTATGCTGCTTTCAGAGCCTTTTAGTTGGTATTATCATGAGGAGGCTAGTTACGGAATTTTATCAGCGGGAATTATTACCATTTTATTTGGATTTGTATTGTGGTTTTTTAATAGAAATGCTAATAAAGACATTCAAAAAAGAGAAGGATATTTAATTGTAACATTGGGTTGGTTGATGTTGACTTTAACGGGTACATTGCCTTATTTAATGACAGGAACCATTACCTCATTTCCAAATGCTGTTTTTGAAACCATTTCAGGTTATTCAACCACAGGAGCTTCTATTTTAACAGATATAGAAAGCGTTTCTAAAGGGGTGCTTTTTTGGAGAAGTGCAACGCATTGGATCGGCGGAATGGGAATTATTGTACTTACCGTAGCAATTTTACCTTTGTTAGGAATTGGTGGAATGCAACTTTTTGTGGCCGAAGCACCTGGGCCCTCTACAGATAAATTACATCCTAGAATTACTCAAACAGCCAAACGTTTATGGTTGATTTATTTTAGTTTAACCATTTCAGAATTTTTACTGTTAAAATTAGCGGGAATGAACTGGTTTGATGCTATCAATCATGCTATGGCAACTTTAAGTACAGGTGGGTTTTCTACGAAGAATGATAGTGTTGCTTATTGGAATGACAATCCGTTTATTCAGTACATTATTATTGCTTTTATGTTTGTGGCAGGAGCCAATTTTGTATTGAGTTACTATGCTTTAAAAGGAAAGACTTTAAAAATTTTTAAAAATGAAGAATTCCGATATTATTTTGTCTTAATCGTATTGGTAACGCTAACTATTACGGGGTTAATTATGTATTTTCAAGATCCATCATTAGTTACAAGTGTTCATCATCCAATGATTTTTGGTAAACTAGAAAGTTCTTTTAGGCATGCAGCTTTTCAGGTGGTAAGTGTTTTAACTACTACAGGTTTTGTAACAGCAGATTATACCATGTGGAATTCTTTAGCAACTGCTTTGGTTTTTTCTTTGTTTTTTATAGGAGGGTCTGCGGGGTCAACTAGTGGTGGTGTAAAGGTGGTTAGACACGTAATAATGATAAAAAATGCTATTTTAGAATTAAAAAAACAATTACACCCAAGAGCTGTAATTTCTGTAAGGTATAATGGTGGCAGGGTCTCTAGAGTGATTATTTTTAATATACTTTCATTCTTTGTTATTTATATGCTAATTTTTATTCTCAGTACCATTGTATTAACGTTGTTTGGATTAGATTTTAACACTGCCATAGGAGCAGCAGCATCTTGTTTGGGAAATATTGGTCCAGGTTTGGGTAAATTAGGACCTGTAAATAATTATGCGCATCTTTCTGATATGGCTAAATTGTTTTGTTCTTTTCTAATGTTGATAGGTCGTTTAGAGCTGTTTACAGTATTGATTGTATTAACGCCTTATTTTTGGAAGAGTAACTAGAAATTAAAATAGATGGAACATTTTTTTACTTGTCCCTATTGTTGGGAAAATATCAGTATGGTTTTAGAGTTTTCTGTAAATGAAACTTATATTCAAGATTGCGAAGTGTGTTGCAATCCTATTGAAATAAAAACAGCATGGGAGGGAGAAGAACTTTTGTTATTTGAAGCCAATCCTATTGATCAATAAACCTAAAAAGCCCAACAATTTGTTGGGCTTTTTAGGTTTATTGTGTTAGGGATAAATTATACCTCTAACAATCCATTTGTTTTTCTCACCGCATCTGCAGAAGCAGCAAATTTTGTAGCTTCAGCTTCGTTTAAATCAATATCAACAATCTTTTCAATACCATTGGCTCCTAATACACAAGGTACTCCAATACAAATATCAGATTGTCCGTACTCTCCTTCTAAGTAAGCAGAACAAGGGAATATTTTTTTAGAATCGGTAGCAATGGCTTGAACCATTGCAGATACAGCAGCTCCAGGAGCATACCATGCAGAAGTTCCTAACATTTTAGTTAAAGTAGCTCCACCCACCATGGTTGCTTGTGCTACTTCTTCTAATTTTTCATCAGATAAAAATTGTGTTACAGGAATAGAGTTACGAGTAGCGTAACGAGTTAAAGGAATCATACCGGTATCTGAGTGCCCTCCAATAACCATTCCATCAACATCAGATAAAGGAGCTTCTAAAGCTTCAGCCAAACGATATTTAAATCGTCCAGAATCTAAAGCTCCACCCATTCCAATAATTTTATTTTTTGGTAAACCAGTAGCTTTATGAGCTAAGTAGGTCATAGTATCCATTGGGTTAGAAACCACAATAATAATAACGTTAGGAGAGTGTTTAATCAAGTTTTCAGAAACCTGTTTTACAATTCCAGCGTTAATTCCAATTAATTCTTCTCTTGTCATTCCCGGCTTTCTTGGAATTCCAGAGGTAATCACTGCAACATCTGACCCAGCAGATTTAGAGTAATCATTTGTTGATCCTATAATTTTAGTGTCAAAATCATTTAATGAAGCAGTTTGCATTAAGTCCATGGCTTTCCCTTCGGCAAAGTTTTCTTTAATGTCTACAATAACAACTTCTGATGCAAAATTTTTAATAGCGATGTATTCTGCGCAAGATGCACCAACGGCACCTGCTCCAACTACAGTTACTTTCATTTTATATGTTTTTTATGTGATTATTCTTTATGATACCTAAAAATAAGGATTTGTATTGATTCTCAACATGATTTTAATCACTAATAACTTAAAAAGAGAAATAAATTGCTAGAAGCTAATGTTTTGGGGAGATTAGTGTTCTCATTTTTTTGACTTCTTAAAAACAGAATTATTCAGCAATTTTTTCTAGTTCGGCAATTCTTTCCTTTATTTTTTGTTGAAATGTAGACATTTCATCTTGCATCATCTTTTCCATAAGTTCTTTACTAATGGTTGGGGTGAGTTTTAAGAGTTTTTTACCTGTTTCACTTTTGTAAAATCCAATCATGTAATTGATATCGTTTTCACTAAAGTATTTTGCATAAATATCCACCATAGCACCATTAACGATATTGTTAGTGAAATTTTTTGCCTCTTCTAAAACAATTGTGTTTACTTTTTCTATTTTCTGTTCTTGTTCTTCTGTTTTTAGGCTAGACTTCATTTGTTGTTGCATCATAGGAATCATTTGATCCATCATTTGACTGATCATTTTGTCTGCTTGCATCACATCAATAAGTTCTAAAACTTTTTCTTTGGGAGCTTGTGCGTTTACGGTTAATGTTAAAAACATTAATAGGCTAAAAATCTTTTTCATTTTCATATAGTTTTATTGTTTGTTGTTAAAAGTAATTAAATAAAATAAAAAAGCGCACTGTGTGATGACACAGTGCGCTTTTTTAAAATATTATTGTTTTTATGATTATCTAAAGCTAAAGGCTATACCAGCATTTATAGAGTTATATTCTTGTATTGTATAATCTCCATATATTTTAAAAAAAGCTAAATTGATGCTCATACCAGCGGTTGTTTTAAACCCACTAACATCATATTTTAAATGAGGTAAGTCTTCTGGATCTAGAGTTTCAGTTTGACTTCCTGATACAATACCATTGTCATAGGTATAAGTAACTTCATAATCGCCTTCAACATCTAATTTGGCATTTCCTCCAGAGTATCCTAGTCCAACGTAAAAGTTTACAATTTTTAAATCTACAGATCCTAATAATTGAGCAGTTAAACTAGTTACTTGAAAATCTATATTTTGGTTTTCACCAGGGAAATAATGAGCATTCATTCTTGTATATCCTCCAAATACCGAAACATCAACCAATGGAATCCTTTTTGCTATTGGGAAATATTGTAAAATGTTGTGTTTAATTCCTACTCCAAATAAATCAGTTTTAAAAGAATCACTACCAACTTTAGGTACAAATCTAAAAGTTACATCGGTTTTAAAAGGTAAACCGATTCCTGCTTGAACCATGGCCATTGGCACTTGGTCAAAACCAATTTCTCCACCAATTCCGTTTAAAGCATTAAACTCATATTCGGCATCATAGCTTACTCCTCCATTTGAAATGGTTCTAGTAGCAACCAATACCTCATTAGTATCTCCTCCAAAAGCAGTTGGTAACTCTGAACTTGTTCCATTTTTTAATCGGATGTTTGTGTAATCAGAATTGTTAAAAGTGAAGTTTTTACCTGAGCTAGGAACAGTAGAGAGAGAGGTATTTATAGTAATGTCAAACCCTAGTAATCTGTGAGGTTTTGCGGTTCTGTACCAACCATTGTTTAGGTTGTAAATAGTTCCTTCAAAAGCAGGAGTTAAATAGGACTGCATTAAAGTTCCAGCATCTTTACCTGCTGCTAAGAATTGTTCAATTTCTTGTGCCTTGGCAGTAAACATTCCTGCTGATAAAGCAATTATTAAGACAATTTTTTTCATAAGTATAGTTTTTTATATTGTATACGAATGTACAAAAATACTAGTATATGTTTTTTGTAAATATTAAAGCAATAAAAAAGGAGATAAATATAAATTCATCTCCTTTAATTTTATGTTATTAGTGTTGTTTGTTACACATCAATATTTGCATATTTTGCATTCTTTTCAATAAAATCTCTACGTGGTGGCACTTCATCACCCATTAACATAGAGAAAACTCTATCTGCTTCAACTTCGCTATCAATCACAACTTTACGTAAAGTTCTAAATTCAGGATTCATAGTAGTGTCCCATAATTGTTCTGCATTCATCTCTCCCAAACCTTTGTATCGTTGAATAGTTGCAGAACCTCCAAATTTTAAATTGATCATATCACGTTGATCATCAGACCATGCATATTCTTTTTTCGCTCCTTTTTTAACTAAGTATAAAGGTGGTGTGGCAATGTAAATATACCCTTGCTCAACCATTTCTCTCATATATCTAAAGAAGAAAGTTAAAATTAAAGTAGCAATATGAGAACCATCCACATCGGCATCACACATAATCACCACTTTGTGATAACGAACTTTTGATAAATTTAAGGCTTTACTATCTTCTTCGGTACCAATGGTAACTCCTAAAGCTGTAAACATATTCTTGATTTCCTCATTTTCAAAAACTCTATGAGTCATGGCTTTTTCTACATTTAAGATTTTTCCTCTTAACGGTAAAATAGCTTGAAATTCACGATCACGACCTTGTTTTGCTGTTCCCCCTGCAGAATCTCCCTCAACTAAGAAAATTTCACATTTTTCTGGATCTGTTTCAGAACAGTCTGATAATTTACCAGGCAAACCACCAATAGACATAACGGTTTTACGTTGTACCATTTCACGAGCTTTTGTTGCTGCGTGACGGGCTTGTGCAGCTAAAATTACTTTCTGTACAATAACTTTAGCATCTTCTGGATGTTCTTCTAAGTAATCGGTTAGCATTTCTGATACTGCTTGACTTACAGCTGCAGAAACTTCACGGTTTCCTAATTTGGTTTTGGTTTGTCCTTCAAATTGTGGTTCTTGAACTTTTACCGATACAATAGCTGTTAATCCCTCTCGGAAATCATCTCCAGCAATATCAAATTTTAATTTTGATAGCATTCCAGAAGCATCTGCATACTTTTTTAGAGTAGTGGTCAATCCTCTACGGAAACCAGACAGGTGTGTTCCTCCTTCGTGTGTGTTAATGTTGTTTACATAAGAATGTAAATTTTCTGCATAAGATGTGTTGTAAACCATGGCAACCTCTACAGGAATTCCATTTTTTTCACCTTCCATAGCAATTACACCAGCTGTTAATTGCTCGCGTGTACCGTCTAAATATCTTACAAATTCAGATAGTCCTTCTGTGCTAGTAAAAGTCTCGGTGATGTCGTTTCCTTCATCATCTTTATTTCTTTTATCAGTTAAGTGAATCACAATTCCTTTATTAAGGTATGATAACTCACGTAAACGAGCTGCTAACGTATCGTAATTGTATACGGTTGTTTGTGTAAAAATAGTTTTATCAGGGGTAAAAGTTACTTCAGTACCTCTTTTATCGGTATCTCCAATTAATCTTACAGGATATAAAGCTTTACCTCTTGAGTATTCTTGCTCATAAATTTGTCCATTTCTAAAAACAGTTGCTTTTAAATGATCAGACAATGCGTTAACACAAGAAACTCCAACACCGTGTAATCCTCCAGATACTTTATATGAATCTTTGTCAAACTTACCTCCCGCACCAATTTTAGTCATTACAACTTCTAAAGCCGAAACTCCTTCTTTTTTGTGCATATCAACAGGAATACCACGCCCATCATCACTAACAGTGATTGAGTTGTTTTCGTTAATATAAACTTCGATATTGTTACAATGACCTGCTAATGCTTCATCAATAGAGTTGTCAATAACCTCATAAACCAAGTGATGTAAACCTCTTACACCAACATCTCCGATATACATCGATGGACGCATTCTAACGTGCTCCATTCCCTCAAGGGCTTGGATACTATCGGCAGAATACTGTTGTTTGTCTTCTATATTACTCATTATATAATGTGTTATTGTTTTTTAAATTCCAATGCTATCAAATATAACAAATAAGATAGATGTATGACAAAATTGACGAAAAAATGTGGTAAACCTTTAAAAAATAAAAATCGCTTAAATCGCTTAAAAAGGGCTTTATTTTAAGTTTTTATAAAATCATCTTGTTTTTTTTTAGCAGAAAAAAGTATAGTCCTTCTATGAACTTATTTTGTTTTTTTAAAATGTCAAATTTTTGATTTTTACTGATTTTTTTCGTCGAAAAACTCCTTGCTAGAATCTTGCTTTTTTGATTTGTGAAAAATCTATGATTTTTTAATGAAAATCAATGCTTAAAACTATGATAATGGTCATGTAATCAAGGGGTTTATAAGGGTAATTGCCTTAAAAAAGCACTTAAAACGTTTTCGGAAAAAATAATTTTATGGTAGGTCAAAATAAGGTTCTAAAGTAAATTTAAGTATACACTAAAAACGAATCTATAAAAACTATTTAAAATGTCAGACTCAAGATCAGCCTCAATAAGGAAATATTCTAGAATACAACACATGGTTAATTTTCAAGGAAGAATTATTAACTTCTTAATTAGCATTATTTTAGCTTTTGGAGGGACTTATTTTTTACAATCTCCAGAATTAGACACACCACAAATATATGTCTTATTCCTTTTAATTTTGTCGGTTTGTTTGTGGGTAACAGAAGCCATTCCGCCATTTACGGTTGGACTCTTTATTTTCGGGTTTCTAGTTTTTGCACTCGGAAAACATTATCATGATATAGATCCTACTACTTCGAACAAAATCGTTCAGAAGTATGTGCAAACTTGGTCTAACTCTGTAATATGGTTAATGTTGGGAGGGTTTTTTATGGCAGAAGCCATGCAGAAAGTAGGGCTTGATAAAACAATATTTAAACTCACTATTAAAAGGTTTGGAGCAAAACCAAGATATGTGCTTTTAGGGATTATGCTGGTTACTGCATTGTTTTCAATGATCATGAGTAATACGGCTACTACGGCAATGATGATTGCTGCAGTATTACCTTTTTTAAAGACTTTACCAAAGGATGCTAAAATTACAAAAGCTTTGTTGATAGGAATTCCGGCAGCGGCTTCCTTAGGGGGAATGGGAACTATTATAGGTTCTCCACCAAATGCTGTTGCGGTTGATGGTTTGTTACAACATGGAATTAAATTCGGTTTTTTAGAATGGATGATGATTGGGTTTCCTGCAGCTATTATTTTAGTTCTTATCTTTTGGTCTGTGTTGATTAGTAAATTCATTCCAAAAGTTTCTACCATAGATTTAGGTTTTTTAAGTGAAGGAGAACCAGAAGAAGGGTCTACAGAGAAAATTTTTATGATGAAAAAGAAATTTGTTTTAGGAGTTCTGGGGGTTACCATGTTATTGTGGCTAACAGGTAAAATTCACGGAATTTCTGCAGCTACAGTATCAATGTTACCAATTATGTTACTGACCATGTTTAGAATCGTAAACTCAGAAGATGTAAGAAAATTACCATGGGATACTTTAATGTTAGTGGCTGGAGGTTTGTCTTTAGGATTGGCTATTAAAGAAACAGGATTGGCAGAATATTATGTAGGATTAATTAATCAATATAATTTAAATTTTGTTGTATTAATTGTTGTGTTTTCTTTAATAACAGTGATTTTGTCAAACTTTATGAGTAATACTGCAACAACCACAATTTTAATACCTATTGCTATTATTTTGGCTGCGGATAATCCAATTATATTGCCATTGGTTATTGGGTTTAGCGCTTCTACTGCTTTATTTTTTCCTATTTCTACACCCCCAAATGCCATCGCATTTAGTACAGGTTTAATAGAACAGAAAGAGTTTAGGTTTGGTGGTTTAATTGCTGGTTTGTTAGGGCCTGCAGTAGTAGTACTTATTATATTAGGATTTCAAATGTTTGGATTGATTTAGTGGCGAGAAACAGAAAAAATGAAAAATTATATAAAAATATTTCTTGTATTGATTTTACTCAGTACAAACGGGTTTTCTCAGGAAAAACCAAAAGTTAATTGGAGTCTTACGGCTCAAATTTGGACTAGATATTCTGATTTAAATGAGGGGACAAAAATAAATGGAGAAACTACCAATTCTTATACGGATGTTTCTATTCGAAGATTAAGAATACCGGTGTCTTCTCAAATTACTCCTAAAATTTATGCAGCAGCTATGTTTGGAGGAAACAACTTTAATGAAGTGAATAAAAATTTTCCTTTAAATGTTTTAGACTTATATGTTGAGTATAAGTTTGATAAAGCTATAGAAGTAGGGCTTGGTAAGTCAGGGTGGATAGGTTTAAACAGATGGGCCTTGCGTTCTAGTAAAACATTAATGGGTCTAGATTCTCCTTTGTTTACATTAAACACAGTAAATAAAAATGATGATTTGGCTCGTAATTTAGGAGTATGGTTTAAAGGACAAGTTGGTAAAATTGATTATCGATTGATTATAAGTAATCCTATTGTTGTTTCAAGTATTCCAAATTCAGGAAAAGTAGATTTTGCAAACAATAGACCAAGAGCTAAAATTTCTTCTTATGTAAAGTATCAATTTTGGGAAAACGAATCAAATAAATCGTCCTATCAAACAGGAACTTATATCAATTCAAAAAAAGTATGGAATATTGGAGGTGGGTTTGAGTATCAAAAAAAGGCAATGAGTGATGGAGATACTTCTTTATCAACCACAAATCTGTATGATGTCAAACATTGGTCAGTTGATTCCTTTTTTAGTTTACCCATTAATGGTGATCAAGGAATTACAGCTTATTTAGGGTATTCTCATTATGGATTTGGAAAGAATTATATTAGAAACTTAGGAGCTAATGGAGCTTTGTTTAGTGGTGGAACTGATTTTAATGGAGCCGGAGTTGCGTTCCCTTTAATGGGAACTGGTAATACCCTGTATACTCAATTTGGATATGCTTTTTCACAAACAAAAATTGTGAATCAGTCTGTTGTGTTTCAACCCAATATGTCTATCCAATATTCTGATTGGGATGGGCTAAACGATAAAATGGTTTTGTATGATGCCACTTTAAATATGTTTTTATCGGGGAATGGACATAGTAATAAATTAAGTTTAGGGTTTCAATACAGACCTATTTTTGATAAAATAAGTTTAAAACAAAAAGATTATAAAGGGATGTTGGTGTTACAGTACCAAATATCCATTAGATAATGATGTTTTTTTATTAGTTGTTCGTTAAGGCAGCCAAGTTTCTGATAGGGAATTTGGCTGTCTTTTTTAGTGTTAAACTTTAGACTTTTAAACCTTCTTACTCCGCAAAAACTTTTGTAATTTCGCAAACTTGAAGTCTGACTTAAAATATAGAAGAAATGAGTAAAATAATGCCTGTAGACATCCTGTCTAGTATCAAAGGAGCAAAGTCTTCTGAGGCGGTGGATAAGTTGTTTGATGTAATTAAAAATGCGGAAATCAATTCCAATTCATCAAATCAAAATACAAAGAATGCCGTGTCTATAGATGATTTACGAGCAGACGTTGTGGAAAATAGTTCAGAAATCACCAAACAAATCATTAGAGAAAACTTTCCAAAAGAGAAAGATGGATATTTAGTGGTGTCTAAAGTAATTGAAGGTTAGATGGAGTCTCAAATTCAAAAAATACACAATCAATTAGTCGCAAAAGAGTTTACTTGTACTGAATTAGTCAAAGAAAAATTAGCGTTACTAAAAGAAAATAAATACAATTCGGTTAACACTGTTTTAGAAGATTTGGCTTTAGAAGCTGCTGCAAAAGTAGATGCTAAAATTGCCAATGGAGAAGAAATAGGATTGTTAGAAGGAATTCCGTTTGGAATAAAAGATGTATATATGGTTCAAGGAACTTATACTTCTGCAAGTTCAGACCTATTAAAAAATTATAAATCAGCTTATACGGCAACTGCCATTCAAAAATTGTTAGATGCTGGAGCCATTCCTATGGCAAAAGAAAATTGCGATAGTTTTGGTCATGGTTCGTCTTCTGAAAATACCGTTTTTGGAAGTGTAAAAAATGCTATTGACACAAGTTTGGTTGCAGGAGGTTCCTCTGGAGGTTCTGCAGTAAACGTAGCAGCAGATTATACTGTGTTTTCTATAGGTGGAGATACAGGAGGTTCTATCCGTCAACCAGCAGGTTACAATAAAATTTATGGATTAAAACCAACTTATGGACGTGTATCTCGTTATGGTTTGATGGCGTATGCTTCGTCAACGGATACCGTTGGACCTTTGGCAAAATCTATTGAAGATGTAGCCATTGTGATGAATGTAATGAGTGGAAAAGATCCAAAAGATCAAACGACCATTTCATCAGAAGAAATAAATAATGCAATTGTTGCATCAAAACCAGAAGGAGTTAAAATTGGATATTTTAAAAACTTTATTGAAAACGATGCTATTGACTCAAAAGTAAAAGCAGACTTTTTAGCAACCATTGAAAAAATAAAAGCAGCAGGGTATGAAGTTCAAGAATTAGACTTTTTTGATGCAGATACTTTGGTTTCCACTTACTATACCTTGGCGATGGCTGAAACGGCATCAAACTTATCGAGATTAGATGGTACCAATTACGGAAATCGAATTGAAGATAAAAACTTGAAAGAAACTTACATGGTAACCCGTTCTGAAAACTTTACAGAGGAAACAAAACGTAGAATTGTAGGAGGAAACCAAGTATTGTCACAAGGGTTTTCTGATGCGATTTATTTAAAAGGACAACAGTTAAGAACTCAGATAGAAGAAGCTTTTGAAGCTGATTTTAATAAAGTAGATATCATTTTATCACCTGTAACACCAGGGCCTGTTCCTAAAATTGGAGAAGTATTAAGCAATCCACATGCCATGTATTTGTCGGATGCTTATACAGTCGGATTCAGCTTAGGACAATTACCAACCTTAACTTGTCCTTTTGGAACTGAAACGGGAATACAAGTAACAGGAGCTAAAAACAAAGAACAAACAATTTTACAGTTTGCAAACTTCTTAAACCAAGTGAAGTAATGGAATTAGATAGACTAAATTCTTTAATAGAAGAAAACGGAATAGAATTAGTAATTGGTTTAGAAACACACGTTCGATTAAATACCAAATCGAAATTGTTCTGTTCTTGTGCAAATGAAGAGAGTGAGCAAGCAAACGTAAATATTTGTCCTGTATGTACAGGTCAAATGGGAGTGTTGCCAGCAATTAATAAAGAGGCAATTACCAAAGCAATTTATTTTGGTAAAGCCATTAACTCTACATTTTCTAACGAAATAACGTCTTGGGATCGTAAACATTACGAATATCCAGACAACCCTAAAAATATTCAGATCACACAGTTTCACAATCCTATCATTCCCGATGGAGAAGTAGCGTGTTATCGTAATGATGGTTCTCAATTTACGGTACAAATAGAGCAAGTGCATGTGGAAGAAGATGCTGCTAAATTGGTGCATGAGAAAAATATTTCTTTGGTAGACTTTAATAAAGCGGGAGTTCCGTTAATAGAAATTGTAACCAAACCTTGTATTCGTAATATAGAAGATGCTTCTACTTATGCGCAATACGTTCAACGTATTGTTCAAAACTTAGGGGTTTCTGAAGCGAATTTAGAAAAAGGACAATTCAAATCAGATGTTTCTGTGTCTTTAAGACTTAAGGGAACGGATGTTTTAAATCCTCGTACCGAGATCAAAAACTTAAACTCGTTTAAGTTTATGGTAGAGGCTTTAAAAGAAGAAATAGAAAAGCAATTAAATTACTTTTTAGAGCACAAAGAATTCAGACCAGACCAAACTACAGTTTTATGGGATGAAGCTTTAAAGCAAACCAAAGTAATGCGTAAGAAAGAATACGATGCAGATTATCGTTACATTTCTGAACCAGATTTACCTTTTGTAGCCATCAAACAAACAGTTGATGGAATTACGGTGGATAGTAGTGTTTTACCTTATGCAGTAGAAACTACTTTAATAGATGGAGGTGTTTTACCACAAGATGCTAAGTTTTTTACGGCTGATGCATTGCGTTCTAAAACAGTGATGAAATTAATTGCTGAGGTAGGTGATGTTGCTTTTGTGGCCAAAACATTAGCCAATAACTTAAAAGCAGAGGACTACGACAAAATTCATAATATTGATGATTTAGTTGCCATCTTTAAAGCGTTTAAAAATGCTGAGGTAACCGTAGTATTGGTTCAAAAAGCCATTGAATCTTTATTAGCAGATGCTAGTTTTGACTACAAAAAATACTTTGCTGATAATACTATTTCTACAGAGAAAATTCAAGAAGCTGTAAATGCTGCTATTTCAGAAAACGAAGCTATTGCGAATGATATCAAAGCTGGAAACAAAGGGAAAGCTGGAGTTTTAGTAGGAAAAGTAATTGCAAAAATCGGAAAAGGAGCTCCTGGAAATGTAGTTCGTGAAATGATTTTAGCTTCGCTAGATGGTACAAAGTCACAAGAGCAAAGTACAAAGACTGATGGAGAGGAAGTAAATACCGAGAACTTAGTGCTAAAGACTAAAGAAGAGGAGGTATTACCAACAATTCCTATCATCATAAAAGAAGAATATAGAACGCATATCATTCCTCAAATTTCTGAAGATACCATCAATCAAACAGTAACTTTGGCTGGATGGGTAAATTCAGTTCGTGATCACGGGGAATTAATTTTTATTGATTTACGTGATTCTTCTTATGAAATTATTCAGGTTCGTTTAAGTAGAGAATCATTCCCTAACTTAAGTGAATTGGTAAGGTTAAAACCAGAATCAGTCATTACGGTTACAGGTAAAATTGTTCAACGTAATGAAGATGATTATAATGCTGGTTTAAAAACAGGTAAAATAGAATTGGAAGCTTCTGAATTGGAGACTTTAAATTTATCTAAAACCTTGCCTTTTGAAATTAAAAAAGCAACCAAAACAAACGAGGCAACCCGTTTTAAATACAAATTCTTAGATCATAGAAATCAAGAAGTTCGCAAAGCAGTCATCAACCGTCATAGAGTAATTAAATTACTCCGAGATATGTTAGATGAGCAAGAGTTTTTAGAAGTAGAAACACCAATTCTAACGGCTGGAACTGATGAAGGAGCCAGAGAATTTATTGTGCCTTCTCGTAAAGAACCAGGTAGCTTTTATACGTTGCCACAAGCACCACAACAGTTCAAACAAATGTTGATGGTAGGTGGTTTTGAAAAGTATTTTCAAATTGCTCGTTGTTTCCGTGATGAGGATTCTCGTGGAGACCGTCAACCAGAATTTACACAATTGGATATTGAGATGGCTTATGCTTCTATGCAACAAATCATCGATTTGAACACAAATATGTTCAATACCATTGTCAAGAAAATTTATGGAAACAAATGGATTTTACATCCTTTTGAAGTCATTACTTATAAAGATGCCATGGATAAATATGGTTGTGATAGACCAGATTTACGTTTTGGATTACAAATGCAAGACATTACAGAAATTGTAAAAGGAACTACTTTTCAAGTATTCTCTAAACCAATTGATGACGGTGGAATTGTAAAGTGTATCAAAGTTTCTGCAGAAGAACAAGGAGGTAAACGTATGTCTAAAGGGCAAATTGAAAAGTTAACCGCTACTGCGCAACAACACGGATTGGGTGGTTTGGCTTATATTATCGTCAATGAAAATGATTTACAATCACCTATTATTAAGTTCTTAGGTGAGGAAATAGCTCAAAATATTATCAATGTAACCAATGCACAAGTTGGAGACATTGTTTATTTCTCTGCAGCGGATTACGCTACGGCTAATAAAGCTTTAGATGCTGTTCGTCAGGAATTGGGAGCGATGTTGAAATTAATCAACCCTAAAGATTTAAAGCCTGCATGGGTAGTTGATTTTCCAATGTTTGAAAAAACAGAGGAAGGCCGTTGGACATTTACTCATAATCCATTTTCTATGCCTGCTATTTATGATTTGGAAAAACACATAAATGGGAACGAAGATGAAATAGGAACCATTATTGCTCAGCAATATGATCTGATTTTAAATGGTTATGAAATTGGAGGAGGATCTGTACGTGCTCACAAACCAGAAATTTTAGAAGCAACCTATAAAAACATGGGTTATAATAAAGAGGAAATGTTAAAAAGTGTTGGCACGATGTATGAAGCATTCCATTATGGAGCACCGCCACATGGAGGAATTGCTTGGGGAGTTGACAGATTGATGATGATTTTAGAGAAAAAAGCTTCTATTCGTGAAGTAATGGCTTTCCCTAAAACAGGAAGTTCCGAAGATTTATTGTTTGGATCACCATCTCCTTTGTCTACTAAAAAAGTAGAGGAAATGAATGTGAGGGTTATTTCTAAAAAATAAATTAATTATTGTGTTTTTTCACAGGTTTATAACTAAAGTGATGATAAAACATGAATAATGCATATATTTGCAGAATGAAGAAGTTGTTTGCTAAATTAAGAAAAAAGAAAAATTTATCTTTTGATAAAAGTGGTGTGTTTGCTACTTTATCTGATGGTAAAGAGGTTGTAATTAAGTGGAGTGTCATAAAAAAAATAATTTTGCTTGATACTTTTGAGGAGTATAGTGGTTATTTTTTAACAGAAGATTATAAGTCTAAAGCTTTATATGATGATATTTCTATAGATTGTAATCAAAACGTAGTGAGAATTCGAACAGGAGGAACTCCAAAAGTTAGAAAAAATACGTCAAGACCATTCTCAAGGAAGTTTGGTACGACGAGTATTTATTATCCAATTTTTATTGAATATGTTGATGATTTGGGAAATAAAAAATTATATGCCAACCACTATGATGACGGAGCGAAGTTAGAAACAGTCAAAAAATTATCATCGTTTTTAGCCAAAGATAAAATTCATCAAAAAAATAAAGTTGAAGGGTTTACTCCCTTATCAGAAATATAAAAAAAGCATCACATTTGTGATGCTTTTTTTATGAATATCAATTAACACATTATAAATACGGTATATATAATAAAAATAAAACCATAGCTTATTTTTTAACGTATATAATTCAAATAATATTATATATAAATTTATTTGAGTTATGAGTTTATTTTCATTTGTATCTAAGAGAAAATATGTGTTATTTAATGAAGAAGGAATTTTAGCAATTCTGTCTGACCAAAAACCTCTTATAATTTCGTGGGAACAGGTTGAAAAAATTGTTTTGACAGATGTTTTTGAGGAATATAGCGGTTATTTTTTAACAGAAGATTATAAGTCTAAAGTTTTATATCATGATATTTCTATAGATTGTAATCAAAATGTGGTTAGAATTAGAACTGGAGGGACTCCTAAAGTTAGAAAAAATACTTTAAAGCCATTTTCAAGGAAGTTCGGTACGACAAGTATTTATTATCCAATTTTTATTGAATATGTGGATGATTCGGGAAATAAAAATCTATATGCTAATCATTTTGATGATAAAGCTAAGTTAGAAATAGTTGAAAAATTATCATTGTTTTTGCCTAAAGATAAAATTCATCAAAAAAAGAGAATAGGAGGGTTTACTCCCTTATCAGAAATATAAAAAAGGCATCACTTAAGTGATACCTTTTTTATTCCTCCTTTTAACGAATATATTTTTAAGCTTAAATCTTTAATTAATTGTTTACTTCTGTTTCCTGTTTCACAATACAGCACGATTTTTTTAGAAGAATTTAAAAGAGCTGGATTACTTCTGATTTCAGATTCAGGGATATGTTTTCCGCCTATGTTTTTGATTTCTCTTTCTAAAGAAGTTCTGATGTCAATCAGTTCATACGAATCATCATTAAGTCCTGAAAAATCAATCTCATTTTCTAGCGTTTCAATACCACAAAAGAAATCGTAGTCAATTAATTCAGTAATTTTAATGTCTTCATTTTTTTCAAAGCTTAAAACAAAATTTTGATTGTTGAGCGTATTGATTGTTAATAATTTTCCTGATAATACTTCTCCAGTATCACAAATGATTTTGATGACTTCATTGGCTTGGTAGCTACCTATAATTCCTGGTAAAATTCCTAATACGCCAATTTCTGAACAAGAAGGAACGGAACCTTGTTTTGGGGGAGTAGGATACAAACATCTATAAGTTGGACCGTTGTTGTAGTTAAATACGGAAACTTGGCCCTCAAACTTAAAGATAGATCCAAAAACCAAAGGTTTGTTGCTTATTACTGAAGCATCGTTACAGAGATATCTCGTTTGAAAATTATCGGAACCGTCTACAATAATATCATATTGATAAAATAAGTCGATCGCATTATCCTTACTTAAAAAGAAATCGTAAATATTAAATTTCACATAAGGATTTAATTGTTTCATCCTATTCGCGGCCGCTCTAGCTTTGGATTTTCCAATGTCATCAACGGTAAATAATATTTGACGTTGTAGATTGGTAACATCCACAGTGTCTCCATCAACAATACCAATGGTTCCTACTCCTGCAGCGGTTAAATATTGAATAATAGGACAGCCCAATCCTCCAGCTCCAATCACTAAAACGTTAGCTGATTTTATTTTTTCTTGTCCCTCTAATCCAATTTCATTTAATAATAAATGACGGCTGTATAATATTTTTTCGTTGTTGTTTAGTTTCACAAGTACAAAGTATTGAGTACAAAGTACAAAGTATTGAGTAGCTACTGTTCTTAGTACTCATTACTTAATACTTAATACTAATTAAACGCTTCCCAATCTTTCCAAACAGGTTCTAATCCACTTTGTTTTAACATTTCAGCAATGAGTTCTGTAGAGCGTTCATCAGAAATTTCAAACTGTTCCAAAGATTGAGGTTCTACTACATATCCACCCGGATTTGTTTTAGATTCTGCACTTAAAGAAGTGATTCCTAAATGTACAATATTGTTTCTAAAAACCTCACTCTCACGTGTACTCATGGATAGCTCTACATCTTCATCTAACAATCTAAAAGCACAAATGGTTTGTACCAAGTTTTTGTCAGTCATTTCTACTTTTGGTTCCAAACCTCCTGAGTGAGGTCTCAATCTAGGGAAAGAGATGGAGTATTTTGTTTTCCAATAGGTTTTTTGTAAATATTTAAGATGTAAAGCAGTAAAAAAGCTATCAGCTCTCCAGTCTTCTAACCCAAATAAAGCACCAATTCCAATTTTATGAACTCCTGCTTTACCTAACCTGTCAGCAGTATCCAATCTGTAGTCAAAATTAGACTTTTTTCCTTTTGGATGATGTTTTTTATATTCGTCTCTATGATAAGTTTCTTGATATACTAAAACTGCGTATAAGTTGGCTTCAATTAATTCTTCGTATTCATGTTGGTCTAATGGTTGCACTTCCATACTGATATTAGCAAATTGATCTCTAATCAACTCAATTGCATGTTTGATGTAAGGAACTCCAACAGTTTTATTTGCTTCTCCAGTCACCAACAAAATATGATCATATCCTTTGGCTTTTAAAAAAGCAACTTCTTTTAGAATTTCATCATCTGTTAAAGTTCTACGAGGAATTTTATTAGTCATACTAAATCCACAATAGGTACAAATGTTTTGACATTCGTTAGACAAATACATCGGTACATACATCTGAATGGTATTTCCAAAACGTTTTTTGGTAGTCATCTTACTCAAATGAGCCATTTGTTCTAAATAGGGAGCTGCAGCAGGTGATATGAAGGCTTTAAAATCCTCTAAATCTCTTTTGGTTTTGGATAAAGCATATTCAACATCTTGAGCAGTTTTTGCATTGATGCTTGCTAAAGTATCATCCCAGTTGTAGGTGTCGAATAGGTTTTGAAATGTTTTGTTCATGTTTCTAAGAATGTAGAATATAGAAGTTAGGGTTTTGTTAAAACCTAGTTTCTATATTCTTGGTTCTAAATTCTAGTTCAAAAAACTGGTTAAAGGACTACTCGCTTCTGCATGTTTTTTTATGCTGGCTAATTTTGCGTTATATGCCATTCTACCCGCTTCCACAGCCATTTTAAAAGCAATTGCCATTTGAACTGGATTTTGAGAAACTGCAATGGCAGTATTTACCAACACAGCATCAGCACCTAATTCCATAGCATAAGCTGCGTGTGATGGGCTTCCAATTCCAGCATCAACAATAACAGGAACATTACTTTGTTCTATAATAATTTCTAGAAAATCAACGGTTTTAATTCCTTTATTGGTTCCTATGGGAGCTCCTAAAGGCATTACGCATTGTGCCCCTACATCTTCTAGTCTTTTACATAATACAGGATCAGCGTGAATGTATGGCATGACTATAAAGCCTAGTTTTACTAATTCTTCGGTAGCTTTTAACGTTTCAATAGGATCGGGTAATAAATATTTAGGATCTGGATGAATTTCTAATTTAATCCAATTGGTTCCCAAAGCTTCTCGAGCCAATTGCGCAGCAAAAACGGCTTCTTTTGCATTTCTAACTCCAGAGGTGTTGGGAAGTAGATTTACATGAGGTTTGGTTATGCTTTGTAACATTTTATCTTGTTCATTCTCTACATCAACTCTTTTTAGAGCAACAGTTACTAGTTCGCTTTCTGATGCTAAAATAGCTTCAGACATTAATTTGTTTGAGCTAAATTTTCCTGTTCCGGTAAAAAGTCTTGAGTTGAATTTTTTGCCTGCTATATTGAGTATATCGTTCATTTTGATTTCTTAAATGTTGTTGATATCGTATTTTTGTTCTTCACTATTACCTGCTTGTAAAAGTTTGTTGAAAGTTCTAATTTTATTAAAATCACGAGTAATTTCTCCTGACATGGCAATACCAGAGATCCCTGTTTTTAAAAGTTCAGGGATGTCATTTTCTGTGATACCACCAATGGCAATAATGGGTGTTTCGGTTTTTAATTCCTGAATAATTAAAGAATATCCATCTAAGCCTAAAACAGGACTTAAATTTTCTTTGGTAGTAGTGAATCTAAAAGGTCCTAAACCGATATAATCAATTTCTTTGTTAATTAAGGTTTTGCAATCTTCAAGTGTATTTGCGGTTCCTCCAATAATTTGCCAAGTGTATAAATATTTCCTTGCTTCAGTTGGGCAAGTATCCGATTTTCCTAAGTGTACACCATCTGCTTTTACTTCTTTCGCAATTTTATAATGATCGTTTATAATCAAACGAGTTTGAAAATGATTGGTAATTTCTCTAGCTTCTAAAGCTGTTTTTAAAATCTTTTTATCGGATAGATTTTTTAAGCGTAATTGCACCAATTCAGCACCAGACTGACAAGCATTTTGAATATTTTCTAAATGCTCTTTTGGACTTGCTCCTTGTGATATATAATGTAGTTTATTGATGGTCATGCTATATTTCTTCTTTGTGAATTTTGGTATGCGTGCCTAAAAGAGACTCGTTACTATTTAAAAATTGTTCTGTGTAATATTTAGCAGCTTTACAAGTGTCTTCTAAATCTAATTCTGATGCAATATTACAAGCTAGAGACGAAGATAGTACACAACCGCTTCCGTGTTTTTCTGAAATTTTAGTTGCATTTGGAGGAATATTTACCATTACAATTCCGCTATGATACAATTCATCCCAGCCTTTTTTATCTGTTCTGTGCCCCCCTTTTAAATAGATGTTTGTTTTACTAGCAATATGCTCTAATGTTTCTTCAATATCTAGGTGTGGATAGAGAAGTTGAATTTCATTATAATTTGGAGTGATAATGTAACATTTTTCCCAAATTTCATCCAGTAAATCTTGACTCTCTTGTGAGTGAAAATCAAAACCAGCAGTGGCTTTTATTATTGGATCTAATACAATTTTAACCTCTGAATTCAGGGCGTGTAATTTGTTTAAAATAAGCAACAGTGTTGCCCAAGATTGGATGATTCCGATTTTAACGATAGAAATTTCAAAACGTTCGAATAAAGTTTCAATTTGCGAAAGAATTACTTTAGGATCTGTCCATATACAATCTTTAAAATCGATGTCGTTCTGAATGGTAATAGCTGTACAAACGGACAGGCCATAAAAACCATGTGCTTCAAATGTTTTAATATCTGAAGTAATTCCAGCACCTCCTGAGGGATCGTGGCCGGCAATTGTTAAAATGTATTTATATTCTTTCATTTGCTTTTTGTCTGTTCAAGTGTTTTAATGAGTGGGCGAATTGAAATGTACCGAGAACTAGTTTTGGGAAATTTCTTCTCGATACTATTTTTCGTTCCTCAAAATCACTCGAAGTGACTATTCATTTTTTTAAAAGCCTCTACTGGGTTTTCACTATTCCAAATTCCTCCTAGAACACCCACTCCTTTAAAACCTAATTTGGTAAAGTTTTCTAAATTATCAGGAGTCACTCCTCCCATTCCGATAATGGTTTTGTCAATATGGTTTACATCAAACCCTCTTCCTTTATATCCTTGTTTAGAGATAGAAGAAAATACTGGACTTAATAAATGATAATCAAATTCAAAAGTACAGTTTTTAAGCTCCTCAGGTTCGTGAAAAGAACTACTAATAGTTTTTCCATACATATTATTCAGTTTTACAAAATAATCGGTAGGAGTGTCTAAATGATCTTTTCTTTTTTGTTCTTGAAAATGAACTCCTTTTAGGTTGTATTCATTCACCAATTCATGAAAATAATGGACTACAATTCGGTTGTGATATTGTTTATCAATTTGATTTAAATACTCACAATGTCCATGGTAATTCTTATCAGGTTTTCTTAAATGATAATATTCCAATCCTTGTTGAAATAACTGATGTAATATTTCAATTTCGTTAGGAATATCATTTTCTGGAGCTATTAAAATTATCATTTGCATGTGTTTTGTTGTCCATCAAAATTACTTGAAATCATTTGAATGAGTTAGGGATTGAGGCTTTGTTTGAGCTCTTTTAAAACGGTGATCGAGCGGGGTCGAGATTGTAGTTTTAAAAAGCGAGTGCCGAAAGCCCGACCCCGAAACTTGTTCGGGGGAACTTCCTAATTATTTTAAAGGTAAACCTCTGATCCTTTTTCTTTAAATTCTTGAGATTTTTCTTCCATTCCTTTTTGGAATACTTCATTGTTTTCGTCAATATCATTCTCGGCAGCAAAATCACGTACTTCTTGAGAAATTTTCATAGAACAGAATTTTGGTCCACACATAGAACAAAAATGTGCCACTTTTGCACCATCTGCAGGCAAAGTTTCATCATGATATTCCAACGCGCGTTCTGGGTCTAACCCTAAATTAAACTGATCTTCCCAGCGGAATTCAAAACGAGCCATACTCAATGCATTATCTCTGTGTTGTGCCCCTGGGTGTCCTTTGGCCAAATCGGCAGCATGAGCCGCTAATTTATAAGTAACCACTCCTACACGAACATCTTCTTTGTTAGGCAATCCTAAGTGTTCTTTTGGAGTTACGTAACACAACATTGCACATCCGTACCAACCAATCATAGCGGCACCAATACCTGATGTAATGTGATCGTAACCTGGAGCAATATCAGTAGTTAAAGGTCCTAGTGTGTAGAATGGAGCTTCATCACAAACTTCAATTTGTTTCTCCATATTTTCTTTAATCATGTGCATTGGTACGTGACCTGGTCCTTCAATAAAACATTGTACTTCGTGCTTACGAGCAATTTGAGTTAATTCTCCTAAAGTTTCTAATTCAGCAAACTGAGCTTCATCATTGGCATCGGCTACAGAACCCGGACGTAAACCATCTCCTAAAGAAAAAGCAACATCGTATTGTTTTAAGATTTCACAAATTTCTTCAAAATGCGTGTACAAGAAACTTTCTTTATGATGTGCCAAACACCATTTTGCCATAATAGATCCTCCACGAGATACAATTCCTGTAACACGATTAGCTGTCATAGGTACGTAGCGCAATAAAACTCCTGCGTGAATGGTAAAATAATCTACCCCTTGTTCTGCTTGCTCAATTAGGGTATCACGGAAAATTTCCCATGTTAGGTCTTCAGCTACTCCGTTTACTTTTTCTAAGGCTTGATAAATGGGTACGGTACCCACAGGCACTGGAGAGTTACGGATAATCCATTCACGAGTTTCATGAATGTTTTGTCCGGTAGATAAATCCATAATATTGTCTGCTCCCCAACGACAAGCCCATACAGCTTTCTCTACTTCTTCTTCTATAGACGATGTAGTAGCAGAGTTTCCAATGTTTGCGTTTATTTTTACTAAGAAATTTCTACCTAAAATCATAGGTTCTGCTTCTGGGTGGTTGATGTTTGAAGGAATTACAGCACGACCTCTAGCCACTTCTTCACGAACAAATTCAGCCGTAATTTTTTCTGGAATGGCTGCTCCAAAATGTTCTCCTTTGTGTTGTTTTCTAATTTCGGTCATTTCGTCAATTCGTTGGTTTTCACGAATGGCGATGTATTCCATTTCTGGAGTAATAATTCCTTGTTTAGCGTAGTGTAACTGAGTTACATTTTTCCCTTTTTTAGCACGTTTTGGTTTGTGTTTTAAATCAAAACGCATATGGTCTAAACTTTTATCGTTTAAACGCTCGTTACAATATTTAGAAGTAAAAGAGTCTAGTTCTTCTACATCTCCACGATCTAAAATCCACTGTTCTCTAATTCTTTCAATTCCGTTATGTACGTTTATTTCTTTGTTAGGATCTGTATAAGGTCCAGAAGTATCATACACAGTAACTGGCTCGTTTGGTGTTTTCTTTTTGGTCATCGAATCTGTTGTGTCCGCTAAAGAAATTTCACGCATTGCCACTTTAATTTGTGGATGGATTTTTCCTGGCACGTAAATCTTTTTAGAATTTGGAAAAGGTTTTCTTGTAATTTGTCCTTCTTTTGGTGCAGTGTCTTTGTTTTTCATTTTTATTGTGGTATTTGGTAGTAGGTAGAAAGTATAAGGACTTATCGTAGCTACGTATAATTGTTAATTCGTAATTGATTGATTGCTAATTGAGTTTACCCTCCCTGTGTAGCTTGTATAATTAAAACATCGTCTCCTTGGTTTAGAAATTGACTTTCCCAATTAGATTTAGTGATGATTTTTTGATTAATGGCCACAGCAATTCCATGTTCGGGTTGCGCTAATTGATGTAACAAATGAGCAACAGAACTGTTTTCTGAAATTTCTTTGAATTGATTGTTTACTTTTATGGTTATCATTGTTCAAAATATTTGGGCGATAACCTTTGCAGAAGGATTCTGCTTAAACTTGATTAAGATAGTACGCGAAGAATTGCGTTGCTACAATAATAACAAAAGAGGTCTGTGACCTCACTTTTCCCTACGTAAGTTCTAACTTATTCAGGTTCAAAGGGTAACTCTCAGTCTTTTTTGTAAAAAGACACCCCCAAAGTTTATCTAATGCGAATGTATAAAAATATTTTCACAACACAATTTATAGTATTGTAAATAAACGAATGTTAGTGATTTGTGAGTTTTAACAGGATTTAAAATTAGCTTTTATTCGCCAACTGTCCACAAGCAGCATCAATGTCTTTTCCTCTAGATCTACGAACGTTCACTACAATTCCGTTTTTTTCTAAAGAGTAAACATAGTCATCAATAGCTTTATTGCTCGCTTGTTGATACTTTCCGTCATCAATAGGATTATATTCTATTAAATTTACTTTACAAGGAACGTAAGAACAGAATTTTATCAAAGCATTGATATCTTCCTGTTTGTCATTTATATCTCGCCAAACTACATATTCATAGGTAATTCTACTTTGTGTTTTTGCGTACCAATACTCTAAAGATTCTCGTAAGTCTGTTAACGGAAAGTTTTTAGAAAAAGGCATGATTTTATTTCTAGTCTCTTCAATGGCAGAATGCAAAGAAACGGCTAAGTTAAATTTTACTTCATCATCGGCTAGTTTTTTAATCATTTTGGGTAATCCAGAAGTAGAAACTGTGATTCGTTTTGGAGACATTCCTAAACCTTCTTCACTAGTAATCATTTCGATGGATTTCATTACATTGTTGTAGTTCATCAATGGTTCCCCCATTCCCATATACACAATATTGGAAAGCTTATGATTATAGTAATGCAAACTTTCTTGATTGATGGCTGCCACTTGATCGTAAATTTCATCAGCATTTAAGTTTCTCATTCTTTTTAAACGAGCTGTAGCACAAAATTCACAATCTAAACTACAACCTACTTGACTAGATACACAAGCGGTGGTTCTAGAGTCAGTAGGAATTAATACAGATTCTACCACTAAGCCATCGTGAAGTTTTACAGCATTTTTTACAGTACCGTCTTTACTGCGTTGCATGTTGTCTACCTTAATATGGTTAATGACAAAATTTTCTTCTAATTGCTCTCTAGTTTGTTTAGAAAGATTGGTCATGTCTTCAAAATTGTGAGCAGATTTACTCCATAACCATTCGTAAACCTGATTTCCTCTAAAGGCTTTATCTCCTTGAGAAACAAAAAAGTCTCTTAATTGATCCTTGGTAAGTGCTCTGATATCTTTTTTAGACATATTTTGTTTTCTGAAAAGTTACGCTGCAAATTTATTAAAATCCTTGTGCAATATAGATTTTAATGTGCTTAATAAAAGTTTAAATAGTAAGATATAAGTATTTGTAATTTAGTTTTATGGTTTTTGGTGATAACAAATGTTAATAAATATATATTGGGTGTTTAAAAAAATGATAATTGTTATTTTATTGTTTGTTTATAATATACTTTTGATGTCGAATTAAAATGATTAAAAATATCATGATTAAAATTACTATGAATAACCTTTTTTTGTTTTTTAGTGTGTTTATAATTCAAATAGGGTTTAGTCAAGTTAGCCCTACATCACTAGCTCAAGGCTTTGATTTGTTTGTGAAAGGAGATGCTGTTTTAAATGGCGGACATTGTGAAGGAACAGGAGCCATAGGAGGAGATGTAATTTTCAATAACAATTATAGTTTTGCACACAATATAAGTGGAGGATATGTAGATGGAGCTAATGGAGAAGCTACCCAGGTGGGGCTTTATGTTGATGGTAAAGTTCTTTTTGGTACTGTTGGTGGTGATATTAATATTAACAGCAATACTTTTTTAAAAATAGGTAATGATAGTGGAATATTTATTCATGACATAATGCCTAATAATCCTTCTCAAAAAATCAATACAAGAATAAATAAAAGTAGTACAAATATAGACACTAATCCTAAAATTATTCTTAATGTAAAGCAATCAGCTTCTTCTGTTCACAGAGGTGGATTGATTGATTTTGATGATGCTTTTTCAAAGTTTGAGTCTCATGCTGTTCAACTTTCACAAATGACAGCAACAGGAACTATAAATATTGCACACGGTACTGGTAAGGTTACTCTTCAAGACGGAGTGAATGTTATCAATACTACAGGTGACGTTCTTAATAGTTTGCAAGCATTACAGTTTGAAGGAGGGAAACCTTCAAGCACTAAGCCCGTAGTTGTAAATGTTGATGCTTTAGGATCTTTTAGTACAGAAATGTTTAATTTCAATGGTATTGGAGATCAAGAAGGAGATTTTATTCTATTTAATTTTTACAACACAACTTCATTAGAGTTTACAAATAACGGAAGAACAGTTAAAGGGACAATTTTTGCTCCTAAGGCTGATTTCACTAAAAATTCATCATCAAATATTGATGGACAAGTTATTGTGAAATCATTTATCATGAGCAACGGTGAATTACATCATCACTTGTTTGAAAACAAAATTGTAAAGGAAGAAGTTCCAGCATCAGGAGGTGATGGTGATGATAGTTGCAAAACAGCATATAAAGAAAACGGAGGGGGTTTTTCTACTAGAATAAACAAAGTAACTCATAATAGTAACGGAACTTACACAATACAAATAGAAGTTTCTCATGATGGTTGTTCAGGGCCAAGTTGTAAAGAATTAAGTCATTTCTCAGTTGAAGTAAATAATTCTAATACTTTCTCTGATGTTATTTGGAATTCAGTTTCAGGCAGTGTTTCAGGAAACATTGAGTTGTCTTTAGGAAATAATGATCCTTTTGACGGATTTAAATTAGATAATGTAAACGGAATTGGTGGTGGAAAAAAAGGTTCTTTTACCATGACATATACTTTGTCTGCTCTTCAAGATCAAGATTTTTTAGCAAAAGCAGGGAATAATTATACTCAGATAGCTTCATTTACTGTTGCAGAATTTGAGAAGGTCTTAGACTGTAGTGGAACATCTGAAAAAGATACTGATAATGACGGAGTTCCAGATTCAGTAGACAACTGCGTGAATACACCAAATCCAAATCAGGAAGATGCTGATAATGATGGGATTGGAGATGTCTGTGATACAGACACAGATGTAAGTGACTGCGTAAGTGAAGACTGTAAAGGACTTTATAAAACGTTTGAATCTTACTTAGTTCGTAAAGGATATGATGATGTGGTAGATGGAGTTATTAAACCTACTACCGAATTGGCTCTTATTGAAAATTTAGATTTGTCTAATATGAATATGAGAGATTTAAGCGGTATAGAGTATTTAACTGGTTTAAGAACTTTATATCTTAATGGTAATGAGCTAACAAATATTGATTTAACGAAAAATATAAATTTAGAGATTTTAAGTGTTAATGATAATCACTTATCTGATATAGATGTTTCAACCTTATTAAAGTTAAAAGAATTACATGCAGCAGCTAATGAATTAACTAGTATTGATATAAATAACAATGCTATGTTGACACATCTTGTTTTAAAATATAATAAAATTTCAAACTTAGATGTTAGCGCTAATACATTGTTAACTTTACTAGAAGTTCAGTATAATGCAGGTTTGTTAACAACCTTAAAACTAGGAACTAATATTAATTTAAAGTACTTGTATGCACAATACAATAATTTAACAAAAATTGATGTATCAGGTGTGTTGAATTTAGTAGAGCTGTATTTAAATGATAATAATTTATCAGGAGTTTTAAACTTAGATAACCATAGAAAATTAGAAGTTATTAGCCTTTGTAATAATAATTTAACATTAACAACAGATTGTTTAATCACTAGAGATGCTCCAGTAGTGTTTAATACACTAGAAGAGTATTTAGTATCTATTGGTTTAGATGATAAAGTTGATGGTGTAATTCATCCTACTTCAGAAATAAAAAACCTTAAGAAGTTAGATATTACTGATAAAGGAATTAAGTATGTAACCGGGATTGAGCTATTTACATCTTTAGAAGAGTTTCATGCTTCAGGAAATGCATTTTCAACAATTGATCTTTCTAAAAACACTTTAATAAGAGTTTTAGATGTATCAAATAATAAATTGTCGTCACTAGACCTAACAAACTTAGGGTTGTTAGAAGAATTGTATGCGGGTAAAAACGCAATTACAAGTATCGATTTAAAATCTAATTTATTGTTGACTAAGTTAGTTTTAAGAGAAAACAATCTTATCACTTTAGATCTTACAGAAAACGAAGATTTAATCTTGATTGAAGTAAAAGGGAATGTGTTAGAAGAGTTGATTTTAGGTGAAAAGAAAAAGTTGACAGAATTATATGCAAAGTCAAATAGATTAAGAAGTATAGATGTTAGTAAGGCTTTAAACCTAGTCGTTTTACATTTACAATATAATTTTTTAGAAGGTACTCTAGATTTAGATAAAAATAAGTGTTTGTTGAAGTTAAATTTAAGTGATAACTTATTAGAAAAAGTTAAGTTTAAGAATGAGTTTAATAGTCGAGTACCAGATGATGAGTTTAGAATTTTAAATAATCCAAGGCTAAACTGTGTAAAAGTAGATGACGTAATGTTTAGTGTTTCTGAGTGGACTACGTTTGTAGAAAATTCAGGTGTATTTAGTGCTAGTGACTGTGAAGAAGTAACCTCTAAATCTAAAATTGTTGTTGAAAATAAAAAAATTGTTTTGTCAAAAGAAGTTGATTTTAAAATATATAAATCATCAGGAGATGTTGAAAAAAACGAAAATCTAGAGGGTATCTATTTTGTTAAAACAATAGACACAAAGACAGGAGAAGTAAGAGTAGAAAAAGTATTGATATATTAGTAAATAATTTTAGATAGTACAAAACATAAAAAAAAGGGTTCAAAATATTAATTATTTTGAACCCTTTTTTATGTTCTTATTAAGTTGATTAGATAATCAACATTGCATCTCCGTAAGTACTAAATTTGTATCCTTCTTTAATCGCTTCTTTATAAGCTTTCATTAAGAAATCATAACCAGCAAAAGCGGCTACCTGCATCATTAAGGTTGATTTAGAAGGGTGAAAGTTGGTAATCATTGCATTGGCAATGCTAAAATCGTAAGGAGGGAAAATAAATTTATTGGTCCATCCATCATAAGGATTTAATCTTCCATTTGATGAAACAGTAGATTCAATAGCACGCATTACAGTAGTACCTACAGCACAAACTCTGCGTTTTTTATCGATAGCATTATTTACTTCTTCACAAGTTTTTTCTGAAACCATCATTTGTTCAGAATCCATTTTGTGTTTAGATAAATCTTCAACTTCAACAGGATTAAAAGTTCCTAAACCAATATGTAAAGTGATTTCAGAAAAATCTACTCCTTTAATTTCTAAACGTTTCATTAAATGTTTAGAAAAATGCAATCCAGCCGTTGGAGCTGCAACAGCACCTTCTTCTTTTGCGTAAATAGTTTGGAAACGCTCAGCATCTTGTTCTTCAACATCTCTTTCTAAATGTTTAGGGATTGGTGTTTCTCCTAAATCTTCTAATTTTTGTCTGAATTCTTCGTAAGACCCATCATATAAAAAACGTAAAGTACGTCCTCTAGAAGTGGTGTTGTCAATTACTTCTGCTACTAATGAGTCATCTTCACCAAAAAATAATTTGTTCCCAATTCTAATTTTACGAGCAGGATCTACCAAAACATCCCATAAACGGTTTTCAGCATTTAATTCACGTAATAAGAAAACTTCAATTCTAGCACCAGTTTTTTCTTTGTTCCCGTACATACGAGCTGGAAAAACTTTGGTGTTGTTTAAAATCATCAAATCACCATCATCAAAGTAGTCAATAACATCTTTAAATTGTTTGTGTTCTATGGTTTGTTCTTTTCTGTTCAAGACCATTAAACGAGATTCATCTCTGTACTCCGCTGGATACTTAGCGATAAGTTCATCAGGTAAATCAAAATGAAATGCAGATAACTTCATGTATATGTTGTTTTTAGATAAGGCTGCAAATATACAATCCTGAGATAGGCGTTGTCAAGCATATTGAGGTTTATTTTTTATTTTACAGTAAAGAGCAACGAGTATTAAGTACTGAGAACGAGTGTTTATATGGTGCTATAGCTGTTTTTAAATTTTTTATTTTTAAACAAAACGCTCATAAATTCATTGAATTTATGAGCGTTTATAAAACTATAGACTGAATACTCAGTACTTTGGTACTTTTAGTTACTGAAATATTTCAAAATCATCCCAAAAACTAGGATAAGATTTAGAAACGACTCCCGCATCATCAATATTAATGTTTGTTTTTAATAATAATGGAGCAAAAGCCATGGCCATTCGGTGATCGTTATAAGTGGAAATGTGTACGTCACTATTTATGGTTCCGTTAAAAGCTTTTACTGTTAAAGTTTCATCTGTATATTCAATAGTGGCTCCAAGTTTTGATAACTCGTTGTACAGCGCAATAATTCTATCGGTTTCTTTAATTTTTAAAGTATGTAAACCTGTCATGTGACACTCTACTCCCAATCCAAAAGCAGTTACGGCAATGGTTTGAGCAATGTCTGGAGCTTGTACCAAATCAAATTCAACACGTTTTGGTAAAGTGAAGTTTTTAACTTTTTCTAAAGTGATGGTATGTCCTTTAAAACTGGTATTTACTCCAAATTCTTTATAAATTTCTTGTAATACAGAATCTCCCTGTAAACTGTTTTCTTTATATGATGAAATGTCAAGTTTTCCGTTTTCTGATAACGCAACCAATCCGTAAGAATAAGAAGCAGAACTCCAATCAGACTCAACTGTAAACTCTGTATTTTTAATTGTTTGAGTTGGTTGAACCGTAATAAATTGTCCTTCAAAATTGGTAGATACCCCTAAATCATTCAGTAAACTTAAAGTCATTTGAATATAAGGGATAGAAGTAATTTTTCCTTCAAATTCGATGGTTAGTCCATCAGGTAGAGTAGGAGCAATCAATAATAAAGATGAAATGTATTGACTACTTACACTACCATCAATTTTAACTTTGTTAGCTGTTAAAGTAGTTCCTGTAATTTTTAAAGGAGGAAATCCATCATTTTTAACATATTCAATATTTGCTCCCAAAGAACGCAAAGCATCTACTAAAATTTTAATAGGACGTTCTTGCATTCTTGCAGATCCTGTTAAAATAATTTCTGAGTTTGGTTTTACTGCAAAATAGCTGGTTAAAAAACGCATGCTAGTTCCTGCGTGTCCAATGTTGATTTCTTTTTCTTTTGATTTTAATGCGTTTTGCATCAAATTAGTGTCATCAGAATTAGATAAATTACTAATGTTGATACTTGGGTATAAGGCTTGTAAAATTAACAAACGATTACTTTCACTTTTAGAACCGGTAATTTGAAAAGCATCGTTTACCGTTCCATTATATTTTTTAAGGAATTTTGTTCCTATATCTGCATGTGCCATTATATAATATTTTTAGCCTTACTTTTAGTTAAAAAAGCCATTACAAATCCATAACCAATAATAATTGCAACTCTTGTTGCTACAAAAGGAATCCAAGTATCATCTTCAAAACTTTCTGAAATAGCATTTAAGTTTCCGTTTTTAAACAATTCTGCTGCTGTAAAAACAATGGCTAAAATAAATCCGAAAGAAATCATGAATCTAATAGCTAATTTCCACAAAGGTGTACTTGCTATTTTTTTTACTTTTTGATTGGCCATTATTGTAGTTTTTTATTGTTATGATGACGATCGTGATCACGTTTTGTTTTTAAATCTAATTTGGCATCAAAAGCAGCTTGTAAATCTACTCCCGTTTGATTTGCCAAACACAAAAGCACAAATAAAACATCAGATAATTCTTCTCCTAAATCTTTGTTTTTATCACTTTCTTTTTCTGATTGTTCTCCGTAACGACGAGCAATAATTCTGGCAACTTCTCCAACTTCTTCAGTTAATTGAGCCATGTTGGTTAGTTCGTTAAAATAACGAACTCCATGTTCTTTTATCCATTTGTCAACATCAAGTTGTGCGTTTTTAATATCCATTTTTGATGGTTTAATTTAAGATGACCCTTTGGGGTTAAAACGGCTCAAAGATAAGGGTTTGTTCATCAAGTTAAAAAGATAAAAGTTGGAAAGTGTTAAAGCTTCTTTTTTGTTAAAATATCTAAAAATTCTTGTCTTGGAATTTCGTAGGCTCCTAAACTTTCTAAATGCTCATTATGTACTTGGCAATCTAACAGATCATAGTTGTTTTCAACTAAATAATTATTTAACCAAGCAAAAGCAATTTTAGAGGCGTTACTTACTTTGCTAAACATGCTTTCCCCACAAAAAACATGTTGTTGATCTATGCCGTACAAACCACCAACTAATTCGTTGTTATGCCAAACCTCTACTGATTTTGCAATCCCCAATTCGTGAAGATTAATATAAGCTTGTTGCATGTCATCGGTAATCCAAGTACCTAAGCCATCATATCTATTAATGGTTTTACAGTTGTGAATTACTTCTTTAAAATGCTGATTAAAAGTAACCGTAAAAATATTTTTTTTGATGATTTGTTTTAAACTTTTTGATGGTTTGTAATGTCTAGGGTCTAAAACCATTCGCCATGCCGGACTGTACCAAATTATTGGTTCTCCATCGCAATACCAAGGGAAAATTCCTTTTTGGTAAGCGACCAATAAACGCTTTGTAGATAAATCTCCGCCAATGGCAAGAATATCATCTTCGTTCGCAAGATTAGGATGTGGAAATTCTATAGAATTTTGGTCTAATAAATACATTTGGTTACATTTCAAATAGGTTTAATACAAAAACGCTTTCAATTTTATTGAAAGCGTTTTAAATATTGTTGAGATGATTTTCTTAGAAAGGTAAATCGTCTGGTTCTTCATTTTGAGCAATAGAAGTCGTTTCAAAAGTTGCAGGTGCTTCTCCTCCTTGAGCAGCTGGTGCAGTCGCTTCAATTCTCCAACCTGTAATAGAGTTAAAGTATTTCGCTTCTCCTTGTGGGTTGATCCACTCGCGACCTCTAAGGTTAATAGAAATAGTTACATCTTGTCCTACTTTGTAAGCATCTAAAATATCTACTTTATCCTGTACAAACTCAATCATTAACATTTGTGGATACTGTTCATCGGTAGTAATAACTACTTCTCTTTTTCTAAATCCGCTAGCTCCAAATGTTTGCGTGTCGTTAATTAATTTAATTTTTCCTGATACTTGCATGTTCTTCATTTATTTATTGAAAATCAAAAATAAATAGATTGTTAAGAAACTAGAATAGAAACTGTTTAAACTTATTAACAAATCTAAATAATTGTTGATAAAACTTTATAAATGATGGATTTAGGAGTGATGGTTTTCATTACATCTTCGTAGCCAGGAATTATTTTGTTTCCATAAACGGATGTTGGTAGTAAAGGAAATTTTGTTCTGTCTGCTGTGATACAATTTTCTTCTTGATGAAAAGGAGCAAATCCTGCATAAGGATGTGTAGCTCCCCAAATGGTAATGGTTGGTACTCCGTACAAAGCAGAAAAATGTCCGTTACCACTATCCATGCTTATCATCAAAGATAAGTTGCTAATAATGGCAAGTTCTTGTTTTAATTTTATTTTTCCGGCCACAGAAAAAGTGTTGCTGTATTTTTGGGTGATGTTGTTTAAAGCTTCAATTTCTTCTTGTCCACCACCAAATAATAAAATTTTATGTTGTTTGCTCAAATTCTCAATCACTTCTTCCATCTGTTCTATAGGATATTTTTTTCCTTCATGAGCTGCAAAAGGAGCAATTCCAATTATTTTCTCATCGGGTTGATAATTGAATAAAGCTTTTAAATCATCTGTTAGAATCTCTTTGTTTTTTAACGATGGTTTTTCTAAATCTACAGAATAACCTAATAACGCAAAAACATCTGCATATCGTTGATGGGTACTGGTTAAAGGTTTGAAAACTTTATTTTTTAAAGAAGTTAAAGCTTTTTTTTCTGCTCTACCTTTGTTGATAAATGCTACTTTGGTTCCGTCTAGTTTAAATAAAGTTCTTAAAAGTTTAGAACGTAATACATTGTGTAAATCTGCTACTGCATCAAAATTTAAGGACTTTAATTCTTTGTAAAGTTTGTAAATTCCTTTAAATCCTCGGTGTTTTCCTTTTACATCGGCTGTAAAAAAAGTTACTTGTTCAATATCATCAAAAAGAGGTTTTAAAAATCCTTTAGAAACTAGAGTAATTTTAATATTTGGGTGTTGAGCAATTAGGGTTTTAATCACGGGTACCGTCATAGCAACATCTCCCATGGCAGACATCCTAATGACTAAAATATGTTTTTGATCCATAGCGTAAAAGGTAACTTTTGGTGGAAGATAGTAAATTAATTTTTTTATAAAATCAGTAAGGTCATTCCGACGTCAATTTTGTCAGAAGTTAAATTGTTGATTTCTTTAATACTATTCACCGTGGTGTTGTGGTTTTTAGCAATTAGGGATAAAGAATCTCCTCTTTTTACAATGTAAGATAATGGAATATCATCTATAATTTTAGTCGCTATTTTTAACACCATTCCTACTTTAAGTTTGTCAGAAGTTAATTGATTGGTTGTTTTAATTTCTGAAACTGTTTTGTTGTAATGTTGGGCAATATTGTAAAGGTTATCGCCTTTTTTTACAATGTATGTGATTTCTGGTTTAACAGCATTTTGCTCATTGTTTAAAATACTATCATTAAATACAATAGGAGCCAAAACAGCATTTTTGTCAAAAAACTTAATATTAGTAGATTCTTCAATAATTCTAGTACCACTCACATAAGCTTTTTTCCAATATTTTTCTGAGACAGAAGAGATGATCACACCTTCAGAAGAGGAATGAATAAACTGAACATCATCCATGGTTCTATCAACCACAATTCCAACATGACTTACTCTATTTAGCCCCATGGTTCTAAAAAAGATGAGATCTCCTTTGGATAGGTTTTCAAAGCTAATTTGTTTGCCTACTTTAGATTGTTGAAAAGAACTTCTAGGAAGAATGATGTTGTTTTCTTTAAAAGTAGTGAGCACAAAACCAGAACAATCCATACCGTAGATGTCTGTACCTCCTGGTCTATAGTTTACACCTTTATATTTTAAGGCTGTTTGAATAATTTTATCTGCAATTTTTTCATTCTTATATATGGCACCTACCTCAGAGGTTACATTTTTTGTTTCCTCATGAATCCCTTTTTTTCCTTGGATGTAATAAATAGAATCACAAGAGAATAAGAGTAAAAATGTAGGCCCTAAAAAAAAGGATAAATTATTTTTTTTCATGACTGCTAAAATAGATATTCTACGGATATTTGATAGATAAAAAATGATGTAATGAGTAAAAGAAATCTAGCCCTATTAGCTGTCTTTAGTACCGCTATTTTTTACGGAATTAATTACACGTTGGTAAAAAGGGTAATGCCAAATTACTTAAGCCCTTATGCTTTGGTTTGGGTAAGAATTTTTGCGGCTACTATATTGTTTTGGATTACATCATTTATGATAAAATCATCAGAATTAGAAAAAAAAGATTTTCCAAAAGTAGCATTGCTTTCTGTAATTGCCATTGTTATTAATATTTTGTCTTTTTTTAAAGGTATTAGTTTAACAACTCCTATTAATGCATCTGTTATTATGGTAACCACACCTATTTTGGTGTTTGTATTTTCCTTAATTATTTTAAAAGAAAAATTAGAGTTAAAACGTGGTTTAGGAATTATTATTGGGTTGTTGGGGGCTTTTTTGTTAACTACTGCTGATAAAAAAGTGGCAGAGAATGCAGTAAATATTCCATTGGGAAATTTATTGGTGTTTGTAAATGCATCAGGCTATGCATTGTACTTAATTTTAGCAAAAAAAATGATTGAAAAATATCATCCTATTACTTTTGTAAAATGGCTGTATACTTTTGGTTTGTTGTTTATGACTCCTTTTGTTTTTAAGGAAGTGTTGATGGTGGAGTGGCAAAATATACCTTTAAATATTTATTTAATAATTGCATATGTAGTGGTGTTTGCAACTTACTGTAATTTCTTATTTAATCTTTATGGATTAAAACAATTAAAACCAACCACGGTAAGCGCTTTTATATATACCCAACCTGTAATAGCAAGTTTGTTTGCTTTGTTGGTAGGGAGTGATGAGCTTTCTTGGGTAAAAGTAGCTTGTACTTTACTCATTTTTGTAGGGGTTTATTTGGTTACCTTAAAGCCTAATGAAGCTAAGAATAAAGTTACTGCTAACTAGAGAAGTCTATCCCATGTAAAATCCGTATTTTTACAGCCAAATTTTTTGGATACATGATACAGTCAATGACAGGATATGGGAAAGCAATTGTACAATTGCCTACCAAAAAGGTTACTATAGAAATAAAATCTTTAAACAGTAAGTTGTTAGATTTAAACGTTCGTATACCTCAATACTATAAAGAAAAAGAAATTGATGTTCGTAAAACCATTGCCAATACAGTGGTTAGGGGTAAAGTTGATTTTTCCATTTATGTAGAAATGACTGCCGAGGTTTCTCAAACCAAAGTAAATGTAAATGTAGTGGCTGATTATATGAATCAGTTAAAACAAATTGCTACAGGTACTGATGTTGAATTGTTAGATATGGCGATGAGATTGCCAGATACTTTAAAAACTGAAAGAGAAGAATTAGATCCTGCTGAATGGGCTTTGATTGAAAAAGGAATAGATGAAGCCATTGCTGCTTTGGTACAATTCCGTAAAGACGAAGCAGAATCTTTAGAAGTAGATTTTAGAGAGCGCATTCAAAATATTCAAGATTTATCTAAAGAAGTAGATCAACACGATGAGGATAGAATGGTAGCAGTAAAAGAAAAATTACGCAAAGCCATTGATGATTTAGAAGTAAAAGTTGATGAAAATAGATTTGAACAAGAGTTGATTTATTATCTAGAAAAATTAGACATCAACGAAGAAAAAGTTCGTTTAGCAAATCACTTAGAATATTTCTTAAAAGAATTAAATAATGAAATTTCTGATGGTAAAAAATTAGGATTTATTGTTCAAGAAATAGGAAGAGAAATCAATACTACAGGATCAAAATCTAATTATGCTCCAATGCAACAAGTAGTGGTGCAAATGAAAAATGAATTAGAAAAAATTAAAGAACAAATATTAAACGTTTTGTAACATGGCTTCAGGAAAATTAATTGTGTTTTCTGCACCATCAGGTTCTGGAAAAACCACCATTGTACGTCATTTATTATCAGAAACAGACTTGCCTTTAGACTTTTCTATTTCGGCAGCTTCTCGTGAACCAAGAGTTGGAGAAATAAACGGAAAAGATTATTATTTTTTATCTGCCGAAGCGTTTAAAAAGAAAGTGGATGAAGAGGCGTTTTTGGAGTGGGAAGAAGTTTATAAAGATAATTTTTATGGTACTTTAAAATCTGAAATCACTCGTATTTGGGCAGAAGGAAAACACGTAATTTTTGACATTGATGTGGTTGGAGGATTAAATATTAAAAAACAATTTCCAGAAGAAACTTTGGCCATTTTTGTACAACCACCTTCTATTGAAGAAATGGAACGAAGATTGAGAGGTAGAGCAACAGAAACAGAAGAAAAAATTAAAATGCGTGTGGCCAAAGCAGAACAAGAAATGGATTTTGCTAAAAAGTTTGATACCGTTTTAATTAATAATGATTTATCAGTAGCAAAAGAAGATGCTTATCAAATGGTGTCATCATTTATAAATAAGAAATAGAAAGATGAAGATTGAAGATGTACAAGAAAGAATACATTCGGCTATCAATAAGCTGAATTCTCATGAATTATACAAAGATTTAAATAGCATTCAAGACATCAAACAATTTATGGAAAGCCATGTGTTTGCTGTGTGGGATTTTATGTCTTTGTTAAAAAACTTACAAATACAATTAACCTGTGTTTCTAAAGTTTGGATTCCTGTTGAAAACCCCGTAACAGCTAGATTTATCAATGAAATTGTACATGGTGAAGAAACAGATATAAATGAGTTGGGTGTGCCTATGAGTCATTTTGAAATGTACCTAGAGGCTATGAAAGAAGTGGGAGCAAGTACGGCTAGAATTGAATTGTTTATCAACTTAATTAAACAAGGAGTTCCTGTTTTAGACGCTTTAAAAGAAGTTGAGGTTTCTGAAGCCGTTTATGATTTTGTATCTTATACTTTTGAAATTATCGACAGAGGAAATGTACACGAAATTGCTGCTGCATTTACCTTTGGTAGAGAAGATGTAATTCCTGAAATGTTTTTAGAAATTGTAAAAGAGACAAAAAAACAAAATCAAGATAAAGCCTATACTAAATTGTTGTATTATTTAGAAAGACATATAGAGTTAGATGGCGATGAACACGGTCCTTTATCATTAAGAATGATAGAAGAATTATGTGGAACTGATGAACAAAAATGGCAAGAAGTATTAACAGTTTCTGAACAAGCGATTGAAAAAAGAATAGGGCTTTGGTCTGGAATTCAATTAGAATTGGTGTAGCATGAAAGTAGGTTTGTATTTTGGAACTTTTAATCCAGTACATGTGGGGCATGTTATTTTAGCCAACCATATGTTGCATTATACAGACATGGATGAGGTTTGGATGGTGGTTACGCCTCACAATCCTCACAAGAAAAAAAGTACGCTTTTAGAAAATCATCATCGATTAGAAATGGTGTACAAAGCCACAGAAAATTACGATCACATTCACCCAAGTGATATTGAATTCAAGTTAAAACAACCCAATTATACGGTTGATACTTTGGTGCATATATCAGAAAAATTTCCAACGCATGAATTTGCCATTATTATGGGAGAGGATAATTTAAAATCTTTTCATAAGTGGAAAAATTATGAAGTCATTCTAGAAGATTACGAAGTGTTTGTGTATCCTAGAATTACCAAAAAAAAGCAAGAAAATAATTTAGAAAATCATCCAAAAATACATTTTGTAGAAGCTCCTATTGTAGAAATTTCTTCTACATTTATAAGAGATGCTATCAAAAATAAAAAAAGTGTTCAGCATTTGTTAACACCAAAGGTTTGGGAGTATATAGATTTAATGAATTTTTATAAATAGAAAGTAAACAATACATTTGTTAGTTGTGGTTTGGTTTTTGACAAATCATATAGCATCAAAAAAATAAATGGCAGAAAAAAGTAGACGTATTAAAAAGAAGTGGGTTAAAAAATACCGTTTGGTAGTTTTAACTGAAGAATCTTTTGAAGAAAAGTTCTCTTTTAAATTAACACGTTTGAATGTTTTTGTCTTTGGTGGATTGTTTAGTGTATTTTTAATAACATTTACGGCAGGATTAATTATTTACACTCCTTTAAAAGAATACATCCCTGGATTTGAATCTCCTGATTTAAAAAAGAATGCCATCAATTTAAACTTTCATTTAGATTCTTTAGAACAGCAGATGCATGCTTTAGAATTGTATACGGAATCTATAAAACCTGCTTTGTTGGGAGATAAGGCTATTGAAATGGACGTATTGCCATTTGTAACCAAAGAAGGAGAGTCTGTTTACCAATCTGGAATCATGAACAATGATTCCATTCATCATAAGTTAGAAAAGTTATATGGACTGTTACAAGAAAAAAACAGCACCATTGAAGCACTTAGGGCAAAATATAAAGGAGTTAATTTCTCGGAAGATTCTCTTAATAATAATGATGTAGCGCTCCAAGAAGATGATTTAACGGAAGAGGAATTAGAATCTTTAGAATCCTCTGTTTTAGATTCTGTATTTAGAGAAAAGGTAGAAAGAGAAGAGCGTTTTAGTATTTTTGGTTACGAGTATAACAAAGCAGATCAGGTTTTTGTAACGCCTATACAAGGAAATATTACAGAATCATATGATGCGGTAGAGCATCATTTTGCTATAGATATTGCCGCTACAAAAGAAGCTCCTGTAAAATCAATTGCTGATGGAACGGTGGTTTTTGCAGAATGGTCTATAGAAACAGGTTTTGTAGTGATTATAGTTCATCAAGATAATTATGTATCGGTGTACAAGCACAATAGTAGAATAAATGTATCACAAGGTTCGCTAGTTAAAGCGGGGCAAGTAATTGCAAATGTAGGTTCCACGGGAGAATTTAGTACAGGACCACATCTTCATTTTGAAATGTGGAAAGATGGATATCCAGTAGATCCAACTAATTTTATGAAATTTTAAGAATGAGTATCAAATCAACATTAGCGTTGCCTTTTGCTAAGGCTATTCGAAAGCAAGTATATAAATGGGCAAACAATCCTATAGAAACACAAGAAAAAGTGTTTCAATATTTGATTAAAAATGCCAAAGACACAGCTTTTGGAAAAGATCATAATTTTGAGACTATTAAAAACTATGAAGATTTTAAGAATCAAGTTCCTGTAAATGATTATGAAGGAATAAGGGCATATGTAGATAGAATTGTTGAAGGAGAATCTGATGTTTTATGGAAAGGTCGTCCTTTGTATTATGCAAAAACATCAGGAACTACTTCTGGAGCAAAATACATTCCTATAACCAAAGAATCTATGCCTACACATGTAAAGGCAGCCCGTAATGCTTTGTTGTTTTATATTACAGAAACAGGCGATGCTTCTTTTGTGGATGGTAAAATGATGTTTTTACAAGGAAGTCCCGTTTTAAAAGATTTAAAAGGAGTAAAACTGGGTAGATTAAGTGGTATAGCAGCGCATTATGTACCAGGATATTTACAAAAAAATAGGTTACCAAGTTGGAAAACCAATTGTATTGAAGATTGGGAAACTAAAGTGGATGCTGTGGTTGAAGAAACCGTAAATGAAGACATGTCTGTCATTAGCGGAATTCCATCTTGGGTGCAAATGTATTTTGAAAAATTACAAGAAAAAACAGGTAAAACGGTTTCAGAATTATTCCCAAAGTTTAATTTCTTTGTTTATGGAGGTGTAAATTTTGAGCCTTATAAACATAAGTTTGAAAGTTTAATAGGTAAAAAAATTGATTATGTAGAATTGTATCCTGCCTCCGAAGGTTTTATTGCTTATCAAGATTCTCAAACGGAAAAGGGAATGTTGTTGCAGTTAAACAGTGGTATTTTTTATGAGTTTATTCCAGCGGATAAATTTTATGAAGAAAATCCACCACGTTTGTCTATTGGTCAGGTTGAATTAGGAGTAAATTATGTCATCATATTAAATACGACTGCTGGTCTTTGGGGATATAATATTGGAGATACCGTTGAGTTTACTACGTTGGCTCCCTATAGAATAAAAGTTACGGGAAGAATCAAACATTTTATTTCCGCTTTTGGAGAACATGTTATAGGAAAAGAAGTAGAAAAAGCTTTGAATGATGCTATGGTAGGAACGGATGTAACGGTGAGTGAGTTTACCGTAGCTCCGCAAGTAACACCAGAAAGTGGATTGCCATATCATGAGTGGTTTATAGAATTTGTAGAAGAGCCAGAAGATTTAGAAGTTTTTGCTGCTAAGATTGATAAATCTATGCAAGAACAAAATATTTATTATTTAGATTTAATTACAGGTAGCGTGTTAAGACCTTTGGTGATTACAAAAGTTAAAAAAGGTGGTTTTCACGAATACATGAAGTCTATTGGTAAATTTGGAGGACAAAATAAAATTCCTCAATTGTCTGACAATCGTAAAATAGCAGACGTATTACAAAATTTTAAAGCATAAATTAAATCAATCAAACTGTTCTTGTGAAGCTATCAAAAATTAGAAAAGATAAAAATACTACTAGTGTTCAAAAGGTAGCTTATAATGTAAGCTTGTTACTTGCTTTTTTTTGTGGAACAATTGGTTTTGCTCAAAATCAATCTAAAGGATTTAAACTTACAGACGCAAATGTAAGAGCCATGCATACCACTGGTTTTGTGAGATGTGCAACAGTAGAGTATGAACAAAAACTATCAAAGGAAAATCCTAATAAGGTTTCAGAAGAAGTTTTTGAATCTTGGATGTCTACTAAAGTAGCACAACTTAAAAAGAGCAGAACGAATGGAAGATTAGCAGCTCAGATTTATACCATTCCTGTGGTGATTCACATTGTTCATAATGGTGATGAAATAAATACTCCAGGAAATGTAACGGGAGAAAATATATCGGATGCGCAGGCAAGATCTCAAATTGAGATTTTGAATCAGGATTACAGAAGAATGGTAGGGACTCCTGGGGGCAATAACTCTACAGGAAAGGCCGTAGATGTTGAAATTAATTTTGTGTTAGCAAAACAAGATCCAGATGGCTTAGAAACTACGGGAATAATTAGACATGAAATTACGCCTTATACCGATGATATAGCCAATAAATTTGAAGGTGGTTTAAATGATGGAGGTGCTGATTGGGAAAACTATGCAGATGTACAAAAAATGAAAAGAGAAACGCAATGGGATCCTACAAAGTACTTAAATATTTGGACCATTAGAATGGGGGGAGAAAAAGTAGAAGATGATGGTTTGTCAGACTTGTTAGGTTTTGCACAGTTCCCTAGTAACTCAGGATTACAAGGTATAGATGTGATTGGAGGAAGTGCTGCTACCGATGGTGTTGTGATTTCCTTTCATGCTTTTGGAGCTTGGTCTAAAAATGATCGTTCTTTTTTAATGAATAATCAGTACAGCGAAGGAAGAACAACCACACATGAGGTTGGACATTGGTTAGGGCTAAGACATATTTGGGGAGATACGGATACTTGTGAAAATGGTGATTATTGTTTGGATACTCCAGATGCAACAGAAGAACATTACGATTGTAGTCAAGCGTATGATACTTGTTTAAATGATGGTTTAGGAAACGATATGGTAGAAAATTACATGGATTATACTACCGATGGTTGCATGGATACTTTTACCCAAAATCAAAAAGATAGAATGATAGCTGTGTTGAATAACTCTCCCAGAAGAGTAGATTTATTAAATTCACCAGCTTTAGAGAGCCCTTTGTATTCTAAAGATGATTTAGAGGGTTTTGTTACAGATCCAAACCCTTTTACAGATATAGTGAAAATTGTTGGAATGGCAGATGGCTTGGTAAAGGTTTCTGTATATAATACTTCTGGTAAAGTGGTGTATTCTGAAAATTTTTATGATATAAAGACTGTGTTCTCAAAAGAATTAAATTTTAATCAACTAGCTCCTGGAATTTATATTTTATTGATTCAGAATAAAGAGAAAAGAATTGTAAAAAGAATCATAAAGCGATAAATACTTGCTTTAAGAAGTTGATAAAGTTATATAATACCAAAACAAATGAAATTATATTTAGTTCCTACACCTATTGGAAATTTAGAAGATATGACTTTTAGAGCCATAAAAGTTTTAAAAGAAGTAGATTTGGTATTGGCAGAAGACACACGCACAAGCGGAAAGTTGATGAAGCATTATGATATTACCACTCATATGCAAAGTCATCATATGCATAATGAGCATAAAACAGTAGAACAAATCATTCAAAAAATAAAAGGAGGAACTACAGTTGCATTAATTTCTGATGCAGGAACTCCAGCCATTTCAGATCCAGGTTTCTTGTTAACAAGAGCTTGTATTCAAAATGGTATTGAGGTAGATTGTTTGCCAGGAGCAACGGCTTTTGTACCTGCTTTGGTCAATTCAGGTTTGCCTAATGAAAAATTTGTATTCGAAGGTTTTTTGCCTGTTAAAAAAGGACGTCAAACACGTTTACAGATTTTAGCAGAAGAAGTAAGAACCATTATTTTATATGAATCTCCTCATAAATTGGTAAAAACATTAACTCATTTATCTGAATATTTAGGGGCAGACAGACAGGCTTCAGTATCTAGAGAGTTGACTAAAATGTTTGAAGAAACCCAAAGAGGAACTTTAATCGAATTGGTAGCACATTATACTAACAAACCTCCTAAAGGAGAAATTGTTTTGGTGGTAGCAGGAAAAGGATAAAAATTATCTTACATCAAAAGAATTAAAAAGCCTTTCGGTAATTAATTCATAATCTTCGTTTTTTCCTATCCATAAGGCAATTAAGTGAATTGCTTGTTTGTTGTTTCTAGAACAAGTAATGCTTTTAAAATAAATTTCGTTGCCATCACTCTTAAAATTCCCTTTTTTAACAAGAGCCGGGTATTGGTTGATAAAAGTATCAGAATCTGAATAATATAAATCTGTTCCATTTGTTCTGTTTAGAACTTCAGTAATAGAGCCATCAGAACCAGCCTTTAAACTCATGTTTTCTATTGCTTGGTTATATTCAATAACAGTAAGTGCTATACTATAATTAGGGTTTTCTGTGTAAGTATAGTTACTCATTTTAAGTACCAGTTGCTTTACTTCATCGGGTAACGCTAATTCAGCGGTTTCCTTTGTCAAAAGATATGGAGATTCTAGGGAGGCTTTTTTGTTTGCAAAATATTGTCTTTTCCAATCTTGTTTCAATAATTCAGAAGTTGGATATGCTAATTCATGAAAAAATGAATACAATTTAGAACTTTGTTGTTTCCCAAAATATGCACCTATTGAAGAACAAATGACAATAAATGTAATTTGTAATATCTTTTTTAAGCTTATCTTTTTAGGCTTAGGTTTAGTCGCTTGTTTGTCAACACCTACAGCAATTTTATAATCTTCCAGATTTTTATTAGGATATTTTTGTTGCCAAGCTTTAAAATTGTTTGAAATTTTTTTTCCACAAGCATCACAAAATATCTGATATTCAGATTTTATGGGATTATAATGATGGCAACTTTCACACTTAATAAATTTCATGAGTTTGGTTTGGGTATGATAAAGATAAGCATTGCAGTTTTATGTTGTAAAAGAATTTTAAAGTTCAGGAAAAATTAATCTACAGACCTTGTAAAATATATGTTTCTTGTAATTTGATTAAAAATTGTTGCTTTTATTATTGGTTGTTTAAACTTTTGGTTTGCTTATTTTGGGTATCGTAATAATTTAGAGGGAGTCTAATTGGTTATCCTTGCTTTTTTTGTAAATTTGCCGACCTGTAATTCATTGAATTGCAACCATAATAGAAAACAATAAATAAGTCGAAATCAATATGGCAACAACATTATTTGACAAAGTTTGGGATTCACATGTCGTACGTCACGTACAAGACGGACCGGATGTGTTCTTTATAGACCGTCATTTTATCCATGAAGTTACAAGTCCAGTAGCATTTTTAGGATTAGAAAGTAGAGGAAACAGTGTATTGTACCCTGAGCGTACTTTTGCTACTGCGGATCACAACACACCAACCATTAACCAACATTTACCTGTTGAGGATGCATTGTCTGCAAACCAGTTAGATGCTTTAGAAAGAAATGCAAAAAAGCATGGAATTTCTCACTGGGGATTAGGAGATGTTAACAATGGAATTGTACACGTAGTAGGTCCTGAAAATGGAATTACTTTGCCAGGTGCAACAATTGTTTGTGGAGATTCACATACATCAACTCACGGAGCTTTTGGTGCCATTGCTTTTGGTATTGGTACTTCTGAGGTAGAAATGGTATTATCTACTCAGTGTATCATGCAATCTAAGCCTAAGAAAATGCGTATCAACGTAAATGGTAAACTAGGATTAGGAGTAACTCCTAAAGATGTTGCTTTGTATATTATTTCTAAACAAACTACTTCTGGAGCTACAGGTTACTTTGTAGAGTATGCAGGAGATGTTTTTGAAGATATGACGATGGAAGGTCGTATGACTGTTTGTAACTTATCTATTGAGATGGGTGCTCGTGGTGGTATGATTGCTCCAGATGAAAAAACTTTTGAGTATATCAAAGGTCGTTCTCAAACTCCAAAAGGAGCTGATTGGGATAAGGCAATGGAATACTGGAAAACATTAAAAACTGATGAAGGAGCAACTTTTGATGCAGAATTTAACTACGATGCAGCAGATATTGAACCAATGATTACTTACGGAACAAACCCAGGAATGGGAATGGGCGTAACAAAAGATATTCCTACTGCAGAATCTTTAAAAGGAGGGGTAGAGACTTATAGAAAATCTTTAGGTTATATGAATTTCCACGAAGGAGATACTATGATTGGTAAAAAGATTGATTTTGTATTCTTAGGATCTTGTACTAACGGACGTATAGAAGACTTTAGAGCTTTCTGTTCAGTTGTAAAAGGACGTAAAAAAGCAGATCACGTAACTGCTTGGTTGGTACCAGGATCTCACAAAGTAGTAGATCAAATTAAAGAAGAAGGATTAGATAAAATTATTACAGAAGCAGGTTTTGTATTAAGAGAGCCAGGATGTTCTGCATGTTTAGCGATGAACGATGATAAAATTCCAGCAGGAAAATTATCTGTTTCTACTTCTAACCGTAACTTCGAAGGACGTCAAGGACCAGGATCTAGAACTTTATTAGCTTCTCCATTAGTGGCTGCGGCTTCTGCTGTTGAAGGTGTGGTAACTGACCCAAGAACAATCTTAACTGCTAACGCTAACGCTTAAAAAATAGAATACAATGGCTTACGATAAATTTGAAGTATTAACAAGTACAGCTTACCCACTACCAATTGAAAACGTGGATACAGATCAAATCATTCCTGCTCGTTTCTTAAAAGCAACTGAGCGTGTAGATTTTGATATTAACTTTTTCCGTGACTGGAGATTTAATGCAGATGGAACACCTAAAGCAGATTTTCCATTAAATCAAGAAAAATATGCTGGATCTAAAATTTTAGTAGGAGGACGTAACTTTGGTTCAGGTTCTTCTAGAGAGCATGCAGCTTGGTCTGTATATGATTTTGGATTACGTTGCGTAATTTCGTCTGAATTTGCAGATATCTTTAAAAACAACTGTTTAAATGTAGGGGTTTTACCTGTACAAGTATCAGCTGAATTTGCTGATAAATTATTTGCAGCAATTGAAGCAGATCCTAAAACAGAAATTAAAGTTGATTTACCTAATCAAACTGTTACTTTGTTAGCAACTGGAGAGTCTGAATCTTTTGATATCAATCTTTACAAAAAAGATAACATGTTAAACGGTTTTGATGATATCGATTACCTAAAAAACATTGAAGGAGAAATTACTGAATTTGCAAGTAAAAGACCTTTCTAGATAGATGTTTCTTTAAAAAGAGAACATTCTTTATAATTTTAAAAGCGTTTCACTTAATTGTGAAACGCTTTTTTTGTTTGAATTAAATTGTTTTGATAGCTGTTCTATATAAAAGTTTACATTTGTTTGAAAAAGAAAATGAAAAGAATAGTAATTGTGTTGCTCATGTTCATAAAGTATGGATATGCACAAGAAGTAAACTCATTGTATTTATCGAGTGCCTTAGAGCTTGGGAACTATATAGGAATGGATGGAAATATAACATTCATTAGTAAAAATAAATTATCTGTTTCTGTAGGTGCTGGATGGATGCTTCACGAAGCTGAAAATTATCCTGATGATATAGATGATTCTGACGATATAGGTTTTAGTGGTATTGATGGATCAGCATACACATATCTAACTGCTGGTAAAATTGTGCAATTTAAAAAATCTAACAGGATTAGGTTAAACTTGTCTGGAGGTTTAGTCATGATGTGGAGTGATATTGAGGAAAATTATGTTAGAGGCCAACAAACAGATCATGGTTATTATTATGACTATGATAGAAATAGCTATCAAACAATTGGTTTAATTTTAAATCCAAGGTTGGAGATAAGTGTTTTTTCTATGGTGGGGTTACATATTTCACCAAAAGTTATATTAAATCAGAAAAAGAGCTTTTATGGAATTGGTTTTGGGTTTATGTTAGGGAAATTGAGAAAGAGACTTTATTAGATATTTTAAAAGTGTTTTACTTAATTGTGAAACGCTTTTTTTATCTTTGCCTTCCGTGTTTTTTTAGGAGCTTTTTAAATAAACTGATTGTAAATCAGACTTTAAAAAGAAATGCCTTAAAAATTAGCTTTATATCATGAGCAGAAAGAAAATAGAAATAATGGATACTACACTTCGTGATGGTGAACAAACCTCAGGAGTGTCTTTTGCAGCAAACGAAAAATTAACAATTGCTCAGTTATTATTAGAGGAATTAAAGGTAGATCGTATTGAAATTGCCTCGGCACGTGTGTCTCAAGGGGAATTTAATGCTGTTAAAAATATTACTGATTGGGCACGTGAAAATGGTCACATCAATAAAATTGAAGTGTTAACTTTTGTTGATAAAGGAACCTCTATTCAATGGATGATTGAAGCTGGTGCTAAAGTGCAAAATTTGTTGACTAAAGGTTCTATGAATCATTTAGAACATCAGTTAAGAAAAACACCTGAACAACATTTTTCTGAAATTGCTGACGCTGTAAAACAAGCCCACGAAAACGGAATTGAAACCAATGTATATTTGGAAGATTGGTCTAATGGAATGCGTAATTCTAGAGAATACGTGTATCAATATTTAGATTTTATAGTTACGCAACCTGTAAAAAGAGTGATGTTGCCAGACACTTTGGGGATTTTAACACCTCAAGAATCTTTTGATTATATCAAAGAAATTAAAGATAAATACCCAACATTACATGTAGATTTTCACTGTCATAACGATTATGATTTAAGTGTTGCCAATGCGATGGAAGCCATTAAAGGAGGTACTGACGGTTTGCATTTAACCTTAAACGGAATGGGAGAGCGTGCAGGAAATGCTCCTTTGGCAAGTGTAGTGGCAGTGGTAAATGATTTTATGCCAGATTACTTAGTTGATGTAAATGAGAAAGCTTTGTACAAAGTAAGTAAAATGGTTGAGGCTTTTTCAGGATTTAAAATTCCAGAAAGTAAACCTATTGTGGGGGAAAATGTATTTACTCAAACAGCAGGAATCCATGCGGATGGAGATAATAAAAAGAATTTATATTACAATGATTTGTTGCCAAAACGTTTTGGACGCAAGCGTAAATATGCCCTAGGAAAAACATCAGGGAAAGCCAATATTCAAAAAAACTTACAAGATTTAGGGTTGAGTCTGAATGATGAGGAATTAAAATTGGTAACACAAAGAGTTATTGAATTAGGAGATAAAAAAGAATTGGTAACTCAAAACGATTTGCCATATATTATTTCTGATGTGTTAAATTCAAATACCATAGCAGAAAAAGTAAAGGTAGAATCTTATGTGTTAACGCATGCAAAAGGATTAAAACCTTCAACAACTGTATCAGTTTCTTTTGAAGGAGAAGTTGTTGAGGAGAGTGCTAGTGGAGACGGTCAATATGATGCATTTATCAAAGCATTACGCAAAATTTATGATAAAAAAGGATTAGTTTTGCCAATGCTAACGGATTATGCCGTTCGTATACCCCCTGGTTCTAATTCAGATGCATTGTGTGAAACAGTCATTACTTGGAACTTAAACGGAAAAGAATATAAAACCCGTGGTTTAGATTCAGATCAAACAGTATCTGCAATCATGGCAACCGAAAAAATGTTGAATATTATATAAGTTCATAAAGGTTAGAAAGTGGTAAAGTAAAAGGGAACATCATTGTTTTTTTAGGCTTTATAAACTTTATAAAATTTATAAACTTGCAAACTTTAATAAATAAATAAAATGAAATTAAACATTGCATTATTAGCTGGTGACGGAATTGGACCAGAAGTAATTGATCAGGCAGTAAAAGTTTCTGATGCAGTTGCGGCAAAATTTGGACATGAAATAACTTGGAAACCAGCCTTAACAGGAGCTGCTGCTATTGATGCAGTTGGAGAACCTTATCCAGATGAAACTCACGAAATTTGTGCAGCTTCTGATGCTGTTTTATTTGGAGCTATTGGTCACCCAAAATATGATAATGATCCTTCTGCACCAGTTCGTCCTGAGCAAGGATTATTAAAAATGAGAAAAAAATTAGGATTGTTTGCGAACGTACGTCCAACTTTTACTTTCCCATCTTTATTAGATAAATCTCCTTTAAAAAGAGAGCGTATTGAAGGAACTGATTTGGTTTTCTTACGTGAATTAACTGGAGGAATTTACTTTGGTGAAAAAGGAAGAAGAGATGGTGGAGATACTGCTTATGATAACTGTGTATACACAAGAGAAGAAGTACAACGTTTGGCTAAAAAAGGTTTCGAATTGGCAATGACTCGTTCTAAAAAATTATGTTGTGTAGATAAAGCCAACGTATTAGAAACGTCTCGTTTGTGGAGAGAAACTGTACAAGCAATGGAAAAAGATTATCCAGAAGTAACTGTTACATACGAATTTGTTGATGCAGTAGCTATGCGTTTGGTACAATGGCCTAACTCTTATGATGTCTTAATTACTGAAAACTTATTTGGAGATATTTTAACTGATGAGGCTTCTGTAATTTCAGGATCTATGGGATTAATGCCATCTGCTTCTATGGGAGCTGATATCGCTTTATTTGAGCCTATTCACGGTTCTTATCCACAAGCTACAGGATTAAATATTGCAAATCCAATGGCAACTATTTTATCTGCTGCGATGATGTTTGAAAACTTTGGATTACAAGAAGAAGGTGCTGCTATTAGAGCTGCAGTTAACAAAGCTTTAGAAGAAGGTTATGTTACTGAGGATTTAGCTAATGGAGGTAAATCTTACGGAACTAAAGAAGTTGGAGATTGGTTAGCTGCTCAAATCTAATCACATTTTCCATATAAATATTTAAAAAGGCTGTCTTGTAAAAGATGGCCTTTTTTTATGGACTTATTTGTCTTAATCTATGGAGGTTTGAATCATGTTTTTATAAAGCAATTCATATTCCAATAAAAGTGCGGTTGTATATCCATCGCATTTTGTTCGGAGTCCTAAAAATTGAGAAATTTTATATTTCTGAATTTTTCTTGCCCATAATTTTGGGATCATCAATGGAATGGAAGTATAAAAATAATTGGTGTTTTTAAGAACATCATTTAATTGATATCGAAGTTTTCTTGTGGGGTTTACGCCTAGGTTTAACAAGGCAATATGATAAAATACTTGATCAATAAAAGATTGAGGTTTTTTAAGAATGGTTTTGATGTCGTCAATTAAAATAATTCTTAAAATAGATAACAAATGATGTTTGTCTGTCGTTTTTATCAATCTACTATAGTGGTAACAAATTTGAGCTGTTGTTGGATAACAAGGTGAGATTAAATAAGGGTAATTTACATAATCTTTTGAGGTGACCGTTTTAAGTAAATAACTAATAGAATCTTTGTCTTGTTTGCAAACTTTAAGTTTGTTTTTAGAAGACCATAAAAGAATATTTGTCAATACACAAGCATCTATTTCAATGGGCATTTTTTTACCAAAGTAGACAGCGTAAGTTCTTAAATTCTTGTATTGAGTTCTTTTGTGGAAATTCCATTGCAAAGTTCCATTGGCATGTTTAATTAATTTTTCTTTTAACCATTCATGTTTTTTTTTCTTAGGATCTGTTAGGTAAATATATACGGTGTCATCAGCATCATCGGCAAGTTTAAAAAACTTAAAGTATTGCATAATTTTTCCGTTTGGAAAAAAATCCATCGGATTGGTTTTAAAAAAATTATAGGTTTTTCCTCCTTTAAAATTTTTAAAATTAGGATAGCAATGAATTACTTGTTTGGTAATATCATCAACAATAGGTTTTAAGTTGTTTGGAATTGAAGAATAGTGTTCATTTAAAATAAAAACAATCGCGCTAGAGAAAAAGATATTTTCATCTTCTCTAGAATAAGGAACAAAAGAATGAAATCTTTGAGAAGTAAAAATCCCTTTAAGATAACCTTTGGTTAGACCTTCTTTTTGTTGTTGTGCTAAGTTTTTTAAAAGTTCACTAATCAAACTAAGTTCGTTTGTCTTAAAAGTACGCTATTTTTTAAAAATAGCATAGACTGGAAAATGATCGCTAAAACCTCCTCTGTAAAATTTACCGATATAGGTTCTTAAGGGTTCTCCTTTGTTTCTACCTGTCCAATCTGTTAAAAAGTCTTCGTTATAAATAGCGGCTTTTTTAAATTGATTTCCTTGTTCTTTATCAAAAGTACTGCTGTACAAAATTTGGTCGAACAAGTGCCAAACACCATTGTGAATTAAGGTTCCTTGTTTAGGGGTTAAGAGTTTTTCCATCGGGTTTTTAATGCGATCTGAAACCAAATGATTTGCAATACTTTCAGAGCTTGGATCGTCATTAAAATCTCCCATAATTATAATTTTGGCTTCTGGATCTTCTGCTAAAATTTGATCAATTCGATATTTTAAAATATTGGCTAATGCAATTCTTTTTAAATGAGTTTTATCCACTCCTTTTCTTCTAGAAGGCCAGTGATTTACAAAAACATGAGTCAGCTCTCCATATAAATTTCCTTGTACATAAAGAATATCCCTGGTGTCATCTTTTATTCCGTTGGTTTCAAAAACTTGCACAGGAATGGCTTCTGATGAAATCAACTCAAAAAAATCTTTGTGATATAAAAGTGCTACATCAATTCCTCTTTCATCAGGAGAGTCGTAGTGAACGCAATCGTAATTTAAATATCTTAAAACTTCGGAGTGAATAATATCAAGAGCAACTTGTTTGGTTTCTACTTCGGCCAAACCTACCAAAACAGGAGGGAACATGCAATCTGTAGTTCCTATTTTAGAAATGACTTTTGCAATTTTGTTTACCTTATGTTGGTATCTGTAATGTCCCCATTTTTTACGACCGCTAGGGGTGTAATCAGTGTCTAGTGTGTGGGCATCATCCTTATAATCAAACAGGTTTTCGGTATTGTAAAAAGCAATTGAAAATAAATTTTCTTTGGTCACTTGGAGTATTTTTTAGAGTGGTAAAGATATCTTTATTCAATAAAAATGTCAAAGAAAGCTTCGTTAATATCACTATAAAAACGCATCATTTTCCATAAAATCTATTTGTGTTGAAACTGTGGGAATTATGTACCTTTGTAGCATGATAGAAGAAAAGAAAGTAACCTCGGAAAAAACAGTATTGGTGGGTGTCATTACACAGCATCAAGATGAGGCAAAGTCTACGGAATATTTAGATGAATTAGAGTTTTTGGTAACCACAGCTGGTGGAACTGCCGTAAAAAGATTTGTCCAAAAATTAGAAAAACCTCATCCTAAGACTTTTATAGGAACTGGGAAATTAGAAGATGTAAAAGCATATATTGATTCGCACGATATAGGAACCGTTATTTTTGATGATGAGTTGTCTCCTGGGCAATTGAGAAACATAGAAAAGATTTTAGATACCAAAATTTTAGATAGAACCACTTTGATCTTAGATATTTTTGCGCAACGTGCAGAAACTAGTTATGCAAGAACACAAGTGGCTTTGGCACAATGTCAATATATGTTACCAAGATTAACCAAGCTTTGGTCTCACTTAGATAAGCAAAAAGGGGGGATCGGAATGCGTGGTCCTGGGGAAACAGAAATTGAAACGGATAGACGTATTGTAAGAGATCAAATTTCTTTGTTAAAAAAGAAGCTAGAGACGATTGACAGGCAAATGGCTGTACAGCGTAAGAACCGTGGTAAAATGGTTCGTGTGGCTTTGGTAGGATATACCAACGTTGGAAAATCTACCTTAATGAATGTGATTAGTAAAAGTGAAGTCTTTGCAGAAGATAAATTGTTTGCAACTTTAGATACTACGGTTCGTAAAGTGGTGATTAAGAACATTCCTTTTTTAATGACAGATACGGTTGGGTTTATTAGAAAGTTGCCTACGCAATTGGTGGAATCTTTTAAGTCTACTTTAGATGAGGTTCGTGAAGCAGATTTATTGTTACATGTGGTCGATATTTCTCATCCTACATTTGAAGATCATATCAATTCTGTAAATCTTATTTTAGAAGAAATTGAGAGCGCTAACAAGCCAACTTTAATGGTGTTTAACAAAATTGATAGTTACACATATGAAACCATTGATGAAGATGATTTGGTAACTGAGAAAACCGAAAAACATTATACGCTTGAGGAATTAAAAAATTCTTGGATGTCTAAAATTGAAGACGAATGTGTGTTTATTTCAGCTTTAAACAAAGACAATATGGAAGATTTTAAAGAAAAGGTGTTTGATATGGTTCGTGAAATACATACCAAACGTTTTCCGTATAATAATTATCTGTATTCAGAATACGATGAAGATGGTAATAAGCTTTAATAACAAAAAAATCCCGAGTGCTATACTCGGGATTTTTTGTTTAATTACTTAGTTCTCCAATTTTATATAACATATTTATAGCGTCATAATAGCCAGTATAGTATTTGTCTTGAATGTTAAAATAACAACTAAGCTTGAGATTTGTGTTTTTTTCAGAGAAATATTGTATGTGGCCTATTTTAGATTTTTTTAAATTTAAAGAAGGTATAATCTCGCCATTTCTGTTAAGTAGAATATAGGTATAGTTATCAAAATAACTTGTTACAGAATATGAAAAGCTTATAGCCATTCCACCTACAGCTGAAGATCTAGTAATAGCCCTCTTGCTACCAATAAGTAAATGATGTTGTTTGTTTAAAATTATAGATGATAATGCTGTACTTCCTTTAGATGTGTGTTTAAGGAAATTATCAATGCTTTTCTCGTTACTTTCTTTTTGTTTCCCTGTAAAAATATTAGTCATTGCATAATGAGTATTATTGTCCTTAAATAAAGAATCATTTTCAGTAAAATCGTAGGTCTTTCTGTTGTAAGATATAAGGTTTATAATACTTAATTTCATTTCATTAGAGTTGATCCCTAATTGTAATAACTTGTTGCTTGAAATTAAAGAGTTGTAATCTAATCTTTTACTTGATTTTTCATACTCAAAATATTTATATTGTTTTTTTGAAATACTATCGAGATCAAATTGATATATATGAGTTCCTTTGTTTGGACTTTTATTGTCATCAATGGTTAAAGTAAAAAGATGATTTTGGTTTTTGTATATTTTAACTTTCAGAGAAGTCTTATCAAAAGGTTCATTACTATCTTTACTTATAACAGGAATACTAGCTCCAGAGTTTTTAAAAAATTCAGATGCATATACATCGAATTCATCAAGTGTGGTTTTGTACTCTAATTCATTTAAGTTATGCTCTTCTATTTTATCAATTGATGTTTCTGAATATTTATATATATTTAAAATATTTGAAGAAGATGTATTCGTTAAAATTATAAACTCTTCATCTAAAAAAAAGCAAGCTAGTGTTCTTTCATTTTTAGGTTTAAATTTTACTGAACTAGTATGATGTTTTTTAGTAGTAATATTATATTCTATTTGAGTGATGTTTGTTGATTTACTAAAAAGCCTTTCCTTGTTTTCTTTAAAGTATAAAATGATTTTATCCTTTTTTTTAATGACATGGAATGGAAAGTTGTTTTGAGATTGTTTTTCTATGGTACCAATTTTAGAAGAATTAAATTTTTTATCTAGTAGATAAATAGAAATCTTATCAAATGTTTGGATTAAAAGAATATTTTCATCTTCGTTTAGAGGATATATTTTAGAGCCAAATTGATCAAGGTACTGAGAAGTTGATAGAGAAATTAATTTTTCATTTGTTCTTTTGTTTGTTTGAACCTTATGCTTAATATCTATAGGGAATTCTGAAATGACTGATTGAGAGAAAGCAGTTATAGTGATAAAGAATGTTAGTAAAGTTTTAATCATTTTTTTGCAATTTTTAGGCTAAGGTATTATTCTTTTCGATTTCTGTGTTATAACATTTGAATGTAATCTTTCATTCCACTTAGAATACTTTGTATGGCATAAGAGGCAAGTATCAATCCCATTATTTTACTGATGACGGTAATTCCATAATCGCCAATTTTTTTCTGTACTACATTGGCAGCAAGTAATAACAAAGCTGTTAGTCCAATTACTAACATGACTAAAAAAGTAGTAATGGCTTGTTGTTGTAAGGTGTATATATGATTGTCTGTCATTAATACCACCGCCATAATGGCTCCGGGTGAAGCAATAGATGGAATGGCTACTGGAAAGATGGTTACATGTTTGTAATCGTTAATTAATTCTTTTTCTGAAGCGGGTTTTCCATCTCCAAAAATCATAGAGAGTGCAAATAGAAAAAGAATCAATCCTCCAGAAACTTGAAAAGCATAAAGTTTAATGTTCATTCCTTCAAGAATTACTTGACCGATAATAATAAAAAACAATAAAATTGCAAATGCAATCAAAGAGGCTCTAATCGCTATTTTTCGTTTGTGTTTTTCATTAAAATGTTTGGTGGCTTCTAAATAGACAGGAACAGATCCAATAGGATCAATTACTGCAATCATAAAGAAAATAGAAGTAATAATTTCATTCATATCTTAATGAACTTTATCTCCTGTGGTGGTAAATGACAATCCCTGTTGTCCTGATGTTGAAATCATAACAGCTTCAAAAAGAGGTTGATTACTAGTTGGTTTTATTGTCCAATCAAACATAAAATTTCCACCAGTTCCACCTTCTTTGTCAGTTTCATCAATCACAATTTCTACAGTTTCCATAGGAGCTAAATAAATTGGGTGATTAAAATAAGATCTTATCAGCTTTCCTTGGGTATTGTAATAATCGGCTTTTTTAATGTAAATAGTGTCTTGTCTATCTGTATTTCTCATGCTCACGGTAACGGTTAAACTGTGTTTTTTATGTTCTGTATAACTATATACTTGTGAGTAAACAGATAGATGGGTTGTTCCTAATAACAAAGAATCGTTATTAGTTTTGGCCATTCTTTTTTCCCAATTCACAGGATTTGTAGAACTAATCTTTTTTACTTCTTTACAAGACATTAGTAATATGGTTGATAAAATAAGTAAAAATATATTTTTCATAATATTAATTCTAGAGGGGGTGAATAACTCGTGTTAAATTACTTAAATAGTTACAGTTGATGAAATTTAATTGAGGAGAACTCATAAAAAAACCTCTAGCAATACTAGAGGTTTTGAATTTTATATGATATGTGTTTTCTTAGAACTTGTAGTTAAATCCTAAACCAAATACTTCACGAATCTGAACTGCTTTTACAGCATTATCATCATAAATAGCTTGTAAAGCAATATTTGCAGATAAGTAATCGTTTACTTTCATTGCCACGTTTAAAGTGTAGTCAATATCTACGTTTCCAAGATTTTCTAAATAGTTAGCATACATATTTAAAATGTTTTCAAAACTTACGTTTTCAAAAGCATTAAATTTATAGTAAGCTGCTATGTTAGCCCCCAATTCAAAACGAGAAGTTTCTCCTTGTTCAACACCAAAAGCACTTCCTAGTGTTGTAAATTCACTATTTACAAAAATAGCTCTAGCAGAAGCTGGGGTGATGTTTACTTTTAAGTTGTCTGATTTTTTCCACAAAGCACCTGGACCTGCTTGTAAGTAGGCTGGAGAAAAGAATGTAGAGATTTTTTGTAGTTGTGCAGCAGTTTTATAACCATCTGCAAATTGAGTTTTAAAGTTTAAATAAGCAGAGTAATACCAATACTTACTAGCTTTTTTACCATATAAAGAGGAAAGTTCTATACGGTCATCTGTTTTTTGGTAAAAATTATTTCCTGCTGTTTTGGTTAAACCATAAGCAAGAATAATTTTGTTGTCCCAAACATCGTTGTCTTTTTTGTAGTTAAAACCATAGTTGATGTTTGCATTGGTGGCAATATTGTTTACTCCACCTCCCTGCCAATCTTTATTATAGGCAGATTGGTTGAACAATAAGGTAAATACGCCTCCTTTTTTCCAGTTACTTTCTTTTTCTTGAGCAAAAGTGATCGTTGCGCACAATAATAGAGTTAATGCTGAAATTTTTTTCATAGTAATCTTTTAATAGTTTATTTAGTTTTTTTAAATAGTGGTACAGTAGAACATGCTTCACCATACATAATGTTTTTAGCAACAGGAAGTAGTTTGCTAATTAATAAAGTGTAGGCAGATTCCGGAATGGGTTTGTTTGCACAGCCTTTAATAATCACAGGTTTGTCTTCATATTGATTGATGTCAAATTTAGAAATTATTTCAGTATACAAAACAGTTTCTAAAATATTCAAATCACCTACTACACATTTTTTAGCATAGTTACAGGCATTACTAGCTAGTAATAGATATGCCCAAGAAGGAATAATAGCATCAGCACTACAAGTAAAAGCAATGTATTTGTTTTGCAATGTAGACCAATCGAATTCTGCTACTTTTTCTCTAAAGTCTTTTTCTCTTAAAATAATTCCCTCGTAGAGCCAGTCTTTAATATCAAACAAAACACGTTCTCCAGGTAGATAAAAATCTTCTAGATCTATATTTTTTAAAGGGCTCTTAGCTACTCTGTTTACAATTTCATCCATAATTAATTAGTATTTAGCACATAGTTGTTAGTAAATAGTTTTATGATAACCAACAACCAAACATTATCTATGTACTTAGTACTGATGACTCAGTACTAATTATAGAAATCCTAATTCTAATTTGGCTTCTTCGCTCATCATGTCCTGTGTCCATGTAGGGTCAAAAGTTAATTCAACTTCGGCACTTTCAATTTCTTCTAAGGCACAAACTTTTTCTTCAACTTCTTTTGGTAAAGTTTCTGCAACAGGGCAGTTAGGAGAAGTTAAAGTCATTAATATTTTTGCTTGTTTTTTATCATTTACAAGCACGTCGTAGATCAATCCTAATTCATAAATATCTACAGGTATTTCTGGATCGTAAATTGTTTTTAACACATTTACAATTTTATCTCCTATTTCTACAGTTTCTTCGTGGTTCATTATTTCTTGTTTTTAGCAGTTAAGCATTTAATTTGCTTTGCATTCCTAATGCGTAAAGTTTTATTTGTTTAATCATAGAAACCAAACCATTGGCTCTGGTTGGTGATAAATGTTCTTTTAAACCAATTTCATCAATAAAATCCATATCTGCTTCTAGTATGTCTTTAGGTGATTGGTCGTTAAAAACGCGTAACAATACAGCTACAATTCCTTTGGTAATAATAGCATCACTATCAGCACTAAAACGTATTTTATCTCCTTCTAGTTCAGAATGTAACCAAACTTTAGATTGACATCCTTTAATAAGGTTGCTGTCTGTTTTGTATTGGTCATCTATCACAGGTACAGATTTTCCTAATTCTATCATATACTCATAACGTTGCATCCAATCATCAAACATTGTAAACTCCTCTACAATTTCCTCTTGTATTTCTTTGATAGTCATATTTTAAACTTATTTTTGCAGCCACAAAGATACTGAGTATAAAGCTAGGATACAACTGCAATTAGGATTGATTCTAACTTATGTAATTATTGAAATAAAAACAAATGAGTAAATTATTGGTTATAGGAACAGTAGCTTTTGATGCTATTGAAACTCCTTTTGGAAAAACAGATAAAATTTTAGGAGGAGCAGGAACCTACATTGGGTTGTCTGCTAGCAATTTTAAGAATGTAGATACAGGATTGGTTTCTATTGTTGGGAATGATTTTCCTCAGGAATATTTTGATTTATTACATAGTAAAAACATCAATACAGAAGGAATAGAAGTGGTTAAAGATGGAAAAACTTTCTTTTGGAGTGGTAAATATCACAACAACATGAACCAGAGAGATACTTTAATTACAGAGTTAAATGTTTTAGAACATTTTAACCCTGTGGTGCCAGAAAAGTATAAAGATGCTGAAATTGTGATGTTAGGAAATTTACATCCTTTAGTACAAAATGCAGGTTTAGAGCAAATGAATAAAAAACCAAAAATGGTAGTGTTAGATACCATGAACTTTTGGATGGATATTGCTTTAGATGATTTAAAAATGTTGTTGAAAAAAGTAGATGTGATTACTATTAATGATGAAGAAGCTCAGCAATTAAGTGGAGAACATTCATTGGTGAAAGCTGCAGCGGTAATTCATGCAATGGGACCAGAATATGTGGTAATTAAAAAAGGTGAGCATGGAGCGTTGTTGTTTCATAAAGATAAAATGTTCTTTGCACCAGCGTTGCCATTGGCAGATGTTTTTGATCCAACTGGGGCAGGAGATACTTTTGCAGGAGGGTTTACAGGATATTTGGCTCAAGAAGGAGATTTATCGTTCGAAAATATTAAGAATGCAGTCATTTGGGGATCTAATTTAGCCTCATTTACAGTAGAGAAATTTGGTGTAGAACGTATTGCAGACGTTACTTATAGTGAAGTAGAAGAGCGTTTGGCGAAATTTAAGGAGTTAACGAAATTTTCTTTGTAATTTTGCAAAAAATTAATGGTTTTACGACTGATGTAAAACTTAATCAATAAAAGATACAATATGTGTGGTATTGCAATGGTGAGGTTGCTAAAACCTTTAGAGTATTATAAAGAAAAATATGGTACAGCTTTTTATGGTGTAAACAAGATGTACTTGCTAATGGAAAAGCAACACAACCGTGGACAAGACGGAGCTGGGTTTGCAAGCATTAAATTTAATGTGAATCCGGGAAGCAGATACATTAGCAGAATACGTTCTAACAAACAGCAACCTATTCAACATATTTTTAAAAAAATAAACCAACGTATTAGTGAAACTGTAGAGGCAAATCCTGAAAAAAAGGATGATGTAGCCTGGTTAGAAGAAAATACGCCTTTTATTGGTAATTTGTTTTTAGGTCACGCCAGATATGGAACTTTTGGAGGAAATTCTATAGAAAATGTACATCCATTCTTACGTCAAAGTAACTGGAGACATAAAAATTTAATTGTAGCAGGAAACTTTAACATGACCAACTCTAAACAATTGTTAGATGAGTTGATTGAGTTAGGACAACATCCTAAAGAAAGTACAGATACGGTTACAGTAATGGAGAAAATAGGTCACTTTTTAGATGACCAAGTAGAATCTATTTACCAAGATATTAAAGAAGATTATACTAAAAAAGAAGCTTCCCCTGTGATTGCGGAGAAGGTAGACATCGTTAGAATTTTAAAAAGAGCTACTCGTAGTTTTGACGGTGGATATGCTTTGGCAGGGTTGTTAGGGCATGGAGATGCTTTTGTTATGAGAGATCCAGCAGGAATTCGTCCAGCTTTTTATTATAAAGATGATGAGGTTTTAGTGGTGGCATCAGAGAGGCCAGTAATTCAAACAGCTTTTAACCTAAAAATGGAAAAAGTTAAAGAGTTAGAGCCTGGTCATGCAATCATTGCTAAAAAGAACGGAAAAGTATCTGTAGAAAAGATATTAGAGCCTCTAGAGAAAAAGGCTTGTTCTTTTGAACGTATTTATTTCTCAAGAGGTGGTGATGCAGATATTTATCAAGAAAGAAAAGATTTAGGAGTTCGTGTATTTCCTCAAATAGTTGATAGTATTGATGGAGATATAGAAAACACGGTTTTTTCTTACATCCCTAACACGGCAGAAACATCCTATTATGGAATGTGCGAAGCTGCTGAGGATTTTTTAAATACTCAGAAAACAGAAAAGATATTAGCAGGAGGTAAAAATTTAAGCGCTAAACAGGTAAGCGATATTTTAGCGATTAGACCTCGTTTTGAAAAGTTAGCCATCAAAGATGCTAAATTAAGAACGTTTATTACTTCTGATGATAGTCGTGATGACTTGGTAGCTCACGTTTATGATGTGACTTACGGAGTGGTTAAAAAAGATGATAATATTGTAATTATTGATGATAGTATTGTCCGTGGAACAACTCTAAAAAAGAGTATCATTAAGATTTTAGATAGGACAGAACCAAAGAAAATAGTAGTTGTTTCTTCTGCTCCTCAAATACGTTACCCTGATTGTTATGGTATTGATATGGCTAAATTAGGTGATTTTATTGCCTTTAGAGCTGCTATAGAGTTGTTGAAAGAAACTGGTCAATATCAAGTTGTAACAGATGTTTATAACAAGTGTATCAAACAACGTAGTACTCAAGATTCAGGAATTAAAAACTATGTAAAAGAAATTTATAAACCTTTTACTCCAGAGCAAATTTCTGCTAAAATTTCTGAAATGTTAAAAACATCCGAAATCAACGCAGAGGTTCAAATTATTTTCCAAAGAATTGAAGGTTTACATGCAGCATGTCCAAATCACAAAGGAGACTGGTATTTTACGGGTGATTATCCTACAGATGGTGGTAAACGTGTAGTAAACGAAGCTTTTATTAATTTTTACGAAGGAAATAATAGGAGAGCTTACTAAAGAGATAAGTGATATAATATTAAAAGCCGATGTTTTAAACATCGGCTTTTTTGTTTTGAATCCATCATAATAAAAAAATAGCCGTTTCAAATATTTGAAATGGCTATTATACTTGTACTAAGCAGAGTTTCTACTTGCATTGGTGTTACCAAATAAAGATCTAGTAACAATTTTCTCAAATGTTTCCAATCGTTTTTGATCAGGATTTGCACCAGGTTTGTTCATTAACTGAACTTCTCTTAACGCGTATTGTTGAATGGTTAAAAGAGGTAATACAATAGAATCACGGACAGCTATAGAAGCTTTTCCGTCAGGGAAGTTTTGCATCAATTCTTTGTGACCTGCTAATTCTAACAACAATTCTTTAGTCAATAAATATTCATCGTGAATAATGTTCCAGAAAGCTCCAAACTCTTCGTCTTTAGCCATGTAATTGGTTAAAGCAAAATTTGATTTTTCCATAGACATTACACTATTTTCTAACAATGTTTTAAAGAAGTTAGAGTTATTGTAAAGGTCTTGGATTTTGTCAAATTCTCCTGCATCTTTATATTTCTTAAAAGCAGTTCCTACCCCAAAGAATCCAGGTACGTTTTGTTTTAATTGTGACCAAGATCCTACGAAAGGAATCGCTCTTAAATCGCTAAAGTTTAAAGAGTCAGATTTTGCACGTTTTGATGGACGCGATCCAATATTTGCTTTACCGTAATATTTTAACGTGCTCATTCTTTCTAAATAAGGAATGAACATTTCATGGTTTTTAAAGTCAGAATAAGCTTTAAAACTTAATCCAGCTAAATCTTCCATTAACTCCTTTTGTTCATCTGTTAAAGATGCATTCATAGGATCGTTAAAAATTCTGTTGGTGATTCCAGCACCTAATAATTGTTCAATATTGTATTGTGAAGAATCTAAGTTACCAAAGTTAGAACTAATGGTTTGTCCTTGAATGGTCAACTGAATTTCTTTATGCTCAATGTTCTCTCCTAAAGAAGCATAGAATTTAGAAGTTTTTCCTCCTCCACGAGCAGGTGGTCCTCCACGTCCGTCAAAGAATATTACTTTAATTCCGAATTCACGAGATACTTTTGATAATTCTTCTTTTGCTTTATAGATTCCCCAGTTGGCCATTAAATAACCACCATCTTTAGTACCATCAGAAAAACCTAACATTATGTTTTGCTTGTTGTCTCTACTTGCTACATGGGCACGATATTCTGGAATAGAATACAATTGTCTCATTACTTGAGGAGCAATTTGTAAATCATCTACAGTTTCAAACAACGGAGCAACATCTACCTTTAAACCTTCGTCAAATCCAGAAATGTTTAACATGGCAAAAGTTTCCATCACATTTAAAGCTGTTTGGTTGTTACTAATAATGTATCTATTGGCACCTCTTTCTCCGTTTTCTTTTTGAATAGTTCCAATAGCTCTCATAGAACCTAAAGTTCTAACCACCATTTCTTCAGAGAATTGATCAGGGTCTATATCACCTTTAACTTTAGCTAAAACTTGAATTTGTTCATCAGGAGATAATTCTAAATAATTACTTGGGAAGATAGTGTTTCCTTTTTCTTGTAATTCTTTTACAATACCGGTGAATACATCGTGGTGTACACGGCTATCTTGACGAATATCCATGGTGGCAAAATGGAAACCAAATATTTTTACTTTGTTAATAAAAGTATCTACTTCATCAACAAATAAATTACTGTGCTCTTCTTTTAAGGTAGCTTTGATAGAGGTCATTTTGCTTAATAACGACTGTACGGAAATTCTGATTGGGGAATTTTCTGTAATACAGCTATCGTATAAGGCAGACTCTATTTCGTTCATAATTTCATAAACACCAGGAAAGGTAAGTCTACGTTTTAGTTGACGAACATCTCTAAAGTAATTTTTTAAGATGGTTTGTCTTAATTTTCTGGCAACTCTTAAAGTGGTTTCAGTGGTTACAAATGGGTTTCCATCTCTATCACCACATGGCCAAAATCCTAAGTTAATAATTTCGTTTTTGATGTCTTCACCATCAAATAAATTATAGTGGATGTAGTCGTAAATTCTACTAATAGAATGATAGAACACGTTTTCTAAATACCAGATTAAACTAATAGCTTCGTCATAAGGCGTTGGTTTTTTATCTGCAAAGAAAGTAGTTCTTCCTAATTGAGCCAGTAACTTTTTAATTAAGCTTAAATCGTCGTTTTTAATAGCCTCTTGCAAGTCTGTTAAAATGGTTAAAACAGTCCCTGGGTAAAACTGCGTAGGGTGTGCTGTTAGTACTAATCTGGTTTTAAACTCCTCCAAGTAATGTTTAAGTTCATTTCTAACTCTTTTAGCACTTGCTTCTTCTTTAATATTTCTTAAAGTACCTACTCCAGCCATGTTATTCACGATTGGGAAAGCAGCATCTTCTATAGCATCGAATAATACAACTTGACGTTCTATATATTGAATAAACCTGAAAAGGAAAGTAATTTTGTCTTCTTCTGTGGAATCAGATTTGTATTTAGTAAAGAACTCATCTACAATCTCTGTGGGAGTTTTTCCGTTTTTAAAACCTTCTATACAGCTCTCATTAAATAAAGGTAACAATGTTCCTGTTTTTTCTACACTGTCAAAGGGTAAAGTAGCAAAAACACTATTGTAAACCTGATATTTAGCAAGAACGCTATCGTTGAATCTTGATAATTTGGTTTGTTTAGACATGTGATATTAAATTTGTTTCAGGAAAGATACGACATGGCTAAGTATTGAAAAAAAAAATAGCCAAAAAAATACAGTTTTTAAACAAAAAGTTAGAAGATTAACAGGAGTTTCCCTTGATATTATAAGGAAATATATACTAAATTCTCCTTTTCGACGTTGCTAGTTAACATTCTGTCTGCCCTATGACCTATAACCCATATAATTTGTTGTTGACTGTTACAAAGCAGCCAAGTACTTTCTTTATCTCTTAATGAAAATTTTTCGTCTTTAAAATATTTGCTTATTTTTTTCTTTCCTCTCATTCCAGTAGGATAAAAATAATCTCCCTCTTTCCATTTTCTAATCATTAAAGGAAAGGTTATGTTTTCCATGTTCAAAGCAATACAGTCTTTAGAAATTTCTTTGCTTGCAAAAGAAAAATTTAAAGAAATAGGCAGGTGATGAATGTCTTGCATGTGTTCTATTTTGTAGATTTCATCAGTGTTATTTGTTTCGGTGTTTAAGGATAAAATTAAACTGTCTCTATTGTTTAAAAGGGTATGAGTGTCAGAGTGAATTTGTTTACCTGTTTGCGTATCAATCAGTTTTGTAATTTCCTGAGTAGCACTAAAACCATAGGGTTTAAAAAGTTCATAAATTTCAAAATCAGAAAGGTTTTTAAGAATCTTTTTATCTATCACAAAATCATCTCCTTCGGGAGTAAAAATCTCTCTTTGAAGAGCTGTTATTTTTTGTTTGATGAAATTTTTATTTTCATGAATTTTTAACACCGTGTTTAAAAAATTTTCTTCAAAATTAGGATGTAGTTTATATAGTTCAGGGGTAATATTATGTCTGATTTTATTTCTAATATATTTGGTTTCGGCATTGCTTTGATCTTCTCTCCATTTGATGTTAAATGCAGATGCATAAGATTCAATATCTTTTCTAGAAACAATTAACAAAGGTCTAACAATATTGTTGTTGATAGGAGGAATACTTGCCAATCCATCTAATCCAGTTCCTCTAGAGAGGTTGATGAAGAAAGTCTCCATCACATCGTTTAAGTGATGGGCTGTTAAAATATAATCATACTCGTATTCTGTGTATAATTTCTGAAACCAATCGTATCTTAATTCACGAGCTCCAATTTGAATATTTACTTTGTTTTGCTTGCAATAATCTTTGGTTAAAAATTGAACGCTATGAAATTGACAATTAAATTCTTTGGCAATTTTTTCTACAAACTGTTCATCTAAATCACTTTCTAATCCTCTAAGTTGAAAATTACAATGAGCAATTCCAATGTCAAATTTTAAGCTGAAAAATGCGTGAGCTAAAACCACGCTGTCAATTCCTCCTGAAACCGTAAGTAATAATTTTTTTCCTTTTAAAAAAGGGAAGTTTTTTTCAAGGTGTTTTTCTAGTTTTTGTAGCACAGCATTGTTTTTGTTAAAAATAAGAATTCTTATTTAGTTAACACCTCTCGCATGGCTTTTGCTTTTAACAAACATTCCTCGTATTCCTGTTTTGGATTTGCTTTGGCTGTAATAGCACTTCCTACAGAAAAAGAAACATATTTTTTTGTTTGATTGTACACAATACTTCTGATCACTACATTAAAATCAAAATCTTGTTCGGGGGTAAAATAACCTACAGCACCAGAGTAGATTCCTCTTTTGCTTGCTTCTAAATCTTCAATAAATTTCATGGCTGCAATTTTTGGAGCTCCGGTCATACTTCCCATAGGGTAACAAGATTTAATAGCATCTACTACATGAATATTCGGTTTTATTTTACAAGTAATGGTGGAAATCATTTGATGTACTTGTTTAAAAGTATAAATCTTACAAAGTTCACTTACTTTAACAGTTCCTTTTTGAGCGATGTGAGATAAATCATTCCTAACCAAATCTACAATCATAATGTTCTCTGCAATTTCTTTGGTATTGTTTTTTAACAATTCAATTTGAGAGGCATCTTTTTCGGGTAACGTTCTTCTTCTAGCGGTTCCTTTAATAGGTTCAGAAACTAAAGTATCTCCTTTTTTTTGTAAAAATCTTTCAGGAGAAGCAGATAGCAAAAACAAATCGTCCAGTTTTAAAAAAGTAGCAAAAGGAGCTTGAGAAATGGCATTTAAATCTAAGTAGGTATTCACTGCATGAATAGTAGCGTTTTGGGCATAAAATTCCTGACAAAAATTCAATTCATATACCTCTCCTTTGTGGATTTTATTCAATGCTTTATCAACTTGTTTGAGATAAGTTTTTTTATCAATTCTGTGTTGAATGTCAAGAGATGTTTTTGTTGTTTCTTCTTTTTTAGATGTTAAAATAGCGTTCCAATCTTTTTCAATGTCATCAACCAAATCTTCAGGATATCTAAACAGCACTCCATCTTTTTGGACTTCAATCAGTTTTTTAGGTTGAAAAAAATAGAGATCAGGAAAACCTGTTTCATCAATGTTGTGAGAACTTAATTTTTCTACATCATTCTTTAAATCATATCCTAGATAACCAAAAGCATAATCTTGAATTTTATCAATATAAAATTTTAATTGTTCAAAAGCATTTTGGTAATCAGTGGTAATAAAACTAATTTGGTCAATAGCTAAAAAACCTTCAATATTGGTCTTGTTATTGCTGTTAGAATCTAACCAAGCAACTGTATTGTATTGTGCTCCCCAAATTAAAAGTTTATCTTTTATTTTAGAGACGTTATCAACCTTAAAAAGCTTTTGTATGCGTTGCATAGGTGTGAATTGAATTTGCAAATTTAATAATCTTACCAAAGTATAAAGGGTTAATGTGTAAGAAGTGTAATTTTTAATAGATTTATAGACAGAAAAGAAAAAGATTGGATAGCCTATGTGTACAGTAACCTATGTTCCTAGCAAAAAAGGATTCGTTTTTACCTCAAACAGAGATGAGCAAAAGTGTAGAAAAACCATTGCTCCAGATAGTTATGTTGAAGAGGGGGTTAATTCATATTACCCCAAAGATGAGGTAGCAGGCGGAACCTGGATTGGAGTTGCAGAACACAAGAGATTGGTTTGTTTGTTAAATGGTGGTTTTGTGTATCATGATCCTACCATAAAGTTTCCAAAAAGTAGAGGGGTGGTGGTAAAATCTATCTTAACCGCTAAAAATTTATTAAATATTTTAAATACTATTGATTTAAATGGAGTAGCTCCTTTTACTTTAATAGTGGTGGATTGGAATGATGATGATAAAATTTACGAATTGGTTTGGTGTAGAGAGAAGAAAAATATTACTGAGTTAAATACAACGCAGCCCTATATTTGGTCATCGTCTACATTATATACAGAAGAAGTTAAAATTCAACGAGAGGAATGGTTTAAAGATAATTTGCTTTCTTCATCAGCAGATATCAAACAAAAAGTTTTAAGATTTCATCAAAATGAAAATTTAGGAAATAAAGAGATTGCTCCTAAAATGAAACGAAATGTGGTAGAAACGGTTAGCACAACCATGGTTGTTAAAGAAAATGATTTTTTATCAATGGAATATCATGATTATATTAAGGAAGAAGTTTTACAATATGATAATTTGTTTAGTTCTGTAAAAGCTTAGTTTTATGAAGTATGATGGTGTAATAGTGGTGTTGTCTTATCCGGATACGGTCGTTCGTCCAGCACATTCTGAATTTTCAAGCAAAGTTTGGCCAAAATTAGGAATTGGAAGCGAAAATGCTATTCAGGCAGGTCATGCAGCCATGTTGTTGATTGATAAAAAAACAAATAATGTTAATTATTTCGATTTTGGTAGATATATTACTTCCTATGGAAATGGACGTGTAAGAAGTAAAGAAACAGATCCTGAATTGGCTGTTCCTTTTACGGCTAAATTTAAAGATGACGTTTTGGTGAATTTAAATGAAATGCTACTTTGGTTAGATGCAAATCCTGAAAAAACACATGGTGATGGAAGATTGGTGGCGAGTGTAAATGCTGAAATTGACTATACAAAGGCCATAGATTTTGTGAATTATTTAATTGCTCAAAAAGAAATTCCATACGGAGCATTTGTAAAAAGTGGAAGTAATTGTGCAAGATTTATTACGGATACCATTTTAAATTCATCTGGAAATACAGCTATAGTTTTAAAGTTAAAAACATCAAATTTACTAACCCCAAGTCCTATAGGAAATGTAATTAAAGGGACTACAGAAGATGATATTTATGTGGTTGAAAATCAGGAAATACAGCATTATACAAATAGGTCTGTAATTAAAGAGTATGGAGCGTGTTTTTTAAAAAAGTTTGATAGAGAGTTGAATTTAATAGGAACAGAATTACCAAACAAAGCGCTTTTTAATTTAGAAAACGCCACCTGGTTAGGAGGAATTGGTAGTGGAGCTTGGTTTAAAATTGAAGCCAAAGAAGATGTAAACCTATATAGAATTTCAAGACATACTGTGAAAGGGGAAAAAGACTTTGAAGGTGTTTTTAAAATCAAAGATTTTAGTTTTGATATTGAGGAGTCTTATGAGTTTGTGCATCCTACAAATTGCATGGAGGTTTATATAGAACAGAATAGTAAAGAATTTATCTTGTCTAAAGTTAGTTCATAATAGATTTTGTTTGCAATTGAAAGGAGGGAACCGTTACTCTAAATGTTTTCTTTTCGTCAAGGTTTAGCATGGTATAATAACCTTTCATAGAACCACAGTTAGAAAGTAAAATGCAGTGAGATTTATAAGCGTGTTTTTCTCCAGATTTAAGAATAGGTTGTATTCCAACAACGCCATCTCCCTCAACAATTTCTGTATGATTTAAAGAATCATATATTTCCCAATGTCTAGAAAACAATTGAACAGTGTGTGGAGATAAATTTTCAATACTAATATAATAGTCATATAAATAGTGTTTTTGTTGGTTGCGCTCCTGCACACCGCAAAAAACAGTATTTACTGATATTTTTATTCCTTGAGTAGTTGCCTCAGTCATTTTAGTATTGTTTGTTTAAATATAAATAAGAAATCTTAAGAAAACAACTAATTTTCAATTTGCTGTTTACTGTTTCCAACTCCATAGCCTACAATTTCGTAATAGATAGAGTTTGTTGGTTGAAAATAGACCAAAGCTTCATAATTATTTTCAGTTTCAAAATAAGATCCACTAATGGTTTTTTTATCAATTTTTTGCTGATCCAACACCACAAAATCATAGTTGTAAAATCCTTGCTTTAAAAAGATACTACAGGTTAAATATTTACCCGATGCATCTGGATTTAATTTGTTTTCATAGCTAAGTTGGTAGTTGTTAAACCCCCCGTAAACATAAATGTCTTTATCTTTATAGTCTTCGTTGTTTACTAAAGAAAATAATACATTGCTGTATTCTGCTTCGGTAGCTGGCGTGTTAGATCTAAAATTTCTAACTACAAAACTTCCATTGATGTCAGGATTATAAGTATAAGTTCCGTTAGCTCTGCTTTTTTGAGTGAATAAAATAGTATTAAAAGAATTGTCTTCTCTGTAAGAGGTAGAGATGTATCGAGTATTTCTTAAAATTTCGTTATTGTCAAAATTAAGAAATTCATTTCCTGCAATAAACTCAGTTTCTTTGCTAGGTCTATAAGTGTATGTGTTTCTTTCAGTAAACGTAGGTTTTAAAAAAGGCGTTCTTATTTGTTGATCTCCATTTTGAAAAATAAATGTTTTAATTTCTGAATTTGGATAATTAATAGGGAGTTCATTGTTGGTGATCACCATAGAGACTGCTTGTTTTTCGTTGAATAAAGACAAGTCTCTACTTTCTGAAATATGTACACTTACCGATACTTTGTTTTCGTAGAGCATTATTTTTCTTTCGCAAACCACCTCGTTATCTACATTTAAAATCTGAAATAAATAATTTCCTGATTTGGTGATTTTGGTATCTTCATTTGGAATGGAAAAAGTATAATGAGTATAGTTGTGTAAGGTTCCAAAAGAATTTTCCATGTCGTTAATTTGCATGTTGTTAAATCCATCAATATAGTATGAAGTTGGAATTTCGGAAGGAGTCCAATCAATTTCACAAAGTGTAATTAAATAATAATATTCATCTTGATTTCCATCAATATCATCAAAACTAAAAGTAAAAGAGCTGTTTAGAGGTTGGGTGGTTTCAGAAAAATCTTTTTGACTATTTTTTATAATCACAGTTTTTATTTGCTGAGCATCAAAATTTTGAGCCTGTAAAATAAATGGGAAGGCAATAAGAAAGATAATTTTTTTTAAAAACATATTTTGTGAGTGTTGTTTTGCTAATGTATTGTTTTGTAGTGACTTGTTCTTTTAATTTAATGAAAACGTTTTCGTGAAAATAAAATTAATTAGAATTATTATAAATAAAATAAGTGGTTAAAATTAAAGGTCTATTTGTAGCTTTAAGAATACACAATTTAATTAAATTTGTTCCATATTTTATACGTACAAAATAAATTAAATTTATAAATATGTCACAAGACATTAGGGTAAAAAAAGGCTTAAATATTAAGCTTAAAGGACAAGCAGCTATGACTACAGCTGCTGTTTCTCGTTCCGATTTCTACGCTATTAAACCTACAGATTTTCATGGTATTACACCAAAGCTTACAGTGAAAGCAGGTGATGAAGTTATTGTTGGTGATGTAGTTTTCTTTTCTAAAGGAAATGACAGGATTAAGTTTACATCTCCTGTAAGTGGAACGGTTAAAGAGATTAAAAGAGGTGCTAAGCGTAAAGTTTTAGCAGTTATTGTTGAATCTAAACCAGAAGATCAGTTCAAGGATTTTGGTGCAGCAAACCCTTTATCGTTAGAAAAAGAGGCTGTATTAGAAAAGATTTTAGAAAGTGGAAGTTTTGCTTATGTAAAACAACGTCCATATGATATCATCGCAAATCCTAAAGATAGTCCAAAAGCTATTTTTGTTTCTTCTTTTGATACAGCTCCTTTAGGGCCTAATTATGCTTTCGCATTAAAAGGAAAAGAAGAAGCTTTTCAAGCAGGAATCAATGCGTTGTCAAAGTTAACTGAAGGAGCAGTAAACTTATCTGTTGATGCAAATGAAGCTAGTTTTTTCAGCAAAATTGAGAATGCCAATATCATCAATGTTTCGGGGAAACACCCAGCAGGAAATGTTGGAACTCAAATTGCTGCGATTAGTCCTGTGAATCAAGGAGAGCGTGTTTGGACCGTTAGTGCTCAAGGAGTCGCTACTATTGGAGAATTGTTCTTAACAGGAAAGTATAATCCAACTAAATTGGTTGCTTTGGCTGGTTCTCAGGTCAAAAAACCACAATATTACACATTGTCTGCAGGTCAAAACATAAAATCATTAATCGAAGAAAATGTAAATGTTAAAGGTTCTAGAATTATTTCTGGAAACGTTTTAACAGGTACAAAAATTCAAGTGGATGACTTTTTAGGTTTTTACGACAACGTAATTACAGTAATTCCAGAAGGTGATAAATATCGTTTCTTTGGATGGTTGCCATTTGTAGGTAGTAGTACTATTCACAGTTTTTCTAAAACTTCTTTTGCTTGGTTAAATTCTGGAAAAGAATATGACTTAAACACAAGTTTAAATGGAGAAGAGAGAGCGTTGGTTGTAACCGGTGAAATGGAAAAGGTAGTGCCTTTAGACATTTATCCATTACAATTACTAAAGGCTTGTATAGCGAATGATATTGAGAAAATGGAAAATTTAGGGATTTATGAAGTAGCTCCTGAAGATTTTGCATTGGTTGATTATATCAACACTTCAAAAATTGAAGCTCAGGAAATCATCAGAGAAGGATTAGACTTAATGATTAAAGAAGTAGGATAATGGATTTTTTAAGAAAGAAATTTGACGAAATAAGAAAACCTTTCAACCCGGGAGGTAAATTCGAAAAATTTGCTCCAGCAATAAACTCTATAGATACTTTGATGTTTGTGCCTAAGCACAATACACACAAAGGAGCACATATTAGAGATGGGGTAGATTTAAAAAGAGTAATGGTAACGGTAATATTTGCCTTATTACCAGCAATGTTATTCGGTATGTACAATTTAGGATATCAGCATTTTTCTCAGTTAGGAGAGAGTACTGCCTTTTTAGATTGTATGATCTTTGGAGCATGGAAATTTTTACCAATGTTATTAGTTTCTTACGGTGTAGGTTTGGCTATTGAAATTGGCTTTGCTATTTACAATAAACATGAAGTAAACGAAGGATACTTAGTTTCAGGGATGTTAATTCCTTTAATTATGCCAGTTGATTTTCCTTTATGGATGTTAGCAGTATCTGTAGTTTTTGCTGTATTTATTGGTAAAGAAGCATTTGGAGGAACAGGGATGAATATTTTTAACCCAGCTTTAATTGCTCGTGCTTTTGCATTCTTTTCTTACGCTCCACAAATGTCTGGAGATAAAGTTTGGGTAGCTGATGCAAGTACCATTGATGCTGTTTCAGGTGAGACTATTTTAGGTCAATTAGCAGCAGGTGCTGAAAGTAGCTGGTCTGTATTAGATATGTTCTTGGGGTATATTCCAGGTTCTGTGGGTGAAACTTCCGTATTGGCTATTTTAATTGGAGCAGCTATATTAATCGCAACTGGTGTTGGATCTTGGAAAATAATGACGGGAGTTGTTATTGGAGGTGCTGCAATGGGATTAATATTTAATGCATTAGGATTAAATGCTTTAATGGAATTCCCTTGGTGGCAGCACTTATTAGTAGGAGGTTTTGCTTTTGGAGCAGTATTTATGGCAACAGATCCAGTATCTGGTGCACAAACTGAAAAAGGAAAATGGATCTACGGAATTTTAATCGGTTTCTTTGCAATTATGATTCGTGTATTTAACGGAGCATACCCAGAAGGAATGATGATGGCCATTTTATTAATGAACGTTTTTGCTCCGACTGTTGATCATTATGTGATTGCAGGAAACATCAAAAAGCGTAAAAAACGTTTAAAAGCCGCATAATTATGAATAGAAATAGTAACGCATATACGTTTGTTTTTGCAATTATAATTGTAACGATTATTGCAGGATTGTTGGCATTTGCTGCTACTAGTTTAAAACCTTTACAGGATGCAAACGTAAAAGCAGAAAAAATGCAAAATATTTTAGGAACTATTGGAGTCACTGGAATATCTAGAGAAGAGGCACAAGGTGCATTTGATCAATATATCAAAGAACAATTGGCTTTAACTCAAGAAGGTACTGTAGATAAAAATACAGATGCTTTTAAAATTGGATTAAAAAATGAAATTAAAAAATCAGTAAAAAACCAACGCTATCCTTTATATGTAGCTGAAAAAGACGGTGAAACTTTTTACATTGTTCCTTTGTACGGATCAGGTCTTTGGGATGCTATTTGGGGATATATCGCTTTGGCTTCTGATAAAAACACAATTGTAGGAGCTAATTTTGACCATAAAGGAGAAACTCCAGGTTTAGGGGCAGAAATTACTACAGATTGGTTTCAGGCACAGTTCAAAGGAAAAAAGATTTTAGATGAATCAAATAATTTTGTTTCAGTAACAGCGGTAAAAGGTGGAGCTAAATCAGGAGATACTCATGGTGTAGACGCTATCTCAGGAGGTACTATTACTTCTAATGGGGTGTCAAATATGATTGAAGAGCGTTTGTCACACTATTTACCTTACTTTAAAAATAACTAGTCATGGCAGAAGTAAAAGAAGCATTATTTTCAAAGCAAAATAAAGCATTGTTATCAGATCCATTAAATGATAACAATCCAATTTCAGTTCAAGTATTAGGAATTTGTTCGGCATTAGCAATTACAGTTCAGTTAAAACCAGCTGTGGTAATGTCTTTAGCAGTGTTATTTGTGGTAATCGCATCTAACGTTGTAGTATCCTTAATTCGTAACTTAATACCAGGACGTATTCGTATCATTGTTCAATTATTAATTGTTGCCTCTTTGGTAATTTTAGTTGATCAAGTGTTAAAAGCTTATGCATATGATGTAAGCAAAGAATTATCAGTGTTCGTAGGACTAATCATTACCAACTGTATTGTAATGGGGCGTTTGGAGGCTTTCGCTTTGGCAAACGGACCATGGAAATCTTTTTTAGATGGAGTTGGAAACGGTGCAGGATATGCATTAATATTAGTAATTGTTGCTGTTTTCCGTGAGTTATTAGGATCAGGAAAATTATTCGGGATTGAGATTTTAGGACATAAAGCAAAAACTTTAGCAGAGTCCACAGGTTTATATTCTTTAGGATATGAAAACAATGGATTTATGTTGTTATCTCCAATGGCCTTAGTTACTGTAGGTATCATTATTTGGGTACAACGTTCTAAGAACAGAAAATTAATTGAACAACACTAAAAATAGTTAAGATGGAATATATTAACATATTTGTAAAAAGTATTTTTATTGATAACATGATATTTGCATATTTCCTAGGAATGTGTTCATATCTTGCTGTATCAAAAACAGTAAATACAGCAGTAGGTTTAGGAGCAGCAGTAGTTTTTGTATTGTCTATTACAGTACCAGTAAACTTTTTAATTGACTCTTATTTATTAAAACCAGGGGCTTTATCTTGGTTAGGAGAAGAATACGCTAGTATCGATTTATCATTCTTAAGTTTTATCATGTTTATTGCAGTAATTGCATCTATGGTACAATTGGTAGAAATGATAGTAGAGCGTTTTGCACCAGCTTTATATGGAGCATTGGGTATTTTCTTGCCATTGATTGCAGTAAACTGTGCAATTTTAGGAGGTTCTTTATTTATGCAACAAAAAGATTTTGCCAATGTTGGTGAATCTGCAGTATATGGATTAGGATCAGGAATTGGTTGGTTGTTAGCCATTGTGGCTATTGCAGCGATTAGAGAAAAAATTGCATATTCTCATATTCCTGGACCATTAAAAGGATTGGGAATTACTTTCATCATTACTGGTTTAATGGCGATTGGGTTTATGAGTTTCTCAGGAATCAAATTATAATAATAAAGAACAGATATAATTATGAATGTAATTGCAATTAGTATCGTTGTTTTCTTGATTATTGTTTTAATCTTAGTAAGTATTTTATTAGGAGCTAAAGCAAAACTATTACCATCAGGAAAAGTAAAAGTTACGATCAACGGAGAAAAAACAATTGAAGTAGAAACAGGAAGTTCTTTATTAGCAACTTTAGGTAACGAAAAAATATTTTTACCATCAGCTTGTGGTGGAGGGGGAACTTGTTTGCAGTGTGAATGTCACGTTCACTCTGGTGGAGGGGAAGCTTTGCCAACAGAAACACCTCACTTTACTCGTAAAGAATTGGCTAAAGGTGCTCGTTTAGGGTGTCAGGTAAAAGTTAAAAATGATATGGAAATTTCTATTCCAGAAGAAATTTTCGGAATTAAAAAATGGGAAGCAACTGTAGTTCGTAACTACAACGTAGCATCATTTATCAAAGAATTTGTAGTAGAAATTCCAGAAGATATGGACTACAAAGCAGGAGGATATATTCAAATTGAAATTCCACCATGTGAAGTAAAATATTCTGATATGGATATTACTGCTCACCCTACAGATCACCCAGGTGAGCCTGATAAATTCCAAACAGAGTGGGAAAAATTTGGTTTATGGCCATTGGTGATGAAGAATCCAGAAACAGTAGAACGTGCTTATTCTATGGCTTCTTACCCTGCTGAAGGAAGAGAAATTATGTTAAATGTGCGTGTGGCTTGTCCTCCTTTTGATAGAGTAAAAGGTGGATGGATGGATGTAAATCCAGGAATTGCATCTTCTTACGTATTTAACCAAAAACCAGGAGATAAAGTAACTATTTCAGGGCCTTATGGTGAATTCTTCATCAACGAAGATTCTGATGCTGAAATGATTTATATAGGAGGTGGAGCTGGTATGGCACCAATGAGATCTCATTTATATGAATTATTCCACACCATGAAAACGGGTCGTAAAGTATCTTATTGGTACGGAGGTCGTTCTAAACGTGAGTTGTTTTACATCCACTATTTTGAAGACTTAATGAAGAAATTCCCGAACTTCCAATTATACTTAGTATTGTCAGAACCACTAGAGGAAGACAATTGGAAAGTGAAGAAAGATATTCATGATAAGGAAGGTGATGGATTCGTAGGATTTGTTCACCAATCATTAATAGATAATTACTTAAATGATCATGAGGCTCCAGAAGATGTAGAGTTTTATTTCTGTGGACCACCAATGATGAATCAAGCAGTAGTTAAAATGTGTGATGATTTTGGAGTGCCAAAAGAAAACGTACGTTTTGATGATTTTGGAGGGTAATTTACCTTTTACATATAAAAAAAGCTTTTTAGATTTTCTGAAAAGCTTTTTTTATTTTTAGTCACCAATGATTCATTTAATTTTTTTAATAGATAAGTATCAAATTTTTAGAATGAGAAAATCAACCATAGTATTATTTATAACAATATTTTATACAGTTTTTTCTGTAGCCCAAAAAAAAGACATCACTTTAAACGAGATATGGAGCGGAGAATTCCGAACCAACGGAATGGATGCTTTACATGGATTGAACAATGACAAAGAGTACACTGTTTTAAATTGGGATGCAGCTACTCGATCAACATCGGTTGATTTGTATGATTATGAATCTCAGGTTAAAAAGAAAACCATTGTAAAGTCATCAGACTTAAATATCATCCCGTTTTCAGATTATTCATTTAATCAGAATGAAGAAAAACTTTTGTTGGCTACCGAAATGGAATCTATTTATAGAAGATCAACCTTGGCAAAATATTATGTGTATGATGTAAAGACTTCAAAGTCGACTTTAGTTGATGATAGAAAAATACAAGAACCAACATTTTCTCCTTCTGGTGATGCTTTGGCGTTTGTATGTGATAATAATATTTATATAAAAAACTTGAATACGAATATCACGATTCAAATAACAACTGACGGAGAAAAGAATAAAATCATAAACGGAATTACGGATTGGGTATATGAAGAAGAATTTGAATTTGTTCGTGCTTTTGAATGGAACAAAACAGGAACTCAATTGTCCTATATAAAGTTTGATGAAACCAATGTGCCAGAATTTTCTATGGATGTTTATGGTCAGGATTTGTATCCGCAACAACAAGTATTTAAATACCCAAAAGCTGGAGAAAACAATTCAGAAGTGTCTCTTTATAATTATAATATTTCATCAAAAGAAACCTTAAAAATAGATTTACCTAACAGTCCATATTATATTCCCAGAATAAAATTTACTGAGGAAGAAAATGTATTGAGTGTTCAAACGCTTAATAGACATCAAAATGATTTGAATTTATATTTCTGTGATGTGGAGATGAACCAAGTCAAACTTGTGTTGAACGAAAAAGAAGATACATATATTGATGTCACAAATAATCTTACTTTTTTAAATGATAATAGTTTTTTGTGGACAAGTGAAAAAAATGGACACAATCATATTTATCATTATTCAGCATCTGGAAACCTAAAAAAACAAATTACCAAAGGATTGTGGGAGGTTACAGATTTTTATGGATACAATTCAAAAGATAAAAACATTTATTATCAGTCAACAGAAAATGGAAGTATTAATAGAGATGTTTACGCCATCAATTTAAAAGGTAAAAATAAAACAAGATTAACTAAAAATACGGGGACCAATTCAGCAACATTTAGTGCAGGTTACACTTATTTTATCAATAGATTTTCTAGCGCAAAAATTCCTTATCATTACACTTTGAATAATACGAGAAATGGAATGGAGATTAAAGACATTGTAGATAACAATCAATTGTTAAATAAACTGAAAGACTATTCCATTTCCAATAAAGAGTTTTCCACTATAAAAGTTAATGGAAATGATCTAAATATGTGGATGATCAAACCTATAGATTTTGATAGTCAAAAACAATATCCTGTATTAATGTATCAATATAGCGGACCGGGTTCTCAAGAAGTAGCAAATAGATGGCATAGCGCAAATGATTATTGGTATCAACTATTGGCTTCTAAAGGATATATTGTAGTTTGTATTGATGGTAGAGGGACAGGTTTTAAAGGTGCGGATTTTAAAAAAGTTACTTATAAAGAATTAGGAAAGTACGAAGTTGAAGATCAAATTCAAGCGGCCAAACAACTAGGAACACTTTCTTATGTAGATGAAAATAGAATTGGTATTTGGGGATGGAGTTTTGGAGGTTTTATGAGTAGTAATTGTATTTTAAAAGGGAGTGATGTTTTTAAAATGGCCATAGCGGTTGCCCCGGTAACAAGTTGGAGATTTTATGATACTATATATACTGAAAGATATATGCAAACACCACAAGAAAATCCTACAGGTTATGATTTAAATTCTCCTCTAAATTTTGCAGACCAATTAAAAGGAAAGTTTTTGTTAATTCATGGTTCTGCTGATGACAATGTTCATGTACAAAATTCAATGCAATTAATAAATCAATTGGTTAATCATAACAAACAATTCGATTGGGCTATTTATCCAGATAAAAATCATGGAATTTATGGAGGAAATACAAGGTTGCAACTATACACAAAAATGACAAATTTTATCGAGCAGTCTTTATAGTGTATATTTAGATTTTACCATTAAAGATTTAAAATAAAAAGGAGACTAATATAATAGGTCTCTTTTTTGTTTTATGGAGGATTTTATGTGTTTCCTTTCGAGACTTCGGGAGGTTGTGCTTGTTGTTACCCGTTTTTTCTAGGTTGTAGCTAAGAGTTGAGAGATGAATTTATTTAGGGTTTTTCTAAAGGGTCTATCCCTAAGGGCTAGTCTTTACTATTATATATTAGCTTCCCAAACCTGAAATACAGACTATTTTTAAAAATAATTTCAGGTTTAAAGTTCGATAAATAAGGCTGTTAGACTGAGTTATAAAAAAAACGAAAAAAAAGGTTAAAATATATTAGGAAATAATGTTTTAAGTAGCGTATCTTTGCACCCGCAACGGCGAGCA
>NZ_JAUMIT010000009.1 GCF_030519655.1 Wenyingzhuangia gilva
TAGAGAGATTTTATACCATTTATCTACGGGTGTTAAAATGAAAGACTTACCTAAAAGAATCAATTTATCATTGGCAGGTATTGAAAGACGAAAAAGAAATCTAAAAGACCTTTTTAACGTCGAGAAAAGAGGAGACAAATATCTAGTTGACATAGCCAAAGAGAAAGGTTTTGTGTAAGTCTAAAAAACCATACAAAAACTAAGGTTTTACAATACGATTACCTTCTCTTCAATCTATATATTTAAAGATTAAAGAGAAGATGGTGCTACAATACCATTCTTAGAAATTGTCTTGTATAATTCATCATATCCAAAACCACATTTCACTGAACATCCTCAAAAGTATCTTTAGATATAAATCAACTATGAAACAAAAAATACGTACTAAAATCCCCAGTTATAACTTACAAGAAGTATTGATTGTACTTGTTATTATCGGAATTTTACTATTGTTAGCTTTACCCAACTTAATGCCCTTAATTTCAAAAACAAAAAGTGTAGAAGCCCAAACCCAGTTAAAATTTATATACAACTCTCAAACAACGTATAGGTATATGTATTCTAAATATGCCAATGAATTATCAGAAATTGATTTTGAGGCTCCTAAGACGGTGAAAGAAAATGGAACGAGTAATTATCAATATGAATTACTAAATGCCAATAACAATAGTTTTAAAGCCAGAGCAACCGCAGTAACAGATTTTGATGGGGATGGGGTGTTAAATGTTTGGGAAATTGATGAAATGGGCGTTCCTAAACAAATCGTAAAGGATTAATATGGGGTTCTTAAATTTTTTATTGGGAATCACTTTTGTAAGTATCTTTATTCAAGATTATAAAAACAGGGAAGTGTATTGGTTTTTATTTCCATTTGTTGCTTTTTTATGTGGAATATTATTTTACCAAAACACCCTTAGTGAATTGTTGATCAATGCCTTGGTGTTGAATAATTTGTTTGTATTGTTATTGATTCTAATTCTTTGGCTATATAGCAAATTAAAGCTTCGTACCGCTTTTTTTAAAACCATTGGTTTAGGAGATGTTTTGCTGTTTTTTGCAGTGTCCTGTTCTTTTTCTACCATTTCATTTATAGTGATTTTTATAGCAGCGTTAATTTTTTCATTAGGAATACATCTTTATGTGACTAGAATTGCTGAGTCTAATACTACAGTTCCGTTAGCAGGGTATATGAGCCTTTTTTTTCTGATTGTTTACATGTTTAATTGGGTAGGAATGCTAGAAGTAGTATATAAAATATAATGATGATGGAGAAAGATTACAAAATAGCGACTTCTTTATTACAATTAATCAGTAGTCAACAAGCATATTATTATAAAATAATCCCTGTTGATTTTAAAAATGAAATTCTTTCATTAAAAACACATAAGCCTACAGAAAATCTTAAAAGAGAGTTACAGGTCGTTTTTGGAAAACAAATAGAGTTATTAGCTGAAACTTCTGAAAATATCCAATTGCTTCTGTCTAATAATTTTAGAAAAACAGAGGCTCATCAAACAGAAGATTTACACTATACCGAAGATTTTTTAGAAAATCTATTATTGTCTGCCAAAGACATAGGGAGTAGCGATATACATTTTGAACCTTATGAACAAAAGTGTAGGGTTCGCTTTAGAATTGATGGAAAATTAAAAGAATATTACATCATTGATTTGTCAGAATATCCGGTCATTGTAAACAAACTTAAAATTAAGGCTGGATTGGATATTTCTGAAAAACGTTTGCCTCAAGATGGTAGAATTACCATAAAAACTTCACAAGATGAGTTTGACATTCGTGTGTCTAGTTTACCAACCTTACATGGAGAGAAAATAGTACTTCGTATTTTAAGTAAGGATGCCAATCATATTGATATAAATGAGTTGGGTTTTTCCGTGAAGGAATTAAAAACGTACAAACAGACCATAAAAAAGACAAACGGAATTGTCCTGATATCGGGTCCTACAGGTTCTGGAAAAACAACGACTTTATATGCAACCTTAAAATTGCTCAACGATGACAAAACAAATATTGTTACTATTGAAGATCCTATAGAATATACCTTAGAAGGAATCAATCAGGTACAATTAAAAGAAAACATAGGGTTAGATTTTTCTAGTGCTTTAAGAACTTTTCTACGTCAAGACCCTGATATTATTATGGTAGGGGAGATACGTGATGTAAAAACGGCAAATATGGCTATTCGAGCGGCTTTGACAGGACATTTGGTGTTATCAACCATTCATACCAATTCAGCCTGGGCAACCATTTCAAGATTGATAGACATGGGGATTCCTGCATTTTTAATAGCAAGTACACTAAATGTTAGTATTGCGCAACGTTTGGTCAGAAAATTATGTGATGATTGTAAACAGGAAAAACCAATAACGAATGAAATTTTCCCAGAAAATTTTAGCGTTCCTAAAGATTTAACAAAGCATCATGTAGCGATGGGTTGTCCAAATTGTTACCATACAGGGTATGTGGGAAGAAAAGCAATTTATGAAATCATTCCTGTAACCAAAACACTAGTACCACATATCAAACAAAACGATTTAGAAATTAATGATTATTTGGTGGAAAATGAAATTTACAGTTTAAAACTAAATGCTATTTCATTAATAAAACAGGGGGTGACTTCCGTAGATGAAGTATATGCCTTATTAATTGATTGATATTCTAATGATGATTATGAAAAAACTACTCTATATATTTTTATTAACTACTTGTACTTGTTTTTCACAAAATGAAGAAAAAAGAATACAAACAATCCAAAACCAGTTAGAACTGTTAACGGGAGAAATTAGCGGCTTGTCTGAACAAGCCAAAACAGAAATTAGTGTACATAATATTACTTTACCTAATTTTATTTTGGCTATTTCAAATACTCATGGAATCAATATTAATGTTGCTCCAGAACTTAGGAATATAACAATTTCTAATAATAATTTTTCAGGTGTTAGGGTGATAGATCTTTTGGTTTTTTTATGTAAAGAATATCAGTTAACCATAGAGTTTACAGGAAGTATTCTATCAATTAAAAAGTATGTTACACCTGTAGAAGTTCCTAAAGAAATTCCTGCTTATATAGCTTATCAGCCAGAAAATAATAGCATTTCAATAGATGCTAAAAATCATACGCTTTATAGTGTTTTTAAGACCATTATGGATAAGAGTGCTAAAAATTTGGTTTTTGCTCCGGGATTAGAAAACAAGTCGATTACCTTTTATGTAAAAAACACTCCTTTTGAGGCTGCCCTGGATAAATTAGCCTTGGCGAATAACTTATATGTCCATAAAACAAAAGATGATTTTTATGTGTTTGAAGAAGAGACCTTAGGTAATTCTAATCAAAAAAATGCTAGAAGAAGAAAAGGACAGAGTGATATTTATAAGCTGATAGACGTAGATCGTAAATTATTAGAGGTCAATTTTAATAAGACATCTATAGAAACCATTATAAAAGAAATAGGAGAGGAACTGAATTTAAATATTTTTACAGCAACCCCTTTAGAGAAAGCAGGGAGTGTTACATTTAAAGCAAAAAATATATCATTTGATGAATTGTTAATAAAGATTTTCGAATCTCAAATGAAATCATCTACTCAATTGATGGGGAGTGTTAATGATAATAATAGCAATAGAGATCCTCGTCAAAGTGTAAGTCAACCCATAAGTTCAAGCGAAAATTTCATTTTTAAAAAAGAAGGTGATATTTATTATTTCGGAACAGAAAATCAATTAAGTGTTCGTAAAGTAGAAGTCATTCATTTAATGCATCGATCAGTTGAGCTTCTTTCAGATCCTTCAGGAGGTGGTGTAAGTAGTAGAACGGTAGGTAGGAACAATTACAATTCAAACTCCTACAACAATAGCTATAACAATTCATATAGTCAAAACTATAATAGTCAATCGAGAAATAATTTGACTTTAAACAACAATAGAACCTCTTTGAGTAATTCAAGCTATCATGGGAATACTTCATCTTCTTCGGCTCCTTCTAAAACCATTGAAGAAATTATACCTGCTGAAATTTCAGAATCATTAGAGATTAAAGTTGACCATGAATTAAATAGTTTATATGTAACGGGATCTAGTACCAAAATAGAACGTTTGAAAAAGTTTATTGAATATATTGACAAAACTGTACCCGTGGTGTTAATTGAGGTGATGTTTGTTGAAGTGAATAAAATCAATAAAGTCGAAACGGGAGTTAGTTGGGCTATTGGTGAGGAACCAAAAAAGACTTCAGGGAAATTGTTTCCTCAAACGGATTTAACTTTAGGAGCTCAAACAATCAATAAAGTCATCAATGGATTTAATGGCTTTGATCGTTTAAATTTGGGAAAAGTAGTGCCTAACTTTTTTGCAACCGTAAAGGCCATGGAGAAAAATGGAAATTTAAAAATTAAATCTACACCAAAATTATCTACCTTAAATGGTCATAGAGCTACTTTTTCTAATGGGGAGACTTCTTATTACACAGTAACACAAAGAAATATATATGGGACAGACAATCCTCAAACTTCTGAAATTACAAATTATGAACCCATAGATGCTGAATTAGGAATTACGATTAAACCTTTAGTTTCTGGTGATGGACAGGTAACTTTGGATATTTTTGTAATACAATCTAGTTTTGGTAGTCGTATTGATAAAAATGCACCTCCAGATATTAGCTCTAAAGAATTTAGCTCTATTATAAGGGTTCAAAATCAAGATATTGTGGTTTTGGGTGGTTTAGAAAAACAGGTGAAAGATGATAGCGGTGATGGAGTACCATTATTGGCTAGAATTCCAGTGATTAAGTGGTTGTTTAGTTCAAGAAAAAGAGAGGATTCTAAAACAAAACTCACGGTGTTTATCAAACCTACAATCATTTATTAATGTTTCAGAATCTAAAAACATATCTGTTATTTGGTACTCATTTTTGTGGTGTAGAACATACCACCACAAATGGTAATCCTATTATTTATACCAGTCTCCTAAAAAAATCTAAGAATAAGGTTGATGTTGAAAATTGTTTTGCTTCAAAAGAGTTAAATGAAGTTGCTACAAGGTTACATAAAAAGCAAGCTCTTTTTTTAATCATCAATAACGAACATGTTTTAACAAAGGTTCTAGACAATGAACAAAGTGGAGGTTTAAAATCAGTAAACAAGGCTTTTCCTAATATTAATATCTCTGACTTTTATTATGAAATCATCCAGCAAAAAGAAACTATTTTTATTTCAATTTGTAGAAAGTCGTATGTAAATACATTGATTGATCAATATCATCAATTGGGATTTTATATTACCTGTTTTTCTTTAGGGAACAATATCATGTCAAGCACAGTTTCTTTTATTGACAAACCACTACTAAAGACCTCCAATGCATTGTTGACTATAGAAGCATCTTGTTTAAAAAAGATAGAATATAAAGACGAGATGATAGAAGAAGCGTATGATATGAATGGTTTAAAAGTCTTAAATCTTTATATGTTAAGCACCTCAGCAGCTTTGTCTAGTATTTTGAATCAATATCAATCAGAAACAAATGCTAAAGAACAAATAGAGAAACTTCTTTTTACATTTAAACAGACTCGTTTTTTTAATCAATTTTTAAAATTTGGTTTAACATTTATTTTGTGTCTGTTATTGATTAATTTTTTGCTGTTCAATTTCTATTATAATAAAGTAGAAAGTTTAAATCAAACCGCACAGTTAAATCAGAGTACAAAAATCAAGATGATAAAACTAAAAGAAGAAGTAACAAAAGCTAAAAAGACAACAGATGATATTTTAAAAAGTAGCACTTCTAAAAGCTCTTTTTATGTGAATCAAATGATTCAAAGCATTCCCAATAGTATTTTATTATCAGAGTTATCATATCAACCATTACAAAAAAGAGTCAAAGAGAACAAACCAATTCTTATTGAAGAGAATATCATATTAATTTCTGGAGAGTCTAACAACAGTGTGCTGTATTCTAATTGGATTGCATTACTAGAAAGTAAGGAATGGGTAAAAAAAGTAGAAGTATTATCTTATAGTGATGCTAAAAAATCAATTTCGTTTTTTAGCATAAAAATCAAAATCAATTCATGAAATACCAAACTAAAAATAAAGTACTAGTCATTGGTTTTGTTGTGGTATTGATACTATGTTATCAATTGGCTATTTCTAATACAGTTGTCTTAAAAAATACCTATCATAATTTAAAAGAAGAAGAGTTGTTATTCAAAAACACACCTAAGCAGCTGTCTTTACTAAGTCAACAAAAAAAGTATTATGATACACTTTTAAAAAAATATCAAATGGATGGGGGATCTATTCAAAACAATCTTTTAAAAAAGATCAATAGTTTATCCCAAGAACATCAGTTAAAAGTCGTCGAATTCTTAGAGCCTCATGTATTCTCAAATAATGAGATGATGATTAAAACCTATCAATTTACAGTTGAAGGAGATTATAATGCCATTATTAAGCTCGTAAATCACTTAGAGCAACAAACGGTGTTTGGAGAAATCATCAATTTACATTTTGAAAAAAAGCTCAACTTCAGAACAAATAAAAGCTATTTGCAAGCACATGTGTTGTTAAAGAGTTATAGTTGATTTTAATTTGGAAAAAGTGTAAATTCGAGTTGTTTTCTAAAGATTATTCTTAAGGATTATAGTTGATAAATAACAATTTAAGTAATTGTTGCCTTTAAAAAATAAAATATTTCATTTTTTAAAATTCTATAAAACATAGTCATTCTTTAAAACTTTTTTTGTACGTACCAGGTTAATTCGCTTAAATAACATATTTTTGGATATATTATATTGTTATGAATTTTATAGATTTATTTTCTGGAGCAGGCGGTTTATCCGAAGGCTTTATAAAGGCTGGTTTCACTCCTATAGCACATGTAGAGATTGATTCAAGCGCATGTAATACTTTAGAGACTAGGTTGATTTTTCATAAACTTAAGCATGAAAACAAATTAGACCATTATTATGACTATCTCTTAGGTAATATTTCTAGAGAGAATTTTATTATAAATAATGGAAATAAAGAAATATTAAACTCTGTGATTAATACAGAGATTGGTGGAAATAATAATAGAGATATTTTTAATAAGATTAATGCATTAGCAGGAAACAAAGAAATTGATTTAGTTGTTGGAGGTCCTCCGTGTCAAGCATATTCTTTAATTGGTAGAGCTAGGGATAAAGATGGAATGAAAAATGATTCTAGAAACTATTTATATAAAGAATACGCTAAGTTTTTAAAAGAATATCGCCCCAAAGTATTTGTGTTTGAGAATGTATTAGGTTTAATAACAGCAAATGAGGGTAAGTTTTTCACAAATATGAAAGCTTACTTTAAAAGAATTGGTTATGAATTAAATCACACAGTTGAAACATCATCAGATTTTGGTGTATTACAGAATAGAAAGAGGATTATTCTTGTTGGATGGAGAAAAGATATTGATTTTCAGTTACCAGAATTTCAGAAAACGGCGAATATTTGGACGGTAAGTGATCTACTGACAGATTTGAAAAAATTAAAACCAGGGGAACAAAACAATATAACTAAATATAAAGCCGATACTAATGAATACTTGTCAAGGTTTGATTTAAGAAACGGTGTTGATTTTGTAACACAGCACATAGCTAGGCCTCATAACGAAAGAGATTTAGAAATTTATAAAATCGCTATCAAAAACTTTGAAAAAGGACAAAGATTAAAATATCCTGATTTACCTGAGAGATTAAAAACGCATAAAAATCAAAAATCTTTTATAGATAGGTATAAGGTAGTAGATTCTAATGGATTATCGCATACCATGGTAGCCCATATAGCTAAAGATGGACATCATTACATTTATCCTGATCGAAAACAAGTAAGATCATTATCTGTGAGGGAAGCTGCAAGAATTCAATCATTTCCAGATGATTTCTTTTTTGAAGGAGGAAGAACGGCAGCCTTTAGACAAATAGGAAATGCTGTACCTCCTCTAATGGCAAATGAAATTGCAAATAAAATAAGAGAACAACTTTAGAATGGAAAACATTAAACACTTTAAACCAAAAGCACACATTTTAAGATTGTTAGGAGAAGAACTTATAAAAAGCCCTATAATGGCTATATATGAGTTGGTTAAAAATAGTTATGATGCTGATTCTAGTTTTGTAAATGTTTCTTTTTCAAATATTCAAAATATTGATGAGGCTAAAGTAATAATTGAAGATAATGGTACTGGATTAACAAGTGAAGTAATAGAAAATGTTTGGCTTGAACCAGGTACCGACCATAGAAAACCAATTGATGATAATGGAAATCGCGTAATTAATAGAAGTCCTGTTTTTAATAGGGTTCCAATGGGTGAAAAAGGAGTTGGTCGATTTGCAGTACATAAGCTAGGTAACGTAATAAAATTAACAACTCGTCCAGCTAAAATAATAGTCAATGAGTCAGGTGTAATAAATAAAGAAGTTTTAGATTATGAAATTACATTAACAATAGACTGGATAGCATTTTCACAATCTAAATATTTGGAAGACATACCAATCACTTGGCAAACAAATAAGGATGAATCAAAATTTCATTTTAAAGAAAATTCAGGTACACTTATAGAGGTAACTTCATTAAAAGAGCCTTGGACAAGAAGAATGGCTAGAAGTTTAAAGCGTAATGTAGTTTCAATGGTTTCACCTAAGAGTGATTTAAACAGTTTTAAAATTAACTTAGAGTTTGGAAATAATTGGCTTGAAGGGTTTCCAGATGCAACGGAAGTTTTAAAGATTGCACCTTACCATTATACTGCTATTTTGGATGAAAACTATAATTTGGAAGTTGATTATGAGTTTAAACTTAATTTAAATCCAGAAATTGGAGAAAATATAATAAACGATTCTAAAGAAAATGTAAGAGGCTTATTAAGACCTAAAATCAGGGAAAGAATGCTACAAGACTTAGTAGATACTGATGAAATTAATGAAGTTCTTAATAAATTAGAAGAGTCGAAAAATCCTTTTGGTAACATCATGGTTGAAATCCATTCATATGATATGGATCCGGATTCATTTAAAGATTATACATATGATTCGAAAACGGTTAAATCTGTTCTGAAAGAAAATTCAGGTATAAAGGTGTTTAAAGATGATATGAGAGTTTTTAATTATGGTGAACCTGGAAATGATTGGTTAAATATTGATATTGAAAGAGTTCAGAATAAGAAATGGTTTTCCAATAATCAAGTAATCGGAACAGTTTATCTTGACTCAATTAATTCAACTAAATTAATTGAAAAAACAAATAGAGAGGGGTTTGTAGAAGACAATAACTTCTCGATATTTTATGATTGCATCCGCTTAATTATTGAAGATTTTAAAGTTAGAAGGCAAAAAGATCGTGAAAAATGGTTAGCATTAAATCATAAAATTACACATAAGAAAAGCTATAAAGATCAAACCTCATTATTTAATGATTTAATAGATTCTACTGATTTTTCAGATAAAGAAAAAAAAGAAAAATTAAAAATAGAAGCTGAAAACCTTCAAAAGGATTTTGAAGAAAAAAAGAACATACTCTTAATTCCTGCAGGTGTTGGTATGACAGCATCTGTTGCTCTCCACGAAATAGAAAAATTAGTACCTAGAATGAAAGAGGTTATTAATGCTACTCCATTTTTACCAGCATTAGGTAACGAGAAAGTTAACGAACTTAATGACTATGTACAAGGTATTTTATCTGTTTTAAGAAAAGGAGGATCCAAACCAATTAATATAAAAGAATCAATAGAGAAAGCAATTTCAAATTATAGTTACAAATTAAAATCTAGAAAAATTGAAGTCTTAACAAATTTTGATGATACAATCGAAATTATTAAATGTGATAAAAGATACTTTATGACAATGGTTATGAACATAATAGACAATAGTATCTACTGGTTAGATACTATATATAAACACGATAAAGGTATTTATATTAAAACATATTTAGAAAATGATTTTCCAGTAATTACGATTGTTGATAATGGTCCTGGTTTAAAAGACGAGATCACTGATTTAGTAAGACCTTTTTTTTCAAGAAAAGATGATGGAATTGGTATAGGATTATACTTAATTGATACAATTATGATGAAATATGGAAAATTTGAAATGCTTGAAGAATCTGAATTAGAAAATATTGAAATACCAGAAAAATATAGAGGAGCAGCTCTTAAAATAACTTTTAATAAAAATCAATAGTTTATGTTAACATTTGAGCCTAATATTGTCTTTATTGATGATAAAGAAGAACAAGTAAATGGTATTATTAAATTGTATAGAAATGAAGGTGCTGGTGTTAAATTCTTTAATGCAGATTTAGTAGATGGTGATCCTTTACCAAACACTCAATATACGAACGTAAACTTGGTTTACCTTGACTTATATTATGGTAATGATTTTGATATTGAGTTATGTTTAGGGTGGATAGACAGTATTATTTCAAAAAATTCTTTTTACATCTTAGTTATTTGGTCTAAAGACACTCATCATGCTCAAGAAGTCATACGGGAGTTAGAAAAAATAGAAAAAAAACCATTCGTTACTTTTGTAGAAACAAAAAATGAAGAATATAAAAATGAAGACAGCTCTTTTAAATGGAATAAACTTAAAGAAAAAATTAATTCAGAATTAATAGCTATCTCTGAAATCGAAGAGCTTTCTATTTGGAAAAAAAGTATACTAAATTCATCAAATATTGTTATCGGTCATTTATCAAAAAACACTAATACTGATGCGTTAAGAAAAAAATTGCAAAAGATAATTATAGGTCATGGAGGAACTTTTCTTATTGGTACAGATAAAGAAAACACAAAGAGAGAGGTGTTATTTGATGCTTTAGATAATATTCTTACATCTAATTCAAAAATTACAAGACCAAACCAGGCTGTTTCACAAGTTAATAAAGATGAACTTTACAATATTCCAGTTTTTCCAGTTACTGATATTGATTCTAAACTGAATTCTTGGTTTCATTTCAAATTGATTGAAAATAGTTTTCAATCAAATTATATTACTTCAGGACTAATTAGTTATTTTAAAAATATATCACTAAGAAAAAATTATAGCATACTAAATGATGAAGGAGTATTAAGGTTTTTGAGTAATCAAATTAGTGTTATAGAAAACAAACCCGAAATGTTTGATATCGCAGTGATAGTATCAAGACCTTGCGATATAGCTCAAAACAAGTTTGGAAAAAACTTAAAACTATTAAGTGGTGTATTAGTAAAAAAACCTGTAAGGGATAAAAAGAATAAGTTTAAAGGTGCTAGTAAAGAACCATTGTCATTAAAATTATATGATCATCTTTCTTTTTCAGATGGCGAAACAAATTGTACTTTATTATTTGATTTTAGGTATGTGTTTTCTTTGCCTCAAGAAATTTTTGAAGAAAGATTTGAAAAAGTAAAAGTTTTCAATAAAGAACTAATATCTGAAATTCAAGTTGAATATAGTGCTTACTCAAGTAGATTAGGTATTACTCAAATAATTTAATACTACGAGGTAAAGCGGTGTTCCTCCTTCAATCGTCAGCAAACAACCCCGCCAAACCCATAACACACTTTTTTTAAGCTTTCCTATTATTTTTAAAGTTCAAAAAAAGAGTGTTATTGCCCTTTGGGTTTTCGCTACGCTCCAAGTTTATCACGGTTGTTGCGTTCCTCAATCAGTCCTCACGGCAATTCCTTTGTCTGCTTTTGTCACTTCACTTCATTCACACTCATGGCTTCGGTTCATTTCGTTCAGCCACAACACATCCAACCATTGCCATAATTTTAGCTCGCCTTGCAGGTCGCTACGGGCTGCGGTTCTTGATTGTGTTGCCTCCGCCCTCGGCCTGTCCTGAGCCTGTCGAAGGGCTCTAGCAATTAAATCTGCACCCTTGTGTATTGTTCCGTTTCTCTCTAGGTTTTTGTTTGAAAAAATACAAAAACCTGCCGTTCAACTCCACACATAGCTGCAAACCACATTCGTTCCTCATGCTTTTCTTTGCAACACCCGTTGCTCCACTCGCAAGGCGGCTCGCTAGCGCTTGGTCTGTGTCCGCAAACCGTTCCACTATTTGCACACTCAGCCCACCGTTTGGCTCAAGGCTGTTTTACCTCATTTCAGTCCATCGATACATTTTATAAAAAAGAAAACATTTAGTTTATCATCATAAGAAAGTTTACAATTCCAATTTGCAATGTGCTTGCGGTCGGTAATAATTTTTATTCTAATCTGATTGTTTAAAATATACCCACCTCAGCACCGTACAGCAAGAGGTTTTTCATTCCACTACGTTACATTACAAACCACTTGCTTTAAGCCTTTGAAAAGAAAGATATTATTTAAATAAAAAAGGTTGCAAATTTCGTTGCTTTCCTTCATCCAACGCTTAATGCTATCAAGTTCAAGCCCTCCGGGTTTTGATAAAAACTTTGATAACTTTCTCAATACCACCCAACACATTTGCCATCCAAACTTTTTTCCAAAAAGCTTGACAGCATCTGCCACAGCAACAATGTTATAGGCATCTTTTTTCTCCAAAAAAATATTGTTGCGGAACGCAGTGTAGCAACTTTAATTGGATAGCTATGCACTTTTTTGAAATCAAAACTCACCGAGTAGGGATGACCTACGACCAACCACACTTTTTTATTTTAAACAAAGGATTGAACAGTGGTAAACCGCTGTACAATCCTTGTCCGAACTGCTTTGTGGTGACCACCACAACAGAAGAGGATAAAAACACTTTATTTCATTTATCAATGATGCTTCAAATAGGCGGTTTTTTCGCCTATTATTTGAAAGGAAGTGTCATTCCATTTATCACTATAAATGATTGTTATAAGGCTTTAAAAGAAGGTTTGTCTTTAAATGCTGAGGTTGTGAAACATATACAAATCATTAAAACATTAACCAAAGAACAAATCAGATTGACACAAATGCTTTCTAAAATAGACCAACTAAAACAAGCTTATATACAATCTTGTTTTTCTCAAAAGAAGCATAAAATCAAGGCATAAAAAAAATCTCCTGATCAAAAGACCAGGAGATTTTAATATTTTGCCAACAGCTAATAGCTAAAGGCTAACAACTAGAAGTTACTTCAAAAAAATCTTACGTAAAAGGAGCGATACAAAGAAGCTGACCACAGCACCAATGACCGCCATGATAACCGTGAAATAAACATCGTGTAGTTTGATATTCGCTAGGGTAGTAAATAAAGTACCTCCAAACACCGTTGATTTTAATTGAAGATTTCCCATAGCTTTTTAGTTTTTATCAGACACCACAGCTTGACTGACCGCAGTAGCAACTGTTCCGGCTACTGCTACATATCCGGCAATACTAATCACAGCAGCAGGTAAAGCAATTGGGGCAGCCAAGATGGCCCCACTTGCAGCTGCAAGAGCCAAACCAATGTTTCTAAGTTTTCTAAAAAATGAAGGTGTCGGTTGTGTTAATCTTTCTTGAATATTCATGATTTTAATTTTTTAGGTTTAATAATATCGACATACAAGGTTATTGCGTTATAAAAGCAACTGAAATTCGCGTTAAAACAAATGCTGTTTGAACGTTAGTGAGTTCATTTGTTTTAGAGGATGAAGTTTGCTTTTTAGCAATGTTCTTGAAGTCTTGATTTTTTGGTTCATTTTGCATCAAGGCAAAAGAACAGTAAGTAAAAATTTTATTCTTTTTATGATTGAATAATCAACCTTATGACTTCATTTCTATCAAAAGCCTGATAACATTTAGAAACCAATTTGTTTAATAAATTTTTGGAAGAAGTACCTTTTCCAATACCTGATAAACAAGTTACAGGAGCGATACAGCCTTTAAGTTCTTTCAAAGCATCATTGGCAGGATGAATCAAAATAAGTGTCCTATTTTTAACATTTTCCAAAATCAAATGATGTCCGAATTTTTGAGAATACCTTGGTTTCAAAATGTAAGTTCCCTCTGGAATACAAGAAACATTTCTATGATTATTTAACCAGGGCAACTCGATACAGAATCCAAAAAAAGAATCATGGATAAAGAGAGCACCGTTGGTACTCTCTTTAAAATAAGTTCTATGTAAATGGATATCCATGTACTTACACTTTTTCAGCAATCTTGATTGCTAAAGCATTGTAAGAACCATTTTTCAATGGGTACATTTCACCATTTACTTCTTGATAGAATTCAACACCTAAAACTTGTACAATTGGAAGTACAGAGTTTGCAGGAGCAGAAGCAGTCAAGTCAATGATAGCAGTATCATTACCATCATATGGTAAAATTGCTGTTTCATCATTGTCAAAAGCAAAAGCTTCATTTTCAAAGTCCAACTCAGCAACCCCAGTCACAATTTTAAAATGTGTAGTTCCAGCAGGAGCAGCAATTTGCACGTTTGGTTTAAACACTGGAATGTTTACCGTTGCATCCCCTGTTACACGATCAAAAGCATGCGTGTACAAAGCAAAAAGAGTAGACCCTAGTTTACCATTGATGTTGAATTCAAAGTTTGCTAACAAACCAAAAGTTCCTCCTTGAATGGTTCTTTGACCACGTGGATTTCCAGCATCCGTTTTTACTACTTTTAATACTTGAGTAGTCAATCTACTAGTCACACGTTTGTCTTTAGCATTCTGTAAAAGAATACGAATTGCATTTCTTAAAAGCTTTCCACCTTTACCAGCGGTTCCAAACTCAGAACCGTTTTCACGTGTTCTTTGAAACGCAGGATCATTTTTGATTCTCTCTGGGTCAATTCCCCCTTTACCACGAGCCAAATGCCCGTCAGTAGTTTTGTAAAAAGAAATATCTCCGATAGTTCCTTTTAGTTTGATAATACCTGTTTGTTTTGCCATAATAATATGATTTTAAGATTTATAGCAAAAGAATTAGTATCTTATATAGAAATCAAAAACAAGGTGTTATACAGGCCGTTAAAAGCTTTTCTTTCCGAAATGGTGTATATTTACCCCATGGATAAAGTATAGATAAAGCATAGTTAAAGTATAAAATCATGAAAATTACCAGAGCATGTATTTATCCAAAAGACATTCAGTGTATTACTGGAAGAAGTGAACGTTATGGTAGGAGACTTTTAAAAGAGATTAGAGAATATTTTGATAAGCAACCCCACCAATTTATTACCTCTGAAGAATTCGCTGAATATAGCGGGATAAATATTGAAATTATCAATCAATATTTGAAACAGGTTTCATAAAATTTAACATCATTTATATTGATTTATAGAGTGTTAAGTCGTAAATTTGTATAGAAGAATGGAAGTGAAATGAACGTATATTTATACAAATAATATGTTCACAATTCGGTCAACACATTTTATAGGGTTACTATAAGCAGTATAAATACGGGGCATTTATAAAAGAGGTTCGAATCCCTCTTTCTCCGCAACTTTTATCACAAAAGTGCCCAAAACCTTATAAACTGTATGTTTATAAGGTTTTTTTATTTGTGTTGATTTGAATGAAAACCAAAATATTTCATATATTAGGTCAGTAATTCGGTTAGTACAATTTAAACTTTAAAAATACTAACCTCTTTACCTTGAAAAGATACTATTAGTTTGATTTGACTTTCGTCCTATGTTTCACCACAAAAGACGATTACTATGGTATCATCAAACACTTATTCATTACTTATCTGGTTGTACACACAAAAGATTGAACCAGGATACGCAATTATTTATTTTAGAATTACCATTAATTCTAAACGATCTAATATTAGTTTAAACAAGAAAATTAAAATTGATTCTTGGGATAATTCTAAGTCTAAAATCAAAGGAAATTCCAATGAAGCTAGAGTTCTTAATCAGTTTATAAAAGAAGAAGAAGCTAAAGTATCCAATGCTTATAGAGAGTTAGAGCTTGAAGGAAAATTAATCACATCACAACGAGTAAAAGCAAGATATTTAGGTTTAGATACTCAAAACTATTCTTTTACTGACCTCTTTAAATATTACAATTCCCTTGCTAAGGACAAAGTAACCAAAGACACTTTAAATCATTATATGACTACACAAAACTATATACTTGAGTATATTGAAAGTAGGTATAAAACCACAAATGTTTTTTTAAAAGAATTAGATTATAAGTTTATCTCAGGTTTTGAGTTGTTTTTATATGAAACAAGAAACTTTTGTTTTACACTACTATTCGTATAGAAATTTCATTCCATTTATTTATTTTTAAACTTATGAACAAATCACTAAAAAAATTAGAGAAGCAATTAGAAGGGAGTCTTTTAACAGATAAACTCCATAAAAATATTTATGCTACCGATGCCTCTGTGTACAGAAAGATTCCGATGGGCGTTGCTTATCCTAAATCTAAAAGTGATATAAAAAGATTGATTGATTATGCCAATCAACATCAAATAAGTTTAATTCCACGAACAGCGGGAACCTCATTGGCAGGTCAATGTGTGGGAGATGGTTTGGTGGTAGATGTTTCAAAACACTTTACTCAAATCTTAAACTACAATAAAGAACTCAAACGAATTACTGTTCAGCCAGGAGTGATTCGTGATGATTTGAATCGTTTTGTTCAAGCGGATGGTTTGTTTTTTGGACCCAATACTTCTACTGCTAATAGATGTATGATAGGGGGAATGGTGGGAAACAACAGTTCTGGAACTACTTCTATTCGTTATGGAGTGACACGTGATAAAATTATTCGTTTGCAAACGATTTTGAGTGATGGAAATGAAGTGGTTTTTGAAGCGATTTCTGCCGATGTTTTTAAACAAAAAGCAACTTTAGATTCTGTAGAAGGATATATTTATAAAATGATATTAAATCAGTTTTCTAAACATGAGGTTCAGCAAGAAATTATTAAAGAATTTCCCAATGCAGATATCCATAGAAGAAATACAGGATATGCCATTGATGAACTGTTAAAGTTTGAAATGTTTGGAGGGACTGAAAAAACAATAAACTTAGCAAAAGTATTGTGTGGAAGTGAAGGAACCTTAGCTTTTACCACAGAAATTACGTTACAATTAGATGATATTCCACCCACGCAAAATGTCATGGTGGCTTCGCATTTTGATTCCGTTCAAGAATGTATGGAATCTGTGGTGATTGCCATGAAACACAAATTGTACAATTGTGAATTGATGGATAAAATCATTTTAGATTGTACCAAATCTATCCGCTCTCAACAAGAAAACAGGACTTTTTTACAAGGAGATCCTGCTGCCGTTTTGATGTTAGAAGTGGCTGCCGATACTATTGAAGAGGCTCAACAACAAGCCAATGCTTTGATTGCTGATTTCGAAAATCATGGATTTGGATATGCACATCCTAAAATTGTTGGAGAAAATATCCATGGAATTCACGATTTACGCAAAGCAGGTTTGGGGGCTTTGGGGAATTTAATTGGTGATAAAAAAGCGGTGGCTTGTATTGAAGATACTGCAGTTAGCTTGTCAGATTTACCTAATTTTATTGCTGATTTTTCTAAAATGATGAAAGAATTCAATCAGCAAGCGGTGTATTATGCACACGCTGGAGCTGGGGAAATTCATTTACGTCCCATTTTAAATTTAAAACAAACTCATGATGTAATGTTGTTTAGAACCATTACCACAAGGGTTGCACAATTGGTAAAACAATACAAAGGATCTTTAAGTGGAGAGCATGGTGATGGAATTGTAAGAGCCGAGTTTATTCCCATGATGATTGGTGAAAAAAATTATGCGCTCATCAAACAACTCAAAGAAACTTTTGATCCTAATTATATTTTTAACAAAGGAAAAATCATCAATCCATTTCCTATGGACAAAGCCTTGCGTTATGAGGTTGATAGGATGGAACCCGAAATCAATACTTTGATGGACTTTACAGAAAATCAAGGAATTTTACGTTTGGCAGAACAATGTAATGGTTCGGGAGATTGTAGAAAATCGGTTGAAGCAGGTGGAACCATGTGTCCGAGTTATAGAGCCACCAAAAACGAAAAAGATACCACAAGAGCCAGAGCCAACGCTTTAAGAGAGGTATTGACCAACAACAATGCTAAGAATAAATTTGATGATAAGACTTTAAAAAAGGTGTTTGATTTATGTATCAGCTGTAAAGCCTGTGCCAGTGAATGTCCTAGCAATGTTGATGTGGCTACATTAAAAGCTGAATTTTTATATCAATACCAAGAAGCCAATGGTTATTCTTTTAGAAATAAATTGTTTGCCAAAATAAACAACATCAATGAGCAATTTTCAGTGTTTAGTGGCTTGATTAATATGTTTAGCAATACCATTTTAGCTAAAAAAATATTGGGTATTAGCACTAAAAGAACTTTGCCAAGTCTAAAACGTTTTACTTTAATTCAATGGATTGAACATCATCAAGAAAAGTTACAGCTTCAAAATCCTATTAAAAAAGTCTATTTTTTTAATGATGAGTTTACTAATTTTTATGATGTACAAATAGGAGTTGATACCATAGAACTATTACATCAACTTAATTATCAAGTGGTGTTTTTGGAACACGAGCAAAGTGGAAGGGCTTTGATTTCTAAAGGATTTTTAAAAGAAGCCAAAGAAGTAGCCAATGTTAATGTGACTGTTTTTAGTCAGGTTATCAATCAAGAAAATGCTTTGGTAGGGGTAGAGCCCTCGGCAATTTTGACTTTTAGAGATGAATATTTAAGATTGTGTAATCATAAGGAAAAAGCACAAACAATTGCAAAAAATACTTTTACCATTGAAGAGTTTATCAGTAAAGAAATAGAACTTGGAAATATATCGCCAACTGTTTTTACGCAAGTAGAAAAAGAAGTAAAAATACATGTGCATTGTCATCAAAAATCGTTGAGTAACAGTAAGCATACATTTGAGATGTTAAACATAGTTCCAAATTATAAAGTCACCATTTTAAACACTGGTTGTTGTGGTATGGCAGGTTCTTTTGGTTATGAGCAAGAACATTACGAGGTAAGCATGCAAATGGGAGAAGATACGTTGTTTCCTAAAGTGAGAAATATTTCAGAAGAGACCCTTATTGTGGCTTCAGGAACCAGTTGCCGACACCAAATAAAGGACGGAACCCAAAGAAATAGTCTCCATGCGGTAACCGTGTTAAGACAAGCGTTGGTGTAAGTGTTTAGATCTAATAAATATGTTTTTATAGGTTTTTAATTTTTAATAATATACTATTCTAAAAAAGAAACGTTCCTCTTGATTAACTGCAACGTTTCTTTTGTGCAAACGCAACGTTCCTCTTTGTAAAGAGGAACTTTGCAGTGAAGTAAAAGTAAAGGTGCTTTTTAAAATTGCAACGTTTGAATTTAATTTTTTTTTAGATGAGTAAAATCTGACTTATAAGAATATACTAAAAAAAATTAAATATATTTTGTGCACTGTATCTGCTTTGTTTTTAAATAATATATTATTTCAATAATAAATTATATTATATTTGTAACCAATGTATAAGGTTGTGTAATATGGTTACTAAAGATTATTATTCTCTAAACGAGGTATCAGAAATTTTAGGAAAGAGTAAAGAAACGCTAAGGCGTTGGGATAGAGAAGGTAAGTTTGTTGCTGTTAGAGAACCTATTAGTGATTATAGAATTTATAAAAAAGAACAGGTTGATTTTTTATTAAAACAACTATCTATTGATTACGAAGATACTGTTAATAACTATATAAAACCTATTAAAGATTACAAAGTAATTGAACTTTTTGCAGGGGCAGGAGGGTTAGCAGTAGGTTTAGAAAAAGCAGGTATAAAATGTGTAGCTTTAAATGAAATAGATAAATGGGCTTGCCAAACGCTAAGAGAAAACAGACCTAATTGGAATATTTTAGAAGGAGATATAAAATCCTATGATTTTAAGGAGTATAAAAATCAAGTAGAAATTATTACAGGAGGATTTCCTTGTCAAGCATTTAGTTATGCAGGAAAAAAACTTGGTTTACAAGATGCTAGAGGTACTCTTTTTTATGAGTTTGCTAGAGCTGTTAAAGAAGTTAATCCACTTATTTGTATTGGAGAAAATGTAAAAGGATTATTATCTCACGATAAAGGAAAAACGATAGAGGGAATGATTTCTATTTTAGATGAAATAGGATATAATATTACTCCTGTTAAAGTTTTAAAAGCTATTAATTATAAAGTTCCTCAAAAAAGAGAACGTGTAATTCTAGTTGGAATAAGAAAAGATATTAATTTAAGATATGAATATCCAAAACCTCACAATAAGATATACAATTTAATAGATGCACTCAAAAAAGGTGAATTATATGATTGTGATGTGCCAAAATCAGAAGGTTCTAAATATCCTAAGCATAAAAAAGAAGTTTTAGAATTAGTACCTCAAAAAGGATATTGGAGAAATTTACCTTTAGATATTCAAAAGGAATATATGGGAAAAAGTTTTTACTTAGGAGGTGGTAAAACAGGTATTGCACGTAGAATAGGTTGGGATGAACCAAGTTTAACACTTACTTGTAGTCCTGCCCAAAAGCAAACCGAAAGATGTCATCCAGAAGAAACACGTCCATTTACAGTAAGAGAATATGCTAGAATACAAACTTTTCCAGACGATTGGAAGTTTATGGGGTCAATTTCTCAACAATATAAACAAATAGGTAATGCCGTACCTTGTAATTTAGGAACAGAAATAGGTTATTCTATTATTAAATTTTTAAATCAATATTATTTAAGTTTATCAAAACCAGAATAATATGCGTAATTTTCAAAAGTAATTTTATCTAGAATACTTCTTTTAGATGAAATTGAGCTTTTAGTAATTTCTTCTAGGGCTGAATTATTCATAGACTCATCTTCTTTTTTATTGGCTAAATAATCAGATATTGCTTGAGGTAAAATTGTGTATAATTCAAAAAAAGCATTCTCATTACCAGTTAATAGTTTATAAAATTGATCTCCAGAAATTTTGTAAACCCGAGAGTGACTGTATTCTTTTCCATTAATTTCACCAAACCAACTTTCATTAAAGCTATTTTTAGCTAGAATTTGTACCCAATAACACTTAGCTTGTTTATAAGTATCAGCGTATTTAGCTAATTTTTGAAATAAACTTTCAGCAGAACTACTATTCATAGTATTGTGTTTGTTTTTAATATCAGCAAACAACGTATTGTCAATTGCTTTAATATCAAATCCACTTAAGTTCCCCATTTCAAACCCTCTGATCCCTCCTAAAATTTGTTCGTGAAAAGTTCCTATAGAGTTATTAATAGATTTATCTATTTGTCTGTTTATTTCAGTCTTAATTAAAGTTTCTTCATCTAAATCGTTAAATTTAGCATCAAAAGTTAATTTTATAGTATCAATTTTGTTATTGTAAAATTTCTTTTTACTAACGTTAGCTTTAGCTTTTGTATATGATTTATGAAGATTTTCAATACACTTCATAAGATGCTCATCAGAAATAAAATTCAAATACTTATTTGCCATCTTTTAATTTTTCAATAGTAACACTAATGTAAATAATAATATTCATTATCATAGCTTCGTTGAATTAGTTTCAGTAGAAAGTAGATTTAAAACATCCTATTATAGTAAGAAAATTGTCAAAATATGAGAGTAGTAGGAGAGTTTATAAAAGTTTTATAGCCTAAACCACCCCCACAATCTCTTCCATAAAAGAATCAACTTCTTCTTTGGTGGTGAGTTTAGAAAAAGACACACGTACAGAAGTGTTTTGTTGTGCTTCATCGCTTAAAAAACTTTGGAGTACATGTGAACCTTTGTTGCTTCCGCTTTGGCAAGCAGACCCTCCAGAAACCGCAATACCTTTCATGTCTAGTTGAAACAACAACATGGCTAAATCTTTGTTAAACTGAATGTTTACAACGGTATGCGTACTTTTATCTAGCTCTCCTGAAACCCCATTAAATTTGATGTTGGGAACTTTTGTACTTAAAGTTGAGATAAAATATTGTTTCAAATCTTTTAAATAAGCAACATCATGTGCTAAGTTTTGTACACAAATAGACAAAGCTTTTTCCATCCCCACAATGGCAGCAGTGTTTTCGGTTCCTGCTCTAGAACCACGTTCTTGTTCTCCTCCTAGAATTTCTGGATGAATACCTGTTCCTTTTCTAAAAAAAGCAAAACCAATTCCTTTAGGGCCGTGAAATTTATGTGCAGCAGCAGTGATAAAATCAATTTCTAAAGCTGATAAATCTATTTCAAAATGTCCTATAGATTGTACGGTATCACTATGAAACAATGCTTGATATTGTTTTTTTAAGGCGATTACTTTTGACAAGTCTAAAATGGTTCCAATTTCATTGTTTACATGCATCAAAGAAATCAATGTTTTTTGGGTGCTATTAGCCAAAATTTCTTCTAAGTGCGCATAGTCAATCGTTCCATTTTCTAAAGTATTTACGTACGATATTTGAATTCCTTTGGTGACTAAAAAATCAACTGTATGCAATACCGCATGATGTTCTAGTGTAGACGTTACAATATGTTGTACCCCCAAATGGTGTACTGCATTTTTAAGAATAAAATTATCAGCTTCCGTTCCACCAGAAGTAAATACAATTTCAGAAGTGGTACACTGTAAATGTTTGGCAATGTTTTTACGAGCATTTTCAACAACCGCTTTGGCACTACGTCCAAAAGCATGGGTAGAAGATGGATTTCCAAAATGGGTATTCATACTTTCCGTCATCACTGTTATCACTTCAGGAAGCATAGGAGTGGTGGCTGCGTTGTCTAAATATACTCTTTTCATATGGCAAAAGTAAGCGTTCTGACCTTAATTCACCATAACAATTTTACAATTTGTCATGTTGATTGGTATTGGCATTAAAATTGTCTTAATTAGCAAAAGCGAATAATACATGCTTGATTTTCCGTACTTTTGTGTGTTCAATTGAGTATTAAAAAATTTAGACAATGTCATAATGACATTTATAAAATATGAGTAGACATAAAAACATAAAAATAGACAGTTTATCTTTTCATAACATGATTGATGAAGATTCAGATTTAATTCCTTTATTAACTCCTGAAGATGAAGCGGAAATGAATAAGGAATTGGTGCCTGAAACCTTACCCATTTTACCTTTAAGAAATACTGTTTTGTTTCCAGGTGTGGTAATTCCAATTACTGCAACTAGAGATAAAGCTATAGAATTGATTAAAGCAGTGAACAAAGGCGATAAGATTTTAGGGATTGTAGCTCAGAAAGATCCTGCTAGTAAAAATCCAACTTTTGAGGATGTATATCACACAGGAGTAGTTGCGCAAATTTTACGTGTTTTAAAAATGCCTGATGGAAATACAACCGTAATCATTCAGGGAAAAAAACGTATCAAATTAAATGCGGTAGTACAAAATGAGCCTTATATTATGGCTTCTACCACAGAGATTGTAGATGATATGTTTGTGCAAGATACAGAGGAGTTTAAAGAGATTATTCAAACGGTTAAAGAAACTGCTTTGAACGTCATTCAAGAAAATCCGAACATTCCATCTGAAGGTACTTTTGCCATTAAAAATATTCAGAGCAATTCATTTTTAATCAACTTTATTTCTTCAAATATTGATTTGTCAGTAGAAGAAAAACAAGAATTGTTAGAAATTAACAATTTGAAAGATAGAGCCATTGCAGCACTAAAAAAGTTGAATACCGAATTGCAACGTTTGGAATTGAGAAATGACATTCAGAACAAAACAAGGGTAGATTTAGACCAACAACAGCGTGAGTATTACTTGCATCAGCAATTAAAAACCATTCAAGAAGAATTGGGTGGAAACTCTCATGAAGTAGAAATTCAAGAATTGCTTAAAAAAGCCAAAACCAAAAAATGGTCTAAAGAGGTAAAAGAAACTTTTGAAAAAGAAGTGAATAGAATGAAACGTTTGAATCCTCAAATGCCAGAATATTCTATTCAACGCAACTATTTAGAGTTGATGTTAGAGTTGCCTTGGAATACATTTACCAAAGATAAATTTGATTTAAAAGAAGCACAAGCGGTTTTAGATAAAGATCACTTTGGATTAGAAAAAGTAAAAGATCGTATCATAGAACACTTGGCGGTGTTAAAATTAAAAGGAGACATGAAATCTCCAATCATTTGTTTGTACGGACCTCCAGGTGTAGGGAAAACATCATTGGGAAAATCTATTGCCACAGCTTTGGGTAGAAAATATGTGAGAATGGCCTTGGGAGGTTTACGTGATGAGTCTGAAATTAGAGGGCACCGTAAAACTTATATTGGAGCCATGCCAGGTAGGTTGATTCAGAACATTAAAAAAGCGGGAACAAGCAATCCTGTTTTTGTGTTAGATGAAATTGATAAAATGGCTGTTGGAATGCAAGGAGACCCAGCTTCTGCCATGTTGGAGGTATTAGATCCTGAACAAAATTCAGCTTTCTACGATAATTTCTTAGAAATAGGATACGATTTGTCTAAAGCCATGTTTATTGCTACGGCAAACAGTATTGGTGATATTCCTTGGGCATTAAGAGACCGTATGGAAATGATTAGCGTTTCTGGATATACCATTGAAGAAAAAATGGAAATAGCCAAAAGACATTTGTTACCAAAACAATTAAAAGAACACGGATTAAAAGCCACTCATTTAAAAATTGGGAAACCTCAATTAGAATTTGTGGTTACGGGATATACTCGTGAATCTGGTGTTCGTAATTTAGAAAAAGTGATTGCGAAATTGGTTCGTTATGCTGCCAAATCTATCGCCATGGAAGAGGAGTATGAAGTGGTTTTGACCAACGAAAAAATAGAAACCATTTTAGGGCCTGCCAGAATGGAACGTGACAAGTACGAAAACAACGATGTAGCGGGAGTGGTTACAGGTTTGGCTTGGACCAGTGTTGGAGGTGATATTTTGTTTATTGAATCTATTTTGTCGAAAGGAAAAGGATTGTCTATTACTGGGAATCTTGGAACGGTAATGAAAGAATCTGCAACCATTGCTTTGGAGTACATCAAAGCGAATGCAGAGAGTTTAGGAATTAAACAAAAGATTTTAGACGAATATAAAGTACATATTCACGTACCAGAAGGAGCAACGCCTAAAGATGGACCTAGTGCCGGAATAACCATGTTAACTTCTTTAGTATCGACCTTTACACAACGTAAAGTAAAATCTAAAGTTGCCATGACAGGAGAAATTACGCTAAGAGGTAAAGTATTGCCTGTAGGTGGAATTAAAGAAAAAATATTGGCTGCTAAAAGAGCAAATATCAAAGAAATTATTTTGTGTGAAGCCAATAAAAAAGACATCGAGGAAATTAAAGAATCTTACGTAAAAGGATTAAAATTCCACTACGTGTCTGAAATGAAAGAAGTGCTAGAAATAGCCTTGACCAAACAAAAAGTGCACAACGCTAAAAAGTTATAAAACAAAAAATCCCCTACAAATTGGACAGCCCCCAAAAAGTTGGACGGTTAAAAATTTAATTATTGATATGAGCTCGATATTTTATCGGGCTCATTCCCTTTAAAAATGATGATATTCTATCATTATTATAATAGCAAATATATT